>NZ_BAAGAJ010000001.1:0-84625 GCF_047159535.1 Krasilnikovia sp. MM14-A1259
CGGCCCGCCGGAGCCCATCCGGGCTCGCCGCTGAAGCGGCTCGCGGAATCTCTATTGTGGATTCTCCACAATAGAGACGAGGCGTAGATGCGTTGCTGCGCAACGCTTTCGTGTTCGCTGAGACGCTTCGCGTCTCGCTATGCGGGCGAGGGAAGACGCCGAGGGGAGGCAACCTCACTCCCCCAAGATCCAGATCAGGCGCCGGCAGACCCACCGTCCTATGACGATGCCCTCCACGGTGGGAGGTCAACCGCGGGCTTGCGCCGGCGCGGGCTCCTCGTACCGAACCTATAACCCACTCTACCAGCCAAAACAATCAAAACAAAGCCATCTAGCAACAACATATACACAGGCAAACATCGCCACCTAGGCGCCCCCACACACCCCGCCCACCCTCCCCCACCCCTCACAGACTATGAACGAAAACCACCATAGCAATAGGTTGAATGCAGCCACGTAACTTGGCTAGCGTCAGAATCGCTCCCGCGACGTGGCCCGCCGGATCTTCCCCACATCACAGAGGACGGCACCCCATGCTCGGAACCACCCACGCCCTCACCGCCGCCACTGGCACTCTCACCGCCTGCACCCTCACCACCCTCGCCGGACACCCACCCACCGCAAAAACCCTCATCCTCGGCACCCTCATCACCGCCGGCGCCGCCTACCTTCCCGACATCGACCACCCCAACAGCACCGCCACCCGCCTCCTCGGCCCTCTCACCCGCACACTCCACTGGGCCACCACCGCAGGCTGCACCGCCGTCCACCGGCACACCCGTGCCACTGCCGACCCCCGCACCACTGACGGACATCGCACCCTCACCCACACCATCCCCGCAGCCCTCACCGCCGGCGCCATCACCGCAGCGGCCTGCGCACTCGCCGGCAAACCCGCAGCCCTCACCGTCCTGTTCCTCACCATCGCCCTGGTCGCCCGCAGCATCCTGCCCACCCGCCGCGGCATCACCGCCCTGCTGCTCGCCGCCCTGATCACCGCGGTAGCCGGCGCCACCGTCTCCGACTGCAACTGGACATGGCTCGGGGCAGCCATCACCTGGGGATGGCTCTCACACTGCCTCACCGACGCCCTCACCACCGCGGGAGCACCCCTGCTCTGGCCCCTCCCCATCCACGGACGACGCTGGCACCCCATCGCCCCACCCTGGAAACTCACCACCGGCAGCACCTGCGAACGCTGGATCATCACGCCGACACTGGCACTCACCGCAGCCGCACTCACCTACCACCTGTACTAAACAGACCTAGGCTCGTGTGCGGCGGGCCGCGACGTCGTCGGTCAGCGGTCCAGCGGGGGGCCTCTCTGAGTGGGAGTGGTCGATGATGGCTGCTGCCGGGGCAGCCTTCCGCCCAGGCCAATGGGAGGCATGAGTAACGAAATATCCATTTCGGTAGGATTCATGGCATGTCCCCTACCCGACGTAGCACGTTGGTCGGCCGAGATGAGGAGCTGGCCGCCGTGCTCAGCTACGCCGCCAGTCCCGGCAACGTGGTTATCGCCGGTGCAGCGGGAATGGGCAAGACCGAGCTGGGAAGGGCTGCGGTTAGCAGGCTGAGCCGCGGCGAGGCGACCGTAGTGCCGGTGCTGGCGACGCGATCGTCCGCGGGCTTGCCGTACGGGGCATTCGCACATCTGCTGCCCGCAACCCCGCAGGTCGCCCCAGGGGCACAAAGGTGGGTCGCGGACGCCTTGATGCAACTCGGTCACGGGAACCGTCCCTTGTTCTTCGTCGATGACGCCCACCTGCTGGACCCTGCGTCTGCCGTGCTGGTGTACCAGCTCGTCGCGGCAGGTCGGGCCCGGGCCATCCTGACGATCCGCACTGGTGCACGGGTGCCTGACCCGATCACAGCCCTGTGGAAGGCGGAACTGGCCAGCCGAGTCGACCTCGGTGCGCTGAACCGGCGCGGCACGGGCCTCATGCTGGGCACGTTGCTGGCCGGGACGGTGACCCCGGCGACGGCCCGACAGTTTCATGAACTCAGCGAGGGCAACCCCTTGCTCGTGCGGGAGCTGGCCCACGCGGCCACATCGTCGGGCACATTGACCGGACCACCTTGGCGCCTGACTAAACCGCCACCGTCCACCACCCCGCGCCTGCTCGAGCTGATCGACGATCGAATCGGCGACCTGGACGCGGCTCAGGTCGAGCTACTGGAGCTGGTCGCCCTCGGCGAACCACTCCACCTGGACCACCTGCTTGCACTCAGCACCGAGGAGGTCATTGAAGGGTGCGAGCGCCGCGAGCTTGTACGCATCAACGACACAGAGACCGGGCCTGAAGTGCGCCTCGCCCATCCGATCTTCGGAGACGTAGTCCGGCGCCGCTGCGGCAAGATGCGGACCCGGCGCCTGTATCGGGAGCTCTGCCGGACGATGCTCGTCCGGCGCGGTCCGCGCGACGTACTCAGTTGTGCGGTGTGGCAGTTGGAGGCAGGTCTTGCCGACGACCCGATCTCCTTGCTCGACGCCGCGCGCATCGCCTGGGTGGCCCACGATCACGGACTCGCCGCGCGCCTCTCCCAGGCCGCCATCTCTGCCGGCGCTGGCCCCCAGGCGGCAATTCTGCTCGCGGCCACGCACAACTATCGCCAACAACCGGACTCCGCGTGCCGAGTTCTCGATGCCGTCGAGAGCACCGTTAGCACCGAGCGGGACTTCGCCGAGTACACACTCACACGAGCCTTCGCCCTGGCCCAGCAGCCGGACGGGCTGGCCGACGCTCTGAACACACTTGATCGGGCCGCGTCCCGGGTCACCGACATTGAGTGGCAGCAGAACCTGGCTGTCTTGCGGATGAACCTCCTGACCCGACAGATCTCCGCTGTCGCTCTACTGGAGATGGCGGACGGGATCCTGGCGGCCGGGCCCTCGACGGCGGCGGTCCGGGCGCAGGCGTTGAGTAGCCGCGCCGGCGCGGCGCTCGGTCTGGGCCGATTCGACACCGCGGTGGCATCCGCCCAGACCGCGATTGCGGATCTGCCCGCCTGGCATGACGTCGTCCCAGTGCTGGTCATGCCCGTATTCATGAACTGGATATGGGCCGCGATGTTCGGCGGTCACCTGGACGCCGCGGACGCCGCGCTCGATTCACTGGTCGACGTCTACGCTGGCAGGGTCGATGTTCCCGATCTTGACAGTGCCCAGCGGCTGGCGCGCAGCCAGACCCTGCGGCTGCGAGGACGGCTGTCCGAGGCCCTGGACACCCTTGACCCGCCCATCGAGCAACGGCCCTTCGCCGCTGGACTCCATGCCCAGCATGCCCATCTACTCGCGCTGCGGGGCGACGCGGGCGCCGCAACCCAGGCGTTGACGGCGGCACAGCAGGTCGGGACGATGCGATATGTCGTGATCGAAGCGGCTTGGATCATGCTGGCAACCCCCTGGGTAGTCGCCGCCTCGGCTGGCGCCGCCGCGGGTGTCCATGCAGCCCTGGCCGCTGCAGACAACTGCGCCGAGAAAGGCATACCAGCGCTGGAACTCAACCTCTGCCACGATGTCGTACGGCTCGGCGGAGCCGAACTGGTGGTCGACCGAACCAAATCCCTGGCCGCCGATGCCGAAGGTGCACTGCCGCCGCTATACGCACAGCACGCCGCCGCGATTGTGGCCGGTGACGGTGACGAACTGAAGCGGCTCGCGGCCTGCTACCACCAGCTCGGCTACCTTCCGGACGCAGCCGATACCGCCGCCCAGGCCGCGGTGATCTACCACCGCAACCAGAGAACGAGCCAGGCACTACGTGCGGAACGACTCGCCCAGCAGTGGGCCGATCTGTCCCCGGGCCTTCGGACGTCGGCACTGGCGGCCCTTCGAACTCCCACGCTTACGTTGCGTCAGATCGAGGTCGCCAGGCTCGCATCCGATGGCATGACTAGCAAAGAGATCGCGGACCACCTCAGTGTCAACGTCCGCACCGTCGACAACCACCTTCGCTCGATCTACGAAAAGATGCACGTACCGAATCGGCGTGCGCTCCGCGACCTCTTCCACGACAGCTAGTGATACGGCAGGCATATCGATTTGGCAGACAGCTGTCGTCGCGGGCTCGAAACCGGGTGCTGGCCCAGATGACCGCCGTCAGGTGAGCGCCGACCAATCACACTGCTTGGGCCGCACCTAGGCAGCCCGTCAGAGCCATCGACCTGACCAACGACGGCGAGGCCGACCACGCTGCGCGCGGCCGGCCTCGCTGGTCTACTCCTTCAAGTCCGAAGTGGCTAGCTGCAGCAGCTGATCTCGTGGACCCGGCCGCCCGATCCGACGTAGACAACTCGGGCAGCCTGTCCCTGGCCGACCAAGTCGGTGGTGAACGCCGCCGGTGGGGTGGAGGCACCGGGGGCACCCGTGATCTGGGAGAGGTCGGCGGTCGACCAGCGCGCCGTCCGACCGAAGCTGATCTCCTGGATTCGGCCTGCGGCAGTGCGGTACACGACCCGGGCGGCGGGCACGTCGCCGCTCAGGCGGGTGGCGTAGCCGACGATCACCGCATCCTGGACCGCTGGCGCACCGGTCAACGCCGTGAGGTCCGCGGAGTGCCACCCGCCGGCGGCGTTGACGGCACTCAGTTCCTGGATGTGCCCGGTGGCGGTGCGGTAGACGACACGTGCGGCGGGGCCCTGCCCATTCAGGCTTGTCGTGTAGCCCCACGGCGATCCCGCCGCGGCCGGTGCGCCCGCCATCGCGGTGAGGTCCGCGGAGTGCCATCCGCCCGCGACCGTGACGCTCAGCTCCTGGATCCGATTGGCGGGCGTTCGGTAGACCACCCGGCCGACCGGCCCTTGCCCAGCGAGATTGGTCGTGTACGCCTGCGGCGCGGACACGCCCATCGGTGCGCCGGCTAGCGCGGTGAGGTCGGCGCTGTGCCACCCGCCCGCGACCGTGACGCTCAGTTCCTGGATGCGATTGTTCGCGGTCAGGTACACCACGCGGCCGACCGGGCCCTGCCCGGTGAGGCTGGTGGTGTAGCCGTACGGGGCGGAAGCGGCGGGCGGAGCACCGGTCAGGGTGGTCAGGTCGGTGCTGCGCCAGCGTCCGTCGGAGCCGACGCTGAGTTCCTGGATCCTGCTGGCCTGGGTTCGGTACACCACTCTGGCCACCGGCCCCTGACCGGTCAGATCAGTGGTGTAGGCGGCGAGAATGCCGGCGGCGGGTGCGGGCGCGCCGGTGATCGCGCGCAGGTCGGCGGTTCGCCATCCGGCGGAGGTGGAGACGCTGAGCTCCTGGATGCCGCCCGCCGCGGTGCGGTAGATGACGCGTCCGACGGGGCCCTGGTTCGTCAGGTTGGTGCTGTACCCGAACGGTACGCCCGCGGCCGGAGGCGAGTTAGTGAGGCTGCTCAGGTCGGCGTCGCTCCACACGCCGGCGGCCTGCGCCGACCCGGGCGACAGGAGCAGCGCCGCGGAGGCAATCGTCGCGGCTGCTCCCCGGCGGGTAAGAAGCGCTCTGGTCATGTCCGTTCTCCCTTACATGGCTGGGGTGGGGCAATTCCGTGGGAATCAGCCTGTCGAGAGCACGAAGCCAACACCTGAGTAGGAATTACTCATTTCGGAAAGGCGATCTCAGCTCACGGCCCCAGGAACGACAGGCCAGCCCGGCGATCGTCGGGCTGATCAAGCTCGGAGGTGGCCGAGCTGGGCAACCTCCCGTTCGCGTCGGGGTCAGCTCCGGCGGCGCAAGGTCGGACAAAGTTGATGCTGGGCTCGCCCATCGCAACTCAGCACCACATGCACTGTATTGCATTTTCTGCACTGCGGCGCATATGCTGTACTCATGAGTTTGTTCGATGTGGTGGCTGCGATCCGGTTTCCGATGCCTGACCGCAAGGGCTTCGCCGCGGCGAACTCCCACTTGGACGACGCCGACCTGGACCTGGTCTACAGCGATGTCTGCCAGCAAGCCTTGGATGACCGGCAGTCCTATCTCGCCCATCTGGAGCAGCTGGCCGACGCCGCGCACGAGCACGATGAGGAGTTTGACCCGCTGCTGGCCGAGCTCGAGGACTGTCGCGCGCAGATCGACGAGGCCGAACAGCGGATGCGGCTGCTGTTGGCGTACGGCCGCGAGTTCGTGCGGCCCCAGCCGTACCAGCTCAAGGACCTGGCGCGCGCGGCGGGCGTGTCGATTTCCGGGGTGCGTATCGCGTACGGCGAGGACGAGATCACCGAGGCGGCGCAGGTGACCGGCGACAAGCCGCGCCGCCCGGCACCGGGGGCCGCGCGGTGACCGGCGCTCCCGCCCCGGAGGGGCGGATACAGCTGCGGACCGAGCTGGCCCAGCTGCGTCGGCAGCGGATCGTCGACGAGCGGGAAGGTGCCCGCCTCGACGGGCTGCTGCGCGCCATCGCGGCCGTCCGCAGTGACCAGGATGCGGGTGTCAGCCCGCGCATGCGCGATCAGCGCGCCCATCTGGAGCGGGTGTGGGCCGACGCCGAGGACGTGCTGATGCTGGCGCTGCGGGTCCAGCTGCACATCGCCCAGCGCGGCGGTGACGACAGCGACCCGGCTGTCCATCGGGCACGGCGCGCCTGCGCGCAGGCCGGCCAGGCACTGGAGCAGCTGAGCGAGGCGATGGGAGGGAAGCGGTGAGGGGCAAACACCAACTTGCTCAGCAGCGGCGGCGCGAGCGGGCCGCCGCCGCCGAACTGGAGCAGCTGCGCGCGGAGGTCGCCGCCGAGGCCGCCCGGGCGACCGCCGCGCGCGACGCGGCCGGGCAGACCGAGGCAGCCGTCCGGCGGCTGGCCCGCGAACAGGCAGCTACCCGGCCGCGGTTGCGCCCCCAGGAGCAGGCGACGGCCCGGCTGGTCGCCCGCGTCGGCCCCGCCCACACCGCCCTGCTCGCTGCCCGAAGTGAGCTGGAGGCCGCGATGAAGGCGCTGCTGGCGGTCCCGGCCGCGACCGCGATCGAGCAGGCCACCCAGGCCGGGGTCATCTTCCGGCTGCCCGAGGTGCACCGCGGCTCCTCCACCCGTTACGCGAAGGCGTGGTACCGCAAACACACCGGCAGCGATCTGACCACCGATCGCCCGTTGACCATGGACGGCTGGGTTCCCGACGACGCCGGCGACGAACGGTCCGTACTGGCCCGCTACGTGCTGAGCACCGCCGCCGACCGGAGCCCCGCAGCCGCCCGGACATGGACGATTCCACCCTGGCTGCGCCACCCCGACGATCGGGAAGACGCCGCCGAGCTGCGCACCGCGCTGGGCGCCACCACCACCGACGCCCTGCAGCCACCGGCCCGCAACCAGGCGCAGCCTGGCCTGCGCCGCGATGCCACGATCACCCTGCCCTGGCGGCACTTCCCGCTGATCCCGCATGCCGCTGACGCCGCCGACCTCGGCCACTGGTACCAGCGCAGCATCGCCAGCCAGCACTGGCACCCGGACACGACGCCGGTGCCGTTCTGGCTGCCCATCGAGCACAGCAGCGCCTACCCCCAGGCCCGGGCGCTACCCGCCGGCATCGACCTGCGCCTGCCCTTCCCCCTGGTGTTCGCCGCGTTCGCCGCCCCCTGGCAGCTGCCACCCACTACCGACCCGATGCCGGACACGCTGCGCGCCCTGCTGGGACCGATGCTGTACGCCCGTGGTCACGCCGCCGACACCACCACCCCGACTCTGGAGCAGGTGCTGTTCCGGCTCCAAGGGGTTGGTGTCACCGACCGGGATCTGCTGCCGACCCCGCTGGAGGCCCTGCACCACTTCGGCGGTGCCGTGGAGGGTTTGCTGCTCACGGCCGACGCGGACGGCCGGCCCGGCGACGAGTTCGCCTGGTGCCTGCGCATCGACCACCCGTGGGGCCTGCCGCTGGCCCGCATCACCGTCCCCGCCCGCCGCAGCCGTACCCAATGGCGTCGCGAGGTGGACGCCATCATCGCCGGTGTCGCCCTGTCCAGCTGGCACGAACCGCGCCGCCTGCCGAGCCGGGCACCGATCCCCCGCCAGGCTGGCGATTCCACCCTAGACAGCGGCGTGCACATCCTCGACGTCGACGCCACCTCACCGCGCGCCGCCGGCCGCCGCACCGGTACCGGGCGCAGCCCGCGCGCGCACCTGCGCTGCGGACACTTCCGCCGGTACCCCGGCCGGGCCGACGACCCGCAAGCCCCGTGGTGCTGGGTGCGCCCCACCACCGTCAACGGCACCCCGGGCATCATCAACCAGGTCTACACCCTGTCCCGCACGAGCCGGCGCACCGACCGTGGCCTGGCCACGGGCAGCTCCACCTGACCCGCGAGAACACCAGCGACACCCGCTGACGGCGCTGACATCGCCGGCGATCTCGGGCACGATGACATCGGTCACCATCAAGCTGTGCAAGGGAGGTGGCACGCGTCGTGACACCGCTGCGCCAGGCCCGCCGGGCGATGGGACCGCACGGCTGGTCGCAGCTGCAGCTCATCGGAGTCATGCGCCGCATCGCCGCGCAATACGGCGAACAACTGCCCGGCGACACCAGCCTCAAGACCATGCTGTCGAAATGGGAGAACGGCCGGCGCAGCCCCGATGAGCGCTACGGATGGCTGCTGTGCCAGGCCCTGCGCTCCACCCCCGAGGCCCTGGCCATCCCGGCCGCCACACCGCTGCGGCCCCAGACCCACAGGACTACCGCGGGTCTGGCACTGGCCGGATCCGGCGACGGCTCGATAATCGAGGTGACCGCGATTGTCGACGGAAACGTGGTGACGATGCCGATGGAGCGACGCACGCTGCTGCAGGCCCTGCTCGCGGTCGGTGTCGGCGGGCCCACCGGACTGCCTGCCGTGGCGGAGCGTCAGCGGGTCGACCCGGCCGTGGTGCAGCACTTCGCCCGCCTGCGCGCGGTGCTCGTCGACGCCGACAACACGATGGGGCCGCGTCACCTGCTGGCCACCGTCACCCAGCAGGTGACCGCGATCGACCAGTACCGGCGCGCCGCCGCCGGCCGGCTGCGGACCGTACTGCTGGCCACCCAGTCGAGGTGGGCTGAATTCGCCGGCTGGATCGCGGACGACGTCGGTGACCGGTCCACCGGCACCCGCTGGACCGGCCTGGCCCTGCAGATGGCCACCGAGGCCGACGACGCCGCGATGGTCGGCTACATCCACGCCCGGCACGCGCAGCGCGCCCTCGCCCGCCGCGACCCCGCCCGCATCCTCGCGCACGCCGACGCCGCCCTGCACCAGCACCACATCTCACCGCTGACCCGGGCGTTCGGGCTGTCCCTGCGCGCCCACGCCCAGGCCATCACCGGTGATCTGACCGGCTGCCAGGCCAGCCTCGAACACGCGCACCAGCTGGCGCAATCAGGGCAGGACCCCCACGACCTCGGAGGCTTCTGTGTTCCGGCCTACCTGCGTATGCGCGAGGCCGACTGCTGGCTCGACGCCGGCCAGCCCAGCCGCGCCGGCCAGGTGCTGCAGACCGCGCTGGACACCTGGCCGGCCGCCTTGACCCGCGACCGCGGCATGGCCCTGGCCCGGTTGGCCACCGCGCATCTGGCCGCCGCCGAACCCGAGCAGGCCGCCGCCGCGGCACTCGGCGCCCTCGAGGTGGTCACCGCCACTGGCTCGGCCCGCATCCACGATGACGTGGTGGTCCTGGCCGCCCGGCTCTCGCCCTGGCAGGGCCGGACCGGGGTCGACGCGTTGCTCACCGCCGTGGCCGCATGAGCAGCCGCACCGACGCCGCGCAGACCGGCACCGAGCCGGTCGACGTGTGCATCGTCGGCGTCGCCTGCATGGACCTGCTGGTCCAGGTGCCCGCCCTGCCCGGCGCCGGCGAGACCGTCTTCGGCGAGCTGCAGGCCCGTCCGGGCGGTAAGGGCTTCAACCAGGCGCTCGCCGCCGCCGCTGCGGGCGCCCGCACTGCGCTGGTCGCCCAGGCGGGCGACGACGACTGGGGCCACCAGCTGCGGCAGGCCCTGCACGCACACCACGTGGACACCAGCGGTCTGGTCCAGCTGCCCGGCGCGACCGCGGCTGTCGTGGTGCAGGTCCCGCCGGATGGCGACAGCGCGGTCACCGTGACCCGTACCCCGACCACCCTGCACCGTCCCGCCACCATCGTCGCCGCCGCGGCCCTGCTGGCGCGCGCCACCGTCACCGTCATCCAGCTCGAACTCGACGCAGAGGTCATCGCCGCCACCATCGCCGCGGCGGGCGGCCGCACCATCGGCACCCTCGCCCCACCCACCGCACTGCCCGAGCAGCTGCTGGCCGGCCTCGACATCCTCATGGTCAACGCCGTGGAGGCCGCAACCCTGCTCGGCGACGCTACCGGCGAGGTCCACCGCGATCCCACCGCGGCCGCGCTAGCCCTCGCCCGGAAGGGGCCCGCAGCGGTGATCACCCTCGGCGCGGCGGGTGCCGTCTATGCCACGCCCGACGGCCACACCGGACAGGTCGCCTCCCCACCCACTCGGGTGGTGGACACCACCGGTGCCGGAGACGCCGCCCTCGGCCACCTCGCGGCCGCCCTCGCCCGCGACCTGCCGCTGGCCGACGCCGTGACCGCCGGTGTCGCCGCGGGCAGCCGAGCGGTCAGCCGGCTCGGCGCCACCGACTGACCCGACCGAATCCGCAGGCCTGCCTTCGGGGGCGGCTCCTGCCGCCGTGTCAGTGGTCCCGCGTAGTGTCAGCTGCGCACCTCGACCAGGAGTTCGGATGCCCCAGCGCCCCGAGTACCACGTCAACCTCACCGTCATGCTCCTCGTCGCCCTCGCCGACGGCGAGCCACGCCACGCCTACCGGCTCTGCGACGAGCTGATCGACCTGGCCGGGTGGCGACCCTCCGCATCCTCTGTGAACGACGTGCTCGCCCGCCTGCACCGCGACGGCTTCATCGAACCGGTACCGGCCCGCGGCCGGCAGAAGCCGTACCAGCTGACCGAACAAGGCCGCGAAGAACTCAACTGGGCGGCCGCGTTGCTGCACCGGCTGGCCCGGCTGGGCCGCGGCCGGATCCAGCAATGGCGCGAAGACACCGGCAGCACCGGTGACATCCCCGCCCGCCGGCGGCCCCGCGTCGGCGCCGACGTCACCCGCGACCTGGCCGCGTTGGTCACCGAGAAGGCCGAAGCCGCCGACCTACCCAAGTCGGCCGTCCTCCGCGAAGCCCTCGTGCAGCAGCTCGTCCTGCCCGCGCAGAAGAACGCTCGGCAGCCGGTAGAGCGCGCCACCTGTACCCAATGCGGCCGCTCCCAGCGGCTTACGCGGGACGGCCAGCGGTTCTACCGTCACATCGACCCCCGCACCGGCGAACCGTGCACCGGTGAACCGGTCGCCCTCGACACGGTGCCTGGTAAGACCGCAAAGCGAGAGAGCCGACGGGTAGGTGCTCCCAGCGGCGCGACACGATGAAGGCTCGAGCTCACAGCGGACTCGCCCGCCTTCCCTGCGCTGCTCCGATACGCGTGAAGGCGGCGACGCTACCATTTCGCAGTGAGCGACCCAGAACCCTCGACGATCAGGGTGCCGGCGCTATTTCAGCTCGGCTGGTTCCGATGGCTGCCGTCGGCCGCCATCGACGTCGAAGGCCTTCTGCACGCCTGCCCTGGCGAGCCCCGAGAAGAAGCAGCGCAGGCCCTCGCGTTGCTGCATGCGCGCAGGGGTGGCCTGGAGATCAAGGCAGGCGACGGCCCTCGGGCGCTGGCCGATCTTGAGGAGTTGTCGGCGACTCTGCCGGCCGCCCCGGCGTGGCACGACCCGACCGGTGACATCGACCTCACCACCGTTGACGACCCCGCCGAGGCGCTAGCGGAGCAGGCCGAACACGTCGAACGCGTCGCCCAATATGACGCCATGCTCGTCAAGTCAGGGCTCGAACCGGCCCGGACCGTCGATGACGTGATCGGCTTGATGATCCGGTTTGGGCTTGTCACAGCCACAGGTAACGACCAGCGTTTGACTCTTGCGGCTGACCCGCCGTTGCCGACGGAGATCCTTCCGCTCAGCGACGAGGAAAGGCAACGTGAGGACTCGCTGCGCTGGCACTCTCGATTCGGTCGTCTGTCTCAGCGAGTGCTCAGGCTCTTCCTGACCGAGGATGGCGATCTGACCCAGTCGCGGATCACCACCACAGCGGACCGGCTCGCCGCGACGTTAGATGCAGACCCGGACAGCATTCGGCAGGCGATCCTGGTGCTGATCGACGAGGGAGACTTCACCGTCGAACGGCAAGGCGCTACCGCGGATATCGAACGGCTCGCTGGCCACCAGCGGTTCGACCTGGTGGTCGATCCGGCAAAGTTCGCCGAGCGCGGGTCGTACCGATTGAACGCGACGATCGAACGCGACGAGGCCTGAAGGCGCCGGCCTTCGTCTTGCCACCGGTCGACGGCCCGGCTCGCCGAGCCCGACCGCAGTCGCTACGCCGCGGGCGGGTGCTGCACCACGTGCGCGATGGCGCGGCGCAGGTGCGCCAGCGAGACCGACTGGTCGTCCTCACTCTCGGTCAGGCCCAGCTCGATCCACTGGCGAATCAGCGCGGAGAACGGAATGCCGGCCCGGTCGGCGGCGGCCTTGATCCGCCGGTCCATCTCGGCGGGGATCCGTACTCCCCGCATCACCATCGGCTCGCCCTCGGGCACCGGGGGAAGTTCTGCCGTGCCGTCGTAGTCGATCTGTACGTCGCCGGCGAGGAATCCCTCGGCCGCCCGGGCAGCGTCGGCGTGGGCCTGCAGCTCCGCTGCGGTCTCGTACTCGTTGTCGGTCACTGCTGTGCCTCCCACCGTGTGAACATCTCCAGTTCAGCCGCGGTCATCTCCCGGACCCCGACGATGCGGGTGGTCAGCCCGTCGCGTGGCCGCAGCAGCACCATGAGCGGCCGCCCGGCGCCGGTCCGGGCGAACACCGCTACTACCCGGACGCCGCCGCTGGTGCCCGGCTTCGGTAGCCGGCGGGGCGACGATAGCGCCTGCAGGACCTCGTACGGCTCGATCCCCGCCAGGGCGGCGAGGATGATCGGCTCCCACTCATGCGGCATACCCCAGTGTAAAACACACGTTTTACATCTGCCCAGGGTTGTCGGCGACTGCGACGTCCCGCACCAGCACGGGGAGATATGTGGCCGATCGGTGCGGTCTGAGCGGTAGACGCCTCAGTGCGTCGCCCAGCGACCCCGAGAACCGGTGTTTGTGCAGGTCACAGCACTGTAAGTGCAGCGTATCGTCGGGACCTCTCGAGGGGTTGGGGGTCCTGTGCTGCGCTGGCCGGTGGAGCCGATGCGGGCGGCCGCGATGCCGTCGCCGCCGGTCCCGCCGTACGCCGACACCACCCGTTTGGAACCCAAGTGGGACGGCTGGAGAACGGTCGGCTGGGTACACCGGGACGGCGCTCGGCTCCAGTCGAGGCACGGTCGGGACCTCACCGGCTACTTCCCCGATATCTGTGCCGCCCTTGCCGAGCACCTGCCGCCCGGGGTGATCCTCGATGCGGAATTGGTGTGCTGGGACGTCGTCCGGGGCCGTACCGCGTTCGCGGATCTGCGGCGCCGGATCACCGCGGGCCGGGGCCTCGCGGCCGAGGCCGCGCAGCGCCCGGCGCACCTGGTGATCTTCGATCTGCTCCGCGACGGCCGCGGCCGCGAGCTGCTCGACCAGCCGCTGGCCCAGCGCCGACGCCGGCTGCAACGGCTTCTCGCCACTGCACCGCCGCAGCTCGTGCTCTGCCCTCAGACGACCGATCCTGACCTGGCGCAGGCGTGGATCACCGACTATGCGGTGGCCGGGATCGAGGGCCTGGTCGTCAAGGACACCGCCAAGCCGTACATGCCTGGCGCCGTGGGGTGGAAAAAGGTGCGCCGCAAGACCACCACCGAACTGATCATCGGCGGGGTCACGGGCACCGCCACCAACCCGTCCAGCCTGCTGCTCGGCCGCTACGACACCCGGGGGCGGCTCCGGCTGGTCGCCCAGAGCCACCCGGTCAAGGCTGGGCAGCGCAGTGAGCTGGCCGTGGGCCTGCAACCGATGGTGTTCCAGGGCAACGGCGCCGGGCACCCCTGGCCTCGTCCGCTGCCCGCCGGCTGGTCGATGCACCTGACCGACCGCAAACCCCTGCCGTACGTGCAGGTGGAGCCGCTGCTGGTCGCGGAGGTCGAGGTCGACGGCGTCATTGACGGCCCCGGCCGGCACCGGCACTTGTGCCGTCACGTCCGGCTGCGCCCGGACCTGGCACCGGGTGACGTGGCCCCGATCGCCTCGTAGCACACCCGCGGGTGATGGGCCGCCTTTTCCACAGCAGACGGTTGTCCCCAACATCCCAGCCGAGTCCGGGCCCGTTGCCTCATGCTGGGCGGTGTCGGCGCGGCCACTCCCCGCCGGGCCGGCCGCGGCCACGCGCAGGCGGGGCACGGGCGGGCAGCAGCGCCACCGACAGGGGCAGGGCCGCGCCGACACCGGCGTGGCCCTGCCCGCAGGAAGGGCCGCCCGGTCATCGAGCGGACGGCCAGTGCCGGGTGCCGAGGGACTTCATCGCGGAGGCCAGGCCGCGGCACTCAACTCGAGTCTGAGGTGCCGGCCAGCGTGAACGGCGGTGCAGCCTCATCCAGCGACTGCACGTCTCCCCCAGGTACCGCCACGTAGGCGTGGCCGTCCTGCACATAGAAGTTCAGCCACGGATGCAGGGACAGCTCCTCACGGGCTTGCCCGATCCATCCCTGGGTCAGCGACCGCGGGGCCAGCCACGCCGGCACCAGCCGCATCAGGTCGTACATGGCGTCGTCGAGGACGAACGTGCGCACGAACAACCCGAGGGAGCCCGGCCGATTCAGATAGGGCTGTTGCGCGACCAGCGACCGGACACCCCCACCGGGCAGGTGATCGTCCGGCTTCATGAGCAGACACGGCCAGTCGATGCCCAGCTCGGGATTGTCGGGTAGCTGCTCGGCCAGGCCGAGGTGGAAACGGAGCTCCTGCAGGAACGACTCGGGCGCGTCGGGTCGCAGGCGCAGCGAGAGCGTCCATTCGTAGTGCAAGCTCACCGACTCACCGGCCCTGTCCGGCGCCTCATGTCGCTCACCGCGCGACCCGCGGTGGGGTGAGCATCTGGGTGAGCGCGGCGGCGACCAGCAGCCGGTCGCGCTCGTCCAGCTCAGCGGCCTCGGTCTGCAGCCGGACCGGCAGGCTCCCGGCGACGGTGGCGGCGATGCGCAGCAACGCCAGCGCCGACCGGGGCTGACTGGTCAACGGTCCCGGCCGCCGGTACGCCGCCGGCGCGTCGGACGGGTTGAGCCACTGCCACAGCGGCTCCTCCACCTCGGGCGGCAGAAAGTGCTCCAGCATGAGTACCGCGTCGGCGGGTGAACCAGCCAGCGTCACGCCGCCGCCCCACGCCACCTCCACGACCAGGTCACCGCGGTCGGACCAGCTCGTGGTCAGGTAGCGGCTGTCGCGGAACTCCGGTTCACTCAGCCAGAATCCGTGCGCGATGAGCAACTGCGTTCCGGCGGCCCGGCCCGGATCCTGCGCCGGGTCGGGGATGCCCCGGTGCAGGGCCGCCGTCAGTTCGGCGACCGACAGCGCCTGCAGGATCGGCGTGGACACCGCCGCCAGGTGCGGGCCGGGATGTTCGATGTCCGGGGCGTCGGAGCCGTAGAACCCGCCGGCGCCGCAGGAGCACCGCCACGGGACACGGTCACGGGGGTCGTCCGGAGGGCGCTGCTCGTCGTGGATGAGGTGGGGCTGGAGCGTGGACGTCATCGGCTGCCTTCCGGGTCGGACGCCCACCGACGAAGCTGGTGGGGTGCCGCCGAGGTCGGGGACGTTCGTCACCACAGTAGGACTGCACTCCGACAATCTCGTTCGCGGACAACAGCGGCAGAGGGCGCCCAGCAACGTGGCCGACGACCGTGTGTTGCTCCAGCGGGACAGCTGTTACCGACCCTGACCAAGGCGACGCCGGCCGGCGCGACGCTCAGCGCAGCTACTGGGGCCTGACGGTCTCCTCGGTGCTGTAGAGGAAGAAGTAAGGGTGCTTCTCGATTTCCCGCAACGCCTTGCGCCGGTCCTGAAACGCCTTCACCGTCGGCGCTGCCGCCGCCGCGCCGATCACTGCGGCAGCGCCCAGCCAGGCATCCATGCCGGCGGCGAAACTGAGGCTTCCGAGTCCGGCGGCCGGCAGCGCCGACTTGAGTGGGTCGACGACACCGGCAGTGAACTTCCCGGTGAGGGCGCGCAAGGACGCATCCTGTCGGACCCGTTCCTCGATCTCATCCAGGGCAGGTTGCACCTCCTGGATCCAGCGGGCATTGAGCACGGCGCCGAACTCCGGGTCTTCGGGGGGCACGTCAAACCCCGACGACAGGCCGGCTACCACCTTTCGGAATCTGCCCAGCGGAGCACGCAACTCCTGCCGGATGTCAAGAACCTCGGACATGTCCGCGAAGGGGAAACTTGGAAGCCGGTCGATGAATCCGGTTCCGGCAGCGGCGTTCTTGCCACGAGCCAGTGTGGCTTCGGTCCTCGTGAAGTAGCCTGCCTCGAGGCCAAGGCGTGCGAGGTCGCCGGTGCTGGCGTCGAACAGGGGATAGCTCTGACCGGCCGACAGCGATCGGTCCACAACGTCGACGTATCTTTCGAGAAGGACGTCGGAGGGAAGGTCGTCGAACTCCTCCTCGGTGTGGACCAGAGGTTCGAGCGTCAGGACGCCCTCCTGGATCGCCAGGATCAGTTCATCGCCACCGAGTTCCGCGATGTTCTTGCGGGCTGTCTCCCGGATGTCGTCGAGACCTTGGTCAAATCGTCGCAGAAGGGACGCTTTTTCGCGTCGCTGGGACGGGCTGAGTTCATGACGGCTGGGAAGGGAGTCCAAGGCCTCGCTGAGCTCGCGTACGGGCTCGGTGGCCGCCCGCATCGTCTCGCCGCCGTCACGGACAGCGCGTTTCATCACGTCGTGGAAGGTCTGTGCCGTCACCGACACGATGCCCATCGCCGCGACCAGAGCGAACAGCCGCGGGCTCGCCAGAGTCACATGATCCGCGTACAGCAAGGCAGAGCGGCAGGTAGCCACTTCCCGATCGAGTGCGGCCCCTCCGTGCCCGACGCCGAGCACGGCGACGACATTCAGCTGGGGTGTCTTTGCCGCCGACGAGATCGGCCTACGTTTGCCACGCCTACCCATCGTTGTAGCCCTCACCGGTTCATGGGCCAGTTACGGCCGTCCTTGCGGAGCCCCACGTGCGCCATCGCAGCCACCGACGCCGTGACGGTCCGAACCTTGCTATCGCACCTCGATGTGGCTGACCTTCGACCACTGGAACGAGTCGAAGTATTGGTCCCCATGCTGGTTGATCTCGTCGAGGGCCCCGGTCGCGCCGTGGTCGGCGAACGCCGTCCGCAGCCGCTCGTACTGGCTGGGGGTCAGCGTGAGGTCGATCGGCGGCCGCGGCCGTTTCGAGTGGTCGGAGTCGCCGATGATCGGGCCGCCGTTGCCGGTCACGGTCAGGCGCATCTGTTTGCCGGGCCGGGCCGGTTTACCGCCCGCGTCGACGGCGACGCGGCGTAGCCGCTGGTCGCTGCTGAACTCGTCGCGGATCTTCTCGGCCCGGTCGGCCTTGACCGTCTTGACGTCGCCGGCCATCAACCGGCGGGCCTGCCGCGGGGACACTCCGAAGTGTTCGGCGATGGCCTTGGTCTTGTCGCGGCGCCCGCCGAACAAGGCGTCGCGCATGAGCCGCATGGCGGCGCCGAACGCCTTGGGGTCGCGGCCCGCGTCCTTCATGCCGGCGAGTCCCTCGAGGAACGGGTCGCGGCCCGTGCTGCTCATGCCGGCCTCCACAGGGTGTCAGGGGTGATCAGGTCGGTCAGCGGTGGTGTGCCGCGGCGGTGTTCGGCGGCCGCGGCGAGCCGGGCGCTCAGCCAGTCCCGGTAGACGGCCATCGGGATCACGGCCTTGGGCTTGTAGGCGCCGTTTCGCTGCAGATACTCCCCGCCTTCGAGGGAGCCG
This sequence comes from Krasilnikovia sp. MM14-A1259, assembly GCF_047159535.1. Classification (NCBI taxonomy): domain Bacteria; kingdom Bacillati; phylum Actinomycetota; class Actinomycetes; order Micromonosporales; family Micromonosporaceae; genus Krasilnikovia; species Krasilnikovia sp. MM14-A1259. The sequence continues at coordinate 17,948 of NZ_BAAGAJ010000001.1, forward strand.
ATGCGCATCCCGGCTGGGGCGGCCGCGAACGGGTCCGCGGTGTCGGCGGCGAACAGCACCAGGTCGGCGTCGACGAGCAGCGGCTGACGGCCGCTGGTCTCGGCGATGGTGTGCAGGCCGCGCCACTGGTTGGCCGCTGCGACCGCCTCGATGGTGGCCTGCCAGTGTGGGTTGACGTGCCGGTGGCGGCGGTAGGCCACCAGGTCCGGGTCGTGGTCGTTACCGACGTGGCGGGCCTTCTCCCCGAACTTGCCGATGCCGTGCTTGTAGGTCAGCTGCAGCGTGCGGCGCAGCGCGTCGTCGTCCGGATCACCGCTGCCCACCAGGTCCTTGATGGAGTCGCTGAGGATCTTGTACCAGTCCTCGCAGTAGCGGGTGGTCCGGGACCACACGTGCGCCTCGCGGACCTCGATCCGGTAGCCGGCCTCGGCGGCCTGGGCCAGCACCGGCGTCGGATACCAGAACCACTCGCTCACGCTGCGGGAGCGGTCGCCCTCGGCGCGGGCCGCCTCGATGCGGGCCCGCTCGGCGCCGCGCGCGCCGTTCGGGTCGAGCAGGTGCGGCAGCCCCCACCAGGGGTTGTCTTGCCAGCGGGCTCGCCACAACCCCGTCACCTTCGGGTCGAACACGACCTCGCTGGTGAGGTGTTCGGCCTCACCCAGGCCGAGCTGGGCCTGCCCGGCGGCGGGCAGGAACTGCCGGTTGATGTCGTAGGCGACGACCAGGGGCGTGGATTCCTCTTCGCTGGTCAGCGGCCGCTGCCAGGAGAACTGCCAGCGCACTACCCGGTTCGCGCTGACCCGGTCCAGCAGCGGCGCGGGCGGGGTCACCGGCTCCCCCTGACTGATCTTGCTGCCCTTGGTGGGGCGGAGCTTGCCCAGCAGCCGCAGGCCGCTCTCGCCGGGCGACAGGATGTACGCCTGATTGGTCGCCGCGGCGTAGCGCTGCAACCGGCCTGCGAGGGTGGCCGGGGCGGGGTCGTCGTCGAGCAGCGGCGGCCGCAGGGAGTCGCCCACCAGCAGGCCGGGGAACACCAGCCATGCGGCGGTCCGGTCGCTGTCGGCGGGCAGCACCTCCATCCAGGGGGCGAACGCCTGGCCGCGGGTCTGGACCCGCCAGCCGGCGGCGACGGCCGCGTCGACGAACGGCTGGGCGGCGGCGCAGGCCTCGGCGAAGGCGTCCTCGCCCTCGTCGCGGTCCCGGGCGACGGGCAGGCCCAGCCGCCCGGCGAGTGAGGGGGTGACCCACACCTGCCCGGCGTCGGGAACCAGCTTGCGGGTGGGATCGCGCCAGCCGACCTCGTGCGCGACCGCGATGGCGGCCAGGTCCCCGGCGTGCGCGACGGGCGGCAGCGGGATCACGCGGCCGTCCGGGAAGTACACGCCGTCGACGTCGGCGACCACCGCGGCCGGCCGCGGCGGATCGGGCTCGCGGCGCGTCCGCCCCGCAGTCCGCCGCGCGGCCGGCGCCGGGATCACGGCTGTCTCGGGCGTACCGGCGGCCGGGCGGGCTGGGGCGACCGGGTTGACCGTCGGCGTCGCGGCGGCCGGCCGGCGCTCGGGTGCTGCCGGGGCGGCCTCGCGGCGCGCGGCCGGGGGCCGCCAATCGGCCGGCGGGTCGTCGTCGGCCGGGACCATCGCGTCCATCTGCTCGATGTCCAAACCTGCCCACAGGTCATCCTCGCCAGCCTCGGTGACCGAGGCGGGAGCGGGGGCGTCGACGAGGTTGCCGTCGGCGTCGAACCGCAGCCCGGGCAGCGGCGCGCAACTGATGTGCAGCGCGATCGTGCGGGCGGCACCGTAGACGGTGCCGCAGGCCGTGCCGCACGTCAGGCAGGCGGGCAGCTGCGGGCCGCCCTGCGAGGGCCGCGGCAGGTACACCGTCTCGAGCACCTCCGCCGGGTGCCGGTCGCAGAACAGCATGGAGGCCTCCTTCCTCGGGCTGGGGATGACGGCCACGGGCTGCAACACCGGCCGCGCCCGGCGCCGCGTGGCCACGGCCGCCGGGGCGGCGGGTTCCGCACCGACGGCCACCGGCAACTCGACCTCGGACGGCTGCTCCTCCGGTACCGGCTCGGCCGCCCAGTCAGCAGCCGGCCACCCATCGGGGTAGACCGGCGGCAGGACCGGGTTGGGCCGGTCACCCGGCCACGCCGGCTCACCGCCCTGATTGTCGATGTCGAGCAGCCACGCCAGGCTCATGTCCCACAGCCGGTCCCGCCCACCGGACGGCAGCGTCACCTTCGGCGGCCGCGGCCGGCCCCCCTCGGTGCGCCATCGGATCAGGTCCCGGGAGACCAGCCGGGAGAACAGCACAGGCTCGGTGATCTCGAAACCGCGGGCGACCTCGGCCGCCAGTTTGCGGGCCACCGCGAGCGCCCCGGTCGGCTCGACCAGGATCCGCTCGGCGTCCTCGTCGACCCAGCAGATCACGTCGCCCTGCCCGTCGTAGATGAAGTCCGTGCCGATCTCGCTGGTGTGCGACATCTTGGGCCGGTATCCCAACGACATGGCCAGCGGCATGGCCGGCATTCCCCCCCCGGCGCGGGTGACGGCGCGGATCTCGCCGCGCCGCAGCGCGGAGCGCAGGTAGGTGCGCAACCCTTCGATCTCGTCGCTGTCGGCCCACACCGCGGCCTGCGCCTGCCCCGCGTCGCGCAGCCCCCGGTAGGCGGTGACCCACAGCTCGTGCAGCCGCTGTCCGGGTACGCCGAGCTCACCCAGGTAGGCCAGGAACAACAGCCACCCGCAGGCCATGTAGGACAGCGGCGCGGCGACCCGGTTCGGCAAGCCCTCGTCGAGCAGCCGGATCAGCAGCCGCTCCCGGCCTTCCGGCTGGTCGCGCAGCCGCTTACGGTGCCAGTCCATCAGGTCGCGGGCCTGCGCGAGCCGGTCGCCGGTGGCCAGCCACCGCAGGAAGCCGGCCATGTTGGTGCCGAGCTGATCCCCGAGCTCGTGCAGCTCGGCGAGGTGGTCGATGGACACCGAGTCCGGGGTGAACGCCAGCTCGAAGAACCGCTCCTGCGCCGACCCGGCCCGGGCCCGCACCTCACCGGAACTGATCAGCGTGGCGCGCGGGGTGCCGGAGCGGCGCGGCTGCCCCTTGATGTCGAGCTTGTCGCGGCGGACCCGGTTCGCGCTGGCCCGGCCGATGTCGTTGAGCTTGACCTCGGCGTCCTTGATCCCGTGGTCCGGGGCCGCGTCGTCGAGGAACAGCACACAGTCGGCGCCCCGGCACATCGCATCGTTGATCCGCAGCGGGGTACCGCCCACCGACGCGGCCGACATCATGCCCTCGTCGAAGCCCAGCCGCGGGGCGAAGTGCTTGTTGAACAGCGACCCGATGGACGTCTTCCCCGAGCCGGGCCCGCCCTGCAGGTGCAGCACGTTGCCGTTACGCCGCACCGGCGCCCCGAACACGGTGCCCAGCAGCGGCGCCGCATACGCGGTGGGCAGCTCGTCGAGCAGCCGCAGCGAGGCCTGCGCCGCCGCCACCGCGGCCGCCGTACCGTCCGGCGCGGCCGGCAGGTGAACCCGCTCGTAGACCTGGTCGAACGCGGTGCGGACCTCCACCGCCCCGCCCGCGGTGACCGCCCCACCAGCGTGCACGTACATCAGCCCATGCCCGGGATGTTCGCGCCAGCCCGGCGACACGTACACCGGCACCCGCACCCGGTGCGGCTCGACCGCCAGCCGGATCGCGGTGACCGCGTTCTGCCGGCCACCCTTGGTCGGCGGGTAGTACACGTCCGGCCAGGGAATGTCCTGCAGCCACACCCCGTCGGTCCAGTCGTCGGCGCTGACCCGCTTCTCGGCCGAAACGAGCTCCTCGCCGGTGTCGGGATCCTCCCGCCACAGCCGCACCACCCACGCCGAGGTCGGCGGGGTACCAGTGACCGGGGTGCCGTCGTCCTCGTACTCGATCGCGACCACCTGCGCGGCGCAGCCCAGCAGCACCTGGTAGTGCACCTCGCCGCTCGGCCGAACCTTCCGCTCGACCAGCTCCCCGCGGCGCAGCAGATACACCGGCCGGGTGTTGTCCGGCTCCGGCACGGCCTCACCCTGCGGACCACCGCCACCGTCACCGGGCGGTGCTCCCCCGCCGCCGCCCGCCTCGCCGTCGAGCAGCCGGCCCGGCAACGGCAGGTGGACCAGATTGTCGAACCGCTGCGCACGGGCCGGCTTGAGCACCTGCAGCGCCCGCAGCACCTCGGCGGCCTCGACCGCGACGACCTGATCCAGGCTGCGCCCGGCCTGCAGATGGTCGGTGATGTCCTTGCCCACCGCGGCGACCACGATCCGCACGTCGGCGGCCACCCCGCTCAGCGCGTGCGCCACCTCGAGGGCGTGCTCGTAGCCGGTGGCGTCCCGGTCGGCGACCACCACCACCGTCCGCCCGGCCAGCGCCTCACTGTGCGCCGGCTTCCACTTGCCCGGCCCCTCCCCCATCGGGTTGGTGGTGGCCACCTCACCCAGCCCGACCAGACTGTGGACGTCCTTCTCCCCGCCGACCACCCACACCGTCGCATCGGGGGACGCGCCCGCCAGCTGCCGCGCCCGGTACAGCGGCAGCTCCAGGCCGCGCAGCCCGTAGCCCTTCCAGTGCCGGCCCCGCCCAGCCGGGACACCGGCACGGCGCTGCCGGAACGTCTTGGCGCCACCGTCGAAGTCCGGCTCGATCCGGTCGACGTGCGCCACCACGGTCCACTGCCCGTCGACGACGTCCTCGTAGTCGTAGGTGGCCACCACCGCCGGCTCCCCCGCCGCCGGCGGCCGCGGCACGGGGGCCGGCGGGACCAGCGCCGCAGGGATCGACACCTGCGGCGCTGCAGCCGCGGCAGCCCGCGGGGAACGCGCGCGGCGACCCGGACCGGTGCGGGCCCGAGGCGCCCGCACCGCAGGCTTGGGCTCGAGCGGCTCGTCGAACAGGTCCGCGGCGCTAAGCCCCAGCGCCGCGATCACCTGCGAGGGGTCACCCTTACCGCCGGCACCATCAGTGCAGCCAGCATGGCAGTGCAGCAGAGTTTGCCCGTTGCGCCAGTCGATACTCAGCGAAGCGGTACCGTCGTCGTGGGTAGGGCATTGGGCCTGCAGGTGGTCACCGCGCGCGGTGACTTTCAGGCCAGCCTCCCGCAGCCGGTCGTACACCAGATCCAGGGAAGCGCGCAGGCCGATACCACGACGCGCACCCAAGTTTCGGGCACCCGAAACTTGGGCAGCACTCAGGGCATCCTGTAGCCTGCTCACTAGAAACGCCTTCCCAGGCATAGCAATGGCACCCCGTGGTGCGGGGTGTGCACAACCGGGATCTCAGCGGCGCCAACCGCGACGATCCCCGAATATTCACTGAGCGAATGCGCCCCCCGATGACCGATTGCCGCCGGTTGGGGGGTGCTCCTCTTTCCGGGCCCTGCCCGTACCCCTGCTACGCGCTCTGCGCCTCCAGCCGGTAGTACGCCTCGAGAATCTCCGTCAGGCGCACCGCATCCGACTGGCCGCGACTGTCCGCGTCCTGCTTGAACCGCTGCGCCAGTGGTGTGGGTACCCGTCCCTGCACGAGCTCCGGCTCGATGCCCTCGAACGGTGTGCCCGTGAAGCTGGGCGGGCGTCCACGGCGGCGCCGCTTCGTCTGCTCGCTCATGACGCACATCTTTTCGCATCAAAAAACCGGAGGCATGCACCCGGGTCGGCGTGTCGGCATCTTTGATCGCCATTTTCGTCCTGTTTGCCCAGCTCCCCCCTGGGCCCGGGCGGCACCGCTCGGGCTCGCTGCGGTCCCGCGCCGGTGTGCGTGGCGACGTGGGCGCGGTCACGGCGGGCTCTCCTTCCGGTGTAGTTGGCCAGGGGTGCGGACTCCTCGCAGGACCTACCAGTCGGCGTCCTCTGCGGGCAGTTGGCCGGCGGCGTCGTCCAGCCAGAACACGACGTGGACCGGTACCGGCTCAGTCCCTGCCAGCCAGGCCTGCACCTGGACCCGGGGAACCTCGAGCCAGTCGGCGACGACGGCCACGCCTCCCAGCAGGTCGATGTAGGCACCCAGTAGATCGCGGCTGGAGGGGCGGGCTGCACTCACCATGGCTGTCTCCATGCTCATCGCCTCCTCGAGGTCGTTGATCGACAAGGGCAGATGACCCATCCACCCTGCATGGCGGTGATCTCCTCTGGTAGTTGACGGGGGTTGACGCGCATCCATGGATGTCGATCAAGCCGTGTCGCCTAGCGCACGGTCATGACCGACCCATTGGCGTCGATGCGTCGGCCAGCGCTTCATCGAGGGCGCGTTTGGCACCACATCAGCGCCGCCGGGAAGCGCCTTCGTCGTGGAGGCGCTGATAATGCAGAGCTCGTAGATAGCGGGCTCGGCGGTCGGTATAGGGCCGGGACTCGCTGTCGACTGTGGCGAGCAGGCGCGTTGTTGCCGGGTCGCGGCGCCGGTTTCGCATCAGCGGTTCTGCTGGTGGACGGGGGTCGGCTGCCCGCTGCGCCCGCACGTTGGTCTGCTGCCGATGGCGTTGCGCAAGATCCCGTCGCACTGGGGCCGTTGCTGGTAGTCCGACACCGTGACACCTCCCGGGCAGTTGGCGGTCTTGCTACCTCATCAACGCGCATCTACCCAAACATTGCGTGCATTCGTGCAAGTTGTCAAGACGTTCGCGCAACTTGCTAGGACGTCACCGCCAGGTGGTAGCCACTGGGGCGCTGGACTGCGGGCCCCCGAGCGTCAGGGCTGTGCAAATGCACGCATAGATGCGACGATCGGGTAACAGTTGCTCGTCATGCCCGCAGGAGGTAATGACATGGACGAGATGACCTTGGAGTTCCTCTTCAAGGACCATGGTTCCGGCGGCGGCGGGTGCCCCGCGGCGTACCGCACAGACCGGGACACGTTCGTCATCCAGGGTTGGCAGCTCACTGAGCGCGAGACCGCGCAACTGCGCCAGCTGGCACCGGATGAGGCTGGCGTAGAGATACCAGCCAACATCGTCGACCAACTTGTGCGCGCCCGTCTCGACGGCAGGATCTGATCGCCGAAGTCAGGGGTTCGCTTAGGTGAACCCCTGGGTAGGGCCCACCTTCCAACACATACGGAACTACCAGTTCAACCCTCGGGCTACGAACCTGGCCGTCTACGAACCCGAGGAAGCGGATCATGAAGACACCACAGGTAACTGAGATGCTGACCCGCCACGACGGGCTCGCTACTCGGCTGCGTACCGCGCGCGGTGAGATGCCCGCTAAGAAGCTCGCCGAGAACCTCAACTGGCACCAGTCCAAGATCAGTCGGATTGAGGGCGGTAAGCAGCTACCGACGAGCGAGGAACTGGCCCTCTGGGCGGCAGTGACCGAGGCTGGCGAGGCGCAGCTGGAGCAGTGGCGCGCCATGCTTGCCGAGGCCCAGCAGCTGCGATCAACTTTTGACCGACGCTTCCGCGACGGCCAGCAACCAGTGCAGTCGGCCTACAACCAACTGATCGAGTCATGCACGACTTTCAGATTCGCAGAGATGGTATGGATTCCGCGATTTCTGCAGACGCCCGACTACACCCGAGCTGTGCTGCAGCTGATGCACGGCAAGTACGGATCGGTCGATGACGTAGCGGAAGCAGTCGCCACCCGGCAGGCGAGCGTCCGCTTTCTCTATGAGCCAGGACGTCGGTTCGAGTTCATCCTGCACGAGAGTATTCTGCGTTCGGGCTGGCCGACTGCGGAGATTATGCAGGGCCAGCTCACCCTTCTCCAGGCCGCCATCGGGCTACCCAACGTGCGTCTCGGCATCTACCCCCTGGATGTTGCGGTAGGGCAGCCGATGACCGGATCATTCGAGCTCTACGGCGATACCTGCTACGTCGACATCGTCATCGACGACGAGAAGCGCACGCTTGCTGACGAGGTGGCTAAGTTCAACAGAGAAATGGACGTGCTCTGGGAATCTGCGGTCGAGGGTGACCGTGCACGGGCCCTCATTAACGACGCTCTGCAGCGACAACGACGCACCTGACTGGAGGAACCCCATGGGACGTGCCCTAACCGATGCCGGACCAGAGACCGAGTTCTGGCAGCAGCTGCGCGACTACGACCACAGCGCCTGGCGCTTCGAGCAGCAGCGGCAGTACGACATCGGCTATGAGGAGACGCAACTACGGGCTTTCCTGGATGGACACCCTGAGTCGCCCATGGAAAATCCTGAGTTGGGGGCGTGGATGCGTCAGGTGGCGGCACAGACACGAGCAGGGAAGACCATCGGCCGAGTGCGCATCGTCGACACCCCGATCACCGACTATCAGCGGTGGATGGCATGGATGGACCGGTGGAACACAGAGGCGGGCGAGCAGATTGACTACCTCCTGCGTTCGATGCTGAATCAGCTTCCACCCGCGCCTTTCGGTGACACCGACTGGTGGCTACTCGACGAAGGTACGTCCCAGGCGCGAGTTATGATCATGCATTTCGATGAGTGCGGGTATCGCCGCCTAGTCGAGTTGGAGACCGATCCAGCCGCTCTGTCCGCCGCATCTGAATTCCGGCGGCGGGTCGTGTCACTTTCGCGTAGGCAGGCAGAACGGCCAGCAGCGCGCTGACCTACCCATTTGTAGGGAGAACCCCCGCGTATGCGGGGACTGTTGCCGTCCTCGCCTTGTAAAGCGCCGGGCAGGGATGACCCCCGTGTGTGTGGGGACGACGTGCCGAGGAAGGCTCCTACAGTAGCCGAACGGGCCGGCGGGGTTAGTGGAAGAAGGCCACCACCGATCGCCGCGACTGATGGGCTTCGCTGAGCCACTGGAACACGTCGTACGCGGCGTCCTGGAACTCCTCCGCGATGTCGGCCGCCCCGGCGCCGGCCAGGAGCCGCGCTGGCTCTTCGAGAGATCCGTACTCCTGATAGCCGATTCCCGGGAAGCCGTCGATTCGCGGCAGCGGTACGGGTGAGCCACCGAACACCAGGTTGAAGGTGGAGAAGCCGTCGGCGAGCAGTCCCGCGCCGGCGAGTGCCTCGTCGACGCGCTGGCACCAGTCGACCGGGACCGGCATCCACCGAGGGTTGTCCAGAAAGGTGCCCTGCAGGTCGCACAGGTGCTCGAGGAAGTAGCCGTACGCGAATCCGATTCGTTCGTCGTACGGCTCACCCATGATCATGTGTCGGGCGACCTCCGAGAGCGTGATGGCCGTCCTGTCGCCGGTCACGTCGTCGATCAACGCCTGCACGGCCGGGTGGCGCTCGGTGAAGCTGGCACCGTACCGCTGCGCCAGTGTGGTGTCCCCGCTTCCGATCTCGGCCCGAACACGGTCAAGATCGACTGCCCATGCCATCACCCCGTAGCCCATCGCGGTCCTCCCCCGTGGTTGCTGATCATCCAAAGGGCCCGATCGTAGCCGTGGCCTGTGACGCATCGCCGCGCCTCGAGTGCGGATGGGTACAGGCAGCGTCAGCCGAACGGGACGCGCACGCTGTCCGGTCCGCTGACATGCGGCACCTGTGCCGACGGTGCCCCTGCGCCGGGACAACTTCACGCGGACGCGTGGCCGGCAATCGTCCGGATCATGTCGGCACTTCGTGGCCGGCCTTACTGTGCGGTTTCGGTGTCAGCGTGGGGCTTGCTCGATGCGGTACTGCTCGGCGACGGTGTTGAACTCCTCTCCGGCGCCAGCTGTCACGCTGACCGTCATCCGTGGGCCGACGTGCGCCTGTACCCGCTTGGTGACCTCGTCGGCGGTGTCGCCGGTGGTCCACAGGAGCAGCAGCAGTACCGGCTGTCCCGCCTCGTCCTCGGTCTGGCTGAAGCTCCAGGGCACGGGGCACGGCGGCGGATGGTCCTCTTCGGGACAGAGCAGCCGGGCCAGCGGCTGCTGGAGGTCCTGGGCGGCGTCGATATCCGCGCAGCCGACGATGCGGATCTCGTATCCGCGGGCGATGTCGTTTGGCACCGCAACGACCCTAGCCGGGCGGGAGCAGGGCCACATCGGGAAATGCTCCTGCGGGGAATCCGCCGCAGACCTCCGACGAGGCGCTGGCCAACTTCACGCGGACGCAGGCCACACCGTTGGCCAACCTCGAGCGGACTGGCCAACTTGGGCCGGACTGGACGCACGCGGCGGCGCGAGGGCGCCAAAGCCATATGGGGGATTCGTCGCCAAGGTGGGGGCAGTGGGGGCAGCAGGTGAGTCCTCACAGGTCAAGGACATGTTCAGGCCGCCCCGCGCGGTGAGGGCTGGTGGGGCACTACACGGCGTGTCACACGGCGTGTCGCGGCGGAACTGCAGGTCAACGTGGGTGCGGAAAGCCGCCGCTTCGGAGTGGGGGCAGTGGGGGCACTCCTCGGCGTGTCGCACGGCGTGTCGCGCCGATCGTGTTGACCGACAACTTTTTGTCCCGGTCGCCGACGACTTTCTGTCCTGAGTGCCGACGACCTGTTGTCAGGGTGGGGTAGGCAACGACGGGTTGTCCGGGGACCAGCCGTGATCGCTACTGGTAGCGGCTGAGGCTGAAGACGACGTCGGGGTGGAGTTCGGCGTGGTGGGGGCCGTTGATGCAGCGCAACAGGCCGGCGGTCTTGAGTTGCTGCTCGGTGTCGAGGTGCTCTTGGCGCCAGCCGGCGTAGTCGGGGGTGTTGCCGAGGGCATGGGCGGCGAGCAGCACGTTGGCTTCGTTGACGGTCAGGGCGTTGCGGTAGCCGGCGGCTTCGGTGACGGCTTGCTGCTGCTCGGTGGTGAGGATGTCGCGGCGTGCGGTGATGGTCCAGGTCGCGGGTGGTATGCGGCGCAGGGCGACGGGGCCGGCGAGGCTGGGCTGGTCGGCGGCGTGGTGCAGTGCGGCCGCTACCCGGTCGAGGGGCCATGTCAGCGCGGTCGCCAGTTCCTCCGCGGTCAGCGGCACGCTGCTGGTGGCCAGGGCGGTGAGTACGGCCAGGGCGTCGGTGTCGAGGTCGGCAGCCCGTGCTGCGGCCGGCGGCTCACGCCGGTTGGCCAGCACGGGTTCCAGCGCGGGGACCAGGTCGGCGGGGTGCAGGTCGAGCCGGGCGGCGAGTTCGATCAGGGTGCGGACCGACTGGCCAGCGAGCCCACCGGAGGTGTCGTAGCGGTGCAGGTGGTGCGGGTGGACGCCGAGGAGGTCGCCGAGTTCCCATAGCGACAGTCCGGCGGCGTGCATCCGTTGCTGCAGCGGGTCGTCGTCATTCATCGCGGGCTGCCTGGTAGCGGTAGGCCGGGCGGCGGGCGGCCGCGTACCGGTCGAGCTGGGCCAGGGCCAGGCCACGCTCGACCAGCCAGCCCTGGGTGCGCCGGGTCAGACCGACGTCGGCGCCGTACTTGCACGGGTCGCGGTGTAGCCACGGCGGGTTGAGGTTGAGCCGGCGGCAGGTGCGCACGGCGGCCTCGCGCAGCATGGCGGTCGGCTCGCGTCGGGGGTCGAGCCGGTGGACGAAGTACGGGTCGTGGTCCTCGGCACCTTGACCGCGGCGGTAGGCCAGGTGCGCGGCGATGATCGATCGGGCGTGTCGGGGGATCAGGATCGTGCCGGCGCAGGCACGTTCGGCGATCCCGCTGGGGCTTTCGGCGCTGAGCAGGGCATGGGCGAGTCCGTGGTGGTGACCGGTGCTGCTGTCCGGCGGCCCATCCAGGTAGGAGCCGTCGTCGGCGACGTGGCCGACACGGAGGCAGTGCAGATGGATCGGGGCAAGGTTGAGGTGCAGCGCCAGCGCGGTGGCTGCGGCGCTCGCTGTACGTGCGCCCGTGTTGATCGCGGCGGCGGCGGTGCGGGTGAGGTCACCGGGGAGCCGTCCGCCCGGGTCGGGGCCGAGCGCGTCCGGGGTCCAGCGCAGCAGGATGGCGTGGCCGAACAGGGCGGCCTGGGTAGCGCGGAGGGTGATCAGCGCGGTCCCGGCGTCCGGGGTCGGGCCGATCTGCACGTCGCGCAGCCAGCCGACCAGCGGCGCGGCGACGTCGGTCAGCGCCGGCGGCAGGATCAGCAGGTCGTCGCCGGGATGTAGGTGCCGCAGGTGCGCCATCCACTGGTCGGTGCGCTCGACGGCGCCACGGTACTCGGCGTCGACGCGGGTGAACGCGTCCCGGCCTAGGTGGCGGCGGCAGGCGGCGCGGAAGGTGGTGAAGTCGGCCGTGGGCAGGGTGGGCGACGCCGGTGCCGGCGCGGCGGCCAGCTTCGTCGCGGGGTGTGGGTCCGGCATCCGGCTGTGCATCGTGGTGACCGACATCCGCGCGACGTGGTAGCCGGCAGCGGTCAGGTTCTTGACCTCCAGGGCGGCGGCCTCATCGTCCGGGCCGCTCCAGATCATCCATGGTGTCGCGGCGGCCCGGGTGGCGGCTGCGGCCAGGTCGAGTAGCCGACCGCGCGGCAGCTGGTGGGCGCGGTCGATGACCAGGTCGGTGATGCCGGAACCGATCAGCCACGCCACGGCGCTGTCCCACACGTCGGGTTGGCGCAGCCGGAACTGCTCGTGTTGCATGACGTGGGGCAGCTTGCCGAGTGCGGCCAGCAGGTCGAATCCTGTCGCGGTCCGGTCGCCGCCGCCGGGGGTGGGTCGCACGACGACGGGCTGGTAGTCGTCGCGGGCGCCGGGGCTGCGCCGGTAGCTGTCGACGATGCGCAGATACCTCGCGGTGTCCGGGGGGTCGTCGCCGTTGTCGACCCAGCCGAGCCACGGCCCATCCCCCTCGGAGACTCTCACTGCAGCCCGCCCAGCAGCGCATATGCGTTGCCGGTGACGTCGGCGTCGAGAGTGTCCAGCTCTGCCTCGCGGCATAGCGCCGCGGCGGTGTGGGTGAACACGGCCCAGTCGCGCAGGGTGCCGTGGGCGTACACGACGTCGATGTCGGCCAGCAGCGCCTCGTCGGCGTCGGCGTAGATCGGGTGGTAGCCGCGCATCAGAGCAGGCACCTTCTCCCGGGTCAGGGGCTTGAACGGCAGCCGGCGGAACACCCGCGAGCGCAGCATCGGCTCCCGGGAGAGCACTTCCCAGCAGCCGTCGCCGCCGACGTAGAGCAGCGCGAACCGGGTGTCGGTGTGATCGTGCAGATGGCGCAGCAGCTCGATGCACTCGCCGTTGAGCCGCTGCGCCTCGTCGACCACGACCAGCCGCGGAGTGCCGGACAGCAGCCCGATCAGCTGGTTGATCAGATTGAAGCGGTTACGGGCGTTCGGCACCGGGCTGCCGGTCAACGCGCGCACCAGCTCGGCGGCCACCCGCAGCATGGTCGGCTTGGACGGGAACGCCAGCGAGCAGGTCACCACCCGGTGTTCCCCGGCGTCGCGCAGCCGTTCCAGGTTGGCGTCCACCGCGAAGGTCTTTCCGGTGCCGGCCGGGCCGTGGATGACGCCGGTGGCGAGCTGGTCGACCAGGTCGTCGACGACGCGGGCGGCGAGTTGGTACGTCGGGGTGGGCAGCGTGGTGGCGCCGGGCAGGTTGAGGAAGTGGGCGGGCATCAGCTGGTGGTCTCCCTCGCCGCCGTGGGGTCGATCAGTCCGAGCAGGTTCGTCTTGGCCCGGCGGCGCAGCAGCTCGTCGGCGGCCCGCCCGGTGAGTTCTCGGGCGCCGCCGGCCGGGATCAGGCGCGACTCGGCCGCGCCGACCTCGTCCCCGGTCAGGGGGGCCAGCTCGGCGCGGGTCCGCGCCGCCGCCCGCCGCCGGGCCGTACCGAGCCGCTTGGTCTCGGCCTTGGCATGCAGGCGGAACGCCTCGACCTGCTCGGCCGACAGCTGTCCCTGCGGGTAGGCCGTGCACAGGTGTGCCCCGTCCAGGTAGACCTCGACGAACCGGTCGTCGTGCGGCATGAACCGCACGTGCACGGCCTGCCCGCCGCGGCCCTGCAACTCGGGAGCGACGTAGGCCAGGCCGTTGAACCGGACGCCGTCCTTGTTCACCGTCCGCTCGACGCCGGCCAGCAACAGGTGCCGCAGCGTGGCGGCCTCCACGCGGTGCAGCGCACCTGGGTCGTCGGTCCACGCCTGCGCCGGCGTTCGCCCGCCCAGCATGCTGTGCGGACGCTCGGTGTTGTACCAGCTCACCCACGGGGCGAACCGTTCCGCGACGAACCGCTCGATCCGCATCGGAGTGACCGCGGCGCCCTCGGCCGCTGCCCGGTCGACCGCCCGGTCGGACAGCGGACCATGCAGCCGGCCGGCGGCGTCCCGCGGGCCCTTGGTGTAGCCGGGCAGCCCGCATAGCAGCGTCTGCTCGATGCTCTGGTGGATCCGCTCGATCTTGCCTTTGCGGTGCGCGTGGAAGCCCGGTAGCCGGTGCGAGTCCACGCACAACGCGGCCAGGGCGTCCTTGACCGCTTGGGCGGCGAACTCGAGTCCCCGGTCCACGCGCACCATCGCCGGGATCGCGCCGAACGGTCCGCGGGTCTCGTCGACGAGCAGCGCCATCCGCAGCGCGGTCAGCACGGTGCCGGTGTGCGGGGTCAACGCGATCGTCCACCCCACCAGCGCCCGGGTGCCGTCGTCGATGATGCTGGTCAGCCACGGGCACACCGCTGGCCCGCGCGGCGGCAGTACCAGGATCGGCAGCTGCTTGTGGTCCATCTCCCAGACCACGTTGCGGCCGGTCACCGGCCGGGTCAGGTAGACACTTGCCGCCCGACGACCCTCCTCCCCGGTACGCCAGGCCGCCAGCTCCGCCGGGGTCAACTGGCGCTCGAACGCCCGCTGCAGCGTCCGCTCGCTCACCGTCGCCGCCCCCGCCCACCCGGCGACCAGGAAGTCCGGCACCGGCGCCCCCGCCACCCGACCCAACCCGGCCACCACCGCGGCCCGGGCCCGGGCCACCGCAGCGACGTTGCCCCGATAGTGCGCGAACGCCTCCCGGTCAGTGTCCGACAGCGCGTACGCGGCGAACCCGCGCGGCCCCGGCTGCCCGCCCTTCGGATCGATCCACCGCCGCACCGTGCGGGGGTCCACACCCAGCCCGCCGGCCGCCAGCCGCACGTGCGCCGGCGTCAACGAGCCAGCCGCCCGCAACGCGACCAGCCGCGCCACCGTCGTCGCCCGCTGCTCCGGGTCGACCTGGCCCACCACGGATCCTCTCCGGCGCGTCCGCGGCCCCGGGCCGCTGTCGGAAAACACGAACGGTCAACCACACACAGAGATCCACTAGCCACTGTCCGCAGTGACCACGCCGCACCCTAGTCAGAAAACCGTCAGAAAATCAACGTTCAGGAATCCGCACTCACCAACGGACGAACCGTACAGTCGAGGGCCATGACGGCCATCGGCTACGCCCGCGTCTCCACCCGCGAGCAGAACCCCGCCCTGCAGCACGACGCACTCACCAAAGCGGGTTGCGCCCGGGTGTTCACCGACACCGCCTCCGGCGCCCGCGCCGACCGGCCCCAGCTCGCCGCAACCCTCGACTACCTACGGCCGGGCGATGTGCTGGTCGTGTGGCAGCTCGACCGGCTCGGCCGCAACATGCGCCACCTCATCGACACCGTCAACGCCCTCCACGAACGCGGCGTGCAGTTCCGCTCCCTGCGGGAGAACGTCGACACCACCACCGCGTCCGGGAAGCTGACCTTTCACCTGTTCGCCGCACTGGCCGAGTTCGAGCGCGACCTGCTCCGCGAGCGCACCACCGCCGGGCTGCAAGCCATCGCCACCCGCCGGGCCCGCGGCCGCCGAGGTGGCCGGCCCCGCAAGATGACGCCGGAGAAGATCGCCGTCGCCCGGCAGATGTACGCGTCGCAGACCTTCACCGTCGACCAGATCGCGGCCACCCTCGGCGTCACCCGCGGCACCGTCTACGCCCATCTCAACCCCACCGCCGCACGCTGACCATCCACCTGGCCGCTGGCGGCCCCATCCCTCCACTCCCTGCGTGAGGAGCCGAACCGGTGACAGTTCTGGATGTGTACTTCCTCGCGGTGCACGAGCCGTACCGGGCGGCAGAGCACCCCATCCCCATCAACGCCACCATCGTCCACGCGCAGACCCTGCTGCACCGTGCCGTCCCGCAGCCCGACGGCGGGCTGATGTACCGGTGTCTGACCGAGTTCCCCAGCCGTCGCCCGGGCTGCGTGGTGCCCCTGTCGACGCTGACGTACGAGCTCAACGGCGGCGCCGGCTGGATCCACATCGGCGACTGGGAGGCGGTCGTCAACGCGGTCGTACGGCTGAGCCGTCAGCGCCTGTGCGATGCGATGCCGCTCGGCCTGCCCGCGGCGGCCGCCAGCCTGTTGGCCCAAGGGCCCCACACCGAGCACACGATCTACTACGCCGACGCGCCCCCGGCACGAGTCGGACCGGCACAGCGGCAACACCAGCTCGACCAGCTGACCGACGCCGTCCGCGGGTTCGTCGCGCAGGGTCCGTTCTGGCCGGGTAGCGACCTGGCGCCTCCACCCCGCGAGCCTGCCACCCTGCCATACCAACCCTGGTCACGCAGCAAATCTCGGTGAGCCCGACCGAGCCCGCCAACAGGGGACAGAAAGTCGTCGGCGTGGAGGACAACAGGTTGTCGCTCACCCCGATCAACGCCACCACCGTCCGCGCGCAGACAGCCTTTTGGTTGGTTCAGGCCATCGAGAATGGTGGCGTCTTCCCGGCGATGCAAGGCTGGTACTGCCACTCAACCTGCGGCTCCGAGGAGAATCCCGATGTGTCCCGCCGCTGACGGCGCCCGAGCAGGCGATGCCGTCCCGGTGCGCCGGTTCGAACTGGCCACCGATGAGCCGGAGCAGGCCGTCGAGATCGTGCGCGCCACCTACGCCGGCACCCGGATCAGGATCTCCGGCGATGCCGGCGCCTTCCGCTACCGGCAGCGCACCATCGAGGCCGGGCCGCTGGCCGTCGACGACATCACCAACCCGATCACGGTCGGTGTCGACTGCCCCCCGTACAGGTATCTATGCGTGGCCACGGCCCGCCGCGCCCAGGCCAGCTTCCACGCCCACGGCGACGAGCTCCAGATCGGCGCCGGCGACACGATCGCCTATCCGGTCGGTGAACCGTTCACCGGGACCACCCGCGACATGGACACCAGACTGCTGCGCCTGTCGCTGGCGCCGGTCGCCGCCCGCGCCGGCATGGACCCCGACACGTTCCGGCTCACCGCGCTGACCCCCACCTCGCCCGCGATGGGCCGCCACGTCCGTGCGACCGTGCACTTCCTGCACCGGGCCCTGGCAGACCCGGACACCGCCTTGAGCCATCCGCTGGCCCTGACCAGCGCGCTCGACGTGGCGGTCAGCGCCGTGCTGGCGGCGTTCCCGCACACCAGCGATCCCACCGCCGTCGGCTCCCGGCGGGTCCGGCCCGCCGTGATCCGCCGTGCCGTGGCGTTCATCGACGCCCACCCCGACCAGCCGATCACCCTCGCCGACATCGCCGCCGCAGCCGGGATCAGCGTCCGCGGCCTGCACCACGGCTTCCGCCGCCACCTCGACACCACCCCCACCGTCTACCTGCGCCGGGTCCGGCTCGCCCACGCCCACCACGACCTGCACGCCGCCGCTTACGGCGACGCGGTGGCTGCGGTCGCGCGCCGATGGGGCTTCGGGCACCCGGGCCGGTTCGCCGGCTACTACCGCACCGTCTACGGACGCCCACCCTCGGACACCGGGCACGACTGATCATCCGGGGGGCCTGCCACCTGCTCAGCAGCGGTGTCGTTGTCTCACCAGTACGGTGGGCCGGCCGCTGGCGGACACTCACCTATCCGCCAACAAGGGGTGCCGGCTTCCAGCGAAAACATCGCTAAGCGGTTGATCTAGGAGTGAGGCGGCGGCCCGTCGAGCACGTCGAGCAGCCCGGTGACGTCCAGGACGCGCTCCACGATGCCGTGGACGCCGGTGACACGCAGCGTGCAGCCCTGTTCCGCCGTGGTGTGCTTCGCGGCGATGAGGGCGGCTATGCCGGTCGAGTCGAGGAACGTCACTGCGGTCAGGTCGATGATCAGGTGGGCGGGTGTGTGGGTGGTCAGGGCTTTGTCCACGGCGGCGGTGACCTGTTCGGCGCTGGCCATGTCGATCTCACCGGTGGCGAGCAGGCGGACGGTGCGATCGTTGTCGGGTTGGGTGCTGATGGCGAGGTCGGTCATGTCACGCCGCCGTGGTGGTGGTGGTGGCTTGGGCGCGTTCGAGGACGCGGTACACCGTCTGCCGGGACACCTCGAACAGCTCGGCCAGTTCGGCGATGGTGTGCTCGCCGGCGGCGTGCAGTTTGAGCAGGTGGGTCTGCCGGGCGGTGGACAGTTTCGGCTGCCGGCCCTTGAGTTTGCCCTTGGCCCGGGCGATGGCCATGCCCTCGCGGGTGCGCATCCGTAGCAGGTCCACCTCGAACTCGGCGAACGTGGCGAGGATGTTGAAGAACATCTTGCCCATGGGGTCGGTCGGGTCGTAGATCATCGTGCCGAGCTGCAGCCGGATGTCGCGGCCGACGAGGGTGTCGCCGATCTGCCGGGCGTCGGGTACGGAGCGGGCGAGCCGGTCGAGTTTCGGTACGACGAGGGTGTCGCCGGGGCGTACGGCGGCGAGGGCCTGGTCGAGGCCGGGCCGGGCCCGGGTGGTGCCGGAGTAGGCCCGGTCGAGGTAGATCCGGTCGGCCGGCACGGCGAGGTCGAGCAGGATGCGCCGGTTGGCTTCCAGGTCCTGTTTGTCGGTGGAGCACCGGGCGTACCCGATCCGGACGGCGGTCACGGTTGGTGAGCGTACCGGATAGCCCCCGCTCATCGGACAAATCTCCGGACACCCTATGTGGGACAGGTCGTGTGACCTTCGGCGGTAGACGGCGCTGATCCTTCAGCGGTGAATGGCGCAGACCGCGCGATATCCGTCATACCAGCTGAGGCAGCACCGCCCTCCAGGCCGCCAGCTGACTCGCAACTTGGGGATCTTCGACTTGGTCCTGGTGCCAGCCAGCGGCGCTGACCAGCTTCTTAGCCTGCCGGGATCGGCGCATGGTCTCTATGTCCAGCAGGCGGAGGTCTGTGGCGTCGGGAATGGCATCGATCGGAATGGAGATCTGGCTCAGACAGTCCCGGACGATCGAGTCTGCAGGCGGCAGGACGTCGGCGACATCGCCGGCGATCTCTCGATAGCGCAGCTCGGCGACAAACGACGCGACCTGGATCGCAGCCTCGTCAGACGTGAAGACACCCGTCTGAGTGGCGTGGTCAACGGCCCAGAGATACAGGCGCGCCCAGGCGCGACGCCGCATTTGCGGCCGCTCGTAGACTCCGTCTTTCACCAGCAGGAGCAGATGAAGCCACCAGTTGGTCCGGTCGCTGGGGGCAGTGGGTCGACGCTGCGCTACCCAATGGGCGCGCTGCTCGTCGTTCGTGTCGAGTAGATGCCCCCGCAGCGCCTGCTCGAGCGACGCCGTATCTGCGTGACCGCCGCGGGGTGGGAGTTCGTCCGCCGTGGTTGGTGGCGGGCTTTGCTGGTCGTACGGTTGCTCAGTCATCGGCGGCCACCACCAGGGTGAGGGTGCGGCTGGCACGGTCGATGAGCACGAATTCGTGGAACTCGTTGTGGACACCGCCCCAATCGTGGAAGGCGGCTCGGCCGAGGTCGCGTAGCTGGTACGCCTGCTCGGCGGTGCGCAGCGGCTGGTACACCTCCCGCTCCAGTTCAGGCAGCAGGTGTTCCGGCACCGGAGCGAACTGCTCGGCCCAGGACCGTAGCCGCCGCGCGGCAGTGTCGGGCTCGATCGGGTCGTAGCAGCCAGGGGTGATCCGGTCGCGCCAGTACGGGCCGTGCCGGAGTGGGTCGCCGCCAGGGTCGCCGCCAGCGTAATTGTCGCCGTAGAGCTCGTGGTCAATCAGCAGCGCCAGGATCGACGTGTCGTCGGCCCCCGGTGCAGGTAATGCGAAACGCTGGATGTCGACCCACTGATAGGTCCGGTTCTTGAAGTTGATGAAGGCGTGACCGGCGTGCGATAGCCGGGCCGCTCCGGCAAACGGAACGTCTGCGGCGGAGGTGTCCCGACCTGCGGTGGTCCCGTCCGGGGAGAAGAGCAGTCGTAGCTTGACCTGGTGGTTGTGCTCGGCATGCCCGACCACCTCGCCGGTGACTATCAGGCCGATCTCGGGCAGGGACAGGTCTCGGGGCATCGCGGTGATCTCGACGAGCCCGATCGCGTCAGGCACCCCGTCGATGCGGATGAACACCCCGAACCGTTGCCGGGCGACGACCTCGCCCGTGACCCGGGCCCCGACGGGCAAAGCGGTGACGGTCGCCGGCCAGGCCGCCTGCAGGCGATCCGGGTCGTACGTGCCCGGGTCGGGCCAGGAGTACTCGGTCATGGTCGGTCCTGCTGCCGGCTGGAGTCCAACCACTCGGCGTCGTTCCACATCACCGGCATCGCGCCCACCGGGTTGAACCGGATGGCCGGGTCGTCGGACTGCACCAGGCAGCACATGCGGTGGCCGATGAGCGCCGCTGCACGGGCCTGATCAGCGAAGATGTCCAGGACGACCTGCGCCGCCCGGGGACAACGGCGGGTGAAGGCGTCATAGCCGATGAAGACCAGCACCAGCCCGGTCGCCTCCCGGCTGGTGCCGTAGTCGCAGGTGACCACGTTGCGCAGACAGTCGTTGAGCGCGTCGAGGTTGCGGCCGTAGTAGTCGGGGAAGTCCAGCGCGGCGGCGATGTCGCGATGCAGGTCCGCCTCCCGCATCCAGCCGACGGCGTCGAGCCGGACTACCTGGTAGCCACGCTCGCGCAGCTCACCGACCGCGGTCTGCAGCACCGACGTGCGCCAGAACAGGCGCACGAACGAGGGCGCCATGAGCCGGAACGCCACGTCGCCGGACTGCTCGGCGTCGGGATCGAACGCGCTCACGCCGGTTCCGCCGCGGCCTGGCCCACGAGGTAGCGGTGCAGCGACGTCTTGGGTATACCGGTCTTGGCGGCGATCTTTCCCAAGCTGGTGCCCTGGGCCTTGAGCAGCCGGGCGTATTCAATCTTGTCGGCGGGATGTGCGACCGGGCGGCCGACACGCCGGCCCGCGGCTTCGGCGACCGCGCGGGCGTGCGCGGCGCGTTCGGCGGTGAAGGTGCGCTCCATCTCAGCGAACAACGCAAGGAGCAGGAACGCGATGCGGCCCATGCCCTCATCGGCGGTGTTGATCGGTAGCGGGTCGGCCAGGGACCGTACGCCGATGCGGCGCTCCGCAAGATCGTGGACGAGGTTGAGGACCTCGCGCAGGTTGCGGCCCAGCCGGTCGAGGGTGTGCACGACGATCGTGTCGCCGGGTCGGGCGTACTTGAGGAGTGCGGCGAGGCCCTCGCGGTCAACGGTGGCGCCGGTCCTCTTGTCGGTGAAGATCCGCTCGTCCGGGATGTCCGTGGCCGCCAGGGCGTCGAGCTGCCGCTCGAGGCTCTGCCTGGTCGTGGAGACGCGGGCGTAGCCGAGGTCGAGCCCGGCTGGCGGGTGCGGTACGGCGGCAGTCACACCCTGATCGTACCGAAATTCGTCCCCGTACCATCTTTTCGGAACGTCAATTGTGGAACTAATTGTGGAACGGTGAACGGCCGGTTCCGGACCCCACGAATGAGCCTGCGGACCGCTGTTCCACTTCCTTGGATGTGGAACGCACCTCGGCGTCCGGTGCCAGCCATGGCGCGAGGTCGAACGCCATCCGCCATTGTTCGGTCACGCGACCAGGCGCCGGTGGTGTCGAATGATCTGAACGGCAGGACGTGCGTCAGCGATGCCGGCGGTCGAGAGGTGCTCGGGGATGAAGGTGCTGTTGGACGAACCGCGGGTGTTCGTGACATACGGCTCGGCGTCGGTAGCCAGCGGCGAGGACCCGTACGAGATCGCGTACGACCTGGAAGAGGCCTTTTCGGATGAGAGCAACGGCCTCTGCGGCGCCGGAGTCGAGGGAGTCCTCGTGCTGACCACCGGCACGCACACCGGTTGGCTCCCGTTCCGGGTCGAGCTGCACCCCAGCGCCCCGGCGCTCGACGACAGCTGGGACGAAATCGTGGAGGTGTCGTTTACTGCGTTGTCTGACCGAGTCGTCCTGGCTGGGCTGGACGGCGACCCCTTCGAGTTCGACCTGCCCCGCAACGACTACCGGGTCCGGTACAGCATCCGCGGGATGGACGAGGCGGACACCACCGACGAGACCCCTGACGCCTACCTGCTGCAGTTTTGGCCTGCCCCGCCGGCCAGCGGCAAGATCGTGAAGCAGAGCAGCAAACGGGCGGCATACTGGCACCGGGCCCGGCGGACGCTGACACCCCAAGAGCAGCAGGAAGACGAGCAGCGCGAAGCGGCGGAGCAGGAGCAGCAAGCCCGGGAACGGTGGGGCGACCGGATCCCGAACGACCGGCTCCGCCACGCCGAGGGCCTGTACCTCAGCGCGATCTCCGAACTGGACATCGATCTGGAGTTTGCCGTCGCCGACGCGGACGACGCCACGCAGCGGCAGATCGCGACCTGGGCGACGCTGCGGTCACTAGAGCAGGCCGGCCTCGTTGATCTTCCACAGATCGCTCCGGCAGTCGCCGCCCTGCGCAAGGGCAGGAAAGTACCAAAACCGTTCGACGACAGCGCGATGGTCTGGCCGATTCTGGGCGCCGCGGACATCGCCCGGACCAGCGTTCCCGTGCCACCCAATGGGGAGTACGAGCAGTCACCGCAGGACTGGGCGATCAGCGCCCTGTTCCACTCGGCGATGGAGGACTCACTGGCAGCGGCGCTCGAAACGCTGGTGTGCCTGGCATACGTCCACGGGCGCCACGGATACCGGCAGGCGTTCACCGCCGTGCGCGAAGCCTTTCCTCAGCTAGCAGGGGGGTAGAAGCTGGACCGCCCGGCGGAATTCTGGGCCTTGTGGATGACCGGGTACCGCAGCGACACCGTCAGGTCCCTCCGCGTGACATCGACAGGCTTAGACCTATTCTGATGTGGTGCGCGGCTCGCCCGCCCCGTTGACGGCCCACAGTCTGGCCGAGTTGCCAGATGCCGTGAGGGCCCAGGCGTTGCGCCGGTGGCGGGTACTGCGTCCGCACCTGGAAGACGGGGTGCCGCTCGCCCGCGCGGCGGGAACGGCAGGGGTGGCGTTGCGGACCGCGCAGCGGTGGCTGACCCGCTACCGGGCTGACGGGCTGGCCGGGCTTGCGCGTTCGGCGCGCAGCGACCGGGGCACGACGCGGTTGCCCGAGGATCTGCGGCTCTTGATCGAAGGCTTGGCGCTGCGCCCGCCAGAGCCGTCGGCGGCGCATGTGCACCGCGTCGTTGTCGACGTGGCCAAGAACCAGGGCTGGCCGGTGCCGTCGTACGCCACGGTGTACGCGATCGTGCGGGGCATCGACCCGGCGATGCGCACCCTGGCCCTGGACGGCGATAAGCGGTACCGGGAGGTGTTCGACTTGATCCACCGTCGGGAGGCGGCCGGACCGAACGAGATCTGGCAAGCCGACCACACCCAGCTGGACCTGTGGGTGATCGCCCCCTCGGGAAAGCCGGCACGGCCCTGGCTGACCGTCATCGAGGACGACCACTCCCGAGCCATCGCCGGGTACGCGGTCAACCTCGGCGCCCCGTCGGCGATCCAGACCGCACTCGCGTTACGGCAGGCGATCTGGCGCAAGGGCGAGCCGGGCTGGCACGTCTGCGGCATCCCGGGCACTTTCTACACCGACCACGGCTCGGACTTCACCTCCCAGCACATGGAGCAGGTCGCCGCCGACCTGAAGATCCGGCTGATGTTCTCCGGCAAGGGAAGGCCACGTGGTCGCGGGAAGATCGAGCGGTACATCGAGACGATCAACCAGATGTGCCTGCCCGCCCTGCCCGGCTACGCCCCACGGGGCACCAAGGACCGGGCCGGGCAGGCTCGACTCAGCCTCGCCGAGCTTGACGTGGCGATCGGCCGGTTTGTCGTCGCGCAGTACAACCAGCAGCCGCATAGCGAGACGGGCCAGCCGCCGCAGGCCCGCTGGGACGCCGCCGGGTTCCTGCCGCGCCTGCCCACCTCCATGGAGCAGCTCGACCTGCTGCTGCTCACCATCGCCAAGCCCCGCAAGGTCCACCCCGACGGGATCCACCTGTTCGGCCTGCGCTACCTCGACGTGACAGTGCTCGGCGAGTACGTCGGCGAGCCGGTCACCATCCGCTACGACCCTCGGGACGTCGCCGAGATCCGCGTATTCCATGACGACCGGTTCCTGTGCCGGGCGATCTGCCCAGAATTGGCCACGCAGACCATCGGCATCAAGGAGATCTCCGCCGCCCGTAATGCCCGCCGGCGCGGGCTGGCCCACGGGCTGACGCGGCGCGCCAGCGTCGTCGACCGGCTCCTCGCGGTGCACCAGCCATCCGATCCCACCCCGGCGGCGCCGGACCCCGAGCCGATCCGGCCCGGCGCCGCCGCGCTGAAGCTCTACCGGGAGGACTGAACGATGGCCGACCTCGTCGACGGCGGCGACACACCCGCGCGGCGGGCGAAGGAGGAGACTCCCGTCGCCCTACTGCCGGAAGTCGAGCCCCAGTCAGCCACCGCGGCGCCTTTCGTGGTCACCAAGGAGTACCGGCGTTTCGCCGAGTTCGCCGACGCGGTACGCCGGGAGCGCTACATCGGCCTGTGCTACGGCCCGCCCGGCGTCGGCAAGACCCTGTCCGCCCGCCGCTACGCCCGCTGGGACCTGGTCGAGTACGCCGTGCAAACGTTCAAGTTCTTCGAGGCCGACCACATCCCCCGCGAGATCCTCGACACCCGCAGCGCGGTCTACACCCCCAAGGTGCACAACAGCCCTGGTCGGGTGGAGAAGGACCTGGCCTACATCCAGGACCGGGTCTCCTGGATGGTGCAGAGTCTCGAACACCCCGAGCACGGCCCACCGCTGCTAACGCGCCACCAGGGCCGATTCGCCGAACTGCTGATCGTCGACGAGGCCGACCGGCTCAAGACCGCCACCCTCGAACAACTACGTGACCGGCACGACCGCACCGGCGTTGGTCTGATCCTCATCGGCATGCCCGGCATCGAGAAACGCCTGGCTCGCTACCCGCAGCTCTACAGCCGCGTCGGATTCGTGCACCACTTCCGGGTGCTCTCGGCCGAGGAACAGGCGTTCGTGCTCGCACGCCACTGGCCCGAGCTCGCCCTGCATGACCCGGACGACTTCACCACGGCCGAAGCGCTCGCCGCGATCAT
Organism: Krasilnikovia sp. MM14-A1259; assembly: GCF_047159535.1. Lineage (NCBI taxonomy): Bacteria > Bacillati > Actinomycetota > Actinomycetes > Micromonosporales > Micromonosporaceae > Krasilnikovia > Krasilnikovia sp. MM14-A1259. The sequence continues at coordinate 43,063 of NZ_BAAGAJ010000001.1, forward strand.
CCGCGTCACCAGTGGCAACTTCCGGCTCACCGCCCGCCTGGTCGCCCAGATCAAACGGGTCCTCGACATCAACCACCTCACCGTGATCACCAAGGAAGTCGTCGAAGCCGCCCGCGAAACCCTGGTCATCGGCGTGCCGTGACCGTCATCGGCTACGCCCGCACCCGCGCCGGCGAGGACACTGCGGCCATCCGGGCCGAACTGACCGGCGCCGGATGCACTGCGATCTACTGCGACGAACGGATCCCTGTCCGCGCCGAGCAGCCCCAGCTCGATCGCGCGCTCGCCGCGCTTCCGGCCGGCGGAACCCTCGTCGTCTGCCGCCTCATCCACATCGGGCGCTCCCTGGAACACCTGGCCGAGCTGCTCATCCGCCTCGACCATCGCGGGATTCGGCTCCGCGCCCTGCACGAGCAACTCGACACCGTCGAACACGGCGAACTCCTCCGCCAGATCACCCAAGGCTTGATCGACACCCGCAACGTCTGGCGCTCCGAATCCACCCGAGAGGGGCTCGCCGCAGCCGTCGCCGCCGGCCGCAAGATTGGCCGGCAACCAGGACCACCCCTACTCAGCCCGGAGCAAGACGAACTGGCCCGCCAACTCTGCGACCGCGGCGTACCTGTCGTCGAGGTCGCCGAGCTGATCGGCGTCTCAAGAGCCAAGCTGTACCGCGCACGGCCACCCGCCGCCCTGCCGACTACTGGCGAAGATTCAGCGCCGTAGACCACTGAAGGTCACAGACAGGTCAGGGCGCTGGTCCCCGGCGTGCGCCGGTGCCGGTTGCGGGTGTCCGTTGGGGGCCCCTAACGGACAAGATCATCGCTACCGCTAACGCTGCACCGATCTCGCTCGCCCCGAGCTCGGCTCAACTGTGAGGGGGAGCGTTCTATCGGGCGAAGCTCGTCATCGATCTCCCGCTGATCCATGCGGGCCTCGCGCCGGTCGACGGCCCGCTCGCGCCTGTCAGCGGCGGGTCCGCAATAGCGCGTGCAGGATGACGCGCAGGGGCTTTCGCCGCGGGGAGGTTCTGCGGGCGGCGATGGATGCGTTCTGCGCGGCGAGCGCCTCGGTGTGCTCGCCGCGGGCGGCGTGCAGCTCGGCCTTCTCCTGGTACACCTGGGCCAGAAGTTCGCGCAGGCCACGCTCGGTGCACAGCGTGTGGGCGGCGTCCAGGCTTGCCAGGGCCCGGCCGGTCGCGCCGAGAAGACGCTGAGCCCTGGCCAGGGTCAGCAGGTACTCGGCCAGCTCGTCGGCGTCATTCGGCCCCGCGCCCTTGTAGCGGGCGATGCAGACCAGCATGGTCTGCTCCGCCTCGGCGTAGTCGCCGTTGGCGATCTGGATCGCCGCGATCGTGTCCAGCGCGTCCGGGTCAAGGTGGTAGGCGCGGGCGACGGCGTGGTCCTGCATCCGCCCGGCGACCTCCCTGGCCCGCGGGAGGTCACCGGCCCGGTACTCGGAGTAGGCCCAGTTGTTCAGCGTCACGGTGAGCTGTTCCCACTGATGAAGCTCGCGGGCCAGGTCCTCGGCCTGGCGGTACCGCGGCCGCGCCGCGTCCATACCGCGGTACTCGGCCAGCGCATCGGCGAGCTTCAGACGGTGCCAGACCTGCATGTGCGCGGTGGCCGTCTCATCGAGCAACTCGACCGCGTCCAGCGCGTGCCTCAGCGACTTGGCCCCGTGGCCGCAAAGCCGCTCGATACTGGCCTGCACCAGGTGGGTACGCGCCCGCATCCGGCGGTCGCCGGACCTGCGAGCCCACGCCTGGACGCCCCTGGCATGCCGTGCGGCTTCCCGGAAATCGCCGGTGCGCCGGAGCATGTCGATCCAGCACAACCGGGCCCGCATCAGCAGGGCCTCGTCCCCCAGCGCCTCCGCCCGTCGTTCGAGGTCCACCGCGGCCGCGTAGCCCGCGGCGGCGTCCACGGCGACCCGGTCCTCCAGCCTCAGCAGCGCAGCCGACAGCTCCTCGGCGCCCACCGCGCTGCCGTGCGCCCCCTGTACCCGAAGCCGGTTCACCCCGGTCTCATCGGCCATGCGCCCGTGATGATTGCCGCCTGGTGACGCACCCCACGGCAGCGCACGGCAGCCGGCTGAGCCAGAACTACCAGGACGGCACCGGGGCGATCGGCTGAACACGCTCCCCCACCGTCCGGGGAACCCCAGGGCTCCAGGCGATACACCGCAGATCGCACAATCGCCGCGGCGATCGATGCAGCCTTGCTGGCGCACAGCTGGTCCGTGACGGGGCCCCACGGACCGGTCACCCTGGTGGTGCTCTGTGACAGCGGGGTGATTACTCGGGCGCGGCGCCCACCCCTCTTCGACAGGCCCGGGGTGCGCGCCGCTCCACCGCCCGGGGTGCCGTGCGGGGTGGCGGTCCCGACCACCCTGAGCGGCGGGCCCGGGGCTCTGACGGCTGTCAGGCCCGGGCCCGCCGCCGATCACAGACACACACCCCACCTAGCCAAGCCGGAGAACCAGCGAAAGCTCAAGCGTCTGCTCGGCAAGCTGCATGCCCGCCGCTTGACCGAACTGACCGGCCGTCGGGGGATCAGCTACGGACAAGATCATCGCTACCGCTAACCGCTGTACCGGTCTTCCTCAACCCTGGCCCCGGTGCGCGGGCATGACGAGGCTACGGTTGCCCGCGGTCTCCCTTGTCGGGCAGGTCGAGCGGGGCGCCCGGCGGCGTGGTGATGAGTTCGGTGTCGGAGGCCGGCGGTGCCGGGGTGAGCCATTCGGCGAGCAGCACGGTCGCGTCGTCCTGCAGCTGATCGTGCTGGTAGTCGAGGATGGCGTGGATCAGCTTGCGGGCCGTCTCGGGTGGGTGCAGTTGGTCGGCGGCGGCTTTGACGGCGAAGTCGATGAGCCGCTCGAGGCCGAACTGGGTGCCGTCGGTTGAACGGGCCTCGATGATTCCGTCGGTGTAGAGCAGTAGCCGGTCGCCGGGTTCGAGGGCTTCCTCGACGACGACCGGGGGCTGCTTGTCGCCCATGACGACGGGGAGCGCGGTGGGGGTGGGCAGGGCTTTGACGACCTTGCCGGCACGGATGACGATGCCGCCCGGGTGTCCGGCGGAGATGACCTGCAGGGTGCCGGTGTGCTGGTCGAGTTCGGCCAGTACCGCGGTGATCAAGCCCGTGCGGTCATAGCCGCGGACTGCGGCGTCGATGTGGTGGTAGGTGGCGGGCAGATCAAGCCCGGCGCGGCGGGCGTTGCGGTAGGCGGCCAGCGCGAGTGAGGCGAGGACGACCGGGCGCATGCCGCCGGCCGAGCCGTGCCCGACGGCGTCGAACAGGGCCAGGTGGGCGGTGTCGGCGTTGACGGCGTAGTCGAAGGCGTCGCCGGCGACGTCGTAGGCCGGTTCCAGGATGCCGCTGATGATCAGGTGGCCGGTGGAGAAGGTCAGCGGGGGCAGTTGGGCGCGCAGCATCTCCGCGGCCAGATGCATCGGCTCGCGGCGCCGCAACCGTTCGATGGTGTCGCTGTAGAGGCTGCGGGTGACCACCAGCTCGGCCAGCAGCGCCGCGACGGCGGCGCAGTCCTCGACGACGTCCTCGTCCGGGCGCCCGGCGAGCACGACCTCCAGCACGCCCATGCGTTCCGCGCCGTTGATCAACGGCAGCCACAGCCGGACCCCGTCCGGTTTGGTGTCGCTGAGGCTGGGCGCAACCTGGGTGTACGCCCGGCCGCCGAGGGTGCCATCGATAGGGAACGGTGCGAGGTGCGGGGCCGTGCCGCCCAGCAGCGGCAGCAACAGCGTCTGCTGGTGATCGACCAGGTAGACGATCATTGCGGTGGCGTTGACCAGCGGCGCCGCCCGCATCGCCATCTCCGGCAGGTCGTCGGGTCGCGCATGGTGCGACTGGCGCAGCAACTGCCGCAGCGACTCGAGAGCGCCCATGGGTATTCCTCCCTGGCTGTCGCACGCCGTCACCCACCATGACGACGTCGTCACCCACCATGATGGCCAGCGCCGGTCGACGCCGCGGCGCAGGGCGGCTGTCGTTGATCACTATCGGCGGTTCCCCTCCCCGCTGGCTTGCCCGTCCTTGGAGCTTGCCCTTGAACCTGTTTCCGCAGGTAGGGGCTGCTTCCGGCTGGGGGCGGCGCGGTGACGGCGTTCGGAATGGCGTCACTGTGACGCTGATCCGAACGCGGTGAGGTCGGTGTGGAGGCCCGGTGCCGGTGTCTTGGCTGAGCGGGGGGCGTGCAGGGGCTACCCGGCGTGCAAGCCACGATCGCGTGATCCATCGACAGCATGCAGTAGCTGGCCGGCCTCAGCCAGCGTGGCCTGCAGTTGATCCAACGCGGCGTGTATCGCGGCGACTTCCAGGGGCGGAAACCCCTCCGACGCCGCATACCTCAACTGCGCCCGGAGCACCGCAAGCTGCGCCTGCGCCACGATCATCATGGCGGCGGTCTCCGGGTCACACCGCCGGCCCGGCTGCACCACCTCACCCTAGGACCAAACCGCTACGGCGCGGCCAGGATCTGCCGTCGAGCCACACACGGTGCCCGAGTACGACCGGCCCGAACCCGATCTTGAAGCTCAAGGACAAGCCTGGAGTTGTTCTTTCGCTGGAAGCTACCGGCACCCCAACAAGGGGGACAGAAAGTCGTCGGCGCCGAGGACAAAAGACTGTCGGTCAACATACCGCGGCCGCGGCGAGTGGTCGAAGGTGACGGTGGCAGCGGGGATCATTACGCACTAAGGAGTTCGTCGCGTGTCGATCTGAGCCCGGTCTGAGGTCCGGGCGGAGAGGGTGGCGTCGTGAGTGATCAGCCACGGGAGCCGTCCGTGCTGGCCGGCCTACCTGGCCACCCTCGACGAACAGTCCGCCTCCGGCTACCGGGCCTGCGGCCACGCCGAGACCGCCGTGAACATCCTGGAACGCCAGATCGCGGCAACACCTGCCCACCTGCACCGCGACAACGGCCACCAGCTCGCCAAACTCGCCAACACCGTGCTGGCAACAGCCGAGCCGGACCCCGAACGCGCCGCCGGCCTCGGGCCTGACTCGTCGCAGGAAATGACCCATTCCCCGCGACAACCACACCATCGGGTGACATCGATACCAGCCCTGACCGGCCGAGGGTCGAAACCGTCGTACCGCCCTGGCATCCTCGACCCGTACACGTTTCCTGCGACAACCGGTGAGGGGCGGACGTGGGCCAGGTCCACAAGATTCGCGGCGCGGACGTGACACCGACCTTCGCCCACGCCGTGGAGACATTCCTCGTCGCGCACACCCTCGCCGGCGCCTGGTCGACCGGCACCGCCGCCAAATACCGGCAGACCCTCACCGCGATCGCCGCCCGGCTCGCCGGCAGCCCCGCCGGCGCCGACGTCGCCGCTCTCGATACCCCGGCCGGCGCCGCCCGCCTCGCCGAGGCGTTCACCGCGGCCTTCGGCACCACCGCCCCAGCCACCCGGCTGCGGCACCTATCCACCCTGCGCTCGGCGTGCGCCTGGTGGCGGACCAACGCGCGCTGGATCAGCACCGATCCGACCGCGAACTGGGCCCGTCCGAAGGTCGCCGTGGACACCACCCGGGCGCTCACCCGCGACCAGGTCGCCGGACTCTGGCGCCTCGACGCCAGCGTCCGGGACAAGGCGCTGTGGCGGCTGCTCTACGAGACCGCCGCCCGCGCCGAGGAGATCCTCAACCTCGACATCGGCGACCTCGAACTGCCGAACAAGCGCGCCCGCGTCACCTCCAAGGGCGGCGCGACCGAGTGGGTGTTCTGGCAGACCGGCACCGCGCTGCTGCTACCCCGCCTACTCGCCGGACGCGGCCGCGGGCCGCTGTTCCTCGCCGATCGCCGACCCACCCGCGCGGTCGCCACCAACGACCTGTGCCCCGTCACCGGCCGCGCCCGGCTGTCCTACCGCCGCGCCGCCGAAATCTTCGAGCACACCACCCGACCGCTCGCCGACCCAGCACACCAGACACAGGGCTGGACACTGCACCAACTACGGCACTCGATGCTCACCCACGAAGCCGAGAACGGCACCGCCACCCCCACCCTGCTCGCCCGCTCCCGGCACGCCTCCGTACGCTCCCTCGCCCGCTACGCCCGCCCCGGCCCCGAAGCCGTCGCCGCGCACGTCGCCGCCACCGACCCCGCCGCCCGCAAACGCCACCGCCGACCCCTAGGAGAGCCGTGACCACCCCCGAAGAGCAGCGCTGGATGCCCCCGCACAACGACCCGAAAAACATCCTCCTCATCAACCCGCACGGCACCCGTCACCTGTCCTTCGACCAGCGAACCGGCACCTGGTGGCGGCTATGGCAACACCGCCCCGCCGAGCCCGTCGGCGCCGACGGCGCAGCACTGCTGCGCCCCAGCGATATCGACACCATCATCAAGATCAGCAACATCTGGATCATGCGGAACGCAAACCAGCAACGCGCGCACCAACTCACCGACGAACTCGCCCGCGGCGCCAAAGCCCTCGTACTTCACTACGCCGAACTCGCAGGTGCCCACTGACATCTGACTGTCGTTCAACAGCAAGCTGACGGACGCCGTGGCGGTGCCGCTACCGATAGCGGCACCCACACCGGGGCACGCCGAATCGAGGGCGCGGAGCCGGCGCCAGAAGCCACGACGGCGCGCTGCCACCCACAGCGCCCGTCCCGGGCCGGGGCCCACGCTCATCGATGGGGTTCCTCGGCGAGTGCCACTCGCGATTACGTGAGAGCCGCCGACCGGCAAAGGGGGAAGACGCGCGTGTTCACCACTACCCAATCCGTGCCCGGCGAGGTCATGACGCCGCTGATGCGAGGGCTCATCGACGACACCGCGCACAAGACGCTGCGGGACTGGCACCGTGGTGATCCGGATCGTGAACTGGCCCGCCTGGCGGGACTGGATCCGCGCCGTCCTCATCTGCACCTGGGCGACCCGTTCGGCAAGGTGCTCGTATGGCTGTGGCGCACCGATCCGCACCATGCGGTCAGCGTCGTCGCCGACGTGGTAGCGCAGATGCGGCACTTCGACGAACTCGCCACCAAGCAGATCACCCTCGACGATCTGCTCGACGCTCTGCCGTCGGCGTTGCAGGGCCTTGAGGAGCAAGAGGAAGACGCGCTGATCGACCGGCTGCGCCACGACGTTCCCCGGCAGTTCACCGTCGATCCCAACCTCGTCGAGTAGGCCACAACGGCGCCATCATCCACAGCGCCCGTCCGGCGTTGCCCTTTCGTGTTGAGCGGACATGATCTTGTCGCCAGGCAGGACACGAACCTGTCGCTCAACATCTGGGACGGGCACAGCACCGAGACGAAGAAGTACCACCGCATCGCCGCGTTCCTGCGCACCGGCCGCACCTGACCGGCCTTGTCGAGTCGCCCCGCCCGTCCTGCACTCGGCGGGAAGGACGGGCTTCGACGTGAAACATCCGGCCCCGGCCGTGACGTGCCTTACGTCCGGCCTAGCCCGGGGCATCGTTCGGTTCAGCGCCGGGGCAATGCCTGCCGATTCACTACACAGACGGGGTCGGTATCGGGAGATTGCTGTGCGCATGATCAGGAACTTGCGGGTGGGTGCCCGGCTGGGCGCGGCGTTCGGGCTGCTCGGGCTGCTGCTGGCGATCAGCATCGGGATCGGGCTGGCCGGTCAGGCCCGGATGAACACGGCCACCACGAGCGTGACCGAGGCCGCCCAGGTCCGCTCACACGCCCAGACCGTGAAGTTCCGCACCGCGGACTTCGCCGGCTGGCAGACCGGATACGCCTTCGACTTCGTGCGCGGGGTACCGCACGCGGCCGACGACACCGTGGGCCAGCGCAAGCAGTTCCTCGCCTCGACCGCGGCGTTCCGCACCGACCTGTCCGCGCTGGCCGCCGATCCGCTCACCGCCAAGGAACGCGCCACCCTCGCCGACCTGCAAAAGGCGTTCGACGGATTCCTGCAGACCGACCAGAAGATCATCGCCGGATACCGGGCCGGCACCCCCACATCGATCGCCGCGTCCAACGATCTGGCCTCGAGCGAGTCCCTGGACTGGATGACCAAGATCGTCCAAGCGGCCGACACCCTGGTCGACGAGGCCACCACGCAGGCCGACCAGGCCCGGGCCGACTTCGCCACGATCAGCAGCAGCACCCGCATCCTGATGGCCGGCACGGGCGCGATCTGCCTGCTGCTGGCCGCCGTCCTGGCGGTCCTGACCACCCGCACCATCACCGGCCCGCTGCGCAGCATGGTCGCCGCGATGCGCAAGGTCGCGGACAAAGACCTCACCGTCCGGGTCGGGCTGGCCGGCCGCGATGAACTGGCCGAGCTGGGCCATGCCATCGACACCACCCTGGACCGGCTGCGGACCTCGTTCGCGGTGATCAGCACCGACACCACCACCGTGGCCCACGCTGCCGAGCAGCTCGCCCAGGTATCCACGCACCTGGGAAACGCGGCCACCGCGACCTCCACCCAGTCCGATCACGTTGCCTCCGCCTCCGAGGAGGTGTCCCGTAACGTGCAGACGGTGGCCGCGGGCACCGAGGAGATGACCGCCGCGATCGCCGAGATCGCCGGCAGCGCCGCGCAAGCGGCCCGGTTCGCCGCCGCGGGCGTCGACGATGCCCGCGAGGCCTCGCAGGCCATCTCTCAACTGGGAACGAGCAGCGCCGAAATCGGCACCGTGGTCACGCTCATCACCGAGATCGCGGAGCAGACCAACCTGCTGGCGCTCAACGCCACCATCGAAGCCGCCCGCGCCGGCGAGTCCGGCAAGGGCTTCGCGGTGGTGGCCGGTGAGGTCAAAGACCTCGCGCAGGCCACGGGCAAGGCCACCGAGGACATCGTCCGTCTGGTGCAGACCATCCAGCAGGACACGGCCGCAGCGAACGCGTCCATCACCCGGGTGGATGACGTCATCAACAAGATCAACGACTATTCGGTGACGATCGCCGGGGCGGTCGAGGAGCAGACGGCGACCACGCAGGAGATGAGCCGCGGGGTCGGCGAGGCGGCGTACGGATCGGCGCAGATCACCGAGAACATCTCCGGTGTGGCCAGCGCTGCGCAAACCACCTCCGCCGGTTCCGAGCAGGCGCAACAGACCGCGGAGGAACTCACCCAGGTGGCAAACCGGCTGCGCGACGAGGTCGCCCAGTTCCACACCTGACGGGGCGCCGCTATTGCCGGTTTCCGCCGTGCCACGACACCCGGGGCGCGGCGCCGGCATGTCGACGAGAAACCCCGGCTACCAACCAGCCTGGCCGGACCGCAACCGAGGCCACAACATGCAGAAGCGTCACTGACTGCGCATTCCGGCCTGCCGCCGGCGCCATGCGGCGGTGCGGCATCGTCGGCGAGCAGTAGACCGCGCTCGGCCGTTTCTGCAGCCCGGCCGTCCACGTCGTACCGCACTGCGGGCAGACCACCCGCCGCTTGGCCGCCTGCTGGGCCAGTACCACCCGCACGCGGGTGCGCCGCACCAGCCGCCAATGCCGGGAACGGCACGCCGCCGAGCAGAACCTCGCCGAGGACCGCCGGGACGCCGGCAGTCCCTGGCCGCACATCTGGCATCGCTGAAGGTCGGCCGACCGAGCCTGACCGCCGGCTGGAAGCGGCGGCCGACCACCCCCGGAGCGGCGCTCGCCGCTGCCCACCGGACCAGCCTAATGACCGGGCTGCGTTTGCTACCGGGCTGTCACCTGCGGGCACCGGTACGGCCCACGGTGGCCTGCCATTCTCGGTGTCACCCCCCGGGTTGTGGCAGGTAGGCCAAGGGGGTGCATGGTGCAGGTGCTGGTCGTTGATGACGAACTCGACATTCGTGACCTGCTGGAGTGCTGGCTGCACGCGGATGGGCACGAGGTGCTCGCCGCCGACAGCGCCGAGACGGCCCTGGCCGCGGTGGGCCGTGAGGGCCTGCCGCAGGCTGTAGTGCTGGATGTCGACATGCCCGGTATCGACGGGGTCGAGCTGCTGGCCCGGTTGCGGGAGCGTGCGCCCGGGTTGCCCGCGCTGTTCGTGACGGTCCTGTGGGATGCCCGGAATCGGGACCGTATGCGCGACGCCGGCGGGGTGGTCCTGCCCAAGCCGTTCAGGCGCACGCAGTTATGCACCGCGGTGCGACAGTTGACCGCTGGTACGGCCGTCGCCAGGAGTGAGCAATGATGCGGGGGATCCCGGCGTCGTTGCTGCGCACGGCCGGGTTCGCCGGATTGTTCCTGGTCATGGAGTTCGTGAGCCGGGCGGCGATGGCCCAGCACAGCGACGTGCCGGTGGTGTGGCCGGCGGCCGGGGTCGCGGTGATGTGGTTCGTCGCGCAGCGCGCAGCGCGGATGCGCTGGGCCGACCCGGTCGCGCTGGTGGCGGTGATCGTGGCCGTGAACCTGGCCGCCGGTGCCGGGGCGGCGGTCGCCGTGGTCTGCGCCGCGGCCGGGCTGGCCCAGGTCGAGGTGTTCCGGCGGCTGCTGCCGCGCGCGTACCGGGGCAGTGACGGCGCTGCCCTGCGGCCGCGGGACCTGTGGATGCTGCTGGCGGTGGTCGCCGGCGCCGCCGCGGCGGGCGCTGCGGTCGGTGTCGCGGGCCTGTGGCTGGTCACCGGCGCGCTGCCCGGGTCGACGGCGGCGATCTGGTCCTTCTGCGACGCCGGGAACATGCTGCTGTTCGCGGCCGGCATGCTGCACCTGCAGGCGGTGGCGGCGACGTACCGGGCCCGGTACGGCTTGGTGGCTGCCGGGTGCAGGCGCTCGGTGCGCGCGGTGAGCGGTGCCCGCGCCGCCGAGTACGCGGCGGTGACCCTGTGCGCGCTGGCCGGGTACGGCGTCGCCATGATCTGGCCCGGCGTGTCGATGGTGTTCCCGCTGATCGCGCTGACCGTGTGGGCCGCGGTCCGGCTGTCCACCACCTACGTGATGGCCCACAGCCTGGGCGCCGCCGTCGTCACCGCGGTGTGCACACTGCACGGGTACGGCCCGTTCACGCAGCTCGGCTCGCCCAGCCACGCCGTCCTGGTCGGGCAGGTGTTCATCGCCACGATCACACTCGTCGGCCTGGCCCTCGCGCTGGGCCGCGACGAACGAGACACGCTGACCGCCGAGCTCGCCGGGGAGAAGGAACGCGCGTCGCAGCAGGCCGATCTGCTGAACGCGGTGGTCGACTCCATGGCCGATGGCCTGGCGGTGGTCGACGAGCGGCAGGGCATCGTGCGCCACAACCCCGCCGCCAGGCGGCTGATGGGCCGCATCAGACCCGCCGACGAAACCGGTAACAGCAGCTACTACGGGCTGTCGCGCCTCGACGGCACCCCCTTCGCCGATGAGGAACTGCCCTACCGGCAGGCCATCGCCGACGGGCAGGTCCACATCGTGGACCTGCTGACGAACAATCCCGACCTGCCGCAGGAGCGGATCCTGCGGTTCATCGCCACCCCGCTCACGCTGGCCTGCGGGGCCCGCCAAGCCGTGGTACTGGCGCACGACATCACCGCTGAACGCCGCCACCGCGACGAACTCGCCAGCTTCGCCGGCGTCGTCGCCCACGACCTGCTCAACCCGCTCGCCACCGTCGAAGGCTGGACCGAAGCCGTCGCCGACGCGCTCACCGACGCCCCCGAACACCCCGCCGTCGCCGAAGCCAACTCCGGGCTGGCACGCGTCGAACGCGCCGCCGCCCGCATGCGCGGGCTCGTCAACGACCTGCTCGCCTACACCACCACCCGCGACGCCACCATCAAACCGGCCACCGTCGACCTGCACCCGCTGGTCACCGACGTCGCCGACGCGCGCATCGACACCGCCATGGCCGCCGACACCCCAGTACCCACCTTCACCGTCGGCGACCTCGACCCGGTCCACGCCGACCCGGTGCTGCTGCGGCAACTGCTGGACAACCTGATCAGCAACGCGGTCAAGTACACCGCCGCGGGCGTGACCCCGCACATCACGATCACCGGCACCCGCCAGGACGACACCGTCGCGGTCACGATCGCCGACAACGGCATCGGCATCCCCGCCGGCCAGCACGACGCCGTCTTCGACACCTTCCACCGCGCCCACCGCGGCAAGGGCTACGGCGGAACCGGTCTCGGCCTGGCCATCTGCAAACGCACCGTGGAACGCCACGGCGGCACCATCACCGCCACCGACAACCCCGGCGGCGGCACCCGCTTCACCTTCACCCTGCCCGCCGCGGCAGACACCGCCGTGACCGACCCCACCACAAACCACACGACCCAGACACCCGAACTGGTTGCCTGAACCAGCGCCTCGGCCCGGTGCGGTCACACGGCCAACTGCCCGGCCGAAGGCATCCGGCCGGGCAGGTCCTCTGACCTCAACGCGACCGGCAACAACGTGATCCCATCCAGCCAGAACGGCCCTAACCAGCATCAAATACCCTTGAAAACAGACACTCAGGAGACGTAGAACCCGTTCTCCAGGTAGACCGAGGTCCCCTCGGCGCGGGCCCGTATCGCGGCCGCGACCCGTCGGGCCAGCAGCTCCGATAACCGCGTTTCGGCCTCCTGCGCGGTGCACCACGCCCAACTGCGCAGTTCGTCGGCGGGCAACCGGATGTCGACGGTCTGCTCTGGGGTGAGCACCCCGCCGTCGAACACGATCATCAGGCCCTCGGTGCGGTCCGGGCGCGGCGGCACCCAGTCGGTGACCAGCACCCGGCCCGGCTGCACCGGCAGGCCCAGCTCCTCTTTCAGCTCCCGGACCGCCGCGGCGTGCGGGGACTCGTCGGCCTCGACGCAGCCGCCCGGCACTTCCCAGTACGGCTTGTACTGGGGCTCGACGAGGAGCACCCGGCCTGCCGGGTCGGTCAGCAGCACCCCGGCACCCATCCGTTTGCGGGGCAACGTCGCCGTGAAATCGTCGGTCACCGCGTCAGGCTAGCCACCCGGCGCTCGGCCGGAACCGACTCCGGCGTTCCCGCCCGGGTGAACTTCCGCGCCTCCGGCAGTGGAGACCCTGAGCGCCGACACACGTCAGATGGGGAGGGGTAACCGGCCAGTCGTCGATGCAGGGTCGCCGGGATTGTCGGAGTCGGCGGCTAGCCTGGCAAAGTCAAAACCCCGGCGGCGTACCCGCGAGGGGCAGAGGCGGACCGGGGCCTTCGTGAGCAGCATACCGCGTTTAAACGGCGCCTGGGGGTTGCGGGTGGGGTGCGATGGGGCCTGCTGAGCTGGCGACGCTGGATCTTGCCTGACATTTGGTGTCGGGGCCACTGACATTCCTCTGTCGCTCAACACGAAGGTGACGGTGGCAGCGGGGATCATTAAGCACTAAGGAGTTCGTCGCGTGTCGATCTGAGCCCGGTCTGAGGTCCGGGCGGAGAGGGTGGCGTCGTGAGTGATCAGCCACGGGAGCCGTCCGTGCTGGCCGGCCTACCGGCCTTCGCTTGGGATTCGGCGCGGTCGGTGAGCTACGAGGTGGCCGTGGAGGCGATCTCACAGGCCGCGGCCGCGTACACCGTGCTGATCCAGCACGCGCAGCACCGCGGTGACACCGCCGAGGCCGAACGGCTGCGGACCGCGCGCACCGCGTGCTCGCGCGAGCGGGACCGGCTGGACGGCGCTGACGACGCAGCCGTGCGCGCCGCCACCGCGACCTACCGCATGCTTACCGAGGACTTGCGGGCTCGGGTCCGATAACTGGTCCGGCGTTGTCGTCGCCGAAACCAGCGCGGAGACATGAGCTCCATGCGCGCGGGGAGAACGTCACCGCGCTGCCGCGCGCCGGGGGTACCTCCGCGAGCACCCCCGCGTATACGGGGAAGTCATCAGTGTTCCGACCCGGGAGACCCTGACGGGATTACCCCCGCGCGTGCGGGGAAGTCGCGGCCGGCTTTCTGGTCAGCGGCCGCGGTTGACCGACAAGACCAGCAGTAGGAGCAGGAACCCGAACCAGAAATTCCAGATCGAGTTGAGCCGGTAGTGGCTTCTGACCTTGGTTCCGTCCGAGCGGCTGTAAGGCTTGACGAAGGGCATGAGGCAGACCTCCTACACGTCGGGGGGCTGGTCGCGGCCGCACGGGTGAGCGGGATGGATTGGACGCATCGCCGGCGGAGGCGCCCGTCGGCTACGCCGTGCACGGCTCGCGCAGAGGCGCGTGATCGCCCCTTGTATTACGCGTGTCCGTGACCAATTGATGTCTGTCAGTGCATCATGGTGGCACGGCCCTCCGACAGAAACGCGCGCGTCGCAGCGTCGGCCAGGGTGGTTGGCACAGATACCCGGCGGCCTCGGCAAACGGTGATGGTCGGCAGCCGGAGTTCAGTCGGTCAGCCGGACGTCACCGGGCTGGTGGCCATGGCCGCACTGCTGCGCTCGATGTCGTTGCGCGCCGCCAACAGTGCCCGGGGTGGCCCGATCGCGCTGCTCAGGGCGTGGAAGAGCACGGTGTGGCACGGGATGATCTCGAAGGTCTTCTCGCCGCAGCGGATGCGCAGGAACCAGCGTCGCCAGACGTGCTCTAGCTCGATCGCGGTGATCTCGGCGAAGGGGATCCGGTAGCTGCGGGTGATCCAGTGCTGGGTGATGCCGGTGTCGTCGACGACCGTGCGGACCCGCCAACTGAGCACCAGGAAGGCCGCGAACGCGAGCAGGAGCAGTACGCCCAGCATGGCCCGCAGGATGGAGCCGAGGTCGGGGTGATGTGCGGCCCAGGTGAGGATCTGGCCGATGCCGGCGGCGTCGAGGAGCAGGCACGCCGCGCAGAGGGCCAGGAAGGGCCGGTGCCGGTAGACGCGCGGTGTGCTCACATTCCGATCATCGCGAACGGGCGCCAGCTCACGCTCCTGGCCGGAGCCCATGATGAGCCGGTTCAGACGATGTCTACAATTGTCTACAAGCTGATCGGGTTCCGCTGGTCGCCTGCGAGCGCGACGTCGGCCCCGTCACTGCCACTGCCGGGGTGGCGTGCGCCGGAGTCTGGCCGTTGGCAACGAATCGGAAGGCGAGGTCGGATGACGACTCGCGACGAGCTGGGCGCCGCGATGACGCAGCAGGACTTCACCGACGGCAACGTCGCCGACGCGCCCCGCGGATCGGCGGTGTTCTCGTTCCGCGCACCCGCCGAGTGGTCGCAGGAAATCCTCGCCGAGATGCAGCGCCGTGGACTGACCAACCCGAGCCAGCTCATCAAGGCAATCGTGCGTGAGGGCCTCGACCGGGCTGCTGTCGGCGGCGACCAGGTCGTGACAATCCGGATCGACGACCTGAACCGCGCCATCATTTCCGCCGCCCGGCCGCCGAGCGACCCGGCCGGCTGATGTCAGGTGCGGCGCCTTCCAGTTCTACGCCACCATGCCGCTGCGGCAGAGGAGCTTGAGCTGATCCAACGTGAATTCCTGCGTACGGTCGGCCGCTGCGCTGCTGACCCAGTTCAGCACCTTCTTGTCGGGCATCCCGGGGCGCGGCGTACCCGCGCTCACGTCCTGGCCGTCCGAGCGCACGATCTTCTCGATCATGCGGGCCAGCTCGGTGGGGCCTCCCCCGCGGTACCCCACCTCGTATCCGTTGCTCTGCCGTTCCGGCAGGATCTGCAACGTTTCATGGTCGGTGCGGACCCAGAACAGGCCGGTCTCGCGGTCGATGACCAGCACGGTGAGGCGTTCGTTCTCGGGAAGTGAGAGCGGCGCGTAGGTGTGGTACTGCCAACGTTCCTGGGCTCGGCCCAACGGTAGTTCGTGGTTGGCGGCGACAGGGAGCCCGGTCACCGGATCGTAGAAGGTCTTCCAGCAGTCGCACCCGTCACCGATGGCCGCCGGCGACTGGGGATCGTCGTAGACGCAGGGGTGCCACAGCTCGGGAGCGTTACTCTGGCCGGCGAGCATGACGTGCAGGGCGTTCGGGGTGCACGCGATGAGCCGGTCCCGCCACTCCGTGGCGTATCGGCTGGTGGAAAGCCAGAACAGGCGGCCGGCGTTGATGGCCGACACCGGCGGTCCCGACGGTTCGACGTACAGGACGAAGTTCCAGTAGCCCCGCGCCGGACTGTAGGTGAGATACAGGTCGTTGTTGTGCTGGTACGTCATGACGAACTGCTCTCCTTCAGAGGGCCGCTGGCGGTGCCGCGCAGGGTGGGGGGATGGCCATGCCTGGCCGACACATTTATAAAGATCACCACCTTTGCCGGGCTTTGCCCGACCACCGTACGGAATGGGTGTGACAACCAGCGACGACGCCCTGAAGGGCATCCCCGGGAGCCGGACGGTGGAAGTCGATGGCGACTTGTTGGGCCGGCTACCGGTGCCCAGCTCAATCGCGGCCGTCCCAGACCTGGAATTCGTCGAGGTCCAGGTTCAGTAGTTGCACGGTCGCCTCGGGGGTGGCCGTCTCTGTGTTCAAGTCCCAGCGGGCAATCAGCTCGAAGTCACCCTTGATCTCCGCGTACCTGTCCTGCCTGGCCAGGGGGTCATCGCGTCCGATCGGGTCGGCGTCGGTGATTGCGGCGTGTGTCTCGCCGATGGCCCGGCCCGTCGACTGGGCGGCGATCGTGGTGCCTACGCGGCTGAAGTCGAGGCTGCGGACTGTCACGACGAACGGGCTGGTCGTGATGCGAGGATCGTTGGCCTTGTGGTGAGGTGTGCGGAAGTGGTCGGCGACGCGCTGGTCGATCAAGGCTTTCAGGGTCGGGATGCCCGCCTCGAGTGCCGTGTCCAGGTCGCTGCCGCAGATGTCCTCGATGACGGAGAGGGCGACTCGGCCGCGGGCGTTGAGCATGACGCGGACGTACTGGTTGTCGGGACGCAGGTGCAGGTGGCGCACGGTGGTGTAGTCGGCGACTCGGTCCTGGTCGAGCAGGGCGAGCGCTTGAACGACTGGCTGCGCGTTCTCAATAAACGTCTTGCGGGTCAGCGGATCGCTCAGGTTCGCCGTCGCCACGCGGTTGAGGTCACGGGCCACGGTATTGGTCGTGTGATGGCTATTGACCCGACGTACGACCTCGGGAGCGTGGGCCTTGGCGATGTCTAGCAGCGTCGTCGTCGAGCGGGCGTGCAGCAACCGACGGTTGGACTTTCGCCCATTGCAGGGGCGGCAGATTGGTGCCAGGTTGGCGGGGCGGTCCAGGTCGAAGTCGCTGGCAAGTCCGTGCTGGGTGATCAGGTCCGCCAGGTCACCGGGTGTGGTGGTGCGAGGAATGATGTGGTCGATCTCGGTTTCAGTGAACAGGAGCGGTTCCTCACAAGCGTGGCAGCGCCGGTTCCAGACTTCGGACAGCGCCTGCCGCAATACGTCGTTCGCTGCCCCTACGCGGTACCGAACGTCGACGGGGCGGTGGCGGCGCATCATCGACCGCCGGTGACAGGGGCGGCCAGGACGTCGGTGACCCTCCGGTTGCGCAGGCAGACCTCCAGCACTCCCTGTCCCACCATGCCGGTGGCGCCGAAGACGACGATGCGCATGACGTTCCTGTTCCGTGGTTGGTGCTCGCGGATCAACTATCTAGCGGCGGGTCGCAAGATCCTTAGCGACACCCCGAGGCAGAGGCGCAGGCGGTAAGCCCGGCCATCTCGCCGATAAGCGTCCGCAGTCACACAGACTTGGCTGCAGCGCCGCCACCTGCCATTATGCTGCAGATTAGAACACCTGTTCGCCACGCCTTCCCCCGTGGTGTACGGCTGCGGACCCGCGTACACGGGGAGGGCACACGATGGCGAGCGCCGAACGCGCCTGGGCCGGCGCCGGACGGATCGCCGGCCCAGCCGATGTCGCGCGGGTGATCGCCGAGGTCAACGCGGCCGGTCTCGGCCGGGACCGCACCGCGGCGCTGGCCCGCAGCGTGGCCACCGCTGACGACGTCGCGCTGACCGGCCCGGACGCCTCCCGGACCTTGCCGGTGCTGCCGGAACTCGCCGGCCTGTTTCCCGCGGGTGGGCTGCGCCGTGGCAGCGTCATCACCGCGACGGGCAGCACGTCGCTGCTCATGGCGTTGATCGCCCCGGTGGTCGCGGCCGGGTCGTGGGCCGCGGTGGCGGGGATGCCGGGCTTCGGGGTACTCGCGGCGATCACGGACTATGGCATCGACAGCGGCCGGCTGGCCCTGGTGCCCGCGCCGGGCCCGGACTGGCCCACGGTGGTCGCCGCGCTGCTCGACGGCGTTGATCTCGTCGTCGCTGCCACCCCGGGCGGCCCACCGGCCGATGCGGTGGTGCGGTCGTTGGCGGCTCGTGCCCGGCAGCGCGGCAGCGTCCTGATCGCGGCGAGTCCGTGGACCGGGACCGATCTCACGGTGGAACTGGTCGATCGGCAGTGGATCGGGTTAGGGGCGGGCCGGGGCCGATTGCGCCGCCAGGAGGTCATTCTCCGCGCTACGGGACGCGGGCGCGCCGCGCGGCCCCGCACCGCGACGTTCACGTTGCCGCCGAACGAGGGTGTATTGCAGCCGATGCCGCAGCCGGCCGACGGGCCGGACGTCGGACAGGTATCGGTTGCGGCCGTGCCGCCCGCCCTGCGCTGCTTCGAGGCGGTGTCGCAGGCACCGGCTGAGGTGCCCGCTGATTTGCAGCGGCACGAGGTAGCGCCTCCGGCTGACCCGTGGGGTCCGCTGGTCCGCAGCGTGCCGCGGCCGGAGCGGCGCAAGCGGCGGTGATCAGGTCGCGGGGTCGCTGCGCCGGGTGGCCGCGAGGGCGAGGACCAGTTGCGCGGACGCGGCGCATCCGATCGAGTTGTCCAGCGCTGCGGTGACGGCCTGCTCCATCGGCATCGGCACGGGGACCGGCTGGGTCGCCGGGTCGCGTGGTGTCCCTTCCGGATCGTCAGCCAGATCCTCCGCGCTGAACAGGTGCACGCGGGCCGGGGTCAGCCCCGGCATCGGCCACACCGCCCCGTACGAGCGCCACCGCCCCGCGATCACACCGGCCTGGATGGCCAGCGCCCGGGCGGCTGCGGTCGCCGGGTCCTCTCCGGCGGCGACGGCGCCGCCAGGGAGCTGCCACATGCCGCGGCGCGGCAGGTATTCGTACTGGTAGACCAGGTGAACCTCGTCGTCGGGGGTCACCGTGGCGACCCGCACCAGGTCTGGGGTGTCGACCCACTCGTAGGTGCCGGGTCGGCCGGCCGGGTCGGTGACCTCGTCGGTGTAGGCGGTCCACCGTTCTGTGTGCGTCAGTCTCGTCATCGCGTGCCAAACCCATGGTCCGTGCTGTTCGCTGCCCACGACACCGCACCGTACGGGCCTCGCGTCCGGCTCGAAACTCGGTGAGGGTCGGGGCCGCCGCGCCGATGCGGCGACAAGTCGGTGCGTTTCGCCGACATCGAGTCCCGCCCGTGCTGGCGGACCGGTCACCTCGCCTGGTTCTCCGCCAGGCCGCCAGCACTTTCGAACATATGAGCTAAGACGCGGTAGGGTCGGGCCATGGCGAGCCCGGCGGAGTCCGAACCGGCGCTGACGGCACGGCAGCGCAGCATCCTGGCCGTGATCCATAGGTCCGTGGAGGAACGCGGATACCCGCCGACCTTCCGCGAGATCGCCGTCGCGGTCGGTCTGGGCTCGCCGTCGTCTGTGGCCCATCACCTGGACACCCTCGAGCGGCTCGGCCTGCTGCGCCGCGGCGCCCGCGCGCCCCGCGCCGTCGACGCCCGCGCCGGCCGGGCGGCTCAGCACAGCACGGTCGTGCCGCTGCTGGGCACCATCGCCGCCGGAGCGCCGATCCTCGCCCACGAGGACGTCGAGGATCACCTCATCCTGTCGTCGGCGATCGTCGGGTCCGGCCCGCACTTCGCGGTACGCGTGCGGGGCGATTCGATGACCGGGGCGGCGATCTGCGACGGCGATGTCGTGGTCGTCCGGCAGCAGCCCACCGCGGAGACCGGCGACATCGTTGCCGCGTTGATCGACGACGAGGCCACAGTCAAGACCTACCGTGCCCGCGGCGGGCATGTGGAGCTGGTGCCGCAGAACGCGGCGTACGAGGTCATCGCGGGTGATGAGGCCGTGATTCTGGGGAAGGTCGTCTGCGTCCTGCGGCGTCTCTGAACCTGCGTGGTACACCCCGGGTCTGCACCAGGGACAGCAGGCGCCCAGCAGGTCCGTCCGGTATGGATGACCGGAGAGTGTAGTACCCGACCCCTACATTGTGTGCACGGTGTCTCACACATCGTTGACCTTGGGGAGGGTGGAGTGGCCCGGAAACGGCGCAGACGCAAGGGCAATGATGGAGCGGTCCTTGCCGCGGCCGGTGGCGGCCTGCTCGCAATCTCCGTCGTGGTACAGGCAATCCGCCACCACCCGATCATCGCCGCATCGATCGCGCTGACAGCGCTCGCCGGGGCGGGCGTGTGGTGGTGGCTGCGGTGGGCAGCCGCGCGGCGGATGGCCGAACACGAGCGCGACGTGGCGGTGACCGACCACATGTCCGGGCCGGAGTTCGAACAGTTCGTGGCCCGGCTGCTGCGCGCCAGCGGGTACCGCGGGGTGAACGTGTCTGGTGGCGCCGGGGACATGGGTGCCGACGTGATCGCCCGGACGCCGGACGGGCGCCGGCTGGTCGTGCAGTGCAAACGGTTCGCCGGGAACCTGGGCAGCCCGCACGTGCAGCGGTTCGCGGGCACGGCCCGCGACATCCACCGCGCCGACGTAGCTTTGCTGGTCACCACCGGGCGGCCCACGGCGCAGGCCCGCGAGGTGGCGCGGCGGTGCCGGATCACGCTGGTCGACCGACCGGAGCTGGCTCGGTGGGTCAGCACGCAGGCCTTCGAATGCTGACCGGTCCTCGATCGCGTACGCCGACCGGTCCGGCGCCGGGCGTCGAAAGTGTCCGATCTGGGCGCTAGCTTGACCGCGTACACCCGGCTCGGGCCATCGGCCCGGGCATGACCGCGAGCGGACAGGGGTGATCGAGTGGACGGCTACGTGGCGGGCTGGACGCTGCTACCGGACGTCAAGGGTCCGCGGGCACACCACACGGACCCGCAACGGCACGGCCGGGCGTTGTGCGGGCGCCGACTGGACCCGGGCGCCCCGGTCCACCCGACCCGGCACCGTGACTTCACGACATGCCCGACCTGCCAGAACCGTGCGCCCACACTTCCCCGGCGCAGCCCCACCCCCGAGGCCGCACCCCCACGGCACCCGCAGCGGGTGGACGGGCGCCGGCTCGGCTGGGTGCAGCTGCGCGGCCAGCGCGTGCTGCACCGCCCCGATCCTCGCCAGCCCGACCGGGTGCTGTGCGCGCTGGAACTGCCGGTCACCGTGGTCATCCATCGCCGCCCACCGGCGCCGTGGCCACCGTGCCCGTTCTGCCAGCAGGAGATCCAGCTGCACCGGCAGGAAATCCAGTCCAGCGTTTCCACCAGGCCCTCCCCCTCCCCCGCACCAGCACCGGTCCCCCGGCCGACCCGGGCGGCGCGCGCCACGGCCCGGCGGAGCCCCCAGCCGCCGGCCGCGCCGACGGTCTCCGCCCGGATCCGGCGGCTCCTGATCGCGCTGCCGGTGCTTGGCCCGGGGCCGACCGGAACAGCCGGCACCTGGCAGGTGCCCGACGGGTGGGTTCAGCTCAAGCCCGGCGGCGTGTGGCACCGGCGGCATCCGGAGCGGCCGGACCGGATGATGTGTGACCTCCTGCCACACGGGGCGCCGGTCTACCGACGGCGGACCAATGCGGATCCGGCCTGCCCGGATTGCGCGGCCGTACGAAACGCGGCACTGTCCGCGCTCCGCGCCCAGCCAGCCCCACAGCGAAAACCGCCGGCCCGCCCACCTGCTCCGGCGCGGCTGCCGCGCGCCCAGGTCGTGCGCGGTGGACTGCCCGGCCTGGGCCGCGACCGCTGACACCGGACCGTGCAAGCCCCCCGTCAGGCCGCACCACCATGACCCTCTACAGACGGCGCCGCACCCACCCCGGCAGGCGAGGCAGGCGCGGCGAGGTGCCCAACGTCAGGCGTATTCCTTGGCCCAGCGCAGGGCCGCGTCGATCAGCTCGGGCAGTTCACCGGGGATAGGCAGGGCGGCCACGTCGCCGAGGGCGACCCAGCGGGCGTCGCCGACCTCAGCGAGCTGCGCAGTGAGCTGCCCACCGGTGGCCCGGCAGACGTAGACGAGGTCGATGTGCCGATGCGGGCCGTGCCGCCGGTCTTCCACGTCCATCTCAATGATGGCCCACGGGGTCGGGTGGCTGGTCACGGCCGGGTGGGTGAACAGCGGCGGGTGCAGCACCCGGGCGTGGATGCCGGCCTCCTCGGCGACCTCACGGACAGCTGCCTCGGCCGGGGCCTCGTTGGGGTCGACGTGGCCGCCGGGCGGAGCCATTTGCCGGCCTTGCGGTGGTGGACCAGCAGGACGCGTTCGGTGTCGTCGATGACGATCGCAGTGGCCGTGAAGTGCCGGATGGTCGTGCTCATGCGGTGCTCTCCCTGGAGTCGGAGCGCGGGCCCCTTCGATGGTGGCGGGGTCGTGTGCCAGCCTGGGGCGGTGCGATCACACGATTTTGTCGCGTACCCCGGGGATCAGCTGCGATCGGCCGAGCGGCGCGTTCTGGTCAACGAAGCGGACGACACGTTGATGCAGCGTGCGGCGGCCGGGCTGGCGGTGGCCTGCGCACGCCTGCTGCGGGACGCGGCCGGTGGGGTTGCCGGCCGGCGCGTGGTGGTGCTGGCGGGGTCGGGCAACAACGGTGGCGACGGGCTACTGACCGGCGAGCTTCTGCGCCGTCGTGGCGTGCAGGTCACGGCGGTGCTGCTGGCCTCGGCGGCGTACACACCCGGTGTGGACGCGGTGCGCCGTGCCGGGGGCCGCCTGGTCGACGCGTCCACACCGGAGGGCCTGGACGCCGCCCGCCAGGCTCTGACAGATGCAGACCTGGTGGTGGACGCGGTGGTCGGCATCGGTGGCACCACGGGGTTGCGCGCGCCGGCGGACGAGGTGGTGGCAGCTATCCCGGCGGGCGCGCCGGTGCTGGCCGTGGATCTGCCCAGCGGGGTGGACCCGGAGAGCGGGGAAGCGCCGGGCGCGTATGTGCGGGCGGACGTGACGGTGGCGTTGGGGGCGCCGGCGCCGGGCCTGCTGCTGCCGCCGGGCTGCTACGCGGCCGGGCAGATTAGCGTGGTGGACGTCGGTGTGCGGGGGCATCTGGAGGGCGAGCCGGTGGTGCGCCGCCTGAGCGGTGCCGAGGTGGCGGCGCGGTGGCCGGTGCCGGCGCGGACGGCGCACAAGTACCTGCGCGGGGTGCTGGGAGTGGTGGCCGGCTCGGACCCCTATCCGGGAGCGGCGGTGCTGGCCTGCGCGGGCGCGGTGCGCGCAGGGGCGGGGATCGTGCGCTACCTGGGGCCCGCGGGGGTGACCGACCATGTGCTGCGAGCGCGCCCGGAGTGTGTGCCGGGCGACGGCCGGGTGCAGGCGTGGCTGCTCGGCTCCGGGGTCGAGGACGACGCGGGGCAGGACGCGGCGATCGCGCGGGCGCTAGAGTCCGGGCTGCCGTGTGTGGTGGACGCCGGCGCCTTGTCCGCGTGCGTACGGCGGCGGGCCGCCGGTGACCGGCCGGCCCCGGCCGGGCAGGTGCTGCTCACCCCGCACGCCGGGGAGCTGGCCCGGATGCTGGAACTGTTGGGTCACGCGGTGAGCCGGGAGCAGGTGGAGGCCCGGGCGTGGCATCACGCGCGGTGGCTGGCCCGCGAAGCCGACGCGACGGTGCTGCTGAAGGGCTCGACGACGCTGGTGGTGGGCCCGGACGGTGAGGCGTACAGCCAGGACGACGGTCCGGCGTGGATGGCTGCAGCCGGCTCGGGCGATGTGCTGGCCGGCATCGCCGGGGCGCTGATGTCTGCGGGGCTGGCGGCTGCGCCGGCCGGGGCGGTGGCGGCGAGCGTGCACGGCCGAGCGGGGGCCCGCGCCGCGGCCGGCGGCCCACTAGCGGCCTCGGACATCGCGGACGCGACCCCGAGAGTGGTCGCGGAGCTGCTCGCCGCCCGCGCCGCGGCGCCCAACGGTGTCCGTTCGCGGCGTGGTGAGCGTGCCCGGCGGGGTGTCCGGCTGCGGTGACGACGCCGCCCCGGACCGGGTGACGGACCGGGGCGGCGGAACGGGGTTCAGGCGGCGATGAGCCCGATCCGGCGGGCGAGGGCCTGCACGTGCTTGCGGGCGCGGGCCCGGTCGCGGTGCAGCAGTTCGCGCAGCAGTTCGTGGACGAGGCCGGAGTCGCGGACCTCGTCGGTGGAGACCTCTTCGGCGTCGAGCAGGACCAGGATCGCGGCTTCGTCCTCGCCGCGCTGGACGTGGCCGCGGGCGGTGTCGATCAAGACCCGGGTGCGGCGCTCGACGCTAGGCACGCTGTCGATGTTCAGGCGCCTCGACAGCTCGACGACGTCGTCGGCGCGGCCGAGTTCGGCGTTGACGGCCAGGCCGTGGATGTCGACGTTGCCGTGGCCGAACATGGTCCAGGGGTGGTAGCGGTCGCCGAGGGCGCGGGCGGCGCCGTTGGCGACGTTGTGCAGCGCCCAGGCGCGGGTGTCCTCGTCGGATTGGGCGGCGCTGATCGCGGCGGCCAGATGCAGCATCCCGTAGGCGGCGAGCAGGTCGGTGTCGGGCCGGCTGTCGTCGAGGCGGGGGCGGAGCTCGTCGGCGGCGGCCAGGCACAGCCGGGTGGCCTCGTCCTGCTGGCCGGCGCGGCGGTAGGAGGCGGACAGCGCCCATGCGCCGAGGGCGATCAGGTGCGGGTCGTCGGCCTCCCGGGCGGCGGTCATGGCCCGGTCGGCGGCGATCCAGGCCAGCTCTCCGTCGGGGATGTGGTGCAGCCACTGCCGGGTGATCTGCCAGGCGCCGGCCAGCACGCGGGCGCCGGCGCGGCGGTCGGGTGCGGTGTGGTGGACGGTCATCGCGTCGGTGAGCAGCTGCGGCAGCTGCGCGCCGAGCGTGCTGTGCGCGTGCGATGAGCCGTGCCAGGTGCGCCAGGCGTCGCTGACCCGGGCGTCGACGTCCTCGAGCGCGGGAAGCTGGTCGGGCACGCCGACCAGGGCGGGCATGGGTGAGCGCAGGACGACCGCGCGGACGGCGTCGACGTCCTGGGCGCGGGGCCTGGTACCGGGAGCGAGGGTGTCGACCGGGCGGCCGATGAGGTCCTCGACCTGGCAGCCCACGGCGGCGGCGATGTGCAGCAGGTCGCTGAGCCGGTCGGCGTGCCGGCGGCCCTGTTCGACGGCGGACACCCACTGCACGGAGCGGCCGATGCGCCCGGCCAGATCGGTCTGGGTGACCCCGGCCGCCCGGCGGTGGGCGGCGATGTTGCTGCCGATGCCCCGCAGCAGGGTCGGCGCTGGCTCGATGCGGTCCATCCGTCCACAGTAGCCCGAACTACTACCCACGTAGTAGCCCCCACATAGGACGGTTACCTAACGTCAGTGCCATATCACCCGTTGATCAATATGGTGGCGCGTCCCGGCCGTCCGCGCCACGTCACGGCACCGATGTCCGTGGAGGCGGCCGTGGACCGACAGGGGTCGTGATGCGTCACCGTCGCCGCACCGTACGAACCGATCTCGTGCACCGGCCGCAGCGGCGGTGGATGTTGCGGCGCCGGTGCGTGTGCGGGCTGAAGTGGCCGTGCCTGGACCTGCGGCTGCAACCACAGCCACTGGTGCGCCCGTCCTGGGCTGACGCACCCACCGAGGTGCTGCCGCAGCGGGGCTGGGTCGTGCGGCTGACACCGGCCCAGGCGTGGCGCGCCAACGGTGGCCGCCGGTGACCGACCACGTGAACCCGCCGTGCATCGGCGGTGTGCTGCTGCGCGCGGGGCTGCGGCTGCACGTCGGCGAGGCGGACTACCGGTACGGGCTCGGCGACGTCGATCTGGTCGTACGTGCGGTGCGGAGCCTCATCACCGCGGACGACGAGGCATGGGTCGAGCTGGAGACCGACCAGGTGTGGGACGGCGGCACCCGGCCCCGCCTGATCCAGGTCCGAGCGGCCGCGCTGCGCACCGCGGTACGCCCCGGCCCACCCACCGACCTGCGCTGACACCCCGCTTCCCCCGTGCCGCGGGCCTGCGGCCCTCCCCACAACCCATGGAGCGCTCCGTGAAACGTCTCATCGTCGACACCCACGCCTCGTCCTGCTACTTCCGCACCTCCATCGCCGGTGAGGGCCGCAAGGCCCTCGTGCAGATCACTGAGCGGTGCAACCTGCACTGCGCCCACTGCTTCGTGTCCTCCACCGCGGTCGGCGCCGACCTGTCTTTGGCCGCGTTCACCGACCGGGTGCTGCCCCGACTGCTCGCCGCCCGGGTCGAACGCATCACACTGACCGGTGGTGAGCCGTTCGTCCACCACGATGTGCTGGGCTTCTGCCGTGCGGTGCGCGCGGCGGGACTGCCAGTGGGCATCTGCACCAATGCCACCCAGACCAGCGACGCGCAGATCACCGCGCTCACCGAACTCGGCGGCGTGCACATCAATGTGTCGTTCGACGGGTTCCGCGCCGGCAGCCACGGCAAGTTCCGCGGCGACCGGTCCTCGTTCGCCACCACGCTGGCCACGACCCGCGCCTTCGCCGCCGCCGGTCTGCTGCAGGGACTGCTGTCCACGCCGAACGCGCTGACCGACCCGAGCGAGTTCGCCGACCTGTGCGCCTTCGCCGTCGAGACCGGCGCGCAGTACGTCCTGATGAACCCGCTGTCGTCGTTCGGGCGGGGCGTCAGGAGCCAGGGCCGGATGGCCGCACCCGATCAGGTGATGCGCGCCATCCGCGCGGTCACCGCACGCTTCGCCGATGCTCTGGACGTGGTGCAGATCCGCTTTCCCAACGACACGCTCCCGCTGGGCGGCTGCGACGCCGGGAAACTGATCTACGTCTACACCGACGGGCAGGTCGCGGTCTGCCCCTACCTCGTGTTCGCTGCCCGGACCCCGATCTCGCGGTACCCCGACAGCGACTTCCTCGTCGGCAACATCCTGCACGAGCAGGACATCGCGACCGGCCTGGACGGCTACGACTTCCACCGCCGCTACACCGTCGGCGCCAACCCCACCTGCGCCGGCTGCGACCTCAGCAGCGGCTGCGGCAAGGGCTGCCCGGCCGCGGTGATCTCCCGCGGCGGACTGATCGGCGACCTCGACGACGAGCAGTGCCCCGTCCCGCCCGGCCCTTCCCGGCGGCGACTGCCGCTCACGGTGGCCGGCCGGTGAGCGGCCTGTTCCTCGCCGTGGAGGGCCCCAACGGCGTTGGCAAATCCACGATCGCGGCGCTGCTGGCCACCCGGCTGACCGACATCAGCCCCGCCGGTACGTTGCTGACCAGCGAACCGAGCCGCACCCCGCTCGGCGAGCTGCTGCGCCGCAGCGAATCGGTGCTGCGCGACCGCGCGCTGGCCCTCGCCTTGGCCGCCGACCGCACCGCCCACCTCGAACGCGAGATCCTGCCCGCCCTGGCCGCAGGACGGCACGTCGTCACCGACCGGTACGTGCAGTCGTCGCTGGTCCTGCAGCGCCTCGACGGCCTCGACCTCACCGAGATCTGGTCCTACAACCGGCACGTGCCACCCGCCACCACCTTCTACCTGCACGACGAGCCCGCGGTCATCGCGGCGCGCCTGGCCCAGCGCCCGCACCGCACCCGCCTGGAACACGCCGGGACACCGGAGAAGGAACTGCAGCTGTACCGCGACGCCGCCCGCCACCTCGACCAGTACGGCTGGCGCCAGCACGTCGTCGACTGCCGCGGCTCCACCCCCGAGCAGGTCGTCGCCGCTATCCTCGCCCTGCTGCCCGACCACCACGCCGACCGGAGCTGACCTCGTGCTGTCCGTGCTGACCCTCAACGTGCAGGCCGCCGCCCTCCCCCGCGCCCGCCGCCTGCTGGCCTGGCTCGACGCCCGCGACGACGGCCTGCTCATCCTCACCGAGACCAGCAACGGCCCCGGCACCGGGCACCTGCTCGACCAGTGCCGGGCCGCGGGCCTGCACGTCGCGCACCGCCCGAGCGCCGACGGTGACCGCGGCTGCGCCATCGTCAGCCGGATCCCGGCCCGCACCCGCACCGACCTGCTCACCGGGGTCACCCTGCCCGGCCGGGCGGTCACGGTCACCGTGGACACCGACCCGGCCGTCACCGTCGTCGGCCTGTACGTGCCCTCCAGCGACCGGGCCCCCCACAAAGTGGAGAAGAAGCGCGCCTTCCTGGCCAGCGTCCTGGACGCGCTGACCGGCCTCGACGAGCAGCAACGCGCACACCTGATCATCGGCGGGGACTACAACGTCATCGGCCGCGACCACCAGCCCCGCTACCCGGGCTTCCTGCCGTTCGAGTACGCGTTCCTCGACACCCTCGCCCAGCTCGGCCTGGCCGACCCGCACCAGCGCCTGCGCCCCGGCGTCCAGGCGCACAGCTGGATCGGGCGCGGCGGCAACGGCTACCGCTTCGACTACCTGCACATCGGTGCCGCCCTCACCGACCGCGTCACCTACTGCGCCTACCTGCACGAGCCCCGCGAACAGGGGCTCAGCGACCACGCCGCCCTGGCCGCCACGCTGCGCCTGCCCGTCACCCAGAGCACGTCGGCCCGAGCGCCGCTCGCCGCGGCGGCCCTGTTCTAGGCCGCGGCCGCGCGGATCAGCGAGTCGTAGGTGTCGGTGGTGCGCTGCACCGGCACCCCCAGCGA
The DNA here is from genome assembly GCF_047159535.1 of Krasilnikovia sp. MM14-A1259. Classification (NCBI taxonomy): domain Bacteria; kingdom Bacillati; phylum Actinomycetota; class Actinomycetes; order Micromonosporales; family Micromonosporaceae; genus Krasilnikovia; species Krasilnikovia sp. MM14-A1259. The sequence continues at coordinate 71,623 of NZ_BAAGAJ010000001.1, forward strand.
CCGGATCATCCGATCCAGGTGCGCCTGGACCCGCTCGCCCGACTCCTGCGCGCCGACCAGCTTCTCCAGCTCCACAAAGGTGCCCAGCCCTTCGACGCTGTCCAGGCACAACGCGGCGTCCGCCCATCGGCCGGTCCGCCGGGTCTTGACGATACGTACTGTCGGGACGAAGCCCATCGTCACCAACGCGTCGTGCATCTGTCCGCGATCAGCGACGACGGTCTCGTGCTCCAGGCACGCCATCTCGTTGTCGACCGGCCGCTTCACCGTGAACAGATGCGCATTGTCCTGCGTGCGCAGCCGCGCGAACGGCACCCCCACCTTGCTCATCCCGTACCGCCACCCTGCCGGCGCGTAAGCCTGATCGTCCTGCCGGACCGGCCCCGACAACTGCACCCCGTGGCAATGCAACGCCTCGAGTAACTCCGGCTCCTGCCCCACGCGGTACTTCACCTCGACCTCGTGGACCGCTCCCGGCACGCTCGTCTGCACGGCCGACAGCCTATCGAGCACCACCGGTCAGCAGCCGCTCCCGGCAAGCCACGTCCTGGTGACCCAGTGGATGTGGACGGTCGCCCCGCCATATCCCCCACTGCCCAGCCAGCGCAGTACGCCCTCCACGCTGCGGCTTCAGCCGGGCGAGCGAGAGTCATATCCGAACGGGTGTACGACGGTCGCGTCCGGCGCTTGACCCTCCGCCGCTGCGGTATCCCTGGACTCTCCGCACCGCGGCGCTCGCTGGATCCACGCACTGCTATCACGATGGTCGATGGATGTCCGAACGGAGAGGAGCGGCACAGTTGACTGCCACCACCGGTCAGGCCCACACCACTGAGGTTCCCCGCCAGGCTGATCCGGCCGACCCGTTGGTCCTGCCGGAGCTGCGCAGCGCCTGGTGGGAACACGGGGTACGGCGGCGCGCCGAAACCGGCGTGCTCGGCGTGTTCGCGGAGCTGCCGTTCCTGATCCGGCACGCCGTCGCGATCGGCTGGCGCGCGGACCGCGCCCGCACGATGGTCGTGATCGCGGCGACCCTCTGCGCCGGGGCGATGTCGACGTTCGGGCTGCTGTCCACGCAGCGACTGCTGGTGGAGTTGTTCAGCGCCGGCCCGACCCCCGAGCGGGTGAAGGCGGCACTACCCGCGCTGGCGGTGCTGGCCGTGGTGACCGCGGTGCGCGGCGGGTTGGGGATCGCGGTCGGGTACGCGCAGAACGGCCTGACCCCGCGGGTGAACCAGGCCGCGGAGCGGCGCCTGTTCGAGGTGACCACGGCGGTGCGGCTGGAGGCCTTCGACGCGGACGCGTTCGCCGACGACATGGAACGCGCCACCCGCGGCTCCGACGCCGCGATCTCACTGGTGCAGGACACCGCCAACGCGTTCGCCGGCGTGGTGAACCTGCTCGCCGTGGCCGTGGCCGTCATCGTGATCAACCCGCTGCTGCTGGTCGCGCTGGTCGTGGCGACCCTGCCCAACGGGTACGCGGCGCTGCGTGCGGGGCATCTGCGTTTCGCCACGTACCTGGCCGGGTCGGTGCGCCGGCGCAGGTTGTGGGTGCTGCAGCGGCAGATGGCCGAACGCGACTCAGCGCCGGAGCTGCGCTCGTACGGGCTGCGGGGGTTCCTGCTGCGCCAGTACGACATGGTCATGCACGCCCAGACCGCCGAGGACCTCGCGCTGGCCCGGCGGGTCACCACGACCACCAGCATCGGCGCGATGGTCACCGGGCTGGGACTGGGCGGGGTGTGGGTGCTGCTCGGTGTGCTGCTGGCCGGCGGCCGGATCCCGCTGTCCGCGGCGGTGACCTGCGTCGTCGCCGTCCAGGCAGGGCAACGGGCCTTGGCGGTGGTGACGTTCCAGCTGGATCACCTGTACAGCGACGGCCAGTTCTTCAAGGAGTACCTGGGGTTCCTCGACCGCGCCCAGCAGTACCTGCCCGCCGGCGACACCAAGACGGACGACGTTCGGGTCCCGGCGCTGCAGCGGCTGAGCGTGCGCGGGGTCAGCCTGCACTACGCGGACCGCGACACCCCTGCCGTCGACGGGGTGACGTTGACGATCGAGGCGGGGCAGACCATTGCCCTGGTCGGGGAGAACGGCTCCGGCAAGTCCACCCTCGCCGCGATGATCTCGTCCTTGCGCGCGCCGACCGATGGGGTGATCGAGTGGAACGGGCGCGCGCTCGAGGACTGGGACCGGGCGGGGCTGCGTGCCCGCATCGGGGTGGTCCTGCAGGAACATCACCATTGGCCGTACACCGCGGCGACGAACATTGCGATGGGTGACCTCACGGGCGCGCCGAAGCAGGATCTGATCGAGGCGGCCGCGGTCCGGGCCGCCGCGCACGACACGATCCTCGAGCTGCCGCACGGGTACCAGACGCTGCTCGACCGCACGTTCAAGGACGGCCAGGACCTCTCCGGCGGACAGTGGCAGCGGATCACCGCCGCCCGTGGCTTCTTCCGCGACGCCGACCTGCTCATCATGGACGAACCGTCCTCCGCGCTCGACCCGCGCGCGGAGGACACCCTGTTCCAGGCCATCCGGGACCGGCAAGGCAAGCGGACCACCATCCTGATCACCCACCGGCTCGCGAACGTTATTCACGCCGACCGCATCTACGTGATGCACGACGGCGCCGTCGTCGAGACCGGCACCCACGCCGAACTGATCGCCGCCGCGGGCCGGTACGCCAGCCTGTTCACCCTGCAGGCCGCCGGCTATCAGGCACGGCCGGCTACACCCACGGCCGGTATGGGGGAACGCGAGTGACCGCATCGCACCCGGCAGCCCCGATTCTCGTGATCATCCGGGGCAACTCCGGCACCGGGAAGACCACCGTGGCGCGCGAGGTCCAGCGCCGCTACGGGCGCGGCTGCGCGCTGCTGGAACAGGACCACCTACGCAGGATCGTGCTCCGCGAGCACGACAGCAGCAAGATCAGCCCTGTCGCGCCGGCGTTCATCACCGCGACCGCCGCCAACCTGCTCCAGCTCGGCTACCACGTCGTCCTCGAAGGGATCATGTACCGAGACCGGTACGGCGACGCCCTGACCCAGCTCATCGAAGACCATGCGGGCGCCAGCTCGGTGTTCTACCTGCACGCGCCGTTCGACGAGACGGCGCGCCGGCACCAGAACCGTGCGGACACCGTCACCTTCACCGCCCAGCACATGAGGGAGTGGTACGTGCACCGCGACGTCCTGGGCGTCGCCGGGGAACAGATCATCGACGAGACGTCGCCCATGGAGCAGACGGTCAACACGATCCTGCACACCAGCGGCCTCGCCGCCGCACCACCGGCTACTCCCTGCCCGACGTACTGCCCCCGTTGCGCCGCCCCGACCGACGGCACCAGCTGACGCCGCGACGCCGGCAGGGAAATGCCAGGGCCCTCCCCGCACCGCGTTCCGGTGCGTACTCGCAGCTGGGTGCCCTCCGTTTGTGCGGGCCCGGGCCGTTCGTCAAGATACTGCGGTGACCGTGATCCCGTTTTCGTCCGGCCTGCACCGACTTGGCCGTGACACCTACGCCTATCTGCAGCCGCCGGGCACGTGGGGGTTCAGCAACTGCGGTGTGATCGTGGACGGCGACCAGGCGCTGCTGGTCGACACCCAGTTCGACCTGCCCCGCACCCAGGCGCTGATCGACACCCTCACGACCCAGCTGCCAGGGACCCGGGTCGCCACGGTGGTGACCACCCACGCCAACGGCGACCACTGCTGGGGCAACCAGCTGTTCGCCGACGCCGAGATCATCGGGTCAGCGGCCACCGCGCACGAGATGGCGCACGAGGTGTCACCCGAGGCCCTGCGCCAGCTCAGCGGCCCGGACGCCCCGGACGGAACGCTGGGCGACTACATGCGCCGGCACTTCGGCTGCTTCGACTTCTCCGGCATCGCGCTGACCCCGCCCACCCGGACGTTCACCGGCCAGCTCGACGTACGCGTCGGCGGCCGCATTGTCGAGCTGGCCGAGGTCGGGCCCGCGCACACCGACGGCGACGTCATCGTCCACGCGCCCGACGCCGGGGTGGTGTTCACCGGCGACATCCTGTTCATCGGCGATCACCCGATCATGTGGACCGGGCCGGTGGAGAACTGGCTGGCCGCCTGCGACCGGATCGAGAAGACCGGGGCCCGGTACGTGGTGCCCGGCCACGGCCCGGTCACCGACCTGGCCGGGGTGCGCCAGTTCCGCCGCTACCTGGAGTACGTCGCCGACCAGGCCCACCGCCGCTACGAGGCCGGGACACCGTACTGGCAGGCCGCCGCGGACATGCCGCTACCGGAGCGGTACCGCGGCTGGGGTCACCGGGAACGCCTCGTGATCACGGTGGCGGCGCTGTACCGGCAGCTCGGCGCACCACCCGCGCCGCTGATGGAGGTACTAGCCCACACGGCGGCCGCGGAGCAGCGGGCACCGGCCGGCTGATCAGCGGCCGCCGTCGAGCGGCGGCAGCATCATCAGCCGCACGTTCGCCGCGCGCAGCGGCGCCAGCGCGACGATCTCGATGTCCTTCACCTGGTGGTGGTAGGGCAGGTGCAGCCTGCGGTGATCCCCGTCGGGGTGCACATACACGGTGGTCTCGTGTTCCCACAGCCGCCGCGCGTCGGGGTTCACCCGGCAGATTTCGCGGATCAGGTTGGCCAGGCGCATGTTGCTGGGGTTGCGGGCGTTGGCCACCCGCATCTGGGCCAGCATCAGCGGCGCCCAGGCGGTCTCCCAGTCGACCAGCTGCTGGCGGGCCTCGTTGTAGGTGAACACCCAGCGCATGACGTTGGACTCGTAGCCGACCCAGGGGAACCAGTCGGCCATGTGCTGGTTGTAGGCCACCAGGTCCCAGGCCTCGTCGGAGATGTAGGCCGGCCAGGGCTGGGACTCGATGATGCGCTGCAGGACGTCGGTGAGCTCCACGGTGGTCGAGCGGCGCCGGGCTGCCGGCTCCCGGCCGACCGCGTACAGGTAGAGCATCATCCGTTCCGGCTCGCTAAGCCGCAGCGCGTACGCCGTCCGGTCGAGGAAGTCGTCGCTGTAGTTGACCCGTTCGCCGCGCTCGAGGTTGCCGTACCAGACGGCGCTGACGCCGATCAGCCGGGCGATCTCCTCCTGGCTGACCGTCTTGCGGCGGCGGGTGGCGGTGACCAGACCGGGGATGCCGGTGGGATCCAGTCGTTCCCGCCACGAGCGCACGAGGCGGGCCAGCTCAATGCCGGGTTCACCGGCCAGCACGTTCGGGCCGTTCCTGGGCGGGTCCTGCTTCGCGGTCATCGTCCCCCCACCGTGGCTTGATCGCTGACTTTGGGAGGTCCGCGACGGTACCAGGCAGCGGCGACGGCGAAACCCCAGTTTTCACGGCCTGACCATCGGCCGGGCGTTGACGGGCACGCCAGGGCGTCGATGAGCAGCATCAACTGGGACTTTGGAAAGTCGCAGTTTATAGCGAACCGTCGATCACCGGGGCAAGCTAGGACCTCGATCAATACGCAACGTGCCCGCCCGCTGACCGAAACCGCCGCGGGTGGGGCGTCGCCGACAGCCCACGGGAGGGCGCATTGAGTAGGTCTGTTCTGGTCACCGGAGGCAACCGCGGCATCGGCCTGGCGGTGGCGCAGGCGTTCACCGCGGCGGGCGACAAGGTCACCGTCACCTACCGCACCGGCCCGGACCCAGCCGATCTGTTCGGTGTGCGCTGCGACGTCACCTCCAGCGCCGACGTCGATGCCGCCTTCACCGCAGCCGAACAGCAGCACGGTCCCGTCGAGGTCCTCGTCGCCAACGCCGGCATCACCCGCGACGCGCTCGTGATGCGGATGAGCGAGGACGACTTCACCGCCGTGCTCGACACCAACCTGACCGGCGCCTACCGGGTCGCCAAACGTGCCACTCGGGCGATGCTGCGCGCTCGCGCCGGCCGGCTCATCTTCATCTCCTCGGCGGTGGCGCTGCTCGGCGAGACAGGCCAGGCCAACTACGCCGCCTCCAAGGCCGGGCTGGTCGGGCTCGCCCGGTCCCTGGCCCGGGAACTCGGCTCGCGCGGCATCACCGCCAACGTCGTCGCCCCCGGCTACACCGACACCGACATGACCTCGGGCCTGTCCGAGCAGCGCCGGACCGCGATGCTCGAGCGCATTCCACTGGGCCGTGCCGCCACCCCCGACGAGATCGCCGGCGCGGTCCTGTTCCTGGCCGGCGCCCAGGCCGGCTACATCACCGGTGCGGTGCTGCCCGTCGACGGCGGCGCCGGTATGGGGCATTGACCGCTCCCGCGGAGCACGGAATGACACTGAAGGATCTTGAGGACGGCCGGCGATGAGCCAGAACGGCATCGGAGCGCAACTACGGCGGCTACGACACGACCGCGGTTGGTCGCAGCAGCAACTGGTCCAGGCGATGGTGAGCGCGGCCGCCCGGGACGGGCTGGTGCCCGCCTCCCCGGTGAGTCTCAAGGCGATGCTCTCGCGCTGGGAGAACGGTCACCGCGCCCCGGACGACTACAATCGGCGCCTGCTGTGCCTGGCTCTTCAGGTCTCCCCCGACGCCTTGGCCCCGGAGACGGCGGAGCCACCGTCGGCGCTCCGCGCGTAGTCCACTCCCGACGTCCCGTGCCGCTCGGTCCCACCATGCCGCCTCGCACCTATACGGTGATTGAGAGGTTGCATTCAATCGACCACGCGGGGAGGCGCCATGAGGGCATGGACGTCAGGAATGATCGAGCGGCTGGCCCGGTTCACCGTCGGCCGGCGCACGCAAGGGTCGCGCCGGCAGGGGTACCGCAGCTCACTGGAGACCGCAGCGCAGGCGAGACGCACGGAGAAGCACCGGCTGCTCGGGCACGACCGCTCGGTGGCTGGTGTTAAACGATGACAGCCACCCGCGGCAAGTCATCGTTAACACCAGCCACCTAGATCCGTAACGCGTCAACTGAAGCCCGACAACGACCTTGTGGTGACCTGTGTGACCTGTGCGACAGCCACCGACAACGACCGCCAGGTACGCCCTAGACCCCCCGATTGTTCGCCCAGACCGCCAGGTTGCCCGGTGCGTAGACCACCACGTTCCTGTCGTCCTGGACCGTGAGCACACTGTCGGGCCGGTTCGTTCCGGTGGCCCAGACAGCGCGGTGGCCCGCTGCGTAGATGACGAAGTTGCCGTCACGCTGTGCCTCGAACGTGCTGGCGCCTATGCCTGCAGTGTTCGACGCCCACACCGGCGTCCCGCCGTCGTACTCGACCAGATTGCCGTCGCCCTGCATGACGAGTACATACCGACCGTTCGCGCTAATGAGTCGTTCGTTCGGGAACAACGTCTCTCCTGGGTAGAGCTTGCTGCGATTCACCGGTGCGCCGGACGTGAAGAACGAGGTCTGGCCAGTGCGGTCGATGAGGACGTATCCGCCCTGGGCCGGCGCGATCGTCACGATGGGACGGGTCGAGCCGGTCTGTCCGAGCGACCCGACGAATGGCGCCACCCCGAGGGCGAACACGCCGCCATCGCGTCCGGCGAGCCAGTACCCGCGACCGCCAGGCGCGGCGCTGATCCCCACAATCGCCCCATTGAGGGGCTTGCCGGCCATCGAGCCTGCGAACACTGCGTCGCCGTAGGCGAAGACGCCGCCGTCGGCCGCGGCAAGCCAGTAGCCCCGACCGGAGGGGGTGGCGGCGATGCCCACGACCGGCGCGTTGAGCGGCTTGCCGCCCATCGAGCCCGCAAACACGGCGTCGCCGTAGGGAAACACGCCACCATCGGCCGCGACCAGCCAGTAGCCCCGACCGGACGGGGTGCCCGTGATCCCTACAACCGGGCGGTTGAGCGGCTTTCCGGCCATGCTTCCGGCGAACACGGCGTCACCGTAGGCGAACACGCCACCATCTGCCCCGACCAGCCAGTACCCCTGGCCGGATGGGGTCGCGGCGATGCCAACCATGGGCGCGTTCAGCGGCTGTCCGCCCATCGAGCCGAAGAACGGCGCACCGGCGTAGGCGAATACGCCACCGTCGGAGGCGACGATCCACTGCTGCTGGCCGAAGCCGGGCCGGATCGCCCCGCCGGTCACCGGCACCACCGTCATAGTGACCGCGATGCCTGGCCCGGTCATCCAGGTCGTACCTTCAACGACTGGGCGGTACGTTTCCCGGATGGTTCGCGACGCGGAGGAATCTGCGGCTTCTGGCGCGGTGATAGAGAACTGAAAGCTGCCCTGGCCGCCCGGCGCCACAGAGGCTTGCTGCAGGACCGCGGGCCGTGTCGATGAAACCCAGCCTGGTCCCTGCAATGTACCGGGGTGATCGCGTGGCTCGTCGGTGCCCAGCCGAACCGGGTTCGCGCCGCCGGGGGTCCACGTGGTGTTACCGACGTTGTTGACACTCACCCTGACGGTGAAGTTTTGTCCCGGACGCGCGTGGCCCAGGTCCGCGGGCTGCCCCGTACTGTCCACGACCTGTTGGGAGACAACGTTGTACGCCCAGAGCTGGGTCGTGTCGGTTACTGCGTTGCTGGGGCCGGACTCGCCCGAGGCATTGACAGCGCGCACGGTGAAGGTGTGCGTCGAACCACTGACCAGACCCGGTACTGTCACCGCATTGCCCGTCGTGGAGACCTTCTGAGTGGCGCCCTCATAAACGCGGTACGAGGTGGCTCCGGGAACCGCGTTCCACGCCAGTGAGATCGATGAAGTTGTGCTTCCCGTTACCCGAAGCCCAGTCGGTGACGCTGGGACCGGAGGGGGCGGTGGGGTCGACGGCCCGGGCGGATTCGAGGTGCCAGGCGTACTGGTGATCGTTGCAGTGAAGAGGATCGGCCTCGGCACGTGATTGCCATTGCCACTCAGCCTGAACCACATCGAGGTGGGCGCGCTGCCTGCCGGGCGGGCGGGTATCGGCACAGTAATCGTCGCATCGCGTTGGCCCGGTTGGAACGTAACGCTACCTGTGATGGGATGGAGCATATCCGCAGTGCCGCCATTCGCCTCCTGCACAGCGTTAATGACGAAAGGATTCGGGTTGTGGTCTTTAACGATTGGCGGCGCGTCTCCGGAAAGGTGCACTTTGAAACTGAGCGTACCAGTTCCGCCGACCGGAGCGACACCCGTTCCAGCGACCTGTGTCGCGGTAATATCCCGCTGATAGGCGCAAAGATCACTCTTCACAAACACAAACATCTGCGCGGAGGTTTTGTCCTCGAAAGGCACTCCATTCACTTTGAGCCCGAACTTATGCATGGACGGAGATTGAAACAGGTCCGCCCTCGGGAAGCTGAACGTATGTTTCGAGGAATCTGCCGGGCTAGGTCCAAGCACGGTGGTCTGCACTGGACCATTCTCCGGAGAAAAAACCACCGTTTCTGGTAACACGTTCGGGTTCGATACTTCAAGAATCGCCGGGTCGCCAACGAACACTGAGTAGTCCCCCTCGGGAGAACCGGAAATATCATCTCCGGCCAGCCCGGCCATCGCGCAGGCCTGGGTAGGGTCAGTGCTGGCAGCCTGCGCGGCCGCGGATGGAAGCAGGCCGGCCATGCCGACAAGTGCCATCGATAACGTCATTCTCACCGCTCTAACAGCGCGCACTGCCAACCTCATTTATTCGTTTCGAAGACCCGCAGAAAGCCCTGCGAGCGTAGCTGGTTTGACAGTTAGAAGGACTGGCCCGAACTGATAGCAAGATCGTCGAACGGCTGATCCGATCAGCGGCTTCCGGGTAAGAAAGCTGGTCTCATTGACGCGAATTGGTTGATCAACGCAATGCCGGTGTAAGGGTCGAACCGGGCAGAATCGGTCAGTCAGCCGGAAATCGGTTAGGTCGCCGAGCGCCTTACCGCCAACACTGCCCCATCTGGTTCTACGCTGACACGACATAGCGCCGAGGTGGAGAACAGGGCGTTGTCCTCGAGTCCCTTCACTGGACAATCGGCCGTGATCATTTGTGGAGCAGCGTTGCGCTCGACCCGTTGCGAAGCTTCGCGCCGAACCGTTCCCGCGATGCGGAACAGTGAATGGACAGCCGACCGACGCGACAGTCCAGCCTCGGAGGCGATGCGCCCACGGCGCAGCGGAACCGGGCGCGCCCGACGGGCTATCGGGTGGCAGGCTCCGGTGCGCGGTACGCGGCCGGTGCTCCCGGGTGCCCGATCACGTCGATGCAGCGCCGGGGGCTGGCGGCAGGCGGCCATTCACCCGAGACGAGCAGCCCGGACGCGTAGCAGCGCGCCACAATCTCGGCCCGGTTCGCGGCGCACAGCCGGTGCATCGCCCGCACGAGATGCGTCGCCACCGTGTGCCGGCTGATATGCAGACGCCGCGCGATCTGATCGTTCGAGCGGCCTGCGGCCACGTGCGTGATGACCTTCATTTCACTCGACGTCAAATGGTCCTTGTGGCAGCAACATCCCCGCGTGTCCCCCGCAATTTCCACCACGCCATCATATCGTCATTTGTAAATGAAGTGTGTCGGGAACGCGCGGCCCCAACGCCGCGTCCAACCGGGATGGGAGCGAGAATGCGTACCGCGGCCCGACCCTGCTGTGCCCTCGCCGTCATGGCGGTGGCCGCCCTCGCCGCCTGCACGCACCAGGCGCCGCCGGTGGACCGGCCGAGCGCCCCCGTGCCGGTGCTGTCGCCCATGTCCGGACCGGCTCCGGGCCTGGTTTCCCTGCCCTGGCGGCAGAGCAGCATGGACTCCACCGGCAGGCACCTGCTCGTCGAGCTTCCCGGCGGTGCCTGCCGCCGCGCCACCGGCGCGCAGGTGGACACCGGCCCGGCGCAGCTCACCGTCACCATTTGGGGGGTGGCGTCGAGTGACTGCCCCACCACGGGGGTCGGTGTCAGCACGATCGTGGGCGTTGACCTGCCCGAGCCGCTGGGTTCGCGCCGGCTGGTGCACGGCGCCACGTGAAGTGCGGCAGCCCGGGCCGAACCCTGCCCGGGCTGCCGCACTCGGTCGTCAGGGATTGCCGGACGCGACCGTCGCGCCGAACGTGGATGAGAAGTCCTGGATCTGGGTGAAGTTCAGGTGCAGGCCGTTGGAGCTGCCGCCGCTGATGATGCCCAGCCCCACCGCGCGGTTGGGGTCGCCGGGGTGCCGCAGCACCGGGCCTCCGCTGTCGCCGTGCTGCACGATGACGTCCGTGGTGGAGTCCGCGAGTGCCTGGTTGCAGACCCGCACCGTGGTCCCGTTGTCGTTCAGGTTGAGGCACGCGTTGATCGCGCTGATCCGGCCGGCGCAGCTCTCCCGGGTGACCGAGCCGTCGGAGCAGACCGTCGACCCGACGGCCGCCGCCTGCTGTCCGTCCAGGCCCCATGCCGTGGTGTCCAGCTGGCCGCCGTAGACGGCGCCCGGCCAGTACGAGCCGCCGTCGAGGGTTTCGGCGTCCATCCGGTTGTTGCCCCACTGCACGGCCCGGACGGTGCCCATTGGGCCGGTGACGTAGATCGTTTGGGTGCCGGTCTCGAAGTAGCCCTGCTGCCATGCTGTTCCGGCCGGGCCGCAGTGCCCGGCGGTGGACATGAGCCGCGTCGATCCGGACAGCACGGTGAACGACCCCGTGCACCACCAGATTGAGGTGGTGCCGTCGGGGTTGGCCTGGGTGCGGATGATCCGGTCCCCGCCGTAGTACGGCCTCGAGTCGAGCAGCCTGGTGGGGGCGGCCGCGGCGGCGGGTTCTGGGGCGCTGCGTAGCGCGGCAACGGAGTGTGCCCGGAGCCGGCCGGTCCGCACGACCGCCTGGCCGGCCATGCTGTGGTGCTGCTCCATCCGGGTGAGCTCGACCGCGTCACCGAACGTTGCCCGCGCCGCCGCCCGCATGGCGTCGGTGATCTCGCTCAGCCCGACCGTCACCTTGTTGCTGCGCGGATTGACGTACCAGGCGCTGATCCGCCCGCGGGCAGCCGACGCCCACGGCTGCCGCGCGCTGATCTGGCCGAAGACCGTATCCAGCTCGGCCTGGCTGCGTGGCACCGGCACCAGCCGCACCGTCAGCCGCGGCGCGGCCGGAGCCAGCGTCGGCAGCGTGGAGAGGTCGGTCCCGGCGCGCGCCTGCTCACCACTGGGCACGAAGACGTCAACGGTACGGGCCGCCTCGTCGACGGCCACACCGGCGAACCGGTGCGGCGCGCTGGTCACGATCCGGTTGAGCGCGGTGAGATCGTCGGCGGACACGACCGGAAGCTGCCGGACCGGGGCCGCCTGGGCGGCCGCCCCGCAGGTGACGACCGCCAGGCAGAGTGCGGACACGGTGGACAGAATGAATCGTGGTGATCGCATGAGTTCCCTCTCGCGAGCCCGAGGTGGACCTCAGCAGGCTGCCCGCCGGCCTCGGCGGCGCCCATCCCTCAAACTGACCCCACCGTCCGCGTGAACGAGCGTCGCCGGATCGGCCGGGGATGACGGACAATGCGGCGGCTCCGGTGGCCTCGGCCTCCGTACCGGACGCGGGGTCGGCTGGCGCACCTATGCTCGCCGCATGAGCAGAGCCGAGTCGGACGCGTCCGTAGCCGTTGCGCCGGCACTGAGGCAGCTGGTCGGGACGCTAGAGTCTCTCGGAGCGGTACCGCTGCCGTTGGCCCGATACCGCCGCCCGCCCGGTCGGGTTGCGCGCTTTCTGGACCGGGCAATCGGCAAGCCGCCGGCAGGTGACGGCCCGAGCTACCGGGTCACCGGCGACCGGGCCTGGCCGCTGACCGACGGCGGGGACCATCGCCTCGACCTCGCCCTCGCCCTCAGCGGCGAGCTGCTGCTGGCCCCCCTTCGCCGGTCGCGTGGGGTGGGCGAGGGAGGTCCTGGGGACCACCTGCTCGGCCACGAGGCCGGTACGCAGTTCCTGGCCTGTCCCTACTCGGCGATGAGCCGGGCATACTGCAGCGTGCTCCCTGACGGGTCGGCGCGGGTCATCGTGGAGATCGCTTCCTGGGGCGGCCCGGACCGCGGCGAGTATCTCCTCGGCGACCTCATAGCGGCGACGGTGCGCGCGTACACGTCGAATCCCGGGTGGTATCGCGCTGGTTTTGC
>NZ_BAAGAJ010000002.1:4800000-7879946 GCF_047159535.1 Krasilnikovia sp. MM14-A1259
CGAGCAGGTTGTTGAAGTCGTGTGCGATGCCGCCCGCGAGCTGGCCGAGGCTTTCCAGGCGCTGCGCCGTCTGGGTACGTTCGAGCGCGGCCCGCTCCTTGGCCCCCGCGCGTTTGCGGGCGGTGATGTCGTGCTCGATCGAGGCCACCGCGGTGACTTTCCCGCCGTCACGCACCGGGGCGATCATGACGGACACGTCGAACACGGCGCCGTCGCTGCGTACCCGGGTGACCTCGATCTGTTCGCTGCGCTCGCCCTTCGCCACCTCGCCGAACAGCGTGACCAATGCTGCAGCCTCCTCCAGCGGGGCGAGCATTTCGATGCTGTGCCCGACCGCGTCGGCGCTGAGGTAGCCGTAGATCTCCTCCGCCCCGTGGTTCCAGGTGGTGATCGTCCCGTCGGGGGTCGCGGTGTAGACCGCGTCGGTGGACGCCTCCAGGACCGCCGCGAGCATCATCTGGTCCCGCACGGCGTCGGCGGCGCGTTGTTCGAGCTGGCGGCGATGGTGGGCGATGATGCAGCAGATGATCGTGGCCGCGATCGTGACCCCCAGCCGAAGGATCTGGTCTGGTGTGGCCCACAGGCCCTGGTACGTGGAGACCGCGATGACCAGGGTCGTCGCGTAGGCGCCGATGCAGGCGACCACGACCGGGGTGCCCGACACGGCGGCAAGACAGGGCCCGAGGGCGATCACGCCGAACGTCAGCATGTGCGGCTGGGTGGTCAGACTCATCACGGCCAGGCCGGTCGTCACGAGCGCCGGCATGACCGCGAGCTGGCTGCGCCGGGAGCCGGGGCCGCCGTCGGAGGGGGCCCGGGTTCCCCTGCTCATCGCGATGTCCCTTCGCCAGGCGCATCCTGTGTGCCGGGATGGCGGCCACGGCGGCGCGGGCAGGACCTGGTCGCCCGCGACCAACGTTACGCTCATTCCGGACTTACCGGGCGCTATCGAAGCGCGACCATGCCGGGCCCAGAAGCGCGACCACGCAGGCTCTTGAGGCGCGACCGTTCGGGCCCTCGAGGCGCGACCGCGCGGGCCTCGGGGTGGACGTCAGAATCCGCAGGCGCGGACGCGGATGCCGGGCGGCGCCTCGGCCTGGATCCGGTCGCTGCACACGTCCGCCCCTGCCTCGACGAGCTTCAACGCACTCGGATCGCCTTGGCTGACCACGGACAGCGGCTCGTCCTGCTGTGCGTCCTCACTGGCCAGCCGCACCGTGGTGAACTGCCAGGACGAGGCGCAGAACGGCCCTTCCGCGACCTTGAGCGGGGCGTCCGGGATGCCCGGCTTGCCCTGGATCAGTGCCAGCACCTGCGGCCCGGCCGGCCCGTTCGTGCACGGCCGTGCCGCTGCCGGTGGCGGCGTGGTGGTGGCAGGCGGTGGCGTCGCCGCCGGGTGGGTCGGGGGCGCCGGATATACCGGTGGGACGCCGTTCGGCTGGCCGCCGGGCGGCAGGCCCGACCCGGGCAGTCCACCGGGCATACCTGGACCTGGCACTCCGCCGGGCACACCCGCACTCGGGAGTCCGCCGGGCACACCCGCACCGGGCGGACCTGCCGACGGGTACGCCGGTGCCGACGGCGGCGCGCTGGCCCCACCGGGCGCCCCGGGCGGCGCGGTGGGCAACGGTTGCGGGGGTGCCCCGGAGCAGCCGGCCAGAGCGGCCACGATCACGCTGAGCGCCAGCCGGGGGACGATTCGGGGTACGCGAGGGCGTGCCACGGCCCCATCGTAGGGCCTCATGACGGTCGATGGATCAGCCGGCGATGCGGTGCCCGGCCGCGGTGAGCGTGTCCATGGCTTCGCGCAGCCGGACGGTCGGGACCAGCAGGTAGTCCGTGTCGTACGTCGAGAACGTGACGATGTTGACCCGGGCGTCGGCGAGCGGGCCGATCAGCGAGGCCAGTACGCCAGTGAGGGCCAGGTCGAGCGGGCCGACCACGCGCAGGCAGCGCCACGGCGTCTCCGCGACCGCGTCGGCGGGCACCCGGTCGGCCGGGCAGATGACGGACAGCTCGTCGGGCGACCAGGTCACCGAGATGACGCCCTTGTCGTCCGGTCCGCTGCTCAATGCGGTGGGCAGGGCGGAACCGGCGGGGAGCCGACAGACCGCGTACTCCTCCGGCAGCAGCTCCAGATCCAACATGAGGGAAGAGTACGTTCCCCGTCGGCATCCCCCAATGCCCAGCGGGTGCGTTGATCGCCACAACGGGACATCCGGTCCCCACTCCGGTCAGTACCGGACCGCGGAGAGGAACGTCAGCGACGCGACGACGTGGCCGCCCTGCCACAGCGGCGTGGCGATCGCGTCGACGGTCAGGTGTGCGGAGTCGCTGGTGGGCCGCATCCGCATGAGGCCGCGGGCCAGGCGCTCGCTGCGGATGGCGAGCAGCGGCGGGATCTTCTCCACCTCGGGCTCGGACAGCTCGCCCGCGCCCGCGGTGAAGTCGATCAGACGCAGCGCACCACCCAGCAGCGGTTGACCCACCGCGTCGGCGGCGGCGCCGAGACCGAGCAGCTCACTGCACGACGGCGAGATCGCAAGGATCCGGGACGTCACGTCGATGACCAGGCACGGCTCGGCCGCGGCCGTCACGGTGGACGCCCACCGGTCGATGCCGCCGACGAACTCGGCCTCGGCCGGGGTCCGTGCCTGCGGCACGAACGCGCCCGAGAGTGAGAGTTCGACGTGCGCCACCCGCGCCTCCCTGTCCGTCCGTGCCTGCCCTGCGCTGACGTGCCGGTCGGCCGGCTCGGCGTCGGGCGATGGCACACGTGCACTGGGAGGAAACGTTACCGGGCCCGCCGAACGATTGTCAGCGGCCGTTCGTCCGGGGTGCCTGCCAGCGGTAGTCGCCGGCCGGACGGTACGGGGCGTTCGCCCAGGTGCCGGGGCGCCTGGCGATGGCCGACAGCTTGCCCGCGGTCGCCGGGGAGATGCGCGCGCCGCCCGCGATGAGCAGCCGGTCGAGCTCCTTGTGCGTGGCGACCAGGCAGTCCTTCGGCAGGCCGTGCACGCTGATCACCCCGGAGCCGACGAACGCCAGCACCGGACTCACGGGCACGGACAGCCCGACCGCGGCGGACATCGCGCGGGCGGCCCGCTTCGCGTCGCGGCGCGCCCCGGTCACGTACGCCGGGCGTTTGCCGTTGATCTGTACGACGTCGCCGGCGATGAGCACCCGGGCGCGGCCGTGGTCGGCGACGGTGACCGCGTACACGCCGCCGGGGCCGATCGCGAGGAAGCCCGCGCGATCGTCGGCGGGGTCGGGCTCGTACAGGCCCACGGTGTCGGTGCGCGGCCAGTCGACGATGTGCCACGCGGGGCCGAGCCGGTCGAGGCGGGTGAGTGCGCGGGCACCCGCGGCCTCCAAGCGGCGGGCGTCCCGCTCGGCGCGGCGGCGGCGCGCCCAGTCGAACGGGCTGACCCGGGGTACCTCGAGCGCCGTGGGTGGCGCGTCGTGCATCGGCCCCCGAACCGGGGCCAGGGCTTTGCTGGGGACGGGCAGGGCGGCGGGGCGGGCGGAGAAGACAGTCACTGCGACCTCCGGCAAAAGGTCCATCGGGCTCTCTTGTCACTACGGTAGGTGTTCAACCCCACACAGAAGCAAGACATCCAACGGGACTGAAAGCGGAGTGAGTGGGGATGAATGCCGCATTCATGCCCGGCCTCTTCTTGCTCATGCTGCATGTTGCGCCTCGTTCTCCCCCCTGGACTCGGTACGTCGCCACCAAGTTAGCCTTGCCTACGTTGGGAGCGCAGCCCTGTCCCACGATTTCGACGCACACCGTAACCCGCTCACCGCGGCGCGTACCGGTCTGCCGTTCGAGGTGGCCTAGGCTCGGGCCTGTGACCGGCCACGTGGACAGTGAGGTCAGCCCGCTGCGTACCGTGCTGCTGCACCGGCCGGGGCCGGAACTGGCCCGCCTGACCCCGCGGAACAACGACTCACTGCTCTTCGATGCGATCCCGTGGGTGGGGCGTGCCCAGGAGGAGCACGACGCGTTCGCGGAGGCCCTGCGCGCACGCGGGATCGAGGTGTTGTACCTGGGCGAGCTGCTGGCCGAGACGCTCGCGGTGCCCGAGGCGCGGGCCGCGCTGACCGCCGACGTGCTGGACACCCCTCGGCTGGGTGACATCCTCCGCCACCGGGTCGCCGCCCACCTCGCCGACCTGGGCCCGCCCGAGCTGGCCCGGGTGCTCATGGCGGGCCTCGCCCACGAGGAGGTCAAGCCCGGGCCGGGCCGGCCCGGCGGGCTGGTCTACCAGCTCATGGACTCCCACGACTTCGTTATCGACCCGCTGCCCAACCTGCTGTTCACCCGCGACTCATCGGTCTGGGTACGCGACCGGGTCGCGGTCACCAGCCTCGCCATGCCGGCCCGCCGCCGGGAGACCACCCTGACCGGGGCGATCTACCGGCACCATCCGCGGTTCGCGGGCACCGAGCTGCTCTACACCCCCGAGCTGGAGCACGTGGAAGGCGGCGACGTCCTGCTGCTCGCCCCGGGCGTACTGGCCGTCGGGGTCGGCGAGCGGACCACGCCGGCCGGGGCGGAGCGGCTCGCCCACCGGGTCTTCGCCGCCGGGCTCGCGCACACCATCCTCGCGGTGCCGATCGCCCAGGAGCGGGCGACCATGCACCTGGACACGGTGTGCACGATGGTGGACGTCGACGCGGTGGTGATGTACCCGAACGTGGCGGACACGCTGCAGGCGTACCGGGTCACGGCCGGGCCGGAAGGCGAGCCCGAAGCGACCGGGCCGGAGCCGTTCCTGGCCGCGGCGGCGAAAGCCATGGGCATCGACCGGCTGCGCGTCATCGACACCGGCCTCGACCCGGTCACCGCCGAACGCGAGCAGTGGGACGACGGGAACAACACCCTGGCACTCGCGCCCCGGTTGTGCGTCGCGTACGAGCGCAACGTCGAGACGAACGCCCAGCTGGAGCGCGCGGGCATCGAGGTCATCGCGATCAGCGGTTCGGAGCTGGGCTCCGGGCGTGGCGGGCCGAGGTGCATGAGCTGCCCGATCGCCCGGATCCCGACCCCAGGGACTACCGGAGCGTGAGCTGGCGGCCGACGAGGCCCTGCTTGGCCCGCCGGGCCGCCGCGTCCAGCGGCGTGGTGTCCGCCAGGATGTCCCGGTAGCGCTTCGCGAAGTCGGCCAGCGGGGCCTCCCAGTCGGCCGCCTCGGGCTCGCGCGGCACGTCCCATACCGGCACGAGCAGACCGTGCGCCCGGAACATGCCCGCGAACCGGGTCGCCTCCCCCAGGGCCAGCTCGCCCGCGGCCGACAGGCGGGCCAGCGCGTCCAGCGCGGCGTCCTCCTCGTCGGGCATGACCCAGCGCACGTGTGCCTTGTCCGGCACCCGGCACCAGTACGCGGCGGGCGCGGCGGCCAGCCGTTCCGTGGGGTAGATCGACGCGTTCGCGCGCTCCAGCGACGCCACCACGTTCGGGTCGTCGGCCTGCTCGGCATCCAGCCAGTACTCGAAGCCCAGGTGCAGCGTCACGTCCAGCGGGCCGTCGTCGAGGATGTCCTGCAGCCGCGGTCCGGACCCGGGCAGGGCGGGCACGGCCACGTTCTCCCCCGGCTCGGTACGCAGCGCGCACAGGATCGCGACCGCGAGGTCGCGGGAGACGTCACCGGACTGGACGTGCCGCTGCAACCCCACGAACACCTCGCCGTCGCGGCGGATCATCGCGGGCCACGCCATCGGCAGCACCGTGGACAGGGTGACCGGGCGGTCGCCGTACTCCGCGGCGACCTCGGGCTTGAGGCGCAGCGGCGCCGAGGCGGCCGGGACCAGCTCGCGCAGCGCGATCCACTCCGGCTCGTCCGCGAGGCCCTCGAACGGCCGCGCGACGAAGATGTCGCGCACCTTCTGGCGCTTGGGCTCGGTCTGCGGGCCCTTTCGACGCTTGCTCATGGCGCATCAGCGTAGGCGGTGCGCCGGGCCCGGCGGTGAATCGGCCCACCCGTGTCGGCCGCGCCGCACCGCGCGGCGGCCCCGACGCACTCAGCTGCGGGGCAGGCGGACCTCGGCGAGCGTGCCGCCGCCTTCGCGCGGGCGCAGGGCGACCCAGCCGCGCTGCCGTTCCACGATCCGGCGCACCAGATAGAGACCCAGGCCGGCACCGGGAGGTCGGCGCCGATCGCCGGAATCGCCCTGCCAGTACCGCTCGAAGGCACGCTCGACGTGCTCGGGCGCGATCCCGACGCCGCGGTCGCAGACCCGGAACGTCACGGTCTGCTCGTCAGCCTCGGCCCGTACCTCGACGGGCGTGTTGGCGGGCGAGTACTTGTCCGCGTTCGTGGCCAGTTCGGTCAGGATCGTGGCCAGGGTGGCGCGGTCGCCGTACGCCTTGGGCAGCTCGGCGGGCAGGTCGTCGAGGACGATCCGGCGGCGCAGATCGGCGGGCAGTTCCGCAGCGGCCTGACGCAACGCCTCGACCAGGTCGAACGGGCCGGGCGGGGAACCGCTGACGTCGGTGTCCTCGCTGGTCGCGGCGAGCAGCCGGTCCACCAGGCGGGAGAGCTCACCGGCCCGGACCCCGATGACGCGAGCCGCTTCCTGGCGCCCGCACTCGTCGAGGGAGTCCCAGTGGTTCGTCATGGTGTCCGCGTACCCCTTGATCACGGTGACGGGGGTGCGCAGCTCGTGGCTGGTGACGGCGACGAACAGGTCGCGGTCCTCCTGGCGGCGGGCCAGCTCGGCGGGATCGGTGTCGTCGCCGTACGCGGGCAGGCCGTTGGGGTGGGTGTACAGCCGCCCGGCCAGCGTGGCCAGCAGCTCCAGCACGGCCTGCTGCTCCGGGCCGGGCGGTTCGGCGTCCGCGGAGAAATACACGTACAGGGCGCCGACGATCGCGCCCGCGGCGTCCGCGCGGGCCGCAAGGACGCGGCAGTTCTCCGCGTCGTCGCCGGGCGGCCGGGCGAACTCGTCGCTGAGCGCGGTCAGCGTGATGAGCATGCTGCGGTGCCGCTCCAGCTCGGCGTCCGCGCGGTGCACCCGGCGGCCCAGCGCGCAGGCGCAGGTGCCGCACGCGGCGATGATCCGGCCGTGGCCCGGGCCGTACTCGGCGAAGCCCGCACCCGCACCGCCGAGCACCTGGCGGGCCAGCCGCACGACCTCGTCGAGTACGGCGACGCCCGCCGCGCCGGCGTTGATCCGATCGAGGACGGCCAGTTGTCCCCGGGTCAGCGCGACGTAGTCGGGTGGGTGGGGCATGTCTGCGAGTGTGCCTCGGTTCCGGAAATTTCGGCAGGGCGGCTGGTGGATCTTGGCACCATTGTCACTCGGACGGGCCGTCCGCGCCGAGGCGGTCCAGCACGTACCGTGGCCGGTCGCTGATCACCCCGTCGACCCCCTGGGCGATCGCCAGGTCGAGCTCGTCCGCGGTGTTCACGGTCCACACGTACGTGGCGTGCCCGGCCGCCCGCAGCGCCGGTACGAGCTGGGGCCGGGTGCGCAGCAGACTCACGCCCGGCCCGGCGATCCGCGCGCCGAACGGCAGCCGGCCCCGGCTCACCCCCGGCGGCAGGATCTCCAGCAGGTACACGGTCGGCAGCCCCGGGGCGAGCGTCCGGATCCGCCGCAACGCGAGCGCGGCGAACGACATGACGGTCACCTGAACGGGGTCGCCCGGGCGCGGGTCGGCGAGGTCGTGGCGGCGCAGCAGCTCGACGAGGCGGCGTTCCACGTCGGCGCCGTACCGGGACGGGTGCTTGGTCTCCACCAGCAGGCGGACCCGGCGGCCGCTGTCGCGCACCGCGCTGAGCAGCCGGTCCAGTGTCAGCAGGCGGGTGCGGTCGGGGTCCGGCGGGTCGTCCAGGGGGTCGTCACCGGCCGAGGGGTGCCACGAGCCGAAGTCGAGCGCGTCCAGCTCAGCGAGGGTCTTGCCGCTGACCAGGCCGCGGCCGTTGCTGGTGCGGCCCAGCCGGCGGTCGTGCACGCACACCAGGTGCCCGTCGCGGGTCAGCCGGACGTCGCACTCCAGGCCGTCCGCCCCCTCGTCGAGTGCCCGCAGGTACGCGGCGAGCGTGTGCTCGGGCAGCGCCTCGGAGGAACCGCGGTGCGCGAACACCAGGGGACGTCGGGCGCTCACAGGACGCGGGCCGGCTGACCGTTCTCGCTGACCATGTCGCGGCCGACCGCCGCCCAGGACTGCATGCCGCCGTCGAGGTTGCGGACGTTGTCCCACCCGTTGCCGGACAGGTACGACACCACCTGGCCGGAACGGCCGCCGGACCGGCACACCACGACCACGTCGCCGTCCGTGGGGATGTCGGCCATCCGCGCCGGGATCTCCATCATCGGTACGTGGTGGGCGCCCGGGGCGTGCCCGGCAGTCCATTCGTCGGGCTCGCGCACGTCGAGCAGGTAGGCGCCGGGCTCGACGTCGGCGGCGGTCACGCTGGGTACCTGGGGTCCGAACACGTTTCTCAGCCTAGGGCTATTTCTCGTTCGCGATGACATCCGGGTGGTTGATGACGAAGTCGCCGAGCTTGTCCTGCTGGACGGCCTTGAACATCTCCATGCTTTCGGGGGTGATGGTCTCCCGGCCCTCGTTGTTGCCCGCGAACGTGCCCTTGTTCGTGCGCAGCAGCACGAGGTCGTTGGCGGCGATGCCCTTGAGCCCGAAGATGAAGTCCTCCACCGGCACCCCGCCGGTGTCGAGCACGAACGCCTTGCCCGCCGCCTTGATCAGCTCGCTGACCTTGAGCGGGTTGGTCAGCACCCCGCTGCTGCTGGCCTTCTTCGCCATCGCCTTGATGAGCTGCTGCTGGTGGCGCTGCCGGTCGTAGTCGCCGTTCTTCAGCCCGTACCGCTGGCGGGAGTAGTCGAGCGCCTCCCAGCCCTCCATGTCCTTGCAGCCGACCTCGTGCCAGATCGGCTTCATGGGCTTGCCGGTCTTGCGGGCGTCCGCGAGGAACAACGGCTTGCCGTCGACCCACACCATGTGGTGCGACTTGACCCGCTGGTCGACACACATGCGTACGCCGCCGAGCGCCTCGATGACGCTGCGGAAACCGCCGAAGTCGATGATCGCGGCGCCGTCGAAGCTCATCCCGGTGTTGGCCTTGATGGTCTGCGCCAGCAGCTGCGCGCCGCCGGCCCAGCCGCCGCCGTTCTGGGCGCCGTGGAAGAACGCCTCGTTGAGCTTGGAGACCCCGCCCGGGTAGCCGTTCTTGGCGAACGCGGGCACCTGCACCTGGGTATCGCGCGGCAGCGACACCAGGTATGCCTGGTCGTGCGTTGCCGGGATGTGCAGCACGATGATCGTGTCGGAGCGCAGGTCGTCGACCGCCCAGCGCTTGCGCGCGTCGACACCCATGAGCAGCAGGTCGATGGGGCCCTTGAGCGGGTCGGTGCCCTTGGCGGAGACCTTCTTCGTATTGCCGATCAGGTCCTGGCGGGTGATCGCGGAGGTGGCGCTGCTGATCACCCATTTGCTGCCCACGATGCCCGCTCCGCTGCCCAGCATCAGCAGGGCGCCGAGCACGACGGTCAGGCGTGCCCACAGCGGGTCGCGGCGCTTGGCGGGGCGCCGGAGTGCAGCGAGCTCCTTCTGCAGTGCGGCGGCCTGTTCCTGCGACAAAGGGCGTCGAGGAGGCGCGACCGTCATGCAGGGCTCCAGAAGATCGGGGACAGGGGCCGGACCACTGTACGTTCAACTTCGATGTCGCGGGAGTCCTCCCGCGTTTCAACTGTTGGAAACATCCCGTTCATGATCAGCGCGGGCGGTGAGTATCCACCGGCCCGCGCCGAATGCCCAGCCTGTGCGTCCCCTGTGGGACGCGGTCAGGTGCCTACTTGTTCGCCTTGTTCGGCAGGTTCGCAGACATCCAGTCGGTCATCTTGTCGGCAGAAATGGCCTTGTACAAAGCCAATGCCTTCTCCCGGTCGCTGACCACGACGCTCTGTCCGTCGACGTTCTGCCCGCCCAGATTGGGGCTGGTGATGAACGTGAGCTTGTCGCTGCGGACGTTGCGGAACTGCACCGCCATGTCGGTGAGCGAGAAGTCCTGGTCGACCGTGACCGCCGCGGTGACCGCCTTGAGGAAGTCGTTGAGCCGGCCGGGGCTGGTCAGCGTGCCGGTGCTGGCGGCCTTGTCCATCAGCGCCTTCAGGAAGTCCTGCTGGTGCTGCATGCGGGCGAAGTCGCCGCGGGCGAACTGCTTGCGCTGCCGGATCCAGTCCAGCGCCTCCGCGCCGTTCATGTGCATGGTGCCCTTGGTGAACACCCGGTGCGGCTTGTGGATCGATGTGATGGTCTGCTCGACCTTGAGGTCGACCCCGCCGAGCGCGTCCGTGACCTCCTTGAAGCCGCCGAAGTCGATCGCCAGCACGTGGTCGATGTGTACGTCGGTGAAGCACTCGACCGTGCGGACCGCGCGCGGCAGACCTCCGAACGCGAACGAGGCGTTGATCTTGTTGCGGGCTCCGCTGCTGCAGGGCGCGTCGTTGGCGGAGGGGATCGGGACGTACAGGTCGCGGGGGATCGACACGAGCTGCGCCGAGCCGTGGTCCTCCGGGATGTGCATGAGGATCAGGGTGTCCGCGCGCCACGCGTTGGTGGTGTCCTTGGCCGCGTCCGGGTCGCGGGAGTCGCTGCCGACCAGCAGGATGTTCAGCGCCCCCTTGACCAGTTTGGCCGGGCGCCCGTTGGTGAGCTGGTCGAACGCGTTCGTCCGCTTCAGGTCCTTGTCCAGGCCGTTCGCGTAGCCGTACAGCGTGACGGTCGCGATCAGGCCGATGACGATGACGCCGATGCCGGCGACCAGGGCGATCCGGCCCCAACGCGGCTTCGGCCCCCGCCGGTACGGCCGCCCCGGCCCGTCCCCCCGGCCCGGTCCGCGCGGCGGCGGGCCGCCGGGCCCCGCGGGGCCGCTGGCCCAGTCGTCCCGTCCGCCGGGATGGGACACGCGCTCGCGGTACGCGCCGGGCACCCCGGCGCGCCCCGACGTACGGCTGCCGCCGGGGCGGCTGGAACCCGGAACGGAGGCGCGGCCGGAGCCGTAGGAGGACGTGGTCGCTGGCATGGTTTCAGGTTACGTATCCGCAACCAGGCATTTAGGGCATCAACACTGGGTCGGCACGAAGGGAGGAGACAATTACGCTCAGTGAGAAGTTCACTACGCGCCGGAAATGCTCAGTCTCTGAAGAAGTCGATCGTGCGGCGCAGCCCCTCCTCGGGCCCCACCTGCGGCTCGTATCCGAGCAGCGTGCGGGCCAGCGTGAGGTCCGGCCGGCGCTTCTCCGGGTCATCCGCGGTACGCGGGACCAGCTCGATCGGCGAGCTGCTGCCGGACAGCTCGACGATGAGCCGGGCCAGGTCGAGCATGGTCAGCTCGTGCTCGGTGCCACAGTTGATCGGGCCGGTCTGGGTCGAGTCGAGCAGCAGCAGAATGCCGCGGACCAGGTCGTCCACGTACGTGATCGAACGAGTCTGGGTGCCGCTGCCGTGCACGGTCAGCGCCACGCCGCGCAGCGCCTGGCTGATGAACGTCGGGATGGCGCGGCCGTCGTCCGGGCGCATCCGCGGCCCGTACGTGTTGAAGATCCGCACGATGGCCGTGTCCAGGCCGTGGTACCGGTGGTACGCCATCGTGGCGGCCTCGGAGAACCGCTTCGACTCGTCGTAGACCGCGCGCACGCCGATCGGGTTGACGTTGCCCCAGTACGACTCGGGCTGCGGGTGCACGAGAGGGTCGCCGTACGCCTCCGAGGTGGAGGCCATCAGGAAGCGGGCCGCGTCGGCGACCGCGCGGTCCAGCAGGGCCATGGTGCCGATCGAACCGACCTTGAGGATCTCCATCGGCAGCTTCGCGAAGTCGGTGGGGCTGGCCGGTGACGCCATGTGCAGGATCGCGTCGAACCGGTCCGCCAGCGCCGGGTGCCGCGGCAGGCCGTCGGTCAGGTCCGCCTCGATGAGCGTGAAGCGGGGCTCGGCGGCGAGGTGGGCCACGTTGTCGCGGGAACCGGTCACGAAGTTGTCGATCGCGACCACGGTGCAGCCGCGCGCCAGGAGCGCGTCCACCACGTGCGAGGGGACGAACCCGCCGCCGCCGCTGACCAGAATCCGATGCCCGGGGCCGTACCTCTGCGTGACTGCCATGCCGGACACGATAGCGACCGGGGCCGGTGCGGACCGCGCACCGGCCCCGGCCCGTCGGTCAGTGCGCGCCGTGACCGGTCAGGGACCGGACCTCCAGTTCGGCGTACTTGACGGCGTCCCGCTCCGCGGAGATCACCGTGCCGAGCCAGCCGCAGAAGAACCCGAAGGGGATGGAGATGATGCCCGGGTTGTTCAGCGGGAACCAGTGCCAGTCGTGCTCCGGGAACATCGCGGTCGGCGAGCCGGACACCACCGGCGAGAAGAACACCAGCACGATCGCCGAGGTCAGGCCGCCGTAGATCGCCCACAGGGCACCGGAGGTGTTGAACCGGGACCAGAACAGGCTGTACAGGATCGCGGGCAGGTTGGCCGATGCGGCCACCGCGAACGCCAGCGCCACCAGGAACGCCACGTTCAGGGACTGGGCGTAGATCGACAACCCGATGGCCACCGCGCCGATGACCAGCGCCGCGATCCGGGCCACCCGGACCTCGTCGCGCTCGGACGCGGTCCCCCTACGCACCACGTTCGCGTAGAAGTCGTGCGCCACGCTCGACGACGACGCCAGGGTCAGGCCCGCGACCACCGCGAGGATCGTGGCGAAAGCGACCGCCGCGATGATCGCCAGCAGGACTGCCCCGCCGGTCTGGCCGCCGAAGTAGTCGATGCCGAGCGCTTGGGCGAGCTGCGGGGCCGCGGTGTTACCGGCCTTGTCCTGGGCGACGATTTCCTTGCCACCCACCAGGGCCGCCGCCCCGAACCCGAGCGCCAGCGTGAACAGATAAAAGGTGCCGATGATGCCGATGGCCCACAGCACGCTCTTGCGCGCGGTACGGCTGGTCGGAACGGTATAAAACCGGGTCAGGATGTGCGGCAGCCCGGCCGTGCCCAGCACCAGCGCGATGCCGAGCGAGAACAGGTCCATCTTGCTGTAGAACGTGTCCAGCGCGGTGGCCTTCTCGACGCCGTACCGCAGGCCCGGTTCGAGGAACGCGTCGCCCTTGCCGGACGCCTTCGCGGCGTCGCCCAGCAGGGTGGACAGGTTGAACCTGTAGTGCGCCAGCACCAGCAGCGTCATCACCAGCGCGCCGGACATCAGCATGACCGCCTTGACGATCTGTACGTACGTGGTGCCCTTCATGCCGCCGACCACCACGTAAATGATCATCAGCGCGCCGACCAGGATGATCGTGGCGACCTTGGCGGTGTCCGCGTCCATGCCCAGGAACGTCGTGTCCGCCTTGATCCCCAGCAGCAGACTGACCAGCGCGCCCGCGCCGACCATCTGGGCGATCAGGTAGAAGATCGACACCGCGATCGTGGAGACCGACGCCGCGGTGCGCACCGGCCGCTGCCGCATCCGGAACGCCAGCACGTCGGCCATCGTGTACCGGCCCGAGTTGCGCAGGAACTCCGCGACCAGCAGCAGCGCCACCAGCCAGGCGACCAGGAAGCCGATCGAGTAGAGGAAGCCGTCGTAGCCGTACAGCGCGATCAGGCCCGCGATGCCCAGGAACGACGCGGCCGACATGTAGTCCCCGCCGATCGCCATGCCGTTCTGGAAACCGGAGAACGACCGGCCACCCGCGTAGAAGTCCGTCGCGGTCCTGGTCTGCCGGCTCGCCCACACCGTGATGCCCAGGGTGATCGCTACGAAGACCAGGAAAAGCGTGATCGTCAGCGTACGGGAGGTCGACGACGTCGCCTCCGCGGCAAGAAGGTGCGTCGCCATCACGCCACCTCCCCGCTCTCCATGTCGGCGCGGATGCTGTCGGCCATCGGGTCCAGCTTCCGGGCCGCGTACCGGGCGTAGTACCAGGCGATCAGGAACGTGGAGACGAACTGGAGCAGCCCGAACACCAGCGCGACGTTGATGTTGCCGATGATCTTGATGCTCATGAAATCCCGGGCGTACGCCGACAGCAGCACGTACAGCGCGTACCAGGCGAAGAACGCGATCGTGGTCGGGAAGATGAAGCGGCGCAGCCGGTGCCGCAGCTCCCCGAACTCCGCGGACTGCTGAACGGCGACGTACCGGTCCAGCGGCTCCGGGCTGGCAGTCGTCGGTTCGTCAGGTGTCAATTCCGTGGTCAACGTGGCTCACCACCTTCGTGGGGGCGGGTCTTTCGCGCACCGTACGAAGGAGAAAGAGTCAGGTGGGGGACGTCGGCCGGGACCTGCGCCGAATGAACCCCTCTGTGCGCCGACCGGTCAGTCCGCCAGGCGACGGTACCGGCCACGAAAGTGGACGAGCGGGTCCGGAACGGCATCCAGCCGTACCGTCTCGACGGTCGCCTCGACCAGCAGCGCCCAGCCGCACGGCCGCGCGCCCTCCAGACGGCACGCCGCCCACGTCCGCGCCCCGGCCGGAACCGGACCGTAATCGGTCTGCTCCCAGGAACCCTGCGTGAACAGCCCGCCGGGCGCCGGCATGAGGCCCGCGAACCGGTCGGCCAGCTGCTGGTCATCCGCCTCCAGCGCGGTGACCGCGAACCGGCCCGCCGCCGACAGGGCGTCCCAGAAGTCGCTCTCCTCGTCCACCAGGCCCACGATCCGGCCCGGCTCGCCGTCCGCCACGACCAGCGAGGACACGGTCAGGCCGGCCGGTCCCGGCGCGGTCCACAGGGTGACCGGGGCGGCAAGACGGCCACGCAACCGGCGCAGCGGCGAACGCTCCTGCTGGGGAGTGGCGAACGGATCCGTGGAATGGATCTCCGCCCCGGGCTCGATCGGCTGCACCGCACCATTGTGGCCGCTCGCGCCGACCGGATCAGGCCGGTTCCGGCAGGTCGTACTGCACCTCATACTGCTGAGCAGATTTGATCATGATGGTTGCCTCGACCGCGCGCCCGGCGTGATCGAATGCCACCCGGAACTGCCGCAGGACCGGGACGTCCTCGGGCAGGCGCAAGGCGACGAACTCGGCAACGGTGGCAAAACGTGCCGACACCTGGTCAACCGCGTTCCGCAGTGGATGGCCCAGCGATGCCAGAGTCGCCGGCGAACCGCCCTTGATTCGGCGGTGATCCGCGAGGTCCGTCCCTCGGGCGATGTCCACCGGATAGTGCGACCACACCAACTCGGCCGGCCGATCGTCCAGGAGCAGAAGCTGATGCCGGAGTACGACCGGATCTTCCGGCGCAATGCCGAAAGCTGCAGCCACCTGGGCCGGCGCGGGTCGCTCCCCCACCTCGATCAGCGTCGACGAGCCCGATCTGCCGCCCGCAGCGTTCTCCGAGATCCACGGGTACGGCTCACCCGGCGACGCGGGCTGCGGATAGTGACTGGCACGGACGACCAAGGGGCGGCGATCCGTGGCCAGTACGGCCCGGCCGCGTTGGCCCTCGACCAGGCCTTCAGCCTTGAGGACGGCCAGTGCGCGGGTCACGCTCATGTTGTTCACGCCGTACCGGCGGGTGAGCTCGGCAGTGCTCGGCAGTCGTGCACCCGGCGCGATGTCGCCGGACAGGATGAGGGCACGCAAATCGCCGGCCAGTTGACGCTGGCGCGATCGAACCCCGTCGTCACTTACCGGAGAGGTCACGAAGTCGATCGTCGCATTCGATAGGACAGGGGTCCGTTCAGCCGCGCGACCATGCAGTTGACCGCGTGCTCCACGGGCATCCCCAGGGCATCCACGTTGGTCCGGGTCAGCACGAGGATCGGTTCGTGCACGTCGGTTCCGAGGATCTCCGCCTCGTCGACCTCCGGGTGTCGTGCCGTGATCTGCTCGAAGACTTCGGCGGGCGCATGCCCGAGCGCAGCGAGCGCCGCCACTGCGCCGCCACGGATCTTGCCGGGCCGGGCGAGGTCGGTGTCGGCGGCGATCGAGGCGGGATAGAACGAGGTGGCAATCTCCACCGGACGGTCGTCCAGCAGCATCAGGCGCCGTCGGCGAACAACCTCGTCGGCTGCGTCTAGGCCGAGGGCCGCGCGTACGGCCTCGGGAACGTCCGCGGTCACCGCGACGTCGAGAAGGCGTTGTCCGCCGACCTTGCCGAGCGCGGCCGCGTCCGCCGACCAGGCATTGCCGTTGCCTGGGCTCACGTACGGATCGGACGTCGTGCCGCCGCGCTGGTCCGTCATCGCCATCGCCTCCCGCCTCGGGGTCATGCTGCCTGATCCAGCGAACGTGCGCTCGTTCGGGTGGCAGTCGATCCATCATTACACAATTTGTGTAACGTATTACCTCAGTTCCGCACCGACGTACCGAGGTTCGTCTCTGCGGCGGCGGGGAGAACCGGGTGGTGCGTCGCGACTCGGCCTATGGGTTGGCGGACATCGCGGCGCATCCCCCCGTCCTCAACGATCGCGGCAGGGCCGTCGAGCGGCGAAACGTGTTCGTCCGTCAGGCCGGCCTCCGCCCGGTGAGCCGATGAGGAGTACGGCTCGTCGCAATCCTCGTCCTCCGGAACGCGTCGCGAGGTGGGAGGCGATTCACAGCGGGCCGCGGGCGGACGGCAGTACCGTACGCGGGTGATCTTCTTCGAGGACGGTGACAACCCACCGCCCGAGGCTGACGCCGAGCCGGAGCGTCGCCTCTCGAAACGCCGGTACGCGGCGACCAATGTGGCCGTGTTCGTCGCATCGGTGGTGGTCGCGATGGCCGTGATCGCGACGCTGCTGGTCTTCCGCCGGCCTCTGCTCACCGCTCTGCAGGTCGTGGGTCACGCCATCCTCCGCGCAGTCGCGGGGTCGTGACATGTCGAACGGAGACGACGACCGTCAGTGGCTGACCGCTGCCGTCGAGCTGTCGCGACTCGCGCCGCCGACGCGGACGAACTATGCGGTGGGTGCGATCGTCGTGGATCGCGGTGGACTGGTGCTGGCAACCGGCCACACCGGCGAGATCGATCCGCGTGATCACGCCGAGGAGGGCGCCCTCGCCAAACTGCGCGGCGCTGCCGCACGGGATCTGTCGCAGGCCACCATTTACAGCACGCTGGAGCCGTGTACGGCGCGGCGGTCGCGGCCGGGCACGTGCACCAGCCTGATCCTTGCCGCCGGAATCCGCCGTGTCGTCATCGCGCTGCGTGAGCCGGTTCTGTTCGCCGACTGCGACGGCGTGGAGGTGCTGCGCGGCCACGGTGTCGAGGTGGTGGAGATCCACGACCTGGGTCGCCAGGTCCGCGAGATCAACTCGCACGTCATGGACGTCAGGCAGGTCGATTTCACCGGCTGATCACCCCGCTTTGACCCGTTCTGAATGGAATGGTGATGGATGATGGGGTGAGTCGCTGAGCTGGTGATGGGGAGTACCCGTGGCAGACCGCGCGTACGCCCGGAACGGTCCGGGCCGCCGAGCCCTGGCCAGGGTATGCGCTGTGCTGCTCGTCGTCGCCACCGCGGGCTCCTCCTGCCACCAGCAGGCCGGGCCCGCCTCCCCGAAAGAACAGGTCATCGCGGGGCTGGACGCGCTGCCGCCCCTGCCGGCGGGCAGCTCGTGGGCGCCCAAGCCGGCGACGGTTGCCGGGCTGGCCGTGCTCGCGCAGGCCGGTGCGAACGGGTTCGCGTTGCACACCTCCGGCGGCGACCGGCGGTTCCTGCCCGGCGTGAACCTCGGCAGCACCACTCCCGGCCACCAGCCCGGAGAACTGGGCATCACCGAGGCGCACTACCGCGCGTGGTTCGCCGCGATGGGACTGATGGGGGTCCGGGTGGTGCGCAACTACACCATCCACCCGCCGGCGTTCTACACCCAGCTCGCCGCGTACAACGACGCCCACCCGGACCGGCCGCTCTACCTGATGCAGGGCGTGTATCTGCCCGACGAGTCGTACGTGCAGAAGCAGAACCTGTACGACACGGCGGTCACGGAAGCGTTCACCGCGGAGTTGCGCGACGCCTCGGCGGCGGTTTCCGGGAACCTCACCCGCCCGCCCACGCCCGGACGGGCCAGCGGCACGTGGACCACCGACGTCAGCCGTTGGCTCGCCGGGTGGATCGTCGGTGTGGAATGGGATCCCGAAGCCACCGCGGCCAGCGACCGCAAGAACGGCGCGGCCCCCGCCCATCACGGCGACTACTTCACGAGTACGCCGCAGGCCAGCCCCACGGAACGGTGGCTGGCGGCCCGGATGGACGAACTGGCCACCGCCGAGGCGAAGCGCGGACGCACGGAGCCGATCGCGTTCGCCAACTGGCCGACCACCGACCCGCTGCGGCACGCGTACGAGCCGCTGGAGAAGGAGGACCTGGTCGGGGTCGACGCCAACCACGTCCGGCCGACCGCTGCGTGGCCCGGCGGCACATTCGCCAGCTACCACGCGTACCCGTACTATCCGGACTTTCAACGGTATGAGTACCGCGGCGAGAAGGACCCGTATGCGGCGTACCTGAATGCCTTGCGCCGTCACCACACCGGCATGCCGGTGCTGGTCACCGAGTTCGGGGTGCCGTCGTCCATCGGCACCGCGCATCTCGGCCCGCTGGGTCGCGGCCAGGGCGACCACAGTGAGCTGGAGGCCATGCGGATCGACGCCGAGATGCTGAAGCTGATCCGGGATCAGGGACTTGGCGGCGCGTTCGTGTTCGCCTGGACGGACGAATGGTTCAAGCTCACCTGGAATACCGTGAATCACCAGGTACCCGCGGACCGGCGCCAACTCTGGCACGACCCGCTGACCAACGAGCAGTACTTCGGCATCCTCGCCACCGACCCGAACGGCCCTCCGGACCAGCCCGAACAGACGCTCGTGGACAGCGCGAACGGCACGCCCGCACGCCGTGTCGTCGCCCGCTACGACGAGAGCTTCCTGTATCTGCGGATCACGCCGGCCGACCCGGCGCCGGAGCGGCTCACCATCGGCCTGGACACGTTGCCCCAGATCACCGGTGACCCGCCGCCCGGTTCCACGGACCGGCGCCCCGACGCGGCACTGACGTTCGATCTGGCCAAGAACACCGGGCAGGCGTGGATCCGCACCGAACTCGACCCGCTGCAACTGGACTGGAACGTGCCGGACAGCGCACGACCCAAGGCCGTGCCCGGCTGGCATGCGTACCAGCTCGTCGTGAACCGGCCGCTCTACATTCCCACCCTGAACAAACAGATGCCGGTGGAGTTGTTCGACGTCGGCAAACTGCGATACGGCACCCTGGATCCGGCCGCCCCCGGCGCGGACAGCCGCTCCCTGTGGGTGCGCAACGGGGCGGATCTCACCGTACGCATCCCGTGGGCGCTGGCCGGCTTCTCCGATCCGTCATCGCTGCAGGTCCTGACGCCCAAGGCCGGCGAATCTGCCAGCGCCACGAGTCCTGGTGTGATGGTCATCGTGTCCGCCGGGCAGACCGTACAGGCCGGCAGTGTCTTCACGTGGCAACCATGGCAGCGGGTGTATTACACCGAACGCCTCAAGCCGGGCGCGGACGAGCTCCAGCGCGCGTTCACGGCCACCGGCGAGTAGCGTGGACGTGACAGTCGGTCGCTGAGCCCGGCACGGTTGCGCCAGGACTCACCGGCGCATTACACAACGGACATCCCACCGTTCCGCTGCTGTGAAAGATGCTCGCGTAGCGTGATTCGCCATGGTGATCTCCACCCTCTTACTGTCAGTACCGCTTCTGCTGATCGTCTACTTCGGATTCTTCGCGGTCCACACGTACGCGTACACGATTGCCGCGCTGTTCAGGAAGCCGCTTCCGACCACCACGCCGCGGCCGGACGCGCGCGTGGCCGTCGTGATCGTGTCCTTCAATGAGCGGGCCGTCATCGCGGACACGGTCACCGCGTGTGAACGCCTGACGTTCCCGAACAAGACCATCATCGTGGGTGACGACTCCACCGATCCCGAAACCATCGCGTTGCTCCGGGGGCTGGCCATCGCGCGCGGATGCGCGGGCCCGATTCCGGTGCGCTACGACGGAAACGACGTCGAACTCTGGGAGTCCGACGGGTTCGTGCTGTTCCACCGGGCCGAGAACACCGGCTTCAAGGCGGGCAACCTCAAGGCCCTGGAGGGCTATCTCCAGCAGCGCGACTTCGACTACATGTACCTGCTGGACGCCGACTGGCGCCCGCAGACCGACGCGATCGAACGCTGCCTGAGCGCGATCGAGGCCGACCCGGACATCGCGTACGTGCAGACCACCCGGCTCTACCACTACGGCCACGGCGACCACTTCCAGCGCTGCCTCGCGATCAGCGAGGAGGCCTGCTACCTGGTCGACCTGCCGGGCCGGCAGCGGCTCAACCACATGATCCTGTTCACCGGGTGTTGTGCTTTGTTCAAGCTGAGAGCGCTCTCCGCGGTCGGCGGGTTCCGGGCGGGCCACCTCACCGAGGACATCGACCTGTCCAACCGCTTCTACCTGGCCGGATACCGCGGAGTCTTCCTGGAGGACGTCAAGAACACCGGCGAGGTGCCGCCGAACTACAAGGCGTTCCGCCGCCAGCAGCAGCGCTGGGCGACCGGGTCGGCGCGTACGTTCAAGGAATACTTCCGCCCGGTCCTGCGCTCGCGGCTGAGCCTGGGCACCAAGCTCAGCCTGATGCGTCAGAACGCGTACTACACGGTCGCGCTCGGTGTGGAGCTCGCGCTGCTGTGGAGTGTGCTCACCGCGGTCGTCGCGGTCGTGGGCTCCGCCCTCGGCTGGACCGGCCCGGCACCCGACGAGGTGCTGCGCCCGGTCGCCCTCCCGCTCGCGATCACCGCACTGATCGCCCTGTCCAGCGGCATCCCACCGCTGGTCGTGCACGCGATCAAGAAACGTGAATGGGTGAACCTGCTCTACATCCCGGCCGCGTGCTGGATCGCGTTGTCGGTGGTGCACACGTACGCGATCGCGAACATCAAGGGCTTCCGCAACGTGGCCCAGTCCTGGTTCGTCACACCCAAGACCAACCGCCAGAAACAGAACGTACGGGTGGCGCCCGCGCTGCGCATCCGCGCCCTCAACGTCGCCACCCTGGTGGCCGTGGTGGGCGCCAGTCTCGCCGCCGGCCGCGGCGGGGCCGAACCGATGCTGCTGCTGGTGCTCGTGCCGTACGCGCTGATGTGGATCCCGTCGCTGATCATCGGCGCGCTGACGAGCTGACGGCGCTGATCATCGGCGTGCTGACGAGCTGACCTTGGAGACCGGAGGGCGGCCCGGACCAGCCTTCAGGCTGGCCCGGGCCGCAACGGGTGAGCCCCCGTTCATCCCACCCGTTCGATCACGGCGCGCCGGATCAGGAGCTTGCCTTCTTCGTGGATCTGGTCGAAGGCGCCCTTGTTCAGCAGGATGCAGCTGCCCGCGGGCTCCGCCACCTTGACGGTGATGCTCTTGTTGTTGTCCAGGTTGGTGACCTTCAGCGTCGTGCCGATCGGGAAGTTCCCGCTCAGCGCCGTGGCGCCGCCGGTGCCGGTCGTCGTCACGGTCGAGCCCTTGCAGACGACCTCGCCCGCACCCGTGCCGTTGCCGTTCCCGTTGTTGCCGTTGCCCTGGTTGCCTTGGCCGTTGTTGCCGTTGCCCTGGTTGCCTTGGCCGTTGTTGCCGTTGCCCTGGTTGCCCTGGCCGTTGTTTCCCTTGCCCGCGTTGCCGTTACCGGCGTTGCCGTTGCCTGCACCCGCGTTCCCGGTGCAGCCCGCGGCGGCGCGGCGCTGGTTGATGAGGTCGACGACCGCCTGGCGGTTGGCGATACGGGCGGCCGACTGGGCGTCGGGGTTCGCCTTCTGGCCGGCGATGAAGTTCAGGTTGTTCTGCAGAGCCTTGTCCAGCCCGGCGCAGTTCTCCCCGGAACCGTTGCCCTTGCCCGCATTGCCGTTACCGGCGTTGCCGTTGTTGCCCTGGCCGGCGCCGTTGTTCGCGGCCACGTTGGCCGTGCAACCCGCCGCGGCGCGGCGCTGTTGAATGAGGTCGACGACCGCCTGGCGGTTGGCGATACGGGCGGCCGACTGGGCGTCGGGGTTCGCCTTCTGGCCGGCGATGAAGTTCAGATTGTTCTGCAGGGCTTGGTCCAGACCGCCGCAGTTCTCCCCGGCGTTGCTGACGCCAGTACTGATGGCGAACGCGCCACCGACCAGCGCTGCCGCGGCCGCCCCGATCATCAGCTTCCGTGCTCGCCCCGTCATCCCGCGTCGATACATGCACCCGCTCCTTCGCGTCATGAGCACTGCCCGTTGCAGTACCGGGAGATACGGGAGCGCGGGGCCGCGAAGTTCAGCCGGATCACTTAAGGTTACTTAAAGTCCGGATTAGCGAGCGTTCCTACAGTCTTAATGACTCCGGAGCGTGCAGGCGCAGCATCGTCGCGCCCACATCGCGGGGCACCCGCCGGGCGGTCAGCAGCGAACCGGCGACCATCACGACGAACGCCAGCGGCACGGTCCACGCCGCCGGCTGGCCGACGACCTGCGCGGGCCACCCGTGCAGCGGCGGTCCGAGCACGGTCACCAGGACGGCACCCATCGCGGCACCGCCCCCCGCCAGGATCCCGGTCGCCGCGCCGACATCGGTCAGCCCCCGCCACCAGATGCCCAGCACCAGAAGCGGGCAGAAGCTGGACGCGGCCACCGCGAATGCCAGACCCACGACCCGGGACACGTCGAGATCTGCCACGTACACCGACAGGGTCAGCGGCAGTGCCGCCGCAAGAACGGTGGCCAGCCGGAAGTCGCGGACCGAGCCGGCCCGGTCCGCGTGCAGCACATCCGTGAACACCACCCCGGCGACGCTGGTGAGCAGCCCGGATGAGGTGGACAGGAACGCCGCCAGCGCCCCCGCGGTGACCAGCGCACCCAGGAGTTGACCGAGCGGCCCCGAACCCAGCGCGGCCTCCGGCAGCAGCAGCACCACCGCGTCCGTACGCCCGGTCATCAGCAGATGCGGGGTGTAGATCCGGCCCAGCACGCCGTACAGCGTCGGGAGCAGGTAGAACACGCCGACCAGGCCCAGCACCACCAACGTCGTACGCCGGGCCGAAGCGCCGTCCGGATTCGTATAGAACCGAACCAATACGTGCGGCAAGCCCATCGTTCCCAGAAATGTCGCCAGGATCAGCGAATACGTGACGAACAGGCCACCCTCGCGGGCCGGCAACAGCCAGTCGTCGCCACGACGTCCGTCCACCGTGCTCACTTCCGGAACCGGCTGTCCGGCCCCGAAAGTCAAATGCTCACCTCTGTGGACAGTCCGAACAGCACCATCCACAGCCAACACCGCGTCGTGGCGAATCTCGACAGTCGTCTGCACCGCGAACACCGGACCGTCCGGCGGCGTCACCGCGGGCCGACCATCCGACTGCCACTGCAACACCAGAAATATCACCGGTACGGCCAGAGCCGTGAGCTTCAACCAGTACTGGAACGCCTGCACGAACGTGATCGCCCGCATGCCGCCGAGCGCCACATTGGCCGTCACCACCAGCCCGACAACGATCGCGCCCCAGGTGTACGACCCACCGGTGACTGTCGTGAACGTCAACCCGGCACCCTGCAACTGCGGCACCAGATACAGGCAGCCGATGAAGATGACGAAGACCGTGGCCAGCCGGCGCAACACCGGCGAACGCAGCCGCACCTCGCAGAAGTCCGGCAACGTGAACGCGCCGGAGCGACGCAGCGGTGCGGCCACGAACAGCAGCAACGCCAGATATCCCGCGGCGAACCCGACCGGATACCAGAGCACGTCCACGCCGTAGCGCAGAATCAGCCCGGCGACGCCCAGGAACGAGGCTGCGGACAGGTACTCGCCGCCGATCGCGGCCGCGTTCCAGCTCGGACTGACCGAACGCGACGCCACCAGGAAGTCCGAGGTGGTACGGGCGACCCTCAGGCCGTACGCGCCGATGCCGATCGTGACCAGGACGACAAGGACGAGGCCAGGGACAACGTACGGGTTCACGACTCGGGCCTGCGGATCACAGCGGTGAAGTCCTGCTCGTTGCGTTCGGCGAAGCGTACGTACGCCCAGCCCACGGCCACCAGGAACGGGAACGATCCGAAACCGAGCAGCAGCCACGGCAGGCCGATGCCGAAGACCTTCGCGGCGCCGACTGCGGGGGCCACCGCGAACAGCAGCGGGAGCGTCCCCAACCCGGCCACCACGACCAGCGACAGGCGCAGGGCTAGGGCGAGCTGTGCCCGTACCAGCCCTTTGACCAGGGCCTCCCCCACCGGCGTCTGCTCGGCGAGATCGGCCCGAGTCTGATCCTCGGGCACGCGCCGGGCCGCGACCTCGCCCAGCACGACCCGGACGCGCCGCTGCATCGCGGACTGTGGATCGTCGGTGGCCATGCCCGGCAGTTTGGCCGCCGCTCGCACGTTGTCAAGGGCAGGCGGTCCCCGGCCTCGCCGGCCGACTCCTCGCGAGCAATCGCTTCTCGATGCGAGCCTTCGATGACCTGGACGACATCGCCAACGGAGCGAAGCTCGCCTGTATTGGGCAAGAACAGCATCTCCCCTGGCGCAGTCCGCCATTTCTCGGGCCGGCGCACGATGCACAACCTCACCAGCGCCGACATCCACACGTACTATGTGCTCGCCGCAACACACCGGTCCTCGTCCACAACTGCGGCGGAGATGATCTCAGAGGTAAGGATCCGATGAGCATCGTTCCCGATAACGCCAGCGTGCGGGAACTTACGCCGCACGCGAATGGCGGGTCGCAGTATGGCCGGGAGTTCAAGTGGACTAATGATGCTGGCAAGACCGTGCGTCTTCGGATTCATGGTCCCGACGGTATGGCCCCGGCCGGATCCAACTCCGCGACAGGCGAAACATATACGGTGCAGATTGGCCGCCAGTATCAAGATGAAGACGGGAATTTTTTTTCCATGCTCAATCTCATGATCCAAATATCCCCAACTACAATCCTGGCGCAGCCAATGCGACGCACATGCCTTCGCCCAATCAGTTCCCGGGGTTGTGATGGCTGTCGGTGCTGAGGATCTGATCGAGCTGCTCAGGAGTATCGTGGCAGCTAATGTTGGGGACCGGGAAGCTGGCGCGGAGAATGCGAGCGACTTGGCGACCGTATTCGACCGCGAAGAAGCTGGATCGGTCGTACTCGTGCTTGCCAATATGGCGTCTGTCGAGACGAATTCTCGGGTGCGGGAGGCGCAGTTGCATGCGATTCGCGAGATCTCGGACACTCACCCATTGCGGGGTGGGTTGGTGAGTTCGCTCGGCCGACTGATTAGCGACGACCTGAACGAAGAGCAGTTGTCTTATCTGAATGAGCTCGGACTCGGACTCGGAGTCGGTAAGGGGACGATCCGCGAGTGTAGGGAGAATGACATGAGATTCTTGGCGGCCGCTTCAAACCTGCCTCTAAAGCGGCAAGCGGAGCGTCGGCGGCATGTGGCGTCGCTGGCATCTTCGTGTGCCGACGGGTGCGACCGTGGGCGTTTGATGAGTCTGACCTCGTAGTCAGTCCAATGCGTACGGCTGGGGGCATACGCGGTCTCGCATTGCCGGACGAGTTGCCAGCAGGTCGCGGGCGTAGGCGCGGCCGTAGTTGGCGCCGCGCCAGTCGTCTGGGTCCACGGACAAGTGGAGGCTGATCGGGCCGAGTGCGCATTCTCGTTCTGGCTGGGGGAGACGGTCGAGCGACGGAACTGCGTCCGGGGACAGCGTCGAGAGGTACCACGTGTCGATCCGGTGTGTGTGGACGAACCGGTCGACATTGCGGTCTGCGATAAGCCCGTCCGGGTTCGCCGCGACGAGCCCCAGCAGCGCGAACACCCCCACACCGACCGCCACCCGAGGCAGCCAGGCGGCCCGCAGCTTCACGCCCGCGGCCAGCACCAGCACGAACACCACACCGAGCCACAGCTCGCAGAGCGCAACGAGGAGCCGCAAGCGGGTCAGGCCGTACGTGTCGGAGTACAGGTTCATGCGGTGCAGCGACGATGCCACGATCACCAGGGTCAGTCCGGCCAGCGCTCCCAGCACGGAACGGATCAGCATCCGGTCGGTACGGCATTCCCGCGGTGCCCACCGTGCCGCGGCGGCCAGCACCGCCAGCGTCAGCCCGGTCACCACGAGCAGTTGCCAGAAGCCGCTGCGGGCGTACTCGGCGTACGTGAGGCCTTCGGTTTTCAGCACGTGGTCCGCGCCACCGAACAGGACCGTAAGCTGCACTGCCACGAAGACCGCGAACAGCGTGACCAGCAGCCCCAGCGGGACGGCCCATTCCAGGCGGCGTACCGTGCGCCGGGCGGGTCGCTCCCATCCGGACAGATCGGGGGGAGCGGCGCGCAGGAACGCAGCGCCGGACAGCGCACCCGCTGTCACCGCGAAGATGAAGCACCAGCGCACGACGATGTCTGCGCGCAGGTCGGGGACGATCGAGTCCAGCACGCTGGCGAACGCCGCGTCCGCCGAGGCGAACAGCGCGCCGAACACCACCAGCAGTGCGACTGACACCGCGATCGTCGCCGCGACCCGGGTGCCGGATGCGCCTGCACCGCCGCGCCGGATCCGGGCCAGGCCCTTCACCACCCATGGCAAGGACCGCAGGACCGCGACCGGTGCCAGCACGTTCGCCACGACCATTCCGCGTAGCGACCGGCCGCCGGCCACGGCAAGTGCCCCGGTCACCGCGGCGGTCAGGACGCACAGTACGAACAGCCAGCCGGCGGCGCGCAGCGTCCCGGCCGCGAGTAGCAACACGGTCGCTGCGGACCAGGCGAACCGGGCCCGGGGGAGTGCGGGCGCCCGCCACGACACCTGTGGCGAGGGTGTCCCGGGTGACAGCGGGTGCCGCACCATCCGCGCGACGACCAGCGCAGCGATCCCGGCCAGTGCGGTGATCAGCCAGCCCAGTCCAGGCCGGTCGAGCGGGAGGCTGAGCGCAGCGACCACCGCGGCTCCGGTTATCGCCAGCAGCCCCGCGGGGGAGGCGGGACGCGCCGGTCCGGCCCAGGTGCGGCCCCACGGGGACGCAGGGATCCACGGCCCGTGCAGTGGCGCCATGGTCGGAGGCCCCCAGTTCGCGCCGGTCTGGCGAGGCGCGGCGGTGCCCGGACCGGCCGCGGCCGGGCGGGGTGGAGCTGTGGGTCTACGACCGGCTGTCGGGCCGGGGGCGGTCGCCGGGCTGGGGGCGGCTGCCGGGCTGGGGGCCGCTGTCGGCCGCGAGGTGGCTGAGTCGGATGTGCTCGCCGGGCCGGAGTCTGCGGGCCCGGACGGAGATGAGGGCACGGCAGAGCCAGGTGTTTCAGGCATATTGACCTCCTGGGTCAGGCGGGCTGCAGAGGCAGCGTCACGTGGATATGGCACCCGGGCCGCGCCCGCCCGGCCGGGTGATTCCCGGCGGGGTCGACGACCGCGATCGTGCCCTGGTGCAGGTGGACCACCCACCGGGCGATCGCCAGGCCGAGGCCGGTGCCGCCACCGGCGGCGCGTTCGCCGCGGGTGAAACGTTCGAAGACTCGTTCCCGTTCGGCGGGCGGGATGCCCTCGCCCTCGTCGGTCACGGCGACCACCAGGCGCCCGTCTCGCAATGAGGCGGCGGCGGTCACGGTGCCGCCGGGCGGGCTGTGCCGGGCGGCGTTGTCGAGCAGGTTCGCGAAGACCTGGTGCAGCCGCGCGCGGTCGCCGCGGATCGACACATCGGGGGCGGATACCGCGAACCGGACGTCGCGCCCGGCTCCGGCTGCGTTGACCGTTGCTTCACGTACGGCCTCGGCGAGCAGATCCGCGACGTCGATCGGGTCGTGGGCCAGGGGGATCACGCCGGCGTCCAGCCGGGACAGGTCCAGCAGTTCGGCGACCAGGCGGCCCAGCCGCTGGGTCTGGGACAGCGCGGTCTGCATCGTCTCCGGTTCGGCCTGCGCCACCCCGTCCACGATGTTCTCCAGCAGGCCCTGCAGCGCGGTGATCGGCGTACGCAGCTCGTGCGAGACGTTCGCGATCAGCTCGCGCCGGTGCTGGTCCGCGGCCGCCAGGTCCGCGGCCATCTGGTTGAACGCGGTGGCCAGCTCACCCACCTCGTCGCGGGAGCGGGTACGCACCCGGCGGGTGTAGTCGCCGCGGGCCATGGCCCGCGCCGCCACGGTCATCTCGCGCAGCGGCACGGTCGCCCCGTGCGCCATCACCTGCAGCGTGACCAGCGCCAATGCGACCGCGATGGCGAGCCAGGACAGCTCCACGCGCATGAAGTCGATGCTCCACCAGAACACCAGCAGCCCGACCCCGCCCGCGAAGCCGAGCGCCAGGGACAGCTTCGCCTTGATCGACCGGACCGGATCAAGCGGGCGCCACAACCTCATCGGGCCGCCTCGACGGGCGCCACGGGCTTGTCGTGTTCGCTGAGAGCGGGCGCCACGGGCTTATTGGCAGCGTCGCCGCCGGAGACGACCACGTCGCGGCCACGTCGAACGGGCGCTGCAGCTTCGTCGGGCGACCCCGACGGGGGCCACGAGTTCATCGGGACACCTCCAGGGCGTACCCGACGCCGTGTACGGTCCGGATCAGGTCGGCGCCGAGTTTGCGGCGCAGGGCTTTGATGTGGCTGTCGACCGTGCGGGTGCCGGACGCGTCGGCCCAGCCCCACACGTCGGCGAGCAGCCGTTCCCGGGGGAGCACCGCGCGCGGCCGCTGCGCCAGGTGCACGAGCAGGTCGAATTCGGTCGGGGTCAGGTGCGCTTCCACCCCGCCACGCTGGACCCGCCGCTCCGCCAGGTTGATCTCCAGGTCGCCGAGCCGCAGCTTCGCGGCATCCGCACGTTCGGCGTTGCGCTGGGCGCGGCGCAGCAGGGCGTGTACGCGGGCGGCCAGTTCCCGCATCGAGAACGGCTTGGTCAGGTAGTCGTCCGCGCCGACCGCGAGTCCGACCAGCAGGTCGGTCTCGTCGTCGCGGGCGGTCAGCATGAGTACGGGCACGGGCCGTTCGGCCTGGACCCGGCGGCACACCTCCAGGCCGTCGAAGCCGGGCAGCATGACGTCGAGGACGATCGCGTCGGGCGGGGTACGCCGGGCCGCCTCCACAGCCGCGGGGCCGTCTCCGGCCACCTCCACCGCGTACCCTTCGGCGCGCAGCCGGGCCGCGACCGAGTCGGCGATGGTCCGCTCGTCCTCGACCACGAGAATTCGCCGCTGCACCGTTGTCTCCACGTCACTCCTCCGTTCGTGCTGCAGCACCGCTCGGCCGGCACCCAGCGCATTCGCCGCCCCGCATCGTGTGCGGGTGGCGCAAGGCCGGTGCGCCCCCGTGACTCACCGGCCTCGGGTGAGGAGCCTATTGATCATCCGTGCAGGCAGGGGGTTGGCGTTGTGAACGAATGGTGGAGATCAGCCGCCGCGCGGCGCGTACATGATGACCAGGACGCCGAGCACGCAGATCGCCGCGCCGGTCACGTCCCACCGGTCCGGGCGGAATCCGTCGACGACCATCCCCCACGCGAGTGACCCGGCGACGAACACCCCGCCGTAGGCCGCGAGGATGCGCCCGAAGTGGGGGTCGGGCTGGAACGTGGCCATGAAGCCGTACACGCCGAGGGCGGCGATGCCCGCGGCGATCCACCACAGGCCGCGGTGTTCGCGCCAGCCCTGCCACACCAGCCACGCGCCGCCGATCTCGGCCAGCGCGGCCAGCACGAACAGCAGCAGCGAACGGGCGACCGTCATGCCCGCACGCTACCGACCGGGGTGGCCGATGGTGGCGAACGGGATGGGGCAGCACGGCTCGCCGGCGCAGGTGACGAGGTCGTCACAGCCAGCGTCCACGGCGGCGCGCAGCGTCTCCGCGATGACGTGCAGGTCGGCGATCTTTTCTTCGACCTCGGTGAGTTTGGCCCGGGCCCGTTCGTGCAGCCGGGCGTCACGGCGGCGGCCGTGGCGGTGGCGGCCGGCGTCGAGCAGGTCGGCGATCTCGTCGAGTGTGAAGCCGAGCCGTTGCGCCGCCTTGATCACCTTGATCACGGTGACGGAGTCGGCGGGGTACAGCCGGTGGCCGCCGAGGCTGCGCTGCGGCTCGGCGAGCAGGCCACGACGCTCGTAGTAGCGCAGGGTCTGCAGGTTCACCCCGGCCGCGGCGGCGACCTGACCGCTGCGCAACGGCTCATCCCCGGGCGTCATCTTCCGACGATAAACCGATACCCAGGTACAGGTTGCAAGCCCTGTGGATAACTCTGGGGAAAACTCGTCCGGGCCTGTGGACAACGTTGTGGAATCAGCGGGTCCAGTCGTGTTTCGCGGCCCGGATCAGGCGGTCCTTCAGCTCCCGGGTGTGTCGGCGGCTGACCGGCAACTGCACTGCGTCCACCGACACCACGTACCCGGACTGGGTCAGGCGCAGCTCCGTGATCAGCCTCAACTGCACCAGGTACGAGCGGTGGATCCGTACGAAACCCGCCTGCGCCCACCGCTCCGCGAGCGTCGCCAGCGACACCCGGACCAGGTGGGAGGCGTCCGAGGTGTGCAGCCGCGCGTAGTCGCCCTGCGCCTCCACCCAGCGCACCGCGGAACGCGGCAGCATCCGGGTCGTGCCCGCCAGCTCGATCGGGATGCTCGGCTCGTCCACCCGAGACGCGACGGGCGCGGCGGGCACGGTCCGCGCCCCGGCCACCCGGCGCAGCGACTCGGCCAGCCGTTCCGCGCGCACCGGTTTGCGTACGTAGTCCGTGACGCCCAGATCGAACGCGTCCACCGCGCCGTCGTCGTACGCGGTCACGAACACGATCGCGGGGGGCCGCGCGAACCGGTGCAGGACCCGCGCCAGCTCCATGCCGTCGAGTCCGGGCATCCGGATGTCCAGGAAGACCGCGTCCACCTCGATGTCGCGCAGCACGCGCAGCGCCTCGGTCGCGTCGCCCGCCCGGTGCACGTACGCCACCCGGGCGTCCGCGTTCAGCAGGTACGCCAGCTCGTCCAGCGCGGGGGGCTCGTCGTCGACCGCCAGCACGACGAGGCTCATGCGCGGACCTGTGGATGGAACTTCGGCACCCGCATGCTCACCTTCGTCCCCGCGCCCGGCGCGGTCTCGACCACCAGCCCGAAACGATCGCCGAACACCGAGCGCAGCCGCTCGTCGACGTTCGAGAGCCCGACGTGCTGGCCCGCGTCGTCGCCGACCGGCTCGGGGGTGGCCCCGGCGGTCAGCACCTCCGGATTCATCCCGACCCCGTCGTCCTCGACCGTGATGTGGCATTCCGCCCCGGCGTCGCGGGCTTCGATGCTCAGCATGCCGACGCCGGGCTTGCGGGACAGACCGTGCCGGACCGCGTTCTCCACCAGCGGCTGCAGACACAGGAACGGCAGCCCGACCGGCAGCACCTCCGGCGCGATCTGCAGCCGGACCTGGAGGCGGTCGCCGAAGCGGGCCCGTTCGATGGTCAGGTAGCGGTCGATCGAGCGCAGCTCCTCCGCCAGCGTGGTGAACTCGCCGTGCGCCCGGAACGAGTACCGGGTGAACTCCGCGAACTCCAGGATCAGCTCCCGTGCCCGCTCCGGGTCGGTACGCACGAACGACGCGATCGCGGTCAGCGCGTTGTAGATGAAGTGCGGGCTGATCTGCGCCCGCAACGCCCGTACTTCGGCGCGGGCCAGCCGTTCCCGCGACGACTCCAGCTCGGCCAGCGCGAGCTGCGACCCGGCCCAGCGCG
Organism: Krasilnikovia sp. MM14-A1259; assembly: GCF_047159535.1. Classification (NCBI taxonomy): domain Bacteria; kingdom Bacillati; phylum Actinomycetota; class Actinomycetes; order Micromonosporales; family Micromonosporaceae; genus Krasilnikovia; species Krasilnikovia sp. MM14-A1259. The sequence goes on from NZ_BAAGAJ010000002.1 coordinate 4,831,653, forward strand.
CCACCTCCAGGGTGGCCTGCACGAACCCGGGTGCGGGCTGGGCGTCGGCGACCGCCGCCAGCGCGTCGGTGGCCCGGCCGTCCGGCCCGGCCAGCGGGGCGACGACGGCGCCGCGCACGATGCAGTCCACCCGGTCGCAGGGCAGGTCGGTGCTGGACAACACAATGGACCGGTTCGCCCGTACGGCCCGGTGGGCGGCCGCGGTGAGCTGGTCGCGATGGTGCCCGCCGCGCCCGTCGAACGCGAGACACCGTTCGGTGTCCGCAACGGCCAGGCCGACCGCCCCCACGAGTGTGCGCAGGTGGCGGGCCGCCTTTCCCGCCGCGGCCGCGGTGAGTCCGGCGCGCAGCGGCTCCGCCGCGAGGGCCGCGGTGTGCAGCACGTCGTACGTGGCTCTCTGCTGTGGTGTCGCTACGCCGCGTCGTGCCCGCAGCCGGACCACGGCCAGCACCGCCGCGGCCAGCGCAAGGAGCACGGCCAGTACCGCCACGACGGTGCCGGTACGCGCGCCCACGCAGCAGATCCTGTCCGCCCGCGGCGGAAAACACCAGACAGTGTCAGTAAGCGCCCTTGCGGCGCAGCACCACCCAGATCGTGCGCCACATGATCGCCAAGTCGTACGTCAGCGACCAGTTGTCGACGTAGTACAGGTCCAGCCGGACCGCCTCGTCCCAGGACAGGTCGGAGCGGCCGGACACCTGCCACAGCCCGGTGATGCCCGGCCGCACCAGCAGCCGGCGCCGGACGTCGCCCAGGTAGTCGCCGTCGTCGGCGGGCAGCGGGCGCGGCCCGACCAGCGACATCTCGCCCTTGAGCACGTTGATGAGCTGGGGCAGCTCGTCTAGGGAACTCGCCCGCAGCCGTTGCCCGAAGGAGAAGACCCGCGGGTCCTCCTTGATCTTGAACAGCATGCCGTCGGAGTCGTTGAGTTCCAGTTCCTTGAGGCTGGCTTTGCGCTCCTCGGCGTCGACGTACATGGTCCGGAACTTCCACACCCGGAACGTGCGGCCCTCGTGCCCGACCCGGGGCTGCCGGAAGAACACCGGGCCGGGGTCGGACAGCCGGATACCGACCGCGACGGCCAGCAGGACCGGGCTGAGCAGCAGCAGGCCGATCGCCGCGGCGACCCGGTCGAGCAGGTTCTTCGCGAGCCAGCCGGGGCCGGACAGCGTCGGCTCCTCGACGTGCAGCAGCGGCAGGCCCTCGATCGGGCGGATGTGCACCCGGGGGCCGGCGATGTCGGTGAGCTGCGGTGCGACGACCAGGTCGACGCCGGTGCCCTCGAGCTGCCAGGCGAGGCGGCGCAGTTCGCCGGGCTCCGCGCTGGCCGAGCCGCACACCGCGATCGTGTCCGCGCCGACCTCCCGGACCAGCGACAGCACGTCACGTCCCGCGTACACGGGGACCGGGGTTTCTATGCCGCGGGCGGCCGCGTACCCGTCCGTGAGATGGATGGCGACCGGGATGAGCCCGGCCGCGGGGCTGCGGGTGACCGCGGTGTAGACCTCCAGCGCCTCGGGCAGCGTGCCGACCAGGATCATCCGGTGCGCGCCGTGGCCGGTGCGCCGCCGGGAGACGTGCAGGACCTGCCGGGCGGAATACCGGCAGATGAGGATGAACAACAGCGCACTGACGCTGACCGCGGCGACCGTGCCACGCGACAGCTGGGTCTTGGTGGCGAACGCGAGCAGCGACATGCCGGCCACGACCGTCACGAACGCCCGGACGACGCGTTTGAACTCCTCGCTGCCCAGGCCCAGGTAGCGCCGGTCGTAGCTGCCGTTGGCCCACAGGATGATCAGCCAGCCCAGCGGCAACCACACGTAGGCCACCAGGTTGAAGACCTCCGGCCGGGTCTGGAAGCCGGAGTTCGCCTTCTCGATGAACGCGTCCACGAGCGCGCTCGCCAGCACGGCCGAGATCAGATCGAGCAGGACCAGGACCAACGTGTACGGCCGGTGCCAGCGCGACAGACGCCGGTGCGAGCGGGTCCACGCCGACCGGGGCACGCCGTTGGTCGGGTGAGGGTCCTGCTGCCACTCGAAGCTGTCGTACGGCATGCCGCTCCGGCTGCTCTTGGGCGCCGGGTCGCGCTCGGGCGCCGGGCGATGGAGGCTCGCAGTCACCTCGCCTACGTCCTCCCGCAAACTCGTACCGCCCGCCGACGTTTCGGGGACCGGGAGATGCCGCGGAGGCCCTCCCGGCGGGCCGGTGACGAGACCGGCGACCCCGGGGAACATTACGCACCGCCACGAGCCATCCGGTGCCGACAGGGTGCCGGCCCCGCCGGCGTCGCGGACAACGCGTGGGACCGGGCCACTATACCGATGGATCGGGCCCGGAGAAGTGGACGTTGTGCCCGCTTTCTCTCGCGGAGGCCAACTTCGGGCGATCGCCACGCTGCGTGAGCACGGGCGTGCTATCGGATCAGCTTGGAAAGGCGCCGATCGGCGAGCGGCTTGCCGCCGGTCTGGCACGTGGGGCAGTACTGCAGGCTCTTGTCGGCAAAGGACACCTCGCGTACGGTGTCGCCGCACTCCGGGCACGGCAGCCCGGTCCGGGCGTGTACGCGCAGCCCGGCCCGCTTCTCGCCCTTGAGCTCGGCGGCGCGCTGGCCCACCGATCGGGTGACGGCGTCGGTCTCCACCGCGCGCATCGCCTCGTACAGCGTGGTGAGCTGTGCGTCGGTGAGCTTTCCGGTCAGCGCGAACGGCGACAGTTTCGCCACGTGCAGGATCTCGTCGGAGTACGCGTTGCCGATCCCGGCCAGCACCTCCTGGTCCGTGAGCACGCCCTTGACCTGGCCGTTGCGGCTGCGCAGCCGCTGCGCGAACTCGTCGCGGCCGACCGCGAGCGCGTCCGGGCCGAGCCGCGACACGCCGGGTACCTCGTTCGGGTCGCGTACCAGGTACGCGGCGAGGGACTTCTGGGTGCCCGCCTCGGTCAGGTCGAAGCCGGAGCCGTCGTCGAGCCGGACCCGCAGCGCGATCGGACCGCTGCCCGGCTTGAGCGGAGCCGCCGACTTGAACGCGTCCCGGTAATGCAGCCAGCCCGCCCGGGCCAGGTGCACGACCAGGTGAATCTCGTCGCCCAGATGCACGTCGAGGAATTTGCCGTGCCGCCCGGCCCCGGTCACGGCCAGCCCGGCGACCGCGCTCGGCGCGGGGTCGTACGTCTTCAGGGCACTGAACGAGGACACCTCGAAGCGCTGCACGGCGTGGCCGACCGCGCGCTCACGCAGATACGCGGCAAGCGCCTCCACCTCGGGAAGTTCCGGCACGTCTCCGAATGTAGCGTCTACCCCCGTGAAGGTCGTGGTCGCGCACAACCGGTACCGAGAAGCGATCCCCTCCGGCGAGAACGTCATCGTCGACACGGAGATCTCCCAGCTCACCGCGGCCGGGGTGGAGGTGCTGCCGTTCCAGCGCAGCTCCGACTCGATCGCCGCGCTGCCGGTCGCGCAGAAGGCGCTGCTGCCGGTGTCGCCGATCTACGGGCGGGCCGCCCAGCGGGACCTGGCCACGCTGCTCACCACGCACCGCCCGGACGTGCTGCACCTGCACAACCCGTACCCGTTGCTGTCGCCGTGGGTGGTGCGGACCGCGCACGCGCACGGGGTGCCGGTCGTGCAGACGGTCCACAACTACCGGCAGGTGTGCGCGTCGGGGCTGTACTTCCGGGACGGGCACAACTGCACCGACTGCCGGGACAAGCTGATCGGCTGGCCCGCGGTGCGGCACCGGTGCTACCGCGGGTCGGCCGCGCAGAGCGCGATCCTGGCCACGGCGCTGGCGGTGCACCGGCCGACGTGGCGGTCCGTGGACCGGTACATCGCGCTGACCGACCGGATCGCGGCGCACCTGCGCGACTACGGCATCCCGGCGGACCGGATCGTGGTGAAACCGAACGGCCTGCCCGACCCGGGCGAGCCCGCCCCGCCCGGCGACGGCTTCCTGTACGCCGCCCGGCTGTCCCCGGAGAAGGGTCTGGCGCTGCTGCTGGACGCCTGGCGGCGGCACCCGGACGGGGCGCTCGGCGAGCTGCGGATCGCGGGGGACGGGGAGCTGCGGCCCTTGGCCGAGGAGGCCGCCGCGGAGCGCGGCGACGTCACGTATCTGGGGGTGCTGGACGCCGTGGGGATGGCCGCCGCCCGGCGCGCCGCCGCGGTGGTGGTGGCGGTGCCGACCTGGAACGACGTGCTGCCGACCGTGATCCTGGAGGCGATGGCGGCGGGGCGGCCGGTGCTGGGCACCGCGGTGGGCGGGATCCCGTACCTGCTGGGGGTGGAGCAGCCGGGGCCGGCCGGTGGATGGGCGGTCGCGCCGGACGCCGCGGCGCTCGCGGAGGCGCTGCCGCTCGCGCGCGCCGAGTCTGCGGCGTTCGCGCCGCAGGCGCGAGAGCGGTTCGTCCGGGCGTTCCATCCGGACGTCCTCACCGCACGGCTGGTGGAGCTGTACCGGGAGCTTGCCGGAAACCCGGAGTAGACGCTTCCGCCGGTGGGTCAGCCGCGCAGAGCGGCCCGGCCGGCGAACGCGATGCTGGCGGCCAGGAACGCGCCGTTGACCAGGGTGAACGCGGCGACCAGCCACACCGTCCACTGCGGTGCCACGGTCAGCACGACGCCGGCCAGGGCGATCACCGCGCCGTAGTCGCGGACCAGTTTGACCGCCCGGACCGGCAGGGATGTGCTGGTCACCATGCTCGTCGCCTGGGGGCCGCTCTGCATGACCGAGGTGACGAGATTGACCATCCAGGTGCCGGCGAACGCGGCGAGCAGCCACGCCGGGGTCTCCGGGACCTGCGCCGAGGCGGTCGCCGCGAGCGCCGCGACCAGGGCGATCTGCGCGGCGACATCGCACAGCACGTCGACCCGGGCGCCGGCCGCGCTGGTCTGCCCGGTCACCCTGGCGAGCTGCCCGTCCGCGCAGTCCAATGCGTACGCGACCTGCCAGCCGACCAGGGCGAGCAGGCCGATCGGCCACGCCCACACCGCGCCGGTGGCGACCCGGTGCGCCGCGGCCACCACGACGAACGACACCAGGCAGCTCAGCCCCAGGTTCCCCGCCGTGATGACGGTCGGGGCGAGCCGCCGTCTGTGCGCGGCCACCGCGATGCGGGCGCCGATCCGCTGGCTGATCGCCTCGCTGAACAGCCCGCCGCCCCGGTTGACCGCGTAGTAGTCCGCCGCGGTGGGCGCCGCGGGCGTCGGCGCGGGCTCAGTTCCGCGCGACGGCGTCGTCATAGTCGGCCAGCCTCCGGCGGATCTCGCCCGCGGACATCGCGAGGTGCTCCAGGATGGTGTATCGGTCGGGGCGGGTGCGCGGGGCGAACTCCACCGCCTGCACGAACTGGTCGGCGTTCAGGCCGACGTCGGCCGGCGTACGGGGCAGCCGGTGCCGGGCCAGGCACTGCGCCATTTGGGCGAAGCGCCGCTCGTCGCCGCGCAGGAACGTGCAGAACAGCGCACCGAGCCCGGCCAGCTCACCGTGCGTCGCCGTGCCGGGGAACAGCGAGTCGATCGCGTGCATGATCTCGTGGCAGCCGCCGCTGGACGGCCGGCTGCTGCCGCACACGGCCATGGCCAGGCCGCTGGAGATCAGCGCCTCGGCGAGGACGGTGACGAACGCGTCGTCGTCCATGTCGCCCGGCATCGCCAGCACCGCCTCGGCGCCCATCCGGGCCAGCGAGGCGGCCAGGCCGTCGACCGGTTCGCCGCGTACTTCGCGGGCCAGCTCCCAGTCGGCGAGCGCGCTGATGTTGCTGATCACGTCACCGATTCCGGCGCGGTTGACCAGCTCCGGGCCGTTCTCGACGAAGTCCAGGTCGACGATGACACCGAACGGGATGTGCACGCCGTACGAGTTCTTGATGCCGTCGTGGATCAGGCTGGCCACGGGGGAGGCGATGCCGTCGTTCGCGAGGCTGGTGGCCACCGAGACCATCGGCAGGCCCCAGCGGCTGGCGGCGTACTTGGCGGTGTCGACGGTCTTGCCCCCGCCGATGCCGACGACCGCGTCGTACTGCCGGGAGCGCAGCTTGGTGGCCAGCTCCAGTGCGGCGTCCAGCGTGCCGCCGGTGGTGGTGTAGACGTCCGCCGAACCCAGCGACGGGCGGATCAGGTCCGCGATGCGTTCGCCCTGCCCGGGGCCGACCACCACCGCCACGTCGCCGCCCGCCGAGATCCGTCCGTCGGCCAGCAGCTGGCCGAGGTCGGCGACGGCGCCGCGGCGTACGTGGATGTGCAGGGGGGCCTGCACGCTGCGGGCTAGTAGCGGCATGCGATCTCCCGCGCCCGGGCCAGGTCGTCGTGATTGTCGACCTCGACCCACGCGACCTCGCCGATGGTGGCCGCGCGCACCTCGCCACCGCGGTTCGCGTACTCCTGGTAGCCGTCCTCGTAGTACAGGTCGGGGTTGCGTTCCCAGGTCGTCTTCAGCGCGTCGGCCAGGCCCGCGGCGGCCTCCGCCTCGATGATCGTGGCGCCGATGTATTCGCCGAACGCATCGGCCGGGTCCATCAGTTTCGTGATCTTCACGAGCTGGCCGTCCGGATTGAGGACGGTCTTCATCTCCTCGTCGGCCAGCTTCTTGACGCTGTCCACGGCAAGCAGGATTCCCGGTCCCCGATTGGCGAGGAGGGTCTGCTCGACGCTGACGGGATGCACGGTGTCGCCGTTGACCAGCAGCGCGCCCTGGGCGAAGTGGTCGCGCGCCAGCCACAGCGAGTACGCGTTGTTCCACTCCTCGGCCTTGTCGTTGTGCACGAGCGTGAGCTTCACGCCGTACTTGCGCTCGAAGGCGTCCTTGCGCTCCTCGACCGCGCCGGCGCAGTAGCCGACCACGACCGTGACGTCGGTCAGCCCCGCGGCGGCGAGGTTGCGCAGCGAGATGTCCATGATCGTGGTCTCCCCGTCCACCGGGACGAGCGCCTTCGGCAGCGTGTCGGTGTACGGGCGCAGCCTGCGCCCGGCGCCGGCGGCGAGTACCAGACCGATCATGGGGTTCCTTCCACAGCAGGAGTGTCGAACGACGAGGATAGCCGCGCGTCAGCTACCCAGCGTAGCCAGCACCGCGAATCCGTCCTCCGCGATACGCCTGACCATTCCGTCGTCGACCAGACGATTCTCGTCGAGCGGGGCGAGCTCATCGGGCCCGAGCCAGCGGAATTCGGTGTGCTTGCCGATCTCGAGGCGTGGTCGCGCCAGGTCGCCCTCGACGCGGACGAGGAAATCGGTCTCGATCCGGGCCAGCCCGTCGTCGCCGGTGTACGCGTACTCCCCGACGACGGCGAGGATGGCCTCGACGCGCCAGCCGGTCTCCTCGGTGACCTCCCGGCGCAGCGCGGCTTCCAGGGTTTCGCCCGGTTCGACGTGGCCGCCGACGATGTCCCAGGTGTTCGGGAAAAGCTTTCGTTGGGGGGAGCGTTTCTGAAAGAAAAACCGGCCGTCGTCGCCGACGACGAGAGCTCCCGCAACACGAAGGGGTGGGGGTTCGGGCACGGAAAAATTGTATAGAGCGGCCTCGTAAGCTGAGCGGTATGACCGCTGAGCAGCTGATCTCCTTTGCCCGTGGCGCCCCTTCTCTGGACATCATCGACGTCGATGGGCTCAAGGCCGCGGCCGCCCGCGCGTTCGAGGCCGATCCGGCCGGGGTGACCGCGTACGGCACGTCCGTCGGGTACGTGCCGCTGCGCAAGTGGATCGCGGAGAAGCACGGGGTGGCCCCCGAGCAGGTGATCGTCACGAACGGTTCGCTGCAGGCGGATGCGTTCCTCTTCAACCACCTGGTGACGTCCGGCGACGCGGTGGTGGTGGAGAAGCCGACCTACGACCGTACGCTGCTGAACCTGCAGAACCTGGGCGCCAAGGTGCACCAGGTGACGATCGGACCGGACGGGATCGACGTCGATGAGCTGCGCCGCCTGCTGGAGTCGGGCGTACGCCCCAAGCTGGCGCATATCATCCCGAACTACCAGAACCCGGCTGGCGTGACGTTGTCGCTGGAGAAGCGCCGCGCGCTGCTGGACCTGGCCGCCGAGTACGGCTTCACGATCTTCGAGGACGACCCGTACGTGGACATCCGGTTCCGCGGCGAGGCGCTGCCGTCGATGCTGTCGATGGACACCCGCGGGGTGGTCGTGCACGCGTCCAGCTTCACCAAGACGGTGTGCCCGGGCGTGCGCGTGGGGTACCTGGTCGGGCCCGCGGACGTGATCGGCGCCATCGCGAAGAAGGCGACGAACCTCTACATCTCGCCCGGCATGGTGTCCGAGGCGATCGTGCATCAGTTCTGCGTGTCCGGTGACATCCAGCGTTCCGTCGCGACCGTGAGCGCCGCGTTGGGCGAGCGGGCCCGGGTACTGGCCGAGTCGCTGCGCAAGCACATCCCCGGTGCCACGTTCACCGAGCCGGACGGCGGGTACTTCCTCTGGGTGGACCTGCCCTCCGACATCGACGTGGACAAGCTGTTCGGAGTCGCCACGACGAAGGGGGTGGCCATCGTCAAGGGCAGCGACTTCCTGCTCGACGGCGGCAACCACTCCATGCGCCTGGCGTACTCGGCGGTCACGGTCGACCAGATCGACGAGGGCGTACGCCGGATCGCCGCGGCGATCGCCGAGGTTCGGGGCTGACGCCAACCTTCGCTGTCCCCAGGGCGCCGGGCAGCCGCTTCACCGCGTGATCGGTGGGCGGCTCGCCCGGCGCCACCGGTGCGGCCCGGTGCTGTCATCCGGCTGGCGTAGCCTCAGGCGGGCCGTCACGCGCGGAGGGGGAGGGTTCATGAGCGAGGACGACGTGCGCCGGGCGCGGCCGGTGGGCGCGAACCGGTTGCCACGAGCCTGGACCGCCCGGGTGCGAATGATGAACCGGCTGCTCGGCACGCCGGAGGAGCCGGAGCACAGCACCGAGCCGTGCGTGACCGGCACCGCGGTCGTCGACTGCGGCGTGTACGTCGACGGCAAGCGCGAGCCCGGCGAGTTCTCCCCCCGCGCGGCGCTGCGTGCGGCGCGTTCCCGCGACGACGCGTTCGTGTGGCTCGGCCTGCACGAGCCGTCGGACGAGGAGATGTCCGCGATCGCCCGCACGTACGGCCTGCACGAGCTGGCGGTCGAGGACGCGGTCCAGGCGGAGCAGCGGCCGAAGCTGGAGCAGTTCGGCGACGTGCACATCCTGGTGCTCCGCACGGCACGGTACGTGCCGCACAGCGAGCTCACCGAGACCTCGCAGATCGTCGAGACCGGCCAGATGATGATCTTCGTGGGGGATCAGTTCGTGATCACGGTGCGCCACGGCGACGCCGCCGAGCTGGCCCCGGTCCGGGCCGGGTTGGAGACCGAGCGTGCCGGGCTGATGCAGCACGGTCCGTGGGCGGTGGCGTACGCGGTCACCGACCGGGTGGTCGACCACTATCTGGCGGTCGCCGACCAGGTCGAGGCAGACCTGGACATCCTGGAGGAGCGGGTGTTCGCCCGCGGCACTGGCAGCCCGGTGCAGCAGATCTACCAAATGAAGCGGGAGCTGGTGGAGTTCCGCCGGGCCGTGGTCCCGCTGCAGCGGCCACTCGCGACGATCACCGCGCCGCAGAGCCGGGTGGTGCCCAAGGAGATCCGCCGCTACTTCCGGGACGTGCAGGACCATCTGAACCGTACGGTCGAGCAGGTGACGTCCTATGACGACCTGCTGAACTCGATCCTGCAGGCCCGGCTCGCGCAGGTGACGGTCGACCAGAACGACGACATGCGCAAGATCGCCGCGTGGGCCGGTATCGCGACCGTGTGGACCGCGGTCGCGGGCGTGTACGGCATGAACTTCAAACACATGCCCGAAACGAATTGGGTGTACGGCTACCCCGCGGTGTTCGCGCTGATGCTGCTGGTCTCCGTGCTGCTGTACCGGGCGTTCCGCCGCAACGGCTGGCTGTGACGAGGCGGTCACTCATAGAGTGGCCGGGTGCCGTCGCGTCAGGACCAACTGCACTCGTACCAGTTCTCGCGGCAGCGGGTCGTCGCCGCGCTGGTCACGCACGACCCTGACCCGTACCGTTCGCCGCTGCGCCGGGCCGGCACTACCGCCCTGGTGAGCCTGGTCGTCGCCGCGCTGGCCGTCAGCGCGGTCGCGGTGTACGGCGTCCTCACCGGACACAGCAACGACAACCCGCGCGACGGGTCCGTCGTCTACCTGGAGAAGGGCTCCGGCGCCCGGTACGTCTACCTCGGCTCCGACCGCCGGCTGCATCCGGTGCTGAACTACAGCTCCGGGCTTCTCATCGCGAACTCCGCGACCCCCGCGCTGGTGACCACGACCCGGGAACGGCTGGCCACGGTGCCGTTGGGTGACCCGCTGGGCATCCCGGGCGCCCCGGACTCGCTGCCGGCCCGGGGCGATCTGATCGACCGGCCGTGGTCGATCTGCACGCAGGCGCCGGACCCCGCGACCCCGGCCGCCGCCCCGCGCAGCACGCTGCTGGTTGGCGACCGGCTGACCGACGGCACGGTCGTCACGGCACCCGGAGCGGGCCTTCCCCCGCTGGCGCTGCTGGTCCGCGACCCGGCGCGGCGGACGTTCCTGGTGGCCGGGAACCGGCGCTTCCTGATCCCGGACGACCGGCACGCCCCGATCCTCAGTGCGTTCAAGTGGAGTGACCGGCAGCCGTGGCCGGTGGCCACGGCGTGGATCAACTCGGTCCCGCTCGGCCCCGACGTGCAGCCGCCGGAGATCGCCGGCCGCGGCGGGCGGTCCGTGGTGCGCGACGCCACGATCGGCCGGCTGCTCACCGACGGCCGCCAGTGGAAGGTGGCGCTGGCGGACGGCGCCGCCGCGATCACCGAGGTGCAGGGCCTGCTGCTGCAGACGGTGCCGGGCCCGGACCCGGTGACGCTGGGCGGGCCGGAGTTCAACAATCTGCCGCCGTCGCAGACCCGCATCAGCGACGCGGGTGACCCGAACGGCCTGCCGTCCACGATGCCCGCGCTCGCCGACCCGCCGCGGCGGGCATGCCTGACGCTGCCGGTGGGCGCGGACGGCGCCGGCATCCGGATCGACCCGACCGTGCCGGAGGGCGCCCCGGTCTCCGGTGACTCGGCCGTTCCGGGTGGGGTCCAGGCCGATCTGGTGCACGTGGCCCGCGGCCGCGGGGCGGTGGTGCTGTCGCTCGCCTCGCCCACGGCACCCGAGAGCGCAGCGACCGTGAGCGTCGTGACCGACACCGGGCGGCGGTATTCGGTGGCGACCCAGGACGTGCTCGGCCGGCTCGGCTACGGCGGGGTGCCGACGCGGGCCGTACCGGCTCAGCTCGTGGTGCTGCTGCCGGCGGGCCCGGCGCTGGACGTCACCCGGGCGCGACGGGTCGCGCCGGGTGACGTCCAGGGCGGGTAGTGCGGGTCAGGACTTGTTCTTGCCGGCCGTACGGGCCACCTCCGGGCCGCGGGGGCCGGAGCCGTTCTGGTCGACCGGGTCCGTGGGGGTCGCCGGGGTGTTGCCCGACGTGCTCGCCATCGGGTCGGCCGGCTCGAACGCCGCGTCGTCCGCGCCGCCGATCGATTCGACGGTGGCACCGATCGTACGGTTCGGGTCGTATTCATCCCATTGGGCGGCTTTGCGCCGCCGGGTGAGGTACGCGGCGCCCATCCCCACGGCGGCGCCCGCCAGGGCCAACCCGGCCAGCTTCGACCCCCTGCTCATCGACCGGTGCGCATGGCGTGTCTTCCGCCTGCGCATGCTCTTGCGGGCGTTCTTCGAGCCCTCCTTGCCGGCCTGCCGCATGCTCTCGTTCGCGGCCGCGACCAGCGGTGTCAGGGTCGCCACCGCGCTCTCCCAGCTGTTCGTGGCGGTGTCGAGGGCCCTGGCGGCGGCCGGCTGCATGCGGTCGCGGGCGGCGGAGAGCTTCGGACTCATGGTTGCGCTGGTCTCCTGCGCGGCAAGCGAGGCCGCGCGCTTGAAGTGCTCGACTCCGAGGCCGAGTTCGTGCTTCATCGTCGCGTTGCGGCGCTTGCGGCGCATCGTTGCGAACACCAGTGCCCACCTCCTGAGGGTTATCTCTAGGCCATGTTGCCTTCCCAGGTACCCCCGCGTATCCGGATCTGACACATGGGGCAGGATCCGAATTACGAAACGAACTGTCCTACAGACAGGAGTACCCGTGTCCCAGATGCTTTACGCCACTCTGCACACCAACCACGGCCCGATTCGGCTGCAGCTGTTCCCGGATCATGCGCCGGCGACCGTGCGCAACTTCGTGGAGCTCGCGGAGGGGACCAAGGAATACACCGACCCGCGGAGCGGCCAGAAGGGCAGCGGCCCGTACTACGACGGCACGATCTCGCACCGGGTCATCGCCAACTTCATGATCCAGATGGGCGACCCGACCGGGACCGGCCGGGGCGGTCCGGGCTACCAGTTCGCGGACGAGTTCCACCCCGAGCTGCACTTCGACCGGCCGTACCTGCTCGCGATGGCGAACGCCGGGCCGGGCACCAACGGCTCGCAGTTCTTCATCACGGTCTCGCCGACCCCGCACCTCAACCGGCGGCACACGATCTTCGGCCAGGTGGCCGACGACCAGTCCGCCAAGGTGGTCGACTCGATCGCGACCACCCCCACGGGCCCGGGCGACCGGCCCCGCGAGGACGTGGTGATCGAGCGCGTGCAGATCGAGCGCGTCGAGGGCTGATTACCCCGTCCGGGTACCGTTGTGGGCATGAGTGACGTGCCCACGACGGTCCCGGTCTGCTACCGCCACCCGTCGCGGGAGACCTACGTCCGGTGCACGCGATGTGAGCGGCCGATCTGCCCGGCCTGCATGAACGAGGCGTCGGTCGGTCACCAGTGCCCGGACTGCGTGACGGAGGGCCGCCGCAGCCAGCGCCCGGCGCGGACCGCGTTCGGCGGCAGCGTCACCCGTGGTTCCGGTGTCGTCACCCGGAGCCTGATCGGCATCAACGTCGCGGTGATGATCCTTTCGGTCGCGACCGGCGGGTCCCACGCCGTGGCCGGTGGCGGCTGGGGGGGCCTGCTCGGCGGCAGCACCCCGCTCACCGAGTGGGGGTCGGTGCTCGGCTACGCCACGTACGGCCCGCCCGGTGAGGTCGCGGTGCACGGCATCGCAGCCGGGGAGTGGTATCGCCTGGTCACGGCGATGTTCCTGCATTACGGCGTGCTGCACCTGCTGATGAACATGTACGCGCTGTGGATCCTCGGCCGGGATATCGAGCGGCTCCTCGGCCCGGGCCGGTTCGCCGCGCTGTACCTGCTCGCCGGGCTGGGCGGCAACGTGGCGGCGTACGCGTTCTCGCCGCCCTCGCAGATGACCGCGGGCGCGTCCACCGCGGTGTTCGGCCTCATGTCGGCCGTGTTCGTCATCCTCAAACGGCTGAATCTGAGCGTCGCGCCGATCCTGCCGGTCATCGTCATCAACGTGGTCTTCACGTTCGCGGTCGCGGAGGTCTCCGTCGCGGGCCACCTCGGCGGCCTCGCCACCGGCGCGGTCGTGGCGGCGATCCTTGCGTACGCGCCCCGCAACCGGCGCACGCTGATCCAGGTCGTCGGGTGCGTGCTGGTCCTGCTGGCGCTGCTCGTGCTGGTCCTCTACCGCACCGCCGAACTGCTCTGACCGCCCGCACCGGGCGCCGTGGTGCCCCTGCGCAATCCGGCCAGGATTTCCGCCACCTCGTCCGGCGGCGAACCGAGCTGCTGCGCGCTGAACAGATACAGCGTGTCCCCCGCGTCCACCTCCAGCAGCTCGCTGCGTAGGCCGAGGCGCTGGCGGCGATCCACCCGGATGCGCTCGATCGCCGGCCAGTCCAGCCGGCGCCGGCGGGCGAACCCGGTGACCACGGTGATCCCGTCCGGGTCGGCGGCGAGCCGGACCGGGGCGATCAGGTCGGACAGCGCCCAGCCGGCCAGCCCGGCCGCGGCGGCGCTCGCGAGCACCCACTGCACCGGGTCGTGGCGGCCGAACGCGAGGACCAGCACGAGCAGGGCGACCGCGCCGAGCAGCTTGACGATCGGGAAGGCGGGCCGCACCTGCCAGCGACGGGGCATGGTCCCACTATGCCAGCCGGGCGTACCGTCGGCGGTATGCGCGATGCGGTGATCGTCGGGGCGGTGCGGACCCCGGTCGGCAGGCGGAACGGCGGACTGTCGGGCCAGCACCCGGTCGATCTGTCCGCTCATGTGCTGCGGGCTCTCGCCGACCGCAGTGGCATCGACGCGGCCGACGTCGACGACGTGGTGTGGGGCTGCGTGTCCCAGGTCGGCGAGCAGTCGTGGAACGTCGCCCGCAATGCGGTCCTGGCCGCCGGGTGGCCCGAGTCCGTCCCGGGCACGACCCTGGACCGCCAGTGCGGCTCCAGTCAGCAGGCGGTCCATTTCGCGGCGGCGACCGTGCTCAGCGGCCAGGCCGACCTGGTCGTGGCCGGCGGGGTGGAGTCGATGAGCCGGGTGCCGATGGGTTCCAGCGGGCTCGACCGCGACCCGTACGGCCCGGCGGTCCGCGAGCGGTACGGCGTGGACCGCTTCGATCAGGGCGTCGGGGCCGAGATGATGGCGCAGCGGTGGGGCTTCTCCCGTACTCAGCTCGACGAGTACGCGCTGGCCAGCCATGCCGCCGCGGCGAAGGCACAGGACGCGGGGCAGTTCGACGCGGAGATCGCGTCGGTCGGCGCAGTGGTGCGCGACGAGGGCATCCGCCGGGACACGACGCTGGAGAAGCTGGCCGCGCTGAAGACCCCGTTCCGGGCCGACGGGGTGGTCACCGCCGGGTCGGCTTCGCAGATCTCCGACGGCGCGGCGGCCCTCGCGGTGACGACGTCGCGCTGGGCGGCCGCACACGGCCTGCGTCCGCTGGCCCGGATCCACACCGCGGTCGTGGCCGCCGCCGACCCGGTGATCATGCTGACCGCGCCGATCCCGGCCACCGCGAAGGCTCTGGAGCGGGCGGGCCTCGCCCTGGCCGACATCGGGGTGTACGAGGTGAACGAGGCGTTCGCCCCGGTGCCGCTGGCGTGGCTGGCGGAGACCGGCGCGGATGCGTCCCGGCTCAACCCGTGCGGAGGGGCGATCGCGCTCGGGCACCCCCTGGGCGCATCCGGGGCCCGGATCATGACGACCATGCTGCACCACATGCGACAGTCCGAGATCCGGTACGGCCTGCAGACGATGTGCGAGGGCGGCGGAATGGCCAACGCCACGATCGTCGAGATGCTGTAATTCGACATTCATCGGGAGGCAGCCGCAGCTTCGCCCCGGGGACGCCGTTAGACGCCACATGGACGTGTTCTCCCGAACGTTCCTCCCGGCCGCGGCGGAAGCCGGCGTCACCATTCCCACCGTGAGCCGGCACATGCCGATCTTGCGCCGTTGTGTCGAGTCCGACGACGCCACCGTGCTGGTGTCCCGCTGCCTGCGCCCGGACCACGCCATGTCGGGCGACTTCCTGCTGGTGCTCACGTACCGTCGTCTTGTCGTCACGCAGGAGACCTGGGTGCTGCGTCGGCTGCGGCTGCACCTCAATGCGAACCTGCGCCACCTCAGCAACGTCACCTGGCACACCGACCTGCGGCGGCACGCGGTCGACCTGGCGGCCACCGCGGTCGACGGGGTCCGGGAACGGTTCCGCGTCCGGGCGTCCGAGCCCGACCAGGTGTGGCAGGTGGAGTCGCTGCTGCGGCACGTGTTCCGGGAACGCGCGGCGCAGCCCGGCAGCCGGCGTCCGGACCCGGCGGATGCCATGGTGGGCGCGGCGTAGTCCGCACCCGGGATCCGGCACGGTAGGTACGTTCGCGCCTACGCATGGTGAGGTGTGTTCGCCTTCCGGCATGACCTGACCCGGGATCTGGCGTCACGACCCGAATGCGGCGGGTAATGGTCCTGATGGGATCTGTGCGGTCATCCGGGACGGATGGGGATGCCGCGATCACGCTCGGTCTGCCGGGCGCTCGCATTCCGTCGTTTCGCGCGCCTGAACGGAATTCCGGAACTCCCGACACTTCGCCTGCGTGCGTATCGCTTTCATCACTGTCGATCGGAACGATTGCCTCTCCCGTGTAGAGTGCCCGCGGTACTCGAGGATCATGGGGGAATCACGTTGCTGGGAAAGGCGAGCGGGCGCGCCCGGCACCGGGCTGACCGATCGGTTCGGCTCGGCCGCAGGCCGGCACGGCTGGCCGCGGCAGCGCTGACCCTGATCGTTGGCGCCGCACTGGCGGCAGCACCCAGCTTCGCCGACGCCGCGGAGACCCCGCAGTGCACCCGCGGCCGGACCCTCGACGTCGCGGCCCATCAGGACGACGACATCCTCTTCATGACGCCCGATCTGCAGCGCGACATCGACGCCGGGCGGTGTGTGACCACGATCTTCCTGACCGCGGGCGACGCCGGCGCGGGCGAGGGCTACTGGAGTGAGCGCGAGAAGGGCCCGCTCGCCGCGTACGCGTTCATGGCGCGCGTCGCCGACGACTGGACCGAGCGCACCGTCACCCTGGCCGGCCACGAGCTGACCGTGCGCTCGCTGGACGCCAAGCCCGAAGTGAGCCTGATCTTCCTGCGGATGCCCGACGGTGGCGGCGGCGACGGTTTCGCGGCCACCGGCAACGAGAGCCTCAAGAAGCTGTGGACCGGCGTCATTCCGGCCATCCACACCGTGGACGGGGCGGACTCGTACAGCAAGGCGAGTCTGGTCAACACGCTGCTCGCGGCGATGACCACGTTCCAGCCGGACGTGCTGCGCACCATGGACTTCGTCGGCAAGTACGGCGACGGCGACCACAGCGACCATCACACCGCCGCGTACGCAGCGCAGGCCGCGCACAAGCTGTACCGCACCCCGCACCGCATCTCGGGCTACATGTCGTACGCGGTGGCGAACAAGCCGGCCAACCTGCGGTACGCCGACCGCGACCACAAGCTGGACATCTTCCTCAAGTACGCCCAGCATGACTCGCGGGTGTGCCAGACCCTGGCCGCATGCCTCGCCAGCGGCTACGACATCCGGTCGTTCCGGCAGTACACCACCGGCAGCGAGCAGGGCGGCGTGCTCAACGTCGCCCGCATCGCGACGCTCGCCGCCTCCTCGCAGAACACGAAGTCGGGGCAGACCGTCGGCAAGGCGATCGACGACGTGGCGGCCGGTTCCCCGATCGACTCCAGCCGCGAGTGGGTCACGGCCAGTGGCAAGACCGGGAGCTGGATCGAGCTGCGCTGGGCCAGCCCGCAGACGATCGACAAGGTCGTGCTGCACGACCGGCCGAACGCGGCGGACAACATCGCCGGCGGAAAGCTGACGTTCAGCGACGGCTCGGCCGTGGCCGTGGGCGCCCTGCCCGGCGACGGTCAGGCGAAGGCGGTGACGTTCGCGCCGAAGCGCGTCACGAGCATGCGCTTCACGGTCACCTCGGTCACCCCGTCGACCCGCAACGTCGGCCTGGCGGAGCTGCAGGCGTACGCGACCACCGTGGGGCCGCAGGCCAATGTCGAGGCGTCCTCGCAGAACACCGCGACCGGGCAGTACGCCTGGAAGGTCGTCGACGGGTTCTCCACCGGCACGGTCGGCACCGGGAAGGAGTGGGCGACCATCGGCGGCCGGGCCGGTAGCTGGGTGCGGCTGACCTGGCTCAAGCCGCAGACCGTCGACCACGTCGTGCTGTACGACCGGCCGAACGGCAACGACCAGATCACCGGGGCCACGCTCGAGTTCGACGACGGCAGCAAGGTCACCGTTCCGGCCCTGCCCAACAACGGCGCCGGGCGCACGGTCACGTTCTCGCGCCGCACCATCAGCAGTCTCGTACTGACCGTCACGGCGGTCAGCTCCACCACGCGCAACGTCGGCCTGGCCGAGTTCCAGGTCGAACCGGCTCGCTGAGCCGTCGTACGCAGGAAAGGGCGACCATGCGAAAGAATCGGATCGCTGCGGCGCTGCTGGTCCCGGCGCTGGCGCTGGGCATCGGCGTGACGGCTCACGAGGCGAGTGCCGACGAGACCAGCGTGAAGCTGGTCGTCGGGTTCCGGTCCGGCGGTGGTCTGCAGAACGTCACGCACCGTCTCGCCGCGGCCGGGCTGCGGTTCAAGGGCACCCAGCGGCTGGCCACGAAGCTCAAGGCCCGCACGCTGACCGTGAAGACCAAGGACCTCTCCCAGGTCAAGGCGAAGCTCAAGGCGGATTCGAACGTCGCGTTCGTCGAGGTCAACCGCAAGGTGAAGAAGCTCGACGTGACGCCGGACGACCCGCGCTTCGCGGAGCAGACCGAGCTGCCCCAGATCCATGTGCCGGCCGCCTGGGACACCACGACCGGCGCCGCGGGCACGCTCGTCGCGGTCGTGGACACCGGGGTCGCCCCGGTCGGTGACATCGCCGGCGCGACCGAGCCGGGCTGGGACTTCGTGAACGACGACGCCGACCCGGCCGACGACAACGGTCACGGTACGGCGGTCGCCTCGGTCATCGCGGCGCGCGGCAACAACGCCTCCGGGATCGCCGGTGTGTGCTGGCAGTGCCGGATCATGCCGGTCAAGGTGCTGGACCAGTGGGGCGAGGGCCTCGACGACCGGGTCGCCGACGGCATCGTGTACGCCGCCGACCACGGCGCCAAGGTGATCAACCTGTCGCTCGGCGGTCCGGGCGGCCCCAGCGAGCTGCTGCAGATGGCGACGGACTACGCCCGCAGCAAGGGCGCCGTCGTGATCGCCGCGGCCGGCAACGACGCCCGGGCGGAGATCAACTACCCGGCGGGCAACGACGGCGTGATCGCGGTCGGCGGCACCGACGCGGCCGGCAACCGGTTCACGGCCCACGACGACGAGCTCGGCGCGGACGTCGGCTCGAACTTCGGGGCGAACTGGGTCGACGTCGCCGCCCCGTTCTGCACCACCGCGCAGCTGACGACCGGCGACTACAGCAAGTTCTGCGGTACGTCGGCCTCGACCCCCCTGGTGTCCGGCGTCGCGGCCCTGGTGAAGTCGCACGACCCGGCGGCCACCGTGTGGACGATGGAGAACGCGCTGACCACCACCGCGCAGCCGCTGTCCGGCGACTGGGTCAAGTACGGCGAGGTCCGCGCGGAGAAGGCGCTTGCCGCCCCGGGCGACAAGACCCCGCCGACCGTGGGCGGCGCGACCCCGGGTTACATGGCCAAGTTCCGGGGTACCGTGACGGTCACCGCGACCAACGTGTCCGACAACGCGGGCGGCTCCGGCGCCGACCACGCCTGGCTGTACGCGGACGGCAAGTACATCGGCAGCGACTACAGCGCGCCGTTCGCGGTGAACTTCAACAGCGGCACCCGCAACGGCACGGTCAAGCTGCAGTGGAAGATCTTCGACCGGGCCGGCAACGTCGGCATGCTCTACCGCAACGTGGTCGCGGACAATCTGGCGCCGACGCTGAAGTGGACCTCCGGCCCCGCCAACAACGCGAAGGTCAAGGGCAAGGTCACGGTCAAGGCGAGCGCGAGCGACGCCGGCAGCGGGGTCTCGCGGGTGGAGCTGTGGATCAACGGCAAGCTGACCCAGTGGGACTGGTCCGCGGGCTACCAGTTCGTGGTCGACACCGCGAAGTACGGCAAGACGATCAAGGTTCAGCTGCGGGCGCCGGACCGGGTGGGCAACATCCGGTATGACGCCACGCGTACCTGGAAGCGCTGAACTGTTCTTTTCCGGCCGGGCGCACGCGCCCGGCCGGATCCCTATTCGCTGTCACTCTCCGCGACTGGTCGGGATCCGACCGTCAGACTCTGACTCCGTACCGTGATGACGCGGGTTCGGAGTGTCCCGCGGCCGCGCTCAGGCGCGGAAGTGGGGGCAACGCAGAGTGACGCTTGAGCTTCTGTTGATTCGCGCCCGGCATCGTTGCCCGTGTCAGAAAAACGGGGACGTGAAGGGAACACAAACATGAAGCTGTCGCGCCTGATCGCCACCACCGGCGTGGCCCTGGCCGGCGCTCTCCTCGCCGCACCGCACTCGGCCTCGGCCGCCTCCGCTGCGGTTCCGGGCGTCCCGATGGGTGTGCAGCAGGTCCGCTCGGCGACGAGCGCCACGCTGACCGACGTGTACTGGAAGCCCACCACCCACGCGACCCGCTACCGCGTGACGGTCAACGACGGTGCCACCAAGGTCGCCTCGTACGTGGTTCCTTCGACGCAGGCGCTGACCGCGGACGGTCGGTTCCACGTCGCGGTCTCGACGCCGAACAAGTGCTCCACG
The DNA here is from genome assembly GCF_047159535.1 of Krasilnikovia sp. MM14-A1259. Taxonomy (NCBI): domain Bacteria; kingdom Bacillati; phylum Actinomycetota; class Actinomycetes; order Micromonosporales; family Micromonosporaceae; genus Krasilnikovia; species Krasilnikovia sp. MM14-A1259. The sequence goes on from NZ_BAAGAJ010000002.1 coordinate 4,851,847, forward strand.
TACAAGATCACGGTGCGCTCCGAGGACTCGCTGGGCCAGGGCGCCCAGGTCGCCGTGACCGAGAAGACGCTCGCCCCGACGATCGTGACCAAGGCGCGGGCGTACCGGGCGGCGGACCGCACCCGGGCGACGTTCGAGATGTCCGTGCCGCAGTGGCGCGGCTACCTCGTCGCGGCCGGCGGCGGCGCCCGCGCCGACAACCTGAAGGCGCCGACCATCGCGATCACCACCCAGCTCCAGCTCGTCCGCCTGGCCGACGGCAAGGTCATCAACACCACGACGACCACGCAGACCGGCTGGACCACCGCGAAGGTCGCGAAGATCTACACCGGCCTCGACGCCAAGCGCGCCTACGTGCTGAAGGTGACCACCTCGAACGACTGGGGCAGCTGCGCCCGCCAGGACGGCAAGATCCTGCTCAACGCCGTCCCCGCGTAACCGGCCCGCTCGACGAAAGCCCCGCCCGCTTGCTGACCGGCAAACGGGCGGGGCTTTTCGCTTGCCCGGCATCAGACGCGGGCCGTCGAAGCTGATCCGTCAGTCGCGGCCGGTGACGAGCTGATCCGACGACACGTGATGACGTGACCGGGCCGGGCCGGAAATCTGGTGCGACGGCCACGGCCGCGTCGCCGGAGGCGGCGTCGCGATCGCGGCGGCAGCCTCTTCGGCCAGCACGTCCAGCTCACGCAGCCGGCCCGGGCTGCCGGCAGACCGGTAGTACGGCAGCGCCGCAGCGCAGTGGCCGGCCGCGGCCGACGGGTCACCGGCGGCCAGGGCCGCTCGGGCCAGGGTGGCCAACGCGTCGCCCGCCAGAATGCGATAGTCCTTCCGGTGTGCGATCTCCAGCGCCTCGGCCGCGGCCGCCCGCGCCTGGTCGACCGCGCCCACGGCGAGCAGCCCGGCCGCCGCGCCGATGCCGGCCTGCGCCTCGCTGTACTGGTACCCGCATTCGCGGCTCAACTCCAGGGCCTCGCGGAACCGTGCCTGCGCCTCCGACACCGCACGCGCACCGAGCAGCGCGAAACCCAGCGTGTTCAACACCCCCGTGGTGGCCTTCGGGTTCGCGAGCTGCTCGGCGATCCGCAACGCCTGACCGGCGGCGTCGACCCCGGCACTCCATTCGGCCCGCTGCTGATAGAGCTGGCTCAACTCGTCGAGAGTGGACATCTGCCCGCTGGTGGCGCCCGTGTCCCGGTAGTAGGTCAGCGCCCGGGTCAGGTACTCGTGCGCGGAATCGAACTCCTCCAGCTGACGCAGCACCATGCCGAGGTTGGAACAGTTCGCCATCGCCGACGGCAGCCGCGCCACCTCGCTGTTGATGTCCATCGCGGCCCGGAAATACCGGACCGCGTCGCGCAGCAGGCCCTGCTCGGTGCACATCACGCCGAGATCGTTGAACGTGACCGCCCGGATGTGCGCGAACTCCGGGCCCGTACCGAGGCGCAGGACGTGCTCGTACAGCTCGCGGGCCTCGTCGACCATGCCGAGCTCGGCGTGCACGAGCCCGAGGTTGTGCAGCAGGTACGCCTCCCCGATCAGCCAGCCGCTGTCCCGCGCGGCGGCCGTGCCCTGCCCGTACGCCTCCAGCGCGGCCCAATGGCGGCCCGCCGCCCAATGCGCCTGGCCGATGGTCTGGTGCATGGCGGCCTGCGCCATCCGATCGCCGGCTGTCTCGGCGGCCGCCAGCCCGGATTCGCCCGTGGCCAGCCACGAGACCGTCTCCCGGCGTACGAAAAAATAGCCCCGAAGCTGGTCGGCGAGCTGCCAGGCGCGAGCCGGGTGGGCGCCCGCGGCCACCGTCTCGATCAGCTCGACGAGGTTGCCGATCTCGTTGTCCAGCCAGGTCGTCGCGTCGTTGACGTCCGCGAAGCACATCGCGGCCGCATCGACCTCGGTGGGCAGCCGCACCATCGCGGGATACACGAGCCGCATCGCCGCGGCGGTGCGGGTGAGGTACCAGTCGGCGAGCCGGCGCAGCGCGGCCGGGCCGTCCGCGTTCGGCGCACCCAGATCGAGTGCGTAGCGGCGCAACAGGTCGTGATACCGGTACCGGTCGCCGGTCACCGCCTGCAGCAGGTTCTCCTCGACCAACCGGTCGAGCAGCAGTCCCGTGTCGTCGGCGTCCGCCGCGCACAACGCCGCCGCTGCCTCCCGCGAGAAGGTGGTGCCGGGCAGCTGCGCCGCGAACCGGAACAGCCGCGCCGCCTCCGGCGGCAACTCCCGGTAGCTGATGTCGAACGTGGCCCGCACCGCCGCGTCGCCCGCCTGGGACCGCGCATCGATCATCGACTGCAGAAGCTCCGCCGGGTTGCGCCGCGGCCGGGCGGCGAGCCGGCCCGCCAGCACCCGCAACGCGACCGGCAGCCGGCCGCACGCCTCCGCCAGCGCGGTCGCCGCCTGCCGGTCCACGGCCGTCCAGCCTGGTCGGCGCCCGCCGTCCAGCATGTCGGCGGCCTCCTGCCGGGACAGGACCGGCAGGTCGATGTGGGTGGCGCCGGGCAGGTCCGTGCAGTCGTGCCGGCTGGTGATCAGTACGGCGCTGCCGCCCCCGCCGGGCAGCAGCGGCCGCAGTTGCTCGGCATTGCGCGCATTGTCCAGCACGACCAGCATCCGGCGCCCGGCCAGCAGCGAACGGTACAGCGCGGACGCCTCGTCGACGTCCATCGGTACGGCCTGGCCGGGCGTGCCGAGTCCACGTAGGAGCCGGGCCAGCAGGGTCAGGACGCCGACCGGCTTGTGGTCGGCGCCCCGCAGGTCGATGTAGAGCTGCCCGTCCGGGAAGTCGTCCCGCAGCGCCTCGGCGGCACGCAGCGCCAGACTGGTCTTGCCGACCCCGGGCATGCCGGAGATCACGCACACGATCTGCCGGGCGGCACGGCCGTCCCGCAGCGCCGTGCGGAACAGCCGCTCCAGCGCGTGCAGTTGCTCGCCGCGACCGGTGAAGTCCGGGGGCGGCGCGGGTACCTGCCACGGGATGAGGGGACGCTCGGCGCGGGCCGCTGGCCGGGACTCCCAGCGCCCCGCCAGCACGGCCTGCCGGGCAGCGACCAGCTCGGCGCCCGGGCTGATCGCCAGCTCCTCGGCCAGGCGGTGCTTGACCTCCTCGTACGCCTCCAACGCCGCCGCCTGCTGGCCCAGCGCAGCGAGAGTGACCACGAGCCGCGCGTGCAGTGGCTCGTGCCAGAGGTGCTGGGAGGTCAGGCGGCGCAGCCGCGGCAGCACCTCAGGCAGACGCTGTACCGCCAGACCGAGGTACGCCAGCTGGATGGTCGCGTCGATCAGCTCGTCGGTGAACGCCGTGACGAGGTGATGCTGGTGCAACTCGACGATGTCCTCGGCGGCCCGGTGCCCGCGCCACAGATCCAGGGCGGCACTGAGCAGATCGAATCCCCGCTGCGGATCGGACGGCGACCAGCGGCGCCACTCCGCCAGCCGGCTGCGGTACGCGACCACGTCGAGCCGGCTCTCGTCCATTCGCAGCCGGTATCCGCCCGGCGTCCACGACAGCACCGCCTCGGCGTCGTTGCCCGGCGACGGTGCGAGGATCCGGCGCAGCCGGCTCACATGGGTCTGCACCACGTTCGGCGCGGAGGGCGGAGCGCCGTCCGGCCACAGCACTTCGATCAGTTCCTCGCGGCTGACCGGGTGATTGGGCGTCAGCGCCAGCCGGGCCAGCACCACGCGGTGGCGCCCGAATCCGATGTCGACCGGGCCGGACGGAGAACTCGCGGCGAGCGGGCCCAGAACCGAGACGTGGACCGGGCCGGACGGCGCGGCCGGTTCGGGTCGCGGGCGGGCCGCCAGCCGGCGCAGGAGTTTGCGGTCCCCACCGGTCAGCCCCAGAGCGTCGGCGAGCGCCTCGGCGGACTGTGCCCGCGGATGGTTGCTGCGCTCCTGTTCCAGATCACGGACCGCGCCGAGACTGACCCCGGCCCGGTCGGCCAGTTCCCGCTGGCTGAGGCCGCGCTCCTGGCGCCACTGGCGGATCGATCGGCCGAGGCTGTCCGTGCCACCCATCGTGCTCGCTACCCCCCGAACCGTGATCAAGGTGGATGCAGCCTAGTACGGGGCGACTACGGGTTTCTGCCCTACAGCGAGCGTGGAGAGGCAGATCGCAAACTCTCCTGGCAGCGGGCACCCCACAGCCCGCGCCGGAACGGGGAGGGTTCGTGACATTGCACGCTCAATTCCTACACAGGCTGGCCATGGGGCTGGCGGTGCCCCTGGCACTGATCGCCGGGCCACTGGCGGTATCGCCGGCGTCGGCCGCGCCACCGGCCGTGCCGCAGCCGGCCTCGCCCGGTGACCCGCCGCTGCCGTCGTACCCCGGGCTGCCCGCCCGTGCCAGCAGCGCCGCTCTCGCCGCTGTCCCCACCACGCCGACGCCGTGCGACGACAACGGCTCCGATCAGGAGCTGACCCGCGACGAGGTGCTCACCCGGGCCCGGAGCTGGCTGAGCGTCGGAATCCCGTACAGCCAGGACCGCTGCTACCGCAACAGCTACGGCGACTACCGGACCGACTGCTCGGGATTCGTCTCGATGGCCTGGGGATTGGGCGGCTCCGGCAGCGCGTTCTGGACCGGCAATCTGAACGAGCGGTCGCATCAGATCGCGCGCTCGTCGCTGGAGCCGGGCGACGCGCTGCTGCGGCACACCGGCGACCCGCACGAGAACCACGTGGCGCTGTTCCTCAAATGGTCCGACTCCGCGCACACCGAGCCGGTCGTCATCGAACAGACCGGCAGCCGCGACACCGTCCAGGACACCTGGGACAGCGGCTACGCGAGCCTCTACACCCCGATCCGCTACGACAACATCCTCGACGGCAACTACGACAGCTTCAACGGCGACGCCCGTGCGGACCTGGTGGTGCACAACGGTACGGATGTGTCGGTGCGGCTGAACACCGGTGGTGGTTTCGACGGTGGCCGTTCGGTGAGTTCGGGTTGGGGCTTGTTCCACGGTAAGCAGGTGGACGGCAACCTGGGTCGGCTGTACTTCGCCGATTTCAACGGTGACCACCGTACGGACATGATCGTGCACAACGGCACGGACATTTCCGTACGGCTGAACACAGGCAACGGTTTCGACAGTGGCCGTTCGGTCAGCTCGGGCTGGGGACTGTTCCACGGCAAGGACGTCTCCGGCAACCTCGGCCGCTTGTACTTCGCGGACTTCAACGGTGACGGCCGCGCGGACATGTTTGTGCACAACGGTACGGATCTGGCCGTGCGGCTGAACACGGGCAACGGTTTCGACGGTGGCCGTTCGGTGAGTTCGGGTTGGGGTCTGTTCCACGGTAAGCAGGTCGACGGGAACCTGGGCCGCTTGTACTTCGCGGACTTCAACGGCGACGGCCGCGCGGACATGTTTGTGCACAACGGTACGGATCTGGCCGTGCGGCTGAACACGGGCAACGGTTTTGACGGGGGCCAGTCGGTGAGTTCGGGTTGGGGTCTGCTCCACGGTAAGCAGGTGGACGGGAACCTGGGCCGGCTGTACTTCGCGGACTTCAACGGCGACCACCGCGCGGACATGGTCGTGCACAACGGCACCGACGTATCGGTCCGGCTCAACACCGGCAACGGTTTCGACGGCGGCCGTTCGGTGAGTTCGGGTTGGGGTCTGTTCCACGGTAAGCAGGTCGACGGGAACCTGGGCCGCCTGTACTTCGCGTAAAACAGCGCGCGCCCTCGCGGCTGCCGGGCAACCCCCACTGCCCGGCAGCCGCAATCCTCCTTGATTCGCCGCGGCGCGCCCTTTCGGCGGCCGCGTTTCATCAACGCTCTCAGGGAGCCCTTGAATGATTCCGGGAAGATCCGTGTGCCGATTGCTGACCGTGATGTTGGCGGGCGGCTCGCTCATCCTGACGTTGTCGTCCACCGCCAACGCGGCGGTCGATCCGACCCTGCCGGCCGCTGCCAGTGTGACCGCGGCAATCTCGACCGTCCCGTGCGATCCGGACGGAACGACGAGCACCGACAGCAGCCTGGCGACCCAGCTGAACGCCACACTCACCGACAAACTCGACGGTCACATGACCGCCTACCGAGTTTCCTGCGCACGAATGATCATCAAGGCGGTCCGTAACCGTGACCTGCCCACCCGGGCGGCGGTCATCGCCGTCACCACCGCCATCGTGGAATCCACTCTGCAGAACTACGACGAGGCGACCGACCACGACAGCCTCGGGCTGTTCCAGCAGCGCGCGCCCTGGGGCACCGCGGCCCAGCGCACCGATCCGATCTGGGCGACGAACGCGTTCCTCAACAAGATGATCGACAAGTATCCGAACAACTCATGGATGAACGCGCCGGTCGGCGAGGTCTGCCAGACGGTGCAGGTGTCCGCCTATCCCGAGCGCTATCCCGTCGAGGTCAGTGACGCCACCAAAATCGTGGATGCCGTCTGGGACTACGCCACGGACCGCCATTACGACAGCTTCGACGGCGACGCCCGTGCGGACCTGGTGGTGCACAACGGTACGGATGTGTCGGTGCGGCTGAACACCGGTGGTGGTTTCGACGGTGGCCGTTCGGTGAGTTCGGGTTGGGGCTTGTTCCACGGTAAGCAGGTGGACGGCAACCTGGGTCGGCTGTACTTCGCCGACTTCAACGGCGATCACCGTACGGACATGATCGTGCACAACGGCACGGACCTTTCCGTGCGGCTGAACACCGGTGGTGGTTTCGACGGTGGCCGTTCGGTGAGTTCGGGTTGGGGTCTGTTCCACGGTAAGCAGGTGGACGGCAACCTGGGTCGCCTGTATTTCGCCGATTTCAACGGTGACGGCCGCGCGGACATGTTTGTGCACAACGGTACGGATCTGGCCGTGCGGCTGAACACGGGCAGCGGTTTCGACGGTGGCCGTTCGGTCAGCTCGGGCTGGGGTCTGTTCCACGGCAAGGACGTGTCAGGCAACCTGGGACGCCTGTATTTCGCCGACGACAACGGTGACGGCCGCGCCGACTTGATCGTGCACAACGGCACCGACCTATCGGTACGACTGAACACGGGCAGCGGTTTCGACGGTGGCCGTTCGGTCAGTTCGGGTTGGGGTCTGTTCCACGGCAAGCAGGTGGACGGCAACCTGGGCCGGCTGTACTTCGCCGACTACAACGGTGACGGCCGCGCGGACATGATCGTGCACAACGGCACGGACGTTTCCGTCCGGTTGAACACCGGTGGTGGTTTCGACGGTGGCCGTTCGGTCAGTTCGGGCTGGGGTCTGTTCCACGGCAAGCAGGTCGAGGGCAACCTCGGACGCCTCTACTTCGCATAACGGCAACGGCAATCTTCCACGTCCGCTCCGGCCCGGCCGCCCTCAAGGTGGCCGGGCCGGCTGCCGCGACGAACCCTGATATCCGACGGAGAGCAACTAGTAGGACTTTGTTAGGTCGGGACTGGTTGGTGGCAGTGTGGGCAGAACCCGAGCCAGGTGCCGAGTTGGTATTGCAGGTGCCGTAGGACGGCGTAGAGGCTCAGGGCTGCCGGGTTGCTTTTGGGTCGGTCAGCCGCAGCTGCGTGAGGAACAGTTGGGCGGCGGTGGCGAGGGTGACGTGGCGGTGCCAGCCGATCCAGGAACGGCCTTCGAAGTGGTCGAGGCCGAGGCCGGTTTTGAGTTCGCGGTAGTCGTGTTCGATGCGCCAGCGGCTTTTCGCGAGGTGGACCAGGTCGGCTAGGGCGGTGTCGGTGGGCAGGTCGGACAGCCAGTAGTCGGTAGGTTCGTCGAGGCCGGGCGGCCACTGCACGAGCAGCCAGCAGTCGGGCAGGACGCCGCCACCGTGTGGGGGCAGGCCTTCGCGGACGGCTCTGCCAGCAAGGCGGATCCGCAGGGCGAAGAAGTGCCCGGACAGGGTGCCGGTGCTCTGGTCGCCAGTACTGTCGGGTGGGGGTAGCCGTTCGCGCCAGTGCACGAGCGTGGCGTGCTCAGCGCCGTGGTCCAGGGCGAGGTCTCTGATACTGCGGGCCGGATGCGGATATCGCGGGGTGGGATACTTGCCGACTCCGGCGTAGGCAACCTCGGCCGGTTCGGCGTGACCGGGCTGGGCGGTGGTGCTCGAGGTCGTCGCCACGATCCAGCCGATGCCACGGTCGCTCAGGCCCTGCCGGAACTCGGCGACCTGACCGTAGCCGGCATCGGCGGTCACCAGCGGCGGCCGCAGGCCCCAGTCGGCCAGTTCGTCGATCATCTCCAGGGCCATCAGCCATTTCGGCCGGTAGCGTTCACCGTCAGGGATCTTCGCCGCCGCCCTGCGACGCAGGATCTGTGCGATCCGTTCCTCGCGTGGCACCTCCTTGCGCAGGTGCGGCTTCTTCTTTCCGGCCCGGTCCAGGGTGTTCGGCTGACGGCGCAGCCGGCGGGCGTGACCGTTCGCGACTTTCCCGTGCTGGTCGGGTACGCAGGTCTCGTCCCAGGACTCCGGGACGAACAACCGCCAGTCCAGCACCGCCGATCCCACGTCGGTCGCCGCGTGCACGCTGACCGCGATCTGGCAGTTGCCGACCTTGCCGAGGGTTCCGGAGTACTGCCGGGCCACACACGCTGACGCAGGGCCATCCTTGGCGAAGCCGGTGTCGTCGACCACCCACACCCGCGGCGTGATCAGGCCGACCGCCGCCGTCGCGACCCGCCGTCGCACACCGACCACGTCCCACGTCGAGGAGGTCAGGAACTGCTGCAACTGCTGATGATCCACCCCGAGACGGGCAGCCATCGGCTGCATCGACTTACGCTGCCCATCCAGCATCAACCCGCGCAGATATCGCACACCCGTCTCCCGCTGATCCACCCGCGTCAACCCCGCGAACACCCCAGCGGCGAACTCCTGAAGCTGCTCCCGCACCCGCGCCAGCCCACGCTCGTCCACGCAGCGCAGCCAAGCATCATCACCGACCGGCTACAAGCGACACACCGAAACGACCTAACAAAGTCCTACTAGTACTGCAACGGCACTCAGCGGGCGGAACGCATTGATGATCGGCTCGTTGAGCTGGTCGTGACGGTGGTTGATGTTGATCGATGGTCTGGCGAGCTGGACCGGTTGCATGCTCGGATCGGTGGGCGGTTCACGCGCTCAGAGCCGCGACGGCGGGCGCGGCAGTATCTGGCCGGGCTGGTGGCCGGGTTGTCCCGCACGAACGGTTGGACTCTGGCCGAGCAGGCCGGTGACGTCTCGCCGGACGGGATGCAGCGGTTGCTGCGGTGGGCCGACTGGGACATCGACGCGGTGCGTGACGATCTGCGGGACTACGTGATCGAGCACCTTGGCGCCCCGGACGGTGTGCTGATCATCGACGACACGGGCTTCTTGAAGAAGGGCGTGAAGTCGGCGGGCGTGGCCCGGCAGTACTCGGGAACTGCCGGCCGGATCGAGAACTGCCAGGTCGGGGTGTTTATGGCCTACCGATCAGCGAAAGGTCACGCGCTGATCGACCGGCAGTTGTATCTACCCACGGCGTGGACCGATGACCGCGACCGTTGCCGGGCGGCCGGTGTCCCGGATGAGGTGGGCTTCGCCACGAAGGTCGAGATGGCCCGCAGCATGCTGGCCCGGGCGTTCACCGCCGGTCTTCCGGCCGGCTGGGTGACGATGGACGAGGCTTACGGGCAGTCGAAATCGTTGCGGGTCTTCATGGAAGAGCACGACCAGGCGCATGTCGTCGCGACCCGCCGCAACGACGACGTGATCACGACCGGTATGGGCTCTGCCCGCGTCGACAAGCTGATCGCCGCGTTGCCGGGCCGGGCGTGGTCTCGGGTGTCTTGCGGACCGGGCGCTCACGGGCCACGCGAGTACTGGTGGGCGCGGATCCCGATCCGGGTGTTCTGGCGTCCGGGCAGAGGGCATTGGCTGCTCGCCCGGCGCAACATCAGCACGGGCGAGCTGGCCTACTACGTCTGCTACGGGCCAAGTAAGACCCGGCTGATGGACCTGGCCCGCATCGCCGGGACCCGTTGGGCGGTCGAGGAATGCTTTCAACAGGCCAAGAACGAGGCCGGCCTGGACGAGTACCAGGTCCGCGACTGGCGAGCCTGGTACGCCCACATCACCCTGTCCATGGCCGCACATGCCTGGCTCGTCGTCGCCAGAACCCTATCGTCAAAAGGGGAACCACCACCGGCCACGACGCGATGATCGGCTACACCGTACCCGAGATCAGACGCCTCATCGCCGCACTGATCGTCCGCTTCCACCAGCCCGAACACCACATCTGGCAGTGGTCCCACTGGCGCCGCAAACGCCAACACCAAGCCCGCATCAGCCACTACAAACGCCGCGGCTACCCACTCAACCAACTGCCGTTGCAGTACTAGGATCCTGGACGGCGAGCAGCCCCATCGGACCGAGGATGTGCGATTCGTGCTTGATGTTGAACGGTACTTCCTGGAGCTCGAGTCAGAAACGGTCAGGCTGGCAGGGCTGTCGCATGACGCGGACAGCCAATGCCCGATCCCCACGTGCCCTGGCTGGACGTTGGAACAACTGGTCGGGCACGTCGGCCGCGGGCACCGTTGGGCCGCCGAGCTCATCCGGCGGCGCCTGCTGGAGCCGATCCCGATGCAGGAGGCAGTCGTGCCTGCCGACCCGGATGAGCGCAGCGAGTGGCTGACGGCAGGAGCGCGGATGCTCGCTGACGCGGTGCGAGCCGCGGGACCGGAACAGGTGGTCTGGACGTGGCAGAAGGACCGGACCGCGGGCTTCTGGGTCCGCCGCATGCTCCACGACGAGCTGGTGCATCGCTTCGACGCCGAACTGGCGTTGGGCATCGAGGGTGACCTGGCCGCGGATCTTGCGGCTGACGGCGTGTCCGACATACTGGAGACCGCCGCGACGCTGTCCAGGCCGGACATCGGTGTGTCGAGCGCATTCGCCGGCCTGGCGGGTACCGGTGAATCGCTGCAGTTCCTCGCCACGGACACGGATCTCGGCCCGAACTGCGAATGGTCGGTCGTCCGCGCCCCGGCCGGTGTCACCTGGCGGCACGGCTACGACCAGGCCCAGGTCACGGTACGCGGGCCCGCCCTGCAGCTGATGCTCCTGCTCAACCGGCGCCTGCCCGTGGGAACGGCTGACGTGGAGATCGTCGGCGACCAGGAACTCTTCGCGCATTGGCTGGCGAACAGCAGATTCTGACCGCCGGGTGCCTCATTCGTAGTCAGGCTTGTCGACGTCCTCCACATAGCCGGCCACAGTGAAGTCCGGGTCGCGCAGCACGGTCACGACGTCTTCCCGCGCACCCGACTGTTCCGTTGTGTCCCGTGAACGGGCACCGAGTGTTCCGTGACGTTCGGGCTGCGTGTGGTCAACGTCTGAACAGCTAGAACGGGTTGCGGGTCGTCGTGGTGGCGGCCCGGGGCCCGCCGGTCGGCGGGGCCTGTGGAGGTCGATCGCGGCGGGGTGCTGCCGTGATGGAGGGAGTTCTGGTGTTCCATTTCAGAAGGTTCATGGTGGCGGCAGCAGCCTTGTGCACTGCGCTGTCCGTCGTCGGCGGGGCGGCGCCCGCGACGGCCGCAGGCGCCGATTTCAACGACTGCACGCTCGTGCAGGGTGAGCCGTGTCTGCTGCTAACGCTGCGCACCGGTGGGGATGATCTACGAGGTGGCGGCGACGACCTTGCCGTCATGATCGACACGAGGTTCCATGGACGCCTCGCGGTCGGCAACGTGAATCAGAGCGCAAGCTGGTCGAACAACAGCACCCATCAGGTCGGCATCAACCTGCGGAAGCTGTTCCACCTCAACATCCCGGCGAACGAGATCACCACCGTCCGGCTGACACCCAACCTCTTCCCGCGCAACGCGTTCGAGAGCCCGGACAACTGGAACCTGGACGCGGCGACGGTCCAGTACCGCACGGTGGACCTGTTCGGGGTCGTGCGGACCACGACACTGCCGCAGGCGAGCCAGGCCACCCCGTACCGGTTCACCTACCCGTCCGGGTCCCGTGACCTGCGCCTCGACGGGGTACTCGACGGCGGGTTCGAATGGCAGGGGTCGCGCGCGATCGGGGTGCCGTGGACGACCGAAGGCCCCGACGCCAAGGGTGTGGATGTGGGGTTGGGGCTGGCCCGCTCCGGGACCAACAACGCCTGGATCCGTACGTCGAGCCGGAACTGGAATGCGGTGCTGCAGACGATCCCGGTGGACCCGAACCGCAACTACGTGCTGCGGGGCTGGGTGCGTACCTCGGGCCACGGGGCGGGTGCGGACGTGAACACCGCCTTCTTCGGGGTACGGCTCTCCGGGATGTGGCCCCCGGCCGAGCAGCATTTCGGGCCCAGCCCGGCGGGGCAGTACCAGCAGATCGTGCAGCCGTTCAATCCCGGTGACCGCACCTCGGTCACGGTGTTCTGCGGGTTCTGGGGGATGGGCCAGGACGGGTGGATCCAGATCGACGAGCTGTCGGTGCTGCCGGTCTGATCGAGCACCGGCGTCCGGGATGATCGCTCTTTGAACCGTTCGGAGCCGTGCGGGTCGGCGAGTACGTCGTCGAGCTGGATGGATCCGCCGTCTGGGCACCGAGGAGGCTCAGCGTCGCCCGCTGCTGAGGCAGCGGGCGACGTCTATGGCGGTCGCGACGGCCACCCCCCCACTGCCGGTGGATCTCGCGGGCCGACGGGACCGCGTCGCCGGCCCGCAGCTGTGTCGGGGCGCGTACGCACATGGGCCGGTCGGCGACGGCGGTGACGGGCACGGGCCGAACCCGACGCGATCCGGGCCCGCGAGACGCGGCGGGGTGTCCCGGCGTTGCGGCCGGGGCTCAGCCGGTGAGTTCCCAGACGTAGCCGTAGAAGACCAGGCGCTGGTCGCCGCTGGTGGGGGCCGAGCGGACCTGCAGCCGGGCGTAGCGGCCCTCGGTGCTGTAGCCGCACAGCTGGGTGGCGACGCTCAGCGACGAGTAGGCGATGCGCGTCTGCCAGGACCGTACGGCGGTGCAGGTGGCCCAGTCGGCGGTGGGCACGACCGCGATCGCAGCGCCGCTGGTGGTGTTCAGCGAGCCGGCGTCCAGGTGCAGGTCGCCGCTGTTGTCGTGCATCTGGCGCCAGTCGTCGATGGTCACGGACTCCTGGCCGGGCTGGGTGCTGAGGGTCACGATGCGTTGCTCGTGGACGCCGGGCTCGCCGTTGCCGCGAGCGGTGGTGGCCGGCGGCCCGGCCACGGTGCCGGGCTGACCGGTTCCGGTGCCGGTTGGTGCGGGCCGCTGCGAGGTCGGCCTGCTGGTGGGCGTGGTGGTGCCGTCCGTACGGGTGCCGTCCGTACTGGTCCCGCCTGAAGCGGTCCCGCCCGTATCGGTTCCGCCTGTACTGATTCCGGCAGGCGTGGTTCCGGTCGGGGCGAGCTGGTGCAGGTCCGGCCGGACGAGCGTGGTCGCGCCGACGCTCGGCGGAGTGCTGGGATCGGCGCCGGCTGCAGGGCCGGACGGGCCGATGGGGCCGCCCGCGAACGGCTGGACGACCGGTGCGGCGGTGAAGCCCGCACCGCCGCCCCAGATGTTGATCACCGTGGTAGTGACGGTGACGGTCAGACCGACCAGGACGGCCGCCCCGGCGAGGACGCCCAGCCTTCGGCGCGCCTGCGACGGTGCTGCCGGCGCGGCAGCTCCGGGTTCGGCGGCTCCGTGCCCGGAGGCTCCTGGCTCGGCGGCTCCCGGCCCGGCGGCTCCGGGTTCGGCGGCTCCAGGCTCTGGTGGCCCGGCCGGATCCGCGGAGAGTGCTCGGCCCGGGTCGGCGGGCACAGGGATCCTGGTGGTGGCGGGAGCGGCGGCGGTCGGGGTGGGCGACTGCATGGCCGTACGGACAGCGGCATGGCGCTCCCGCCAGGGTCCGGGATCGGCGCCGCACGCCTGTACGTAGGCCAGGGTCAGCTCCAGGGTGGGCAGGGCCGCGCCCTTGGTCGCGGTCCACAACGCCGTGGCCGAGTAGGGGTTGCCCGCGCGCGCGGCCCGGCGGGCCATCTGCCGGTAGGAGGGTCTGCCGGCATCCACGCGGAGCTGGCGCAACTCCTCGGCGAAGCGTTGCTGGGGCATGCCGTCGCGCTCCTTGTCTGGGAAGGACAGTCGCGCGTCAAGGTACTCGCCGTCGGTCACCCAGCGTGGCCCGGCACACCCGGATGGAGGAACCGGTGCCGGGGAGGTGTCCACACCCTGTTCAGTGACGTTCAGTCCCTGCCTGGTCAACGTTTACACAGCTAGACCGGAATATAGGCCGCCACGTTGGCGGCTCGGCCCCCGCCCGCACGGCAGGAGCTGGAACCCGTCCTACGGCGGACACCCGCCGTAGTGGAAGGAGACTCCGGTGCCACGACACAACAGATTCCTACTCACGGGGGAGACCCCGTTCGGGCTGCTCGCCCCCACCGGGACGCTTGGCTCGGCTCGTCCTGGGCCAGGCGAGGCGGAGCGTCGCGCGGCATGGGCGGGGTGAACCTCTCCCCGCTCAGCGGAGCCGGCGGCGCAGAACGTACCCATGTCGCTCGATCGAGGTACCGAAGGGCTCGACACGCAGAGCTACCCTTCAACCACTTGCAGTCACGAACAGAGATCGCAGTCCCCGTCCTATGAGGATCATCGTCAACGGGGTATAGGAGCCATCCATGACCGGATCAGCATCGGCGACACAACAGCGCCGGTGGGCAACGTTCATCGTCGGCGTCTTCGCGTGTGTCCTGCTGGCCGCATGCGGCCAGCCCACGCAGTCCACGACACCCCCACCACCCGGAAGTACGGAGTCCGGCGGCGCTGGACAGAGCGTTTCACCCCAGCACGGAAAGACCAAGGCGCCGGGTGGCGCCGGTGGCCAGGGCACCATGCCGAAGACCCGGCACCAGGGCACGATGCCGGACGACGGCAAGGGCACCATGCCGCATCGGAACGACACCACGTGGCCCGGTACCGACGACCACGGTGCGGCGAACAACGGGTCGGACGGGAACATCGAGCGGAACCGACCGGGCGACACCAATGGCGGCGGAGACGTGGACCACGGCGATTCGACCGACCATCTCGGTACTTCCGGGCAGAACACCGGCGCCCAGATGATGAAGCGCGAGGACGGCACCACCGACCGGAACACCGGCAGCCAGATGATGAAGGGCGACGACAGCACCACCGAGCAGAACCTCAGCAGCCAGATGATGAAGCGAGGAGACACCTCCTGCGGCACGATGCCGGGCGGTCCGGCTCGCGGCATGCAGAACTCCGGCACCGCCGCGATGCCGGGCGGGCCCAGCAACGGCATGAAGGACACCGGTACTGCCACGATGCCGGGCGGGCCCGGCGACGGCATGCAGAACTCCGGAGCCCGGATGATGCCGGGTACGCCGGCCGACGGCATGCAGAACTCCGGCACCGCCGCGATGCCGGGCGGGCCGGTCGGCACGAACTGGGACACCGGTTGCTAGGCGACGCAGACCCGGCGGCGAGTGCCCCACGACGAGTGCAGGACAACGCCCGCTTCCGGGCCTCGCTGACCTCTGTCCTATCTCACGTTTCCGCTGCTCACTGACCCAGCCGTACCTACTGGGGCGCCGCCGACGGCGCTGACGGCGGCGCCCCTCGTCGTCGAAGGGACGTGCGTTGCCCTCGCCACGACGCCGTAAGGCCCCCAAGACCCCAAAGTCCCACCACCCCGCCACCCCGGCAGCCTCAGCGGGCAACGCCGTCGACACCAACGTCAACCATCGGGGCGACGGACACCACAACAAGCGCCCGGCCGCCCGCCGTGGGTCCGCGCCGCCGCCCGCGCGAAGTCCTCAGAACACGACGCCGGGCGCGACCCCGCCCGCCTCGCCGGAGGCAGGCGGCCGGCCTTCCTTGCGCGCGCGGATCAAGCGTCGATGGGCGGGTTGGAGCCGGGAGGAGCGCATTGCCGCGGCCAGTCTCCTCATCGCTGCAATCACCCTGACCCCCTTCCCCTCATGGGTGAACGCTCAGATCCAAGCTGGCATGGCCCCCGGACATCCCAGCTGCGGCATGTCGATGGTCGGCGAGACCGCGCTGCTGGCGGGCGGCTACGTCGTGGTCGACAGCTCGGCCGCCACCAAGGCCCGACCTTCCCCCGCACGGAGCTGCAACTCCCTCGATGCGCCCAACAGGGTGACCCGGCGCGATGCCGGCCGCTACACCGTGCGCATGGAAAAGCTGGGGGTCAACGGCGGAACCGTGGAGGTCACCGCCGTCAGCGACGCTGCCCGCATCTGTGGCACCGACGGGTGGGGCATGGCCGACAACGGCATCGACCTCGACGTCCAGGTGGTCTGCGCGGATGAGCAGGGGACCTCACGCGACACCGGATTCGCCGTACGCTTCCTGAACGCCCGGGCGGGGACCGGCGCGCTCGCGTACCTGCGCTACGACGCCGGGTCCAGGTCACCGGTGATGCCTGACGCCAACTACTCCTTCAACTCCTTCGGCTCCCCCATCACGGTGGAACGCGAGGGGACCGGGGAGTACGAAGTCTTCATCCAGGACATCCAGGAATCGGTGAACAGGGGAGTGCCCGGTGTCGTCAAGGTGACCGCACTGGGTTCGGTGCCGCGAGTCTGCAACCCGAACATGTGGAACTCGTGGACGAACCCGAAGACCGGCAACCGGTTTCTGCTGGCCAAGGTGCACTGCTTCGACGCGACCGGCGTCCGGGTGGACGCAGGATTCACCTTGACGTACACCGTCGAGCTGGCATCTCGACCGGACCTGCAGATGCCCGGTGCTCAGCTCTGGGCCAACGACGAGCACGCCCAGCGGTACACGCCAATGCTGAGCTACCAGTACAACTCCACCAAGCACGACAGCATGATCCGGCGCAATGGACCGGGCGGCTATGCGGTGGAAATCGCCGGCTTCGATGAAGACCGGGGCCAGACCCAGGTCTCCGGATACGGCGGCTCTGCGTACTGCACCGTGGCACATTCGACCGGGCAGCCGGGAAACTCCACCACCGTCGGAGTGCGCTGCTGGCAGAGCGGTCGACCCGTCGACTCGAAGTTTGTCCTGCTGCACCAGCCGTAACGGCTCGACACCCGGCATTCGGCGGGCAGTACGCCACCTCCTCGACGTCATGACCGTCGCGGACTACCCGCCCCCGCCCGCTTCGTCAAAATCCCGGCCGACCCACGGAAACTGCGTCAACATGGAGCGAGTGGGCCCGAGCAGACCACCGGACTCGGCGCAGAACATAGCTGGCGAGATTGAGCAGCCATAACATCGGCCAGTAGATGACGAGGACGAACATGAGAAAGACCGCGAGGGCGATGGCGAGGTAGGCGCCCCGCGAATCGGTGAGCTTGAACATCGCGACAACACCCGCCACCATCGCCGCGAACAAGGCGAACGGCAGGAGGGCCGCCAACACTGTCCACACCCTGCTGCCATGAAGGACGAGCCGTTCCAGACCCACGGCGACGGGCGTGATCGCCAGGGCTGCCACGCACACGTAACCAGCCACCTGCAGGGCGGCGCCGGCATACTCCGTGGCAGAGAAGCCGCCGTCGATGATGAAGACCCCGACGAACGGCGCGGAAAGGACACCCCAGGCGGCCATCACGACCAGGACCGTGATCATGGCGGTGAGCAGGTGGCGAATCACGAGCCAACGTCGACTGCGCGGCGCAAAAGTAGGGCGCGCTTCCTGGGGAACCGGGGCGGACACGAATTCTCTCTCCTGCGGCGGGTACGGGTCCGGCCACCCTAACCGGCAGGCTCAAACGCCCTCAGCCGTGGCGGCTGTGTACCACAGCCGTCTTGGAAGGGGGACGTTTCGTGGAATCGGTCGGTCTGTCCTAGCTTGTAGCGCGGTCAACCAATCGGGAGGCAAGCTATCGTGCGCGGATGGGTGGCAGGAACCGTGGTCTTCCTCCTGGCGTTGGGAGGTTGTGCCGGTGACGGCGCTAGTAAGGTTCGCTTTCGCATCGCGACGCCGACCGTCCTGTTCGACGCACCACTGGGGGTGACCATCACTGGGGTCCCGTCAGGCGAGCGTGTCACGATCAGCGCCTCCGCCACGGACACCGCCGGCCACACCTGGAAATCCAGCGCCACCTTCGAACCGGACGCGGCTGGCGAGGTCGACCTCGCCCGTCAAGGCCCGGTGGCCGGTGACTACACGGGAGTGCACGACACAGGGCTGCTGTGGTCGATGACCGGACCGGACGTCAGCTATGCCCGCCCATCGAGCAACCAAATGGCCGTCGATCTTGCGGCCTCCGTTGGCGGGCGCCGAGTGGCGACCGGAGCGGTCGTCCGGCAACTCCGCGCGCCCGGCGTCAGTGAGCGGGCAACGAGCGTGGCGCAGGAGGGCTTCGACGGTGCCCTGTTCCTGCCCGCTGACGCGACGGCCACCACGCCTCGGCCCGCGGTCCTCGCTTTCGGCGGCTCGGAGGGCGGAACCGACAGTGGTATCCGGACCGCTGAAGCGTTGGCCTCGAAGGGCTTTCCGGCCCTGGGCATCGGCTACTTCGATGGCCCCGGTCTGCCGGATCATCTGACCAGTATCCCGCTGGAGTACTTCGCCACCGCCCTGCGCTGGCTGGCCCGCCAACCAGGTGTCGATCCGCATCACGTCACCGTGTACGGCGTGTCCCGCGGCTCGGAGGCCGCACTGCTGCTCGCCGTGAATTTTCCTGAACTGGTCAGCGGTGTGTTCGCCGGGTCACCCAGCTCGGTGGTCAATCCCGGCCTACCCGGTGCAACGGAGCCGGGCCACCCGCCCGCGTGGACACTGCACGGTCGGCCGATACCCGGCGTGGGGGACGCCGAACTCGGCGACCCCCAGCCCGCCGGCAACCCCGCCGCGATCATCCCCGTGGAGCGGATTCGCGGCTCGGTCTTCCTGCTCTGCGGCGGCAACGATGGCCTTTGGCCCAGTTGTCGCTACACAGATGCCATCGCGGCGCGGCTTGGTGCGCACCCGCATGCCGTCCTGCATGAGCCAGACGCCGGCCATCTCGTCGGAAGTCCCATCGCGAACCGGATCGTCTCCCCGGACGGTCGGGACGGCGGGACACAACAGGCCGACGCTCTCGGCCGCCTCGACGCCTGGCCTAAATTGCTCGCCTTCCTCGCCGCGCAACCTAAACCCTGATCACCGGATACGGCCCTGCGGCGTGCACCAAGCGCCTTGTCCGACAGCATCGCCCCCACAGCGAGCCGCAACAGGTTTGACTGAGACAGAGTGGGAATCGCTGTGATCAGGTGGTGCGGAGGGTGTGGGATTCGAACCCACGAGGAGTTTCCCCGTACCGGTTTTCAAGACCGGGTGTCGCGAGTCTCTGACCTGCTGAAACGCAGACTCTAAGCGGACTTTAAGCAGACCTCTCCAAGATTCTCAGCGACCGCCCGAGCGAGCGTGCCTGGACGCGGTGCAGCACACCCGACGTCGGGCGTGCTGTTCGACGACTCGGCGCCCGTCAGGCGCCGCAGCCGATGGAATGGAGTTACCTATGGCGATCGCATGGCGCAAGATCGGCTCAGTCGGCGGGGCGGCCGCGCTCCTGAGCGGACTGCTGCTCGGTGCTGCCAGCCCCGCCCGGGCCGACGACACCCTGTACACCTACCGGATCGTCGTGTACACGGGCAGCGTCAACAACGCCGGGACTGACGCGAACGTCTACATCGACCTGTACGGCACCAAGGGCAACCAGATGGACATCGCTCTCGACAACGGTGGTGACCCGTTCGAGCGCGGCGCGGTCGACCGGTTCAGCTTCGTGTCCCACCGGGACCTCGGCGACATCTGGCAGGCCGAGATCAGCCACGACAACCGTGGGAACAAGCCCGGTTGGTACCTTGACCACGTCGAGGTCAAGCGTGAGCCCGCCCAGGCGATGACCTCATTCGCCAATACCCACCACTGGCTCGCCGTCGACGAAGACGACCACCAGACGTCCCGGGTGCTGTACAAGCAGAACTAGCCCGGTCCGGAGGCCCCCGCCGACGCGTGCCCGCACGTCGGCGGGGGCTTCGTCATGGGCCCTCGGCCCGGAGTTTCCTGTCCCGGCCCCAGCCTCAGCCTTCACTCGGCCCCGCGCCTGGCGCGGCGAGGCTCCGCGCCGGATCCATCTCGCGCCACTCACCCGGACCGGGTGCCCGCTGAAGTTGTCGACCATGGCACGCGCGTCGGCCTCGGAGGCGAACTCCCATCGCAGGACCTTGCCCTCTCCGAGTCGCCCTGCCTTGCGGTCACCCGGTAGCTGAGCGAGAGCCAGATGTCCCGCCGGCGACTTAGGTTGCCGAGTGGGCCGGGCACAGCGTGCAGGTGCTCTTGCGGGTCTACGCGAAGTGCATCGAGGGCCGGGACGAAGCAGCCCGTCGCGGCATACGGATGCGCTGGACATGGACGATGAGCAGCGAGAACGCTGAGATTCCGTGGTCGCGTATTTGTCGTGACGAGCGAGATTCAGCGGTATCGAGTGAGACCGGCCGATGATTTACGACGACCGCCGCCGACCTTCGTTGCCGAGGTCAGCGGCGGTTTTTGCTGGTCTTTGATGCGGAGGGCGTGGGATTCGAACCCACGATGAGTTTCCCCATACCGGTTTTCAAGACCGGCGCCATCGGCCACTAGGCGAGCCCTCCCGAACGGCGCCCACCAGTCTGCCAGACGTCCGCCGCGGCTCGCGCAGCCCCGGGCACCACCGCGCGAGCCGCCGATCTTGCGCATTCAACCCATCCGACGAAACTTATTTTAAGCCCTTGAAATTCGGTCTGACCTGCAAAAACGAGAACCGATGGCGGTGGCCCACGGTTGACATGACATTGACGACGATGTTAATTCTCGCTTCGCACCTATCCGGTAAGGCCCCCACCTCCGGTCAAGGGAGTCCCCATCATGTCCATCCCCGGAAGGCGGCTGTTCCTCGCGGCCGCCGTCGCCACGACCCTGACGGCAACGTCGACCACGGTCCCCGCAACACCCGCACGCGCGGCCGCTGAGCACGTCGACATCTACCTCACCACCACGAGCGACAGCGCCGGCCGTATCGTCACTCGCGGGCTGCAGCCGCAGCCCTCGATCGCCTTCGGGACCGGAGGTGGCGCCGCCAGCCAGGCGATCACGGTCAACGAGAACACGGCCTACCAGCAGTTCGAGGGCGCGGGCGCCTCCATCACCGACACCACCGCCTTCGACATCCGCGGCAGCGGCGCCCTGTCCCCGGCCACGCAGAACGACGTCATGACCAAACTGTTCGACCCGAAGGCGGGCATCGGCGTCAGCGCCCTGCGCAACGTCATCGGCGCGTCGGACCTGGCCCAGAACAGCTATTCGTACGACACCACGTGCTGCGACCTCAGCGACTTCTCGCTCGACCGTGACGCCGACGTCATGGCGTTGACCAAGCAGGCGTATGCGCTCAACCCGGCGATGTTCGTGATGGCGTCGCCGTGGTCCGCCCCGCCGTGGATGAAGGACAACAACGCCTACAGCCAGGGCTGGCTGCAAGCCCAGTACTACGGCATCTACGCCCAGTACTTCGTCAAGTACATCCAGGGCTACCAGGACCAGAACATACCGATCCGGTACGTGACGGAGCAGAACGAGCCCGGCTGCTGCCCCGGCTACCCGTCGATGCAGTGGAACGCGACCGGCCTCGACTACTTCGCGAAGACGAACCTGCTGCCGGCCCTGCAGAACGCCGGCTTGAAGACCAAGCTGCTCATCGGCGACTGGAACTTCGACACGTACGACGCGTGGGTGGCGCCACTGATCAACGACGCGGCGATCCGCAACCACCCGAATTTCGGCGGTATCGCTTGGCACGACTACGGCGGCGACCCGGCAACAGAGTCCACAGTGCACGGCCTCTTCCGCGATGTGAACCAGTACAACAGCGAGCATTCCGGCGGGACGTGGGTGAGCGACCAGCACGCCGAGGACATGGGTGACCTGGTCGACTACTTCCGCAACTGGGGCCGCAGCTGGACGAAGTGGAGCCTGGCCGTGGACGAGGCCATGGGCCCGCACAACGGCGGCTGCGGCACCTGCACCGGCCTGGTCACGGTGCATCGCAACGACGGACGCCGCGGACAGGTCGACTACACGGTCGAGTACTACACGATGGGGCACCTGACCAAGTTCGTCCGGCCGGGCGCGGTCCGGATCGACTCCACCGCGAACGCCGCCGTGCCCAACGTCGCGTTCCGGAACCCGGACGGCTCCAAGGCGCTCATCGCGTACAACGCGAGCGGCGGCCCGCAGACCGTCCGGGTGAACTGGGGCGACCAGAGCTTCACGTACGGCCTGCCGGCCCGTACCTCGGCGACATTCGCCTGGACCGGCGCGCAGTCCGGGGGTGGCGCGGGCCGGACCGGTCAGATCACCGGTTTCGGCGGCAAGTGCGTCGACGTGGCGGGGGCGAACCCGGCAAACGGTACGGCGGTGCAGTTGTACGACTGCAACGGCAGCGCCGCGCAGAGCTGGACCGTGGCGGGCGACGACTCGATCCAGGCGCTGGGCAAGTGCCTGGACGTGGCCGGCGGCGGCACCGCGAACGGCACCAAGATCCAGTTGTACGACTGTAACGGCACCAACGCACAGAAGTGGACCCCCGCGGGCGGTGCCCTGGTCAACACCGGCTCGGGCGCCTGCCTGGACGCCACAGACGTCAGTTCCGCGAACGGGACCCGGCTGCAGATCTGGTCCTGCACCGGCGCCGCCAACCAGCAATGGCAGGTCCCGGCCTGAGCCGAGCCGCGGCCGGACCAACCGCGGGCATCAACCGCGGGCCGAAACGGCCGCGGGCCGAAACAGCCGCGGCCACCGGACCAACCGCGGGCCTGGCGGACCGCGGCCTGACGAACCGCGGCCGGAACGTCCGGCGGAAAGCCGAGGGCCGCCCGGGGCTGATCACACACTCGTCACCGCGCCGGCAGGGAATCGGGCAGAGTAGACCCCATGCACGCCATCGTGATCGAAACCCCGGGCGGCCCGGAAGCACTCGTGTGGACCGAGGTCCCCGACCCTGAGCCGGGACCCGGCGAGGTAGTCGTGGACGTGACCGCGGCAGCGGTCAACCGGGCCGACCTCCTGCAGCGGCAGGGCCACTACCCGCCTCCGCGGGGTGCCTCTCCGTACCCGGGGCTGGAGTGCTCCGGTGTGATCACCGCGACGGGCCCCGGTGTGGAAGAGCATCGCGTGGGCGAGCGGGTCTGTGCGCTGCTGGCCGGCGGTGGGTACGCCCAGCGCGTGGCCGTGCCGGAGGGTCAACTTCTGCCGGTGCCGCAGGGCCTGTCGGTGCAGGAGTCCGCGTCATTGCCCGAGGTGGCGTGCACGGTGTGGTCGAACGTCGTCGACGTCGCGCGGCTGGCCAAGGGCGAGACGCTGCTTGTGCACGGCGGTGGCGGCGGGATCGGCACGTTCGCGATCCAGTTCGGCAAGGCGCTCGGCGCCCGGGTCATGGTCACGGCCCGGGCGGCCAAGCACGACCGGCTGCGGGCGCTCGGCGCGGACCTCACGATCGACTACACGGTTACCGACTTCGTCGCGGCGGTGCGCGACGCCACAGACGGCCGCGGCGCGGACGTCGTGCTGGACATCATCGGCGCCGCGTACCTGGGCCGCAACGTCGACGTGCTCGCGCCCGGTGGGCGGATCACGGTCATTGGGATGCAGGGCGGCCGCACCGGCGAGCTGGATCTGGGCGCGCTGATGGCGAAACGCGGCACGATCGCGGCCACGACGCTGCGGGCCCGCCCGGTCCCGGACAAGGCGCGCATCGTCCGGGGGGTGCGCGAGCAGGTGTGGCCGCTGGTCGACGCGGGGGCGATCCGCCCGATCATCGACCGTACGCTGCCGATGGAGGCGGCCGCCGAGGCGCATCGGTTGATGGAGACCAGCGATCACCTGGGCAAGGTCCTGCTCCTGCCCTGAGATTCAGTCCGCGGACAGCAGTTTCCGCGGGCCGGGGCCCTGATCGGCCAGCAGGTCACCGGGATTGACCAGCTTGCAACGCTGCAAGGACAGGCAGCCGCAACCGATGCACCCGGAGAGCTGGTCGCGCAGCCGTTCCATGAGCGCGATCCGCTCGTCGAGGCGCCGGCGCCAGCGGGCGGACAGCCGCGCCCAGTCGGCCTTGGTGGGGGTGCGGTTCTGCGGCAGCGACGCCAGCGCTGCCCGGATCTCGTCCAACGAGACGCCGACCTGTTGGGCGATCCGGATGAACGACACGCGGCGCAGCTCCGCCCGCAGGTAGCGACGCTGATTGCCGCCGGTCCGGGTGGAACGGATCAACCCCTCGCGTTCGTAGTAGCGCAGCGCGGACGGGGCCAGGCCGCTGCGGGCCGCCATCTCACCGATGGTGAGCAAATCCACCCGTCGCCTCCCTTGAGTTGAAGTGAGCTTCAACTTACAGGCTACTCACATGGCCGTCATCGCGCAGCGGGCGAATCCCGCACGAGAGCTCGTCACCCGCCTCGCCGGCGACGAGAGGCACGCGCCCAGCGCGTACTCCACGCTCGACGTCCTCTGGGTGCTGTACGACCGGGTGCTGCGGGTCACCCCCGCCACGCTCGACGAGCCCGACCGGGACCGGTTCCTGCTCTCCAAGGGCCACGGGCCGGCGGCGTACTACGCGGTGCTGGCGGCCACCGGCATCATCCCGGTGAGCTGGCTCGACGACCTGGGTGGCCGCAACAGCCGCCTGGGCCTGCACCCGGACCGGACCCTGATCCCGGGCGTGGAGATCGGCTCCGGCTCGCTCGGGCACGGCCTCGGCCTGGCCGTCGGTACCGCGCTCGGCCTGCGCGCCCAGGGCTTCCTCGACTCCCGCACGTACGTGCTGCTGGGCGACGCGGAGCTCGACGAAGGGTCCAACCACGAAGCCATCGCGTACGCGTACGCAGCGCGCCTGAGCGGGCTCACGGCGATCGTCATCGACAACCAGTCCGCCACGCACGGGTGGCCCGGCGGAATCGCGGGCCAGTTCGTCGGCTGGTCGTCAGCGGTGGTGGACGGGTACGACCACGACGCGATCGAACGTGCACTGACCTCCCACGACGGCGCCCGGCCACACGTCGTGGTCGCCACCGTCGCCCCGAAAGGACGCTGACCATGACCGAGGCGATGCGGGAGGCGTTCGTCGCCACCACGACGGAACTGCTGGCCGAGGATCCGCGTACGGCGTTGGTACTCGCGGTCATCTCCGCCGACGCGTTCGCTCCGGCCCAGCGACGGCACCCCGATCGGGTGCTCAACGTCGGCATCCGGGAACAGCTCATGACCGGGGTCGCCGGCGGCCTCGCGCTCACCGGGCTGCGCCCGTACGTGCATTCGTACGCACCGTTCCTGGTGGACCGCACGTACGAACAGATCAAGCTCGACCTGGGCCACCAGGATGTGGGGGCGGTGCTGGTCAGCATCGGCGCCTCGTACGACGCGTCGGACGTCGGCTACACCCACCATTCGCCGGGCGACGTCGCGTTGCTGGACACCCTGGACGGCTGGACCGTGCAGGTGCCCGGGCACCGCGACGAGGTGCCGTCGTTGTTGCGGGCGGCGGCCCGTACGGATGATCGCGTCTACATCCGGTTGTCCACTCAGGAGAACCGTCAGGCGTTCCCGGAATCGACGCGGTTGCAGGTGGTTCGCCGCGGAACGGCCGGTGCGCCGCTGGTGCTCGCGGTCGGGCCGATGCTGGACCCGGTGCTCGCCGCGGTGGCGGACCTGAACGTGACGGTGGCGTACACATCGAACCCCCGGCCATTGGACGCCGCCGGGCTGCGCGCACTGGCCGGAACGGAGGTCGTGGTGGTGGAGCCGTACCTGGCCGGCACGTCGAGCCGTCTGGCCGGGGCGGCGCTGGCGGATCTGCCGCACCGCGAGCTGCATCTGGGCGTGAGTCGTGTGGAGACCCGGCACTACGGGAGCGTCGCCGACCAGGACCGCTCGTACGGTTTGGACCCGGCCGGGCTGCGCGCGTCGATCACCACGTTCCTCGGCTGAGGACTCGATGCGGGGTGGGGACAGGGCACTGTCCGCACCCGACCAAAATGCGTTCTCACCTGCGGTTTTACGTGCCTGTTACACAATTTGGGTACCGCCCGGACAGATTAATTCAGGGGATTTCGCCCCTCAGAAACCGCGATGTGTGTTCGTCTGGTCGGCGAAATGTTAAATCTGTCCGGGTTCCCGTTGTCGCCGCTCGACGGCGCGACAGCCGCGCGGCCGCTGCCATCGGCCGCGCCCGCCGGGATTCGCGTGAGTGCCCCGGGCCGTCACCGGAGGCAGACGCTGTCCCGTCCCTACGATCGCCGCATGCCGCCCACCGGTGCTCCGGGCCGGCATCGCAGGCAGACAATTCCGCAGCGTTACACCCGCCAGGTGCTGCTGACCACCGGGATCCTCCCGAGCGCGCCAGGCCGGCACCGGCGGCAGGCCGTGCCGCATCCGTACACCCGCCGGGTGCTGACCGCGGGCGCGCTCGCGTTGGCCGCGATCACCCCGGCCATGGATCCCGCCGAGCGGCCGGCGGAGGCCGTACTGCCGCCGCACGTTTCGCCCGCCGCGGTCCTCCGCAATCCGGCCCTGGATCCGATCACCGTGCTCGCCCGGCATGCCGACCGGGTGTCGCGATCGGCGGTGCGTGCCATGACCGTACGGCCGGTGATCAGCGTCGTGCGTGGCGCGGCCGACCGGGCTGTGGTCCGGGTGAGCGCCCGGATCATGGTGCTCCGCCGCGCGGCGGACGCACGGCGGACCAAGGCTCACCGGGCGGCTGCCCGCCCCACCCACGGGTTCACGGAAGCCGCGTACCGCACCGGGGAAGGCCCGAGCCGCACCGTCCGGTACCGCGCCGGCATGCGGCCGTTGCGCGGCATGGGTCCGGTGCTGGCCTTCGCTCGCGCCCAGCTGGGCAAGCCGTACCGGATGGGTGCGGAGGGGCCGTTCCTGTTCGACTGCTCCGGCTTCACCAAGCGCGCGTACGCGCGGATCGGCCTGCGCCTGCCGCACTCCTCGGGTGCCCAGGCGGCGCTCGCGCGGATCGTGTCCCGGGCTGACGCGCGCCCCGGCGACCTCGTCGTCGGACGCGGCCACGTCGGGGTGTACATGGGCGGCGGCATGATGATCGATGCGGGCAATCCTCGCACCGGGGTCGTCTACCGGCGGCTCTACGCGGGACTCCACATCGAACGGTTCTGAGTGGATCATCGGCTGCGGCGCATCTTCGGTGCGCCGCAGCCCTTTCCCGAGGCGCGATCAGCGACATGATCACGGCTGTGCTGCACCTGGCGTTCGAGGGCCTGGGCGCCGAGTACGCGACGTCCGACGCGTTCGCGGACAATCCGGCTCGGCGCTACGCCGACGACGGTATCGAGCGGCACCTGGTGCGGGGCGTGCCGGTGGTGAGCCGGCGACTGCGGCTGGACCGGGCGGCGTGGGCGGCCGCCCGTACGGTGCCGGTCACCATCGAGGGACTTGCGCCGTGCCGGCCGCGGTTCGGGCCTGCCGCCGGACCAACCCGCGGGACTTCCCCCCGACAGCAGTCGGCACCCGTCCCCATCAGGGCGGGTGCCGACTTGCTGGCCGTCCTCGACGACCTGTCCCACCGAGCGCGGGGATCTCAGCCGCACACACCCGGTCGGATGTCCGACATGAATATTGCCCCGAGAGCCGGACTGTGAAGCGCACCAGCTGTGCGTTTCCTGGATGAACTTCGCGGCGGTGACGGGAGATCGGCAACCGGTCAGAAATGTCTTCTGGTTACTCTCGGCCGAACGCGGGAATCCCCATCGTGGTTTCCCCGCGGACGCTTGGAGGAAGGACACCGCCATGAGTCTCGACCGCCCCGCAGCCCCGGATCCGTACGATCTGCTCCCGCCCGTGCCCGCGTTCACGGTCACCAGCTCGGACATGGCCGACGGCCGGCCCCTCGACGAATTGCATGCGCACCCGGGTGTGGGTGGCAAGAACCTCTCCCCGCAGCTCGCCTGGTCCGGCTTCCCGCCGGAGACCCGCGGCTTCGTGGTGACCTGCTTCGACCCCGACGCCCCCACGGGCAGCGGCTTCTGGCATTGGGTTCTGGTCAACCTGCCGGCCTCGGTGACCGCACTGGAGCGCGGGGCCGACCCGCTGCCCGACGGCGCGTTCTGCGTCCGTAACGACTACGGCGACACCGGGTACGGAGGCGCGGCCCCGCCGCCGGGCGACAAGATCCACCGGTACGTCTTCGCGGTGCACGCCATCGACGTCGACCGGCTGGACGTGGGTGCCGATGCCACCCCCGCGGTGGTCGGGTTCAACCTGGCGTTCCACACCCTGGCCCGGGCGACGATCCGCCCGACGTTCCAGGCCGGTGGCTGAGGTCAGAGCGGGGTGCGCGCGACCGCGAAGACCGACTGGCCGAACGGCGGCTTGACGAGGCGTTCCGCCGCCTTGGTGACGGGCAAAACGAGCGAGTCGTACACCTTCACCATCGGGCCCTCCTTGGGGGCCAGCTTGAAGATGCTCGTGGCGCCGTAGTAGCCGATCAGGCCGAGCGCGTTCGCGTAGTGCATCTTCTCGATGGTCAGGCCCGCCTCGGTCATGGCGGCACGCATCGTCTTCTTGGTGTAGCGGCGTACGTGGCCGGTCGCGATGTCGACCTGGCTCATGGCGAACATGAAGGCCGGAACGATGATGATGATCCGGCCGCCGGGCCGGACGAGGCCGGCCATGCTGCGCAGCGCGCCGACGTGGTCCTCGATGTGCTCCAGCACGTTGTACGACACCGCGGCGCTGTAGTCGCCGCCGTCGGTGCTGGGCAGCAGCATCTGGCGCACGTCGATGCTGGGGTGGTCGGCCAGGCGCTCCTTGAGCTGCACCAGCCGGTCCGGGTCCGCCTCGGTGGCGGTGAAGCGCGGCAGGTGAGCCGACCACTCGAGCGCGTAGTCCCCGAGGCCACTGCCGATCTCGATGGGGTTGTCCCCCAGGAACGGAAGCGCCAGCTCGACGAACCAGCGACGGTGGTTCACGGCCGTCGCCAAGCCCTCGAGCACCTCGGACTGGATCCGCTGGTCTCCAGTGATGTCTGCCATAAGTCGGGTTCCCTCGTCGTGCTGGACAGCGGGACCGGAAGAGTTAACCATCCGCCGCGCGTGACCGAAAGTTGAGCAGGGGGTGACCGGTCATTGTTTGCCTGATTGAGACATTGCCTGGAGGGTACCCCGGGATGCTTACCAGTGGTGCTTCGTGTCCGCTCCGTGCCCGAAAACACCCCTACATATCGTCTCGATCACGCATCGGTCACTCGTCACTGCAACGTTACCAACCTCGGTTAGGCTCGCCGACGCTATGACGATTACGGGTATTGACTCGACAGGCCAGTCGGCTGGCGGGCACGCGGCCCTGCCGAACCGTGAGGTTGACGCAGAGGACCTGGACGCGGAGCTCATCGCCCTGGAAAGCGAGGTCGCGGCGACGCCCGTCTCCGTCAAACCCGCTGGTCGAGTCGTATCCGACCCGGCACCCGAGCGAAGCGGCCCGACGGCCCGGTGGCGCACTCTGCAATGGCGAGACGTACTCGCGATTATGAGTTTCGTCGCCATCGCTCTCTTCCTGACGGCGCCGTTGTGGCTCAATCTTGATCATGACTTGCGTGACGATCCGCAAGATCAGGCTTTCTTTGAGTGGATGCTGGCGCACGGTGCGCGAGTGCTCACGGATGGCGTCTATCCGTTCTTCTCCGACCGCATGAATTACCCCGATGGGGTGAACATGATGGCCAACACGTCAGTGCTGGCCGTTTCTCTGCCGATGACGCCGATCACTCTGATGTTCGGCCCGCATGTGGCGTTCAACGTATTTCTCACGCTCGCGTTGGCATGCACCGGCTCGTCGTGGTATCTGGTGCTCTCCCGCCAGTTCGTCAGCTCCCGGCTGGCCGCCTGGGTCGGCGCGCTGTTCTGCACGTTCGCGCCGAGCATGGTCTCGCACGCGGGCGGACACCCGAACATCGTCTCGCAGTTCCTCGTCCCGCTGATCATCTGGCGCACGCTGGCGCTGCGCACCCCGGGCCGGGCCGTACGCGGCGGGATCATCCTCGCGGGCCTGCTGGTGTGGCAGGCGTTCATCAACCTCGAAGTCCTGTTCATGACCGCGGTGGGCCTCGGCCTGTTCTGCGCGGTCATGGCGGTGTCCCGGCGGCGCAACCACCCCGGCGAGATTCACACGTTCCTGCGCGGAATCGGCATCGCCGGCGTGCTCAGCGTGGCCGTGCTCGCCTACCCGCTGTGCGTCCAGTTCTTCGGGCCGCAGAGCTACCACGGGCTGGCACCGTTCGTCCGCAACTTCGGGGCCGACCTGGCCTCCTTCACCGCGTACTCGCAGCGCTCGATCGCCGGGCAGGGCCAGCCCGCCATCGGGCTCGCGCAGAACGCCTCCGAGGAGAACGCCTTCTTCGGCTGGGGTCTGGTGATCCTGTTCTTCGGGCTGATCTTCTGGATGCGCCGTACGGTCGCCGTGGTCACGCTCGGCGGCATCGCGCTGCTGTTCGCCGCGATGTCGCTCGGGCCGCGGATCTACCTGCGTGGCATCAACACCGGCGTGCCCGGCATCTGGTCGGTGCTGCACAGCGTCCCGGTGCTGGACTCGGCGGTCCCGACCCGCTGGGCGATGGCCATCGCCCCGGTGATCGGCATCGTGCTGGCGCTGGGCGTGCAGCGCGGCGCCGACCTGATCCGGACCCAGCCGACCCTCCGCGGCCCGGTCCGCGTCGCCATGATCACCGCGGTGGTGATGGCGCTGGTCCCGCTGGTGCCGACGCCACTGGCGACCACGCCCATGGCCCCGGTGCCCGACTTCGTCACCTCCGGTGCCTGGCGGCAGTACGTCGACGACAACCACACCGTGGTCGCGTTGCCGCTGCCCGACTCCAGCTACCCCGACCCGCTGCGCTGGAGCGCGTACACCCATCAGGACATGCGGATCGCCGGCGCGTACGCACTGCTGCCCAACCAGAATCCGCTCGACCCGACGGACCGCACCGCGCTGTTCTCGCCGCCGTGGCGGCCGACCAGCGGGCTGATGGCGTCGATCAAGCAGGGCAACCCGACCCCGGAGATCACCGACGCCCGCCGCGAGATGACGCTGGCGGACCTGCGTTTCTGGAAGGCCGGCGCCGTCGTCCTGACCCCTCAGGCGCGCGACACCGAGATGCTGGGCGTGATGACGGAGCTTCTCGGCTTCCAGCCGACGTGGACCGGCGGCGCCTGGGTGTGGAACGTACGCAATCTGGTCGACGACCCGAACGCCGCGCTGACCGCCACCTCGGCCCGCTGACCCGCGCCGCCCGCGTGCGCGAGGCCGCGCCCGGTGCGGGTCACTTGATGCAGCAGCCCTGGCAGACCTTCGCGTCCGGGAGGGTGAAGGCCAGGCAGCACGTCTTGCGCTGGACCTCCAGCTGGCCCGTAGGGCCGGGCACCAGCTCGATCAGGTCGGCGACGCCCAGCGTCGTGAGCAGCACGTCGATCGTGTCGACCGACGAACCGGGCAGCACGTCCGCGGAGCGCAGCACCGCGTAGGCGATCCCGGAGGCGACCGACCCCATCAGCGTCCGCTTGCCGACGCGGACCCGGCGGTGGATCGCGTCCAGCAGCGGGGTCAGATGCTCGTCGAGCAGGGAGCGCCGCAGCACCGCGAGCAGCGCGGCCTCGTCGGCGACCACCCGGACCTGCGGCAGCCCGGCGAGCGCCAGCGGGTCCGACGGCAGCACCGCCACCTCGACGTCGGCGCGCATGCCCAGCGTGACCAGCGGCCGCGGGTCGTCGAAATGCATGAGTACGTCAGGAGCGCGCAACAGCGGAACCCGGCGGGCCGACGCCCAGCCCAGCACGGCCGGCAGCGCGAGCCAGTACGTGTACACCTTCCACGCCAGCGCCGCCGCCGCATGCGGCTCGGCCTGCCAGCGTTCGTGGGCACCGTCGAGCAGCATGTCGAGCCGGTCGCCGGTCAGCAGGGTGGTCGGCTCCCAGCCCGTCGGGTCCGTGACCAGGAGATCGGGCGCGAGGCCGGGCACCTCGGTGCTGGTGCCGAACATGGCTCGCAGGGTCGCGGTCACGGGGGCCAGGGGCTGCTCGGCGAAGGGGGCGCCGGTCAGGGACGCCCGGTCGATAGCGGTGGTCACCTGGCGACGCCGATCCGAGGGTGGGCGTGCCACCCGGAACGCTTCGTCGGCCGCACCACCGTTGTCACCTCACCACGCCGTCGCGATCGCCGGGGACGAGTCTCCGCGGCGACGACCACCATACCTTGTTAAGGCTAACCTAACCAGGTCTGTCGAAGGCCCTGGTCAACAGACTCTGTACCCGCTGGTCACGCATTCACGCGCGCCGTAAGGGCCGTCAAGGCATCTGTCGGCAACGTGCTACTAGCCCCTTACGGACAAGAGCGACGGTGACACTGAAGCTCTCGTGGCGAAGGGGACACCGTGTTGACCACCTCACCAATCGAGCGAGCCGCGGACAAGTTCGTCGCGGCGCTGGCCCAATGGCGCAACGAGCGAGGCATGACCAAGAAGCAGCTCGCCGCGCGGATGGGCTTCGATCCCTCGTACGTCAGCCATGTCGAGAGCCGCCGGCACAAGCCCACCGAGGACTTCGCGCGGCGAGCCGAGGCCGTCCTCGCCGCCGGCGGCGCGATCTGGCAGCGCTTCCGGGAGTACGACGAACTGCGCCACGCCCGCGGCAGCTCGCTGCACCGCGACCCGCCGGTCCCGGTGCAGTGGCTGCCACCCGGCACCGGGCTGATCGTCGAGCGGGAGATCGCCGAGCTCCGGTACACCGGCGGCGCGTACCGGTGCCGGGTCCGCCGCGACCTCTACAACCCCGGCGGCGAACCGGTCACGCGCTACCTCGTGAAGATCGCCGTCGACCGGTATCCGCACGACCCGGCCCGCTCCAACCAGCACCACCGCGCGCACCCGCTCACGGTCGAGGAGATGAACCTGACCGCGTACGCGGGCGAAGGCGCCGCGGTCGAGCCCATGGACTGGTACGTCAAGCTCGACCGGGACGCGGCCAAGGAGGTCTGGCTGCTGTTCGCCAACGAGCACGGCCGGTTCCCGCTCTACCCCGGCGAGCGCACCACGATCGAGTACGCGTACACGGTCGGCGAGGAGAAATGGGGGCAGTGGTTCCAGCGAGCGGTCCGGCTACCCACCCGCAGCCTCACCGTACGGCTGGATTTTCCCGTCGAGTTCGACCCGCAGGTGTGGGGTGTGGAGACGTCGCTGGCCGCGGAGGTGCCCGTGCGTACGCCGTTGGAGCGCCACAACGAGGGTGAGCGGGCGATCTTCGAGTGGTCGACCGATGCGCCCCTGCTCAACGCGCGGTACCGCCTGGAGTGGCGGTTCCGGGGTCCGGGTGCCCCGGCCGGTGAGGAGCTGATCATCGCCCAGCGGGCCGGCGGCGAACCGATACCCCCACAGCGAAGCGGCGCCGATCGTCTCCCGGCCCTGGACCCCGGTGCGCCCCAGCATCGTGGCGGCGAGCCGCGACACCCGTCGCACCACGACGGCGCGGCGCCGCCGCGCCCCGGGGAGCATTCCGCGCCGCCGCGACCGGGGGAGCATTCCGCGCCGCCGCGACCGGGGGAGCATTCCGCGCCGCCACGGCCGGGAGAGCGCGCGGTGCAGCGACCAGGGGAGCGGGCGGCGCAGCGGCGCGACGAGGAACGGGCCAGCCAGCGGATGCGCGACATCGGCATCGTGCAACGCGGCTCCGACCTGTTACGGCAGCGGGCCCGGCACTTCCAGCTACCGCGCGAGGAGGCCGCCGCCCGCGACGCCGTCACCGCCCTGCTGGGCACGCTGGACCGGCTGGAACGCGCGCACGACTTCCGCAAGGGGGTCGGGCTGGCCGCCCCGCAGATCGGCATCCCGGTCGCGGCCGCCGTGATCCGGCCGCCGGAGCACGGCAACGACCTGGTCGTGCTGCTCAACCCGCGGCTGGTCGGCGCCGCCCCGGACACCGACGAACGGTACGAGGGCTGCCTGTCCTTCTTCGACTACCGCGGCCTGGTCCGCCGCCCCCTGCGGGTCGAGGTGGAACACGCCCGCTTCGACGGCACCCGCGTGATCACGTCGTTCGAGCAGGCGATGGCGCGGCTGGTCAGCCACGAGATCGACCACCTGGAGGGCCGCCTGTACGTGGACCGGATGCCGACCGACGACAACCTGGTGCCGGTGGAGGAGTACCACCAGACCGGGCGGCCGTGGGCGTATTAGGTCATGTCCGAGAAGCTGTCGTACTTGATGCGCATCGGGGGCACCTGCAGCTCGGCCAGGGTCTTGAGAGTGGACTTGACCATCGGGCCGGAGCCGGAGACGAAGAAGTCGTGCTCGTTCCACGGGCCGTACCGGGCCACCACGTCGCAGATGTTGCCCTGCTCGCCCGCGAACGTCGGGTCGTCACTGCACGCGGTCACCACGGACAGCCAGGGGTAGCGGGCGGCCAGCCGGTTCAGTTCGGCCAGGTCGTACAGGTCGTCGCGGTTGCGGGCGCCGAAGAACACATGCACCCAGCGGGTCCGGTTGTACCGGGTCAGCTCCTCCAGCAGCGACTTGACCGGAGCCAGGCCGGTGCCGCCGGCCACGAACACCGCGTCCCGGGTGGAGCGCCGGTCCAGGGTCATCGACCCCATGGGCGCGGCCAGTCGCACCATGTCACCCACCTGCAGGCGGCGCACCAGGGCGCTGGACACCCACCCCGCGCCCACGGCCCGCGCGTGGAACTCCAGCGTGTTGTCCCGCCGCGGTGCGTTCGCGGGGGAGAACGTACGCCACAACCGAGGCTGGTAGCGCGAGCATTCCAGGCTCAGGTACTGCCCCGCACGGAACTCCAGCGGCTGCAACGGCAACACCGTGAACACCGCGATGTCGGTGGACCGGCGCTCATGCGCGATCACCTCCGCATGCCAGTACGGGGGATTGGTATCGGCCTGCGCCCCCGCCAGCATCTTCGCCGCGATGACCGCGTACGCATCCGCCCACGCCTGCTCGTACTCGATCGCCCACTGGTCGCCCGCGAACTGCCGCAACGCTTCGATCAAGGCTCCGCCCACCACCTCGTAATGACCCGGTTCCACGTGGAACTTCCGGTGATCGCGGCCCAGCGCCTTCAGGTACTGGTCGAACCGCTCGGGATCCTCGAGCGTCTGCACGGCCGTGACGATCGCGCCGAGAAGGCGTGCACGCTGCACGTCCATCTGCACCGGGAACAGGTCGCGCACGTTGGGGTGCGCCAGGAAGATACGGGCGTAGAAATATCCGGCGACCTTGTCCCGGTGTTCCTCGACCAGGCTCCAGCTCTCCTTGAGCAAGCGTGCGAGGTCTCCCATGCCTTCAGGGTGGAATACCAGAGTCGGGTACCCGACGCACCCGAAGTGCGACATGGCACAGACGTCGGCGAGTCGCCTGCACCATTTTGGTCTGTTTGTGCTTAGCGGATGCCCCGGTCACGCGCGCCCTAGAGTGATCAGGTGACCTCCGAATCACGGCCGGCCACCCGAACCCGGCTGGGCCAGGAAGTGGCCATCGTCCTGCTGCTGTCGCTGGGCCAGTCCGCGGTCTACTCCGTGGTGTCCATCATCGCGAAGCTCACCGCGGGAAAGCCGCTCTCCCAGCAGGCCGCCACGCTGAACGCATCGCAGTCGCCACGGCCGTACCTGGACCTGACCTACCAGCTGCTCGAAATCTTCTTCGCGCTCGTACCCGTCCTGCTGGTCCTCTATCTCCTGCACCGCCCGACCGAGACGCTCGGGCTGACCCTCAACCGCCCCGGCTTCGACCTCGGCTGGGGCTTCGGCCTGGCCGCGGCCATCGGCATCCCAGGCCTGCTGCTCGTGTACGCCGCGGCGCAGCTCGGCATCAATGCCCAGATCGTGCCCGCCGCCCTGCAACCCGTCTGGTGGGCGACGCCCGTGCTCATCCTCGCCGCCATCAAGAACGCGGTGCTCGAAGAGGTCATCGTCGTCGGCTATCTCGTCACCCGGCTGCGCCAGCTCGGCTGGCAGCTCCCGCTGGTCATCGGGGCTTCCGCGGTGCTGCGCGGCTCCTACCACCTGTACCAGGGGTTCGGCGCCTTCGTCGGCAACGCGGTGATGGGCGTCGTCTTTGCACTGTTCTTCCTACGTGCCAAGCGCGTGATGCCGTTGATCGTGGCGCACAGCGTCCTCGACATCGCCGCGTTCGTCGGCTACTCGGCCCTCCCGAAGTCCTGGCTCACCTGGCTGTAGGCAAGCCTGCGCGGGCCGTGGCGGTGATCGTGGCGCACAGCGGCCCTGCCTGCCCGGCCGCGACTACCTCGCGCTGTTCGCGGTGAACGTCGCGCGGTAGAACAGTGTGGCCCGCGACGCCATGTTCAGCGCCGACGACCGGCCGGTCAACGTGGCCGCCAGCAGGCTCGTCCCCGGCAAGTACCGGTTCGCCGCTCGGAGCAGGGCCCACGCGCCCGCCTGCAGCCCGGCCATCCGTCCGGCCCGCCACAGCGCCGGCGAATGGTCCTCGCCGACCCTCCCGGCCGTACGTACCTGGGCAGGCCGCCGCGCGGCGGCCAACGCCCGCTCGGCCGCCTCCCGGTCCGCGTGAACCTCGGTCAGCACGAGCAGATCCGCGGCGCGTGCCGGGTCCGTCGGGTCCAGGCCGTACGCGGCAGCAACATGCAATGCCAGCTCGGCATGCGTCAGCGCGTTGGCGGCGAGCAGCGCAGCCGGTGTACGCGAGCCCGCCACCGCCCCGAACACGCTGGTCACGCTGCCCAACCGGGTGAACTGGGCGGCCGCCAGGCGGGCAAGCGCATCCGGTCCTGCCGCCGGGTACGCGGCCCGCGTCCGCTGCGCCCAGTCCCGGGCGCGCGGGCCGATCGCCTGCACCGCGGCGACGGCCAGCAGCTCAGGCGCATGACCCGGATCGGCGAGGATCTTTGCCCAAGCCTCGGTACGCCCGTTGGCCGGGGGTGATGCCTCCGCGGTGGTCGGGGGTACTGCCTCCGTGGCGGTCGGCGGCGCTGCCTCCGTGGCGGTCGGGGGCGCTGCCTCTGCGGCCGTCGAAGGGGTTGTGGAGGCGCCTGCTGCGGGCGTGGCTGTCGCTGGAGTGTCGGTGGACCTGCGTGGTGCGGCCTTCCTCGATGCGGCGGCCTTCTTGGCCGGTCGCGCGCCCGTTGCAGCGGTCTTCCGGGGAGCCCGGGCACCTGCGGCGGCCTTCTTGGCGGGGCGGGCGCCTCGATCATCCTGTGCCGCCTGCGCCCGCGTGGAGGCCGAGCCCTGGTCGTCCTGGGCCGAGTTCACGCTCGAGCCCGTGTCACCCTGCACCGGGCGTCCGGACGAACCTTGGTCGCCCCGGGCCGGGCTCGTGTTCGGGCCCTGATCGTCTCGCGTCTGGTTCGCGGCCGTGCTCTGATCGTTCCGGGCCCGGTTCGCGGCCGGGCCGTGATCGTCCGGGCTGGCGGACGGCGGCTGGAAGGTCACCCGAGGGGCAGGCTTGGCGGCGCGCTCGCCGGGCGTGGTCGGCGGCGCGTTCTCGTCCGGGGTGCTGAACGCGGCCCGGGGGCTACGCGCGCGCGACGAGTTCCGGCGCGGCGTGGGCTGGTTCTCCTCCATGCCGTGGCAGCCTAGCCGCGCCGCAGCCATTTCTCCCGGTGAAAATCCGGCGGTCGGTCGATTCGTGATCGGCGTGGCTAGATGGCAGCCTCTTTGCCCGGTGCCGAGGCGGTCCGGTATCCTCGACGGTCGGTGGCCCGTGGGCTGCCAAGGGAGACTTCGCCTAGTCTGGTCTATGGCGCCGCACTGCTAATGCGGTTGGGGTCTTAAAGCCCCTCCCGGGTTCGAATCCCGGAGTCTCCGCCCTTCATCACCGAGCCACCGCCGCGTGGCGGCTCAGCTCGACTCCCTCCTCGCCTCTCGCGCCGCCTTGTGTTGGCTCGCTCAACCGGCGTTTGCCCGCTCAACCGGCCCGCAAGTGGTCCTGTCCGCACGACGCGGTCGTACCCGTGCCACTACCCGCCCGGAGGCCTTTGCCTGCTGTTCCTGTGGTGCCCGGCGTACGCCGATATTGATTCGGCGTTCAGTACAGCTAGGCCGTGACCTGGGTAAACACAGGATCGCGGCCTAATTCGTTTCAGCATACTGGCGGATTTTCCCGCCCATCAGGACCGTGGTGCTCCGAGGGTGGTCGGCTGTTTCGGAACGACCTGTGCTGCGCGAGGATGCTGCTACGACTGGCACCTTTCGGGGCGCGTGAGCACGCCGAGCGCCCTTCGACACCGTCAGGCGCATCCTCTTTGGCACCACAATCCGGCGGCCCTAGCGTGCCTGCGCTTCGAAGGCCCTCACGCGCCAATCACGCAACCGCCTGGCGTACGCCGGAGTGCATCGCCACGCTCGTGGAACGCGAACACGGTGCGCAGGTGCTCATCGGTGCCGACACCACCACCGCTTCGGCGCGGTCGGTTGCGGCCGGAACCCGCTGCCGGGCCTGCCCACCCGGTTCGGTCGACGCTGCGAGACCAGATCGGCGGCTGGCTCACGACGCGGTCGTTATGGCCAACCCCGCGTGTGCCTTCACTGTGTTCGACGTTGACCGTGCCGCGCACCTCTTCCGCCGACCGTTGATCCGCCGTTGATCGGGGCATGGGAGGGTTGCTCCTGATCAACGACGAGCGATAGGAAAACGGGAATGACTTACGTGAACGGCAACACCCGGTCCCACGTGCGACGCGCCATCGCGATGGCGGCGGTCCTGGCGGCTGCGGTGTTCGGGTTCACCACAGCGACCCTCGGCGGCGGCTCGGCGAATGGCGCCGAGGTGAAGACGTCGGTTGTACAGCCCCACTCCCTCGCAAAGAAGTGGAACAGCACCTCAGCCTGCGGGGGGCCGCAGTGCATCAGCCCCGACCTGGATCTCTGATCGCCAGGGGTCAAACGCCGGCCGGGGCCGCGGGGACTGCGTCGAGCAGCTCTGCGGCCTCGGCTGCTTCCGGCAGACCGAGCCGAGAGAACAGCTCCTGTGCCCGCTGCAGATGCTCGCGCGCCGCACCGGTGCGGCCGAGGTGGTGCAGGGACTGGCCGAGCACCATCAGGGCGTTGCCCTGATCGCGCTGATTGCCCGTCTCCTCGCACAGCCGCAGCGCCCGGTCCGCTTCGGCGACCGCGCGCTCCGGCTGTCCCAGCATCCGCAGCGTGTCGGCGAGCCGGTACCGGGCGTGCGACTCCCGGCTGCGCAAACCGGCTGCCGTGCACAGCGCCAGGCACTCGGTGAAGCAGTCGGCCGCCTCCTCGTACCGCTGCAGCGTGTACAGGGCAAGGCCGAGCGTGTAGCGGGCATAGGTGGTGGCCGCATCGTCGTCCAGCTCCGCCGACCCGGCGAGCACCTCACGGCAGATCGGTACCGCCTCGGCCGCCCGCCCGCTCCGGACCCGGGCGAGCGCCGCGTTCACCGTTGTGGCGACCTCACCCGAGCGGTGACCGAGCCGCCGGGCCAGGACGATGGCCTCGTCGAAGTAGTCCGCAGCCTCGTCGTACCGGCCAACCAGCTGGGTGATCAGGCCGAGGTCGTTGAGCGCCTGGCGCAGGATCACCGGATCCTCGACCCGCCGGCACGCCGCCACAGCCCGGCTCGCCTCGGCCTCCGCCTCGCCGAGGCGGGTTGCCGCCAGCGCGATGTGCCCGCACAGGAATCGGGCCCGTCCCGC
Source organism: Krasilnikovia sp. MM14-A1259 (assembly GCF_047159535.1). Lineage (NCBI taxonomy): Bacteria > Bacillati > Actinomycetota > Actinomycetes > Micromonosporales > Micromonosporaceae > Krasilnikovia > Krasilnikovia sp. MM14-A1259. The sequence goes on from NZ_BAAGAJ010000002.1 coordinate 4,891,502, forward strand.
GGCGCGGACGTCCCCGACCCGTTCGGCCGTCTCGACGAGGGCACGGGCGGTGCCGATGGCGTGGCCGTAGCGCGGATCCGGCTCGAACGGGCTCAGGGCGATAAGCAGATCGATCGCGGTTCGTACGCTCGTCGTCGCGGACGGCCCGGCCGCCCGCGCGACCTGGCCGACGAGGGCGACGACGTTCTCCGTCTCGGTACCCGCCCAGGCACGTGCCGCGGCCAGGTCAGGAATCTCCAGACCCACGGCGCGGACCGGCCCGAGGGCCTGGCCGATCGGATCCCCGGGCACCGCGTGCTGGAACGCCGCACATGCCGTGGACAGCAGGAAATCCAGCAGCCGCTCGAGCGCCAGAGCGATCTCATCCGGGCGTTCGAGCTCACAGGTGCGTCGCGCGAACGCCCGCAGCAGATCGTGATAGCGGTACCGGCCCGCCGCCGCGGACTCCACCAGCGCCACGTCGACGAGCGCCTCCAGCAATTCCTCGGTGTGGTACTCGTCGCGATCCAGCAGGGCGGCCGCCGACGCCAGCGTGATCTCCGGCATGTCCACGGTGGACAGCAGGACGAACGCGCGGGCCTGCTCGGCGGTGAGCGGCCGGTAGCTCAGCTCGAAAGCTGACTGCACCGCGAGGTCCCCGATGCGCAGTTCGTCGATTCGGCGCCGCTCGTCCGCAAGTCGCTGCCGGAGCGTGGCGATGCTCCAGGTCGGACGGGCCGCCAGCCGGGCGGCTACGATCCGTACGGCCAGCGGCAGGAAGCCGCACGCTTCAACGAGGGCGCGGGCAGCATCGCGTTCGGCGGCCACCCGCTCGGCGCCGATCACCCGGCTGAGCAGCGCGACCGCTTCGGCCGGATGGAAGACCTCCAGGTCGGCCTGGACGGCCGCGGGTAGTCCGGAGAGCCTGCTGCGGCTGGTCACCAGGACCGCGCAGCCGGCGGTGCCAGGGAGCAGCGGGCGTACCTGGGCGACGTCTCGGGCGTCGTCGAGCAGGACCAGCAGACGGCGCTGGTCCACCAGCGAACGGAACAGGGCCGAGCGCGCCTCCAGGCCGTCCGGTTGGGCCTCCGGCCCGATCCCGAGCGCGGTGAGGAAGCCGGTAAGGACCAGATCCGGGTCGGCCGGCACCGGGTCGCCGCCGCGTAGGTCGGCGTAGAGCTGGCCGTCCGGGAACGCCTCCTGGACCCGGTGGGCGACGTGCAGCGCGAGCGTCGTCTTGCCCATTCCGCCCATACCGGCCACGGTGGCCACGGCCAGGGTACGGCGTGCGGCTGAGGTCAATGCCGCGGACAGGGTCGTGGCGAGCGGTGTGCGCCCGGTGAAGTCGGCCGGCTCCGGGGGAAGTTGCGCGGGACGTGGCAGGGACGACGCCCGTGCCTGGCTTTCGCCGATAGACGCTGCCGGGGGTGGTGTGGCGGCAGGTGGGCGCACGTCGGGACCGGCAGGCGGTGCCGACGGACCGGCCTGGATGGGATGGGCATGCGGTGACGCGGTCTGCCGGGCGGGATCGGCCTGTGGCATGCCGGCCGGTGGGCCGGCCGATGGCGCGGGACCGGCCGGGGGCGCATCCGGCCCCATGGCCTGGCCGGGGTCGCCGTCCAGCATGGACCGGTGCAGTTCGGTCAACTCCGGTCCCGGCTCCACGCCCAGTTCTTCGATCAGGAGCTCCCGGACGGCACGGAACACCGCGAACGCGTCGGCCTGCCGCCCGGACCCGTACAGCGCCCTCATGAGCAGCCCGTACGGCCGTTCCCGCAGGGGTCGTTCGGCGGTCAGGGTGGTCAGTTCGGGTACGCAGCGGGCGGCCCGCCCGAGGTCGAGATCGAGGCCGATCCGCTCCTCCAGCAGGGTCAGCCGCAGCTCGGCGAGCCGCTGGCGCTGCCGCTGGGCGAACGGCCCGGGCAGGCCGGCCAGTGGCTCGCCGTACCACAGGTGCAGCGCCTCGTTCAGCAGGTCGCGGGCGGCAGCCGGGTCGCCGTCCGTGCGGGCCTGCTCCGCCTTCGCGGCCAGCGCAACTGCATTCGACGCGTCGACCGCGCCGTCGGGCAGGACCACGTGGTAGCCGTCGCCGAGCGAGACGAGTACGGATGGAGCCGACCGCTCCGTCTCCAAGATCTTGCGCCAGCGCCAGGCGTACGTGCGCAGCGTGGTCATGGCGGCAGTCGGCGGTTCCTCGCCCCACAGCGCGTCGACCAGATCGGCGGCGGAGGCCGTACCGCCGGGGCGGAGTAGCAGCACGGCCATCATCGCCTGCTGTTGCGGGCTGCCGACCTGCAGAGCGCCGGGGCCACGATGCCCCCGCATCGGCCCGAGTACCGAAAACCGCAGCCCGCTCAAACCCGCGCCCCCTATCCCTGAACGACCCAACAGGTTAGGCCACGCAGTCACGCGCCTCCTGGCAGGCCGTCGAGCCGTCGTCGACGGCACGGTGATCGACGGTTGACCGGTCGTTCCTAGATTCGTCGCGAGCAAACCCGAGCGGGCCGGCCGAGACGGCTCGCGGCCCACCAGGAGTACATGATGTTGAGCGAGCAGGGCCACCAGCACACCATCCGCAGCCGCGCCGTAGGGATGGTGCTGGACGTGCGGCACCGCGGCCGGCGTGGCGCGACCATACCCGCGGTGGCGCAGCGGCTGGGTATCAGCCAGGACACCCTGCGCAGATGGGTGGCGCAGGCGGGGGCGGCGGTACCCGACGAGGACCGGGTCACCGCGCTGACCCGGCGGCTGCACGCGCTGCAGCGGGAGAACGAGATCCTGCGCGCGGCGTCGGATTTCTTCGCGCGGGAGCTCGACCCGCAATTCCGGTGACGGTCAGGTTCATCGAGTCCCATCGGGACACGTACGGAGTCGAGCGGATCTGCCGCACGTTGCGGATCCCTCCGTCGACCTACTACGCGGCCAGGTCCCGCCCGCCGTCCGCGCGGTCCCAGCGCGACGCCGAGCTGCTCGCCGAGATCCTGCGCATCCACCGGGACAGCGCCGGCCGGTTCGGCGCCCGGCGGGTGTGGAGCCGGTTGCTGGAGCAGGGACACGACGTCGCCCGATGCACGGTGGAGCGGCTGATGCGCCGGGCCGGGCTGACCGGCACGAGCGGGAGCACCCCTCGTGACGGCGGCGGGCCCGAGCCGATCACCATCGATCAGGAGCACGTACGTTGAGATTCTCCAGGCAGTTGTACAAGGCCGGCCTCGACGCGCCGTCGGGTTTCCGGCACCAACGCACCTCCGCGCTGCTCAGCCGGGGCCTGCTGGCCCACACCGGCTATCCAGGAATCCCCACCTACACCCCTATCGGCACGGAGGTGCTCGCGAGGATCGAGGGCCGGCTCGCCACCGCCCTCGAACAGGCCGGCTTCTCCCAGGTACGCATCCCATCGGTCATGAAGGACTCCGAGCTCACCGCCGGTGAACCGGTAGGCGAGCAGTTCCTGAGCAAGATCCTGTTCCTGTCGGACACGCTGCGCGGGTACCACCTGCTGACCAGCCCCGAGATGCTGCTCACCGGCGCCCTCGGGTCGGCCCCGCTGTCCCATCGTGACCTGCCGATCCGGGTGGGCTACCTGACCGACATCTTCCGGCAGATGAAGAACACCCGCTCGATCCTGCGGTTGCGGCAGTTCCGCGTCCTGGGTGGCCTCGCGCTCGAACCGGACGACGCCGGCGTGCGTGGCAGCCTGGACGAGCTCGTGGCGCTCACCGTCGACACGTTGGCCGGCCTCGGGCTCCCCCTCCGGCAGCAATGGAGCACGGATCCGCTGCACGTGGAAATCTTCTATCCCTGCGCCGAGGGCAGCACCAACGTGGCGGACGAGGGATCGCTCACCGGAATCGCGAAGGCGCTGAGCCTTGCGGTGGGCTACCACTACGCTGCCGCGACGCCGCCGCCGGTCAGCTACCGGACCGCCGGGAACGCCCTCACCGGGGCGCGGATGGCGACCTACGCGCTGTGCACCAACCGGGTGCTGTACGCCGTGTTCGACCGGCACCGCGACTCGCTCGGGTTCTCGCTCCCGGCGTCGCTGCGCCCGTTCGACGCGGTCGTCGTCCCGGTCGGCGCGGACGCGGTGGCCGCCGCGGAACGGCTGCATGCGACGCTCGTCGGCCGGGGGATCCGGTCCGCGCTGGACGACCGGCTCAACCGTCCGGCAGTCGCGCGGCAACGCTTCGCGGACTACCTGGGTGCCCCCGTGACGCTGCGGGTGGGCGCGGACGACTTCACGCTGATCCGTCGCGGCGGCCGGTGTCTTGACGACCCGGTGCGCGATGCCGACGAGCTTGCCGGGGCCGTGCAGCGGCTGCTCGGCGGCGCGCCGGTGGGCGTCGGCGGGCGGGGGTGACCGTCGGATGCCGTACACCCTGGTGATGGCGAAACCGGATGCGATGCGGCGGCCGGACGTGCTGGCCGCCATCGACGAGCAGATCGCCACGGCCTCTGTGGCCCGCCGGTACGCCGTCGACACCGCGCTGACCGAGGAGCAGGCGCGGACGCTGTTCCCCTCATTCGACGAGGTGCGATACCCCCTCACTCGGGCGCTGCTGCTGTGTTACCTCACCAGCGGCCCGGTCCGATTCGTCGTGCTCTCGGGAAGCAACGCCCTCGGCGCGGGCCGGCAGATCCGGCGTTCCGTGCGGAACCGGTTCGCCGTCGCCGCGCTGGCGAACTGCGTGCACGCCGCGGCGGACCCGGAGGAAGCCGCGCGCCAGTTGGGCTGGCTCAGTGCCACGCACGGCACGCCACCGCACTGGTCCGGTGACACCGGTTCAGGGTCGGCCGCGGCCGGTGTGACGCCGGTACCCGGGATCACCGGCCGGCTGGCCGCCGTCGATCTGGGGCGACTCGCGCGATCGGTCTGGAGTGTCCTGGAACGGGTGGGCTGGGGTGGGCTGTGGCAGGCCCCGGCCGCGCCCGGGCAGTGGGTCACCAGGCTGTGCTCCGACGACGCGCACTCCCTCGACTACGCCGCCGCGACGCTGTACGAGGTGCATCCGGACCTGTCGCCGGTGCGTGCGGTGCAGGCGGTGCTGCGCGTCGATCAGACCGGCTCGGCGATCGTCCACGCCGGATCCCGCACAGCTGCGACGGAACTCGCGTCGGCGTTGGCCCACCGCGGGTTGACTGCGGCGGCCGACCCAGTCACCTGATTCCCCACACCTGGGCCACCCATCCCGCCACCCCGTAACCGAAACCGGCCTGGGCCGGCCACACCGTTATCGAAACCGGCCGGAAGCCGGCCGCGCTGCCGCGGCCGGCTTCTCGTCTTTGCGCCCCCGGGCAATGGTCGACAGTCATTGTGTCGACCATTTTCCATTCTCTTCTACGACAAACCCGGGGCGGAGCCAGAGCGCGGCGAACTGCGGATACATCCTTGTGAGAAGGGGAAGTCGGGGACCGTCCGGCGGATCTCTACGCAATTCCTGGGGCGGATACCTGATCGCCTTGACCGCGCACCGGAAGGCGATATCTAATTCCCTCAGCGACCGGTACGGAAATGTGGTCGGAACAATTTTCTGAATGGGCTGGAGGTGATTTCCATGCGTAAGCACGCCGTAGCCATGCGCCCGCGCCTCGAGAAGGTGTCGGCCAAGTGATGACAGCCACCTGATCGGTCCCGGGCCGGGCGCCGCACCGGCGCCCGGCCCCGGGCCACGGCACGGAAAGGAACGACCATGACGCAGACGGCCCCACCGGTGGTCGCGGTCGTCGACGAGCGGCTGACCACGACCAGCATCTGCCTGGCGGTGGCGTACGGCGCCCGGCACGACCCTCCGGGACAGGGCGGCCTCGCGCACCTGCTGGAGCACGCGCTGATGGCCGCGCCGGTCCGGGCTGGCGCGTCGGTCACCGAGTACGTCGAGCGTCTCGGCGGCCACGCCAACGCCGAGACCGGCCTGGAACTGATGCTGTTCTACGCCCGCGTGCACGCCGATGACGCCGACGCCGTCGCTGACCGGCTGCTGGAAGCGGTGCTGCAGCCCGCCTTCGACCCGGACCTCGTCCGAGGTGAACGCGGTGTCGTACTCAGCGAGCTGGCCGCCGCGGAGGCCGACCCGTGCGATGTCGTCCAGGATCTGTTCCTGGCCCGCCTGTTCCCCGGGCATCCGCTGGGCCGCCCGGTCGGCGGCAGCCGCGCCGAGGTCGAGGCCCTGGAGCCCGACGACGTGGCACGCGGCCACGAGCGGGTGTTCCGGCCCGCTCCCATGACCATGTTCGTGACCGGCCCACGGGTGCCCGCGCCACTGGCGCACGCCCCAGCGGCACCGGCCACCGGCGGTGCGGCCGCCGATCGCGGCGGTGCGCCGGCTCCGCTCGCGGGCGTGCCGGGCGACGTGGAGTGGCCCGACCGGTACGCCTGGGCCGCGATCGGGGCCCGCTCCACCGATCTGGGCGACCCGGACCGCCATGCGTACGAGATCCTGGCGCAGCTGCTCGGCGGCAGTCCCGCCTCGATGCTGTACCGCGCGCTGCGCAACGAGCGCGGGCTGGCCTACTCCTTCCAGGCGTGGAACCGCGCATACCGCGACGGTGGGGCGTGGCGGGTGCTGGTAGGCGTCGAGCCGGGCAACGGCGACGCGATCCTGGCGACCGTCCGCGACACGCTGCGCCGCGTCGCCGCCGGTGTGGAACCGGACGACATGGCGGCGGCCTACCGGCAGGCCCGGATGGCGTTGATCGTCGGACGGGAAGATCCGCTGGAGCACGTGCGAATGATGGCCCAGCGCAGCGGGGCCGGCACCCACGTCTGGACCCCGTCCGCGGAACTCGCGGCGCTGCGGGCGGTCACCGCCGAGGACGTACGCCGCGCCGCCGCCCGGATCCTCGACGATCTGGTGGTCGCCGTATGGCCGCAGCCGTGACCGCGCCGCCCGCAGGCTACCTGGACGACGCGGCGGACGCCGGGCTGCTGCACCACCGCGCCGGCCTGCCGTATGTCGCCGGCGTCTGCACCGACGTCATCGGCGGCGAGCGGCAGTACCTGATCGAGTACCTCGACCCGGCGCTGCTGGCCGCCGACCCCGCGCTGGACTGGCTCGCCGCGCAGGCCGGCGCGGCGCAGCCCGCGGTCGACGTCCTGCTCCTGCGCACCGACTCCGCGACCGCGCCCGGCGCCCCGTGGGAGCGGCACCTGAGCTACCTGCGGTTCGTCGGACCGGCCGGCCCGCCGCCCGCCGCGGTCCGCGTCCACGCGGCCGGGCCTGAGCACGACACGCTGGTCCGTGACTGGCTGGTCGAGGCCATGACCGAGAGCGCGGCCGAACGGCGTCGCACCGGCGACCCGGCCGACCTGCGGGCGCTGGCCGACACGATGCTCGCTCAGCCGGGCCGCCGGTCGTACCTTGCAGTCCACGAAGGGCGGACGATCGGCCACCTGACGCTCTGCCCCGACCGGCACGACGACGTCACGGGCCGCCGGTACACCGAACTGACCGACGTGTTCGTGGCGCCGGCCGAGTTGCGCCGTACCGCGATCACCGCGCTGATCGCGGCGACCGTCGCGGCGCTGCCCGCCGGTGAGCTGTGCATCGGCCAGGTGGCACACCCCCTGTCCGAGGTGGACCCGGACAAGGGCGGACGGATCCTGAGCGTCCTGCTGGCTACCGGCTGGGCCCACGACCACACCTTCTGGAGGCGTACGCCGTGACGACCGACCTGCTGTACCGGCTGCTCGACGTCGACCCCGACAGCGGCCCGGCGGAGCTGCTGCACCGGGCCCGGGGCACCCACTACCAACTGCCGTACCTCGTGCTGTCCGCGCTGGCGCGCGACGGCGCCCGGATGGGTGAACCCGCCCGCGCCGAGCTGCAGCGTGCGCAGGAGCGGTCTCGCCGCTACGCCGACCTGGCGGCGGACCTGGCCGCCGCCACCGGGGTCCGGGCGATCAAGGGCCTCCAGCTCGCCGCCCGCTACCCCGCCGACCTGCTGCGCCCGCAGGGCGACCTCGACCTGGTCGCCCCGGACGAGGCCGCGCTCTGGCGGGCGGTGACCCGGATCGCCGAGCAGCACCCGGTGGAGAACATCGACGTCACCGTGTTCGGCGTCGAGCCGCGCCACACCATGGTCGTGATGTTCTGGCCCGCGGAGGATCCGCTGGTCGACCCGTGGTTCAAGGTGGAGATCTGCACCGCGGCGCTGACCGGAGACTTCGGCTGCGTCCCGGTGCGTCCGGTGCTCCACGCACCCGACCACGTCGAATGCCTGATCGCACTGGCGGAGGAAGGGCTGCAGCGGCCGTTCCGGCACCGCGACGTGCTAGACGTCCGCGCGTTGTCCACGGCGGAGTTCGACCCGGCGGACACGGTCGCAGCGGTGGCCGCGTACCGGCTGGCGCCGGAAGCCGCGGACCTGCTCGACTTCGCGGCCCGCTACACCCCGCTCGGTGCCCTGGCCGCGGTGCGTGCGGCGCTGGAACCGGAGGTGACGGCCGAGCAGTGCCGCCGGGACCGGCCCCCCGCCACGATCGGCGCCGGCCGGCCCGAGCACGGTCTGTTCCTACGCCGCGTGCCGGTCCGGCCGGGCTGGGACTCCGCCCGCGTGCGCTCCTTCGGCGGGGGACGGCTGCTGCTCACGCCGGTCGCCGACTACCTGCTCACCGACCGGGAGGTCGTCTCGCGCGCCCGGTACGACGCCGCCCTGGCCGAACTGGACCGCGACGACCGGAGCCGGTCGTGACCCCCGCGGTGGAGACCCGCGGGCTCACCCGTACGTATCGGGTCGGCCGCACCGGCACCGCGACCGCCCTCGACCGCCTCGACCTCGTCGTCGCTCCCGGCGAGGTGCACGGCCTGCTGGGCCCGAACGGGGCCGGCAAGACCACCCTGTGCCGGATCCTGTCGACCGTGCTGCTGCCCACCTCCGGCACGGCCCGGGTATGCGGCCGCGACGTCGTCGCCGACGCGTCCGCGGTCAAGCACAGCGTCGGCATCGTCTTCGGCGGCGACAAGGGACTGTACGGCCGCCTCACCGCCCGCCAGAACCTCACGTTCTGGGCGGCGTTGTACGGGCTGCGTGGCCGGGCCGGGCAGCGCCGCGTGGACGCCCTGCTGCACCGGTGCGGACTGGCCGAGCGCGCCGGCGAGCGGGTGGACACGTTCTCCCGGGGGATGAAGCAGCGGCTGCACCTGGCCCGGGGCCTGCTCGCCGAGGCGCCCGTGCTGGTGCTCGACGAACCCACCGCGGGCATGGACCCGGTCGCCGCGCACGACTTCCGGGCACTGGTCGGTGAACTGCGCGCCGACGGGCGGACCGTGCTGCTCACCACGCACGACATGGCCGAGGCCGCCGCGCTCTGCGACCGGGTCAGCCTGATCGACCAGGGTCGGCTGCTGGTGACCGACACCCCGGCCGCGGTCGGGTCGCTGGTCAGCCGCTACGACCGGATCGACGCGGCCGGGGTGCCGGCGGCGCTGTGGACGCGGCTGCCCGACCTGCCGGGGGTGGTCGCCACCGACCGCCTCGACGACGGCACCTGCCGGATCTCGGTCGAACAGGGACCGGCCGTCGGGGCGGTCCTCGGGGAGCTGGTCGGCGCCGGGGTGACCCGCCTGCGCACCGACCGGCCCGGCCTGGAAGAGGTCTACCTGCACCTCATCGGCGACCGCGGCATGGCGGTACGGCGATGAGGATGCTCACGACCGGCTTCCGGTTCCAGCTGCGCCAACTCCGCCGGTCCCCGGACACCGCGCAGCTCTGCGTCACCGCGCCGCTGTTCACGCTCATCCTGCTGGCGATGACCGAGCACGCGGGCCGGGGCGACCTGGCGCCGTACGCGGTGGTCGCACCGACCCTGATGACACTGTGGAGCGCCGCCCTCACGCTGGCCGGCCAGATGATCACCGAGGAGCGGATCCTGGGCACCCTCGAAGGGCTGGTCGCGGCGCCGGTGTCGCTGGCGGTGCTGGTCATCGGGCGGCTCTCGGTGGTCACCGTGGTCGGCGCTGCCGCCTTCGCCGAAGCGTGGCTGGTGGCCGGGATCGGCTTCGGCCGCTGGGTGGCACCGGGCCATCCGCTGCTGTTCGCCCTGACGGTCGGGGTCGCCGGCCTGGCCACGGCCGGCACGGCGAGCGTGCTGTCTCCGCTGTTCGTGCTCATGCCGACGGCACGGACCATCCAGAACACCCTGACCTACCCGTTCTACCTGCTGGGCGGGGTCCTGGTCCCGGTGTCGCTGCTGCCGCAATGGCTGCACCCGGCATCGCGCGCGGTGTTCCTGTCCTGGGCTGCGGATCTGCTGCGCGACAGCCTGCTCGCGCGGCCGGTCGGGCATCCCGGCGCGCGGCTGCTCGCGATCGCCGGGCTGGGCGCCGCCGGCTTCGGCGTCGGCGCGTATCTGCTGCACCGGGTGCTGCGACAGGTACGCCGCACCGGCACCCTGGGGCAGGCATGACGACCGCCACGCACGTCCGCCCGGCCACCGTCGTGGCCCGCAGCGCCGCCATCGCCGCCGCCGACCTCGCCGCCGTCTACACCTGGCGGACCTGGCTGTTCGGATGGCTCGGCCGGGTGCTCGCGCAGGTCAGCTTCTTCACGCTGGTCGGCCGGCTGCTCGACCGCCCGGACCAGCTCACCTACCTGGTACTCGGTAACGCGGTGATGACCTGCGTCATGGAGGCCATGATGGTGGTCGCCTCATCCAGCTGGGAACGGTCCCTGGGCACCCTGCCCCTGCTGTCGAGCGCGCCCGCGCGACTGTTCTGGGTCTTCGTCGGCCGCAGCCTGCAATGGCCGGTCAGCGGCGCCGGAACCTCGCTGGTGGCCCTGTTCGCGCTCGGGCCGCTGTTCGGCGTGCGCTGGCAGGCCGGGCAGGTGCCGGCGATCGTCGCGCTCGTGCTGCTGACCGCGCTGGGTACGTACTGCTGCGGGTTGTTCCTGGCCGGTCTGACGATCAACCTGCCGGAGCTGCGCAACATCGTCTCCAACGCCGCCTACCTGCTGATGATGGCGTTCTGCGGCGTCCAGGTGCCGTCGGCGTTCTGGCCCGGCTGGGTCCGTGCCGTGGCGTGGCCGATACCGCTGACCCACACGCTCGCCGCCGTGCGGCGGGTGGCCGCCGGCGCCGGACCGGCCGACGTACTCGCCCCGGCCGCCCTGGCCGTCGCGGTCTCCGGTGGCTGGTTCGCCGCCGCCTACCTGGCCTTCCGGGTCCAGGAACGCCGCGGGCGGCGGCACGGCCTGCTGTACCTGAGCTGACCCCGACCCCACCACAGGAGACACCCATGAGACACGGCGCCGTCGTGTGGCTGACCGGCCTGTCCGGCGCCGGCAAGACCACCGTCGCCGGACACCTGGTCGAGATGGTGCTGGCCCGCGGCACCCGGCCGGTCCTGCTCGACGGCGACCGGATCCGTGCGGCCCTGCCCACCACGCTCGGCCACACCGCTGCCGAACGGCGGCAGCTCGGCGCCGGGTACGGGCGGCTGGCCCGGGAGTTCGCCCGGCAGGGCCACCTGGTCGTCTGCGCCACCATCTCGCTGTTCCACGACATCCAGCGGTGGAACCGCGCGAACCTCCCGCACTACGTCGAGGTGTGGCTGCGCGTACCCGAGGCGGAACTGCGCCGCCGCGATCCCAAGGGGCTGTACGGCGCCGGCCACGCCGACCTGGCCGGAGTGGACGTACCGGCACAGTTCCCGACCTCGCCCGACCTCGTGATCGACAACTCGGGCGCGACCTCGGCGGAGCAGGCCGCCGCCGCCGTTCTGCACGCACTGATCGACAAGGATCTGACATGACTACGTTGACCTGGGACTACACCGCCCTCGCGCAGACCTACGCCGACCGGCCCGACTACGCCCCGGCCGCCGTGGACGAGGTGCTGGAACTGGCCGGGGCCGCCTCGGGTGCCCCGGCCTGCGACATCGGCGCCGGCTCCGGCCACCTGACACTGCCACTGTCGGCCCGCGGCCTGGTGGTGGACGCGGTCGAACCGAACGCCGCCATGCGCGCCCTGGGCGGACGCCGCACCGCGCAGTCGCCGTCGGTGCGCTGGTTCGACGGCACCGCTGAGGCGACCGGCCGGGCAGCCGGGCGGTACCGCCTGGTGACGTTCGGTTCCTCGTTCAACGTCGCCGACCCGGCCTGCACCCTGCCGGAGACGGCGCGGATCCTCGCCGACGGTGGCTGGTTCGCCTGCCTGTGGAATCACCGCGACCTCACCGACCCGCTGCAGCAGCGGATCGAGGACCTGATCCGGCGGCGGGTGCCCGGCTACACGTACGGGGCCCGCCGGGCCGACCAGAGCGCCGTGATCGCCGACAGCGGTCTGTTCGGCCCGGTGCACGCGATCACCCGGACGGTGCTGCACCGGGTGGCGACCGAGACGTGGTGTGCGGCGTGGCGTTCCCACGCCACACTGGCCCGGCAGGCAGGCCCCGGCTTCCCCGCGGTGGTCGACGCGATCACCGAACTGGTCCGCGACGCCAGCGGTACGCACGTGGAGATCCCCTACACGACGCGGGGCTGGGCCGCGCCGGTACAGGGGAAGCGGCCGTGACCACCACCCTCGTCCGCTTCGGCACCAAGGCGGAGACCCTCGCCGCCCTGGGGCCGCTGCTGCGGACCGCGCGGGTGCTGCCGTCGGTGCGCTTCACGGTCGGGCAGTGGCGTGCCGACCCGGCCGCGACCGTCGACCGGATCCTCGCCCGCGCATGGGCCGATGGGCCGCTGGTGGTACGCAGCAGTGCGCTCGCCGAGGACACGCTGCAGGCGTCCCAGGCCGGCCGGTTCCATTCGGCGCTCGGTGTGCGGGGCGCCGAACGGTTGCGGGCCGCCGTCGAAGCGGTCATCGACTCGTACGACGGGCCGTGCGCCGACGATCAGGTCATGGTGCAGCCGCAACTGGCCGAACCGCTGGCCAGCGGCGTGGCCTGCTCGTGCGATCCGAGCAGCGGGGCACCGTACCGGGTGCTCAGCTGGGTCGACGGCGCGGCGACCGACACGGTCACCGGCGGGCGGGGCGAGGGCGTCCGCACCTGGTACGGGGTGACCGGCCGGCACCCGCGCCCGCCGCTGGCCCACCTCGACGGGATCCTCGACCTGATCACCGAGGTCGTGGAACTGACCGGGCACGACCGGGTCGAAGTGGAGTTCGCGGTCACCGCCGCCGGTGAGGCGGTGCTGTTCCAGGCCCGCCCGCTGGTCGTGCAGCGCAGCGAGGTGCCGGTGCCCGTGCATCGCCGGCTGCTGTCGACCGTTGCCGAGCGCTGGCGCGAACGCGAGCGGACCCCCGGTGTCCTCGGCAGCCGCCAGCTCTACGGGGTGATGCCGGACTGGAACCCCGCCGAGATCATCGGCCTGCGCCCCCGGGCCCTCGCCCGGTCGCTGTACCGGGCATTGATCACCGACCGCACCTGGGCCCGGGCCCGCGCGCGGTACGGCTACCGGGACCTCGGCGGCACCCCGCTCATGGTGGACTTCGCGGGCATGCCGTACATCGACGTGCGGGCCAGCTTCACCTCGTTCGTCCCGGCCGTGCTCTCGGACGGGCTGGCCGCCCGGCTCGTGGACCACTACCTCGACGTCCTGGCCGACCGGCCGCACCTGCATGACAAGACCGAGTTCGACATCGTGCTCTCGTGCAACACCTTCGATCTGCGCAGCCGGGTGCGCGACCTGGCCGGGCAGGGCTTCACCGCGAGCGAGCGGTCCCGCATCCACCGTGGCCTCGTCGACCTGACCAACCGGCTGGTCCGCCCCGACGGCGTCTGGCGGCACGACATGCGGCGGCTGCGGCGGCTGCCGACCACCCGCACTGCGGACGTCGGCGACGCCCTGCGCAACTGCGTCGAGTACGGCGCCCTGCCCTTCGCCGGGCTGGCCCGCGCCGGTTTCGTGGGGATGCAGCTGCTGTCCGGCCTGACCGCCGCCGGCGTGCTGTCCGAGGCCGACCGGGCGGCCCTGCTGAACGGGCTGGGCACGGTGGCGGGCGACATCGTCAAGGATTTTCGCACCCTGAACCGGGCGGCCTTCCTCGACCGCTACGGCCACCTGCGCCCCGGCACCTACGACATCCTGTCACGGCGCTACGACGAGCAGCCCGACCGCTACTTCGACTGGGCGGCACTGGCCGCCGGACCGGCGGAGCCGGACGGGTTCCGTCCCACCGCGGCGCAGCGCCGCGACATCGCCGTCCTGCTGGGCGACGCCGGCTTCCGCTGCGGCCCGGACGAGATGCTCGCGTTCATCCGCGACGCGATCCGGGAGCGGGAACGCGCGAAGTTCGAGTTCACCCGGGTACTCAGCGACGTCCTGGTGACCGCCGGCCGGATCGGCGAGCGGCACGGCCTGGACGTGGAGGACATGTCCCACGTGGACGTGTCCGTGCTCACCGCGCTGCGCGGCGACCATGCCGCCGACGCGGCGACGCTGGCCGCGGCCGCCGCGGCGGGCCGGGCCGAGCACGCCGGCACCCGCTCGGTGCTGCTGCCGCCGCTGCTGCGTACGCCGGACGACGCCTGGGGCTTCGAGCTGCCCGACCTGGTGCCCAACTTCGTCACCCAGCTGCGGGTGCAGGCACCGGTCGCCGACATCGAACGCGGCGACCCCCCGGCCGGGGCGATCGCCCTGGTGTCCAGCGCCGACCCGGGCTACGACTGGTTGTTCGCCCGCGGCATCCGGGGCCTGGTCACCGCGTACGGCGGCACCAACTCCCACATGGCGATCCGCGCCCAGGAGCTGGGCGTGCCCGCGGTGACCGGGGTGGGCGAGCAGCGCTTCGCGCAGTACCGGCGGGCCGCCCGGCTGGACGTCGACTGCGCCAACCGGCTCGTCCGGGTGCTGTCGTGATCCCGGTCGGCATCACCCAGCGCCTGCTGCCACCCGACGAGTTCGGGGAGCGCCGCAGCGCCCTCGACGTGCGCTGGCCGAGGCTGCTGGCCCGGTGCGGGCTGGCGGCCGTGCCGCTACCACCCGACGAGACCCTGGCCGTCGCGGTGGCCGAGGCCGCCTCGGTCGCCGGGCTGCTGCTCTCCGGCGGCGAGGACCTGGCCCGGTACGGCGGCCCGGCACCCGAGCGGGACGCCGCCGAGCGGGCGCTGCTCGACTGGGCGCTGCGGACCGGACGGCCGGTGCTCGGCGTCTGCCGGGGAATGCAGGTCGTCGTCGACCGTTTCGGCGGCGTGCTGCACCCGGTCGACGGGCACGTGGCCGCCCGGCACGAGGTCGCCGTCGACGGCCGGAGCCGGATGGTGACCTGCTACCACCGGTGGGCCGCCCGGGCGGTGCCGGACCCGTGCACGGTCACCGCCCGCCGGGGTGACGTCGTGGAGGCGGTACGGCTGACCGGTACCCGGGTGCACGGCATCATGTGGCATCCCGAACGCGAGGACCCGCCCGACGAAGCCGACCTGGCGATGATCCGGAGCGTTCTCGGGGGTGCACGGTGAGGGCCGTGGTACTCGCTGCGGGCCGCGGCTCCCGGCTCGGCGACGCCACCCGCGACCGGCCCAAGTGCCTGCTGCGGGTGGCCGGGCGGTCCCTGCTGGACCGGCAGGTCGCCGCGTTGCGCGCGGCCGGGGCCCGGGACGTCGGCGTGGTCACCGGGTGGCAGGCGGACGCATTCGCCGGAACCGGCCTCGCCCGCTGGCACAACCCGCACTGGGCGCGGACCACCATGGTGGACACCCTGGCCCAGGCCGATGCCTGGCTGCGGTCCGGCACGACCCTGGTCAGCTACGGCGACATCGTGTACTCCGCGGCGACGGCACGCCGGCTCGCCGCCTGCGGCGCCGACCTGGCGGTCGCGTACGACCCGAACTGGCTGCCGCTGTGGCGGCGACGCTTCGCCGATCCGCTCGACGACGCGGAATCGTTCGCGGTCGACGCCGACGGGCGGCTCACCGACATCGGCGGCCGTCCCACCAGCCCGGACCAGGTGCAGGGGCAGTACATGGGCCTGCTGCGGTTCACCCCGGCCGGCTGGCGGGAGGCGTGCCGGGCACGGGACGACGGACCGCCGCCCGAACACCTGACCGACCTGCTGGCCAGGATCGTGCGGGCCGGCCGGACCGAGGTGGCCGCGGTCGCGGCCGGCGAACCCTGGTTCGAGTTCGACCACCCGTCCGACCTGCGGCTCGGCCAGGAGGTGGTGGCCGCGCTGGACGCGGCCGAGCGAGAGAGAGATGACACATGACGACCATGGTCGTGACCCTGGACGACCCCACCCTGGCGGAGCTGCGCCGCCGGGTCCTGCACCCCGAACGGGCCTACCCGTTCCCGACGCGGCCGCGCGCCGCGACCGCGGACCTGGCCCCCCGGCTGCTCGCCCGCGACGCTGCCCGGCACGGCGTGGCCGCGGTGCGGCTCGACGCCCCGCTCGACGCCGCGGGGTTTCTGGCTGTGGGCGGTGCCCTGGGCCGGCTCGTCGCCGAGACCGCGCCCGCCGTGCAGTCCCGCGTCACGGCGGGGCACATCCTGAACCTGGTCACCGACGTCGCGCCAACCCCGGACGTGGACCTGCAACCGTTCGCGGCCGGGGTGCTGCTGCTGCATACCGAGAGCAGCGCCCGTCCGCCGCGCAGCCGCCCCCGGTACGTGCTGCTGCAGTGCCGGCAGGCCGCGAGCCGGCCGGTCGACGGGCAGACCGTGGTCATCTCCTACGACGAGGTCGCCGCCCGGCTGGGCCCGGCGGTGCTCGGCCTGCTGTCGAAGGTCCGGTACCGCGGCGCCCGGCATCCGCTGCTGCGCCGGGCCCGGGGCCGGGCGGTGTTCTCCTTCCGGGATCCGGGCGAGCAGCCGCTGGAGCTCGACGTCGACCGGTCCGTCCCGGCCGACCGGGTCGCGCCCGCGCTGACCGAGCTGTGCGCGGCGATGTACCGGCCCGAGGCCACCTACGCGATCCCCTGGGAACCGGGCCTGCTGGCCCTGGTGGACAACCGCAGGGTCTTCCACGGCCGGACCCGCAGCGGGACCGTGGACACCGGCCGCCACCTGCAGCGGCTGCGGATCGCGCCGCCGGACCGGCCCGTCGTCGCGTGCCACGAGGACGGCCAGGCTACGCGCGAGGTAGAGACGAGGTCCGTCCCATGAGAACGCGGCCCTGGCAGGATCGTCCCACCTCGGGCGATGGCCTGTTCGACACGCTGGCCGTTCGGCGGCCGGAGACCGCTCCGGTACGCCGTACCGCGCTGCGCACCGCACCGCCCGTACCCGAAGCCCTGGTCATGTCCGGCCTCAGCGAACTGCACGGCGTCTTCGACCACGCCGTCGACCCCGCGGACCCGGCCGAGCTGCTGCGCCTGTTCGTCGGCGACGTCGAGTCGTCCGCACCACCGATCGGCCGGTTCGGCCGGCACCGGCGGGAGTGGGCGGCAGCAACCCTGCGCCGCCGGCTGCCGCACGCGCGGCTGTTGGCGCAACCGGCCATGCCGCAGCTCGTGAAGTCCGTCTTCGACTTCTACTTCCGCGACGACCTGTACGGGCACTGGGACCAGCGCTCCCCGATCGTGCTGTCCAGCGGCTCGTACGACGAGACACTGTTCGGGCTGCCGGAGTCGCTGAAGAACTGCATCCGCTACGCGCTGAACAACAACTGGTACGGCTACTCCGACTCCCTCGGCCGGACCTCGGCCCGGGAGGCGCTGGCACTGCTGGAGACCGCCCGCTCGGGTGGGCAGCTGTCCATCGGCGCGGACCGGGTCGCGGTCACCCTGGGCGGTACGGCGGCCCTCGCCTCGATCGTGGACCTGCTCACCGGCGCCGGACGCAGCGACGACCGGCCGGCCCTGTGCGGCATCCCCAACTACCCGCCACTGGTCGCCGCCGTGGCCCGGCGAATGGCCGTACGCTGCGTCGACACCCCGATCGCCGAACGGCACACGGACATCACGCCCCTCATCGAGCAGGCCCGTGGCGGGGCCCGGCTGATCCTGCTGCAGACCGTCACCAACCCGTCCGGTTTGCGAGTGCCGGAGTCCCAGCTCGCGGAGCTGATCGCGGCGGCCCCGGCCGACTGCGTCATCGTGCTCGACGAGTGTCACGACACCTTCGGGCCGGCGGTGGCGCTCACCCCGGCCCGGATGGCCGCCAACGTCATCTCGATCCGCAGCATCTCCAAGCGGTGGGGTGCGCCCGGGCTCAAGGCCGGTTGGCTGGTCGCCGCGCCCGAGTTCATCGACGAGTTCTACGTGCACGCCTCGACCACGTACGGCGGCCCACCGTCGCTGTTCTACCTGCTGCTGGAGATGCTGGGGCTGTTCGAGGCCGCGCGGTTCGGCGGCGGCCTCGACGTCGACGACCTGCTCGGCCGGCTCTCCGGCGACTACCGGCTCAACCGCGGCACCCTCGCCGCGGGCTTCGCGGACTACGCACGTACGGCCGACCTGATGGCCCGGCGGGTGCTGCGCTGCCGGGAACGGGCCGTGGACGCATTGGGTGACATGGGTGTGCCGGTACTGGCCCCGGACTACTCGATCAACCTGCTCGCGCGGCTCGGCGACGAGCCCAGCTACCTGACGTACCGCCGGGTGGTCGAGGAGGCGGGGGTCTCCGTCTACCCGGGACTGCTGTGCATGGCCGGTGGGCCCGGGCTGGTCCGGCTCAGCCCGTGCGTGCCGGAGCAGGTCCTCGACGAGGCGATGGCCCGGCTCGGGCGCTGGGTCGGCCGACGGAGCTGGTCGTGACCGGCGGCGGGGACCTCGACCCGGTCGCGCTGCACGCCGGGAACCTCGCCCGCCTCGCCGATCCGGCGGTGGTGGTGGCCGGGTACCCCGGCTCGGGTGCCGCGCTGGTCGGCAACATCCTGCTGGCGGCGGGACTGCCGTACCTCGACCCGTACACCGAGGTGGTTTCCGGGGACGGGCGGACGACGGCGGCCGCGCCCCAACGGGTGGGCTACCGCAGCCGGCTGGCCGCGACCGATCGACTGGACCGCGGCGGTGCGCGCCGCATGGGCGGCCCCGTCTTCCTCAAGACCCATCGGTACCCGGCGGAGTTCACCGGGGTCCCGGTGCGCGCCGTGGTGCTGCTGGTCCGCGACCCGCGCGACGCGGTCCACTCGTACTTCCGCTGGCGGCAGGGCTTCTCCGAGAGCGGTGAGCGCGGCACGTTCGACGAGTTCCTGCGCCGTCCGGGCGGCAGCGGGCTGGCCCCGGCCGCGGACTGGGCCGCGTTCACCAGCGGATGGGCGGACCGGGCCGGGCCGGTGCATCCGCTGCGGTTCGAGGACCTCAAGCACGATCCCCTGGAGACCATGCGGAACCTGCTCGCCGCGGTGGGTGTCCTGCCCGACGGCGCGACCCTGCGGGCCGCCGTCGCCGCGAGCTCGTTCGACGCGATGCGCCGCCACGAGGACGACCGCGCCGCGGGTACGGCCCGGGTCATGCGCCGCGGCCTCGTCGGGGAGTGGCGCGAGTGGTGCACCCCGCACCTCGCCGCCGGCTTCGAGACGCCGGCCGTGCGGCAGACCGCGGCCCGGTTCGGGTACGTGGTCTGAATGTCCACCCTCGACGCGGTCCGTGCAGTCACCGGCGACCCCGCCCACCGTCTCGTGCAGGATCGGCCCGGCCGGGCGGTGGTCCGCGTCGTCGACCGGGCCGGCCGTCCCTCGATCATCAAGTTCGACTCCGAACCCGCGCGCAGCCTGCGGGAACGTCGGCTACTGGAACATCTGGCGGGCGGCCCGGCCGGTGCGCTCGTACCGGCCGTCCTGGGGCACGGGCGCTGCCCGGACGGCACCAGCTACCTGCGACTGGAGGATGTCCGGGCGGGCCGGGCCGAGGATCTGTCGCGCTCCGGCGGCGGCCCCGGCAGCTGGCACCGGGTCGGCGCCCGGCTGCGCCGGCTACACGCCGGGCTGGCCGGAACGCCCTGCGGGCCGGCCGTGCGTCCATGGTCGGCGCCGGCGGTCGTCGCCGGGCACCTGTCCCGCCTGGTCGACCGCGGTGATCTGCACCGCGGGCACGCCGACCTCATCACCGCCCGGCTGGCCGCCGTCACGGCGCGCCGGGCGGCCACGGTGCACGGCGACCTCAAACGCGAGCACGTCTTCCACCGCGGCCAGGTGGTGCGCTTCATCGATCTCGCCGACGCGTGCCCCGCCGACCCGCTGTGGGATCTGGCCGTGCTCACCCTCGACCGTCCCCGGCGGACCGCGGCACTGCTCGCCGGGTACGGCGCGGACGACCCGGCCGCCCACCGCGACGTGGAGGCGTACCGGCTGGTCCGGGCGGTCAGCGACGTCGCCTGCGCCTGGCGCGCCGGACGGCCCGCCACCCGGCTCCTGCGCCGGCTGCACGTCCTGACCGCGCAGGCGACCCGGCGGCGCCGATGACCTCGCCCGGACTGGACGAGCTGGTGTCCGTGCTGGTGCGGGCCGCCGAGGTCGCGCACGCCGCGGTCGACGCACCGGACGTGCGGCGCTCCCGCGACGACGTACGCGCCGACCACGCGGTCGACGACGCCGTCGTGCCGCTGCTGGCCGGGTGCGGCCTGACCGTCTACAGCGAGGAGAGCGGCCGGAGCACGCCGCCGGGTACGCCGTCCCGGCACGCGGTGATCCTGGATCCGCTCGACGGTTCGCGCAACTTCCGGCTCGGCGTGCCCTGGTACGCGTTCAGCGCGTGCCTGCTGCGCGACGGGCGACCCGCGGCGGCCGTGGTCCGCAACCTCGCGACCGGCGCGACGACGCTGGGCATCCGCGGTGGAGGAGCGTGGGCGCTGACCCCGGACGGGCGCCGGCGGATCGCGGTCACCCGGGTCGGCTCGCTCGCGCGGGCCCACGTCCTGTACTCCGGCTACCCGTCGGTGCCGGTCCCGGGGGTCACCCGCCGCAACCTCGGCGCCAGCTCCCTGGACCTGTGCGCGGTCGCCGCCGGGGACTTCCACGTCTCGCTCGACCTGTCCCGCAGCGGGACGGAAAGCTGGGACCACGCCGCCGGGCTGCTGATCGCCGCGGAGGCCGGTGCGCACATCCGCGCCCGGCGCACGGCAGCGGGCCGCTTCGGCGGCGGGGTGTTCGCCCGCCGGCACCTGGCGATCGCCAGCAGCGCTGTGCTCCTCGCCGAGGCGACGGCCTGGGCCGACCGGGCCGGCCCGGCGCCCCGCGGCTGACACCGAACCCACGCGTCCTGCTCCATGTACGGCCGGCATGCGCTGCCCGGCCCGAACCGGCCGGCGTCCTCCGGGTCGGAGGGCGCCGGCCGGTCAGTGCGCGGACGTCACGCCGAGAGCCGCATCGCGGCCTGAAGCGCGCGCCAATGGTCGTGGATCTCCTCCGGGCCGGGCCCGCTGACGTACGCGAGCAGTGCGTGGCCGCCGCCGAGGGCGAGGTCGAACGGGCCGGAGTGCAGCCCGTGCACGCTGTGCACCCCGGGCCGCCGCTCGAACTCCGGGTCGAGTTCTACCCGTACCCCTCGCTCGGCGAGGTCCGGATCTAGGCAGGGCGTGAGCATCGCCGCGTATCCGGTGAACCGGGGCTCCCGCGGTGCGCCGAGCCGCAGTGCCGCCCGCGCGGCCTCCTCGATCACGTCGTATCCGGCGGCCCGCAGCAGGGTCACCCACAGGCCGCCCGCCGCCCGGCCGTTCACCTCGATGACCCGTGGCCCGTGCGCGGTCAGCTTCAGCTCTGTGTGGGTGATCCCGGCCGTCACTCCCAGCGCCGCCAGTGCGGCCGACGCCATCGCGGTGGCCTCCGCCTGCCGGTCGGGCGGGAGCACGGACGGATGCACCTGACCGTTCTCCCGGAATCCCGGGGCCAGTGGCAGCTTGTCCCCGACCGCGAGGTGCCGCACGGCACCGTCGCACACCATCGACTCGACGCTGACGTAGTCGCCGTACCGGGGGTCGTCGTGCCACCGCCGGCCGACCAGCAGCTCCTCCAGCAGCATGTGCGGCTGCGCGATGTCGGCCAGCAGCCGGTGCGTGCGGTCCGCCCGGTCCAGTTCGCCGAGCAGCGCGGCGGCCGTCGACCACGCCGTACGCAGCTGTGCGGCCGACTCGACCCGGGTGGTGAGTGCGCTGCCACCGCCGCGGACCGGCTTGAGCACCGCCGGGAAGCCGACCGCGGCTGCGGCCGGCGCCAGGTCCGCGGCGGTGCGTACCGGGTGGAACCGGGGGACCGGCACGCCCGCCGCGGCGAGCGCCTGCCGCTGCAGGTACTTGTCGGTGAGCCGGTGCGTGGCCGCCACCGAGTTGAACGGCAGCCCGAGCCGCTCGGCCACGGTGGCCCCGGCCCGCAGGGAGCTCTCCGAGAAGGTGAGCAGGCCCTGGACGGGGTCCTCGGCGTGCAGCTCCTGCGCGGCGCACACCAGCCCCTCGCCCGAGGCGACGGCGATCGCCCGGCCCGCTTCCGCCATGATCGGCACGTCCCGGTCGGGTTTGGGCAGGTCGTGCGGGTCGAACAGCCAGGAGATCCGGGCGACCCGGGCGAGGCTGGGTGCGAGCAACCTGGGGCCGGGCCCGCCGATGCCGACCATGACGAGCAGGTGCGGGCGGTGGCCGTTCGGGTCGGTCATCGCGTTCCTTTCAGCGGTCGGAGCCGGCGGTCACCGGCCGGACGGGTGTCACCGGGACGAACGCGAATCCGTCGCCGCTGACCACATCGGACCTTCGGGGCACGCCGGCCAGGTCCTCGACGGACTGGGCCAGTACCTCGGCGGCGATGTCCGCGGCGGCGGGCAGCAGCGCTTCGTCGAGCCAGAGCCGGATCCGGTCCGAAACCTCCAGGCCCGCCTCGCGGCGGGCCACCTGGACGAACCGTACGACGGCGCGCTGCCGGCCCTGGAGTGCCAGCTCGTCGTCGATCGTCGTCTCCAGCGCCACGGTGACCCCGTCACCGCTGACGATCTTCCAGCCGCCGTGCAGCACCTCCTCCACGGTCACCTCGTCGGGAGCGATGGTCACCGGGTGGCCGTCCACGTCGACGGTCACCGCTGTTCCGGAGCGCAGCGCGTCGACCGTCGCCGCATCGTCCAGGCTGCCGACGATCCGGGCGACCGTGTCGGCCAGGCCGCGGTGCCGCGGCCCGAGCAGCCGCCAGACCGGCTTCAGCCGGTGGCTGACCGGAAGCTGCGCGTCCGCGCCGGTCCGCAACTGCTGCACGTTGAGCTCGTCGAGGATGACCCGGCGGATCTCGTCCGACCAGTCGCCGACGCCCACCACGACCGCGGTACGCAGCGGCTGCCGGCCGGGTATGCCGAGGTCTCGCCGGGCGGCCCGGGCCAGGGAACCGGCCTGGCGCGCCTCCGCCATCTGCGCCTCCAGCGCAGCGTCGGCGCCGTCGGCGGCGATACCCGGCTCGGCGTCGGCGAGCAGCGGCCAGTCCGCGAGGTGGACGGAGCCGGACTGCGGGCCCCGGACCTCGCGATACATGGCCTCGGCGAGGAACGGGCAGAACGGCGCCAGCACCACGGCGAGGCGCTCCAGGACCGCGCCCAGCGTCTCCAGGGCATCCTGGTCGCCGTCCCAGAACCGGCGCCGGCCGCGCCGCACGTACCAGTTGGACAGTTCGTCGACGAAGTCGGCGATCCGCTTGACCGCGAGGTGCGCGGCGTAGCCCTCCAGGTCGGCGGTGACCGCGCGGACCAGGCGGTGCAAACGGGAGATCAGCCAGCGGTCCAGGACGTGGACCGAGCGGGCGTATCCGGGGGTCGGCACGAAGCCGTGCAGCTGTGCGTAGCGCCCGTGGAAAGAGACGACGTTCCAGAGGGTGTGCAGGTCCCGGCGGATCCGCTGGTCGATCGCCTCGAAGGAGATCCGGCGAGGTCCCCAGGGCGCCCCCGCCGACAGCAGGTACCACCGCAGGCCGTCGGCGCCGTACTCGGGCAACAACTCGGCCGGGTCGATGACGTTGCCGATGGACTTCGACATCTTCCTGCCGTCGTCGTCGACCAGATGGCCCAGGCACACCACCGTACGGAACGGCGCGGCGCCGAACACGGTCGAGTTGACCGCGAGCATCGAGTAGAACCACCCCCGGGTCTGGTCGATCGCCTCGCAGACGAAGTCCGCCGGGAAGTCGGCGGGGAAGCGGTCCGTCCCGGCATGCGGGTACCCCCACTGGGCCGCCGGAACGCAGCCCGAGTCCAGCCACACGTCGCACACCGACGGCACCCGGGTGGCGGGCTCGCCGCAGTCCGGGCACGCGAAGCTGACCTCGTCGATGTCCGGGCGGTGCAGGGCAAGGCGGGACTGGTCGCGGCCGGTCAGCCGGGTCAGTTCCGCACGGGAACCGATGCAGGTGGCATGCCCGGCGGAACACCGCCAGATCGGCAGCGGCGTCCCCCAGAACCGGTCGCGCGACACCGCCCAGTCGACGTTGTCGCGCAGCCAGTTGCCGAACCGGCCCTCCTTGAGGTGGCCGGGGTGCCACGTGACCGTGTCGTTGCCGGCCAGCAGCTCCGCCTTGCGGGTGGAGGTGCGGATGAACCAGTTCGGTTTGGCCCAGTAGATCAGCTCGGAGCCGCAGCGCCAGCAGTGCGGATACTGGTGCTGGTGCGCCACGACCCGCAGCAACAGGCCGCGGTCCCGCAGGTCGGCGACGACCTCGGGGGAAGCGTCGCGGACCGCTCGGCCCTGGAAACGCCCGGCCGTGTACTCGCCGTTGCCGTCGAGCGGGTTCAGCGTGGGCAGACCCTCCCGGGCACCCAGCGCCGCGTCCTCCTCGCCGAAGGCCGGGGCGATGTGGACCAGCCCGGTGCCCACGTCCGTGGCCACCTCGGCCCAGGCCACCACGATTCCGTCCGCGCCGCCGGGCAGCTCCACCTCCGGGTACGGCCGCCGGTAGGCGCGGCCCACCAGCTCCTGGCCGGGGAACACGGCGAGTTGCTCGGCGCCGGGCACCGCGTCGGCGGCCCGGTCCACCGCGACCACAAGGGTGCGCCCGTCGAGGCGGTACCGGCCGTACCGGGCGGCCGGATCGACCGCGACGGCGACGTTCGCCGGCAGCGTCCACGGGGTGGTGGTCCACACCAGTAATTCGTCGTCCGCGTCGGCCAGGGGCAGACCGACATAGGCGGACGGGTGGGTCACCTCCCGGTACACCCTGGGCTGGCCGAGCTCATGCGACGACAGGGCGGTCGCGCACCGCACGCAGTACGGCACGACCCGGTGGCCCTCGGTCAGCAGCCCCTGGTCCCAGAGCTGCCGCAATTGCCACCACACCGATTCGAGAAACGAGTCGTCCATGGTGCGGTAGGCGTTTTCGTAATCCACCCAGTAACCGATGCGGGCCAGCGTCTCGGCGAACACGGAAATGTTCTGGTCCACGAGCTCCCGGCATTGGCTGACGAACGCGCCGACGCCGTACCGCTCGATGTCGCGCTTGTTCTTCAAACCGAGCCGGCGTTCCACCGCGATCTCGACCGGCAGGCCCTGGCAGTCCCAGCCGCCCTTGCGTCTCACCTTCCGACCGCGCAGCGCCTGGAACCGCCCGTAGACGTCCTTGTAGGTACTGGTCCAGATGTGGTGCAGGGCCGGGGCCCCGTTCACGGTCGGCGGGCCCTCGTAGGTGGTCCACGGCTGACCGTCGGGGTTACGCCGGGCGAACGCGGCCGGAACGTCGGCCGCCTGCCAGAAATCCATCACTGTGGACTCCAGCGAGGGCAGGTGGAGGGGCCCGGTCATGACACTCCGATCGACAGTCGGTACGCGAACAGACCGCGCCCACGGGCGCGGTCGAGCCAGTCTAGGCATGGGCTGCGCCATTTACCGAAACTGCACCGGGAATCATGGAGGCGATTGCCTCGCCGATCATTCAACGTCGCCGCATCAAATTTCGCGACGGTGACCAGCAGAATTTGACGTCGACCTGCAGTGGCCCGGATCCCGGCGGAATTGTCGATATCCGGCACCGCGACCTAATGTGCGATCCGAGCAATTCCCAGGAGGTAGGACATGAAGCTCGTCGCACCGCCACCCGCGTATTCCCGCGCCCCCGGTTTCCGGTTCTCCGCCGGCGATCCGCGGACTCTGCCGGCCGCGCTGATCCGGGCCACTACCGCGTAGCCCGACACCGCGGTGGTCACCGTCCACCGGAACGGCAGTACCCGGTGGCTGACCTACCGGGCACTGCCGCGCCGCTCGGATGGGCTGCGCATCGGCCTGCGGACGCTCGGAGTCGCGCGCTCGGCGACCCGGTGATGTCTCCATCAACCCGGTGCGGAACACCTGGGACGGCCTTGCGTCATGGTCGTTCGCCGCGAAGGACGAGGATGCGCGGCGACACTACCGAAGCCGAGCGCCTGCAGGCCGAGCGCACCGTCTGCCCGGCAGCGGGACAAGCGGCGCCGGCGCCGGCGACGCGGCCGTGGCCACCGAGACCTACCGGGCGCTCACCCAGGACCTGCGGGCCCGGGCCGAATAAGCCAGGCATCGGCTGCAGGACGGCTGGGGTGAGTCCGCCGGTCTTGCCCGTGGTGCCTTCGGGAACGCCGGCTGCGCTGAGGCGTGCCTGCACGCCTGGATTCCCTCACGGTGCCGGTTCTGCTGCTGGCCTTGGCGCCTCCGCGTTGGCCGAGTCGGAGCTGAGTGGCTCGCGGCAGATCCAGAGATGTGCGGGTGGCACGTTGCGCCAGACGATCGGGCTAGGCTTCACGTCGCCGAACGTGGCGGTAAGACGTCGGCGGAACTGCCTTGCGGCCGGCAGCGGCCGGACCGGGACGGTGATGATCGTGGCGAAGGTGCCGTGCGGGTGCAGGACGCGGGCAACCCCGCTGAGGATCTGCTCCTGGGCTGGCGGTGGTATCAGTGACCAGGGCAGAGCGCTGATGATCAGGTCGACGGGTCCGATGCCGACGTTGTGGAGCAAGCGGGGTAGGTCGGCGGCGTCACCGTGGATGACGTTCAGCGCGGGCCACGCCTGGGTCAGGTAGGCCGCCATCGCGGAGTTGCGTTCGACCGTGCAGAACGTGCTGCCGGGAGGCAACCAGGACTGTATGGCGCGGGTGATGGTGCCGCTGCCGGGGCCGAGTTCGACGACGGTGCGTGGCGCGCGGGCGGTGTCGATCAGGCCGGCGGCCTGTGCCGCCAGGGCCCGGCCGGTCGGGGCGATCGCGCCGATCTCGCGGGGCCTGCGCAGCGCAGCCAGGAGAAACCAAGTCGTGCCACGCGACTGAGCAGCTCTGGTCTGGATGCCCTGGGGGCTGGGTTGATGCTGGGCCGTGGTCACGGTGATGCCCTTCTGTCGATCTCGGACGCGGGGGTCAGCGAAGACTCACTGCCGTGACTGCTGGCCGCCCGGGCCGGCGCTTCCGGCCGGCCGGTGAGGTGCAGCAGCGTGACACCGCCGATGATGAGGACGATCGCGGCTATCTTGCGGGCGTTCAGCGCCTCGCCGAACAGCGCTGCGCCGATGATGGCCAGCGCTGCCGTACCGACTCCCGACCAGATGGCGTAGGCGACGCCCACTTCAATGCCGGCCTTGAGGGCCCGGGCGAAGCAGACGTAGCTGACGACGTAGAGGGCAGCCGTAACGAGGGTCAGGATTCGGCTGCTCAGCCCGTTGGAGGCGGTGAGCGTCGCTGTTGCGATCACCTCGGACACGATCGCCGCGCTGAGCAGTAGCCACGCCGTCATGGCTGCTTCTGCTGGATCTTCTGGCAGACCTTGCGCCCGGCATGTCGCGTTGCGACAGCATGCAGTGCTCGCAGCAGCTGGTGGTCGATGCGGCGCTCGGGTGGCCTGTCGGCTCGTTGCGGGACTGTGCTCAGGGTGGCCGCCGGCGAGGACCGTGATGTCGGCTCAGCGGCCGGCCGGCGGCGCATCATGTCGTAGCTGTGCAGCAGGAGCCCGAGACCGTTCGCGTGGATCATCGCGGGTTGGCGATGACGGACAGCGACGGCGTACGCCTCGTGCGCGCGACGCATGAGGCCGGTGGACTGCTCCATGTCCAAGGCGAACACGTGGTTATCCTCACCACCGTCATTGTGCAATTTGCACATCCTTCACATGTATTTAGTTCAAAAATACTGCGGGTAGAGGTCTCTCACAATCGGAAACTTGTCACGTGGTTGCACTCAGCACTGTCATTGTGCAATTTGCACATCCTTTACACGTATTTAGAGTCCCTAACGCGATCTGCTGAATCGATGTTGATCGGCGTCACCGTGTCGAGATCGAGGGCGTGGTAAGCCATAGGTCATCGAGGACGAGCTGTGGGACCGGATCGAGCCTGAGTTGCCACCCTGGCCGGGCAGAGCACCCAGGCCACGGCCGGTCCCGGACCGTCAGTGCCTGCAGGGCATCCAGTTCGTGCCCTAGGCCGGCATCGGGTGGGAAACCTCCCGCAGGAGCTCGGGTTCGGCTCCGGGATGACCTGCTGGCGACGGCTCAGACGGTGGACCGACGCTGGGGTGTTCGACCAGCTCCACCGCATGCAGCTCCACCGCATGCTGCTGGCCGACCTGAACGCTGCGGCCCGCATCGACTGGTCCCGCGCGGCGATCGATGGCAGCCACATCGACGCGAAAAAGGGGGTGCCGGCACAGGTCCCTCGCCGGTCAACCGCGGCAAACCAGGAACCAAGCACCACCTGATCGTCGACGGCAACGGCACACCGATGAAGGTGCTCACCACCGGCGCGAATGTGCCTGACATCAGCAAGGCCGTCGACCTGCTCGACGCAGTCCCACCCGTCGCGGGTCGCCTCGACCGCCCTCGACCGCCGATTCGCGGTGCTGCAGGCCGGCAAATCGATTCTGACGGTCTTCGGTGGCCCCATCCGGACGGCTTGAACGGGCCCCATCGGGTCTCGTTCGGTTGAGGTTGTGACGGTCTGATCTGGTCCCGGCTGGTTCGGGTTGAAGGGTTGACGGACCGTGGTCGGAGTGGCTGTCGGGTGGCTCGGTCGCGTGTGGAGAAGTCCCACGTGGTCAAGCTGTCAAGGACTGCACCGCGACCGACTGGGTGTTTGCTGATCTCGTTCGTCGCGGAGCTTGACTCTCATGCGGCCTGAGGCTCGAAGCTGGACGGGTGAACGGTGATGATCTGCTCAACATCGGTGCGTTCGCCGCGGCGACCGGCCTGACCATCCCTGCGCTTCGTCACTACGACGAGATCGGGCTGCTCAAGCCTGCCCGGGTCGATGCCGGCACCGGTTATCGGCGCTACCGCCGAGGTCAGCTCGACGACGCTCGCCTGATCTGCGGCCTGCGCGCCGTCGGAGTGCCGATTGATGAGGTCCGGGCGGTGGTGGGGCAAGCCGCCGGACAGGTCCGGTCAACGCTTGATGGCCACCGTGAGCGGCTGGTCGCTCAGGTGCGCGAGCTGTCACAGCGGATTCTCGCCGTCGACGAATTCATCGAGAAGGGAAGCCCGATGCCCGCATTGCAAGCGGCTCGACCAGTGCAAATCCGAATCAAGGTCGGCGACGTGCAGGAGGCGGCCGCCTTCTACACGGCTGCGTTTGACGTCGTGTTCAACGAGGCGATCTCGTCGCTTCAGTTCGGCACGTACCGCAGTGACCGGTTTTTCCTGATCACGCTTGAGGAGCGCGATGGACCGGCGTCGGAGACTTGCGGCACCCGGTTCGGACTGCTCGTAGAGGATGTCGATGCCGTTCACCACCGCGCGGTCAGTGCGGGTGCCGTTGAGGTCGGTCCGCCCACGGACTTTTCCTGGAAGCCCCGCACGTCCTGTGTCCGTGATCGGGATGGGAACTTCATCGACCTCAGTCAGGGATGACTGCCGGGCCACGCCCGACGGCCAAGGCGAAACCACCCAGCGCGGCAGCCACGCTCCGTGAAAGACCACGAACAGTTGTCGATCAACGACTGGGGCCATTTCAAGGTTCTGGCACACGACGTGTGGGCCCTTTGATCCTTGCTGACGGGGACCGCGGTCAATGGCCATGTGTAGCCTGGCGTGCGGATCGGTCCAGGAAGCGCAGAGGGACTTGGACGAGGTGCCGAGCCGGCGCACGCCGCGCTCGCGCCCGACGAGGGGCGATCCGTAGAGCCGGTTCGTGGCACAGTCCGATCGGCCATCCCGCCGGTAATGCCGTAGGGGCGGCCCGCCGCGGATCGAGAAGTCTGCAGGGATGCGCTATGCAGTGGCGGCCAGGATTCAGACGATCTCGTAGAAGTCGCTGTAGTGGTCCGGGGAGTACCAGGTTTGCCCGGTGCTGGCGTCGACGACGATGCGGTAAGCGTCGCGGTGTGCGCCACAGGCGCGCGGATAGACGTCGTACTCCCAGAACGTGTCGTTGCCGGGCAGTTGTGCGTCGTCGTTGTCATACTCACCGCCGGCGAAGCTGCATTGGCCGGCTGGCCAGTCGTACCAGCCGCGCCGGGTCGGCCAGCCCAGGCCGGACCAGCCCTGGTAGGCGGTCTGCGCGCCGGCGCAGCCGGCGATGTTGCAGGTGTCGTTGACTGCGGCGTGGGCGGCTGGCGCGTACGTCACGATCGAGGTGACGGCAAGCGCGGCGCCGAGCGAGACGCGGCGCAGCCACTCATGGAGCGCGATGGTCATGGGTTTGCTCCAATGCAGTGTCCGGGTGGCATCGAGGACCGAGAGTGTCAGCCGCGGGTTGCATCAGGCCAAATCCGGGGAAAACGCTCGCCAAGGCCGATCGGGCGTTGGCGTGACACGAACGGGTGCTCGCGGGCTCACACCGCGAATCCGCCGGTCTTGCCTGTCCTCGGCCGAGGTTCTCGACGCCGGCTGAGCGGTCGCCACGCACCGGGGCCTTCTCGTCGCTCAGCACCCGATCGACAGATGCAACGGATCTCCCGAGGACGACACCTGGACCGACGGGTACGGTCACCACGTCGGTGACCAGGTCATCGCAGCCGTCGCTGCGCGGTTGCGGCGGACCCTGCGGACCACGGACCGGCCCGGACGCTACGGCGGCGAAGAGTTCGCAATCCTCGTGTCCGAGCCTGTTCCATCACCGGCCGAACGACTGCGGCAGGCCGTGGCCACAACCCCGGTCGCGACCGACGTGGGTCCGGTGGCAGTCACCATCAGTCTCGGCGTCTGCGTATTCGACGCCGGACAGATCGGTCTCGCCGAGGCGCTCAACCGGGCCGACGCCTCCCTACACCAGCCTAAGGAAGGCGGACGCCACCGCGTGGCGTGCGACCGCGCCGCGCCACCGGTGAACACCATGGACCTGCTCGTGGAACCCAGCTGAAGGGCCGCCACGGTCAGCCTTGGCAGCACCCGTTCGGATGAGATCCGCTCCGTTATTGCCTCAGTTGACTCCGGCGCGAACTTCGGCTTCACGTTCGACGAGCAGGGGGACGAAGTCGCGGACACGGGCAGTGTCGAAGCGTTGGCGAGTCTCGGCGACCCACCGGCCGCTGTGGTGTTATTCAGGTCTGGAAGGCGAATTTAGAGCGCGGTGACCGCCTGATGCATCGCTTGGCCCTCTGCCGCGGCTGCCCGCTGCTCAACTACCGCGCGTTTGGGCACGCCCTGCATACAACTGACGCGCGGATTCAGCACGGTCACTGTGTGAGGTTGATGACCCGTCGTGGTTGCTGGTCGGTGAGCGGCCATGGCCGGCGGGAGGGGGTGGATATGCCGAGGGTGTCCAGTCGGTGCAGGATTACGCCTTCGCGTAGCGCCCACGGGCATATCTCCAGCTCGCTGACCTCCAGCGTTCGCATCGCCGCGCCCGCCACCAGCGCGCCGGCCACGAGCTGGTGGGCGCGGCTGCGACTGACTCCGTCCAGGCTTGCCAGGTCGGCCGATGCCATCCGGCTGATGAAACCGAACAGCAGACGGAGTCCGACATCGGTGAGGGTCTGGCGGGCTGGCAGACGGGCACCGGACGGGGCGGCCCCGGCGAGGCGCGCCAGCGAGCGGAACGTTTTGGATGTGCCGACGGCGAGCTCGAATGGTCCCGCTTGCCGTATCTGTCGGGCAACCGGCCTGAGGATCACGTCGAGGTCCTCGGCGAGGGCATCGATGTCGCGCCTCGCGGGTGGATCGCCGGTCAGCCGCTGCCGGGTGAGTCGGCCGGCACCCAGCGGCAGCGACAGCGCCACTTCGGGGTCCTCGTCGCGGCCCGCGGCCAGTTCCAATGATCCGCCGCCGATGTCCAGCACCAGTAGCCGTCCGGCCGACCAGCCGTACCAGCGGCGGACCGCCAGGAAGGTGTAGCGGGCCTCGTCCTCACCGGACAACACCTCCAGGTTGACGCCGGTCTCCGCGCGTACCTGTGCCAGAACGGCAACGGAGTTCTCCGCGTCGCGTAGCGCCGAGGTCGCGAAGGCCAGCAGCTCCTCGCAGCCCGCGATCGTCGCGGCCGCCTTCGCCCGCGCCACGGCACGCACCAGTCCGCTGGCTCCCGCTCTCGTCAGCTGCCCGGCCTCAAGGTGCTCGGCGAGCCGCAGCTCCGTCTTCTCCGAATGCATGGGGTTGGGGTGACCGCCCCGGTGTGCGTCGACGATCAGCAAATGCACGGTGTTCGAGCCGACATCCAGCACGCCGAGTCGCATGACAAGAAAGTTAACTCCGTAACGCGAATGCCGCGGTGGTCGCATCGTAAGAGTTCATCCGCTGTTCAGCGACGGTTCCTCTGTGGAACATGGTCCGAATGCGGGCCTTCGCCTTCGGTGACACTCCGCTGTCGGCGTCACTGCTCGGCGAGCATCTCGACGAGCGCCGCGCCGAACTGCGTGCGACGCGCCCGATCGGGCGCGTGGTCGTTCCGTCCGACGTCGTGGCGCTCGCGGTACACCTCATGGTCAACACCGCCGTGACGGGGGCGACGTACGACATCGACAGCGGTCAGCGGCTTGTCTCCCGCTGAGCCGTGGGATGCCAGTGGACCGGACCGCAGGCCGTGATCGACCAGAATCATCCCCGTTGGCGCGAAAAGGCCCACACCGCGTCGGGCCGAAAGTCTCTATTGGACCGCAGGCCGGCGCTGCCAGGCTGGCGCTGAATGCGACCGGGGCGGATGCGCCCGGAACAGCGTCCGGCGGCGGCGGTCCACGACCAGGCCGATGCGCCCGGCCGGACACAAGGGGACCTGAGGTTCCAATTCCGCCGTCACATGAAGCGAAATCGGTCCTCAGGCGAACGGTTCCGGCTGGCAAGCCGGCGTCATCGAAGGAGGAATGATGGATTTCTCGGAACGGCTCGACGCGCTCCAGCAGCGCGTTTCGGCGACCACGGCATCGGTGCAGGCGGCCGCTGCCGAATCCCGTGAGCAGCTCAGTAAGCGCATCGATCAGGCCCATGCAGACCTCGACCGAGCCAGCAAGAAGGCCCAGCAACAGGCCGACCAGACCGAAGCCGAGGTGCGCACCTGGTGGGCACAGGTCAAGGTCGATGCAGCGGCCAAGATGGCCGAAACCAGAGCCAAGCTCGACGAGCGGGGCCGGCAAC
The DNA here is from genome assembly GCF_047159535.1 of Krasilnikovia sp. MM14-A1259. Classification (NCBI taxonomy): domain Bacteria; kingdom Bacillati; phylum Actinomycetota; class Actinomycetes; order Micromonosporales; family Micromonosporaceae; genus Krasilnikovia; species Krasilnikovia sp. MM14-A1259. Next base: position 4,924,769 of record NZ_BAAGAJ010000002.1, read on the forward strand.
TCGATGTCAAGGCCGCCACGACCGATGCGGACTGGTTGGAGGCCGACGCCGCGGACGCTCTCGACTTCGCAGCGTGGGCGGTCGACAACGCGGAGCTGGCGATCTTGGACGCGATCGGCGCCCGCGCGTACGCCGACGAGTTGGCGGCATCCCGCTCCTAGTCCGCCGCCGGTTGCCCATGCCACATCGGCCGCGAGGGCGGCGCGACGGCCGGGACCTGCTGCATGCGACGACAGCTGTTAGGGAGGTGTCCGATGACGAGTGAGGTGCGGGCCGCCGACCAGGCGCGGAACTCCGGCCGGCCCGAGGTACGGGAGTACTCGGGCGTCTGGTGGTGGTTTCTGATCCTCGGAGTGCTGTGGACGTGGTTCGGCATGTTCGTGCTGTCCTACCGGGTGGGCAGCATCGCCGCGGTGGCCGTGTTCGTGGGCGTGGCTTTCGTGTTCGGCGGCGTCAGTCAGCTGATCGTGGCCACTCGCGTCCAGGGTTGGCGCTGGCTGTTCATCGTGGCCGGCGTGCTGGGCGTGGCCGCGGGAATCCTCACCTTCGTGTGGCCCGGCGAAACCCTGTACGTCGTGTCGGTCCTGGTCGCCTGGTACCTGATCATGTTCGGTGTGATCCACCTGGTGGACGCGCTGGCCGGCCCGAAAGGGCCATGGTGGTGGACCGGGCTGCTGCTCGGCATCGCCGAACTCACGCTCGGGGTGTGGGCGGTGCGTTCCTGGCAGCGGTCGCTGGTGACGCTGGTGGCACTGGTTGGGGTATGGGCCATCTTCCACGGAGTGCGCGAGATCTTCGCTGCCTTCGCCGTCCGCCAAGCCGGCGGGCGAGCGGAACGGCTCGTCGCCTGACCGACACCGGTGTGGGCATCGCGGACGTGCGGTGTCCACGCCGAGGCGGGCCTCGGTGCGAAAGCCCGGCGCGTGCCGTCCCTGGCAGGCGCCGACCGGGTTCCGACAGAGAGGAATTGCCTGACATGACCACGCTCGATCAGCAGGCCGGGAACGCCGTCCGACCGTTCACCGTACAGATCCCGAAGGATGCGCTCGATGATCTGCGTCCCCGCCTGGCGCGACGCGCTGGCCGAGCAGAGAGATGGTCGGCGACCGCTCGCAGGGCGTGCAACTGGCCACGATGCAGGCGCTGAGCGAGTACTGGGCGACCGCGTCGAGGCTGGCACCTCGTCCCGGGATAGCCGGGATCGCGCGGAGTTGCCCCGCGGCACCCCGAGCGGCGGCCCATGAACAGGGCGCCGTCCCCCGCTCCGTTCGGCGGCACCGCGGCAGGCGACGCCGGTACCCCCTGAACCCTTGATCAAGCAGTGACAGGCGGGGCCGCGGCGTCGATGTGGCCCAATGTTGTACGCTCCCCCACCTTGATCAACGGGGAGGTAAGTCAACCCATGCTGCGCAAGTTCGTACGGGCCATGACCGCGGTCCTGGCCGCGCTGGGTGGCGGCCTGCTGGCCGCGTCGCCAGCCCATGCCGTGAGCTACCGGGACCTGAAGTGGGTCCAGTACAACAGCTGCGTCTACGCCTACGGCGACCCGCTTGAGGACATCTACCTCAAGCGTTGCAACACGACGCCCGCCGCCAACGGCAACTGGTCGGTCACTGTCCTCGGCAATCACAACAACCACGCGTTGTGGGTGCTCACGCGGCAGGGCGGCACCTGCCTCGGCGTGGACGGCGACGCCAAGTACAACTACCTCTACAGCTCCTGCGACCCCCAAGGCTCCAAGAACGTGTGGGAGGTCTTCCCCACCACGTACGGCGTCGATCCGGTCAGGACGTCGTACGTGCTCAAATCGTTCGGCGCCTTCCAGTCATGGGGTGTGCACAAGTGCCTCACGTTCGCGGATCGGCCGAAGCTGGGCGCCTGCAGCACGTCGAGCACGTCCGACATGATCTACCGGTGATCACGTCCTGATTGTCCGACCGTAGGCCGAAAGCCCGGGTATGATCCTTGTCCTCACGGATGAGGGCCCGGGCCTTCGGTGCTTGGGTGGTCAGTTCGGGCGGGTACCTGTGGGTCGCCGCAGTCCTCCTGGCCACCACCGTCCTGATCACCACCGGTCCGCGCGAGCCGGAAGGTCATGGGCGACGTACGCCTCGCGGCCCTGACCGGGCTTCTACTTGGCACCCTAGGATGGACTGCGGTCATCCTCGGCGCGATCCTGCCCTACCTACTGGCACCGCGACTACGAACGCCTGCCAGAGCACCACGCCGCTGGAACAGACCCCTGGCGGTAGGTACTTCGACGACAAACTGTTGTTCGAGGAAGGCTCACCGGTGAGCCGGGACCACGCCTTCAAGGTGTGGTCCCGGCTGTCCGAGCGCTACGCGCAGCAGGCGCAGGGCGACACTGCGTGGTCGCACTCGCCCCGCCCGGACAGCATCTGGAATACGGCGGAACGGTCGGCGCTGGAGGCCAACCCCGACGTCATGAAGATCACCGTGATCGAGGTCACCGACCGCGTCGAGCGTAGGCCCTGCCAGTATGGATCTGTGTTGTTGAGTTCGGTGATGCGCAGCGTTGGCAGGCCGACTGCTGTCGCTCCGGCAAGTTCGCCGTCCCTCCGCGCCGCCGGACGCAGACGTAGACGGCAGGGTCGATGCCGGGCAGGCCGGTGGCGGTGAGGTTTGATGGTCGCTCGGGCTTGGCCACTCCCACGTCGCAGGAGAACACGCCGACGTCGAAACGGCTGACCAGGCTGCATAGCCCGGTGTCCACATCCTGGGGGAAGCTCAGTTCTGTCAGTTCTGTCAGCCGCTTCCCGGCCGAATCCCACCCAGGCGCGACCGCCGTACCGGCGCTCGGACGCCATCCGGGATGAGGACAGCGGGTGGGGCATCCCGGCCGCTATGGTGTCGTTTCTGATCTTGCGCAAGGAGAGCGACGTTGACCGACAATTCCTGGGGTACGGGCGAGCCTGACGAGCCAGCCGAGCGCGCCGCGCCCGCGCCGGGCGGCATCCCCGCATCCCCGCCCTACGGATCCAGCGGCGCGCCCCAGGGAATTCCCACGCAGCCCAGCTTCCCGACGCAGCCCAGCGCCGGGGGACCTCCCGGTCATTCCGCGCCGCCGCCTGGGTACGGCGTTCCGCCGGGTTACCCGATGCCGCCCGGCACGCCTCCACCCGGGTTCCAGGCCGGGATGACCGACCCGCTGATCAGCGCCAACTTCGCCGGCTGGTGGGGCCGTGGCTTCGCTCTGTTGAAGGCCGTCTGGCGGCCGATGGCGCTGGTTCAGCTGGTCTGGGTGATCCCGGTGCTGGTCGTGCTGATCGCGGTCCAACTTTCCTTCATGGACCGGCTCAATGACGCTGCCGCCTCCATGGACCAGCTCAATGAAGCCGCCGCCTCCGCTCAGCGCGGCGTAACCGCCAACATCGACCCGGGCAGCCTCTTCATGCCGCTCCTGGTGCTGATCCCGGCGTTGCTCGTCGCCGGGCTGGTTGGCCTGGTGGTGAGCGGGGCGACCTACCAGCTCATGATCCAGAGGGTGACCGGGCAGCCGGTGTCGATCGGCGCCGCGCTGATGGCCAGCCTGCGTCGTGTTCCGGCGCTGCTCGGCTGGGGAATCCTCGGCGGCATGGCAGTAACGCTCGGGTTCATCTGCTGCATCCTGCCGGGCTTCTACGTCGCCGCGGTGGTGTCGATTCTGACAGCCGTCGTCATGGTGGAACGCGGCAGCGGCGTCGGCCGCTGCTTCCAGCTGTTCAACGCCGACCTCGGCACGTCGATTTCCCGCATCGCGACAATCGCCGGCCTCGGAATCGGTGTCAGCGTTGTGTCGTCGATTGTCACGTCCATCGTCGCAGCGATCTCCGGCGGCACCGGCGGGTTCGCCGTGCAAGGCCACGTGACCGCCGCCTCGATCATCGCGCAAGCGGTGGTGACCTGCCTCTTCTCGGTCATCTCTGGAACGCTGTTCCCGCCGCTGCTGCTCACCGCGTACGCCGACATGCGTGCCCGCACCGAGCCGTTCTCCACCGCGTACCTGATGCCGACCGCCCCCACGGCACCGACAAATCCAACCTGGTAATCCCTGATCCACCGGCGGCCAGCCGAGACGACACGCCGGCCGCCGGGTGGACCCGGTGGCTCGGGGCGGCATGGTGCCGTCCGCGCGCGCTGCCAGACAAGCGCCCGTCGCGCGCCGTGGTTGGCTTCCTGCGCCGGTCGATACCATGAACTGGCGATGAGCGCCCACGCGATCGTGCTCCGGCGACGTAGGTGGAAGCTGAGCTCCGCCGTCCCGACCGCTCCTGGCTGCGACGCAAATGGTGAGCGTCCCTCTGGGCGTTGCCGGACTATACAGGTGTGGCTGAACAGAACGTCGTGGCTCGGACGTCGAACCTCCCTGCCAGCGCGGGGCCTCGGGAAGCGCTCGTCCTCGACGTGGAACACCCCTACAGTCCGGCGTTGAGGGTGGAAGTCGCCGGGCATGGCTTGCTCGCGCTGCGCCAGAACGACACGGTCGCGTTGATGGCCCGGATCGATGTTGATCTCTTCGGTGTTGAGTACGCGGTGACCGGCCAGTTCTGTTCGCCTATTCCGCCGATTCGCGCTGCTTATGCGGCGTCCCTTGGAACCGAAGATCCAAGCGGAGTTCGGCAGGCGCGGTGGGCGCACCACTGTCCGCGGCCTGCGCCAGCGCCGCGGTCACCTTGTCTGCCTGGACCTTCGCCGAGTCAGCCGCCTTCTTCGCCTCGGCCACAGCCGGGCCGTCGTCAGCACCTGCGCAGTATGCGACCTGAGCGAGCGCGCGTGGCGAGCTCGGCATGCCCGCCCGGCCCGCGACCCGAGAAATCAACGACCGCTCATGCCGCTGATCGTGCGTGGTCCTTCGCGAACGGAGGTCATGTCATCTCGTTCGGCGACAGGGTGAGGTTCAGCAGCGTTAGGCCGTCGACCGGACGAAATCCGGCTGTCGTGTAGAGGGCCAGTGCGGGGGCGTTATCCGTTTCGGTTTGTAACGACACACGTAGCGCCCCAGCGGCGCGGGCATGGTTGATGGTGTACTCAAGAAGTTGGCGGGCGATGCCGGCGTGGCGGTAACGGGGCGCGACGTACAGGTCTCGGACCGACCAGACGGTGCCCAGCATCAAGGACCCCGGCACGATCGTGGTCGTGATGAACCCGCAGACATGGTTCCTATCGTCTGCGGCCGCAGCAACGGACATCCGCTGTAGGACCATTTGCTCGAGCAACCATGCCTGAGTGGCTGCGGGCGACGGGGGCTGACCGTACTGGTCGCGGTATTCCTCGAACAGGGCGGCTACTTGCCCGAAGCCGGGGTGGGAAGGCGTCATCGGCAGGACCGTCACAATCACCGCACCAGTCTCGCCGACGGGACCAGCAACTCGTGCAGATCCGTTGGCCAGCTCACTCTCTTGCCCCCGATCGGGCGCGGCGCTCCGTGCCTCGACGGCAGGCGTTCACCTGCAACGGCACGACGTACCCACCGCTGAGCCGAGGCACGGCGGGATCCGACGCCGCTCGTCGGCGCTGAAAATCGATGGTCGCGGCGCATACCCTTGCCGTGTGAGTTTTGGAACCTACGCCCGCAAGGTGACAGTTGGTTCATTGTCCTACGGACGACGGATCAACGCCTTGGCGGGCTGCGTCCAGCTCTATCGACCGCTGGGCTATCTAGCGACGTTCAGCTATCTGAACCAGGTTGCCGGGCCCTTTCGTCGTGACGAGGCCGCGTTGCTCCGAGCGCTGGAAATGCTGACGGTGAGCCGGGAACTGTGGCTAGCAGAAGTCGACGCGTATGCCACCCGCCGGAAAGAAGCCAAACGGATCGGGTGGCGCACTCCGCGATCGTCGGACACCAACCCGAGTCTGCCGACCTGCTGGTACGGCGATTCGCGCCGGGCTGCGACCTTCACCCTGGGCTACCTGCTGAGGAAGCCGGATCGGATCATCTATGCAGATGCCGATGTCATCCGCCTCGCATGGTCTGTCCTGGAGGCACCCGGGGATGGCAATCGCGTACCGCCTGAACAGTTGAGCGTCCTTCGAAAACGGCTCGAGCGACTCCGTGAGGCATCCGGCTGGCCCAACGTTGACTGGCCCAACTGGTACAAGGCCAACCAGTCTCTTTGGGTCCTCCGTCAGATCTCCAACGCGACGGCATAGAGGCGAACTTATCTGCCGCCGATCGTGCTTGCTGGCCGGTGAGGTCGTCACTGTGCGTGCAACTCGCGTTTGGGTTTGGGGCACTTCGGGAGTGACTAATGGCCAAGGGCTCATCCCGGATGGTTGGGTTCTGGCCTGGACTGGATCCTGATTGAGTGACGACGGTCGTTGAGGACATGGTCTGCACGTGGACTCCGGATGACTTCTGGCAGGTGGCACGGCGAGAGATTCCGGTACCAGCGGCGCGGCCGCAGGGCGGCGGGAAACGGCGCGCCGACGATCGGGCGGTGCTAGCCGCGATCGTGTACCTGGTCCAGGCCGGCACAAACCGAGGGGTCTGCTGCACCGATTGGTGACAGGTGTAGTCACGCGGCCTGACTGGCCGGTGGGGTCATGATGGTCTCGAACTCGATAGGGGTCAACCGGGACAGCGATCGCTGGCGTCGGCGGCGGTGGTAGGTCCGTTCGATCCAGGTCACGATCGCGATCCGTAGCTGTTCGCGGGACCTCCACGGGTGTCGGTCCAGGACGTTGTTCTGCAGCAGGCCGAAGAACGATTCCATGGCCGCGTTGTCCCCGGCCGCGCCGACTCTGCCCATCGAGCCGACCATGCGGTGGGCTTCGAGGGCCCGGACGAATTTCCTTGATCGAAATTGCGACCCGCGGTCCGTATGCAGTACGCAGCCGGCCAGATCGCCGCGTCTGGCGGCCGCGTTGTTGAGTGCGGCCACGGCGAGGCGGGACTTCATCCTGGTGTCGATGCTGTAGCCGACGATCCGGTTCGACCAGACGTCCTTGATCGCGCACAGGTAGAGCTTGCCCTCCCCGGTGCGGTGCTCGGTGATGTCGGCAAGCCATAGCCGGTTCGGGCGCTGCGCAGTGAAGTCCCGGCGCACAAGGTCGTCGTGTACCGGCGGGCCGGCCTTCCCGCCCTTGCCACAGCGTTTGCGTTTGCCGAACGCGCTCCACCAGCCGTTACCGGAGCAAATCCGCCACGCGGTCCGGTCCGCCATCGACTGCCCAGCCTGGCGGGCCTCGTCGGCCAGGAACCGGTACCCGAACTCCGGATCGTCACGGTGAGCGTCCGCGAGCGCATTGGCTCGGTACGCCTGCGTGACCTCCGAGGTCGTGACCGGCCGGGCCAGCCACCGGTAATAGGGCTGACGAGCGATGTTCAGTACCCGGCACGTCACCGCGACGGGGACACCGTCCGCGGCCAGCTCGCTCACGAGCGGGTAGACCCTTTTCCCGGCAGATTCGCCTGCGACAAGTACGCCGCGGCCCGGCGCAGGACCTCGTTCTCCTGCTCCAGCAACTTGTTCCGGCGTCGCAGTTCCCGCAGCTCCACCGACTCGCTACGGGTCACACCAGGCTTCGCACCGGCGTCGACGCCGGCCTGACGCAGCCACTTGAACAACGTCATCGGATGGATCCCGAAGTCCTTCGCGATCTGCTCGACCGTCACGCCGGGGTCACGCTCACGGGCAACCCGCACCACGTCGTCGCGGAACTCTTGGGGGTAAGGCTTCGGCACAGGGACATCCTCCCAGCTCACCGCCTGGGCAAGCCATCTCAGGTGTCACCTATCGGTGCAGCAGACCCGAGATCAGAATCAGGCCATCCGGGACTGGGCCGCAAAGAACGGCTATGAGGTGTCCGAGCGAGGTCGCATCCCCAGCGCCGTCGTCGAAGCGTTCCACGCCAAGCGGTAGCCCCGCTACCCGTCCGGGCGGACCGTCACAGTCGTCGACCGCGCGCTCGACTGGGTCAACATCGACGCGCAACCGTCGCAGAGGTTCGTCGTGGACGAAGACCGTGGATCGCGAGGATCTCATGGTCGTCGCGGACGCCGCTGGGGGACGCGATCGAACCGATTACCAGCAGATCTGGTGTCACCAGATGCTGATAGCGGTGCTGGTGGCCCGGCTGGCCGCCCAATGTGCTCCAAGCCAATCATCCTCACCCAACGATGACCGGAATCAGCCGGAGCTCCTGAATCCGGTTCATCCACCGATGAGGAACCGTCGTGGGGGTTCCGGACATCCCTGCGAATCATCGGGCCGTGTCCGGCATCCGCTCCCCATCTGGTCAGTGACGCAGCGCCCCCCAGACCCGCACCGCCGCGAACCGGCCGAACGGAACGCCCTGCGGTGAGCCGCGCGCATCATCGGCCGCAGATGAATGCCGCGGTCGACGGTGGTCTTCTGCTGCGCCGAGTCGCTTCCGCCGCCGTGGTTGGACGAGTTTGAGCGGGTCTGGATTCGGACCGCGAAGACCACCCGGCCGATGACCAAGGGCGGCCACGTGGTGCACTACGCTACGCGTTCCCGGAGCGGGTCTTGCGGACCAGCATGTACCCGTAATGGGGCTCCGCGCCTTCGGGAGGGGTACTGCCTTGGAATACCGGGGCGAACCCGGTGGCGGCGAAGCGTTCCTCCATCTCTGCTGCCGAGAGCCAGTACCGATCGAAGTCGAGGCCGAGACTGCCGACCCGGCTGCCGGGACCGTTGCGGTGCAGGGTGCCATCGCCGTGTTTGAAGGCCGCCACCAGGTATCCGCCCGGCTTGACGACTCGGGCGAGCTCGGCGAACGCACGTGCTCTGGCGCCCGGTGCAAGGTAGATCAACGAAAACCAGCACACGACCCCGGCCAGCGACGCGTCCTCGAACGGCAGCTCACGCAGATCAGCAACCTCGTAGGCGAAACCCGGGTGCTCGCGCCGCGCCACCTCGACCATGCCAGGCGATAGGTCCACCCCGCGCGGCAACAGACCCCGGCCCGCGAGGTACGGAAGAAGCCGTCCGGCGCCGCAACCCACGTCCGCGACCTCTGTACCCACGACCAAGGTCAGCTCGGCGAACAGGTCAAGCATCGCCCGTTCCACCGGCATGCGTTCGAGCACCCCGACCAGGTTCTTCGCGTACCACTCCGCAAGTACGTCGTGCGCATCCCGTAGTTCCTCGGTACTGGCGTCCATGCCCGCTACCTCCCCGTCACCGGCCGTCGCGCGGCGAATCTACCGCTGGCTGCCGGAGTGAACACCGAAGGAACCGTTCGTACTCGCTGGAGAAGGCTCGCCGTCCAAAACGGTGCGCGCGAAGCCCTCGCCGAGATCGGTCACGGACGCGAGGTGGCCCTCAACCGCGTGGTCGCCGAGGACCACGGTCGGCAGACGGACCAGCGATACGCGCACCTGCTGTCCGGGCATTCGTCGGACGGTCACCGACTCGCTGATCGGCATGTGTCGGCCTGCGCTGTCACCGCCGACGACACGACGGTGATCCCGAAACCCGTGTCGACCAGGAAGTGGTACTCGTCGCCACCGACTCGTGGGCCGGCGCCGATGTGGCCGAGGTTGATCACCGAACATCATGGCAACGCGCCGGCTCGCGGCTGAAGAGGGAACGGCGCCCCGATACTCTTCGGTCATGCCGAACCGCTTCTATCGGCGTCGTTGGGACGAGACCCGAGGCGATGAGTTCGACGGCTGGGGTCGCTCAGTCTGGTATTTCGAGGTTGGCGAGGACGGCTGGCCCGTCCGTCAGGTTGAGGTCTACGACGTAGGCCGTGTTCTCCGCTATGGCCCCGGACACGGCGAGGATCGCTACGGAGGTCTCGGCCAAGCAAGCCTTTACGACTCGGACGAGGACTGGCGGGCCTTCGGAATCACGGAAGCCGAGTTCGAGCGAGTCTGGGACGCGGGCGGCGAGTGAGAGCTCGGCCGTTCGGCGGCGTCCGGGCTGCGGGGGTTGAGTGTTTGCTCCCCGCGTTGATGGATAGCCGGGAGGTGCATCATGTCGCCGATGGATGAGCAAGCGAAAGCGTTGGTCGAAGCGGGCTGGCAGGCTGTTCGGGACGACGAGCGGGTGCGTGTTGAGCTGCTGGAGGCGGCCTACGCCAAACACCGCCTGCGGCGGCTGTATCCGTGGACGGGGATGGGTGAACTACATGTCAGCCGTTGCACTGAGTGGCCCTGGACGTGGGATATCTTCTATATCGAGCCGGCTGCGGGGGCCTACCGGGTTTCCGGGCCCAGCCGAAGCGAGACCATCGGTCCGGCGACTACTGCACAAGAGGCCGTCGCGATGGTGGTCAGACGCCTTCCATCTGGCACCGTCGCCGCGTTCGTCGGTACCCGTGACCAACTCGCTGCCTACGAGGAAGAAGGATCTCGGAAGCGGGCTGACTGACCAGCGCGATACACGATGCCGACCGTGTCCTGGGTCTGAGCAGCGGCCACTCACATTGGCGCGATCGGCCGGACCGGCCGTATCAGCAGCTCGTCGCGCTGCGTAGCGATCATGTCGCGGCTGAAGAGGATGTCCGGTGAGCTTCATACTGACGTCATGGCTAACCCGCCCGAGGACCTTCCAGTGCTGGTCATCGATGGTGCCAGCTTCTCGGACCTTGCAGGATTCGCCCGCGAGTTTTCCCGGCTGCTCTGTCACCACACGTGGCGGGGGAACCTGGACGCCTTCAACGACATCCTCCGCGGAGGCTTCGGGACACCCGAGAACGGCTGGGTACTGAAGTGGCTTGACTCCGAGTCGTCCAGAACCACGCTTGGCTACGAGGCGACAATCGGATGGCTGGAAGACGTGCTGCTCACCTGCCATCCGACGAACCGGCCTCAGGTCGAGGCCAGGATCGTCCAGGCCCGGCGGGGGGAGGGGCCCACACTGTTCGACCAGATCGTCGAGATCATCCGTTACCACGGCCCAGGTGGTCCCGAATCCGAGGACGGCGTCCACCTGGATTTGCGATGATCAGCGTCGGATACCACCAAAGTTTGGCTGGCTCGATCAGGCAGCCTGGAGCGCAGACGATTCGGCGACTGCCGTCGGTTACAGCCAATCGTTCCGCCGGTGCACGCATATGCCGATGGGGGATGCGTGCCGCCGCGCCGCCTGGGTATCTTCTTGAGCGTGATCACCCGTTTGGGCCACGGCACATCGGGGGCGATTCGACGCTTCGCCGGATGGGTGGCGCGCGGCTCGGTCGGCCATCCCATGCTGGCTCGTATCGACTATGGGGTATGCTGAAGGATTCCCCATCGCAGATGGAGATCTGTTTCGCGATCTTCGCCAATGTTCTCGAACTCGACGAGCGAGGCATACCGACCAGCGAGAAAGTACGCTGATCGACGGGCGGCCACTTGGTTGTACCGGTACTGCACCGGTGAGCTGCCGCCCGGCGAGGAGTACCTCGAGCATGGGAGTGCGAACCTTTCTGATTGCGGCCCTCACGGACATGTCGATGAGAGGGCGTTTGGGTCGACCTGGTGAAACCATCGTTGGACCTCTCGCTGTACCTTCATGAAGGTGTACGCCGCTGCGTGTGCGCGATGAAATCGTGTAGTCCAGCCCCGAGCTTCCGGGAGAGCCGTGTCCGCCCCGCCGATCCTGCTCGCCTTGGCCGGAAACCGCGCACTGCTTCCAGAACACATCGATGCTCTCTTGGCAATGAACGACCCAGCTTTGTCGCGGGAAGTGGCGCGGGAACAGCACCTTACCCCCGCGCAGATCGACCGGCTTGCCGGTAGTGGCCAGCACGGCATCCTGGTGGCGCTGATCGAGTCAGGCAGCCTCGCGGTGGAGCGCATTCCCAACGATGACGCATGGGCGCTTCTTGCCGCCATCGACCGGGCCGACGCCCCCGACGACTTGCTGCCCAGGCTTGCCAGTTGGCCGGACACCGCAGTACGCCTGGCGCTAAGTGAGCATGCGTCGGAGCGGCCAGACATCGCGTATCTCGTGGCCGACGATGAAAACTGCTCGGTGGCTGCCTGCGCGGCTCGCCTCTGGGAACTTCCCGAGAAGCTGGCGCTGCGGCTATCGGCGCGTGCCGAGGCCTGTGTCCGGGCCACCCTGGCATCGAACGTGCATGCCCCGGGCGTCCTTTTGGCGGGCCTGATATGCAATGGCGGCGAGCCTCGGACGATCCCGTGCCCGCACCGGCCCGACAACGCGGCGGCCACGAGGGAGGTAAAGCTAGTGGCTGCAGGCAATCCCGCCACTCCCGTAGCCGCGATCGAACCGTTGGCAGTCAGACCCGATCCCGCATTGGCACTGGCACTCGCGAGCCGATCAGACTTACGCGACGAGACTTACAGGCACCTTCTGGAGCTTCACGAAAACAGCGTGACGGCTCGCGTCGCGATGAACTGGGCGGCACCTCCCGATCTACTCCGCGAACTCTACGACCTCGAGGCCGGCCGGTGGCGACACTGCGTCCTAGCGAATCCACGCACCCCGCTGGACCTGCTTGTGCGATACAGCCGCGAGGGCGGCTCACCGCCCACTGATAATCACCCGGACCTTGACGGGTTGCTCGTGTTGGCCCGACACGCCGACCCGCGGATCAGGCTCGTCGCTGCTGCGAGCCACAGGCTGCCGGCAGACGTCCGCGCGGCCCTGATCGAGGACGCGGACCTCGAGGTCGCATGCCGAGCTAGCCGCTACTACGCCGTGTCCGCCGAACAGGTCCGTGCACTCGTAGTGCGTTACGGTTCACTCACCTTCTCGCAGGTGGCCGGTCACCCATCTTGCCCGCCCGACGTACTGCTCACCATCGCAACGGATCCGACCAGTTCAGCCGAAGCAATCATCGACGTCGCGGTACACGAGTCGGCGCCACCTGCCGCCTTGGCAGCTTGCCTCAGACATTCCCATGCGGCAGCCGGCATCGCGGGCAGTCCGGCGACGCCGCCGGACATGCTCATCAAACTCGTATCCCATTCGGATCCTGAGGTCCTATGGGAACTCGCGAGAAATCCGAGCCTCCCTGCTACAGCTGGAAATCTCATCCTCAAGGTCCTCGCGACCAGTTGATCGACTGCTCGCCTGCCCCGTACTCATATGCCGCGAACAAGGCGTTGCTATCTCTTCGGCGCTCGGTATCGGCGAAGCAAGGCGGTGATCCGCGCATAGTCGCCGGGCACCGTTCAGTTCCTCCAGCAACTCGTCCGGGCAAGGTTCGTAGAGTTCGCCCCACCAGCGGCATGCCTTGTTGTCCTGCCCCGTCAGGCGCCGCGATCCGGTGCCGTTTCGCTGTGTTGCCGAGCACCTCAGAGCGGTGCCGGGCACGACGGTATTACCGACTACCCCTGGCCGTTGCCCGGCTGATCAGCACGTCGCAGTCGCGCGCCCTGCCGGTGACCCCCGCGGCCTCGTAACGCACGCGGGCCTCCCGGCAGAACTGCTCCGCCGCGCCCGGATCTCCGGTCCGCAGTGCAGCCTGGGCCCGCACCAGCAGCGCGTCGGCCGCCAGGAGCCGATACGACTGGCCGTCGGCCATGCGCAGCGCCGCGGCCGCCACCGCCTGCGCAGCGTGCGGGTCGCCGGACGCCAAGGCCGTCTCGGCGAGCCCGACGCGCCCCTGCACCTCGGAGTGCAGGTATCCGAACTCCTTGCTGATCCGCACCGCCTCCTCGAAGCGGTTGCGTGCGTTCGTCAGCTCGCGCCGTCCGAGCAGCGCGGAGCCGAGAGCGTTCAGGCAGCCCGCCTCCGACATCGAGTCGTTGATCTTTCGGGCGATTCGTAGCGCCTCGGCCCCGTCGCGTACCGCGGCATCGCACTGCCCGCGCCGGCAATGCAGGCGGCTAAGCTCTTCGAGCAGGGCCATCTCGCCGATCGGCGAGGCGATTCCCCGGTAATACCGCAGCGCAGACTCCAGGTGTTCACGAGCGGGCTCGAACTGCTCGAGCTGACGCAACGCTGCTCCGAGGTTCGCCCGATTCGCCGCCGCCGACGGGTGGCGGTCGCTGCCCTCGTTGAGGGCGAGCGCCTCGGTGAGGTATCGCACGGCGCCCGGTAGGTCGCCGGCCTTGGTGCAGGTCGTGCCGAGATCGTTGAGAGTCACCGCCCGGATGTGGGCGAACTCGGGCCCGTCGCTGACCGCCAGCACCCGCCCGTACAGCCGCAGTGCCTCGTCGACGTGGCCCAGATCCGATTCGATCACCCCGAGGTTGTGCAAGAGATAGGTTGCGCCAACGGTCCAGCCGCTGCGTTCGGCTGCCTCCAGCGCCAAGTGATACTCGGCGGCCGCACGGTCGTGCTCGCCGATCGAACAGTATGCCTGGCCGAGGGTCTGCCGCATGGCGGCCTGTGCCTGCTGATCGCCGGCGGCCACCGCGGCCGCCAGGCCGATCTGACCGCTGCGCAACCAGGCCACCGTGTCCCGGCGCTGGAAGAAGTAGCCACGCAGTTGGTCGGCCAGCTGCCAGGAGACAGTCCGGTGTGCGCCCGTCGCTCCGGCCTCAACAACCGCGACCAGGTTGTCGATCTCCTCGTCGAGCCAGCCCCACGCGGCGTCGTCATCCGGGAAGGCGTGCCCGGTGAGGTCGCCTCGAAGGGTAGCCGGACCATCGACGGGTAGACGAGCCGCATCGCGGCCGCTGTCCGCGCCAGATACCACGCGAACAGACGGCCCAGCGCCGCGGATCGCTCGGCGGCGCCGTGTGCTTTCTCAGCGTGGTGCGTCGCGTACGCGCGAAGAAGATCGTGATAGCGGTAGCGGTCCGGCGTCAGCTGCTGCAGCAGGTTGGTGCTGACCAGGTTCCCCAGCGCTGCCGTCACCTCCCGCTCGTCCATCGGTAGCAGCGAGGCCAGCGCGGTCGGCGAGAACTCCGCACCGGGAATGAGCGCGGCTAACCGGAACGCCCGCGCGGAGGTGGGACCCAGAGCGCGATAGCTGAGCTCGAAGCTGGCGGTGACCGCGACCCCGCCGATCCTGAGCTCCTCGATCGCGGAACGCTCGCCGGCCAGGCGGCCCAGCAGGTCGGCCACGGACCGGTCGAGCCGCGCCGCCAGCCGCCCGCCTACGATCCGCAGTGCCAGCGGCAGCCGGCCGCACGCCTCGGCGAGCGCCCGTACGTCGTCCCAGTGGTCCGCAGTCTGCTCCGACCTGGCCCGCGCCGTGAGCATGTCGACCGCTTCATCGATATCGAGCGGCGGCAGCGTAAGCAGCTCGGCATCCTCGAGTTCCACGCACAGGTCACGGCTCGTCGCCAGAACCGCGCTCCCACCCGGCGCCGCCAGCAACGGGCGCACTTGTGCGGTATCGTGGGCATTGTCCAAGATCACCAGCACCCGCCGCTCACTCAGGACGCTGCGATAGAGCCCGGCCGCCTCGTCTGGATCGGCCGGGATGCTCTGGTTGTTCACGCCGAGGGCGCGCAGTAAGCGGGCCAGGGCGTACGCGACATCAACCGGCTGATCATTCGCACCCCGCAGATCGATGTAGATCTGACCGTCCGGGTAGTCGGCGCGCAGGTCGAACGCGATCCGCAGCGCCAGCGCGGTCTTGCCCACGTCCGCCATGCCGGAGATGACACAGCAGACCGCTGCGCCGGCGGCCGGACGGCGCAGCAGTCGACCCAGCCGGGCACGTTCACCGGCCCTGCCGACGAAATCCTGCGGCGGTGCGGGCGCCTGCCACGGCGTGATCTGCCGGCCCCGCGCCAGCGCGACAGGCCGCCGCGGGTCACCGTCGCCGTGCAGCACCGACCGATGAGTCTGCAACAGCTCGGCACACGGGTCGACGCCGAGTTCGTCGGTGAGGCGGCGACGGATGCTGTCGTACACCTCGAGCGCCGCCGCCTGCTGGCCGGTGGCGGCGAGTGCCGTCATGAGCCGGGCGTGCAGCGACTCGTGCCAAGGATGCCTGCGGCAGAGTGTGCGCAGCAGCGGCACGACCTCCCCCTGGCGCCGCAGGGCCTCGGCGAAATGGGCCAGCCGTAGCGCCTCCTCGGCCCGCTGCTGCACTAGCTCGACCACAAGCGGATGACCCTCCAACTCGGGCACGTCGTCCGCCGGGTTCTCGCTGCGCCACAGCGCCAAAGCTTCGGTCAGCACGTCGTATCCGCGCCGCGGATCGACTCCGGGCGACCTGGACTGGGCCAGCGCTTCCCGGAACGCCATCAGATCGAGCCGCTCCTCGCCGGCGTGCAGGGCGTAACCGCCCGGCATCAGCCGCACCGGACTCTCGTCACCGGCTTGCTGCGACGCGCCGAGCAGCCGCCGCAGCCGGCTGATGTGCGACTGCAGGACGTTCGTCGCTGTGGCGGGCTTGTCGTCTTTCCACAGGAGCCCGAGGAGTTCCTCCACCGGGACGGTCCGGCCGGGCGTCAGCGCCAGCCTGGCCAGGACGATCCGGTGGCGGCCCGTGCCGAGGCCGACCGACTGGGACCCCCGCACCAGGCGTAGCGGCCCGAGCAGCAGTATCCGGAGCGGGCCGTCGGCGGCTACCGGATCGGGAGCCGGCCGCTGCGCACCTCGACGGATCGCCGACCGTAGCTCCTGGTCGAGTCGCAGTGCGTCGGCGAGCCGGTCGAGCAGACGTGCCCGCGGCCTACTGCGCCCCTGTTCAAGATCCCGTAGCGCGCCGAGGCTGACGGCCGCCGCGTCGGCGAGTTGCTGCTGGGTCAGGCCCGCGGCGCGGCGAGCCCTGCTCAGCAGAAGGCCCGCATCTGACCTGCGCTGTTCTTTCAATTCCGTCCCCCGTGCAGGATCGCGCGACAGTCCAATTCACACACCCTAACTACTGGTTTCCATGCATCAGTGGATCAATAGCGGGCGCAGTCAGACTCTGCACCAGGCGGCGCCGACAGAGCGTCGCGTCCATCGGGGAGGGACACCGGTGCATCACTCTCGTTCTATTCGTAGGCGGCGGACATGGCTGTCCGTCCTGACACCGATCGCCCTGATTCTCGGTGCGATGACCGGCCCGGCGGCCGCGTCCGCCGATCCAGGCGCGGGAAGCTTCGGCGACGCGCCGTTGCCCTCGTATCCCGGGTTGACGCCGAGCCTGGCACGCATGGCCGCCGACGTTCCGACGACGCCTCTCGAATGCGCCGACAACGGCGCCGACAAGCACCTCACCCGCGACCAGGTGCTCACCCGTGCCCGCAGCTGGTTCGCGGTCGGCGGCGTGCCGTACAGCCAGGATCGTTGTTACCAGAACCAGTACGGCGACTACCGGACGGACTGTTCGGGATTCGTCTCGATGGCTTGGGGACTGGGCGGCAAGGGCAGCGGCCACTGGACCGGGAACCTGCTGGACCGCGCGTACCAGATCCCGCGCGCCAACCTCCAACCCGGCGACGCGTTGCTGCGGCACGTGGGCGACAAGAATCTGGACCACGTGGCGCTGTTCGTTCGGTGGGCCGACGCGGCGCACACCCGGCCGTACGTCTACGAACAGACCGGCTCCCGGGACACCGTCGAAGATGAATGGTCTGAGAGTCAGGCCGCCAACTACACGCCTGTCCGCTACGACAACATCGCCGACGAGACGGCGCGCGATTTCAGTGGTGATGGCGTCGCGGATGTCGTGGCTCGTGACGATGGCTACCTCAGGCTTTACGAAGGTAACGGCTCCGGCGGTTTCAAGTCCGGCTCCGGTGGCCAGATCGGCGGCGCCGGCTGGGGAGGCTTCAGCACCATCTTCTCCCCGGGCGACTTCAACGGCGACGGCAACCCCGACATCCTGGCCCGCGACGGCGGCACCATCCGCTTCTACGCCGGCAACGGCAACGGCGGATTCCTCCCCGGCGGCGGCCAGGTGATCGGCAGCGGCGGCTGGGCCGGCTTCTCCGCCGTCTTCTCGCCGGGAGACTTCAACGGCGACAGTGTCCCGGACGTGATCGCTCGTGACGGCGGCGCCCTGCGCCTGTGGGAAGGCAACGGTCACGGCGGATTCCTCCCCGGCGGCGGCCAGGTGATCGGCAGCGGCGGCTGGGCCGGCTTCTCCGCCGTCTTCTCGCCGGGAGACTTCAACGGCGACGGCTACAACGACGTCATCGCCCGCGACGGCGGCGTCCTCAGGCTCTACGAGGGCAACGGCGACGGCGGTTTCAAGTCCGGCTCCGGCGACCAGATCGGCGGCGCCGGCTGGGGAGGCTTCAGCACCATCTTCTCCCCGGGCGACTTCAACGGCGACGGCAACCCCGACATCCTGGCCCGCGACGGCGGCACCATCCGCTTCTACGCCGGCAACGGCAGCGGCGGCTTCAAGTCCGGCACCGGCGACACCATCGGCTCCAGCGGCTGGGGCAGCTTCACCGCCATCTTCTGACCGGCATCTTCCGATCCGGTTCCAGTGCTGCGGCCGCACCCGTGTCTATACCGCGCGGGCGCGGCCGTTCACCAGCCTCGGCCGAGGACGGCGGCCGTTCTTGCTGTTGCTTACCCCGGTGCTGGCCGCCACCATCCTGGGCGGCGGCTACACCGCGCTGGTCGCGGTCGGCGCCAGCCGGATGGGCATGGGCGACGTACGACTCGCGGCCCTGGCCGGGCTACTACTGGGCACCCTGGGATGGGAAGCGGTCATCCTCGGTGCAGTCTTGCCCTGCCTGCTGGCTGTACCCTTCGCCTTCGTCGCCGTGACCCGAGTGCGCCTCACGGGCGTCCCAAAGCCGCTACCGTTCGGACCCTTCCTCGTAGCGGCAACGATCATCGCCAGCCTGGTCACAAGGTAGGTCACCGGTCACGCCGGTAAGCCCGGCGCCAAGCAGAGCAACTCGACAGCGGGCGCACCGTGGGCTCGCCGAAACATCGGTCAGTACGCGACTGATTCGGCCTTATCCGTGAGGTCGTTGCCTCCCGCACCTAACACATTCATAACGATAAGATCCACTTCACTCGATCCGGAATGGGGGTAAGCCCTGTTTGGGCTCCTAGTGGTCCTTTTGAGCCGGTCGGTCGGGCGCCGAGTTGTCGGAGGGCTGCCTTATCGTGCTCGCACTGATGTTCATGGATCGGGGGCGTTGTGGGCGAGGGGCGTCGGCGGTGGCTGGCTGGGTGTGTGGCGGCTGCGGTGGTCGCGGGAGGCATCGTTGGCCCGGCCTCGAGTCACCCGGCTGCCGCGGCTGCTGCCGCGTGCCCGGGGGTGGCTGGTTCTGAAGCTGAGGCGTCCCGGATGGCGGCGACATGTGATGAGCCGGTCGTGGTCGACGGTTCGCGTACCGAGTATGCGCAGGTGGTGGCTCAGCCGGATGGGCGGATGCGGTTCGAGGCGGGAGTAGTTCCGCAACGGGCTCGTCAGGCAGGCCGGTGGGCCGACGTCAAGCTGGCTTTGGAGCGCGGTAGCGATGGCCTGTGGCGGCCTTCGGTGTCCGTGGCCGATGTGGCGTTCTCCAACGGGGGCCCAGGTCCTATGGCGAGCCTGACTCGCGGCGGTAGGACGGTGACGATGTCGTGGCCTGGCACGTTGCGGCCCCCGACGGTGTCGGGTGATTCAGCGACGTACCCGGAGGTGATGCCAGATGTCGACCTGGTGGTGCGGGCGACGCGGACCGGGTTCGCGCACGCTCTGGTGATCAAGTCTGAGGCGGCTGCGGCGCAGCAAGGTCTGCGTGAGGTCCGGTTCACCTTGGGTGGGGACGCGCAGATCCGTCCGGTGTCGGGTGGGCTGGTCGCGATGGCGGGGAGCGCGGTGGTCGCCGCGACGGAACCGGCAGCCATGTGGGACTCGCGAACCACGACGGCGGCGGCTACGCCGGAGGCGAAGCGACTGCGGGCGTCAGCGTCAGCAGCGACCGCGGTGGACTCGGCGGCGGGTTCGACGCCGTCGGGGGCCGGTGACGCGGCCAGGGTCGCGCCGGTCGGCGTTTCGTTGTCCGGCAAGGACCTCGTGCTCCGACCCGACTCTGCACTGCTCAGTGCCAAGGATGCGGCGTTCCCGATGTTCGTGGATCCGGCGTGGTCGGTGTCAGAGAACAAGTGGGCGTATGCCACGAACAACGGCTCGTCGAACACCGACTACTCCTCAGCCCGGGTGGGCCTGAACCCGGACACCGGGGCCTTGTACCGGTCGTTCTTCCAATTCTCGACGACCGCCAACAACGTGTCGCTGAGAGGCAAGTTCATCCAGTCGGCCCGGGTGGAGATGAACTTGGACCACTCGTGGTCCTGCGACAAGACCGTCACGTCGATGTATGCCACCCCGGCCATTGACGCGACCATGAAGGCCAACTGGTCGAAGATGGGCCTGCAGCAGTTCCTCGACGACGCGTCAGGGCACGCGAACGAGGCAGGCGGCTGCGGACCTGCCCAGGCTGACACCAAGATGCAGTTCCAGAGCGACGCGGTCCGCAACTTCATGCGAACCGCCGCGGATACCGGCTCGGCGGCCGTAACAGTCGGATTCACGGCGCGGGCGAGCGACGGCTCGGGGGAGTCGACGCAGAACCGGTGGAAGAAGTTCTACCCGAAAGACGCGAAGCTGTTCGTCGACTACGACTCCCGGCCCGGGGCGCCGACCTCGTTGAAGGTGGCCACGGTGCCGTGCCCGGGCTCCGGGGTATTGACGGTAGGAACGCTGACGCCGAACTTCTCGGCAGCGTTCCCCGATGCCGACAGGGATGATTCGCTGACCGGTGCGTTCGAATGGATCGAGGTCCCGGCCGCGGGTATCGGTGCGGTGACGGATTCCTGGCCTGGGCGGCAGTCAGCGCCGCCCGCGAAGACGAACTTGACGCCGGGCGCGTTGGCGACGACGGCCACGGTGTCGGTGAGCAAGGACAAGACGTACGCGTTCCGTGCCCGGGGCACCGACAAGGCGCCGTACTCGTTGGCGGGGGCGTGGTCGCCCTGGTGCCAGTTCAAGGTGGATACGTCGGTTCCGGCGGTGACGGCCCGGATGGTGAGTGTCCCGGCGGGGACGGGGTTGCCGGGCCGGGTCCGGATCGAGTCGACAGACTCGGACGTGACGACGTTCCAGTACGGGTGGGGTGAGGCGACCAAGCCGGTGTCGGCGCAGGGTGCGAATCCGAAGTATGCCGAGGTGGACATTACCGCCCCACGGTTCGGGACCAATGTTCTGTTGCTGAAGGCGATCGACGCCACGCTCAACGAGGGTTATGGCTCGGTCGAGTTCACCGTGTCGCGGCCTGCGCCGCCGGTCGCGCACTGGCGTCTGGAGACGTACCCGGGCATCTCTGAAGAGGCGGCGTTGGAGGATGGCGTTTCGGTGCCGGTCAAGTCCGACCTCGCGGCGTCGAACCTCGGCTGGGACGGCGAGAACGCGTATTTGCTGGGTGGGCAGGCGGCGTCCTTCAACGGCGCCTCTTCGCAGGCCACCGCTGCGGCGGTGGTGGACACGACCAGATCGTTCAGTGTTGCCGCCTGGGTACGGCTCGGCGAGGTCCCGGCAGCAGATTTGACCTTTGCTACCCAGGACGGCGGCGACGCGGCCGGGTTCGAGCTGGGGATTCGCCGCACCGGCGGTTCCACACCGTACTGGTCGTTCGCGATGCACGACACGTCGGCGCAGTCGAGCCCGATGCGGGCGGCGACGGCGACCACGCCGGCTGATGTGGGCCGGTGGACGCAGGTGACCGGTGTCTACAACGCGGCGGAGAACAAGCTCGCGCTGTACGTGGACGGGACACTGGTCGCGGCAGCGGATCGGCCTGCCGGGGGTTGGTCAGCGTCGGGAAGCTTCGCGGTCGGGCGCGGCTATGCCTCCGGCGGCGCCACGAGTTGGTGGAAGGGTGACCTCACCGACGTTCAGGTCTTCGACCGGGTGCTGGTGCCGCAGGACTTCACCGGTCAGCGTGCCTCCGAAGTTGGGTCGAGCGGCTTCGACGAACCCGGCATCCTTTCCCCGGTCCGTGTCGGCAAGTGGGACTTCGAGGCGGCCGTCGGCTGCGAGATCGCTGACCTGAGAGACACGTGCGAGGCACCGGACTCGACCAAATGGAACCGGTGGCTGGCCCTGACGCGGGGCTCGGATGTCGGCGCCGGCCGCACGACCAGCAGCGGCGGATTGTGGCTCGACAATAAGTACTTTCCCGCCAACGACGGCACCTCCACGGAAACGACCCACGAGTACGGGCGCAGTGCGATCAAGACCGGCCTGACCCAGCCGGACGACGACGGCAACCAGTTCACGACCTGGCAGGAACGCCCGGTCGTACGCACGGACCAGTCGTTCACTGTGTCGGTCTGGGCGATGCTGGACACGTTGGACGGCGGAGGCCGGACCGTGATCGCGCAGACCGGCGCGCACGAGAGTGCCTTCTGGCTGAAGTACTTCCCGGACAACGGCAAGTGGCAGTTCATCACTTCCGCCCAGGACGACCCCAACACCCAGATGTGGGGGGTCGATTCCAAAAGTCCTGCCCGTGCGGGGAAGTGGACACACCTGACCGGGGTCTTCGACGCCAGCCAGCGGCAACTGCGCCTCTACGTCAACGGAACGTTGGAGAACACGTCGAACCTGCCGTTCACCCCGATGGCGTCATCGGGACCGTTGTTGGTGGGGCAGACGCTGTGGCATGGCGAGCGGATGGATCAGTGGTCCGGCGCCGTCGACGATGTCACGGTGTTGCAGGGTGCGATGACCGATGGGGCGGTATCGGCCTGGTACGACAGGGAGGCCGCCAGTCTGTCGGGTGCGAACGTGCTCGGTGCCGGTCAGCAGCTGAATCAGGACCAGGTCTTGCAGTCGGACAACGGCGAGTACCAGTTGTGGATGCAGAATGACGGCAACTTCGTGCTCTACCACGAGGGGTCCGCGGTGTGGTCCAGCAACACGTGGGGGAACCCCGGCGCGCACGTGATCATGCAACCCGACGGCAACCTCGTGATTTATCGCAGCGACGGTGTCGCGATCTGGGCCACCAACACGGAACGGACCGCCGCGAGCCGGCTGGTCCTCTACGACAACGGTGACCTTCTGCTACTCGACCCGAGCGGCCAGGTCATCTGGCGCGCGAAGAGAACCGGCTGACCCCCTCGGGCGCCCGGGGCTACGAATCCTGTCCTAATGCTTGTTGTAGTTGGTCGTTCCTGGGGAGGAACCGCGATGTTTGCCCGGTCCGTCGCTGCGCAACGCGTGCACCTGACACGTCGGTTGGCGGGGAAGGGGCGTCGGCCGTTGATTGCGTCACTGGTGGTGGCCCTGGTCGCCTCGCTGGTGCAATTCGTTCCCTCGCCGGGCGAGGCTGTGGCGGGGCCGCAACCCGTGCGGCCACCGGTGGAGAAGCTGGACCACGACGGCGGTCCGGTGTCCGGTCGGGCCTGGTCGCAGCACCGGATCCGGGACGCGGCGATGCCCGCGCCGGTGTGGCCCAAACCGGCGACCGCAAGAGTCTCACTTTCGGCAACGACTGCACCAGCGACGGCTCTGCGCGCGACTGCCGTACCACGGGGGGTGAAGGCCGGTGACCTGCCCGTGTGGGTGGACCGGGCAACCGGCCCGGACAGCGGGCGACTCTCGGCTGTTGACGTGCAGGTGCTCGACCACAACACGGTCCCTCGCGCCTGGCGCGATGGCCTGGTCATGACGGTGACCGCCCCGTCGGGCAGCGCGACCGGCCCGGCGAAGCTGTCGGTGGACTACAACGCCATCCGCACCGCGGCGGGCGGGTCCTGGGCGTCACGGCTGCGGCTGTGGCAGGTGCCGCGCTGTGCGCTGACCACCCCGAATGCGCCATCCTGCCGGTCGGTACCGTTGCCCACCACCCTGGACCCTGCGACGGGAGTGGCCTCGGCAACGGTCCGCGTCGACCCTGGCACACCCGCCGCGGCACCTGCGGCAGCGCCGGCCACAGGACGACCCGCGGCACCGGCGGCTGCTGCTGCGGCGCAGCCGGCCGCGCGCACGGCGGCGACCGGGTCGTTCGTTGCACTGGCCGCCGCACCCTCAGGCAAGGACGGCGATGCCAGCGCCACACCTCTGGCCTCATCGGCAACCTGGTCGTCCGGGGGTAACGCGGGCGACTTCACCTGGAGCTATCCGATGCGGGTGCCGCCCGCGACCGGCCCGACCCCAAGCATCAGTTTGGGGTATTCGTCGGCGTCGGTGGATGGCCGTTCGGAGGTGACGAACAATCAGCCGTCCTGGATCGGTGAGGGGTTCGACTATGCGCCCGGTTACATCGAGCGCCGTTACGTCCCGTGTGCGGAGGATTCGAAGAACGGGGCGAACAGCACCCGGCAGAGCGGTGACCTGTGCTGGCGGTCGGACAACGCGACCATGGTGCTGGGCGGCCACGGCGGCGAGCTGGTCTTCCAGAACGGTAAGGGCTGGCACTCCCGGGACGAGGACGGCTCGAAGATCGAGAAGCTGACCGGTGCCGGCAACGGAGACGGAGGCGACTCCGGCTACGGGGATGTGGGGGAGTATTGGAAGGTCACCGCGACCGATGGCACGCAGTTCTTCTTCGGCCGCGACGATCTGCCCGGCGAGTCGGAGCAGACGAACTCGACGCTGACCGTGCCGGTGTTCGGCAACCACCCGGGCGAGCCCTGCCACGCAAACACGTTCACCGGTTCCGCTTGTCGACAGGCGTGGCGGTGGAACCTCGACTACGTCGTCGACGTGCACGGCAACACGATGTCGTACTGGTACGGCAAGGAGACCAACAAGTACGCCCGCAACGCCACCGACTCCGACACCGTCAGCTACGACCGCGCGAGCTACCTGAAGCGCATCGACTACGGCACCTACGACCGCACCAGTGCGGTCCATGGGGTGAGCGAGCGCAGCACCAACCCGTACGCGCAGGTGTTGTTCGAGACGGACATGCGTTGCTTCACCGACTGCGGCACCGAAGCGGATCCGGTGAAGGCGAACTGGAAGGACACCCCGTGGGACCAGAGCTGTGACGCGTCGGCGACCTCGTGTCCGCGCCAGTATCAGCCCACGTTCTGGACCACGAAACGCCTGAAGAAGATCACCACGCGGGTGTGGGACACCACCAAGGCCACACCCGCATGGCAGGACGTCGAGTCGTGGACCCTGTCGCACACGTTCTCCGCGACCGCCGACTCCACCCACACCGGCCTGTGGCTCGACCGCATCGACCACGCAGGCCTGGTCGGGGACACCGTCAATCTGCCGCCGGTGACGTTCGAAGCGGTGTCGCTGCCGAATCGGGTGCTGACGGAGAACGGCACGTCCAACAATTGGCTGCGGATCTCCAGTATCGTCACCGAGACCGGCGCCCGGATCAAGGTGGACTACTCCGCACCCGAGTGCACGGCCGCGATCGTGGACAAGCTGGCCCCGGAGGCCGACACCCGGCGCTGCTATCCGGTGCGGGTGCTCGATCCGAACGATCCGAACGGGGAGCGGCTGCTCACCGAGTGGTGGAACAAGTATGTGGTCGAGCATGTCGCCGAGGACGATCTGCAGATCTCCGGCGGCCAGCCCGCCCCATCGAAGCACACCCGCTACGAGTACGTCGGCGACCCAGCCTGGCATTACGACGACAATGACAGCCTGACCCGGCCAGACCGCAAAACCTGGGGACAATGGCGCGGCTACTCCCAGGTCAAGACCCGGGTTGGTGACGAGCCGGACACCCGCACCCTGACCGTCACGACGTTCCTGCGCGGCATGCACGGCGACCGGACGGCGCCGTCCGGGGGCACCCGCACCGTGACCGTGCCCGCCTCCCTCGGGTCGGAGACCGTTTACGACGAGGACCAGTTCGCCGGCCAGGTCCGTGAACAAGTCGTCTACAACGGCGTCGAATCCAAGCCCGTGTCCAAGACGGTCAACGTGCCGTGGCGTTCCCCGCCGACCGCCAGCCGCACGATCAACGGTGACCTGGTCGAGGCTCGCTTCATCAACACGCAGGCCACATATGCCGCTACGGCGCTCGGGGTTGACGGCAGCCGGGGCTGGCGCACTTCGGGCGTCCATTCGGGTTTCGACAACAGCTACGGCACGGTCAACTGGACCCAAGACGACGGCGACGTCGCCAAATCCGGCGACGAGAAATGCGTAACCTATACGTACAACCGGAACCTGGACAAGAACCTCACCGGCACCGTTCAGCAGACCACATCCACCGCCCTGCCGTGCGGTAGCAGCGCCAAGAGCGCCGACGATGTGATCTCCGATGCCCGGGTGTTCTACGACGGTGCCACCGACGCCGACCCGAAGCCGCCGGTGTTCGGGGCGGTAACGTTGTCGCAGCAGCTCAAGGACTGGACCGCGGACGGCGGGACGCAGTGGCAGACCGTCGCGGAAGCCACCTACGACACCGCCGGCCGGGTGCAGACGGCCACCGACATCCGACGCAATGTCACCAAGACCACCTACACCCCGGCTGTCGGCGGACCGCTGACCAAGGTGACCACCGAGAACGCCCTGCGCTGGACGAGCAACGCGGCGACGAACCCATACTGGGGGTCACCGACCACCACGGTGGACCAGAACGGCAAGATCACCGGTGATGTCGAGTACGACGCGCTGGGCCGGGTATCGAAGGTGTGGCAGCTCGGCTGGCCCAAAGCCGCCAACCCCACCAGGCCGTCGGCGCAGTACACCTACAGTTACGCCGCACAACGTGACGCATACCCGTATGTCATCGCGCCCGGACTCTGAACGCGGGCGGCAACTACATCGCCACCTATCAGATCGCGGATGCCCTTCTGCGGCCGAGGCAGACCCAATCGATCACGCTCGACGGCAGCGGTGACCGGGTCGTGACCGACACGATCTACGACGCAGTCGGCCGGGCCGCCACCACCTACAGAGCACATGCCGAGCCCGGACAGCCGGAAGGCAAACTGTGGGCCGAGCCCGAATGGTCGGTTCCCGCCATCACCCGGACCCTGTACGACCGGGCATCACGTCCCACTAACACGATCTTCCTGGCCGGTGACGGGGTTACCAACCTGGTCGAGAAATGGCGGACGGTCACCGCGTACGAGGGTGACCTCACCAAGGTCACTCCGCCGGCCGGCGGCACGCCTACCAGTACGGTGACCGACATCGAGGGTCGGGTGGTGGGGCTGCGCCAGCACACCACCCCGGCCGGCGTGGACGGATCATTCCAAGAGACGACGTATCAGTTCAACCGCAAGGGCCAGTTCGTCAGGTCCGTCGACGTGGCGGGAAATGAGTGGACCAGCACCTACGATGCGAAGGGCCGGCTTTCGCAAAGTACCGACCCGGACAAGGGCTCTGTTTCAAGCACTTACAACGACGCTGACGATCTGGTCACGACGACCGACGCCCGTGGCAAGACGCTGTGGCACGGTTATGACCAGCTCGGCCGCCAAAAGGAACTCCGCGACGATTCGCAGACAGGTGCGCTGCGGGTGGCGTGGAAGTATGACGCGCTCTACGGCAGCAGCCAAGCCAACTTCAAGGGCCAGCTGACCCAGACGCTGCGCTACGAACCTGCCGGATCCGCCAACATCTACAAATGGCAGGTCCGCAAGTTCAACGAGCGCTACCAGCCTACCGGCGTCAACTACGTCATCCCGGACACCGAAACCGGCGTGGGCGGTACCTACGTTTACGCCTACGGCTTTGCGGATCCCAACGGGGCACCCACCTCGATCACATATCCGGCGGCCAACGGCCTGGACACCGAAGAAGTCACCACCGGCTACGACGCCGTGACCGGCATGCCCACCCGCCTGGGCACTAACCTGGAGAAGTTGGACGACACCATGGCGGTCGCCGTCTACACCGCCTACGGCGAACGGTCCAGCTCCACCTACAAGATGATGGCCGACGGCCACTACACCCAAGACCTCGTCTACCGCGACCCGACCACCCGCCGGATCACCCGCACCACCATCCTGCGGGAAACTGCCAACGGGACCATTTCGGACCGCAACTACGACTACGACCCCGCCGGGAACATCCTCTCCATCCAGGAGAAACCCCAGACCGGTGACAGCGACACGCAATGCTTCCGCTACGACACCCTCGACCGGTTGACCAGCGCCTGGACCCCGAAGACCGACGCGCCCTGCGCGACCAGCCCGACGGTCGCGAACCTGGGCGGCCCGGCTCCGTACTGGCAGGACTGGACGTTCAACAGCACCGGCTCCCGCCTCACCGAAACCAGCCACACCACCGGCGGAGACACCAACCGCAGCTACACCGTCCCGGACGGCGGCCGAGGCGTCGCGCGTCCCCACGCGGTTACCGCGATGACCACGACCGGTCCGGACCAGAGCGCGGTCACCTCGCAGTACCGCTACGACGCGGCCGGCAACACCACCTGCCGCCCGGCCGACGACCACACCGGCAACAGCTGCGACACCAACACCGGCAGCCAAACGCTGGCCTGGGACACCGAAGGTGAACTGGCCACAATCACCACCAGCGGGGATGCCGAGACCAACGTTTACGACGCCGCCGGCAACCGGCTCATCCGCCGAGACGCCACCGGCACCACCCTCTACCTACCCGGAGAGGAAATCCGCCGGGAAAGCGGCGCCACCACCGGCACCCGCTACTACAGCCTCGCCGGCACAACCGTCGCCTCCCGCAAGAACTCCTCCAGACTGAGTGACCTCACCTGGCTCTACAGCGACCACCAAGGCACCCAACAGATCGCCGTCAACGCCGACACCCAAAAGGTCGACATCCGCCGGCAGACCCCCTACGGCGCGCCCCGCGGCACCAACCCGGCCTGGGTCAATAACAAGGGCTTCGTCGGCGGCGACAACGACCCCACCAACCTCGTCAACATCGGCGCACGGCAGTACGACCAAAGCCTCGGCAGGTTCATCTCAGTCGACCCCCTCATGGACCTTGCGGACCCCGAGCAATGGAACGGCTACGCCTACGCCAACAACAGCCCGGTCAGCCACAGCGACCCAACCGGTCTGCGCATCGACGGAGACCGTCCCGGCTGCACCACCGGCAACGGTGGCAAATGCGGTGGCAGGCCCACCCCGGAGCCGCGCCCCATTCAACACAATCCCGTCAGCTATACCGAGATCGGCAAGGGTAGCGCCAAATTTGCTGGCGTAACGGTTACCGACGATCAAGCACCGGATAAATACGCATACTGGTTGCAAGTCAACCGGGCATACAAATACTGGGCCGGCAGTCCAGGCGGGAACCGACTAGGTGCCGACACCCTGCTCGTCAGAGCCATGGACATGGCGTGCCAACAAATGCATACCCAATGCACCAACGTGTATGCAAAGGCCGTCCATGACACCAACATGGCAATCAGCCTCAGGGCAACCGGCTGCACTGGTGGCTGCCTCGCATACAGATCCAACCTCGGTAGTGCCGTCGAGAACGACGACAACGCAGGCAACGGCCTAGCTGGCCGACTCCTCGCGAGCAACCGCATCTCCATGCGAGCCTTCGACGACCTGGACGACATCGCCAACGGAGCGAAGCTCGCCTGCATTGGCGCGAACAGCTTCTCCCCCGACACACGCGTCCTGATGGCCAACGGAACAACCAAACGGATCTCCGAGATCCGTACCGGCGACCACGTACGCGCCACCGATCCCCAAAGCCACAAGACCAGCGCTCGGAAAGTCACCCAGCTTCACATCAACATCGACACCGAGCTGGTCGACCTGACCATCAAAACCCGTCACGGGCGCTCCACCGTCCTCCACACCACCGAGCACCATCCCTTCTGGAGTCCGAAGCGGCACACGTGGGTCAACGCCGGCGACCTACGCCCAGGCGAAACGCTGCACACCGCGACCCGGCGCACCCGGGCTACCGTTCGCGCAGTCCGCCACTTCCCCGGCCGGCGCGCAATGCACAACCTCACCATCGCCGACGTCCACACGTACTATGTGCTCGCAGGTAACACTCCGGTACTGGTCCACAACGTTAGTGAGTCTTGCGACATCCCCGCCGCAGCTGCGCGGAGACCGTCTTTCCGAAAGGGTACGGAGAGGGATGCCTTGGAGGCTGCTCCCCGTGCTGCCGATGGTGGCCCAGCCTGTCCCGGCTGTGGTACAGAGATTGGGCGCGGAAAAATCGAGTATGGTGGGCGCATGCGTCGTGACTTCGATCTTGACCACTACAATGGGACATGGGCGGAGCGGAAGAGGCAAATGCCGTCCGATATTTCTCGTGCAGACGTAATTGATATCTATCAGGAGGACGTTCGCGCCACGTGCCCAATATGCAACCAGAATCACAGCCTAGAAGGGCGTTAGATGAGTGCACTACGGGACCATTTGCAGGCGCATTTAGGAACTCAGGCCCAGATGGACCGAATAGGACTCGAAGCTCACGGCCGCGTGGTTGAATTCGGCTATTTTAAGAATCAACCCTGCGATGGGGCTACTACGCTGGTAACTGCCGGTTTAAGTGAGCTGCCCAATCATCGCCTCCACGAGGAATTGGTGATGTCGGCATGGTCGGGTGAGTTCACGGTCGGGCTACGCCAGGTCGTGGAACTTATTGTGCGTCAGCTCGCCGAGGGTAGGGAGCCCCTTCTTTACGGTGACGTAATTGGACCTGCTGGGCCCTTAACTGAGGGAACCAAGATGGAGGCATTGTACGTTTGCCAGCCGACGTATTTCGATGATGGGTTTGCAGCTTTTGACACAGATGACGGCTGCCGGATCCGACTGAGGTGGCTTATCCCTATCTATGCTAGTGAGGTCAAAATAATCGCGCAGCGCGGGTCGGAATATTTCGAAACGCTGCTGGAAGATGTGGACCCGGATCTCTTAAGCCTTGGCCGGCGTCCAATCGGATAGGGCGCTGAGAGCAGGGTTCTTGCTGGACTTGCGTCACGACAAGCGGATCGAGGCGCTGAAGCCCGGCGACAATTGCGGTGGCGACGTCTCTGGTCACCCGAGAGCCCTGCCAATGCGCTGATGGTGGTGTCCCGAAAGTGCGCAATGGCGCGCTCGCAGGAGACGTCCATCCGAGGACCGGAGTGCCGTTCGATGAGAATGGGTTCCCTGATCTTCCGATTTCGTCACCCCGACGCCGGGCAGGATCCCGCGACCGACGGCAGCGGCACGCCCAACGCGGGCAGCCCCAGGGCGACCAGGCCGCCGAGTTGTCACGACGACCAGGGCGAGCTTGAACCGTGGTGTTTGTGATGCTGAGTGGCATCGTGACGTCTGGCAGGTCGTCGGCATCCTCGGACACCCGATCGTCGAATGCGCAGATCTTGGAATGCGCCGGGGCGAGGGTCCACACAGCATCCTCATCGCCATCTGGCACATGCTCAGCAACGACATCGACTACCAAGACCTCGGCCCCGACCACTTCCGTAATCGCGTCGACCCTGCGAAGCAGGCCAGCCGCCTCGTCCACCAACTCCAGCAACTCGGCTACCAGGCCGTCCTCACCCCAGTCGGCTGTAGTCTATTTTCGACTGGGTCCCCTCGCACCTTTGACGTGCACAGCGTCTGCTGGAGCGAAGGACCTTCTTGTCAAGGACACCTGACCGGGGGTCTGGTGTCCCAATCTCTGGAGTCGTCGAGGGAGACGGAAGCACACCACGCGCAAGTGGCTCAGGGCGGCGTAGGAGGCGGCCGGGTGAGCGTCGCGGCTGCGGCCGATTGTTCGTGCGGTTCGGTTACCGTGCGCTCATGTCGCCGTTAAGGTCCATGCGCGTGCTTGTGGAGCGCATCCCTCGTCGGCTGCGGCCGGTGCTCGTCGGGGTGGGGATCGGGGCAGCTTTCGTCCTGGTGTGGTTGGCGCGCGACGAGCACACCGCAAGGCCGGAGCTGCTTTCGGGCACGGTGATCTGGTCGAACGAGGAGACCCGCAGGAATGTGGTCGAGGTTGGCGGCCGAGACAACGGCACGCGCGAGTATTACGTTGCCGCGCAGCAGTGGACGGACGCTGACGGGACCGTCCAGAGCCACGGGTACCCCAGTTGCCCGGTGGCTCACCCGGGCGATCCGATACGCACTGACCGCAGGTGTCGGCGTACGGGTTCCAATAGTCATACGGCGCGTTGGGCACGAGGTCTGTGACGTTCAGTGTGACGGCTCAGAGGTGGTCGGTTCGTCGATCTCCACGGGTTGCTCAAACAGCACGCCAAATGACCATGGGCTGACCCGGTCACGATCATCGGCCCGGTACCCGGTGCACTTGAAGCCTTTGGTCCGACGAGTGATCGTCGTTAGCTGGACGCGCACGATGCTCGTGTCGGTGTGCAGATGCACGATGTCTCCGACCCGTAGTTGTTCGGCAGGGACGACGCGGATCATGCGGTGGAGTTTGGCTCGTCGACGCGGAACGGACAACCGGTTTGGAAGATCGTCCGGCGGAGCCTGGTATGGCCAAAAGGGCAGCTCATGGGTCCAGGGTGGCGCCCACTGGTGCCCGTTCGTGACCGTACGAGGACTTGGCCCCTGGCCCGTGGATGGCCCGCCGGTTCTAGGCTCGCGCGGTGATCAGACGACGGCCCGCCACCACGACCGATCTGGTGCCCGCCGGCAAGATCAGTAGGGCGTGGATCGCTGGTGCCACGGTGCTGATGTTGGCGGCCGTCGCTTGCGTGGCATGGCTCAGGCCATGGCGTCCCGGCGACGACGAGCTCGTCGCCGACGTACGTGGTGAACTGGACGCCCGGGTGGTTCGTGCCCTGGAGGGCTTCGAGGATCCGGACGCGCCGCTGGCGGCCACTGGTCGGCTGTTCTGTGCGGTTCGCATCCTTGGCACCGATCCGGCGGTCGTGTCGGCCGCAGCGCAGGTGAGGACGGCGTACGTGTGGGCGCTGTGCAGCACGGCGCACGGGAATGGGGAGCCTGATTCCGGTTCTTCGATGCCGCTCGCCGTGCGTCTGACGGATCCGGTCAAGGTTGTTGGACCGGGTGACGGGAGCTTGTGGGAGCCGGATGTCCGGCGCATCTTCCCGCCACATGTGCAGCAACTGATTTTCGACAACACCTATGGCGTCGAGCTGGAGCCCGCGCTGCAGCACCGGTTGCGCCAGGCCCCCTGCTGCTGAACGTGCTCGGCAGTCTGTCTGAAAATCGGAAGGTCGGCGGTTCGACCCCGCCCCTGGCCACCAGCGCCCAACCGGGCTTCGTCGTTGTGGCGGTGGTCGCACCCCCCGGGTGACCGTTGCTCACCGCCGATCACCCATGATCACTGCCCTTAGTCGCACGCAGATCGCACGGCTGGCGCCGCACTGCTGCCATCCACTGGGGATGGCCACGGCCTGGTCCTCAAGCTCGATCGGAACGCCAAGGCGACCACGGGTATCCGGGGGCAAGCAGCTCGCTGGCGCGGCCGATCGCCCCGCCCTCGACGGGCCTCAGCCCCCGCTGGCGATCGGCACGGCCCCGACGGGGTGCTCAAACTGATCTGCACCGCGCCGATGATGTCGACGGCAGCGCCTCAACGAAGGTACTGCGGCCAGGGCGCGCCTCATTTGCCGCTACGCCGGTACGGAGGTGGGAGGTCAGGATGTCCGGTCGCACGCGTCGACGAGCCAGACACGCTTGGACCTACCCGCCGGAGGAGCGCGGTCGCCGGATTCTGTGGCGCACGACGACCGCCGCTGCCTACCTAGCGCTCACCGCCGCCGTCGTATGGTTTGCGCGCCTCCGGGGATGGAGCGATGGGTGGGTACCCAAGAGGGGGCTCATCGGGATCGTGGCGCTGCCGTACTGGGCGGTGGTGACCGCCGTCTGGAAGCGTTATGGCCCGTACATGCCGCAGCTGCACGGTGATGGGCGGCCTGGCAGGCTGCCGCCAGAACCGTCGTCCGGCGATGGCCAGTCCGACGCAGAAGGTCAGGGCTGAAGCCCGTAACTTTGGATCCACGAGCGGCTCGTTCGAGCATTGGTGCGGCCCCCGCACCGGCCGATGCCGGCCGCAGGCCCATTTCGTCACGGGTCAGGACGCACCATCATCCTCGTCGGTCCTCCGCCTGCGGCGATTCCAGTGCCCCAACAGGCGCAGCACTGCGAGGCACACTGGCGGTCCCAGCACGCCTTGAATCAGCCCGGCGCTCCAGTTGGTCCCGACGCCGGGCCGCAGCCACTGCCCTGCGGTGTAGAGGGCCACCAGCACGGGGCTGAGCAGAACTGAGTAGACGAGCCACATCCACAAAAGGTCCCGACGGCTCATGACGGCGAACCGGTCCCAGAGAGGGTCGGGTCGGGAGTCCTCGCGGCTCATTGGCCGGTAACGTCGCGGGCCCATGAAGGTCTGGACCTCGGCCTCACATCCACGGTCGCCCCCGCGTTGGTGAGCAGAAGGCTGATCCGTTCGGCGCTTTCGCTCGCCAGGTCATCCCACACTGGCCGAGAGGGATTCTGCGCCCGATTGAGGGCTTCGCCAAAGTTCAGGCCGCCGTGCTTCCTCAAGAGCCCAGCAACCTGCACGAGGTCCCGGCCCGGGTCGGTGACGAACAATGCGGTAGTGCCCCCTTGCTCTACCCGCCACGAAGCCGGCCTGCCGTCCATTACGTAGCGCCACCACTGCTTGGAGCCGGAGGCAGCGAGCATCACCAGCGGGAAGCTGACCCAATGCAACGTGGAAGCGACCGCGCCTGTTGTCATGCCTTCGGCAGCGCTGCCCGCAACGGCTAGCACAACGATGGTGATGATGCGCGGCGCGGCGCGGCGCAGCCTCGCTCCGAGCGCCCGGGCAGATCGTTCAGACGGCGGCTGCTTCAGATCACCCGGACAGTCACCCACCACAGGATTTCACCCTCCGGCTAATCGACGTTCCCGCATGTCAACGACCAACGAACGGAAGAAGACCGGCTACCTCGAACGGTTCGACGCTCGTCGTGCGGCATGATACGAATACCGAAATGGATCGGCAGTCAGCCGATAAGCCGGAATCCGCTGCCGAATGGCCAGCGGGCATACCGCCAGCCACAGAGGCCTCGTGTGCGCCATGAACATCGAAAGCCTCGTCAAAGCTTCCGTCCTCCGCCGAGACGGGCCACCATCACTCGGCGCAGTCTCGGGTCTCGGGTCGAATGTCAGGCTCCACTTGACGTTACGGATTTGGGTCATATGATCCGTGACAACCCCGGCAAGACAAACACGGGCTTAGTTGATCGACTGGAGCGGACCGGCCGGCGTTAGCGCAGGCATCAGGCACAGGAGACCTTCGGGGAGACTGGCTGTCCAAGAGGCTATCTCGGCCGTCACTTTGACAAGCCTAACCTCGATATAGGGGCTGGCCGTCGGAGTCCACTGCCGGGCCCCAGGTGTCGAGGTGCCAGTCATCGTCATGAGCATCGAGGTGAGCCTGCACCGTGTCCAGTTCCTCCCGGGTCCACCGCGACGGCAGAACACAGAAGCGGTTGGGGAGTTGCGCCCGCAAGACGGCCGTTGCGGCGTCGACATCGGTGGCCGCGACGACGAGGACGGCCTGGTCGCGACTGGGCCGGAAGATAACGATGCTGACCGCGATGTTGTCCAGACCGTCCAAGTCGAAATCGAGGTTTCATCCACCTCACCGCGTGGCCAACCACCGGGCGGTGCCGGACACGGCGGGTTGGTCCAATCCGGCACGGGGTTCATGCATTCCGACGCGGCCACGGGTGAAGGCAAGGTCAGCGACTGCGACTGCACCTGAATAGCGTCGCCGAGCCAAATTCCGGTCACTGTCACGCAGCCAGGCACGATGTGGTTAAGTCCGAACTCTGCCGGGACAGCCTCGAGGTCCGCATCAATGAGCCGAATTGAATTGCGGGACCGAGGCCGCGGGCGAGGCGGATCAAACAGCTCTAGGGACATGAAGCGGGCAAGGTCGAGCCATTGACCCTCGCCGTCGGCAAGCAAGCGGCCCCAGCCGGTGATCTGGTCACCCACCTCAAAGACCAAGGAATCCGGGTCCATGCACTCATCATGCGCGCACGCGGCGAGCTGAGACGCAACGACCGGCCCCCCGCACTCGGCGGAGCTCGCTACGCGATGTCACGGCCGAACCGCAATGGGCCGCGCACGCCTGTAGCCGACAAGCGCAGCGACTCAGAGCTCTGCGAATGTGATCACGAGGTCCTGGGGCGCCTCCGGGCTGTCCAACGCCCATGCCCAGCCGGGAAGAGCACCGGCCTCGGCGAAGAACTCGTCGAGCGTCTTGCCGAATGACCATAGGTGGCCGCAGCCAAGTCCTTCGGTCGCCGCATGGGCAGCCCAATAGAGCGTGCAGCTCAGTTGCCACACCGGCGCGTCCACACCACCAGCCCCGGCGAACTGCCGCGTGAGATCAGCGGAGAACTCAGGCCTGCCACGGAAGTCGTAGGTTCCGAACTGGGCGAGGACTCCGTCACCGTCTTCCTCGGGCGGCAGTACCCCCTCGACCGGGAGCGCGGCGAACCCGCGGAAGACCTCGACGGTCGTTCGCACGGCGGCCGGGGTCATCGCGTCCGGGTTCACGCCGGCATCGGCAAGCATCGACACCAGGGCGTCCCTGGTCGCGAGGATCAACATGAACGGATTGCCTCGCTTCCGTCGCTCTCATTTGCGCCGACAATCGCAGGCTCGCTCTCGGCAACTGGCGACTCTCGACGACGAACCCAGATGCCGTGCCCGGCCTGGGGCGGCACGGCTCGTTTTCCGGAGGGGCCGATGGGTCAGCGCTTGGCGTGGAAAGCCTCGACGATCGAGGACGGGATGCGTCCTCGATCCGATACCTCGTAGCCGCTCCTGGTGGCCCACTCGCGGATGGCCTGGTTTTGATCCCGGTTCGCCCGGCTCGGTGCTGCCGCAGCGCGGGAAGTGATACGTCCGTGCGTGGCGGTGCGGCCGACTCGGGAGGCGACCGTCAGGTAGGGGTCGAGTGCCTTACGGAGCTTGCCCGCGTTCTTCTCGGACAGATCGATGGTGTAATTGACGCCGTCGAGCCCGAACTCGACGGTGCGGTCGGCGTCCCCGCCGGTGAGGTCGTCGGTGAGCAGCGTGATGATTTGCTTGGCCATAGTCTCTTCACTCCCCGTAAAGTGGGAAATGCCGCGCGGTGAATCCGCGGCCACGGGCAAATCCTAGCCGCCGAGTTTGTCCCACCGTTCGGCGCATTGACCAAACCACGACACCAGCCCGCATCCGATCCCCAGAAGTGCATCCGAGTCTGCGATCCGCTCGCTACCCGCCGTCCCATCCGGCCGCGTCACCTAATTTAGCCGCACGGTCGGGCCGAGAAGTGTGCCTACCACGGCCAGCCTTGAACAAGGTCGGCCTCAATCTCACCAACCCGAACGACTTCGCCCTGGTCGCGATGCTCGGCCTGCTCGGGTTGCGGATCTTCGAAGCCTGCGGGGCCAGCATCGCCGATCTGGGCGAGGAACACGGCCACCGCGTCCTGCGCGTGTGCGGCAAGGGCGGCAAAGTCGTCCTCGTCCCGCTACCGCCCGCAGTGGCCAAGCGGTCGACCGTGCCGTCAACGGCCGCCGCGTCGGGCCGATCCTGCGGAACACACTCGGCGCCCGGATGGACCGGCACGCTGCTACCCATCGACTCAGGCGCCTTGCCGACGCCGCTAACGTGCGGATGCCGCGGATGCACCCGCACATGCTGCGGCACACCTTCGTGACCACCATGCTCGATGCCGGGGGTCAGCACCCGCGATGTCCAGATTGCCGCCCGTCACGCCGACCCACGTACAACGATGCGTTACGACCGGACCCGCAAGAACCTCGACCGGCACCCCGAACTACGTCCGCGCCGCCTACATGGCATCCGGCACATAGTGACGATGCCGATGAGCGGATGTCTACGCTGCCGCTGTGGACGCGGACGACTTCTGGACCTTCATCGAGCTCTCCCACCGAGCCGGACCCAAGCCGGGCGACCGTGAGGCCTTTCTGGCTCACCGGCTGAGCCGGATCTCCCGCTCCCACCTGCTCGACTTCGTCCAGCACCTGTCCGCAACCCGGGAACCGGCCAACACGTACCGCCTGTGGCGAGCCGCGGACATCCTCATGGCAGGCGGCTGCAGCACCGACGGATTCCACTACTTCCAGATGTTGGCTCGTCGGGCTCGGTTGCACAGCGTACGAGCGAGCGATCGCCGACCCCGACAGTCTCGCCACGGTGCCGGCCGTACAGCGGCTGGCGTCTCTCCCACGGCCTGGCAGGACGACGACTACCCCACGTGGGAGTCGTTGGGGGACTGTAAGAAAAACGGTGTAACTCCTGATCAAGGAGACGCCTGATGACCGTGACGATCGAAGCCGCCGTGGATACTGCCGCGGTGGCGATGAAGAAGGACCCGGCGGTCTCGCCGGAAGCCGTGGACGCCGAGTTGGTCGGCCGGTTGGTTGAGCAGGCCCGCGCCGCGGGCCTGCAGCTGACCGGCGAGGGCGGTCTGCTGCAACAGCTGACCAAGCGAGTGATCGAGGCCGCGCTGGACGGCGAGATCACCGACCACCTCGGCTATGACAAACACGACCCGGCCGGCAAAGACGGCGGGAACTCCCGCAACGGTTCTCGGGCCAAGAGGGTGCTGACCGACGTCGGGCCGGTCGAGATCACCGTGCCGCGCGACCGCGACGGCTCGTTCGAACCGCAGATCGTCCGCAAGCGGCAACGCCGGCTGACCGGCGTCGAGGACATGGTCCTGTCCCTGTCAGCGAAGGGTTTGACGACCGGGGAGATCAGCGCTCACCTGGCAGAGGTGTATGGCGCCGACGTATCTCGCCAGACGATCTCCACGATCACCGACAAGGTCATAGACGGCATGGCCGAGTGGCAGAACCGGCCCCTCGACAAGGTGTATCCGGTGGTGTTCCTGGACGCGATCAACGTGAAGATCCGCGACGGGAAAGTCGCCAACCGGCCCATCTACGTCGCCCTCGCGGTCAC
The DNA here is from genome assembly GCF_047159535.1 of Krasilnikovia sp. MM14-A1259. Classification (NCBI taxonomy): domain Bacteria; kingdom Bacillati; phylum Actinomycetota; class Actinomycetes; order Micromonosporales; family Micromonosporaceae; genus Krasilnikovia; species Krasilnikovia sp. MM14-A1259. Next base: position 4,963,405 of record NZ_BAAGAJ010000002.1, read on the forward strand.
CACCGAAGGCACCCGCGACATCCTCGGGTTGTGGGCCGGTGACGGTGGTGAGGGCGCCAAGTTCTGGTTGACCGTGTGCACCGAACTGAAGAACCGCGGTGCCGACGACGTGCTGATGGCCGTCTGCGACGGCCTCACCGGCCTACCCGACGCCATCAACACCGTATGGCCCCGGACAGTGGTGCAGACCTGCGTGGTCCATCTGCTGCGGAACTCGTTCAAGTACGCGTCCCGCCAGCACTGGGACGCGATCGCGAAGGCCCTCAAGCCGGTCTACACCGCGGCGACCGAGGCCGCCGCCGAGCAGCGGTTCCTCGAGTTCGCCGAGACCTGGGGCGACAGATACCCGGCGATCGTCAGGCTGTGGGAGAACGCCTGGGCGGAGTTCGTACCGTTCCTAGCGTTCGACACCGAGATCCGAAAGGTCGTCTGCTCAACCAACGCGATCGAGTCGGTCAACGCCCGGATCCGCCGGGCCGTGCGAGCCCGCGGGCACTTCCCGAACGAGCAAGCCGCTCTGAAATGCGTCTACCTCGCCGTGATGGCCCTGGACCCGACCGGCACCGGCCGACGCCGCTGGATCACCCGCTGGAAACCCGCCCTCAACGCCTTCGACCTGGCCTTCGAAGGCCGACTCACCGCAGGCCGCAACTGACGCTCAACAAAGATCGAGTTACACCGTTTTCTTGACAGTCCCGTCGTTGGAATACGTGGCCTGCGAGGTCGGCGACCAGCGGGCGGACATCGGCGGGGACATCCGCGATGTCGTGCCGAGTTGAGTGCGTTTACTTAAGCGATGCCCGGACCATCGCCGAGCAAAATTCCTAGTTCGCTTACCAGCGAAGAAAATGTCGGGGCGACGACCCGCCAGTTGACACGGCTTGGCTCGGTCCAGATATCACTCGCTACGACTCGCGGATCCAAAGCGTTTGTTCGATAGTCAAGTGCGACCGCGGTGTCGTCGCCTGCGTGCTTGGCTACGGCGACAAAGAATGCCTTGTCCACGTCCAGCCGGGGCAGCGAGACGGGGGCTGTCGAGGAACCTCGGACGAAACTGAAGGTCTGAGCTGTGGTCTCTTCTTCGACCAGATGGTCGAGCGCGCGAGACTCCCGCTCCATGTCATGCACAGTGGCGAGAAAATCCAGCTCGTCCTCGAACCAAGGCATCGTTCGAGCGAGAGCCTCCTCGCCGGGGTGGCGCCACGCGCCATGTTGCAACAAGTGCAGTAGCAATTCGGGTACGACGAGGCCACGGACTCGAACCGTCGGCGTATCCCTGGACATGCACAACCTCTCTCGTCTGCCGCGGGGTAGCGCGGGGAGTATCTCATCGATGCCTGAAGCTCGCGCTCGGCGCTGTGCAGCCGGACTGTATGCCGCTGTGCAGGTACTGGATCAATACGCCCAGAGTGACGCGCCCTGCTTCATGACCTGTACGCCAACCTCGGTGCTTGTCGGCCACATCGTGAGTTGGTACTCCAGATGGTCCCCGGGCCCATCGGCGTTGTAGTTCACCGGCCGACGAGCCGTCTGCGCGTATGCGACGCGAACCCGATAGTGGCCTGGCGCCAGCAGAACGGGCTCCACCTCGTTCGGAAGCTCGGTAGCGCCGGTCAGGGCCACCCTGCCGGACGGAAGCGAGACATCGGCCTCGACGACATGGTCGAGGGAGTCGAGAGGCTCGGCTGAAGGTGGCGTGTCTCGCAACGTGAGCGTCGCCGGCACGTAGTCGTGGCGAGCCGTCCCCACCACGATGCAATGGCGTTCCACAGCGATGCGCCACGAGTCGTCGGCCTTGTCCCAGGTATCGCCGTCAAACACTCCATCTGTGGCTTCCGCGTCGGAGACCACGAAGGCCAGGTGGTCAGCGTAGGGCTCAAACCGGCGAACAGTCTCACGCCTATCGGTCACGGCGGGAATCTCCCAAGATCGACATATCTTTCGCGATGGCCCAACGCACTCACATACCGCCGAGATCGCGCGGGACGCCTCCCGGGGCGGGTTACGTGCGATAGGTTCGCAGCGATGATGGCTGGCTTTGCTGACCGCCCGCTGGTCTTCCTCGACGTGGATGGGCCGCTGATCCCCTTCCGCGCCCGACCGGTCCGACGCAGACTTCCCCCGCGTGATGGCGTTGGCTCGTCGAGCGACGCGTCGGGCAATCCCCTCGTGGACCGGCTCGACCCGGCGGATGGACGCAGGCTGTTGGAACTGGGTTGCCAACTCGTGTGGGCGACGACGTGGATGGGAGAGGCGAACGAAGTCATCTCGCCCAGGCTCGGGCTCCCGGAGTTACCCGTCGTCGACTTCCCCGACACCGACGATCAGCCGCTGCCTGGGCTGCATTGGAAGACGATGTTCCTCACCCAGTGGGCAGCCGGCCGCCCATTCGTCTGGATCGACGACGAGACGACTGACGCTGACCGGCGGTGGGTGATGGATAACCATCCGGGGAGGGCTTTGGTGCATCGCGCTGATCCGTTAGTCGGCCTTACCGATGCAGACTTTTCGACGATTCGTCGATGGCTCGCGGAGTTCCAACCGGCATGAGCTGGTTCACTCTCATGGCCGCGATCCGTTCGCTACTTGACGCGATGGCGGGTTGGTGTGACTGGACACCCAGTCGTAGCCGAGGAACGTGTGGTGGGCTGCTCGGTAGGGTCTCGGTGTGCGTTCGCTGACCGAGCTGCTTGACACCGATGATCCGGCGTGGCCCGAGATCGAGGTCGCCATTGTCGTGGCGCCTTATCCGGTTGTCGTGCTTGACGCTGACCCGCAGCGCGCCGATCAGGAGTTGCTGCGGGCACAGGTGACGACTCGGTCCTGGCTGGGTAGTGTGATCCACCACAGCGGCGGTCTGGTGCTGGATCACGGATGGCTGCGTGTCCTCGGGTCGGGCAGTGAACAACATGGTCTTGCCAGCCTTGGAGAGATCAATGAACGCATCGCCGGCGGACTGATCGTGGCGCAGGACGTCCTGGGAGGACAGTTCGCCTGGACGTCGGGTACGAGCGGCAAGCCGACGATCCGGTATCTGGCGCCCGACACTCTCCGGTGGGAAGACACCGAGTGCGGCTACGGCGACTGGCTCGGAGCCATGATCGGTGGTGCGATGGCGGGCTTCTACGAGGAACTGCGATGGCCGGGGTGGGCCGACGAAGTCGCAGCGTGTCGCCTCGACCAGGCCATTAACGTGTGGCCCCCGCTGTGGACACGGGAAGGTAAGGATCAAGACTCGGTCTCGCGCCGTTTCATCCCCATGTCCGAAGCAATGTCCCTGGTCGGCGTGGCCGAAACCGGCACGTAGGGACGACTCAGCGAGGGCAGCGCGGATGCCGCAGCCCCATTCGCATTGCAAGATCGGATGACCGGATTAGCCGCGGACAGGGCGCAGGGCTGGCCGATGGCCTCCACGCTGGCGCGTTGTCGTGAGCAGGCGGTCGGATGCTCGACTGGCCGCCGGCCGTCATGCTCGCCTCCTGCGAATCGTTAGGATGCCGGACCGTGGTCAACGACGAGGACGAAGCACCCGGATGGGACGCGATCGACACCGCGGTGCATTCCGTGGTGGCGGACCGCGACCCCTTTCATGTCGGGTTCGGCAACCTGCCCGGTCAGGGGCTCTTCGGCCTCAGCGCCTTCCGGGCTGACGGCCACTGGCTGCTGGTGACGTACGGGATGACCGATCTGTTCCTCAAAGACTCCGATGACCAGCAGGTCAGCGGCTGGGGCTACGAGCTGACCATGCGCGTTCCGCGGGACGCCGAGCAGCCGCCCGCATGGACGATCCGGCTGCTTGAACGTCTGTGCGACTACACGTGGAGCCACGGCAAGCCGTTCGCGTCAGGGCACCGCATGGAACCCGGAGGCCCGATCACCGGTCGTGACGACACGCGGCTGCGCGCTCTCGCCGTCACCCGAGACCCCGAGCTGCCCGCGATTGATTCCCCATTCGGCACCGTCCAGTTTCTGACGGTCGTGGGTATCACCACCGAAGAACTGGCCAGAATGAAGGCCACACGAACCGCCACCGTGCTCGCCGAACTCGCCACCCGCTCCCGCCTGCTGATCACCGACCCGTCACGCTGAACAGGCGGGCCGAACGATCGCTCGCGGGCAAGCGCCCGGGGACAGGCCGGTACAATTGCCGTGAACTGAGCCAAGATCACGTGCGCGAATCTAGCCGCGATCTGCTCGCTACGCACCGTCACGACCAGTGGCCCTCGGTCGGCGCACAAGTAGCCGATGAGCGGGCACGAAAGGCTGGGTTTGGCAGGTGTCGCACTGCTCGGCGCCGTGCCGCTGGAGTGGCCGATGGTTCGAAGCGCCCGTTTGGGTACGTCTCGCGGTGTCGGCTCACAGAGCGGTGGTAGCCGGGCTGGTACTGCCGCCATTCTCGTACGGGCGTTCGGATGTCGATGCGATCGGCTGCGTTGGCCGGGCGCCGCAGCGCTGCGCGTAGCCATGGTGGTGGACGTGGAGGTGGCCGCGAAGATCGCGGCGCGCATGGTGTCGCGTCCTGGATGGAGGAGACGGGTGTGCGTGGCAGGTAGTCTTAGAACGCCTGTACGATGATCGAGTGGGGCGGGTGAGCCCGGAGCGGGAGGAGCCGCTTGCCCGCACACGATATGTTGCCGCGGCCCGTCGGTACCTCAGTGCCGTCTCGTCGGTGCAGGCGGTTGGCGTGCCGATCGATCCCGGACCGCCCGGGTGCAGTGCGGGACTGGGACCGCGGTGACATCGCCGCGTTGCGGGAGCTGCACGAGGCTCTGGGTGAGATGCTCAGCGCGCGGCGGCGCTGGGATGCGACGCGCCGGCGGCGACGATGAGCCCATCCCGATCTCGTGTCCCCGCTGGCCCCGTGGTGCTCCGATGGTGATCGGACGTCGGAGCACGGTGCAGCACTGTGCGACACGCACCGGTACGCAGGCCCCACTCGGCGACATGCTAGAGTCGTTACCCGCAGGCCCGGGAGTGACGAAACGCCTGGACCTGCGGATACGCAACCGCGACCCGCTGGACGCATCAGCACGTGCGATCACGGAAAGTAGTTGTGTGAGCGCCCGTAGCTCAATGGATAGAGCATCTGACTACGGATGAGAAGTGGATGTCCGCCGATATTGATTCGGCGCTCAGTGTAGATGGGCCGTGACCTGGGAAAACTCGGGATCGCGGCCTAAAACGTTTCCGCATAGTGGCGGCCTTTCCCACTCTTCGGGACCGTGGTGATCCGTTGGTGATCGATCGTTTCGGAACGACCTGTGCTGCTCGAGGATGCTGCGGTTCGGGGAATGTCGTTCGGTGTCACCGATGGTGGACGCGCTGATACGCGCTTGTGGACCCGCGTCGAGGCCGGTACGTCCTTCTGATAGCCGGGATTACGCAAAGTTGCCCCGTCAGTCAGCGAACGACAGCCCATGCGCAGAGCACCGTCCCCTGCTCTGCCGGCCGGGCTCTGCCGTTCGCCCGGCGCCGGCGGCCCAGAGCTGGCAGCGTGGGAGGCAACGGAATCCTGACGGAGGAAACCCGACATGACTGATCGCGATCTGGACGACCTGCGCGCCCGAGCCGCGGACGGTGACCGGGACGCCGTCGACCAGCTCGTCGAGCTAGCGGGCGAGCGCGGCGACGTGGATGAGCTGCGCCGCCTTGCCGCGGCTGGCAGCACCGACGCGGTGGACCAGCTCGTCGAGCTAGCGGGCGAGCACGGTGACATGGATGAGCTGCGGCGCTTGGCCGCCGCCGGCAGTCGCGACGCAGCCGACGTGCTGGCGGAGCTGGCTGAGGAACAGGGCGACGTAAACCGGTAGCGTCAGCGTGTGATCCTGCGAGCGGGTTCAAACCCTTCGCCCTCGCGGTCAGGTGGCCTGGCCGGTGAACAGCCGGTGCCGGCCAATGATGTGGATGGTCAGCTTCGACAGCCGGCAGATCGCGGTGCGATTGTCGACCAGCGGCGCGGGCGCTGCGGGCGACACCCGGTCGTAGAAGGCGTCATTGCGGCACCGATGTCAGGCTCCACGCCGCCTGCCGCTGAGATGCTGATCTGATTTCCCGGCGGCGAGGACGTCAACACTTGCCGACGGATCGGGGTTTCGTGGGCAGGACGGTCACCGGCGCACCGGTGGCGAGCCGGTAGCCGATGCCGTGAACCGTTGTGATGACCGGTCGGCCCGGGTGGAGTTTCTGACGTATCCGCGAGATGTGGACGTCGACCGTCCGTCCGTCCGCCGAGGTGTCCGGCTGTAACACGGTCAGTAGGTGCCGTCGGGTGAACACCTGGCGTGGATGCTGGGCAAGGTAAGCCAGCAGGTCGAAGTCGCGTTGGCGCAGGTCGACTTTCGCGCCGCCACGGGTGATCCTGCGCGCTTGAAGATCGATGCAGATGAGGTCCGGCTCGACGGGATCCAACGCTTCTGCGGTTTCCGTGCCGGTGCAATGGTCCTGAGCCGGTTCGACCATCGTGGCGAGGTAGCCGACCAACTCATGCAGGATCGCGGCGTTGGCCGTGGCAGCTCCGCTCCGGCTCAACCGCACCGTGACGACGATCACGGGTTCCTCGGCTGCCTCCTGATCCTGCCAGTCGTCTGCCCCGCCGGGCTCCGGTGCCAGTGGCGTCATCGAACGGTTGTGGGCAGTGACAGACATGGTGATCCTCCAGCGGGAGCCGTGAACCTGGGTGGGCGTTGCAAGCCCGACGACACAGGTGATCGCGCCCGGCTGCCTGGTCGCGTCCGTACCTGGTCCGGACGAGCCTGCCCGGCGGCTCGCCGGACCTGATGCCGCAGCGGCCGGCATCCAGGACATGGTCGGTGACGGTGAACTGCGCCTACGGGTCGAACCGCGGCAGCGGGCCGGCGCCCCGGACTTGGTGCACCACGGTCCTATGCATCAATTGATGCCGTCGCCCTCGCGGGGCGTCGACACAGCAGACCCATTTTTCACGGGCTTTTCACGGCCACACCGGCCACGGGACGCGGGCCTGTGCCGCGGTGGGCCGTATCGGGTCCACCGACGGTCCGCCACGGCCCCGTCTGCCGGCGGTACGCCGTACAGGCGGGGCCGACACACGCAGGCCCGAGTCCAGCGCCGTCATGCCGGAGACCACACAGCCGGTGCGTGCGGGCCGTTGGCGTCAAAAACGCGTGAACATCCTGCCGCCCGCCGTGAAAAGCGTGTGAAGGGATCTAGCTGCCGCCTGTCCTGCGGCTTTGACTGGCGGAAGCCACGGCACCGGGCCGTGGAGAGCGGGTCGGGAAGAGGCTATGACAGGCGAACCAGGGACACCGCGCGTTCGATCCTGGGCGTCGATCGGCGAAGGCAGGCCCACGGGCATCGCCGTGGGCGTGGGTGCGGCCGTCGTGGCCGGTACCGCGTTGGTCGCCACGTTCGTGCCGGCCCCGGCCGGGACCGTCCGGCTCGGGCTGATGGCGAGTTCCGTGTCGGTCTTCTCGGCGCTGACGGTGGATCCCCTCGCCGTGGCCGCGGTCGCCGTGCTCGCCTGCCTGGTGTTCGACGGATTCGTGCTCAACCACCTTGGTGAGCTGTCGTGGCACGGCGCCGCGGACGTCCGCCGGTCCGCAGCGCTCGCCGTCGCTGCGGCGGCAGGCCTCATCGCCGGCGGCGGCTTCCGGGTCGTACGTCGGCTGTTCGCCTGGCGGCGCTGGTCGCACGAGGTGTCAGCGATGTTCTGGGGCCCGGCAGGGTCCGGCGGCCACCGGCCCGTACGCGGGGAAAAGGTCATATGGAACGAGGAGGGAACACGTCATGTCTGACGTGTGGTACGTGCTGTTGACGGTGGGCCTGTTCGCGCTGCTGGCACTGACGGTGCGGGCGGTGGAGAAGCTGTGAACGCCGAGAATCTGGTCGGTCTGGTCCTCGCGGTGGCGCTGACGGCGTTTCTCGTGGTGGCCCTGCTGTTTCCGGAGCGGTTCTAGATGAGTACGACAACGGCGGGCGCCCTGTTCGTCGCCTCGCTGATCCTCGCGCTGGCGGTGGCCTACCGGCCGCTGGGCGAATACCTGTACCGGACGGTGACCGCGACCCGGCATCTGCGGGCCGAGCGGGTGATGTACCGGATGGTCGGGGTGAACCCCGACGGTGAGCAGTCCTGGGGGGTGTACGCGCGCAGCGTGCTCGCGTTCTCCGCGGTGTCCATCCTGTTCCTATATGCGTTCCAGCGGCTGCAGAACCACCTGTGGCTGTCGCTGGGTTTCCCGCCGGTGGACCCGGACGGGGCGTGGAACACCGCGGTCAGCTTCGTGACCAACACCAACTGGCAGTGGTATTCCGGTGAGTCGACCATGGGTCACTTGGTGCAGATGGCCGGGCTGGCGGTGCAGAACTTCGCGTCGGCGGCGGTGGGCATCGCGGTGGCGGTCGCTCTGGTGCGCGGTTTCGCCCGGAGTCGCACGGATCAGCTGGGGAACTTCTGGGTCGATCTGGTCCGGATCACGGTCCGGGTGCTGCTGCCGCTCGCGGCCGTCGCGGCGATCGTGTTGGTCGCCGGTGGCGCGATCCAGAACCTGTCGGCGGGGACGGACGTGCACACTCTGGCCGGTGCGGTCCAGCATGTGACCGGTGGGCCGGTCGCCTCGCAGGAGGCGATCAAGGAGTTGGGCACCAACGGGGGTGGGTTCTACAACGCCAACAGCGCCCATCCGTTCGAGAACCCCACGACGTGGACGAACTGGCTGGAGGTCTTCCTGCTGTTGGTGATCCCGTTCAGCCTGCCGCGCACGTTCGGGCGGATGGTCGGCAGCAACCGGCAGGGCTACGCGATCCTGGCCGCCATGGCCGTGCTGGCCGTCGGCAGCATCGTGACCATCAACGTGCTGCAGGGGCTGCATCACGGCACGGTGCCGATGGCGGTCGGTGCGGCCACCGAGGGCACCGAGACCCGCTTCGGGGTGCTGAACTCGGCGACGTTCGCGTCGGCGACGACGCTGACCTCGACGGGGGCGGTGGACTCGTTCCACGACTCCTACACCGCGCTGGGCGGTGGTGTGGCGATGCTGAACATGCTGCTGGGCGAGGTGGCTCCGGGCGGCACCGGTTCGGGTCTGTACGGGATGCTGATCCTGGCCGTGTTCATGGTGTTCATCGCGGGGCTGATGGTGGGTCGTACCCCGGAGTACCTGGGCAAGAAGATCGGCGCCCGGGAGGTCAAGTTCGCGTCCTTGTACTTCCTGACGATGCCGGTGCTGGTTCTGGTCGGGACCGGGATCGCGGTGGCGACGAGCTGGGGCAGGGCCGGCCTGCTGAACTCCGGGGCGCATGGCTTGTCCGAGGTGGTGTATGCGTTCGCGTCAGCGGCGAACAACAACGGCTCGGCGTTCGCCGGGCTGACGGTCTCCGGCACCGGATACAACATCGCTCTGGGGTTGTGCATGCTGCTCGGCCGGTTCCTGCCGATCGTGTTCGTGCTCGCTCTGGCCGGGTCCCTGGCCGCGCAGCAGCCGGTCCCGGAGTCCACCGGCACGCTGCGTACCTATCAGCCTTTGTTCGTGGGGATGCTGGTCGGCGTCACGGTCATCCTGGTGGCGTTGACCTTCCTGCCCGCCCTCGCGCTCGGCCCGTTGGCCGAGGGCCTGTAGGAGGACCGCGTACATGTCTGTCATCACTGTGGAACCGTCGTCCGCGGCTCAGCCTCCGGCGCCACCGGGCGGTCCGCGCCGGGTCTCCGGTGGGCTGCTCGACCCCGCGATGCTGTGGAAGGCGCTGCCCGATGCGGCGCGCAAGCTTGACCCGCGTACGTTGTGGCGTAACCCGGTCATGTTCATCGTGGAGATCGGCTCGGTGTTCACCACTCTGCTGGCGATCGGGCATCCGAGCGTGTTCGCGTGGGTGATCACGATCTGGCTGTGGCTGACCGTGGTCTTCGCGAACCTGGCGGAGGCGGTCGCGGAGGGCCGCGGCAAGGCGCAGGCCGATGCGCTGCGGCAGGCCAAGCGTGACACCCTGGCCCGCCGGTTGACCGGCTGGCCCGATGCCCTGACCGAGGAGTCGGTCCCGGCGCCGCAGCTGCAGCAGGGCGATGTGGTCGTGGTCGAGGCGGGGCAGATCATCCCGGGTGACGGGGACGTCATCGAGGGCATCGCCAGCGTCGACGAGTCCGCGATCACCGGCGAGTCGGCGCCGGTGATCCGGGAGTCCGGTGGTGACCGGTCGGCGGTCACAGGGGGGACCAAGGTCCTCTCGGACCGGATCGTCGTACGGATCACCCAGCGGCCGGGGGAGAGCTTCATCGACCGCATGATCGCCCTGGTGGAGGGCGCCAGCCGGCAGAAGACTCCGAACGAGATCGCGTTGAACATCCTGCTCGCGGCGCTGACGATCATCTTCCTGCTGGCCGTCGCGACGCTGCAGCCGCTGGCGATCTACTCCAAGTCGGTCAACCCGGCGGCCGCCGACAACGCCGCGCTGACGGCCGACGGGGTGACCGGGATCGTGCTGGTCTCGCTGCTGGTGTGTCTGATTCCCACCACCATCGGGGCGCTGCTGTCCGCGATCGGGATCGCCGGCATGGACCGGCTCGTGCAGCGCAATGTGCTGGCGATGTCCGGGCGTGCGGTGGAGGCTGCCGGGGACGTCAACACGCTGCTGCTGGACAAGACCGGCACGATCACGCTCGGCAACCGGCAGGCGGCCGAGTTCGTCCCGGTCGACGGGGTGACCTCCCTCGTGCTGGCGGGCGCGGCGCAGCTGTCCAGCCTGGCCGACGAGACCCCCGAGGGACGGTCCGTGGTGGTCCTGGCCAAGGTCGAGCACGGCCTGCGGGAACGGGAACCGGGTCTGATGCGTCACGCGACGTTTGTGCCGTTCACCGCGCAGACTCGGATGAGCGGCGTCGACGTGGCCGCCGACGGCATTCAGGCGGGCCGGCGGATCCGCAAGGGCGCGGCCGCGGCCGTGATGAAGTGGGTACGCGACCACGACGGGCACCCCACGGACGAGGTGGGAGGCATCGTCGACGCGATCAGCGCCAGTGGCGGCACCCCGCTGGTGGTGGCCGAGCATGTGGACGGTGAGCCTGCCCGGGCGCTCGGGGTGATCCACCTCAAGGACGTGGTCAAGGCCGGGATGCGGGCCCGGTTCGACGAGATGCGCCGGATGGGCATCCGCACCGTCATGATCACCGGCGACAACGCGTTGACCGCGAAGGCGATCGCGGACGAGGCAGGCGTCGACGACTTCCTCGCCGAAGCCACCCCGGAGGACAAACTCGCCCTGATCAAGCGGGAACAGGGCGGCGGTCGGCTGGTCGCGATGACCGGCGACGGCACCAACGACGCGCCGGCGCTGGCCCAGGCCGACGTGGGCGTCGCGATGAACACGGGCACGTCGGCGGCCAAGGAGGCCGGGAACATGGTCGATCTGGACTCCGATCCGACCAAGCTCATCGAGATCGTCGAGATCGGCAAGCAGCTCCTGATCACTCGGGGTGCGCTGACCACGTTCTCGATCGCCAACGACATCGCGAAGTACTTCGCGATCATCCCGGCCATGTTCGCCGCGGTCTACCCATCGTTGGACACGCTCAACGTGATGCGGCTGCACAGCCCCACCTCGGCGATCCTGTCGGCGGTCATCTTCAACGCGCTGGTCATCGTCGCGCTGATCCCCCTCGCGCTGCGCGGGGTCCGCTACACCCCGTCCAGCGCCGCCGCGATGCTGCGCCGCAACCTGCTGGTCTACGGCCTGGGTGGGATCATCGTCCCGTTCGCGGGAATCAAGCTCATTGACCTGCTCGTCCAGTTCGTTCCGGGGGTCTCGTGATGCGACTTCCAGCCTGGCTCGCCCAGCACCTCGCGGCGCTGCGGGCGCTGCTCGTGCTCACCGTCCTCACCGGACTGATCTACCCATTGGCAGTCCTCGGTATCGCGCAGATCCCCGGGTTGAAGCACCACGCCACCGGATCACCGGTGCACCGCGGCGGCACCACGGTCGCGTCGGCGCTCATCGGGCAGAGTTTCACCGGCCCGGACGGCAAGCCGCTGGTGCAGTACTTCCAGACCCGCCCCTCGGCGGCCGGTGACGGCTACGACCCGACCGCCACCGCCGCGTCCAACCTCGGCCCGGAGAGCGTCGTCGACACTGTGCCCGATCCGGCGCTGACCGCCGCCGGGAAACAGGATGAGAACGCCAAGCAGAGCCTGCTCACCCGGGTCTGCGCCCGCAGCAAGGCCGCCGGTGACCTGGACGGCGTCGACGGGCGCCGGCCGTACTGCACGACCGACGGCGTGGGCGCCGTGCTCGGCGTGTTCCACCGCGACGGACTGACCGGCCCGGTCACCCGCGTAGTCAGCCTCAACCAGGCATGCCCCGCCGCACCGTTCCTGAGCACCTACCAGGGGGTGGCGGTGCAGTGCGCGGTCTACGGTGAGGACTACGCGAAGGCCGTCGTCACCCCGATCCGCGGCGATGCCCCCGCCCGTCCTGCCGTGCCCGCCGACGCGGTCACCGCCAGCGGCTCGGGCCTCGACCCGGACATCAGCCCCGCCTACGCCAACCTGCAGGCCACTCGCATCGCGAAGGCGCGCGGCGCCGACGTCGCCACCATCCGCAAGCTGATCGACGAGCACACCACCGGGCGTGCTCTCGGGTTCATGGGTGAACCCTCGGTCAACGCGGTCCAGTTGAATCTCGCCCTCGACCAGAAGTACCCGCTCCACCAATGACCCCCGCCGGGCGGCCCCCTTAGAGAGGAACGGAACATGACGGCACGCGGACAGCTGCGCGTCTACCTCGGGGCCGCCCCAGGCGTCGGCAAGACCTACAAGATGCTCGACGAGGGCCACCGCCGGGCAGCCCGCGGCACCGACGTGGTCGTCGGCTACGTCGAATGCCACGGCCGCACGCACACCGAGGCGCTCGTCGAGGGACTCGACGTCATCGGTCGTCGGACGATCAACTACCGGGGTGCGGCGTTCACCGAGATGGACCTCGACGCCGTCCTCGCCCGCCGCCCCGAGGTGGCGCTGGTCGACGAGATGGCCCACACCAACGTCCCCGGCAGCCGCAACGCCAAACGCTGGCAGGACATCCAGGCGCTGCTCGACGCGGGCATCACCGTCATCACCACGGTCAACATCCAGCATCTGGAGTCGCTCAACGACGTCGTCCAGCAGATCACCGGGATACCGCAACGCGAAACCGTACCCGACGCCGTCGTCCGCCAGGCCGACCAGATCGAACTGGTCGACATGACCCCCGAGGCGCTGCGCCGCCGCATGGCCCACGGCAACGTGTACGCCCCCGAGAAGATCGACGCCGCACTGGGCAACTACTTCCGCGTCGGCAACCTCACCGCCCTGCGCGAGCTGGCGCTGCTGTGGGTCGCCGACAAGGTCGACGAACAACTCGACCGCTACCGCGCCGAACACCACATCACCGGCACCTGGGAGACCCGGGAACGCGTCGTGGTGGCGCTCACGGGTGGCGCCGAGGGCGAGACCCTGATCCGGCGGGCGGCCCGGATCGCCGCCCGGACGAAGGGGGCCGACCTGCTCGGCGTACACGTCGCCCGCAACGACGGCCTCGCCGGCGGCGACCCGGCGCACCTGGCGCGGCAGCGGACCCTGCTGGAGAGCCTGAGCGGGGAATACCACCAGGTCGTGGGTGGGGACGTCCCGACCGCGCTGCTGGACTTCGCCCGCGGTGTCAACGCCACCCAGTTGGTCCTCGGCGCGAGCCGCCGGGGCCGTGTCGCGCAGATCTTCTCACGCGGCGTCGGGGTCACCACCACCGCCGAGTCCGGGTCGATCGACGTTCACCTGGTCACCCACGAGGAGGCCCGCAAGGGCCGACGCCCGGTGGCCGTCACCGGCGGGCTGACCGCCCGGCGGCGCCTCGCCGGGTTTGTGGTGGCCGCGCTGGGGCTGCCGCTGCTGACCGCGGCACTCATCGCCTTGGATGGGAACCTGTCGCTGCCTAGCGACATCCTGCTCTACCTCGGCGCCGTCGTCGCGGTTGCTCTGGTCGGCGGCCTCTACCCGGCGCTACTCGCCGCGGTCGCCGCGTTCCTGCTGCTCAACTGGTACTTCGTCCCGCCGGTCCACCGGTTCACCGTCGCCGAGCGGGAGAACCTGCTCGCGCTGGTGATGTTCCTGGCCGTCGCGGCCGCGGTCAGCGCCGTGGTGGATCTCGCCGCCCGGCGCACCCGGGAGGCCGCCCGCGCCCGCGCCGAAGCCGAAACCCTGTCCACCGTGGCCGGCAGCGTCCTGCGCGGCAGCCGCCCGCTGCCCGCCCTACTCGACCAGCTCCGCGAGACGTTCCAGCTCACCGGAGTCACCCTGCTCGAACGCCGCGACAACATCCCGCCGGGCCCGAACCTGCAACACGAACAGTCCGCCTGGCGCGTCGCCGCCGCGGTCGGCGACCAACCCTGCCTGACCCCCGCCCAGGGCCACGCCGACGTCGCCGTCGACGACCAGGTGTCACTCGTGCTGCGCGGACACCCGCTCGCCGCGCAGGACCGGCGCGTCGTCGAGGCGTTCGCCGCCCAGGCCGCCGTGGCGCTGCGCCAGGAACGCCTGGAAGAGCGCGCCGCCGCCGTCGAGCCGCTCACCGAGGTCGACAAGGTCCGCACCGCCCTGCTGTCCGCGGTCAGCCACGACCTGCGCACCCCACTCGCCTCTGCCAAAGCGGCCATCGACTCCCTGTGCGCCCCTGACGTCGAGTTCAGCGCCACCGACCGATACGAGCTGCTCGACACCGCGCAGGAATCCGTCAACCGGCTCACCCGGCTGGTCGAGAACCTGCTCGACATGAGCCGCATTCAAGCCGGCGCCCTCGGCATGAACCCGCAGCTGATCAGCCTCGCCGATGCCATCCCCCGCGCCATCGACGACCTCGCCGAGTCCGGCCGCGCCGTACGCATCCAGGTCCCGGACGAGCTGCCCGAGATCCACGCCGATCCCGCTCTGCTCGAACGCGCCCTGGTCAACCTCCTCGGCAACGCCCTGCAATACAGCCCACCCGACCGGCCACCACTGGTCACCGCCAGCGAACACGGCGGCCGCGTCGAGGTCCGCGTCGTCGACCACGGCCCCGGCGTACCCGCAGGCGACTGGGACCGGATCTTCCTGCCGTTCCAGCGCCTCGGCGACCGCGACAACACCACCGGCGTCGGACTCGGCCTCGCCCTGTCCCGCGGCGTGATCGAAGCCATGGGCGGCACCCTCGAGCCCGAAGCAACCCCCGGCGGAGGTCTGACCATGACAATCAGCCTGCCCGCCGCCGAACCCGCCGAACAGGCCGCCGACCCCGCCATCCTTGACCGCATCGACCACTGGCAGGGCACGACATGACCCGGATCCTCGTCGTCGACGACGAACCACAGATCCTGCGCGCTATGCGGATCAACCTGCAGGCCCGCCACTACGAGGTCGTCACCGCCGCCGACGGCGCCGCAGCGCTGCACGCCACCGCCAGCGACCACCCCGACCTCGTGGTCCTCGACCTGGGCCTACCCGACATCGACGGCGTCGACGTCATCCGCAAACTGCGCGCGTGGACCCCGATCCCCATCGTCATCCTGTCCGGCCGGATGGAAAGCGCGGCGAAAGTCGCCGCGCTGGACGCCGGCGCCGACGACTACGTCACCAAACCGTTCGGCGTCGAGGAATTGCTCGCCCGCATCCGCGCGGTCACCCGCCGCACCGGCAGCTCCGAACCCCCACCGCCGGTCCGCGTCGGGCGTCACACCGTCGACCTCGCCGACCGGCAGGTCCACGCCGACGACGGCGCCGAGCCGGTGCACCTCACCCCCGTGGAATGGCGGCTACTGGAAGTCCTCGCCCGCAACCCCGGCAAGCTCGTCAGCCAGCGCCAGCTCCTGCAACAGGTCTGGGGACCCGCCTACCAGACCGAAACCCAGTACCTACGCCAGTACGTGAAACACCTGCGCCGCAAGCTGGAACCCGACCCCGCCCACCCGCGCCACCTGCTCACGGAACCGGGCCTGGGCTACCGCTTCCAGCCCTGAAGGAGGGTTGAGATGGACCGCAACAATGCGCCGGATCGCGGCGCCGCCCATGGCAACGGTCGGGCAGTGGCCACCTGGCTCCGGCGGGACCGGCTCGCCGTCGTTCTGGCCCTCGCCGTCCCCGTCGTCACCGCGACGATGCTCGTGCCGCTGCGCGACCGCGTCGAGAACACCAACGTCGCGCTGCTGCTCGTGGTAGTCGTAGTGGCCATCGCCGCGTTCGGCAACCGGGTGGCCGGGTATCTGGCGGCGTTGTCCGCCGGGGTCTGGTTCGACTTCTACTTCACCGAGCCGTATCAGCAGTTCGCCATCGCGGACCGGACGGACATCCAGACGTTCCTGCTCCTCGTGGCGGTCGGGGCGGCGGTGACCGAACTCGCGGTACGGGGTCGCCAGCACGCCGCGACCGCCAGCCGCGAAGCCGGGTACCTCGCCGGCATTTACGCGGCCGCTGAGTCCGGCGCGACCGGTGGGTCGCCACACAGCCTGATCAAGACGGTGTCCGACCAACTGGTCGACGTCCTGCACCTGCAAGCCGCCCGGTACCAGCCCGGCGTCGCGGGTCTCGGACACCCGGCTCGGCTCCGCCGTGACGGCGAGATTCTGTGGCACGGCGGTGTGTGGGACGTCGACCACCAGGGCTTACCCGCCGTCACCGACATCGAGGTCCTGGTCGAGAACGCTGGCCGATTGTATGGCCGGTACCTGCTCCGCGCGGCACCCGGAACCTGCCCGCCGTTGAGCGAGCGTCGCGTCGCGGTGACGCTGGCCGACCAGGTGGGCGCGGCCTTGGGGTGAGCCGGCCCCGCCGTGCGATCCGCCGTTCGACGTCACGGATCCCGCGCTGCAGGTACCGTCGAACCCGTCGTCGATCATGGGCACCGATGCGTGCAGCGCCAGCAACGGCAAGGACCGACGGCGAGCGACCGTCCGGGCGCATGAGGATGCAGTTCACATTGGAGAGGTACTGGTGCAGGACCAACCCGAAGCGTCGTCGGCGACCCACGGCAGCGGCAGCCGGGAGACTGTCCGGGCCGCCATCGTGGTCGGCGCCCTCGGCGTCGTCTTCGGCGACATCGGCACCAGCCCGATCTACACCCTCCAGACCGTCTTCAACCCGGCCGATGGCGGTGGTCACCACGATCACCATCACCACGATCCTGTTCTTCTACCTTGCCCGGGTCCACTGGCGTACGCCGCTGTGGATGGTCGCCATCGGAGGCGGTCTTTTGTTGACCGTCGATCTGCTGTTTCTGGCCGCGAACCTGACCAAACTCGTGCACGGCGCCTGGCTGCCGCTGCTCATTGGCCTCACCGCGTTTACTGTCATGACCACCTGGCAGCGTGGGCGGGCGGTGGTCACCCGCGAACGCGAGCAGGCGGAGGGCCCGCTACCCGAGTTCGTCGCACGGTTGCACGACGACCGACCCACCCGCGTCCCCGGCACCGCGATCTTCCTCAATCGCGGCAAGCAGACCGCGCCGTTGGCGCTGCGCGCCAACGTCGAACATAACCGGGTACTTCATGAACACGTGGTCATCGCGGCGAATTGGAGCTCTCCCCGATGGCCTTGCCTAGTACGGCAGCCGCCATTTGCTGGTTGACCAGGGCGTAGTCGCGGTTGAGTCGTGTGCGTTGGTGGAACCGGCGTGATCGGGTCTGGTAGCGGCGTCTCCAGTTTCGCCAATGCGTGTCATGGCCAGGCGGTTTGGGTTCTGCAAGGGTGCCTGCGAGCAGTCGGCTGACCTCGGGGACGGTCGTCGGGATCATGCCGGGCTCGGCCGGTGGGCGCTGGTCTGGCCTGTTCGGTGGTGGTGCCTGAGTGTCGGTTCGGTCTTTGAGGTGGGCGGCAGCGACGGCGCAGATCGCGAGGGCAGCGGCGCCTTCAACTACTGCCTACACATTGCGCCCGCCGTCGTCCCGTACACCGTGGAGCTTGTCTATCCCCCCGCGACGAGGTGAGCACCCGGCAAGCCAACGGCAACCCGGATGATTAGCGCCAGAAGCCCCCAACCTCACGTTGACGAGGGCCGCCTTCTAACCCCGGCCGACATCATCCGCGGGGCGCCTTCGGTGCTCCTGGCCGCTGGCCAGTAGAGCTTGGCTCGTGTTGCACTATCCTGCTGTGCGGCCCTGGCTTGGACGGCCTCTTGAGACGGTGGGGCTGATCGTGCGGATGCGGAAACACAAACCGCCGGAATGCCCAGAGCCGGAAACACATAGCGATCAACGTTCCGAGGACGATGCCGCTGACGAAGTCAGCTACCTCCTGCACACTCCGGCTGACGTCAGGAACACGGAGAAGGAGTAGGTATCGCGACACGCCGAGCGGAATTAGGTTCAGTGCAATCCCTACGGCACTGAGGGAGAAGAACAGGGCCGCCTCGTGATGCCGCTTGCGTCCTCCGCGAGTGCGAAATGACCACTGACGGTTCAGCAGATACGACAGGATCGTGCTGAAGATGGTCGCAATCGCCAAAGCCGTAAGCGGCTTCTTGTGCAACACGGACAGCTTGAGCGAATAGTTGATGCAGGTTGTCACCAGGAAGCACACCCCACCGACCATGAAGAACTTCGCCGCTTCGTGGTGCTTGCTCCCTATCCGGGTGAGCCACACGAGTGCGGGCCGGCTGACTGCCTTCACACTCTTCCTGCCAGCCGACGAGTCCGCCGTCCACATCGGCTTGCGCTTCCTTCGGCGGACACTGTGACGGTGCCGCCGCAGCCGGACCCGTGACCAGCCACGCGGATCACAGCCGGAAGGCGGAGGTCATGGAACGGGTGGTCCGGGCGCACCCCAGTGCTGGCAGCGACAGGAGGTCCTCGACGGTCCGCAGGGTGGAGCAGTGGGTGTAGAGCTGATCTGCGGTCACGTGGCTTGTTCCGGGAGCGATCACCAGGGTGGGGATGTGGTTGTCGGTGCCGCTGCCCTCGTCCCAGGTGATGATCACGACGAGGTGCCCGGCCTGGTAGTCCGGCCCGGCAAGGATCTGCGGGATCCAGTCCCGAAGCCAGCGGTCGCCGTTCGCGGTGCGCGACGCCGGGCAGGGCGCGGCGCCGTGCATGTCGTGGCAGGCGTCTGGGCTGACCAGCCCGAACGCGGGCAGCGTGCCCGCGGTGACATCGGCGTGCAGGGCACCCGACGCGGGCTTGCCCAGGGGCACCGCCCAGCGGGCGCAGTCGGCGCGCTCCTGCACGTAGTAGGTGGCCGGGACGTGCCGGACGAGGTAGCGGCCCTGGCTGGCGTTGGCCAGGACGCAGTTTCCGGGGGCGGACTCGGCGTAGTCACGCCATTCGCGGCCGCTGGTCGAGACCTGGTGGAAGAGGTTGTCGGCGGTGAGCGGGTGGTGTTTGGGTGCCTTGTCGTCGCAGATGCCCTGGGTGGATCCGCTGGTGAGCAGGATGTACGCGGCCAGCGAGGGGCATGCCCGGGGATAGCCGGCGTCGACGTGGCGCGCGGAGCCGTACTGGCCGGCGAGCTGGTTCAGGTAGCGGGCCTCCGGGTCACCGATGATGTCGCCGTATTCATGGTTCTCCTCCATGATCATCAGCACCTTCGTGGCTGGGCCCGGTGCTGCCGCCGGCACGACGGCCTCGGTAGGTGCCACCCGTGCGGCGGCGCACCCGGCGAGCGCCAGCGCCAAGCCCGCGGCCAGGGCGAGGGCGGCCCGTCCATGCCGCGTGCGCTGCGACGCCTGGCAACGATCCGCAATCTTCATCCGCCTGATTCCGCCGCCAGGCGGACTCCCGTCGAATCGCACGCGGGAAGCCGGCCCACGCTCGAGGAGAGTTGCGGGCAGGTTCGGTGCCATCGTGCTGTTGCGCCTATTGGTCACTGGAAGGACCCTGCCGAGACTGCGCTGAGAGAACGCTGAACCCCTGCGGCCTGTTCACTCATTTGTGGCGCCGCAGCGCAGGTTATCCAGCCCGATGACGTTCGCCAGATTGAGGAACGCAGTTGGCGGCCTGACATGAATACCCGAACGTGTGTCATGGACAGGAACTCGGTTCATGATCATTTTCGCGGTTCTGACCAGCAAACCACGGGCGTCGCCTGCAGGAGTCCGGCGGTGACCGATTCGCGGCGCGCGGACCCCTGTCGTCGCCGGCATGGGGCACGGGTCTTCTCATCGTTTTCTCAGGCGCGATCTGATGCATTACCCCCCGGCGAGTGTCAGATCCGGGGGAAACGAGGGCGATGGTCGGACATCTGGGAGTGAAGGGCGGCCGGAAGAGTGCCGTGCAGTGGCGCATACGGACGCTGCCGGACAGGATGGGCCTGCGGACGTCCCGGGGCTGGCGGCACTGGCTGACGCTGCTCGGTCCCTCGGCGGGGCCGGGCCTGCTTATGGTCGCCATCGCGCTGGTCCGAGCGGGGCATCCGGTGCTGAGCTGGGACGAGATCGCGACGGCGGACGCCGCCGCGCGGACCCCGGCACAGCTGTGGCATCTGATCCACCACGTCGACGCCGTCTTCGGCGCCTACTACCTGCTGATCCACTACTGGACCGCCGTGGTGGGCGCCGGCGAGGTGGCCTTGCGCCTGCCGTCGATCCTGGCGATGGGTGTCACGGTCGCGCTGACTGGTGAGCTGGGCCGCCGGTTGTTCGGGCCGCTCACCGGCGCGGTGGCCGGTCTGCTGCTGTGCCTGATGCCGAACACCTCCCGGTACGCCGACGAGGCCCGCCCGTACGCGTTCGCCTGCTTCTTCGCGCTGCTCGCGCTCCTGCTGCTGCACCGTGCCGTGACCCGGCCGCGGCCCGGCCGCTGGATCGCGTACGGGGCCGCCGTCGTGCTGCTCGGGCTCAGCCACGTCATCGCCCTCACCACGCTCGCCGCCCACCTCGTCGTGGTGGCGCAGCACCGCACCCGGCGGGTCATGGTGGCCTGGAGCATCGCGGCCGGGTGCGCGCTGGCCGCGCTGACACCGCTGCTCTGGGCCGGGATGCACCAGCGAGACAGACAGCTGTCCTGGATTGAGCCGCTCACGCGCGGCGGCCTGTGGAAGTTCCCCGGCACGCTGACCGGGTCGGTACCCGCCGGATGGCTGCTGATCGGGCTGGCCATTCTTGCCATCTGGCAGAGCAACCGGCACGTCACGGAGCTGACCATCCTGGCGCTCGCCCCGGTCGCCGTCCTCGCGGCCTTGTCCGTGCTGGTAGTGCCGTACTGGGTCGTGCGGTACATGCTGATCGTGCTCGCACCGCTGGCCCTGCTGGCGGCGGCCGGGCTGGTGCAGCCGTTCGGCCCGGGCAACGCCGCCGCCGGGTGGCGCAGCCGGCGCACCCTAACCCTGCAGATCGCGACCGCGCTCGCGGTGCTCGGCCTCGCGGTCGTCCCAGACCAGCGGGCCGTGCGTCGCCCGACCGCCAAGAACGGCAGCGACTACCGCACCGCCGCGCAGCTCGTCGGCCAATACCAGCAACCGGGTGACGGGATCATCTACACGGCTCATTCGCGGACCATGCGCACCGGTCTGGAGTACTACCTGCGCCACGACCCGGGCCAGCCACGTGACCTGCTGATGCAGCGCCCCGCCGCCGACACCGGCACATTGCGCGCCGATGAGTACCCGGATCCCGGCGAGCACCTCGGCCAGGCGAGTCGGATCTGGCTGTTCAGCTACGGGAACGTTCACGACCCAGCCGCGGCACGGCCCGACCTGCGCGCGGTGCTCCACAGCCAATACCAGACGCTGAAGGTTTGGACGCTGCACCACGCCACGCTGGCACTTTTCCTGCGGCAGCCTCGCCGGTGAGCTAACCCCGCGCGGATTCGGGCAGACACCGGAACCGGCTGCATGATGATTCTAGGTCTGCGGCCAGCGCGCGTCGCGGCTGACCAGCCGTAACCCTTCGCAAGCGTCGTCCCTTCCGCTAGCCCGCGGCACGCCTCCGAGCCCGTAGCGCCTCGACGGCGATCGGCGCCAGCGACACCGCGACGATCCCGGCCAGGATCAGCTCGATATGCGAACGGACGAACGCCACCCGGCCCAGGAGTGCGCCCAGCACAGTGACGCCACACGCCCACACGACACCGCCGACCACGTTGTAGCGCAGGAACGATCGATATGGCATGTCGCTCGCGCCGGCCACGATCGGGGTGAAGGTGCGAACGATCGGCACGAACCGGGCGAGCACGATCGAGCGGGCCCCGTGGTGCCGGAAGAACTCCCGTGATCTGTCCAGGTGCTGCGGCGTGAACAGCCGGGACTTCGGCCGGCGGAACAATGCGCTCCCGAATCGTCGCCCGATCAGGTAGCCGACCTGGTCGCCGACAATCGCCGCCAGCGAGATCAGCAGGCAGGCGAGCCAGAGCGGCAGGTGCAGGTACGTGTCGGCGGCGATGAGTAGCCCGGTGGTGAACAGCAGGGAGTCACCGGGAAGGAAGAATCCGATCAGCAGCCCGGATTCGGCGAATACCGCGACGAGGATCCCCAGCACGCCGAATGTGGTGATGAGGTGTTGCGGGTCGAGGGCGGCCGGACCGAGCGCATACGTGGGGTCGCTGGGCATCTGCCGCCTTCCGATCGATCGCCATCGCCGCCTCTGTACCGCCGGCGGTGCCCAGCCGGCGGCATGCGTCAACGCAGGTAGGCGGCACTGCCGACTACGGGTGGACCGTAGCCGCAGCTTCCTGAGAATTCGATGAATCCGATTCGAATGGCAGCCTCACCCGCATGGCCGCGCCCTCGGTGCGGTCGTCGGCGGTCAGGGTGCCGCCGTGGGCTGCGACGATCTCGTGGGCGATGGGAAGGCCGAGGCCAGCGCCGCCGGCCGTACGGGAACGGCTGTCGTCCAGCCGAACGAACCGGTCGAAGATCCGGACACTGTCCGCCGCGGCGATCGGTTCGCCGTCGTTCGCGACCACCATCTCTGCCTCGGCGCCGCCGGCGCCCAGGCCGATGGTGACCTGCTCGCGGGCATGCCGCATGGCGTTGTCGACGAGGTTACGCAGCGCCCGCTGCAGCGCGTCGGCGTCGCCGCGGACCCGTACCGGGCTGACGTCGCCGTCCACCCGCAGGTCCGGGTGCTGCAGGGCGATGCGCTCGCGTTCGGCGTACACCAGGTCGTCGAGGTCGACGTCCTCGTGGCGCAGCCGCAGTCCGTGGTCGTCCGCGCGCGCGAGCAGCAGCAGGTCCTCGATGAGGCGGGCCATGCGGGCGCTCTCGGCGTGGATGCGATGCACCGGGCGTGCCGTCTGCTCGGCCGGGCCTGCCGTCTCGAGCAGGTCGACGTTGGCCCGGATGGTAGCCAGGGGGCTGCGCAGCTCGTGGCTGGCGTCCGCGACGAACCGGCGCTGGGCCGCGGAGGCGGTCTCGATGCGGTCGAGCATGGTGTTCATGGTCTGGGCGAGCGCGGCGACCTCGTCGTCGACCGCCGGTACCGGCAGCCGCATGTGCAGGTTCCGCGACGTGATCGTGGCGGCCTGCCGACGCATCGCCTCCACCGGCTGCAGAGTGCGCCCCACGAAGAAGAACGTCGCGGCGCCCACCACCACCGCGAGCACCGGAAAACCCGCCAGCAGCGCCGCGACGACCGCTTCGGTGCCGTCGTCCACGGTGTCCAGCGACTCCCCCACCAGCACAGTCCGCCTCCCAGCCGCGGTGCTGACGCCCTGCGCCACGATGTGGAACGGGTCGTCGTGCGCCTCGGCCAGCCTGCGGGTCTCGGCGCTGCGCCGGCCGGCGGCCGGGCGCAGCGGCGACATCGGCGGAGCCCCGGCGATCACCTCCGACGCGGTGATGACCCGCCCGGACTGGTCCAGCACCTGTACGATCGTGCGCTCGCGGGGACCTGGGCGCAGTACGGCGGTCAGCGTGCCCGGGTCGGTGTCGCGCACGGCGGTCGTGACCTGGACGGCGCGGTCCTGGGCGGCCGTGCTGACGTTGTCGAGCAGGATCTGCCGGGTAATCACCAGTAGCGCCGCACCGGACAGTGCGGAGGCGACCGCCACCACTGCCGCGGCGGCCAGCGCCGAGCGCATCCGTACCCCGAAGCGCGGTCGTACCCTGACCAGCTGCCGCAGGCCCATCCGAATTTCCTCCCGTCGTCGGCGACACCCTAGGTCCGGCGAGCTGAGCGCGGGCTGAAAGTGCCTGCTCGGGCGGGGTGCAAGCCTGCGGTGAGTAATCACTTCGCTTCGGGCGGCCGGGTTCAGGATTTTCTCAGCCTGGGACCGTCAGCCTTGCGGCCATGACAGCTGACACGGTGCCCGGGAGCTACACACACGTGGCCGGGCCCGGCGACCGGTCCGGGCATGACCGGCCGCGGATCATGATCGTGTCGGCAAGCATCGGGGCTGGCCACGACGGGGCGGCTGACGTGATTGGCCGGCAGATGGACGCGCTCGGCTTCGCGGTCGACCGGTGCGACTTCCTCGAGCTGCTGCCGCCGCGGTGGGGGGCACGACTGCGCGACGGCTACGCGTCGCAGCTTCGTTACGCTCCGGCGACATGGGGATGGCTGCTGCACGCCGTCGCCGGGCGGCGATGCGCCCAGGGCGCGGCGGCCTGGTCGTACGTTGCAGCAGCCAGCCGGATGCGCGCCGCCATTCAGCCGGCCACGGCCGCCGTGGTGTCCACCTACCCGCTGGCCAGCCAGGTACTCGGGCGGCTGCGGCGCACCGGCCAGCTGGCCGCGCCCGTGGCTGCGGTGATGACCGATCCCTCGGTGCATCCCTTGTGTGTGGCCGGGGGAGTCGATGTGCACCTGGCTGCCAGCCGCCATGCCGCCGCTGCCGTCATGGCCCTGGGCGGTACAGCAGCGACGGTCGGCCCGATCGTCAATCCGGCCTTCCGGTCGGGCCGCCACCCGGACGAAGGGGCAGCGGCACGGCAGCGGCTCGGCCTTCCGGCGCACTCGCCGCTGGCCGTCGTGGTCGCGGGCTCGTGGGGCGTCGGTGACATCGACGCGACCGCACGCGACATCGCCGCCACCGGGACCATGCTTCCCGTGGTGGTCTGCGGGCGTAACGACGCGCTGCGCCGCCGGCTCGCAGCGTCGGCGGCAACGCTGGCGCTGGGCTGGGTCGACGACATGCCGTCGCTGCTGCGCGTCGCCGACGTCGTGGTGCACAACGCGGGCGCGCTGTCCAGTCTGGAAGCCATGGCCAGCGGGGTACCAGTGGTCAGCTACCGATGCCTACCAGGTCACGGCGTCGCCAACGCGGCCGTACTCGAGGAACTCGGCCTGTCGCTGTGGCCCCGCAATCCCAGAGATCTGACGGCGGCGCTGGCGGCTGCGGTCCACGGCGACCTGCGTACGCGCCAGCACCAGGCATACCGGCAGCTGTGCGCGGCACCCGGCGCCGCGACCGTTGTCGCCGGTCTCGCCGCCGGTCACCCGCTTGTCCGCCGGGGCGCGGCGGTGTGCGCATGAGCCGGCTCCGGCGCGCTGCGACGGCGGCCGGGATCGCGGCGTCGGCGCTGCTGGCCGCGCAGGCCGCGCCTGCGATCTCGGCGGTCGGGCCGGTCCGCCGCACGCTGTGGCCTGGACTCTCCGGACGTGGACGCCTGGGCCACGTGGCGCTGACCTTCGACGACGGCCCGCACCCGGAAGCCACACCGCAGGTCCTGCGGATTCTCGACAACGCCGGCGTCCAGGCAACCTTCTTCCTCCTGGCCCGGATGGTCAGCGACCACCCCCGGGTGGCACAAGCCATCGCCGCCGCCGGCCACGAGATCGCCGTGCACGGTCACGACCACCGGCTCCTGCTGCGCCGTGGACCGGCCGCGACCCGCACCGACCTCACCATGGCGGTACAGGTGATCGCGGAGTTCACCGGTACCGTTCCGCGCTGGTGGCGGCCACCGTACGGGGTGGCCACCACCGCCGCGCTATATGAGGCCCGCCGGCTCGGATTGACACCGGTCTTATGGACCCACTGGGGGCGGGACTGGACCCGGCGGGCCACGCCGGGCTCGGTCGCCCGCAGCGTGCTGTGGCGCCCGGTCAGCGGTGGCACGATCCTGCTGCACGACAGCGACCACGCCGCCGTCCCCCGATGCTGGGAAGCCACGGTGGGCGCCCTGCCGGGCATCCTGGCCGCCTGCCGCGCCCGCGGACTGGACGTCGGGCCACTACGTGACCACGGCATCGCTTCGACCGCTGCGGCGAAGATCGGGCACGCCCGGGCGCACTGAACGCGGGCCGCAGGGCTAGGCACCTGCAGAGCCGGCGACGTGCTGCTCAGCCAGGTGTGGGTGTAGCCGGACCTGCGGCACCCCAGGTGGCTATTCAGGTCAGAATGCCTAGCGTGCGCAAGGTGGACCGGTCGCGACGCCCTATGGGCCGCCATCGCCGCAGGATCTATCCTCTCCGGCTGTTCCGGGCCGCCCCGGCCCCGGCGAAAACCCCTCAACCTCCGCACCACCGCCTCCGCCAATGCCCCAGGCAACGACCACACCCAAGGCGCCGAAACGGCGCGAGAGATCAGCCATGGACCCCGGGACAGCCGGAGGTGACGCCGAACATTCGGAACAGACCAGCGCCGTCGTGCGGTGAGGCGGCCAGCGCACCACCACACGACGACGTCACGAGCCGGGTCAGGTCAGACGCCGTCGAACTGGTTCAGCGTCGTGAGCAGTGTGGTGAGCGCCGCCGTGCAGTCGGACTGGCTGGGGTTGCCGGCCCGCAGCGCGGTGAGGGCGGTATCGATCTGGTCGTCGAGCTGGTGCCACTTGCCGGAATCGCGCGGCTTGAGGCCGGCCTCCGCGTCGTCCCATGCCACCTCGAGGTCCTTGATCCGGTTCTTGCCGCCGGCCAGGTCATTCTTGGCGACCTTGCCCTTGACGTCGGTCACGATCCGGGCGAAGGACGTGAGGTCGCCGAGCTTCGTGGTCGGATGCGCCTTCCGCGCGGGCACCGCCCCGCCGGTCTTGCTGCCGGGCTGCCCGGCGGCCGGCTGCCCTTGGTCGGCGGCGACCAAGGTGCTGCTGCTGGTGTCGTCGGTGGCGGCGGCGTGCGTGCTGCTGAGTCCCAGCCCCAGGGCGGCGACCACGACCAGGCCAGCGGCGGCCCACAGGTAGTCCGCCCGGTGCCCACCGTGCGGCCCCCTCCCCTTCTCGGCGATCCCGTGCCGGTTGACCAGCAGCTGCTCGCGGGTGACCAGCACGATAATCACGGCAAAGAACAGGATGCTGGTCGCGCTGGCGCCCAGGGCCAGACCACCGAACTGCTTGTCCTGGGTGAGCAGGTCACCGATCGAGGCGCCGAGCGGGCGGGTGAGCACGTAGGCGATCCAGAAGGTCAAAACCTGGCTCACCCCGAGTCTGTACGCGATGAAGGTGGCCAGGATGAGCCCGCCGAAGATCAGCACCCCGTTCCGGAAACCCAGGCTCAGCGCCTCGGTGGCCAGGTCGCCCGCGGCGGTGCCGAGCGCGAACGTGGTGAGGATGGCACCCCAGTAGAACGCTTCCCGGCGCGGGGTGTTGATCGACGTGATCGCGAGCGTGCGCTCCTGGCGGTACCAGACGAGGAACACGACGGCGAGCACGACGGCGAAGACCCCCGTGCTCAGGTAGAGGCTGACGCCGAGGGTGTCGGTGAAGAAGTCGGTGATCTGGGTGCCGACGATGCTCACCAGCACGACGCACAGCCAGTAGACCCAGGGCGTGTATTTCCGGGTACGGAACTGGATGACCAGCGCGACGGCGAGCACGATGGCCATGACGGCGTCGGTGACCAGCGGTCCCAGGCCGACATTTACCGCCAGGAAGTCGGCGAACGTCTCGCCGATGGTCGTGGACAAAACCTTGATCACCCAGAATGTCGCGGTGATCGCCGGAACTTTGGTCAACCAGACACGCGAGCGATCAGCGGTGGCATAAGTCACCGACATCGTTTCTCCTTCACGGAACCTCGGAATGGCGTGGCCATCGCACGGTGCAAGTGCGACGGAAATGAAGTCGTCAGCGCTCCGACGATGGTTGCGCCGGACTACAGGCCTGAGAGTCGAGCAGCTTCTGAGGCGTGTCAGGCTCGAAGGCAGACGTCATGAGGGCCAACCCTCCAGCAAACGGCCTTAAAGGAAGCTGAAGACAGCCATTGAACCGCAGCCGAGTCCCTTTCCCGCGGCGGATCCGGGTCTGGTATAGGAGCAGGGTCGGATCTGCTCGGTGAGCTGGGCGAACACATCTCCGGGCTGGACGGCCTCGTTAATGACGAGACAAATAGCACGCCGTTTCACGTTTCGACTCCGATGCAATTCGGTTGCAGGGGATGTTGAGCGGATTTGTTCGCCGGGCCGAGGCGGTCGGTCGCAGGAGTTACCGCGTGCCGGGGTCAGCAAAATGCGTGGAGACGGCCGCCGAGGCGGCGATCGCAGCGCTGGCCGCGGTGTCGCCGTAGCCACGGTGCCGCACCCGGCAATGAGTGGGATCAGAGCCCGCTGAATGGGTTTCAGCTCACCGTAAGGTTCGGTGCCTACATTCCTGGGTATGAGCAGATTGCTGGGTGGCGTTCGGTTGCGTACCGCGATCGCCACGGCGCTCGTGGTGGGGGTGGCGGGACTGTTCGCCGCGTTCATCTTCGTCCGGGCGACCGCGTCGATCCTGAGCCACAACGTCGACAGCACCGCTCGCCAGCGGGCCGCCGAGGTTGTCGCCGGGCTGCGCGACGACGAGGCGTCGGACGCGATCGGGGCGATGACCGGGAGCACGACACTGGCGCAGGTGCTCGACGGCTCAGGGCAGGTGGTCGCCTCCTCTTATCCGGTGCGGTCCAAGCCACCGCTCGCGACCCGGGCCGTCGCCATCGGCCACAGCGCGAGTTCCACGCGTCCCTGGCCGGCGAGCGACGACTCCCCGTACCGGGTCTGGCAGGTCGGCGTGCAGACTCCGGCCGGGCCGCGCACGGTCGTGGTCGCGCAGTCGCTGCAGCCGGTGCAGGACAACACCAAGGCGCTCACCCGTACGCTCGCGGCCGGCATGCCGGCGCTGGCGCTGATCGTCGGGCTGGCGACCTTCGTGTTCGTGGGGCGGTCGTTGCGGCCGGTCGAGGCGATCCGTCAGCAGGTCGCCTCGATCACCGCGCATGACCTGCACGCCAGGGTGCCGCTGCCGCGCAGCCGGGACGAGGTGGCGGCGCTGGCCCGCACCATGAACGCCATGCTGGACCGGCTCGAGGCCGCGGCCATCGCGCAACGCCGGTTCGTCGCCGACGCCGGGCACGAGTTACGCAGCCCGCTGGCCACCGTACAGGTCGGCCTCGACTACCTGGCGGCGCGCGCGACCACCGAGACCGGGCAGGCGCAGATCGCCGTGTTGCAGGGCGAGGCGGAACGGCTCGGCACGCTGGTCGCCGACCTGTTGCTGCTGGCCCACTCGGACGAGCACGGGCTGGCCCCGCGGTCGGACGAGGTCGATCTGGACGACCTGGTGCTCGAGGAGCGGAAGCAGTTCGCCGCCCGGTTCCCAACGGTAGATCTTCGGCTCCGGGTGGCGCCGGTACGCGTGCTCGGAGACGCCGGCCGGCTGCGGCGGGCCGTGCGCAACCTGCTGGACAACGCGGCCCGGCACGCGCGGTCGACGGTCACCGTCTCGGTCTGGCAGGACGACTGCGCGCACCTGGTTGTGGCCGACGACGGCCGGGGCATCGACCCAGGCGACCGGCAGCGGGTCTTCGACCGGTTCGTGCGGCTCGACGATAGCCGGGCCCGGCACGATGGCGGATCCGGGCTCGGTCTGCCGATCACCCGGGAGATCGTGGACAACCACGGCGGCAGCGTCCGAATCGACGACGGCACCGGCGCCGGCGCCATCTTCCACGTCAGGCTGCCACTGCCGGAGGCGGATCATCCGCCGTTGGCCGCCAGCCGGTAGCCGGCGCCGCGGACGGTCTCGATCGCCGACCGGCCGAACGGCTGGTCGATCTTCTTCCGCAGGTACCGGATGTACACATCGACGATGTTGGTGTCGCCGTCGAAGGCCCAGTCCCAAACGCTGGCCATGATCGCGCTGCGGGACATCACCTCGCCGCGGTGCCTGATCAGAAACTCCAGCAGCGCGAACTCCCGGCTGGTCACCGAGATCTCCTGGCCGCCGCGGCTAACCCGCCGGGTCGCCGGATCGACGCTCAGGTCACCGGCGGTGAGCACGGCCGGGCGCTCCGGCCGGCCCCGGCGGACCACTGCCCGCAGCCTCGCTAGCAACACCACCAGCGAGAACGGCTTCGTGAGGTAGTCGTCGGCGCCCAGATCCAGGCCGTCCGCCAGGTCGTACTCGCCGTCCTTGGCGGTCAGCATGACAATCGGCGTCCACACGGCCCGGCCACGCAACTGCCGGCAGACCTCGTAACCGCTCAGCCCCGGCAGCATGATGTCGAGCACGATCACGTCGTACGGGTGCTCGGTCGCGGCCCACAGCCCGTCGGTGCCAGTTGCCGCGACATCGACCGCGAAACCCTCGCCCACCAGCGCGTCGCGCACCATCGTGGCCAGCGCCGCCTCGTCCTCCACCAGGAAGACACGCACGTTGTTTCCTATCCGAAGTAGATCGCCGCCGTGGCCATGGCTGCCCAGGTGAAACCGCTGACCAGCAGGAATCGGTCCGAGGCGAGCAGGTTCTCGGGTGCTTCGCCGTCGCCGCGGGCGACCAGCAGGCTGTAGCGCATTAGCCCGGCCAGCAGCGGCACGAGCGACAGGCCGAGCAGGGGCAGGGAGGCATCCCCGGAAAATTGAAAGGCCCAGCAGGCGTAGGCGATGATCGTCCCGGTCAGGGTCATGGTGAGCGTCTGCTGGAGCCAGGGCAGCGAGTACGCGGCGAGCACCGCCCGCCCGCTGCCGTCACGCCGCAGTTCGCTCAGCCGCTTGCCGGTCACCAGGAACAGCGAGCCGAGCAGCGCGGTGAGCAGAAACCAGCTCGACATCGGCACCCGCGCCGCGAACGCGCCCCCGATCGTGCGCAGCAGAAACCCGCCCGCGACCGCCAGGATGTCGACGACCGCGATCCGCTTGAGCCACCGACTGTATGCGACGGTGAGCGCGAGATAGACCGCCACGCAACCGAGTAGCGCCGTCCCGGCCAGCGGCGCGACCACCAGCGCCGCCGCCATCAACCCGATCCCGGCCAGCAACGCGGTACGCACCGACACGGCTCCGGCGGCAACGGGGCGGCGGGACTTGATCGGGTGCCGACGGTCGGCCTCAGCGTCGGCGGCGTCGTTGACGAAGTAGGTGCCGGCCGACGCAAGGACGAATGCGAACAGCGCCACGAAGCCGGCCGGCGCGACGAACGCACCGGCGGACATCGGCGCCGCGAACACCAGCGCGTTCTTGATCCACTGCCGCGGTCGGGCTGTCACCAGCAGTGGCGACGAGACCGGCGGGGCGAGGGTCGGCAGGACCATCTCACGTCGCCGTTACGTAGAAGAAGTCGCGCTGGTCGGGGTTCAGGTAGCGGTACGCAGAGCGCGGCATCCGGGGCAGCAGCTTGGTCGGGGCCGGCGAGTCGCCCCCGCTCGGCGGTTGCCACGAGGCGAAGCTGGCCATTCCGGAGTGGATGTCCAGTTGCATGCCGCGCACCATCCCGGCGTCGAGCATCGCCGCCGCCAGCGTGGCCAGGTTCATCTTGTCGCCGGCCACATAGAGCAGGTTTCCGTGCGCGTCGATCCCCACCCCGGATCGCCAGGTGTACTGGTACTGGTTGTGCGCCGAACCCCAGCGCCCGTCGGCGTTGGTGCTCAGCCCCACGACCGGCTTCCCGTGATCGACAACGAGGGCCAGATTTTGCCGTACGGCGATGACGCTCGCGTTCATCGTGACGTCCCGCCCCCAGTCGCCGACGGTGGCGGTGCCGTTCTTCCGGATCACCAGCGAGGCCTGACCGGCGGCCAGTGGCCGGGCGGTCTGCCCGCCGAGGTAGAACCCGCCGGTGATGTCCTGCATCTTCCAGCCGGAGTTGAAGGTAGCGACCAGCTTGCCGACGTCCCCGGCCGGTACCGAGGCGGTGCCCGGCCAGGCTGGCCCGCCCGGCTGTGCGGTTCCCGCGACCAAATGGATGGCGGTGCCGGCGGCGCGAATCCAGGCGACCCCGGCCACGATGCTCAGGTGGCTCGGATCGGGCCGCAGGAACCCGGTGTAGATCAGCGGGAGGCCCGCGGCGGTGGCGCGGCCGGGCGACCAGGTCGACTCGCCCGCCAGCGGGGCGACGCCGGACAGCCGCGGCAGGGCGGCGGGGCCGACGGTCCTCGCCGGGTCGGGTCTGATCACCGGCAGACTAGCCACGTCGGGCGCCCCGACGGTCGGCTTGTGCCGGGTGTACCACCAGTTCTCGATGGCATTGACGAGGCCGCTGCCGTGCTGCCGGCGGATCCAGTCGACGGTGCGCATCTGCCAGGTGGCGCTGCCGGGGGCGGCGAGGGCCCGCCCGTAGGAAATGGCCGGCGCAAGCAGGATCAGGGCGACGGCGAGCAGGACGAGACGGCGCAACCGGCGCTGCTGGGGGGTGCGGACCCGACGCGTCCGGCTGGCGGACGGCGACGGCCTCGTGCGAGCTGAGATGCTCATCGGTCGTCCCGGACTGTGATGTGGCGGTAGCGGGTGACCCGGACGGCGACGTCGGCGATCTCCAGCAGCGGGCGGTCGACGGCGCCGTTCGCGTACGCCCAGACCTGGCTCGCCGGCTGCTCCCCGAGATGCTCCAGGACCCGGCGTGCCTTCTCCGCTCCGCGACAGTTGGCGCCCTTGAGCGCGCCGGTCAGCCGCCCGTTGACCACGGTCATGTCGGTGCAGAGCACCTCGTCGGCGCCGAGCAGCCTTCCCAGGTGCCGAACATAGATTGCTGGGGAAGCAGAGGCGATGACGAGCCGGTGGCCGCTGTCGCGGTGCCAGAACCACAGCCGCATGGAGTCCGCGCGTAACGCCTCCCGCATCTGGCGGGCATAGTCACGGGCGACCCGATCGACGGCGGCGAGCTCACGTCCGCCGAGGAGTTGTTGCAGTACGAGCGCCTTGGCGGCGCTCCCCCGCCCGTGCCAGGGCAGGTCGCGGGTCGCCGCGACCGCGAGCGCACGGACGACCGCGGTGGTGCCGGCGACCCGGCGCAGGAACGGCAGCAGCGTACCGGCGCGGGTCAGCGTGCCGTCCAGATCCCAGACGGCCAGGAGACGCCCACGGCGTGGACCCGGTGCACCGGCGCTGGTTGACGGCAGGACCTGCGGCGGCGCGAGGACGGCCAGCGGCAGCACACTCACGAAGCGGCTCCTTTGCCCAGCGCCGTGTCTCCGCGGCGGGCCGCGTCGAGGCGGCGGTAGACCACGGCCGGTAGCAGGCGCAGCGCTGTCATCACAGGCCCGAGCACGGCGGGGGCGTAGGTGACGGCGGCCCGGCCGGTCAGGGCCCGGCCGACCCGCGCGGCGACGTTGCGGACGTCCGTGGCGAACGGCGGCTCGGGCAGGCCGGCGGTCATCCGGGTACGCACGTGGCCGGGCCGTACGACCAGGACGCGGGCGCCGCTGCCGCGCAGCGAGTCGCCGATGCGGCGGGCGTAGACGTCCAGGGCCGTTTTGGCGACGCCGTAGCTGAGCAGCCCGTCGCGGGTGCGCATGGCGGCGACCGAGGACAGGACCACCAGGGTGCCGTGGCCCTGGGCGCGCAGCCGGGTGGCGGTGGCGTGCACCGCGAGCATCGGCCCGAGCAGATTGGTGTGCATGGCCTGTTCGACCGCGCTCGTATCGGCCAGCGCGGCCTCGTCGGCAAGCACCCCGACGGCGAGCACCACAACGTCGAGGTCGCCGTGCCGGGCGGCGGCGACCGCGAGCAGGTCGACGGTCGCGGCGGCCGGGGCCAGCGCGTCGTAGTGCAGGGTCGTCACCTCCCGCCGGGTCCGGGTCAGCCGCTCGGCCGCCCGGGCGAGCGCCGCCTGGTCACGGCCGGCGAGGATCAGCGTGCCGGTCTCAGGTAGAAGCCGGTCGGCGATGGCCTGGCCGATCTCGGAGGTTCCGCCGAGCAGCAGCACGGTCTGCGGGCGGCCGAACCCGTCACGCATGGCTCGCCCCGATCCGGTCGGCCCCGCTCGGGTCCGCACCGCTCAGGTCGGCCGCGCTCAGGTCGGCCAGGCGCTGATCGGTCAGGCGCAGCCGCCGTGCCAGGTCGGAGACCAGTAGCTGGTCCGGGTCGAGCATGGAGCGCACGGCTCGCCACCGGGCCAGGCCCGGGTACATGGCGGCGACCAGGTCGGGGTGGGCGCGGCTGTCCTTGACCAGGTAGACCCGGCCACCCGCGGTGGCGATCCGCTCGTCGAGCCGGTCGAGCACCGGGCCGAGGGCGGGCTCGGCGGCGAAGTCCATCGCGAGGCTCCAGCCGGGTCCGGGGAACGACAGCGGCGCCGCGCTCGCCGCGCCGAAGACCTTCAGCACTGCCAGCGACGGTGAATGCCCGGCCTCGCGGGTGGCCCGGAGCGCCTCGGCGAGCACGTGCTCAGCGCCGAACGGGACGGTGAACTGGTGCTGGATCAGCCCCCGCCGGCCGTGTAGCCGCGGCCATCCCGGCAGGCTGTCCAGGGGGAAGTGCAGGTCGGAAAGCGGCCGCAGATGCCGCGGGCGCAGCGCCACGGCACTGCGGCGCGCCGCGTTGGCCGCAGCGGTCAGCGGCGGCCAGGCGATGCCTCTACCGGGCAATGTCGGGGTGGCGCGGGTCCGGGCTGCCCGGGTGGGGGTGAGCGCACCGAGGCGGGCCGTCCTCGCCCGGGTAATCACGCCAGCCCCGTACCGATCCACCCAGGCCACGGCGTGCTCGCTGCTCGCCGACGCCGCGTGCAGCCGGTCCAGGACCCGGTGCAGGCCCGGTTGCTCCTCATCGACGCTGGAGACCCACCAGGAGGTGAGCGGGATCAGCCGCAGCGTGGCCCGGCGGATGATCCCGGTCAGGCCGAGCCCGCCGACGGTGGCCCAGAACTCGTCGGCGTTGACCATGGGGCTCATCTCGATCGTCCCGCGTGCCGGGGTGAGCACCGTCATCGTGGCAACCTGGTTGCCGAACGTGCCGTGCCGCACATGGTTCTTGCCGTGTACGTCAGCCGCGATCGCCCCGCCGACGGTGACCCCAGCCGATCCCGGCACCACCGGCAGCGTCCACCCGCCCGGCGCGAGATGCCGCGCCAGGTCGCCGATGGTGACGCCAGCGCCGACCTCGATCGTGGCCGCGGCCGGGTCGAGGGCGCCGATGGTCGCATCGGCCGCGGTCGAGACGACCAGCCCGCCGGCGTTCTGGGCCGCGTCGCCGTACGAGCGACCGCCCCCGCGCGGAATCACCCCTCGCGGGCCGGCCGTCCGGAAGATCGCGGCCCAGTCGTCGTCCGCGTCCGGCCTGACCATCGTGGCCTGGCTCCGCGTCGCGCGGCCCCAGCCACCGATCAGCGTCTGTCGTTCTCGGGTCACCACGGAACTCACCATGCGACCGGTCACCTTAACGGAACCTGAAGCCTACGTTTCGCAGAGTTCTACCCCTTTCGTGCCTTTCAGTGCTCTCTCATGCCGGGTTGTCTAGCGTCTCTACATATGGAACGTCGCGATGCTCTGCGCACGGCCACCGCGCTGTCCCTCGGCGCGGTCGCCGGCTGTTCCTCTGTTGGCTCCCCGCCGTCTCCAGGCGTGCCGACCTCACGGGCCGCCGCCCGGCAAGCCGGCTACCCCACCTGCCTGTCGTACGACGTCGACCCCCGCGACTACACCGACCCGGGCCCGTCCGCGATCGTCTCGGTCACCCTCCGCCGTCCAACCCGGTTCGGTCGTGAGCCTGCACTGTGGCCATCGCGGAACCGTGGCGGCGATGGCCGGCCTGCGCGCCCGCGGCCTGCGCCCGGTCACCGTCTCGGAGTTGCTCGCATGACCGCGGCCCGCCGTACCGGATCGCAGGCCGCGGTCGCCGCCGCGCTGACCGTCCTGACCGCCTGCACGTCGGCCCCCGCCCCGGCCGACCCCCGCGACACCCGGCCCGCGACTTCACAGCCAGCCGCAGCACAACCCGCAGCCACTGCCGCGCCGGTACCGTCGGTGGCGGCCGTCCGCAACCTGCTGCCCGGGATGCCGCCGCCAGTCGATCCGGCCGACGTCTACGCCGCCGACCGCCCCGGACACTTCGCCCCCGCCGCGGCACACGCCCGGCCACTGGTCTACGTCCCGAACTACG
This sequence comes from Krasilnikovia sp. MM14-A1259, assembly GCF_047159535.1. Classification (NCBI taxonomy): domain Bacteria; kingdom Bacillati; phylum Actinomycetota; class Actinomycetes; order Micromonosporales; family Micromonosporaceae; genus Krasilnikovia; species Krasilnikovia sp. MM14-A1259. The sequence continues at coordinate 4,999,517 of NZ_BAAGAJ010000002.1, forward strand.
GCAGCGACACCGTCTCCGTGATCGACCCCCGCACCTACCGAGTGATCCGCACCGTGCCGGCCGGACACGGCCCACAGCACGTGGTGCCCGCCTGGGATCTGCGCACACTGTGGGTCAACGACACGACCGGGAACACAATGATCCGGATCGACCCGGTCACCGGCGCATTCGGCAAACCGGTCCCGGTCGGCGACCCGTACAACCTCTACTTCACGCCCGACGGCCGGTACGCGATGGTGATGGCCGAGAGGCGCCGGGCGATCGTGTTCAGCGAACCACAGACCATGGCACCGACACACGTGCTACCCGTCGGCTGCGCCGGGGTCAACCACGCCGACTTCTCCGCCGACGGCCGGTACTTCATCGCCACATGCGAGTTCTCCGGCGAACTCATCAAGGTCGACACCGCCGCCCAGCGCATCGCCGGGCGACTGCACCTGCCCGGGCACGCCATGCCCCAGGACATCAAAGTCTCTCCGGACGGACAGACCTGGTACGTCGCCGACATGCAGACCAGCGGCCTCTGGGTGATCGACGGCGACCGGCTCGCGGTCCGCACCTTCATACCCACCGGCGACGGCGCCCACGGCCTCTACCCAAGCCGCGACTCCCACTACCTCTACATCGCCAACCGCGGCGCGGGCAGCGTCTCCGTCCTCGATTTCCACAGCCGACAGGTGGTGACAACCTGGCGGCTACCCGGCCACGCCAGCCCCGACATGGGCGGCGTCTCCGCCGACGGCCACGTCCTGTGGCTCTCCGGCCGCCACGACCACGAGGTGTACGCCATCGACACCACCACCGGCCACCTAATCGCCCGCATCCCGGTGGGCACCGAACCGCACGGCCTCTGCGTCTGGCCCCAACCGGGTCGCTACTCGCTGGGCCACACCGGCATCCTCCGCTGACCTTGCTGCCGGGCAACTCCGAGCGGACAACGACCAGCTCCGGATGCGGCGACAAGACGTCGACCTCGACGACCTGGTCTACACCGAACGCGAGCGCATGGCTCAGCTGCATCCGCAGTTGAACGTGCGGGCGACATTCAACCCCGTCCGCGCCGAGGGCTACTCGGATTCGCTACTTCGCTCATCCGCAATCTGACCGACAACTCGACCGGCACGCGAGGTCAACAATCAAGATCATCGTCGGTCGCCGCGACGGAGCCGCGGAGATCGTCATCGGCAACGACCGGACCGCCGATCGCGAACTGATCTTCGACCGTTTGGTCCGGCCCGACGGCAGCCGGTCCCACGCGGACGGTGGCAGCCGGCTCGGTCTCTCGATCGCTCGGGACATCGTCAACGCTCATGGGTCTGCGCGCGGTCCCCCCATGGTCGGTCCACCGGCGGCCTCGTGGCCGCGTGCCGTCCGGCTTGAATCAGCCGCCGAGCTCAGCGAGGGCCCGCTGAACCTTCGGCACGTATGCCTGGGTCTCTGCGAACGGCGGGATCCCGCCGTAGCGGTGCACCGCCCCGCCGCCGGCGTTGTACGCGGCGATGGCCAGCGGCAGCGAGTGGAACTCGCGAAGGTTGCGGGCCAGCAGCCGAGCACCGCCGTCGATGGCCTGCGCCGGATCGAAGGCATCGGTGACCCCGAGCCCCCGTGCGGTGCCCGGCATGAGCTGCATCAGCCCCTGCGCCCCGGCCCCGCTGACGGCCCGCGGGTTGTATCCGGACTCGACCTTGGCGACCGCGGCGAGCAGTTTGGGCGATACGCCGTACTTGCTACCGGCCTGGACGAACAGGTTGGCATACGGAACGCCGGCCAGCGCGGCCGACGACTGCAACGCGGCCGGCCGCGGGGTACCGATGGCATGGGCGGCGGCGTCGGCAAGGCCGTTGACGATCCGCCGGATGTGGGTCGGCGTCTCGTACACCTTTTCGATCTTGACGTGATCACCCGGCTTGGGTGCCGCGATCATCTTGTTGTTGCCGAGATAGATGCCGACGTGGTGGACCGGCGAGCCGAACGCGAGGATGTCGCCGGGCTGGGCGTCGGCCAGGCTCGCCACCGGCTGCCCGACGGTGGCCTGCTGGTCGGCCAGCCGCGGCAGATGGACGCCAAGGTCGGCATAGGCCCGCTGGACCAAACCCGAGCAGTCGAGCCCCCGGCTCGGATCGGTGCCGCCGAAGACGTACGGGACGCCCAGGTACTTCTTCGCCGCGGCCACCACGTCCGGGCCGGTGACGCCGCCGGAGGCCGAGCGCGCGGGCGCAGCTCCGGCGCCGCTCGCACCAGCCAGCGCCTGCGCGAACGAGCCGTCACCCGTGACCGCAGCCGGGCCGGTCGAGGGCGCCGACGCGATGCCCAGCTCGCTGCGTAGCTGCTGGATACGGGCAAGGACCCCGTCTACACCCATCGTCATGCTGTCCACTCCTTCGGCTTCGCCCTGGCGTTCCCCTGCGACGGGCGGCGAGCCCATACCTGAGGCTTCGGCTGGCGCCCGCTCGGGCTTAGCCCGGCAAACGCAAGTCGCTGTCATTCGCGGACGGGAGCCACTGATTCGCAGGTCAACCTCGCCAGACCAAGCCCGCGCAGGTTGCGACCCTGCGAGTCCGGGCTTGCCGGCAACTCCAGCCGTTTGCTGCCCGGCCGGGTGGGGTGTTTCCCTGCGCCGCGCAGCTGGTAGCGCCGGACCATGCAGGCACTACCAGGGTGCGTGGCGGGGACGCAGATGCGCGGCCGGGGGTCGCAAAGGTGCAGGTCGAAGGCTGGAAGCGCCGCTGTGTTCCTACCCTGGGGGCAGGTGAGTTTTCCAACCTCGGCCCGTGGTGGTTCGTCCGGTGGGGCGGTTGTCGGGGAAGGCGGGGTGCTGGTGGCTCAGTGGGGCCGGGCGGCGGGGTGCTGGCGTCGGATGGCGAGGATCGCGATGATGGCCGCGAGCAGGACGCCGGAGGCGGCGTAGCGGTCCAGGTTGAGGCCGCCTTTGGCGAGGGGTTTGTCGAGGAAGTCACCGACGACGGCGCCGAGCGGCCGGGTCAGCACGAAGGCCGCCCAGAACAGCAGGGTGTGCGACAGGCGTGTCCACCGGTACGCGGCGGCGATGCCGGCGAGCAGGACGGTGAACAGCAGCGCGCCGCCGGTGTACTCGAGGCCGATCGTGTCGGCGGTCCAGTCACCCAGTGCCGTGCCCAGCGTTTGGGAGAACAGGATGGTCAGCCAGTAGAACGCCTCGGTGCGTGGTGTCTGGACGCTGGTCACCGCGATCGTGCCGGTCGCCTTGTACCACAGGGCGAAGGAGGCGAGCAGGCAGACGATCAGCAGGGCGGTGCCGCCGGGGTAGCCGATGCCGAGGTCCCGGTCGACGTAGTCAGCGATCGTGGTGCCCAGTGTCGTCGTCGCGACGATCGTGAACCAGTAGGTCCACTGGTTGAACCGGGTCGCCCGGATCTGCAGGACCACCGCCGCGACGAAGACGACGGCGAAGATGACCGTGCTGGTCAGGTAGCCCAGGCCCATCGACATGGACAGCGAGTCGCCGCCGGTCTCGCCGAGCGTGGTGGCGAGGACCTTGATCACCCAGAAGCCCAGGGTGACCGCCGGCACCTTCGCGATGAAGTCGCGCAGCTGCTCGGTGGACTCGTTGGACTGAACCTGGTTGAACGATACGCCTGGCTGGGGCACGAGCGCGGACTCCGTTCTGAGAGGGCTTCCCGGTCGAGGACAAAAGCCAACAGGCAGTGCGCCTACACGGTGTAGGCCTTGCTGTGAGTGTGCGGTCACTGTTGGTTGCGGCCGGGTTGCCGTGCCGGTTGACGGCACGGCTTCCTGCCCCGCTACTACGGGCCGTAGGTGCTAGCGGGTTCACTTCGGCGGAGTCACTGTTCAAAAGCGCCAGGCGCAATGCCCTTTGTGGACCCCCGGCCCTCGCCGCGGAGAAGGCCGTTGCCACGACCCGCCGCCGGGCGTTCCGTGGGACGCGTTCACGATGATCGGGACCGGAGCCGCGTGAGCTAGAGGCCGCGCCCGGGCCAGTTCGACGAACTTGATCGTCGTCGCGGGGACTGCCGTCAGGCGGCCTGCGCCGGGCAGGACCGGGCCCGACCAGTCGTCGGCGGTACGGCGCCGGGGCCGTAAGGAGGGCCTGCACCGGTGCGCCGCCGCGCTGCCGTTGATTGCCGAGCGCGTCCGCCCGCCCGGAGCCCACGGTGGCGAGCGCCGCCCGGGCGGCCAGGCGCCGGTCACCCACGACGGCAGCGGGCGTCCTCGTCGGCCCACCGCTCGCTAGCCGAGTGCGGGACGAGCCGGAATCAGCAGAGGATTCACCGCCGCGGCAGCCACGGCGGTGTCAGACGGTGACAGCGGTGCTACCGGTGCATTTGCTCATGGGCGGCGCCGGCGTGGGCCGACCATCCCGTCTGCGACACCAGGTCGTGGCTACACACCGAGGGCCAGGCCGACGGCGAACATGCCCACGGCAGTACCGACCAGGATTCCCATACCCCAGGCGCGCGTGTCTGGCGAAAACGCGAAGGAATTGCCGACAAACAGCGCAAATAGAATGATGAAGACCTCAAGATAGGTGGAATACTGTGCCGCGTTGAGGTCGGCTGACCGTGTCTTCTCCGCACGAACGATGCTTGCCGCGATCAGCATATGGGGCATCGCGCCGACCATCGCTGATGGCCACCACCTATGCGTGTGCTCAGGCGTCGGCTGCGGAAGCGGCCGAGAGGATCCACGCAGAGGCATCCGCCACGATCCGATCATCCACCGGATCCGCCGAACGGGGTACCGCCGACAACGACGGCACCAGCGGCAACCAGCCGCCCACCCGTACTCACATCGCCAGCGTACGACCGGCGCCCGGCTGCCGCAGGGCGAAACGGGCGGCCGGGCGGCAGTCCCCCGAGCCGCGTATCACCCGGGTCAAAGAAGCCGCGAGCCGCCCGGCGTGGTGCCGGGCGGCTCGCGAGACAGGTGGTGATTCTGGGTCAGGCGATCTTCACGTTGAACAGTGGGTTGGCCGCCAGCTTCCGGAACGCAGCCAGGCTGGCCGGGGAGCTGTTGATGCTGATGTCGCGGTCGCCGAAGGCGTCCTTCTTGGTGTCGAAGTAGACGATGGCCTTGACCGCGGGCCGCTTGGCCAACTCCGGCAGCACGCTGTTGAACTGAGCGGACTTGTCAGTGACCTTGCCGACCCGGTGGTAGGCGCCCCACTCCGCCACCATGATGGGCTTGCCGGGGTGCTTGGTCGTGGCCCACTGGTACCACCCCAGGCCCTTGCCGCCCGTGGCCTTGCGGTCGAGCAGATCGTTGAACTTGCCGTAGTGGTAGTAACCCTTCTCGGCGGAGACATAGGAGTCCAGGCCGATCCAGTCCACGACGTCGTCGCCGGGGTACAGGTCCTTCCACCAGGACTGCGCCATCCACTTCTCGTTGCCCATGTAGGCGACGACGTTGATGGCGTTGGTGATGCCCTGGGCGTGCAGACGCTGGATGACGTGGCGGTAGGACGCGGCGAAGTCCTTGGCGGTCATCCCGGAACCAGCCGTCGGGATGACGTCGTCCTCGGGTTCGTGGTTGAGGACAAGGAAGAACTTCTGGTTCGGGTAGGTCGCCTTGATGTGGGCGGCGAACCTGTCGATCCGGCCGTCGAGCTTGCCGGCGGCGACATTGGCCCAGGTGGAGCCGTACTCGACGCGCCAGTTGAGCAGCAGCACCCGCGGGTTGTTCGGGTCGCGGGTCATCGCGATCTCGGCGGGGGTGGGGAACACCTCGTCGCCCTTGTGGTAGGTGTGGTAGATCGTAGAGGTCCGGCCCGACAGCTTCTCCCAGGTCTTCAGTTCCTGGTCGCGGGGCAGTGAGCTGAATCCGCCGGCGGCGGCGCCCCACAGCACGCCGCAGGACGGCACGAGCTTGTTGTCGGTGGTGCACTGCTTGGCCGGCTTCGGCTTCGGCGTGGCGGCGGGGGCGGCCTGTGCGGTGCCCGCGGTGCCGATGACGGCGGTGGTGCCGGCCAGCATCGCGCCGAGGATGGTCACGACCTTGTTCACCTTGCGGCCCAAAACGATGTCTCCCCCGAGTTGGTCCGGCCCATGTCAGCCGGTCACATGAAGGAGATTCGGGGTCGTGGGGTGTGCCTCCCGGTCCCCTTGGGGTGCCTGCGGGTTGCCGGTGGCGGGAAGCCTTCGATGTGGACGTCGGCGGCCGATCTCGTGGCCGGCGACTGTCCTCGACCCTGCCCGGCAGTGCTCCTACATCCGGTAGGTGCACGGATGTACGCCCGTGGCCGTTAGCTGCCGCCGTGCGGTAGATCGTCTGGATGGGGACGGGCCTGCCAGGTGCCGCGCCGGACACGGGCGGCGCGGCCTACTGCGGGGCAGCGGTCAGCCTGGCGGTGCAGGTGCAGGGGTGGCAGATCGTAGGCCCCGCAGGACACCGGCCAGTCTGCAAGCACAGGTCATGGAGGTGCTGCGGGCGGCGGACGAACCGATGACCGCCGCCGCGGTGCGGGAGGCACTCTCCGGCGACTGGGCACACAACACCGTGTAGACCCTCCTGGCCAGGGCATTGCTCACGACCGTGCGTTGAGGGATCAAGAAAGCCGGTCTAGAGGGTTTGGCTGACATGGTCATCGTGGCGTTGCTCCGCCGCGAGCGGTCCTGCCCCGCCCTACGCTGATCGGGTGGACAGCTGGGTGGAGCGCGTCGGTGCGACGGTCACCGTCAACGGCGTTTCCGCCCTTCTGGTCGCGGTGGATCCGGCGTCCGGCACCCTGGACCTTGAAATCAAAGATGACCTTGGGGTGGGTCCGTTCGGTGTGGTGCAGCTGATCCACACGCCGCCGGTGAGCCGGTGGTGGGCGGCGGTGCGGAAAGTCGGTGGCGGACGGGTCCAACTGGGCCGCCCGGCGCGGGATGAGACCGACCGGCGCCAGTACCCGCGGCGGGAGCTGGACCTTCCGGTGACGGTGTGGTGGCCCGACACCTCGGTGGAGAGCGTCGGTCGCACCCTGGACGTGTCGGTCGGTGGGTTCGCCGCGGTGCTCGACCACGCGCCGCCGGAGGGTGTCGAGGTGGCGGTGCGGATCGACGGCTCTTATCAGCCGCTGCTGGCCATCGCCCGGTGTATCAGCGTGCAGGACGGGCAGGCCCACTTCGCCTACACCGACATCGGCGCGCAGGAGTCGGAGCTGGCCCGGGCCCTGGTCCTCACTCGCCCCGCCCGCACCTGGGACGGCACCAGCACCGACGCGGTCATGTGGTCGAGCGCCGGCGCGCAGCCGGTCACCGCCGAGCCGACCCGGGTGGCCTGCGTGGTGTCCGGCGCCTGGCAGTTCCCGGCCCGCAAGGAACACGTGGTCCTGAAGATCAACGACGCGCTGGTGCGGGCGAGGGCGGTCTCGGTCGCCGGTGGGGTGTGCCGACTCGCCTGGCTCGACTGACTCGACCCCACCCAGCTGGTCCAAGATCGCGGCGGATGCGGGCCTGGCAATGGCCCGGTTAGAGCGGCACGCACGTCAGGTGGGGTCGGTGGTCAGGGCTGTGAGGACTCCGGCCACGGCGAGGACGCGTTGGACGTGGCCGTGGCCGTGGGCGTGGGTGATGGTGAACTCGCGGCCGCCGGCGGCGGCGGTGTTGCGGGCGGTGATCAGGGTGCTGATCACCGTGGAGTCGATGAAGGTCACCGCGGTGAGGTCGACGCGTACCGCGATGGTGCCGGGCCCGGTGAGCTGGTCGTGGAACAGCCTGGTCAGGGTGGCGGTGGCGGCGATGTCGAGTTCTCCGCTGAGGGCGATGGTGCTGGTGGCGGCATCGCGGTGCCACGCTGTGCTGCCAGGTCGGGTTCATGCGGGGGTGCTCCTGCCGTCGTGGCCGGCCGGTGGCGGCGGTCCGGGGTGTCGGCCGATGCTGACGGTGGTAGGGGCTGGCTGCCGTTTTGCGCGGCCGGTGCCGCGGGGGCCGCGATGTCGGGAGCGGTCAGGCCGACGGTGATCGTGACGGTCACGCCGTCGGGCCGTTCGGTGATCAGGAGGGTGTCGCTGAACTGACGGGCCATCCAGAGCCCGCGGCCGCCGGGTACACCGGGCGGGGGTGGGCTGCGGCGGACGGGATGCCGTCGGTGAATCCGCGGCCATGGTCGCTGACCTCGCACAACAGCGTGGTGTCGTGCTGGCGCAGCCTCAGCCGGCCGAAGCCGCCGCCGTGCTGGACGGCGTTGGTCGCCAGTTCCTGCACGGCGACGATGAAGTCTTCCAGTCGGTCGCCGCGCAGCCCGGCCCGGGCGGCCCCGGCGCGCACCGCGTGCCGCAGGCCAGCCAGCGCGGCAGCGGTGAAGTCGGATACCACGGTCGTGGCCGACCCCGCCCCCGCCCCGTCGGGGGCGGGGGGCGGGGGCGGGGTTCAGCGTGCTCATGACGGCACGGTATCCCCGCCCGAGGGCTGGAGAAAGATCGCCTCGTTCGGTCCGTAGGTTCGAGGCAACAGGTGTTGACAGCACGGGAATGCTGCTTCTGGCTTCTGCTCAACTCGTAGCAGTGCCTGCCGACCGATCTGCGGTGCACGTCGACTCCTATTCGCTGAAGACCTGGGTGTGGACGGGATTGGCCGCGCTGGTCAACGTCGCGCTGTTGCTGGACGTCGCCGGGGTGAGCTTCCGCGATGACCCCGCCGGTTCACCGCGCTGCGCGGGCGCCCTGCATGGGCGGGCGTCGCGGTCGACCGTCCATGCCTGGTGCCGGTCGTGACGCACCGCAACAGAGGCTAACCGAGGGTTGCGTGCGTGGGAGTGGCTGCCGCTGCGGTGGCTGAGGGTCAGGCCGCTGCGGCGACCCTATGAGCCCTGATGACCGTCGGCCTGTTCGCGCCGAGCAGCACCGGGCCGCCCCCGGCCGCCGCAGCGGCCTGACCAGCGGCACCACCGCCCCAGAGTCACCACAACCCCGGCTACAACGGACAGCATGCGCCCCCGACCAGCCGAGTCCTACCGTGTGGTGGTGCAGCCGGATCGGTATGACCCGGAGATTGCCGCCCTGCTGATCGTGGCGCGCGAGCAGCTCACGGTGTTCCGGGCGCAGCTCACCCACGCGGCGTCCCAGGGGGTGCCATGCCTGGCAATCGCCGGGGCACACGCCACATTGGATCAACTGGAAGCTGCGCTGGCTGAGGCCAGCCACCTGCTGCCCCTTGAAGTCGACCGCCGGTGAAGCGGTCTGGGTGAGCTGCGCCGTCGCCAGCTCCGAACCCCGCCCGCCTCGGTGCCGACGAAATGGCGCAGGGGCGGTGCGGATCCCGGAGGCGTGGCTGGTCACTGGACGCTGAACACACTCCGCATCGGGGCCCGCGCGGCGGAGGTGCCGGTGGGCGCCAGCCCGTACATCGCCTGCAACGTTCGCAGCAGGTGGTAGTGGTCGAGGCGGCCCGAGTACTGGCCGGGCGTGACCCGGGCGCCCGCGATGACCGTGGGGATGTGGTTGTGATCAGTCCGGTTGTCCTCATCAAAGGTGACGATGAACAGGCTGTTGTGCGTGGCGGCCCAGGAGATGTAGCCGGCGAACTGCTTCTTCAGCCACCGGTCTCCTACGTCCTTGGGGCAGTCGTGCATGTCGTGGCACAGGTCCGGGATGACGACGGAGACCGTTGGCAGCTTGTGGTAGTCGCTCGGGAACGCGGTGAACGGCTTGTGGACGCTGGACGGGACGTTGCTGAAGTTGACCCACGGCACATGCCGACGCACATAGCGGCCGGAGGCGCAGCCGCGCCAGCCCGTGCGGGGCAGGCCCTCCGAATAGCCGGCGAAGCTGTACCCGGCGTCCAGCAGTTGCCGGGCCAGGTTCGGCCTGCTGCCCAGGTCATGCGGGCAGCTGTTGTCCTTGACCCCCTGCGTCGAACCGGAGAACAGCGCCAGATAGTTCGGCTGACTCGGGTGGGTCTCGGCATAGAACCGGGTCATGTTCGCCCACCGGTGTGCCAGCGAGGTCACCCACGGGGCATTGGGATGGCCGATCACGTGGTCGTACCGCTTGTTCTCCAGCACCACGACCACCACATGATCGAACCGCGGCGGCGATGCCGCCCCCGCCGCGGCGGGGGCGGCGGAAGCCGCCGACGGCAGCGAGACGCCAAGAGCAACCAGCGCGAGCGCCACCCCCGCTGCCACACATTTCCGAATACGGCTCACAAATCCTCCATAAGGCGTGCAGAACGTACGCCTTATCTCCTACCTGAAGTAGGAGCATGTCGAGGGCGGGACGCGCTTGCTGCGTCCCAACGTGACCGCCGCCCTCGGGTCCTTCGTGGCTTGACCAGCGCAGCACAGCCGCCGCGTTCGCCGGCGAACACAAGACTGACGCCCGCGACGCCGTGATCATCGCCAGACCGTCCGACTGCGCGACGACATCCCCCCGACGGCGAGGTTACGAGCGGACGAGGTCGCGCGGGTCCTCTGGGTCTGCGGGGCCGATGTAGCGGAGGCTCTGTGAGGGCTGGAACGGGGCCTGCTCGTGGATCAATTGGCGGCTCGGTATCGCCGGGCGCGGTCCCGGAACGCCTTGTCGCCTCCTTCGAGGATCTGCCGGGCGGCGTCGGCGACCTGCGGTTCGTCGATGGCGCCGCAGGCCACCACGCGGCTTTTGTCGATGGTGGCGTCCAGGGCGAGGATCATTTCGGCGTCGCCCAGGATGGGGATGTTCGGGTTGTGCGTGGCGACGATGACCTGCCGCCGGTTGGAGACGTCGGCCAGCTGGCGGACGACCTGGTCGTAGATGTAGCGGTTGTCCAGGTCGTCTTCGGGCTGGTCGATGATCAGCGGGTTGCTGCCGGTGACCAGCGCGAGCGACAGCATGGCGGTGGCTTTCTGACCGGGGCTGACCTTGCGGACGTCGAGCCAGCGAGGCTGCTCGGTGTCGCTGAGGTTGATCTCGACGACGATATGGTCGGGGGTGTCGCACTGTTCGATCTGCCGTACTTTGCCGGCGGTCAGGGCGTGCAGCTTGGCGGCGGTGTTCTCGCTGACGCCGAGCTTGACGAGTTGTTCCGCCGTCGACTTGAGGGCGGCCACGAGCACCGCAGGAGACGAGTTTGCCAGCTTGGCGACCTGGTCTCCCCGGACGTTCTTCCCGGCCAGCAGTTGGGTCAGGAGGTTCTGCAGGTCGGTTCGGTCGGCTTGCGGCTGTACGATCACGCGGACGCGGCCCCCGACCGTGGCGGTCAGGTTTGCTGCGGCGGTCTGCAGCAGTTGCGAGATGGCACGTCGGGCGACTCGCAGTTCTTCGATCTGGTCGGAGTGCACGGCGTGGAGCTCGTCGAGTCGCTGCCGTTGTGCCGGGACCTTGGCGACGGCTCGTTCCAGGTCGGCGGCGGTGCGTTGGAGGCGGGCGAGCTCGTCCGGATTGGTGAGGCCGGCGTCGGCCAGGGCCACATTGATCTGGTGCCGGCGGGCTTGGACCAGCGCCTGGTGTTCCTCGACGGCCGGTTCGATGCGGCCCAGTCCCAGGCGGACAGCATCGAGGATCGTGTCCACGGCGGCTCGTATCGTGGACTCGGCCTCGACGGCAGCGCTGATCAGCGCCGGCGGGACCGCGTCGTGCTCCCGGACGGCGGGTCGTCCGGTGGCGGACCGGAGCTGCTCCGCGAGCGGTCCCACCCCCTCCAGCCAGGTCTTCGCCGCGGAGACCTCCGCCTGGACCGCGGTCAGTTCGCGGGAGGCGGCGACGTGCTGCTCGGCCCCGTGCTGACCGGCGACCTCCAGCTGGTCGCGGACGTCCTTAAGCTTCTCCTCGCTGTCGGCCGAGCGGGCCAGGGCCGCATCGAGCTTGCCGAGGTCGGTGTTGGTCGCCTCCAACTCGCGCAGGCAGCGCTCCTGCTCGGCGTGAGCGGCAGCGAGGTTGGGGTCTGCCGAGATCGCGAGGAACTGGCGTAGGCCCTTTTGATCATCGGCGAGCAATGCGAGCTCGCGTTGGCCGTAGACGCTGACGCTGAATCGCCGCGAGACGTCGATGCCGGTGTCGAGGCCGTTGCGGAGCAGCTGCGGCGGAGTGTCGTCGCCTGAGCGGGTGATCTCGTAGCGCTGCTGGTCGGCGGTGACCACCCCGAGGGTGGCCGTCGCGTTGGCCGAGAAGTTCGCGACGCGGTTGTTCCGGTTGTCGTCCGTCTTCGGTTCGGGTGCGGCGCAGGCGTGCCTGACGATCTCGATCGTGGTGGACTTTCCCGCTCCCTTGCCGCCGATGATGGCATTCAGTCCAGGCCCGAGGTCGATCGTGAGGCCGTCGTGGAAACCGCCCGTGACGCAGACGCGGTTCAGGCGCGGCCAGGTGGGGTCGGTGCCGTCGAGGAACTGGAGACCGGGAACCCGACCGAACTTGGTGCGGTGGTGTTCCGGGAACCGGATCCGCTGGTCGGGCATCAAGAACGCCTGCCGCAGGCTCTCCAGGGTCGGGGGTGTGCCCAGCTTCAGGTAGACCGCGCGCTGGCCGACCGTCTCGAGGTCGCGGACGTCACCGGATATGAACCACGCGGGGCGGTGCTCCCCGAACTGGGAGCGCGGGTTGCGCAGGACGTCGGCGCCCTCGTTTCCCCACACGTCGAAGCCCGCGACGTAGCCGCTCTGCGCAATTTGGGCGCTGGTGTTGCAGACGTTACGCGCGAACAGGCCGATGTCCTTGGCGGTGGAGTGCGGAGCGAGCACCAGCGCCCCGTAAGTTTGCGCGGCGATCTTGACGAGATCCAGGGGAGAGCCGACCGTGGTCGGGTTCGGCTCGCGCCGCTCGGTCAGGGCTGGCGGGCTGTTGGGCGGGAACAAGTGGGAGAGGAACTGCTGGCCCCGCCGATACCCGTCATCGGTGCAGTCCCAGATCGCCATCAGGTGGCACTTGTTGGCGTTGAACTCGATCCCGGGAAACACCACCACGCCATGCCGGCGGCCGGCCGCGGCCAGCTCGGGATACCAGGCCAGGGTGTTGTGGTCGGTGACCACGATGACCGATACCCCCGCGTCGGCGTGCGTCTTGATCAACGTCTCCGCGAAGGCTGCGTTTGGCGACGGGCCACCGACGTCGCCGTACTTCTGGTGGAAGTCGGCCGGCGTGTGGACCTGAAGATCTGCCAGCACCCATCGGGAGTAACCCACGACGAGTGACGATAGATCCACCCGCATAGCGATGACGACTCCGTTTACGCAGTAACTGCGACGAAATCACTCATACGCTGCTTTTAGGACTGCCGACTTCACCCGATCAGGGGCTTAGAAGGTACGCGAGCGTTCCGGGTGGATCACTGCGGACGAAGCCTACGGCCAGGACTCGATATTCCGGGCCTTCTGCGACCAGCTGGATCGGCTACGTGGTGGCGGTTCCCTGCAGCCAACAAGTCGGCCTCGGCGTCGGTGCCGCACGGGTCGACTCCCTCTCCGGACAGGCTCCGGCCGAGGCGTGGGAACGACTCTCCGCGGGCCTTGCGCAGGGCCGTACAGTTCCCAGAAGGCCATTAGGGCGATCTTGCTGCAGGGATCTCAGGTCTGCGTCTGGTGTTCGGTGCCGGTGATCCGCCCGCGCCGCCGGGGCTAGCTGGGCTGACCTGGCGCCCGCGATGGGCGTGGCCAGCCGGCAGGCCGCAGAACGCCGCTACCTGCGGATCCGCCGCAGCGACCACGACGACGCAGGCGCCACCGGCGACCAGCGCGTGACCGCCGAACGCGACCGCCGCGCGGGTACCCGCGCGGTCATCGACTGGGCCCGCACCAACAGCGCTGAGCTGCGGCAACTCGCCGGCCAGATCACCGCCCTGACCGACCTCGGCCCGCGCGCCCAGGACAGCCTCGACCGGCTGCACCACGCTCTCGGCAGCGCCGACCCTGCCGCCCTGCTCCCGCTGCTCGCCGACACCCACCCATACCTGCAGCCACAGCACGCCACCCTGGCCGCCCGGATCACCACCGTCGCCGACAACACCGACCAGGTCCGCGATGTCACCCAACGGCTCCGGGAACGGCGCCGCCGAACCCCGCACCCCGCCCCGACCGATCCCGAAGACTAGAACCGGCGCGAGTCACGGCCTGCGACGGTCCACGACCACCGCCATGATCAACCGTCCGGAAGAAGGCGCGACGTGTCCAGCCTCAACACCTCCGGCAGCGGCCCGCAACTACTCGTGCAGATGCCGGCCGGTAACGACCCCACCATCGTGACCATCACCGGTGAGATCGACCTCGCGACCCACGCCCAGCTGCAACAAGCCGTGACCGACCTGCTGCACCACCATCCGTGCCACCACCTCGTGCTCGACATGGCCGGCGTGACCTTCCTCGACGCCGCCGGCATCCGCGCCCTGCTCGCCTGCCACCACACCGCCGAACAACTCGGCACCCGCCTGGAGATCGGCCCAGCCGGCGACATGGCCCGCCGGGTCCTGACCCTCTGCAGCCTGGCCGACCTGTTCCACCTCTCGCCCCCGGCGTCCGTGTAGATCACCGTTCCCCGGAGACCATCGTGAGGGTGTTCCTTTGAGGGCCGCCTAATGGACGGGCACGATGGCCGGTCAGTTCGGCCAGCGGCGGGCCTGCAGCTTGCCGAGCAGACGGTTGAGCTTTCGCTGGTTCTCCGGCTTGGCTAGTTGGGATGTGTCTGTGATCGGCGGCGGACCCGGTCCTGACAACCGTCAGAGCCCGGGCCCGCCGCTCAGGGTGGTCGGGACCGCCACCCCGGACGGCACCCAGGGCGGTGGAGCGGCGCCCACCTGGGCCTGTCGAAGATGGTGCGCGCCGCGCCTGAGTGATCACCCCGCTGTCACAGAGCACCACCAGGATGACCGGTCCGTGAGTCCTCGTCACGGACCAGATGTGCGCTAGCAGGCTGCATGGATCACCGCGTCGATTTGCGCGGTCTGCGGTGTAACGCCTGGAACGTTGGGGCTCCCGAGCTGTAGGGAGCGTGTTCAGCCGATTGCCCCGGTGCCGTCCTTGTCGTTCTGGCCCAGCCGGATGCCGTGCCCCCCGTGGGGTGCGTCACCAGGCGGCAATGATCACGGGCGTACGGCCGATGAGATTGGGGTGAACCGGCTTCGGATACAGGGGGCGGACGGCAGCGCGGTAGGCGCCGAGGAGCTGTCGGCTGCCCTGCTGAGGCTGGAGGACCGGGTCGCCGTGGACGCCGCCGCGGGCTACGCGGCCGCGGTGGACCTCGAACGACGGGCGGAGGCTCTGGGCGACCAGGCCCTGCTGATGCGGGCCCGGCTGTGCTGGATCGACATGCTCCGGCGCACCGGCGATTTCCGGGAAGCCGCCCGGCACGTCAAGGGCGTCCAGGCATGGGCTCGCAGGTCCGGCGACCGCCGGATGCGGGCCCGTACCCACCTGGTGCAGGCCAGTATCGAGCGGCTGTGCGGCCACGGGGCCAAGTCACTGAGGCACGCGCTGGACGCGGTCGAGTTGCTCGATGAGACGGCCACCGCGCACATGCAGGTCTGGCACCGTCTCAAGCTCGCCGATGCGCTGGCCGAGTACCGCGGTATGGACGCGGCGCGGCCGCGGTATCGCCAGGCCGAGGACCTGGCCCGCGAGCTTCACCAGTGGGAACAGCTCACCGTGACGCTGAACAACTGGGCCTACTCCGAGTACCGGGCCGGTGACCTCCCGCGGGCCAGGGAGGTCGCCGGGCGGATGCAGGACCACGCCGTCGCCCGCGCCTACCACCTTGACCCGGACGCGCTGGACACGATCGCGGCGATCCAGATCGCCCACGGCGACTACGCCGAGGCGGAGCAGACCATGCTGGTCTGCATCGCCCGTTACAAGGGCGCGGGGCCGAATGACGCCGACGAGCTGGCCGAGTACCTGCTGACCCTGGCCAGGGCCCAGCGTCTTCTCGGCGCGACCGGCCGGGCCCTGGCAAGCCTGGACGCCGCCCACACGCTGTGCACCGAGCGTGGCCTGCACGAACTTCTGGCCCAGGTGTATCACGAGAAAGCCGAGCTGCACGCCGCCCGCGGCGAGCACACCGAGGCGCTCGCCGCGCAGAACGCGTCCATCGCTGCCCGGGGAACCTTCCCGCGGCGAAAGCCCCTGCGCGTCATCCTGCACGCGCTATTGCGGACACGCCGAGGCGGGTGAGGAAGCCGAGCCCCCGGATGAGCGGGCACGATTCCGCTGGGCCGACGCCGTGGAATGCCCGCCGACAAACGCGACCGAGCCGCTGACAGGCGCAGGGCCCCGCATGGATCAGCGGCACGTCGATGACGAGCTCGCCCGATGGAACGCTCCACCTCACAGTTGAGCCGAGCTCGGGGGAGAGCGAGACCGGCGCAGCGTTAGCGGTAGCGATGATCTTGTCCGTTAGACGATCCCTCAACGGACGCCCGCGGCCGGCGCCGCCGCACGCCGGCGACCAGCGCCCCAACCTGTCCCACATAGGGTGTCCGGAGATTTGTCCGATGAGCGGGGGCTATCCGGTACGCTCACCAACCGTGACCGCCGTCCGGATCGGGTACGCCCGGTGCTCCACCGACAAACAGGACCTGGAAGCCAACCGGCGCATCCTGCTCGACCTCGGCGTGCCGGCCGACCGGATCTACCTCGACCGGGCCTACTCCGGCACCACCCGGGCCCGGCCCGGCCTCGACCAGGCCCTCGCCGCCGTGCGCCCTGGCGACACCCTCGTCGTGCCGAAACTCGACCGGCTCGCCCGGTCCGTGCCCGACGCGCGGCAGATCGGCGACACCCTCGTCGGCCGCGACATCCGGCTCCAGCTCGGCACGATGATCTACGACCCGACCGACCCCATGGGCAAGATGTTCTTCAACATCCTGGCCACGTTCGCCGAGTTCGAGGTCGACCTGCTGCGGATGCGCACCCGCGAGGGCATGGCCATCGCCCGGGCCAAGGGCAAACTCAAGGGCCGGCAGCCGAAACTGTCCACCGCCCGGCAGACCCACCTGCTCAAACTGCATGCCGCCGGCGAGCACACCATCGTCGAGCTGGCGGAGCTGTTCGAGGTGTCCCGGCAGACGGTGTACCGCGTCCTCGAACGCGCCCAAGCCACCACGGCGGCGTGACATGACCGACCTCGCCATCAGCACCCAACCCGACAGCGACCGCACCGTACGCCTGATCGCCACCGGTGAGATTGACATGGCCAGCGCCGAACAGGTCACCGACGCCGTGGACAAAGCCCTGACCACCCACGCCCCCGCCCACCTGATCATCGACCTGACCGCAGTGACGTTCCTCGACTCGACCGGCATAGCCGCCCTCATCGCCGCGAAGCACACCACCACGGAACAGGACTGCGCGCTACGCGTCACCGGCGTCCACGGCATCGTGGAGCGCGTCCTGGACGTCACCGGACTGCTCGACGTGCTCGACGGGCCGCCGCCTCACTCCTAGATCAACCGCTTAGCGTTGTTTTTCGCTGGAAGCTACCGGCACCCCAGCTCGGTCATCACGGAGGTCGTGCCAACGACCCCTGAAGGGCGACCTGGAAAATCCGATATAAGGGGTATGCGGAGCTGCAGCACTAGGCGGGCGCGGAACGTCTGGTCGGCGGCGCCGGTCGGTTACCTGCGAGCAGTCAGCCTTGCGTAGGGCGTTGCAGCGGATCGGCGGGCTGGGTGCATCTTTCCTGGTGGAACCGATCTCGGGGGTGCCGTGACATTCGAGGATTACGTGGCGCAGCGTGGCCAGTCGCTGCTGCGGTTGGCGTACGTGCTGACCTCGGATACGCACCTGGCCGAGGATGTGACGCAGATGGCGTTGGCGAACGTCTACCGGCATTGGGCGCGGGTGCAGGCGGCCCGGGATCCGGATGCATACGTACGCCGGGTCCTGGTCAATGCCCACCTGGGGTGGCACCGGCGGCGCTCCGCAACCGAGCGTCCGGTCGCGCAGATCACTGGCGGGCCGGTCGTGGCGGACCCCGCCGATGACGTGGCGGCCCGCGACCGGATGCACCGCCTGCTCGCAGGCCTGCCACCTCGGGCGCGCACCGTACTGGTGCTGCGTTACTACCTCGATCTGGACGACGCGGGAATCGCCGAGGCGATGGGCATCAGCGCAAGCACGGTCCGATCTACCGCCGCGCGGGCTCTGGCGGCCCTGCGTACCGACGAGCAGACCCACACAGCAGGAGAGATCCGATGAGCGAGCACCTCGAACAGCAGCTCCGCACTGTCTTCGGCCAGGATGCGGCAGACGCTCCCACGCTGAGCCCGGCGACGGCTGGGGAGGTGGCGCGGCGGGTACAGCGCCGACGCCGCCTCGGGATCCTGACCGCCGCGGCGGCGGTGGTGCTGGGTTCGGGCGTGAGTCTGGCGCTCGCCTCGATGTCGGCGGGCCCGGACGCGCCACGGTCAGGCCCCGTCGCCGCACGCCACGGCGCGTTGGCGGACACCGGGGCGGCGGACTGTGCCGCCTACGGCTCGGCGCGGGACATCACCGCCCGCGGTTTCGCGTTCGACGGCACGGTCAGCTCCATCGCCAGTCCGGCGACGGTAGCGCCGGGCGGGTACACCGCGGTCACCTTCGCGGTACACGAGTGGTTTCACGGCGGAAGCGGCGACCGGGTGACGGTGACGATGATGGCGCCGCTGCGCCCGGGTCAGCACGCGTCGGAGGCTGGACCGTCGTACGGGACCGGGTCCAGGCTGCTGGTCAGCGGCGACACGAGCCCGGGGCTGGTGGCGCGCACATGTGGTTACACCCGCTACTACGACCAGGCGACCGGCGACGCCTGGCGCGCCGCCAGCAACGGCGGCTGACCGCCGACACCCCCACCTTTGGGGGCAAAGGCTGCGGCGTCCGGCCTTCCAACGCGTGTTGAGCACGCGGGAAGGCCGGACGCCGCAGGTCTGCCGACTATTCGACGGTTTCGGTCAGCTCCGCTACCGATGAGGCGTCGGTGAGCTCGCCCTGCCCCGGGTCGACGCGGGTCAGGTCACCGTTGTCCTCGCGCAGGAGCATGCCTTGGTCACCACCGACGACGGCGCGGGCACCGTTGCGTTCGTCGGTGAGGAACAAGACGGTGTCCATGCCCTTCGACACCGGGGCTTCATCGGACTCGACCTGCTCGTCGTCGTAGCGCAGAACCAGGACGTCGGAGGGGCCGCTGCCCTTGATGACCCGGTCAACGTGGAAGTTCCACAGGTTGACGGTCGGGTCGTTCGGGTCACCCTTGCCGACCAAGCCGTAGTCGCTGGCGAGGCCCTTCTTGGCAATGCCGGCGAAAGATCCACTGACCACGTAGTCGGAGTAATCCGAGAGGTCGGCCGCGGAGTCCATTTCGGCGTGGTCGGTGTGGATCACGATCTTCGACTGAGTCGCGTTTTTCGGCGCTTGCGCGACCTGAGCAACTGAAGCATTCGTGTGTGTGTCGGCGTGGGTGGCAGTGCTGTAAACAGCTCCGGCGGTTGCGGCGGTCGCGAGACCGGCTACGGCGAGCGCCACGATACGGCTACGCATGTCTCACTAATCCCTTGTCAGTAGATGGCGTTGACGCCGTTGATGTCGTCCGGCCAGGGTTCGGTTCCCCAACCACACGACCATTTGATGGAGCCCTGCGCCATGACTGACTTGGTGCCCGAGCAGGAACTGGTGTTCATGTGGTTCAGGCCCAGTGAATGACCCAGTTCGTGGGTAGCGATCATGCGCTGCTGGGTGGCGTTCAGCCCCACCGTGCCCTCGGTGTTCCAGGTGAACCGTGTGCTGTTGTTCTGCCAGGTTCCGCCGCTGGTGCAGGTTCCCGTCGTCTGAGCGAAGATGCTGTGGTCCAGGAAACTCTGCTCGGTGACGAAGATGTTGTAAGTGCTGCCAGTCGTCGAGGCAAAGCTACCGGGAGCATTCACGGCATTCCAGCGCTTCGCTCCCTCGACCGTGGCGGTCCAGTGCGAGGCGGTCGCGGCGTTCTTCTTGTAGTGCAGCGCGGGATTAGTGCCCTGGAACTTACAGCCGATCCTGGTATACGCCAGCGCCGGCGCCTCAGACGTGGCAACTAGCCCGGCGCTAGCCGAAGCGATAACCGCACCGCTGAGCAGCATTACCGAAGAACGGCGTGTGATGGATTTCCACCACGATGACATCCTCAACCTCCATTGCGACTGTCATGCAGGGGCTGCGTGCTTCGATGCCGCCAAATTCGAGACATTCGAGAACGGGGACGGGTGACCACGGAGGGGGGGTCCTGGCAACCAATCCGCAACCAAGTTCCTGCGGAAATGAAACCTATGGCCCGATAGTCATCCCTACAAATCAGCCATAAATTCCTAAAAACATACTGAATAGCACGAAAGCTGACATACTTCCTGTTTCACTGCCTCAGGTCGAGCCTTACGGACAGCGGCCCTCTGGCCGAACGAAGCCCCAGTCAAGAGCGGGTCGGGGGCACGTCAAGCCCCCGAGGTCCCTCCCTTAGCCAGCTACCAGTCGTTATTCAGCAACGTCCAAGGTGCTCAACCAACCCACAGGTCCGTTGACCAGGCCGCCTAGTAGCGCGCGGGCAGGCCTGCGCCGGGCTGGGCGACCTCGGGCCAGCCCGCGCCGCCGTGCGCCGCGGCGCCCAGGCCGCCGCGGCGCACGGCGGCGCGGGCTGCGGCTGCGCCGGCCGCCCAGCCCTCACCAGTGGCGGCTGCGGCGTCGCGGGAGTCGTACTCGGCGTGCAGCCGCTCGTGCCGGATCGCCGCGGCGCTGGCGGTGCGCGCGGCGACCTGGCGGTGGTGCAGCGTCCACCGCCGCGCCGGGGCCGGCGGGGCCGTGGCCCGGATGAGCAGTTCGCGCAGCACGGAGCCGGAGACCGGGGCAAACCGCGGGAGGGTGCGTCGGTTGCGGCGGTGACTCTGGTCTGGGCTACAGATCTCCTCGATCACCCGGTCGGTGATCCGGGAAGACCGTCTCCCGGCTCACCGACGCGCCGTAGATCTCGGCGAAATGGGCGCTGATCTCGCAGGGTTCGGCGGGTGCCAGGTTGTCGGTGGCGGACAAGGACGCTGAGATCGCCCGGCTGCGCCGTGAGGTGGCCGAGTTGCGGCAGGAGAAGGAGATCCTGCGCAAGGCCGCCGCGTTTTTCGCGAAGGAGATGGATCGGTGACCAGCCGCTTCCGGTTCATCTCCACCCACCGTGGGGAGCACGGCGTGAAGCGGTTGTGCCGGGTCCTGGCGGTGTCGCGCTCCGGGTTCTACCGGTGGGCCGCCGCCGCACCCGGCCGGGCCGCGCGGACCGCCGCCGAAGACGCGCTGGCCGCCGCGATCACCACGGTGCACACCGCCTCGGGCGGCGCCTACGGCTCACCGAGGGTCACTGTCGAACTGCGCGAGCAAGGTCTGCGGGTCAACCGCAAACGGGTCGAGCGCATCATGCGTCAGCGTGCGGTGGTCGGCCGGCACCTGCGCCGGCGTAAACGGACCACGATCCCGGACCTGGCCGCGGCGCCGGTGCCAGACCTGCTCGGTCGCGACTTCACCGCCCCTGCACCGGATCAGCGGTGGTGCGGCGACATTACCTATCTGCGGGTCGGGGATCGATTCATCTACCTGGCCACCGTCATCGACATCTACTCCCGGCGGCTGCTCGGCTGGTCCATCAACTCTCACATGCGCGCCGAGCTGGTCATCGACGCTGTGCACGCGGCGGTCGCGGCTCGCGGGCACCGGGTCCACGGCGTGGTGTTCCACTCCGACCGCGGCAGCCAATACGGCAGCACCGCCTTCGCGGACGCCTGCCGCCGCTACGGGGTACGCCGGTCGAGGGGCCGGATCGGGTCGTCGTTCGACAACGCCCTGGCCGAGGCGTTCTTCGCGTCGCTCAAACGCGAACTCGACGTCGACAGGCGCCGCTGGGCCTGCGAGGCCGATGCCCGCCGCGACGTGTTCCGCTGGATCGCGTTCTACAACCATCGCCGCCGGCACTCCGCCCTCGGTTACCGCAGCCCCGCCGACTACGAACAAACCCCCGACCCGGCTACGCTGCTCCAAGTCGCGGCATAACCCGGTGTCCACACCCCGGGGGGAAGCTCATGGTCCACGACACGGAGACCTCTCTGGCCCCGACGCCTTGACAAAGAGAGGTGCCGTTAGATCCAGTGTCAACCCCGAACGCCTGAAACCAGCGTGCTGGCCGGGGGCACTGTGGGGCGTCTCGCGCTGGGGGTGCAGACGTACGGTGGCTGGACGCGGCGGCCGGAGGACCACCTGCGCCGCAGCCCCAGCCCGATTCCTCGGATTTCGCGGCGGTCGGCGGTGGTCAGGCCATGGTGGGGACGGGCGTCTCCCGGCCTGGGGCCGGGTCGGTGAGGCGGCGGACGGCGCCGGCCGGGGCGGGCGGGGTGAGCGGCCGGGCACCCGTACCGGCGGGGGCGGCGAGCGGGTCGGCAGTGGGCAGGGTGAAGGTGAAGCGGGAACCGCCGCCGGGGTTGTCGTCGGCGTGGATGGTGCCGCCGTGGCGGATCACGATGCCCTGGCAGATGGCCAGGCCGAGCCCGGTTCCCGCGTAGCCGGCGCCGGGGTGGGCGCGGTGGAAGTTGCCGAAGATGGCCTCGTGCTGCCCGGCGGGGATGCCGATGCCGTTGTCCGCGACGGTGACCTGCACGAAGCCGCCCGACTGGGAGCTGGTGATCCGGACGTGCGGGGTGACCCCGGGCGACGTGTATTTGATGGCGTTGCCGATCAGGTTCTCCAGCAGTTGCCGGACCGCGCCCGCGTCGGCGTGCACGGGGTGCAGCCGGCCGAGGGCGACCTGCGGCACCGGGAGGCCGGCGGCGGCCGCGGTGTCGGCGCGTCCGGCGGCGATGTCGCCGACCATGCCGGTCAGGTCGACCTGGGTGAGGGTGAGGTCGGCGTCACGGGCGGCCGTGTAGGCCAGCAGATCGTTGATCAGTCCGCGCATGCGTACGGCCGCACGGGTGACCCGGGCCATGCCGTCGCGGGCAAGGTCGATCGCGGGTTGCTCGGCGTCCAGGGCGTCATGGGCCGCCTCGGACCAGCCCTCCACGGTGGTCAACGGGCTCTGCAGGTCGTGCGCGACCACCCCGGCGAAGGTGGCGAGCTGGTCGCGGTGGCGGCGTTCGGCGGTGACGTCGTGGTAGAGCACGACCGCGTTGCGGGTGCCGTCGCAGCCGAGCAGCGGGGTCGCGGAGACCTGCACGATCCGCCCGTCACGGCCGTCCGGGTCGGTGAACAGCAGGTCGACCGGTTCGACCTGCTCTCCTGCCAGAGCCCGCGCCGGCGGCAACTCCTGCGCGGTGATTGGGCTGCCGTCGAGGTGATGTGTCCAGCTCTGCACGTCGCGCATGGCCCCGGCCTGCCCGAGCAGCCGCACCCCGGCGGGATTGCGCAGCACGACCTGGCCGTCGGCGTCGACCAGGGACAGGCCGTCGGCCATCGTGTCGATCACTGCGCTCATCAGCGCGTCGTGCCGGGTCAGTTCGGCCACCAGGGCGGTGCGTTCGTCGCGGCCCAGTGCGAGGGCCAGCCCGATGGCGGCGATCAGCACCACGTACACCTGCGCGGTCATGGCCCGGGCGTGCGGGTCCGCGAGGGCCGCCATCGGTCCCTGGCCGTACAGGGTGAACAGCATCGCCGCCGCGCCGAAGATCAGGTGGTGCAGGACCAGGAAGCTGGTGCGCAGTCGGACGGCGGCCCACACGGTCAGCGCGATCAGCGGGAACGCCAGCGGCAGACCGTGGTCGAAGACGAACCCGAACAGATACGCGACGGTGGAGCACAGCGCCACGGCCAGGTACTCGGTGACCCGCCACGCCGGCATCGCCCGCAACGCCTTGTCCGCGGCCTGCCACCAGCCGGCCAGCGACCGGTATCGGGCCCGGAATCCGCTGACGGCGGGCCCGAACCACAGCCCGGTGGTGCCCAGCACGAACACGCTGGCGACCTGCCGGGCCATCCACTCCGCCACCACCAGCCACGACATCGGCGCGCCGGCCAGCCACAGACCGGTCAGGCCGAACACCGCGCTCACGGTCGCGGCGACGGCCGTGACAGCGAGCAGGTAGGCCAGGTCCCGCGGCGCGGACAGCCGGGCGCCGCCGTCGGCGCCCCACAGGGTGGGCCGCCAGCGTCCCAGCAGCCACACGAACACCACGGCCTGCACCAGGTTGGCCACCGCCAGCACCGCACTGGCGGGAAGTGCGACACCGGTGGCCGCGTTGCCCGCCAGCGCGATCAAGGTCAGGGCGCACCCGTCCACCCACCGGGTACGGGCGTGGCGCTGGACGCAGAACCACACCACGGCGAACCCCGCGGCGGGCCACAACATCGCCAGGCTGCTGCCGTCGATCACCGTCATCCGCCCGGCCAGCAGCGCCACCGCGTACACGAGCGCAAACCCCGCGGTACGCGCCAGCGCCACCCGCATGGGTGGTAGGCCGCCCTCGGGACGGCTCGACGCCGTGTCCGCGGTGTCCGCCGGTGCTGCTGTGGTGCCCGTGCCGCGTGCGCCGGTGCGCTCCACGTGACCCCCCGTTTCGCCAGGCCACAGGCGGGCCCGACATCCACACGTTCGGAGAGCAGGAGCGCGGATCCCGGTACGGCACGGTTGCCGGCCGGGTGTAGCTCATACCTTCAGCCGGGCGACGTCACCGGAGGGCAGCAGCCGGCTGACGAAAGAGTGATCGGCCGGGCGGCGAGGGATGCCGCCCGGCCGACCGACCGGGTGGGGAATGGAACCGGCCGGGTCTGCTGCCCGGCTTGCAGGTCTGCGCCAGGTTGGCGCTCAGCTGCTTCGCGAACGCGGTGTCACTGGTCAGCTTCTGCTGGAACGCGGCAACCTGGGCCTTGGTCAACCCGGGGTAGGCGGGAGTGGCCTGGTAGGCCTCCGCCATCGCCTTCGGGTTGTCGTACACGGTCGACTGCACCTTGCACAGGTGCGCCGCAGTCGCCGTGACAACGTGCCCTGCGGCGTCCGCGCAGCACCGGCCGGGGCGGCCTGGGCAGCGCCTACGGTCTGCTGCGCCTCCGCGGTCGCCTCATGTTCGGCGCCGCACCCGGACAGCCCGAGCAGAGGGCGATTGCCGCAGCGGCGCCGGCCGCGGCGAGAGACAGGACGCGGGTGGTGCGGGCTCGCATGAAGGTCTCCTTCAGGTCGCAGGTCGTGGGGCGGTTTCAGGCAGCGCCGATGAGGACCGAGCCGGTGAAGCCGCCCCCGGTGTAGGTCGCGGTCAGCGGAACCCGGTAGGTCTTGCTCGGGGTCGAGGCCGGTCGCGGTCAGGCGGACCGAGATGAAGTCGTCCTCGGCGACCGCCAGGGTCGGGCCGTTGTTGAGGCCCGCAGCGGAGGCGTCACCGGGGTAGACGACGTCGAGTCCGGGTGGCGGGGTGAGGGTGACCTTGACGTTGTCCAGGCCGGGCTTGTTGCCCCGCAGCACGATCTTCGTCCAGGTCGGGGTGTCCTTCTTCACCAGCACCGGTGGGGTTTCACCGTGATCGCGGCTGCGGTGCGCGATGTCACCGGCAGGGTCGCGTTCAGCGTCTGGCTGCCCTTGGGCCCCGAACAGTTGACCTTCTTGGTCTTCAGGTCGTCGTCCTTCTTGATCTGCCCGGGGGCAGCAGCCGGTAATCCACGTTCAGGGTCATCGTGACCGGCACGGTCGCCGTGCTCGGAGCCGTGACGCGGAACGCCGTGTAGTCGATGTTTCCCGGCCGCCAACGCGGAAGCAGTGGAGAACGACGAGAAGGCGGCCGTGCTCTCCGGGTAGGTGACCTTCGCGCCGGACCCGGTCAGGGTCGCCCGCATGTCGCAGACATCCTGGTCGGCCTGCCAGATCGTGCTGATCCAGCCCTGCTGGACGGGCAGCATCGACGCGAGGCTGGGAACCAGCAGCGTCAGACCGTCGTCCTTACTGCCCGCGACGGCCGGCCCGGCCAGACCGAACGTCGCCCCACAAGCCGTGACCAGAACAGATGCCGCTAACACGTGTACGCGCATGAAATCATCCCTTGGCGGGCTGCCCCGTAGGCGTCATCGCCCACCGTCGCGCGGCCCTACCCCCGCAGCACCGTCACCTGATCTCCACGACGTAACCGACCGCAACGTCGGTCACATCTGCCCCGTGGGGGACCTGCCCAGGGTGCATGCCGAGAGGTACGAAAACCGTGCCGTCGTAGAACAGCCGGCTACGCGCGCTGGCCTGCCCGGGTCGTGATCTGCCGTACGTCGTGAGGGTCTCGGTTCAGGGCCAGGCGGCGGCAGCCGATTCACAGCAAGACGAGGCCGGGCATCGGGGGATTGCTGTGAACATGATCAGAAACCTGCGGGTGGGTGCCCGGCTGGGAGCGGCCTTCGGGCTGGTGGGGCTGCTGCTGGCGGTCAGTATCGGGATCGGGCTGCGGGGTCAGGCGCGGATGGACGCGGCCACCACCAGCGTGACCGAGGCCGCCGGCGTCCGCTCGCACGCCCAGACCGCGAAGTTCCGCACCGCAGACTTCGCCGGCTGGCAGACCGGGTACGCGTTCGACTTCGTGCGCGGGGTACCGCACGCGGCCGACGACACCACGGGGCAGCGCAAGGAGTTCCTGGCCTCCACCGCGGCATTCCGCACCGACCTGTCCGCGCTGGGCGCCGATCCGCTCACCGCGCAGGAACGCGCGACGGTCGCAGACCTGCAGAAGTCGTTCGACGCGTTCCTGCAGACCGACCAGAAGATCATCGCCGGGTACCGGGCCGGAACGGCCACGTCGATCGCCGCCTCCAACAGTCTCGCCTCGGGCGAGTCACTGGAATGGATGGGCAAAATCGTGCAAGGAGCCGACGCTCTGGTGGACCAGACCACCAAGCGGTCCGATCAGGCCCGCGCGGACTTCGACACGACCAGCGACGACACTCGCATCCTGATGGCCGGCACGGGCGTGGTCTGCCTGCTGCTGGCCGGTACCCTGGCGTTCCTCGTCACACGCACCATCGTTCGGCCGCTGGGCCGCATGGTCGCCGCGATGCGACAGGTCGCGGACAAGGACCTCACCGTCCGGGTCAGGCTGACCGGCCGCGATGAACTGGCCGCGCTGGGCCATGCGGTCGACACCACCCTGGACCGGCTGCGGACCTCGTTCGCGGTGATCAACACCGATAGCGCTACCGTGGCCAACGCCGCCGAACAGCTCGCCCAGGTGTCCAATCATCTGGGCGGGGCGGCCACCGCAACCTCCACACAGTCCGATCAGGTCGCCTCCGCCTCCGAGGAGGTGTCCCGCAACGTGCAGACGGTCGCCGCGGGCACCGAGGAGATGACCGCCGCGATCGCGGAGATCTCCGGCAGCGCCGCGGAAGCGGCCCGCGTCGCCACCGCGGGAGTCGACGGCGCCCGCGAGGCGTCCCAGGCGATCTCTCAGCTGAGCACGAGCAGCGCCGAGATCGGCACCGTCGTCAAACTCATCACCGAGATCGCGGAACAGACCAACCTGCTGGCGCTCAACGCCACCATCGAAGCCGCCCGCGCCGGCGAGTCCGGCAAGGGCTTCGCGGTGGTGGCCGGCGAGGTCAAGGACCTCGCCCAGGCAACCGCCAGGGCCACCGACGACATCGCCCGCCTGGTGGACACCATCCAACAGGACACCTCCGCCGCGGACGCGGCGATCACCCGGGTGGACGACATCATCAACAAGATCAACGAATACTCGATCACCATCGCCGGGGCGGTGGAAGAACAGACCGCCACCACCCAGGAGATGAGCCGCGGGATCGGCGAAGCCGCGTACGGATCGGCGCAGATCACCGAGAACATCGTCGGGGTGGCCAGCACCGCCCAAACCACCTCGGCCGGTTCCCAGCAGGCGCAGCAGACCGCCGAAGAACTCACCCAGGTGGCAGGCCGGCTACGCGGCGAGGTCACCCAGTTCCGCACCTGACACGCCTCGGCTCGGCGCCGTACACCAAGACGAGGCAGACACGTGCCCGCCGCGCGGTGGACGCACGTACTCCAACTGCCGGCCTCGAGGCTGTCGCGGGACGAGGGTCCGCAGGCGCGGAGGCAACGGCGGGATGAGCGGCAACGATCTCAGTACTTCGGTCACAAAGCGGAGTCTGCGGGGACATCGAGGCCATGGGCGGCGACCATCTCGGCACTCCCGTCAGCCAGGCGGTAGCACAGACCCACGACGGCGGCCCGGCCGGCGGCGACCCGCTCGGCAAGCACCCGGGAGCGGTCCAACAGCAGCTCGACCGTGTGCCTGATGTGTTCAGCCAGGATCTCCTCCGCTGTCACGCGGCCGGCGGCCCGCGCCGCGAGGACGCTGGGCGTCACCCGCTCGATGACGTCCCGCACGTACCCGGCCGGCGCCATCCCGTCCTCCAGTGCGGCGCACGCGGCGCCCACCGCGCCGCACGAGTCGTGACCGAGGACCACCACCAGCGGGCAGTCCAGCACGGCCACCCCGTACTCGATGCTGCCGATCACCTCGGCGCCCATCACGTGGCCCGCGGTGCGCACCACGAACAGGTCACCCAGGCCACGATCGAAGATGATCTCCGCTGCCAGCCGGGAGTCGGAGCACCCGAACAGGACGGCGAACGGCCGCTGCCCCGGTGCGATCTCGGCGCGGCGTGCCGCGTCCTGGTTCGGGTGCCCTGGGGTGCCCGCGACGAAGCGCTGGTTGCCGGCGAGCAGCAGCTCGAAGGCTTCCGGGGGTGTCGGGGACTTGATCTCCGCCATGGCCGCAGCCTAGTCGTCAGCCCGCAGGCTCGAGGAGGCGCACGGACGTAACTCCCCGCGCCCACAACGCCTCGACCAGGAGTTCGTGTCGCCCGCAGGGTGGTCACCGTAACCAGGGGGTACGGCATCCCGGACCCCGAAAGCTCTCGGCGCGTCGACGATCTCGGCCGGGCTTCTGCGCTATCCGCCGGTGGCGATGAAGGCGCGTTGGAGCTGATCGGCGCCGGGCTTGAGGCGTTCGGTGTGGTACACCCGCTGCCACTGCTGCCACCGGAACCATCCGGCGGTCTGGTCGATGTGGTCGACCGACAGGATGGGCGTAACGCCGGGGCTGGTGGTGCTCACCGGGTCCCGTCCGTGAGGGGTCAGGACCTGCAGCGACGACGGGTCGGAAAACCCGGCCAGGGCCCACGGCACCCGGACAGTCAGGTCGGCGCCGTCGCGGACCCACAGGGCGCGGCTGTCCGCGCCGGGCTCGGCAGGGTTCAGGCCGCCGTAGCGCAGCCGGCCGGCGTCGAACAACTCGGCCGGCAGGACGCGGTCCAGGGTGGGGACGTACAGCGGCCGGTTGGTGATGAGCTGGTAGGCGTGCCAGCCTGGCGGGGCCTCCGGGCGTTCGTTGTCCGGCACCGGCCAGTCCGTCTGCAGCGGGTCGAGTTGCGAGCGGATCCACGCCTGCCCGGTGCGGGCGCTCAGGTCGAGTGTCAGCGCGGTGTCCGGGCGCCGGTCCAGGCCGCCGGGCGGCGGGTCACCCGTGAGCTGAGGCAGGACGTCCAGACCGATGGTGAGCCGGGTCGGGGCTAGGTCGGCGAGGGTGATCCGCAGCCACAGGAAGCTCTCGTCCCGGCGTGCGGTGACCTTGCGGGCCGGCACGCCGGTCGGGCTGTCCAGCAGGGTCTGCTCCGGCTGCTCCGGCGGGCCGGTCGGGTCGGTGGCCAGGATCCCGAAGTACTGCTCGTTGGTCATCGGGTCGTGCCAGAGCTGGCGGCGGTCCGCGGGCAGTTGATGGTTGACCGTGTTCCAGGTCTTCTTGAACCATTCGTCCGCCCAGGCGAACACGAACCCGCCGGCCATACCCTGTTTCCGGATCACGCGCAGCACGTCCGCGTCGATCCGCATCGCCTCCTGCTCGCTGTGATCGCCCTGCCCCCGGCCGAGCGGGCCCGCGTGCGCGGTACCGATGGAGGACGGCACCCCGAACTCGCTGATCACCACCGGCATCCCGGCATGATGCTTGCGCAAGGCGGCCAGGTACGCCGCGTACGGGTCCGGCCGCCCCGGGAACTCGTAGCGCTGAAAGTCCGGGTAGTACGGGTACGCGTGGTAGCTGGCGAACGTGCCACCGGGCCACGCGGCGGTCGGCTGGACATGGTTGGCGTCCACCCCGACCAGGTCTTCCTGTTCCAGCGGTTCCGCCGGGTGATGCAGCGGGTCCGCGGTGGGCCAGTTCGCGAACGCGATCGGTTCGGTACGCCCGTGGCCGGCCTCGTCGGTGGCCAGCTCGTCCATCCGGGCCGCCAGCCACCGTTCGGTCGCGCTGGCCTGCGGTGTGTTGGTGAAGTAGCGGCCGTGGTGGGCCGGCGCGCGGCTGTTCTTCCGGTCGCTGGCTGAGGTCGCGTTGGGGTCCCATTCCACGCCGATGATCCACCCGGCGAGCCACCGGCTGACGTCGGTGTTCCAGGTGCCGCTGGCGTGTCCGGGCGTGGGCGCCCGGGTGAAGTTCCCGGAGACCGCGGCCGAGGCGTCGCGCAGTTCGGTGGTGAACGCCTGGGTGACGGCCGGGTCGTACAGGTTCTCCTTCTCGATGTAGGACTCGTCGGGCAGGTACACGCCCTGGATCAGATACAGCGGCCGGTCGCGGTGGGCGGTGTTGTACGCGGCAAGTTCGGTGTAGAACGCGGGCGGGTGGATGGTGTAGTTACGCACCACCCGCACCCCCAGCTGCCCCATCGCCGAGAACCAGGCCCGGTAGTCCGCGACCGTGATGGCCAGCTCGCCCGGCTGGAAACCGGGGTTGGTGCTGCCCAGGTTCACCCCAGGCAGGAACCCCCGATCACCGCCCGCGGTGTGCAACGCGAACCCGCGGGCGCCGGCCTGCGCGAGCGCGACCAGCCCACCGGCAGTCACCGGTCGCGGCGCCCACGAACTACCCGCGGGTGGCGGCGCAATCGCGTCCAGCCCAGCGATCCGGACCTGCTCGGCAGCAGGCTCTGACCTGCGGCAGGAGGATCCCGTCGTGGCGAACATTAAGAGCACGGCACATATCGCGGCCAGCACCCGACTGCCCGGCACGCTGCGCGCCTCCCTGCGGTCCGTCACGCGTACCCCACTGCCTGTTTGATGACCACCGACTAATCAAGCGGACTGGACCGACGACCTGCCCACCGACGGGACAGGACCCTTCCCTAACCCATCATCCAGCACCATTTGCCCGGAAATAACCAGGACGCCCGAAGCCCGCCGAGTAGCGGATCAGCCGAAGACGTCGGAGCGTCACAGGGAGCGCAGGCCCGCTCCGTCATTGTGTCGGCAGCTCGTTGCTCGTTGTAGCCACTCGTTGGCAGTCGCTGTGGCGAGCACGCAGGACAGCGCCGACCGAAAATGGGGGCGAGTTCCTCTGCCTCGGAATCTATGCCGCGGCATTCCTTTCCTGGCCCCTGTGACGCCGTCACTCTCATCGAGAACGATCGTTGACTAACGTGGGTCTGGCGGTCTTGCCCCCGCAGCCGTGACATGTCGCGGGCCGGGCCCAGCGTGGGCGGTGTATCGCTGTGTGGTGATCGTCGTAGCTCGTGGCCGTCATTGGAGACGCGGCCCGCCCCCGCCTTAGGGCTCGTCCCAGATGGCGGGGCTCTGGCCTGGGCTGCGAAGCTGATTGAGTGACGACGGTCGTTGAGGACATGGTCTGCACGTGGGCGCCGGACGACTTCTGGCAGGCAGCACGCCCGTTGATCCCAGTACCAGCAGCGCGACCGCAGGGCGGCGGGAAACGACGCGCCGATGACCGAGCGGTGCTGGCCGCGATCGTGTACCTGGTCCAGGCCGGCTGCTCCTGGGCCAAGCTACCCGCGGTGATGTTCGGAGTCAGCCGCTCCACCGTGCACCGGCGCTTCACCGAGTGGACCCACGACGGGCTATGGGTACGACTGCACCAGCAGTTCCTGCACCGACTCGGGATGATCAGTGAGATCGACTGGTCGCGGGCGATCGTGGACTCGATCAGCCTCCGCGCGCAAAAGGGGGCGACGAGACCGGCCCAAACCCGGTCGACCGCGGCAAACCAGGCTCGAAGATCCACGTCCTGTGCGACCGGACCGGCCTGCCCCTGACCGTCCTGATCTCCGCCGCGAACGTGCCGGACGCGCAACTGCTGCTCCCGTTGCTGGACTCGATCATCCCGATCCGCGGCCACCGGGGTCGGCCCCGGCACGTTCCGGAGAAGCTGCACGCCGACAAAGCATATGACGTGCGGGCGCTACGCGCTGAGGTCCGCCGCCGCGGCATCGGGGTACGGATCGCCCGCAAAGGCGTGGAGTCCTCCCAACGGCTGGGCCGGCACCGCTGGATCGTGGAATCGTGCCTGTCCTGGCTGCAACACAACCGACGCCTCGTGCGCCGCTACGACCGCAAAGCCGAACACTTCCAAGCCTTCGCTGACCTGGGCTGTCTCCTGCTCGCCTACCGCCGACTGACCAGACACAGCCATCTGGGATGAGCCCTTACGGACAGCGCGGTGCGGGTGCCGCACCGGCACCGGCACAATGCGACGGGTCCCTCGTCGTTATCCCGCAAGCGATCTTCCCCCGGAGGGGTGGTTTCGGTGTGAGGCTGTCGTCACCCGGCATCGAGATCGATCGTTGTTAATTGTAGGCCGGGTGCCGCGTTGTTCATCGATGGTCGATGTCGGCGTTGCATGGCCCCGGCCGGGCGTGGACGGACATGGCTCTGTGGTGATGGTCAACCTGTGGCTGCCACCGGGAGGTGCCGCCCCGTCCCCGCCAGGTGTGTCAGCGCTCAGTCCTGCGGACCGCTACGGGAAACCCGCGCTCCATCGCCGTCATCCAAAGGTGCCGGCCGCCGGACCCCCGCTGACACCACCACCCCCAGGGGTCGGACTCGACGGAGAGGATGCGGCAGGTGCCGAAACTGTGGATCGGCGTGGACATCGGCAACACCCATCACCACATCGCGGCCATCGACACCACCGGCCGAGTCAGTACTCCCAGCGGGTCGCCAACGCCGAATCAGCCCTGCTCGAGGTCATCGCCGACGTCACCGAACTCGGCCGGCCCGTGTGCTGGGCGGTGGACCTCACCACACCCCTGTCCGCTCTGCTCCTCGCCCTGCTGTGGCAGCGGCACCTCACCGTCCGGTACGTGTCCGGCACCGTCGCCCACCACATGGCCGCCGCGTTCGCCGGCGAACACAAGAGCGACGCCCGCGACGCCGTGATCATCGCCCAGACCGTCCGGCTGCGCGCCGACATCCCCCAGCTCGAACCATCCGGCCGGCTCCTGGCAGACCTCAGGGTCCTCACCGCCCACCGGGCCGACCTGATCGGGCAGCGGGTCGCCGCGATCTGCCGCCTGCAGCAGACCCTCACCTCGATCAGCCCCGCCCTGCAACACGCCGTCGATCTCAAACGCCGTGGCCCCGTCCTCGCCCTCGCTCAGTGGCAGACCCCCGCCGCGATCCGGCAGGCCGGCACCGCCACCATCACCGCCCTGCTGCGCCGGGCCGGCATCCCGAACGCCGCCGCCCTCGCCGCCACGCTGCACACCGCCGCCTGCCGCCAATCCGTCCGGATGCCCGGCGAACGCGCCGCCGCCCTGGTCGTCCGGCACCTCACCGCCGACATCCTCGCCCTGGCCCAACGCACCGCCGACATCGACGCGCAGATCAGCCAGCTGATCGACGAGCATCCGCTGACCGCGTACATCATCAGCCTGCCCGGCATGGGACCCGTCCTCACCGCGGAACTGCTCGTGCACACCAACGGCATGACCGAATACGACAGCCCGGCGCAACTCGCCGCCCACGCCGGCCTCGCCCCCGTCACCCGCGACTCCGGCGCGGTCTGCGGCAACCACCGCAGCCCGCGCCGCTACCACCGGGTCCTACGCAACGTCTTCTGGATGTCCGCCTACACCTCGCTACGGACCTGCCCCGCCTCCCGGACCTACTACGACCGGAAACGTGCCGAAGGCAAACACCACTACCAAGCCCTCATCGCCCTCGCCCGCCGCCGCGTCGACGTCCTCTGGGCCCTCACCCGCGACCACCAGACCTATACACCGACCCTCACGACCACCCGGGTGACGGCCGCCTGACACAGGACTCACCCCACCCAGACCAACCCAGTGGAGAGACAGGCCCTGGGCTGCACAAACACGCCCGAAGATCACCGGCTGGGCAGAAGGAAACTCCCATGTTTGCGACCCTTCCGTGATCACATGATCGCGATACGTCACTGCCAGGGACAGCGTGCCAGAGGCCACCGACAGATTTGCATTTCTCGTCACTGCCTGGGTGATGTGCTTTGGGCAGCGACGGTGGTGGAGTTGGTCAGGGCTGGTCGGACGGTTTCGCGATGGTCTTGGCGAGATCTCGGGTTCGTGCGTACAGCTCGTCGCGGATCGCGGGGAGGGGACACCAGCCCTCCGCCCACCTGGTGAGGAACCCCACGGTGGCGGTCTTGCGGCCGGCGGCGGAGCCGGCGCTGCGGTACTCCGGGTCGTCGAGCAGTTGCGCGGCGAGTTCGTCGTACTGCTCTTCGATGTGGGCGTACCAATGCTGGGTGAGTTCCTCAGCCCGCTCGCAGGCCCGGGACACGATCGCCCAGCGCACGAGGTGATCGACGTTGTCGGGCACGTGCAATTCGGCGATTCGGCGCCGAGCGCGGACGGCCGCGGCGCGGAACTCCGACATGCCCAGCAGGGAGTCGATGACCGCCTTGATCTCGGGCTGCCCGTTGTCGGCCTGTTCCCTCCACGCCGTGAACCAGGCTGCGGTGTGCTCCCAGTGGTGCAGCACGCCGTCGCCGACGAAGGCTAGTTCCAGGTGGTACAGCTCGCCGAGCCGGTCCAGGGGCGGGTCGGGGACGGTCCCGGGCTCGGGCAGGAATTCTTCTGCCTGCAGGTACACGGCTCGGGCGCCGAGGTGCTGCGCCAGCTCGAGGAAGCCCCGTAAGTCGAGCCGATCGTCGTCCAGGCGTACCTGGGGGCCGAGCGAATTCTCCGGGATCGCGGGCACCACCGTCATGGCGTGCGCGCTGGTGAAGTCCGTGACGGAGGTCAGCAGGACGGTCAGCTCATCCACGAGTCCGCTCCCTCGGTTCCGACCAGATCGGACGCCCAGCCGCCCGCCGGCCCTGGAGCGAATCTTCTCGAGGGGAACCCCCGCGTCATGACGGCTCGCTCACGGCGTCGTCCGGGCCGCGCCATTGCTTGCCCTCCTGCTCGGTGAGCAACTTGTCGAAGAAGGCGGATTCCTCCTCCGTCATCGGAGAGAAGTCCTCGGGTAGCTTGTAGCCCGGCCGCAGCCGCGCTCCGGTGAACCGCGCTACGTCCACCACGTGGGGGAGGTCGTACGCCGTGCGGACCCCGGAGATGGACATGCCGGCAGCCTTCGCGAGGGCATCGAGTGTGTAGGTGCGGTTCCGGCCGGGCTGCGGGAACTCCCGGCCGTACGCGAGTAGCAGACGGATCTTTTCTTCTGCGTCCTCACGGAGGGACCGCTGCCGCCGTAACGCGGCGAGCAGCGGATCGGTGCCGTTCTGCTCCCAACCCTCGAACAACTCCCGCGTGACGCGATCCTGCTGCTCCAGGGTCTCACGCCGGTCCGCGGTGAACTCCTCCTCCTCGTCCGGGCGGGGACGCACCCCCAGCCGGGTGGCCATCGGGTGCAGGATCGCGGCGATGTCTTCGAAGATGTCTCGTCCCATGCCTACAGTCTGCACGACAATTTGCGATCAGCGCAACTATCTGCGACACACGCATGAATCAAGCCCCAGTTGCTCCCGGATCATCAGGGCATATAGTGATGACGCCGGATGCCTTCCCCCGTGGGCATCCGGCCCCGTTTGTGGGTGATGGTCCGTCCGAGCCGGGCTCCGGGCCGACAACGCCAAACACGGCGCGCACACCGATGCGATCTGCGGCAAGTTCCGTCCAAGCGGCGCCAGTCCGGCGTCCACGGTGGCCGCTGCACATACAGCCCACGGTCGCGCTTGCCGAGAACGCCCGCCCTGAGTTTGCCACCCAACGGGTGGCGGCCGGGAGCGTCACCACCAGCTCGGGACTGCATGTCCGGCGAGCCGGGGTGGATGGACGCTTGACTGGGCCGTTCCTGGTCACCGCAACCGTACTCGCCGGGATCGTGGCTGCCGCCGCCGCTGGATGACCGCGGCCGTTACCGCAGGAAGCGCGTCCACCTCGCTGATCAGTTGGTCCCGACCTTGACCAAGAGGCAGGAGTCGCAAAGACAGCTGACGAGCTGAGAACCACCGGTGGAGTCTTGAGATTTCCCGCAGGTCGTTTTCGGCTTCGCGGCCACCGACGCCGACGCCGCTGGCGGTGCAGTCACGGCCGAGTGGGGTGCCGTGCGTCAGCTGGGCTGGGAGCGCCGGCGCCCTCGGTACCGGACGGTGGGCAGCTGGGCGGCGCCCGCTTCCCGGCGAGCTAGGTCACCTTCGCGGCAGCTGCCCAGGTACCGCAGCGCGCTCGCGGCGACAGTGGCCGCGTTGACGCTGGCGTCCGACACCAGCGCGGCGAGCATTTGGGCGCGACTGATCACCACGCCCTGGCTCGCGGCCAGCCGCACGAGGTAGTCGAGGTGAGCGTCTACCTCGGCTGGCCACTGCAACGAGGTGTTACGGCGTGATGAGTCTTTCATCAACTCCACGCGCCGGTCCCGCCTCTCTGGAACGAGTCATATATCTAGTATATATTAGATATATGACGGCTGGAGTTGTCGATCTCGGAACGCAGACGCGAGCGGGCCAGTGGACGGTCACGGTCGCCGGCCGTCACCTGTCGCCGAGCCCGGTTTTCGACACCTACTGGCGGTTCGCGCAGGCCCGGCAAGAGATCTATATGGCGCGGCTATGCGGCAAGGCTGCCCCTTGGACCCACGATCCGATCCTGAGCCACCACAGATTCACCAACTGCTACCGCGCCGCGGACCGGGTCAGCCAGCAACTGATCCGGGAGGTCATCTACTCCGGCGACCAGGACTGGACGGAGGTCTTCTACCGGACGGTGTTGTTCAAGCTGTTCAACCGCTACTCGACGTGGCAACATCTGTCCCAGGCGTTCGGTGCGGTGACCTGGCGTGAATATGACTTCGCCGCCATAGACCGGATCCTCAGTGACGCGCTTGCAGCCGGCGAACGGATCTACTCCGCGGCGTACGTGATTCCGCCACCGCGGCTGGGCGAGCTACGTAAACACCGCAACCACCTACGGCTGATCGAGCTGATGATGGCGTCCGCGGCGCCAGCCCGCATCGCGGAAGCTGGCAGCCTGCGTGAGGTGTTCGAGGTCCTACGATCTTTCCCCGCGTTCGGGAACTTTCTCGGTTACCAGTTCGCCATCGACCTTAACTACGCGGCCGAAATGGACTTCGACGAGATGCAGTTCGTCGTGCCCGGCCCAGGTGCCCGCGACGGGATCCGCAAGTGCTTCGGCAGGGCGGCCGACGGGATCGAGGCGGAAGTCATCCGCTACGTCACTGACACGCAGGAACAGCATTTCGCGCGACTCGGACTGTCGTTTGCCACATTAGGCGGGCGTCGCCTACAGCTGATCGACTGCCAGAACCTGTTCTGCGAAGTCGACAAGTACGCGCGGCTGGCGCATCCGGACATCGCCGGTGTCAGTGGTCGGACCCAGATCAAGCAGAACTACCGGCAGGATGACCGACCGCTGACCGCTTGGTTCCCCCCGAAATGGGGGATCAATGACCGTCTCGCCGCCGCAGCAGCACGTGCGGCATGATCACCATCTCGTCCCCACCGCCCCGAGGAGCGCCAGATGCCGATCAGCCAACAGAGCGACAGCGACCTCTCGTACGCCGAGGCAGTGACCGTGCTGGCCACCGCGCTGGACAACCTCGGCGCCCGCATCCACCGTGACCTGCACGTCGAGAGCAGCTACATCGACGTCGGCGACGACCCGGATTTGGCCGACCTCCTCACCGGGTTCTCGAGTTTCGCCGACCAATGCCTCGCGGCCCTGCACGACCCCGCCGTGACGCGCGCCTTGGCAGCCACCCGGGCATGACTGGGGTAGCCCCCACTGCGATCAGACCACGCCGATATCGGTGAACTTGTCCAACATGGTGGAGACCGGAATGATTGGCGGCTCGAGCTGGGCCAGACCGGCCACCACGGTGAGCTGCCCCGCCTCCAGCCCAGTGTTCTTGGCGACATAGGTGAGTAGGCCACCGAGCCCGAGATAGTTGCCGTAGCCACGCTCAACCAGGTACTGGTAGCGGTAGTGGGCAAGCAGATGGACCCGCCCCTCACCGTCGAGCTGGAACGAGCAGTGGCTCAGGCACGGAAACGCCATCGCGCTGGTGTCCGTGCCCGGAACAAAGACATGCACGTTGACAGCGTCGTCGGGCAGACCCAGGCCGACTTCGTAGCGCGCCTGCTTCGGGATCCCGCCGTTGAGCTCGACGGTGATCCGCCGGATCACGTCGCTGATCTGGTCCCGTGGACCTCCGGACGCAGGTTTGCCGGGTTTCGGGGCCGAAGGATAATTGATCATCCGCCCGAAATAGGTGCCCTTGCTGTTCTTGTTGTAGCGCTTGGTCAGCAGCGGATAGATCCTCATGTAGCGCTCGACCAGTTCGGCGTGGTCGCGACTTGACCGGGCGAATGACGCCGGGAAGATCGTGTTGGCGACCGTGTCGACGTTTTGCAGGTTCTGGTCGGCTAGCAGCTGGTCCATGGCAGCACGGACAGCCGGGATCTCGCCCACAGGATTGCTGATGCGGACGACGGTGTGGATGCCCTTGCGCTTCGGCTCGCGGTCGAGCTTTCGCGCGGCCGCCAGCCAGGCGGCCGAGACGTTGTCGGCCTCGACCGTGATGCTCATCGCCGTGCTCCGTTCGTCGGTCCGACCATCAACGGCTTGTGCGCCGCGGCGATCAGCCCGCGACGGTCTTCAGGGGTCGGCATGAGGGTGCCGGACCACAAGGTTTGCCGCTCGGCGGAGGTCACGGTCAACAGTGAGGGCGTGTCGATATCGCCAGCGATGTCGAACTCGATGCCCTGGTCGGGCTCCACGGCGAGTGGCTTGGCGAGCGCCGTCACAGCAGCCGGCCCCGTGAACAGAGGGCGGCCGCCTAGGCGTGGGGTACGGACAATCAGCCGGTCACCCTGCTCGACGTGAAGTTCACTCCCGTCGGTGAGGCTGGTCAGGTCCCAAACGCGGGCCGGCGGCTGGTCGGGACACCCGCACAGCCGCGCCCTCAGCCGCGCCGGCTGCACCCTTCGCCACCCCGCCGCTACGCTCGGCGCCGCCATACGCAGGTGCTCCAAATGCCGTACGGCGCCGCGGTAGGAGGTGCCGAGGTGCAGGGACAACTGGTAGACGTCGGCGGCCTCGCGCGGGATGTCGAGCCCGAGCCTGGTCAGGATGGTCTTGACCGCGCGGATCGGCATGAGAAACCAGGCCGCGAACGCCTCGGCTTGCTTCTCCTCGTCCGGCCACTTGTTGCGCGGTAGGCCGCTGAACAGGTCTGGGCCATCGGCCAGGCAGCGCTCGTGGCCCAACTCGGCGTGGCCCAGCTCGTGTGCGCCCGTGTGCCGGATCGTGGCCTCGCTCATGGTCGAGTTCAGCAGGATGCCAGCGTTTCGGCCCGGGCCAGCCGGAAAGTACGCGCCGAAGAGGCTCGGCATCTCGTCGCCCGCGACCATGAGCCCGCTGCGCCGCAGGGCGGCGAACAGGTCGACATAGCCGTCCTCAGGCAGCCCTAGCCGCTGGCGCAGATTCGCCGCCGCGATGCTCGCGACCCGGTGCGCGATCAGCCAGTTCACGAAGAGGACCGTCGGCGCTGCGGAACGGGACGGTCCACCTCATCGTCGGCCTCGCCGTCGGCCTGGTGCGACATCTCGAGAAACTGGGCGAACTTCATGACCTGGGTCAGATCCTCCTGCCGCAGGTTAGTCAGCCGTCGCGGCAATCCAGCAACGGCATGCGCCGCCGGGATAGCGTCGACGTCCTCGTCGAGGAAGTAGCCGACCGGGTATCGGTAGAGCCGGGCCAGCTTCTTCAGCTCGATGCTGTCGACCTTTCGAGCGCCGCGCTCGATCTCGCTGATCGCGACCCGGGAGATCCCGGTCTGGTCGGAGACCCACTGCTGGGTGAAGTTGAGATACTCGCGGATTCGCCTGAGCCGCTCGCTGAGCACGGCCGAGTCACCGCCGGGCCGTTCGGTATCGGGTTCGGTTGTCATGATCATGCACTCCTGTCGCCGGTGACGACGGCGTCCCGCACGATTTCCGCGAATGCCCGCACTGAGCGCATTGCCCGGGCGGAGTCCACGTCGGCCGGGATCTCTACACCGAGCTCCTCCTCCAGCCGCGTCAGGATCTCCACAATCCGCAACGAGTCGATCGGCAGCTCCCAGCCGCCTTCCTCGAGCTCGGCGCGCACCTCGGCCTCCTCCTGACCGCGTTCCAGCGCGAGCAGCCGCACCACCACGTCCACGATCTGCTCCACGGTGGGACCGGTCACGCGCTCCATCAACTCGCCTCGCTCCATGGTTGGGAAATCCGTCGCTCCACTGGAGTCTACCGTGGATGGCGTAGGATCAGCAATCGGAAACCGCGATCATGATGGGAAAGTCAACATCAACTCAGGAGGACCGCATGGAGATGGCGGCGTACCAAAACGCGGCAGCCAAGACGATTCAACCCGTACGCGGGGAAGGTGATTCCCTCGTGGTGCCGCTGCTCGGCTTGGCCGGCGAGGCCGGAGCCGTCCTGAACGCGTACAAGAAGCGGCTACGCGATGGACCTGCTGACCCCCAGTTCCGCGCCCGCATGCGCGAGAAGCTCGGGGACGTCCTCTGGTACCTGTCGACCGTGGCACGCCGACTCGATCTCGATCTCGACGACATCGCCACCGCGAACCTGAGCAAAATCACCGACCGCTGGCGCCCCACCCCCGCAGCCGCCATCCCGTTCGACGCTGACCTCGAACCGGCCGAACAGCTTCCCCGGCAGGCCGACTTCACCTTCACCCTGACCCCCAAGGATGGCCGGGACGTATCCGTACTCTCATGCGCCGGCGAACAGGTCGGCGACCCGATCACCGACGCCTCGCACATCGCCGACGGCTACTGCTTCCACGACGCCTTCCACCTCTCCTACGCTGCCGTCCTCGGCTGGTCGCCCGTCATGCGGGCACTCCTTAAGCGCAAACGGCGCAGCAACCCCGAGACCGACGAAGCCGAGGACGGCGGTCGCGCCGTCGTCATCGAGGAGGGCATCTCCGCCCTGGTATTCGGCTACGCCAGCCGCCACAACTACCTCGAGGGCAAGAACCACGTCGACAACGACGTGCTGAACACGATCACGGGCATGGTGGCCCACCTCGAGGTGGCTGCACACCGAGCCGCTGACTGGGAAAAAGCGATCTTGACCGGCTTTGCCGCTTGGCGCGAGCTGCGGCGCCGCGGTGGCGGCACCGTGCGACTCGACCTCGACGCCCAGACTCTGGTCGTCCTCGACGCTGAGGGATGTGGCGAGGCTCCCGCACCAGCGTCGGCCGCGGCCGTAAGCGACTTCCGCGCCGCAGCGGCCGCCCTTCACCGCAGCAAGAACGCTGCCTACGGCGACTCATGGAAGCGCCGCGGCGAGCAGATCTCGATCCTGGCCAACATCGCGCGCAAGGTCGACCGCCTTAGCCTCGTCGCCGCCAACGGCACGGAAACCGCAGACGAGAACACGGTCGATACGGTGATCGACCTGTTCATCTATGCCCTCAAATATCTAACCTTCCTTGCCGACCAAGATCCTGCGGCGGTGCCAGATCTTCCGGGACGCCCTGAGGAGGCAGGCGGATGGAGCGACGGACCCGACGGCCTGGAGCGCCTACTCACCGCCCTCGACCTCAGCGCTCTCGACCGCACTACCTCCGCGTCGCTCGCCGCGGACATCGACCACACCTTTGCCGAGCTGGAGGCGTGTTTCCCCGTCACCGGATCGACGGCGCCGGCGACGACGCGTGCCCGCCTCGCCACCGAGCTCGCCGACCACGCCTTGCAGGCCCTCGCCGTACTGCGTGAAACCCACTCCGACCTCTACGAGATGTTCGTTCGCTCCTGGACGGATTGACAACATCATCCGCGGTTTCGCGCATGCTTGCGAACGAGCTCTGCGCGTGACGTGGCGCATGGAATTGGCTGCCCGGGCCCGGCGAAAGAGAGCGGTATGCGGAGACCCCGTCCCCTTGCTCACCGATTGCTCACACGAGCGCCGCCATGAGACGAGATCCGTCAGCACGGTGCGGCATCTCCGGACCCGTTCTTGTACCGCAGCATTGCTGCTTGCCGCTGATGGCATGGCGTCCGACACAGCCCCCAAAGTCCGAAAGGAGAGTTGTTTGAGACACCATCTTGGCCTCAAGGCAGCAGCGAAAGAGTCGGACGCCTTGGCGGTGTTCGTCGATGTGAGGCTGAATCTGTGGGGAGGAGTCCATCAATATATTTTCGGAGCTCTCCGACCGTTAGGTGCAGATCCGAGGCGGCTTGATCGACGAGCGAGGTATCCGGTTGTGTCGCTTTGAGTGCCTCCATTATGACTTGGGAATGTTCTGCCGCAATGCCCTCTGGTTCGCCGCTGCGGTAGCCGAGGCGTGCGAGCTCTACGCACACCGCGCGATATCCCCAGTCGGTGAGGAGTGATAGTTCATGAAGTCGATGTGCCAGGGCCATCGCTGAGACACGCCATCGAGCCCGGGAGGCGATGATGTGCTCCGCACTGGCGTTCCGGAGTCCGGAGGCCAGGATGCTGGCGCGGGGCATGAGGAGCGCGCTGGCGAAACGGTCGGCTTCGCGTTCGGTCTGGGGTCGACGCGCAGGCCGAGCGCTGGCATGGAGCACAAGGTGACCGAGTTCGTGGGCGGCGTCGAAGCGGGTACGTTCCGCGGTCTTGGTGGTGTTCAGGAAGATGAACGGAGTCGCGTTCCAGTAGAAGGAGTAGGCATCGACTTCGTGGCAATCCAGAGCTACGCAGAACACGCGTACGCCACGGCATTCCAGCAGGCGGATCATGTTGTCAACGCCGTCCCTCTGCAGTTCCCATCTGTTGCGCAGGGTTTCCGCAGCCGTCTCGGGGTCGGCGTCGGCTAGATCAGGAACGTCAGGCATTGGAATTGCCCGTCGCTGGTCGATCCAATGAGCGAGCATCAGGGCGATGCGCCCGGCGCTGCGCGCCATGTCCCGCTTCCCGGC
Source organism: Krasilnikovia sp. MM14-A1259 (assembly GCF_047159535.1). Lineage (NCBI taxonomy): Bacteria > Bacillati > Actinomycetota > Actinomycetes > Micromonosporales > Micromonosporaceae > Krasilnikovia > Krasilnikovia sp. MM14-A1259. The sequence continues at coordinate 5,042,559 of NZ_BAAGAJ010000002.1, forward strand.
GGGGATTTTGCTCAGTGCGCGGAAGCTGATCGCTTCGAGGGGGATCTCGTCGACGTCGCCGCCTAGCAGGAAGGCGGTCGGCATGTCGAGTGCGCTGGCGAGACGGTCGAGGTTGTCGGGAGTGGGGCGTTGTGTCCCATTTTCGTAGGCGAGAAGGCTGCGGGTGGTGATGCCGGCCAGCTTGGACAACTGTTCACGCGTCAGGCCCCGGCGGTTGCGGGCAAGCTTCAGGCGGGACGGTGTCAGCATCGGCTCATTGTTGATCAGTTACCCCGTGTGGCGTTGTTCGGCTGGCGATGACCCTGCAGCCCAGGTTGCGGCCATGGCGGCATGCCTGCTTAACGGTACCGGCGTGTTGGCTGCGCACCTCGAGGGTTCTTTCCGCTGTGTCGTTTCACGCCTGGCCGCGACCGCCGGGGTGGAAGGATCCACCGGCCCTTGCGTGCACCACCGGAGTGGCTCGGTTCCGTTCCGATCCGGGCTGTCTACCCGCAAAGGCCGGTGCTTCGGCGGGCCTGGCGACTGCAGCTCCGCCCCGGTCGAACGCTGCCGCAGGCACGCGGTCTCCTGCGCGGGAGTCCGGCCAGCCCGGCTGTCGCCTGGTCACGGCAGCCGAACTTCTCCATAGGGGGGCCTCGTTGTGGGCGGCAACTCTTCGCGATATTGTCCCTCAACTGAGGGCGAAAAACCAGAAGTCCTGTAGAGGGCGGCTGGTGCGAAGTCCTGTCCCAACTCGGTCCAACAGTGCAGGATTCGATGAGCCCCATTGACATGTCTGCGGACGCATCTACGGCCAAATTTTCGTCGCCGGCGTTGGCCGACGACTACCTCACCGTCACCATGCTCTGCGGCGGCTTGGCGCAGATCATCCGGCGGCGTACCCACCCACGATCGGGGACGGCTGACCTCGGACTGCTGCCGGCGTCGTGGCGCGTAGGTTTCAGCCGCCTGTACTGGCGGTGCCTCGACCAAGGCGTCGACGGACCGGCTAGCGACCTGGAGCTCATGGCGTGGTGCTCGCGTCCACTGATCACCTGGGACGTAGATCTGTCGCTGTCGGACAGCGACCGGCAATACGAGCTCCTCATCGGCGACGAGCTCTCGATGTTCGCGGAGCAGGCCGCCCGCCTCGCCTCGAGCGGCGATGTCGAAGCCGAATGGGTGGAGAACCAGGTCTTCAAGGCGATCAAGGCCGCCGCCGCGGCCAACGGGGGGGCCGACGACCAGCAGGTGGAGGCCGTATACGCGGCGCTGCGCCGGTTGCTGATCGACCGGCCGGTGCTTAGTGACACCGACCTGCTGCGCCTGGAGCAGCAACTGCCGGCAGCCGACAACAGCGGGCAGACCTACGTCCGCCGTCTGATCGAGAATGCCTACACCACTACGCCCGCGAGCGGGGCATACCGGTATGTGACCTGTCCGGGGTGCGGGAACCCGGTGGCTGGCGGCGATGCCTGCGGTACGCCGGGCTGCCCAGGCGGCATCCCGGAGCCCAAGTCGGTCAAGACCGTCCGCCGGGCCTACGAGCATCACCGGGCAACGCGCCGCTTCATCCACGACCCGGGCCTCGTCGAAGCCAGGATCATGGACAAGCTCCGCGAGGACCCCGGCCTCGACGGACGCGTCGAGGTCGTGGCCTATCCCCGGTTGGACACGGTCGACATCGCCATCGAGTTCCTGCGCCGCGACGTCCGTGGTGAGGTCAGCGTCGGCGAGATCTGGGCGGTCGACGCAAAAGACCAGCTTAGTGCGCGGCTGCTGGGCCGACGGTTCGAATGGCCTGCGGGATTCCCATGCGACAAGAGGTTCTTGGCGATACCGGAGCACCGGGCCGGCCAAGGCCAGTACCTCAAAGAACTGACCAGTGAACTGGATGGCCGGCGCGGCGGTGCCGGCGTCACCGTCGTCAGGGAGGACATCCTGATCGAAATGGTCAAGGTTCGTGCCAAGGAGCTGGCCGCGTGAGGGACACCACCAGTTGGCACGAGGACCTTCAGAGTCGGCTGGAGGCAGCAGAATTTCCCGACGCAGGCCTGACCAGTGCGGAGTTCTGCCAGGCAGAACTCGGCCTTGCCTTCATGGCAATCCATTTCCCGGCGGAACCAATCGGGGCGTTGCCGGCCATCCTGTCCGGCTACGTCGCGGTGGCCGACAACGTCGCGGCCACCATCCGGCGGGTGCGCCACCGCATGGGCGACACTGCCCGCCGCGCCTACTGGCGCAGCACCCTCAACAAATACGCCGGGCTACCGCCGGCCCTTCGTGCGTTCGAGCGTGTCGACGACCCGAACCGGCGCGTTAACGACCGTACAGTTTTCGAGCCGAAGGCAACGTCGGTCGTCGCGGAACGCGATCGGTTCTACGCCGCGGCTATGGTCGACCCGCTGGCCTACCGTCCGACCCGCGAACACCCGCCAGCGCCAGCAGGCGGCCGATACTCCTTCTACGTCGACGGCCGCCGGGAAATCGTGCAGATGCCCGACCACCTCCCGCCAGCACCTCCGCTGGATTCGCTGCCAACCGTCGACGGACGAAGCCGCCAGCCGTGGACGATCGACGTCCAAAAGGACATCGTCGCGGCCGCCCACGCCATCGACGGGCACCTAGAAAACGGCCGGATCTGCGCCAGGGGCACTACACCAAGTGGGTCGCCGAGATGCGACCTAGCATTGTCGACCCTGTCTCCGGTCAGATGGTGGACCAACCTGAGCAGTTCACCGTCAATGGCCTGGAGCACTGGGTGGGGCTAATGAACTCCGGCAAGACCACCCTGGCCGAACTCCTAACCGTCAACCGGGTCCGCAACCACGGCGACCGGGTCTGCCTGGTGGTCTTGTCGGTCGGCGACGTTTATCAGAAGGTCTCCGCCCTCAGAAACCTTGGCATCAACGCTGTACCGCTGATCGGCCGCAGCGCGCGGTCCGAACACATCGGTCGATACTGGACGACGCACATCGACCAGGCCGGCGAACTGTTCCCCTCCGGTCAGTACCCGCCGGACCCGGCAGCCGAGTACGCCAACGCCTCATGCCTGCTGGAACCGCTACGCGTCACCAACCAGGCCACCTGGACTCCGCTACGCCCCGAGGAGTTTCCCTGCCGGAGCCGGCTGCGGACGGTCGACGCCACGCAGACCCGCATCCACGACTGCCCCTTGTTGACGGTGTGCCCAGCGCAGAAAGCCCTGCGCGAGATCACCGCAGCGCAGGTGTGGGTCACCACCGCGCAGTGCCTTGTGGCCAGTCGGGCGGAGCCGGCATCGGAGTCGATGCGGTGGCTCGAAGCGGTCCAGCACCACATCGACCTCATGATCATCGACGAGGCCGACGCGGTCCAGCAGGTCTTCGACCAGAAGTTCGTCCAGACCGAGCAACTGGTCTCCAGCGACAGCGGTTGGACCCACCGAATGGTGGATTGCACCAACCAGGGACTGGCCAATGGCGAGATGGCCGCGGTGGTCCACCGCGGCGTCCAGGAATGGCACCGGCTGCTGCTCATCCACCAGCAGGCCGTGTTCAGCCTCAACCAACTCGCGCTGGCCGACTCCGGTCAGGCCCTGCGGACGCTGCTGGGCGACACGACGTTCACCGCCCACTCCTTGTTTCGACAGGTGGCCCGCACACTGTACGGACTGGCGCCGCACACCGACGGCGACAAGGCGGCGGAGGACGCCGCCGAGGCCTTCTACGAACAGCAACTGCAGGCCCTCGCCGAACAGCCCTTGCTCCGCCACGGCCACGACCTCGAAGCCGCCATCGAGCACATGACCAGGCTGCCCCGCGACGACGAGCTTGTCCGGGAAACGATCGATTCCTGGATCGACACGAACTTCTCGCCCCAGCACACCAGCAAGCAGCGCATCGACCTCGACCGCGACCTGCTGCACCTGATCATCGAGGCGGCGATCTGGGCCGGCCGCATCACCACGACCTTCTTCCGAATGGTTGGGCTCTACCCGTCGGTGCGCGAGCCGCTACGCCTGCCCGACGACGAGATGTTCATGCTCGCCCAACCACCGCGCGACTACCGGCCGCTGGTGCCCGAAGCACCCATCGGCAACCTGCTCGCGTTGCGGTGGGCGGCCAGCCGCAACGGCGGCGCCTCACTGCAGATCGTCTGGGTGCACGGCGTCGGCCGATGGCTGCTGCACCACGCGCACGACCTACTGGCGTGCGAGGGAGTCGCCGGCCCACACGTGATCATTACTTCAGCGACGAGCTGGATTCCCGGGTCGTCGTTCTACCACATCCCGCAGACCCCCAGTCTCGTGCTCCGCCAGCAGGAACGTGACCGGAAGGCGCTGCGGACCTCGAGCATGCTGGTCCGGCCTGGGCGGACTCTCGCCAACGACCCGATCTTCGTGTCGGGCCGTGCCGGGCCAGCCAGGGCCGATGCGCTGCGTCAGATGGTCTCCTACCTGTGCGACGTCACCCCCGGCCGCCACCGCAGCCGTATCGACGACCTCCGAGCAACCCTGCCGGACGACCGGCGGCAGATCCTGCTGGTCACCCTCTCGGGCCGCGACGCACGGCTGGTCGCGGAACACATCAACAACAAGACCACACTGTCGGCTCGGTACGTCGTCCCCGATGCCGCCGGCCCCCAGGACGGTGGAATCCAACGCCGGTTGATCGCCGGCTTCGGACGCGGCGGTGACGACATCCTCGTTGCCGCCGAGATGTCCATCCAACGCGGCTACAACATCCTCAACGCCAGCGACACCGCCGCACTGGGAGCCGTCGTCTACCTCACGAGGTCCCACCCGCCACCGTTCGACCTCGGGTTCCCGCTATCCATGATCAATCAGATGGCGATGCGGCACCTGCAACATCCCTTCGCGGCCCCGCCCGGGGACGTCGGCAGCTACACCCGCCAGATGCGCTACGCCGCACGTGACCTGTGGTACGACCTGATCGGGCATCCGGTTGTCTTCCGGACCCTCGACGAGGCGTACCGGCCGGCGTTCGTGGCCAACAACCTCGTTCCCATGAGTCAGACGATCGGACGCACGATCCGCGGTAACCAACACACCACCGTGTGGTTGTGCGACGCCGCGTTCGCCGAACGGCTCTCAACCGACGACGATGCGCCCGACACCAAGCGCACTAGCCTCGTCGTAGCCACCGACGTGTTCCTGACCGGGCTGCTGAGTCCGCCAAAGGTGAGCGCCGACGCCGAAGAACACCATCGACATGCCGTCAACGTGGCCGTGTGGGAACTGATCGGCCACCTCGTACAGACCAGTCAGCCACTCGGATCGCGGAGGAAGTAGGCACGTGGCCAAGATCAGTGACCGGATGCAGTTGACCGCGTTCACCCTCGCACCCGACGCGCGATGGGACGTCCACTGCAAGGTAGCCGGGTTTCCTAAAGCGTGGCTGGATCTACTAACCCGGGAATACCACGCCAGGCCGGAAATCAAGGCCGGATACTCGCTGCCTACCCGTAGCCTCGTCGACCTTCTGCTCGGCATCGACCCCGCCGTAATCCATGTCAACTCGAACCTCACCGACGGCCGGTTCATCGTCGCCTATGCCGACGTCGACCCCGCCGTCCTCACCGTGGCCGTCGGTGCCTGGGCCAGCACCGCTGTCGCCCCTGGGAGCACCATTGATTGGTGGGACGTCTTAGACCCGAGCGAACTGCGGTTCGACGACACTCCCATCAACGCCTTCGATCACACTCAGCGTCCCAATGGCACGGCCGCCCCGTCGGAGTACATGTTCGACCTGCTGCCCACGCTGCTGGCTCAGTACGTGCGCGAGCACGGCCTGCATCTGGTCGGCAAACCGCGCGAATCGCTGCTCGGCCCTCCCAGCTCGAACAACCACCGCAGCCTTGTCCTTCTGCCCTTCTCTGAAGTTCCCCAGACCGGCGGCGGCTTGGCCACAGCCAAGATCGATTTTCACGTCGAGACGATTCCCCACCGTGGGCTGTCCAGCATCCACGCGGACCTGACCGGTAGCCGCTTCCCCCTGCAGCCCGTGGCCTACATCCCCCAACGCGGCAATGGTCCGGCCAGCGCCACCGTCCTGCTGCACGCCCCCGACGGATTTCTCGATGAGCGCGGGGCGCACACGCTGCTGGCAGCCAAAGCACAGCACCGGTACATCAAGGGCGGCCAGAAGACCTGGCAGTGGACCCCTGGGCTGGCCAGCACACTGGGACGACTCACCCACTTGGCATTTCCTTCCCCGGACAAGGTGTTCGCCGACCCCCGGGCAGCCCACGAGGAAGGCAGAATTCACGCCTACATCCTCTACTCCGAAGGCACCAAGAGCGACGCGGAGGACCTCGACGTTCTGGAGCAGTTCAAGCCCGAAGGGGACGGCAAACGCAAGGCCCGGTCGCTGCGGCACGGCGCCAAAACCGGCTTCGTGCCCGCCGATCACATGCACGTCCGCGAACAGCTCGCGAAGATTCTGCAGCCGCTAGGAATTCTGCCGCTGCCCGAGGCTCGACGCGTCGGCACGCGACCCGCCCGGCGCATCACGCCCACACACGACACCGCCGAAACGTATGCCCTGGAACTGTGGACGCAGTCCGACGACACCCGCCAAGCCGTACTCGCCGCGCTGCAACTACATCACGGCCTTGAAGCTCACAACGACCCCGCTGACCCCGCCACCATTCATTTCACCGGCGACCTCAACCTCACCGTCTACCTGCGCGAGGTCGGTGTCCTTGGGTCGGGCATCGAGCGCTCCGACACGGACCGGCCAGTGGCCACCCTTCGGGGCGCTCATGCCAACTTGGTGGAGAACCAGATCGGCGCCGCGAGCCAGCGCATCGCAGCGATATTCGAACTTCACGGCCCCGATCACTTCGCCCGCACCCGAACTATCGACCCTAAGCCTGCCCTGAAGAAGGCGTTCGCCCGCAGCGGACGTCGGCTGCAGTGCATGAAACCCGCCATCAGGTTCAAACCACCGACCAAACCCTCGGCCGACCCGAAGAAGGCCCCTACGCCGTACCCTGGCACAGCATTCACCAAAGGCACCATCCACCGCGCCTCTGCGTCCGTCCTCGACGCCCTGCGCCAACTTGGCCGCCTTGGTCGCCCACCGTTGCACGAAGCGCTGGCCGGCATGGAACTCGTTGGAGTATGGCTGCACCACCTCGAAGGCGGTGCATGCGTGCCTCTCGTGGTACGCATGCCCCCCGAAGGTGAGCCCACCGCCCACCTCGCCACGAGCAGCGCCTCTCCTTTGCCACCCATGCCCTACAGCGACCTGCCTCGAGCCCTGGCTACCGGGAAAGGACGCATCCCTGCAGGGAAGAACCAGCAGGCGATCCTGTCGCGGTTTCTTTCCAACGTCCTGGGCATCGAGGAAACCTCGGTTATCGACGAGCGCGACCGCGTCGTCCTCGTCCGAGCCTACGGATTCCGCAAGTGGGGATGGAACTGGATCCAGGACAAGAACATCGCCATCGACAGGCTCGTGCTCCCCGGACACACCTTCGACGACGACCAGCCGGCCCCACCGTTCTTCACACCCCAGGAATGCCCCGGCCTGAGGATCGTCCGCGTCCGCGACCGGAGCACAACCCAAGAGGTAGCCCTCGGATTCCCGCCCGACTACGACACACACAGTCCACGTGGTGACGGCCTCTACACCTTCGACGACCACGTCTACTACTCGATCAACCCCCGTGCCGAGCAGATGCAGACGCCCCTCAGCGCAACCAAAATCGACCCCGACGTTCTCGCCAATTACCGCTTCCGGGCATCCAATGAAACGCCGTTGGAGATCCTTCCGGTCTTCCTGCAAGCCACCGACACGCCGGACACGTTCGCTGATCTCACCCAGGTGCTACGACGCAGTTACCTGCACACCGAACAGGCCACCCTCTACCCCGCGCCCATACATCTGTGCAAACTCGCAGCCGAATACCTATGACGAGAGCTCCGCCGAGTCGTCGAAGACGACCTGCGGGCCTACTGCCGAGGCTAACCGGCATACGGCTGTAAGCACTGCGATCCCGATCGGCTTGCTAATGCGGCAGTCGCGCATCAAATCCAGCCCAGGCGCTCCAAGGCGCGGCGGGCGACCAGTCGCCGGTTTGGCCAGGTAACGTCGAACCGGTCGAAGCTGGCGGTGTCGTTCTCCCGGCCGGGCCGGGGCTTGGATTCTGTCTCTCCGGTAGCCGCGGCTACTGGCGGTTTGAGATGAACGGCCTTGATGAAGCGGTCCGGTTGAAACTCGTCGATCTTCCATCCCGCGGACCCACCGACCATCTGATGCACCGTCACGAAGCGGGCGGCGAGGTCCTCAGGGGTCCAGGCGCCTCGGTCGAGCCCAGCGCGGGTGTCAGTACGGAGCGTATCGAGCATTCGGGCCTCCTCGAGTACGTCGACCATCGTCATGACAAGGTCGGAGAGCTCGGCGTCGTCACGGGCAGAGAAGTTCGCGAGCAGCGCGGTGCGGGCGTGCTCGGCGACGTGTGGGAGCAGCACCTGCAGCGCGGGTACGGGCCCGACTTGCCGGTCCCGAATCATGAACCGGGTCGCCTCGGCGATCGCATTGATCCCGGCAGCGTCGACCAGGGACGTCACCAATTGGGCGGGGTTATCGACGGTGGCCTGTTGCAGAAGCGCGGCGATCCATGCGGTGGCGGTACTGCGCACGTTGCCGGTAAGAAGGGGCGCATCGGGGAGGCGCGGCACCAGGTCGGCTACGAACTTGGCCAGGTATGGCATTTCCGAAGGTCGCATCGGCAGCGAGAGCGGCGCGGCCTTCTGCAGGGCCCGCAGGGCCAGGTCCTCGTCATCTCCGGTGACGATCGACACGAACTCGTCCCGGCTCGGGGCGCGCTCGTCCGCGGCGACCTCAAGCATCGCCTGCCGCACTAGTAGGACTTTGTTAGGTTGGTACGGGTTGGTGGCAGTGTGGGCAGAACCCGAGCCAGGTGCCGAGTTGGTATTGCAGGTGCCGCAGGACGGTGTAGAGGCTCAGGGCTGCCCTGCTGCTTTTGGGTCGGTCTGCCGCAGCTGGGTGAGGAACAGTTGGGCGGTGGTGGCGAGGGTGACGTGGCGGTGCCAGCCGATCCAGGAGCGGCCTTCGAAGTGGTCGAGTCCGAGGCCGGTTTTGAGTTCGCGGTAGTCGTGTTCGATGCGCCAGCGGCTTTTCGCGAGGTGGACCAGGTCGGTAAGGGCGGTGTCGGCGGGTAGGTCGGACAGCCAGTAGTCGGTGGGTTCGTCCTCGCCGGGCGGCCATTGCACGAGGAGCCAGCAGTCGGGCAGGACGCCGTCACCGTGCTGGGGCAGGCCTTCTCGGACGGTTCTGCCGGCGGGGCGGATCCGTAGGGCGAAGAAGTGCCCGGACAGGGTGCCGGCGCTCTGGTCGCCGATGCTGTCGGCTGTTGGCAGCCGTTCGCGCCAGTGCACGAGGGTGGCGTGCTCAGCGCCGTGTTCGACGGCGAGGTCCTTGATGCTGCGGGCCGGATGCGGATACCGCGGGGTGGGATATTTTCCGACTCCGGCGTAGGCAACCTCGACGGGTTTGGCGTCACCGGGCTGGGCGGTGGTGCTCGAGGTAGTCGCCACGATCCAGCCGATGCCACGCTCGCTCAGGCCTTGCCGGAACTCGGCGACCTGGCCGTAACCGGCATCGGTGGTCACCAGCGGCGGCCGCAGGCCCCAGTCGGCTAGTTCGTCGATCATTTCTAGGGCCATCAGCCATTTCGGCCGGTAGCGTTCACCGTCAGGGATCTTCGCCGCCGCCCTGCGCCGCACGATCTGCGCGATCTGTTCCTCGCGCGGCACCTCTTTACGCACGTGAGGCTTCTTCTTCCCGGCCTCGTCCAAGGTGAGCGGCTGACGGCGCAACCGGCGGGCATGACCGTTGGCGACTTTCCCGTGCTGGTCGGGCACGCACGTCTCGTCCCAGGACTCTGGGACGAACAACCGCCAGTTCAGCACCGCCGACGCCGCGTCGGTCCCGGCGTGCACGCTGACCGCGATCTGGCAGTTACCGACCTTGCCGAGGCTCCCGGAGTACTGCCGGGCAACACACGCCGACGCCGGGCCGTCCTTGGCGAATCCGGTGTCGTCGACCACCCACACCCGCGGCGCGATCATCTCGGCCGCCATCGTCGCGACCCGACGTCGCACACCGGTCACGTCCCACGTCGAGGAGGTCAGGAACTGCTGCAACTGCTGATGATCCACCCCAAGGCGGGCAGCCATCGGCTGCATCGACTTACGCTGCCCATCCAACATCAACCCCCGCAGATACCGCACCCCCGTCTCCCGCTGATCCACCCGCGGCAACCCCGCGAACACCCCAGCGGCGAACTCCTGAAGCTGCTCTCGAACACGCGCCAGCCCACGCTCGTCCACGCAGCGCAGCCAAGCATCATCACCGCGCGGCTACAAGCGACACACCGCAACGACCTAACAAAGTCCTACTAGGGCGTCTGGGATGTCGTCCTGCGGGATGCCGATGGCGAAGTACCGATCGAAGTAGTCAGGGTTGCCTACCCGGCAGCCCCGGACACGTCCCGGTTGGGCCACCTGGACCCCGCCCATGGCCGGGAAGAGATCACGAAGCACGGTCTGCACTGGCTGGACAAGGTCGGCCGATACGCCCGCGGCGACGATGCGTGCGGGCCAATTCGGCTCCTCGGGCGACGCCGCAACCAGCGCGGCCAGATCCAGCGAGCCCGTCAGATTCCCACGCCACGATGGCAACTGATCGTACAGTCGGGGAAAATGCACACGCAGGTGAATCAGTACGAGCAGGTCAACGACGTCGACCTCGCCTTCACCGATCAGCGGCAGGTATGCCCTGGCTTGAGCAAGGTAGCGCTGTACCGATCGGACTGTGGTCAACGTCCGGGCCATGAGGTCCTGGTATGCCAGGGAGAAGCGACCGACGGCGTCGCCGTCGAGATCGTGGCCCGACTCGCGCAGAGTCTCGGTCAGGCTGGTGCGCAGCATCCGGTCGAGCTGAGATCGATGGGCCGGCGGTATCGACAGCGGATACTGCACGATCTTCTCGAGGTACTCCAGCGCTCGATGGTTGCTCGATCCGACGGTTGCGGAGCTGCTCAAGACATCGATCACTGTCGCCTGGTCGTATGCGAGCAGGTAGTGAACGCCGGGGAACCGGCCGAGAAGCCGCACAGCCTTAAGTAGGGCCGCCAGTTCATCGGCGTCCAACCGGTCGATGTCGTCGGCCACCACCAGGACCTTTGTGCCGAGCTGCTGGAGCTGCTGGGCCACCTCCTCGAAGCGTTCGGACCACGGCTTGTCCTGACCGAACCGGCTCGCAGCTGCTGCGGCGACATCCGCCGCAGTTCCACCGATGCCCGGGAGCAGCTTTAACGCTGCTGGCACCGCGACCTGAGCGGCCGCCATGAGCGCCGCGCGCGCCTTGTCCGCCTTGCCACCCGGCGGAAGTGCCGAGGCGATGGTGGAGAAGAACTCCATCAGCAGGTCGGTAACGCTGGATGCCGCCCACGGCGTGAATCGCACGGGCACCCAGGGCTTCAGCAGCCGATTCACCGCCAGGTTGATCAGTGAGGTTTTCCCGCCACCCCAGGGGCCGACCAGACCGAACACGGTACTGCGTCCTGCCGAGCCCACTTCGTCGATGAGCTGGGCGACCCGGACAGCGAACCGATCCCGATCAAGAAGATCTTCATCGTTACTCTCGATGGGTTCATCGGACCAGAATTGCGCCATTAGCGTGCCTCCCAAGTTCATCGATGGGCGGCAAGCCCAACGACTGAGGGCGGCTTCGGTTACAAGGTCCCCCGTCAGTCTGGGAAGCACATAGCCTCCACAGCAGCATCGGACGGCATAGCCGACTCGATGTCGGCGTTGCCGCCGACAATGTGGATACCGAACTCGCCGACGTCGAATCCCCAGCTTGGGCACACGCAGTGGGGTCCGGACACGGTGCCAGCGGTGGAGCCGTATCCGCGGAGGCAAGCGTGTGAACCACGCTGTCCCGTGACAGCCCGGATCACGCAACAAGTCCAGAACGTCAGCGACCGAAAGCAGCGGCGCCGGCTCGGGCGCTTGAGCGGGTATGACGCCCGGGCCGGCGAGTCCCCCTCCCGTCGTGAGTCAGAACTCGTGTCAGCCCGCGGCTCGCGGGCGGGTGAGGATCGCAGCCTGTCGCGGTGTACGGGGTGGCGGCGGTGGATCGGTCTATTCTCGGACGGCCCCTGAAACCAAATCCTGTCAGCGCAGGCCAGCTGAGAACCCATGAGAAACGGCGAAGCCAGTGCACGCTGACCTGCGCGACGACACTGGCCCACGGTACGTCGAGAAGGCGCAGACCCGAGGCGACATCACTCCTTCAGTTGCAAAGCTGGGCCTCAGACCGCTAATACCCTAAGTGTCAAGATTCACTTAGGAGCGCCATATGAAATCGTTCAGGATATTCGCCTCGGCTGTCGCGATGACCGTCGTATTTTCCGGTGCTGCCGAACCAGCCGAGGCGGGACTGAGCTCTGATTGGCCACAACCGGGCTATGACGCCGGACATTCGTACTACAACCCGAACGAGACCATCGTCAACACCACCACGATCAAGACACTGAAGCTGCGCTGGCAGGCCACACCGACACCGTCAGATTGTCCCGGCATCCCCGGGCAGCTCGGCCCCATCGTGGCCGGGGGCCCAACGCTTACCGAGGACAACACTGGCTTGATCGCGCGCGACTCCATGACCGGTCACGAGGTGTGGAAGGCCGACGACTTCATCGCCGACCACCTCGCCTCCAACCTGATCGTCTCGGGCAGCACCGTCATCGTTACGACACCCTCAAATGACTGCGTAGTCGAAGGCTCGGATCACGACGGCTTCATCGAAGCGTTCGATCTGGCCACGGGCAACCACCTTTGGCACGCCGTAGACGCGACCGATGCCAGCGACGTGATCGTCACCGATGGCATGGTCATCGTTTGCGGCTTCCAATCCGCGACCGATCCACTCGTCTCCGCGTACCGGCTGAGCGACGGCAAGTTGGCCTGGTCAGACGCGTCCGATGACGAGGGCCGGACGCTCGTCTCCATGATTCCGGTTAACCATCAGGTCATAGTTCGGGACTTCGGCGTTCCTGTTATGAGGGACGTGCTTACCGGTGCGGTTCGCGGCTATTCGCCGACAACCTGGCTCCCCCTGGCTGTCACGCCGAACGGTGATCGGGTCATCGTGGGCGACTACGGCGATTGGACGCTGAAGGTGGTTCGCGTCTCCGACCGATCGACGCTCTGGTCCATGGACAGAGTCAGCAACCGGATCGCCACGGATGGTCGGCGCATCTACATGGGCATCGGCTCGAACCTTGAGGCATATGACCTAGCGGGTGGCAAGCAAGCGTGGTCGGTCAAGCTTGGGGGGCGCGTAGGCCAACCCGTCCGCGCCGGTGGGATGGTTTACGCAGCCGTGGCCGGTAAGCCAGTGGCGATTCGGAACGCCTCCTCGGGCGCAAAGATCAAGCCAAACGCTGCCCTCAGCAGAGTGACAAACGTGGCTGCCGTTGGTGGAGGACATTTGTACGCAATCAGCGGGAGTCGGATCGATGTCTTCGCCCCCTGACCGAGCGCTGTCGCCGTCGAGGAAGCTCCTCGCGGATCTGGCCGAAATGAGTGCGCTCGCTAGGCAGTCAGAGCCAGAAAGCGCTCAGATGATCGACAAGTCCAGCTGTTTGTAGTTTCCGAGCCTCGTCGCAAGAAGCGGCAGGAACGCCTATCCGGTCGCGCTGATCAATGCAATCCTGGGCGGTTGGCTGTGCGGCAGTGCTGGCAGTGTTCGGTGGTGATCTCCTTGGTGGTGGCGCAGTCGGTGCAGAGCCATCGACTGGGTGGCGGAGGGTCCGTGGCGGCGGCCTCGTCGGTGACGCCAGCGGCCTGCCGGACGCTCAGGTTGGGGTCGGTACGGGCTGTGGTGCGCAGGTCGGCGAGTTCCTCGGCCGGGCTGGCGAAGGTGCGTAGGTGGTGTGCGGCGCCGGAGCGGACGGTGGGGTCTGTGCTGGTGAACAGGAGCCGGATCGTCGCGGCGGGGGTCGTGCTGAGGTGGCAGGCTAGGGCGCTGGTTTGGGCGCGCCGGGTGGCTGGCAGCGTAGGGATCATCTCGAGCAGGTTATCCCGCAACCCGTCGTTGGGCGGGCCGGCCAGCAGGTGGCATGCGGACTCCGCGATCCAGTCCGAGTCGCCGGATAGGGCCGTGATCAGGGCCTGCCGGTCCTGCGGGCCGAGGCGGCTCGGGTCGGCCAGTGGTGCCGGGCCGGGCAGCGCCACGTGGGTCAGATCTCGCACATCGTCACCGTGTTCGATGTCGGCGAGGGCGGCGATGGCCTGCGCGGCCAGCTTGGCATGCTCGAGCCCGGCGGCGGTGGCCGCGGCCCGTAGCCAGGCGATGCGGGTCTGGTCGCTGCCTGTGGTCATGGCGCTTTCGTATTGCCCGATGGTTACCTCGCCGGCATCGATGAGCATACTGAAGGCGCCGAGGTCGGGGAGCCGCCAGCGCTGAGTGCGGCTGAGTTCGGCCGGGTCGTCGGACAGACGGGCGATCGCGGTCAGCATGCGCACGTCGAGGTCAGCCAAGTCGAAGCTGGTAGACGGCAGGTAGGCGCCCCATCGTAGGCCGGGACGAGTGAAGCGGTGCCCGCGGGCGGTGAGGGTTTCCTCAACCTCGATGAGGCTGCGGCTTCGGCCGAGCCGGGCCGTGTCGTAGAGGTGCTGGGCCATGTCACCGCCGAGGACGTCCAGATGGGGCAGTGCCATCGTGGCGAGCTCGGGGCGTCCTGATCGCGTGACGCCACGCCGGGGTTCGCCGGTGAGCGGGTCGGGCTCGTCGGGCAGGCGAAAAGCCAGCGCCGCCCGCACCGCCCAAACCTGCGAGTGATTCAGCGGGCTGTCGTCGATGGTGGCGTCGGCAAGCGCGGCGTGCGCAAATGCCACCACCTGTTCCTCCTCCAGGACGCAGTATTGATCCAGTAGGGAGTCACGGCGCGTACGCTGCGGCCCGGCGGGCAGGGGCATACGAGCCAGTTCCAGTAGGCAGGGCCAGAGCTGCGGGGTGACCGTCCGCAGGCCGGGGACACCTTTGGGTAGATTGCGCCCGCTGCTAAGGCGGGTCTCTTCCTCCAGTGCGGTCGCGAGCAGGTCGAGCAGTACTGGTTGGTGGGCGTTGCCGGGCGGGTGGCCGATTCGCAGGATTTTGGCGGCGGTTAGGGCGCGGACGCTGGGGCGGGCCATACCAGCGTCGGTGAGCAGGATGGGCACGACTCGGGTGTCCACCTGGCCGATCATCAGCAGTATCGGAAGCCGGTCGGGGTTGCCGAACGCCGAGCTCAGTAGGGCCGTCAGCTGCTCCGGTGACAACCAGGTCGCGGCGATGGCAGCGCCCAGTTCGGCGAAGAGCTGGCTGCGGGGCACAACGGTGCCGTCGTCGAGTTCGACGAATACACCGACGTGGTGGTCCCAGAAGCGCATGATGTGCTCGGTCAGCTCGGCGGCGGGGCCGGGTGCCGTGACGTTCCATCGGGCGGCGAGCATGGCGGCGACGGCGTCCGCGGCGTCGATGTGGGTCGTGACCGGCTCTGCGATG
This sequence comes from Krasilnikovia sp. MM14-A1259, assembly GCF_047159535.1. NCBI lineage: Bacteria > Bacillati > Actinomycetota > Actinomycetes > Micromonosporales > Micromonosporaceae > Krasilnikovia > Krasilnikovia sp. MM14-A1259. The sequence goes on from NZ_BAAGAJ010000002.1 coordinate 5,058,128, forward strand.
AGCCGGTTGCCGAGAGCGGCGAAGCCGTCGAGGAGTTGCCGTGGTGACGGTTCGCCGCTGCGTTCTCCTAGTGGGTTCGGGCGCTGGCGTTCCCAGCGGAGAATGCTGTGTTCGACGGCGGTGTGCAGGACGTGCGCCGGGCTGTGGGTCAGCGGCGCGTGCCGGGATTGGGCGACTACCAGGGTGAGCAGGGTTGCCAGCAGTGGCACGTCGCTGATGTCGCGATGGTCGCGCCGGGTGGCGCGTATCCAAGAACGACGGGTTGCCGTCCACCGATCGCGTAGCTGCGGATCGGTGATGCGATGGTGGGCGATGTGCTGCAGCATGCGGTCGAGGATGTCGTCCAAATCTTTCGGGGGTTCCAGTTCCGCGGCAGGTAGATGCAGTCGGGCAGCGGCGGTGACAGCGCTGCCGCGGGTCGTCAGGATCACCCCCACCTCGGGAGGCATGCCAGCCAGCATCTTGTCCAGTCCGTCGGCGAGCGCCGCCTTGTGAGCGCCGCACTCGTCGAGCGCGTCGAGCAGCAGCACCACGTGCCCGGCCTCGGCCTGCTGCTGCAGCGCCGCCGCCAGATCCTCGCGTCCGCCAGCAGGCGCCCCCAGGGAGGCCACCTCGCACAGCATGCCGGCGGTAACCTCGCCTACCTGGCGGTACCGGTCGGCGAGCACGGGCAATCGGACCATGATCGGCAGCAGCGCTCGCGGGTCGGCAGCCCAGCAGGCTGCCAGCTGCCGCAGGGCGGTGCTCTTACCCATTCCCGGTAGGCCGGTGAGCAGTAGCCGCGGCCAGCGCCGGGCAACTACCAGCAGGGGCTGCATTACCTGGGGACGGGCGAGATGGTCATGCACGGTGACCCGTAGCCCGTCGGCGAGACCGGCGACGATCAGCGGCGGGAGGTCCTCGGCCAGTAGCGCCAGATCGACCACGCCGGCCTGCTCGGCCAGTCGACGCCGATAGTCCTGCAGCGCGGTTTGCCGAGCCTGGGCCGCGGCACCAGCGGCCCCCCGCCCGTCGGCGATTACCCGCAGCTTCGCGTCGCGGAGGGTCTCGAGCCAGTCGTCCAGACCGCTCGCGTACGCCTTGCCTGCTTGAGTGTGAAACGCCTCGGACAATGCGCGGACCGCGGCGCTACCGGCACCGACCTCGACCACGGTGCCTTCCAACAGCGCGGCCGACAGCTCGAAGCCGTGATCACCTGCCTCAACGGCGTCGGCGATCAGCACGAACGCTGCGTCAAGAATCCGCTGGGTGATCGTAGGGTCGGCGGTGATCTCCGCGATCCGGCCGGTGAGCGCGGTCAATGCGTCTCGTTCGGCCGCCGACGGAGGAGTGCCGGGCGCCCGCCGACGGCGGGCCAGCGCCCCGGGCAAACCTCTGAGGTCGCCTCTGAGTTCGGCGGTGGCGAGCACCAGTAGGTCGCCGGGCGTGAGCGTGGCCGCCTGCGCCACCCACTGTGCAACCGTGCTGCCCAGGTTGGACTGGTCATTGCCGCAGGTCCGCTTCGCCGAGATGAACATGGTCGCACCGTCCGCCGAACGGCAGGTGAGATCGTCGGTAGCCTGCTCGGTCTCGAACGCCACCCGGACCGGCACGAAACGCGCCGCGGCCTCGCCGGTCACGCTACGCCCGGCCAGACCGTGCGCCGCCAGGACCGCCGCAACGCCACGCCGGTGCGCGCTGCCCGCCTCGTTAGCGACGCCACCACGCGGACCCTGCACCACCATTGCCTCCTTCAGGGCACCCGCCCAGCGAGACAGCATTTGTGCCGTACTCACCAACTGCTCACGCGCTGAATCTCGGCTGCCAGCTGGACCGTCATCCTTCTCGATCTGCGCGGGCCTACGGGCGACCCCGCCGGTCACATTATTTCGCGGCGGGACGGAGCGGACTTGTGAGCCTCCGGTTGGTGGTCACGCTGGACCACACGCTTGCCACGTGTATGTTCCCGACGGATCGCTGGCCTCGGTTCTGTCGCACTGAATCTGGCCGCAGAGAAGGTGTATCCCACCTCAGGTTACGTCACCGGGTGTGAGCGGCGTACTGGCCGGCCAAAGGCGCATCCCGTCCGGGCCGCGACCGGTTCCCAAACTCGCGAACATCGAGATCGGTCAGACTTCGCTGGTCACTAAAGCCAAGACCGTTTGGCTGCGGCGCCAGGCTACACGGCTCTATTTAGGCGCTGAAAGAGCGCTCGGTGACGTCATCGGCTGCCGCGATCTCGTAGACGTCTCGCAGGGTTGACACCATGAGGTCTGCGATCCTCGTGGCGTCGCGGCTGTGTAGCGGCCACTGGTTCACGTCCTGCCACCAGTTCATTCGTAGCGGCGGGTTCGGTGGCCGCCACCCCTTGTCCTGAAGCTCTTGCGCCTGTCCGGTGTTGAGCTGAGCCTCTGGTGGGAGGGCGCGGTTGGACACTGCTTCCAGCGTCAGGCCGTCCTTGCGTTGGATGAGCTGGATGTAGCGGTTGCCGCTAGCCTTAAGGATGATGACGTCGTCCTCCGTGAGTCTTGGCAGGCGCGTCGCGAGCTGATCGGTTAGCTGTTCCCATGAGGACGCGTTCATGCCAGAGCCTCCGTCACCTGGTCCCACTCATTCTGGAACCTGTTGCTCGCCCAGGTCAGGGTCACATCGACTTCGAGGTTTCGGATCAGGACGGTGGAGTCGGCCAATCGCCAGCGCACGGTTGGAGGCTCCGAGAGTTGCCGGCCCGTCGGTTCGCCCAGCACGGAGGTGACCAGCGCGACGGCGTCGGCAAACGCGTCGGCGATGAACCGGTCCCGCTCTGGTCCGGTTTTCCGCACGATCTGGGTGATCTGCATGGTGATGTCGTCGACCTGGCCGGCGCGGAAGGCCATCTCGATCTCTTCCCCGCCGAGGTCCCAGCCAGCCTCGATAGCGGCGCCCTTGCCATCGGCGACCTCCAGCAGGTCCCACCTCATGCGTCGGCACAGCGCGGGCACGTCTTCGGGGCGCCATGACCAGCGGGCGCCCTTGATCCCGCTCGCCAGAGACCGGAGCGCGTCGACCTCGATCATTCGCCAGGCGGTCATGCGTCGCTTGTCCTCCGTGAAAGCGGAAATCTCACGGTTCCGGCCAAATCGGCGTGGTTCAGGCGTTGAAGGAGCACTCTGCGTTGCCACTCGCCTCCGTGGCTGGTACCCCTCTCGCAAAGTAGACACCATGAACTTGGCGATCCTCGTAACGTCCTGGCTATGCAGCGGCCATTGCGGCACGTCGTGCCGCCGGGTCATTCGAAACGGCGGGTTTTGCGGGCCGCCAGCCTTGTCTTGTAGCTGTCGAAACGCGGAACCACTGTCGTAACGGGAGTCGGGTCACACTTCTTCGTTGGCGTTGAATGTGCGCCGATCGAGGAGGTTGGGATCGCTCACATCAAGTACGTCACGAAGGGTTGCGATCAACCGTTCTGAAAGTTGCTCGGCATCCTGGGTCCGCAGCGGCCACTCCGTGCTTGATCGCCAGTTGTGGAAGCCGAGATCGGGTTCGGGTGGTTGCCACCCGAGGGCAACCATCTCGCGTTCGTCTTCAGGGGTGAGCTGGAGGTGCGTCGGTAGCCAGCGGTTGGAGACTGCTTCTGCCTTCAGCGTGTCTGCTCCCTGGCGCATCTGCACGAAGCGTTCTCCGCTGAGGAGGATGACTGTGTCACCCTCCTTCATGCGGATGATCTCTGCTGCCAACTCCTGCTGGAGCTGATTCCATGACTTGGGTTCCACCGTGGTTCAGTCTTCCAGCTCGTCCAGCATGTCTTGGAACTCGTTCCTGGCCCAGGCGATGTTGATGGCGAGGCGCGTGTTCGAGATGGCGATCGTTGACTGGGTTCGACGCCACCGTACTTCCGGTTCTGGCCCGGGAACGTTCTTGTCGGGCGGGCCAAGTACCTCCTTACCTACGGCGACTGCGTCAACGAAGGTGTCCTGCAATACCTTCGCGGTTTCGGCGTCGGGATCGGGCGCAACATCGGTTATCCGCATGATGATGCGGTCCACTTTGCCGTTGCTGTAGGGGATGTTGACTTCGTCGCGGGTCAGGCCCCACTCCGGAGTGACGACGATGCCGTCGTCGTCGATGACCTCCACCAACTTCCAGCCGAGGCGTTGCGCGAGGGACGGTGCCTCGTCGGCCGTCCAGTTCCACTCCACGGTGTCGAGAGCGGAGAGGGTTGCGCGTAGGGCGTCTTGGGCAATCACACGCACTGACACTGAGCCACTCCCCACTCTTACTCGGAACCGACGACCCGAATGGAATCGCGGCCGAGTCGACCACTATCGATGATGTAGTCGGTGACCTTCACTTGTCCGGTCGCTGACGTGTGTACGTGGATGTAGCGTAGTCTACCGGGCGTCGTTCCATTGATCACGTCTTGTATGGCGGACCGCAATTGTGGGTTCGCGCGCAGTACGGGACCGAGCTTGTTGTCATTCTGCAGCATGTGGCGCAGGTATTCCGGCGACATCTGCTGAGACTTGATCTTCGGCGCGGAAAGGTCGGCAGGATTCTCGACGCGCCGCCCGCCCAGCGGACTGCCCACCCCCTTCTCCTCGATCGCGATGAAGCTGTTGTGATCGGCCGAGAACAGCGTCCGGTCGAGGTTGTTGGATGTGCCTCGCGCCCCGTCACCCGCGCTGATCGTGCGGTATTCGGGAAACTCCCGGGCCACGGCGAGGTTGCCACCGGCCTCGCCGAGGTGTTCGCTGGCCCGGTTGAGCTTGGTGCCGAGTTCGGCGAACTCGTTTCCGTACTTCTCCAGACGGAGAAGTTCCCCCCGGCTGAGGTGGGCTGCGGCCTCGTTGTTCAGTTTGATGACACGGGCCTCGCTCAGGGTCCGGTCAATGGAGATGCTGTGCTGCTTGAGCTTGTCCGCAATCGGGCCAAGGTGCTTGTCCCACAACTGTTCCCGCGCTGCGACGATCTGGTTGCGGTCCGCGACTGCGTCACGGACCGCGGTGTCCGCGGGACTGTCACCATCTGGTGTGTACGTGCGGCGTGACGCGAGATCGGGCGCACCGTGCGTGTCGAAGCCGCGGCCGTTCAGAAGCGGGTTGTCGTTGGACGCGTAGTGCCCGTTCTCGTGGAGGTCGCCGTTCGCGTCCCTAATGGTGCCTTCCCTGTCTCCCGGGAAGTGCAGGTTGCCGTCGGCGTCGCGATACAGTTCCAGCCCGTACTGCTTGTCGCGAATGCCGCTCGGGGTCAGGTCACTCTCTCGGTATCGCGCCGGAGGTTCGGCGTTGTGGCCGTGGTGACCTCCACCGCTGGACTGATTGTCGGCGGCGTGCCCGGAGCCGCCCGTGGATCCGGTGTCGGACGTGTGGTGACTACTGGGGCCGTCACCGTGGTGACCACCGCCGTCGAGCCCGTGCCCGCCCCCACCGATGTCGTTGCCCGCCCGGCCTGCGTGGCTGAAGTCGTTGCCGTGATGGCCGCCCGCACCGACGAGTTCGGGTTGCCGGACATGGGCCGGTTCATGGGCGTGACTGACGATGTCGTCGCCGCGGAGCGCAGCGGTGTCGGCGTGCGTGGTGAGGTCGTCGGCGTGGCGGAGGGCGGCGTCAAGGTCGGGGTCGCGTTTGAAGGCGTCCTTGAATACTCCGTCGACCTGTTTCGCGAGGTCAGCGACGGTGGGCAGTTCAATTTTGCCGAGTTTGAGCAGCCCGGCGAGCTTCCCGGCGTCCGCGAGCTCAGCGATCTTGCTGATCTTGGTGACGTCGCCGACTTTGCTCACGGCCGATGCGGCCTTGCCAGCGAAGCCGGCCTTGCCGACCTTGCTCCAGGCGAACGGCAGCGTGAGCACGTTGAACAGGACCAGGCCGGTGGCGCGGGCGGGGTCTTTCTCCCATTCGTCCCAGGCGATGAAACTCTTACCGAGTTCCTTCCAGGCGTTGCCGGTCTTGCCGGGGTCGAAGAAGACGCCGCCGGTGAGAGTCCAGATGCCGGTCCAGGAGGACTTGAAGGTGTCCCAGTCGAAGACGTTGATCATGCCCCAGAGGCCGGTGACGGTGCCCCAGAGGCCGTCGACGACGACGCCCTTGGTGCCGGACCAGACGGCGTTCCAGGTGTCGACGTACCAGGGTTCGTCGACTTCCTCGGAACTGCCCCAGGGCCGGTCGGCGTCGCCGGGCACGTCAGCGGCGTTGAACCCGTACGCGTTGGGCTTGCCACTGCCGTCGTCGACGGTCCACTGGGTGCCGCCGTAGAGGGCGTTGATCTGGTTCGCCGCGGCGCGTTCGGCGGCCATGAGTGCAGCGACCTGGGCGTCGACCTGACGGATGAGGTCGTTGTTGTGGTTGACCTTGTCCTCGTCTTCGCGCCAGTCGTCGTCGCCGGCGACGGAGTTCGCGAAGCCGGTCGCGTCGGTCTTGAGGGAGGCGAGCCGGTCAGCGATCGGGCGGACCGCCGCGGCGTACTGGCTCAGCGCCGAGCCGACCTTCTCAACCTGTCCGCCGAACGAGTCACCGGTGGTCTTGATCGGGGCGGTGGCGGCGAACAACTGGTCCGCCTCGGGCGCCTCGTAGAAGGCGGACAGGCCCTGCCAGGTGCTGTGCACGTCGGCGCCGATGTCGCGGAACTGGCCACCGACGCCGGTCAGGGCGCCGGCGTGCTGCTCGATCGCGGCGACGTTGCCGGTGAACTGGGGAATCGCTTCCGGTTTGATCACCACGAGACGAACGTCCTCCCCCGAAATCTGGTCGTCGACTGTGGCCGGTCAGTGGCCGTGGTGCTGATCGCCGTCGGCCGGCGGGCTGACCGCGGCGTGCTGGGCGTTGGCGGCCATCTGCAGGTCACCGTGCATGTACGCCTTGGTCGCGTTCACCGCGCCGTTCAGGACCCGGCCGGCGCGTTGCGCCATGCCCTCCAGCGTGGGCTTGTGATGCTCGGCGAAACCCGCCAGCGCCGAGGCGACGAGGTTGCTGCCCGACGACTCCGCGGCGCCCTGCAGCGCCTCGCCGTAGGTCTTCGCGGCACCCTCGAGCCGTTCGGCCTGGTGGCCGGTGCGTTCGACCACCCCGCGGATGCCGGCGGGGTCCAGATTCCATTTGGTCATGGTCACCTCCCGAGCGTGGACCACGGCGCGGGCCGGTGGCCCGCGCCGTCACACAAATCTGGCGGTGTCAGATGCCGTCCACGGCGGACTTAGCGCGGGCGAGGGTGCTGTGCGCGGTCTCGTCGTTGCGCTGCAGGGTGGTCCGGACCAGGGAGATGATCGTGCGAACCTCCGCGGCGGCGCGGTTCCACTGCACCTCTTTGTCGTGGTACTGGTCGGACACGCCGTCGGCCTGGAAGTCGGCCATCGCGGCCTTCACAGCCGCGTCCCGGTCGTTGATCAACGTTTCGAGCCGGGCGACGATGCCCTGCAGGTTGCCCTGCGCCTCGGTCGAGGTCGCGATGTCGTAGCTGCGCCGATCGCCTGCCACAGTGGTTCTCCGCTCGTCTCGCAGGTCGGTAGGTCAGCGGCCGGCGCCGAAGCGGGCCGACTCGAAGTTCGCGGAGCCCTCGGTGCTGGACGCGTTGGACGCCATGTCCTGCTCGCCCTGCCGGAACGACGAGTCCATGCCGCCGATGCCGCCCAGGATCGAGCTCAGGGCCTGGTTGAGGCTCGCGGTGATCTCGTCGGCGCGGGACTTGAACCGGTCGAACGCCGCCTTGCCGGCACCGTTGAAGTTGCCCTCGAGCGGCGCGGCCGCCTGCAGCAACTGCTTGATCGTGGCGCCGAGCTGGTCGCTCGAGCCGCCGGTCTTGACCCGTAGCTGGCCGAGCGTTTCCGCTCCCATGTCGAACTTCTGACCCACGGACATCCCCTCCCCGTGATCGCCGGGTGTCACTGAAGCAGCCGCCAGCATATCCAGCACCTCCGACACTCCTCGACCCGGCATTTCCACCTATTAGGACAGACACGGGCATAGTCGATATCGATATCATTCGGTTGATCTACAGATCGTGGCTCTTCCATTGACACGTGGTGTCGCCGGTAGTGGCGGGATGATGACGGGAACCTCGGGGCAGGGTGGCGCTGGTCACGGCGGGTGAGCGGCGGGCGGCCCCTTTCGGGTCGCCGCGAAGGGTGGGGTTCTCGGTAGCCTCTGGTCGGCAAGACGTCCGGGGAGGGGTGCTCGTGGCGCGGGATTTCGACGCGCAGCTGTTGGAGTCGGTCGCGGTGCGCCGGCGCAGGCTGCGGGAGGCCCTGTCCTGGGGTTCGCTGCGGACGCGGCGCGCCGCCGTGGAACTGGTCGCCCGGCTGGCGGTAGGTGCCGCCGTGGCGGCGGTGCTGTGTGCCGGCTGCGTGGGCTGGTCGTTCCTGCAGCACCAGCTCAGCCAGCCGGCAAACGGCGTATCGCCGCTGCCACCTACCGGCGGGTCCCGGTGACGGCCGGCTACACGCGGGTGACCGTGGTGGGGGCATCCCGGCGGGTGGACATGGTGCTGCCGTCGGCGGAGCCGGTCGGGCAGCTGTTGCCGGACGCGCTGGCGGTGGCGGGTGAGCCGGTGACTCATCCGGCGCGGCTGCGGCATCTGGTCACCCTGGATGGCCGCGTGCTGGCCGGTGACGACACCCTGCAGGGCCACGGTGTCACCGACGGTACGGTGCTGCGGCTGGCCGCGGCAGAGGATCTCCCACCGGCCCCGGTCGTGCACGACGTCACCGAAGAGACGGCCGAAGACCTCGACCGGCGCGCCACCCGCTGGACCGGTGTGACCCGGCGCTGGACCGCCACCGCCGGTGTGGTCGCCGCCGCGGCGGCTGCCGGCCTGCAGATGCACGAGCGGCTGCCGACGGAGCGGGCGGCGGCCGGTATGGCTGCCGCGGGTGTGCTGGCCGGGGTCATTGGTGCGGCGTTCGCCCGATCGCGGCGCCCGCTCGGCGCGGCGCTCGTCGCAGCCGCCGGGACGTTCTTGCCGGTGGCGGTGTGGACCTGGGGCGACTCGTTGGGCTGGCCTACTGGGTGGCGGCTGCTCGCCGCCGCCGGTGCCGTGGCCGTGGCGGTCCTCCTCTTCGGGGTGAACGCGGTCCGGGGGCGCGCTGCGATGCTGGGTGGCCTGGCGCTGCTCGGACTGGTGGGTTTGTGGGCTGGCCTGGCCGCAGCGGGGCTGACCGGCGCCCGGACGGGCGCGGTGGTCGCGGTTGTCGTGGTGGCTGTGGTGGGGTTGCTGCCGCGGTGGGCGCTGTCCTGGTCCGGGCTGGCGATGCTCGACGACCGACGCGTCCAGGACCGCCCGGTCAACCGCCGGGACGTCCACGACGCGCTCGCCGCCGCCCACGGGTCGCTGACCATCGTGGTGGCTGGGTGCGCCGCCTCGGCCGCCGCGGCGGGCTGGTTGCTGGCCTCGGAGTCGTCCGGCTGGGCGACGATGACGGCGCTGCTGCTGGCTGTCGTGCTGGTGGTGCGCTGCCGTACCTATCCCCTTGCCGCCGAAGTGATCGCCCTGCTGGCCGGTGCGTCGGTGGTCGTCGGGACGCTGTGGTGGCGGTGGAGCGCCTCGATGCCGGCCGCCGTAGGTTTGGCTGCGGTGGTCGTGTCGCTGGCGGTGCCGGTGACGGTGCTCGTGGTGGACCCGCCGGAACATGTGCGGGCACGGCTGCGTCGCATCGGCGACATCCTCGAATCCGCGGCGGTGATCGCACTGCTGCCGATGGTGCTGGGTGTCTTCGGCGTTTACGCCCGTTTGCTGGGGATTTTCTGACATGCCGGCGAGGACCTGGGCGGGATGGCAGCGATGAGCAGCGACTGGCAGGCCGAGTTGCGCCGCGCCCTGGACCCGGAGCCCCGCGTGCGGTGGGGTCAAGCGGACGACGGCCCGTCTCACGACGTACCGGCGGCGCCCACCTCGGCGGCTGGCTGTCTGGCACACGGCGTGGATCCTGCGGTGCGGATCGCGCCGGTCGCGGTGTCGCCCGCCGCCCCCGCGCAGCAGACATCCGGGTGGGATCCCTATCCGAGCGGGCAGAGCCCGGTTGCGGACAGCAGTGCCGCGGTGGGCGGTACCGCTCACCTGCAACCTCAGAATCTCGCGGGTTATCCACCGGAGCCGCAACAACCGCCCTCGCCGGTCATGTACGACCGGGATCAGTGGACGGCTCTCGGCGCGGCCTCACCGGCGCCGTCGGCGTCCCCGGCGGTTCCCACGCCAGTGACCGGTGACGGCGCGGAACCCGCCGACGCGAGCGGCGGCGCCTATCAACCTCGGCACGCCCGCGTGCACGGTGACCCGGCGTGGCGGCGAGCCCGCGACGCTGCCCGCGCCGTGGTCGGTTGGCAGGCGAGCCGGGAGGTCGCCGACGTGGCCGCCGCGGCGCAGCACGCGAACCAGCCGATCACGACCGGACGCCGGATTGCGGTGGTCAGCGTGCGTGGCGGGGCGGGCAAGTCGACCGTGTCGGCGCTGCTCGCCACTACCCTGGCCGGTCTGCGCCCGGATCCGGTGCTGGCGGTCGACGCCGACCCCGAGCCCGGATCGCTGCCGCTGCGGCTGGGCCCCCTGGGCGCCGCCGTGCGCACCGGCGGAGATCGGGGAATCGGCGAGGTCAGCGAGTTCGACCGGGTGGCCAGCGCCCTGCAACGCACCCAGACCGGGGTATGGCTGTGGCGCGACGCCTACGCCAGTTCGCTGCAGCGCCTGGACGAACTGGCCGCCGCCAAGCTGCTCCGGGACCGGCAGCGGTTCCTGAGCAGGTTCTTTGCGGTCCAGCTCACTGACTGTGGCCCAGGATTGGGGGGCGCCGGGAACCATACGGTGATCGCGGACGCGCACACCGTGGTGGTGGCCGGCACCGCCACGCTGGACGGTGTGCACGGTGTCGACACCGGACTGCAGCGCCTACTCATCGATGGTGGTCCGCAGTTGCTGGCCCGGTGCGTGGTCGTGTTGACCACCACGGTGGCCGGGCCGCTCGGCGTCGATCTGGACGACGCGGTCGCCCGGCTGTCCCGGTATGGGCCGGCGGTGCTGGTGCTGCCCCACGACCGGCAGCTCGCGTTGGGCGCCGCGATCGACGTCGCGCGCCTGAGCGTCGGGGTGCGGCAGGAGAGCGTGCGGATCGCCGCGGCCGTCATGGACCGGGCCGTGCGCGCATGAGCATCGAGGTACGCACGAGTACGCAGGTGGTGCACCGTCCGGCGAGGACCGTGCGGCCGGTTCCCGACGGCGAACCGCGGCGGGTGGAGGCTCCGCCGACGCTACCCTCCGGACACTCCGGCGGGAACATGGCGCAGGCGCTGCTGCCGCTGGCCGGGGTGCTGTCGTCGCTGACGATGATGGTGCTGTTCCGGGGCACCAAGATGATCGGCATCGGGGCGGTGCTGCTGCTGGTCACCGGGGCCGGGGTGTTCGCGATGCTGCTCAGCCAGCGCGGTAAGGCCGCCCGTACCCGCCGTCAGCAGCGCGAACGCTACCTCGACTACCTCGAGGAGCTGCGCGACGAGCTGCGCGAGGCCGAGCGCGACGCGACCGCGGCGGCGCGGCTGCTGCATCCGCCGCCGGCAGCGCTGCTCGAGATCGTCCGGGACCCGGCCCGCCGGTGGGAACGGCGCCGCACCGACCGGGACTTCCTTGCGGTCCGGATGGGCTCGGGCACCCTGCCCGCGGGGAACCTGGCGATCGACGACCAGGGCACCTCGATGAACCCGACGGACCCGTTCATGCTGGCCGAAGCCCGGGCGGTGCTGCGCCGGTTCGCCACCGCACCCGGAATGCCGCTGGTCGTGCCGCTGGACCGGGTCGGCAACGTCAGCATCGTCGGCGGCTACGACGACACCCTCGCGGTGGCCCGGGCATTGCTGATCCAGGCGGCCTGCCTGCACGCCCCCGACGATCTGCGGCTGGGATTGGCGTGCGCCCCAAGCCGTGCCGCCGGCTGGCAGTGGCTGAAGTGGCTGCCGCACCTGCTCGACCCCGAGCACCGCGACGGCCCGGTCGCCGCGCGGCGGGTCGGCTCCGACCCGAACGGCCTCGCCCAGCTGGTAGGCGCTCAGCTGCAGGAGAACGCCGGATACGCGGCCGAAATGGTGCGCAGCGCCGGCCCCCAGGCAACCGCCGCGACCGGGCTGCTGCCCCGGCTGGTGCTGGTGCACGACACCCACGGCGACGTCGCCGCCGAGGTAGCTGTGCCCGACCAGGCCCTGACCGTGGCGCAACTCGGGGTGACCGTGCTGCACCTGGTCGCCGACCGGCTCCACGAACCCGGCGACGTCGCGATCCGGATCACCGTCAACGACGGCCGGCTCACTGTGGAGGATCTGCGCGGCGAGGTCGTCACCACCCTCGGCGGCGACCTCGACCAGCTGGCTGTTGCCGACGCGGAGGGCCTGGCCCGGGTTCTGGCGCCGCTGCGGCTGTCCCGCGAGTCCGCGCAGGACGGCGCCGGCGGCGCGACCGGCGCCGACTTCGCCACCCTGCTCGGCGTCGATGACATCGCGGACCTGCCCCTGTCGTGGCTGTGGAAACCCCGCAACGAACGGGACCTGCTGCGGGTGCCGATCGGCGTCGACACCACCGGCGAGCCCGTCCTGCTCGACCTCAAGGAACCGGCGCAGCTCGGCATGGGCCCGCACGGCCTGTGCGTCGGCGCCACCGGCTCCGGCAAGAGCGAACTGCTGCGCTCGCTGGTCCTCGCTTTGCTGACCACGCACCCACCGGACGTGCTGTCGATGGTGCTGGTCGACTACAAGGGCGGCGCCACCTTCGCGCCGTTAGCCGACGCGCCGCACGTCGCCGGGGTCATCACCAACCTCGAAGGCGACGCGTCGCTGGTGGAGCGCGTGCACACCAGCCTCGCCGGGGAGGTGCAACGCCGCCAGCAGGTCCTCAAGGACGCCGGGAACGTCGCGAACATCGCCGACTACGCCGCCGCCCGGGCACGCCGCCCCGACCTGCCGCCGCTGCCCTACCTGCTGGTGATCATCGACGAGTTCGGGGAACTGCTGTCCGCCAAACCGGACTTCATCGAGCTGTTCCTGTCCATCGGCCGGATCGGGCGCAGCATCGGCGTGCACCTGCTGCTGTCCAGCCAGCGCATCGAGGCCGGCAAGCTGCGCGGCCTGGAAACCTACCTGTCGTACCGGCTAGGGCTGCGGACCTTCTCCGAGGGCGAGTCCCGCACCGTGCTCGACACCCCGGACGCCTACCACCTGCCGCCGCTGCCCGGGTTCGGCTACCTCAAGGTCGACACCACCGTCTACCAGCGGTTCAAGGCCGCCTACGTGTCCGGCCCCTACCGTGCGCCCGAGGACACCGCCCCCGTAGACGACACCCCGCGCCCCGCGGCGTACCCCCTGTACAACACCGCCAGTGGCGGCAACGGTGAAGGTCTCGCGCCGGTGCTGCCCGTGCGCAGCGCGGCACCCACCGTGCTCGACCGGGCGGCGGCCCAGCTGGCTGCCGCGACCGACCCGGTCCCGCAGATCTGGCTGCCACCGCTGCCGAGCGCCGTCACCCTCGACCAGATCGGCGGCGGCATCACCGCCACCGACCGTGGCCTGCACCTGCGGCATCCCCGCACCGGCGTCCTGCGGGTGCCGCTGGGCGTGCTCGACGACCCCGCCCGGCAGTGGCAGGGCCGCTGGGACCTCGACCTCACCACCGCCGGCGGCCACGCCGCCGTCATCGGCGGCCCGCAGTCCGGGCGCACCACCCTGCTGCGCACCCTCGCCGTCGCCCTCGCGCTGACCCACACCCCGGCCGAGGTCGCCGTGTACGGCGTCGACCTCACGGGCGCCGCCCTGCAGCCGCTCACCGTCCTCCCGCACGTCGGGGGCGTGGCGGGCCGCACCGACAGCGAGCGCGTACGCCGCACCCTCGAACACGTCCGCGGCCTGCTCGACCAGCGCGAACGGGTGTTCCGCGACCGGGGCATCGACAGCCTCGAGAAGATGCGCACCCTGCACGACCAGGGCGGCCTGCCCGAGCTCGACGCGGCCGACGTGGTGCTGCTCATCGACGGCTACGGCCAGCTCGCCACCGAGTTCGAGAATCTCGAACCGCTGGTGACCGCGCTGCTGCACCGCGGCGGCGGGTACGGCATCCACGTCGTCGCGTCCATGCTGCGCTGGCACGACGTCCGCATCGCCCTGCAGTCCACCATCGGCACCCGCATCGAACTGCGCCTCGGCGACCCCACCGACTCGGCCATCGACCGCCGCCTCGCCGAGATCATCTGCGCCGACCAGCCCGGCCGGGCGCTGACCACCGACAAGCTGTACGCGCAGGTCGCCCTGCCCCGCATCGACGCCCACCCCGATGGCACCGACCTCGGCGACGCCATCACCCAAGCCGGACGCGCCGCCGCCGCGGCGTGGAACGGACCGGTCCCCGCCCCGGTACGCGTCCTGCCCGGCCTGCTCACCACAGCTGACCTGGGCGCACCCACCCCCCACTCATCCGGCGTGCCCATCGGCATCGGCGAGACCAGCGCCGGCCCCGTCACGCTCGACCTGCTCGGACGCGACAGCAACCTGCTCGTCCTAGGCGACGGCGAGTGCGGCAAAACGAACCTGCTCGCGCTAATCGCCGACGGGCTCACCGCCCGGCACAGCGACGACGACCTGGTCTTCGCCGTCATCGACCCCCGCCGCGGCCTGCACGGCGTCATCGGCGACGATCACCTCGGCGGCTACGCACCCAACGCCCCGCTCGCCGAACGGCTCGCCGCCGCCGTCGCCGGACAACTCGCCGAACGGCAGAACGGCACCGCCGCGCAGCCGTGGCCGCACATCGTCCTGCTCGTCGACGACTACGACGTGCTCACCAGCGCCGGCAGCCATCCGCTCGCCCCGCTGCTGCCGTACGTGCCGGCCGCCGACGACCTCAACCTCCACATCGTCCTCGCGCGCCGCGTCGCCGGCGCTTCCCGCGGCCTGTTCGACCCCTTCGTCCAAGCCGTCCGCGAAACCGGCGCCGCCGGCCTGGTCATGACCGGCGACCGCGGCGAAGGCAAACTCCTCGGCGACGCCTACGCCCGTCCACTGCCACCCGGCCGCGGCCAGCTCATCCGCCGAGGGCAACCTCCGGCGCTCATCCAGACCGCACGCCGAAAGGACAGCCAGCCGTGACCGACTGCACGCAGCGGCGGGGCCGGCGCGGCATGGCGAAGGAGACCCAGCCGTGACCTACGACGTCATCGCCCTCGTCCCCGAAATCCCCGACCCGCGCGACATCGTCGCGGGCATGGTGGCCGCGGGCGAACAACTCCGGGTCGCGGAAACCGCCAACGGCGCCGTCATCCAGCTCTGCGACGACACCGGCCGCCCCCTGGTCTCACTCGAAACCCCGGTCCACGTCCGCGTCCCCGACGAGATCAGCCGGCTGCTCGGCCCCGAACTCGGCGCCCGCGTCACCGGACCCGTCTGGTGGCTCGAAGCCCGCGCACCCAGCGACCAACCCGCCGCCGTCGCCCTCGCCCACCGCTACGCCCACGAGATCGCCCGCCGCCTCAACGGCCATGTCTGGCCCCCGGAGGCGCCATGAGCACCGCGCACCCCGCCGTCGACGTCCTGACCCGCCGCGTCGCCGTCGTCATGCAGGACCGCCCCGTCGTCGGCCTGTCCACCTGGCTGACCGACGTCATCCGCATCTGCGCCGACAACGACAAAGGCCTGCACCTGGTCACCCCCGCCACCAGCCGGCTCACGACGCCACTGCACACCGCCCTCAACGGCCCCGGTACCCGCTGGGTCGTCCGACACGACGACACCTTCTACGACGGCCACACCGGACGGATCCTGCACTGGACCGGCGAGGAGTTCGCACCCACCGACGAGGCCGTGATCAGTGACGGGTTCCTCGACGAGTCACCGTTGCCGGCCTGGCATCTCACTATCGCCGTTACCATCCGGCACCGCCCCACCTCGCAGCTCACCCTGGGCGCCGCCCTCGAACGCCTCTTCCACACCCAGACCGGGCAACCGCCGGTCGGCTGGGGAACCGCCGAACCCGCCACCGAACCCTGGAACCGCGACACCCTCACCGACTTCTGCCGCGACCGCGCACCCCGACGCACCTGGCTCACCGTCATCGGCCAACCCGCCGGCCGAGCCCTCGCCACCCTCACCGTCAGCCGCCCAGGCGAGTACCTCGACGAAACGATCGAGGCCACCTTCGTCGGACCCCGACCCGGGCACGCGGACGACGTCACCCCCACCGTGGCGGAACTCGCCGGCGGACACCAGATCCGGCAGCTGCTCGCCACCCAGGCACCCGGCCTGCCCGACACCAGCCACGCACCCCGCTGGACCGGCCTGGCCACCCCGCTCGGCCTCTTCGCCGGCCTCGACGCCCTCACCGGCCGCCACCCTCAGGACCTGCTCGATGCCGGCGCCGCCACTACCGCCACACTCGGCGACCGCGACCGCGCCGGCAACTGGTACACCCTGCACCACGTCGGTGAAGAACCCGCGCCCGCCTGGCAACGCTTGCACCACGTCATCGCCCGCCTCAACACCCCCTGGCTCCAACCCGGCACCATCCGACAATGGGGACAGCCCGAAAGCGCGCCCGGCAACGCGTGACAGGTGCCCGTCGACCCCATGGGGGCTCCCACGGCCTGCGCCACGAGAGTGTGGCAGCCGTCACATATCGATGCGACGGAGGTAAGAACGAGGCCTGACCGGACACTACTTGATGTGAGCCGGGATCAAACCGCGTCGACGCCGCCTGATCGGACGCGGGACTTCACTTACATGTGGCAGCAGTACGCCCCACGGGTGATGGCGTACGCGCTGCGGCAGGTCGACCGGGCCGAGGCCGAGGACGTTGTGGCCGAGACTTTCCTGGTGGCTTGGCGGCGCTTCGCCGAGGTACCGCCCAGCCCGTTGCCGTGGCTGCTGGTGGTCGCGCGCAACACCATTGCGAACCTGCAGCGCTCGGGGCGGCGGGAAGCGGCCCTGCAGGATCGGCTGCAGCGCGCGGAACGGCTCGCCGAGCCGGCCCCGGCTGCGGACGCGGCGGTCCTGCACCGCGCGGATGTGCTGGCCGCCCTGGCGGCGCTGACTGACGCCGAACGGGAGGCGCTGCTGCTGGTGGCCTGGGACGGCCTGACACCGGCCGAGGCTGCCCGCGTGGTCGGCTGTGCCACCGCGACATTCCATGTCCGGTTGTTCCGCGCGCGGCGGCGGCTCCGCCACGGCGATCGTGATGCCCCCCACCGCGGTGTCGCCGAGGGCGCAACCAGCTCCGTGACATCCAATTCTCTCGCCGATTCAGTGAGGAGCACGCCATGACCGCGTCCCGGAGTCGCTTCACCACGCTGGCGGCCTTGCGGCCGGTCAGCACCGTGCAGCAGGCTTGGCCGCAGGACCAGCGCGACGCCATCCTGCGCCGGATCCTGTCGCACGCGGACAGCGACGTCAGCCCTGGCGCCACCCCGGCCGGGCACGCCGAGGCGGCATCGGGCCGGCGCCGCCCGGCCAGCGTGCGGCGACGGCTCGTGCTGGCCGGCGCCTTGACGGCGGTGCTGGGCGCGGCCGCCGCAGTGCCGTCACTGGTTACGAGCCCTTCCTACGCCGCCACGCCAGCGATGTTGCAGTTCGTGCCGGTCGCCGGGCAGCAGAGCAGCGCGAGTGTGCTGACCGACCTGGCGCGCCGCGCATCGACCCGACCGCCCGCGGCAGGTCACGGCAGGTATACATACCTGCACACCAAGGGCTGGTACCTGCACGTGTCGGCCGACGGGAACAACCGGATCCTGGACTCCGGGACCGCCGAGGTGGACCGTCAGCTGTGGCTGGCTCCGGACGGCTCGGGTCGGCTCCGGCAGCTCATCCCGGGCGACAACATGCCCCCGGACAAGACCCTGCGGCCCGGCGAATTCGACGGCGCTTTCCTTCCGGCCGACGCCACCACCACAGCGGTGCGAACAAAGTACGGGCACGACGACACCGCAGCCGGGTGGACCCGCACGATGATGGAACTCTGGGGTCGGCAGGTCGTACCGGCCGCCCTGCACGCCCGGCTGCTCGACACCCTCGCGGGGCAGCCCGGCGTGAACCTGCTCGGCGACACCACCGACCGCGCCGGGCGTCACGGGGTCGCCATCGGTGTCGAGGACCAGCGTGGTCCTCGAGAGCGCATGGTCCTGGTGTTCGACCCGGACACGGGCGCCTTGCTCGACGCCGAGACGGTCGTGCTGGAGAACAGCGAGCTTCCCGTACATCCTCCCGCGACAATCTCCTACACCGTGTGGGTGGCCACCGGACATACCGAAACGACCACGTCGCTGCCCTGACCCAAACACATGGATGGAGCTCTGCGGCATCTCTCGAGCCGCCGAGCCCCACCCATTTCCTCGACCCCTCTGACGCCGACCCGCTAGCGGCCGGCGCCGGCGGCGCTACGGGTGTCCGTTTCCGTTGAAGATCTGCAGCCGAGCCACATTGTCGTTGTACCTGGCCATCACGTAGGACAGGTCCATGTCCCACGTGTCCGAGTGGCTACCAGCCCGATCGAACAGCGTGACCCTGTTGCAGTACGAGTTCCAACCCCGCTGCAGGGAGCTGAGGTGCGTCGACCACCAGTCGTCGGGCCGCCAGGAGTACCCGGCGCTGTCGCAGTGGCCATCAGCGTCCTGGGCGTAGTAGTCCCAGAAGTTGCCGTTGAAGTCGGCGTCCGACCAGGCCCGAAGAATGTGCAGGTTCACACTGCGGGCCTGCACGGCGGCCTCCTTCGCGGAGGCACCCCGCGCCGCGAACGAACGTCGCAGCTGCGACTGGGCAGTCGCGCCCTTCACGTACGCCTCGGTGTCGAACGGAGTGTCCTGGCAGTACCGGTACAGCTCCGGTGAGTCCTGCCCAGCCGCGGGCGCCTTGCCCAGCACACTCACGCAGTAGCGGCCCTCAGCGGACGCGGTCGACACCTGCGCATTGGCCGCTTGACCAGGCAGGACGGTTGACACCAAAGGCATCACCACTGCGCCGACCGCCGCGAGTACCCTCAGCCTTGTCCTCATACAAACCTCCATCATCCAAGGGGCGTCGGGGACACAGCGGCTGCGGTGCACCACCACCGCAGCCGCTTTCCGTGTCCACGACGACGCCCTTTGTAGCAGCGGCCTGTGACACCACGCTGCCCGAAATACCGCTCACGCCGCCGGGCGTGTCCACGGCACGGCGTCAGCCTTACCGCAGGTCACCCTGCCTTAGCCAGGCGGTCCGAGTCACAGCGCAGCCAGCCGCATTGATTGATTGTGATCTATTGCACTTGCCCTCTGTGGCCGCCAC
Source organism: Krasilnikovia sp. MM14-A1259 (assembly GCF_047159535.1). Taxonomy (NCBI): domain Bacteria; kingdom Bacillati; phylum Actinomycetota; class Actinomycetes; order Micromonosporales; family Micromonosporaceae; genus Krasilnikovia; species Krasilnikovia sp. MM14-A1259. Next base: position 5,077,345 of record NZ_BAAGAJ010000002.1, read on the forward strand.
AGTCGAAATGGACCTGTGGTCCCCGGACACGTCTGCGGGGGCAGCGGTCACAACGTTGCAGTGGGCCGCCTCGGGCGACGGCGCCATCCCCACAGAGCACAAGACCGTCTGAGCCCGCACCCATCGGTTCCAGCGTGCATAGAAAGCCACGATCAGCCCAAACGATCTGTGGTGGGGCTCTCGGACCGACGATGTGAGCAACGGCGGTGCTTGCGTGGAGTGCACTGGGCGCCATCCGTCGACGATGGACGCCAGCTCGCCCAAACAGCCACCCAAATTCCGTTCCGCCGCCTGATCGTGCGGAGCCCGACGAGTCGGCCATCGATGCCGACGGGCTGAAACCCGCCAGCGGCACCCCTCACCTTCTTCATTTCCCGTGGCCCAGGCACGTCGGCCGTCCGTCCCGCCGTTTCCATCTTCGGTGAGCGTTGCCCGGTACCGCCCGCGAACGAGTCCGAAGCAGCAGGGGCACGACACCGAACCTGCGAGGAGTGCCCGATGGTGCGGCCGCCGTCGGGGGTGTCGAGGACGCCGTTGGCGAGGAATCCCCAGCAGCCGTATCCGATCCGCATCGGTGGTAGGGATGTCGCGGGTGGAGGTGACACTGGCCTTCCTTCCGATCGGCGGGATGCCTCGCCGGCGAGGTCATGACCCCGCCGGCAGTGCATCATCCGGGGCCGTCCGCACCGCCGGCGGGGGACGGTGGCGCGGCCAGCGGTTTAGGGGTCACCGGTAGGTTTAGGGGTCACCGGTAGACCGCCACGGACAGGGCACCGATGGCGGTGTCCACGGCGGCGGTGATGTCGGGGATAGGGTGCAGGCGTGGGTCACTGAAACGGGTACGGATGCCGTCGGTGATGGCATCCAGCCGCGCCCGCAGCTCGCTGGCCGGCAGGTTGAGGTACAGGATCGACTCCAGGCCGGTGCTGCGGATCAGCGCGCATAGCGCGTCGGTGTGCAGGTCACTGCGCTCGGGATACTCAACGGCTTGCCGTGGCGCGCCGCGCGTACGGGGAACGACCATGGGATCGACCAGCTGGAAGCGGGGGCCGCGCAGACGGCGACGGGTACGGCGTAGTATCCCGCTGTGCACGAGCAGGTTCGTGGTCTCCTGGTACATGTCAGGGCTGTGCCGGTACAGCACCTCCGCCAGGGTCGGCCCTGGCGGCGGAACCCGCACGGTGTGCAAGACCAGGTCACTGGCGTAGTCGCCGGTCCACTGGTTGCTTGCGGTGCGCGGGCTCACATGGTCGTCGGTCACGTCGATCCAGCCGGTGATGACCAGGTCGATCAGGCAGGCGCCGACCAGCGCGATACCGAGCGCTGGCAGGTTGGTCCAAGGCCGAAGATCGGTGCGGTCTTCGTCGTGGGCCAGCAGATACAACTCAGCGCGTAGCGGTAGCCGTTGCACCCTGCTCACCCCCTGCCCGGATCGTGGTGGGCGGCGAGCGTCCGCAGCCGGTCGTGGGCGCCGCCATACGCGGCAGCACCCTGCAGGTGAGCCTTGTCGATCACTGCGAGGATCGTGTAGTTCGGGTCGCAGACGTTGCCGACCGGGGACCGGCTGGCTTGGGAGACAAGCTGGTAGGCGTCCAGGGTCTCCAGGCCCGTCAGTTCGGCCGTCCACCGCACCAGGCCGGTGTGACTCATCCGGTAGGCGTCCTCCAGCGGGCGTGCGGAGCCGACAGACATCAGCGCCGTGTCGGACTCCAGCCGCGGCGCGGGGGTAGCCACGCCCTTGATGACCTCGGGAATCAGCACCACGGTCATCGCTGTCTCCACCGCGACGCCGCACGCCTCGCCGTCGCCTTGGCGGGCGTGGCCGTCACCGACCGCGAACAGCGCCCCAGGCACGTTCACCGGCAGGTACAGGGTGGTGCCCGCCCGCAGCTCGGGGGTGTCCATGTTCCCGCCGTGCAGGTCGGGGACGATGGTCATCCGGGTCTCGCCGGCGGCTGGGGCCACTCCGACGGTGCCGAGCATCGGGGCCAGGGGCAGGTCCACGGTGTAGTCCGAGCGGCGGGCCGTGTACCGGACGGTGCCCGCCGCGGTGTCGATGTCGTAGCGCCACACCCGTTCCTCCAGCGGGGGCTGCAACGTCGCGGTCTGGGCCGTGCTGGTCAGCGCGCCGAAGTGCGGGAACGTGGAGCTGACGCCCCAGTCGCGGGCCGGGGTCAGCGACACCAGATGCAGGGCCAGGGTGTCGCCGGGTTCCGCCCCTGCCACGTAGAACGGCCCGGACACCGGGTTGAGCTCGGGGAACCGGCACACCTGGCTGGGCAGGTCGTCCATGGTACGGACGGCGCCGCCGAAGCAGTCCTCGGTGTGGATCCGCATGACCGTGCCCGGCTCCACCCGCAGCACCGGCTGACGGCCGCCGAAGGTGTAGGCCAGCTGGTGGGCCTGCGGCGCGTACTCCACGACGTCGGCCATGTCAGCGGCCCTGCCCGGCCAGGCGGGGCCTGCGGCCCGTCGCGTACAGGCCGCCCAGGATCACCACGCCGACGCCCATCCAGATCAACGCGACCCGCTGCGCCATGACGTTCGCGTTGATCGCTACCAGCACGAGCAGGCCGATGCCGACGAGGGGAACGAACAGGTGGGACCACAGGCTTCGTTCGCGGCCGCGGTCACGGCCCCGGACAAGGTAGTGCCAGATCACCGAGACGTGCAGGGTGATGAACGCGACCAGGGCACCGAAGTTCACCATCGAGGCGAGCAGGCCGATGCCGTCGTCCCGGGAGGCCATGTACAGGCCCAGGCCGAGCGATAAGGCGGCGACGACGAGGTAGGCATTGACCGGCACCGCTCTGCGAAGCGACACCTTGGCCAGGAACGCAGGTAGCTGCCGGTCCCGGCCCATCGCGAACAGCAGCCGGGTCGTGGCGACCTGCGCGACCAGCGTGTTGGCCACACCCCAGGCCAGCGCGGTCGCCACGGCGGTCAGCGCGCCCAGCCAGGGCGCTGCTACGCGGGCCGCGTCGTAGAACGCCGTCCCCGCCGGGTCGCCGTCGGCCACCAGCGCACCCGGACGGGGGACCAGCAGGGCGGCCACCCAGGTCTGGACGATGAACAGGGCACCAGCCAGGACCAGCGCAGCGAACATGGCCCGGCCGATCTGGTTCGGAGCGCCCTTGTTGTCCTCCGCCAACAACGAGATCGCATCAAAGCCCAGGAAGGACAACATCGCCACCGACACCGCGGCGGCCACGACCGTCCAGGACAACGCGGCGCTGTCGAACCACGCCGCCTTCGCCGGCAGGCCGTTGCCCTTGCCCGCGACGATCGCGGCCACGCCGACCATCAGGAACACGGCCAGCACCACCAGTTCACCGATCAGGAAGATCCGGACCATCGCAGCGGTCAACCTCATCCCACGCAGGTTGACGGCGGTGGTGCCCAACACGAACACGGCGATCCACGCCCACACCGGCACCGCCGGTGTAACAGCGTTCATGGCCACCGCCGCGACCAGCGCGAGCAGGCCCGGCACAAGGAAGTAGTCGAGCAGGATGGTCCACCCGGCCAGGAACCCGACCGCCGCGGCGATCGCACGGCCCGCGTAGGAATACACCGAGCCGGCCATCGGAAACGCCTTCACCATCTGCGCGTACGAGGAGGCCGTGAACAGCATCGCCACCAGGCCCACCGCATAGGCCAGCGCGACCATTCCGCCGGACACGCTGAACACGCTGCCGAAGATGCCGAACGGCGCAATGGGCACCATGAAGATCAGCCCGTAGAACGCCAGGTCACGGGTCCGCAGGGTGCGCGGCAGAGTCGGCTGGTAGCCGAACTGGGTGAGCGGATCTGGATTGCCTGCGGTTAGAGGTGCAAATGAGGGCTGGGTCGCGGGTCGCACGGGATTCCTCCGATGGTGTGCCGATCCGAGCGGTGCAAAAGGGGAAAAGCCGAGGGTGCCTCAGCCAAGGCCTGCAGCTTCGCCGAGCAGCGTGGCGGCCAGCTCGAGCCCAGCCACGCCGGGGTGCAGCACCGGGACACCGCTGTGATCGCGTTGCGCGACGCGGAACATGTCGTCGGCCAGCAGCGGCCATCGTCCTGCTCCGGAGCCATTACCCCCACGCGGTACGGCCCCGGTCCTCACGGCCTCGCGGATGGGGGTGGACACATGGCGAGGCAGCACGATGCTGGCCCTCCGGACGCGCCGTCGCCTGTACACGGGTGGTGTCTGCCGGGACTGGGTATCCGGCGCTCGCCGACTGGTTCCAGTGGCCGTGGCCACCGGATATCGGACTGTCATCCTTCCACTGCCTCTGTCACCGAGAATCGCCCACGAGGTTTCGAACCAAGGGACCAGCGGGACGGCCTGTGCTGCCTCGCCGCAGTGCTGGGCGAGTTGGTGCGCAGCCCGCCGCCACGCCTTTCGGGTCGGCAGTGACGGCGGGCGCGGCTCGGGGGCGCATAGCGCGAGCTGCCGGGACGGCCGGCGCCGTACGCGGTCGTCGATTGCGGATACGCGCGGCGGGCCCGGTGCGGTCCGCCTGATCCTGCGGCTTACGGCCACGGGTCCGGATGGGACCTCGGGCATACTGACGTGACGGGGGGAACGCCCGCGTCACGTTCAGCTGTTCCGGCCGAGCGCCACACGATGCTTGTTCTGCGGCTTCGGCAGGATGGATATCAGCCGCTGCCATGACCCGCTCGGCGTAACCCCGTAGGGCATGGGCAGACGCCGCAGGAAGTGCAGCGTCCGCCGACGTCAGCGCGATGGCGGCGATCTACCTCGAGCACGAGGGCACACAGCGGCGAGGACCGCAGCCCGGACAGGACCGCGTCGGCATGCGGCGACGTCATCAATTCCTCCTCGACGGCGGACCGGCCGCACTCACGGGACGGCTGTCCCGATCCGTCGGCAGGTCACCGCGACACCGGTACGTCGCGGGTTGTGTGCCTACGATCACCGATCGGTCCGCAAACGGGGAACCCCGACTAACCCGGTGAATAACCAGGTGAGTTAGCCGCGGGACCGGTCCTGAACTGCGCCTTCAACCGGTGGGATGGTGATGTGGACAGTTCGAATCCAAGATCGGAATTGCGACCAGACCACGGACAGTGGATGAGGCCGGGGCACTTCCCGACGCGCCTCGTGCGCGCCCCGCGCGGGCTGGCTTCGGGGGCGCTCTTGAGCGGGATGGACTTGGAGATGACGGTCTTGTCAACGTCGAGAAATGCCCGCGAACTGCGTAAATACAGGTACGGACGAGAATTCACGGCTATCGGCGCGCATACGGGCGAGCGCGGTCTGGGCGCCTCTCCCACTTGGCGTAGTAGTCACAGACCGTCTTGGCCGGCGGGAAGTGGTGCGGCAGGTACTCCTACGGAATTCCCGTCCGAGCCACGTACAAGATCGCGTTGACGATCTCGCGGAGGAAGTGCGTCGTTCGCCCGATTCCCAAGCCTCGACGTTCGGCACGCCATTTCACCAGCACCGGATCGATCAGTGCCCATCGCCCATCCGACAGGTCGCTACGATATGGACGTCATTCCATCCCCATGCCTGCTCAACGCCGACGGCAGACCGACGGAGACGCCTCGGATGTGAACACCCGCTTCGGGATCAGATGCCCTCTTAGTGAAGTGCGGCGAGTTGGCGCTGTCGTGCTCACACGTCATCAATTCCGAACTTGCTGTAGAGGAGCGACCTGTAGTTTTCATCAGCGGCCGTAACGGCGACTCGGATCATGCCAAGGTCGGAATAAGGCTGCTCGCGCCGCGAGTCTTCGAGTGCCGCCTGTTCCTGTCCTTTGAGCACCACGTCATGAAGTTGCTCAATCGTCGAGTACCCAGCCCGAAGTAGTTCCTCGGCAAAACTTGACGCTTCGGCTTTGTCGGACTTCCGTCGGCCAGGGTGCCGTGCCCGCACGTAGGCCAGCAGAGTTTCTGCGTTCAGCAACACTCCATGGAAGTTTGTGTCCGACTCGGCAATTTCTCTCCGTGCATCAATTTCGACCTCCTTTGCGGCTTTGACAAACATCTCGAAATGCTGGTCAGCAACGTAGAACAACCCACTCAATGCGTGGAAATCCTTTCGCAGGGCTTGCGGAATACTTGCCTCGCCTTTGTATGCAAGATGGTGTGAAATATTCGCCCAAGCGTCCATCGCAATTGTGCGGGCTTGAATTTCAAATACCTGCTGCAAGATCCCTTCGTAATGCGGACCCGAGTGCCAATCGCCGAGTCGGCACACATAGTGCACGGACATGTAACCGAATGAGGCCACGTCCTCGGTGTTAATTTTGTCCTCTTCCTGGAGCACGTCGAAGGTGTCGTGCAACATCTTCCTGATGTTGAGCAAGTCAGGCATGAAGAGGCATACGATCCTGGCCCCTACGAGGTCTTGCATTTCCGTCAATGGGGCTCGATACTTCTTCCGATCTACCTTTTCGAGAACGGAATCCAGATCCTTAACTCGCGAGGAAACCGCATGAATCTTGATCCCGGACTTCTTGAGGGCCGCATCCAGGCTGAATTCCACCTCCCTTGCAAGCTTCTGCAGGGTCGCCTCAATCCTGCCATACTCGGCCGCGAGATCAGCAAGGGACGCGGACGACCAATCATCGATGTTCTCGTCAGCAGGATCCTCCATGACACCGAAAGTAACTCGCTAGGCACGTCACAGGAGAGGTTCTGACCAAATTTGGCTGTACGGACTGTTCGATGTCGGGTTTCACTTGGAAACTAATGTTCGTTCCGGAGTGCCATGGTGGTGTCGGTATCCACACGCCTTGACTGTGGCGTGCGGCGACGGGATCAAATAGCGGCTACGGAGGTTAAACGACACACCCTCAACTCGTACCCTGAGGAAATAGGTCGATTTGATTGGCCTGTCACCTAGAAGCCGGGCGAATCATCATTCGGAAAGATTGGACGTCCTTCGGCGTCTGTGGAAGTCCTCGTCGCCCTGTAGCTGAGCGTTGAGGACTTTTGCGAGTGTGGGGTTAGCGGCACGGATTTTTGCCTTGACTGAAGATAAGAATGCCGTGCCTGACGCCCGTCTTCGGTGAGCTGTAGATGAATTGGATCACACCACTCCAACAAACCCCATCCGTCGACCAGGCAGTCGAGCGTTGACTCTATCGCAGACTGCGAGTATTTCGACATCTGAGCTTCGTGAAGGCACTTCTCGGTTCCCTCAATGATCTGCTCGACTCTCCACAGATCACTCTCATCGGCCTCCGCCAGAAAAATGACGATTGCATCCATTATGTCGAGGTTGTATGGACGTGGCGGAATTGGTGTAGCAACCACTAACGCTTCCGGACCACTCATGCGATAATCTCCAGCCAATTCTTGAATGCTTTCTGGAAGGGTTCATGAAGATGATAGCCCGCCTGCTTGCGAACTCCTTCTTTGTGAAACCGCGTCTCAGAGTTTAACAAGAAGTAGACATGTAGCTTTATTCGCTGATTACACAAATCGGTCAATCCACGCACGACCGGGCTGACATCTGTCATCCTCACAGGCGTCGGTCCGTTGAACAAATGAATGGATTTCTGCTTTGGCGAGACAGGCTGAAGCTTGGCGAAACTGAGAACCCATTTGCCTTGGCCGAGCGGGCCAACGACTGGAGCCTGCTTGTTCAATATTTCCTCTAGCAGCCGAATTCCTCCATTGTGAGCCTGCACGATCTTGTTAAAGTCAAGTGCGGCGCCGCACAACGTGTCACGACTGGCCGATCCACGCAACGCGTGGGAGGACGGTCTATCGCCCCAACGCTCTGCGAACGTCGCCAAAGAGATCCCACGATCCGCGAACGTGCTGCACAGCCTTGCTTGCTCGTCGAAGGTTCTCCACAGTGGAACATAACGCGGTTCATGGTAAAGCGATTCTTCACACAACACCTGAGCAATTTGAAACTCCCTGACGTCACCGGTGCCGTCGTGGGAGTCGACATTTCGGCGGGCCGCAATTTGGCCGCTCTTGATCCAAGAATAGATGCTGTGATCATCTATGAAATGGCTAGGGGCACCCGCGTTTGCCGACGTGACATAATCGAGGAACTGCGGTCTACCACCGCCGAACTCGGCCCGCAGGCTTGCAGGCAACGATTCGTCGTTGCTCAGTCTCCATAGCGCCTCGACGGCTCGAACCAGGAAAGCATTACTTGCCACAACCCCCGAATGAAGGTACATCCAGACATACGCTTGAACTCGCTGGAACAGGAAGGTTTCCATCGCCGATCGCGCACGTAGATCAAGGCCGAATACCCAGCCCCATTCGTCCGTCCAATGTAGTTCGAGCAGGTTGAGCAAGCGACCTGAGTCGATTGCAGAAAACTCGGTGCCAGCCCGCCCCGCGTCTCGTTGCAGGTAGTCCAGCCGATCCACGTCGAACTCACTGTCTAAAAGGCCGTGTAGGCACGCCGCCCAGTCAAATGGCGCCTTGCCTCGGGCGGCGAAAATCCGGGCTATTAGGTATCGCGGAAGTTCGTTGGAATTTTGCCGGGCTAGCAGCCTATCGAGAATTGTCTTACCAGCGAATTCGTGGAACTGTGGTTCCCCTATTCCAACGTCCTCTTGGTACTTCTGCCATGACGTCAGTGTGGCTGGATCCGCAATAGCTGCAATATTATCCTCATAGAACGGCTCTAGAGCATGGGAGAATGGGGCATGCCCTATGTCGTGAGTCAGCCCAACTGCGCCGACGGCATACCCCACGACACGCGTTAACGTGGCGGCGCTGCAGTCTTGGTGGGCCAGTTCTTTGGATGAAGCATCCAACTTATCCTCGCGGGCTCGCAGCTCGTCTTGAAGCTCGCCAATAAACTTGCTTCGAATCTCCGGACTTGCTCGCTCCCATGCCAAGTCCCATGCCGCCATGGCGAGGTGCATTGTACCCAAAGCGTGTTCGTATCGGGTTCCCGTTAGGGAAGGGTAGACTGATGTTGCCATTGCCGTCTGCGATATATGTCGGAGCCGCTGTACCTCGGGCGATCTGACCAGCGGCAGGAGAGCACGTGGGACTTTGACATAGTCATGCACGGGGTCTCGAATTAACTTGTGCGGAGAGTCATTGTGCATGGAAATCTCCCCTGTAGAGTGCTTGCGGGATCTTGATTTCTGCACGAGCCGGTTCGTCGAGGACTGTAGAGGTCGGGACTGGGCCGCCTCGAGGCGCTGCCCGGCCTGCGTCGCCTCCTGCTCCAGGATGGCCGCGCGTGCCACGTTTCATCCTCGGATATGCCGTATTGTCCCACACCAGTAGCGTGCAGGGTGTCGTAACAAACTGCCCCGGTCTGCACGAAGATATGGCTCCAGGGCGTAGCGCACCGAGGCCGTCATGACACTGCAGTTTCCAATGATGATTCTGCACCGAGTTGAGGCTGGTGATTCATCAGGTTCGGCCAGAGTGCCCGACGAGAGCCGCAACAACCGCGGCGTGGCGCCGCAAACAGACCCTCCCGCCGGTCATTTCGACCGAGCCCGGCCAGGCGCGTCCGTAGATCAGTCGTGCAAGTAGCCACGGAACCACGTGGGCCAGCTCCACGCGCTCAGGTCGCAGTTCCTCGATCCTGGCCTCGCCGGCCAGGACTGGAGATCGGACTGGCAGCCGTGCCGGGCAGGATCGCGGGATCGCACCATCCAGCTCACCGATCCGGCCGCCGCTAATAGAATCGTCCAGGTCGGCATCGACTACTTCCGGCATGAGCACGGCGACGCCAGCCGGAGCTCCTAACCCTGAGTTCTCCCGCTTTCATGGAATCGCCCCGAATTCGATCACCAACGCTTCAAAGAATCGGGTTCCAGCGGGTGCTCAAGGCACGAGGTGGTCGTGTCAGCGAGGCAGGTCACCGAACGCTGTCCACCGTACCGTCTCGTCACCGAAACGGACGGAGTCCAGGCGCAGTCGGAACTCGTCGGCGACACCGGGTGCGCTGGCCAACAGCGGCACCGCCGCAGCGATCATCTTCAGTTCGCGGGCCTCCCGTAGCAGCGGCCATTGCGGGTCCTGAGTGATGTCGTATCCGTACGCTGCGGCGAGTGGTGCGTGTCCGCCGGTGCGCCCGAACCGGGCTTCATTCGCAGGTGCGGGCACCAGGTCGACCTGCCACGGCCCGACACAGGTCGCGTCGAAATCGCACAGCAGGATCCGTCCCGATCGGTCGCGTACGAGGTTCCCTTCGTGCGCGTCGCCATGGACCAGTCGCCGGTTGCCGCGAGCGGCGAAGTCCCGGAGCTGCGGTTCCAGCCGGGCGCACCATTCGAGCAGGTAGTCCCGATCGCGGGCGTCGAGGCCTTCGGCGTCAGCCATCCGGGTCCGGGCGTCACCGATCGGATCCCACTTCGGCAGCAGGTGGGGCGGCTGTTCAAGGCTATGGAACTCCTGCAGGACGGCGCCAAGGTCGGTAGCGTCCGGGCGCCGTCCGGGCCCGTCGGCATACTCCCACACCGTGGCGAGCAGCGGCCCGTCGACGACTGGCTGGGCGATCCCGCCGGCGAGCCGGATCGTCGGCGCGTTGACGGTCTTGAACCATGCGCCGAGCGCGGCAACCTTGTGTACGCGAGCGTGCAGTCGGTGTGTTCGGGTTATCCGCACGACCAGTCCTGCGGCCGGCAGCACAAACACCGCGTTGTTCGTCAGCCGCATCAGGTCTGCACCGGCGGCGTCGATGCCAGTCTTCGCGGCGATCCGGGCGAGGCTCTGCCGCATGGCCTGTTCGGTGAACCGTCCGTCAACGCCGCTCATCGGCTGCTGGCGGCCACGGTGGGCAGGGTGTGAAGGAAGTCGGCGACCTCAGGCACGTCACGGTACGGGTGGGCGTCGCGGCGCAGGTTGGCGAGTCGTTCCTGGACCCGTGGCGACACTACCGCGGTGGCGTGTTGCCGGGCCCGGTTCCCGGCCTGCAGCGCCAGCTCAGGAGCACCCGCGAGGAAGTACGCGCTGGCGAGGCCCACCTGGTTCAGGACCGTGCTGCGGACGCTCTGCGGCCCGAATGCCTCGATCGCCGCGCTGACCCAGGACACCGCTGCCTCGCCGTGCCGCCGATCGGCGCGGGCACGGTCGCGGTAGACCCGGCCGTACTGCGCGAGTAGTTCCCCTTCGTCGAAGAAGCCGAGCCACTCCGGCTCGCTTCCCGGGGCCACCCGGGTGAACGCCTCGCTGGAGATGCCCAGCGCGCGTTCCGCGCCGTCGGCGTCGCCGAGCGCGGCCAATGAAGCCGCTTGCGCGCCCGACAGGATGGCGGTTATCGCCGGGGTCGGGTTGAGCCGGTGGCGCGCCAGGTGCAGGATCTCCAGCGCCTCCCGGTTGTGACGTAGGTGCTGCATCTGCTTGGCCTGGCCATATCGGATGTGCGCGACCAGTTGCCGGTCACCGGACTCGATCGCGTACCGTTCCGCCGCCGCGAAGTGCCGCTGGGCATCGCTGTGCCGACACGCGTCGAACGCGGTCCATGCAGCCAGGTCACGGGCGTTCGCGATCGCCGTCACCAGTTTCGGTCGCAGCCTTTCGTCGACCCTGTGGTCGAGTAGCGCCGACACTGACTCGGCGAACACGCCGACGTCGTCGACCAGCGCGCCACCGCCGAACTGATGGTCCGTGGTGCGATACAGCGTGGTCAACGCGTTGAGTCGCGCCACATCGGAACTGCCGATCCGGCGGCGGGCCCCCGACTGAGGGGTAAGCAGACCCGCAGCAGCGGTGACCGTGGCCAACCCCCACAGCAGCGTCCGCCGACGAACGTGAACACTGACCGCGCCAGGCGGCTGACTGTCGTCGAAGAAACCGCTGGCAACGTCCTGGCCGGGATCGTCACGCAGTTCCGGGGGTAGGTGCCACGGCACCGTCAGCGCACTCGGGTCTTCTGGTGGGCGTCCTAGCTCTACTGGTTCTCTACCGGTCGCAACCTGCATCCGGCTGAGGCGCTGGGCCACCCGCGTCCGCGGATCCTCGCCGCGGGCGACTGGGCCCCGCGGACCGTGAAAGAATCCCAAGTCGGCGTCCGTGGAAACACCGAGAACCGCCCTCAATGCCTCGCGGCGGCGAGCGCGTGGCCACCGAATCCGGCCCTGTTCGAGTTGCCCAATGTAGGCGGCATCGATGGAATCATCGTCCTGGTGGGTGGCCCACAGGTACGCGGTGACAGCCTGCGCCAGTTCCAGGCGGGACAGAGCCAGGCCGGACCCGGAGGGAGACTGCAGCCGGCTTCGCGCAGTAACCAGGCGCGCGTTCGCGTGAATAGCCCTGGCACCGACGTCGCCCACAACTGTGCGTACCTCCGTCCGGGATGCCGCCGGGAGGCTGGATAGCTCCCGAGATACCCCGTTCTGACATGCTACCGTCCCTGCCCCGCGTGGTGAACGGGTCGGCACCAGATCGACAGGGCCGGTGCGGGCCGCGTCCCACGCTGCCATCGGTCGCACCACGGTCGACGGACGCTGATGACGAAAGCGGGGCCCCTCCCGGCTTGGGAGAGGCCCGTCTGCGCTGCTGCGGTGCCGTCGATCCCATCAGGCGGCGGGTGGTCGTCGGGGGATGAGGTCGGCGGCGGTGTCGGCGTGCTCGCGTTGGAACTCCAGCAGCACGCTGGTGTAGATGTCGGAGGTGGTGCCGACTCGGGCATGCCCGAGGAGTTCCTGGACCTCCTTGAGATCGGCCCCGCCTGCGCGGAGATACGTGGCGGCACCGTGCCGCAGGTCGTGCAGGCGCACGGGGGGCAGGCCGCTCTTGACGACGAGGTGTTCGAATCGGTCGCTGACCGCTTGCGGGTGCCATGCCTGCCCGTCGGGGCGTACGAAGAACAGGCCGGTGTCAGGCCAGTCGTCGCCGCTGGCCTGTCGCCAGCCGTCGCGTCGCCGGCGGTAGTCCAGCAGGACGGCCTCCGTCTTCGGGCCCGCGGGGATGATGCGTTCCCCGGCGTCACTCTTCACGAATCGGGTGACGGGTTGGTAGCCGACGGCGGTGATCTGCTGGACGACCGTGATGATGTGGTCGTCGAAGTCGACGTCGTGCTCGCGCAGGCCGCAGGCTTCACCGCGGCGCAGGCCGCGGTACATGATCAGCAGGAACAGCGGGTAGAGGGCGGTGTCGTGACGTTCGGCGAAGTCCAGGAACTCGCCCGCTTGTGCGGGGGTCCACACCATGACGGGTCCGGGGCGCTCTCCGGTCTTGTTCCACCGGGCCACGGCGGCGCTCGTCCATACCTTGGGTTTGCGTTTCTTCTGTGGGCGTAGCTCGATTCCGATGGCGGGGTTGGAGTCCCGCAGGTGGTAGGTGTGGATCATGTCGTTGAGGAATTTGCGCAGGGTGGCGTGTAGCCGTTGCAGGCTGGAGGCGCCCAGCGGCCGGACTCCGCGCACCGATGCCTGCACGCGCGGGTCGGGGCTGGACTTCGCGGCGATGATGTCGGCGTTGCGTTCGTCGAGAGCGTCGTACATAGCGTTGATGTGGTGGTGGTTGAGGTCCTGGATCGGCACGTCACCGAGGTGCGGGGTCAGGTAGAGGCGGATGTGGTCGGAGTAGCCGCGCATGGTGTGCTCGGCCAGGCCGCGCCGTCCCTTGAGCCACATGGCGAGGCACGCGCCGGTGGTCTTGTCGGTGTGTACGGCGACGCCGGCCTTGACGCGTTTGGCGACGGTGTCGCGGTCGGGCAGTGGGGTGCCGCGTTTGCACGCGGCGAGCATGTCGGCGATCTCGCGTCGCTGCGGGCTTGTTCCAGCGAGGTCGAGCAGGCTGCGGGCGTGGTCGAGTTCCGCGGTGGCGGCCTCGCGCAGGGCGAAGCCGCTGGTCCGCCGTAGCTGGCGACGCGGTCGGCCGGGGTGGTGGGGGAGTTCGAGTTGGTAGCCCCAGGACCCGTGGTGCGGATGCCAACCGCCGCCGGCGCGGTACAGCTTCGGGCAGCCGGCGTTGAGGCGTCGTGCGGTATCGGGGTCCTTGCAGCTGCAGCGTTTGAAGACGGCGCCTTCACCGCTGTTGTCACTCTTGCGGGAGGCGCCGAGTAGTTGCCTGTTCACGGTTCTCCTGAAGTCGGGGTGGGCTGGTACCGGGGTTGCGGTCCTTCTGATCGGTCCCGGTGGTGATCCACGCTCTGCTCGGCGGCCGGGGTCAAGTCGGCGCCGCTGGTCAGATGCAGGGTCGCGAGGATCGGTGCGACGGGAATCCGGTAGAGGGTGCCGGCGCGGATGACCGGCACCGGGAAGGTCCCATCCCTGGCGAGGTTGTAGGCCAGGGCCCGGCCGATGCCGAAGATCTGGGCGGCGGTGGGTAGGTCGGTGACGGCGCCGAGCGCGCGGATGCGTTCCTCGGTCCATACCCCGTCAGCGGTGGGGTTGTCGGTGTTCGGGGTCGTACTCGGGTCGATGGACATGCGTGAGTTGCTCCTTGCTTCGTGATGGGGAATCGAGGCCGGCAGCGTGAACGGCGTCCGTCGAGCCGTCCGGGTATTCGATCCAGGACCCGGGGGTGCGCCGTCGGCGAAAGGGGGCACGTTGATCGACTGGCCACGGCGAGCGTTCATGGTGTCCGCGCCGGGTCGACCGGCGCCGACGGCGAGCTGAGCGCCGTCGCACGCGAACGGACGAATGTGCCGTGACCGGACTTCAAGACCCGGCGCCGAAAGCGGGGCGGATGCGGCGGCAGGCCACCGCCCTCAGGGCGACGGCCTGCCAGGAAGATCAGGTTGGGGCGGTCGGAAGGTCCGGTTTGGCCGGGTCAGGGCCTCGGCGAGCATGTCGGTCCACTGCTCGTCAGTGGTCATCCGGGTGACTTCGAGCGTGAGGCCGTCGTCGAGCGTGGGTCGGCCGGCATCCGGGCGACCGGCCGACCCACGACGGCCATCACGACCAGAACGTCTCCGTCGGAGACACCGATGGAGAACCTGACCCTCTGGTGCGGACGGTGGCGGCGGACACGAACTGGCTGGCCTGCGCGAAGGTCACCGGCACCGTCCGCAGGATCACCCCGCTCGTCCCGGGTTTGGCAGGTGCGGGGTGAGCCTGGTCAGCGTCTCGTCGAGGAACACCGAGCTGACGTCGATACCGGCGAACCGGCGCCCGAGCTGGAGGGCCGCGAGCCCGGTGGTGCCGGCACCGCAGAACGGATCCAGGACGAGGCCACCTTCGGGGCAGCCGGCGGCGATCGCCCGCAGCGGCAGGTCGATCGGGAACGGGGCGACGTGCGCGCCCCGGTAGGGGCGGGTGGCGATGCGCCACACGTCGCCGGGGTTGCGCCCAGCCGGGTGGGTGGCGGTGTGGGCGTGCCCGACCGCGCGTAGGTTGCCCGATCCGGCACCGGCCGTGAACTCACTGGTGTGCTTGACGGCGGCACCGTATGTGCTGGTGCCCCGGCGCCGTGCGGTGGCGTCGACCCCGCCGGTGCGTCCCTTGTGGCTGCCGCCGAAGACGCGGGTGCCGTCGGCGGCGTCCGGCCGGACAAGGGGGATGCGGATGGGGTCGAGGGTGAAGTAGTACTTGGGTGACTTGGTGAACAGGAACAGCAGTTCGTAGGTCGCCGACAGCCGGTCACGCACCGACTCCGGCAACGGGTTCGGCTTCGCCCACACCACCGCGTTACGCAGGATCCAGCCCGAGGCCTGGAGGGCGAACGCGGCCCGCCAGGGCACTCCGAGCAGGTTCTTGCCCGGCAGCGGGGCGGGCCTGCGGCCGGCCGCCAGATGGCGGTTGCCGGTGATCCCGCCGGTGGTGTCGTAGGCGGTCCGGGTGCCGGCGCTGTAGCTGTCGCCGAGATTCACCCAGCAGGTGCCGGTCGGGGCGAGCACCCTGCGAGCCTGGTCGAACACCGCGACCAGGTGGTCGAGGTAGTCGTTCAGGCTGGTCTCAAGGCCGTACTGCGGGTCGACCCACCGGGCCTGGCAGGCCGGGCAGGCGACCCCGTCGGTACGGCGGGTTCGGCCCAGCGGGTGCGGGCAGGCCGGGTCACCGCGGTCCCAGCGGCCGGTGCCGTAGTCCCGCAGACCCCAGAACGGTGGTGAGGTGACCAGGCAGTCGACGCTGTCGTCCGGCATCGCCGCGAGGACTCGGGCGGCGTCGCCCAGATACAGGTGGACCGGTCCGTGCCGCCGGTAGCGGTAGTCGTCCAGCGCGGGCATTTCGGGGCGGCCGGTCATCGGCGCACCGCCCACCGGTGTGGGCACAGCAGCAGCCGCAGCGCGGCCGCGGCCTGCTGGTGGACGACCCCGTTGCCGAGCACCCGCAACGCTGCGGTGCGCGGCAGCCCCAGATCGGTGACCCACCCTGCCGGCAGGCCCATGAGCCACTCGACGAACGGGGGCGCCAGCACCGGCTTGCCGTGGTTGCCGGGCTGGGTCGGTTCCGGGACCGGTCGGCCGAAAAGCACCTCCCACCGGGCGACCGCCTCGGCGTAACCGCCCCACCGCTGCTGATCGACCGTGCCGAGGTCAGCAGTATCGGTGAGGTCGCCGCCGGGACGCCCAGGCTCGTGCCCGCGCAGCCCCGGCGCTGGTAGCAGCGCGCGTACCTGGACTGCCGCCGAGGGCAGGGTCAGGGCGCCGTGCGAGCCGCGCTGTCCCGGGCAGCCCATGGCGCCGTCGGTGGCGCGTGGGGTGGGCAGCAGGGCAATGCCGCCCCGCTCGAGGAGCGTGGGCAGACTGCTGCGCTGGTGCCCCGGGCCTTTGCCGTCACGCGCGCACGGCGTCGGCAGGGTCCGGGTCGCCGTCTCGGAGAAGGTCGGCCCGGACGGCGAGCAGGAACAGCCGGTCGCGTCGGTGGGCGGCGCCGATGTCGGATGCGCGTAGGCATAGCCAGCTCGTGTCGTACCCGAGCGCGGCCAGATCGGCGTGGACTTGGTCGAGTCCGCGCCGTAGGAGCGCGGCCACGTTCTCCACGAACACGTACGCCGGTTGAAGCGCGCGAGCGGCGTCGGCGACGGCTGTCCACACGCTGCTGTGGACACCGGTGATGCCGGCCCGCTTGCCGGCGTTGCTGATGTCCTGGCAGGGGAAGCCGGCGGTGAGGATGTCGACGGGTGTGACGGTGCTCCAGTCGACGGTGCGGATGTCGCCGAGGTTGGTGGCGTCTGGCCAGTGGTGTGCCAGGACGGTGTTGGCGTGTGGGTCGGTCTCGGCGTACCAGGCGAGTCGGCCGCCGAGCACCAGCTCGACGGCAAGGTCGAGCCCGCCGAACCCGGTGCACAGGGACCCGATGCGCACTTCTGCGCCGGATCGGCCGGTGTCGAGATGGGGCTGTCTTGCACTGTTCACGCCACCTCCCGCCCGGCCGTCGCGGTGCCGACGTCGGCCGGCTGCGGCGGGTCGGGGTCGACCGGCTCGGTGGGGTGTGGGCAGGTGAACGGCCCGCACCCCGGCAGGTCCTCGGGCGTGCGTCGGGTGCGGGGGCGCAGGACCACCTGGTCGAGGGGCACCCGCTGCGCGTGCAGGTAGTACCGGCCACGCAGTGGGTGCCCGTCGGCGTTGGCGCGGGCCGACCCGTGCCGGATCCGCCGATCGAAATCGACGGCGTCCGCCCACTCGGCGGGGCTGGTGGTCTTGAGGTCGGCCCAGTACGCGTCGTCGTGGAAGGGACATCCGATGCAGGACGATTTTCCGAATCCGGTCAGGCCGTGTTCGTTGAGATAGCGCAGGCAGTCGCCGCGGCGCCAGCCGAGATCCAGTAGCGGGAAGGTGTTGCGCATGTAGGCGACGTCGGCGTCGCGGGCGCGGTGGATCTCGTCGACGGAGATGCCGATGGCGATCTTCGCCCATACGCCGGCTGGGACCCTGGCGGGGTGCGGGTAGCCGAGTCGGCGCCGGACTTCGGCTTTGATCGGCCGGATCTTGTATTCGCTGGTGCATTGACGTCGGGCCATGCCGCGTTCGCCGTTGGGGCCGAGGGTGAACAGCGGCATGGACGCGAACCGGTGGGCAGGATCGAGGGCGTCGGCGCGGATGTTGCCGGTCGACACCCGTACGACCTGCATCCCGGCTGCCGCGGCGATCGCGGTCAGCCGGTCGAGTTGCCGGTACACCGAGCGGGGTTCCCATCCGGTGTCGGCGAAGACCGCGACATCGAACGGGGCGATCTCGCCGCGCGCCGCGAGCAGGACGATGGCCGAACTCTGCAGCCCGGCGCCGAGACTGAGGACACGAAGACGGGGCTGGCTCATTCGCTGCCCTCCTCGCCGGTGGATTCGACTGCGGGTTTGGTGAAGATCAGGACGTCCTCGTGCGCGATCAGGTGCAGCGGCGTCCCGGCGGCGCGTGCTTTACGCACGGCGGTGATCTGGAAGAACGAGGGCCGGGCGACCAGCCGGCCATCCCGGACCGCGCTGAGCAGTGCCACGCAGCGTTCCGTGGGGATCAGCCCGGCGCGTAGGCCAGCCCCGATGACTGCCGAGGGCAGGTCGACGAGCTGACCGTTCCTGCGCCAGGGCCGGGCGGTGACCACGACGTGGCCGCCGGGGCGCAGCAGCACGGCGCAGCCTCGCAGGATCTCCGCGAAACCGTCGGCGAGGCCGGTCAGGTCGCGGTACGCGAGGTTGCCCTTGTCGGTGCCGTAGGTGTTGTCTGACTTGGCCACACCGCCGTCGCCGGGACGCACGAGGCCGTGCACGGTCGGCCCGTACGGCGGTGACGTCACGACCAGTGCGACCTGCCCGGCCAGGGCGGACGGGACGAGCGACAGCAGCCGGGTGGCGTCCCCGCGGATCACCGCGGCGTTGCCGGGTGCGCCCTGGGTGTGCGCATGGGCGATGTTCGCGTCGGCGATGTCGGACCAGCGCGGTTCGTACTCGATACCGATCGCGTCGCGGCCGAGGTGCGCAGCCTCGACCAGCGTGGTGCCGATCCCGCACATCGGGTCGAGGACCAGGTCCCCGGGCCGGGTGTAGGCGGAGACGGCGTGCGCCGCGATCGCCGGGAGCATCCTCGCGGGGTGTTTGACCGACCCGGCCACGTACCGTCCGCGGCGCTGCACCGGACCGGTCGCCTGCGCGGTCGCCCACACGGACAGGACCTGCGGGTCCGCGCGATGCCGGCCGTCATAGGGCTCGGCGTACTGATGCCGAGACTCGTGCGCGGCGTCGCCGCTGGCGCGATGCCGCGCGTCGCCGGCACGGTGCCGGCCGGGACGGGGATGGTCCGGGGCGGCCGCGCTGGTCGAGGTGTGTTCAGCCACGGTGTTCACCGCCCTTGCGGCGGCTGCCGGTGAGCTGGTGGCTGAACACCAGCAGGTCGGCATGCACGCGCAGATGCGCGACCGTCCACTGCGCCCCACCGACCTCGGCGGCGAGGCCGAGCAACTCCTCGTCGGTGACGTAGTAGACGAACGCCTCAGCGCCCGCGTCGGCGTCCACGGCGACGATGTGCTGCAGATAGCCGAGCCCGACGCTCGCGGCGGCGGTGGAGATGCGACTGAAGTCCTGCGGCGCGGTCGCGGTCTGCTCGGGTGCAGCGACCACGAGGACGAGGCAGCCGCCCGGGCGCAGCAGCCGGGTGCAGGCGGTCAGCAGCCAGGCCAGCCGGACCCGGTTGGCGGCGTCCCCGTCGTGCAGGGGCCACATCGCCACGACCAGGCTCGTCCTCGCCTGCACAGACGCGCCGTCGGCGAGGGGTTCGATCGGGCCGGCTGTCGGGTCGTCGGCCGACGCCAGCGGGTCGGTGAGGTCGTCACCGAACCATGCGGGCAGCTCCGGCGGCTCGACCCGGCCGTCCTCGTGGACCGGCGGGTCGCCGGCGTTGCCGGTCTGGGTGCTGATGTCGCCGCGCAGGGTGCTCGGGCCAATGATCAGGCTGGAGGCGTCAGTGAACCAGCCGGGGTGATGCCTGCGCCGACCGGCCTGGCACGCGGCGGTCAGGGCGTGTCCGTCGGTGAGGTCGACGACCGCCTCGCCGGCTCGGCTGTAGGCCGAGACGAGCCGGTAGGCCAGCCGGGCGCTGACGGGACGCAGCATGTCCTGCTGCGTGCGGGCGGTGCGCCACACCGTGATCGGCACCGGCGTGTCGCCGGGTACGGCGTCGATCAGGGTCGGGTCGGCACCGGAGGAGTCCGGTCCGACGGGCCGGTCGGGGGTGCGGTTGGGCTGCGGTGAGTGTTCGCTCATGTGATGTCGGCTCCACGCCGCACCGCTGATGCGCTGACACCCTCACACCGCTGTATGTGTGCTCTGCCGAACGCTTCCCCCGCTCACAGCCGCTCACAGCCGCCGCTGGCGGCTCACAGTGACGGCGAATTCGGCACACAGTCCCGATATAGGCCGATTCTCGGCCTCCATGTGCGAGCCCGGAACCGTGGGCGCACGGCGCAGACGCACGCCAGACGATGTGCACACAGTCCGTCCAAGCCACGTTCGTCCGTGTCCCACGACGTTCTACAGGGTTTCCGTGTCACCACCCGAAATCGGAGTCTCGGCGGATCGCTGGCTAATACCGCGGCGCGCCCAGGTCTCGACCACGACTCACACGCCTGGGGTCTGTGCGGTTTGGCCCGCCCACCGCGTCTCGGGCTGCGGCCGACGCCGTGCTCTGGCGCGGCTCGACTGCCGTGTCACCTGGATCATCGTGCCGGGGACGCCGCGACGCCACGGGCGTCGGTGGTCTGTCAGTGCGACGGCGGTCCTCGCCGTCTGCCGTGTGACTACCGGCCGGGGCGGACAGGACACGCCGGCCGATGTCATTGTTCCGAATGGTCGGACGCCGTCGCCGTCGAGGTTGGACATGCCTGCGTACGCGGGCGGCGAGCGTGTCACGTTCCGGGCTGTCCCGGGTGTGAGCGGCGGGTCGGTGTCCGCGAGCTGTCGTGGTGAGCCGTGGTGAGACCGTTGTGAGTCGTGGCGAGCGCGGTCCCTCGCCGGGGACATCGCCTCGTTGACGGAGTCCGCGGTCCTCGTCGTGACGCTCTCCGGACGGCTCTCGCCGTCCGTCCCGCAATGTCACAGGGCAGCTCATCCGGGGTGTCATGGCCTCGTGCCAACGACACCTGTCGATGTCATGGGCGATTGTTGACCTGAGCCGGGCCGACAGCCCGGTGACGCCGCGGACATGTCATATCGGGCCGGTGGCCTGTGGTGTGACACATCGGTGAGCCGCTCGTGTCCTACTCGGTGCCTCGACGTCGCCGCCATGCACGGGCCGGCGATGTCACCCCACCCTCGACGCCTGGAGCTTGTGACATGAGTGTGCCCGCTACCGACTGGCCGACCTCCCCGCTGTCCGCCGCCGCGACCGCGTTCGCGGCACTGACCTGCGAGCCCGACCCGATGACCCTCGACCTCGACCAACTGGACCCGGACGCCGGCCTGCCGGCCGGTGTCATGACGCTGACCGACCTGGACCACTGGCTGGCCAAGCACCGGCATGCCTTCGCCGCGCGGGATGCGGTCTGGCGCGAGCTGGTGCGCCGGGCCCGAATCGATGGGCCGGAATGGGTGATCGCCGCCGTCGGGATGGCGATGCCCGCCCTGCGCCGATACGCCGTCCAGCTCGCGATCGGGTATCGCGGTGACCGCGACGACATGGACGCCGAGGTCCTCACCGGCTTCCTCTGCGCCCTGCGCGAGCGGGTAGACCTGGCTCGGCCGGCCCCGCACGCCGCCCTGTGCATGGCGGCGTTTCGGGCCGGGCGCGACCATGCGCGCCAGTCGCGGCAGTACATTCCGGTCGACGACGTCGAGCACGTGACCGGCCCGCGCACCCCGATGGTGCCGTGGGGTCATCCCGACCTGCTGGTGCGTCGCGCGGTCCAGCTCGGCCTGGTCGACGAGACCGACGAGCAGCCCTACATCGACGTACGGCTCGGGCAGAAGGCCATCGAACCGATCGCCGCCGGCCTCGGCGTCACCACCGACGCGCTGCGCATGCGGTTGGGCCGCATCGACACCCGCCTCGCCGACGCCCTCGGGCGGGGCCTGCTGACCGGCGCAGTCTCCGCGGACGCCGCTCAGCTGCTCGCCGAGCAGGCCGACCGGCGCGCCGCCCTGCGCGCCAGCCGCGCCGTCCCCTCCGCCAGCGGATCGGCCACCTCACGCAGCCACCCCGCACAGCTGACGCTGCTGCCCTCCGCGGCCTGAACGACGCGCACAGCACTTTCGGCGCCCTCGCTGGTGGAGTCGTCCACCCGCGAGGGCGCCGACGTGCGCGCACTCTAACGGGATCTGTGCGCGGGTCCCGCTGAGGCGGATCGGCGGTGCGGCGGAGCCGGATGTGGAACTCGGCGCACGGCGCGTTCACCTGGGTCAAGGGAGCCGCCGGCCACCCATACCGGTGCCGACGATCACGGGCTTTGCCGCCGGCCTGACCAAGGACCTTGAGGCCGTCACCGCCGGCCTGACGCTGCCGCATAGCTCCGGGCTGGTCGAAGGCCAGGTCAACCGCATTATTCTTTGGAATCAGAGTTTGTCGATGTTTGGGGTGGGTCGCCGATGAGGTTGGGTAGGACTTCGTGCCAGGGGGTGGCTTGGTCTGGCCACAGGTGATGGAAGCTCGTGAATCTGTGCTGTCCAGGCGGTGACAGTTCCAACGACCAGGTTCCGAGGACGCAGCTGTATCGGGCCCGCCAGCCGTCGCCGCGTTTGAACAGGCGGCTGCCGCTGAGTCTTCCGCCGCGGCTGTGTTCGCGGGTGGTGAAGCCGTGCTGATGCAGCCATGCGGTGGTGTCGGCAATCTGCTCGGGTTCGGGTAGCAGGTCGTTGGTGCCTTCGTGAGTGGCGGCGGCTTCGAGCGCTGCTGCGGCGTCGATGTCGATGAGGAGGAAGGTTCCGTCGTCGTCTGGGCGTGCGACGGCGACGTCGTGTGTTGTGCCGTCCGGGAAGCGCAGTGTGAAAAACGGGTCCCAGCCGTGGATCTCGCGGAGGTCTTCGAGTGTGTCGAGATCATGGAGCTGAGCGTGGGTGGCGTCGTCGCTGATGCGTACTGGCCACGGCCCGATGCTCAGGGTGCTGTTGGCCTGCCATTCCAGGTCCGCGTCCACGCTGACCATTATGCGGTGCGATTCCTCGTTGATCGAGGTGTCGACCGTCCGGAGTCAGGGACCGGTCGGCGAGAGGACGGTCAGGGGCAGTTGCCTGCCGGGTTCGGCGCGTAGTTGGTTCGGGGTGGGACCGGCTGGGGTGGCGACGTCAGCGAGGCGTTGCAGGAGGCGGTCGACGGCGGCGTGGTCGTTGTCGACCGCGGCGCGTTCGTCGTCGGTGAGCGGGACGGCGGCCAGTATCCGCTGCAGGCCGGTCTTGGCCTCCAGCAGCTGGGCCGAGGCGGAGGTTTTCGGGGTGTAGAAGTCGCAGCGGGCGCAGGCCATCCGGTGGAGGCAACTCGGTAACAAACCCAAGGTCAGCAGTCAACACCAGATCGACAAAGCCGTATGATTTCGTGACGTGGGAACCGACATCTACGGTGCGATCGAGGTCCGTGACCTGATCGGCGCCACCGCACTCGACGGTTCGATCAGTGCCGCCTCCAAGCAGGAGGCACGGTGGATGCACTGCATGGATCTCTATCCGCTGTATCCCGGCGGCGACTACTCGCCGCTGGGCTGCCTGTTCGGCATCCGCAACTGGAACGGCTGGGAGCCGGTCGCTGAAGGCCGTGGGCTACCGGCCGACGTGTCGGAGACCGTCGGCAAGGATTACGAGCACGACGCAGAGATCGATCAGGCTGTCGGCGGCAGCACCTGGGTCTCCTGGCCCGAGCTGCGCGACCTCGACATGACCGTCACACCCCTGGCGCGGGGCGTGCTCGAAGTCAACCAGAACGGGTCTGGCCTCTACCACTGCTACCGCATCGAGGACGAGTGGCCCGCCGACGTCGTCGCTGAGTACGGTCCGTCCCTGGCCGGCGAGTCCCCGGTCAGCGTCGCCTACGGCAGCTGGCAGCACGGCACCACCACGTTCACGTACAAGAAGGTGACCCGTAACGACGTGCTCGGACCCGGCACCGGATGGGAGCACGTCTTCGCCGTCATGCGGACCCTGGCGGAACGCTACGGAGAAGAAGGCGTACGGCTCGTCGCCTGGTTCGACTGACCACGCTCAACCCCCACGCCACCAGGTGGCGCTCAAACTCGGCGATACGAAGTTGGCCCCGGCAGTTGCGGCGCTCGTTGTGAGCGACGTCTGGCGCTCGTACTCACCTGCGAAACCAGGCAGGGGTTGTGAGCCTTCGGTGAGCCGGGCAGGCGTTCGGCAGAGCACACAAATGTCGGTGTGAGGGTGCGGAACCACTTCCGAGCCGACGACGGCGTACGCCGGGCAGCGGCCGGATCGGGTCTCCGCTCCGCCGCCGGGTCCGACAGGTATCGGGCCGTTTCGCGAGCCGCAACGCCTCGGGTGCCGCGCCTGCTTGATGCGCTGACACTCATCGATCACCGCCACACCCGCCGAGGGAGGACGAGCTCCTCCCGGGGCCTGTTGTGGCTGGTCGACGCGTCCTGCTGCCTCCGCGCCCGGCGGCGGTCCTCATCCGACCGCTCGCACAGCCCCGCCCGCTCTCGGGCCGGGCCGGAGGTGACCACCCCATGTCCCGCTATCGCACCACCACCACCACTGGCCTGCGGGCTCGCCCGCGTGCCCACGTCCGCGCCGTCGCTGGCTTCGGCCGACGGGCCGCCCGCCTGGCCACCTCCTGCCTGTCGCCGGGACTCCGGCCCGCACTCCTCGGGCTGCCCCGCAGGGCCGTCCGGGTCGCCGCGCACGTCGTGACCGTCCTGCTGATTCTGTCGGCGCCGAGCGCCGCGTTCGCCGATGCCGGCGACACCGTCTACCTGGCGGCGAACTCCCTGCCCACCGTCATCGAGAATCTGCAGACGTGGGTGATGGGGATCCTCGCCGCGATCGCCACCCTCTTCCTGGTTCTGGCCGGGGTGTACTGGGCGACCGCCGGGGGTGACCCGGCGCAGGTCGACAAGGCCAAAGCCGCGTTGAAGAACGCCCTGATGGGCTACGGCCTCGCGGTCCTCGCACCGGTGCTGCTGCAGGTCGTCAAGGGCATCGTCGGCGGCTGAGCGTCATGGGTTTCATGCTCGACGGGATCCTCGACTGGTTCGCCGACGCGATCCTGGACGTCTTCAACACCCTCATCGCCGCGATCACCGGAGCGCTGCTGCACACCCCGGACGTCACGGTCCTGCCCCAGGTGCAGGCCCTGACCGGACGCTCCATCCTGATCGTCGACACCGTCTTCGTGCTGGTGTTCGTCGCCGCCGGCGCGCTCACCATGACAGCGGGCGGCGACGAACGCGCCCGCTACGGCGTCAAGGACCTGCTCCCACGATGTGTGGTCGGGTTCGTCGCCGCGCACTTCTCCCAGTTGATCGCCGGCGAACTCATCGAGTTGGCCAACGCGCTGACCGCGGCGTTGACCGATCCCCGCACCGGCGCCGACGGCGGCCTGGCCGGCATCAAGACGCAGATGGGCGCTTCCCGCGACCACCTCGGCGGGCTGCTGTTCATCGTCTGCGCCGCGATCATCGTCATGCTGCTCGCCGCGACGGCGATCAGCATGATCGTCCGGTTCGCCATCGCCCTGGTCCTCACCACGATCGCGCCGATCGCCCTGGCGATGCACGCCCTGCCGCAGACCGACCCACTGGCCCGCCTGTGGTGGCGCGCCTACGCGGGCATGCTGGCGGTGCCCGTCGCGCAGGGCATGTTCCTGGCAGCCGGGCAGTGGATGCTGCTCGACACCGCCCACATGCTGCCGCTGTTGGGCCTGCCCGTGGAACCCGGCGGCGTGATCAACCTGTTCGTCGTGATGGTGCTGCTGTGGACCGCGGTCAAGGTCCCCGGCTGGATGCGGAAGCTCGTCACGGCACCCGGCGCCCGCCACACCAACGTCGTCGGCGCGGCCGTACGCATCGTCGTGGTGCAGCAGATCAGCCGCGTGATCCCCGGGATCGGCCGCCTCGCCCGCTGACGCCCCTTGCGTTGCGACCCCGGCCCGGCGCTCTTACGCCAAGACCAACCTCCTCTATCTGGAAGGCAATGCGATGAGTTCTGCCCACCCTGACGGCCCGGACGTCCGGGTGAAGATGGCCGCCGACGTGGACGCCCCCGACAAGGTCCTCTACGGGCTGACGTTCCGTCAGCTCGCCCTGCTCGCGGTGGCGGCCGTCGTCTTCTACGCCGCCTGGCGCGGCCTGCACACGCTCGTGCCGACCCTGCTGCTGCTCGGCGCGGCCGTGGTGTTCGGCGGCCTGGTCTTCGGCCTGGCCGTCGGGCGCCGCGACGGACTGCCCCTGGACCTGTGGCTGCTGGCCGCGATCCGTCACTGCCGCGCCCCACGGGCATTGTCGACCACCGACACGACCTCGCGCACCCCGGCCTGGGTGCAGGCGCCGAAGCCGACGGTGCTGCCGGCCCCGTTGACGCTGCCCGCCGACGCCATCGCCGCCGACGGACAGATCAGCCTCGGCGCCGTGCGGGCGGCAATGGTCGCCGCGACCAGCATCAACCTGCACCTGCGCACCCCCGCCGAGCAGGCCGCCCTGATCGACACCTATGGCCGGTGGCTCAACAGCCTGTCCACGCCCACGCAGATCGTGGTGTCCGCCCAACCGGTCGACCTGCGCTCGCACGCCAGGTCCCTGGCCGCCGCCGCGCCCGCCCTGCCGCACCCGGCCCTGGCCGCGGCGTGCGCGGATCACGCCCGGTTCCTCGACGACCTCGCCGAACGCCGCGACCCGCTACGCCGGCAGGTCCTCGTCGTCACCCGCACCCCGGCGGCCGAGCGCGGTGAGCACGCCGCCCGCCGGCGTGCCGACGACACCGTGCGCGCCCTGTCCGGCCTCGGCGTCACCACCCGCGCCCTGGACGGTCCGGCCGTGACCGCGGCGATCGCCGCGGCCGCCGACCCGTACCGGCCGCCGCGCCCCGGCGGGCTGGCCGCCCCCGACACCGTCATCACCGCCTCCGCCGCCCGCCCACACCGTCACGCGAAGGACCGGCCGTCATGAACCTGACCCGCAAGACAAGCCCCCACGCGCACCCGCGCGAGACACCGGTGGCGGCGACGCGGCTCACCGCCGGTGCCGGAGTCGCCGCCGCGGTGGCGCCCGGCTCGGTGGAGGTGATGCCGCGGATGCTGCGCGTCGGCGACGGCTACGCCTGCACACTGGTCGTCACCGGCTACCCCGCCGAAGTCGGACCGGCCTGGCTCGAACCGCTGCTGTCCTGGCCCGGCCGTCTCGACCTGGCCATGCACATCGACCCGCTGCCCGCACCGGTCGCCGCCTCCCGACTGCGCAACCAGCGGGCCCGCTTCGAATCGTCGCGGCGCGCCGACGCGAGCAAGGGCAAACTCGTCGACCCGTACGTGGAGGCAGCCGCCGACGACGCCGCCGACCTGGCCCAGCGGCTGGCCCGCGGCGTGTCGAAACTGTTCCGGGTCGGGCTGTACCTGACCGTGCACGCCCGCACCGAACCCGAGCTGCTCGACGCGTGCGCGCAGGTGAAGGCCGCCGCCGCGTCCACCCTGATCGAGGTCCAGCCCGCCACATGGCGGCATCTCGCCGGGTGGACCACCACCCTGCCCATGGCCACCGACTCGCTGCAGATGCTGCGCACCATGGACACCCAGGCCCTCGCGGCAGCGTTCCCGCTGGCGAGCCCGGATCTGCCCGCGCCGCTGCCCGGCGACCCGCAGACCGTCGGCGGCACCCTGTACGGCATCAACCCCGACTCCAACGGGATCGTCTGGTGGGACCGCTGGAGCCAGGAGAACCACAACTCCGTCGTCCTCGCGCGCTCCGGCGCCGGGAAGTCGTACTTCCTGAAGCTGGAGATCCTGCGCAATCTGCACCAGGGCGTGCAGGTGTCGGTGATAGACCCGGAGGACGAGTACCTGCGCCTGGCCGACGCGGTCGGCGGCAGCATCGTGCGCCTCGGACACGCCGGGGTGAAGATCAACCCCCTCGACCTGCCCATCGGTGACACCCGCCCCGACGTCCTCACCCGCCGCGGCCTGTTCCTGCACACGCTCATCTCCGTGCTGCTGGGACACCAGCCGCCACCGCAGGAACGGGCGGCCCTGGACCGGGCCATCCTCGCCGTCTACCGCCGCGCCGGTATCACCGCCGACCCCGCCACCCACCACCGCAGCGCGCCGCTGCTCCGCGACCTCACCGCCTGCCTGCGCGATTACGCGCAGGACGCGGCGGCCCAGCAGCTCGCCGCGCGCCTGGCGCCGTGGGTGGACGGGTCGTTCTCCGAGCTGTTCAACGGGCCGACGACCACCCGGCCCGACGGGCACCTGGTCGTCTGGTCCCTGCGGCACCTGCCCGACGAGATCCGCACCGTCGGCACCCTGCTCGCCCTGGACTCAATCTGGCGCAGCGTCGACGCTCCCGGCGCGAAGGGCCACGGCGTCCGCAGGCTCGTGGTGGTCGACGAGGCGTGGCTGCTGCTGCGCGACGGCGAAGGCGCGAGGTTCCTGTTCCGCATGTCGAAGGCCGCCCGCAAACGCAACGCCGGGCTGACGGTAGTCACCCAGGACGTCGCGGACGTGCTGGACACCGACCTCGGCCAGGCCGTCGTCGCCAACGCCGCCACCCAGGTCCTGCTCAAACAAGCACCCCAGGCCATCGACGCCGTCGGCGCCGCGTTCGGCCTGACCGCCGGCGAGCGGCGGGCGCTGCTCACCGCCCGCACCGGCCAGGGGCTGTTGATCTCCGGAACTCAGCGGACCAGTTTCGAGGCCGTCGCCGCGCCGGAAGAACACGCACTGTGCACCACCAGCCCGGCGGACCTCGCGGCGCTCGACGAGCAAGACGACGACCCCTAGCCATCGCCGATCGTCGCGCGGAACTCGCCGCACCCGATAGGCCGGGCGCCGCTCGGACCGCAGACCCCCGCGCCTGTCTTCAAGTATTTGATTCCGCAGGCGGGAACGGGTGCCGTTTACAGCCGACTTTCAGCGCCAGCCCGGCAGGGCTTGGCCTGATCAATGTCGGTGAGTTTGAGCCGCTACCCCATGATCGATACTGGCAGCATGCCGACCTATGTCGAGTGGTACTACCCGGACGAGAACATCTGGGGCTACGACGAACTTGACGACGAGCGATGGTCGACCCGCCACATCGAAGTACGCGCTCAAGACGAGACGTTCGCGGCCGCCGCGTCACTCGCCGAGGTTCTCCACGCACGAGACTCAGGCGACCCAGGCGCCGTCATCGCCTATGAACATAAATACGGCATCATCCCCGACGCACCCTTCCCAACAGCGACCGCCGAGGACGAGCCATCGATCGAGCCGATCCCAGCAGAGAAGTTCGAGCGGCTGTGGCAGCAAGGTCGCCAGGCCCGCGAAAAGCTCTACGGCCATCCCCGGGGTTGATCCGTACAGCGGTTAGCGGTAGCGATCTTCCTCAACCACGAGGTGGTGGCGCCAGCACCGTCGCTTGGGCCACTGCCCTGGGGACCGTCGGTCGACTCGGGGCAACGGTGTCAGCCCTTGACGGCGATCTTCTTGCCGTATGCCTTGACAGTGAACGAGACAGACTTGTGGGTCCACGGGTTCGTCGCGCGGAGCCGCACGCCGCGATCCACGACGGTCACCTTGATCATCTTGGCGCCGATTCCGTGGTTGAAGTCGGCCACGTCCTCGCGGACGGTCCGGCGTAGGGCAGCCACGTTGATCCGGTGTCCGTGGGCGCGTTGGCGGGTGTCGGCCGCACCCCGAGAGGCAACCTCGCCGACGGTGGCCTTCATGTGCACGTACGCCACGCCCTTGGCCAGTGCCTTCGAGGTGATCGTCACCGACACCGCCGGCAGCGTCACGTGCTGCGCCCCGTAGGTGTACGTCGAGATGTCGGTGAAGCCTGCGCCGGTGGTACGGCTGCCGGTAAGTACTCCCGCCGCGCTGACACGCACGGTGACCTTCATGCCGCCGTCGGCGGCATAGGCGTAGTCGGAGGAGCCGTCGTCGTGCACGGTCTTGGTGCCCGCGTGCCTGCTGTCGGCGAGCGCCGCGCCGGAGTTCCCCTCAATACTGAGGGCAGTGTTGTCAAGGGTGATCGACGGCTCCGAAGTGAACTTGTAGCGAACCTGCGGGCGGTGCATCATCTTCACCGCTGCCCGCTCAGCCGACCCGTCGAGGGACTGGTACACGCCTCTTCCACCGACGACATACAAGGCGAAGCCGGTGCCGGACACGGATTCGATCTGGTGCGTGACGTCGACCACCAGTGAGGACGAGGCCGACATCGGGCCCTCGGAGAAGGTGTCGGTGAGCTTCCAGCCGTCATGTGACGCGGCCTTTGACGTGTCCGCCACCGTCTTGAGCGCCGCCGCCATCGCGGTCGCGTCCAGCGCGGTCGTGATGTCCGCGGCGTACGCGGGGCCCGGCATCGCGAGCAGGCCAGCGGCCAGCGTCGCGGCGGCTGCCAGGAACGAGGAACAGGACGGACGCAACATCGATACTCCGAGTAGAAGCGAGGGGCATTGATCAGCGCGACAAAAGGTATCGAATCCGGTCCTTTCACGGCTCGACCCAGCAGCTTCCGTTACCGACCGTTACCACGGATGAGGGCTCCATCCGGTTTGTCGGCAGTGACCGGCCGTCCCGAGACGGACACCAAGGACCGCGGATAGCTACCAGCCGCGATAGTTCAGTTACCTTGTGTCACGGCGATGCGGCGAAGACTCGCGTGGCAAGAGCATTTGAGCCGCGCAGAGAGCGCCGACATCGCGGCACAAGCCCTCGGCTACACCGCCGAATGCGCCGCAGACCACGCCACCCTGGCCGGAGCCACCTGGGCCAGCTACGCCGCCCGCCGGCGGGAAAGGCGGTAGCGCTCGGGACGTTGCGCTCCTGCTACCTGTCGGCAGGTGGGGAGCGGCAAGTCCGTAACCTCTGGCTATGAATCGACGGGGATGGAGCCTGGTCATTGTCGCCGCCAGCGTGCTGGCTCTGGTGTCGCTTGCCTCAAACGTGACGACCAGCAGCCAGATGGAAGGCAAGGCGAACACGCTGCTGGCCGGCCGTTTAGTCCTCAGCCAGCTGGTCAATGCCGGGACGGTCTGGGCAGGGCTGGCAGTGTTGTCCGGGTGGCTCGTCCGCCGCCCTGCCCCGGCCGTTGCCGCCGGAATCGTCGCCCCGCTCACCGCTCTCGTCCTGCACTACGGCGTGGGGCTCGCCCTTGGAATGTTCGGTCCGGACGTCTGGGCCGACAATTCGCACTGGTTTCTGGCTGCGATGGTCCTGGGCGGACCGCTCGGTCTGGTGGGCGCCATCGCTTGCCGGCTGGATCGGTGGGGGATGGCGGCCCGTCTTGTTGTCCCGGTCGGGGCCGTGCTCGAGCCGTTCTACCTCGGTCGGTTCACCACCCCCGCGATTTTGCCCTGGCCGGACCGGGTGGCTGCCATCGGCAGCGGATTGGCGCTGTTGACAGCCGGAGTTGCGGGCTGCCTTCGAGTCCTCGCCACTGGCAGGAGGCGGCAAGCAACGCCTGGGCGACGAGCTACCGCCGAGCCGTGAGCCCGGTGTTCCTGTGGTTCGGGGAAACAGACAGGACAGCGTCCCCGCCTTGATCAGGAACCGGCACGCCGACACGCGCCCAAACTCACGACACCTCAATGCTCGACGCCGTCAGTACGTGCCCGCCGCCCGACTCGACCCTCTGATGAGGACGCCGTCATGAGACCACCACCGTTGCTGCTTCACGCGCCGTCGGCGCCCAGCCCCCACCCGGGGCCGGGCGCCGACTTCGTTTCTCCCCCCAGCCGACCCGCCCGCCTGGTCATCGACACCGCCGTGTGGGCGGCGCACCGGCCGTGGCTTCTCGCGGTGGCCGCCGCAGTCCTGCTCGTCTATGTCGCCGCCCGCAACCTCCTGGATGGGTGGCGGCACCGCTACCACGTGACCGATGCCAGGGTGATCACGATCGCGCCGCCGCCGGAGGTGGACCCGCACAGCTCGGCTGCCCTGTGGGCGAACCTGTCCGGCACGCTCACACCATCCCGCAAACGCCGGTTGATCTACGGCAGCCCGCACGTGGTCTGGCAGTACACCTGGACCGGGCGCCGGCTGCTGATCAGCGTGTGGGTGCCCGGCAGCGTCCCCCGCGGCGCCGTAGAGGCCGCGATCCGCGCCGCGTGGCCCGGCGCCGCCTGCACCACCGACAACCCGGCCCCACCCATTCCGTCCACCGCCACGATGGCCGTAGGCGGGCACCTGACCCCGACGGCGGCGGAATGGCTGCCGTTCGCCACCGAGCATGACAGCGACCCGCTGCGCGCCCTGATGTCCGCCGGCTCGCAGCTCAAGGCCGACGAGCACGCCTGCGTGCAGATCCTCGCCCGCCCCGCCGGGCCCCGCCGGGTCGCCCGGGCCCGCCGTGCCGCCGGGCGCATCCGCGCGGGCAAGACCGCCACCCCGACGATCAACGCGGCGGCCCCGCTGCTCTGGCTGATCGAGGCATTCCAGACCGGCTCCTCGCGGCGCACCAGCTCCGCGGTGCCGGCCGCACGCCGCGATCCCGGTATCGAACGCGACGTGCGGGCCATCCTGGACAAGACCGCGCACCCGCTGTGGCAGACCGGCGTCCGCTACGCCGTCGCCCGCACCCCCACCCGCGCCGGCCACCTGTCCGACGGCCGGCTGCGCGGCATCGCCGACACGATCGGCTCGGCGTTCGCCGTCTACACCGGCCGCAACGGCCTCGCCCACCGCACCCGGATGAGCTCCCCGGTCGCGGTCCTCGCCGGCCGGCGCCTCGGCCCGGGGTTCCTGACCTCCGCGCCGGAACTCGCCGCCCTGGCCGCGCTGCCGCAGGACCTGGCCGTGCCCGGCCTGGACCGGGCCCGCGCCCGCGCGATGCCGGCCCCGGTCGCGATCGCCGCCGGAGGCCGGGGCACGAAGGTGCTCGGCGACGCGGAGGTCGGCGGACACGGCATCGCGTTGGGTGTCGCCGACGCCCGCTACCACCTGCACGTCATCGGCTCGACCGGGTCGGGCAAGACGACGCTGCTGGTCAACATGGCCGTGGACGACATCAAAGCCGGCCGCGGCACCATCGTGATCGACCCGCACGGCGACATGGTTCTGGACATCCTCGACCGCATCCCCGCCGGCCTGGCGCACAAGGTCGTCATTTTCGACCCCGACCAGCCCAACCCGCCCACGATCAACCCCCTCGAGGGCGATGACCCGGACCTGGTCGTCGACAACCTCGTGTCGATCTTCGGCAACATCTTCGCCAAAGCCTGGGGGCCGCGGATGGACGACGTCATGCGGGTCGCGTGCCTCACCCTGCTGCGGCACGCGAACGTCACCCTGCAGCACATCCCTCCGCTGCTCAACTCGGCGCAGTTCCGGTCGGCGATGACCGGGGGCCTGGACGACCCGGCCGGGCTGTCCGGGTTCTGGCAGTGGTACGACGAGCTCAACCCGGCCCTGCGTTCGCAGGTGATCGGCCCCGTCCTCGCCCGGCTGCGGTCCTTCCTGCTGCGCGA
Organism: Krasilnikovia sp. MM14-A1259; assembly: GCF_047159535.1. Lineage (NCBI taxonomy): Bacteria > Bacillati > Actinomycetota > Actinomycetes > Micromonosporales > Micromonosporaceae > Krasilnikovia > Krasilnikovia sp. MM14-A1259. The sequence continues at coordinate 5,110,714 of NZ_BAAGAJ010000002.1, forward strand.
CTTCGTCAAGCGCACGATGCGTTACCCGAAGGCCAGCTTCGACATGGGCAGAATCCTCGACGGCGGGGTCCTGCTGGTCCGGATCCCGAAAGGCACCCTGGGTGAGGACACCAGCAAGTTGCTCGGCTCGCTCATTCTGGCGCAGGTGTGGCAGGCCACGACCGCCCGCGCGAAACTCGCCCCGGACCAGCGGCGCGACGCGTCGTTGATCATCGACGAGGCGCAGAACTTCCTCACCCTGGCCAGCAGCCTCGAGTCGATGCTCGCCGAGGCCCGCAAGTACCGGCTGTCGATGACGCTGTCGCATCAGGACCTGGCCCAGTTCCCCCGGGACCTGCTCGCCGCCGCGTCCGCGAACGCCCGCAACAAGATCTATTTCACGTGCGCGCCGGAGGACGCGAAAGTCCTCGCCCGGCACACCCTGCCCGAGCTCGACGAGCACGACCTGACCCACCTGGACGCCTACACCGCCGTCACCCGGCTGGTCGTCGACGGCCGGCAGCTTCCCGCGTTCACCATGAAGACCCGCCCGTCCAAGCCTCTCGTCGGGGAGGCGACCGCGATCCGGCAGGTCGCCGCGCAGGCGGTGCCGCCGCAGGACACCACGGCCATGGACCACCTTGTCGAGCAGTACTCCCGCCGCGGCGACACCAACAGCGGCGGCGGCAAGGACAAACGCTCCGACACCGATCCGCGCCGCGGTTGAGCCCGGCGGCCGCCGGCATCGCTAGACCAAGGTCTGTCAACGCCCTGCTCCGGGCCGGTCTTGCACCTTCCCGCGGAGCTTCACCCGCCGTTCACCACCGATCACCGTTCGCTCACGCACCGCCATTGCTGTGGTGTCTGTCAAGGCAGCACAGCGGCCGTGAGGTCCGACGACCGTCGACGCGAACAGTTCCCGACACCCTCCCCACAGGAGGGTCACCCTTCCTGTCTATCTCCCCAGGAGACCCGCGTGTCATCCGACTTCCGCTCCTCCGACCGGTATCCCGGTCCCCTCGAACCTCCGAGTCCTCGTCCTGCGTTCCTGGCCCCTGAGCCCTCCGCAGGTTCCCGAGCTCGGCCCTCCCACGCTCGTAGCTCGTCCAAGCGGGCCAGGCTGAGGCTGCTCGCCCGGCTCACGCTCCGCGACCGGCAACTGCTCGACTGGCTGGCGGAGCACTACCTGCTGTCCACCGACCAGATCGCCGCCGCGCTGTTCCCGTCGAAGCGGGCGGCGACGCTGCGGCTGGCCGCCCTCCACGAGATGGAGGCGGTCAACCGGTTCGTCGACGTCACCACCGGCACCCGGCAACACCTCTACGCCCTCGGCCCGCTCGGCGCGCTCGTACACCCGAGCACCTACAACGACCCCGACCGGCCCGACGCCCCGGCACCGCGCACGGCGACCGATCGCACCGAGCGGATCGTGGGCAGCCGCAAACTCGCGCACCTGCTCGGCACCAACCAGCTGTTCATCGACCTGCACGCCTACACCCGCGCCGACCCGAACGCCCGGCTGCTGCGCTGGTGGTCCGAACAGCACGCCACCGCCGCCTACGCGCTGTCCGGGATCCGCCCCGACGGGCACGGCATCTGGCAGGTCGGCGACCGCACGACCGGATTCTGGCTCGAGCACGACCGCGGCACCGAGAAGATCGCCACCGTCCTGGGCAAGCTGCGCAACTACGCTCGGCTGGCCGTGGTCGGCCCTCGCTACCCGGTCCTGCTGCGCGTGCCGTCGCGGCGTCGCGAACGCAACCTGCTCGACGCCCTCGCCGGCGTGCCTGCCGGGCTTCCCGTTGCGACCGGCATCCACAGTGAGCACCCCGCCGGCCCGGCATGGACCGTCGCCGGCGACGCCAGCGGCCTGCGCCGCTGGCTGCACGAACTGCCCAGCGCCCACGGCCCGGTCAACGCGGCCACCAACCCGCACCGCTACAGCGGCCCCGAAGACTGACCCCGCCGCCGCCGGAAACGCGGTGCAGCACGATTCCGAAAGTCTCACAGCCGCTCACAGCCCGACCGCAGTCCCGGTGCGAAAGTCTCACAGCCCAGGTCAGAGCCAGTTTCCGCCCGACTGCGGAAGGCCGGCGCTGTGAGACCGCAGCGGTACCGTCAACGGCACCACACCCACCTCTATTTTCTCCACCCCCGGTTCGGTCCCACCGAAGGGACTCCCGCCGCACCACCACGGTGCCCTCACCCACCCGTCTCCTGTAGGCCGGTCGGTACGCGTACCGCGCGGCGGCCCTCTCCGGTCGCACCCACCACCACGATCTCGCGAACCCGGCGGATCGACCGCACCACCGCGCGACCCCGCGAACCCTGCGGATCGCCGTCCACACCCCTATCCCTGACTGATCCACGCACCCGGTGGACCGGTCCCTTTCCGCGTGTCCGCACACGCCCGCACCGGTGGAGGAACCCGCCATGGCCAAGACCGCCACCACGGCGCCGAGCAGCAACGGCAGCACCCCGGCACCGGCAGCCACACCCGCGCCGAAGGCGACCCGCCGCACCACTGCGGCTGTGACGCCTGCCGCGCCTACCTCCGGGAGTTCCCGGACCCAGCCGCCGCCGGCCGTCACGCCCACTCCGACGATCCGCACGATGATCGTGCTGCTGCCCGACGCCGTGCCGCACGAGTCGCTCACCGCACACGCCCTGGACCAGCACTTCGGTGTCCGCGGTGCTCTGGAACCACGCTTCTGGGCCGCACCGACTCTGAAGCTGTGGCAGCGCGGGCAGCTCGTCGGCTTGCGCAAAGGCCGCCCGGCCGCCTGCGCGGGTGGACCCGCCCGACTGCTCGACCTCGCCGGCCTGCGCCAGTCCGCCGGCATCGGCGCCGGTATCCGCCACCAGGTGTGGACCCACGCCGTACGGGGCACACGCCCCGCCTACCCGTGGACGACGTACCTGGCCAAGCACCTCGCCGACCCGGCGAAGTACAGCTGGGACGACGCCAAGAACGACTTCCACACCCAACCGCGCGTGAACGCGATGCGCATGCACAACGTCGTCAACCCCGGCGCCGGACACCTCGACCTGTTCGACATCGAGATGTTCCAGGCCGGGCAGATGGCCTACCAGCACCACAGCGCCGCCACAGCGGTCTGCGCAGACGCGCTGCTCTGCGACAACGGTGTCCGCCTCGCACCCCGAAGCGACGCCCTCACGGACCGTACCACCTACGTCGAGCAGGCACTACGCGTGCTCGACGTGATGCCCGCAGAGCAGCGGCTCATCGCCGTCAGCCTCTAACCGGCCCACACACCCGGCCGGGACGCTCGCCCACCTCGAAACCATTCGAGACGGCAAGCGGCCCGCCCGGGAGCGGTTGTCGCATGGCGGCGACCCGCGCCCCAGCCGCGAAAGCACGCATGCCTGCGAGCCGTGCTGAATCCGGCCGAGTGCAGGGTTCCCAGGTGGCGACCATTGCCATCGCTGCCGACCAATCCCCGCCCCGCCGCATGTCCGCCACCGAGAGCCCCCGATGTCCGGCACGGTCACTTCCGGACGTAAGCGCGGACGCGGTGCAAACAGACCAACCGCGCTGTCACGCCGCCCTGCGTTGAGACCACCGCCGGCCGCCCTCGGCAGGGGCAGGCACCTGCACGTCCGGCCGTCGACAACGGCCGCCTTTCCCTCTTCCGCCATCCCCGGCCTCCGTGCGGCCCTTGCCTGCGCCCTTCACCGCAGGTCCTGGCAGCGCCCGCTGCCCTCACGACCTCCGGCCGGGGGCGCACCAAGCCGTACGGGGCCCGACCGGCCCCGCCGCCGCGGCGATCCCTCTCGCGCGCCGGCCCCAACACCACCCCCCATTGAGGAGTTTCTCCGTGACCACAGACGACCGCACCGACGGCCAGCAGGCCCCGACGCCTCTGAGCAACGCATCTGCCCCGGCCATCGTCGACACCCTCGCCTATCCCATCTCGCCTGACTACGTGAAGAGCTGGACGCCCGTTCGTGGGCTGTGCGAACTCATCGCGAACGCCCTCGACGAGGACCACGACGCCAACGTCGCGTGGGCCGACGGAGTCCTGAGGATCGCCGACGACGGTCCGGGTATCCCCGAGGAAGGTCTCATCCTCGGCTACTCGACCAAGACCAACGCGCAGATCGGTCAGTTCGGCGAGGGCAAGAAACTCGCCTGCCTGATCCTGGCCCGCAGCCCCGGCGTCGGCGCGGTGCGCTGCGAAACGGTCGGCTACGGCTTCGTTCCGACGGTCGAACGGCGCCGGCTGCTCGGCGGCCTGATCCCGTCGCGGTCCGAGCAGGGCGCCGAGGTCCTGGTCTACAACCTGTACCGAACCGACCGCACCCGCGGCACCGTCATCACGGTCGAATGCCCGAAGGAACTCGCCGACGAGGCGATCGGCCGGTTCCGTGCGCTGAGCGAACCCGGGTACGCCCCACCCGCGATGCCCGGAACGTGTGTGCTGACCGGGGATCCCGGACGGGTCTGGATCGGCGGCGTGCTGGTCACCACGGTCCCCGGATTCCTGGCCTCCTACGACCTGCCGTTGGACGACAAGGCGCTGCAGAACCGCGACCGCACCGTCATCGAGGCCGGCGCCCTGCGGGACGCGGTCCGGGCCATCCTCGCCGCCAGCGACGCCCCGCCGGTCGTCGACCGCTTCGCCGCCCACGTGCTGGCCGGAGAGAAACTGCGCGAGGCGGAACAGTTCTTCAGCGGCGTCATCCTTCCCCGCGCCCGGGCCGCGTGGCGTACCTGGGGACGCGCGCACCTGCCCGCCCAGACGTTCTACACCAGCCCCGGCAACGAGGAAGCAGCCCTCGACTTGAAGGACAATGGGTTCGCCGAGGTCACAGCCCGCGGTTTGGCCGCCCACCACCAAAGGGCGCTCATGGACCTGCTAGGCGTCGAGATCGCCCACACCCGCCAGCGCCGACACTACGAAAAGACCCGCGACAAGACCACCTGGGTACCCGAACGCAAGCTCACGCAGGAGCAGCACACGGCCTTGGCAACCGCCACGCAGCTGGTCCGCCGCGGCATCGGATCCTTCGCCCTGGATCAGGTCCGGGTGTACGCCGAGAGCGAGTCCAGCCCCTGCGCGGACGGGTTCTACAACCCCCGCTCCGGCGCGGTGGCCGTCCACGTCGACGCGTTGGCCGACCGCTCCCGGCTGCTCGAGATACTGCTGCACGAGGCCGCGCACCGGGTCGCGCATCTCGGCGGCGGCCGCTGGGCACCGCGTTGGGACTACGGCGATCGGTGCCGCGGATTCGAGGAAGTCCTCGGGGACTTCGCGGCGCTGCTGCTGGGATACCTGGCCGACGGCGCGAAACTCCCCGATGCTGTCGAAACGCCCAACAACGAGCCCCCGGCCTCCCGGGTACACCGGTCCGGGGCCGACGACCCCGCCGTGCCCGTGACCCGGCGGGAACTGGCCCACCTGCTGATCGAGCGGTTACCCCACGCGCTGACCGCGGGAGGTTTCGCCGACGCGAAGGACATGGTGGCCTCTACCGCCGTGCACGCCGACTTCTGGCGCACCCTGACCAACCCGAAACCCGCGGGGTTCCGGGCGCAGATGGGCCGTGGCCGGGCCTGGGACTACGACAAGACGAGCCTGCTCGCCGACGCGGTCGGGGTGCATTCCCCCGTGGTGTGGCTGGCCTACAACCTCTGCGAGGGCTCCATGTACGCCCGCCGCCGGGAGCAGTGGGGCCAGCCCGGCCCGTGGGCGAAGCAGATGCGCGAGGTGACGCTCCGCGCGTGCGCCGACCTGGACGCGCTCGGCGGCGCCTACGCCGCGCAGGTCCCCGCACTGCGTGCCCTCCTCACCGGCCAGACACCCGCCCCGACAGGTGACGACTGTTGGCAGGCGCCAGCACGCACCCTCCTGGCTCTGGAACGACACCGGCTCGGCCTCGACGCCCAGCCGGCGTGACAGCGACAGCGCCACCGCCGCCCTGACCAGGCCACAACGCCGCCAGCACCGGCGGAGCGGTCAGCGTCCGGGCATACGACATCGACGCCGAACCAGCCGGCACGCACCGCTGACGGCGCGGCCAAGACCCCATTCGCACGACAGACGAAGGCCGCGCGCACGCCGACCACCGGCACCGCGCGGCCTTCGCCGTGCCCACCCGATTCCACCTGAGCCATCCAGGGAGTGACCGCCATGACCACCCGACTGCTGTCCTGGATCGCCGCCGCGGTCGCCGGCACCATCCTGCTCTGCTCGGGGCTGGCATCGACCCTGATGTTCGGCGGCGATGGCGCCGCCATCGCCGCCTGTCACACCACGGCCAGCGCCGCCCCGAGCGGACCGTCGGCCGCCGCCAGCGCACATATCCCCAACCCCGGCGGCATCGGCCCCATCGGCGAATGGAACGCCGAGCAGATCGGCAACGCCGCCGTCATCATCAGTGTCGGCATGCGGCTTCAGATCCCGCCGCGTGGCTGGGTCATCGCCGTGGCCACTGCGATGCAGGAATCGTCGCTGATCAACACGCTGGGCGGCGACCGCGACTCGATCGGCCTGTTCCAGCAGCGGCCGTCACAGGGCTGGGGCACGCCAGCGCAGTTGCACGACCCGCGATACGCGGCGAGCAAGTTCTACCAGAAGCTGCAGACGATCGACGGCTGGCAGGCGATGCCGCTGACCGAAGTCGCGCAGAAGGTGCAGATCAGCGCCTATCCGGACGCGTACGCGAAGTGGGAGGACGACGCCACCCGGATCGTCGCCGCCCTCACCGGTGTCAACGCCGGGCTGGCCGCCTGCGCCGCGACGGTCAGCGCCCAGGGCTGGACCCCACCGGTGCACGGCAAGGTCGGCTCCGGATTCCGCACCGCGGACCGTCCCACCCACGACGGCGTCGACCTGATCGTGCCCAAGGGCACGCCGATTCACGCCGCCTCGGCCGGGACGGTCAGCCGGGTGCGGTGCAACGCGATCGACGTGCGTACCAGCGGTGACTGGGGCTGCGATCGTGACGGCGACCCGAACCTCACCAGAGGCTGTGGCTGGTACGTCGACATCGACCATGCCGGCGGGATCGTCACCCGGTACTGCCACCAGATGATCCAGCCCTACGTCCACGTCGGACAGCACGTCAACGCCGGCGACGTCATCGGCATCTCCGGCAGCAGCGGCCACTCCACCGGACCACACGTTCACTACGAGGTCCACCTCGGCGATCACACGTCAGCGACCGCGGTCGACCCGGTGACCTTCATGGCATCGGTCGGCGCCCCCCTAGATCAATAGGCCTGCTGTAGGTTCTCATCGCCAATGGCGGATTCTCGGGATCTTGGCGGCTGGGTTGGCGGTTTCGCCAACATCGTGAGAATGACGCGCATGCGGGGTGTCCGGTCGCACTGAAGTTGGCGGGTACTTAGGCGGCTGGCAGGCTCGACGCGGCGCGTCGATGGTTCCGCTCCACTGGATCAACCGACACGGCACCAGCAGATTCATGACATCCTGGCCGCTCGCGCTGACGAGGCAGACAGAGAGACCGCCTTGGAGTCTGCCGCGCAGGTGGGTTATCGGAAGTAGCTGCGCGGATCGATCGCCCGACGGGGCACCCACGCAGGAGGCGTGCCGTCGAGTTGCTCCTCGACGGCCGTCATTGCATCTCGCAGCGCGATCCACAGCGCGCCGAGGTGCAGGTTCATGCGGCCGACCTCGCCGTGGTTGAGGCGATCGGCGAGTTGTTCCAGCAGGTAGATCCAGTTCCGGGCTCCCTCTGGCGGTGCGATGCGAGACTCTCCGAGCGTGCCCAAGCCGTACCCGTCGAAGTCGCCTGCTTCCCGGCTGAATTCGGAATCGATCACGACTTGGGACCAGGCTCTCCGGATGTCGTGGCCCAGCGCGCCCTCCTCAGAGAAGATCGCGTCCCACTTCATGCGCAGGCCGAGGATGAGAGTCGGGTGGTACCACCGGTACATCTCAAAGATCGGCCGTCGCGATGACCCCTCGGCGAGGTTGCATCGCGAGCACAGTAGGCCCCGCACGTAACCGGACTCGTGGTCGTGGTCTTCGACCAGTCGGCCAAGGGAGGATCGCAGAGGAGGTAACCCGCAGATTGCGCATCTGCCGGCCTGCCATTGCTCCAAGAAGCGTGACTGGCGAGCGAGTGCCGTGTCGAGCGGCTCGCCCGCAATCCGTGGAACCCCCATTTGGCCCGGCCAATCCCAGCACGCGGGATGCTGTCGATCGCGCCAAGACGGCCCTGTGTCGGGCGTCGGACGGACTCGCCGTCGGGACTGCCGTGGTGCTGGCTCATTCTTCATGGCGGCAGGCTAGGAGCGCCGTCCGACAGATCGGTCGTGTCCAGTGTTGCTGCCGGGCGCGACCGATACCGCATGTTCTCGTCGACCTGGTCCTCATCGGCGCTGGTGGAGCATGTTCCCGCGAAGGTTCCGTGGGGCGGTTGTCGGCTGTGGTGGCCGCTCAGGGCCAGCAAACGATTCCCTCGAACGAGGTACCCGAGGGGATGCCATGAGGAACCCGCCAGGTTGATGAGAAGGAATCGCCGCCGTGACCGTGAGAACCTACTTGGCGTTGCAGGTCAATGCCCATCAACACCGCCATCGGCGGCGAGAACCTACACCTGCTGTAGGTTCTCATTAGACCTTGCACTTTCTCATCGAACTGCCACCTGAGTTCCCCCCGCTTTCATGGAGCTTCTTGATCATGGTCTGATGGCCATGGGGAGGAAGTATCTGTGGCGGCACCGAAGAAGTACCCCGATGAGCTTCGAGCGCGTGCGGTGCGCTTGTACCGCGAGTCGGATCCGAAACCGGTCATCAAGCGCCTGGCCGAGCAGCTGGGCGTGCACCCTGAGGCGTTGCGGAACTGGATCCGGCAGGCCGAGGCGGACGCGGGTGAACGCACCGACCGGCCCGCAACGGAGATGGCCGAGGAGAACCGGCGGCTGCGGCAAGAGGTCGCCGAGCTGCGTCGGGTCAACGAGATCCTGCGAGCGGCCTCCAGCTATTTCGCCTCGGAGCTCGACCCGACCCGGCGACGGTCATGAGGTTCATCGACGAACACCGTGACCGGTACGCGGTCGCGCTCCTGCTACGGGTCCTGAACATCGGCGAGTCGACCTACTACCAGTGGATCCGCCAGGCCGAACGGCCCTGCGACCGGGACCTGGTCGACCTCGGCCTGCTCAGCAACATCCACGAGATCTGGGAAGCGTCCGGCCACACCTACGGCGCGGATCGAGTGCACCAGCAGCTACGCCGCGACGGGATCCGGGTCGGCCGTAAACGTGTCGAGCGGTTGATGGCCGCCCAGGGCTGGCAGGGCGCGTACTTGCGGCGCGGCTGGCGCGGCGGCTCAACCCGGCAGGACCCGGCGGCGACGCCGGCGCCGGATCTGGTGAACCGGGACTTCACCGCGACCGGCCCGAACCGGTTGTGGGTGGCCGACGCGACCCGGATCCCGTGCGGTGAGGGAGTGTTCTGGCTGGCCGCGGTCCGCGACGTGTTCTCCCGCCGGATCGTCGGGTGGAAGACCTCCGACCGCTGCGACACCGACCTCATCCTGGCCGCCCTGGAGTACGGGATCTGGTCGCGTGATGTCCGCGATGGTGAGTTGATACATCACAGCGACAGAGGGTCGAACTACACGTCGTTCCGCTTCGCGCAGCGCTTGCAGGACAACGGGATCCTGCCCTCGATGGGCTCGGTAGGCGACAGCTTCGATAACGCGCTGATGGAGAACTTCTGGTCCATCCTGAAGGTCGAACTGGTCTACCGCACGAGCTGGCGGACCCGCGACGAGGCCGAGAACGCGCTGTTCACCTACATCGACACCTGGTACAACACCCGCCGCATCCAACGAGAACTCGGCTACCTCAGCCCTGACGAGTACGAGACGACCTGGCACACCCAGCAGGCCGACCACCGCGAGCCCGATATCGTCACCCCTGCCCCAGCCGGCGGCAGGTAACCACCGCTCCATCAAAGCGGGGGAAGCTCAACCTGAGTTGTCACTCTGCGACAGTTCGTTGAGATGTGTGCGGCGCGGCGGCGGGAGTTGATATTCCTGTTGGTCGATGCTGCGGGTTATGCCGATTGAGGTGGGAGATCGCCTTTCTGCGGTTGAGGTGAGGTATCGGCCTGCGGGGAGGGACCTGGTCGCTGCTGCTCTTGGCCGAGTGCCGGTGGCGGAGCTGGTGGCGGCTCGGCCGGTGCGGGAGTTTCGCTGGTACAAGGGTCGCACGTTCTATTCGGGTTGGTATTGGTCGGCGACGACGGGTGGTCTTGTCGCGTACGAGAGCCGCCTGGAGCTGGCGCGAACCACAGCATCAACACCGCCGCCGCAGCGCTCGGCCACCACCCCCAGAATCTCACCCTGCAAATCCAGCGCCTCGAAGCCGACCTCGGCACCCCACTGCTCATCCGCGGCCACCACTACCAGGCCATCACCCTCACCCGACGCGGGCAACAGCTCCTCAACCACCTCCACCGACCCGACGTCCGCGAACTCCTCGACCACTACGCACCACCCGACGCCCACCAAACCCGTCGCCCCTACAAACGGCGCAGGCCCCGGCAGGAGGGCCAGTAACGTGATCTCGGTGGAGCCGCAAACCCGAGCACTGCCACAGACCGACCTCGAAACGATCTTCGGCGTAGTCGCCACCCTGCACGGCCACCTGCTCGCCGACGAGCTGCCACCGGGCCTGACCAGCCACCTGCTCGAGCGGCTCATCGAGCACGGACCGCTGCCCGACGACGCCACCACCGGAGACATGAACGCCCTCCTGGCAGACCTCTGCCAACGACTGCACTGGGCAATGTCAGACGACCACCGCGCCTACCCCGAGCCAGCGCCCCGCCGCACCACCCACTACCTCGACATCCCCGATGCAAGCGCCGAAGCCTGCACGGCAGCGCTGACCGACCTGGGCGGCGAAGTCACCCTCCACCGAACCGACGAAGACCAGGCACCCACTAACCGTCGGCACATCGCAGCCGTCTTCCCCGAACTACCACCCAACCCCGACCACCACGCCCGCGTCACCCAGCTCACCGCGCTCGCCCGCCAACACGGCGGCGAGTACGCCGGCTTCGGCGGCTAACAAGCCAGCCCTGCCGCGGCGACGCCGCCGGGCCGTGTGATGCAGACCACACTGACTGCTGTCGGGTCCGTGTCTGCCGACATCCTGAACGCCGCAATGATTCGCGTTCGCGCCGCCTGACGCGGCCATGAAGCGCCCAAAGACGCGGGATCGTACCTCCCCACATGAGGAGGAAGATGTCGGGTCAGAATCAGCCTCTGACCGTGATTGATGTTGGGTCGAAGCGGCTCGTCGCTCAGTTCGACTCGGCTACGGTCGCCGCATGCCCGAACTGATCCTGCCGACGAGCCGCCTGCACGCCGCCTTCCTGGACTGTCGCGACGACTGGGGCCCCGGCCTCCACGAGGACGGCTTCGGCCTGGGCGCCGACGACGACGTGGTCTCGCCCGACGGCTTCGCCGCCTGGGTGCACCAGCGGACCCGGCTGACTCATCCGGCCGGGACGCCCTGCCCACCCGAGATGCACGGCTCACCCCGGTGGATCGTCGAGGACGGTCAGGTACTCGGCGGGATCGCCCTGCGGCACTACGTCGACGACCGGTTCGGCCACATCGGCTACGGCATCCGCCCGTCCGCTCGCCGCCGCGGCCTCGCGAGCTGGGCCCTGGGCCAAATGCTGCGTGAGGCCCGCGCAGCTCTGGGACTGGACCGCGTTCTCATCCCCTGCCTCGCCGACAACATCGCCTCAGCCCGCACCATCGAACGCAACGGGGGCGTCCTCGAAGGCATCCGCCACAACGGGCACAACCTGGTAAGGCGCTACTGGATCACCCTCGACAGCAGCCTCGACTCACTGCTCTAGAAGCTCATAAGGCGCACCGACGGCGAGCACATTGCCACCAACCCCGAACAACCTAGATCCACTATGCGTCCGACGAAGCCCCCTCAACCTCAGCGGCATCGGTGAGCGAGACAGGCCCCTCACGAACGCCGTTGAGGACGTCACCCAGCAGCCTGCCCAGCCCGGGAGGCAGGAACGTCTCCCGACCCTCACGCTCGAGGATCTCCTGATGCGAGAACCAGTGATATCCCTCAATCGTTGACGCCTCCAGCGGCTCATGGCTGCCGAAGTCGACCACCGAGCGGGCCGGCACCCGTGCGACGAAGAACCGGGCGGTCACCAACCACGGCTCGCCGGCAGTGCCGGCCACAAGCTTTTCCTGCGTCCACACGCATCGGCCGATCGAGACGTCCCGAATGCCGGTCTCCTCGAAGACCTCCCGACGAGCCGCCTGCTCATAGGTCTCGCCAGGCTCCACCCCACCGCCCACCAGCAGCCAGAAATCAGCAGTGATCGGATTGGGCCCCCGCGCCGCAGCAGGGTCATGGATCTTGAACATCAGCACTCGGTCGTCCTCATCCAGGAGTACGACACGGGCACTCGGCCTGACCTTGACGTCATCCGACATGCGCAGACCCTACGCACCATCCAGCCGCGCTCAACGAGGAAACCGCCAGGTCGGTGAGAAATCCAGGCCGACATTCCGGTGAGAAGCCGTGACACTGGGCAGCTCACCGGCCTGGGGCTCCGACATCCGCGGCGAGAACCTACACCTGCCGCGGGCCGCTGCCACCGTTGTCGCCTCTCCCGACCACGCGAGCGGGATGCGCCATACCTTGCCGATCCCGGGCCGACGGCCGGAACGCCGCCGTCGCAACCACACCCCGGCATCCCAACTGGCCTGGCGGCGAACCTTCCCACTGCCGCACCACTGCGGAGCTCGCACCACCGGCCGTATTCGCCGGGCCTTGACCGTCCTGGGCTCGGTCCTGCGCGACGTCACGCCCGCACATTCAGCGTCCGCAGGCCAAGGGGCAGCACACCCAGAACCCGTGGGTGTCGTCCGTACGCGACGGAACCCGAACGACCACGATCAACGATCGGAGAACAGTCATGACCATCTACCAGCTGGGACAGCGTGTCGCCCTGGTCCACACCAGCGACCCGCACACCGACCTGCGGCCCGGTGACATCGGCACCGTGCGTCGCCACGACCAGTACCTGAACACCATCGACATCGACTGGGACAGCGGCTCGTCGCTGTCGATGTGCCTGGATACCGGTGACCGCATCGAGCTGCTCGACCCAGCAGATCCCGACACGTGGGCGCCGGGCGACACCGATGGATGGACGGCCACCCTCGCACGGCTACGCACCGCAGGCGCCGAGGCCGGTCGTGGCGCCGCTGACTGGTGGGCACAGGACACCATCGGCGGCCGGGCCACCGGCGACGTGCGAGCCATCGCCCGGCGGATCCGGGCGGGGATCGACGACGGCGACCCCGCCGTGCTCGACGGGCTGCCGACGTTCACCCCGCAGGCCTACGGCCACGACGACCGGGACAACGTCGAAGGCCGCTACGCCGAAGCCGCGCAGGGTCAGATGCCGCACTGGCGAAACCTCCCCGACGGCCAGCGGGCCGAGGCAATCGACTCGTTCCAGGAAGCGTTCGAGGCCGCCGTGCTCGAGCGGGTCACTGCGCTGTGTCATCTGGCAGCTAGCCCGACCGGGGCCGACGTGTCCCACCTGCACCCCGGCCGGGTGCGGGTTGGCGGCGTCGGGGTGTTCGCCGGCGACTGGGCCTGGACCGTCGACGCCGGCGGCGCCGACCGGATTGCGGTCGGGTTCGTCGGCGCCCTGATCGACCGGTGGAACGGCTGGGCGGTGTTCTCCTGCACCCGCGCGGTGGCCGAGGCGATTGTCGCCGACCAGCAGGAACAGCGCCGCGAACTGCGCGAGTCGCTGCAACGGCAAGGCGTGCCGGTGCCCGACCTGGACCGGCGGGTCAACGCGGAGCTGACCGAGCTGTGCTTCGACGGCGACGTCATCGTCGCGGACCAGCGCGCCCAGTACGACGACCCGGAGGCGATCGACCACATAAGGCCCGACCGTGACGGCCGGTACGTGGTGATGGGCTGGAACTGGTGCTGGCAGGCCGTCGACCCATACGACTGTGACCGGATCATCGGTGATCTGCCCGACCCAGGCCACGAGCAGGAGTTCGAGCTGCTGCGCCACACGCCGGGCCTGCGCGTGCCGCACACCCGCCTGCAGTTGACCGACGTGCGGTACCAGCCGGTCTCCACCGGGCTTGCTTTCACCGCGACCCTGGCCCTGGACGGCTGCCCCCTCGCCACCGTGACCGACGACGGTACCGGCGCACCCACGCTGGACCCGGCCGACCTGACCGCCACCCATGACGGTCTGCGCGCCTACCTCGCCCACTGCCGCTTCCACGGCAGATCCGTCGACATGCCCCGGCTGCTGCAGGCATTGGCCGACGAACACTTCCTCAGCCACGCCGTCGCCCAGGCCGAATCCGACGGCGGCACCCAGCTTCGACTCGTCGACGACGCCGGCCACACCCGCGCGCTGCGGCCGGTCACCCCCGCCCCGGCCGGCTTGACCGCGCTGCTGGAACTCGGCCGCTCGCTCACCTGCGGTCCCGGTCAGCAGTGGCAGATCTGGACCGGCACCTCATGGTTCAGCCTGCCTACGCCCTAACCGGACCCAGCCCCCTACGACCTCAGTTGCTGTGAGAGCGGTGTCTGGATGGGCTCAGACATGCTGCTGCGCAGCCTGTGCCTGCCCACCGGGACCACGCTCAACCTGCCCGCCGCGACGGCCAACGACCTTTGGCCGCAGCGCCACCGTCGACGACCTGCCGATCCGCCCGCGCGGTCACCCGGTACGACCGGGCGCTTCGTGGGACACCCGGCTGGAGCGGCGCACATCCAGTCGGGGCCAGCGATCGGCTACATCAGCGCCGGTCAACCCCCGCACCGCCCCAGTCCCACCGGGTTCCCGGGCACCCCCGCGGGCCTTGGGAGCCCTTCTTTGCGCGTGTAGCGCATTCCTCTTCGATGGGAGCCCGACGTTGTTGACCTTCCCGACCAGCCACGCCCTCACCGACGCGTTGATCACCGCGATCCAGACTCCGGACCTGACCGTACGACTTCCGATTGTGCTGTTCCTGTACGAAGTGGCCAACACCGACACCGAACACCTCATCCGCTGCCACGTGGTCCGACCGCGGCACAGCAACGGCGCCGAGGGACTCGACACGACGATCGTCGGCCGGATCGAGGCCCTGACCCACGGACACACCGAAACCCAGGGCCCGATTCCGGCGCTTATCGCATCGGTCAACGTCACCACCGGTAACGCACCCGGCTTCCGGATGCTCGCCTGCGCAGCCCTCGACGACGACATCGTCATCGCCGCCAACGAACCCCACGGATGCCGACGTCTGGACGCCGTCGACATCGATGGCCGCGTCTACCAGCTCACCCGATACCACGCCGAGACCCACCCGGTCGTCACCGTCGACGACGCCGACGGACCACGCGATACCCCCGCGACCATCCCACCGCTGCAGACCGCCCTGAAAATCGCGGTCCGCCTCGCCAGCCGCGCGTGAGGCGACCACCCGCGTGGTTGCCGAGCGAACACGCCGGTGAGGCCGTGCATGGCGCGCCGTTCCCGCCATCGCCAGCGGTAGGTGACGGGCTCGGCACCGTAAAGCCGGCGTCCACACGTCCTCCCGCGGGACGTCACAGACGTGACCTGCCAGCACTCGCGGGCCCCGCCATCTGTCGCCCGAGATCACCCACACCACGTCCGCGCCCGGGCGGACGGAATTTGGACGGGCGACTTGAACAAATCCCGCAACGAAGCGTGGATCAACTCCACGCCCTCCTGGAAGGAGCACCGCCAGTCATGACCGAAACCACCCCACCCGCCGCGACCGCGGCCCAGCGCATCGTCGCCGCCATGTGGACGCTCGACCGCCCGGCCACCGCGAAGCAGATCCAGGAGGCCGCCGGCGTCGGCTACTCCACCGTCAGCCCCGTCCTGCGCCGCCTGCTCGCCGCGAGCCAGGCCGTCAAGTCCGAGGGCAGCGACGGCAGCACCCTTTGGCACATCGTCACCGACATCCCCTCCACTCTCGGCCCCGCGAACGGCGACGCGACCAGCGCCGCCTCAGACCCGCACGACCCGACCGGCGGAGAACCCCCCACCGACGACGACGCGATGCCGGCAAACAGCCGCCCCACCGACGACAATCGCGCCGAGGTCACGAGCGATCACGCCGACTCGCACCCGGATCTCACCGGCACCCATCCAGCCCTCAGCCACCAGAGTCCCGAGACACTCCCGACACCGGACGCCACCCGACTACCAACGGGCGCACTCGCGGCCGACAACCACCCTGGGCCCGCGTCCACAGAACCGGGCGAACTCGAGCCGAAGCCGAATGCCGATCCGGAGTCGGTCGGATCACGCATCGGCACGCCGGACGTACCGGACCCAGATGCCCCGGCCACGAGGACCACTCGTGCCTACCACAAGCCGGTCAAGCCTCGCAGGCCCAAAGGGGCACTGCGCGCCGCGATCCTCGCGGCGCTGACAGACAATCCCGACCGCGCGTTCCGGGTCGGCGAGATGTGCAAGATCATCGACGGTGCGGACCGAGACGGAATGTTCAGCAAGGCCGGTCCCGGCGCCGTCGTGAACGCCCTCGACAAGCTCGCCAACGACGGCCACGCACTCCGCGTCACCGAGGCCCCCGCGAGTTATCAGTTCCAGGCGAAGCCGGCGGTCACCGACTCCCAGAGGTAAGCCCAGGTCGGCCGTCGAAGCTTTGCACGGCGCGACGACCGACCCGGTGCTCCTTCATGCACAAGGAGCTCTTCGAGTGTTGCAGACCTGGCAAGACCTCGCCATCGTCACTCTGACCGCCACCCTGATCGTCGCCGTGGTGGTGATCGCGTGGCAGCACAAGAAACTGATCCAGACTCGCTACCTCGCCGACCACGACGTGACCACCGGCCTGCCCAACCGTCGCGCCGTCACCGCCTACCTGCGCACGGCCCTCCGGAAGGGCCGTGCGACCGGGCTGGTGATGGTCGACCTCGACCGGTTCAAGTCCATCAACGACACCTACGGCCATGAGAACGGCAACGATGTACTCGCCGAAGTGGGCCGCCGTCTCGCCGGCATCACGGCCCCCGCCGCGCTGGCAGCACGGCTGTCCGGCGACGAGTTCGTGCTGCTGATCGACGGTGGTCACGACCAGACCGCAGCCGTCGCCCACGCCGCCTCCAGGATCATCGCGCGTACGGCGGTGCGCGTCGGCGGGCGCGAGATCCGCGTGTCCGCGAGCGTGGGCTTCGCGACCGCGACCCTGGGCATCTCCGGACGTGAGCTGCTACGTGCCGCCGACATCGCCATGTACCACGCGAAGCGGTACGGCCGCGCGACGGTCTACGGCATGCCCCCCTCCACAGAACAGCCCGCCATCGGACATGGACCCCGCCACCGCGACCTGCGCCGCGACACCGGCGACGGCTACCCGGCAACGTCCCTTCGCACCGACGAGGAGTACCCCTCTCGTGGCTGACACCACCGACCTGTACTTCGACCTCGCCCTGGCGCTGCGACTGGCCGAACACGCGAACGCCGCGCCGCAGCACGCCCCCTCGTTCAGCGAACACCAGGAAGGCACCACCTGCCCTGGAGGGCTCGTCTGGGTCAGCGACCAGGGCACCTACCTGATGTCCACCGGACAACCGAAGATCCGCGGCGACGACGGCACCCCGAACCTCGTCGCCTACGCCCACGGCTGGGGACCCGACGACGAGCATCCGAGCCCCGCCGACACCCATTTCGGCGGCGACGACTTCGCCGAACACCTGCACCTGCACGAACCACTCGGTCCCCGCAGCAGCTCGCTGCTGGGTCTGCTCCGGCGTGGGGCCACGCAGGGATTCCGGTATCTCGTCCTGAAAGCCACCGAGAACACCGTCACCGTCACCGTGTCCCGCACCCGACCCGACGACGCCTGACAGCAACCCCGAGAAGAAGGACAACCACACCTCGCACGGCCTGCCGTCCTCGCGGACGGCGGGCCCGTGTCGAGGCACCACCCGGCGTGACGGCCGGCCCCGCGCGAACGCTGCCCGGGACCAAGCCGGATCGCCGTCTCCGCAGCGCGGAATCAACCTGCCCGCGCACCCGGAGACGGGTGCGCGGGCTCCCACCCCAGTCCCAAGGAACGGAGCGCGCCATGCACCCAAACCCTCACCCGCCGGCCGGCAACCCCACGACCAGGGACGCAACCGGACAGCCGAGCGCAGCCGGCCGCCGAACTGGGCACCTCTACCCCCGGGTGGCCTTGTACCTCGCCGACCACCCCGGCCAGCCGCTGTCGCCCGGCGAGATCACCAAAGCTCTCGACGTCCCCTCCTCCGGGGCGGTGTTCGAGGCGCTGAAACGGATGACCGCCGCCGGGTACGCCACCCACCAGAGCAATCCGCACCGATTCACCGTCACCCAGGCCGGCATCGACGCCGCCGGGGCACTGCCCCCGCCCACGCCCCGGCCCGCCGGCAGCTCCACGGCACGCCACGGACGACGCCAACCAGTGACCCGCCCGAACGGCGACCCCTACTTCCCCCGGAAACTGGCCGGCTCCACCGACATCGACGTCCTGCAACGGCTGCGCGACAAACGCATCCCGATCCTGCTCTACGGGCCACCCGGCACCGGCAAGACCGCCGTGGCCGAGGCAGCCTTCCCAGACCTTCTCACGGTGGCCGGGACCGGCGACACCATCGTCGAGGACTTCGTCGGCAACTTCATACCGCTGCCCGACGGCGGCTACGAATACGTCTACGGCCCGCTCGTCACCGCGATGCGTGACGGCCGGGCCCTGCTGATCGACGACGCCACCCTCATCCCACCGAAGGTCCTCGCCGTGCTCTACCCCGCGATGGACGGCCGCCGGGTCATCACCCTGACCGGCTACCGCAACGAACGCGTCGAGGCCGCTGACGGCTTCTACATCCTCGCCGGCCACAACCCCGGTGTACACGGCGCGATCCTCACCGAAGCCCTCGCCTCCCGGTTCGACGTGCACATCGAGGTCACCACCGACTTCAACCTCGCCCGCCACCCCGGCGTCCCCACCGCCGCCGTGCAGGCCGCCATCCGGCTCAACGCCGACCTCGACGCCGGAAAACTCACCTGGGCGCCACAACTGCGCGAACTCCTCGGATTCACCCGCGTCCGCAAAGCCCTCGGCCACAACGCCGCCGTCGCAAACCTCGCCGGCCGTGCCCCCGAAGACGACCGGACCCAGGTCATCGCCGCCCTCGCCGCGCACTTCGGCACCGACATCGCCCCCTGCGCGTCGACCCCCAACGCTGACCCACCCAGGAAGGACCTGCCATGACACAACCCCCTCACCTGCAGCACGGCCACCCCGACCTCACCACGGGCGACCCGGCCTGGACGGCCTGGAACACCGCATGGACCCGCCAGATCAAAGTCCTCACCGACCGCGACGGCCTTCGCGTGGTCGTCGCCCCCGGAGCCGGTGGCGGCGCACCCGCCTGCTTCTACCCCGACTACCTGCGCATCGAGGTCGACGCCGCCTACCTCGGCGGCAACCCCGACATCACCGACCCGTCCAAGGCCCGCCACAAGAAGACCGTGGCAACCGGCTACGGCCTACTCGTCCACGAAGCCGCCCACGCCGCCCACAGCCTGTGGATAACTCCCGAGGCCACCCCACCGGTCGTCGCCGACGTCGCCGGCCAACTCGAGGAAGCACGCGCCGAATACCGGCAACGCGGCCGACGACGCTGCGACAGGCAATGGATACGCCACACCGTCACCACCCTGCTCCTCTCGCAGACCGCCCGGGCGGACGATCTCTGGCACGCCGGGCGACTCGCCGCGCTGCTGCTGGCCCGCGTGGACGCCCGCATCCTCACCAGCAAAGACGTCCGCGTCATCCGCGCCGCGGTGACCGCCGTCGCCGGCCGCAAACGCCTACGCCGGCTGCGTGAGCTCTGGCTCCAGGCACTCGACTGCGACGACCACGACGCCAACACCATGATCCAGATCGCCTGGCGGTGGTGCTACGCCCTGGACATCGACCCGGCCCGCCGTCCGCACGTGCCACAGCCCGACCTCGGTGAGTTCGCCGGTCTCCTCGCCGCCGCGCTCATCGAATACCTGGCCGCAGCCCTCGGGATGACTCCCGCGGACCTCGTCCACACCCAGATCACCGCCCGCCACGCCGCCCCCGCGACCTGGACGCGCCGCGACCCCACCGAAGCGGAGGTAGAAGCCGCTCGCCGGCTTGCCACCAGGCTCCGGCAGGCCCGCACCCAGCACCGCGAGACCGCCGACATACCGGCGCCGGTACCGCCCGGCCGACTGCGTACCCGGCAGGCCATCACCGCCGACGCACAGACCGCGGCCGGGATGATCCCCACCGCCCAACGCTGGCAGCGGCGCACGACGGTGCCCCCGCGCACGCCGGTCCTGCACCTTGCCGTCCTCGTCGATGTGTCGTGGTCCATGCGCGAGTTCCAGAAACCGCTGTCCACGGCCGGGTGGATCCTCGCCCACGGTGCCCGCCGCAACGAAGCCGTCACCACCACCATCGCGTTCGGGAACACGGCGACCCTTCTCGTGGCGCCAAGACAACGTCCCGCGCAGGTCCTCGACATGCAGGCCAGCGGCGGCACCACCGCGTTCAACGAGGCGGTCAACCTCGCCGATCAGCTCCTCGACCTGCGTAAACGCCACACCGTCAGAATGGTCGCTGTCGTGTCCGACGGCGACCTGCCAGACAGGGCCGCCGCGCAGAAGCTGATCACCACCCTGCACCAGGCCGGCTGCGCCGTCCTCTGGCTACGCCCCGAAGGCATCACCGGGCACACCTTCGCCGACACCACCACCATCCACGTCGCCGATCCGGTGCAGGCCGTCGACGAAATCTGCACCGCCGCCGTCACCGCATTGGCCAGCGCCTGACCTTGCCGGAGCCCTCACCAGGCTCCGGCCCGTCACCCGGCCACCGCCCGGACGCGTGGACCCAATGGGACTGGACCCCGGCGACGGCATCGCTGTGGGCCCAGCCCCCGGTACCCGACACTCCTGGGCAGCGGTCACGCGAAGGATCTCACCCGCTACAGCGCCTAGTAGGACTTTGTTAGGTTGGTACGGGTTGGTGGCAGTGTGGGCAGAACCCGAGCCAGGTGCCGAGTTGGTATTGCAGGTGCCGCAGGACGGTGTAGAGGCTCAGGGCTGCCCTGCTGCTTTTGGGTCGGTCTGCCGCAGCTGGGTGAGGAACAGTTGGGCGGTGGTGGCGAGGGTGACGTGGCGGTGCCAGCCGATCCAGGAGCGGCCTTCGAAGTGGTCGAGTCCGAGGCCGGTTTTGAGTTCGCGGTAGTCGTGTTCGATGCGCCAGCGGCTTTTCGCGAGGTGGACCAGGTCGGTAAGGGCGGTGTCGGCGGGTAGGTCGGACAGCCAGTAGTCGGTGGGTTCGTCCTCGCCGGGCGGCCATTGCACGAGGAGCCAGCAGTCGGGCAGGACGCCGTCACCGTGCTGGGGCAGGCCTTCTCGGACGGTTCTGCCGGCGGGGCGGATCCGTAGGGCGAAGAAGTGCCCGGACAGGGTGCCGGCGCTCTGGTCGCCGATGCTGTCGGCTGTTGGCAGCCGTTCGCGCCAGTGCACGAGGGTGGCGTGCTCAGCGCCGTGTTCGACGGCGAGGTCCTTGATGCTGCGGGCCGGATGCGGATACCGCGGGGTGGGATATTTTCCGACTCCGGCGTAGGCAACCTCGACGGGTTTGGCGTCACCGGGCTGGGCGGTGGTGCTCGAGGTAGTCGCCACGATCCAGCCGATGCCACGCTCGCTCAGGCCTTGCCGGAACTCGGCGACCTGGCCGTAACCGGCATCGGTGGTCACCAGCGGCGGCCGCAGGCCCCAGTCGGCTAGTTCGTCGATCATTTCTAGGGCCATCAGCCATTTCGGCCGGTAGCGTTCACCGTCAGGGATCTTCGCCGCCGCCCTGCGCCGCACGATCTGCGCGATCTGTTCCTCGCGCGGCACCTCTTTACGCACGTGAGGCTTCTTCTTCCCGGCCTCGTCCAAGGTGAGCGGCTGACGGCGCAACCGGCGGGCATGACCGTTGGCGACTTTCCCGTGCTGGTCGGGCACGCACGTCTCGTCCCAGGACTCTGGGACGAACAACCGCCAGTTCAGCACCGCCGACGCCGCGTCGGTCCCGGCGTGCACGCTGACCGCGATCTGGCAGTTACCGACCTTGCCGAGGCTCCCGGAGTACTGCCGGGCAACACACGCCGACGCCGGGCCGTCCTTGGCGAATCCGGTGTCGTCGACCACCCACACCCGCGGCGCGATCATCTCGGCCGCCATCGTCGCGACCCGACGTCGCACACCGGTCACGTCCCACGTCGAGGAGGTCAGGAACTGCTGCAACTGCTGATGATCCACCCCAAGGCGGGCAGCCATCGGCTGCATCGACTTACGCTGCCCATCCAACATCAACCCCCGCAGATACCGCACCCCCGTCTCCCGCTGATCCACCCGCGGCAACCCCGCGAACACCCCAGCGGCGAACTCCTGAAGCTGCTCCCGCACCCGCGCCAACCCACGCTCGTCCACGCAGCGCAGCCAAACACCATCTCCGAGCAGCTACAAGCGACACACCGCAACGACCTAACAAAGTCCTACTAGGGTGCGTCTCTCGGATCAGGATCGTTCGTTGACCGTACGTGCCGGTTCGTCGATGGATCTCTGATGACATGTGGGCTCGGGTGGAGCCGTATCTGCCGGACCGGTCGCCGCAGCGCGGCGGCCGGTGGTCCGATCACCGTGAGGTGATCGAGGCGATCGCGTGGAAGTACCGCACCGGCTCGCCCTGGCGTGATCTGCCCGATGAGCTGGGTTCGTGGAAGGGCGCATACTCCAGGTTTCGCCGCTGGACCCTCGATGGCACCTGGCAGAAGGTGTTGACCGCGGTGCAGGCCGACGCCGACGCGGCCGGTGAGCTCGACTGGCTGGCGGTGGCGGTGGACTCGACCGTGGTGCGGGCGCATCAGCACGCTGCCGGGCTGCGACCGGGAAAAGACCACGACGGTACGAGCCGGCCGACCATTGCCTCGGCCGGTCCCGTGGCGGCCTGAGCACCAAGGTTCACCTCGCGGCGGAGTCGCGTTGCCGGCCGATGAGCCTGCTCGTCACCGCCGGGCAGGTCGGTGAACGCACCCAGTTCACCGCAAACTCGCCGTGCATTACCAGGCCGCGCTCACCCTTGCCGGAATCCTGCTCTGGACCAAACCATGATCCGAGAGACGCTTCCTAGACATCCGAGCTTGAGGCCGAGCTTGAGCTTGAGACCGGGTCGAACCTGGGGGGATAGTCGATCTCGCTCGCGGCCCGAGTCGCTCAGCATCGCCACGCCGAGCCGGGATTGCCGAGTCGATCTAGTCTGCTGTTTATGGACGGCCTACCAGCGAAAACCACGCACGACCTTGAGCAATACACACGCCGGGTCAGCGAGGGACCCTGCTTCGTCTGCGGATTCCTGGACGGCCTTCCGGACTACCGCCACCACCTGGTCTACGAGGACGACGACACCACCGCCTTCCTCAACCGCTATCCGACGCTGCTCGGCTACTGCCTCGTCGCGCCCAAACGGCACCTGGAAAGCTGGGTGCAGGACATGGAACCGCCGGAATTCCTCCGATTCCAGAGCGTCGCGCACGCCGTCGCGCGAGCCATCGCAGCGACCGTGCCCACCGAGCGCATGTACTCGATGAGCCTGGGCAGCCAGCGAGGCAACGCACACCTGCACTGGCACCTGGCACCCCTGCCACCAGGCGTGCCATACCACCAGCAACAGTTCCACGCCGTCATGGGCGAAAACGGCATCCTCGCTGCCGACGACGACGCCCAAGCAGCGCTGGCCCGCGAGATCCGCAGCCATGTCCAGATCTGACGGCGAGACGTATCTAACTTGAGTCCGAACTTGACATCCGAACTCGCGTCCCACCAGACGTTTGACATGATCACAATGCGGGGCACTGAGGCGGGCGCCAGGAGAACTGAACGGGCCGTCATTTCTCGGGCCGGGCGAGCCGCCGCAGTGCGTTGACATAGCGGTCGGTGACGAACGTCTGCACGCGGCGGGTCAGGGGCCCACCGGCGCGTGCCACCACCGAGGCGTGGCGAGAGAAGGCCCGGATGACAAGGTGGACGCTGCCGTCCGGCAGCAACTGCACGACGAAGGCTTCTTCGCCTCGCTCGGGATGCCCCGGAAGGGTCCCGTACGCGAATCCCCGCCGGTCCGGTTGGTTAATGCAGTACACGACGCGGCACGGGGCCGCGACACCGAGCGGGCCCCAACCGGCCCGCAACACCACGACGATTCCCGGCGTGGTGGCAGGCCCGGAAGCCGTGACCGCCAGTCCGGCGCGTCGATGCATCCGCCAGCCGATGACGGCGTCGGCCGCCCGGGCGAACGCCTTTGGGCCGGTGCTCAGGGAAACGTCCCGGTGCAGGTGCTCATACCCGGCCGGCAGCTCGCCTCGGGTAGCACCCAGCTCCCGGTAGGTTAGCTCGGCGGACGCCAACGCGCTCAACCGATCTTGGTCCTGCAGGAAACCCACCATCAGATTCTCCGGCGCATCAGCCCGCAACCGCCCGGAACACGCCTCCCAACATAGGCAGGCTGGGACCCTGATTGTTGCAGTATGTCGGGGTTACCGGCGGCCGATCATGATTACGTCCCGGTAAACCACCTTGCGGCGGCGCCAGACGCCTTTCGACCAGCCGGAGACACGCATACCCGCGCGGTCGAACTGCAATAGGCCGTAGAACACGGCCGTCAGGTAGGTGAGCATCAGGAGGAGCCTGAGCAATCGCATGTCGGTAGCCCAGAGGGCAACGTTCACCACTAGGGCAACCAGCATTACCCGAAAGGCCCAAACTCCAGCCTTGTATTCGGGCTTATTACGGACCGTGCGCAGGTCCTCCTCGGCAATTGACACGCGGGCACCTTAGGGCTCATCCCAGATGGCTGTGTCTGGTCAGTCGGCGGTAGGCGAGCAGGAGACAGCCCAGGTCAGCGAAGGCTTGGAAGTGTTCGGCTTTGCGGTCGTAGCGGCGCACGAGGCGTCGGTTGTGTTGCAGCCAGGACAGGCACGATTCCACGATCCAGCGGTGCCGGCCCAGCCGTTGGGAGGACTCCACGCCTTTGCGGGCGATCCGTACCCCGATGCCGCGGCGGCGGACCTCAGCGCGTAGCGCCCGCACGTCATATGCTTTGTCGGCGTGCAGCTTCTCTGGCACGTGCCGGGGTCGGCCCCGGTGGCCGCGGATCGGGATGATCGAGTCCAGCAGCGGGAGCAGCAGTTGCGCGTCCGGCACGTTCGCGGCGGAGATCAGGACGGTCAGGGGCAGGCCGGTCCGGTCGCACAGGACGTGGATCTTCGAGCCTGGTTTGCCGCGGTCGACCGGGTTTGGGCCGGTCTCGTCGCCCCCTTTTGCGCGCGGAGGCTGATCGAGTCCACGATCGCCCGCGACCAGTCGATCTCACTGATCATCCCGAGTCGGTGCAGGAACTGCTGGTGCAGTCGTACCCATAGCCCGTCGTGGGTCCACTCGGTGAAGCGCCGGTGCACGGTGGAGCGGCTGACTCCGAACATCACCGCGGGTAGCTTGGCCCAGGAGCAGCCGGCCTGGACCAGGTACACGATCGCGGCCAGCACCGCTCGGTCATCGGCGCGTCGTTTCCCGCCGCCCTGCGGTCGCGCTGCTGGTACTGGGATCAACGGGCGTGCTGCCTGCCAGAAGTCGTCCGGCGCCCACGTGCAGACCATGTCCTCAACGACCGTCGTCACTCAATCAGCTTCGCAGCCCAGGCCAGAGCCCCGCCATCTGGGACGAGCCCTTAGCGGATCGGTGCCATCTCGGCTGCCCCGTACAACCTGCGGCATTCCAGCCGGTCCTCGCCGGGCAGGCAGCTTCCCGGATGACGGGACTCTGTCCGCTTACGGCAATGAGGTTTGGGCTCGGTCGAGATCATCCCGATCGCCCGCCCTGGGGATGTCAGACGACTAGCCGGATCCTACACGCGCGTGCTCGCTGACCCCGCACAGGTAAGCGCGGGCAATCCGCTTGATCGACCGTCCAACGACAGGTCGCAGCGGTCGCGGCGGCTGGCATGCCATTCCAGCGCCTCCGGGACCTCGTGGTACTCAAGCAGGTGCTGGCCCGCAATGTTGGCTAGGACGTCTCGCACCTCCGCCGGGGCGGCGTAGAAGAACTCACGTTGTTGGTTGACCAGGTTCACTTTGCGGCCGGCGAGGGCCTGATGTAGGCGAGATTCCAGCCCGACGGCGTCCTCGCTGAAGATCAACGCGTGGGTGTCGAAGCGGAACGGCACGCTTGCGTCGCCGAGTTCGCGGATGCGGTCCGTTGGCTCCAGACGGCGGGTCATTCCGATCTTGACCATGTCTGGTCCGAAGGCGCCGATGTTGCTGATGACATAGACATAGCCGGCGCGGATGTTGGCCTCACGTTGTTCGACGCCGTGGATGGCGCCGGCGATCTCTACGAGTTTGTCCTCAAGCTGCGCCGCGCTGGTGGTGTCGCCTTGTGTGTGCATCCGTGCGAGTACTGCCTGGTAGTGGGCGCGTTCCTTGATGAGCCGGGCCTTCTCCCGCTCGAACTCGCGTTGAGCTCGGTCTTCCTCGCGCTGGCGTTCTCGTTGGGCGCGAACTCGTTCCTTTTCTTCCTCGACCTTGCCGAGGTAGTCCGCGGTGAGGCGGATCTCCTTGATGCGGGCCTGGTGGTAGTCGGAGGCGATCTCGATGTCCATGGTCTTGCCGAGGCGCGCGATCGTGTCGCGGACCTTGGTGAGCCGGTCCATGACTGCGTGCAGCCGGTGTGGACGTACGGTTCGGATGCAGTTGTCAGCCTCGGCGTTGTAGGCGCGCAGCATCAGCTTCGAGAAGTCGCGCACCATGGCCATGCCATCGCGTTCGGAGCCGTTGACCAGCCAGCTGGTCGTCGCCTGCACGGCGGTGTTGCCGCGTGCCATCGACTTGATTTTCTCTTTGAGGTGGTCGAGTCGGCTCTTGTAGGCGATGGCGTCATCGAGCGGATGGACGTACTCGTATAGGCCGGCTTCCTGCAGCATGGCGGCCTCTTGGACGGGAACAAGTTGTTGCTGGAGCTCAGTCAGCTCGATGAGTGCCGCACGCTGTTGTAAACGTGCGGTTTCGCGTTCGCGTAGTAGGCGGAACGCCTCGTCGCGCACTGCGGCGGGGTCCATGCCCAGGAGTCGGCGTAACTCGGCGTTGGTTGCGTCAACGGCCGCGCTGAGCCGCTCGATTTCACCTCGTAGCGCATGGTTGTCGCGCGCGACCAGGTCCTTGTCGGCCATTGCTGCGCTGAGCCGCTCCGTTTCAGTTTGCAGTGCGTTCTTCTCGCCAGTGAGTCGATCATTGTCCCGGCGGAGCTCGGACACGGCCGATTGCAGTGATGCGATCTCGACCGCGAGTACTTTGCGGCGGCCGCCGCCGAACAGCCCTCCGTTCGTGGTCCTCGCCGGGAGTGGCCGGCCCGGCGAGGCAGCAGCACCTTGGCGCGGCTGCCAGAACTGCCAGCCCTGCGGGGGCGGCGGCCAAGCAGGGTCAGGTTTCCACCACGGCGGGGGCGTCCAGCCGTCCGGTGGCTGCGGCCAGGTTGGAGGCACAACGAACACGAAGGGGCTCACGCAGAGCTCCGCTTCGTAGTGCAGGCCGGCCGCGACTTGCTGCTGGACATGGGCGCCAGGATATGACGCTGGTCCGAGGACGGAATCCTCGTTGTGTGTAGAACGAAAGGGCGGCTCGGAGCATCGCGATGTAGGACAGTCGCGCCAGTTCCACGCACGGGGTTCCGCGATGCCGCCGAAAGTGCTGTCCCTGGGGACTTGCCGTGACCTTCGTGCTGCGAGTTCGTTATTGAGCTTGGTCGAAACGGGTACGGCGTTCTGCCACGTTCGTGGCGAACACGGCGATCAGCGCGTCGAATAGCGCCACGGCTGCGCCGAAGGATTCGAACAGCCCGGCGATAGCGGCGATCCCGCGGGAGATCGCGATCGCGATCAACGCAATGATCACCCCTGCGGTCCGGAGCCAGGCGGAGGCGGAGGCCGCCTTGGCGAGGCTGTGGCCACGTGTGCCGCGCGCCAACGCGACCATCGCGAGGAGCAGTATCACCATGCCGACCCCGGCAGAGGCGCCGACGAGAACGAATGTCGCCGCTTCGGTGCGGCTCAGGTTGCCACGCTGCTGCCCGCTTCGGACCAGCAGACCGATCGCGGTCAGCGCGCCGTCGACCAGGATCAGTAGCCCAGTGAGCGCTGCGGCGGCGATCCGGCGTCCGCCTGCAGGCGTTGTGGTCATGCGTCAGAGCCCTTTGCGGCCGGCGGTTCCCGTTCGGTCGGCAGTCGGCGCCCGAGAGCGCCAGAGGAACTGTTCCAAGCATTGATTCAGAATGCAACCCCGCCAGCGGCCGCCCACTCTCCGTCACCAACGCAACGTTCGCCGAGGTCAAGTACCCACTCGAACACCAGCACCGCGGCATACCCGACCTGACTACCGTGCAGCGCCCGGCGGGCACCCGGATGGATCTGCTGCCGCACGGATTATCTAGTCCTGTGTCTAGTCGCAGCTGATGCTGACCTTGGTCAGGTTCAACGGCGACCTCGCGGGGGCGCGGGTTTCATGTCCAGAGGTCTTGGCTGCCGTGGCCGGATGGGTCAAGCGAGAGTAGGTCTTCCTGCAGTGTCCCGAGGTAGCGCCCAGTGGGCTGTCCGGCAGCGTCGACTTCTTCCAGTGCCCACCTCGGCAGACGCTCGCCTGACTCCGTGTCGGCGATATGGGCGAGCATGGCAAAGATCGTCTCGTAGGCCACTGCCCGGGCCACCTGGGCGACATCGTCCAGGCGGGCGCCGGAGTCGATAGCACGTCGTGCTGCGGGGATTTTGCTAATGCCGTCACGCCAGACGTCGATCATCCGAGGCCATAGGTCGTGCAGAAATCGGTATCGGGCGAGCTGCGGGATGTTCTCGCTGATCTCGGATTCGCACCATCCCTGCGGGTCGTCACATCCCAACTCGTGCAGTGCGGTCACTATCTGCTCCGCGCGCTGGCGGTCGTCGACCGGGAGCTGCTGCAACCAGGTGTGGTGATCACTCATGCGGCTGATTGAAGCACTGGTCATGGTGCCCGGCTCCGTCTTGCGCGGTCGGCTGCGCGAACCAGCAAACTGCCGGCGTCCGTTGGACTCCGCAGGGTCGCACACGGCCGCCCACCGGCGTCTTGGCCCAAGGTCACTTGTGGGCCGTGAAGGGTTGGAATAGGTGCCGTAGGTATGTCATCTGTTCGGGGGTGAGGAGGCTGCGTTTCGGTAGGACGACGCTGAATCCTTTGATGGTGCCGAGTTCGACGAGGAAGAGTTTGTCGGTTTCTCGTACGCGTCGCACTGCTGGCCAGGTGTGAACGACGGAGCTGGGGCCTTGGGTGATGTGGATTCCCGTTGACGGATCGATCCGGGCGTGTACGGCGGCTCGCGCGGCCGGGTTGGCTCGCCAGGCAAGTCCCACGATGAGCGCGGGGAACGCCTTGGGTGCCACCACAATGCCCAGCATCATAGCCAGCAGTGAGATATTGCCGGTACTCATGTCGAATTTGCCGAACGCCAGGGCCAGAAGCAACTGCCCGGACATGCATAGGCCCATGATGCTGACCGGGGTGATCCAGATGACCTTCATTGTCGTGGTCGCCAGAGCCTTGCTGGTTGCCGTCCTGAGGTCGGATTCCTGGGGTTGCCAGGTCAAATCCAGGGCGGGGGGTGCTGGATGCATGTGTTCTCCGAGTCTGATCGGTGCACTCTCGGCACTTTCGCCTGACGGGCTCATGAAGTGGCCGGGGCACTGGATTCCGGGAAGGCGGTGCTGCCGCCCTGGCCATCGGCGTCGAACACGTCGGCCGCAGCATCTGGCCGGAGCGCTGGACAGCGAGCTTTGCGAGGTCGGGACCGGGAGTGGCTCCTGTGGACACGCGTGGGAGCGCGGGGCGCAGCCGGGATGGCTGGCCCCGCGTCAACCCCTCTGCGGGCTGGAGGCTTCGGTCAGCTTCCGTGCGGGTTGGTTAGGGGGCGCGCCAGGTGTGGGTGTCCCAGGTGGCTTTGCCGTCGCTGTTGCGGTAGAGGACGAGGTTGCCGTCGTCTTGCAGCTGGAGGGTGCTGGGGCCGTTGCCGGCGGTGTTTGATGACCATACGGGGGTGTTGTCGGCGCGGTAGAAGACGAGGTTGCCGTCGCGGTGGTTGATGAGTTTGACGCCGTTGTTGGTGTTGGTGGCCCATACGGCGTGGCCGTCTTTGTAGATGACGAGGTTGCCGTCGGTTTGCACGATGAGGACGTCGCCGGTGTGGGAGTGCAGCATCCGGGCTTCTTCCAGCCGCTGCCCGGCGGTAAGCCGGGTGTTGGTGGGGTACCACTGCTGGTTGGTGCCTTCGTTGACGTCCCAGGCGATGGCGGGCATGCCGTTGTCCCAGCTGGCTTCCTTGACGGTGACGGCGCGCTGGATGCGTTCGTTGATCCAGATGTAGTTGTCGCCGGTCTTGCCGTAGTAGAAGTTCTGGTCGGGTTTGCCGTCGCAGGTGCGGATCACGAACGCGGTGCCATTGCCGCCTGAGCCGTTGGCGAGGCTGACGCACTTGGTGCGATCACGGGCGCTGATGAGGCGGTACTCGCCGCCGGTGTTGTAGACACGCATCGCGATCCACTGCTGTTCCTCGACAGGGGAGCAGTCCCACTGGATGAGTTCGGTGCCGTCGCGCATGTCGCCGTCGCGGATGCTCAGGCACTTGTTGGAGTTGACGTTGCGCCATTCCCAGGTTCCGGCGCTGGGCCGGTTCGCATCGTCGTCGGGGATCTGGTACTGGCCGACGCGGACGAAGTCGTCGAGGTCACTGCCGCCGGCGGCGAGGGCCTGGATCGTGGCGGTGAGCAGGTTGTCGGCGCCATCGGCGGCCGCCTTGTTCTTGATCTCCTCGGCGACGCGGCGGTCGGCGGCTTCCTTCTTGGCGAGTTCCCGGTCGAGGTCGGCCTTGTTGGCGGTGTGGATGCCGGTGTCGATGAACGCCCGCCAGGCGGCGGGGTCGCTGTTACGCAGGGCGCGTTCGGCTGCGGCACGGACTTCGGGCCGGTTCTGGGCGTCGACGGTTTCCCAGATCCATCGGATGAAGTTGTCGTCGCTCATGGCGAGTTTGCCCGGGTCGGCGACCACACCGAGGACGGCGGCCGCGGCGCGCATGGCGCCTTCGCGGGCGATACGGGCCTTCTCCGCGGCGTCGGCGTCGGCGGCGGCTTTGATCGCGTCCTGCACGTCCTGCTCGGCGGCGGTCTTGACGCCGGTGGTCAGGAAGGTGTGCTGCAGGCCGCTGTCGCCTTTGATGGCGGCTTCGGCGGAGGCTTTGACCCGGGCACCGGCAGCTTTCTTGAAGATTTCGATGACGGTGTCGCGTTCGGACAGCACCAGCATGCGCCCATCGGCGTCGACGGTGATCCCGGCGGCGGCGTAGGCGGCGCGTTTGAGGTCGCGGGCCTGCCGGGCAGCCGTCTCGTCGCTGATCTTCTTGGCGTCGTCGGCCTTCTTCGCGTCGAAGATCCCTTTGAGGATGAACGCGCGGCAGGCAGCCTCAATGGTGTCGTCGTCGGCGGCCAGGGCCAGCTCGGCGGCGTCGCGGATCACGGGGTAGGCGGCAGAGTTCTGCCAGATCTTGAAGACGAAGTTCCGGTCGGTCTGGTTGAGCCAGTCGCTGCGCGCTTCGACGCCGATCTCCCGCGCCGCTTTGACCTTGTCTTCCTCGCTGGTGGGCAGCTCGTCGTCGGCCGACGCGGCGGCGTGGGCGGCCTGTGTGGCCTGCCGCAGTCCAGTTGCGGGCACGGCCGGCGCGGCGATTGCCGCGCCGGTGAGCAGCATCACGGCAGCAGTGGTGGATGCCGCGGTGAGCAGAGCCCGGGCGGTCAGACGTGTGGTGGCGGTGTGCATCAATTCCCCGTCGTCGGTGTACGGACGCGCCGTCACAGCGTGGCCAGCCGGCATCGGGTTCTCGCGTGGACCGTGCGGTCGATGAGCGGGCTGACGGCGTCCGGGGCCGTGCGGTCAGGCCCGGCCGGGGCGACGGTAGCCGTGTCATTACATGGGAGTCAATGTCAGGTGCGTGACCTCAGCCACTCTCGGAACCCGGCTGGATGTTGGTCGATGTCGGCCCTGCGGGCTGGGATGCCACCCGCCGCGGTGCCTTGAGAAACGTCGATTCAGCGGGCGGTGCGTGGAGGCGAGTGTGCTTCGTGTTAGATGGGTCGTCGATCGGTGATGATCAGTTGACCGGCCACTTTCCTTCCGCCGCTTCTAGCGTCACTTCCCGGATCTTGAGCCACGGTGCCGTCTTGTCCGGGCTGGCCCTGGAGGTCGCGCGGGCAGCGTGTGCGGCAGGTTGACCGGTCGGCAGTGGCTGGTCGGTGCCGGCCTGCTGGTGAAACGGGGGAAGTTCGGGGATGGATACACGTATGCGGGCGCGCTGCGTCGTACTGGCGGCGGTGCTGGCGGTCACGTCTGGTGTGCCGGCCGCGACTACGGGACCGGCGTGGGCGGCGGGATCGGCTCCGCCGCGGGCGGCGGCTGACCTGGCGGTGGCGGGGTTTGATCAGGCTGCGGCGGATCGCGCGTATGTGCGGTATCTGGCGCACAATGACCCGCGCTCGTTGGTGCGTACCGCGGCGTGGTCGGCGCTGACCAGCAACAAGGTGGACGCGACCGTGGCCCGTTTCCTGAACACGGGGCTGGCCTATGCGGTGAGCCGTTCGGAGCAGCTGGCCGCCCGTGACGAGGATTTCGCCCGCCGGGTGCTGGCCACGCATACCGTCCAGTTCGCCCCGGAGGTCCACGCGGCCGCGCAACGTGCGCTGGACGGCGGCCCGGAAGCGCTGGAGGCTTTCGCCCGCACCGGGTACGACGAGGCGATGCAGCAGGACCGCGCGGCGCGGGAAGCCGCCGGGATGCAGGCTGCGGCACTGGCGCAGGCCGACCGCGACGCGGTGGCCCGGCGGCGGGACTCGGATCCGGGCGCGCAGGTCCGTGCCGCCGCCGGATTGGCGCTGCGGGCCGGGGCCACGGACGCCGACGTGGTGGAGTTCTTCGCCTACGACTGGCTCGCGGCCGCCAGTGTGGACCTGCAAACCCACCAGGTGCAGTACGCAAACGCCGACATGGTGTCGCGGGCCGCGACGCGGCGGCTGCTGGCCGACGCCCAGGCCGCGGACCAGGCCGTGCAGGCCGCGCAGGCTGCCGGCCAGGACCCGGCCCCGGGGCGGGCCGCGGCCGCGGCCGCCTGGCACAAAGTGGCCGAACAGGCCGGCCCAGCCCGCACCGCATGGGAGAACGCTGGGCAAGCCGCCACGGTGCAGGCAGCGAACTGGCAGCAAATCGCGCAGGCCGCCGCCGATGCGGCGGGCAACCCGAACTGGCAGGCCATCGCCGCCAAGGCCAAGACGATGACCCAGCAATGGGGCATCGAACGGGACAACGCCGCCGCCCAGGCCGCCTACTGGGCAGCCGTCTCCGAGCAGGCCATAGCGGGCGAGCAGAAGAACACGCAGCCCTGACCCGCCGGTCTGCCGCTGCTTGTCCCTACCTCCACACCCGTCCCTGCGGGTTTCGTCGCCATGGTGTGCCCGCGATCCCGCACCTCATCACCTCAGCACATCCATCGTGCTCGGTCCGTGATCATCCGGCCTGCGCAGGCCTGCGTTTGAAAGATCAGGTGTCGTGAACAGCTTCCATCCGCGACCAGTCGTTCCCGCACGTCGCCGCTCTGGCTTGCCGCGGCTGGCCCGGCTGGTGGCCGCGTTGGTCATCGCGCCTGTGGTCAGTGCCGGGCTGGCGGTGCCGGCTCAGGCATCGCCTGCCCGGGCCGTCCCCGTAGCGGCGTTCACGTCGGTCGCGGCGGGCCGGCCGGTTCTCGCCGGCGCGCCGGGCTTTGCGAGTATGCCGGGACTGGCTGGTGCGCTGGCGGGGCTCCGGGCGGTGGGCGGGCAGGACCCGGATGACGGGGTGGTGTTCGGCAACCGGCTGCGGGACCTGGTCGCGGACAACGCCAACCTCGACCCGGATGAAGAAGTCCGCGCCGCCGCGCAGCAGGCCCTGAACGCGGGCACCAACGAGGCGATCATGGCGTTCCTCAACGGTGGCGCCGACGAGGCCCGCAAGAAAGCGAAGAAACGCCGCGCCGCCGCCGACGCCGCGAACGTCGCAACGATCAAGGCGCTGGCCGGCACGGGTGGGCCGAACTTCAACGCGGCCGTCGACCGGGCGTTGAAGGGCACCCCGTATGACCGGGAGAACTTCCTCGCTTACGGCCGGGACATCGCCGCAGGCCGGGACGCGGCCGTGGACGCCGCAGCCGCGGACCGTCGCCGGGTGCTGCGCCAGCGGGCGGAAATGCTGGCCGCCTACCCCGGCGCGGAAGTGGCCAAGGCGGCGAAGGCTGCGCTGGACGCCGGCGACGCCGCGATCGAAGAGTTCTTCGCCACCGGCTACCAGGCCGCGGCGCAGAAAGACGCCGACGCGTACGAGGCGCTGGCGCAGGCCCGTGAGGCGCAGCAGAAGGCACTCGACGAGCTGACCGACCTCGCGCAGCGGTCGCAGCGGGCCGCCGAGGCCCGCCGCCAGATCATGATCGCGCACGGTGACGGTGTTAAGGCGTTGCAGCGCGCGGCAAACGCGATGACCGCGGCGGGTAACGCGTCACGCGCCGCGCAGCAACTCCTGGAGAAGAACACCGCCTCGGGCGCCAAGGGCGGCTTCGAACTCCTGCAACCAGAAGTGGCCCGCCAAGCCGGCTACGCCGCCGACTATGCCCGGCAGGCGCACACCGCTTCGGTGCAAGCGACAGTCCAGGCGCAGGTGCTGGTCGACACCGGCCTGGAGTACGGCAAGCAATGGGTCACCGTGGTCCAGGCGATGTCCGCCTCGGCAGACGCTGCCGCGCAGGCCGCCCTGTCGGCGCAGCACGCCGTCGACGCGATCGTCGCTGACGACGCCGCCACCGGAGCAGCCGACAAGGCCGCCGCGCACGCCGCGAACGCGGCGCAGTGGCGACAAGCCGCCGAGGACAACGCGAAAGCCGCCGCATCGATTGCTGCCGCGGCCAAAGCCCAGGCCGCCGCCGCGGCCGACGCCGCCGCCCGCGGCAAACGCGCCCGCGCTGACGTCGAATCCGCGCTCAAGCAAGCCGAGGAGCATGCGGCCAAGGTCAAGCAGTACCGGGCCACCGCGGAACGGGAACGCGACTCCGCCGCCGCACAACGCACCATCGCCGAACGCCAGCGCGGAATCGCGGCGCAGAAGCGTGGCCTAGCCCAGCAACAGGCCACGGCCGCGGAGAACCAACGCAAGACCGCCGTGCAGCAACACCAGATCGCCGCACAGAAACGCGCCGAAGCCGAGGGCCTGGCCCGCACCGCAGCGCAGAACCGAGCCGCCGCACAACGCGAGGAAAACACCGCCGCAGCCGCGGACCGCACGGCCCAGGAACAGGACCGTCTCGCGGCCGACGCGAACCGGCTCGCCGGCAACTACGACATCACCGCGACCTCGAAAGCAGATGCGGCACGCATCGCCGCCAGCGAATCCGACACGGCTGCTGCGCGGGTCCACATCACTGCGGCGATCGCGGCCAGCCTCTCTACCGGCGAACAGAAAGTCAAAGCCGAGACCGCGGCGAAGGCAGCACGGGAGAAGGCAAACGCCGCCAGTACTGCCGCCCAGCGAGCCCAACAAGACGCGGACGCCGCCGGCCAGGCTGCGTCCGGTGCCCGCGCCGCCGCGATCCAGGCCAGCGGGGCCGCAGCCCGCGCTCGCGCTGCGGCCGGCCAGGCCCGCGCCGCTGCCGCGAAGGCCCGCGCTGCTGCCAGCGACGCCGAAGCCGCCGCCGGCAAAGCGAACTCCGCCGCGACCAACGCCGCCACCGACGCCGCACAGGCCGACCAGGCCGCCGACGCCGCGCAGGCCGACGCCGCCGCCACCCACGCCGCCGCGCTGGACGCCGACGCCGACGCTGCCCAGGCCACCGCCGAGCAGACCCGCGCCGCCGAAGCCGCCCAGGCCGCGGCGCAGCTCACCCAGGACGCACTGACCCAATCCGGCCAGGCCATGCTGTCCGCCCAGCACAGCCTGGACGAAGCATCGGCCGCCGCTGCGGAAGCGTCCACCGCCGCGCTGCAGGCCGGCGTCGCGACCCGCGCCGCGATCGCGACCGTGAACGCCGCGGCCGGCATCGCCGACCCCGCAAACACCGCCATCGGCCAGGCGAGCCCGTTCACCTCTACCGACATCGACGCCGCGTTCGCCACCCAGGTCACCCAACGAGCCCAAGACCTCAGCCAGGAACAAGTCACCCTTGCCATCAACGCGGCCGCCGACGCATCCCGACAGGCCGGACGGGCAGCCCAGGCCGCCCAAGCCGCCAGCGGCGAAGTCCTCGCCGCGTACACCGCCGCCGCCAACGCCGCCAACAGCGCCGCCGACGCAGCCCAATCCGCCGCCCAAGCCCAACGCTCCGCCGCCGACGCCGCCAACGACGGCGCCGCCGCCCGCACCGCCGCCACCCAAGCATCGGCCACCGACACGGCCGCCCAAGCCGACGCGAAAGCCGCCCGCGCCGCAGCCACCCAAGCAGCAGCCGACGCCGCTGTCGCCGGACGCGCCGCCGCCATCGCCGCGACCGAAGCGAAGACTGCTCGCACCGCAGCAGACAAGGCCACCGCCGCCGCGAAGGCAGCCACCGACGCAGCACAAGACGCCACCCGCCAAGCCGCCGCCGCCAAAGCCGCCGCCGACCAAGCCGCCGCCGACGCCAACGCCGCCCAAGCCGCCGCCAACCGAGCCAGAGAGCACGCGGCCAACGCCGACGCCGCCGCGACCCACGCCGAACAACAAGCCAAGGAAGCCGAAGAACACGCCAAACACGCCGCGGATGAAGCCCAAGAGGCGCTCGCCATTGTCGAGGACGAAGAGTATGAGAACGCCTTCCAGGACAAGAGAAGGCGAGCTGAAGGCGAAGCCAAGAAGGCCATCGATGGCCTGAAGAAGTGGCGTGACGCCGCTGACAACACACCTGGCGGCGAAGACCTTAAGAAGGTGCTCGACGAGCTCATCAACGAGCTGGAACAAGATCCCGAACTTTGGATCGACTTCTACTACGAGCACGAGGAGGAAATTAATGCGTACGCCCTCGCGGGGGCGGAGATCGCTGGCGGTTCCCTCGTCGCCGCAGGTGGCGTAGCAGCCGCAGGAATCGCAGCCGAAACAAGCTCTGCTGCCTGCGCCACCGCACTCGCCGTAACCGCTGAAGGACCGGTCATCCTGATCGGGGCACTCGCCTGCGGCGCAATGATCGGTGGAGCGCTGATCGCCGGCGGCGGCGCCCTGATGATCCGCGACGGTATCGACCGGGCCCTGCAAGAAGCCAAAACCCTCCGTGGGAAGATTGACGAGGCCAAGGCAGAACGCTTCGACCGGGATGCGGCGGCCTCGAAGCTGTCGCCCTACCAACCGAAGGGGCCCACCTCTGGGAGGGCGGTCGATAGGAATGGCAACGAATACTCCCTAGAAAGTGGCCGCAAGAAGGAAGACGCAGACTTGATTGAAATGGTCAATGAGCGGCTCCGAGAACGGGGAAGGCTGCAGGGATCCGCGAAGTCCGCCCGTGCAAGCGACGTAGAGCAGAAATTTACAGCCCTGATGCGGAAGGATGGGGTCAAGGATGCGGATCTGGTAATCAATAACCCGAGCGGTCCTTGCATGGTGAGGCTTGGTTGCGATGACGTGCTAGGTGATCTACTGGACGCTGATCAGACTCTGCGGGTTCACTGGCGTAATGCAAACAATGAATGGCGATCTCAATTGTATAAGGGGAAGCCTTGACGAATCTGGGAGCCGAGGCGCGTTATCGACTGGACCATGTCGAGGTTCCGCTTCGGCTTAGCGGACCGGGCGATGTGGATGCATTGATCGATTCCTTGCTGGAAGGACCGGACGATCAAAACCTCGCACAGCTCCATTCCTTGGATCGTACCCTCTTGCCCTCTGGAGATTTTGATCATGAGCTTCTAGTTGGGGCCGATCGTGCCCTCGGTGTCGGAGCGCTGGCATTCATGGATGAAGGCAATTGGACAACCCTAGGACCGGAAGGGGGTCGTACGGAGGTAAATTACTTCATTATGGGCCACCTTACGGAATTTCCCGAACGTTCCGATATTTCGATTGACCTCTTACGGAGGGCGGTAAAGGAGTTCGTGTTGTCCGGAGGAAAGCGGCCAACTTGCGTGGATTGGCAAGTGCCAGAGTATTGGTGAGCCGTGTTCACGGTGTTCTGCGTGCTGTACGTCAAGGGCGCACCGGCCAGGACGCTCGCCCCGCACTGGCGGCGCAACGGCTTCGCCACCTGGCTGTTCCAGCCGGCGGTCACCGGCCGTTACCCGCGCAAGGCGCCACACCCGGTCCGCCCAGTGCCGATCGTGGGGGAGCCGTGGCCGGGCGTGCCGATCCGGGGCCGCGGCGCGCTGGCCCAGGCGGACGCGTGCTGGCTGCCGATCGCCAACGGGCTGACCCCACATGGGCTGCGGCACTCGTACAAGACGCTCATGGTGGAGCTGGGCACGCCGGCCACCTTGATGGACGCCCAGATGGGGCACGAGGACGGCTCGGTGCAGGCCCGCTACGCGCACGTCACCTCGGGCATGACCGCCCGGCTGCTCGACGGGCTGACTCAGGCGTGGACCGAGGCGCTGGCGGCCCGGCGGGAGCTGACCGCGATCACCGATGCCGGTGCTGGACCGGCTGCTGGGGGAGGAGCCGACATGACCCTGGCAAGATCTTCTCCCAGGTTTCTCCCAAGAGCCCCGGAGAACGAGAAACGGGCTCCGTCCCGAAGGAACGAAACCCGCTCTGACCTGCAGAAGTGCGTGGTGGGCGATACTGGGATCGAACCAGTGACCTCTTCCGTGTCAAGCTATGATCTTGGATGGACGACCAGTAACGGAACCGGGGCTGACCTGGGTAAACAGTCCGCCAGAGTCCATAGTCGTCCAGCGGTGTTCTCCTCGATTGTCACCCAGTTAGTCACCCACGACACGATCCAGTCAGTGATCGTCGCCAAAGTTCGATCGGTCCAGGCTGGGCAGTCCCTGAGCCAGGTGGGGATCTTGAGGCTGCTGATTGGGGAGTTGACATCAACCCACCGGGCGGGGGACACGATCTGTTCGGATGCCGAGCCGCACAGTGCCTCGCTGACTACCGTGGCCTTGTGCAGCCCAATACACGCAGTGACGACATCATCGCAGCATATTCCGCGCATGAGCCAGTGGAGTCGATCGCTGCCCGATTTCACGCGACTCCAGCTGAGATCGAGTCCATCATTTTGGGCACGGAGGCAGGAGCCGGAACAGAACCCCGGCACGTCGGGCCATGGCAGCCTGAGCCCATCGCTCGGAAACGGCAGGTCCGCTGGCCCTGGGTCATAGGCGGTATTGCCGCAGCGGTGCTGCTCTTCGGCGGCGGAATCGCAACCGGCGTCGCGCTGACATCAGTCTTTGGACGTGCCGTCTCCGTAGCCACGAAGGCCGTTCAGGACGACCAACTGGCTACCGCGCAACTTCAATGTGACGCCAGCCATACCGGTACGGAGCTCGGAGATAACGGCAAGACGTTGACAATCAACGGTGCTGGGACGGAGGACATGTCCGGTGCCGACACCGCCACCATCGCATGCATCTTGCAGGCACTCAGTGCACCCGATGCGGTCACTACGCACATGAGCGAAACACGCGCGCTCGACGGACGCCAAGAGGATTCCTGGAGCGGATACTCGGCATCGTGGATTTACCATCCCGACGACGGCCTTGATGTCATCATCCGTCGCGTCTAGCAGCTGAGCCCGACGAGAGA
Organism: Krasilnikovia sp. MM14-A1259; assembly: GCF_047159535.1. Lineage (NCBI taxonomy): Bacteria > Bacillati > Actinomycetota > Actinomycetes > Micromonosporales > Micromonosporaceae > Krasilnikovia > Krasilnikovia sp. MM14-A1259. The sequence continues at coordinate 5,150,659 of NZ_BAAGAJ010000002.1, forward strand.
TCCCTCGCTTGTAAGTTCTGGGCGGCCTGTCCGGCATAGTCCGTCCGTGGCTGTGACCTCGGTCGGTCGTCCGGGGGTACCTCACTGCGGTCGAGATCGTCCGGCGCGGTTGCTGTCAGCGTTGCTGTCAAGACCTCTGGGCATTCATCGTGCCGCCTCGGTGGTGGGACTTCCCGCCATGGCCTTAATACGGCGAACGAGGCGCACGGTGGCAACCACGGCACCAAGGCCGAATATCCACAATGGCAGAATCAGGCTGCCCCAGTAGAAACTTCCCCACCATCGGTCCGGATCTATCCACCAAACTGTAAATAAAACCAAGCTCGCAATGAAGGTTCCCAACCATACCAATCCAGCCCGAAACCAGACAACACGCCGCTTGCTTGGGTTCGCCCCCAGCCGCAAAGGGAACGGCACTGCGGCCAGGAGAAGAGCGACCATCGGCCCAAAGCACATGGCATATATGCCCGCAGGATTCGTCACATCATGATCATATGCATTGATGCGAAGCGGATCGTGGCGCAAGGCTCCGGCTGGCTGCTACGCGCTTCCGCTGCCTGCTCGACGTGCGACGAGTCAGCGACGGGTGCGGCGGCGCGCGACCTGATGAGGGCAGGCCACCGGCCTGCCCTCTGACCACCTGCCCGAGGGTCGCAGAGGCTCCGAGGTCAAGGGCGGCCGCCAGGCCGTCGCTTGCAATGCCGCGAAGTTTGGACGTCGACGGCGTTGGCCAGGACCTTGTGTCGGCGTGGCGAGGTGATAGAGAAACGAGACCTCGTGCGTGAGTACGTCGACGCTCACGGTCCGCGCTTGATCTACGCCCTTCCCGGGTCGCCCGCCGTTGCCGCAGACGCGTCGAGCGGCGGCGGCCCAACACCTGGGGCCGACTGCTGCGCGTCATCGACTGGCTTCTGAGTAAGCATCCACTCATCGGCCTGAACGTGGCTCGGCGGACCGGTGCTCTGGCGTGCCGACCTTGACTGTGTGTCCCTGGGTCATGGAGTGGGTTCGACCCGTGGTGGGACCAGTAAAGGTCGTGTGGGGCCACCTCAAGCCGTCAGGACCACCCCTTTCGGCTTCGACGACGTCGACCCGCCCCGTACCGCCAGCTGAACTACATACCTGCTTGTGCGATTGCCTGACTCGCAAGACTCTGCGCTGTCGATAGGGGCCAGCACGCGCCGGGCGGTCCCGACCTTGCGCCGCGGCCGAGCGCGCACGTACCCCGATGGCGGATGCGCTCGGCCACTGCTGAACGGGATCCGACCGTCGAATCCGAGACACACGTGCCCCCGATCCCGCAAAGCAAGAACGCTGATCTCTCGTTGTCTCAAGAGATGGCCCCGAGGCGTGTTCGTCACGTCGGACTGCGGAGGGCCGAACCCCCTACAAGGGACGATGGCCAGACTCGTGGTTGTCGCCCTGTTGGTCACGTACCCACCAGTCGAGCCGCTCGACGTATTGCTTCGTCAAGGGCAGTGCCAGTTTGCCGCGCTCAGTGAGTGAGTAGTACACGCCTTCGTGCCTGACGAGACCGGCCTCGACAAGGCGATGCAGCGCGTCGTTGACCGTGTTGCTGCTCGGTACCTCGCGCTGGACCTCCCTGATCAGGGCGGAGTACCTCCACGGCCTGTTTTCGAGCACCGCGAGGATCTCCAGCGTGCTGCGGTGCGAGAAGAAGTGAAGCGCGTCGTAAAGCCTGCCGAAGTCCAACCCCTGCCTCCCCGGTGACTTGTAGATCAAGTCGGGCAAGGTAGCGAGTATAGAACGATCTTCGTGATTTCTTAATGCCTTTAGGAGTGGATGATCAACGGGCATGTCGGCATGGGCGCACCGACCACCGGGAGCGACCATCGCTCGATTTCGGATCCCGGGATGTGTGCTCCATGAATGTCGCGAACGCGGTCACGGACGACGCGAGTGCCTCCCCAAGCGTGGTGAGGGTGAAGGTGGCGCAGTGGTCGACGTCGTCGATGCTGCCGGTGCCGCCGTTGCGGTGAACCAGGCGCTGCGCGGTGAGCCATCGCAGCGCCCCGTCGATCGGAGTGTCGGGGTGCGCGCACATGAGATGTCCGAGGTCCGCCGAGCCGCCGGCCGCGTACAGCGCCAGCAGGGCGCTAATAGCGCCGGGGCGCTCGCAGAGTTGCGCTGCTGCGCGGTGCGGATCGGGCCGCAGGCCGTCGGCTTCGGACATATCGAGGTTCTTCTTTCCGTGTGATTCCGGTGATTGTAGACGCTCCCGATATCGGTGCAAAAGTGGACCAAATGCATTTGCGTGCGCCGGGTTTCTGACCTGATGGCCGTTTCTACTCCTCCTGTCAGGACCCTTCCACGGTGATTGTGACGTGCTGGTGGACGTTGCGAGGAGTGGGGGGTACGGGTGTAGTAATTGCTTTCCGTGTCCTCAACATCACGCGGGGGTGTGGTGTGGTACCCCACTCGTCGAGCGCGCACAACGCCCGACCCTGTGATCAACAAGTGATCGTCCGTTCGCCGGCGGGGTCGCGTCCCCCGTCATTCGTCCCGCCGGCACGCCGCCCGGCGGTTCGCCGCCGGGCGGCCCTGGCGCTGACGGCCGTCCTGGGCGTCGGCGGGTGCACTGGGCCGAAGCCGGTGCAGACGCCGACGGGTCCGCCGAGCGTGTCGGTGCCACCGAGTGTCTCAGCGCCGCCCGATGACAAAGCGACAGCCGAGGCGAAGGCGGTTGAGGCGTACCGGGGGATGTGGAAGGCGTATGCCAAGGCCGGCCTCACCGCGAACCCCGACGAACCCGACCTCGCCGTCTACGCGACCGACCCCGCGCTGAAGCTGCTGCGTGACGGTCTCGCCGGCTACCAGGCCAAGGGGCAGGTGTTCAAGGGGGAGTACGGCTCCACCCCGTCAGCCGTCGAGGCGACCCCGGCCGCGGCTCCGACGACGGTCATCATCGCCGACTGCCTCGACAGCACCAACTTCCTGGTCTACAAGGCCTCCGGTGAGAAGGCCGACGACATCCCGGGCGGGCGCCGTTCGACGAGCGCGACGGTGAAGTCGCAAGGCGGGGTCTGGAGGGTCACGAGCTTCGCGGTACGGGAGAAGGGCACATGCTGAGCCGTCCGATCACCAGACTCCTCACCAGTGCGGCTGTCCTGGTCGTCATTCTGCTGCCCGGTACACGTGCGTTCGCCGACGACCCGTGGGACCCGGTCGACTGCAACGCTCATCCGCAGTCGCCGGGATGCACGGTCACCGTGGGCACCCCGGCCCGGCCCGGTGGCCACGGCGGCCATAGCAGCGGCGACTCTGATGGCGGCTCCGGCGGGGGCGGGGACGACGCGTGTCGCTGGGTCAAGGTGGATCAGCCGCCGCCGGCGGGCGGCGATTCCCACAGCGGCGGCTGGTACATGCAGGTCTGCGGTAGCGACACCAGCGCGCTGGGCACGGCACCGCAGTGGATCGCGAATCCGTCCGCACCTGTCGACCCGGCCGTCCTCGCCCGCCAGGCGTCCGCGGACCTCGCGCTGCCGTCGCCACGGATCCGGGCGAATCCGGATCCGGGACACGACCTGCTCGTCCAGGTACCGATCTGGCTGTGGGTCGACCGGTCGACCTGGGGAGCCCGGTCCGCGACCGCCTCCGTGCCCGGCGTCTCGGTCACGGCGACCGCCCGGCCGGCACAGGTGCGCTGGGAGATGGGCGACGGCGCCACGGTGACCTGCAAGGGTCCGGGCACGCCCTGGCGGGCCGGCGCCGATCCGCGCGCTGCCTCACCGGACTGCGGTCACGTGTTCCGCCGGTCGTCTGCCGGCGCCTCCGGCGCGGCGTTCACGGTGCGCGCGACGGTGACCTGGATCGTGTCCTGGGCCGGCGGTGGGACCGACGGCACCCTGCCGCCGCTGACCACCACCTCCACCCTGGCCGTCCGAGTGGCCGAATCGCAGGCGATCAACGGGGGTGCAGCCGCATGAGCGTCACGACCGACCGTTCCCGTCCCCCGGCAGCGGCCCGCGAGGCGAGTCCGGCGCCGTCTTCCGCGCCCTCGGTCACGCGCCGCGCTGGCCGGCGCTCAGGCAGGAGGATCGCCGCCGGAGTGCTGATCGTGATCGCGACGGTGGTCGTCTTCTGGCAGGTGGACCTGCGCCAGCACGCCGACGAGGCGTTCCTGTCCACGGCCCGCCCGATCGCCGCGGGCAAGACCATCACCGACAGCGACCTCACCGTGGTCCGCGTCGCGAACACGTCCGGTCTGGCGCTGATCGCGGCGAGCAGCCGCAGCGAGGTCGTGGGCCGTACCGCTGCCGTTCCGATCCCGCAGGGTGTGCTGCTGACCGCTGCGCAGGTCGGGCCCGCTGCGTGGCCGCCGAGCGGGCAGGGCGTCATAGCGCTGGCGGTCAAGCCCGGCCGGGCGCCCGCCGATCTAGCCGCCGGCGCCACCGTCGTCGTGCTCGTGGTGCCGAGCAACGCCGGCCAGAACTCCGCCTCCGGCAACGGCGGCGCGAAGAATACTGACGGCACCCTGCGGGCGGTAGCCACCGTCGTGTCCGTGTCGACAGGAGCCGACCAGGTCGGCACCCGGCTCGTGACCCTGTTGCTCGCCGCCGACAGCGCCGAGACGATCGCCTCGACCCCCGATGACGCGTCGCTCGTCCAGATCGGAGCCCCGCGGTGAACGCAGACATGCAGAACGAGCCGATCGTGATCGGGGTCGGGTCCGTGTCCGGGGCCCCCGGGGCGTCCTGCACGGCCCTCGGCCTGGCCGCGCTGTGGCCGCAGCATCCCGCGCTGGCGGTCGAGGCAGATCCCTGCGGCGGGGTGCTCGCCGCCCGGTTCGGGCTGTCGCAGGGCCCCGGTCTGAACCGCCTGGCCGCCGCGGCCCGCCACGGCGCCCCGGTCATCGGCGCCGCCCTGTTCGTTCAGCAGCTGCCGCTGGGGTTCAACGTGATCGCCGGACCCGGCGACGCCCGCGAAGCGGCCAGCGCCGTCGCCGTGCTGGCCGCACATCCGCAGGCGGCGGTGCGCCACCTGGCCCCCGTCGTGGTCCTCGACCTCGGACGCCTCTACGTCGACAGTCCCGCCCTCCGGCTTCTCCCGGCCGCGGACGCGGTCGTGCTCGTCACCCACCCGAGCGACGAGCACCTCAATCACCTGTTCACCCGGCTGCCCGACCTGCAGCGCGCGGCACGTCCTGGTGTGATCGGCCTCGCGGTGACCGGCAAGAGCCGCTACTCGCTGCCGGAGATCGCCGACCAATTGGGCGCCCCGGTCTGGGCGCAGTTGCCACACGACCGGTGGGGCGCGGGCACCCTGAAGGGCCGGATGACCGGCCGGGCATGGGTGCGGACCCGCCTCGGTCAGGCCCTCAAGGCTCTCGCCGGGCAGCTCGCTGCGGCACCGCAACCGACTGAGCTGAGGACGGTGTCATGACCGTCACCCCGAACGTCGTCGACGCCGTGCACGGCCACGGTGCCAGCCAGGGTGCCGGCCGAGGTGGCGAGCGCGTGCCGGCACCGTTGGACGTCGTCGCCCGGCTGCGTGCCGCCATCAGCGACAGACTCGCCGCCGCAGGAACGATGAGCGACACCGAACGCGACCAGGCGATCGCCCTGTTCATCGCCCAGGAGATCGACACCAACGCCCGCGCCGACATCAGCCAGGGACGAGCGCCGCTGTCGCCGCACGTCGAGGCGGCGGTGGCCCGCGCCCTGCGGGACTCGTTCACCGGCCTGGGCGCCCTGCAGCGCCTGGTCGAGGACCCCCACGTGGAGGACATCTTCGTCAACGGCTGCGACAACGTGTGGGTACGCACCATCGACAACCAGCGCCTGCGGGCTGCACCGGTCGCCGCCAGCGACGACGACCTGATCGATCTGATCCAGATCGCCGCCGCCCGCAGCGGTCAGGAGGAACGCCGCTTCGACCGCGGTAGCCCATCGTTGTCGCTGCGGCTTCCCGGCGGCCAGCGGCTGTTCGCGGTGATGGCGGTCGCGAAGCGGCCCAGCCTTTCGATCCGCCGCAACACCCTGCACCGGGTCACGCTCGACGACCTGCTCGAGCGCGGCGAGCTCACCCCGGCACTGCGGGCGCTGATCGCCGCCATGGTCCGATCCCGCAAGAACATCGTCTTCTGCGGCGGGACGGGAATCGGTAAGACCACCCTGCTGCGGGCCGCCGCCTACGAGATCGATCCCCTGGAGCGGATTGTCACCGTCGAAGACGCCTTCGAACTCGGCCTTGACGAGGACCTCGACGCGCACCCGAACGCGACCGCGTTGCAGCAGCGCGAACCGAACTTGGAAGGTGTGGGCGGCATCGACATGGCCACCATGGTCAAGTGGGGGCTGCGGATGCGTCCCGACCGCGTCATCGTCGGCGAAGCCCGCGGCGCGGAAGCCCTGCAGATGCTGTTCGCCATGTCGCAGGGCAATGACGGGTCGATGTGCACGATCCACGCGAGCAACTCGAAGCAGGCATTGCTGCGCCTGGGCATGTATGTGATGGCCGCCCCGGAGAGGCTCACGTTCGACGCCGCGAACATGCTCATCGGCCAGGCCGTGGACTTCGTCGTGTTCCTCGACGTTGCCACCGACGGCACCCGCGTCGTCTCCTCCGTGCTGCAGGTTCTGGAGACCGCCGGTGAGCAGGTCCCCTCCAACGAGATCTACCGGCCGGGCCCGGACCGGCGCGCGATACCCGGCTCACCGATGCGCACCGACACCCTCGACGACCTCGTCGCGGCCGGCTTCGACCCGAACCTGCTGCACCAGGACCGGTGGTGAGCATGCAGCTGACGCCGATCCTGCTCGGGCTGATCTGCGCTGCCGGACTCACCCTGATCCTCGACGGGCTGCGCCGCCGACCCGATGGGCCGGCCCCGGCCCGGCGCCGACGCGGGTTCACCGCGGCGGATCGCACTCGGGCGCTGCTCGCCGCCGGGGCCGGTACCGGCGCGGCCCTGGCCACCCGCTGGCCGGTCGCGGCGATCCTCACCGCCGCCGCGGTGTGGGCGTTGCCGCGGATCCTGGGTCCCGACCGTGAGTCGCGGCTGGACCTGGCCCGCATCGAGGCGATCGCGACCTGGGCCGAACTGCTGCGCGACACCCTGTCCTCGGCGGCCGGGCTCGAGCAGGCCATCGCCGCCACCGCCCCGGTCACCCCGCTGCCGATCCGCGCTCATGTCCAAACGTTGGCCGCGGCGCCGCGAGCGGGAATCCGGCTGCCGGACGCCCTGCGGGTATTCGCCCGCGACCTGGCCGATCCCACCGGCGACCTCGTGGTCCGCGCGCTCCTGCAGGCCGCCGGCTACCACGGCGGTCAGCTGACCGACTGCCTGAGCAGCCTCGCCAGTACCGCCCGCGAGCAGGCGTCCATCCGGATGCGCGTCACCACGAAACGGGCCGCGACCCGCACCACCGCCCGCATGATCACCGGCACCACCGTCGCCATGATCGTCGGTCTGCTGGTGCTCAACCGCGGCTTCCTCGCCCCTTACGGCACCGTCACCGGGCAGATCGTCCTGCTCCTGGTGGGCGGGATCTTCACCGCGGGTTTCGTGTGGATGGCCCGCACCTCCCGCATCCAGCAGCCACCACGCATCCTCGCCAATGCAAACCCGGGCGAGACCGTCGTCGCCGCGACGGAGAGGCTCGCATGAACCCCTCTGTGCTGATCGTCGGCGGCGTCGCGGGACTCGGCCTGCTCCTGATCGTCGCCGGCCTGATCCCGGCACGGCCGACCCTGGCCGAAACCCTGGCCGGATTGCATCGCCCACCCACCCCTCTCGACCCACCGACCACGACACGCACCCGCGCGCTGTCGGCGCCGTTGCGGGCATTCGACCTGCCCGGAACGCGCACCCGCGCCGACCTGGCCGTACTCGAACGCCCGGTAGCCGTACACCTGGCCGACCAGATGCTCGCTGTGATCGCCGGACTCATCCTGCCCCCGCTCGCCGTCGCCGTCCTGACCGACGCCAGCAGCACCTTCGGCCCCACCACACCGGTGTGGGTGTCCCTGGCCGGCGCGGCGGGCGGCTGGTGGCTCGCCGAATCCACCGTGCACGCCGAGGCGACACGCCGCCGCGCCGAGTTGCGGCACGCCCTGTCCGCCGTCCTCGACCTGGTCGTCATCTCCCTGGCCGGCGGCGCCGGACTCGAACAGGCGCTCGACGACGCCTGCACCGACACCAACGGCTGGGCCGCCGCCCGCCTCCACCACGCCGTGGCCACCTCCCGCCTACTGCGGGTTCCCCCGTGGCGCACCCTCGGCCAGCTCGGCGAGGACACCGGCGTCGTCGAGCTGCAAGAACTCGCCGCGACTATGAGCCTCGCCGGCGCCGAAGGCGCCCGCATCCGCACCTCGCTGACCGCCCGCGCCGCGACCCTGCGCGCCCACCAGGGCACCGCGCAGGAAACCCAGGCGAACTCCGCCACCGAACGCATGGCCCTGCCCGTGATGCTGCTCGCCCTCGCCTACATGACCTTCCTGCTCTATCCCGCCATCGCCGCCATCAGCCGCTTCTGACAGAGGCCGAACGACCCGTACGGCCTTTCATCTCCGGACCCGACATCGACGACCGGCGCAGCTCTCGACTGCGCGGGGGAGTACCACGCTGCCCGAAACGCTCACCTGCCGGACCGCCACCCGGCATTCACGGAAGGAACCCGATGATGAACCGCCACCGTCTGATGACCACGCTGATCCTGCTGCAGACGACACTGGCCGGCCGGCTGCACAAGCTGCGCGAATCCGACGAGCGCGGCAGTGAGACCACGGAGAAGGTCCTCTGGATCTCCGCGGTCATCGCCGCCGTCCTGATCGTCTACCCGATCCTCACCGGCAAACTGTCGGCCTGGTTCAACGCGCTCACCTTCGGCGGCCTGTGAGTTCTCATGCCGTCCTCCCGACAGCTCGAGACCCCGAGCGCCGGTCGTGTCCGCCCGCCGGACACGACCGGTGTGCGGGCACCTCGTGGCTGGGCGCGCGTACGCGCCCGCATGTCCGGCGACCGAGGATCCGTCACCGCCGAGATGGTCGTCGCGTGGCCGCTGCTCCTGCTGGTCTTCGCCCTCGGCGTACAGGTCGGCATGTGGGCGCTGGGACAACTCGGAGCGCAGCACGCCGCCAACCATGCCCTGCAGACCACCCGAGTGCTCGACGGCACCGCCACCGCCGGGCGAGGCGACGCCACCACGATCCTGCAGCAACTCGCCGGCGCCTTCATCGACGACCCGACCGTGACCGTGACCCGCAGCGCCGACACCGCGACCGTCACCATCCGCGGCCATGCCCCCGCACTGTTCGGCGTCCGCATCCCCATTCAGACCACCGTCAGCGCCCCCACCGAGCGGTTCCGGCCGCAGACCCTCGCCGTCGCCCCGTTCGGAGCCCTCCGATGAGCGGCCCGCGGTGGCGCCGGACGATGCCAGGGCGGCTGTCCGGCGACCGCGGCTCCGTCTTCGTCGAGCTCGCGCTCGGCTATGTGCCGATCATGGTGCTGACGGTGGTCGCCGTGATCGCCGTCGCCCGGATCGTGTCGGCCCAGATGGACGTCAACTCGGCCGCCGCCGCGGCGGCCCGACAGGCATCACTGACCTACACCCCGGGCGCCGCCGCAGCGGGCGCCGAGGACGCCGCCGCCGCGACACTGACCGGTCGCACCCTGACCTGCCGTCCCCGCGCCGTCCGCGTCAACGCCGGGTCGATGGCCCCCGGCGGCCAGGTCACCGTCGCCATCGATTGCACCGTCGCCCTGCGGGATCTCTTCGGCGTGAGCATGCCCGGCGCCATGACGGTGACCGGTGAAGCCACCCAGCCGCTCGACACCTATCGGGGGACAACACCGCCATGAGACCGCCGACCACAGTGCCCGTTGCGGCAGTGTCGCCCGCGCCCGCGCTGCCGGGGACCGCCCGGCTGCGGCGCCTGCGCGGCAGGTTCCGCGCTGACGACCGCGGCATGATCACCCCCTGGACGGTCGTCGGCACGCTCATGGTGATCCTGCTCGCCGGACTCGTCTTCGACGCCGGCATGGCCATGGCCGACCAGGTCCGCCTCTACGACCGGGCCCAGGCCGCCGCCCGCGCCGGAGCCCGCGAGATCGACCTCGCCACCTACCGCAACACAGGTGTCGTCCAACTCGACCCCGACGCCGCAGCCGCCGCGGCTCAACGCTTCCTCGCCCGATCCGGCACCACCGGAACCGCCACCGCCACCACCGCCGCCGTCACGGTCACGGTCACCGGTGTTCGGCAGACCCAACTGCTGTACCTGATCGGCGTCACCACGATCCCCATCGACGCCACCGCCGCCGCCACCGCGGCCACCGGAGTCACCACCGCCACCTGACCAGAGACCAGCCCCGTCGGAAGAGGCCCACCGTGCTCGCGTCGCTCACCTCCACCCTGCGCCGGCTCACCGGCGCGACGGTGCTGGCGCTGCTGCTCGCCGCGCCGCCCTGGGCCCTGCTGCACTACCTCGACCGGCCCTGGCCCGCCCACCTGCCCACCTGGGCCGACATCGGCACCCTGCTCACCTCGCCGATGACCGACCGCACCCTCGGCGCCCTGCTCACCGCGATGCTCTGGCTCGCCTGGGCCTCGTTCACGTGGTCCACACTCGCCGAACTCGCCGCAGCCCTCACCGGACTACGACTGCCGCAACCACGCGCCCTCGCCCCCGCGCGAGGGCTGGCCGCCCTGCTCGTCGCGCTCATCACCGGCGGCATGCTCGCCACCGCCGCGCAGGCCGCCCCCGGCCTGGCCCCGCCGGCCCAGGCCGCCCCCGCCACGGCGACCGAGCACCGAGCCGTGCAACACCGCGCCCAGGCCCCGACCGTCGCGCAGTCCGTCTCGGCCGAACCGGCGGCCGTCGCGTCGGCCGCCGAACAACGGCCGGCTCACCGCCAGCACACCGAAGCCCGCGAACCCCACGCGACGCGGGCCGGCACCCCACTCGGCCGGTTGACGCTCGTGGCCGCCGGCCGCGCGTACACCTACACCGTCCAACGCGGCGACACCCTCTCCGAGATCGCCGGCCAATGCCTCGGCGACGCCAACCGGTGGCCCGAGATCTACGCGCTGAACCGCGGCACCCACTTCGCCGACGTCGGCGGCACGCTCAGGAACCCGAACCTCATCTACCCAGGCTGGACCCTGCAGTTGCCCGACGACGCCACCGCACCCCACGGCGCAGACGTCAAAACCACCCCGCCGAAACAAGCGCATCCGAAGCCCGATCCGCCGCAACCCACCCCCGCGCCGAGCCCATCGCCGAGCACCGCCGCGACGCCCACCGCTGAAACCGGATCCATCCCCACGACCCGGTCCGGGGCCACCGACCCGGCGCCAGGCGACGCAACCGCCCCGGCCATGCCACCCAACGCAACCGCCAATCCGCGGACCTCCACCCCCACCGCTGCAACAGAGCCGAGCGTCAGTCCCACCGACGCGCCCACGGCCGACCGAAGCAGCCCTCGCGGGGTATCGCTGCTCTCGGGCGGCTGGATCGACCTCGGGCTCGGCCTCGCGATCGCCGCCGCCGCAGCCCTCGTCTGGCTGCACCGACGTCGCCGATACACCCCCCGACCACTCGGGACACCCCCACACGCCGACGACCTCGACCTCGCCCCCCTGCCACCCGTCGTCACCCAGATCCGCCGCGGCCTGCGCACACCATCCCCCAGCCCGACCGACATCGACGCGCTGTTCCCGGACCCGGACGACGATGACCCAGCCGACGGTCCCGGCCACGGCGCAACGAACGCCGACCCGGCACCCCACATCGGCGAACAGCACACGTACCAAGCCGACACCAGCGACGTCGGAGACGTCGACGACGCGCAGAACGGCGTGCCGACTCCGGTCCCCGTGGTGCCGGCCCTGGCCCACCCCCTCGCCGCGGTATGGCCGCCGGCCGGAGTCGGCCTGGTCGGGCCGGGCGCCGCCGCAGCAGCCCGCGGATTCTTCGTCGCCGGCCTCGCCGGCGGCGGCCTCGACGACCCCGACGCCCGTACCTGGGTCGTCATGGCCTCCGCCACCGCCGCCACCCTGCTCGGCGCCGCCGCCGTCACCCTGCCGAACACCCCACGGTTGACCGTCACCGCCGGCCTCGACGAAGCCCTCGACCTGCTCGAAACCCAAACCTTGCACCGCACCCGACTGGTCTACCAACACGAAGTCGACGACGTCGCCGCCCTGCGCACCGCCGACCCCTACGAAGAACCACTGCCGCCGATTCTGCTGATCGCCGACACCACCGGCCGTCACGAACGCACCCGCGTCGCGGCCGTACTCACCCAAGGACAACGCCTCGACATCCACGGCGTCATCCTCGGCGACTGGCCCGACGGCGACACCATCGACGTCGCCACTGACGGCACCACCCGCCCCGCCGACGGCGACGCCACCCGACACGGCACCCACCCCGCCGACGTTGGACGCCTCACCGTCATCGACCCCACCGAGGCCGCCGACCTCATCACCACCCTCGCCGAATCCCACACCGGACGACGCCAGCCACCCGCCCCCACCGATCCCCACCCCTCGACGTCAGCCTCCGGCCCCGCCACGGACAACGCGGCCTCCGCCGCCACCGAAGCGACCCGCGAGGCCACCCCGGCGAGTGCGCCTTCCTGCAATCACCACCCCGCCGAACTCACCGAGGCTGCGACGCTCGAGCAGACGCAGGGCGCAGGCCCCGCCGACGACGAAACCGAGCCGGCGACGCCCGCGCCGGTAGCAACAGAAGGCCGCGAGGCCGCCGCACCGGCCACCGACTGCCCGTCGGCTGACCCTGCCGCCGACATCGCCGGCGGCGCAGAGACGACCGTCGTATTGCCGGGCAGGGCCGACGTGACCGTCCTCGGCGGCGCCGCGATCGTCGACGCAGACCCCCGACGGGCACCTCGCCCCAAATCCCTGGAACTGCTCGTCTACCTGGCCGCCAACGGCGGCAGCGCCACCGTCGACGCCATCCTCGAAGATCTGCTGCCCGACGCCCCCCAGAGCAAGGCCGGGCACCGGCTGCACACCTACGTCTCCGACCTCCGCGGAGTCCTGCGCCACAACGGCGGCCCCGGCGAGTACGTCACCCATCCACGGCTGCGCTACCTGCTCAACCCCGCCACCGTCGGCGTTGACCTGTGGCAGATGCGCGCCGCGATCACCGAAGCCACCACCGCCGATCCGGTCGAGCGGATCGCCGCGCTGCGCCGCGCCGTCACCGCCTACCGCGGCGCGCTCGCCGAAGGCTACGACTACCTGTGGATCGAGCCCTACCGCGAGGCCGCCCGCCGGCAGGCCCTCGACGCCACCACCGCCCTGGTCGAAGCCCTCACCGACCAGCCCGAAGAACAACTCGCCATCCTCACCCCCGCGATCGCACTGCACCCCTACACCGAAAACCTCTACCAGGCCGCGATGCGCGCACACGCCCGCCTCGGCCACCTCGACGACATCCGCGCGCTGCGCCGCGCCGTCACCACCGCCGCCGCCGAACTCGACGTCGAACCCGGCGACGACACCCTCGCCCTGGCCGACACACTCGTCGCCGACCTGCAAACCCGCCACCGCCGAGTGCCGCTGCAGCCAGGACCCGGAGGCGCCCCATGACCGCCACGACGCTCAACGGCACCCGCCCGGCCCGCTACGCCGACGTCCCACACCCGCCGGCTGTCGCCGCTCCCGCCCAGGCCGCACAAGGCCGGACGACCCTTGACGAGACGAAGCGGTGGAAGCGGCTGCGCTGGGCCGTACGCGCCGCGCTCGTCGTCGGGGTCGCCGCGTCCGTCGCGGCGAACATGCTGCACGCCCTGCCCAACCCGATCAGCCAGGCCATCGCCGCCTGGCCGCCCCTCGCTCTGCTGCTCACCGTCGAACTGATCTCCCGCGTCCCCGTCTACCGCCGGTCCCTGGCAGCCGTCCGGCTACTCGCGACCACCGTCATCGCCGGCATCGCCGCCTGGGTCTCCTACTGGCACATGACCGCGGTCGCCGCCCGATACGGCGAAACCGGCGCCTCGCCGTACCTGCTGCCGCTGTCCGTCGACGGACTCATCGTCGTGGCCAGCATCTGCCTCGTCGAGATCTCCGGCCGCATCGAGACCGCCGACCATAATCCACCCGCGCCCCCGCTCGCGGCACACGAACTTGGACCCATCACACCCCCGCAAACGGCAGACGCACCGGCAGCACCGCCCACGGCAAGGCCCCCGATGGAATCGACGGCAGCTGCGGCGGTCTCCGACGATCCAGGACCGGCCGCCCCGGAGCCGAGAATCGGCCGGAACGCCGCCTCCCACAGCGACCTGTCGCCCGCCGACACCGCGGGCGAGGCAGCACGGACCGAACCGCCGAGCCCGGCCGGCCAGTACACCAGGGGCGGCGACACCGCCACGCCCGAGGCCGCCCTCACCCCACCCGCTGAGAATCCCCCTACAGAGGGCAGAACCACCGCTGGCGGCGATTCTGACATCGTGACCGACGTGCCCGGCGGACCAGCGGATCCGCCACCACACGAAGACGCTGACCGCGACGTCGTCCCCACCGAGACTGCCGCCGCCGTCGCCTACTGGCTCCGGCGCGACCCGACCATGCACCCCGATGACATCGCCGCCCGCGTCGGCAGATCCACCCGGCAGGTCCGCCGCTACATGCCACCCGCCGCACCCGGCGACCGGCGCCGCGTCAACGGCGAGCGACGAAGACTTCCCACCGACACATGACACCCGACCTCGTGATCACCGGTGCAGTGTCCGGGGTGCTGGCCGCGGTGTTCGTGCCCCACATCGCCGGCGCTTGGATCGCCGGCCGGGCACGAAATCCCCGGGCCCAGTGGATCGGCGGATTGTTGGCCGGCGCCTGCACTGCGCTGGTGGCTGCAGCACTGTCGTGGCGGCATCCACCCCACGGACCCCGCGAGATGCTTCTGTTGGCGGCCTGGATGGTGTTCACCATCGTGGGCATGTCGCTGGCGTGGATCGACGTCGTCACTCAGCGTTTGCCTACCTGCCTGATCGGCGGCGCGGCGGTCGCCATTGCGGTGCTGCTGTGCCTCGCGGCGGCCCTTGCCGGGCAACCATCTCAGTTGCTCACGCCGGTGCTGGCCGCCACCATCCTGGGCGCCGGCTACACCGCGCTGGTCGCGGCCGGCGCCAGCCGGATGGGCATGGGCGACGTACGACTCGCGGCCCTGACCGGGCTCCCGCTCGGCACCCTGGGATGGGAAGCGATCATCCTCGGCGCAGTCCTGCCCTACCTACTGGCTCTACCCTTCGCCATCGCCGCCTTGACCCGAGCGCGCCTCACAGGCGTCCAAGAGCAGCTACCCTTCGGACCGTTCCTCATTGCGGCAACGATCATCGCCGGCCTGGTCGCACGGTAGGCTGCCATCTGGCCGTAGCCGACAAAGTAGGAACGCGCTACGCCGTCAGAGTCGCTGCGCAGCGGCCAGATGGCGGCGCTTCCGTTACGGGGCAGCAGCCCCACGCTCCAGTGCAGAACGGATTGGCCTTCGCTCCTCAAGCACCTGCGAGTAGCCCGCTCCCCAGAGTCCACGCAGCTCGGAGTTCTCGCCGTCGACCCGGTCCAGCGCCCGCACCGCGAGCGCTGGAAGGTCACCCGGCAATGCGATATTGCCACCGTCACGCAGGAACGCCGGCGCATAGCCGGAGGTGATCGGCGGACCGCCAGGCAGACGTGAGGCAACAACAGCCGCGGCCGCGACGGCCTCGTCCGCCATGTCTCCATCCAGGTAATCATCGGCACCACAGTCGGCCACAATGGTCAATGCCCTGCGGATGAGCGCGACGCGTTGTTCCACCGCAGCGTCGTGGAGTTCGCCGCACCAATCCGCGGCGTTGTCGTTGTCGAACGGGCCAGCATCCCAGGTTCCCATATCATCTCCAACTGCCTGTCGACCTCGGCCGTGCCGCTGCCCCGACCCGATCCGCTTGTCGCCCTCGCGCACGTTCGGGATGATCTGCTCCGGCGTATGCCGTTGACGCGTACCCATTCTCATCGTCGGTCCCCATCATGGGGCATCGGGACCTCGCCACGGCTGGACCACGGCGCGGAGATCCCGTCAGCTCCATCCGAGCCTGGGCCTTTCGCCCGAGCCCTCGGTGATTCGCCGCAACTGGGCTGCGCCTTTCGTTTCAACGCCGGGCGGTGCTCGGGTATCCGAGCGGGCGCCCGACACTCGCTGATGCATTGCGTGCCGCGGGCGGCCCTGTGCGACGCTCGGTCAAGCCGCTCGAGCGGTCCGAGGGGGCCTCGGCCGCGGGTTATCGGGGAATCAAGCGAAATTCGGGTCTTGCCCCCAGAATCGAGAGATTTCCGTGATGATCTCTTGGATGTTGTTGGCGAGATCATCGGGCAGTGGTTCACCGTCATCCCAACACAGGGCGGCCGGTAGCCGGAACAACATCCTGTGGTCGCCCCGGTCCACCGAAATCGTCATGACGCGGCCGTCTCGCTCAAGAGTCATCGCTTCCAGGCCGTCGCCGCCCAGGATGGCCCCAGACTCGACGTGCTGAGCCGCCTGTGACTGCAGTTTGCGTACGGTCATGCAGTCAGTCTCCTTACGCCTAGGGGAATGGATCGATCTCGTTGATCTTCGTTACGTGGGGGATGTTTTCCAACGTGTTCTTTCCCGGCAGTTTTCCAGATGCTCCCCGACCACGAGTCGTGAGTCCATGCGGTTGCTTCTCCGCTCGCGTTCTCGGCGTAGCGTTCCGAAATCCTCTTCCAGACCTGGTACGCCCTGGTCTGTGTTGATCGGTGAGCCCTTCTCGAAGAGAAGCTTGTCGTCGAAGTACTTGCCACCTGGTGTCTGATCCAACGTGACCTTGGAGACCCCGTCCACCTGGTTCTCTGCGTACGCGCGCATCTTTAACCCGTGGGGCTGTTCGCGAGTAGTTCGACGTCCCCGCCGTGACATGGGCTATCTCTGATGCCTGGCCCGGCCTGCCGGGGGCGGCACGGCCGCGACCGTCACGCTGGTCGGTTTCGCGCGCGGACTTCGGCCGTGGCTGACGGACACGCAGCCGCCCCAAGGAACCGGCGCAACCACGACGGCACCAAGATCGTGGTCCGCTGGCACGTCGCCTCGGGCCGGGCAGTGCTGTTGCACCCGGAGGCGTTCAGGACCCCGTTGAGTCCCGCCAGCGGTCAGTCCCGCATCCCACTTCGAAGTGCCACCATCCCTGCGACTCGCCGTCCGCAAGCGTCCGCTTGATCTCACCGAAATCGGCGTCGGGAGGCACGTCGAACGCCACGAACGGCAACTCGGCGCTGAATACCTCACTGCCCAAGCCGAAACGTGCGAACGCAGCGTGGATAGCCGCTGCGCACGCACCCAACGGACCGGACGGCATCGGCAGGACCCGGACGACGCAGTGCCCGGACGCCTGCACCCGGCCGGTGGCCCAGCGCACACCATCGTGATCTGCTTGGAACCGGACCACGTCACCTTGCGCGATGCCGTCCTGCAGGAACGCCACGTTCTCCACCCGGGCCGTGTCCTCGCTCAACTGGGTCGCCCACAGGCCCTCAGAGTCATACGGTAACCAGTCCTCACGCGGCACGAACTTGAACCAAACCTTGATCAGGTCACCCGCAGGCCGTTCATGCAGATCCGAAGCTGTCACGCCAACCATGATCCACCGCCACGAGCGGAGCCCGAACCGGGCAAGCGTCAGCAAGATAAGCCGTGCTCAGCTATGCACTCCCCAGCGAGTAACCCACCAAGAGCTGACGGTCGTGTCGGGAGAGTCGGGTTCGGCCATGCCGGTTGCCAACGATGCTCGTGCGCGGGTGGTCTCGCCGCATGAGGTGCGGCCATGGCACATGCCTACCGATCAGACCAGGTTGAGCCGTCGGGAGACCAAAGCATCGGTGCGGCGGAGCCGCTTGTTCGGGATCCGCTCACCCGCCTCTCCCGGTCCTTCACGGGGGCAGACGCTCCCTTGCGCGACATCGTGAGCGAACTGTCCAGGGGAACGGCCAGGCTTGGGCCGGCAGTCCATGGCGGCGGCGGGGCCACGACCGTCAGCGCGCCGGGGCTCCAGACTGCCTGACCAACGACCGTGCGGTGTGTGCCTGCGCCTGGCAGGAACGAGCAACGCGACGGCTGGCGCATCCTGGGCACACCGACACATCACTCGGCGCGCGTCCGTCAGGGCTTCGCCCGTGCGGTCGTCGTCTCGCATACGCAACACATTTATAACGATGAGATCTACCTCATTCGATCAATGATGAGGGTAAGCCCTGTTTGGCCTTCTGGGGGTCGTTTTTGGGCCGGTCGGTTGCCCGCCGGGCTGTCGGGGGGCTGCCTTATCGTGCTCGCACTGATGTTCATGGATCGGGGGCGGGTGTGGGCGAGGGGCGTCGGCGGTGGCTGGCTGGGTGTGTGGCGGCCGCGGTGGTGGCGGCAGGGATTGTCGGCCCAGCCCCGAGTCACCCGGCTGCCGCGGCTGCTGCCGCGTGCCCCGGGGTGGCCGGTTCTGAAGCTGAGGCGTTCAGGATGGCGGCGTCGTGTGATGAGCCGGTGGTGGTGGACGGTTCGCGTACCGAGTATGCGCAGGTGGTGGCTCAGCCGGATGGGCGGATGCGGTTCGAGGCGGGGGTGGTTCCGCAGCGGGCCCGTAAGGCGGGCCGGTGGGCCGACGTCAAGCTGGCCTTGGAGCGTGGTGGCGATGGCCTCTGGCGGCCTGCGGCCTCTGTGGCCGATATGGCGTTCTCCAACGGGGGCTCGGGTCCGCTGGTGACTCTGAAGCGAGATGGCCGGACGGTGACGATGTCGTGGCCGGGCACGTTGCGTCCGCCGACAGTGTCGGGTGACTCGGCGACGTATCCGGAGGTGATGCCGGATGTGGATCTGGTGGTGAGGGCGACCGCGACGGGGTTCACGCACGCTCTGGTGATCAAGACGGCGGCGGCTGCAGCGCAGCAAGGGGTGCGTGAGGTCCGGTTCACGTTGGGCGGGGACACGCAGATCCGCCCGGTCTCGGGTGGGCTGGTCGCGATGGCAGGAAGCTCGGTGGTCGCCTCGACGGAACCGGCAGCCATGTGGGACTCGCGAACCACTACGGCGTCGGCAACGCCGGAGGCGAAGCGGTTGCGGGCGTCAGCCACGTCAGCGTTGGACCCGGTGTCTGGTTCGACGCCGTCGGGGGCGGGTGACGCAGCCCGCGTCGCGCCGGTCGACGTGGCGTTGTCCGGCAAGGATCTCGTGTTGCGCCCAGATTCTGCGCTACTGGGGGCGAAGGATGCGGCGTTCCCGATGTTTGTGGATCCGGCGTGGTCGGTGTCGGAGAACAAGTGGGCGTATGCCACGAACAACGGCTCGTCGAACACCGACTACTCCTCGGCCCGGGTGGGCTTGAACCCGGACACTGGCGCTCTGTACAGGTCGTTCTTCCAGTTCTCGACAACGGCGAACAATGTGTCGTTGAGGGGCAAGTTCATCCAGTCGGCCCGGGTGGAGATGAACCTGGACCACTCGTGGTCCTGCGACAAGACGGTCACCTCGATGTATGCCACCCCAGCCATTGACGCCACCATGAAAGCCAACTGGTCGAAGATGGGCCTGCAGCAGTTCCTCGACGACGCGTCGGGGCACGCGAACGAGGCAGGCGGGTGCGGTCCCGCTCAGGCTGACACCAAGATGCAGTTCCAGAGCGACGCTGTCCGCAACTTCATGCGATCAGCTGCGGATGCCGGTTCGGCGGCGGTGACGGTCGGGTTCACGGCGCGGGCGAGCGACGGCTCGGGGGAGTCGACGCAGAACCGGTGGAAGAAGTTCTACCCGAAAGACGCGAAGCTGTTCGTCGACTACGACTCCCGGCCCGGGGCGCCGACCTCGTTGAAGGTGGCGACCGTGCCGTGCCCGGGCTCCGGGGTGTTGACGGTGGGCACGCTGACGCCGAACTTCTCGGCGGCGTTCCCGGATGCCGACAGGGATGATTCGTTGACCGGCGCGTTCGAGTGGATCGAGGTCCCGGCCGCCGGTTTGGGTGCGGTGACGGACTCCTGGCCCGGGCGTCAGCAAGCGCCGCCGGCCAAGACGAATGTGACGCCAGGCGCGTTGGCGACGACGGCCACGGTGTCCGTGAGCAAGGACAGGACCTACGCGTTCCGTGCCCGGGGCACCGACAAGGCACCGTACTCGTTGACCGGCTCATGGTCGCCCTGGTGCCAGTTCAAGGTGGACACCTCCGTCCCGGCGGTGACGGCCCGGATGGTGAGTGTCCCGGCGGGGCCGGGGCGTCCGGGCCGGGTCCGGATCGAGTCGACAGACTCGGACGTGACGACGTTCCAGTACGGGTGGGACGCCGCGACCAAGCAGGTGGCTGCCCAGGGTTCGAATCCGAAGTACGCGGAGGTGGACATTACCGCCCCGCGCTTCGGGACCAATGTTCTGTTGCTGAAGGCGATCGACGCCACGTTGAATGAGGGCAATGGCTCGATCGAGTTCTACGTCGCGCGGCCCGCAGGCCCGATTGCCCGGTGGGGCATGGAGACCTACCCGGGGATCTCCGAGTCAGCAGCGTTGATCGATGAGGCGGCGACGCCGGTCGATTCGCCCCTCATCCCGTCGAACATGACATGGGCACCCGATGTGCACCTGCTGGCGGGGAATACCGCCTCGTTCAATGGCAACTCCGCGCAGGCCACCACCGCAGCGGTCGTGAACACCGCAGGTTCGTTCAGTGTCGCCGCCTGGGTGCGGCTCAGCGACGTCCCAACGACGGACGTGACGTTCGCCACCCAGGATGGCAGTGACGCGGCCGGGTTCGAGATCGGGGTCCGTCATGCCGGCGGCAGCTCGACGTCGTCGTGGTCGTTCGCGATGCACGACACGGCGGCGCAGTCGAGCACAACGCGGACGGCCACGGCAGGCACGCCGATCACCTCGGCGGATGCGGACCGGTGGACGCATGTTGCCGGGGTGTACGACGCGACGGAGCAGAAGCTGTCGCTGTATGTCGATGGCACCCGGGTGGCGCAAACCGATCGTCCCACCGGGGGTTGGCAGGCGTCGGGCACGTTCGCGGTGGGGCGCGGCTACGCATCCGGCAGCGCCGCGAACTGGTGGAAGGGGCAGCTCTTCGATGTGGAGGCTTTCGACCGGGTCCTGGTTCCCCAGGACTTCACCGGCCAGCTCGCCTCCGACCCGACCTCGGGCGGCTTCGACGAGCCCGGGTTCCTGTCCCCGATCCCCGTCGGCGATTGGAACTTCGCCAGCGCTGTCCGTTGCAGGACCGCTGACCTCCGGGACACCTGTAAGGCGCCGGACTGGACCGCCTTCAATCGCACGTTGGCGTTGACCCGCGGCGCTGACGTGGGCGCCGGCCGCTCGACCAACAACCCGGGGCTGTGGCTCGACGACAAGTACTTCCCCGCCAATGACGGCTCGTTCACCGAATCGACCCACGAATACGGCCGCAGCGCTACCGAAACCGGTCTGACTCCACCGGACGACGACGGTAACGAGTTCACGACCTGGCAGGACAAGCCGGTGATGCGCACGGACCAGTCGTTCACTATCTCGGTCTGGGCGATGCTCGACACGCTGGACGGCGGAGGCCGGACCGTGATCGCGCAGACCGGTGCCCACGAGAGTGCCTTCTGGCTGAAGTACTTCCCCGGTAACGGAAAGTGGCAGTTCATCACCTCCGCGCAGGACGACCCCAACACACAGATGTGGGGAGTGGACTCCAAGAGCGCCGCACAAGCGGGGAGATGGACACACCTGACAGGGGTCTACGACGCCGGACGCCATCAACTGCGCCTCTATGTCAACGGGACGCTGGAGAACACGTCGAATCTGCCGTTCACCCCTATGACGGCGTCGGGGCCGCTGCTGGTGGGCCAGACGATGTGGCACAGCGAGCGGATGGACCAGTGGTCCGGCGCCATCGACGACGTCACGGTGTTCCAGGGTGCGATGACCGACGGGGCGGTGTCCGCGTGGTATGACCGGCAGGCCGCGGACCTCTCGGGTGCGAACGTGCTCGGCGCCGGCCAGCAGCTGAATGAAGACCAGGTCTTGCAGTCGGACAACGGTGCCTACCAGTTGTGGATGCAGAACGACGGCAACTTCGTGCTCTACCGCGACGGGGCCGCGGTGTGGTCCAGCAACACTTGGGGTAACCCTGGCGCTCACGTGATCATGCAACCCGACGGCAATCTCGTGATTTATCGCAGCGACGGTGTCGCGATCTGGGCCACCAACACGGAACGGACTGCCGCGAACCGGTTGGTCCTCTACGACAACGGTGACCTGCTGCTGCTCGACCCGAGTGGCCAGGTCATCTGGCGCGCGAGGAAGACCGGCTGACTCCGGGCATCCCGGCCTACGAAACCTGCCTTCAGTCCCTGTTTGTGGTTGTTGTTCCTGGGGAGGAACCGCGATGCATGCCCGGCCTGTTACCACACGCCGCCTGCGCCCGATAGGCCGACCGCTGGTTGCGTCGCTGGTGGTGACGCTGGTTGCCTCGCTGGTGCAGTTCGGTCCAGCGCCGGTCGCAGCGCCTGCCGCACCGCGACCGGTGGCGCCGCCGGTGGAGAAGCTGGACCACGACGGTGGTCCGGTGTCGGGTCGGGCGTGGTCGCAGCGGCGCGTCCGCGACGCGGCTGCACCGGCACCGGTGTGGCCGAAACCCACGGCTGCGCGGGTCACCCTTCCGGGAGCGGCCGCGCAAGCGATGGCCAGCCGGTCGGCTGCTGCTTCTCGGGGTGTGAAGGCCGGTGACCTGCCCGTGTGGGTCGACCGGACAACCGGCCCGGACAGCGGGCGGCTCTCCGCCGTGGACGTGCAGGTGCTCGACCACAACACGGTCCCTCGCGCATGGCGCGATGGCCTGGTCATGACGGTGACCGCCCCGCCGGGCAGCGCGAGCGGCCCGGCGAAGCTGTCGGTGGACTACAACGCCATCCGCACGGCGGCGGGCGGATCCTGGGCGTCACGGCTGCGGCTGTGGCAGGTGCCGCGGTGCGCGCTGACCACCCCGAATGCACCGTCCTGCCGGTCAGTCCCGCTGCCCACCACCCTGGACCCTGCGACAGGAACCGCGTCGGCGACGGTCCGCGTCGACCCCGGCACACCCGCCGCGGCACCTACCGCAGCGCCGGCCACGGGACGAGCCGCGGCACCGGCCGCCGCTGCTACGGCGGCACAGCCGACCGCGCGCACGGCGGCGACCGGGTCGTTCGTTGCACTGGCCGCCGCGCCCTCGGGCAAGGACGGCGATGTCAGCGCCACGCCTCTGGCGTCGTCCGCGGCTTGGTCGTCGGGAGGTAACGCGGGGGACTTTACGTGGAGCTATCCGATGCGGGTCCCGCCCGCAACCGGCCCCACCCCGAACATTGCCCTCAGCTATTCGTCCGCATCCGTGGACGGTCGATCCGAGGTGACCAACAATCAGCCGTCGTGGATCGGGGAGGGTTTCGATTACACGCCCGGCTACATCGAGCGCCGTTATGTCCCGTGTGCGGAGGATTCGAAGAACGGGGCGAACAGCACCCGGCAGAGCGGTGACCTGTGCTGGCGGTCGGACAACGCGACCATGGTGCTGGGCGGCCACGGCGGTGAGCTGGTCTTCCAGAACGGCAAGGGCTGGCACTCCCGGGACGAGGACGGCTCGAGGATCGAGAAGCTGACCGGCGCCAGCAACGGAGACGGAGGCGATTCTGGCTTCGGGGATGTGGGGGAGTACTGGAAGGTCACCGCTACCGACGGCACCCAGTTCTTCTTCGGCCGCGACGATCTTCCTGGCGAGACGGACGAGACGAACTCGACCCTGACCGTGCCGGTGTTCGGCAACCATCCGGGCGAGCCGTGCCACGCGAGCACGTTCGCGGGTTCGGATTGCCGTCAGGCGTGGCGGTGGAACCTCGACTACGTCGTCGACGTGCACGGCAACACGATGTCGTACTGGTACGGCAAGGAGACCAACAAGTACGCCCGCAACGCCACCGACTCCGACACCGTCAGCTACGACCGCGCGAGCTATCTCAAGCGCATCGACTACGGCACCTACGACCGCACCACCGCGGTCCATGGCGTGAACGAGCGCAGCACCAACCCGTACGCGCAGGTGCTGTTCGAGACGGACATGCGTTGCTTCTCCGACTGTGGTAGCGAGTCGGATCCGGTGAAGGCGAACTGGAAGGACACGCCGTGGGATCAGAACTGTGACGCGTCGGCGACGTCCTGCCCGCGCCTGTATCAGCCTACGTTCTGGACCACGAAACGCCTGAAGAAGATCACCACGCGGGTGTGGGACACCACCAAGGCCACACCCGCCTGGCAGGACGTCGAATCGTGGACCCTGTCGCACACGTTCTCGGCGACCGCGGACTCCACTCACACCGGGTTGTGGCTTGACCGTATTGATCACGCGGGTCTGGTCGGGGACACGGTCAACTTGCCGCCGGTGACGTTCGAGGCGGTGTCGCTGCCGAACCGGGTGCTGACGGAGAACGGGACGTCGAACAATTGGCTGCGGATTTCCAGCATCGTCACCGAGACCGGTGCCCGGATCAAGGTGGACTACTCCGCACCCGAGTGCACCGCGGCGATGGTGGACAAGCTGGCCCCGGAGGCCAACACCCGCCGCTGCTACCCGGTGCGGGTTCCCGATCCGAACGACCCCAACGGAGAGCGGCTGCTCACCGAATGGTGGCACAAGTATGTGGTGGAGCATGTCGCTGAGGACGATCTGCAGATCTCCGGTGGTCAGCCGTCCCCATCGAAGCATACGCGGTATGAGTATGTGGGCGATCCGGCCTGGCATTACGACGATGATGACGGCCTGACCAGGCCGGACCGCAAGACCTGGGAACAGTGGCGGGGCTATTCCCAGGTCAAGACCCGGGTGGGTGACGAGTCGGACACCCGCACCCTGACGGTCACGACGTTCCTGCGCGGCATGCACGGCGACCGTGCAGCGCCGTCCGGTGGAACCCGCTCCGTGACCGTGGGCGCGTCGCTCGGGTCGGAGACCGTGTATGACGAGGACCAGTTCGCCGGCCAGGTCCGTGAACAGGTCGTCTACAACGGCGTCGAGTCCAAGCCCGTATCCAAGACGGTCAACGTGCCGTGGCGTTCTACCCCGACGGCCAGCCGCACGATCAACGGTGATGTGGTCGAGGCCCGCTTCACCGATACTCAGGCCAGCTACGCCGCTACCGCGCTCGGGGTCGACGGCAGCCGGGGCTGGCGCACCGCAGCAGTCCGTTCCGGGTTCGACAACACGTACGGCACGGTCAACTGGACCCAGGATGACGGCGACATCGCCAAGTCAGGCGACGAGAAATGCGTGACCTACGCGTACAACCGCAACCTGGACAAGAACCTCACCGGCACGGTCCAGCAAACCACGACCACCGCGCTGCCCTGCGGCACCAATCCGGCCAGCGTCGACGACGTGATCTCCGATACACGGGTGTTCTACGACGGCGCTGCCGACACCGCCCCCAAGCCGCCGGTGTTTGGGGCGGTGACGTTGTCGCAGCAGCTCAAGGACTGGACCCAGGGCGGCGGGACGCAGTGGCAGACCGTTGCGGAGGCCACCTACGACACCGCCGGCCGGGTGCAGACGGCCACTGATATCCGGCGCAATGTCACCAAGACCGCCTATACGCCGGCTGTCGGTGGCCCGCTGACCAAGGTCGTAACCGAGAACGCTTTGGGCTGGACCAGCAGTGCGGCTTCTGACCCGTACTGGGGTTCACCCACGACCACGGTGGATCCCAACGGCAGGGTCACCGCCGATGTCGAGTACGACGCGCTCGGGCGCGTATCGAAGGCGTGGCAGCTCGGCTGGACCAAAGCCGCCCACCCCACCAAACCCTCGTCACAATACGTCTACAACTATGCCCCGCAGCGAGACTCGTACCCGTACCTCATCTCGCGGACGCTGAATCCGGCTGCCAACTACATCTCCACGTACCAGATCGCAGATGCGCTACTACGCCCACGGCAGACCCAGTCGATCTCGCTCGGTGGCAGCGGCGACCGGGTCGTGACCGACACGATCTACGACGCCGCCGGCCGAGCCGCCACCACCTACAGCGCACATGCGGAACCGGGCCAGCCGGAAGGCAAACTGTGGTCCGAGCCCGAATGGTCGGTTCCCGCCATCACCCGGACCCTGTACGACCGGGCATCGCGGCCCACCAACGCGATCTTCTTGTCCGGTGATGGGGTCACCAACCTGGTCGAGCAGTGGCGGACCGTCACCGCGTACGAAGGTGACCTCACCAAGGTCACACCACCCGCTGGCGGCACCCCCACCACGACGGCCACCGACATCGAAGGCCGTGTCGTAGCGCTGCGCCAGCACACCACACCCGCCGGCGTCGACGGACCGTTCCAGGAAACGACGTACCAGTTCAACCGCAAGGGCCAGGCCGTGAAGACGACCGACCCGGCTGGCAACGAGTGGACCAACACGTACGATGCGAAAGGCCGGCTGTCGCAGACCAGCGACCCGGACAAGGGCACCACCAGCACCACCTACAACGACGCCGACGATCTGGTCACCACCACCGACGCCCGCGGTAAGACGCTGTGGCACGGCTACGACCAACTCGGCCGCAAGAAAGAACTCCGCGACGACTCACAGACCGGCCCGATACGTGCGGCGTGGAAGTACGACACCGTCTACGGCGACATTCCGGGCGGGGTCAAAGGTCACCTGACCCAGACGTTCCGCTACGAACCCGCCGGATCCAGCAACATCTACAAGTGGCAGGTAGCGGACTTCAACGAGGGCTACCAGCCCAGAGGCGTCAACTACGTCATCCCCGATGCCGGCACGGGCCTCGGTCGCACGTACGCCTACGGCTACGGCTACGCCCAAAATGGTGCACCCGCCTCGATCGGCTATCCGGTAAGCGGTGGGCTCGATCAGGAGTGGGTCACTACCGACTACGACGCCGTCACCGGCATGCCCACCGGCCTGGAAACCAGCCTGAGCGGGTCGGTGGGCACGATGGCCGTCGCGTCCTACACCGCTTACGGTGAACGATCCGGTTCCGCCTACAAGGTGGCTGGTTCGGCTCGCACGTTCGCCCGGGACCTGGTCTTCCGCGAGGAAGGAACTCGTCGGGTCACCCGCACCACGATCGAACGGGAAACCGTCAGCGGGACTGTCTCGGACCGCAACTACACCTACGACCCCGCCGGGAACATCCTCTCCATCCAGGAGAAGCCCCAGACCGGCGACAGCGACACCCAATGCTTCCGCTACGACGGTCTCGACCGGCTGAACAGCGCGTGGACCCCGAAGACTGATATCCCCTGCGCGACTGATCCGACGGTGGCGAACCTGGGCGGGCCGGCCCCGTACTGGCAGGACTGGACCTTCAACACCACCGGCTCCCGCCTCACCGAAACCAGCCACACCAACGGCGGGGACACCCACCGTAGCTACACGGTGCCTAGCGGCGGGCCCGGCGTCGCGCGTCCCCACGCGATCACCGCGATGACCACCACCGCCCCGGACCAGACGGCGGTAGCCGCCCAGTACCGCTACGACGCCGCCGGGAACACCACCTGCCGACCGGCCGCCGACCAAGCCGGCAACGACTGCGACAGCAACACCGGCAGCCAAAACCTGACCTGGGACACCGAGGGCCAGCTCGCCACCGTTACCGCTGGCGGCAACACGGCTGAAACCAACATCTACGACGCCGACGGCAACCGGCTCATCCGCCGCGACGCCACCGGCACCACCCTCTACCTACCCGGCCAGGAGATCCGCCGCGAAGGCACCGTAACCACCGGCACCCGCTACTACACCTTCGCCGGCACCACGATTGCCTCCCGCAAGAACTCCGCCTCCATCGCCGACCTGACCTGGCTGTACAGCGACCACCAGGGCACCCAACAGGTCGCGATCAACGCCCAAACCCAAGCGGTCGACATCCGCCGCCAAACCCCATACGGCGCCCCACGCGGCACTAACCCGGCCTGGGCCAACAACAAAGGCTTCGTCGGCGGCGACAACGACCCCACCAACCTCGTCAACCTCGGCGTACGGCAATACGATCCGGGTCTCGGCAGGTTCATCTCTGTCGACCCCCTCATGAACTTTGCCGACCCTCAACAGTGGAACGGCTACGCCTACGCCAACAACAACCCCATCACTCTGTCTGACCCCAGCGGCCTCATCGCGAGACAGGACGTCGAAAGCGGAGGCCAGCTGCAAACCGTGTTGCACCACGGCGGCAACTACCACAGCCTGTTCACGCCAAGCGACAGTGGGAAGAAGCCCTCCGCGGCCACCCGGTTCGCCAGAACGGTCGGCCGCGACCTCAAAGACACCGTGGTCGGCACATGGAACCTCGCCAACGACAGCAACAAGTGCACCATGCGGTTCAACTTCGATGCCTGCAAACGCGTCATCGAGACCGGCAAACAACAGCTCAGCTTCCTCCGGGACGCCTCGCTCTGCAGCGGGGTCGGCATTGTGCTCGGAGATCCGGGCGGCTTCTGCCACCGTGCCGCCGAGGACATGGGCTGCGGAGAAGGTGCGGACCTCGCCGAATGCGGTGGACACATCACCTCCGCAGTGATCGTCGTCGCCGCCACCGACGGAGCCGGCCGCCTCCTCAAAATGCCAATAGGACGAGCCGCCAGAGCCTGCCACAGCTTCGCGCCAACCACATTGGTGCTGATGGGTGACCACTCAGCCAAACCGATCGGCGACGTGAAACGCGGCGACGAAGTTCTCTCCACCGACCCCGCAACAGGGCACACCAACAAACGCAAAGTCACCGAACTACACACGAACCCCGACATCGACCTAACGGATGTCACGCTAGCCACGTCGAACGGCGACGTCCAGACACTCCACACCACACAGCACCACCCCTTCTGGAGTGACACGCGCAAACAATGGGTAGACGCCGCCGATCTAAAGCCCGGAGAGCTGCTGCACAGCGACCACGGCACTGTGGTTGTCGTCCTCCACGCGCGGAACTTCGAACGTCACCGGGTGATGCGCGACCTCACCGTAGAGTTCACCCACACCTACTATGTGCTCGCCGGCGCCGCGCCTGTGCTCGTCCACAATTGTGGTGGTGAGGCTACCGTCCACCTGGACTTCAGCAATCCTGAGGCAAAGCATGCACTAATTACAGTTAGGAGCGATTCAGGGGAAGTGCTTTCCACACACCAGTTCGGAAGCCCGCAAAGTCCGCGGGCGGGCGTCGAAACGTTCGATGCCGCTACGCTAAACCCTACGACGACACTCAACGTGCGCATGCGCCTGCCCAACGCGGACGGTGCCATGGCGTACGCAGAAGTCATGATGGACAAGACGGCGCAGGGAACATATCCGGCGTACAGCCTGAGAACTCAAAGCTGCGTGACCTATTGTGCGAATGTGCTGCGCGCGGGCGGCGTGGAAGGGGTGCCGACGACCCCGGGCGCGGCGCAGAAATGGTTCATCCAACAGCTTGGATGACTGTGGCAATCGGGAAAGAGGTGAGCGATGCCCATGCCTCAGGGATGGGAGTGGCTTGATGATCTACCGGATGAATGGGAGGCGCCTCCTGACTTACAAATTCCCACCCCGTATCCTGAGGTGAATCTGGCAATTCGGCTTCTCTCGTGCGAGTTTCTCGACTTCGGGATCCGTGCTGCAATTGGGCGCTTTATAACAGAGGAGGCGCTCTATGACCTTTGGTTTGTTGATCACCTTGAGTCCGCCGGCTGGGACGCGAGGAGATCTGCGCTGCTCCGAGAGGTTCCAATGGAGCATACACGGACCGTATACGAGGCGTGGAAGGAGCTGGATTCTATTAACCAACTCGACGCCCCAAATGCTGTACTACTCAACCGCAGAAGAGAAGCGATCACAGCACTGGGGGCTGCGCTGCATGTAGCGGTGGAAGGGTTCGTGCGAACTCGACGAGATAATTCTCCTAACGGCTAACCGGATGGGTGGCGGGTGGGCGAATTATCTTCTTAGGATCGTTTGCGGGTTGGAGCGAATTCTTTGGTGGGAGGTGATGTATGACTATCGGGTTCACTCCTGGTGGAGTGTTGAAGGTTCCGCTTGCAGGGGGAAGACAGGCGTACGCGCTCATGCTTTCTGTTTTCCCGGACATTGCGTTTTATCGGACGGAAGGCCAGCAAAGCATAGGGGAGGCAATGCGGAACTCGCCCGCATTCATCATTGGTGTTGTGCGAAATGCCTATTCGCGTGGCCGCTGGGGCAAGCTGGTCGCCCATGTTACGCCCGATCAGATACCCTCAACGCCAGCATACTTCCGCCAAAGCCGTGTGAATCCGAAAGAGTGCTACCTGGTCGATTCGTCAGGCAACGCAACGAAGGTCGCGCCCGCTGATTGTGTCGGATACGAGCGTGAGGCAGCTTGGGCAGCAGAACACGTCGAAAGCCGCCTTGAAGATTTATATGCCGGACGCCCAAGCGCGGTTGTCGAAGCGACGCGCCTGATCATCTAGGTCCGAAGCGGAAGTTTGCGCGGTTAGCTGTCTTCGGCCCAGTTTAACAAATTGATGGCTTAAGTCGTAGATCATTGGTAGGACACGTGGGAACCTAGGATTTAGGACTGTTTGACAATGGCACCGCTATGAACCTCCGCACGATCTCCAAGATGCCGCACCAGATAATCGAACTCAGGTGATCAAACGTCCTCATGGCAGTAGTCGGAAACAGCCGCGATTATCGTCATTGTCGTCTTGCGTTCGCTCATGGCTGCTGCGATCGTGGCGTCGCAATTGCCGGGTAGGCCGCTAATGCGCGTGGCCGATACGCCTGGTTCGCAACGAAAAGCTTTCTGGACAGCTCGCGCCAGCCATTCTCGTCCTCCCGGATGCTTTCGACGAGCAGCGGCGCGTCGTGTTCCGTCGGCGGGGCCCACGTTCGCGTCGTGCCCGTCCGGGTGATTGATCAATGTTCCTAAGTTTGAGCGCCACCCCGAGTGCCTCGTTCCGAGATCAGCTGGTGGTTAGTCAAGTTCGGCTTCGGTGATGAGCCGCGAGAGCAATGAGCGATCGTGGAATGTGGCGTGTAGACGCTCGGCCAGCCGGCGCAGCGCCCCGAGGTTGGAACTCCCTGCCACGAAGGTGCCGCCCTCGGAACTGAACCAGATCGTGTCCGAGAGGTCGGGCATCTTCGTGTGGGTCAGCCACCAGGCGAGGCTCTCCCACCCGTGTCCGTTGCTTTCGGCGCCGAGATCATCGAAGACGTCCTCGACATCCTCCATGTCGCTGTCGATGAGCACCAACTCATGCTGGCTGTCTTCACGTGCATAGATGCGAAACGGAGGAAGGGAAAGATCATCAGCCACGCGGGCATCGTAGTGGCATCAAGCGCCTGACGGGTGGCCACTGCCCCGCAGTACCGGGCCCGTTTGTCGCATCGACGGCGGAGCAGGGCGAGCAGTTCGCCGACCGCGTCGAGCGCGGGCCCTGCCAGTGCGGATCGGTGTTGCCTCCGCGCCGACTGGGCGCAGACGTAGACGGCAGGGTCGCCGCCGGGCAGGCCGGTGGTGGTGAGGTTTGATGGTCGGCTCGGGCTTGGCCACTCCGACGGCGCGTGAGTTGGTCACTACATGTGTTTCCGATGCATCTGTCGGCGAGCAACGGTGTGTTGGAACGGGCTGCCGCAGATGGCTTCACTCGCGGGATACCCGATCATGCGCCAGGAGGCGAGGCCGCTGCTCTCGGTCGCTGGTGTTCTAGGCGTGTAAGCGCGATGCGGGCTGCCACACGGACCAGTTCAAGCTCTCCGCGGGCAAGGTGCAGATCGTCGGCCGGACCGCGCACGGGACAGCGTGGTTCACGCTTGCCGACGCGGATGCGGTTCCACCGCTGGCACTGTGTCCGGATCCCGCGGCGTGTGCGCGTGCCGGGGGATTCGACCTCGGGGAGACAGGTCTCAACATTGGCGGCGACGCCGACATCGTGTCGGCGGTGCCGTCCGATGCTGCTGTGGAGGCTATGTACTTTCGCAAGCCGATCGGGATTGCGGTGCTCACGGCCGTATGCCGGTTGGCCTCGGCGGCAGGCCCCAGGCCGTCTTCGACGACTCGGTCGACCAGTTCTCTGCCGTCTGCCGGGCGAACTCGTAGAGGACCTTGTCCATGAGTGGCCGCGGTAGGCGGGCTTGCGCCGAGGCTGCCGGATGCTATCGGATGCAGCTCCGAATTCTCTCGCATGGGATGGTCGTCTGGTTTCGTGTAATGCGGCGAAGAGTGGGGCGGACACGGCGACTATGCTCGGTCATCGGCCGCGTAATTCCCGCGCGGTCTTTGCGACCTTCGGGAGTGATCATGGCCAAGCAAATCATCACGCTGCTCACCGACGACCTCGACGGCGCAGACGCCGACCGCACCATCGAGTTCGGGCTCGATGGCGTGAATTACACCATCGATCTGTCCGAGAAGAACGCTGGCAAACTCCGTAAGGTGCTCGACCCGTATCTGGCGGTCGCCGCCCGGGTCGGCCGGACCGAAACGCATGGCCGCATCGGCTCCCGCAGAGCCGCAACGCCAGCCCGGACAAACCGGGATCAGAATCAGGTCATCCGGGACTGGGCCGCCAAGAACGGCTACGAGGTGTCCGAACGAGGTCGCATCCCCAGCACTGTCGTCGAAGCGTTCCACGCCAAGCGGTAGCCCCGCTACCCGCCGGGGCGGAGCGTCACAGTCATCGACCGCGCACTCGACTGGGTCAACATCGGTGCGCAACCGTTGCAGAGGTTCATCGTGGACGAAGACCGTGGCTCGCGAGGATCTCATCGTCGTCGCGGACGCCACTGTGGGACGCGAACGAAACGATTACCGGCAGATGCGGTGTCACCAGATGCTGATAGCGGTGCTGGTGGCCCGGCTTGTCGCCCAGTCTGCCCCAAGCCAATCATCCTCACCCCAACGATGCCCGGAATCAGCCGGAGTTCCTGAATCCGGTTCAGCCACCGATAAGGAACCGTCGTGGGGGTTCCGGACATCCCTGCGAATCATCGGGCCGTATCTGGCATCCCCTCCCACCTGGTCACTGACTGCGGTGAGCCTTGCGCATCACCGGCCGCAGATGAATGCGGCGGTCGACGGCGGTCTCCTGCTGCGCCGAGTCGTTTCTGCCGCCGTGGTTGGACGAGTCTCGAGCGGGTCTGGATTCGGGCCGCGAAGACCACCCGGCTGATGACCAAGGGCGCCCACGCGGTGCACTACGCTATGCGTTCCCGGAGCGGGTCTTGCGGACCAGCATGTACCCGTAAGGGGGCTCCGCGCCTTCGGGAGGGGTACTGCCCTGGAATACAGGGGCGAACCCGTTGGCGGCGAAGCGGTCCTCCATCTCTGCTGCCGAGAGCCAGTACCGATCGAAGTCAAGGCCGAGACTGCCGACCCGGCTGCCGGGACCGTTGCGGCGCAGGGTGCCATCGCCGTGTTTGAAGGCCGCCACGAGGTATCCGCCCGGCCTGACGACTCGGGCGAGCTCGGCGAACGCACGTGCTCTGGCGCCCGGTGCAAGGTAGATCAACGAGAACCAGCACACGACCCCGGCCAGCGGCGCGTCCTCGAACGGCAGCTCACGCAGATCAGCAACCTCGTAGGCGAAACCCGGGTGCTCGCGCCGCGCCACCTCGACCATGCCAGGCGATAGGTCCACCCCGCGCGGCGACAGACCCCGGCCCGCGAGGTAGGGAAGAAGCCGTCCGGCGCCGCAACCCACGTCCGCGACCTCTGTACCCACGACCAAGGCCAGCTCGGCGAACAGGTCGAGCATCGCCGGTTCCACCGGCATGCGTTCGAGCGCCCCGACCAGGTTCTTCGCGTACCACTCCGCAAGTACGTCGTGCGCATCCCGTAGTTCCTCGGTACTGGCGTCCATGCCCCGCTAACCTTCCCGTCGCCGCCCGTCGCGCGGCGAATCTACCGCAGGCTGCCGGAGTGAACACCGAAGGAATCGTTCGTACTCGCTGGAGAAGGCTCGCCGTCCAAAACGGTGTGCGCGAAGCCCTCGCCGAGATCGGTCACGGACGGGAGGTGGCCCTCAACCGCGTGGTCGCCGAGGACCACGGTCGGCAGACGGACCAGCGGTCCGCGTACCTGTTGTCCGGACATTCGTCGGACGGTCACCGATTCGCCGATCGGCATGTATCGGCCTGCGCTGTCACCGCCGACGACACGACGGTGATCCCGAGGGACTGGGAAAAACGGTGTAACTCCTGATCAAGAAGACACCTGATGACCGTGACGATCGAAGCCGCCATGGATACTGCCGCGGTGGCGAGGAAGAAGGACCCGGCGGTCTCGCCGGAAGCCGTGGATGCCGAGTTGGTCGGCCGGCTGGTCGAGCAGGCCCGCGCCGCGGGCCTGCAGTTGACCGGCGAGGGCGGTTTGCTGCAACAGCTGACCAAGCGGGTGATCGAGGCCGCGTTGGACGGTGAGATCACCGACCACCTCGGCTATGACAAACACGATCCGGCGGGTAAAGACGGCGGGAACTCCCGCAACGGTTCCCGGGCCAAGAGGGTGCTGACTGACGTCGGGCCGGTCGAGATCACCGTGCCGCGGGACCGCGACGGCTCGTTCGAACCGCAGATCGTCCGCAAGCGGCAACGGCGGCTGACCGGGGTCGAGGACATGGTCCTGTCGCTGTCAGCGAAGGGTTTGACGACCGGGGAGATCAGCGCTCATCTGGCCGAGGTGTATGGCGCCGACGTCTCACGGCAGACCATCTCGACGATCACCGACAAGGTCATGGACGGCATGGCCGAGTGGCAGAACCGGCCCCTCGACAAGGTGTATCCGGTGGTGTTCCTGGACGCGATCAACGTGAAGATCCGCGACGGGAAAGTCGCCAACCGGCCCATCTACGTGGCTCTCGCGGTCACCACCGAGGGCACCCGCGACATCCTCGGGTTGTGGGCCGGTGACGGTGGTGAGGGCGCCAAGTTCTGGTTGACGGTGTGCACCGAGCTGAAGAACCGCGGTGCCGAGGATGTGCTGATGGCCGTCGGCGACGGCCTCACCGGCCTGCCCGACGCCATCAACACGGTGTGGCCCAGGACGGTGATGCAGACCTGCGTGGTCCATCTGCTGCGGAACTCGTTCAAGTACGCGTCCCGCCAGCACTGGGACGCGATCGCGAAGGCCCTCAAGCCGGTCTACACCGCGGCGACCGAAGCCGCCGCTGAGCAACGGTTCCTCGAGTTCGCCGAGACCTGGGGCGACAGATACCCGGCGATCGTCAGGTTGTGGGAGAACGCCTGGGCGGAGTTCGTGCCGTTCCTAGCCTTCGACGCCGAGATCCGCAAGGTCGTCTGCTCAACCAACGCAATCGAGTCGGTCAACGCCAGGATCCGCCGGGCCGTGCGACCCGCGGCCACTTCCCGAACGAGCAAGCCGCCCTCAAATGCGTCTACCTCGCCGTGATGGCTCTGGACCCGACCGGCGCCGGCCGACGCCGCTGGATCACCCGCTGGAAACCCGCCCTCAACGCCTTCGACCTGGCCTTCGAAGGCCGCCTCACCGCGGGCCGTAACTGACCCTCAACAAGATCGAGTTACACCGTTTCTTGACACTCCCGATCCCGAAACCCGTGTCGACCAGGAAGTGGTACTCGTCGCCCTCGACTCGTGGGCCGGCGCCGGAGTGGCCGAGGTTGACCACCGAACACCATGGCAACGCGCCGGCTCGAGGCTGAAGAGGGAACGGCGCTCCGATACTCTTCGGTCATGCCGAACCGCTTCTATCGGCGTCATTGGGACGAGACCTGAGGCGATGAGTTCGACGGTTGGGGTCGCTCAGTTTGGTATTTCGAGGTTGGCGAGGACGGCTGGCCCGTCCGGCAGGTTGAGGTCTACGACGTAGGCCGTGTTCTCCGCTATGGCCCCGGACACGGCGAGGATCGCTACGGAGGTCTCGGCCAAGCAAGCCTTTACGACTCGGACGAGGACTGGCGGGCCTTCGGAATCACGGAAGCCGAGTTCGAGCGAGTCTGGGACGCGGGCGGCGAGTGAGAGCTCGGCCGTTCGGCGGCGTCCGGGCTGCGGGGGTTGAGTGTTTGCTCCCCGCGTTGATGGATAGCCGGGAGGTGCATCATGTCGCCGATGGATGAGCGAGCGAAAGCGTTGGTCGAAGCGGGCTGGCAGGCTGTTCGGGACGACGAGCGGGTGCGTGTTGAGCTGCTGGAGGCGGCCTACGCCGAACCCTGCCTGCGGCGGCTGTATCCGTGGACGGGGATGGGTGAACTACATTTCAGCCGTTGCACTGAGTGGCCCTGGACGTGGGATATCCCCTATATCGAGCCGGCTGCGGGGGCCTACCGGGTTTCCGGGCCCAGCCGAAGCGAGACCATCGGTCCGGCGACTACTGCACAAGAGGCCGTCGCGATGGTGGTCAGACGCCTTCCATCTGGCACCGTCGCCGCGTTCGTCGGTACCCGCGACCAACTCGCTGCCTACGAGGAAGAAGGATCTCGGAAGCGGGCTGACTGACCAGCGCGATACACGATGCCGACCGTGTCCTGGGTCTGAGCAGCGGCCACTCACATTGGCGCGATCGGCCGGACCGGCCGTATCAGCAGCTCGTCGCGCTGCGTAGCGATCATATCGCGGCTGAAGAGGATGTCCGGTGAGCTTCATACTGACGTCATGGCTAACCCGCCCGAGGACCTTCCAGTGCTGGTCATCGATGGTGCCAGCTTCTCGGACCTTGCAGGATTCGCCCGCGAGTTTTCCCGGCTGCTCTGTCACCACACGTGGCGGGGGAACCTGGACGCCTTCAACGACATCCTCCGCGGAGGCTTCGGGACACCCGAGAACGGCTGGGTACTGAAGTGGCTTGACTCCGAGTCGTCCAGAACCACGCTTGGCTACGAGGCGACAATCGGATGGCTGGAAGACGTGCTGCTCACCTGCCATCCGACGAACCGGCCTCAGGTCGAGGCCAGGATCGTCCAGGCCCGGCGGGGTGAGGGGCCCACACTGTTCGACCAGATCGTCGAGATCATCCGTTACCACGGCCCAGGTGGTCCCGAATCCGAGGACGGCGTCCACCTGGATTTGCGATGATCAGCG
Organism: Krasilnikovia sp. MM14-A1259; assembly: GCF_047159535.1. NCBI lineage: Bacteria > Bacillati > Actinomycetota > Actinomycetes > Micromonosporales > Micromonosporaceae > Krasilnikovia > Krasilnikovia sp. MM14-A1259. Next base: position 5,187,704 of record NZ_BAAGAJ010000002.1, read on the forward strand.
TCGGATACCACCAAAGTTTGGCTGGCTCGATCAGGCAGCCTGGAGCGCAGACGATTCGGCGACTGCCGTCGGTTACGGCCAATCGTTCCGCCGGTGCACGCATATGCCGATGGGGGATGCTTGCCGCCGCGCCGCCTGGGTATCTTCTTGAGCGTGATCACCCGTTTGGGCCACGGCACATCGGGGGCGATTCGACGCTTCGCCGGATGGGTGGCGCGCGGCTCGGTCGGCCATCCCATGCTGGCTCGTATCGACTATTGGGATATGCTGAAGGATTCCCCATCGCAGATGGAGATCTGTTTCGCGATCTGCGCCAATGTTCTCGAACTCGACGAGCGAGGCATACCGACCAGCGAGAAAGTACGCTGATCGACGGGCGGCCACTTGGTTGTACCGGTACTGCACCGGTGAGCTGCCGCTCGGCGAGGAGTACCTCGAGCATGGGAGTGCGAACCTTTCTGATTGCGGCCCTCACGGAGATGTCGATGACAGTGTGCCGCGTAGGTGCGACCGCTGAATGTCGCCTTGACTATCGGGCGTGGCGTCTCAACGCAGCACGTAGTTCGTCGAGACCGGGGCGGAAATAGCCGGCGTCCACGGTCAGCACGGGTTGACCCCCGGAATAGCGGATCCGAGGCAGGTCGCGGCTGGGCAGCTCAACACGGAGTGCGTAAAGGTTGCGCGGCACGATCTCCAGAACCGCCAGCAGCCCCGGTCGGCGCACCTGGGCGGAGAGGATGTCCTCCCAGTCGATGAAGACACCGGCTCGGCGCGCACCGATTTCGATGCCGGCGTCAGAAATACGGAACCAGGACCAATATCGGCCCCTTTGCCGTCCGACTGCGGCATTCACAATGAGCACGCCGAGCCCGCAGCTGCCAGCGGTTTGTGCGAGATCGGCCCACCGCACGCTGAGGCCGGACAATACGGCTAGGGGTGGCCAGAGCATCACGTACATGGTCATCGCGAGCAGCGGCGGTGTGAACAGCATCAGGGCCCCGCGTGCATGAAACACGGTGGCGTGCCGCGCGGCGTCGGGTGCCTTCGGGATTGTGCTGTCGGCCCTCATCAGGGATGACGCACCGCAGCCATCTTGATCATGCGTGGCAGTACACCACCATCCCGAGGCGGCCGCTACGGCCGACAGGTACTGATTTCGCACGACGACCTTTCCTGCGCGATTCGCCGAGACATCCTCACTCGCCCCAACGCACCTACTCAGCGGCGCAGCCAGCGCCAGCCGTACCCGACGAGATCGCCGAGGGCAACAACCGCGAACGCATAGCCCGCGAATCGCAGCCAGGTGTTGCCGTTGCCAGCCGCGAAGCTGAGACCGACGACGGCGTATGCGCAATCGAGCCACCACGCGAACAGCCCTCGCTGCGGCGGTGCAACCGTCACCTGGCGGAACGGATCCCGGCCGATCGAGTTCCGAAATGCCGATCCCAGCCGGACGCGGCTGAACTCGCCGCACTGAACAGCCTCGGCCACCTCCGGCAACAAGGTCCTTACGCTCACCAACTCGGCTTCAGAGACGGCGGCTACCAGCGGCCGCGGACCGGCACGCAATATCAGCACCACCATCCCGGACGCGCCGCTTGAGGAGATGGCCCACACATCGTCCATTTGTCCGTCCCGCTGAAAGGAGTTCCCGTGGCGATGGAATGGTCACCGCAGCTACGGATCATTCCAAGATCACCGGGCGTGTCAAGGGAATGGCCCGACCCAGGTCGTATCCGCATCAGCTGCCGCCGTCCGTGCGCGCGGGTCCGTGTGCGGGTTCGGGGGCGTCCGCCCCGCTGGGTCGGCGCACGGCGGCGCGACACAGTCAATTCGGCCGACCGGACCCGTGGTGCACCCGCAGCGGTGAGGCCCTGGGGCGGATCGGCTGACGTTCCGAAGAGGTCGTCGACCTTAAGCTCCGCTGGTGCTTGAGCTGCCCAGACTACCCGCTATACGGGTGCCTCTCGCCGGTCTCCTCCATGTCGTCGAGTGAGCTTGATCGAAAACCGATGCGCGAGATCGAGCTGAACGTGGCGCCGTCTCCGCCGCGGACCTGGGCGCCGGTACGGGCTGGCGTCGCGTTCCTGGCGACGGCCATTCTCGTGTTGGCGTACGGGAACATGGCCGACCTCGTGGTTCTGCATGACCATCCGCTTCCCACCTTGGTCTTCGGACCCGCGTTGTGGGTCCTGCTCGCCATGGCTGTGACGATGCTGGTTCCGTCCGACCTTCGGAGCCGCTCGGCCGTTGCCTGGGCGTTTGGGGGTACCGGGCTTGCCGTTCTACTCGCCGGCTGCGTCGGTCTGACAGCATCCCTCTTCGGGTTGGGGATCGGGTCGTCAGGCCGCCACGGTAACCGGATCGATCTCGTGTCATCAGCGGACGGCCGCTACCAAGTCGAGGTGTTCTCCTGGCAGGCCGTACTCGGCGAGCCAGGCTGGGACGTCGTCGTCTACCGCCGAGACGGCCTACGCGGTACCGAGGCATACGCAGGATGCCTGTTCTCCGAGGCATCGGCGAACTACCAAGCAATCCAGTCGGTCGAAGCCGGTTACGTGCGCATCGCCACCGAAGAGGGCTCGATCGCCATCGCGTTCGACCCGAACACGATGCGAATCACCCAGCGCATTCCCGTAGGTCTTTGTCAGGGATACGAATAACTGCCCCCAGCCGGCCGCTCAAGCCGCCCACGACCGAAGACCGACGGCGCCTCAACTGGCCTTTCTGGGTGCACTCTTCTGCCGCGAACAAGGCGCTGCTTTCTCTTCGGCGCTCGGTATCGGCGAAGCAAGGCGGTGATCCGCGCGTAGTCGCCGGCCCCGTTCAGTTCCTCCAGCAACTCGTCCGGGCAAAGTTCGTAGAGTTCGCCCCACCACCGGCATGCCTTGTTGTCCCAGATGCGGTAGCCACCGGGAACGCCCCGCGCCACGTACCGTCGCCTGCTCATCGTTGAGCAAGGTACAGGAGGTCCAAATCACGGCGCGCCGCAGTTACAGACCAGGCAGTTGTCTCACTCGCTATGCCGCCGTCCGTGCACGCTGCCAGACGAGGCGCCGTCACGCTCGGTGGTTGGCTTCCTGCGCCGGTCGATACCATGAACTGGCGATGAGCGCGCACGCGATCATGCTCCGGCGACGTAGGTGGAAGCTGAGCTCCGCCGTCCCGACCGCTCCTGGCTGCGACGCAAATGGTGAGCGTCCCTCTGGGCGTTGCCGGACTATACAGGTGTGGCTGAACAGAACGTCGTGGCTCGGACGTCGAACCTCCCTGCCAGCGCGGGGTCTTGGGAAGCGCTCGTCCTCGACGTGGAACACCCCGGCAGTCCAGCGCTGAAGGTGGAAGTCGCCGGGCGTGGCTTGCTCGCGCTGCGCCAGAACGACACGGTCGCGTTGATGGCCCAGATCGATGCTGATCTCTCCGGCGTTGAGTACGCGGTGACCGGCCAGTTCTGTTCGCCCATTCCGCCGATTCGCGCTGCTTATGCGGCGTCCCTTGGAACCGAAGGTTCAAGCGGAGTTCGGCAGGCGCGGTGGGCGCACCACTTCGCCGCTGCGCTGACCAGGTCGACGAAGGGACCACTGCATACCGGCCGCTGGGTGGTCAGCGGCGATGCCACCCATCTGCGACCCGCGATTCGGGCGTCCACCCTGGCCGAGCGTTGGGAACAGCTTCTGCTGCCCGGCGGTCAGGGCTACATCGATTGGTTCGTGGATAACGGCGCTTGGCAGATTCTGCCGCTGCACCCGCTCGCCGACCCGGACACGGGACGAGTCAAGGCGTACCGCAAGCAAGCGAGGGAGGGAATCCTCGCGCCTGTCCTGCTGTGGTGGATAAGTGGCCTAGACTGCTACGTCCTGTTGGACGGCCATGACCGGCTCGTTGCAGCCCTGTCCGAGAACGTGGAACCGCCGATGCTCACCCTCTCCTCAGTGAGCCCACAGCAGGCCGCTCGTGACACGGACGCCGCCTTGAGCCGATACGCCAGAACGACCGAGGCGCTCGAACGCCAAGTCACCGCAGGAGCATCGGGAGCCACGGATGCTCTTGCCGCCGTCAACCGACGGCTTGCCGAAAACCTGAAGACGATCGAAACCGCCTATGGCGTCACGCGAGCGTGGCCGCTGCGTGGCGGCACTGCACGTTGGAACGCTCTGGCAGCGGCGCACGTGGCGGACTGGCATGCAGAGATGACAAGAACCGGCAGGCCGTAGGGCATCCCACGGGAACCAACAGCAGTGCCATTCGACCCGACTCCGACTTATGCGTCGACGGTTTCTCCTTCAGATGCGAGGCGCGCGTGCTGCGCATCGTCACCGGCAGCTTCCTCGGCGGGCGATGTTCTTTCCGGCGCGAGCGCTTCAGACCGGCTCAGGCGGGCCTACGTCAGCTTGGTCGAGATGGGATCTCTGGTTCGGATCACAGAACGTGATGGCGAGTCTGATCGAAGCAGGACATCGGATCGCGGATTAGAGCAAAGGGCGTGGCCGATCGTTCGAAGCACCCGTTTGTGCACGTCTCGCGGTGTGGGGTCACCGGCCGTTGATAGCCGAGCTGGTCCTGCCGCCGTCCTCGTACAGGCGTTCGGGTGCCGATTCGCTTGGCTGCGTTGGCCGGCGCTGCAGCGCTGCGCAACGCCATGGTGCCGGACATCGAGGCGGGCGCGAAGATTGCGGGGCGTATCGAGCCGTCTCCCGAGCGGCCAAGGGGGCAAGTGGGCATGGCAGGCAGTATTAGAACGTCAGTACGATGATCGAGTGGGGAGCGTGAGCCCGGAGCGGGAAGAGCCGCTTGCCCGCACGCGACATGTTGCCGCGGCCCGTCGGTACCTCAGCGCCGTCGCGTCGGTGCAGGCGGTTGGCGTGCCGATCGATCCCGGCCCGCCGGGTGCAGTACGCGATTGGGATCGCAACGACATCGCCGCGTTGCGCGAGCTGCACGAGGCTCTGGGCGAGATGCTCAGCGCGCGGCAGAGCTGGGATGCGACGCCGATGAGCCCAAGCCGATCGCATCTCGCCGCAGGCCCCCGTGGTGCTCCGATGGTGATCGGACGTCGGAGCACGGTGCAGCACTGTGCGACACGCACCGGCATGCAGGCCCTACTCGGCGACATGCTAGAGTCGTTACCCGCAGGTCCGGGAGTGACGAAACGCCGGATCAGCGGATACGCAACCGCGACCCGTTGGACGCATCAGCACGCGCGATCACGGGGAGTAGTTGGGTGAGCGCCCGTAGCTCAATGGATAGAGCATCTGACTACGGATCAGAAGGTTAGGGGTTCGAGTCCCTTCGGGCGCGCCAGTTGAGGCCCTGAGCAGCAGCAGCGCTACTCAGGGCCTCACGTTTGTCTATGGGGATATGAACCGGCCCCCGAAAACCCCCCGACAACGCCGATGGGCGATCAGGTTCCGCGTCTGCGCACGGTCGCAGTTGACCGCATCGGGGACATCCGCCAGGATGTCCGGCCCCGCCAGCCGACCAAGGCGGTACCTCACGACTGTCATCAGCGAGCGTGAGCAGCACACCTTCGCCTTCACCTTCGACGAGCCGGAGCTCGGGAAACCGAAGGCGCCGGTGCCAGGCTGAACGCCTGGTCAACCGCCAGATGGGTCCCAGACCATCGCTCAGGATGCTGCCGTGAAACCCTGATCCGATCGCGCTTGACGGCGCGGCATGTCGGAGCATCGTCGTCGCCAACTTGTCGGACCAGGGCGATAGATTATGACGCACAGCCCGTACACCGCTCGGTGCGGCGTGCGTGCGGGTCCTCTGTCCTTGGTGCTGAGTTGATGAGATGGTGGACTTGACCGACTTCGAAACCCTTCTTGCTACCCCCGAGCAGAAGGCGCCGACCGAGACCGACGCTGGCTCGATGGGGCTTCACCTCGACGACGGCTACCTCGTTGACTTCCTCACCAACGAGCCAGTGAAGGACAACGGCAAGGAGCGGGTTCGGCAGCGAATCCTGCGGGTGCTCTTTCACGAATACCAGGTGGCCCCGGAGGACATGGCGCGCGACTTCCCGATCAAGGTCGGCCTGGATGGTAAGACCAGAAACAAGAGGGCCGACATCGCCGTGTTCGCCTCGGGCGCCGAACACATTGAGGCCAACCTGCGCCGCGTGGTCGTGTGCAAGCAGGAGCCCAAGCGCGGCAAGAACGTCGTCAAGCTGCGGGACCTTGACCAGATGAAGACCGAGCAGGCCGAATTGGAAGCGCTGCTGGGCGCCGAGGACTTCCCGGAGCGGCGTTACGGCATGTGGACTGACAATGTTGACTTCTTCTTCATTGAGAAGGAGTCGGGCCGCTTCGGCGCCACCTACCACCAGCGGGCCGACTGGCCGCTAGCCGATGGCACCGTAGGTTCCGGTCAGGTTGCCTCCGCGCAGCAGTTGCGCCGCGCCGAGCCGGAGATGCTCAAGGTCACCTTCCGGCGTTGTCACAACTATATCCACGGTAACGAGGGCATGCCGAAGGACGCTGCGTTCTGGCAGTTCCTCTACCTGCTCTTTGCGAAGATGTATGACGAGCGTGAAGCGCGCAACGGCAGTACGCGGCGTTTCTACACGACGATGACAGAGCCGTACGAGGCGGCGGGGCGTGCCGCGATCCGGGCTCGGATCCTCGATCTCTTCGAGGATGTCAAGAAGCAGTACGCCGGCCCGGGCCTGTTCACCGATCGCGACCAGATCACGCTATCGGAGCGGGCGCTGGCTTTCATCGTTAGCGAGTTAGCTCCGTATGACCTGGGTCGCACCGATATCGACGCCAAGGGACTGGCCTACCAGGAGCTTGTCGGCACTAACCTGCGTGGCGACCGCGGGCAATACTTCACTCCGCGCGGCGCGGTGAGGCTGATGATCGAAGTCCTCGATCCACGAGAAGACGAGACCGTCCTCGACCCCACTTGCGGCACTGGCGGGTTCCTCCATGCCACCCTGACCCACCTGCATCACAAGATGCAGGAGGAGGATGGCACGCGCGGGCTGCCTGACTCTCCGGAGCAAAGCGAACGCTATCGCGATCGATTGCGAAAGTACGCCGACCAGCACCTATTCGGCGCCGACTTCGACCCTTTCCTGGTCAGAGCAACATCGATGAATATCATGACTCTTGCCGATACCCCCGGAAATGTCTTCCACATGGACTCCCTGGCCTTCCCGAAGGGCCATCTTTCCGGTGTCGCCTCGGCGAGCGAAAGGATCCCGCTGGCCAAGGGCAATGCCCCGGGCGTCGTCGACGTGCTGCTGACCAACCCACCGTTTGGCGCAGATATCCCGGTCAGTGACGAGTCGGTACTTGGCGACTTCCGCGAAGGTGTGGCAAAGTCATGGTCGCGTGACAAGGTGACCGGCGAGCTGCGCGAGAGCGCGAACCTCCCGGGCGCGCTGGCCCCCGAGCAGCTTTTTGTTCAGCGCGCCATTGAGTGGATAAAGCCCGGCGGCCGGCTGGGCATCGTTCTGCCCAACGGCATCCTCTCCAACCCGGGCCCAGCCGACGAGGGCATCCGTCGCTTCATCCTGCGGGAGTGCTGGGTGTTGGCCAGTATCGAGCTGCCAGTGGAAACGTTTATCGTTGACGCCAACGTCAACATCCTCACCACGCTGCTCTTCCTCAAACGCAAGACCGACGAAGAGAAGACGGCCGAAGAACTCGGCGACGTGATCTCCTACCCGGTCTTCATGGCAGTCGCGGAGAAAGTCGGCGTCGACCGTCGCGGCAACGAGCTTTACAAGCGCACCCCTAACGGCGACGTCATCATGGAGACGTTCGAGGAGACCGAGTACATCACCCTCTCCGGCGTCCCCCGGACCCGGGTGGTGAAGCGCAGTCGCCCGGTCGTCGACAACGACCTGCCGCTGATCGTGGAGAAGTACCGGGAGTTTCGCGAGCACCACCCCATCCCTGGCTTTGATCCGCGCGCTGACAAGGCGGCGGGAGAGTGAAGGTCATCAGCCTTGACAACCCGGTCAAGGTCGACTGGTTTTTCCAGCAGGGTTACCGTCTGGACCCGGCCCCCTACCTCTCCGGGGCTCTAGAGGCCCGCAAGCGGCTCGAGGCAATCCCGAATACGGTACGTCTTGACAGTGTCACTGCTGGCTATAGTGGGGGGATCTTCAATGGACCGAAGTTTAGCCGGCTCTACTTGAACGACCCGGAGCACAGCGTCCCATTCCTCGGCAGCACCGACATGCTGGAGGCCGACTTCAGCTACCTGCCTCGCTTGGGTAGGGACATCGCCACGGCGCTTCCGTACCTTGAGGTCGAGCCTGGAATGTCATTGATCTCGTGTTCAGGCACCATCGGGCGTATGGCGTATGTTCGGCCCGACATGGCAGGATTCTGGTCGTCGCAGCACGTGATGAAGGTGCAGGCGGATCCAGACAAGATCCCGTCAGGCTACCTCTACACCTTCCTGCGCAGCCGCTTCGGAATCCCGATGATCGTCTCCTCGGCGTACGGAGCGATCATCCAACATATCGAGCCGCCCCATCTCTTTGACCTCCCGGTGCCCCGATTCGACGCCCAGCTTGAGCAGCGCATCCACGAACTCGTCGAGGGAGCCGCCCATCTCCGTGCCGCCTTCCAGGCCGGCCTGAACGCCGCCACCCGGGACTTCTTCAACAGCGTTGGGCTGCCCGACCTCATTGACTACCGCTGGCATGATCAGAAGCCGGATCTCGGCTTCGTCGTCAGCGGTGTCTCAACACTGACTCTGCGCGCGCTGAATTTTTCCCCGCGGGCTCAGCTTCTGATTCGTAAGCTAAGTTCAGTCGAACACCGCACCCTTGGGCAGATCTGTGAGAAGGGCGTGCTCAGCCGCGGCGTTCGGTTCAAGCGGATCGATGCCGATGAGGCCCATGGCGTTCCCCTTATCGGCCAGCGTCAAGCGTTCTGGTCGCGCCCGGAAGGTCGACTCATGAGTCGGGGAGCCTTGCCAGCCGAGGTCTTCGCGAATGATGAAACCATCGTAATGGCAGCACGAGGCACACTTGGTGAACGCGAGGTCTACTGCCGTCCGATCATGGTGACTGGAGCGTGGCTGGAGAACGCCTACTCGGAGGATTTTCTCCGGATTGAAAGCGGTGACGAGGATGTGCCTGGCGCTTATCTCTTTGCCCTACTAAGATCGGAGGTAGCTTTTCGCATCTTCCGGTCACTCAGCACAGGTGGCAAGCAACAGGACATCCACGAGGGATTGCGTCGGCAAGTCCCGATTCCGATTGCCCAGCCCAATGATCGCGAACGCATAGCGGAGACAGTTCGTCGGGCGTTTCGCGACCGAGACCGCGCGGATTCGCTAGACGATGAAGCTCTGACCTTGCTGACACAAGCGGTTGAGGGGGCCGAGGCCTGATGGCGCGGATCGTTCGGATCGGTGAGCCGGCGAACGATGCCGAGCGGCGAGTCATCGCTTATCTGCGCGATCACGGCCCTGATGACTGGACGGTCCTGCATAACTTCGAGGTGTCCGACGCGTGGAGTAACCTGTTCGAGATCGACCTTGCCGTGGTGACGGGCCATATGGTCTACGTCATTGACGTGAAGGGCACCTTCGGCCGTATCGATGTCCACGGCAGTAGGTGGATGCCTGTTGGGCGCGTCCCGTTCCACAGTCCGCTGCCGAAGTTGCGGGAGAACGCCAAGCGGGTCAAGGCCCTTCTGGAGAAGCACTACACCGCCCTGACCCGAGTGTTCGTGGACGCCGTGGTTGTGCTTCCGGTGAAGGACGCGCGGCTGGTAGACCACAACTCCCCGCAGCGTGATGCGGAGTCGACGGTCAACCTACAGCACCTGATGGCGCTGCTCTCGGACGTCTCCCGGGTGCCGACCGGCGCCTACGCCGTTGACGCTGACATCAGCCGCCACCACGACAAGATCGTGGAAGCGATCCAGGGTGTGGCTAGCGTGCCCTCGGGGCCGCTGCTCTTCGGCAACTGGCAAGTGCTGGAGACTCTCAGCGAGACTCAGCACGCCCCTGGCGTCGATGTCGTCGCTGAGTACCGTGCCAAGAACGCCAACACTGTCTACGGCTCCGGCACAGTCCGTTTGGTGGTGCGCCAGGCCGATCTTTACGCCCAGGCGAAGGAGCGGGACAAGCAGCAGAAGCAGATCGGCGTTGCTTACGAGGCGCTGGGCAAGCTGCCCGCTCATCCGGCCATCGTCGGTGTGCGAGACTTCTTTCCGGACGCCGAGGATCGAGGCTACGTAACGGTCTACGACGATGTGCAGGGCTCAGCACTTCGGGTATATCTGGGGCCGGGCGCCACCGAGCCCCTGACTCTCGACCGGAAGCTACTCATCCTGCGGCAGGTGCTCGACGGGCTGGCGCTCGTTCAGAGTCGACGGCTCGTGCACAGGGCTTTAAGCCCGGCTACGATCTTGCTCACGAACGACGGCCGAGCGATGATCACTGGCTTCGACTACGCCAAGACAGCCCAGCCACGGGCCTATACGGTCGCCCTTGACGCGCACGCCAACGCCGACGTCGCGTATCTCTCTCCCGAGACGATCGATAGCCCGACGAAGATGAGCGCGAAGTCAGACATCTACGCCGTCGGTGTGATCGGATTCGAGCTGTTCACCGGGCACCGGCCGTTCAATTCGATGACCACCCAGGTTCAGGCGCGCGGCGTGCTGCCCGAACGTGCTTTAGTGCAGGCCGACGTGCCGCCGCAGCTGCGACACTGGCTGGCCTTGCTCTGCGCCAGGGATCCGGGCGATCGGCCCGATGCGAGGGAGGCTCTGCGCCGCCTGATGCTGGCAATCGGGGAAGTTCGTCGTCCGCAGCGCCGCATCGGTGGCGGTGGAGGAGGGAACTCGCAGAATCCGCCGTCGAACGCTGCCGACACCGGCGCGGACCCGCGGCGCAACCCAGGCTTCTGGCGGCATCTTGAACGCGACTACCTGCTGGGCACGAAGTACCTGGTGAAGTCTCTGCTAGGCAAGCCGGGGGCTTCTGGAGTTGCCTACCGGGTATATGACTCAATGCGGAACGTCGACCGAGTGGTCAAGCTCATTTTGAGCGACCCGGCAAACCCGCAGGAGCAAGCCCGGCGTGAGGGCATGGTGATGGACCGCCTCCGCGGCTCCACTCACCCCAACGTGGTCAAGATGGTCGACGTCGATCAGCTGCCGCCGCCCTACTCCCATCCCTACCTGGTCTTCGAATACGTCGAAGGTAAGGATCTTGGCGAGGTGATCCGCAGCGGCCCCCTGACTGTTGCGGATGTGCTCAGGATTGGTCTCGATGTGGCGTCTGGGTTGGCGCATATCCACTCGCTGGAGGTATGGCACTGCGATATCAAGCCGGGCAACCTACTGTGGACCGAGGACGGTGTCCGGATCCTCGACTTCGGCATCGCAAAGACCCCTGAGTCCACTCAAGCGCATACCTCCAACACGCCCAAGTACACCCCACCCGACATCGACCAGGTGCCCGCAACCGGGGCGGGATTTGTCGACCGGGATCTGTTTGCGCTTGGCGTGACCCTATACGAGGCGCTGACCGGGGCGTACCCGTGGGACGCGAGCACTCCACCCCCGGCGGTGCCGGCAGAGGATCCGCGCACCCGGTTCACGATGCCGGAGGAAGTGCCGGCGAAGCTTGTCGAGATCATATTGAAGGCGATTGCTCCCGAGCGGGGGAAGCGGTTCACGAGCGCTGAGGAGTTCCTTACAGCGCTGCGGGTGGCCGCCAAACCGCCGACGCCGTTGGCGACGATCCCCCAGATTCGGGTGGATCACACCAGCGAGGTGCCGCCGGTGACCGCCCGGGATGAGCTCAAGCCTGCAACGTCGGACAACCCGTTCGTTGCCCACCTGCAGACTCTCTACAGCCAGAGCCGCCGCAGCAATCGCGGCACCCGCGGGATGGATGCACAGGACTACCGCGTCTACGTACCGACAGCTCTCGACATGGCACTCGCCCCGGCAGTGTTGAACGGAGCGCATTCGCTCGTGATCGTCACCGGTAACGCCGGTGACGGCAAGACCGCCTTCTTGGAGCGGCTGACGGCCGACGCCCGGGCTAAGGGTGCGGACTTCATCGGCGAGCGACCTAACGGCGCCGAGTTCGAACTTGACGGCAGACGCTTCCGCACCAACTACGACGGCAGTCAGGACGAAGAAGACATTGCCAGTGACGAGGTGCTCACCGACTTCTTCGCGCCCTTTGAAGGCACCGACCAGATCGGCACCTTAGCTGGGGAAACGCGGCTGATCGCCGTAAACGAGGGCCGCCTGATCGACTTCCTGTCCCACCGCGGCCGACGCTTTGCTGCGCTGACCGCAGCGGTCGAAGAGGGGCTGCGCGGAGAGCAGAACGCGGGCGGGGTCGCCGTAGTAAATCTCAACCTCCGTGACGTTACCGTGCAGCCCGCGAGCACTGGCGACGGGGGCCGCAACAATGACTCCATCCTGGAACAGATGCTGATCGAGATGAGCTCCCCGCGCTTCTGGGAGGCTTGCAAGGGCTGCGTTCTCATTGACTCCTGCTATGCCCGGAGGAATGCCACCACCATCGCCAGCCCGGTGATCGGCGCTCAGGTGCGTGACCGGCTGCGCCGCATCTACGAGATCGCCCAGTTGCGCGGACGGCTGCACATCACCTTGCGAGACCTGCGCTCCGCACTCGCCTACACCATCACCTCAGGACGTGACTGTACCGAGATCCACCGTCTCTACAAGGGGACGGCCCGTGCTGCGATCCTGGAATCTCAGTACTTCAACTCCTACCGCGGTGGCGCACCCGAGGTCGAGCGAGACCGCCTGCTCGTACACCTGCGCGAGGTCGACGTCGCCGCGGTGCCACAGCCGGTGTTGGACCGGCGGTTGGCGGCCGAAGGATTGCTGGAGCACCATCTGATCACGCCCGGAGACCGGAGCAATCCCGTTCGCGCCTTGCTCAAGACGGTCCACGACGAGATCATCGAGAACCCAACCAACACGCAGGCAACGACCCACTATGTGGCCACGGCGCGCCGTTTGACGTACTTCGAGATGCGCGATAGCGGCGCAGCGGCGAAAATGCTGCCGTATTCCTCAGCCCGAAGCTTCCTGGACTACCTCGACCGTGCTCGACCTCAGGTCGAAGATGTTCTGCGGGCGCTGAACCGCAGCGAGGGAGTGATCTCGCCTGAGATCGCGGACGGTGGGCTGGTGATCCGCGTCCGTGACGTTGTAGGCGGCACAGTCCGCAGCTTGCGCCGCTTTCCCAAGAGCGGGTTCACCGCGGGGCGCGTCGGCTCCCACACGCACCCATATCTGGAGACCAGACCAAATGCGTTGAAGCTGACCTACACCGATCCGGTCCGGGCAGGAGCGGCGCCCGCCGAGCTGCGGATCGGGCTGGACCTGTTCGAACTGATCGAGCGATTCCGACGCGGCTACCAGGCCAGCGTCGAGGACGACCAGGGATATGGGCTGGCCGTGACCGTCTTCAAGAACCAGCTCGCGGCCGCGCCGTACCAGGAGGTCCTACTCACCGTCGACGGTGCGCTGATGCACACCGTGAGCCGCACCGGGGACGGAGTGCTGCACCTGGCCACGCAGACCGCTGACATACCGGATACCGAGGAGGCGGAATGGCGCTAGACAGCAAGGACAGAGCCTTCCGGTGCGACTCGATCAGCCGAATCGACTACAAGACCCTCGCCATGGACCGAGTCCTCACCGCCTTCCTTGCCCGACTGTGGCATGACGGGGTGCCGAGCCGGATGAGCCGGGCGGTCGACCTTACAGTCGAGGACTATCTCTCGCTGCTGCTGGCTTCGGACGGACCGTTCGACGGATTCGCCCACAACGAAGACATCAGCCGGCGCTGGGTCGGCACGCACCTGCTCGATCTCGTCAACCGGGGCCGGGTTACCGAGGCGGTCGCCGGGCCTCGGCCGTTGCACGGCTTCGCTTATCGACTGCGCAATAGCCGTCGCTCCCGCCCCTATGGCGCAGACGAGCAGCTTTACGAGCTACTCGCGGTCAAGCCACTGGCGGTCCAGAAGCTCAAGGACTTCTTCTTCTCCGACATCGAGGCCGACGGGCGGGTGATCCCCGGGCCCGACATCGACGTCGAGTCACAGGCGCTGTTGAGCATGGTGTCGATGACCGAGAAGAAGGCCCAGGACCGGCCCGACGGCTCCACCCGCAAGCCCCTGGTGCCGCTGTGCAAGCAGCCCGCTGAGCTGATGGCCGACGACGTGCTCCGCCTGTTGCTGCACCGCGACTTCATGCCGCGCACCGTGCTCGTCGAGCACCTCAAGATCCTGCTCTCCTTCCATCTCGCGCTCTATCACCTACGGATGATCAAGCTTGTTCCCGCCGCCGTGCGCACCGGCGCCGTGGATCCGTCCTGCGCTCGCGGGCACCGGCCCGGGGAGCACTGCCCCTATGCAGCCAATCTCTTCGTTGACGTGCTCGGGGTCGATAATGGCGCCCCTGCCCCGTACGCAACCAAAAGTGCCGAGATCTGGTACGGCCGGCTGCCCCAGTTCGTCCGGGGCACGTTCGCCGTTCAGAAGCTCGGTGACTTCGCCGCGGACCTGACCAAACACGGAAAGCTACTCAAGGCGGGCGGACGGAACGAGTTGCCGGCGGTCGACGCGATCGCGCTGTTGGCGGACAAGCACAAGAGAGATCGCGAGATGTTCTTCGACATGCGGGTGCGCCGCATCCTCGATGACGAGGAGAACCCGCTCGCACCTGAGCTGCAGACGATCGTGGATCTCGGCCTGAGTCGCCTCGAGACATATCTAGAACTCGTCATGCATTACCGCGGAGCGTTCCAACGGAAATATCTAGTCGACTGCCTCGACTCACTCCTGATGAAGAATCGCCCCGGTCAGATGGTCACCCAGCCTCGCGGAAAGGCCGGCGTACGCCGGCTGGTGCTCGACTCGCGGCTGCTTGAGGTGCTTCTGCAGGTTGCACTCGTACGGCAGGACGACACCGGGCGGATGCGCACCTCGCCCATGCGCGTCGACGAGGTGTTGGAGCTGCTCCGAGCCCGGTACGGGCTGCACATCGATCAGCTGCCGAACGAGGACGGGTTCGCCGGTGCCGACGTACCTGACCAGATGGCGTTGCGGGAAAACTCCACGGCGTTCGTCCACCGGCTCCGGGAGATCGGCTACTACCGAGACCTGTCCGATGCGTACCTAACCCAGACCATCACGCCGCGCTTCGCCATCCGTGTCGACAGCCCCGAGACGGAAAGGAGCAAGCGATGACCGCAACCACGGTCGGACTCGCCGAGCCCGCGCCTGCCGACGTGCGCGATGCGCTGGAAGACGTCTTGATTCCCCGCCTGCTGAGTTTGCTTAGCACCCGGGAGGCGGGCCACTGCATGCGAGTCACGGAGCTCGAGACCGACCTGTCGCTACGGCTGGTCCAACGACTCCGGTCCGCGACTCTGCCAGGCACCGTAGTGTGCCTGCTGGCCGCCGACGCGCAGGCCCGCGAGGACACCACCGGATCACTGGTGAGTAGCACTAAGCTGGTCGAGCTACGAAACCGACCAGTCACGGAGACCGCCGGCCCCCTGCTGGTCTTCGTCCCACCGGGCCTGCGAGCGAGCGCCGAGGATTCGTTCGGGGTAGCGACGTTCGAGGAAGTTGCCCTCGGCAACGCCTACCAGATGCTGCGAAGGGAGCTCCTGGCAAAGGTGCCTGCCGCCCTGCGCGATGGCATCAACTGGCTCCAGGAGACCCTCGCGCAGAAGAATGACGGCCGCGACAACGACCGTGCCTGGGTGCACTACCTGTTGACCATCGCGGCCAATGGCTACGAGCCTGACGCCGCCGGTGCCGCTGTCTACCAGTTCGGGCTGGTGCCCGACCTCGGTCTATTCACGCCAGACACCGATGTGGCAAGTCGTATCGGCCACAACCGGATCCAGGTCGATGAACTCAGCCGCACCGAACTCGACGAGCGTCAACGTGTGCTAGGCCTCGGGCTGCCCGACTCTGCTTTCGTCGCGAAACTTGCCGCGTTCGCCGGGCGGATCGGCCTGGAGGACCGCAACGCTTGGACCCGCCGTGTCATCACCGATCGGGAGAACCGCGAGCTCACCTTCGACAAATGGCCGGCACCCCGCAATCGCGAGGTCGCCATCGGCATCGACGTGCACACCCTCGATCTGCCCAGGGTCGGCGACAACGCCGACCACCTGGACAAGTACCCCGTGCTTAAGTCCCTCGCCGGCCAGGCCTATGTGGTCGCCGGCGCCAACGGCACGAAGACGCTGGCAGCTCAGTTTAAAGTCGACACTCCGCTGACCCCATCCGACGGACTGCTCAAACTCAGAGTCGAGATCGAGTCCGAGGACGGCGGCCCTACCGGTCGCGCGGTTTCGGTCGCTGCCGGGGTGAAACCGAAGAGCGACTACAAGGCGACCGTTCGAAATCTGCACAAGGCGGACCTCGACGAAGGCTGGCATCTTCTGACGGTCACCCCAGTAGCCGACGCCGACCGTCCGGTCGTAGTGAAGCCGGGAACCGGCCGCAGTGAGGCGTTCTTCGTGGTCCGCGCCGACGAGGACGAAGAGCCGCCAGAAGACAAGGCGAGCCGATACGAGAGCGTGCTGCACGCCGTGGAGCGCATCGCTTTCGCCCGTTGTGTCGAGGGGAGGCCGGAACGTGCCCTGGAGCCCGGGCAGACCGCCTGGTCCGCACCAGCCAAAGGTGGCCTCTACGTCTCTGCCAGCGTACATATCTCAGGCGGCGGCAACATCGAGGTCCGCCTCTCCAATCAATTGACCGACATCGAACGCAAGACACTGCTTGCACCGGCCGAAGTCGGGCTGTGGCAATTGTCCGTCAGACAGGACGGCACCCCTGTCGAGCCGAGACGCGACGAAACCGACTGGGCGTCCGGACTCGGGCCGGAGGCCGAGCACGCGTTCGGGGCGTTGCTCTCGGCCCGCGACCAGCTCTTCGCCGACGTGCTCGGCGTCGTCAACGACCACCACCCAGGCAAAGTCATCGAGACGACCGACGTCATCAGAATGCGTACCCAAATCATTGACTACGCCGTCGCCTTCCAAAGGGCGCTGAACGCCCAGTCGACCTACGTCCAGCGGGCCGGTTCCGCACAGAGGGCGATGGCGCTCCGCGCGCTGGCGGGGCTACAGCAACTCGATGGGGTGGCGATCACCTACATCGACGGCCTGGGGGCGCTGCACCGGCTGCTTCTGCTGGGCCCGACGCATCCGCTGCGTCTGCTGTGGCTCTCGGAGTGGGCCGCCCTCGGTGCTCAATGGCGGGCCGACCTGGACGGTCAGCCGCAGGATGCCGCGGCGAACGCCCAGGCGTCGTTTTTCGGGCGCCTGGACTCGCTCGGTTTCCCGTTTGCAGTGCCGCGCCAAGACGGTCGCCTGCTGGCCGCGGTCGCCAACCTGACCCCATTCTGGGCGGCCTACCTTCCTAGCGGCGCCGATGACTCTCACGGGCTCGTCGACAAGGTCGCCCGCGCGCTCGGTGTACCGGCCGTTGCGCGGGGGTCCGATGCCGGCCCGACGAGCCTGGTCCTGGCCGACCGGATCGAGCGCTATGTGCGTCAGCACCCCTACGTCCAAACGCTCGTGCTCAACATTGTCAACCCGGGCGACGCCGGCCTCATCGTCGAAGTCCTGCTCGAGCTACAGCGGCGATCCGACACCAAGCACCTCAACTATGACCTCCGTTTGTGTACCGATCAGACCGAGATGCCCGGAATCGGTGGCGCTCTGGCGGAACTCACCCGGTCGGACGGCCGGTTCAATAGCGCCGAAGCCGAAGCGTTTGCGGCACGCCAGGCACGCGGCGCGCCAAAGTTGGCCTACTCAGTGCGTTCACTGGTGGAGTTCGAAGAAAGCCCGGAGGAGTTCGAGGCGCACCTAACCGTCCTCATCGATGCCTTTGCCGGGGAAGAGCACGACACGGCCCGGCTGCAGCATGTCCGGCAGGCGCCGGCGCACGGATTCGTACAGCAGGCGACCACCTTGTTTGAGGTTGATGACGAGCGGGGCAGCGTTACCTGGCGCAAGACGCCGCTGTTCGCGTCGGCTGTTCCAGAGACCGGAGATTTCCGGGAGAGCCTAGTCCGACTTCCCCGTGACCTAGCGCTCGCGGCCGCGGCCGTTGCGACTAAGGCGTTCGACCGCGTGCCCACGACAACCCTCACGCTCGATGCCGTGCAACGCTCGCTGCTGCATCAGGCGCACGACAACAGCGACTGGGTCATTGTCATCGACCGGACCCTCGGCCTGGAGTACTTCGACCGAGCCGATGATCGCGGGTCAAGCGACTACGTCATCGACTATGTCTCCAGCCGAACCGGGCTCGGTCGCCAGGTCATGGTTAGTTCGCGTAGCGTCGACGAGCTGCGGCGCCTGCTCGCTCCGGTGGTCGGTGACCACGGCATCCAGGTTGACGACCGGCACTTGCAGACGTTCTTCGAGCAGGTTCGCTTGTTGTCGGGGAGCCTGGCGTTCAAGCTAGCTTCTACGGCTCGGAACCAACGTTCCGAAGTGCTCGGGCTTGCGCTAGCGCGCATCTACCTGGAGGGACAGCGCGTACTCGGCGACCAGATCGTCCTGCCGCTCGACGCCCACCACGAGCTGTACGCAGAAACGCGTCGCCGTTCTGCCGCCGCAGAGCGATCGTTGCGACGCACAGACTTGGGTCTGTTCAGCTTCGATGCTCTCAGCCGGACGATCACCTGCCGGCTGGTCGAAGTCAAGGCGTACTCGACCATCCCCGATGTCGCCGCGTACGACCGGTTGCAGACGGAGATCAGTGAGCAGATCGCCACATCGGAGAGGGTGCTCAAGGAGCAGTTCGATCCCCGCTTCACCGATCCCGATCGCGTGGACAGGGCGGTGAAAAATCTGGAACTTGCCGCCCTCCTGCGCTTCTATCTGGAGAGGGCCGAGCGCTACCGGATGGTCAGTCCCTCGGTCGGGAGCCATGCGAGGCGGCTACTGGAAACGCTTGATGATGGATTCAGCCTGCGGTTCGAGCGCGCGGGGCTCGTCTTCGACCTATCGGGCAACGGTAGCGATCCGCAGCAAATCGGCGGGGTCGAGTTTCACCATATTGGGCGCGATGAGATCGACGAGCTGCTCAGTGCCGTGCCGACTGACCTCGACCGGCCAGGCGACGCCACTGAGCCTCACTCCATCACTGTCCCCGCGCTGACCCGCACTCGTCGTGCCGATGCCGCTTTCCGGGCACCGACCCTGAAGCCGCTCGTAGAGGAGCGACCCGAGCCGCCGGTTCCGGAGTCGCTCGCTGCGCAGGCTACGGAATTGTCGGCACAAGTTGGCACTTCCGCAGTGGAGCCGCCTGCCTCCGATGTTGATGAGGTCGAGCCGAGCGTCCTTCCCGAGCCCGTGCCCGAGCTTCGGTCCGATCCAGGCGAAGTGGGGCCGTCCGGCGCTGACGTCGCATCCGTGCCAGCTAAGGCTGATCGAGAGGTTCCCAGTCCTGACATCCTCGTCGGTGTCACCGGCGATACACCCCAGTGGGCGCTGTTGGGCGAGGTCGCCGGTGGCCGCAAGACCGCACTCGACCTCAACGAGACACACACGCTCAGCCTGTTCGGGGTCCAGGGAGGCGGGAAGAGCTACACTCTCGGCTCCATCATCGAAGGTGCCACTCTCGCTGCTGAGGGAATCAACCAGCTGCCCCGCCCCCTGGCTACCATCGTCTTCCACTACAGCAGCACCCAGGATTACGCCCCCGAATTTACATCGATGATCGCTGCCAATGATCACGACCAGCAGATCACCCGGCTGCGGGAACGCTATGGTGCCGAACCGGCTGCACTAGAGGATGTCCTGCTACTCGCCCCCAGCGATCAGCTGGACACGCGCCGCCGCGAGTTCCCGGGCATCGAAGTCCAGCCGCTGCTCTTTGGGTCTGACGAACTGCACATCAGCCACTGGAAGTTCTTGCTCGGTGCCATCGGGAACCAGTCGATGTACCTCCGCCAGCTCACCCAAATCTTCCGGGCAAACCGCGCCAACCTCCGCCTCGACACGATCCGAAACGCCGTCGCCGCGTCGGCCATGGCCGACACTATGAAGGATCTTGCCCAGCAGCGGCTTGACCTGGCCTCGCTCTACATAGATGACTCCGTGCGCATTTCGGACTATGTGCGCCCCGGACGCCTCATCATCGTTGACCTGCGTGACGAGCTCATCGAGAAGGACGAGAGTCTGGGCCTCTTCGTCGTGCTCATGCAACTCTTCGCCCAAGCTACGGATGACGGCGGTCACTTCAACAAGCTGGTCGTGTTCGACGAGGCCCACAAGTACATTGACAGCCCCGACTTGGTCGACGTTCTCGTCGAGTCCGTCCGGGAGATGCGCCACAAGGGAATGAGCATCCTCGTAGCCAGCCAGGATCCGCCATCAGTGCCTGTGTCACTCATCGAGCTCTCCGACATCGTCATCATGCACAAGGCGACTTCGCCCGCGTGGCTGAAGCACATCCAGAAAGCCAACGCCGCGCTCGTGGGACTCCGACCGGAACAGCTTGCCAATCTCCAACCCGGCGAGGCGTACCTGTGGGCGGGTAAGGCGACGGAGCGCTCGATGACCCACGGCGCGGTGCGCGTCGCCCTCCGCCCGCGATTGACTCGGCATGGCGGCACCACGAAGACAGCGCATGGGTGAATTGTGAGGGGCTAGGATCCGACAGATCGTCTGCGCCCAAGGGAGAATAGCGACCGAACTAGGGATCCCTAGCTTGGCGGCTCGAGGCTCTTCGGGCGCGCAAGTTTGAAGCCACGGCCAACGCAGACGTTGGGCCAAGGCACCGGCAACGCTGGCGGGCCGGGCCTGACCGGGTCAGGCCCAGGCGGCCCTGACCAGCGGGAAGGCTGATCAGGGCTTTCGCCTTCTCTGTGGACGCGGATCGCCCTGAGGGGCACCGGCGCGCACGGGGCGATCCGGTTCGACGCCCCTGGCGGTCCACTGCGTCGGCGTGTCTATGCCGCGTGGTCTGGTCCATGATCGAGGTGGTCGGGGTCAGCCGCCGTGCGGCCAGCGCCGAGCCGTTCGAGGATGTCGGAGCTGTCGGGAGCGAGTGCAGGTGTCTCGATGTAGTGCTTCTTGGTGATCTCCTTGCTTGCGTGCCCGAGTTGCGCGGCGGCGCGGTCGGTGTCGGCTGGGTCTGCTGCACCGATTGGTGACAGGTGTAGTCACGCGGCCTGACTGGCCGGTGGGGTCATGATGGTCTCGAACTCGATAGGGGTCAACCGGGACAGCGATCGCTGGCGTCGGCGGCGGTGGTAGGTCCGTTCGATCCAGGTCACGATCGCGATCCGTAGCTGTTCGCGGGACCTCCACGGGTGTCGGTCCAGGACGTTGTTCTGCAGCAGGCCGAAGAACGATTCCATGGCCGCGTTGTCCCCGGCCGCGCCGACTCTGCCCATCGAGCCGACCATGCGGTGGGCTTCGAGGGCCCGGACGAATTTCCTTGATCGAAATTGCGACCCGCGGTCCGTATGCAGTACGCAGCCGGCCAGATCGCCGCGTCTGGCGGCCGCGTTGTTGAGTGCGGCCACGGCGAGGCGGGACTTCATCCTGGTGTCGATGCTGTAGCCGACGATCCGGTTCGACCAGACGTCCTTGATCGCGCACAGGTAGAGCTTGCCCTCCCCGGTGCGGTGCTCGGTGATGTCGGCAAGCCATAGCCGGTTCGGGCGCTGCGCAGTGAAGTCCCGGCGCACAAGGTCGTCGTGTACCGGCGGGCCGGCCTTCCCGCCCTTGCCACAGCGTTTGCGTTTGCCGAACGCGCTCCACCAGCCGTTACCGGAGCAAATCCGCCACGCGGTCCGGTCCGCCATCGACTGCCCAGCCTGGCGGGCCTCGTCGGCCAGGAACCGGTACCCGAACTCCGGATCGTCACGGTGAGCGTCCGCGAGCGCATTGGCTCGGTACGCCTGCGTGACCTCCGAGGTCGTGACCGGCCGGGCCAGCCACCGGTAATAGGGCTGACGAGCGATGTTCAGTACCCGGCACGTCACCGCGACGGGGACACCGTCCGCGGCCAGCTCGCTCACGAGCGGGTAGACCCTTTTCCCGGCAGATTCGCCTGCGACAAGTACGCCGCGGCCCGGCGCAGGACCTCGTTCTCCTGCTCCAGCAACTTGTTCCGGCGTCGCAGTTCCCGCAGCTCCACCGACTCGCTACGGGTCACACCAGGCTTCGCACCGGCGTCGACGCCGGCCTGACGCAGCCACTTGAACAACGTCATCGGATGGATCCCGAAGTCCTTCGCGATCTGGGGACTGTAAGAAAAACGGTGTAACTCCTGATCAAGGAGACGCCTGATGACCGTGACGATCGAAGCCGCCGTGGATACTGCCGCGGTGGCGATGAAGAAGGACCCGGCGGTCTCGCCGGAAGCCGTGGACGCCGAGTTGGTCGGCCGGTTGGTTGAGCAGGCCCGCGCCGCGGGCCTGCAGCTGACCGGCGAGGGCGGTCTGCTGCAACAGCTGACCAAGCGAGTGATCGAGGCCGCGCTGGACGGCGAGATCACCGACCACCTCGGCTATGACAAACACGACCCGGCCGGCAAAGACGGCGGGAACTCCCGCAACGGTTCTCGGGCCAAGAGGGTGCTGACCGACGTCGGGCCGGTCGAGATCACCGTGCCGCGCGACCGCGACGGCTCGTTCGAACCGCAGATCGTCCGCAAGCGGCAACGCCGGCTGACCGGCGTCGAGGACATGGTCCTGTCCCTGTCAGCGAAGGGTTTGACGACCGGGGAGATCAGCGCTCACCTGGCAGAGGTGTATGGCGCCGACGTATCTCGCCAGACGATCTCCACGATCACCGACAAGGTCATAGACGGCATGGCCGAGTGGCAGAACCGGCCCCTCGACAAGGTGTATCCGGTGGTGTTCCTGGACGCGATCAACGTGAAGATCCGCGACGGGAAAGTCGCCAACCGGCCCATCTACGTCGCCCTCGCGGTCACCACCGAAGGCACCCGCGACATCCTCGGGTTGTGGGCCGGTGACGGTGGTGAGGGCGCCAAGTTCTGGTTGACCGTGTGCACCGAACTGAAGAACCGCGGTGCCGACGACGTGCTGATGGCCGTCTGCGACGGCCTCACCGGCCTACCCGACGCCATCAACACCGTATGGCCCCGGACAGTGGTGCAGACCTGCGTGGTCCATCTGCTGCGGAACTCGTTCAAGTACGCGTCCCGCCAGCACTGGGACGCGATCGCGAAGGCCCTCAAGCCGGTCTACACCGCGGCGACCGAGGCCGCCGCCGAGCAGCGGTTCCTCGAGTTCGCCGAGACCTGGGGCGACAGATACCCGGCGATCGTCAGGCTGTGGGAGAACGCCTGGGCGGAGTTCGTACCGTTCCTAGCGTTCGACACCGAGATCCGAAAGGTCGTCTGCTCAACCAACGCGATCGAGTCGGTCAACGCCCGGATCCGCCGGGCCGTGCGAGCCCGCGGGCACTTCCCGAACGAGCAAGCCGCTCTGAAATGCGTCTACCTCGCCGTGATGGCCCTGGACCCGACCGGCACCGGCCGACGCCGCTGGATCACCCGCTGGAAACCCGCCCTCAACGCCTTCGACCTGGCCTTCGAAGGCCGACTCACCGCAGGCCGCAACTGACGCTCAACAAAGATCGAGTTACACCGTTTTCTTGACAGTCCCGCGATCTGCTCGACCGTCACGCCGGGGTCACGCTCACGGGCAACCCGCACCACGTCGTCGCGGAACTCTTGGGGGTAAGGCTTCGGCACAGGGACATCCTCCCAGCTCACCGCCTGGGCAAGCCATCTCAGGTGTCACCTATCGGTGCAGCAGACCCGCTTCCTTGTTGATGAGCGTGGCGACGGTCTTGCGGAAGGTGTGTGGGGTGACCCATTCCAGGTCGGTGTCGGCGCGGGCTTGGCGCCACTGTCGGCGCACGTTGTGGGGGGAGAACCAGGTGCCACGTCGTGAGGCGAAGATCGCGTCGTGGGGGTTGTCGGCGGCGGTGAGCGTGCGGTCCATCAGCATGGCGACGGCGAATCGGGGCAGGACGATCGTGCGGAAGCCGGCGTCGCTCTTGGTCCACTCCTGTCGGAAGAACCCTTTGCCTTTGACGAAGACGATCGTGCCGCGGATGGTCACGGTGGGGTGGTCTGCGGCGAGGTCCACATCGGCCCATCGCAGCGCGAGGATTTCACCGATGCGGGCGCCGGTGGCGAGCATGAGGTCAACGATGTCGGCCAGGTCGCCGGTGGGTCGGGGTCCGGATTTGCCCGGCGTGGGTTGCTGCCATGTGCGTATCGCTGTGCGTACGGACTCCAGTTGTTCGATGGTGAGGGCGCGGACCTTGCGGCGCGGGGTGCGTAGCCGACCGGTGTCACGGACCGGGTTGGTCGTCAGCGCGCCCCGGCGTACCGCCAGGGCGAACATCTGCCCGAGGACGACCTTGGCGACCTTGGCGGCGGCGGGGTAATCCTTGGCGACCTCGCGGAGGAACCTATCGAGGCGGCCGACGCTGGCCTCTCTGATCCGCAGGCGGCCCACAGCGGGTACGACAGCGGTACGCACCACGCTCTCGTACCTGTCAATCGTCTGCCGCGTGACGCGCTCCTCTGCGATGATCTCGTCGATCCACAGGTCGGCGAGCGTGCTGAGGTGGGTTTCCCTGGTGATCTCGTCGTCGTTGGGTGCAACGCGGTCACGCAGCTTCTCCTTCAGGGCACGGACGGCGGCCGGGCCGGTGGTGCCGGTGGCCTCGACGTCGCGGGTCTTGCCGTCGTAGTCGCGGAACCGGGCGCGGGCGCAGTACCGGCCGGGGCCGAGCTTCTCGGTGCGGATGGTGCCCCACGTTCCGACGGGCAGGGGAGGGCGGGCCATGGTTCAGCGCTCCGGGTCGGTGTGGGCGTCGAGCCAGCGGTCGACTTCACTGCGCCGATAGCGCAGGGTATTGCCGACCCGAATGGCGCGCGGCCCTTTGCCGCGGCTGTGCCAGGCGTAGAGGGTGTTCTTCGGCTTGCCAAGCCAGGCCGCGACGTCATCGATGGTCAGGAGCGGGTCGGGCCGCCACTCGGCGGCGGGCGCGGCGCTCATCGCCGGCCTGCCGTTTCGGACGAACCGGCCTGCGGGTCGGAAGCGGTGGGTGTGGCGTTGGGCCGGGCGTTGCCCGGCGTCGGGTGTGCGTAGGGCGGGCACGGATCGGCGGTCCTTTCGACATCCCGGCCCGGGGTGGGCCGGGGATGGGTGGCGCTGCCGCCGCTGGTGTTGACGTTCGGGGCGGGCGCCGGGTGTGCCCGTCGATCCATGCGGGACGCGGTGAAGGGATCAAGCCGATCGGTGTGCGGCCCGGCGGGGTCCGCCGTGCTCGACGCGGAGTTGTGGCAGGTGGTCTGCGGCAGTACGTGCCGAAGGACGATTACGTCTTCGTGCTGCGGTATCCACTGCGGGTCGCCGTTGGCGATGGCGTCGCGGACGTTCTTGATCTGGAAGAAGGAGGCCCGGGGGACGAGTACGCCGTCGCGGACGCCGGCCATCAGCGCCACGCATTCCTCGACCAGTTCCAGTCCGGCGGCCTGTCCGGCGGCGACGACCATGCCGGGGATGTCGATGAGTTCGCCGTGGCGCCGGTACGGGCGGGCGGTGACGGCGACGTGTCCGCCGGGGCGTAGGACGGCTCGGCAGCCAGCGAGGATCTCGGTGAATCCTTCGGCCAGTTCATCGTGGCTGCGGTAGGCGAGGTTGTCGCTGCCGCCGTACCGGTGGTTGATCTTTAGGACCTTGCCGCGTCGAGGGCCGGGGGTTCGGGCGTGTCCGTGGGTGGACGGCCCGTACGGGGGCGAGGTGACTACGAGCGCGACTCGGCCGCGGATCTGGGGCGGCAGCAGCGAGGGCAGGCGGCGGGAGTCTCCGGTGTAGACCTCCCCGACGCCGGTGGCGCCGTGCCGTTCGGCGAGGACGATGTTCGCGGCGGCCAGGGCCGCCCACCGGTCTTCGTACTCGACGCCCAGGCCGTGGCGGCCGAGGTGCATGGCCTCGACCACGGTGGTGCCGATGCCGGCCATTGGGTCGAGTATCACGTCGCCGGGGTCGGTGTAGGTGTGGATGGCGTACCGGGCGATGGTCGGCAGCATCTTCCCGGGGTGGGTGATCGACTCGGAGGTGTACCGGCCCCGGCGCAGTTCCCGGGAGGGCTGCTGACCGGTCACCCAGACCGAGCCGGGGTAGCCCTGCTCGATCAGCCGGGAGGGCGAGCTGAACAGGGCCGGCGTGGTGGGACGGCGTTCAGACATGGGTGATCTCCAGGGCGGTGGTGGCGAAGGCAAGAAGGTCCCGGTGCGCGCGAACGTGCCGGCCGGCGAGCAGCGGCGGCCGGGGCGCAAGATCCGGTTCAGTGCGCGGGTCCGCCTCGGGCAGTGGGACGAGGACCGCGGGGATGTGCTGGTGGTAGAGCAGCCCGGCCGCGCGGGCGGCGGCGATCACCGTCGAGCGGTGCCTGGCAGCGTCGCCGCTGGGCGAAGCGGTGAGCAGCGTGATGAGGAAGCCGCCGGGACGAAGCCAGGTCTGCCAGCCGTCGAAGGTCTGACGCAGGCCGTGCACGTCACGGGGGTCGACACCTAGCCGAGGCAGGCTCGCCAGTATCAGCCCGACGCTGCACTGCTCGGGGACGACCAGGCGCGGGTGGCGGTCCAGGTGTCGGGCGGCTGCGGCGACGGTCGGGTGGGTGTCGAGGTCGAGCACGGTGTCGCCGTCGCGGCTGTACCGGGCGATCAGTCGGGCGACGTGGTCCGGGTGCAGGCCGTACCAGTTCGGTAGCGGCTGCCCGGTCCGGTCGAGGGGTCGGTGGTCGTGGGGCGGGGTGAGGAACAGTCCGACGGGTGCCGCAGGGCGGGGGTCGGTGGGGCTGTTCGGCATGAGCGTGTGGGCCACGCCCGCCGGCGAACGCTGACACTAACGGAATACAAATCGGGGCGCCGATTTTGCACCCGGCCCGCCTCAACGGCCCGCCGGGTGCGGTCGGGAGCCAGCCGAGCGGCGCGCTTGAACAAGATCATCCTTGGGTTGAACACGCAGGTCACGGCGGTTTCACCGCGCGCCGCCAGGCGTCGCCTGCGCGCTGGGTGAACCACCGGAGATGCGGCGCCCATCGCAGGACCTTGAACAAGATCATGTCGAGGCTTGAACAAGATCGACCCCAACGCAGGCGCCCCTTGAGCAAGGTCCACAACTCCCTGAACAAGATCAGCTTCAACATTCGGAGGGGTTGAACAAGATCATCTGACGGTTACCGGAAGTGGCAGCAAGAGGCCGCCAACCCCGCGTGCGGGGTTGGCGGCCACGTCGTGTTCAAGGCGCCCCCGGTGCGTCAGCGGCATTGGACGAACACCCCCGGCGGAGGGGTTGAACACCCGGCTCTGACGATCTCCGCGCACCGGGCCGGCGGCCCCGGAGTGGCGACCGGACGCATCGATGATGGTCAGCGACACGTGTACGGCGCGGCGAGCCGGAGCCTTGAACAAGATCAACAGTGTTCATGATCTGTTCAAGGCCCCTGGTGGCGTGGTGGCAGACCCGCCGACCGGCCCTCGAAAGGCCGGACGGCTCCCACCACACCACCAGGGAGTTCCTCCATGTCTGCACGCATCCCGAACGACACGCTCGCCGCTGTCACCCCGTCGCGGAGTGAGTCGCTGTTGGACGCGATCGATTACCGGTTCCGCCTGGCCGGGCAGGGACCGCAGCCCCTTTCCGTCGACGGCCGCGCCCTCGGGCACGGCCTGCCGCGCCGGCCGATCGCGCTGGTCGAGCTGTCGTCGATCCTGATGCACCCTTCGTGCAGCCCGGAGGCGGCCGACGCCGCGTGGCGGCTGCTGGTCGCAGGCGCCCGCACCGGCGCCGAGCGGTGGATCGTCGGCGCGGTCGGGGTGGCCCTGCCGGGGCTGCGCCGCCGGGCTCACCACCTGTGGAAGCTGTCCGCAGGCGACGTGGACGCCGCGCTGATCGCGCAGTTCATGCAGGCCCTGACCAGCGTGGACATCGCCAAGCCGGGCGTGGTCACGCGGCTGCTGAACACCGCGTTCTCCAAGGCCCGCAGCGAACTGGACAAGCGTGAACCGGCGTCCGGGCAGGTCGCCTTCGTGCCCGAGTCGCGGGTGCAGACCACCGGTCTCAACCACCCGGACTTCGTACTGGCTCGCGCCGTGCGGGCCGATGTCATCACGGCCGCCGAGGCGGACGTGATCGGCGCGACCTACCTGGAAGCGACCAGCGTCGGCGAGTACGCCGAGCGGGTCGGCCGCTCGTACTGGCAGGTCTACCGCCAACGGGGCGCGGCCGTGCAGCGCCTGGTCGCGGCGATCCGGTCCGGGGACCTGGACGACGACTTCGCCAACGTGGTGGCCGAGGCGACCACCACGACGGCCCTGGAGGCCGCCTGCTCCTGACCGGTCCGATGTGCAACGCGCCTGACCTGCATTTTTGAAGATCTTCCCGGCTGATCTGCAAAATCGCGGCCACGATTTGTATTCCGTTAGTGCGGGATCTTCCCGCAGGTGACCCACTCCGACCGATCCCGCTGACGGCGCTGACACCCGATAGACGGCTCTGGCCCACGACTCCCGAACGAGGAGGAGCGGCCACGCCGGTCGGCCCCCGGTCACCACGGCCCCTCGTCGGACCCATCGCCGCACCTTTCTGGGCCCCTGCCATGCCCGGGGCGGATGCGGCCTGCCCATCGGAGGTCCCACCCCATGAACCCCATCCCGTCCCCGGACGACGCGGCGGCGGCCCGCCGCGTCGTCCCGGGCCGGGGACGGCCCGCCCGCCGTCCCCACCCTCGTCCCCGCCGTCCCCACCCGTGCCGGTGGCCGTCCCCGGTGATCGCGGCCTTGGCCGTCACCGTGTCGGCGCTGCTGCTGGTGGCCGGAACCCCGGACGCCGCCTTCGCCGCCGAGTCGATCGACGCGGTGGTCAACAACATCCGCACGTGGCTGGTCGGCATCCTCGTCGCGGTCGCCACCCTGTTCCTGACCGTCGGCGGCCTGCGGTACCTCGCGGCCAACGGCGACCCGGGCGAGGTCGAGAAGGCCAAGCTGGCGCTCAAGAGCGCCGCGATCGGCTACGCCCTGGCGATGCTGGCGCCGCTGTTCGTCACCATCGTCGGTCAGTGGGTGAAGTGATGACCCACTCCATTCCGATCCGCCGCCCGCTTCGGCTGCTCGTGGCCGTCGTGTTCGGAGTCGGGCTGGCCGCCGGCCCCGTGTTCGCGGGGCCGGCGGCGGCCGACCCGGTGCCGACCCCCATTCCGGCCCCGCGCGTGCCGTCCCCGATCCCGACGCCTCCGCCCGGCGGCCCGTCCACGCCCGTCCCGTCGTCCCCGCACACCCCCGCCTCGTCCCCCGCGCCGCCGCCCGGCTGGACACCGCCGACGGGCAGCGGGGACGACGAGCCCGGGATGTTCGACATCCCCGGGCAGATCCGCAAGGCCATTACCGGGTTCCTCGTCTGGATGGCCAAGACCGGCCTCAAGCCGGTCATGGAGACCCTCGGCTCGACAGTGCTGTCCACCCCGGACCTGACCGGCAACCCGCAGGTCAATGCCGTCTGGACGACGACGCTGGTGGCCGCGAACGGCATCTACGTGCTGTTCATCGTGGCCGGTGGCTTCGTCGTCGTGTCTCGCGAGAGCCTGCAAACGCAGTACGGGTTCCAGCAGATCGCGTCCCGGCTCGTCCTGGGCGCGGTGATCTCCAACGTCAGCCTGATCCTGTGTGGCAAGGCCATCGAGTTCACCAACGCCCTGACCACCGCGGTCGCCGGTCAAGGCGTCGACGGCCCCGCCGCCGCGCAGGCCATCGTCGACATGATCGCGCAACCCTTGAGCGCCACCTCGCCGAACATCCTGTTCGCGGTGCTGGTCATCGCCATGGTGGTCCTCGCGCTGGTCGTGGTCGTCACGTTCCTGCTGCGAGTGGCCATTATGGTCGTCCTCATCGGCCTTGCGCCGCTGGCGTTGGCCTGCCACGCGACGCCGCAGACCGAGGGCCTGGCCTACACCTGGTGGCGCGCGTTCGCCGCATGCCTCGGCCTGCAGGTCGCGCAGGCACTGATCGTGCTGACGGCGGTGAAGGTGTTCCTCACCCCGGCCGGGCTCACGCTGCTCGGGGTACCCGCCACCAAGGACGGCCTGGTCGGCGTCCTGGTCTGCGTCACGATGCTGTGGCTGCTGATCAAGCTGCCTGGCCTGCTCAAGCAGTTCGTGCTGGCACCGCTCGGCCTGCCCGGCGAAGGCCGGGGCCTGTTCCGGCAGCTCGTCCAGGCGTACATGACGGTCAAGACGTTGGGTGCGGTCAGCGGGCTCAGTAAGGGCAAGCGCGCCGTGGTCGCGGGCGTGACAGGCCGCCCAGCGGGCGGCGGGACCCGGACGACAAGCGCTGCTCGGCTCGTTCGAGGCGCAGGGGGTCAGCCGATGGCGCCGCGCCCGGCGCTGTCCCAGCCGTCCCGGGCCGCGGTGGCGTTCAGTTACGCCCCGGCCAAGCCAGCTCCACTGTCGGCGCGCGCCGGGCGCACTGGGGCACCCGCGTTCAGCCATTCGGCGCCGCCGGCCACCCCGGCACCGGCCCCGGCCGGGCCAGCGCCCGCCGCTCGATTCTCCCAGCCCGCTGCGGCGTCACCGGGCCAGAGCCGACCGGCGAACCGTCCCGCGCCAGCCGCCTTCAGCAACGCCTCACCCGCGTCGGCGAGCCCGCCTCCAGCAGGCCCGCGACCTGCGGCAACGTTCTCCAACCCGCCCGCCGCGCAGAGCGCGCCGCGCCGGCCATCCGCCCCATTCACACCGGTGTTCTCCTCGGCGCCGACCACCCCGGCGGCACGGCCCACGGCCGCCCGCCGGCCCACCGCGGCACCACGCCGGACCAGCGCAGCGAACCCGCCGGCAGCCTCGCCGCGCCCAGCGCCGAGCCCGTCCCCGACGCCTCGACCGGTCCCGGCGACTCGACCGTCCCCGCCGCCGCCGTCCCCACCGCCGCCGTCCCCACCGCGACCGGCCGGCAGCACGACCCCGGTGTTCCGACCGGCGTCGTCCCCACCATCCCCGCGTCCGTCCCCGCCGCCCGCGCGGCGGCAACCGAAAGGAGGTAACCCGTGAGTCGCCGTGACGACGAGGTGCCGATGCGCGCCCGTGTGCCGACGGACGCTGCATACTGCCCCTTCTTCGTGTGCTGCTTGGGTTTGTGTGAACTGGTGTCAGCGTTGCTGGCCTTGCGAGATCAGTGGCTCAACGGGTCGACGTCAGTCTGCGGCGGGCCGGATTCGATAGTCATGCCCGTTAGCGTCGGGTCTGCGATTGATCCAGGCATTCATGATCTCGACGGCCAGCCAGTGTCCACAAATGGCGGCCTCTTCCACCACCGGCATGCCGTTGTAGCGGCGCAGCGGGTCGGCGCCTCGGGCCAGCAAGAAGGCGGTGACGTCGGCGTGCAGCGGTTCGCCGGTCTGGACGTGGCCGTCGTGCTCGACATCAATGGCGTGGCGAAGCAGGGTCCAGCCGTCGCCGTCGCCGTCGCCGTCGCCGTCGGCGCCGGCGCCGGCGTCGAGGAGATCGCGCAGTCGGGGCAGGTCTTCGTGTTCGACCGCGTGGTGGGCTGGTGACCAGGACATGCTGACCAGACTCCTACGTTTCGGCTGGCGGGTGGATCGGATTGAGGCGGAACGAGTTGGCGACCTTCTCACGGTAGATCTCCTGAGTATCGGGGTCCCAGGGGATGCACCAGCGTCCGCCCGGGGCGCGGCGGGCGGGGACTTGGCCGTGGGCGAGCCAGTTGTAGATGGCGTCGGCGGTTATGCCCAGTTCTGCGGCGGCTTGTTTGACGCTGATTTCGCCGTTTCGGATTGCGACCGTGCGGGGTGCGCGGACGGTGTGGTACGCGCGGACGCGGGCGACGCCGGCCTTGCTCCAGCGGTGCCCGCGGCCGGTGCGCAACCCTGCGGCGTTGAGC
This sequence comes from Krasilnikovia sp. MM14-A1259, assembly GCF_047159535.1. Lineage (NCBI taxonomy): Bacteria > Bacillati > Actinomycetota > Actinomycetes > Micromonosporales > Micromonosporaceae > Krasilnikovia > Krasilnikovia sp. MM14-A1259. The sequence goes on from NZ_BAAGAJ010000002.1 coordinate 5,219,676, forward strand.
ATGACGGCGAGCTGTTCGCTGTCGTGGGTGGCGCCGTGACGGCGGATCAGTTCCAGCGCGGCGGCCGGAGTGCGGTTGGGTCCGGGTCGCCCGGCGGTGATCTCGTCGGTGGCGCCGGTGTGCCAGCGCACTCCGATACGGACCTCGTCGCTGTGTTCCTCCGGCAGCATCTCCGATATTGGCGTGCAGTCGGCCTCTAGGGCGTCGATCAACTCCCGCGCGGCGGTGAGTCCGTCGGCGGCGAACCGGCCCGGGAGCGGCGCGGGACCGCGGTCGGTCCACGACTGCGGCAACGACGTACGCCGCTTGCCGCCGTCGATCTCGCATACGAACACGAGCACGGCCTTCATCCGGGCGGTGAACAACACCGGCAACTCCTGACCGAACAATGGGTGGGAAAGGGTGCGTAACCACCAATGAGTCCGAACCCGAACTCCTACGACGAGCCCTATAGAGCTCGTATCCCCGCCGACGTGGAACGCCCGGACCGCATCGCGTTCGGGCTGACCGGGCGGCAGCTCGTCATCCTCACCGTCACCGGGCTGGTGCTGTACGCGGCCTGGACGGCGCTGGTCACGGTGGTGCCGCCGCTGGTCTTCGCCGTGTGCTGCGTGCCGATCGTCGGCATGGCGTTCTTCGTCGCCGTCGGTCGGCGCGACGGCATCGGCCTCGACGGGTGGCTGTTGGCGGGTCTGCGGCACCGCCGGGCAGCGCACCGGCTTGTTCCGGTCGACGACCCGATCGGCGCGGCTCCCGCGTGGGTGTCCACCACGCAGGGGCCGGGCGACCGGCTCCCGCTGCCTGCACCGCTGCGGTTACCGGCCAGGGGCTTCACCGCCGAGGGTCTGGTGGACCTGGGATCGGACGGCACGACGGGGCTGGTGGCGGCGTCCACGGTGGCGTTCGGGCTGCGCACACCCGCCGAGCAGAACGGCCTGGTGGCGGGGTTCGCCCGGTGGCTGCACTCGTTGGATGGTCCGGCGCAGATCCTCGTTCGGGCGCAGCGGGTCGACCTGGCCCACGTCGGCGACCGCATCCTCGCCCACGCGCCGAGCCTGCCGCATCCGGCCCTCGAACACGCCGCGATGTCGCACGCGAGCTTTCTGGAGGAGGTCGCCGCCCGCCGTGAGCTGCTGCACCGGCACGTCACCGTTGCCGTGCGCAGCACCCGTAGCCCCGGCCATGCGAGTCATCAGGCCGCCGAGACGGTGCGGGCGCTGTCGGGCTGCGAGGTCGCCGCGTCGGTGCTCGACCCGGTCGACGCCGCGGCCACCTTGGCTGGCGCTCTCAACCCGTCCGCCGTGTCGTCCCCGCCGCCGGGACGGCCCGTCCCCACCATCGCCACGGCCACCGCTGATCTTGATGGAGATGAGGAGCTGTGAACCGGTTGACTCGCCGTCGTCCCCGGACCGTCCCCGAGGCGGGGACGGTCGTCCTCGGCGGCCCGGATGCGGTCGAGGTCGGGGGGCGGTCCGTCCGCGTCGGGGACGGCTACACCGCCACCCTCGCCGTGGTCGGCTACCCGGCCGAGGTCGGCCCTGGCTGGCTCGAGCCCCTCCTTGCCTACCCGGGCCGGGTGGACGTGTCGCTGCACATCGAACCCGTCCCGCCGGTGGTGGCGTCGCAGCGGTTGCGCAAGCAGCGTGGCCGGTTCGAGGCCAACCGTCGCCAGGATGCCGCCAAGGGCCGACTCGACGATCCCGAGCTGGACGCCGCCGCCGCGGACGCCGCTGAGCTGGCCGCCCGGGTCGCCCGGGGCGAGGCGAGGTTGTTCCGGCTGGGGTTGTACCTGACGGTGCACGCCGACACGGAAGAGGAACTCGCTGACCGGGTGACCGAGGTCCGCGCGTTGGCGTCGTCGCTGCTGCTGGACGTGGCCCCGGCGACCTGGCGGCAGCTTCAGGGCTGGATCACCGGCCTGCCCCTGGCGTTCGACGCGCTCGGGATGAAACGGGTCTTCGACACCGACGCCCTCGCCGCCAGCTTCCCGTTCACCAGCCCGGACCTGCCGACCACGGCCGGGGACACCGGCATGGGGGTTCTCTACGGGCTCAATCTGCACTCACCCGGGGTCGTGGTCTGGGACCGGTGGGCGCAGTCCAACTACAACTCCGTCATCCTGGCCCGCTCCGGTGAGGGCAAGTCCTACCTCGCCAAGCTCGACCTGCTGCGCAACCTGTACCTCGGGGTCGAGGCATTTGTCATCGACCCGGAAGACGAGTACCTGCGCCTGGCCGAGGCGGTCGGCGGCACCATCATCCGCCCCGGTGCGCCCGGCGTACGGATCAACCCGCTCGACCTGGCGAGCGCCGACGGCGACGACGCCTTGGTCCGCCGGGCCTTGTTCATGCAGACGTTCGTGTCGGTCCTGAGCGGCGGCGACGGGATCTCGCCGCAGGAGGCCGCCGCCCTCGACGTCGCCGTCTTCGCCGCGTACCGGGCCAAGGGCATCACGACCGACGCGCGTACCTGGCGGCGGCCGGCGCCTCTGCTGGCCGACCTGGCCGAAGCCCTCAAGGACACCGGCGATGCGGGACAGAGGCTGGCCGGGCGGCTGCACCCGTACGTGGCCGGCAGCTTCAAGGGCCTGTTCGACGGCCCGACCAGAATCAACCCAGCCGGGCACCTCGTCGTCTACGCGATCAAAGACCTGCCCGAAGAGCTGCAAGCCGTCGGGACGCTGCTGATCCTCGACGCCATCTGGCGCACCGTCCGGACCGCCAACCGCAATCCGACGGGTGCCTCCCGACCAGAGGTCCGCCGGCTGGTGTTGGTGGATGAGGCGTGGCTGATGCTGCGCGCCGGCCTCGGCGCGCAGTTCCTGTTCCGGTTGTCCAAGAGCGCCCGCAAGTACCACACCGGCCTGTCCGTGATCACCCAGGACGCCGCCGACGTGCTCAACACCGAAGTCGGCCGGGCCGTCGTGTCCAACGCCGCCACGCAGGTGCTGCTGCGGCAGGCGCCGCAGGCCATCGACGCCATCACCGAGGCGTTCGGGCTCACCGACGGCGAGCGCGGTTTCCTGTCGTCCTGCGCACGCGGCGAGGCGCTGTTGGCCTCGGGGTCGTCCCGGGTGGCCTTTCACAGCCTCGCGTCCGACGCCGAGCACGACCTCGTGGTAACTGATCTGCCGGCCGCTGCGGGTCCTGCGCGCCGGTAACCCCCTCAGCTGGGAGTCCCCTCATGCCCTTCGTCACTCTGTTCACCGGGCCGTTCCCGTTGCTCATCGCGTCGTCCCCGCCGTCGTCCCCGCCGCCCCCGTCCCCGACCGGGTGTGTGCCCGGCCATGACGGCATCCCCGACTCCGTGGTCGGCAAGGTGCTGTGCGGCTCCTGGGCGCCGGACGCCCCCGGCGCGGTGTGGCACTTGCTCCGGCAGCGGTGGCCGCTGCTGCTCGCCGGACTGATCATCCTCACCGTCCTAGAGGTGGTGTGGCGGGCGTGGCGGCGCCGGGTGTGGCAGGCCCACGCGGCGCAGGCGCGATGGTTGCAGATCACCCCGCCGGTCACCGCCACCCCGGCCGCGACCGTCGGCCTGTGGCGGCTGCTCGTCACTGCGTTGCCGGTGCCGGGCCGGTGGACGCTGCGCCCGGCCCGCATCGTGTGGGAGGTCGCCGCCGACCCGGACGGCATGCGGGCCGGCCTGTGGCTGCCGCCCGGGGTGGACCTGACCGCCGTCCTACGGCTGCTGCAACGTGCCTGGCCCGGCGTCCGCGCCGATCGGACCGCCCCGCCTGCCCTCCCGAGGACGGGCACGGTCACCACTGTCGCGCTCGTGCCGACGCAGCCGGACTGGTTGCCGCTGGTCGAGGACGCCACCCCCGCCGGGCGGCGCGGCGGCCTGGACCCCACCGCCCCGGAGCAGGACAGGCTGCGCGCCGTCTACGACGGACTCGCCTCGGCCGGACGCGCCGGCGGCGGCATCTTGCAGGTGCACATCAGCCGAGCACCAGCTCACCGGCTACGCGTCCTGCGCCGGGCGATGATCCACCCGGACCGGGTACGCCGGGCACCAGGGGCGTGCCGGGCGGCCGGGCTCCTCGCCGACGGACTCCGGGCGCTGATCATCGGCGTCCTTGACCTGATCACGCCCGGTCCGAGCAGCGGCAAGAAGCGGACCAGGCCGGCTGACCCGTACCTGTTGGATCTGGCTCGGCAGGCGCGCGCCAAGTACGCCGTCGCCCCGCATCTGCTCGTCGCGGTGCACGTGGCCGCCGTCGGCCCGACCAAGCCGGCCGCGCTCGCTGCCGCCGCCGACATCATCCGCGGATACGGGCTGCTCTCGGCCCACTTCACCCGCCGGCGCCTGCGGCGAGGCGCGGCCACTGCGGCGATGCGCTGGGCTCCCGAGACCCGCATGAGCCTCGCCTCCGTCGAGGAAGCCGCTGCGCTGGCCGGGCTGCCCGCCGAGCCGGCCGCCTACGGCCTGCCCGGTGCCGCGTCCCGGCGCCGCGCCGCCAACCGCGACACCTTCCGGGCCTCCAGCCGGGAGATGGCAGACCAACCCAAGGGGAGTGCGGCGAAGCCGGCCACACGCGACGTCGATCGCGACCAGCCCACCGTTTGGAGCGCCCCATGAACGACACCAACCACGGCGCTGCGCGGGTTATCTCCCGCCCGGGGGGCCGCTGGCAGGGGCGGCCGAGGCTGAACCTCGTGCCGCGCGACGAGCGCCAGGGCATCGGCGGCAAGGTCATCGGAGTCACGAACGCCGGCCCCCGCATGCGGGTCGGGATCTCCCTGACCGACTGCCGCTACCACGTGCACGTGCTCGGCCCGACCGGCACCGGCAAGACCACCCTGTTGCAGAACATGATCCTCGGCGACATCGAGGCTGGCAGGGGCGTGGCAGCGTTCGACCCGGCCAAGGGTGACCTGATCCGCGACCTGCTCGACCGGATGCCCAAGGAGGCCGGCGACCGGCTCGTGCTCATCGACCCGGACGAGCGGCACGCCCCACCGGCCATCAACCTCTTGGATCCGGCCGTGCACGGCGGCACCCCGCACGACGTGGCCGCGAACGTCACCGCCGTCATGTCGAAGGTGTGGGCGCGCTGGTGGGGCCACCGCAGCGCGGACATCTGCTACCACGCCCTTCTCACCCTGGCCCACCTGGAAGGCTCCACCCTCGCCCAGCTACCGCGGCTGCTGTCCGACACGAAGTGGCGGGCCGAGCGGGTCAAGGCCGTCGTCCGGGGCCTGAACGCCTGGGAGGGAAACACCCTGGCCGAATTCTGGGAGGGCTTCGACTCCCTGCCGGCCGGGCAGCGCGCCGGCCTGGTCGCCCCGCTGCTGTCCCGGCTGCGGCTGGTGCTCGCGCACCCGATGGCGAACTCCCTGTTCGGAGTGCCAGCCACCACCTTTAGCTTTGCCGGCATCCTCGACGGCGGAATCCTGCTGTGCCGGCTGCCCAAGGGCATCCTCGGCGAGGACGGCACCCGCCTGATCGGCTCTCTGCTGCTGGCCGGGCTGTGGCAGGCCACCACCGCCCGCGCCCGCATCCCCGAGGACCAGCGCCCGGACGCCATGGTGGTGCTCGACGAGTGCCACAACTTCCTGCACCGTGCGGCCTGAAAGTCGCTTGTAGCCAGTGAATTACCCAAGAGGAGGCGGTAATTCCCCGCTCAGTGGTCAAACGGGCGGGTCTCCTAAGGCGGGTGCGGGACTGGTAACGGACTCGTGCTAAGCCGCCTGACGTGAAGCCCCAAGGGCAGGTGGGCCATCACCAGCCACAGGGCAAGGAGAAGACCTGAAGGACGAACGCAAGTGAACCCCCGATGAGGCCTCGTGAAAGTTGACCGCGTCAATGGCTCGAAATCGGCGGAAGGGCCCGGAGTTGAAAGACTCAAGGTGGCAGCAGGAGCCGGTGTTCTCCTACTGCGTGACCACCACCGGTCCCGGGGTAAAGGGGGCGTCCTCCCAGGTCGCAACTGGCGCAAGCGGAACAGGTCAACCCCGTAGCGGTCCAGGACGGATGCGTTCTGGTAAGCCGACGGCAACGGAAGCTGAATCCCGCTGCGGGAGTAGGAAGACCCGAGAAGCGAACGCCGCTGGGGCGAAAGCCCAGGGGAAACCGCGGAACAAGGCGCCTCAGCCTCCGCGGATAACCCGGCGGATACCGGAACCTGTTTCCGGGCCCGAAAGGGAGCCCACGCGGGTCTGGTAGGCCTTTGACGATTCACACCACACAAGCCTTCACCAACGCCGGAGTTAGATACCGAAGGAGGCGAAGTGACCGACACAACCGCAAGCAGCACGACCGCAGCGGTGCAGGACGTTCCGGCTCCACCTGCGGGGAACCAAGCGTTGGACGACGCCCGGTACTGGCACAGCATCGACTGGGTCGACGCCGAGCGCAACGTACGGCGGCTGCGGCAGCGAATCTTCAAGGCGACGCAGGACGGGGACCTGAAGAAGGTCCGTAATCTCCAAAAGCTCATGCTGCGCTCACACTCCAACACGCTGGTCAGCGTGCGACGAGTGACGCAGCGGAGCCTGGGACGGCGCACCCCCGGGGTAGACGGGGAACTCGCGCTTGACCCGGCGGCCCGGGGACGGCTGGCGAGGACACTCGCCGAGCAGCCCTGGCCCACGGCCAAGCCGGTGCGTCGTGTGCACATCCCGAAAGCGAACGGGAAGATGCGTCCGCTCGGTATCCCGGTCATCCGGGACCGGGCGCAGCAGGCCAGGGTGAAGAACGCCCTGGAACCGCAGTGGGAGGCGCGGTTCGAGGGCCGAAGCTACGGCTTCCGCCCCGGACGCGGATGTCACGACGCGATCGCCGCGATCTTCAACTTCGCGGCGGGGAAGAAGGCCCGCCGACGGTGGGCCCTCGACGCGGACCTGACCAGCGCCTTCGACAAAATCAACCACGATCGCTTGATGGAAGCCATCGGCGCGTTCCCGGCTGCCCGGGAGATCCGCCGCTGGCTCAAGGCCGGTGTGATGCACGGCGGGCGGTTCGCCCCGACCGACGAGGGCGCACCTCAAGGCGGAGTGATCAGCCCACTGTTGCTGAACATCGTCCTGCACGGCATGGGGACCGCCGCAGGCGACCGGGAGGACGGCACGGCACGGCAACGATGGTTGCATTGCCCGCCGGCGTTCGTCCGGTACGCCGACGACTTCGTGGTGCTGTGCACCACGAAGGAACAGGCACAGCAGGTGAAGCAGCGGCTCGCCGACTGGCTGGCGCCCAAGGGGTTGGCCTTCAACGAGGACAAGACGAAGATCGTCCACCTCGACGAGGGTTTCGACTTCCTCGGGTTCAACGTCAGACGCTACGACGACAAGCTGCTGATCAAGCCGAGCGCCGCGGCGGTAAAGCAGGTCAAGGGCAAGGTCCGGGAACTGGTGAACGCGATGCGCACCGCCCCGACCGAGGACGTCATCAGGCGCCTCAATCCCTTGATCAAGGGGTGGTCCACCTACTACAGGGGCGTGGCCTCCACGGAGACCTTCACGTCCCTCGACCACTACATGCACTACCGCATGTACAGGTGGGCCAAGCGCAGGCACCACCAGAAGTCGGTCGCGTGGATACGCGAGCAGTACTTCGGGCGCTACAACCCCGAACGGCAGGACCACTGGGTCTTCGCCGACCGCACCACCGGACGGTACCTGTACCGATTCGCATGGACCCACATCCAACGGCACACCCTCGTCACGGGCCGCGCGTCCAAAGACGACCCCCTGCTGGAGGACTACTGGGCGGCACGCACCCGCAAGCGAAAGCATCCAGAAGCCGACAAGCGCAACTTGTGGCTGGCTGCCAAGCAGAAAGGACTGTGCCCGCTATGCGGACTGGACCTGATCGCCGGACCAGGCTTCGAACCTGAATCCGTCCGCGAATGGGCGGCATGGTTCTGGGCCAAAGCCCGAACGATCAACAGGCACCACGTGCTCTACCGGTCACGCGGCGGCTCGGACAACAAGTCCAACCTCATGCTCATCCACTGGGAATGCCACCAACAGCACCACGCGGTGGCGAACTCCCGAGGACCCAAGGAGATCCGACATGCGCGCCCATAGCGGCCTGCTTGAGCCGGATGCGGGGAGACCCGCACGTCCGGTTCTGAGGGGGCCCCTGACCCGAGAGGGCCAGGGGCTACCCGACTGCCGATCGGCATCGATGACGCCCTCGCCGAGGCCCGCGGCCTGCACACCTCGTTCGTCCTGGCCCACCAGTACCTCGGTCAGCTCTCCGGGGACATGGCCGAGGCGATCGACGCCAACGCCCGCAACAAGGTCTATTTCGCGTTGGCCCCGCGCGACGCGGTCGACCAGGCCCGTCACCTGCGCCCGTACCTCGATGACGGGGACCTGATCCGCCTCGGCGGCTACGAGGTCGTGCTGCGGCCGGTGGCGAACGGCCGGGTGGTGCCGCCGGTGACTGCGGACACCGAGCCGCCTCCGAAGCCGATCAAGGGCCGGTCCGCCGAACTGCGGAAGGCCGCCAGGGAGCACACCGGCCTGCCGGCGAAGACACGCCGGGAGCTGATCGGTACGGCAGCAACCGCCAGACCGGCGGCCTGCGACGAGCCGCCAGTGGTGGGCAATCCGGCTGAGCTGGTGGGTCGCAACACCTTCGCTGTTCAACCCGATCGCTCACTAGAGGACTCCAACGAGCCAGCCAACGAGCGGGCCAACGGCCACGAGGACGCGGGTGAACACGCCCCCTGGAACCCGTCATACGCGCACGTCACGCACGATGCGGAGGACTGGTGGACCGGAACCGACTGATAAGAGATATCACTCCTACTAGCACTGCCCCTACCGGTGCCCGCCTCACGGCGTCCGTCGTGGCCCGCGAACTCGGCCGACTCACCCCCCGAGACCGCCTCCTGCTCGACCTGCTCGACCAACATCAAACCCTGACCACCGAGCAGCTCGCCACCCTCGCGTTCGGCACCCTCGGCCGTGCCCGCAACCGGCTCAACCTGCTCCTCGACCGCGACATCCTCGACCGGTTCCGCCACTACCAACGCCCCGGGTCGCAATCGTGGCGGTGGTGCCTCGGCCCGATCGGCGCGGCCATCCTGGCGGCCGGACGCGGTGACCCGCTGCCCCGCCCCGCGGCCGTACGCGACACCACGGCCCGACTCGCCACATCCCCGACGCTGTCACATCTGCTAGCCACCAACGGGTTCTTCGTCGCGCTGACCGGACACGCCCGCACCCACGACGGGACCGACCTGGCCCGGTGGTGGAACGAAACGCAGTGCCGGGAAGCGACCGGCAACCTCGTCCGGCCCGACGGGCACGGCGTGTGGGTGGCCGGCGGGCGGGCGGTGCCGTTCTGGCTGGAAACCGACCTAGGAACCGAAACACTGGCGCGGGTCGCGGGCAAGCTGACCGGCTACGCCGCGTTGCCGCCACGCCGGGCGTACCCGGTGCTGTTCTGGCTACCCACGACGGCCCGGGAGACCAACGTGCACGCCCACCTCACCCGCGCCGGTGTCCCAGCCGGGGCGACCGTCGCGACGGCCGCCGCCTCCGCGCCCGACGGGCCGGCCGGGCCGGTGTGGCGGGTCGTGGGGCAACCGGGACGGGTCACGCTGGCCGACGTACCGGCGACCGGGGACGGTGCGCCGTGGGACGGGTAGTGACCGGCGTGGCGGTGGCGGCCGTCGCCCTGGTGGTGCTGGTGGCCGCAGCCGCCGCGGGCATCATCGGGTCCATAGCCGGGGCCGGGGCCGGCGTGACGTGTGCGGCGACCCTAGCCAACCCGGGCGCCACGCCGGCAGGGCTCACCCCCGAACAGACCCGTAACGCGGCGGTGATCGTGGCCGTCGGCCAGCGCAAGGGCGTCCCGGCCCGCGGGTGGGTGGTCGCCATCGCCACCGCGCTACAAGAATCGAACCTGATCAACTCGCCGGTTGCCGCCGATCACGATTCGGCGGGGCTGTTCCAGCAACGCCCGTCACAGGGGTGGGGCACCGTGGAACAGATCATGCAACCCGACTACGCCGCCGAACAGTTCTACCGGCGCCTCGTCCGGGTGCCGGGGTGGCAGACCATGCCGCTCACGGCCGCCGCGCAAGCGGTGCAACGGTCGGCGTACCCGGACGCCTACGCCAAACACGAGACCCGCGCTGCGGCGATCGTGGCCGCGTACACGGGTGGGATCACCTGTGACGGTGGCGTCGACGGTGGGCCGGGCGGGGACCTTCCGGCACTGCCGCCGGGATTCACCCTGCCGGCCGGTACCCCGCCCCCGGTGGTGGCGGCGATCCGGTGGGCGTTGGGCCAGTTGGGCACGCCGTACACGTTCGGCGGCGATTGCACCGCTGCGCATTCCGGGGTTCCGGCGCGTCAGTGCGACTGTTCATCGCTGATGCAACAGGCGTACCGGGCGGCCGGCATCCGGCTACCGCGCACCACCCACGATCAGGTCCACGCGGGGACGCTGGTCGGCAGCCTGGCCGACGTGCGCCCGGGTGACATGATCCTGATCCCGGGCAGCGACGGCACCCGCGCCGACCCCGGGCACGTGGGCATGGCGTTGGGGTCGGGCCTGCTGATCCACGCACCCCAAACGGGTGACGTCGTGAAGATCAGCGCACTATCCGGATGGGCGTCGCAGGTCCGCACTATTCGCAGAATCGTTGTCCCATAATCGAGGGCCTATCACGGACACGGAAAAGGCCATGCGGTAAAGAGAGATGCCCCGCAATCCATCGGCTTGACTTCACCACCGGATCGAGCGTCCATGGACATGTGAGCAATACGGCGAACGAAAGGGAAACCATAATGCCGACCACCCCCGCAAGCGCTCGGTTCAAGTCCGTGCGCGACGCCGTGAAGTTGGTAGCGGCCGACAGCACCGCCCCGACGTTGGTCACGCTGACCGGCGCCGGCAACACGGTTGCCGGACGCGCGGAAACGGTCCCCGGCGGCGAGCTGACCGCCGACACCGCCGCCGCGATCCTGACCGGCATGGCCCGGCTGTTCGCCCGCCACCCCGGCATGTTCGGCGCCGACGTGGCCGGATACGCCGTCGTTCTGCCCGGTGAGCGGGTCGCGTTCGCCGCTGACCGCATCGGGGCCACACACCACATCCAACTCCCTGGTGCCCCCACCGAGCCGCTACGGCGCGACCGGTGGGGCGGCATCCGCGACCGCCTCCACGCGATGATCAACGCTGCGGGCTGACCGCCACCGCCCGCCACCCGCACCCGCGCCCGGCCGATCGGCCGGGCGCGGCGCCGTTTCCACCCGAAAAATCCCGACCCGCTGAGGGGCTCCGGACGGCCATGCACCGCCATCCCTATAGGACGCACCCGCGCCGCGTGAAAGCCGCGCCACGGCGAAGCCAGGGCCGTCAAATGGCGCACCACGCCGGAATGGCGCCCGAACCCGAGGCCCCGATGAAACGGTGTCAGGATTCCCGGGCAGAGTCATGAAACCGGGATTGACAATCGCCGCGCGTCGAGCGTCCATGGACGTGGGCAACAACAAACGCCCCGGCGAAACCGCAAAGACAAAGGCGCACCGGCGCCCCTCGCGGAATCCGCGAACCCCTTTCTTTGGAGGTCATTGTCATGTCTGCCGCCACCCCCACCGCTACGGCCATCGCGCGCACCCTGATCGCCCACCGCGACGGCATCACCACCCGCGACCTCGCCGCCGCCGCCCGCGTCGGCGCCTCCACCGCCGCAAAGGTGCTGGTCGCCATGGAAATCGACGGCACCGCCACCCGCACGCCCGGCGCCACCAACGGCACCCGCAAGGTCGCCGACATCTGGTGCCCCACCGCCACCACCGTTGCCGACGAGGAGACCGACATGCCCGCCGACACCATCACCACCCACGACGCCCCCACGACCGACGCCGCCCCCACCGATGACGCCGCGGTAACGTCCGACGCCACCGGTACCGACGAGCCCGGCGACCGCAGCGACGCGGCGGGCACGGACGAGCCCGGCGACCCCAGCGAGGCGGCGGGCACCGACGAGCCCGGCAACGCCAGCGACGCCGCCGGGTCGGCGCTTGCGGAGGCGCCCGTGTCCGCTGTGCCGGTGTCCGGTGCGCCGGTGTCGGGGGCGCCGTCGGGCAGCGCCGACCACTTCAAGATTGTGATGGTGGCGGGCATCCTCGGTGACCACCCCGACGGTGTGACCGCCGCCGACGTGGCCGAGCAGTCCGGGCTTCGCGGTCCGGTGGTGGCGCGGGCGCTGACCGCGATGGAGGTTGCCGGGGCGGCGGCGCGCAGGCCGGGCGGCAGCGACGACGCGCCCGAGCTGTGGGTTCGCGGTGAGGCCGACCTGAGCACCGTGGACATTGCCAACGCGGCCCCGTACCGCGAGTGCGTGTGCACTTGCGGGCACCGTCACCGCGTGCGGACCGGCGCCACCGTGACCACCCGCCGCGCCGGTCGCACCACGGGTGAGGTCAACGCCGACGGGACGCCGACGCTCGGCAAGAACGGCCTGCGTAACCAGGTGGAAGCCTTCATGCGCGACCTCGGCCCCGGTCACGAGGTCACCCCGGGCACCGTGGGCCGTGAGTTGGGCGGCCGTAGCTCCGGTGCGTGCCTGAACGCATTGGGTCGCCTGTCCGCCGCCGGGGTGGTGGTACTGACCAGCGAGGCGCCCGTCAAGTACTCCCTGGCCGACACCGCACCGGCCCCGTCCGAGGAGGTTGCCACGCTGATGACCCGCCCTGTGATCAGCGACGACGCGCCCGATGCCCAGACCGACAACGCGGCGGACGCCTCGGCCGACGACGAGGTGCGGGCAGCGTGACCACCCGCACGGGGCTGGGGCGCGGGCAGCGCCCCGGCCTCGCCGTGTGCCGACCCCGCGCCACCCGACCGAACGGGGTTCCCGAATGAAGATCAATAACGGACGGGTACCCCGCCACCTGGCGTGCCCGGAATGCGGCGAGCCCGCCCGCCGGTGCCCGCCCCGCCGATGGGTCGCCGCCGTCGGCGCCCGGCCGCGCTGGTCACACCCGGATGGCGAACTGCCGTGCCCGGTCGTCGGTCCGGCCGGCCACCGCCCTGCCGCCCGGCGCCCGCGCTCACGGCCACGGTGCCCGCCTCGTCGCCCGCACCTTGGGGCCACGGCGCCATGCCTGGCCACCGTGGACACCCGGTGCGAGGTCGGCCGGTGTCCGGCCCCGGGGTCGGCGCGACGTGCCCGACCTTCCGCCCCGGGTGGCCCGGCTACGGGATGCCCCGCGCGGTTTGCCGATTCCGCTGGTCAAGGTGCACGCCAGCCCGGCTGTGCCGGTGCACGTGGACTGCGCGGCGATCAACACGATCATCTCCGCCGGTTCGCGGCCGAACGGCGGTAGTCGCTGTGCGGCGAACCGATGGGCTCGCTCGTGGCCAACGGCCCACCCCGCGTGGCGCCGCTACGCCGCTATACCGACCCGCGGGGCTGTCCGGAGTGCATGTGGACCGTCTTGATCCGCACCCATGGGTAGCAGCCATTAACCAGGGTGTTGCGGCCTCTCGGCGAGGGACGTCGAAGGCGCTGCGAGCGCCGTTCCGGTCCTGAGCTGGCGATTCGGCCCTGGTGAACCGTCACCGTACCCGGGGGCCAGATTCGCCACAGAAACCTCGATAGTCCGGTCTGCATCGACTTGATCCAGGCATCTAGGTAGGAAACATTAGCTATGTCGTTGCGGTCGTGAATGCAACCCCGACCGCGCCGTCCGACCGCAAACCACAACCCGAAAGGAATAATCCCGTGGCACACGAACTGGAGACTCTCGCCAACGGACAGACCGCCTTCGCCTCGGCGAAGCTGTCCGCCTGGCACCGGCTCGGCCAGATCACCGACGGCTGCATGACCGCCGAGGACGTCATGAGCAAGGCGTGGCTCGGCGGCTGGGAGGTTCGCAAGATCCGGCTGGAGGGCATGGAGATCACCGACGAGGGCGTCACGAAGGTCGACTGCCCCGACAAGTTCATGACCGTGCGGACCAACCCGGTCACGGGCGCCACGGAGTACCTCGGCATCGTCGGCGACGAGTACAACGTGGTGCAGAACGAGCAGGTCGCCGAGATGCTGAACCTGTTGGTGGACGAGTCCGGCGCGCACCTCGAGACCGCCGGCTCGATGCGGGGCGGCAAGCGCGTCTTCGTGACGATGAAGCTGCCGACCGCGATGGAGATTGCCGGGGTCGACCGGTTGGACCTGTACCTGGCCGCGACGACTGCCCACGACGGCACCGCCTCGTTGCGGGTCGACGCCACTCCCGTGCGAATAGTGTGCGCGAACACGCAGCGTATGGCGTACGCAAGGTCGGAAGGCTCGTACACGTTCCGGCACACCTCGAACATCGGCGCGAAGATCAGCGACGCTCGGGAGGCTCTCGGGCTGATGTGGAAGCACTTCGGCGACTGGCAGACCGAGGCCGAGAAGATGATCAACGAGTCGCTGACGATGGGCGAGTTCGAGAAGGTCGTCGCGCAGCTCTGGCCGGTCGAGGACGACGCGTCCGACGCGGCGAGGAACAACGCCAAGCAGCGCGCCTCGGCCCTGCGGTACCTGGTGCGAGACGCCCCCACGCAGAAGGCGATCAAGGGCACCCGGTGGGCCGGTTATCAGGCCATCGTCGAGTTCGTGGATCACCTCGACAAGGCGAGCACGCCCGAGGTGCGTGCCCGCCGCGCTGTCACCGGCAAGGGTGTGGAGCTCAAGGCCCGCGCGTTCGAGTTGCTCGCTGTCTGATGGGGTGGCGCTGGTCTCGGGGCCGGCACCGCATCGTGCGGAAACCGGCCCCGACACCGGCGGGCGTCACCACCCACGCCGCCGAGGCGCCGAGCCCTCCGGCGCGGCCCCGCCCGCCCACGCCGCCCGGCCCACGACGCCCACCAGCGCTGTTTCCCGCCGCACCGACAGTCCCGAATATCCCCGGCCTGTCGGGCGCCGCCACCGCCGCGCCCGCACCTCGATCTTCTCGAATGCACTCCACGATGGAGGACCTGACCATGCCCGCCGAGCCGACCCCGGCCGTGACCGCTGACGACCTTCTCTCCGCGATCAGTGACCTGTGCGAGGTGTACGCCAAGGCGCAGACCACCCGCACCCTCGCCCACCACGCCCCCAACCGGGCCGAGTACGACAACCTCACCGACCGCGCGCAGCATTGGGACCTCAGCTTCCGCACCCGCTTCGACGCCCTCACCGACGCCATCCAGGCCGTGGCCCCGCGCGCCGCGCAGGTGGAGCAGTTCCGGCCCGTGCGGGTGCTGTCCAACGGTCACGTCGAGATCCGCGCCCGTGACCAGCGCAACCACCCCGTGATCGTCGCGCTGACCGGTCCGGAAGCGGTCACGGTCGGGGTGCACCTGACCGCGTACGCCGCCATCGGCCTCGACCGCACCGGCGCCAAGGTCGACCGCGTCCTGCCGCCGATGCTCACCGCTACACCACCGGCAACCACCGTCGACACCCCGGCCACCGGCCGCGCGCCGGCCCCGCGATGAACCCGCGCCAGGCGGTGCGGCCCCCGCGCCGCCCGGCCGCCCACCCCGTGAATGGGAGCACCTGTGACCACCGTCGAACGCCTGATCAACCTCGCCACCGCGTACGCCGACGCCGCCGTACGCCTCGACCGGCAACGGCAAGACGCCATCCACCTCGGCGCCATCGCACCCCACGACCTCGCCGGGAAGGTCGCCTGCGTTACCGCCGTACGCAAGGCGGAGGAGGCCGTCGAGGCCGCGCGGGATGCGTTGCGGATCGAGCTGCGCCACACCCTGGAACGGCCGGTACGGGCGGTGCCCGATGAACGGCTCCTCGTGGCCGCATGGCGCCACAACCACATCGAGGTACGCGCCATCGCGGACAACGCCGCCCGCTGCGTGCGGGTCCGCTACAACCCGGCGCAGGCCCTCGCCGCCGGAGCCGCCCTCATCGCCTGCGCCGCCATCGCCGACCAGCGCGCCGGCGGCACCCTGTCGGGCATCCTCAGCACCTCCCCACCGGCCGGACCCGACACCAACTCCACCAGCGAACCGATCGAGCACAGGGCATGAGCGCGCCGAACGGGTTCCCGGTCGAGGCCATTCCGGCCACCTGCGCCGCGACCTACTACGCCGACGACATCGCCGAATACGCCTTCGTGTTCCGCGTCATCGACACCGCTACCAGCTTCACGGTGTACGCCCGCGACGCGGACCGGTACGCCGTCGACCAGCAGTACGCGCTCCTACTCACCCCCCGCGACACGGTGCCGCTCGCACTGCCCGCCGACGGGGTCGAGTTCCTGCTCCACTGCCTCCAGACAGCGGCAAACCACTGGCAGGAGGCGATCGCCGAGGCCGACGACGCCGCGGCACCGCCCGCCGAGCCTACCGGCGCGGCTGGTCCGGACCACCTCGACTCCACGCCCGCCCCGGCCGGCTACCGCACCATGCGGCACCTGTTCGCCGCCGAACTCGACCGCGTGAAGCAGCTCATCGCCGCCATCGTCGAGCACCTCGCCCACACACGACCCTTCGACATGATCGAGGACTAGGTTCTGTCCCGCGGATCATGTCCGTCGGGGACGGCGGGTAGCCAGTCGAGCATTTCGACGAGGTCGAGGGTGGCCTGGTAGTGGGCGCCGAGCTTGTCGAATCGGGTGGCCAGTCCACGCCAGTGTTTGCGCCGGTTGAAGCCGCGCTCGACCTGGTTGCGGCAGCGGTAGGCGGCCGGGTCGAACGCGGGCGGGCGTCCGCCACGGCTACCACGGCGTTTCCGGTGGGCGATCTGGTCGTTGGGCTCCGGGATCGTCGTGCGGATCCGCTTGTCTCGCAGGGCCTGCCGGTTCGCGCGCGAGGAGTAGGCCTTGTCGCCGGTGACCGAGTCCGGGCGGGTTCGTGGCCGGCCGATGCCGGCGGGCCGGGCCACCCGGACCCGGTCCAGCAGCGGGATCAGCTGCCGGGTGTCCGCGCACTGGCCTGGGGTGATGAGCGTGGCCAAGGACCGACCGCGGCCGTCGGCCAGGGTGTGGATCTTCGTGGTCAGCCCGCCGCGGGACCGGCCGATACCTTCGCGTGCCTGGGTTTCGGCGACCGTCAGCCCCTTTTAGCGGCTCCGGCAGCATGTTGATGGGTCCGCACGATCGTCGCGTCGACCTGAGCGTTCCAGTCGACGTCGTCGTCGAGTTCGGCCAGCGCGATGACCTGCGCCTTCAACCGGGCCCGGGTGCCGTCGGCCGCCCACCGCGCGAACCGTTGATGGGCGGTTTTCCACGGCCCGTACCGTTCGGGCAGGTCCCGCCACGGTGATCCGGTGCGCTTGACCCAGCAGATCGCGTTGATGACCTGCCGATGACTTCGCCACTGCCCGCCCCGGACGGGCTGCGCCGGCAGCAACGGCTCCAGCACAGCCCATTCCTCGCTGCTCAGATCACCACGCGCCACACCTGGTCCAACGATCCTCATCCATGATCGCCACG
This sequence comes from Krasilnikovia sp. MM14-A1259, assembly GCF_047159535.1. Classification (NCBI taxonomy): domain Bacteria; kingdom Bacillati; phylum Actinomycetota; class Actinomycetes; order Micromonosporales; family Micromonosporaceae; genus Krasilnikovia; species Krasilnikovia sp. MM14-A1259. The sequence continues at coordinate 5,237,075 of NZ_BAAGAJ010000002.1, forward strand.
CATGATCCGCGGGACAGAACCTAGCCGTGAGCACCCAGAACCACACTCCAGCGGCCGAGGTTATGTACCGCCGGCGGTGCAGGCACGCGGTCACCCTCCACAGCGGCCGAGGTGTGCGACCCGTCCGCTCGAACGGCGCACCGTGACTGCCCCGGCACCACGCGGCCGGCGCGCTCCAAGGCTCACCCACGCCAAGTCGGTCCACCACGGCGGCCCGGTGTGCGGTGCCGACGACGGCTCCGCGTCTCGGGTCACCGAGGACCGGCACCTGGTCACCTGTCCGAACTGCCCGGAGCTGGCGTGGATCGAGGCGCTGTGGACGACGCGACCGCCGGTGACCCTCAGGTGATCGCGGTGCTGCGAGAAGTCGCGTGCGGCCACATGCGCAAGATCGACGGGGTGCTCGTGGACGCGACCACGGCCACCGCCATTCTGACCGTGTACGACGCGCTCAAGCCGCCCGAGAAGGCCAAGCTCGCGGCGATGCGGATCGATCGAATGGCCGAGGTGGCGTGGCGGGTGCTGCGCCCCCGGGAATAGGTGGGCCGGTGGCCGGCGGGCACGCCGAGGCGTGTGCAACCCCCGCCGGCCACCTCACCCGCTCCGGGCCGACCAGCGGACCACAACAGCCGCCTTCACCCGGACAGGGCGTGCCGCACATCCTACGAGCGCCCAGCCCCTGCACGCTGTGACACCGTTCCGGGTGGCCGGCGGCGGGCGACGGGGCATCGCGGAGGCTGAGAGGATCACGTCCATGGCGCAGCGCAGCATCGACGGACGCCTCGCCGTCGACCGAGCCGGGGTCGCGGGCCATACCGGCGCCTCCCGCAAGACGGTCGACCACTGGCACCGGCACCGTGGCCGGTTCGGCTTCCCCGAAGGCTTCCCCCACGAGGGCAGGATGTGGTTCTGGCTGGACGACATCAAGGCGTTCCACGGCGCGCATCTGGCGGCGAAGAAGGCCGCGCTGACCGAGGTCGACCGCAGCGGCAGACCGAACGACCGGGTGACCTCCGGGGGCGCCGCCGCGATCCTCGGGTATGCGTCATTCCGCAACCTGCCCGACGAGTTGCTCGACCACCCGGATGACCAGGAGATCCTGCCGGACGGGCGTATCCGCCGGTACTGGTACCGGCGCACCGTGTGGGCGCACGCGGACGGGCGCACCGGACGACAGTCCACCGGCCGCCCGGTGGGAGCCACCAGCGGCCCACGCAAGCCGCACCCGTACGCCGACGACCCGCGCCTGGACGCGGCGCTCGACCTGATCCGTCAGGCTCGCGCGGCCGGCCGCAGTGAGCGGGGGCTCGGGAAGACCCTCGCCGAACGGCTCGATATCCCCGAGCGCACCGCGCAGCGGATCATCGGCGTCGCAGCGACCCTGTCCGCCGAGGCGGACGACGCCGAACACCGGTCCACGCGCACAAAGTCAACACCGTGACGGCAAGGGCGTGAAACGTCGGCGCAGCGCGCTGTGGGGCCGCCGCTACGCGCCCGGCGGCCCCACGCGGTGCTCCCTCAGTTCTAGTAGTGCTTTGGTAGGTCTGTGCAGTGTGTCGCGTGTAGAGGTCGTCGCGGTCGTAGTGGGTTGTGGTGCGTGGATGAGCGAAGCCTGACTCGAGTACGGGCGCAACTGGAGGACTTCGCGGCTGGGGTGTTCGCGGGGTTGCCGCGTGCGGATCAGCGGGCGACCGGGGTGCGACATCTGCGCGGGTTGATGTCGGATGGCCGGCGTTAAGTCGATGGAGCCGAAGGCTGAACGCCGCCTTGGCGTGGATCAGCAGCAGTTGCAGCAGTTCCCGACCTCCGTGTCGGACAGCGCGGCCGAGTTTCGTGCTCTGGCCCGAGAAGCATGATTGATCATCATTGCGGGTCAGGCCGGTAGGGTCGGTGCGTGTCAGTCTCAGTAGTGACCGCGGCGACGTGGGTGTGTCTTCGTCATCGACGGCTACTTGTCGTCCGGCCGCACGGCCAAGATGCGTACTTCCTCCCCGGTGGCGTGCCGGAGCCTGGCGAAACGCTGGAGGAAGCCACGGTCCGTGAGGTCGCCGAGGAAGTCGGTATCGATCTGCGGCCGGACGAGCTGACGCTGCTCACTGAGATCGTCACGGCTGCTTACGGCCGACCCGATACCGACGTCCGGCTCGTCTGCTTCACCGGCCCGAGTGATGCACCGCCGGTAGCGATCGGCGAGATCGCGGAGGTGGCCTGGTTCACCGGCCAGGACGCAGGTCGATGTGCCTCTGCGATCCAGATGTTGATCGCCCGGCGCCGGGCGCGCCCGAGCGCTGGTCGAGGCAGCATTCCCGGGTCGGCAGATTGTCCGGGAAGGGGAGACGAATCTCGACGACGCGGTCTGGCCGCCGATCGGCACGGTCTGCGCCGGCGTATACGGCGACGTCGCCGTCCTCACCGGTTATGACCTCACCGCCGCGCAACCCAGCGCGCTCACAACCCTCGTGGCGCGCTTGGCACCGGATAAGCAGGCATGTGCCGTTCTCATGCAGAGCACCATCGACTGGTACGCGTTCGCCGTCTGGGACCGCGGCAAGCTGATCCGGTCATTCAGCGCCTCAGCCGGCGACGGCGTCCTCGAGAACATCGGCGAACCGTTGTCGTTCGAAGATGCCGCCGCGAGCCCCGTCGAGCGGGTGAACGAGGCACTTCGGACGTACGTCGGATTCGTACAGGAAGGCAGGTTCGAGTTCGACGGAGTGGATCCGGAGGAGCTGCGCGTGGCCACTTTCGTCTTCGCCGACGCCGAAGCGAGCCGTGACGCGCTGCGGGAGGCGGCTGGCCGGATGATCCTGGTCGAACGCCAAGGGCATGCCGAGGATTAACACGCGCGCTGGTTGATCTCTGGTGGGTGGCTGGGGTCGGTGAAGAAGGCGGTGACGTCGTCCGATGTGGGGAACCGGAAGGCCGTGATGGTGGATCTGGAAGAACTGAGATCGGCGCTCCGGTCGACCGTTCGCCAAGGGCGGCGACGTGGTGGCCGTCGCCCTAACTGTCCGTGAGCGCACCGAGCCGGGTCATGCCACCCTGGTCGCCCGCGTGCTCCGCGACGAGCTGGGCCTCGCTATCCCCGACGCGTTGGCGGTGGCGTCGTGGGCGGCGGGCCCGGCGACCAGCGAGGAGGATCACGCCGACCTGCGGTCACGGATCACCACGCCGCTGCACCTCCGGAATCAGTCGAGATAGCGAAGCCTTGACCGGGTCCCGCTCGCGGGCGCCCGGGGCGTTGCACTGTCACCCTCTCCCACACCGGGCAAGACTCTCACGATCAATCGTCGGCTAACGACGTGTAGGTGCATTACGGTGGCCGTCGTCCGTGACCCGAGCGCCAGGCACGTTCACCGACTACCCACCGTGGGGAGCGGACGTGGGTCGTCGGGTCGGCCACCGTCGCAGCGTCCCGAGCGCCCGCGTCCCGCGACCTCTGCAGATATGGCATACCTAGCTCTGCACCGGTCACCGCCCTGCTCAAGGTTCCAAACCCCCGGACACCGGGAGCTCGCCCCCCTGCGCCGGTGATCGCGGCGAGCGCCGGCTCGGACGGATGAGGTGGGACTGGGCGGTTAACGGGCCGCGCCGCCCACCGATGGGCTATCCGCGGTGGACGATCCGCGGTCGCCTATCAACGCGAACAGCGGCAGTACGCGATCGGCAGCAGCGTCCGCAGGTCACCGACGCGACTGCCCCGCTGCCGGTCCTCTTGACGATCAGCACATGGGGTCCGGCGTTACTTGCGGTACCAGGTGCGGGTCGTGCTGGATTTCACGTTGCCGAGCTTGTCGTACGCCCGGACCTGCACCTTCATCGTCTTGCGCTGTTCGGTGGTGTTGACGCGCAGGGCGTATGCGGAGGCGGTGTCCCGGGCGACGACCTTGCCGTTGACCAACAGTTCGACCCGGGCGATGCCGCTGGCGTCCGATGCCTTGACGTACACGGTGACCGTGCCTTTGACCTTCGCGTTGTTCGCGGGGGCCTTGGTGATGGACAGCGACGGGCCGGTGTTGTCCGCGATCACCGTACGCGGCGGCAGCGTGCGGGACAGGCCCCACCGGTCGGTGAGCGTCCAGCTCAGCGTGAGGTTCCCGGAATAGGAGCCGGTCCTGACCGGCAGTGTGTACGGTGCGGTCGTGTCGGTGCCCACGAGTGCGCCGTTGACCCGTAGTTGCGCGGTGACCACGTCGCTGAGGACGCTGACGTCGGTCAGGGTGCTGGTGAACGTGCCGCGGACCCGTGCTCCTGGCGCGGGGGTGAGGCGTTGCCGGTGGGCGGGTCGTTGTCGACCTGCAGGACGGTGAACACCGACGAACTGTTGCCGACGGTGTCCGTGAGCGTGACCGCGATCATCCCGCGATCTACACGGTGTGGCCGAAGTCGACTTCGATCCCCGTGAGCTGCAAGGCCAGAACCAGCTCGACGTCCTGTGCAGCTTCCTGCGAACCATCGGCAGCAAGCTCAACAAGCCCGTCGTCGTCACGCCCGAGAGCACCCCAGACCGACCGATGCTTCGGTACACACCATCCGACGACCGGGTCACCGCCACGGGCCGGGACACCCGGAACGGGACGGCGCCTCACACCCCTGACCGAGAAAGGAGCGTCATCCTTGGCCCGGGGGCGGGTGCGGCCGGGTTAGGCCGGCACCGTGGGGCGCGAGCCGTTGACCTGTTGTGCCTCGCGGCGCAGCTCTCGGAGCAGCTCGGAAACGCGGTCGTTGCGGATGGCGGTGCCGTTGCGGCGCAGCCGGCGGGCGAGGGCGTCGCGGCTGACCGTGTGGCCTTCGCGCAGCAATTCGTCGCGGGCCTGCCGGGCGGCGGGCAGTAGCGGCATAAGGTCCGGGTCGAGGCTCGCGCCGTCGTTGGTCTCGTCCTCCGGGTCGTCGTTCGGATCGTCCTCGTCATGGTCCGGCGGTTCCCGCTCCAGGGGCACCTCGGCGTGGGGGTCGCGGTCACCGTTGAGCGGCGCCTCGGCGCTGGCGGCGCCATCGCGGGCGTCCGTGGCCGGATCGGGGCCAGCAAAGGGCGCCGGCTGACCGGCGTCCGCCCCGGTTCCCGTGTGGGCCGGTAGCGGCGCGGGTGGCACCAGCAGCGTCGGCGCCACCGGCGCGGGGGTCGGGTCGGTGGTTGCGGTGGTGGCGGCGCGGCCGCTCGTGGTGACCGCAGGGGTGGGCTCGGCCGCCGTGGCGGGAGCGGCTGGTTCCTGGCGGGCCTCGCGACGGCCAGCGAGTTCCACCAGGGACACCGAGGCCACGACGATGAGCCCGTCCACGCTCAAGGGCAGCAGGTAGGGGACGCTGCCGGTCTCGCCGTAGCGGGCCACGACGTCGACCATGTGCCAGTAGGAGACCCAGGCGGCGATGGCAGCAATGCCGTAGGAGACGCCCGCGCGCACGTAGCCGAGCCCACGCCGTTCGAGCGGGATGCGGGTGACCAGCTCGACTGTGATGAGGAAAGCCACCGCCGGCCACGCCGCGATGGCCTGCGCGATCGGATGCGGTTTGGCGTGCAGGATGTTGGCGGTGATGGAAGCGGCCACACCGAGGGCGAGGGTCATGCGGACCGCCCAGACCAGCCGCCGCAGTTGCTTGTGACTCACGGGCGGCCTCCTGCAGTGGTGGTCGGGCGGAGTTGGCGTTCGGCGACGCGGCGGGTGGCCTGCGACGGCTCGGCGTCACCCAGCTCGGCCAGGCGTTGCTCGAGCCGGCGCAGCGTGCGCCGCACCACGTCCGGGCGTCCGGCGCGGCCGTGGATACGCATAATGCGTTGGTACAGCTCCTCGTTGACCGAGTCGAACTCCAGGGCACGGTCCAGGACGGCGACGGCCTGGTCCGGATGGTCAGGCTCCACGATCTCGGCGATGCGGGCGTACACGGCGAGGATCTGGTGCCGGTAGGTGGTGGCGTGGTCGGTGATCCAGGTCTGGTCGCCGCCGTCGGCGAAGTCCCCGGCGTACAGCTCGGCGGCGTCGCGTAGCGCAGTCAACGCTGCCTCGTCGTCCTCGGCACGGTTGGCGTGCTCGATTGCGGTGAGCATCTGCCACAGGTCCACCGTCACCAGGTCGGGATCGAGGCGGTAACGGCCGGTGGCCGGGTCATGCACCACGAACATCGCCTCCGCGTGGCTGGTGGCGGTGCGTAGTACGCGGCGGATCGTCCCGATGTCGGTACGGACGCGGTTGGCCGCCGTGCTCGGGTTGGTGTCGGGGTGCAGGTCGGCGCCGAGCTGGTCGAGGGTGCGCCCGGCCGGGTGCACCGCGAGCAGGCAGAGCACGGCGAAGGAGCCGCTGCGCATCCCGGTCGTCACCGGTCCGGCCTCGGTGGCGACCGTTACCGGGCCGAGCACGGTCAGCCGCACGATGCCCGGCGCCTGCGCGGGCTGCGCCGGCACGGGCTCGGCCGGCTCCGCAGGCGCCTCTGCGGCGGATGCGATCTCCGGAGTGGGGTCGTCGATGTCATGACCCAGCTCAGGGCGGGCAGCGGCGTCGGTCAGCATGCTCATTACGGCAGCGAGGTCGTCACCGGTCAACGTGGACAACCGGTGCGCCTCGGCGCTCTCGCCGGTGACGGTCCCGTCGGCCCTGACCTCCACCGTCGGCACTCCGTCCAGCGGGCCGAGGATCACCGGGTGCAGGTGCAGCGCCGCCTTGTGGGCGCCCACGGCGAGCAGGCGGGCGGCGTGCCGGGGCGCGGCCTCGATGAGTTGGACGTACGGCTGTTGCGCCTCGGCGTGGTCGGTGCGCGCGTTGAGCGCGGCGATGCTGTCGACGTCGAAGGTGTCCAGCAACCTCCTGCGCAGGACCATCTCTTCCTCGGCGTGGGTGACCGCGGCTGCGACCTCGTCCAGGATGATCAGTCGTTCCCCGTCGTAGGTGGTGCCGTCGGGGTCGAGGCCCACCAGCGGGGCGCCGTCGGGCAGCAGCCGGGCGAGGACCTCGACGGTGGTGACCACCACCGGCCGCTGCTCCAGGATCTCCGTCGCGCCGGTGGCAAGCGCGGACGCCAGGACCGCGCGGGCGGCGGCCTCGGCGCCAGCGCCGGTCAGGGCGAGGCCGGGGGCGGGCAGGTCGAACAGGCTCACCTCGGCCCCGTCCGCGTCGACGCCGATCGGGGCGAGTATCGCCGGGGTCGGAGGCCGGTGCGGTTCAACGTCTTCGGCGGCGAGGTGGCGGGCACCCGCCGTGTCGGCTGGGGCGAGGGCCTCGGGCACCGGTGCGGGCTGCGCGGTGAAGCGGGTCGGGATGGGGAAGGTCAGCCGGGCGCGGCGGCGTCGCTGCAGGCGTAGCAGTGACGCCACGGACGCGATCAGGGCTGCCAGGCCGAGGCTGACCCAGCCCCGTGATGGCAGGTTGACCCCGGTCTCCTCGCGCTGACGGTTCGTCGGCTGACTCGTGGCGCTGTCGGTGGCGTTGGCCGACCCGGTGGAGGTGGAGATGGCCGAAGGGGTGCTGGCTGTCGGCGCCGAGGGACTGGCCGGCGGTGTGGTGCTGGCGGGCGGCATGCTCGGCTCGGTTCGCGTCGGGGTCGGAGTCTGCGGCGCGGGTGCGGGCGCGGCGTCGCCCGAGGCGGGCGGCGGGGTTGCCGAGGCGTGCGGTGCCGGGCCGGCGCCGGGTGTGCCGGGCGGGGGTGTGACGGTGTGGGGCTTTGCCGCCGGGGCGGCGGGCGCGGGGGTGGCGTCGCGGGCGGGCATGGCGAGGACCCACCCGACGTGGATCTCGTCGGGGTCGGTCAGCGCGTAGCCGTTGGCCTGCACGTGGCCCCGGTTGAGGGTGTAGATCTCTCGCCACCGGTGGGGGTCGCCGAGCTGGTGATCGGCGATGTCCCAGAGGTTGTCTCCGCGTGCGACGTGGTGCACGCCGCCGGGAGCGTCTCGCGCCCACGCCGGGATGCCGCGCCGATGATGGGTGGGCGCCTGCGAGAGTGGGGCGGTCTTCGCGGGCGCTGAGGTGGCTGTCTCACTGGTGCGGCGGGACTGGAGCCAGGTCTGGTCGAGGACGGCCGGCGCGACGGTGCGCTGTGCCGGGGCGACCGCGACGGCGGGGCGACGCGCGGCGGCGTCGGCCACCGCTGCGGCGGCGCTCGGGACCCCGGTGCCGGTCAGGGCGGCGCGGGCGGCGTCGAACAGCACCGCCCCGACGATTGCGCCGACCAGCACGGCCGCCACCCACCGGATCGGACCGCGCCGCGCCACCGGGGCGCGTAGGCTGCCGTGCCGGGCAGCACCGGCGGACGCCTCGATGACCTCCACGAGCACATCGCGCAGGAAGATCAGCCACAGCACCCAGCCGACCGAGGCCAGCAGGTCCACGATCATCTGATCCGACCACGGACTCGTGACCGCCGTGTAGAGGTCGGAGAGGCCCGGGACCTGGGCGAGAGACGGCCAGCCGATCCAGTCCAGGGGCCAGCCGGCCGAGGCGGTCAGCAGCCACGGCACGCCCGCGAGGAAGCCGACCAGCACGGCGAGCGCGGCCAGGGCGCGCAGCAGGCGGCCGAGGGCAGCGGCGACGCGGAACATACGGGGTACTCCTTGCCGAGGGACGGGCAGGGTTCAGGTATTGGGGCCGGTCACGCCATGCACAGCGGTCGCGGACGCTGAGGCGGACACATGCAGGCTGCGCACGCCGACCAGTTGCAGGAGCTGCGTACGGCTGGAGCGGCGCACCGTGACCGTGACCGTGGTGGTGGTCGCTGAGGCGGTGCCGTCCATGCCGGCCGAGGCCAGCCACGACCGGGCCGCCGACGCCGCGCGGCGGGGGTCGAGTTGGGCGCGGCCCTGCGTGCGGTATACGGCCAGGTCGATCTCTTGCGCCCCGGCGCGGGCCGCGCTCTGGGCCACGTCGAGGGCCCGCACCTTGGCCGACAGCGCCAGGCCGGCATCGAGCACGAGGCCGGCTACGGCCATGAGGGCGACGGTGAACAGCACCGCGAACGGAGTCACCTGCCCGGCGTCGAGGCGGCCGGTGCGGCGGCGCAGCCATCCGGCCACCGCGTGCACGGTTCGCATCATGAAACTGTCAGACACGATGCGCACCGAATTGACTGTCTGGTACGAGGTGATGAAGCACGGCAGCCCCGCCCCGCCGCGGCGCCGGCCCCGTTCCGAGATCACCATCAGGCTGCATCTGCAGTGGGCGTTGCCGATGCGTGTCTGGGGCGCCGCCGGTCACACGTCTCTGCGGGAGATCACCCGTGAGCAGGTCCACGATGCCCCGCCGCCGTAGGGGAACGCGCGTTCGACCGTGGGGCAGGGCCTCAAGTCCGTCTGCCGGCTGCTCAAGGGCCGCAAGGTGCTGTTCACCGACCCCACGGCCCACGTCAAGGTCGGCTACCACGCGCCCACGCGGCCGCTGCCGGTCAACGTCGAGCTGCTGCGCGCCGCGTTGATGTCCGATGATCCGGCCCGCGCCGCGCTGGTCGCCCTCATCGCGTTCCACGGCCTGCGGGCAGGGCAACTCCAACGCCTGCAGCTGACCGACGTCCGTGACAGCCGGCTGCACGTCGAGGGCCGGGTGATCATCCTCGCCGAGCCCGTCCGCGAACGCCTGCGCGCCTACCTCGACATGCGGCAACAGCGCTGGCCCGACACCGGCAACCCGCATTTGTTCCTCACCAAACCCACCGGCCGCCGGACCGAGGAGTGCAGCAGACGCTGGATCTGGCTGACCATCGGCCCCGAGCTGTCGATCGCCGCGATCCGCGAAGACCGCATCCTCGACGAGGCCCACGCCACCGGTGGTGACGTCCGCAGGCTGGCCGACCTGTTCGGCCTGAGCATCGAAGCCGGCACCCGATACACCGGCGTCCTGAGCCACCCGGACCTCACCAATGACGACCATGCCTGACCGACAGCCCCGGAAACCCGTCGCCGACAACCGTTTCGCACTGCGAGGATGCCGAGCGTGTCCGTGGACTTCATCTCTGGCATCGAGCTGTCCCGCCGGCTTTACGACGACGCGGTCCAGCCCATGCTGTCTCGTTACCTTCCCAACCTCACCTACAGCGCGGCGTTGATCGGCGCCGGGTCCGAGGTCCTCGGCTTCGACACGCAGCGGTCCACCGACCACGACTGGGGTCCGCGGCTGCACCTGTTCCTCACCGCCGACGACGTCGCCCGCCACGGAGCCAGGATCGACGACCTGCTCAGCAAATGGCTGCCCGCCACGATCGCCGGCTATCCGACCAGCCTGGTCCCCACCGAGCACGGCACCCGACACTTGCGGCACACGACCGGATGCGTCCAACACGGCGTCGTGATCGCCGAACTCGGCATCTGGCTCACCGGCCACCTCGGCTTCAACCCGCTGACCGGCATCACGCCCCGAGACTGGCTGGCCACCCCCACCCAGTCCCTGGCCGAGGTCACCTACGGCGCCGTGCACCACGACGGCCTCGGCGTCCTGCACACGGCGCGGCGGGCGCTGGACTGGTATCCCGACGACGTGTGGCGCTACGTGCTGGCCTGCCAATGGCAGCGCATCAGCCAGGAGGAACCGTTCGTCGGCCGCTGCGGCGAGGTCGGTGACGAGCTGGGCTCGGCGGTCGTGGCCGCCCGGCTGGTCCGCGACCTGATGCGGCTGCGGCTGCTGATCGACCGGACCTACCCGCCCTACAGCAAGTGGCTCGGCACCGCCTTCGCCCGGCTGCCCGACACCGACCGGCTCGGCGCCGCACTGACCGCCGCGTTGGGCGTCGACAACTGGCACGACCGTGAGCGGCACCTCGTGACCGCCTACGAGACCGTCGCCGCCCTGCACAACGACCTCGGCCTGACGCCGCCGGTCGACCCGCAGGTCCGGTCCTTCCACGACCGGCCCTTCCGTGTCCTGCATGCCGAACGCTTCACCCAGGCGCTGATCGGCAGCATCACCGACCCCGCGCTGCGCGCGCTGCCGCTGACCGGCGCCATCGACCAGTTCGTCGACAACACCGACGTCCTCGGCCACCACACCCGCAGCCGCGCGCTCACCGACGCGCTCTACCCGCTTGCCCAGTAGCCGCGCATCCGGCGCAACCAGGTCCGCAAACCGCGCGCCTCGACCAGGAGACAGCCGCAGCCTGCACAGCTGGCCTTCACCAGACCTCCACAAAGGCACCACCACGATCACCGCCGGCTCTGGTTGGCTGCTCCCATGACCGGATCCACGACTCACGCCGAACGCCAGATCACCTACCTCGACGAGGCCGCCGCCAGCGATATCGGACGCGAGTACAAGCAGCGCGTACTGCACGAGTTGCAGATCGGGCCTGGGCACGTCTTGCTCGATGTTGGCTGCGGCCCCGGAACCGACCTGCCCGCCATGGCCGCCGCAACCGGCCCCACCGGCAAAGTCATCGGCGTCGACCAGGACCCCGCAATGCGCGACACCGCCCAGCAGCGAACCCGCGCCTACCCCTACGTCGAGATCCAGGCCGGTGACGCCCACGCCCTGCCACTCAAGGCCGCCAGTGTCGACCGGGCCCACGCCGACCGCGTCCTGCAGCATCTGGCCGACCCGGCAACGGCGGTAGCCGAGCTGCAGCGCGTTCTTCGCCCTGGTGGCCGCGTTGCGCTGGCCGAGCCGGACTGGGACACCCTGACCATCGACGCCCCCGACACCGCAACCAGCCGCGCCTACACCCGCTTCGTCACCACCAACGTGGTCCGCAACGCGGCCATCGGCCGCAGCCTCGGCCGCCTGCTGCACAACGCTGGGTTCACCGTCGAGTCCGTCGACGCCACCGTCGCAGTGTTTCGCGACTACCGCAGCGCCGAGACCATCCTGCGGATGCCGACCGTCGCCGAACGCGCCTGGCAAGCCGGCCACCTCGACGAAGACACTGCCCGCGCGTGGCTCGCCGAGCTGACTACCGGCCCGTTCCTGGCCGCGGTCACCTTCTTCACCGCCACCGGCCGCCTCCCCGAGGATCGACCCGCACAGCCCGGCATCGGAAGAGACAGCCATTGCTAGCTTTCGATCATGGACTGCTACGCGTGTCGCAACAACGACCAGCTCGACCTGGCAGCCGTCCTGCAGACCCGACTCAACCGCCCCCGCACATAGCCCAGACGAACCGGCTCGGTCCGCCGACAAACAGCCGCGACCGCCAGTTCCGGAACCGAAGCGGGCCAGTACGCTCATCACAGCCCACCCGTACTCGGGTTCGTGGCCGTGGATGCTTCAGAATTCGCGAACCCGAGAGCTCTACCTCGCCACTGGTCGACCGGAGAGGTCGCGCTCGCTTCGACCACCCGACTCCCCGGCACTCCCAGCAGGATCAAGTCCGACAGGGGAACCCGGCATGCCACCCGCACGGTCACGGCGCCGCCCGGCTGCCGGTTGCCGCTGACCGAGACCGTCGCGTTGCGGCACGTCACGCCCCGGGCGGCGAGGGTGTCCCGCGCGGTGCGCTCGGCCCGCGCGGTGGCGTTACCGCCTCGGCTGATGGAGGCGGTGCGGGCGCCGCTGCTGGCGGCGGCGTCGAGGTCGATCTGCGTGGACACGAGCCGGCCGCACATGACGACGAACAGCAGCACCGCCACGAGCAGCGGCGTCACCAGGGCCATCTCGGCGGTGCTGGCCCCAGCGTCGGGGGTCTCGGTCAGCAGTCGCCACCGGGCGGTGAACGCCGCGCGTAGCCGGGCGGAGGTAATCATTGGTTGCCTCCTGTCCAGCGTTCGACGGGGCGCACGACCACGGCTGTGACGCCCCAGCCCATGCCGGGGACCACGGTGGTCGCCTTTCCGTGGATCTCCACCCGGACTTCGGTGGCGGTGCGGCTGACAGACACCGACGGCTGCTTGAGCACGCCGCTGCCGATCGCGGCGAGGGTGTTGCTGCCGGCGCCTTGGCCGGCGCCGGCACTCGACTGGAATGCGGCGGCGGTGGTGGCGGCCCTTGTGGCGGCGGCCTGGGCAACGTGGGTGGCGTGCATCCACACCCCGGCCTGGATCACGGCCATGACGAGGAACAGCAGCAGCGGCATGGCGATGACCAGCTCGGCTGTCGCCGCGCCCGCGTCGGGGCGGGCGGCCACGCGCCGCCAGCGGGCGCGTAGCCACCCGGCCCTACCGAGGGCCAGGCGCTCGGCACGGCGGATTCGGAAGGCAGTCACCGACGTCGGCCTCTCAGCCGAGGTCGATGCTGTTGGCCTTGCCAGAGACCTTCGTGTAGATGATCCCGATGGCGAGGATGGCCAGGGTGACGAGCACGGCGGTCGCCACGACCGCCTCGGTGGTGTAGCCGGCGTCCTTCGTGGTGCGCACGACGGCCCAGCGGTACCGCATCTGGGCGGCGAGGTAGCTCCACAGAGCAGGCATTGCGGTGTCCCTCCTCGGAACTGGTGTTGGTACGGCAGGAGTGCGGCAAGTGGGGACTGCCCAGCAGCGAGCGGGGAGGCTCTCACCGCTGGTGGCAGCCGGGGCCGCCGTGAGGTGGGGCTCGGTCAGTACGACGGCCCGTTACGTCGGCGTCCAGGTCGTGTGCTCGGTGGCACGGTGTGGTTGACGGTCATTGATCACTCCTCTCCAGTAGGGCTGTGGGTAGCGGCACCCGTGCGGGCGTCGCGGGCCTGGTCGCCGGCTCTCTCGGTCGGGGCCAGGTGCACCTAGAGGCCGCCCATCACCGCAGCGATGGCCGGGTAGCCCAGGAAGATCAAGAACCCGGCGAACAGGGCCACGATCGGCAGGGCCATGCGTTCGGTAGCGGCGTTGGCATCGCCCTCGGCGTCGTGGAGCTGCCGCTCGCGCAGCGCCACCGCGCGGGAGCGCAGCGAGGAACGGACCCGGGCGCCTTCGGTGCCGGCCAGGCCGACGGTCGCGGCGAGCTGCTGCAACTCGGCGACGGTGACCCGCTTGCCGAGCGCGCCGAGGACTTCCCACGGGGCGACCCGGGCCAGCCGCGCCTCGGTGAGCGCGTAGCGCAGTTCGGTGTAGGCAGGGCCGGAGCCCACCTTCGCCGCGTCGTCGAGGGCCTGATCCACACCCGACCCGGAGGCCAGGCTGATCACGACCAGGTCCAGGAAGGACGACAGGGTGTCGCGGAACGCTGCCCGGTACTTCGCCGCGTCGGCGCGCACCGACAGCTCGGGGGCGAGGAACCCGGCCGCGCCGAGGATCAGCGAGGCCGCCGCTGGCGTGGTCGCGCCGGTGTCGAGGCCGGCGAAGGCGGCCAGGGCCGCGGCGACCGGAGGCAGCAGCAGCCCGATCACGCCGGCGGTGGCCTGCTCGGCGAGGTGCACGTCGACCAGCTTGTCCAGCGCCGCCAGGTCCCGGCGGGTACTCGCCAGGGGCAGCCCGGCGCGACGCAGGAACCGCACCGCCGGGCGGCCCCACCGTCCGGTCCACCCCTGCGGCGCCGCCTCCACCTCCACGGCCCGGGTCAGTCCGTGCGGGGCGTCGAGGGCCTTGTCCAGGCGCGGCGGCGGCGGGAACCAACCGACCACGACCAGCCACAGTCCGAGCCCAGTACCGAGCCCGGCGAGCAACACCATCCCGGTCACGACCGCACCACCGCCTCCGCGTCCGTGGTCGAGGCGACGCCGGCCAAGATTCGGGCGGCGTCGCAGTCGCGCATCAGCCGGCCAAGCCAGAAGAAGGCCAGGGCGAAGCAGCCCCCGGCCGCCATCAGGACAAGCTGGCCGAACGCGGAGTCGAACGGGGCGAGGTAGCCCCGGTTGAGCAGCGTCAGCACGCCGGCCATGGCGAGGGTCGCCCCGACGATCACCCGGGCCGAGGTCCGGTTGCGCTTGCGTCCGGCGGCGATCCGTTGCCGGCTGGCGACCTTGGCGCGGGCCGAGGCGGCCAGCTCACCGAGCACCTCGCCGAGCTGCCCGGCGCTGCCCCGGGCGGCCATGAGCAGCCCGGCCACCACGAGGTCGGCGGTGGGGTCGGCCAGCTCGGCGGCGAACGCCCGCAACGCCGCCGGCAGCCGCCAACTGCGCTGCAACCGGGTGGCGAGGCGGGTCACCTCGTCGCGGATCGGCTCCGGGGACTCGATGGCGCTGGCGGTGATGGCCTGTTCCAACCCGGCTGCGCCGGACAGGTTGTCGCGCAGCGCCTCGGTCCACGTGGCAATCGCTTCGATCTTGGCGACACGGCGTGCGTGGTCCCGGTCCGGGCCGATAATGTCCGGCAGCACCCACGCCCCCACGGCGGCTAGCGCCGCCGCGACGGGCCACCGGGTCAGCACGGCCACCACCAGCCCGGCGGCCAGGCACTGGACGACCCGGGGCCGGTCGACCGGCCCACGGGCTGAGGTGGACCTCGACAGCCACGAGGTGGCCTCGAGGCCCGCGGGCCCGTTGTCCTGGCCGGACAGCCCGACGGCCACCAGCACGGCACCGAACGCGGTTCCCAGCCCCAGCAGCGCGGCCAGGGGCACCGTCAACGTCACGACGTCCACCCCCCACCCGGGGCGGTCCGGGCCTCTTCCACCAGGCGGGGGTCGAACCCTGCCCCGCTGAGCAGCGACAGCAGAGCGGTGGACAGTGGTGCCCCCGGAACGGCACGCCCGTCGCGGCCGGGCCGCAGGATCTCGTTCGACGCCACGGACAGTCCGTCGGCGTCGACGACCTCCCTGACGGAGGTCACCACGCGGCGGCCGTTGTCGCCGAAGCCGAGGTGAACGACCAGGTGCACCGCCTCGGCGACGAGGAGGTTCGTGGTCGCTGGTTCGAGGCGTTCTGGGGACTGCGCCGCGTACAGGGCGAGCTTCTTGAACACCCCGGCGCTCGAGGACGCGTGGACGGTGCCCAGCGAGCCGTCGTTGCCCTGGCTCATCGCGTTGAGCATCGGGATGACCTCGTGGCCCCGGATCTCACCGACGATCACCCGGTCCGGCGACATCCGCAGCCCGGAGCGGAACAGCTCCGACATGTCGATGGCACCTTCGCCCTCGACGTTGGCTTCCCGCGACTGCAACGCCACCACGTCAGGGTGCAGCGCCTTGTCCGCATCCAAGGCCAGCTCGTAGGTGTCCTCGATGGTCACGATCCGCTCGTCCGGGTCGATGACCGACCCGAGGGCCCGAAGGAGGGTCGTCTTGCCCGCTCCGGTGCGTCCCGCGACGAGGGTGTTCAACCTCGCGCGTACGGCGGCGGCGAACAGCTCCCGCAGCAGCGGGTTGAGGGTGCCGATCTGCTCAAGGTCCGCGAGGGTGACCTTGATGTAGCCGTGCCGGCGGATGCTCAGCGCCGGCCGCCGGGTGACAGACATGATCGCGTGCAGGCGGGAACCGTCGGGAAGCTGCAACCTCAGGATCGGCGCAGCCCGGTCCCAGCGGCGCTCCTCCGCGCCCTCACCCCCGGTCTCGGCGCGGCCGGCGTCGGCAGCGAGACGGCGGATCAGCTCGACCATCTCGGCATCCGAGTCGGCGATCGGGGCGACCTGGCGGCGGGTGCCGTCGGTGTAGCGCACGAAGACCTGATCGCAGCCGTTGGCGTGGACGTCCTCCACCCGCTCGTCGTTGAGCAGCGGCTGCAAGCCACCAGCACCCAGGAGCATGTCGGCGACCGCCCGGCCTACCCGCGACTCCGCGTCCGGGCGCAGCGGCGGACGCCCGGCGTTCATCTCCTCGGCCGCGTACGCGTCCAGCGCGGCGGTGATCAGATCACGGGTGGCCGCCTGCTGCTCAGCGGCCGTCATCACCCGGCCCGAAGCGCTCTCGTGCGCCCGGGTGGCCCGGGTCAACCGCTCGGCTACGTCCCGGCGGATACGCCGTACCGCCGGGATCTCCGTGGCGACGGCGGTCGGCTCGGGCGGGAACCCGTCGCGGTGGCGGCTCAGCGGCCGGGGCGCGAAGGGGTTACTCATCGGGGCGTCTCCTCACGAAAGTCCGTCGGGGTCGATGCGGTGATGGGCAGGTGCGGCGCGAGGGTGTCGAGTAGACCCGTGTAGGCGCGCATCAGCGGCAGCCGCCGCCACCTGCGCGCGGCAAGCAGGTCCCCGCCGAGCACCGCGGCGGCCTTGCGGTCGGTCGGTAGCGGACCGAGCACGTCGATAGCATTCGGGTCGCGGGCGAGTTCCTTCACGACGTGCCGGGTGAGCACGTCGGCGACCTCGGCGGCCGGGTACAGGCCGCCGGCGGCGAGCAGCACCACCAGACGGCCCGCGCCTACGTCCACGAGGTCGGCCAGCGCTTCGCGGAGATGGGCAAGGTCATCGGTGCGGGCGCGGGCCATCACCAGGACCACGTCGGCCAGACGCAGCAGCGGCCACGCCGCAGGCCCGGGGGCCAACCGCCCGCAGTCAGCGACGAGGAGGCGCTCGCGGGTGGTCAGTACCGCCCGTCCCGCGCCGGTCAGCTCTGGCAGCGCGGCGCGGGTCTGCGCCCCGCCCGCCGGGGCCACCACCACCGGTACCCCCACCTGGCCGATGACAGCCTCCTGTGTCCCGGCGGCGAGCGCGTCCTCGGCCGGGGTAGTGCCCCGGGCGGCGGCGGCCAGGTCCACCACGCTCGGCGTCGCTGCCAGGCCGAGGCGGCGAATCAGGTCTCCACCGGACGGGTCCGCCTCCACCACCACCGGTCGCGCGTGTGCGGGGGCGAGGGCGGCCAGCCCGAGCGCGGTGGTCGTCGCACCGGGACGGCCTTTCACGTAGGCCACGGCGATCAGGGGCACGTCAGTCCCCTCCGGGCGCGGTTTGCATCAGCACGACTCGGCCCGCCGGCGCGGCGGCGAGGCGCGCACCGTCGGAGGCGTCGAGCAGCAGCGTGATCACGGTGGCGCCCTGACCGTCACCGGCGAGGTCCACTCCGAGCACCACCGCCTGCATCCGCACCGGCGCTAATCCCGGCCTGGAGGCGTTCGCCGGGGCGATCTGCCCGTCCTCGCCCGTCCCGGCAGCAGAGACGTACACCGCGACCCGGGCGCCGGTGGCGAGGCCCTGCGGGTACTGGCCCGGCCTGAGAGCGAGGGACGCGGTGACCTTCCCGGCGGGCGGGAACGCCGCGTCACCCACCAGCGACGGCGTTAGCAGCGTCCCGGGCAGTAGCGGTACGACGGCGGTCCGGCCGATCACTTGCTGCGCCTGCCCGGCGGGGATCAGCTGCACCCCCGGGTCCTGCGCTGCCGAGACCTGCCGAAGGTCGACGGCCGTGAGCACCTGCCCTGCGGTGACGGGCCGGGCTACCGCGAGGACTTGCACGCGGTCACCGAGGCGCAGGGCGCCCCAGGCGTAGCCCAGCACACAAACGATGACCAGCAGGCCGCCCAGCGCGACGAACGGCAGCTTGCGGCGGCGGCGGGCCGCCCGCCACGGTCCCCGACCCGCACGTGATGCGGGAACCGTGGGGTGATCTTCCAGCCCTGATTTTGGGCGCACGGAACCTAGCGCCATGACCAACGTCCTCCCCGACTTGGCGCTTCTACTTACGGATTTGCCTTGGTGCTAGCGGCTGATGACCGCCTGGGACTCCTGTACACGGGTCTGCACCTGACCGGCCGTCGTCAGGCCCGGCACCGTGCCGGTCTGGCCCGCCCCGGCCCAGGTCACCTCCCACGTCACCGTCACGGCGACCGTGTAGGAGCCGCCCGCAGCGCCCGCCGACGAGCGCCGGTAGACGTAGCCGCAGTCCGGAGACGCCGCCTTCGGATCGGTACCGGGCCTCCACGCCGTGCCCGGCCCGTCACAGGTGCGGGTGGAGCCGTCGCCCATCGACCAGACCACCGACACGGGCCGTGCGGTCGCGGTCACGCTCACCCCGGGCACTGAGGCCGTGGCCGACTGCGTCTTCCACGACGCCTTGTCGAGTGCGAGCCAGACCGGCAGGTTCACGAGCTGGTCACCCGGCGGGTTCATCCGAATCGTCACCTCGGGCAACCGCAGTTTGGCTCGCGCCTGCCGCGCCAGGATCTCCGGCGACACCGCATGAGGCGCGCCCGCGATCCACACCGGCCCACCGAAGCCCGTTGTCGCCTGACCGTCCGGGCCGTAACAGACCTTCTGGTACCAGCCGCCCTCCCCAGCGGGCTGACCGCCGAGGTTCTCGATCATGACTGGTGACAGGTCAGCAGGCTCGTAGTAGCAGCCGTCCGCACCAGCCCAACCTCCATCCCGCTGGCACGAAATCTCCCTGCCCTGGGGATCGCGGCACCTGCCGGCACCGCCTCGGCCCTCCGGACCGCCCTTGCCGTTGTTGCCGCCGCCGGGTTCTCCAGGACCGGCAACACCGACACTGCACTCAGGCCGGGAGTCGCCGGCCCTGCACTGCACAATGCCGGTACCCGAATCCGCTGACGCTGCGACCGGCGCACAAAGCAGCGCCGTCACGGTAAGGATCATGGCCAGGACGATCCCCCGAGCGTTCCTCAGCATGTCCCCTTCTCCCTCAAGATGAATGAAGAAACCTTCCAGCCATCATGGGTGCGCTTCACTGTGGCGGTCGTGTGGTGCTTGCCGCCCGGAACGTCGTTCACAAGTCCGCCGGATGCCTGGTACTTCAGCCAGTTCTCGTCGTTGACGCAGTCGACGATCGTCGCTTCGGTAGGCGTGCCGACGGGCTTCAACGCGGTCACCTTCGGGTCGATGTGCAACTCGCCCTGAGTGACCTGCCTGTTGCTTCGGTCCGAGTACAGCGAGCTGGAGATCAGCTTCAATGCCTGCTCCGAGGCGTACTTGCGGACATCCGGCGCTTCCGGGTCAGACGTCTTTGCCGCCTCCACAAACGCGCTCCACATGCCGCGGTACGCAGTCAACGCGTCCTGCTCAGCGGCCGTGCTCGGTCCCCGGTTCGGCGCAGCAGACGACGGTGCCGGTGGCGGGTTGGTCGGCGTGTTTTTGGACTTGCCCGAGCCACACCCCGCGCTCAGCAGGACCGAGACCGCGACGAGACCAACCAGAACCGGACGGGCGAACATCGGGATTACCTCCCCAACTCGTGGACAGCCCCTCAGTACAGGGATCGTAGGAATTCGGGCGTGATGTCGGCAGGGTGCGGATTGGGGATTCCCTGCAACCGGCGGTCCTCGTCCCGCAGTATCTGAGCGGCGACATCCCGCGAACGCCGGTGTCCGCTGCCGCGCCAAGTGATGGCATCGCGTGAGTCGCGGTGCCTGCGCACCCGTGCGATCCGAAGGCGTAGCGTCTCGATGATGTCGTGAATCCTCTTGCGCATGTGCCCTCCCCGATGGCGTTCCGCTGCTCGACGTTCACTCGGCGATTGCTGGGCGGGGTTCTGCGTTCGACGTGTCTTGGGGCTCCGAATTAGTGGGCGCCGACCATGACTGGCAACTCCAGTGCCATAGTCCTTAAGGACTTGCCAACGCTCAGCTCCCTACTCACCTCCTAGCACGGATGCTGCACCTCACGGGCCGTGGTGTGCGCCCGTGGGGCCGGACGGTATGAGGCGTCGTGCCGTGCCGTGGCGCGCTGCGACGGTCGGCCAGTGTGGAATGGGTTCAGGGCCGGCTACTTGGTGAGTGCCCGTCACGACGTCACGAGGGCACCACGTCGTGCCGGTCGCGGCCGGGTGGGCTAGGTTCCCGTTCGCGCGGCCGCCGGACCGCGGGGTGGCTGCCAGCCCCCGCCGTCCGAGCCGTCGACCCACGCCTGTCGGATCCAGGGCAGGGCATCACTGTGGACGGAAGGGCACCACTAGCCCCGGTCGTGCATGGCGCGAACCAGCACGTGAGACCAATCCGGACAGTGCCCACGATCTCGAAGTGCGTCGATCATAGGCACACGGTCGGTGATGGTGTCAACCCGCATAGACATTGAGAGTCGAAGCTGTATATTTGCTTCGACAGTCCCCCCGCCCAGTCCCCTATGGAGCCCTCATGGACGAGAGTTCTCCACCGCAACCCGGCTCGTCGATTGCAGACCGGCTGAACGCCCTGTTCGACAAGGTGCGCAAACCCGACGGGACCCTGTACTCCCTGCGGGAGGTCGCCGACGCGGTCACCGCCGCCGGTGACCCCATCTCCCACGCCTACATCGGCCACTTGCGCTCGGGCCGCAGCACCGATCCGACGCTGAGCCATATGAAGGGCCTGGCCCGGTTCTTCGGTGTCCCGGTCGAGTACTTCACCTCCGAGTCGATGGCCACGGAGGTGGACAAGGAGCTGATGTTGGCGGCCGCGCTGCAGCAGGTCCGGGCCCGCACGGTGGCCCTGCGTCAGTCCGTCGTCCCCCAAGCCCAGGAGCAGATCGGCGCCATCACCGAGCTTCTCCGCGTGATCGCCGATTTGGAACAACGTCGCGAAGACGACACCAGACAGGCTTGAATGCAGGTCCAATCATGGACCGGCTCGCGATCATGAAGGTGAGGCACGCGTGTCCCTGCGGCAGGTACGACGACGCTGCGAGCAATTGGCTCGCAGCATCGACGTGCCCGACCCGTTCGACATCGAGGCCCTGCTCGCCGACCTCGGCACCCGGCGGGGTCGCCCGATCGTCCTGCTGCCCTTCGCCCTGCCGGCCGGTGCACCGTCCGGGCTGTGCGTGGCCGCCGGCTCGGCGGACTACCTCGTGGTCACCGAGTCGGCCACCGGGCCGCAGCGCGACCACATCGTCCTGCACGAGCTGGCCCACCTGCTGCTCGGCCACCAGCTACAGGCCCTCGACCCCGACGCCGACGTCCAGCTGTTCCGCCACCTGGACCCCGCCGTGATCCGCGCGATGCTGGGCCGCACCACCTACAGCACCATCGAGGAACAGGAGGCCGAAATCCTTGCCTCCCTGCTCGGCCAGCGCGCCCACCCGTGGGCCGCCCCCGCCCCCGACCACGCCGCCGACCCGGTCGTCGAGCAACTCGGCCGATCCCTGGAACACGGTTAACGCCCGATGGACGCGACCTCCGCTGTCTTCCTGTTCTGCGCCATCGCGGCGTGGACTGCCGCGGGCTACAAGGTGTTCGCGTTGTTCCGCGAGCCGAGCAACGCGGCGCTGTGGGTGCTCGCTGTCTCCATCGTCCTGCCCGCCACCGGGTTCACGGTCGCCGCGCCGGTCATCTACCCGCACATCGGACGGGCCTCTGGCATACCGGACCTGGCCACGCTGGTCGTGTACGGATGCATCGCGGGCTACGGCATCGTGGTGTCGATCATGCTGCTGCTCTGGCACAAACCCCCGCGCGAGGCCCGCCGCGCCGGCACCGCCCTGCTCGCGTGGTACGGCACCGCCCTGGGCGCCATGATCGTCCTGTTCTTCCACATCGACACGGCCACCGAACACCCGCTCAACTTCGACGAAACCTTCGGCCCCACCGCCGCCGGGGGCGCGTTCCTGCTGGTCTACGTAAGCATGTACACCACCGGCCTGGTCGCCACCGCGGTCCGGGGACATCAGTTCGCCCGCCACGTCGCCACTACCGGTAGTCATCCCTGGCTGCGGCGTGGGCTGCGGATCGTCTCAGTGGGGTCCTGCGTCGCCCTCGGCTACGCCCTCTGCAAGTCCGTCTTCGTCGTGCTCGCCTGGTCCGGGGTGTACCTGCCCGACCTGAGCAAGCTCGGGGTGCTGTTCGCGTGCCTGGCCTCCCCGCCCCTCGCCGTCGGGCTCACCATGCCGTCGTGGGGGCCGAAGCTGACCGCAGGCACCGCCTGGCTGCGCAAGCGGCGCCAGTACCGCCAGCTGCGCCCACTGTGGGATGTGATGTACCGCGCGATCCCCGGCATCGCGCTCGAACAACCCACTCCCGGCTGGGGCACGCTCGGCGACCTCGACTTTCGCCTGTACCGGCGCCTGGTCGAGATCCGCGACGGACGGCTGGCCCTGGCACCCCACATGCCGGACACGGTGCCCGACGCTGAGGAGCTCGCCGCCGCACAGCACATGCCCGTTGACGTCGTGCGCGAGGCGCTGCGGATTCGCACCGCCGCTGACCGTGTCCGCACCAAAGAACTCGCCCGGCCGGTGCCATTGGGCACCGGGCCTGCGGCGACGGCCCCCGACCACGGCGACGACATCGCCTGGCTGGTACAACTCGCCGCCGCCCTCGACCGGATTCCCGCCCCACGGGCCGAGGCCAACGTGCCTGCCGCAGACAAAGGATGACGATCATGCTGCACCGTCGCGGACGCTACGACCGCATCGCCGACATTCGCCGCCGTGACCCGGTCGCCGACTACCAGGCCATCTATCAGGCCACCGCGCTGTACGACTTTCCTTTCGACTCCCGGATGGGGCTACTGCTCGCGTTCTGGCGCACCTTCGCCGTGCCCTCGATCGCCGAGACCCTCGCGAGCACTGGTGAGATCATTGACCGCACCGACCGGCGCGCCGACGACACCGGCATCCTCATGTACACCCTGGTCAAGCAGGGTCTTGACCACCCCGATGGGCGCACCGCCACCCGACGGCTCAACCAGATCCACCGCCGGTTCACCATCAGCAACGACGACTACCGGTACGTGCTGGGCACTTTCCTGTTCGAGCCTGCCCGATGGATCGACCAGCACGGCTGGCGGCCATTGTGCTGCCACGAACGGACCGCCATGCTGACCTTCTACACCACGCTTGGCCGGCGCATGAACATCACCGACATCCCGCCGACGTGGGACGCCTACCAGTCCTTCTACGACAGCTACGAGGCACAGCACTTCGCGTACACCCCGGCCGCCGCACAGCTCATGGCCGCCACCCAGGGCCTCCTCGGTCCCCTGCCCCGACCCCTGGCACCCCTGACCAGCGGCATCATCCGCGCCCTTTTAGACCCGCCGCTACGCGAGGCCACCGGAATCGCCGCACCACCCGGATGGGCCAGGCTGCTCCTAGCCACCGCACTGGGCGGGCGAGCCACATGGCTCCGGCACGGCGCACCACCCCGCAGCCGCGGCTGGCTGGCGGAAGGAATCGTCGGAAAGACCTATCCACACGGCTACGACCTCTCCACCCTCGGGCCTGGCAGCGGTACCACGGTTTCGTGAGGCCATGAACGTCATCGCCGCAGGCGGCTTCGCCCTCGCAGGCGCTCTCGCCGGCATCCCGGTCGCCGCGATCGCGTACTCAGCGCCAGCACACGGCGGCCTCCGGATACCGCGAGGATGGTGGCACGGCGCGCCCGCGCGCCGCTCGACCAGCGCGAGCATCTCGCTTCTGACCGGCGCCACCTCCGGAATCGTCACGTGGAGCCTCACAGCTTCGCCCGTCCTGCCGGCATTCTGGATCTTCGCCGTGCTCGGAGTCGGTCTCGCAATTATCGACCTGCGCCGCCACCGGCTTCCACACGCCATCACCGGCATTCTGGCCGGTGCCAGCGTCGTCTGCTTCACCATTGCCGTCGCGCTCGGCGCAAGCCCCGCTCCGCTTCTGCAGGCGCTTGCCGCCGGTCTCATCACCGCGAGCGTTCTGCTGATGATCGCCCTGGCCCTGCCAGGTCAACTCGGTCTGGGAGACGTCGTCTTCAGCGGCGTGATCGCATTGAACCTTGGTTGGCTGAGCATGGGCGCCGTCATGACCGCAATCGTCACAGGCTTCCTGATCCAGGGAGGCGTTGCTCTGGTCGCGAGGACTTCCGGGGCGACCCAAGAGACACTCTCGCTGGGGCCAGCGCTCCTGGCTGGATGGTTGCTCGGCGCCCTGGCGAGCTAACGGTGCCGAGCGGGCAGACCTGCCGCATGCCGGATTAGGTTCATGGGTCGCTCAGAGGTCGAACTCGCCGCGCTTCACCCCATCGACGAAGGCGTGCCACTCCTGGTGCGTGAACGCGAGCGTGCCGCTGTCGCGGTCTTTGGTGTCACGGACTGCGACGCCGTCGCCGACGATGGCGACTTCGACGCAAGCCCCGTTGCCGCTGGAGCGGCTGCTCTTGAACCACTTCGCGCCGGCGAGGTCCATGACCGGCACTCCTCTCACTCTGCGGTCTTTACCGCGTCTTGAATCAACTTCTTGCTTTGGGTGGGGCTCATCGCCCGGGTGGCGATCTGCTGGAAGATCTCGGAGAAGCGTTCGACGTCGCTTGTGGTGTCCAGGAAGAGATCGCCGGCGAGGCTGTCGAGATAGACCAGCGGGGCGTCGAACGGGTCGGCGAAATTCATGATGATGCAGGACCCTGGCATGCCCGGGTGGGCGCCTGCCTCGAATGGCACCACTTGAAGCTTGATGTGCGGTGACGACGCGGCGTGAACAAGGTGCTTGAGCTGTGCCTGCATGACCGCTCGTCCGCCCACTTCGCGTCGAACGGCAGCCTCGTCAACTATCGCCCACAACTGCATCGGGGTCGGTCGCTGAAAGACAATCTGCCGTTGCAGCCGCACCTCAACGCGGCGTTCGACGTCCTCTGCCGCGATGTTCGGGACGACATTGCGGATCACGGCGCGGGCGTAATCTTCAGTTTGCAGCAGGCCCGGAACGAACTGGTTCTCGAAGTTGAGCAGGCTCTCTGCCTCGTACTCGAAGCCGATATAGGTCTGGTACTGCTCGGGCAGGTACGGCTCGTAGATCTGGAACCAACCCTGCTGTCCGGAGTCTTTGAGCCAGCTCAGCAACGTGGCCTGCCGGTCTGGATCGTTGACGCCGTAGAGGTTGAGGAGCGTCATCACGGTGCGCCGCTGCGGGCGGTTGAGCGCCCGCTCGATGCGGTAGATCGACGATGCGTCAAGACCCGTGCGTTCGGCGACCTCTTCCTGCTTGAGTCCCGCAGCCACGCGCAGCCGCCTCAGCTCGCCGGCGAGCCGGCGTAGCCGAATGGTCGGTGCCTTGCGTCCTGCCACGTCCATCCTCTCGCTCCGTTCTCTCAGTGTGCCCGGCCTCGTGATCACGCATCCACACGGTCAGGCGAATGCCCATCAGTGATTTGCAAGCCTTGCATACGCCTGTCCCGTAGGTGCATCCTGGTGTGGCGGCCCGGGCAGTGGTTCATCACGCCGCTGGGCACGCCGCCGTACCCGCCGACCTGCTTAGGGGTATCCGTGCATCAGCGACGCCGACGCTGGCGGTTCATTCGAGCGCGCAGCTGCACCTGCGGGTTGCCCTGGCCCTGCCCGGACGCGCTCCTGCAAGACGTCCGCAGACGATATGCGGCGACGGGAGGCAACTTCGGTGCCTGGACATCGCAACAGATCGCGGCCTACCCGGCCCGATGTCCGTGGGACAAGTCGAGCCAGCCGCAGAGCGGTCCAGCTGACGGCAAGCACTCGTGACCGCCATCCGAAGGCCAGAGGGCGGGCATCAACCCCACCGGCCAGCCTGGGACTGTGGACTCTGCCAACAGCCGTGGCCGTGCCGGCCCGCGCAAGATGACCTCTTCGTGGAGTATGCCGACGACCGCGTGAGCCTGCTCGTGTACCTGTCGATGCAGATGTATGACGCCATTGACGACAGCGCGACAAGAGGGCGGCCCAAGCCGATCGGCCTTTATGAACGCTTCATCGGATGGGCCAGAGGTGCAGCCGAGTGAAACGTCGCCACCCACGTAACGCAACCTCGCGCGGCGGGCTCGCGGCTCGCTTTGACGGACGCGCGGTAACGCAGCGGGTTGACCAACCCGACGCTCACCTCGTGTCGAAGGCCAACGGCAAGCTGTGTGGAGTGATTTGGCAACGGAGCGCTTGTCTGGGAGTCCTTGAGATCGTCAGCCAGTAGGGAATCCGGCTCGGATGTTCCAGTGGTCCAGGATTTCGGTGATCGCGTTCTTCAGCATGGCGACCGTGTCCGGGTCGACGACTGCGCCGTCGTTCCAGGCGGGTGCGGCAGGGAAGTTGCCTCAGTGGTCTGGCGGTCAGTTCATCTTCTGTACGGGATGGCGGCGTACCGAGGCACGGGCCATGCCTGTGCACGCCGTGGGCAGCATTGGGGCGGTCAGGGCTGGCGTCGAGGTGGGAAGCTACTGCGGACTTTTGGCCTGCTGGGGCCGGTGAACACTGATCCACGTCTCGACGTCCTCGACCAGCCACACCTTACCTTGCTCAAGGCCGGCGACCGGCCCCGGAAAGTCGGCGCGACTGGTGATCTGGTATGCCCGCTGTCTGCTGATCCCGCCGAGTCGGATCCGGATCTCGTGGGCACCCATAAAGCGCAAATTGTTCGTCACTCGCACGACTATAGTCACCGGACTAGGACGTCGCCATCTGGGTCCGCTGAGAGAGCGGCCCTTCAAGCCCGTTACCGCAACAACCGAAGATTCAGTGGCTCGGCACTCCGAATGCCAAGCAAGTAGGTCGATCCGCTTTGACGGACGGGTGTGTCGTGGTCGCTGCTGCGAAGGGCGACGAAGCGGAAGTTCCGGCGATACGAAGCGGGGGAGGGGTTGAACGTCATCGGGCTTGTCGACGGTGGGCTGTGATCAACGGGGCAGCCTGCGGCGGCTGTACTCGCTAGCATGTCTCGCGTCTCTTGAGAGGTGTGGTGCGTGCAGCAAGGCAACGGGGGGCGGCCCGACGCGGTGGTGTCGTCGCCGGACAAGTCGGTACAGATCATGGCGAGTACTGACGGCCGGGTAGAGGTCGGCGTTCAGGCGTTGAATCGGCACACCGAGCAGAGCCTGGCACGCCAGGTCCGCGCAGCGGCCCGGGTGGCGTTGGCTACATTGCAGAAGCTGGCCTCAGCCGATGGCGCCGGTCAGAAGGATTCCTCGGACCGGCGGCGGCCTTGGTAATTCCCAGGCCGCGGGTCCTGATCGGTGGGGCCGCGGCGGCTGTCGTGCTGCTGGTCGTTGTGCTGCTGTGGTGGAAGCCGTTTGACGAGCATCCAGATGTGCCTAGCTGTGACAGCTTGGCCAAGGCGCTGCCCTCAGCGGCTGGGGGGACCTGGGGGATCAGCGAGCCCGACACGACACATCTGACCCAGTCGTCCACCCGGTGCACGCTGGCGTTCACCTCGACAGATCAGCGGTTTTCCGGCACCACGACTGTCCTGCTCACCGGCGACACCCGGCCCGAGCAGCTACGCAGCGAGGTCCAGGCCGCGCCCTGCAACGGCGCTGCAGCGCCTCCCGCGGGCGAGGCCGACTATGTGACGTCGCGGGCGTGCACGGAGCAGATCGGCGACAACGTCCGTGCCGCCGTGATCGCGGCGAAACACCCCCGCTGGACCCGCATCGTGGTGGAAGTACCGACCCGGCCCGGCACCGTCGAGGACGCGGTCACGTTCAGCCAGAACCTCGCCCGCACGGTCGCGCACCAGTGCCTGACCCTGCCCGCCGAGTAGAACGGACCCGGGTGTGAGCAACCTCGACCGCTACTTCGACGCCGTGGCCGCCATCCGCGCCACCGGCACCTCCCGCGACGGCTGGATCAAAGTCGTTCGCGCCCCCGACGGCGACATCGACGTCCAGATCCGGCCCGGCATGCTGCGCACGTGCACCGCCCAGGAGGTCGCCGCGGAAATCCGCACCGGCCTGATCGCTGCCGTGGCCGACCACCGGCGCCAATACCGGCAACTCCGCATCAACTACTTCGGCACACCCTTGGGCGCCGAGCTGATGCCACCCATCGACGACACCACCGAGACGACAAGATTCACGGGGCAGAAATGACCGACACCAGCACCCTGCGCGCCGAGTCCCGCGCGCTGGTCAGCTACGGCGTGGAACGCTATGAGGACGCCGTCACCTACAGCGCGATTCGCCGCTACCTCGACGACATCGGCGCCATCCCGTCCGGCGTGTGGGGCACCCTGCCCGTCTCGGACCAGCTACGCCGCGATTGGAGCATCGCGCTGGACAGCCGCGTCGACGAGTCCCTCACCGCCAAGGACGAGATGGACCGCATGGCCGACGGGCTGCTGCAGATCGCCACGGACTACGAGCACACCGACCTGTCCGTCGCGACCAGCTTCGATGTGGTCAACCGGGATCTGCAGCCGTATCTGGCCGTCGCGGACGGGTACACGAGCACGGTGGGCA
Organism: Krasilnikovia sp. MM14-A1259; assembly: GCF_047159535.1. Lineage (NCBI taxonomy): Bacteria > Bacillati > Actinomycetota > Actinomycetes > Micromonosporales > Micromonosporaceae > Krasilnikovia > Krasilnikovia sp. MM14-A1259. The sequence continues at coordinate 5,265,838 of NZ_BAAGAJ010000002.1, forward strand.
CCCGCCTCGGCGGCGCCGGCGTGGTGTCCACCGCGCAGCATCACCGCCCTGACCCCGATGACCGGTCCGCGCTGGTCATTCCGCCCGGCAACGATCGGCTCACCGCCACCCGCCACGAGGTGCTGCCCAGCACCCGCGTCGTCGAGGAACCCCTCGTCATCGGCAGCAGCGACGGCAACGATCTCGGCTTCAGCGGGGGCCGCACCACCTACTACGACAACGGCGAACACGACCAGCTCGACGAGTTCGTCCAGCAGTACCGCAGCGAACTGCTGCAACTGGAGGCAATCCTGACCGACCTCGGTACCAGTGAACGTCTGCCCCTGAGCGACCTGATCATCCACGCGTGGCGGTCCAGCCCGAAAGTGATCCGGAACCGCGCCGACCTCATCCACTCCGTCGGAAACACCTACGGCGAGCTACGCACCAACATGGACGCCGACACCCACGGCCTGGCCCTGTACTGGGAAGGCACCGCCGCGTCCGCGTTCACCCAGTACGCGGAGAACGCCAGTACCTACCTCGGGCAGATCCAGGCCCAGGCCGACTGGCTCGCCGAGGAAGGCAAGAAGGCCGCCTCCTTGCTTGAAGGGCTCCGCAACGCTTACGCCGTAGCTGGCTTCGAACGCATCGGCACCCTCATCGAGGCTATGCAGGCGTACCGCGAGAACGTCCACGGCCTGTTCTCCTCCTGCAGCAATCCGGAGAAGGCGTTTCTCGATACGGTCAGCGCGTTCGTCGGGTACCTCGCCGACGCCGAGCGCCGCCATGTCGAACTCCTCGCCACCCTCATCAAGATCGACGAACAGGAACGCCACGAACGACCCGACCTCGGCGGCCGCGGCCACGACACCGTGCCCTTCCCCGCCCCCGCCGTCGGCAGCAACGCCTGGACCCAAGGCAACGGCTGGAAACCCAACCCCACCCGACCCACAACCTGACACCCCACCGCGGGACCCCTCAGCGCGGGCCCGACGGGCCCGAGCTGATCACGAGTCGCGTGGGCACGTTGTGCCGCAGTGACCATGCGACGGAAACGTCGGGAACTGGCGCCACCGGCCATGGTCCCAACGGCGTTCAGCCGGCCGAACGCCTCTGCCATCAGATCCGTGCCTGGAGTCCCCACCGCGGGACCGTCCCGACCATCACCGCCGACCGGCTCAACGACCCCGATTCATCGGATGGCCAGAGGTGCAACCGAGTCGTTTGACTAACTGAACCGCGTTGGAACTAGATCAGTCTTGTTCGAGCATCTTGACCAGCATGGCTCTGATCGACCCACCAGGGCCGGCAACGAGCTGGATCCGGTGTGGGTGCAAACGATCGTCTCCGACCTCTGAATTGCGCCCCATTCACGCACTGTGTACCGTTCGAGTCGGACTCCCTCGGCCTGTGGAGGGTTGACTTGCAGGCAGGGGTGGACTCAATCTCGGCCGATCTGCACAATCCTCACGTGATTACATCGGTCGAGTTCGATCGCGTCCAGCACCTCATCCGGGTCCCCATCCGCCTCGGCGGCAATCCGTACCGCTTTCTGGTCGACACTGGCATCGGTGTCACCGTCGTCTCCTCCGCGGTGGCCGCCGAAGTCGGTGTGCAGGCGACCGGTGACACATACACCGCACGACGGATGTCCGGCCAAGCCATCTCCTCGCCGCTCGTGCGGCTCCCCCTGGCCGCCATCGGCGGTTACACCGTCGATGGGCACCTCGCCTGTATCGCCGACCTCGGGGAGGTCGACGGCCCAGATGGATTCGCTGGCATCCTGGGCCTCGACTTCTTCCACCACACCATCACCATCGACCCGGACGCATCCACGCTGACCGTGCAACCCGCCGACAGCTTCCCCGGCGACGGTTACCCGATCCCCCTCGACCTGCGCCGAGATGCGGCGTCGGTCGACCCATTCGCAACCATGGTGCTGCCCAGCGGCCGCCAGATCCACGTGGAGATCGACACTGGATCAGCGAACCTCATCCTCGACACCCGCCTCATGCCCGACTGCGGGATCCAGCCTGACGACCCCACCGTCACCACCAAGACCGGCACAGACGAAACCGGCCACCCATGGACCCGCCACTGGGCCACCGTCCACGGCGACGTGTACCTCGAAGCCGCACCACAGACTGCCCAGGCAGCGGCCCGCGTCCAGTTCCAAGACATCATCCACGACGGCCTCGTCGGCACCGACTACCTGCACCGATACCGCGTCACCATTGACCTGTCCAACTCGCGATTGATCCTGCATCCTCGTCTCTGACGTTCTCCGCCACAGAAGCGTCAGTCGGGAAGGCCACAGGCAAGGCTCGCTTCACAACTGTCAACGCGGCTCCTGCTTGAAACTCCTTAAGTTCACGCACTGGTCTGCTCACTCGGGGTGGCTCAACGGGGCGTCGCCCAGCGTGCGGCAAATATCCGAGTTGGCCCGGTTCATGTCCCCCCCCGGTTGTTTGCGTGCCTTGTCCCCCAGAGCAGACCGACGAAGACCTGACAATCGACTTGCGAGCGACACGGGAGACCGGCCGGGGCTGCTGGTCTACTCGGCGATGGGACTCATCGTGCGGAGTCAACTCTGACATACGAGGGCAGAGCTTCCTGCGCAGGACAGCCTTGCATCCGCCGGGGTAGCCATCGACGTTAGTCTGATCGTCGTGCGCCCGGCGCAGTGCTAACGCCCGATCAGCAACCAATGGCGCGGAGATGCTTAGGAGCTATGTTGTCGAACTTCGCGATGTACCGGCCGACCGAACGGTTGGCGTCGACGCTGGCGGTGGCGCAGGACGGAAGCCGGCTGGCCTACATTGACGACCAGTCCGGACAATTCAATGTGGTGATCCGGTCGTTGACCGACGGCACCGAGTGCCGTGTCACGAAGTTCGCCGATCTCGCCGCCCACGACGTGACCTTCGACCCCCGGGCCGACTGGGTCTACTTCTTCGCCGACCGTGAAGGCGATGAAAACACGCAGCTCTACCGAGTCTCCGTGGCCGGAGATCGGGAGCCGGAACTGCTCACCGCCAGCCCGGACGCCACCTTCGAGGCCGGCGACGGTCCGGGTTTCTCCCCCGACGGGCGGTGGTTCGCCCTGGCCGGCAACGACCGTGTAGCCAGCGAACAAGACATCCTGATCCTCGACACCCAGGACGGCTCCATCCGGCGAGTGCTCGTCGGCGACGGTCTTCCCTACGCCGGTCACTGGTCGCCCGACAGCAGGTATCTCACCGTACTCGAATGGCGATCGACCCGCAGCGACCAGGCAGTGCACGTGATCGACGTGGCCACGGGCGAAGTGAAACTGCTCACCGATCCTGCGGAAACCGCGAGCTACGACGTCGGCCCGTGGCTGCCGGACGGGTCCGGCTTCCTCGCGGCGACCAACGTGGGCCGCGAGTTCGCCGGGCTGGCCCTCATCGCCCCAGACAGCGGCGAACTGACCTGGTGGGACACGCCGGATTGGGATGTCCAGCAGGTGGCGCTGGCCCCGGACGGCTCGACAGCGGCATGGGTCATCCTCCGCGATTCCGCGGACGTCATCCGGGTCCGTGCACTGGCCACCGGCGAGACCTGGGACGTTCCGCACCTCCCACTGTGTTCTCTGACCCACCTCAGCCTCTCGCCCACCGGCTCGCATGCGCTGGCGATGGTGCACACCGGCACCCGCCCGACGAACATCGCTCGGATCGATCTGAGGTCGGGGGCCATCGACTGGATCACTCAGGTGGCACCGGCCGCGGCGGATCCGGCGTCTTTCGTCGAACCCAGCGTCGTCACCTACCCGTCACCGGGCACAGCAGCCGGGGTTGCCGCCCTGCTCTACCGTCCCGCAGTCGACAGGCCAGCAGCCATGGTCATCTCCATCCACGGCGGGCCCAATTCCACGGAAGTCCCGGAATACCGCTGGGACGGGCTCTATCAGTATCTCGCCGCCCACGGAGTGGGTGTCCTCGCCCCCAACTTCCGAGGTTCGGTCGGCTACGGCCGCCAGCACGAGGACGCCCTGAACCGCGACTGGGGCGGTGCCGACCTCGACGACTTCGCCAGTGCGGCGGCCTACCTGCGCACCCTGGACTGGGTCGCCCCGGACCGCATCGGTGTCTTCGGCCAGTCCTACGGCGGATTCGCCGTGCTGTCATGCCTGAGCCGACTCCCCGAGATCGGCTGGCGGGCCGGCGTCGACATCTGCGGACCGGCCAACCTACACACCCTGGTGCGGTCGACGCCCGCGAGCTGGCACCATGTGACCGCTCGCCTGATCGGCGACCCGGAGCGCGACGCCGACCTCCTGCGTCAGCGCTCACCCTTGACGTACGCCGACCGCATCTCCGCGCCCCTGCTGGTCATCCAGGGAGCCAACGACCCGCGGGTTCCCCAGGCCGAGAGTGACCAGATCGTCGAGCACGTCCGTGCCAACGGAGGCCAGGTCGACTATCACCTGTTCCCCGACGAGGGTCACGTCTTCACCCGGCGCGAGAACCAGGAACAGGCCCTCACCCTGGCAGCCGAGTTCCTTCTCCGGCATCTGACCGCGGAGTCCTGACCACCACCGCGCATGGTAGAGGCGTGGTAGCGGGAGCCGGGACACTGTAAGAACTCGACCGATCGAAGCGCGGGTCCGGAACCACCGAGAGGAAGCGGAACCAGAATGAAGAGGCTAATCGTCGGCCTTTGCATCGCCATTGCCGTCGCAATCGGCGTCGGAGTTTTCGCGGAGAATTCGTTCGCTGACGAGACCCCCCGACCGAGCCTCATCAACAAACCGACTTTCGCTCAATGAGCATGGGACGCGAAGGGTCGGCCGTTCCCGGGAGCAGCCGTACCGAGTCGTCGGCGTGGGGCGCGTTCCAGATGTGGATCGGGATCCTGGGCGGCGCGCTGGCGCTGTCGGTGATCAGCCAGGTGATCGTCAGCTCGACACACGGCCGACTTCGTGAACGGGCGGTCGGAGTCCAGGCGGCCTGGCCCCAGGAGTGGTCGTTCTTCTCCCGGTATCGGGACGCGCCGATCATTTACCCCTACCGGTTCGCCGGCGGTGCGGCTCCGGTGGACCTTGTCGCTCGGGCCGAGAGCGCTGACGACGCGGGAGGGCTCCGAAAAAAGTGGATGTCGCAGCTCATCGAACGGAGCTACCTCGCCGCCGCGGTTCCGGCGCAGGCGTGGAGCTTGTGCCGATCGCCGGGACAGGAATGTGTTCGCACCGCCTCCACCCAGCAAAAGTTCGCAGTGCGAAACAGCGCTACCCGCCGAACTCTCTGCGGCGACATGATTCTGCTGCGGACTCCGTCGGCCGACCGTGAATTCCGGCCCGAGGTGGAGCTCCCGTTCGTGCCCGCCGGTGCCGTGGAAGCCGCACGGGTCGAAGTGACCTGTGAAAGCTGAACCACTGGCCCGCCTGCGCGCATGGGTGGAGGGCCTGGTGCCGAACGATCGGTACCTTCAGGCCGGTCGTTCAGTCATCGCGGCCGCCCAGATATGCAGCCTGTTGTTCATCACCGACGACGTGGCGTTCACCGCGGCGGAGCGGGCGGCCGGCCCCTGCGCATCTCCTTGGTCGGCCATCTGGTGTTCCGATTCTCGCATCACCGGCGGGACGATCGTCGCCCGAGCGCTGTCGCTGATCGTGCTGGCCGCGGTCATGATGGGGTTCAAGCCGCGATGGACCTGTATTCCCCACTTTCTGGTGAGCCTGAGCATGGCCATGGCTTTCACGGTCAACACCGGAGGCGAACGTGTGGCCACGATCATCACGGCGTTGGTGATTCCGGTCTGTGTCTCCGATGGCCGGTCCTGGGCGTGGATCGCGGGGCCGCACTCCGGGGATCGGAGGAGCCCATCCGCCGGCTCCGCGGCGGCAGCGGTTCTGACGATCCGGGCTCAGCTCTCCATCGTCTATCTGGTTGCGGCCGTATCCAAGACTGTCACACCCGGCTGGGGGACAGGAGGGTGGCTTCAGTCGGTGTTCCTGGATCCCACCTTCGGGCTGCCCCCGATCGTTCTGACGCCGATGCTGCCGGTAATCGAGAACCGCGTCGTCATGGTCGTCCTGGAGGTCGCCGTCGTTGTTGGTGAACTCATCATCGCGGCCGGGGTGTGTGGTAATCGGACGCTGCGGTCGGTCGCCTTGCTGGTGGGGTTGGGGCTGCACGCGTCGATCGGCCTGCTCATGGGTCTTCCCGCGTTCGGGGCGATCATGGTCGGAGGCCTCCTGGTGGCCCGTGGTGGATGCCGCCCGCCGACACATGCTCGAGAGCTGCCGGATCCCGACGCCGATGCTGTCCTGGATCACCCCGGCAGTTTGCCGAGGATGACCACTTGATCGTCGGCGGAAGAGGTGCAGTAGAAGCACGTGTCCGTACTGGCCAGGTGCCGCGCGATGCTGTCGCGGATCAGGGCGTCGGAAACGCTGCCGACCGCTATGTCGTTCAGGATTTGGGCCGCTTGGTAGCCGGCGCCCCGGCGAAGTGCGGCGTGTGCGAGACCGAGGCGGGCGCGACCAACGAAGTTGATGAACCCTCCCGACTTGGCGACCTCACTCGCCTCGTTGAGCAGAGTGACGGCGCGATCGAGATCCGCTGCCGCGAGGAACGCCTCTCCGAGGACCAGGAGGGATTCGGATTCGACCTCCACTGACGAGTAGGTCCTGGTGAGCGCTAGCGCTGCGCGTCCCGCTCGGATCGCGCGCACATAGTCGCCTCGCTGCCGGGCCGTGCCCGATTCGCCGCACAGCGCGGCCGCCTGAAAGACCGGAACGTCCAGCCTTTCGGCGAGATGACGGCTCTGCTCGAAGTAGTTCAGCGCCTCCACGGTGCTGCCCATCAAGGCCAGCGTGTACCCGAGATGCAAGGCGATGACCAACTCAACGTGCTCGCCGCCGCCCGTCATGTGTTCGGCCAGGCGCAGGTGTACCAGGGATTGCTCGAGCTCTCCGAACTGCCGGGCGACGACCGCCAGGTTGACCAGGGTCCCGCGCCCGGATTCTTTGTCCTGTGCACGCTCGGCATGGACGACCGCGCGCTTGAAGACGTCGGCGGCAAGGTCGAGATCGCCGGTGTTGAGGTGCATGATGCCCAAGTCAGAGAGCTGGAAGGCGAGCCAGTCGCTGCGCTCAAGCCGTTCGGACAGGCTGATGGCGTGGCCGAACGCCTGGATGGCCTCCCGCGTATCGGTCCGCTCGCGGCTGGCCACGGCTAGACCCGAACTGGCAATGGCTTCGCCGATCTCGTCGCCACAGATCTGGGCCGATCGAATCGCGAGCCGGAACAGGTTCGCGGCTTCGCCGCCATAGTTCCGAGCAGAGAGCAGGGGCTGGATGGCGCAGACCAGGCGCCACAGGCGGTCGTGCAGCTGCAACTTCTCGGCGGCGGCGATCGTTGCCGTGAAAGCCGGATACGCCTCGATGGCGCCGGCAAGGTCGGCTCCGCCTGGAGCGTCCGCCGGCCTCGTCTCGAGACCTATCCCGGGGTAGGCGAACTCCCCCTTGGCGATCGAGCCCAGCATCGTCACCGCAAGCCGGAGATAGTGGTCCACCAGCCGGGTCGCCGCCGCCCGGCGCTGGTCCTCAGTGTCGTACCGCTCCGAGAACCGGCGAGCCGCGTCACGCATCAGGTCGTGGAGTTCGTAGCGACCCGCCTCGTTCTGGGTGAGGGCGCTCGCGTCGAAGAGTCCGGCGAGATCGTCCTCGACGGAACTCACCTCGTCATCCACGAGCGCGGCGCACGACGCAGGGTCGAATTCGGCCGCACAGTGCACGCTGAGGAGACGGAACAGCCGCTGCTGGGTTTCCGTCAGGTGGGGATACGACACCTCGAGCGCCGCGGAGACGCTTCGGTCGCCCGAAATGAGCAGACGGTTCCGGGAGTGATGATCGCTCAACCGGCGGCCCAGCTCGGTGAGCGTCCAGCCACGCCGGTCCTTGAAGCGCACCGCCGCGATGCGGATTGCTAGCGGCAGACGCCCGCAGAGGTCCACGACGTTCTGGACCTCGTTCGGGTCTGGGCAGCGCTCCGGCCCAGCGATCTTCACAAAGAGGGCCGCGGCCTCGTCGCTGGCTAGGACGTCCAGGGTGAGAGTGTGCGCGCCGTCGATGGTGGAGAGCCTCAAGCGGCTCGTCATGACCACCAGGTTTCCGGCCGAGCCGGGGAGCAGGGGACGAACCTGGTCAGCGGAAGCGACGTTGTCCAGGAGGACCAGGCTGCGCTTGCCCGCGAGCTGGGCTCGCCAAACAGCAGAGGCCACATCGGTATCGCGGGGAATCGATTCGATGGCTACGCCGGCCTGGGACAGCAGATTGAACAGCGCCCGCTGGGGGGTCATCGGCTCGAGGCCCGGTGTGAAGCCGTTGAGGTTGATGAAGTATCGGCCATCCGGATAGTCGGCACTCAGATCATGAGCCAAGCGGACCGCCAGCGTCGTTTTGCCGATCCCTCCCATTCCGCTCAAGGCCGAGATGGCCACAGCCATGGGCGACGATTCAGTACAAGTCCGTTTGAGGTCCTCGAGCTGTGCCTCCCGGCCGGTGAAATCACCGGTCGAGGACGGCAGCGAATCGGGTGACGACGTCACTGCGGGTTGTGGCGACAGGGAAGGTCCTTCGTCCGGACCGGGCCGGCCTTGAAGGATTGCTCTGTGCAGACTCTGCAGGTCGTCACCGGGGTCGACACCCAGCTCGTCTGCGAGGTGTCTGCGGCATTCCTCGTAAGCCATCAAGGCGTCCGCCTGGCGTCCGTTGGCCACGAGCGCTTCCATCAGCAGCAGATAAGTGGATTCGCGCAGGGGGTTCTGTGAAACCAGGACACTGAGTTGGTTGCACAGATCCGAGTCGACAGTGCCCAACCGCAGCCGTAGCTTGGCGAGCTCCTCCCAGGCCCGTACCCGGCGAAGGTGCAAATCCACCAATCCTGGCATCATGGAGGCCGAGCTCATCCCCTCGAATGGATCGCCTCGCCAGAGCGCAACTGCCTCGATGTACGCCTGGACAGCCTCGGCGTCCCGGTCCTCGCCGGCCAGCCGGGCCGCCTCCTCCACTGTGGCGTTGAAATGCCACAAATCGACGGCCTTTGTTGGTGCGTCGATCGCATAGCCGATGCCGTCGAACACCAGGTCTACGTCCGGAATGTCTGCCAAGTCCTGCCGGAGAAGACGGACGGTGTTGTGGATCTGCTGACGGGCCGAGGCCGGCGGTCGCTCCCACAACGCCTCGGTGAGCTGTTCACCGGTGACGCGACGGCTCGGCGCCAGGATCAGGAGTGCGAGCATGGTGAGTTTGCGACGTCCGGCGACCCGGACCGGGCCGGAGCGCCCCTCGAGCCGTAACGGGCCCAAGGCCTGAATAGCCGGCATTCCCGTGAACATGACTACCCCCGCGACAGACCATCGACCCGGCTCCATGCTAGCCGTGGGCCTCTTGCCTGGTCATAGACGGGGCCGAAGCCATCCGCGGGCGGCCCCGGCCCGGCCACCTGGACTGGGCGATATCGGCACGGTAGTCGCCGGGTAGCGGCGGTCATTAACTTCCATTCAGGAAAGCCCGAAACGAGACCGAAGGCCACCGATGTGACGCCGATGAGAGACGCAGCGCCCGACCAGGAGGGACCCGTCGATGACCGAAGCGCATTACTTCGTCTCGGCATTCTCGCCCCGGAATTGGTGCGACATGCAGCTGTCACGTCTGGCCCGCAGCTGCGGACGGACGGATTCAGCGGCCGGGGCAGCCAAGCGCCTACCGGAGCGAGGCAAGTCGGTCGGAGCCATGGCGGGTCGTTGCCCCGCATCGCTCGGGTGGGAGTTCCCGCGCCGGAGGTCCGGCGGGAACGGACTCTTCCCGCATCCAGCTGGCACACCCTCGGCCAGCTTGCACGAAGGGAGAAGTCCGCGACAGAAAGCTGCGCGTCGGCAACCGGCCGATTCTGGTTCACCACGTGCTCTGGCTCGCGGCAGCCGGCGTGACCTGTGCCGTCGTCGTGCGCGCATCCGGTGACGAGCCACCTGATCGAACCAGTGACGTCACCGTCCTGGCAGAAGCCTCCTGTTGTGACGCGTCCTCGAGCGCGGCACGGGCACCGCTTGAACCGGCTGCCCCCGTTGCTCTACCCGCCCGTGCCAAGGCGATCGCGCGTATCCCGAGCGATATCGGCGAGGTAGTGATCCGGTAGCCGCCCCAACTACCGTCGAATTTGTCAGAGCCAGTTCGGCCCGCAACGGCGCGCCGAATTTCCTTGCCATCCACTTAATCGCGCCCCGGGTCCAACAGCGACATCGGCGCCGTGAAACCGTTTAGGGAGATGCGCCGATGATTGGAGCACGCCACAACTCTGGCTCCGCCGACGCCATTAGGGTGCGTCTCTCGGATCAGGATCGTTCGTTGACCGTACGTGCCGGTTCGTCGATGGATCTCTGATGACATGTGGGCTCGGGTGGAGCCGTATCTGCCGGACCGGTCGCCGCAGCGCGGCGGCCGGTGGTCCGATCACCGTGAGGTGATCGAGGCGATCGCGTGGAAGTACCGCACCGGCTCGCCCTGGCGTGATCTGCCCGATGAGCTGGGTTCGTGGAAGGGCGCATACTCCAGGTTTCGCCGCTGGACCCTCGATGGCACCTGGCAGAAGGTGTTGACCGCGGTGCAGGCCGACGCCGACGCGGCCGGTGAGCTCGACTGGCTGGCGGTGGCGGTGGACTCGACCGTGGTGCGGGCGCATCAGCACGCTGCCGGGCTGCGACCGGGAAAAGACCACGACGGTACGAGCCGGCCGACCATTGCCTCGGCCGGTCCCGTGGCGGCCTGAGCACCAAGGTTCACCTCGCGGCGGAGTCGCGTTGCCGGCCGATGAGCCTGCTCGTCACCGCCGGGCAGGTCGGTGACGCACCCCAGTTCACCGCGGTCATGGACGCGATTGCGGTGCCCCGCCGCGGACCTGGCCGGCCTCGGCGACGCCCGGAGCGGGTACTCGCGGATAAGGCGTACTCGTCTCGGGCGATCCGCGCATGGCTGCGCCGGCGCGGGATTCGGGCCACGATCCCGCAGCCGTGCGATCAGAAGGCCCACCGCCTGCGGCGCGGCAGCCGTGGTGGCCGCCCACCCGCGTTCGACAAGCAGGGCTACCGGCAGCGCAACGTCGCGGAACGCTGCATCAACCGGCTCAAACAATGGCGTGGCCTGGCCATGCGCACCGACAAACTCGCCGTGCATTACCAGGCCGCGCTCACCCTTGCCGGGATCCTGCTCTGGACCAAACCATGATCCGAGAGACGCTTCCTAGCCCCTGGCTGCTAAGAGGGGCACCGGGTCCCGGAGACTATCTGATCTTCGCCTTTCACTACATCGGAACCGGTGCGGCATCCAGCTACCATCAGTGGCCGGAAAAATTAGGCGACGGCGTGCTTTGTCCGATCCAGCCTCCCGGCCGCGAAGCGCGGATCGTCGAGGATCCGGTGACCGAACTTGCCGACTTCGCCGCCCAGCTCGCGGCGGAACTGTTGCCGTACCTGGACCGGCAGTATGCCTTCGTCGGGCACTGCGGGGCCTTCCCGTACGCGGTCGAGACCGCACGCAATCTCGCTGCGTTGGGCGCCCCGGCACCGGCATTCCTGGTCGCCTCATCCTGGGGCGCCCCGCAACTCGGACTGTACGGCCGCCTCAACTTCGCTGACCTGGACACGGTGGATCTGCACGCTGAGATCGATGCCATCACCGCCGCCCGAACTGGCGCGGCTCTGCCCAGAGAGCTTCGGGATTTGGCGGCCGAAACACTGATGGAGGACCTGCGGGTGCTGCGGAGTTACCGCTGGAGCGGTGGCACCAGCCTGCCCGCCCCTGTCCTGGTGGTCAGCTGGTCCGACGATGACGTAGTCCCACCGGCCGAGGTGTGGCCGAGTGACTGGCGGGCCTGCGGCCCGGACATCACGCACGAGCAACTCAAGGGCGACCACTGGGAGTTCCTCCGGGCGCCCCAGGCACTGGTCGACCTGATCACCGGCCGAATGTCCGCGGCCATGGCCGACGCGGCACAAAGCAACCCACCGAACGTTCTGCCCACCCCTGATCGGGCGCGGCTGGCCGACTCGGCGCGGATGCGGTCGCTGATCTACGGCCATCTGCTGTCCCGCGCCCTTTGCGTGGTGGCCAAGCTGGGCATCGCCGACCTGATGGAGGCCGGCCCCAAAACTGCGACGTGGCTCGCCGAAGTCACCGGCGCACAGCCCGACCTGATCGCCAGGCTCCTGGCGGACCTGGTTCCCTACGAGGTATTCGAGTCGCAGGCGGACGGCAGCTACGCGCTGGCCCCGCTGGGCCGCACGCTGCTCTCGTCTGCGCCCGGATCCGCGCTGCCGACGGCCTTGATCGTCGGCGCCGAGATCGGCGACAGCTGGAATGCGCTGGACGTCACGGTCCAAGGTGGCGGCAGCGCCTTCGAGACCGTCTTCGGCACCGACTTCTTCAGCTACATGGCCGGTCAGCCACAACTGCAGTCGACCTTCTTCGCCTCGCAGGCTCGAGGGATGGATCTGGAGATCGACGCGATCGTCGACGTGGTCAAGCCGGTCGGAGACCAACTTATCCTCGACATCGGGGGCGGCGACGGAACGCTGTTGACGGCGGTCCTGACCGCCTTCCCCGACGCCCGGGGGCTGCTGCTCGATCAGGAATCCGCCGCCACCAAGGCCGTGGGTCGGGTTGCGGCCGCCGGTCTTGCTCGGCGGTGCTCGGTCGTTGTCGGTGATTTCTTCGAGGAGATCCCACCCTCCGCCGACATTCACGTGCTGCGGCACATCCTGCACGATTGGGACGACGAGGCGGCCCTGCGAATCCTCCGCCGATGCCGGGAGAGCCTTGGTCCCGACGGTCGCATCGTCATCGTCGAAACGCTGCTGGCGGCAGGGGCAGGCGCGGCCTCCGACCAGGCCGCAGCGCTCATGGACCTTTACATGATGGCCGTCGTGGGTGGCCGGGAACGTACGGCCGATCAGTTCCGCGCGCTCCTGGAACGCGCGGACCTGGCGGAGGTCGGCATGACCGCGGTGTCCGACGGCACGGTCGCGATCGAAGCGCAGATCCGGTGACGGCCGAGGTGTCGACGACAGTCCCGGCCAGGGACGACGAGATGGTCGCCCGCGCTGTGGAATGGTGCACCACATTCTTGACTGGCCCGCACGACCTGATCGGTCGCAACGGGCCCGTCTGTCCATTCGTCGAGCCGGCGATCCGGGGCGGCACGCTCATCGTGCAGAGCCGGCCGATCGGTGCCGACACGTCCGCGGAAGCTCTCGATGCGGTCGTTGAGGAGATGCAGGGAGTCTTCCGTGACCAGCAATGGGCGCATTCCAACGAGGTTCTGCACGCACTCGTCATGGTTCTGCCCCGGCTGCCCGCCGAGCGCTGGCACTTGCTCGACGAGCTTCACTCGCGGGTCAAGCCGCTTCTCGCCGATCGGTCGCTCATGCTGGCGCAGTTCCACCCCGACTGCCTCGAGACCGCCGCACGAAATTCGGCCTTCCCGGTGGCGCAGGCCCCCGTTCCGATGCTGGCTCTGCGCAACATGGCCTTTCACGACATCCTCTTCCTCGACTCCGATCGGCGCATGTTCCACGCCTACAGCCGGCGATACGGCGCGCGCTACGCCACCTCGACCGGGATAGACCCCCACTTCCGTCAGCGGTTCGACCGCGCCGCACGACGGTTCGGCGTCGTCGCCTCAGACCCGCCGCCGGAATCGGCCATCGCCAGGAGGAAAAGCAACCATGAGTAACCCCGAGCCGAGCCGTGCGGCTCCGACGGTCCCCGTAGTCGACCCACCCGCGACGCTGCCGCAAAGCCGAGGACTGCGCAGCAACCGCAACTTTCAGCTGCTCTGGGGTGGATCGGCGGTCAGCCTGCTGGGCTTGGAAGCCGCGGATATCGCCTATCCGTTGACCATCCTGGCGATCACCGGATCGCCCGCGTGGGCTGGTGTGTTCGGCTCGGTGCAGCTCATCGCGGCGCTCCTGACCGGGCTGCCGGCCGGTGACCTACTCGACCGGCACGATCCGCGCCGCATCCTCATCATCGCGGAGGTGCTGCGGCTGGGCGTCATGGGTGGCATTGCGGCGGCGATCGCTTTCGACCATGTTGACCTCTGGTATCTGATGATCGCCGCGGCCGTTCTCGGCGCGGTGCTGCCGGTGAGCAGCGGCGCCCGCATGATCATCCTGCGGGCCGTTGTCCCCGGCGAGCACCTGACCTCGGCGCTGGCCCGCGACGAGGTCCGCACCTCGGCGGCGATGCTGGCCGGGCCGCCGCTGGGATCGCTGCTGTTCAGCCTGTCCCGGGTGCTGCCATTCCTGACCGTCGCCGGCTCGTTCCTGATCTCCACCCTGACCGCGATGTTCATCCGGATCCCGGCCCGGCCGGCACCTCAGGAGGCCACATCGGCGGAGAAGCCGCCGACCGTGGGCTACTTCGCACGGATGGCGTCAGGACTCGTCGCCGTGTGGAGCGACGTCACCCTGCGCGGTGCCGTCCTGCTGGTCGCCGCCATCAACACCGCGGGTGCGCCCCTCGTCCTGATCGTCGTGGTGGTACTCCGGCAGCGGGACACGCCACCGTGGCTGATCGGCGTCGTCACCTCCGCGCTGGCCCTCGGCGGTGTCGCCGGAGCAGCCCTCATCAAACCCCTGCACCGGCTACGCCCCGGGCTCATCCTCATCCTGCTCGGCGCCGTCGAAGCCGCTGTGTTTGCTCTGCTGGCACTGCCGTGGGGTCCGGTCTGGGCCGCCGCCATGATGTTCTGCGCGATGCTCGGCGTGCCATCGCTGCGCGTGCTCGTCGACGTCCTGATCTTCCGTCAGGTCCAACCGGAGGTCCGTGGTCGGGTCGTGGCCGGGGTGATGACGCTGTTCACCCTCGGGGCACCGATCGGTGTCGGACTCAGCGGCGTGCTGCTGTCCACGCTCCCCGCCAGCACCGCCCTGCTCGCTCTCGCGGCGGCGCTCGCCGTGACCGTCGCCGCCGCCCTCTTCAGCCGGACGCTGCGGACGGCCCGATGGCCGGGCGAGGCGGCACCGTGACTGGACCTCACTTCAAAGATCACTTCCCTGTGTGCCGCCGCCGGCGCACCGAGCACCGAGGAGAGAAACGATGACGAACCCCTTCGAGGACGAGGAAGCCGAATACCTGGTGCTGGTCAACGATGAGGGCCAGCACTCGCTCTGGCCGGTGTTCGCCGACGTGCCGACCGGATGGCGGATCGCCTTCCGCGGCATCCGTGCGGCCGCCGTGGAATACGTCGACCAGCACTGGACCGATATGCGCCCGGCCAGCCTCATCGCCGCCATGGGCGGCTGAGACCACGGCAGTGCCGGTGACCCGCGGGCTCGGGGCCGCGGGTCACCCCCGGAAACGAGATACCGATCAGTGCCAACGAGAGACGATGTGGTGGACGGCAGCGTGACAGCTTCACAATCCGCAGGCACGGCTTCGGGCCGTTCGGTGATCGCGGCGTTCGAAGAGGCCGCAGCTCGCTTCCCGGAGGCGGTCGCCGTCATCGGGACCGACGGCGAACTCCGCTACGGAGAGCTCAACGCCCGTGCCAACCGGCTCGCCCGGGCCCTGATTACCCGGGGCGTCGGACCCGAGAGGTACGTCGCTCTGATGCTGCCCCGCGACACCCGGCTGGCTGTCGCGCTGCTCGCGGTCCTGAAAGCCGGCGGAGCCTACCTCCCGTTCGACCCCGCGAGCCCGCCTGCCCGGATCGCCTACATGGCCGCCCAGGTTCGGCCCACCGTCGTCATCAGCACAGCCTCGCTCGAGTCCGCGCTTGACAAGGAGTTCACCGGGCACAAGATCCTGCTCGACGAGACGCCACCCGGCGCGTCCGGCGATGCCGTCGACGTGACCGACGCTGACCGGGCCGCACCCCTGCTCGGCGAACATCCGGCCTACGCCATCTACACGTCGGGCTCGACGGGCCGACCCAAGGGGGTCGTCGTCCCGCAGCGAGCCTTCGTCAACTTCCTCGACGCGATGGGCGAACGATTTCGGCTGACCGCCGCAGACCGGCTTCTTGCGGTGACCACCGTGGCCTTCGACATTGCCGGCCTCGAGATCTTCCTCCCGCTCGGTTGTGGCGCCTGCGTCGTCATCGCGCCGCATGACGCAGTCGCCGATCCGGCCACGCTGGCCGAGCTCATCGCCCAGCATGGAATCACCATCATGCAGGCGACCCCGTCACTGTGGCAGGGACTGGCGGCCGCGCAGCCCGAAAGCCTGCAAGGCCTCCGCGTCCTGGTCGGCGGCGAAGCGTTGCCGGCCGCGCTGGCGAACCGCCTCGTCGGGTCCGCCACCGAGGTCACGAATCTTTTCGGGCCGACCGAGACCACGGTGTGGTCCACCGCTGCGACTGTCGACGGATCCGCCGAGCTTCCGCACATCGGGTACCCGATCCTGAACACCACCGTGCACGTGTTGGATGCCTATCTCCGGCCGGTCGCTGTCGGTCAGGAGGGGGAGCTCTACATCGGCGGGACCGGGCTGGCCCGGGGCTACCTCGCGCAGCCCGGGCTGACCGCCGCCCGATTCGTCACCGATCCGTTCGGCGCGCCCGGCGAAAGGCTGTACCGCACCGGTGACCTCGCGAGGTGGCGTCCCGACGGTGCGCTGGACTGCCTGGGCCGGGTGGACGACCAGATCAAGATCCGCGGTCACCGGGTCGAGCTCGGCGAGGTGCAGGCGCAGCTAGAGACGCATCCCGAGGTGGCCCGGGCCGTCGTCACCGCCCGCCCTACCGCCGCCGGGCCGATGCTGGCCGCGTACGTTGTCCTCTCCTCGCCTCCAGCGGACGGCGCCCTGACCGGCCGGCTGCTCGGCCACCTCGCGGACCGCCTGCCCGACTACATGATCCCGTCGGCCGTGCTGGTGCTGGACACGCTGCCACTGAACGCGAACGGCAAGGTCGATCACCACGCGCTGCCCGAGCCCCGGCGGGCCACCCGCGCCGGCGGACCGCCGCAGACTCCGGTCCAGCACCGGCTGCACGCGCTGTTCCAGGATCTGCTCGGCCTGCCCGGGATCGGCCTCGACGAGAGTTTCTTCGCGCTCGGCGGACACTCTCTGCTCGCGGTCCGACTACTCGGCCGGATCCGCGCCGAGTTCGGCGTCGATCTGCGCATGCGCGCTCTCTTCGAGGCCCCCAGCGTGGCCGGTCTCGAACGTCTCCTGAGCAACGCCGACGCGGCGCCGGCCGTCGCGGAGCCGGAGCTTGGTCGCGTCGGCGATCGGTCGGGTCTCGTGCCGACCGCCCCGGTCCAGGAGGGCCTGTGGTTCCTGAGCCAGCTCGCCCCCGGCTCGTCGGCGTACCACCTTCCACTCGCCGTACGGTTCGCCGGTGACCTCGACATCGTGGCTCTTTCTGCGGCCGTC
This sequence comes from Krasilnikovia sp. MM14-A1259, assembly GCF_047159535.1. Taxonomy (NCBI): domain Bacteria; kingdom Bacillati; phylum Actinomycetota; class Actinomycetes; order Micromonosporales; family Micromonosporaceae; genus Krasilnikovia; species Krasilnikovia sp. MM14-A1259. The sequence goes on from NZ_BAAGAJ010000002.1 coordinate 5,283,224, forward strand.
CACACCCTGATCGAACGGCATGCGCCGTTGCGCACCCTGCTGCGGAGCGTGGACGGGCTGCCCAGCCAGGACGTTCGCCCCGCCCACGAGACCGGGTTCGAGGTGGAGGTCGTCGACCTGGAGGGCCGAAGCGCCGGACTGGACACGGCGATCGCCGCAGCCATCCGCCGGCCCTTTCATCTGGCGATCGGGCTGCCCATCCACGCGGTCCTTTTCCGGTGCGGCCCACAGGATCACGTCCTGCTGCTCGTCATGCACCACACCGCAGCCGACGGATGGTCGCTCAACCTCATCGTCGAAGACTTCGTGGCCGCCTACCGCGGCGACGACCCGGATCCGCTGCCGCTGCAGTACCAGGACTACGCGCTCTGGCAGCACGAGCTCATCGGCGTGGGCACCGACCGTGAACGCGATCAGTCGGCCTACTGGGCGGCCCGGCTCGCGGTGTTGCCGGAGGCCATCGACCTGCCACGGGACCGTCCGCGTCCAGCACACCCGAGCGGACGCGCCGGCTCGGAACCGGTCGAGCTGCCCGCCGCACTGCACGGCGCGATCGCGGATCTCGCGACCGCACACGAGGCGACGGTGTTCATGGTCGTTCAGGCGGCCCTCGCCGCGATCCTGACCCGACTCGGCGCCGGCACGGACATCCCCCTCGGCACCGTGGTGGCCGGCCGCACCGACGAGCGGCTGCTCCGGCTGGTCGGGTACTTCGTCAACACCCTGGTGCTGCGCACCGACACCTCGGGCAACCCGTCGTTCGGGGAACTGCTGCGCCGGGTGCGCGGCGCCGACCTCGACGACTTCGACCACGCCCAGCTGCCCTTCGGCCGTACCGTCGAGCTGGTCAACCCGGACCGCTCCGGCGCGCACCATCCGCTCTTCCAGGTGCTGCTGGCCTTCCAGGAGGAAGTGGCCGGCGCTGAGCTGCCCGGCTTGAGGGTGTGCCCCGAAACCCTGGCGCCGGGCGACGCCCAGTTCGACCTGACCCTGTCGCTGACCGAACGCGTCGACGGGTCGGGCGATCCGGCCGGTCTGTCCGGACGGATGGACTACGCCAGCGACCTCTTCGACGCGGCGACCGTACGCGCACTGGTGGCCCGGCTGATCACCTTCCTCGGATCGGCCGTCGCCTCGCCGGAGCGCCGGATCGGCGCGATCGACATCCTGCTGCCCGGTGAGCCGGAGCAGATCGCCGCATGGAACGCCACGGATCGAGACGAGTCGACCGGCACGCTGTCCGGCATCTTCGCCGCCCAGGTGGCCCGCACGCCGGACGCTCTCGCCCTGGCCTACCGCGAGGAACGCCTCACCTACCGGCACCTGGCCGACCGCGTCGACAGGCTCGCCGCAACGCTACGCAGCCTGGGCGCGGCGCCCGAGCGGACGGTGGCGGTGATCCTGCCCCGATCCACGGAGCTGGTGGTCGCGATCCACGCGGTCGTCGGCGCCGGCGCGGCGTACCTTCCGATCGATCCCGACTACCCCCGCGATCGGATCAGCTTCATGCTGTCCGACGCGGCGCCGGTCTGCGTCGTCACCCACGCGGCGCTGGCGGACACCCTGCCCGCGACCGGCGCGCCCGTACTCTGCGTCGACCATATTGCGGATGGGACGCCGGGGTGGTCCGGACCCGCTCGATCAGCCGGTCCGGACCACCCCGCCTACGTCATCTACACCTCAGGATCCACCGGTCGACCCAAGGGTGTGCAGGTCACCCACCGCGGCATCGTCAACCGGCTGCAGTGGATGCAGAACGAGTACCGCCTCACCCCCGACGACCGGGTTCTGCAGAAGACCTCCGCCGGTTTCGACGTGTCCGTCTGGGAGTTCTTCTGGCCGCTGATCACCGGCGCCACCCTGGTCGTCGCTGAACCGGGCGGTCACCGTGATCCCACTTACCTCACCGGGCTGATCCAGCGCGAGCAGGTCACGACCGTCCACTTCGTACCCGCGATGCTCACCGCGTTTCTGGCCGAGCCCACCGCGCGAAACTGCGTCAGCCTGCGTACGGTCATCGCCAGCGGCGAGGCGCTCACGGGCGAACTGGCCCGTTCCTTCGCCGACGTGCTCGGCGGTGCAGAGGCGCGGCTGCACAATCTGTACGGGCCGACCGAAGCGTCGATCGATGTCACTGCCTGGCGCTGCGACCCACCCGCGGGCGGGGACCCGGTGCCGATCGGTCGTCCGATCTGGAACACCCGCACCCACGTGCTCGATCCGCAGCTCCGTCCCGTTCCACCCGGTGTGGTGGGTGAGCTCTACCTGGCCGGCACCGGCCTGGCCCGCGGATATCTGGCCCGGCCCGGGCTGACTGCCGCCCGGTTCGTCGCCGACCCGTACGGCGCGCCGGGCCAGCGGCTCTACCGGACCGGCGACCTGGCCAGTTGGCGCAGCGATGGCGCCCTGCGCTTCCACGGCCGCGTCGACGACCAGATCAAACTACGCGGCATGCGGATCGAGCTCGGCGAGATCGAGGCGACGCTGGCCGCGGACCCTGCGGTCGACCAGGCAGTCGTCGTGCTGCGCGATGATCTCGGGGGCGGAGCGCGGCTGGTCGGCTACGTGGCGGCCGCGCCGGGCACCGACCCGGAACTGCTGCGCCGCCGCGCCGCCGAGGCGCTACCCGACTACATGGTTCCGGCCATCGTCGTCGTGCTCGACTCCCTGCCGCTCGGCGCCACCGGAAAGCTCGACCGGGCCGCCCTGCCCCGACCGGTCCTCGCCGAAACGACAGGGAGAGCTCCGGGTACGCCGACCGAGCACCGCCTCGCCGGAATCTTCGCCGACCTGCTCGAGGTGAGCCCGGAATCGATCGGCGCCGACGACGACTTCTTCGCCCTGGGCGGCCACTCCCTACTGGCGACGCGGCTGGTCAGCCGGATCCGCGCGGAATCCGGCCGCGATCCCGGCCTGCGGTCGGTCTTCGAGACGCCGGTGCTGGCCGACCTGGCCGCGCACCTCGACGCTCTCGGGGCGGACTCCGTACCCGGCGCCGCGCCGTGCCCGGCGCCGCAGCGGCCGGAGCCGCTGCCCGCCTCCTTCGCGCAGGCGCGGCTGTGGTTCCTCGACCGGATGGACGGCGTGAGCCCGGCCTACAACCGGCCGCTGGCTTTGCGGATGACCGGCCCGCTGGACGTGGCCGCACTGCGCGACGCCCTGGCCGACGTCATCGCCCGGCACGAGGCGCTGCGGACAGTGATCGCCGATGTGGAGGGCGCTCCGGTCCAGCGAGTCCTGAGTCCGGCGGCGGCCATCGAGTGGCTCGGCCCCCTCGGCGAGACCCCGATTGTCCCGGCGGACCTGCCGGAGGAGGTGACCAGCGCCGCCATCGAGCCGTTCCGGCTGGACACCGATCTGCCGATTCGTGCCCGGTTGTTCCGCTCGGGGACACACGACCATCTGCTACTGATCGTCCTCCATCACATCGCCAGCGACGGCGCGTCGACCGAACCGTTGATCTCAGACCTGGCGACCGCGTACCGGAACCGATCCGCCGGACACGAGCCGAACCTGCCACCACTGCCGCTGCAGTACGCCGACTACACACTCTGGCAACGACAGATGCTCGACCCGGCTGGTGCTGACCTCGCGCGGCTGACCACGTACTGGTCCCGGCAGCTTGCCGGAATGCCCGGCGAAATCGTCCTTCCTGCCGACCGGCCGCGACCTGCGCAGCCGAGCCGACACGGCGGCATCGTGCGGGCCACCGTCGGCGCGGCCGTGCGGCGGGCAGTGATCACACTTGCGGCGGAAGCCTCGAGCACACCGTTCATGATCTTCCACGCCGCCCTGTCTGCCCTGCTGACCCGGCTGGGTGCCGGCACGGACCTGCCGATCGGCACGGCGGTATCCGGGCGTGACCACGACAACCTCGACGCACTGGTGGGCTTCTTCGTCAACACGCTCGTGCTGCGCGCCGACACCGGCGGGGATCCGACCTTCCGCGAACTCGTCGCCCGGATCCGCGAGGTCGACCTGGCCGCATTCGCCCACGCCGCACTGCCGTTCGGACACCTCGTCGAGCTGCTCAACCCGGAGCGGTCCGCGGCTCGCAGCGCCGTGGTCCAGGTCATGCTGGCCTTCCAGAGCCCTCTTCCCGGCGTGGAGCTGCCCGGGCTGACCACCACGGTCACCGAGATCCCTACCGGCGCCTCCGCCTTCGATCTCAGCCTCAGCGTGCGCGAGCTCCCCGCCGACGGGGGATACGACATCGAGGCCGAGTACGCGGCGGACCTGTTCGACCCCGCCACCGCCCAGTCGATGCTCGACCGCCTCGCCACCCTCCTCGCCGAGGTGTGCGCCGAGCCCAACCAGCGAATCGGCGAGATCGACATTCTCGGCGACGGGGAACGGCAGGCCCTCACCGGCGACTGGGGGCGAGGCCCGGCGTCCGGTGCGGCGACCCCGTTCCCGGATCTCTTCGAGCGCATCGTCGACCGCGATCCGGAGGCGACGGCCGTGGTCTTCGAAGACCAAGTGCTCACGTACGGTGAACTGGACGCCGCTGCCAACAGGTGGGCTCACCGCCTGATCGCCCGTGGGATCGGTCCGGAAAGCATTGTGGCGTTGGCCTTGCCGCGGTCCGCGGACCTCGTGGTTGCCGTGGTCGCGGTGCTCAAGGCAGGCGCCGCCTACCTCGCGGTCGATCCAGACTACCCGGCCGACCGCATCCGCTACATGCTCGCCGACGCCGCACCGGCGCTGGTGCTGACCACCGCCGAGATCAGCCGAACGCTGGCCGGCGCTGCCACCACTCCGGTCCTGATCATCGACGCCCTGCCGTGGACGGTGGAACAGTCCGCCACACCGCACGCCCGGCTCACGGACGAACAGCGGACCGGCGCCCTGCTGCCGCAACACCCCGCCTACCTCGTCTACACGTCCGGCTCGACGGGCCAGCCCAAGGGCGTGATCGTCACGCACGCCGGGCTCGCGGACATGTCGGCGGCCCAGATCGACGCGCTCCTTCTGGGCCGCGACAGCCGGGTCCTGCAGTTCGCCTCGCTCAGTTTCGACGCCGCCGCCTGGGAGTTCTGCATGGCCCTGCTCAGCGGCGGCGCCCTGGTCCTGGCACCGGCCGAGCGTCTGCTGCCCGGCGCGCAGCTGGCCGATCTGGTGGCGCGGGCCGGTGTCACCCACCTCACGATGCCGCCGTCGGTCCTCGCCGCGGTGCAGCCGCAGGATTCGTTCCTGTCGGGCGGAACGCTGGTCGTCGCCGGTGAGGCGTGCCCGCCGGACCTCGTCGGCCGCTGGGCCCCCGGCCGTCGGATGATCAACGCGTACGGCCCGAGCGAGTCGACGGTGTGCGCGACCATGAGTGCCCCGCTGAACCGAACAGAGACGCCGCCCATCGGCGGACCCATCCACGGCACCAGCGTGTACGTGCTGGACGGCGCCTTGCGGCTGGTGCCGCCCGGCGTGTACGGCGAGCTGTACATCGCAGGCGCAGGACTGGCGCGCGGCTATCTCAGACGGCCAGGCCTGACCGCGGACCGGTTCCTGGCCGACCCGATCGGGCCGGCGGGTTCGCGGATGTACCGGTCCGGCGATCTCGTACGGTGGCGGCCGGACGGGACCCTCGAGTTCGCCGGGCGCACCGACGACCAGGTGAAGCTGCGCGGATTCCGAGTCGAGCTGGGCGAGATCGAGGCCGCGGTCGCCGCCTGCCCCGGCGTCAGCGCCGCGGCGGCCATGGTGCGCGAGGACCAGCCCGGTGATCGCCGCATCGTGGCCTACGCCGTCGGCGCCGTCTCCGGTGAGGCGGTCCGAGACCGGGTCGCGCAGACGCTGCCCCGCCATCTGGTGCCGTCCGTAATCCTTACCCTCGCCGCGCTTCCGCTCACCCCGAACGGCAAGGTCGACCGCCGTGCGCTTCCCGCCCCGACCGGGCTCGCGCCCAGCCGTTCCCCCCGCGGCCCCCGCGACGAGCTGCTGTCCCGCCTGTTCGCTGAGACGCTCGGCGTGCCGGACATCGGCATGGACGACGACTTCTTCGGCTCCGGCGGCCACTCGCTGCTCGCGACCCGCCTGCTCTACCGGGTCCGCGAGGTCTTCGGTGTTCCGCTGACGATCAAGGACCTGTTCCAGGCGCCGACGGTGGCGCAACTGGGCGGCCTGCTGAGCCGGGCCACGCACCCGCAGGTCATGGCCGGATCATCGCTCACCGCCCGCCCGCATCCGGCGTACCCGCCGCTGGCGCCGGCGCAGCTGCGGCTGTGGCTGCTCGACCAGGTCGAGGGGAAGGCCGCCACGTACAACGTGCCGATCGCCGTGGATCTCGACGGCCCGATCGACGTCAACACCCTCCTGGCAGCCTGCGCCGACCTGGTCGAGCGGCACGAGGCGTTGCGCACGTCGTTCCCCGTCCACGAGGGACAGCCGTTCCGTGCCGTGGTAGATCCGGCGGCCGCCGAACCCGACATCGCCGTGACCACCGTGGCGCCGGACGACCTCGACGACGCGGTGATCCGCGCCGCGGAGCAGCCGTTCCCGCTGACGCAGCGGCCGCCGGTCCGCATACGGCTGTTCGCCGTGGCGCCCGAGCGGCACGTCCTGCTCCTGGTCCTGCACCACATCATCTGCGACGGCATCTCCATGGAGGTACTGCTGCGCGACCTGGCCGAGCTACACCGAGCCCGGGTCGCCCATGACGAGCCGAAACTGCCGGAACTCACCGTCGGCTGCATCGATCACGAGTTGTGGCGCTGGGAGCAAGACGATGCGAACACCGCCGCGGCCGATACCGAGTACTGGAAGCAGCGCCTCGCCGGATTGCCGGAGCTCACCGACCTCCCGCTCGACCGGCGCCGGCCGGCTCAGACCACACGCCAGGGCGACGTCGTCCAGATCGCGGCCGACGCCGATTTGCACCGGGATCTGCTGGCGCTGACCCGCCGACACGGGGTGACCGTATTCATGGCCGTCCACGCGGCACTAGCGGCGCTGCTCGGCCGGCTCGGCGCCGGGGATGACCTGGCGATCGGCACCGCCTCAGGGGGCCGCGACCACCCCAGCCTCGACGACGTGGTCGGCTTTTTCGTCAACACCCTGGTGCTGCGCACCGACCTGTCCGAGGCTCCGACGTTCGACGAACTGCTGCGCCGGGTACGCGCCACCGACCTCGACGCGTTCGGCCATGCCGGACTGCCGTTCGACCGGGTCGTCGAGGCAGCCGGGGCCAGCGGTGCGGTGGCGCACAATCCGCTGTTCCAGGTGTCGCTGACCACCAGCCGCGAGCTCACGTACCCGGCACCCGCCGGGATCCGCGCCCGGGTCCGGACGGTGCCGCTCGGCGTCGCCAAGTTCGACCTGACCTTCGAACTGACCGAAAGATTCGCCGACGAAGCCGAGCCCGCAGGGCTGACGATCGCCGTCGAGTACGCGACCGCCCTGTTCGACCGCGGCACCGCCGAGTCGCTGGCCGCCCGGTTCGCCGGGCTGCTGAGCACGATGTGCGCCGATCCCTCCGCGCGCATCGACGAGGTGACCCTGCTGCTCGCCGGGGAACGGGAGATGCTTCTCGACCGCTGCAACGGTGCCACGGTCCCGGTCGAACCGGGTGCCCTGCACGAGCTGTTCCGGCGGCAGGCGCGGCGGACCCCGGAGGCCGTCGCGGTGCGCTCCGGCCCCGACGTGCTCAGCTACGCAGGCCTCGACGCGCGCTCCGACGAGCTGGCCCTACGCCTGCTCGCGGCCGGGGTCGCCGCCGAGGACCGGGTCGCGCTGCTCCAGCAGCACTCCATCGACACGATCGTGTCCATCCTCGCCGTGCTGAAGGCCGGCGGCGTATACGTGCCTCTCGACTCCCGCGCCCCGCTCACCCGGAACCGCACCGTGCTCGCCGACAGCGGCGCCAAGCTCCTGATCACCGACGATCCCGGACGTGCCGGGCTCGACGACCTGATCCCGACGGTGCCCATCCGCCCGTCCGATCGGGCTGCTGCCGGCAAGCCCGACGTCACCGTCCGCGACCACCAGCTCGCCTACGTCATGTTCACCTCGGGATCGACCGGGCGGCCCAAGGGCGTCGGCGTGACACACGCGGCGGTCGCCGCGATGGTTGCCGACTCGGCCATCCGCCCCGAGGCCTACCGGCGCACTCTCCTGCACTCGCTGCTCGCCTTCGACGCCTCGAACCTCGAGGTGTGGGTGCCTCTGCTGACCGGCGGCGAGATCGTGGTGACGCCGACCGATCTGTTCGACGCGCCGACCCTTGCGGGGCTGCTGGCCGAGCATCGCATCACCGGCATGTGGCTCACCACCGGGCTGTTCCGGCTGATGGCCGAGGAATGCCCGGAGGCGTTCCGCGACGTCCTCGAGATCTGGACCGGCGGCGACGTCGCGCAGCCGGAGGCATTCCGACGGGTGCTAACGGCCAGTCCCGGCACCACCGTCGTGAACCTCTACGGCCCGACAGAGATCACCACCTACGCCACCCGCCACCGTGTGCGCCGGGCCGTTGACGTGACGGAACGCATCCCGATCGGCGCGGCGGCCGACAACACGAACCTCTATGTGCTCGACGGCCGCCTGCGGCTGGTGCCCCCGGGCGCCTTCGGCGAGCTTTACGTCGCCGGCTCCGGAGTGGCGCGCGGTTACTTCGGGCGCCCGGGCCTGACGGCGGAGAGGTTCGTGCCGGATCCGTTCGGGAGCCCCGGCTCGCGGATGTACCGGACCGGGGACGTGGTGCGGTGGCGGCCGGGCGGGGTGCTGGAGTTCGCCGGGCGTACCGATCACCAGGTCAAGCTGCGCGGCTTCCGGATCGAGCTCGCCGAGATCGAGTCCACGCTGGCCACCTGTCCCGGCGTCTCGGCTGCCATAGCCACGGTGCGGGAGGAAAGGCCGGGAGACAAGCGCCTGGTCGCTTACGTTGTCGCAGAACCCGGCTCGGTGGTCGACGCCGCGCAGGTCCGCCGGTTCGCCGCCGAGGCATTGCCGGACTACATGGTTCCGGCCGCCGTACTGGTAATGGACGACTTCCCGCTCGCCACCAACGGCAAGGTGAATCGCCGGGCCCTGCCCGCGGTTACCGTCGAGACCGGGCCGGAGGTCCGTCCCCTGCGCGGCGCCCGCGAGCAGACGGTGGCGGCGTTGTTCGCGGAGCTGCTCGGTGTCGACCGGGTCGGCGCCGACGACGACTTCTTCGACCTCGGTGGGGACAGCATCGTGTCGATCCAGCTGGCCGGCCGTGCCCGGAAGGCGGGACTGATGATCACGCCCCGAGACCTCTTCCGGCACCGTACGGTGGCCGCACTCGCGGCCAACGTGCCCGACGCCGACAACCAGTCGGCGGTCGAACTGGACGACGGTGTCGGAACCTTCCCCCTGACCCCCATCATGCGGTGGTTCGTCGACCGGGCGGGCGGTGTCTTCCACCAGTCCACCGTCCTGCGCGCGCCGGCCGGCCTGGCATCCACCCGCCTCGCGCAGGTGCTCCAGCGGGTACTCGACCACCACGACGCCCTGCGGATGCGGGTAGACGCGGCGCGGGCCGAGATCCTTCCAACCGGAAACATCCGCGCTGCCGAGATCATCCACACGGTCGACGTCGGTGATCCGTCGCCGGCCGAGTTCACGGCGATGCTGGAGGCCGAGCGCGCGGCGGCGGCCAGCCGGCTCGATCCAGCTGCCGGGACGATCCTGCAGGCGGTCCATCTGCGCGCGGCGGGCGACCGGCCGGGACGGCTGCTGCTGGTCGTCCACCATCTGGCCGTCGATGCGGTGTCCTGGCGGATCATCCAGCACGACCTCGCCGCGGCCGCCGCCGACGAACCGCTGGAACCGGTGCGCACGTCGCTGCGGCGCTGGGCCGGGATACTCGCCCGCGACGCCGCCCTGCCGGCCCGCGCCGCGGAGCTGGACCACTGGGCCAGCATCGTCGAGAGCACCCCGGCGATGCTGGCGGACCGGCACGTCGATTCGGGCCGCGACACCATCGCGACCGTACGGGAGACCGAGTTCGTCGTCCCCTCGGACGAGACGAACGCGCTGCTCACCACCGTGCCGGGCCGCTATCGCTGCGGCGCCGACGACGTCCTGCTCACGGCGTTGGTCATTGCGGTGACCCAGTGGCGCGGCGAGCGCGGCGCGCCGCACCAGCCGCTGCTGGTCGATCTCGAACGGCACGGCCGGTCGGACCTTGCCGGTGCGGACCTGTCCCGGACGGTCGGCTGGTTCACCAGCATGTACCCGGTCCGCCTGGACCTCGCAGTCGGTTCACCCCAGCAGGTGCTGCACGACCCGGGTGCCGCCGACCGGGCACTGAAGCTCGTCAAGGAGCAACTGCGCACGCAGCCCGGCGACGGCCTGAGCTTCGGACAGCTGAGGTACCTCAACTCCGAAACCGGGCCGCGCCTGGCCGCCGGGGCACGACCGGAGATCGCGTTCAACTACCTCGGCCGCTACGCCGCGCCGGAAGCCGGCGGCGACTGGGCGCCCGCCGCCGACAGCGCGGTGCTGTCCGCCGGACAGGAGCCCGGTGACCCGGTAGCGCACACCCTCGAGGTGTCCGCATGGGCTGAGGTGACCGCAGCCGGTCCCCGCCTCACTGTCCAGCTTGCCTGGCCGGGCAGCGTCCTCACGGAAACCGCGGCGGCCCGGCTCGCCGGGCTGTACCGGCACGCGCTCGCCACGCTCGCCGCGCTGGGTGCGGTGGCCACAGCCGGCGGCCTCACACCGTCGGACGTCGCGATGGCCGGCCTGGATCAGGACGAGATCGATCTTCTCCAAGCAGAATGGAGCACTCGGTGAGCACCACCACGGGTTTGGCCGACATCCTGCCGTTGTCGCCGTTGCAGGAGGGGATGCTCTTCCACACACAACTCGCCCGGCAGCAAGAGACGACGGACGTCTACACGTTCCAAATGGTGGTTTCTCTGGCCGGGCCGGTCGATGCGGCCCGGATGCGGGCGGCCATGCTCACACTCCTGCGTCGGCACGCCACGCTGCGGGCCGGCTTCCGGTACCGCGCGTCGGGCGCCCCAGTTCAGATCATTCCCCACGTCGTGGAGCTGCCGTGGTCCGAGATCGACCTGACTCTCCCCGGCGCTGCGACGCTCGCCGAGGTACTCGCCGCGGAGCGCGCGTACCGCTTCGATCCGGCGCAGCCGCCACTGCTGCGTGCCACGCTCGTTCGGCTGGGCAGCGACGACTTCCGGCTGATCGTGAACGCCCATCACATCCTCCTGGACGGCTGGTCGACGGGCATCCTGGTCGCGGAATTGATGACCTGTTACGAGGACGGCGGCATCACGTTGCCGCCGGCGCCCCCCTTCCGCGACCACCTGACGTGGCTGGCTAACCAGGACCGCCCGGCGGCGCGTTCAGCCTGGGCCACCGCCCTCGCCGGGCTGACCGCGCCCACCCTGGTTGCGTACGATGTCGCTGGGGAAGCGTCCTCAGCCGACCCGGAGCGGCTTTTTCTCAAGCTGAGCCCGGAGCTCGCCGAGTCCCTGCGCGGCGTCGTTCGCGCCGAAGGCGTCACCCTGAACACCCTGCTCCAGGGCACCTGGGCGATGCTGCTCGGCTCTCTTGCCAGCCAGTCGGACGTGCTATTCGGCACGACGGTCTCCGGGCGTCCGGCCGATCTGCCCGGCGCCGAAGACATGGTCGGGTTGTTCATCAACACCCTGCCTGTGCGGGTGTCCCTGCGCCCCACCGAGAGCGTTGGCGCGCTCCTGCGCCGGCTGCAGGGCGAGCAGAGCGAACTGCTCCCGCACCAGCATCTCGGTCTCGCCGAGATCCAGCAGATCGCCGGTCTCGGCGAGCTGTTCGACAGCGTGGTGGTGGTCGAAAACTATCCCGCTCCGAGCGTCTCGCCCGCCGCGGCATCCGCCTCCGTACGGATCATCGCGGTCGACGGTGTGGACGCGATGCACTACCCCTTGGCGCTGATCGCGCTGCCGGACGACGGGCTGGCCTTCCGGCTCGACTACCGGAGCGACACCATCACTGCGGACGAGGCGGCCGCCGTCGCCGACCGGCTGGTCAGCCTCCTGGAGACGCTCGCCCATGACCCGGGCGTCGCCGTCGAGCGGCTTATGGCAGGCAGCCCGGCCGTGACACTCACCGGCGGTCGTGACCGACCGACGCACCCGCCGCGGGGTACCACCCGGCCGGCCGGCGCGTCGTCCGGCCACCCGAGCGCGGCTACTCCGTTACAGGAGGTCGTCGCGTCGCTGTTCGCCGAAGTCCTCCAGGTGCCCGAGGTCGGTGCGGAGTCCGACTTCTTCCAGCTCGGCGGCCACTCCCTGCTGGCCGCGCAGCTGGTCCGCCGAGTGCAGTCCGTGCTCCACGTCGAGGTCGGCATCCGGAACCTGTTTCGCGCGCCGACGGTGGCCGGGTTCACCGGCGAGGTCCGAGCTCTGCAGGCCGCATCGGCGCCCCAGCGGTCGGTACCCGCCCTGTCGGCGCGCCCGCGACCGGCGGCGGTGCCGCTGTCGGACGCGCAGCGGAGGCTCTGGTTCGTCCAGCAGAGCGGCGGGGGCACGGCGTACCACATACCGCTGCTGCTGCGGATCGCCGGGCCACTCGATCCGGCCGCCCTGCGGGCCGCCGTCGCCGACGTGATCACCCGGCACGAGGCCTTGCGTACGGTGTTCGCGGTCAGCGCCGGCGAGCCGCATCAGGTCGTTCTGGACACCACGGACATCGACGTACCGATGACCGAAACGGACGTCGCCGAGGACGAGTCGGCTGAAGCCGCGCGCCGGTTCGCCGCCCGCCCCTTCGACCTCGCCACCGAGATCCCAGTCCGCGTCTGGCTGGCCCGCACCGGCCCGGACCGGTACGCCCTCCTGATCGTGCTGCACCACATCGCCGCCGACGGCGGTTCCTTGGCGCCTTTGTTCACCGACCTGACGGCCGCCTACACCGCCCGTGTCACGGGCACCACGCCCGGCTGGAACCCGCTCGACGTCCAGTACGCGGACTACAGCCTCTGGCGCCGCGAGACGCTCGACAGTCAGGACGCGGCACTGCAGGACAGCCGCGCGTACTGGCAGCGGCAGCTGGCGGGACTACCCGCGCAGCTTCCGCTTCCGGTCGACCGCCCGCATCGCGACGACGGACCCCGGACCAGCGCGACGATCCCCATCGACCTTCCGGCCGAACTGCACGCCGGCGTCCGCGACCTCGCGCGCAGGCACCACATGACGGTCCTGATGGTCCTGCACGCCGCCCTCGCGGCCCTTCTGACCCGTCTCGGATCCGGCACCGACACCGCGATCGGCGTGGTGACCGCGGGTCGGGACGACCCGGAGCTGCGTGACCTGGTCGGCTTCTTCGTCAACACGCTGGTGCTGCGCGTCGACACCTCGGACGATCCCACGTTCAGCGACCTGCTCGGCCGGGTCCGCGACACCGACCTTGCGGCGTACGAGCATGCAGACCTCCCGTTCGACCAGGTGGTCGAGCTGCTGAACCCGGAGCGGTCCGCCGGACGCCACCCGCTGTGCCAGGTCATGCTCACCTTCGAGGGCCCGGAGCCGGTATTGCCCCCGATGCCCGGGCTCGCGGTCACCCTGGAGTCCGTCGCGCCGACGACCGCCAAATGGGACCTGCAGCTCAGTCTCGCCGAACGGCACGGTGCGGACGGCACGGCGGCCGGCCTCATCGGCACCCTGGAATACGCCACCGAACTGTTCGACAGGTCCACGGCCGTGGATCTCCTCGACCGGTTGGCCCGCCTGCTGGCTCAGGCGGTCGAGGCCCCGCGTCGGCGGCTGAGCCGGTTCCTCCTGGCCGGGGCCGAGGAGCAGCAACAGATCCAGGCCTGGGGCATCGGCGCTGGACACCCGGCGGCCGAACCACACGGTGACACCCTCGTCTCGCTGTTCGAAAAGCAGGCGGCGGCCACTCCGGACGCGGTAGCCGTCGTCTTCGAGGGCGCCCGCACCACGTACGCCGAGCTGCGTGCCGACGCGGCTCGGCTGGCGGGACGCCTGCACTCGGCAGGCATCGGGCCGGACGACCTGGTCGCTCTCGCGGTGCCCCGATCCGCCGAACTGGTCACCGCAGTCCTCGGCGTCCTGATGGCCGGTGGCGCCTACCTGCCGATGGATCCCGACTACCCCGCAGCCCGGCTCAAGCATCTGATCTCGGACGCCCGGCCGACATGCGTCCTCACCGCCGGCGACGCCCTACCGGCCGCCGTCGCGGAACTGTGCGCGGACCTGGGCGTCGCCCAGCTTCCCTTGACCGGGCCGGACAATTCCGCAGCGCCATTCCGCGATCCGCAGATCAGTCCGGACCACGCCGCGTACGTCATCTACACCTCGGGCTCCACCGGCCAGCCCAAGGGTGTGGTGGTCACCCACCACAACGTCGTCCGTTTGTTCGAGCAGACGCGCGAGCAGTTCGACTTCGACGCGCACGACGTGTGGACGCTGTTCCATTCGTATGCCTTCGACTTCTCGGTGTGGGAGCTGTGGGGCGCGCTGCTGCACGGCGGGACGCTCGTCGTCGTGCCGTTCGCGGTGAGCCGGACGCCGGGCGATTTCCTGGACCTGCTGGCCAGGGAACGCGTCACGATCCTCAACCAGACTCCCTCGGCGTTTTACCAGCTGATCCAGGCGGACCGCGACCGCGGGCCGGGAACCGCGCTGGCCCTTCGGCGGATCGTCCTCGGCGGCGAGGCGATGGACCCGCGACGGGTCGCCGCATGGTACGAGCGGCACCCCGAGGGCACCCCGCTGGTGGTCAACATGTACGGGATCACCGAAACAACGGTCCACGTCAGCTACCTGGCGATGGGCCGCAACCATCCAGGCCCGGACGGCGGCAGCCTGATCGGCCACCGGCTCGGCGACCTGCGCATCCAGCTGCTCGACGACGCCCTGCAGCCTGTGCCGATCGGCGTGCCCGGCGAGATCTACGTATCCGGGCCGGGTCTCGCGCGCGGCTACCTGGGCCGGCCCGGTCTGACCGCGCACCGTTTCGTGGCCGACACCTCTGGCGAGCCGGGCGGCCGGATGTACCGGACCGGAGACGTGGCCCGGTGGCGGCGCGACGGCGGGCTGGAGTTCGTCGGACGCAGCGACGACCAGGTCAAGATCCGTGGTTTCCGAATCGAGCTGGGCGAGGTCGCCGAGGCGGTGGCCCGAGTCGCGGGCGTTGCCGCTGGGCAGGTGGTCGCCCTGGTCCGCGAGGACGTTCCCGGCGATCGGCGGCTGGTGGTCTATCTGGTGTCCGGCGAAGAGACCGTTGCCGCCACGGCCGGCCTGCGGGACGCGCTGCGGGCCGAGCTGCCGGACTACCTGGTTCCTTCCGCCGTTGTGGGGCTCGGCTCCTTCCCGCTCACCGTCAACGGCAAGCTCGACATCGCGCAGTTACCGCCCCCGGACCTGCCCGAAGGAGCCGGGCGCGAGCCCGCCACGGATCGGGAACGCCAGCTGGCCGCGATCTTCGGCGAGGTCCTCGGCGGGAAGGCGGTGAGCGCCGACGACGACTTCTTCGCCGTCGGCGGCCACTCGCTGCTCGCCGTGCGCCTGATGAGCAGGGTCCGCGCGACCTTCGGAGTCGATCTCGGTGTCGCTGCCCTGTTCCAGCAGCCCACGGTGGCGGGGCTCGCCGCGCGCCTCGATGCCGCGGCCGGCGCCCCGGCCCGACGTCCGATGCTGCGCCGGACTGTCCGTACCGGGAAGGCCTGACATGGTTGACCAAGGCGGCTACCTCGCCCCGCTCTCGTCGGCGCAGGCGCGCCTCTGGTTCCTCCATCAGATGGAGGGCCCGAGCGCCAGCTACAACATTCCCTTCGTGATCCGTCTCGAGGGTCGGCTGAACGTCGAGGCGTTCCGGCGCGCCCTCGGTGATGTCGTGGACCGGCACGAAGCTCTGCGGACCCTCTACCCGAACCAGCACGGGACGGGCATGCAGCGGATCCTGCCGGCCGGTTCCGCGCCGATCCCGCTCGAGCTCGTCGACGTCGAACCCGGCGAGACCGCGTTGACGGAGGCGGTGCTCGCCTGCACTCGGGTGGCGTTCGACCTGGCCACCGAAGTGCCGGTCCGATGGTGGTTGCTGCGCCCCGGCGCTGGCGACCAAGTCCTGGTCATCGTCATGCACCACATCGCCACCGACGGCGCCTCGTTCACGCCGTTCTTCCGGGACCTCACGGTCGCGTACCGGTCTCGGCTCGCCGGGGCGGCGCCGTTCGGCGACAAGCTCGAGCTCCAGTACGCCGACTACGCGGCCTGGGAACACGAGATGCTCGATGAGCTGGACCAGCCCGGCAGCCTCGCCGCCACCCAGGCCGCCTACTGGCGGCGGCAACTCGCCGACCTGCCCGCGGAGCTCGCCCTGCCGACCCGCGGCCGGCGGACGGCGCTGGGGGAGTACGACGCGGAACAGGTCGACGTGGCGATCCCGGCGGCCACGCACGCCGCTCTCGTCGCGCTGGCCCGCGAGTCCGGCACTACCACCTACATGACAGCCCTGACACTGTTCTGCGCTGCGCTGGTCCGGGTGGGATCCGGCACCGACCTGCCGATCGGCTGCCCCACCGCAGGGCGGACCGAAGAGGCGCTGGAAGCCCTGGTGGGCTTCTTCGTGAACACCCTGGTCGTGCGGATCGACGCGGCCGGCGACCCCTCCTTTCGAACCTTGCTGCACCGGGTCCGGGCCACCTGCCTGGACGCGTACGAGAACGCTGACCTGCCCTTCGACAAGGTCGTCGAACTGATCAACCCGGTCCGCGTCGCGGAGCGCCACCCGCTGACCCAAGTGATGCTGATCGTCCAGAACGTCGCGCCGCCGGAGCTCGACCTGCCCGGCGTACGCGCCGTGCCCATGGAGCCGCCGTCCATCTCGGCCCGTTTCGATCTGACGCTGCGTCTGGTGGAGACCTACACCCCAGACGGCGCCCCGAACGGGATCGGCGGCGAGATGACCTACCGTCGCGAGCTGTTCGACCGGGCCACGGCGGGCGCGCTGGCCGGCGGCCTGGTCCGGCTCGCCGAGGCGATGGCGGCCGGTCCCGACACGCCGATCGGGCGACCCGGTCTGCTCGACGGGCCGGACAGCGACCGGATACTGCACGCCTGGGGCGCCGGGCAGGCGGGTGCATCCCCCCGTACGCTGGCGGATCTTTTCGCCGAAGCTGTTGCCACGCATCCGGACGCGGTCGCGGTCAGCCACGGCGATCGGACCGTCACCTACCGCGAGCTCGCCAGTCTGACCGACCGGCTGGCCCACCGCCTGATCCGTGCCGGGATCGGTGCCGAAGACGTCGTTGCGGTGCGCACCCGGCGCGGTCTCGCCTCGGTCGTCGCCCTGCTCGGCGTCGCCAAGGCCGGCGCCGTCCACCTGCCCGTCGACGCGGACTACCCGCCCGACCGGATCACCGCGATGCTGCACGACGCCGCCCCGAAACTGGTCCTCGACGAGGAGAGCATCGAGCTCAGCCCGGCGGCGGGTCCCGTCGAGACAGTACGCGAAACCGACCCGGTCCGCCCGCTGCTGATCGACAACGCCGCATATCTCGTTTACACGTCCGGTTCGACGGGACGGCCCAAGGCGGTGTCCGTGACGCACCGCGGCCTCACCGGACTGACCAGGGCGCACGCCGCCGGGCCCGGTGCGCGGGTGCTCAGCTTCTGCTCACCGAGCTTCGACGGCTACGTGGGTGAGGTGTGCCTGTCGCTACTGACCGGAGCGCACCTGATCATCCCGTCTTCCGCGCCGTTGACGGGGGAGGAACTCGCCGACTTCCTCGACGTGCACGCGATCACCCATGCGGCTCTGACCCCGGCAGTGCTCGCCGGGCTTCCGCCGCGCCCACTTCCCGCCCTGCAGACGTTGATGGTCGCGGGCGACGCCTGTTCGCCGGAGCTGGTGCGCATCTGGTCGGTCGAGCGGCGCATGATCAACATCTACGGGCCGACCGAGAACACGGTCACCACTACCCAGGGGATAGTGCTGCCTGACGCGGGCACAACGCCGATCGGGTCGCCGATCGGCGGGGTACGGGTTTTCGTCCTTGACCACGGCCTGAATCCGGTACCACCGGGTGTCGCCGGTGAGCTGTACGCCGCCGGAGACGGACTCGCTCGCGGCTACCGGCACGGCGCCAGCCTGACCGCGACGCGCTTCGTGCCGTGCCCGTTCGGCAAGCCGGGGGAGCGGATGTACCGCACCGGTGACCTCGTCCGCTGGCGCGCGGACGGCCGACTGGCGTTCGTCGGCCGGGGGGACCGCCAGATCAAGGTCCGAGGCTTCCGAGTGGAGCCTGGGGAGATCGAGGCCGTCCTCGTCGCCCAGAACACCGTCCAGCAGGCCGTGGCGGTCGTGCGTGAGGACCGGCCAGGCGACCAGCGCCTGGTCCTCTACGTCGTGCCCTCCCGCGATGCCCCGACTGAGTTCGATGTCGCGGCCGCCCGGGAGTCGCTCGCCGACTGCCTGCCGACGCACATGGTCCCGTCCGCCATCGTCGCGCTGGCAGAGATCCCGCTGTCACCGAACGGCAAGGTCGACTTGGGCGCATTGCCGCCACCGCCGGAGCCGACCGGCGCTGCGGCCGTCCGGGAACCGTCGTCAATGCGGGAGGAGGCCATCTGCGGGTTCTTCGCCGAGACTTTAGGCGTCGAGCGGGTCGGCGCCGACGACAACTTCTTCGAGTTGGGCGGCCACTCCCTGCTCGCGGCCCGGCTCATGAGCCGGATCCGGGCAGCGTTTGGCACGGACCTCGGGGTCCGGACCCTGTTCGACGCGCCTACCCCGTCCGCCGTGGCACGCCGACTGTCCGGCACAGGTACGCCGGACGACGGACTCGGCGTCCTCCTCCCGCTACGCGGGACCGGCGTCGAGCCGCCGCTGTTCTGCATCCATCCCGCCGCCGGCATCAGCTGGGTCTACTCCGGCCTGCTCGGCCACCTCGACCCGCAGATCCCGGTCCTGGGCATCCAAGCGCGTGGCTTGTACGGCGCGGAAGAGCCACCGGCGTCCTTCACGGCAGCAGTCGACGACTACCTGGCCATCATTCGCACCGTCCAGCCGGACGGCCCATACCGGCTGCTCGGCTGGTCGTACGGCGGCGTAGTCGCCCATGCCGTGGCGACCCGGCTCCAGGCCACCGGCCACGATGTCACGCTGCTGGCGCTGCTCGACTCCATCGCCGTGCCACCCGTGCATGCCGGTCTGACCAGGGCCGAAGCGGAGTCCGCCCTCCTGGAGAGCCTGGGCGCCGAAGATCCATTCGCGGACCTGACGCCGGAGCGCCGCGCGCGGATCCTCGACATCTTCGTCCGCAACAGCGAACTGGGTCTCCAGTACATCCCCGGACGCTTCAACGGTGACCTGCTGTTCTTCACCGCCGCCGAGGGCCGGGCGGACGACGATTCGGCCGCCGCGAGCTGGCGTCCGTGGGTCACCGGCGAGGTCCGGAATCATCAGGTGGCCTGTGTGCACGGCCTGATGACCCGCCCGGAATCGCTGGCTAACGTCGGACCGGTCATCGCAGCGGCGCTGGCCGCCGAGGCCCAGGCAGGCCGATCGTGAGCGCAGGCACCGACGCCACGCTGTCAGCCGGCCTCACGGACGCCGTCGTACGTCGCCCAGGTGGCCACGGCGCGGCCGAGGACGGCGCCGCCACCGTCGTAGAGAGCGGTCGTTGTCCGCAGCGTCCGCGGTCCCCGCTCGTCGGGCCGGCCGACCACGATGCACTCCGTCCCGGCATCGGGCAGCCGTGTCACGACCGCAGTCATGCGGTGCAGGACCATCGGTGCCGAGACCAGATCGGCGGTCCACCCGCCCGGGCAGTCGAGCGCGGCCCACACCGCCTCCGGGCAGACGTCCTCGCGCCGCGGCCGCCAGACGCAGGCCGTCCGGACGTCATTGTCGATCTGCCCAGGGCGCAGTCCGAGTCCGTCGGTCCGGTCCGTCCCGCACACGAAGCATGTGGGGAACGGATGACCGGCAAGACCCCGGTAGCCGCTCTCGGCCGCGCGTGCTTCGGCCGCCGCAACGAACCCCGCCTCCTCGATCACCGGCCGGGCCGGCGTCGCGACGGCGATCAGCCGATCGTCGTCCCAGGCAAGTACGCGCCCGCCGGCGCGCTCGAGCTGGAGGTCCCGGTCGAGCGGCGGAGGAACGTGAAGGGTGACCGTGATGCCGTCGCTGCCGAGGATCGCGGAGGCGCGCCCGGCGAGCAGCCCGCACGCATAACCGCCGTTGGCGGACTCCGGTGGGCCATTGAACCGCCGGGGAATGGCCAACCGCTCGTCCATTCGTCCCCCACCAGCATCCGCGTTTATCGATGCGCATCGTAGCAAGCCAGATCGGAAAGTGATCATCTTGTACACCGCACACCTCACTCACCTTGCCGCCATCGCCGCCGTGTCCGCCCGCCGCACCGGTCGGCCAACCATCACCATCCGGTATGCCAGGATTCGGTTCGGCGACGCCCTGATCATCCGGGTCGACACGGCAGTGGAGGCCACCATTGCCGACTTGATGAGTCAGGTCGATGCGGCGATGGGAGGCGAATTCGCTCCCGCGGACGTCTCCTGCGCCGCGGACATTCTCGTCACGGCCACCGGGGACGGCGACCTCGCCGTGGCCGGGCCGGACGACCGTCCGCTCAGCGCCGGCCACCTGGCGCAGATCGATGCGGCGCTGGCCAGTGCCGCGGCCGACGCGTCGATCTCCCTGTCCCGACTGGACCTGTCCACTGCGTCTTCACGCGTCGAGGTTCTTATGTTCGGCACGGGCGAGGAACCGATCGAGAGCGGGATCTGCGTCCACGAACTAGTCACCCGCCGGGCCGCTCGGACGCCCGAGGCGATCGCAGTCCGAGCCGGTAACCTCCGGATGTCGTACGAGACGCTCGACCGCTGCGCGGCCGGGCTTGCCGCACGTCTGCGTGACGCGGGCGTCGGCCCCGGCACCACAGTTGCGGTGCTGATGGACCGGTCGGTAGAGCTGATCGTCACGCTCCTGGCCATCCTGAAGGCCGGCGGCGCATACGCGGCCTTCAGCCCGGAAGATCCCCTGCCCCGGATCGCAGATCTGGCCGCCGAGATCGCCACGCCGGTGCTCGTCGCCGATGCCGCCCACGCGCACATCACCCTGCCCGGGGTGCGCACCATCAGCGCGTACGCGTTTGGCAGCGACCCGGCTCCAGCCACCGTGCCGGCCCATGCGGCCGGCCCGGGCGACCTCGCGTACGTCAGCTTCACCTCAGGCTCGAGCGGCGAGCCGAAGGCCGTCGCGGTGCCCCACCGAGCGGTCGTGCGGCTGGTGTGCGCGTCGCACTGGTCCTCCTTCGGCCCGGACGACATCTTCTGCCAGTTCGCTCCCGTCGCCTTCGACGCGTCCACGCTCGAGATCTGGGGACCGCTGACCAATGGCGGGTGCCTTGTGGTGGCGCCACCGGGTCCCGTTGATCTCACGGAGCTTGCCGCCTTCATCCGCGATGAAGGCATCACGGTCCTCTGGCTCACCGCCGGCCTGTTCCACGCGCTGGCAGCGTCTCACCTTCCTGCGTTCGCAGGTCTGCGACTGCTGATCGCCGGTGGCGATGTGGTGTCCGCGCAGCGGATCCGGGCCGTACAGGCCGCCCACCCGCACGTGACGTTCGTCAACGGCTATGGACCGACCGAGAACACCACGTTCACGGCCTGCTGGACGAATCGGGAGCAGGAGGTTCCGGACGATGTGCCAATCGGCCGCCCGATCGACGGCACCCGGGTGTACATACTCGACGACCTGCTGCGCCCGGTCCCGCCCGGGGTCCGCGGTGAGCTCTACACAGCGGGTCTCGGTCTGGCGCATGGCTACCTTGGTCGATCCGCGGCGACCGCCGCCCGGTTCGTCGCCGACCCCTTCTCGCCCCGAGCCGGAGAGCGGATGTACCGCACCGGCGATCTGGCCCGGTGGCGACCGGACGGCACACTCGAGTTCCTTGGGCGTGCCGATGCGCAGGTGAAGATCCAGGGTTTCCGGGTCGAGCCCGGCGCAGTCGAGGCGAGTCTGCGCGCGTACCCGGAAGTCCGGGAGGCGGCCGTCGTCGTTCAAACTGACGCCGCGGGCGCCAAGCGCCTGCTTGCCTACGCCGCTCTGCACGCCGCGCCGGACGAGGACGCGGCGGAGGCAGGCGCCCGCCTTCGCGAGCGCCTCGCTCAGTCGCTGCCGGCCTACATGGTGCCGTGGGCCGTGCTCATCCGACCCGGCCTGGCACTGAACCGTAACGGCAAGGTGGACCGGGCCGCGTTGCCAGCGTCATCGCGGGCGCCGCGCAATGTCTGGAACGACTTCGTGGCCCCGACCACCGACCTCGAGGTCGCGGTCGCGGAGATATGGGGTGACCTGCTCATGATCGAACCTGTCGGCGCAACCGACGACTTCTTCGATCTCGGCGGACACTCGATGCTGGCGGCTAGCCTCATCGAGAGCGTCCAGAAGCGGTTCGCCGTCGACCTGTCGGCTCGGGCTCTGTACCGGGAGCCGACCGTCAGCGAGCTCGCGGCGAACCTGGCCAAGCTCGCTGCGCCGACCGCGGACGTCACTGCGGCGGGCCGGGCCTCGCGATGACGGACACGCAGACGGTTGCCTCGCGGTGTCCGATCAACCACGGCCGCATCGACCTGGTCGACCCGCGCCTGTACAGCGAGGGCGACCCACACCCGATCTGGCAGGCGATGCGAGTCCACCGTCCGGTCTCCTGGCACCCGGTCGGCGACGACCTGGGCTTCTGGTCCGTCACCAAGCACCGCGACGCCGAAGAGGTGCTGCGCGACAGCTCACGTTTCACATCGGAGCGAGGAACCATCGTCAGCATGCTCGGTACCGATGATCCGGCAGGGGGCAACCAGATCGCGGCCACCGACCCGCCGCGCCACACAGCAATGCGCGAACCTCTCCAACGAGCCCTGAGCATGGCCGCGGTGGAGCGGCAACGGGAGGCATTCCGCAGCCAGATCCGCACGCTGATCGAGCCGCTCGGCGATGGCGGTGTCTTCGACTTCGGCACGGCCATGCTGGCGATGCCGATGGCGATCACGGGCGTCCTGATGGATCTTCCCGAACGAGACTGGCCGGAGCTGACCAGGCTGACGATGATCTGCATCGCGCCGGACGACCCGGAGTACGAGCACCCGCGCGGTGCTAAGTACAACCTGGACGCCGCACACCGAGAGTTGTTCGGCTACTTCCAGGACGTGGTTCGCGAACGGGAGAACCGTCTCGGAAACGACCTGATCAGCGTCCTGCTGCGAACCGAGTTCGAGGGCCGCCGGATGACGCGCGCCGAGGCCGTGTCGAACTGCTACAGCGTCCTGCTCGGCGCGAACGTCACCACCCCGCACTCGCCGAACTTCGCGCTGGCAGAGCTGATCGGGACGCCCGGCCTGGATGCGTTGGCTACCGATCCGGGCCTGACGAAGAGCGGAGTCGAGGAGGCGCTGCGATGGGCGTCGCCGGTCAATCATCTCCTGCGCTACGCGACCCGGAACACCGTCCTCAACGGCGTATCGATCGCGGCCGGCGAGGCAGTGGTCGTCTGGGTCGGCTCGGCGAACCGGGACGAGGAGGTCTTCACCGAACCTGAGGTGTTCGACCTGCGCCGCGTACCGAACAAGCACCTCGCCTTCGGCGTCGGTCCCCACTACTGCGTCGGCCACACTGTGGCCCGTGTGACGCTGCGGGTGCTGTTCGAAGAGCTGTTCACGCAGTTCACGGACTTCGCGGCATGCGGGAAGGTCGAACGTCTCCGTTCGACCTTCGTCGCCGGGATCAAACATCAACCGATCACCGCCCGCCGCCGAGGCGAACGGTGAGGCACCGCACGCAACGTCACTGCATACGATCTGCCAGGGTCGCCTTGACCTCGGTGGAGGCCCGGAACGCGCCGCGGACCTTCACCGACTCGATCGAGTCGCGAGCGAGCTCGGCAGGGACGTCGGAGTCGATCGCGAGGAGACCGACCACCGAGAGGACGAGCTTCTCGCCGCTCGCAACACGCTCTTGCAGGTCCTTGCGCCCGAGGCGGATCGCGCCGATCGTCATCGACGTGCGGGCGATGCTGCCGGCGGTGTCGTCGTCATGGGTCGTCAGCTGACGCCGGATCGCGGTGCGGATGAAGTCGCTGCGATTGCTGTAGAAACCCTCCTCCACCAGCACGTCAACCTTACCGAGGTCGACCATTCCGATATTGATCGTCATCTTCTCGCTCTCCACGACAACCATCCCTCCGCCATCCTGACACCATCCACCTGGATGGTTACCAGAACCGTAGCAAGGGCGGTGGTATCGCGCAACGTCGATGCATCTGTTCGGCTGTGCAATTTTCCCGGCCCCGCCGGACACCGTGGTCGCTTCGGCGCAGGCGCGCCCGTGGGCTCCGCGGACGAAGATCAGAGGCAGGCCGAGGGAACGGCATGGTGACGCCTTCGATGGAATCGGCTCGCGGGCGAAGGGCCTTGCCGTGTACCGCGCCGGATTTCCGGCCTCACCGTTCTACAAGGCGGCGGGTCAGGACAACGCGCCGCCCGCTCATCGCAACCAAAATCCACGAGCTCCTCCACAGTGGGACGCGCGAACCGCCGGCGCCGGCTCACTGTCCGGAGCGGCAGAGGTGCGGAAGCGCAGGCCGTCCACGGGCCGGTAGGTGGGTCCGTCAGCGGTCCCGAACGGGTAGCGGCAGAGGCCGCCGCATCGGCGAGGGCTGCCTCAACGCCAGCACCCTCTACCGCACCGCTCAGGGCTTGACTGGCAGCTACCCCATCGTCCGCAAGTTTATCGAGAAGTACCGCAGCAAACCCGACTCGGACACGTCACCTCCCGCCGTCGGTGCGGCAGGTGACCGGATGGATCTGCCTGGTCGGAAGGCGCCTGCCGGATCATCGGATGAGCTCACATGTGCTGACGGTCTGCTGCCCGCCGGTACAGTCATCGGGGTGACCGTCGGCCCGTGGGACTGCTACGACCGCGACAAACTGCAGGCCAGCTGGTCGTACCCGGTCGGACGAACGATCGTTGAAACATCACTGCGTGCCGCCGGTGTCCACCTACTCTCGCTGGACTTCACCATGCACAGTGGCACCGCGACCGACCCGGTCCTGCTGAGGGCCACCCGATACCGAGACATCGGCAACACGTACTACCTGTCCCGTGGAACTCCAGATCGTTCACGTTGCGTGCTCGCTGTTTACGCCGTTCCGAGCGGTACCCGCGCCGAGGCACGCGCTGTGCTCACCACCGGAGGCGGCCTGGATCGCGCTTGCGCATGGCTCGCGGCCGCCGAGTCCGCCGAACCGACCTGGCACGACAAGTCACACAACTGGACGGCTTACCTGCTCAACGGCGCGCTGCGTGAGGCAGAGACAACCGACTGACTGAACTGTCTCGGCGGAGCTCCGGGCACACGCCTTTACCACCGCGAACAGCGGTCCTGCTGGCCACTTCAGAGCGGACAACGCCTCTTCGACATCGACGCCGGCCAGGCACGGAAGGAACTGCTCCGACGGTGTCAGACAGCGCTCATCGCATAACGTCCATCACACGATCTGCGCCGGAGCCGAGTATGGCGACCAGCGAGATCTCACCGCCCTCGATATTTGGCGAGTTCGGGCGCCACCGTTGAATACGATGGCTGCGTTCGCCGTCGAGTCGGCGAATCGGTCACGCATAGTGATGGGTGCTGAACGCCGGTCGCCGGATGGCGCGACCGGGGCGGGCATCTTCCTGCGGCGCGCCGCATGCTGCCGCACCTTAGCCGCGCACGTGGCCGTTGGAGGGCGATCCCCACGCATCCTGACGCGCCCGGACGGCGCATGGCCAGCCGTTTCCGGACCTGCCGCGACGCGGGCGGCAGCCCGCGCGACGTCACGCTGCGTGTAGCCGCCCATGAAGGTCAGGCACGCCCCCTTGCCGAAGAGCGGACGCTGCGGCCTACTTTGTCGGTCGGCTCTCGTGTGACGATGTGGTCGTGATCGAGTCGGCTGACGAGTTTGTGCGGCTGCGGACCAGTGAGGATCCCGCCGAGTATCGCCGTGCCGCGAACGAGCCGGCTGCGGAGGCGATCTGGCGGGAGGTCATCGACCGCTTCCCGCAGATGCGGTTCTGGGTCGCGCAGAACAAGACGGTCCCATTATCGATCTTGGAGGTGCTCCGGAGAGATCCGGACGAACGGGTTCGCTCCATGGTCAGAGCCAAACGTTCTTGGGCTCGCGCTCACCCGCAGGACTCGAGCCGATTGGGCGATCCCGAGTAGGTCTCGCATCTACTTCGTGCTGATCCGCCTGCGCCGCCGCCAACAGCGCATCCACCTGCTCCGCGGACAACCCTAGCTGCTGAGCCCGCGACCAAACTCGGATGCCCGGTGCGAAGGACAGGGCCGGCTACGGTCCTGGGGCCGGGTGGCGGAACCGAAGGGAGGCGAGCGGCGAGTCAGTGGCCAGGTTCGTGTCCGGCCGCGAGCCGTGCTGCAGCCTCGGCCGGAGTGTCGTCGTAGCCGGGCCTGGCGATGAGTACCGACTGGAAGAAGTGGCCTTGCGTCTGGTCCGGGTCGTCATCCGCCGCGAAGGGCCGCCACAGCGCGAGGTACAACCCGCGGGCGGTGAACCCGTCGTCCTCATCGTTCGGTAGGACCTGCACGTGACGGCGGAGCTGCCCCACAACCTCCAGCGCAGGCAGCCCGAACACGTCAACGTCGCGGTACCGCACCACGTCACGCTCGTGGGGACGCCATACTTCGATCGCGTCGACCCGGTCGAGCGTCGCCTCGAAACCCACACTGAACCCCAGACCGCTGGCGAGATGCAGGGCGATCTCGCCATTGACCATCGGCTGCGGCGGGCCGATGGTTTCGAGCGCAGCCCGCACCTCGTCCGCGGCCATTCCCAGCCGCAGCGGACCAATGCCATACGGCGGGTCGAGCAGTAACTCCACCCAGCGATGATCGCAGACCCCATCCGCGAGGCAAAAGATCAACTTTTCGCCCTGCCGGTAGCGGACCGGCGACAGACTCGGGAACGCTACGTTCGGTAACGGGGGTTAGGTTCTGTCCCGCGGATCATGTCCGTCGGGGACGGCGGGTAGCCAGTCGAGCATTTCGACGAGGTCGAGGGTGGCCTGGTAGTGGGCGCCGAGCTTGTCGAATCGGGTGGCCAGTCCACGCCAGTGTTTGCGCCGGTTGAAGCCGCGCTCGACCTGGTTGCGGCAGCGGTAGGCGGCCGGGTCGAACGCGGGCGGGCGTCCGCCACGGCTACCACGGCGTTTCCGGTGGGCGATCTGGTCGTTGGGCTCCGGGATCGTCGTGCGGATCCGCTTGTCTCGCAGGGCCTGCCGGTTCGCGCGCGAGGAGTAGGCCTTGTCGCCGGTGACCGAGTCCGGGCGGGTTCGTGGCCGGCCGATGCCGGCGGGCCGGGCCACCCGGACCCGGTCCAGCAGCGGGATCAGCTGCCGGGTGTCCGCGCACTGGCCTGGGGTGATGAGCGTGGCCAAGGACCGACCGCGGCCGTCGGCCAGGGTGTGGATCTTCGTGGTCAGCCCGCCGCGGGACCGGCCGATACCTTCGCGTGCCTGGGTTTCGGCGACCGTCAGCCCCTTTTAGCGGCTCCGGCAGCATGTTGATGGGTCCGCACGATCGTCGCGTCGACCTGAGCGTTCCAGTCGACGTCGTCGTCGAGTTCGGCCAGCGCGATGACCTGCGCCTTCAACCGGGCCCGGGTGCCGTCGGCCGCCCACCGCGCGAACCGTTGATGGGCGGTTTTCCACGGCCCGTACCGTTCGGGCAGGTCCCGCCACGGTGATCCGGTGCGCTTGACCCAGCAGATCGCGTTGATGACCTGCCGATGACTTCGCCACTGCCCGCCCCGGACGGGCTGCGCCGGCAGCAACGGCTCCAGCACAGCCCATTCCTCGCTGCTCAGATCACCACGCGCCACACCTGGTCCAACGATCCTCATCCATGATCGCCACGCATGATCCGCGGGACAGAACCTAGCGGGAGTCCTCAGGTTTGTCCAGCGGGTTTGCTATGTCGATCATGGGTTTCTCCGCACCGGTACGGTGTAATGATGGGAATTCTGGGGCAGATTCGCTCTGAAGCTATTGTGGAGCGGCTGCTCTGCCACCGCCGCCTGCGCTTCTCGTTGTCAAATCCATGCAATCGGCGGTGGCGTCGCGTTGGCATGGTGCAGGATGGCCGCAGTGAATCTGACCTTTCCATGCGTCTGCTGCGGGCATCTGACCATGGGCGAACCGCCAGGCTCGTACGACATCTGCCCGGTGTGTTTCTGGGAGGATGATCAGGTGCAACTGCGCTGGCCCGACTGGGCCGGCGGCGCGAACCGGCCGTCCCTGATTGAGGCCCAGGCGAACGTCAAGACGCTCGGTGCGTGTGAGGAGCGTTTCGTGGCCAAGGTTCGGCCGCCTCGCGATGACGAGCCGCTGGATCCGAGCTGGCGCCCCATCGACCTGGAGCTAGACCACTTCGAAGGCCGAGGCGAGCAGGAAGCGGCGTGGCCTGATGACCGCACGGTCCTGTATTGGTGGCGGTATCGCGACACCGGTTTCTGGCGTCGCGGCGGTTGAAGGCTCAGACGGCTTGCTCGTCAAGGCGGGTCGGTAGGTCCGTCAACAAACCGGATCCCCGGTCGTCCTCTGAGACGGATCAGCGCCGGTGTCGATATGCCAGCGTGTTGCTACAACGTCGTTCTTGACGTTCAGTGGTGCGATGGGCAGCGCCCGAAACGATCATCCACCGACCAGCCCATCCGCAGGCTCGTCGTTGCTGGTGACGGTGATGCGTACGGCAACGGGAAGGCCGGCGGCGTTGACGTCCACGTGGGCTGGGAAGACCCCGTCGCCGATGGACGTCATTACCATCATGAGTCTGGCGCCCCCGATCTCGATGGTGGCAGCCTCGTTCTCGGATGCCTGTACATCGGCCATGACCTGCCAGTGGTGTGAATGGGGCCGGAAGTCGAGCGCGAATCTGCGCGGTGGGTCGGCCTTCCTACGGGCGTCCAGCGCGGTGGCTCGCGTGTAGGCGTGCGTGCGGGCATGTTCAGCCAGCCGTAGCAGTCCTCGCCGGGTGGGCGGGTGCGCTGCGCGCCGAACTCGGCGGCGATGTCCGCCGCGTCTCTTCCCCAGAACACGAGGTCGGCGAGGCCATCGAGGGGAACGTTGTCCACCCACGATCCGAGCGCGTGAGCGTCGGCGAACATGAACCGGGCACAGTCCACGCCGATGTCGCCGAACGGGCGGGAAGCCACGGCAACCTCGTCACGCAGCCCGATCCGGATCTGCGTCCACCCCCACTGCCTACGCACCGCGGTCACCGGCAACGGCCGTTCTGTCGGAACACCGCCCACAGGTACGACCGACATACCGGATCAGGAAGTCCGGGTCACCGGCGGCGAGTGCGCGGCGACCACAACGATCATCTGGAGGCGCCGGATGCGACCGCGCAAGCACAATCGATCGACAGGAACCGACGGCCGTGGCTGGATCACGGCCAGGGCAGCACGGTGAGCTCAGGCCACTGCTGAAGCCAGCGTTCCGCCTTGGTCTCGTAGACCTCGCGCGGGGCCAGCACAGGGTTCGGCCGTAGGACCATGTTGAAGACGTCGGATAGGCCGTGTGGCGCATAGATGCGCCATCGCCCGTTCGTTTCGAGGCGCACCCCGAGGCAACACGTCGTGGCGGCGAACGAGTTGATCGCTGACTCAGCGGACTCATATGCAGGGCAAGGGACGCCGAACTTCTGCTCGTACCACAGATGCACGCGGGCCTCGTTGCGGACTTCGACGTCGGCGGGCAACCCCGCGAAGGTGCGCTGCGCGGTCTTGATCACCTCGTCCTCGGCGTCCCAGGACAGGTCACTGCTTTCGAAATAGAAGACGTCGTAATCCTTGATCCCGCTGGTAGGAGGCCTATCCGTGACGACATTCCACACGGTCTGGAAGAGACAGCCCGCCGTCACATACCAGCCCGGCACCTTCAACGACGCAGCGCGGCTCATCACCTCCAACAGCACGTCGTTGCGAGACAGCGCCGACTTCAACGCCAGGAGTTGCTCGTCCACGGAGAGGCGACCGATCATGGCTCGTAGCCAACCATGCGCCCCATCGACCCGACCTGCCCGCCCCTGAGCCACCTCGCGAGCGGGGCAGTAGCGGCCGGAGGTTAACGGCAAGCTGAGAACCCGTTACTCGGCCTCGACCTCGGTGCGATAGACAGTCAAGCCGCGTCGTTGATAGTTGCGTGGGGCATTCGGATGGTCGAACGAGCATGTGTGCAACCAAACCCTGCGTACAGCTGGACTCTGCACGGCCTCGCAGTCCCAGGCCTGCTGGATGGTCAGCGTCAGCGCATGGCCACCCAGACCTTTCCCGATGTATCCGGGCAACAGCCCAAATGTGGTGATCTCCACATCTCCGCCGGGCTGGGGTTCCAAGTTGGCGACCCCGACGGTCTCGTCTTTCAGGATGATGAGCCAGTACTGGCGCAGCGGACGACACCGCGTCAGCTCTTGCCACTCGTCGTCCGTGCGCGACGCGCTCCGCCACCCGTAGGCGGCTCCGACCTGAGCAGTGGCGGTACGCATGAGAGGCAGGGACCCGTCGACGCGCCGTAGGAGGAGTTCCGGCACTACTTTTCCAGGTCGCAGGTCCTCGGCGTTGTTCATCTCCAGGTAGGTGACAACCCTTGCCATCCCGGCAGGCTACCCATCGTCCCGAGTAGGCGCGACGCGCCCTTCTGGAACGCGGCCAGATGGTGGGGCTTCCCACCAGGTGACGGCCACCGCCGCGCAAGGCACCATGACGCAGATGAAAGAGGAGCTGGCGCCGGAAGCATTGGTCGAAGCAGGCTGGCAGGCAGTTCGGGACGATGGGCGTGTGCGTGCTGAACTGCTGGAGGCGGCCTACGCCGAGACTCGCCTGCGGCCTGTCAGCCCGTCTCCATACGCAGCAAGTACACATCCCGCCGGATGACCTTGTAGCGGCGGTTGACCCGTGCTCCACCAACTCGACCGTCCGACAGGCTGGAACCACAGTTAGCTGGACGTAGGTTGCTGATCGCTGAGACCCGTCTGCGGCGGCGTCGGCGATTCGGCGGCCTCGAGGGCGCTCTCGCGCTCGATGGCGGCCAGTTGCGACCGCAAAGCTG
Organism: Krasilnikovia sp. MM14-A1259; assembly: GCF_047159535.1. Classification (NCBI taxonomy): domain Bacteria; kingdom Bacillati; phylum Actinomycetota; class Actinomycetes; order Micromonosporales; family Micromonosporaceae; genus Krasilnikovia; species Krasilnikovia sp. MM14-A1259. The sequence continues at coordinate 5,314,334 of NZ_BAAGAJ010000002.1, forward strand.
CGTTCTCCGTCTCCAAGGCCACGATTCGCTTGCGCGCGAAGTACAGCTCCATCACCGCATCGTGGAACTCGGCCACCAGCTCGTCTGCTGTTAGTTGCACTCGCGCCTCACTTCCGGTCCACTCGCTCTCACGACCGTTCAAGCCGAGGCGATCTGGGTGACCCTGCCGGTGGAGCTGCGCCACATCAGCGCCCCGTTCACCGCGTACAGGTCGCCCCCGCTGAACGGCTCAACAGAAGTAGACGTGGCGGCGGGTTTCCCGATCCTGACCACGCCTTCCACCAACAAGCCCACAGGGGAACCCGGCTGTTGGACGATGTGTAGCTGCCCGCGCGGTGTGTCACCGATGCCGATTCCAATTCCGATACGTCCGGTGCCCTTGACGACGAAGTCTTCACGGGCGTTGTTCCGAAGAGAGATCAGGTTGCCGGTCGTCGCTCCATTGGTAGCGGTCATGAAGATGCCCTGCGCGGCCGTTCCCGCCGTCTGCAGGTCGATCGAGAGGGCGGCGGCGCCATGGTCCGAGCCGTCGCTGTAGCCCTGGTGTGCGATCTTGAGCGTCCCGCGTTCGGTCTCCCGGCCCGACAGATACATGGCCGAGTTGCCGGGGTTGTTCGACGCGACGTTCAATGCCGCGCCGCTGCCGGAGACGGCGGCCTGATAGATGGTCACCGCGTGCTGCTCGCTCGACGTGGTCTTGAAGAATCCAGCCTCGATCGTCGAGTTCGTGCTGAAGCGTTCCGCGACCACTTCTCCGGAAAATCTCGTGGTGGTCGTGTCCGCAGAGGCCGGGTCGGACTCACCCAGCGCGACCGTCACCGCCCCTGCGGTGAAGCCTCCCAGGAACAGCCTGCGTGCCAGCGCCATCAGTGCTCTCCGTCATCCCCGTCAATCGGTGCTGGTGCACTCTACAGCCGGACTCACTCGGCCGTACTGGTTGGGAGGAATCATCGGGTCTACAAATGTACGAAGGACTCAAGAGGTCCGCTGCGCGGGCCGGCCGCGCCGCCCAGCAGGGCGGCGGCTCTCTTGGGCCTGACCAACAGGCTCGCTGGCATCCTGGTTGGGCGCCCGATCCCGGGTCCCGCCAACGTCGTCAGGTGGGGCGGAGTATGGCGAGTGGTCGGCGGCTGTCGCGGCGTGGTGGCGGTTGGCGGTGGCGATGCCGGTGGTTCCGGCGATGCGTAGGGCTGCGATCGCGCGGACACCGTTGGGTCAGTCCGGGGGCTCTGTGGCCACGAGCGTCTGTCCGCGGGAACGGAGGACCTTTAGTAACCGGTCCTGTTCCACCGAGGAGAAGCCGCCCGACGGAATGCCGAACGAGCTGCGCCAGCCCCGCCAGAGGATGATCTGGCCGCGTGTCCTGGTCACCCCGGTGATGGTCGACCAGGGCATGACCTCGGTTGCGTCGAAGACGGTCGTCGCGTGGATGCCAGTGCTGTCGATCCGGTAGGCGATCGGCCGGCCCAGCTTGTGGCTGTTCTGCTGAACGGCGTGCCGCGCGTTCGTCCACGCGGAGTACAGGACCAAGGGCACCCAAACGACCCCGAAGAAGACGACGCCCATCGTCGGGACCAAATCGGCCCACACCAAGAGCGCCGCCACCGCGAACACGACCAGCGAGATTACTCCCCAGACGCGCAGCAGCGTGAGCCGGAACAGGGCCAAGCTCAGCTTCAGATCGCCCTGCGCCTGAAAGGTCAAATCCTCCGTGTATGCCACGCCCGGCAGCATATTTGATCACCATCGTGCCGCTAAACGGGCTTTGGCCCCGAGCCCGTCTACCCGTCGAAAACCGCTGCCAAGCGTTGACCAGCCGCCCCAAGTCTTGATCGCTTGATACTGGCGTTTGTGCAGCTCAACGCCAGGTTATGACGATCAGTTACAAGCTACCGATCGTGACGATCGGTAGATCAGGTTAGGGGTTCGAGTCCCTGCGGGCGGGCGCGCAGCTGGTCAAGGGCCGGTTTTCCACCATGACTCTGCTTCAACCGGCCGTCATGGACTGGATCCCGCAGCGATGATGACCGCATGCTGCTCGTCGAGATGTGGCCGGTGCTCGGGATACGGGTCCGTACACGTGCCATGGAGTTGTTCGTCCCAGACCTGGACGCCCTTGCGGTGCTTGCGGGATTGGCTGCGGAGGGGATCTACGACCCACAGAACCAGTACCTACCTCGTACGCCGGTTGGTGGGTGGGAGGACGTTCCGCCGCCCGAGGCCCAGCGCCGATTCCTGCGTTACTACTGGGCGGCGTTCGCGGACTGGCGGCCCGAGCGATGGAACCTGATGTTCGCTGCGAATGCTGGTGGCGAGATCGTCGGGATTCAGGAGATCGGCGCGCAGCACTTTTCGGTAACCCGGACGGTCTCCACCGGATCCTGGTTGGGCCGGCGATACCAGGGCACCGGGTACGGCAAGGCCATGCGGGAGGCGATCCTGCACCTGGCCTTCGACGCGTTCCACGCCGAACGCGCGGACACCGCGGCGTGGGCCACGAACCATGCTTCGCTGGGCGTCTCACGCGCGTTGGGCTATCAGCCCAACGGCACTGCGACCAGAGCAGCTGAGGGCAGACGCGTGGAGCAGGTCAACCTGACACTACGGCGTTCCGACTGGCGCGGCTCTCAGGACGACTGCACCTTCGCAGGCGTCACACCGGAGGCGTGCGAAATGTTGGGCCTTCCACCGGCATGAGACGAACAGAGCGGCGATCAACGAACGCCGGTCCGTCTGATCGCCAAAACCGCCTTGCGAACGTCCGGAGCTTCGCTTAGACCGGGATCGGGTTGCCCGCATGGGAGATCCGCGCTCAACGGTCGCAGACCTCCTGGCGGACGCGTGTCCCACATCAGTCGACCGAGGACAACGAGCATTCCGTTTGTGCTGCCGAATTGACCTGTTCAAAGGTCAAGGTGCCCGCAAACGTGGCGCACCCTGCCCGCTCGGGCTCGGCCCGCCGGGGGCCGCGGCCGGCGCGGCGGGCCGCACCGAGCATGCCTGCGACCTTGACTCAGGCACTCCTGTCGGAGTCAGTCCGATGTCCCCTGGAATTTTTCGATCTCGTTGTCGCCCGCGCTGGTGGCCAGGGGCGGGGTCGAACCGCCGACCTTCCGATTTCCCGGCAGACTGCCGAATGCGTCCGGGATCAGGCAGCCTGACGCACACGTTGCTGAAGCGCTGGTTCCAGCTCGTTGCCATAAGCGTTGTCGAAAATCAGTTTCTGCACGTGTGGCGGGAAGATTCGCCGGACGTCTGGCTCCCACAAGCTCCCGTCACCCGGTCCAACGACCTTGACGGGACCCGCCAGACGCACGGCGAGCGGCATCGAAGAGCCGGAATCAGGCTCCCCATTCCCGTGGGCCGTGCTGCACAGCGCCCACACGTAAGCCGTCCTCACCTGCGCTACGGCCGACACGACCACCGGATCGGTGCCAAGGATGCGAACCGCGCAGAACAGCCGACCAGTATTTGCCAGCGGCGCGTCCGGATCCTCGAAGCCCTCCAGAGCACCAACCACCCGGGCGTCCAGTTCATTGAGCCTTTTCCAACCTGACCCCGCAGGTCAGCAGCGGTACGTGGACCCCAGAGATCGATGATGGCGAGGCTCCAGATAAGACAGCAGTCGACCAAGATCCGATGCCCCGACCGGGAGCCTCGCCTGTGCTGTCTTACCCGTCCACGATCTCGTTGTCCAGCCGGACCCTGAACCACCTCGCCGACCGCATCCGAGCGCACCGCAACCAGCAACGATCACGCTGGCGGCGCCTCAACCCAGGCCGGCAGGCACTGCTCGCCCTGGCTCAGCTACGCAACGGCGACACCTACACCCGGCTGGCCGCCGGATTCGAGGTCGGTGTCGCTACCGCCTGGCGGTACGTCCAGGAAGTAATCGCCCTGATCGCAGCCGCCGCTGAGGACCTGGCCACGGCGATGGAGAAGATTCGCATGCTGGCGTACGCAATCCTGGACGGCACGCTCGTCCCGATCGACCGGGTCGCCGATCAGAAGCCGTACTACTCCGGAAAGCACAAGCGCCACGGCGTGAACGTGCAGGTCATCGCCGATGCGGCCAGCCGGCTCATCTGGGCTTCGCCGGCACTGCCGGGCTCGACCCACGATCTGACCGCAGCCCGAACCCACGGCATCATCGACGCGCTGACCAGGGCAGACGTGATGACCTTCGCGGACAAGACATCCGATGGGCGTAACTGTCAAGCAGCGACGGGCGCCGCGATCGGGAAGGCAGTCGTTTCTTGGTAGTGCTGGCGTGTCGTCAGGCAGTGGTGGAGGCAGCCGAGGAAGCGGTTGAACAGGTGGCGGAAGGCGGCGGCGTGACCGTCGCCGGTGGTTCGGCGCCGGTCGTAGTGGGCTCGCGCGCCGGGTGACTGGTTGAGCGCTGACAATCCCCAGGTGAAGCCAACCGCGGCGAGTCGATCGTTCTTGATCCGGCGTTGCGAGACGATCAGGCTGCGGCCGGAAGCGCGGGTCACCGGTGCTGCTCCGGCGAAAGCCTTTAACGATCGTGCATCGGTGAAGCGGGTGCGGTCGTCGCCGATCTCGCCCAACAGCCGTGCACCGGCCTGGGCTGCGATGCCGGGGAAGCTGGTGATGACCTCATAGTCCGGGTGCTGCTGGAACGCCGTCTCGACAGCCGCGGATAGGTGCTCGATGCTCGCGCATTCCGTGGTGAGTGTGGCCAGCAGCCGCAGTGCCTGCACGCCCATCGCGTGCTCGACGAGCGGGTCCTGACGCAGATGGGGCCGGCGCAGGATCGTGTGGAGCTCGCCGGCGACTTGGTCGATGTTGCGGGAGCGGCCGGCTCGGCGCAGCGCGGCGGCGATGCGGGCTTTGGACAGTGTGCGTGCTGCGGCGGGGGTCGGGGCGAGTTCGAGCAGGGCTCGGGTCAGCGGGGTGGCCAGGTTGCCGCTGCGGTTGGCGGCCGCCTCCAGCATCATCGGGTAGTACTCGCGCAGCAGCGACCGTAGTTCGTTGCCGGCTCGGGTGCGCCGCCACGTGGCGTCCTGGCAGGCGCGGGCGAGGACCGTGATGGAGCGGGCGAGTTCGGTGTCGGCGGGCAGTGGCCGGTGCACGTGCCGGTCGGTTCGCAGGATGTTCGCCAGCACGACCGCGTCGGCGTGGTCGGATTTCTTGCCCGATGCCGAGTAGCGTTCCCGGTAGCGGGCGACGGCCATGGGGTTGATCGGGTAGACCGGGCGGCCGGTGGCGCGCAGCGCGGCGACCAGTAGCCCTCGTGGGGTTTCGATCGCTACTGGGATCGGGCAGTCGCTGCTGTCGCCGGCTTCGGTCAGCATCGTCAGAAGCGTCTGGAACCCTTCGACGGACTCGGTGATACGCGCCTTCGCTACCAAGGCGCCGTCGTCGTTGATGAGGGCGATGTCGTGGTGCTTCTCTGCCCAGTCGATGCCGCACGTGATCTTCAATATGTCCTCCATGCCGGGGTTCGGGCTGGTCCTGGCCCGGATCGGGATCGCGCGGCGCCCTAATGGAAAGGCTCGATGGCCTGACATCCGATGAGCCGTCCTTGATCCCAGCGACCGGCACGGCTCCCCGTCTTACGTCGAGGGCTCCTGGCCCCGGATCACCGAGGGATGTTCCGTGCTGGCGGGCTCGAACCACGAACGAATCCAAGCGGACCCGATCTTGCCGAGCGGGCCGGGCCCTGGCCACAGCTCCCGCCTTATCAAGAGGCGTCGAGCGCCAGGGCTACCAAAGGAGTCGCGACAAACCCGACCCGCTCTGATCCCATTAGGGCTACCAAGGCGCTCGCGGCAGCGTGCGCACCCCGTTCAAACGGCGCCGCTACCGACCCAAGCTGTCACGACGGCAGAAGGTCGTGAACCGCGCCCACGCGAAGATCCGCGCCCGCGGGGAACCCGCGATCGCGACGCTCAAGACCTGGAAGATCCTGGCCAAGCTGCGCTGCTGCCCACGCCGCGCCTCCGCGATCGTGCAGGCCATCCTCGTCCTGCACTGCATCGAGTCCGGCCGCTACGCAGGATGAAAAAGGCTCAATGATCGCGGCGGGGCAAATCTCAGGGCCGGTGCGCGGGAAGGCATGGAACGAATGGGCTGGAGCACAACGGAATACGAATTCAGTCCGTCTGGGCCGAGAGCAAGCTACGGGCCGTATCCAGGATTTCGACGGGCATCGGGCAGGAGGCGCGCTGGACGGTGTCCAGGTGTACGCCCGTGAGTGTGGTGACCGCCGCGGTCTCACCGGAGGGGTTGCGCATCTCGTGCCGGAACCGCATCACTTTCTCGCGGACCTCCAGCAGTGCGGAGTGCACGGTGACCGTGTCGCCGGCGAAGACCTCGCGCTGGTAGGTGAGGTGTTGCTCCACCGCGACCATGCCGCGCGAGGACGACCTCAGGTAGTCCGGGGTGATGCCGAGGGTGGTGAACAGGTTCCAGGTCGCCTCGTCGAACTTGCCGACGTACCACATGACGTTCATGTGCCCCATGTGGTCGCAGTGCCACGGGTACACCGCGCCGCGGTAGGTCAGCAACGACTCTGTCATCGCGCACTCCTAAATCCGATCAAGGGCCACATCAGCATAACTGAACGATCGCTAAGGCGGCGCCCCGCGTTTCCCGTCGCCCTGCGGCCACGCTGCTGGAACGGGAATCAACGGGCGTACCACCTGCCAGAACTCATCCGTGGCCCACGTGCAGACCATGTCCTCAACGACCGTCGCCACTCAATCAGGATCGGAGCCTCGGCCACAGCTCAACCATCCGGGAACGGGGTCGGCTCATCCAGCCGCCGGGACCCCACCGCTCGACCACCCGACTCCAGTGATGAGCCCTAAAGACGAACCGGGTTCGGGGTAAGGATGCGTACGAGGAAGCCGGCGAAGCGTCGATCGGCCAGGTCGTCGTTCCACTTCCCAGCCATGACTTGGGACGTCACGAGCCCGGATCCGGCAACTGGCTCGGGCGCGAAGCGACAATGCAACGTGGCGATCGAGGCCACGGCGCCCGCAGTCAGTGGAGCGCTCGAATCGCCGTGATGGTCCTCAACGGCGTCAATGGACGCGGCAACGCCGTTGTGAAGTACGGTGTCGAGCCACGCCAGCTCGGTGGAGTTGGGATTCCGCAGCCGCCACGCCACCTCGGCGCCCTTCCGGAAAGGCGTACCGCAGCACTCCATCTGCCAGCTGGCCATCCACACGCAGAGCTGCACAACCACAGCTATGTGGTTCTCACGTTCGACCAGCCGGAGGGGGCTGCTGAGCCCGGCCAGGAGTAGGCCGGACCGGCGATGTCGACGACCGGACCGTAGTGGCTCCTGCGGCTTGTCATGAGTTGATCTGGACCGCGGCGATAAACGCGATTCCCAACACGGCAAGTGTTCCCAGGAGAAGCGCCGCGATCGCTGATTGCCGCCTCATCGTCGCGTCGTCCCGTTTGCTGGGAGCCTTGCTCAGCCTTCGCCCCGTGATCGCTTGATAAGCGTTCAAGCCGGCGACCGAGCCACTCATCAAGACCGCGATGCCCGCCAGAATGACCGGCGAGGAGAGATCGTCCACGGCGCGAAGTATGGCATCAACATCAGGTGCGTGGGCCTGCCGTCTGGCCTTCGGCGTAACCCCGCGTAACCGCTCTGAGTGGGCCGATGCACACGCTCGGCGGCAGAAGTGCGCGCCGCGCCCCCGCCCGCGGGCCGCGTCTGAGCCGCGGCGAGCGGTCATTCCATGCCGCGTTGCGTGGCGAGGAGTTCGACAGCGTCCTTGGCCTCCTTCAGGCCAGCACCGGTCGCCTCGCGGTACTCCTTGATTGCCTGGATCTTGCGGACCGCGAGAAGTTCCTGCAGAACCGGCCCGGGAACATCGGGCTCGGGTTCACGGATACCCGGATGGGCCATGATCAGGTCCAGCTTGCGATCGACAGCCGCCAGCCTGCGCAACCGGACGCCGCAGCAACTCGCCGTAGCGTCCGGTCTGCAGTATTTGAGTGCACCCGCCCGTGGTCAGATCTCGGTGGCATCGGGTCCGTCGCTGCCGCGTTCGGCATCAGAGCGCTCAACGCAGAACTCGTTGCCCTCGGGGTCGGCGAGCACGGCCCAGCCAGTGCCATCGGTCTTGCGCTGGTCGGACACGAGGTGCGCGCCAGCGTCGAGCAGACGGGCGACCTCCTCATCGCGGGTGCGGTCGGTGGGTTTGACGTCGACGTGCAGCCGGTTCTTCACCGTCTTGACGTCCGGCACCTGGACGAAGAGCATGACGGGGCCCGTGCCGGTCGGCGGGATCACGACGGCCTCCGGATCGCCTGGCTGATCGTCGTCACCGATCGGATTTCCGGTGACAAGGCTCCAGAACCGCGCCAGATCGTACGGGTCACCGACACAATCGATGGTGATGTGGTTGATGACTGAGCTCAACACTGCCCCCGGTACTTGTTTGCTCGGACAGCCGCGAGCCTATCGAGTGCCTCGGCGGACCGAGTTCGTCAGGGAAGTCGACAGTCGTCCGGCCGCCGTCCAGATGTAGGGCTCTGGACGTTCGGGCGAACGGCTCTTGTTGGGAGCGGACTTGGGGAGGCCGCCTTCTGACACTCTCGCCGCGTACCGTCGGGATCTGACCGCCGTGCTCTCCGCTCGTCGACGCACACGCGGGCGGCGGGCGAAGCCGAGCCGGAAGACCACATCACTCTTCAGGGGACAGGATCCCAAGCGTATCGCCGCAGGCGGGGCCACCTGACGACCGTGGCCATCACCGGCCGGAACCTCGCCCCGGATCACGGCGGTAATCAACCCGCCACGGCCCGTCCGTGCGGGGAAACCCCCTCGCGGGTGAGCCAGGTCAAGTCGCACTGCGGGAGCCGAATACGACGGCCACCCGGCAAGTCGGCCCACTCGCGCACTGCCCGCCACGGCTGGTCGAAGGCGCCGGCGTGCGCGACTGGAAGCGGGTCCGAAATCTTCTTAACAGACCGTATCCTGGGCGACGCCGCATAGTTGATCAAGACGGACATCATCTGATAAACCGAACAGGCTCATCAGGGGTGAGCACGTGCCAGGAGGTTTCGTCGGCGTGCAGATGCCACGAATCGGGGGACCGGGCGGTCTGTTCTTCCAGCGGCGCAAGTGGCGTTCCGGCCAGCGCGCAGGCCCTGGCCAGCGCGCGGGTCCCGGCCAGCGTCGCCGCGCTGATGCCAGTCCCTCGCCGTGCCGGCCCGGCAATCAGCGAGTTCCGGATGCGCCCGGCCACGGACCGCTCCACCAACACCATCGCGATGAACCCCTCGCTGAACCGGCCCTTCCCGATCGCCTACGGCGGTCCCGGCACGCTCACCGTCCTCGACTCCGCGCACCCGCAACGCCACCGGTGCCGGCGACGGCGGTGCACCACCACCCGCACCGTCACCCGCCAATCGATCTGCTCGCCGGCGTGCTCATCGAACGCCTCGAACGAAGACGAACACTGCGGGCACCACGCCCGCCCTCGGTGAAATCCCAGAACTCCTCCAACCGCGGTGGATGCAAGTAATCCCGGCGTCCGGGTCGGCCACCCGGTCCCCGTTACGGCGCTTCGTCCGGCGGCAGCTCGCCGGGTTCGCCACCATGTCCACCCCCGACGTCATTGCCGCTGGCCGCAGGCCGCGGCCGGACCCGCGTGACTGATCCGGCGGCCTGGTCTTCCGGCTCCGGAAAGGCCGCACGGGCGGCCCAGGAATTGCGCGAATCTCTTCGACCTTCGATCGGCCGTTCGAGGGCATAACTCTGTGCGCGAAAGACCTTGAGTGGAGAGGGAATGATGGTGCGCTGTTGGCGTTCCGCATTGACTATGGCGGTCGCGACCGCCGCGACGGTCGGACTGACGTTCACGTCGGCCTTCGCGGCAGCACCGACCGGTAGCCGGGTCGAGTTGAAGGTGCTCGTCGTCACCGACGGCGGCCCCGCGACCTCGGCGATCGTTGCCGAGCTCAAGTCGGAGGGTGTGCCCTACCGGGAGGTTAACCTCGGCGACACCGGCCGGCCCCAGATCGATGCCGCGTTCCTGGCGGACACAGTCACCAGCAGCGGCATGGTGATCGACCGGGCGCACTACCAGGCGGTGGTGATGCCCGGCCCGGACGCCCTGGGCAACGCCGCCGAACGGGCCGCGCTCACCGCGTACGAGCAGAAGTTCGACATCCCGCAGGTGAACGCGTACGTCTACCCCGGCGCCGGGGTGGGGTTGCAGACGCCCACCTACGCCGGGCCGATGGACGGCGTGACCGCGACCCTGACCGCGGCTGGCGCGAGCGTCTTCAACTACCTGAAGGGGTCGGTGCCGTTCGAGGATGTCTCATCGACCGTTGTCGAGTCGTACGGTTATCTCGCGGTGCCGTCGCCGGTCGACGCCACCACCGGTGCGGTCGCCACGCCGCTGTTGACCGCCACCGCGCCGGACGGCAGCGCCGGCACCACCCTGATGTCCGAGTACCGGGCGGACAACCGGCGGCAACTGTCGCTGAGCTTCTCCTACAACAGCAACCAGCAGCAGTTCCGGCTGCTCGCCCCGGGCATCGTCACCTGGATGACCGGCGGGGTGCACCTGGGGCTCAGCCGGAACTTCCTGTCCGTGCAGGTGGACGACGTATTCCTGCCGGACGCCCGGTGGAACATCATCGGCAACTGCACCCCGGACGAGTTCAACCCGGACCCGAGCTGCCCGGCCACCACCAACATCCGGATGACCGCCGCCGACGTCGCGACCGTCGCAGCCTGGCAGAGCAGCCACAACTTCACCTTCGACCTGGTGTTCAACGGCGACGGCAGCGGCGAGGCCGCCTCCGCCTCCCCCTTGCGCGTGGATCTGCTGACCGTCGCGTTGCTGCTGTTCAAGGGGAACTTCCGGTGGACCAACCACACCTGGAGCCACGAGTTCCTGGGCTGCGTGCAGGACACCACGGTCGTGCCGTGGAAGTGCAAGACCACCCCCAGCGGCGACACCGACTGGGTCACCCAGGCCACCATCACCTCGGAGATCAGCCAGAACGTCAAATGGGCCACCAACGGCTCGCGCAAGCTGCCGATCGACCCCACCGAGCTGGTCACCGGTGAGCACTCTGGGCTCTACATCCTGCCCCAGCAGCCGCAGACCAACCCGAACCTGGAGCCGGCACTGACCAGCCAGGGCGTCAAGTGGCTCGCCGCGGACAACTCGCGGATGCCGGACCAGATCCAGGTCGGCCCGGCGCTGACCGTGCCGCGCTACCCGATGACCCTGTACTACAACACGGCCAAACGTAGCGAGATGGCCGACGAGTACAACTGGATCTACACCTCCCGGGCCGACGGCGGCAGCGGCATCTGCACGGACAACCCGGCCACCAGCACCTGCATCTCGGCACTGGACACCAGCACCGGGTTCCAGGACTACATCGTGCCGCTGGAGACCCGGCTGTCGCTGACTCGGATGCTGAACAACGACCCGCGCCCGTACTATGCGCACCAGAGCAACCTCACCGAGGACCGGCTCCTGCTGACCCTGATGGACAGCATCCTCAGCCGGTACCGCTCGCTGGTGGCCGACAACGCGCCGTTCGTGACCCTGCGGATGAGCGCGGCCGGTCTCGAATTGCGCCGGCAGAACGCCTGGCGCACCGCTGTCGCCGACGGCACGGCGAGCGGCTACCTCCAGGACAAGACGGTGCACATCGACGCGCCGGCCTCGGTCGCGGTGCCGATCACCGCCACCACCGGCACCAAGCTGGGCAAGGCCACCTTCGGTGAGGCGTACGCCGGGCTGCGCTCGGCCTGGACCACCGCCACCGACGGCACCGTCACCCTGGCGCTTGCGTGAAGATAGCCATGCTGACCGAGGGCACCTATCCCCAGTCGTTCGGCGGGGTGAGTGTCTGGTGCGACCAGTTGGTGCGCGGTCTGGGGCACCACGAGTTCGAGGTGTACGCGATCGAGACCACCGGCACCGAGCCGACCGTCTGGGAGCTGCCGCCGAACCTCACCGTCCACGGCATCGCGCTGTGGCCGCCGGTCACCCGGCGGCCGCGGCCGCGCCGGCCCCGCCCCGGCGACCCGCTCGCCGCGGCGTACCGGGCTCTGATCCAGGCCCTGCTGCGGCCCGCGGCGAACGCGGACGCCGGGGCGTTCGAGGCGGCGCTGCGCAGCCTCGCCGAGTGCGCCACCGCCGATCCGGGCCAAGCCAGCCTGGCCCCGTACGGCGAGGCGGCGGCCGGCTGGCTGATCGACGAGTGGTCGGCCAGCCCCGCGCTGGCTGCGATCGCCGTGCCGACCGTGCTGGACGCGCTGACCGCGGTGGACGCCATCGAACGCTCGCTGCGCCCGCTGCTGCGCCCTGCGCCGCAGGTGGACGTGACCCACGCGGTGACCAACGGGCTGGCCACCATGCCCGGTCTCGCCGCCAAGTGGCGGTACGGGACCCCGATGGTGCTCACCGAGCACGGCGTCTACCTCCGGGAGCGGTACCTCGGCCTGCGCGCCGCCGAGTACCACTGGTCGTTCAAGGCGACGCTCGCCGCGTTCTTTCGGCTGCTGTGCACCACGGCGTACCGAAGCGCTGACCTGATCGCCCCCGGCAACAAGTACAACAAGCGCTGGGAGACGACGTTCGGCGCTGACCCGAAGCGGATCGAGACCGTCTACAACGGGGTGGAACCGGGCGACTTCCCGGCGGCCGGCGCGGAGCCGGACACGCCCACTGTCACCTGGGCCGGCCGGATCGACCCGATCAAGGATCTGGTCACCCTGATCCACGGCTTCGCCCTGGTCCACAAGGAACTGCCGGACGCACGGCTGCGTATCTTCGGCGGCACCCCGAAAGGCGGCGAGGGATACCGGGACAGCTGCCAGGCGCTGGCCGCCGAACTCGGCCTGGCCGATGCGGTCACTTTCGAAGGCCGGGTCGCGGAGATCCGCGACGCCTACGCAGCCGGGCACGTGGTCGCGCTGTCCAGCATCTCCGAGGGTTTCCCGTACACCCTGATCGAGGCGATGACCTCGGGCCGGGCGACCGTCTCCACCGACGTCGGCGGGGTCGGCGAAGCGGTGGGCGACACCGGTCTCGTGGTGCCGCCGCGCGAACCCGAGGCATTGGCCGCCGCCTGCCTGGACCTGTTGCGCGACGATGCGCGGCGGCAGGACATGGGCCGCCGGGCGCGGGAACGGGCGCTGGCCAACTTCACCGTGGACAAGGCGGTGGACAGCTACGACGCGATCTATCACGACCTGGCCTTCCGGGCGGACCGGGAGGCGGCCGGCGACCTCGACCCGGCCGATCTCGAACTGGCTGATCCCGAGGCGGGCGGTGCCCGGTGACCGTCGAGAGCCCGCCCGTCGACCTGGCTGCCTGGATATCGCCGGTCTGCGCCTCGGCCGTCGACCTGTACGAGGTGGCCGCGGTGCTGGAGGCCGGCGGGATCAACGACGTGACCGCCCGGGAGCGGCACGGCGCCCGGGACGTGTTCGATCTGGCCGGCCGGCTGTTCCGGCAGGTCCCGCCGGAGCCGCAGCCGGACCGGCCGGTCACCGGCCCGTGGCGGGCCACCCCGGTGACTCACGTGCTGCGCGGTGTCGTCTTCGGCCTTCCGGCGCTGGCCTATCTGGCCGTAGCCGATCGGATCGCCGGGCCGCGGGCGGCCGTCGTGCTGGTCGTCTCGGTGCTGTTGTCCTGGGCGGCTGGGCAGGGGCTGGCCTATCTGGGCTATGTCCGGTTGGGCCGGGCCGGCCGGGGTGCGGCCGCGGCCGTGCTGGGCGGCGCCGGCCTGCTGGTCGCGCTGCCCGCGGCGGCGGTGGTGGTCGCGCTGGGCTTCGCCCTCGGTGTCCCGCCGGCCGCCACGCTGATCGCCGCCGGTCAGCTGGCATACGTCCTGGCCGCCACGGTGGCCTTGGTGCTGGGCCGGGAATGGTGGCTGCTGGCCGCGCTCGTCCCCGGCGTCGCCGCCGGGGTCGGCGTCCTGGTCGCCGGGCCGGCCGCCGGTCGCTCCGGCCAGCTCGCGGCGGCCGTCGCGTTCAGCGTGGCCGCCTCGGCCGCCGTGGCCTGCTGGGCGCTGTGGGGAGTCCGCCCGCACCTGCCCAGCCGGGCCGAGCTGGCCGCGGCGCTGCCGAACGTGGCGTTCGGTGCCCTGGCCGGCGCGCTGCTGATCTTCATACCGGCGGTCCGGGCCTTGGACCCCGGCCCGGACCCGCGGATCGGCGTGGGGGCGGCTCTGGCCCTGACGCTGCCGCTGTCGGTCAGCATGGGCGGCGCCGAGTGGCTGCTGTTCCGCTATCGCGCGGCCACCCACCGCGCGATGGCGGAGACCCGCACCCTGCGCGCGTTCGGCTGGCGGGCGGCGCTCGCCCTGGTCCGCGTCACCACGGGATACCTGGCCGTGCTGGTCGCGCTCGTGCTGGCCGCGATCGGCCTGGCGCGGCTGCTCACCGGCGAACTGGCCGCCGCCGGGCCGGTCGTCGCGGCGGTGCTGATCGGTCCGGCGCTGTTCCTGGCGCTGCTGTTGATGTCCTTCGACCTGCGGGGCCCGGCGGTGCTGCCCTGCCTGGCCGCGCTCGCCGCGAACCTGGCACTGGTGCCGCTCGCAACACCGGAAAGCATCCAGGCGATCACCGCGAGCGGCCTGCTGGGCGACCTGTTCGGTTACGCCCTCGTGACGTTACGCCGGGCCCAGCTCCACATCTGAATACCCGCTTCGTTGTGCATCCCGAAGGAGGAACATCGTGACCACGGTCGCAGTAACCGGTGCCGACGGCTTCATCGGCTCGCACTTGGTCGAGAACCTTGTCGCGCGGGGTTACCGGGTGCGTGCCATGGCCCAGTACAACTCGCTCGGCACCTGGGGCTGGCTGGACGCGCTCGGCCCGGACGTGATGGCCAACGTGGAGGTCGTCTCGGGCGATGTCACCGACGGCGACACCGTACGCGAGCTGATCACCGGTGCGGGCACGGTCTACCACCTCGCCGCGCTGATCGCGATCCCGCACTCGTACCGGGCGCCGCGGTCGTACGTGAACACCAACGTGATCGGCACGCTGAACGTGCTGGAGGCCGTACGCGAGCAGGGCTGCGACCGGCTGGTACACACGTCCACCAGCGAGACCTACGGCACCGCGCGGACCGTGCCGATCACCGAGGACCATCCGGTGCAGGCGCAGTCGCCGTACGCGGCCAGCAAGGCCGGCGCCGACAAGCTGGTGGACAGCTACCACGCCAGCTTCGGTGTCCCCACGGTGATCCTGCGGCCGTTCAACACGTTCGGGCCGCGGCAGTCCGCCCGGGCGGTGATCCCGACCGTGATCAGCCAGATCGCCGCCGGCGCCGCAGAGATCCGGCTGGGTGCGCTCGACCCGACCCGCGACTTCCTGTTCGTGCACGACACCGCCGAGGCGTTCGCCACCGTCGGCACTGCGCCCGCCGGGCGGGTGGTCGGCGAGTCGTTCAACGCCGGGACCGGCGAGGAGATCTCCGTGGGAGTACTGGCCGAGACAATCTGCGCCCTGATGGGCCGCCCGGTGCCGGTACGGCAGGAGGACGAGCGGCTGCGCCCGGCCAAGTCCGAGGTGATGCGGCTGGTCTGCGACAGCAGCAAGCTGCGTACGGCCACCGGCTGGGCTCCCGGCCACGACCTGAGCTCCGGGCTGAAGCTGACCATCGACTGGTTTCTGGATCCGGCGAACCTCGCCAAGTACCGACCCGGCACCTACGCGCGTTGAGGAGGAACCCCAAACATGCATGCTGTGATTCTGGCCGGTGGTAAGGGTGTGCGGTTGCGTCCGTACACGACGGTGCTGCCCAAGCCTCTGGTGCCGATCGGCGACCAGTACTCCATCTTGGAAATCGTCATGCGCCAGCTCTCGGCAGGCGGCTTCAGCTCGGTGACCCTGGCGATCGGCCACCTTGGGCACCTGATCCGGGCGTACGTCGGCGACGGCAGCCAGTGGGGCATGCAGCAGGTCGACTTCGCCACCGAGGAGTCGCCGCTGGGCACCGCCGGGCCGCTGCTGCACCTGCGGGACCAGCTACCCGAGCATTTCGTCGTGTTGAACGGCGACATCCTGACCGACCTGGACTACGCCGATCTGCTCAACCGGCACCGCGCCGGCGGGACCGCGCTGACCATGGCGACCTACGGCCGCCAAGTGAAGATCGACTTCGGGGTCCTGACCACCGAGAGCGGCCGGATCGTCGACTTCACCGAGAAACCCACCATCGACTACCGGGTGAGCATGGGGGTGTACGCCATGTCGGCGAGCGCGCTGCGCCCGTACACCCCGGGCCTGCCCCTGGGTTTCGACGAACTGGTGCTGGACATGCTGGCCAGCGGCAGTGGCCCCGCCGAGTACGCGTTCGGTGGCAACTGGCTCGACATCGGCCGGCCGGACGACTACGACCGGGCCAACGCGGATTTCGGGGCGCTCGGCCCGATCCTGCTGCGGCAGCTGTCGACCGGGGCGGTCTGATGCGCTGCCTACTGACCGGAGCCTCCGGGTTCATCGGCGGCCGGGTGCACGCGCACCTGGCCGCCGACCCGGCGGTGACCGTGATCCGGGCCGGACGGTCCGAGCCGCTGCGGCTCGACCTGGCCCGGACCAGCCACGCCGAGCTGACCGCCCGGCTGCGCGAGGCCGCCCCGCACGTCGTGGTCAACTGCGCCGGGACCACCGACAGTGAACCGGCCGGCCTGGCCGCCGGCAACGTGGTCGCGGTGGCCCGCCTGCTCGCCGCCCTACGGTCCGCGGACGTCGATTGCCGGCTGGTCCACCTCGGCTCGGCCGCCGAGTACGGCGTGGTGCCCGAAGGTGGCGCGGTACCGGAGGACCACCCGCCGCAGCCGGTCTCCGCGTATGGCATGAGCAAGCTGGCCGGGACCGAACTGGTGCTCGCCGCCCGCCGCGACGGCTGGCCCGCCACCGTGCTGCGGATCTTCAACCCGATCGGGCCGGGCACCCCCGGGACGCTGCTGCCCGGCCGCCTGGTGTCGGTGGTCCGCGCCTCGGCGGCGACCGGCGAGCCGGCCCGGCTCGGCCCGCTGCACGGGCACCGCGACTTCGTCGACGTACGGGACGTGGCGGCGGCGGTCGCCGCGGCGGCCACCGCGACCGGCCCGCTGCCCGGCGTGCTGAACGTGGGCAGCGGCCGCGCCACCGCCCTGCGCGATCTGGCGGCCATGGCGGCCGGGATGGCCGGGGTGCCGATCCCGGCCGAGGATGGTGCCGGATCGGCGCGGTCCGGCACGGTCACCTGGCAGCTGGCGGACATCACCGCGACCGCGTCGGCGCTGGGGTTCCGGCCGGCGTACCAGCTCTCGGAATCCCTCCGTGACATGGGCCTGGCGCACCTCACCCCGGCGCGGTGAATGCCCTGGTGATACCGGCCTACTTCCATCCGGCGGTGGCCGGCGCCGACTGGCGTTTGCTGGCCGGGCACGGCCGCGCGGTGCGCGCGATCGTGCTGAACTCGGCCGACGGCCCGGGGCCGGAGCCCGAGCGGGAGCTGACCGCGGCCGCGGTGGCGACCGGCCGGCCGCTGCTCGGCTACGTCGACACCGGCTACGGCCGGCGCGACCCGGCCGCGGTGGACGCCGACGTCGACCGGTGGCAGGACTGGTATCCGACCGTCGGCCTGTTCCTCGACCGCATCTGCACCCATCCGGACCTGCTGCCCTGGTACACGACCCGGCTGGCGGGCATCCGCCGCCGGGCGCCGGGCCCGGTGGTGTTCAACCACGGTGCCCACCCGCACCCCGGATACGCGGCGCTCGCCGACGCCCTGGTGACCTTCGAAGGGCCGTACACCGACCACGAACGTCTCGCGGTGCCGCCGTGGACCCGCGAGCTGCCACCCGACCGCCTCTGGCACCTGGTGTACGACACCCCGGCGGCGCTGCTGGAGGCGGCCCTGGAACGGGCCGCCGCGGCCGGAGCGGGTGGCGTCTACGTAACCGACCGGGCCGGGCCGAACCCGTGGGACGGCCTGCCCACCTATCTCACAAAGGAGGTCGCGGCATGGTGCCGATGACCGTCCAGCGCGTCGCCGCGCTGACCACGATGCTGCTGCTCACCGCCTGCTCGCCCGGCGCGCCGGAGAACCGGGCCGCCCACACCTCGGCCGCGTCGTCGGCCTTGCTCACGTCCTCGGACTCGGCCTCGTTCAGGTCCGCGGCCTGGCGCTCGGCGACCGGGACGTCGGCCGCACAGTCTTCGGCGGAACGCTGGGTGCCCGCGCCCGACACCACCTGGCAGTGGCAGCTCTCGGGCCCGATCGACCTGAGCTTCCCGGCCAAGATCTACGACATCGACGGCTTCGAAAACGACGCCAAGATGGTCGCCAAGCTGCACAGCCTCGGCCGCAAGGCAGTCTGCTACGTCGAGGTCGGCTCGGCCGCGAAGTTCCGCCCGGACTACCGCGACTGGCCGACGAAACTGCTCGGCAAGACCAACGGGTGGCCCGGCGAGCGGTGGCTCGACATCCGCGACCCGTCTAAGCTCAAACCGGTTCTGGCAAAGCGATTCGACATGTGCAAGGCGAAAGGCTTCGACGGCATCGAACCGGACCTCATGGACGGCTTCGCGAACGACACCGGTTTCCCGCTGACTGCTGCCCACCAGCTCCGCTTCAACCGGTTCATCGCGCAGCTCGCCCACGAACGCGGCCTGTCGGTGGCCCTGAAAAACGACGTCGAGCAAGTGTCCCAGCTGGTCGGCGACTTCGACTTCGCGGTCAACGAGTCATGCAACGTGTACCACGAATGCTATCTCCTGACGCCGTTCATCAAGGCCGGCAAGGCGGTCCTGCACGCCGAGTACACCCTGCCGCCGTCCGCCTACTGCGACAAGTCACGCCGCCTGCACCTGAGCTCCCTGCGCAAGAACACCAACCTGGACGCCTTCGCCATCCCATGTCCGACGGTGTACGCCGCCGGCACCGCACCCGGGCGAGCGAGCGGGGCTTGATAACGGAGAGCGACCAATAGCTCCACTCAGCTTCGCGTCTGTCGTCTGAGCTGGGTTCGGTCGCTCACTGGTTGACTGGCAGGGAACGGCCACCTGATCACTCTGTGCGGAGGGACGAATCTTCTCGGGGAGGATCAGGTGGCCCTTGTTCGTAGGTCGACCAGGTGAACTTCACCGGTTCCGAGGCGACGTGTGCGGCTGTTTCACTGCTCGCCCGGATGTGTCCTAGGTCCCCGCCGGTGCGCTGGTGACGTCCGCGCCGCTTTCACGGCGCAGGCGTCCGAGCTCCTTGGCGTTCTGGTCGAGAAGCACGAGCGTCGTCCCGTCGAACCCGGCCCGCCGCGCCGACGACACCCAATCGCCGACGGGCACGTTGTCGCAGCCGATCAGGGTGCTCATGCCGGATGAGGCCAGCAGGGTGCCCGCCGATCCGGCGGCCCATCCGCCCTGCGATCCGTTGCACCCGTCCAGGGCTGACCACCGGCCGTCGGCGCCCAACTCCAGGTACGGCTGTTTCGGCGCCTTCGACCCTCCGCGGACCGGTACCCAACGGCCGAGCAGTCCCCGTCGATCGGCCGGGATCACACGCGCGGGGAGCGCGGCCGGCGGGTCGAGTGAGCGGCGAAACGCGTCGGTGACCTCGAACGACTCCCGGTCGGGACGCGGCGGCTGGCCGCTGGCCACCAGCCGGGCAACGGTTGCGCCGCCGACGTCCAGCAGCACCACGTTACGGCCGTCCAGCTGGAACCCGGCGGCCTTGTCCAGCCAGGCGACGCGGGTTTGCGGGTCGCACCCGCCGCTACTGCTGGTGATGTGGGCGATGAACAAGCCCTGTCGATCGGCGCGCCAGGGGGCCATCAACTCGCCGCAGTCCTGGTAGATCGTGAGTTCCGTCGGGGTCAGGCCGATCGCTCTTCCCGCGTCCGAGCCCGGGTCGGCCAGTGTCCACATACCAATGAGCCCAACCGGGTCCGTCGGGTCAGCACTGGACCCCGGCCGGGTAGGTGCGCCGGAATCCCTGGACCCCGGCGCAGCGCAGCTCCCGAGTATGAACACCGCTACCACGGCCAGCACCGAACGCCAGCCGGGACCCCCGCCCAGCTTCCCCAACATGTCCACCCTCCAACACCTGCCGTGGCCGCAGCCGTTACAGATTGAAGCCAAACGATCCCATCGAGCAGTTTCGCCCGCAACCAGACAGATACGCCTCACCTGGCTGGTGCTCAACTGACGATTCGACGCCGACAGGTGGCACACGGTTCCCAGCCATCCGTGAGGCGCCGCCGGAACTTCGTTCCAGCGGGGCCTGGTCAGGCGGATCGATCCGGGGGGCTTGTGACAAGGCCGACCCTGCGCGGAGCGGTAGATTCCAGACATGGACCTGGAGTTCACCGGTGACGTGTGGTTCTGGCGCGGCCCGTCCCCGTTCCACTTCGTCACCGTGCCCGAGCCGCACTGCGACGATCTGGCGGGCGTCGCCGGGGAGGTCAGCTACGGCTGGGGGATGATCCCGGTGAGTGCGAGGATCGGCAGCACCACCTGGACGACCTCGCTGTTCCCCAAGGACGGCGGCTACATCGTGCCGATCAAGGACAAGGTTCGCCATGCCGAAGGTGTCGAGGCCGGGGACCCCGTCACCATCGTCCTGACCGTCGACGCGCGATAGCCGACCCGCCCATCCTGACGGATACGGCAACGGTCCGGGCGAAACGACCACATCGTTGCCTGCGCTACCGGAAAATCGCGCGACATCTGTCTCCCAGACCCTGAGAATCCCCAGGTGATTCTCGACGCCGTCCTTCGTCATGTGCGTCCCCCGTCGCCTCTGGCGGGGCGGCTCTCCGCCCAGTCGCTGCTCTTCGCTCTGGGCGAAGGCGCCTTCATGACCGGTTCGGCGGTGTTCTTCACCCAGATCGTCGGGCTGTCCGCCGCCCAGGTGGGTCTCGGTCTGACCTGCGCGGGGATCGCCGCGTTCCTCGCCGCGCTGCCGATGGGCAAGCTGGTGGACCGCTTCGGGCCGAAGAAGATGTGGGCCGTCAGCGCGGCCGGGCAGGCCGCGATGTTCGCGGTGTGGCCCTTCATCACCAACTTCCACGGCTACGTCGCCATGGCCGTCGGCATGGAGGTCATCGGCGCCCTCGGCGGCACCGCGTACGGCGCGTACACCATCGACGCCCTGCCGCCCGATGAGCGGGTGAGGTCCCGGGCGTACATGTACTCCGCGCTCAACCTCGGTTTCACACTCGGTTCTCTCGCCGGCGGAGTCGCATTGGCGTTCCACTCCAACGTCGTCCTCCATGCACTGCCCTGGTTCACCGCCGTGGTCTTCCTGGTCAACGCCACCGCCGTCAGCAGGCTGCCGCGGGCCGCGCACGACAACCGCACGCCCGAGGACCGCAAGGCGAAGGTCCCTGGGCCGGGACCGCTGCGCAACCCCGGGTGGCTGCTCACGAACTTCTTCGACGGGGTGTTCTGGACCAATCAGGTGCTGCTCAACGTGGTGATCCCGCTGTGGCTGGTCGAGGAGACCGACGCCCCCCGGGTGCTGCTGGCGTTCCTGTTCGGCACCAACACGGTGATGTGCATCTTCCTGCCGATGGTGACCGCACGCGGAGTCAACAGCATTTCCACCGCGCTGAGAGCGGTCCGGGTGTCGTCGACCTTCTTCGTGATCTCCTGCCTGATCACGCTGGCGACCCACGACACCGTCGGCTGGGTCACGATCGCCCTGGTCTGGTTGGGGCACGTCACCGTGACCGGGGCCGAGTTGTACCTCTCGGCCGCCAACTGGACGTTCGAGGCCGAACTGATGGACCCGCGTCAGCGGGGCGCCTACCAGGGGGCGGCCAGCCTGAGCGGCACTCTGGGCAAGGTGTGGGCGCCGGCGGTGTACACGTTCCTCGCGATGAACTGGGGAGCCGCCGGCTGGCTGGTGATTGCCGGCATCATCGTGGTGGCCACCTTCGGCGTGCACCGGTCGACCCGGATGGCGCGACGTTTCCTCGAGACGCATGTGCCGCCCGAGGTGCTGGCCGATGCCCGAGCCTCCAGCCCTGAGCCCGAAGACGGCATCCCGGCCGGCCAGCCCGCGCTTGTCACCGCCGACGGGCCGGTGCCCGACCCGATCCGTTGACCACGCCGTAGCGGCGTTTGTGCAGGTCAATTCCAAACCATGACGGCCGCTGACAGACCGCCGTCGCGAACGACAAACGGAAGGTCAGGTTTCGAGTCGCGGCTGACGGACTGCCGGGGTGAAGTCATAGGCGCCGTCTATGACTGTGGTCCGGGAATGGCCGCTACCGGGTAGGTCCGCCGCGGCGAAGCCTGTAAAGGTGATCGTTCTTGCTGAGGCCCCGAGTCGCCGCCGCGTGCCGGTCCAGGTTGCCGGGCTGGGCATGGCCGCCGTGCTCGGGCTGGCCGCCACCGTCATCGGACGGCAGGTTCCGGTGCTCGGCGCGCCGGTCGTTGCCGTTGCCGCCGGTGTGCTGCTGAGTCCGCTGGTGCGGCGCCGATCCGACCTGCTGCAGCCCGGTGTGGCGTGGGCCAAAGGTACGGTCCTGCAACTTTCCGTGGTGCTGCTGGGCGCGCAGCTGTCGCTCGGTGAGGTGCTGTCGGTCGGCGCGGGTTCCCTGCCGGTCATGCTGGGGACGCTGGGGGTGTGCCTGCTGCTCGCCTGGCTGGCCGGCCGTTGGCTCGGCGTATCCGGCGACCTGCGCACACTGATCGGTGTCGGCACCGGCATCTGCGGCGCCTCGGCGATTGCGGCCACGACGCCCGCGCTGCGGGCAAAGAGCAACGATGTGGCCTACGCGATCTCGACGATCTTCCTCTTCAACGTGGTCGCGGTGCTGGTGTTCCCGCCTCTCGGGCACGCGCTCGGGCTGAGCGCGCACGCGTTCGGGCTGTTCGCGGGTACGGCGGTCAACGACACCAGTTCGGTCGTGGCCGCCGCGGGTGCCTATGGGGGCGACGCTGTCCGATACGCCGTCGTCGTCAAGCTCGCCCGTACGCTGATGATCATTCCGATCGTGCTTGCCCTGACCGCCGTGACCCGGCGTCGTGAGGGCCTGGCGGAGACCTCGAGGACCCGCCTCGCTGCGTCTCTCGTGCCCTGGTTCCTGGTCGCGTTCCTCGCGGTGGCCGCGCTGAACACCGGCGGTCTGATTCCCGGCGCCGTCCGGGCCGAGCTGGGACAGATGGCGCTGCTGTTCATCGCGATCGCGCTCGCCGCGGTGGGTCTGTCCACCGACGTGGCGGCCCTACGCCGTGCCGGCGGCCGGCCGTTGCTGCTCGGCCTGATCCTGTGGGCCGCGGTCAGCGTGACCAGTCTGGGCCTGCAACACCTGCTTGCCCGGTGAGGTGAGTGCGGGAACCGCCGGTTTCGCCGTACTCGTGACAGACTGCGCTCGATGCCGCTGCCGCCGTGGATAAGTGACCTGCCGGCGCTCGACCTGCTGCTCTCCGTCGCCGAGACGGGCAGCGTCGGGCGTGCGGCGCAGGCGCATGGAATCACCCAGCCCAGCGCCAGTGCCCGGCTGGCGAAGCTGGAGCGCCGGCTCGGCGTGTCCCTGTTGGTGCGGTCCCGGCGCGGGAGCCTCCTCACCCCCGCCGGCGAGGCGGTCGTTGCCTGGTCGCAGGGCGTCGTCGACGCCGCCCACACCCTCGCCGACGGCGTGCTGACGCTGCGCGCCGACCGGCAGGCGCGGCTGCGCATCTCGGCGAGCCTCACGGTGGCCGAGTACCTGTTGCCGGGCTGGCTGCTGAACCTGCGCCGTACGCATCCCGACCTGGACATCGCCGCCGATGTCGCGAACAGCCAGGGCGTCGTCGAGGCCGTGCGTTCGGGCACGGTGGACCTCGGTTTCGTGGAGTCGCCCGACATCCCCGCCGACCTGAGCGCCCGCATCGTCGGCGACGACCGGCTCGCGCTGGTCGTCGCCGCCGGCTATCCGCTGGCCGCGCAGGCGTGGCGCGAGCTGCGGCCGGCCGACCTCGCCGACCAGACGTTGCTGTTGCGGGAAGCGGGCTCCGGCACGCGTGACACGTTTCTGAACGCGCTGGAGCAGGCCCTCGGCTTCGCGCCGGCGTTGCCGCATGCCATCAGCCTCGGGTCGACCACGACGATCCTCGCCACGGTCCGCGCCCAGGGTGGCATCGGCGTCATCAGCGCCCGTGCCGCCGCATCGGCCGTTGCCGCGGGCGATCTGGTCGAGCTCCGGGTCGAAGGTCTTGCGTTGTCCCGTCCGTTGCACGCCCTCTGGATCGGCCGCACCCCGACAGCGATGGCGGCAGAACTGTTGGAGATCGCCGCCGCGCGGTGACCGTGCGCGCAGCCGGCGCCGCGAAGCGCTCAGCTTTGCACCAGCCCCGATGGCGTTCTCGGCCGCGCTGCAGTCGGCGTAGCCGGGCTCGATCGCGATCGTTGAATGTGATCTTAGGCTCTGCAAACGTGGTCGTCTGCTTTCATATCGGTCAATCGACGCGGTGACTGGCGACAGTGGTGTGTCATCCAGCCGCGCCTGCTGCTATGACTATGCGTCGGCGATCATTCGTCGCCGTCGACGTGGTTCGCACCGGGGGAAGGTCTTGCTTCGGCGCCGCAGCATGCTGACCCTCTCATTTGCTCGATCTCGGGAATGGGTGCCGTGAAGTCTTCGATGAACCCCGGGCGTCTGCGCTGGTTCGCGGGTGTGGCTGCCGTGCTGGCGGTTTTGGTGGCCGCGCCGAACACCGCGGTGGCCGCGCCGCGGGTGGTCGAGCCGCGGACGTGGAGCGTGCGGCAAGCGCTGCAACGGCCGCTGAGCGCGGACACCCCGTCCCCGACGGACACGCCGATCGATGATGCCGGGCTCGATCGCATGTTGGCCCAGGATCTGGCCGACTACGACGAGGATCCGAACGTCCGCGCGGCCGCGAAAGCGGCCCTGGACACCAACGATCCGGCGCAGATCCGCGACTTCCTGGACAACGGGCTCCCGGTCTACCGCCAGGCCGCCGCCGACAGGGCGAAGCAGGCCGCCGCCGACAACCGCGCCAAGGTGCAGCAGTGGGCGCAGAGCGGTGGCTCGGTCGTCAAACAGAAGGCCACGGCCGCGCTGGCGACCAACAACGACGCCAAGATAGCCGACTTCGTCGCGGTCGGGTACGCCGCCGCGAAGGCCGCCGACGACCAGGATGTCGTCAACGCCGCCGCACAGGCCAAGCTGATCCAGTCCCGGGTCGTCGACATCGTCGCCCACGGCGGCTACGAGGTGAAGTCCGCCGGGCAGGCCGCACTGGACAGCGAGGACCCGGCCGTCATCGCCGAGTTCTACAACACCGGCTACCAGGCTGCCAGCACCCGGGACACGCAGGCGCAGCAGCAGATCGACGCCGCGTTGGCCGCCCGGACGAAGGCGCTCGACGACCTGACGGCGACGGCGACCAAGGCCACGCAAGCCGCGGATGCCCGTACGAAAATCATCGCCGCGAGCGTGAGTGGCACGCAGTCCCTGACCATCGCGTCGAACTCTCTCGGCCTGATCAACAAGGACTCCAAGCAGGCCGACGCGATCTACACGGCGGACCTGCCGGTCCGCAAGTCCGGTGGTGCCACGCACACCGCGCAGATCAGCGCACTGCGGCTCGAGGCGTGCACCGAGTACTCGGCCGCGGCCCGCAACGCAGACCAGGTCACCGCGCAGGCCGGAGTGGCCGGCACCGCCGCCGACACACTGGTAGCGACCGGGCTCAGCCACGGCATCGAGTGGTCCAAGGTGCTCGGCGCCCAGTCCGACGCCGCCGTCGCCACCAAGCAGGCGGCCGAGACCGCATGCCGCGCCGCCGAGGCGACCGAGGCCGCGGCCAAGACCCTCGACGCCGACCACAACGCCACGGTCGATGCGAACAACGCGGTCAAGTACCGCCAGGCCGCCGAGCGCGAGCAGGCCATCGCGGAGAAGCTCGCCGATCATGCCGAGGCCATGGCCGCCGCGGCCCAGGCCGCCGCCGCGGACGCCCACGCCCAGCGGCTGCGCGCCGAGAAGGACGCGAACGACGCCCAGCAGCGCGCGGTCAACGCGCGCAGCGATTACCAGAAGGCGGCCGCGCAGCGCGACATCGCCCGTTCCCAGATGGGCGTCGCGATCGCCCAGCAGCAGGCCGCGCTCGCCGCCGCCCGCCGGGCCGTCACCCAGCAGAACAAGTCGGTCGAAGCCGGTCAGCACGCCCAGGACACCACCCGAAATGCGATCGACATCGGCAAGAACTACGAGGGGCTGGCGACCCAGGCGCAGGGCCTGATCGGCAAGGCGCAGAAGGCGGCCAAGGACTCCGACGAGGCGGCCATCCGGGCCGCGAACGCGGAGGCCGCCGCGATCGCCGCAGCCGGCACCACCGACGAGACCCGGCTCAAGGCGGACGCGGACATCGCCAAGGCGGACGCCGGCAAGGTGAAGGCCGCGTCCGACCAGGCCCACCGCGAGGCGGTCTCCGCGGCCGGGGCGGCCGGATCGGCCAAATCCGCGGCAACGGCGGCGGCCCAGGCCGCAGCGGCGGCACGCGCCGACGCGGCCGCCGCCGCGCATGAGGCCCAGATCGCCCACCAGGACGCTGTCGACGCGGCCAACGCGGCCAACAAGGCGATCAACGACGCGCAGAAGGCCAACGCGGACGCGCGTACCGCGGTGAACGACGCCCGGGCCGCGATCGCGCACGCCGCCGCCGGTCGCGCGGACGCCGAACTGACAATGGTGTTCGCGCAGGCCGCGGTGTTCCAGTCCGGTATCGCCTCGTTCCAGTCCCGGGTCGCCGACCGCGCGGCGCTGGATGCCCGGGTGGCTGCCGCCGGGATTGCGAACCCGGCCGCCAGCGCGATCGACGTCGCCTCGGCGTACGCCGACACCGACAGCGACGCGGCGATGGCCCTCGACATCGCCTCGAACGCGCTGCTGATCGGCGACGACCGCAGCGCGAGCGCACAGAAGCACGCGGACGACGCGCAGGCTGCCGCCGACCATGCCGCGGCGGAGGCGCTCAAGGCCGGCGAGCAGGTCAAGCCGGCGTACGTCGCGGCGCAGAAGGCGGCCGAGGCGGCGAACCGTGCGGTCAAGGCCAGCAAGGTCGCGATCGACGCGTCGAACGCCGCGGCCAAGGACGCGAACGCCACGGTGGTGTTCGCCCAGCAGGCGTACGCCGCCGACAGGGTCGCCACCTACTACTCGAAGCGCGCGCAGGCGATGGCGATCGAGGCCGGGCACGACGCGGCGGTCGCCCGGCAGGCCTCCAACAACGCGCAGGGTTATGCGCTGAAGGCCAAGAACGCCGACGACAGTGCGGCCTCCATCCTCAAGAAGGTCAACGCGTTGTCGACGTACGTCGACAACCTGTCGAAGTCCGTCACCGACAACGTCGGCCAGCTGACCCACCTCGCCGACACCCTGCAGGGCGTCGTCAAGCAGATCGACGACGCCGAGGCCAAGGCCAAGCAGAAGGGCTGGGACCAGTACCTCAAGGACCACACCGACAAGTGGCTCCAGGACCTGCCGATCCTCAGCGGCGCGATCGACGAGGTGATCAACCTCGCCTCCGGGATGTACACGCTGTTCAACTGCTCCACGGACGGTGACACCTCGGAGGCGTGCAAGGCGGTCGCCGAAGGCATGAAGGCGATCTACAACGACCCGGGTCTGCTGATCCACACCGACGTCTGGAAGGAAAACTGGCAGAAGGCGATGGGCATGACGCTCGTCGACATCGCCACCCTCGCACTCCCGGGCGTCGGCGAGGAGGCCGGCGCCGCCGACGGGGCGGCCGACGGCGTCGCGGCCGGCACCGCGAAGGGCGTGGCCCGGGACCTGGCCGCGGGCTCCGCGATCTGGGGCAGCGCGGGCATCCAACGGGCGCTGGCCTCGCTGGGTGCGATCGACACCGCGAAGATCATCGAGACCATGGCGGCAGCGCCGGGCAAGCTCACGTTCAGCGCCGAGGAAGTCGGCGCGATGGTCAAGGCCATCACCGTACGCGGCATCGAGACGGTCGAGCAGACGCTGAAGGACCTCGGCGAGAGCCCGGCGCTCCAGAAGCTCAAGGACCTCGTCGCGGGCTGCCTGACCGGCAACAGCTTCGCGGCCGGTACGCGGGTGCTGCTCGCCGACGGGACGAGCGAGCCGATCCAGCGGGTACGGGTGGGCGACCGGGTGCTCGCCACCGACCCGACCACCGGGGTCACCTCGGCACGGCGGGTCACCGCCCTGCACCGCAACACCGACGACAGACTCACCGACGTCTCACTGAACGGGCACCGGTCGATCCGCTCCACGCCCGGACACCCGTTCTGGGACGTGACCCGGGGTCAGTGGGCGGGTGCGAGCGACCTGCGGGCGGGCGATCGCCTGCGTACGCCGTGGAGCGTGTCCGTCGTCAGGGTCCGCCATGTCCACACGTTCGCCGGACACCAGGAGATGTACAACCTGACCGTCGCCGGCGTGCACACGTTCTACGTACTGGCCGGTGACCGGCCCGTGCTGGTGCACAACGACGAGTGCGACGTCCCGCTCTTCCGCGGCACCGACCCGGATTGGCCCGGCGGCCAGCAGGCACAGGCCTCCGGCATGCTGCCCACCTCCACCGACCCAGGGGTCGCGACGATCTTCGCCCTGCACTTCCAGACGTTCATGGCCGGGGCGGAGGCGGTGGTCCAGATCGCGTTGCCCGAGGCCCTGGAAGGTCTCGAAAAGTACGCGGGTTACGGGCTCAAGTCGGCCGAGGCGGAGGTCTTCGTCGAGGTCGGCGCGGAGGAGTTCGGTTCGCGGGCGTCCCTGACGATCACCGTGTCCACGGCCCGGCAGATACTCAAGGACATGGGCATCGAGCTGCCGACCCGCATCAAGCAGGCCGACCTGGACTTCTACCTGAACGAGGTCCCCAAGCTGACCGACGCGCAGATCGCGGAGTTTCTACGGAGGGCGGCCGGGCATGGAGTCAAATGAGGTTGTTCTGCGGATCAACGAGATCGACGGGAGCGGGCCTGAGGGCGCCGAGATGTTCGTGCGGTGTATGACGGGCGTGCTGAGGGTCGGCGCGACCGTGCATCTCACGGACGAGAAGCACGAGGTCGTCTCGGGTCCGCTCACCGTTGAGGAGCTCCGGCTCGGCGAGCACCCGAAGCTTTCCGTCGAGCTGGTGTCGCCGAGCACGTTCTGCAAGATGCGCCTGGCCGGAGACGTGGACCGGATCGGGCAGGCGGTCTGGGTGGTGGGCTGAGCACGCCACGACGATGAAGCGGCCCGGCTCATGACGAGCCGGGCCGCTTTCCGTATGTGGTAGGCGCGCTGCCGCTGCTGCAGGACTTGGGTGCCTCTGCCGTTTGTTACGCGTGGTGCTTCTTCGCGTGGTGGTTCTTCGCGTGGTGCCGCTTGCCGTGGTGGTTCTTCCCGGGGTGGTGCTTGGCGGGGTGCTGGTTGGTGTGGTGGTTCTTCGCATGGTGCTTCTTGTGGTGGTTCTTCGCGTGATGGCGCTTCGCGGGGTGCTTCTTGGCGTGGTGCTTCTTCTTGTTGTGGTGCTTCTTGTTGTGGTGCTTGGCGCGGTGATGGCGCTGGGACCGGCACACGCCGGTGACCTCCAGCGTGGTCGCCGTGTTCTCGGCGACGTCCTCGGGTGCGGCGCCCTCGGGCTCGATCACGGTGGACGCCGCGCGGAGCTTCCAGCCGGCCGGGAGGGTCAGCGCGGCTGCCTCGCGGTCCGATCCGAAGTCGGCTGTCATGGCGCCGTGCAGCCCCAGCTTGGGAAGCGCCTTGAGGCCCCGATGCTTGGCCAGGTCCGCCAGCTGGGTGTCACCGTTCGCCAGATGCTTGGCGATGTCCTTGAACTCGGGCTTCTTGGCAAGGTCACCCAGATTGCCGAGGGCGGTGTACTTCTGGGGGTGCTGGGGATCGAGGGCGGCCCAGCGGCCCACGGCGAGCTTCTTCTTGGCGCCCACGAACACGGCCGTGAAGACCTTGAACTTTCCGTCCACAGCGGTGTCGAACTTCCAGGTCTTGAACCCGGCCTTGGGTGCTTCGACGCCTGAGCAGTCGGCGCGGAGGTCCTTGGCGGCCACCGCGTGCGGCTTGTCGAGCGTCCCGACCAGGAATGCCGGCACCGCCACATCCGCGCCAGCCGCCGCGGATGCCGGTGCACTGAGACCCATGCCACCAGCTAAAGCGACACCTGTGGTTAACGCGAACGTGCCGAGACGGCCGATACCCATCGTTCCTCCGTGTAGTTGATCATCGCGAGCCGAGCAAATGTTGCAGAGGGGCAGGCGTGATGCAAGGGACGGTCACGGCCGGTGTGGCTTACGGACTGGACGAAGAGCGACAAGGTCCACTTCTTGCCCGGTGATCATCAGCACATCGACGAAACGTCACGCAGCGCAACCGTCCGCCCCATCACTCAAAGTGATCCACATGGTCGGCGCCGCGGTGGCCCGCACGAGGGCGTTGCACGCGCGTGGGCTGGCCGACGCCGGGATTACGCTGTCCACGTGCATGGCTATGTCGCTCGTACCCTGGCCGCCTACGAGCAGGACCCCGAGCGGTACGAGCGGGCGACCCGTGCCATGGACTCGGGGCAGGAGCTGGATCGATTCGTCGCGCTGCTGCCCGACCGGGCGGGTCCTGTCCTCGACGCGGGCTGCGCGTTCGGCCGGGACTCCGCATCGCTGGCCGCGCGCGGCGTCGACGTCGTCGGCGTCGATCTCACCCCGGCGTTCATCGCCCGAGCCCGGCAGTTGCATCCGGAACTGCGCTTCGGGGTCATGGACGTGTGCGAATTGGACTTTCCGGACGCCACGTTCGCCGGCGTGTGGTGCCAGGCGACGCTGCTGCATCTGGTCGACGAGCACGTGGCGCAGGCGCTCACGGAGTTCGGCCGGGTCCTACGGCCGGGCGGCGCCCTGTACGTCAGTTTCAAGGAGGGCGACGGCGAGGAGTTCGCCGTCGAGAGGTTCAGCAGCGACGGTGCCCGCTTCTTCCGGTACCAGAGCGTCGAACGGGTCCGCAGCCTGGTCGCCGAAGCGGGGCTCGACGTCGTCGAGGTCATCCGGCAGAACGAGCGTGACCGACACGGCGCCGCACACCGCGACATCACCTGGTTGCAGGCTTACGCCCATCGACCGGGCTGATTCTGCCCGCCGCAAGTTGACCGCGGCCCCTTGACTTTGACCTTGCGTCAAGGCGCACGGTAGTCGCATGGAGATCGCAAGGGGCACGTCCGGGCAGGCCGACCGGTTGTTGTCGATCGGGGAGTTCGCGCGGCGGTCCCGGCTGTCGCCACGTGCCCTTCGGCTGTACGACAGCCAGGGGATCCTGGTGCCGGCCGAGGTGGACGACGACACCGGTTACCGGCGGTACCGGGAGACCCAGCTCATGATGGCCCGGCTGGTGCTGCTGCTGCGTCGGCTGGACATGCCGCTGGCCCGGGTCGCGGAAGTGCTCGCGGTTTCCGGGGATCGGGCGGCTGACCTGGTTGCCTCGTACTGGGACGAGGTCGAGCGGCGGGCGGCGTCGCAGCGGGAACTGGCCCGGTACATCCAAGCCCAGTTGTCCGGCGATCGGCACGCTTCGGGGTTCGCCGTACCCCGGCTGCGCCACGTCGCCGAACAGAACTTCATCACGGAGAAGCGCCACTCCACCATCGGCGAGTTCGCCGCGGTGGCCGAGGAGAGCGTGCACCGGTTGATGGCGGCCGCAAGCCGTCATGGGGTCCCCGCCGGGAACGTCGTGTTCCTGTACCACGGCGAGATCAGCGAGGACAGCGACGGACCGGTGGAGTTCGGTCTGCCGGTGGACCCGGCGGCGGCGCTGCGGGCAGGCCTCACCACCCGGGTCGAACCGGCACACGACGAGTGGTACCTGCGGTTGACCAGGGCGCAGGCGGAATTCCCCCAGATCCTGACCGCCTATGACGCGGTCTTCGACCGGGTGGCCGAGAACGGCGACGAATGGATCGGTCCGCCGCGCGAGGTCTACCTCGGCTACTTCCCGGACGCGGCCCCGGACGAGGAGATCTGCGACGTCGCCCTGCCCGTCGCGGGCCACCGCGGCGCCGAAACGCCTGACGCTCCATGACCTGCCAGACCGACAACGACACGAAGGAGAGCCTGATGCAAGGCAAGCGTGAGTACATCAACAGTTCCGACGGCACCAAGATCGGCCTGCTCACCGAGGGTTCCGGCCCTCCGCTGCTGCTGGTGCACGGTGGAATGTGCCGCCTCGAACGCTGGGCGCCGTTGTGGCCGTACCTGACCGCCCGACATACGGTGACCGCGATGGACCGGCGTGGCCGCGGCAGCAGCGGCGACGCCGCTTCCTACCGCATCGAGGCCGAGTACGACGACGTCTGCGCCGTCGCCGATCATCTGAGCCGCCGCGCGGACGGGCCGATCGACGTTTTCGGCCACAGCTACGGCGCGGCGTGTTCGCTCGGCGCCGCGGCGCAGGGCGCGCCCGTCCGTCGCGTCGCACTGTACGAGCCGCCCGGTCCGCAGACGGTGCCCGTGGAGTGGGTGGAGCGCCTGCACGCATTCGTTGCCGCGGGAGAACTCGGCAAGGCGATCGGGAGCTTCCTCATCGAGATCATCGGGCTGCCCCGGGACCAGGTCATGGCGATGCGGGACACCCCCATGGCGTACGACCCGTTCCCGATCATGGCGAACACAATGCCTCGCGAGGCCGACTCCCTCACCACGCTCGACCTGGCCGCGCTCGCGGCCACGGTGACCCAGCCGGTCCTGCTGCTCCTCGGCGAGGACAGCCCGGCCTGGGCGCCGGAGATCACGCATCTGCTGCACGAGAAGCTGCCGGAATCCGCGATTGCCGGGCTCAAGGGTCAAGGACATGAGGCCGTCGACCTCGACCCCGGTGCGGTGGCCGATGCGCTGGGGGCGTTCTTCGCCAAAGTCTGACCCTGCCCGCATCACGAAATGCGACGAGCCCCGGGGACCGCCAGAGTCTGGCAGTCCCGGGGCTCGTCACGTTTTGGGCCTTGTTTCATGGCGTGAATGAAGAATTCGGGACATCGATATGCATCAGTAGAATCAGGCGGCCGGCCGGCGAGGGACCACCCAGCACACTGGAGGCACTCGATGCGCGTTCGCGTCCTGTTCCGACACGTCATCTCCGGGGTGGCGGCCCTCGCGGTGGCGGCCATGCTCAGCGATCCGGCTGTGCGGGCGCAGGCGAATGCCTCCGCCGACAGGGACGGCGTGGTGATCTCCGGGCAGGCGCGGTTCGAGGTGCTTTCCCCGACACTGATTCGCACGGAGTACGCCGGTGACTCGCACTTTGTGGACGCTGCGACCTTCAACGTGGTGAACCGTCAAGGTGCCAGGAGGTCACCTGTCCGGAGCCGCGTCGACGACGGCTGGCTGACCATCGACACCGGTGCCGTCACGCTGCGGTACGAGGTCGGCTCCGGGCCGTTCGGGGCGGACAACCTGACCGTCCGGCTCACGGCCGGCACGCAGCCCGTTCAGGCCGCGCCGTGGGCGGACCACGCCGCGCCCGCCTGTGCCCTCGGCACGTTGTGCGAGGCGGAGTCCGGCCGGCTGCTGGGTGTCGCCGTCGCCCGCGATCACGGCGGCTACACCGGTCAGGGCTTCGCCGCGGGGTTCGAGGCGCCCGGTGCCGCGACGTCCATCGCGGTGACCGTTCCGGAGACCGGCACCTATCAGTACGCCGCCCGGTACGCGAACTTCATCGGCGCCGACGGGCAGAACACCGCACGTAGCCTCACCGTGGCCGTCGACGGGGCCGCCGGATCGCAACTCGCCCTGCCCAGCACCGGATCCTGGGACACCTGGGCCGTCACCGGGACGCCGGTCACGCTCGCCGCCGGCCGGCACGAGATCACGCTACGGCGGGACCCGGCCGATTCCGGTCACGTCAACGTCGACAGCGTCGCTGTCCTGCGGCCCGGCGCGGCGTACCCGCAACCTGTCCCGCCGGAATCCGTACCGTGCGCATTCGGGTCGCTCTGCGAGGCCGACGCGGGCGCGCTGGCCGGCGGCGCGAAGTCGGCCGCCGACCACAACGGCTACTCCGGCGCCGGCTTCCTCGCCGGGCTGGAACGGGCCGGGGCGTCGGACGCGCTCACGGTGACCGGTGTCCCCGCGGCCGGCAGCTACCGGCTGCAGCTGCGCTACGCGAACGGCCGCGCCGGACAGCAGCCCATCCGGGCCCGCGACGTGACGGTCCAGGTCGGCGGGACCGCGCCCGTGACCGCCACGCTGGCACCGACCAGCGGCTGGGACTACTGGCGCACGGTGGCGGTGCCGGTCGCGCTGGCCGCCGGCACCAACACGGTACGGCTGGGCTGCCCCACCGACGACAGCTGCAACGTCGACATCGACACGGTGGCCGTCACCCGCCCCGACGCCCCGCTGCTCGCCCCGCACGCGCCGCTGGGCGGGTACCGCCGATCGCTCGACGGTGTCGACGGTTCCGCCGCGACCGCGCCCGGCATTCTCTACGCGGACGGCTGGTCACTGCTCGACGACACCGCGTCGGCCCTGTTCGACCCGGCCACGCGGACCGTCACGCCGCGGGCCGGACACACCGGCGGCTACCAGGACGGGTACGTCTTCGCGTACGGGCAGGACTACGCCCGGGCGCTGCGCGAACTCGGCACGCTCACCGGCCCCACCGCGCTGCTGCCCCGCTGGGCGTACGGGGTGTGGTATTCGGAGTACTACGACCACAGCGCGGCCGACTTCCAGCAGACCATCGTGCCCCGGTTCCGTGCCGAGGGCGTGCCGCTCGACGTCCTCGTCGTCGACACCGACTTCAAGAACGGCGACAAGTGGAACGGCTGGGACATCGACCCGGCCAGGTTCCCCGACCCGAAGGGTTTCCTCGACTGGGCGCACGCCGAAGGTCTGCACACCAGCCTGAACATCCACCCCAGCATCCGCGGCGCCGACCCTCGGTTCGCCGCCGCCCAGGCCACGGCGAAGGGCAAGCTCCTGCGGGCCGGCTGCAACAGCGGCCCCGACTGCTACGTGTTCGACTGGGGCGACGCGGACCAGCTCGCCGCGTACCTCGACCTGCACCGCTCCATGGCACCGCCGGGTGGCGTCGACTTCTGGTGGCTCGACTGGTGCTGCGACGCGAGCCGCTCCTCGCTGCCCGGCGTGACCCCCGACGCCTGGATCAACCTGCAGTACGCCGCCGAGAACGGCTTCGCGTTCTCCCGCGCGTACGGTTCCCTGCAGGCGGGTGGCTACAGCAGCCCGACCACCGTGCCGACCGGGCCGTGGGCCGACAAACGCACCACCCTGCACTTCACCGGCGACACGATCTCCGACTGGGAGACGCTGCGGTACGAGGTCGGCTACACGCCCGGCGAGTCCGCCGCGACCGGCCTGGCGGCCGTGAGCCACGACATCGGCGGTCACACGTTCGGGCTGCAGGAGCCCGGCACCGAGCCGGGCAGCACGAAACTGCCCGACGACCTGTACGCGCGCTGGGTCCAGCTGGGCACGTTCCAGCCCGTCGACCGGCTGCACTCCAACCACAGCGACCGCCTGCCCTGGCAGTACGGTCCGGCCGCGAAAGCCTCCGCCGTGAAGTTCCTGCGGCTGCGCGAGCAGTTGGTGCCGTACACGTACCGCGCCGCCGCCGAGGCCAGCCGGACGGGGCTGCCGATCACGCGGCCGATGTACGTCGCCTACCCGGACCAGCAGGAGGCGTACGCGAGCGCCGGAGCGCAGTACCTGTACGGCCCGGACCTCCTCGTGGCGCCCGCCACCGAGCCGGGTGCGAGCGCCACCACCACGGTGTGGTTCCCGCCGGGCAGCACCTGGATCGACTACTTCACCGGCGAGACGTACCAGGGCGGCACGACCCGGCAGGTCACCACCACGCTGGACACGATGCCGGTGTTCCAGCGCGCAGGAGGCTGGTGACCACTCGCACCGGCGACGCGCAGGGGCCGGCGACCGTGGCCGTGGGCGGAAACGGGGTTGCGCCTCCCGGATGCTGCGGGCATCATCGCCGGATGATTTTCGACCGAAAGGGCGACCACGCCCTCGCGCGATGACCGCGCCGACGCGGCGCAAGGACGCCGCGGTTCCTACGTTCCCCGGGCACGACCCGAGTTCCGCGGATCTGTGGCGTAAGGCCACCGGGATCCGGCAGGAGTGGCTTGACCACGGCCTGTCCACCCAGCCCGCCGACCGGTCGGCCGCGGAACGCAGCCTGACCGCAATCTACGCGCGGCTGCTTCGTCCGCAGCCGCGCTTCGCGTGGGTCGACTCACCCGCGGAGGCGTTGCCCCTCATCGCCGGCCTGCCCACGCTCGACGCGCTCCACGATTGGATCCGCGAACCGCGCCCGCCGGGAACACCACCGCTGGCCAGTGACTTGGCCATGACGTCCGCCCAGCTGCGCGGCGCACTGAGCGCGGGGGTGTCCCACACCGATCCGGAGTTGTCCGCGGTACGGCGGGGCAAGACCAGGGAGCCCTGGCCGGACCTGCCGCCGCTGGACGCGCTCCGCCTCGGGGTGCCGTTGGGCGTCACGCTGCACCGGGCGGTCCGCGGCGCACTGCACCGGACCCTCGTGCACGGGTTCGCGCTGCCCGTACGGTCCGCGCTGGCCGACGCCGG
Organism: Krasilnikovia sp. MM14-A1259; assembly: GCF_047159535.1. Classification (NCBI taxonomy): domain Bacteria; kingdom Bacillati; phylum Actinomycetota; class Actinomycetes; order Micromonosporales; family Micromonosporaceae; genus Krasilnikovia; species Krasilnikovia sp. MM14-A1259. The sequence continues at coordinate 5,350,897 of NZ_BAAGAJ010000002.1, forward strand.
CCCGGTGCCGGTGTGCTGGTACGGCCAGCAGGACGCGTCCTGGGTCGCCTACTACGACGTGCTGCACCGCCTCGGGCTGGCCCGGTACGGGCCGGACGAACGCGACCACCTCGCGGACTGGGCGACGCTGGTGCGTTCCTGCGGCTGGTGGTGGCCGGGCGAGGACGTGTGCGTGGTGGTGGAACGGCCGGAGACGGTCAGCACCGCACCCGTTCCCGGGGCCCGGCACGACGAGGTCCGCCTCCAGCAGCGCGGTGTGCGCTACCGCGACGGCTGGCACCCGCGGATCACCTGACCCGCGAACCCCGCACCGGCGGCCACCACCAATGGGTGGTGGCCGCCGGGCGGTCACCACCACCCAGGCCGCCGGGTACGGCCATCGATCGCGGCAAATCTGGGTGGCTCATACCCATGTCCGGCCGGCGGCACGACGGCAGGCTCTTCCCATCGGCAGGCGGTGCGGTGCCCGGCAGGGCCGCCACCGGAGACCGCTCAGCATGAGGGAGGCGCGAGATGTCCAGCAGACGGTGTGACCCGGTGCGCACGGCCGGGGCTGTCCGACGGACCGATCAGGCGCCGGCGTCCGTGCGGGGGACGCGATGAACGCGCCCGAACGGCCGTCCAACGTCATCTGGGACGTCACGTACGCATGCCCGCTGCGCTGCGTGCACTGCTACTCGGAGTCCGGGCGGCGCCCGGGACGGCAGCTCGACCGCGACGGCATGCTGCGGGTGGCCGACGCGATCGTCGAGCTGCAGCCCGAGGGCGTGGCCCTGGCCGGCGGCGAACCGCTGGTGGTACGCGACATCTTCGACGTCGCCGCCCGGATCTCCGGCGCGGGCATTCCCGTCGTCCTCTACACCGGCGGATGGAATCTGACCGCGCCGATGGTCGAGCGGGCCGGCGAGGTGCTCGCCCAGGTCATCGTGAGCCTCGACGGCGCCACCGCCGGCGTGCACGACCGGATCCGGGGGCGGGCCGGGTCGTTCGACGCGGCTGTCCGGGCGCTCACGCTGCTCGACGACGCGGCCGGCCAGGCCCGCGCGGGGGACGCCCGGGCGCTGCCGTTCGGGATCGACTGTGTCGTCGTACGCAGCAACCTGCACGAGATCGAGGACATGTGCCGGCTCGCGGGGCGTTTCCCGTCGCTCGGTGCGCTGTCGTTCGCCCCGGCCGTACCGGCGGGGCTGGCCAGCCGACCCGGCTTCGTCGCACATGAACTGCTCTCCGACGAGCAGGCCGACGTGTTCGCCGACCCGGCCGAGCGGCTTCGACTGCAGACGCTCGTACCGGCCTCGGTGCAGGTGTCGTGCACCGACAACCGGTTCCTGCAGATGCACCCCGACCTGATCGCGCAGGGAGTCGTCTTCCCCGTGATGCAGGTGGAGCCGGACGGTGCCGTGCGCGGCCTGCCCATCTACGAGGGCACCGTCGGTGACCTGCGCAGCGACCCACCCCTGCAGGTGTGGCAGCGCGCGGTCGCCAGGTGGAGCGACCCCTTCATCACCGAGACGCTGCGGCCCGCCCGCACGTTCGCCCAGTGGGCCGAGGCCACCCGGAGCATCGACCTGCATTTCGGCTCCGCCGAGGTGCGGGCCCGCATCGAGCGCAGGCCCGCGCTGACGGTCGCCCACGCATCCGGAACGGGACGGTGACGGTCATGGACGAGAAGATCCTGCAGGATTGCGTACGGTCGGTGCTCGGCCGGCACGGCGACGACTGGCGCGTGGAGCCGGGCGACATGTGGTGCTACGTGCACCCCGGCGCCGAGCGCGCCCGGGTGCAGGGCTGGAAGCTGCACGTGTCGGCGACCGTGTTGTCGGCTCCGCTGGTGCTGTCCGCATGCGCCGAGATCCTGGCCCGGCACCGGTGTGCGTTCAAGTTCGCCGCCACGCTGCGCCGGGTCCGTGAACTGGGTTCGCGGCAGGTGGCGCGCGGGGGCGGCGGGAAGTTCATCACCGCGTACCCGGAATGCGGCAACCACGAGCTGCGGGCGCTCGCGGACGAACTGGACCGGGCGACCGCGCTGCTGCCCGGGCCGTCGATCCTGTCCGACCGCCCGGTACGCCCGGGCAGCCGCGTGCACTACCGCTTCGGCGCGCACACCGGCGTACCGATGCTCGGCAACGACGGCGTCTACGAGGCGATGCTCGTCGCCCCGGACGGCCGGTTGGTCAGCGACCGGCGCAAGGCGTGGTTCAGCCCGCCGGCCTGGGCGCCCCGCGACCCGTTCGCCGCCCGGCCGTCCGCCGCACCGGCGAGCCCGGCCAAGGCGGCGCCGAAGGCGGTCCTGCTCGACGGCCGGTACGTAGTCCGTGAGGTGATCCGGCACGCGTTCACCGGCAGCGTGTACCGGGCCACCGACCAGCAGACCGGTGCCGAGGTGATCGTCAAGCAGGCCCGCCCGCACACCGGGACCGACCTGACCGGCCGCGACGCCCGCGACATCCGCCGCCACGAGGCCGCGATGCTGGACCGGTTCGCCGGTTCCGGTCTCACCCCGCGCCCGGTGGCGCTGTTCGAACAGCAGGGTGACCTGTTCCTGGTGCAGGAGGCCGTTTCCGGCTGCACGCTGCGGCAGTGGGCGTCGCGCAACGTCGTCGTCGGCGACGACGCGGGGTGGGGACCGCCGGGTGAGCAGGCCGCGCGCCTGGCGTCCGGCCTCGTCGACCTGCTCGCCGCGGTGCACGCCGAGGGCCTGGTGGTGCAGGACTTCGGTCCCAACAACGTGATGGTCACCGACGACGGGGACCTGCGCCTGATCGACCTGGAGACGCTGGCGCGGCCCGGCGACCAGGTGGCCCGGGCGTACACCCCCGGGTACGCGGCACCCGAGCTGGTCAGCGCGCCGGACGTCGGGCCCGCCCCGCAGCCCGCGGCGGACCTGTACAGCCTCGGCGCCACGCTTTTCCACCTGGTCAGCGGCGTCGACCCGATACTCCCCGACGACGGGGTGCCCGCCCGCCCGGCACAGCAGCGGATCGCGCGCTGGATGGCGCACTTTGCGGTCGGCAACGAGCCCGCGCGCCAGGTGGCCGGCGTCGTCGTCGCCTTGCTCGACGTGGACCCGGCTCGCCGCCCGGGCCTGGACGAGGTCCGCGATCAGCTGCGTCGGGCCGATCGGCCCGAGCCGTTCGCCGAGCCGTGCGCGCCGCAGCAGCCGGAGCCGTCAGACGGGCGGCACGCGCCGGAGCAGACCGCGACCGACCTGCTGCCCGACGGCCGGCTGCCGGACGATCTCGCCGACCGGATGATCGCCGACGGGATCGACCACCTGCTGGCCACGATGCGCCCGGACGCCGACGACCGGCTCTGGCCGTGCGGGGCCTCGGGGACCACCACGGACCCGTTCAACGTGCAGCACGGCGCCGCGGGCATCCTTGCCGTGCTGACCCGGGCCGCGCAACAACAGCCGGATTCCCGGCTGACCGACGCGGTGGCCACGGCCGCGGCGTGGATCGCCCGGCGGGTGGATCGCGAGCCGCGGATCCTGCCCGGGCTCTACTTCGGACGGGCCGGTACGGCCTGGGCGCTGCTCGACGCAGGGCGGTTGCTGGGCGACGACACCCTCGTCGACCTGGCCGTCGACCTGGCCCTGCAGCTTCCGTTGCGCTGGCCGAACCCGGACGTCTGCCACGGCACCGCCGGGGCCGGGCTGACCCAGCTCCGGTTCTGGGAGCACACCGGGCGCATCGACTTCCTCGACCGGGCCCGCGGTGCCGCCGACGCCGTGGCCGACGCGGCCCGCCGACGCGGCGCGCTGGTGGACTGGCCGATTCCCGCGGACTTCCCGTCCGAGCTGGCCGGTCTGGCCCACTACGGCTTCGCCCACGGCATCGCCGGTGTCGCCGCGTTCCTGCTGGCCGCCGGACGGGCCACCGGCACGTCCCGGTATCTCACGCTGGCGGACACGGGGGCCGCCACGTTGGAGGCGGCCGTCCAGCTCGACCGCGGCGGCGCGTACTGGACGAGCGGGGCCGACACCGGGGTCCGCAAGACGCACTGGTGCAGCGGCTCGTCCGGCATCGGCACGTTCCTCACGCAGATGTGGCGGGAGACCGGCACGGCCAGTTACGGCGAGCTGGCCGCGCAGGCCGCGGTCGCGGTACGCCGTTCCCGCTGGCACGCCGGGCCGTCGCAGTGCCACGGGCTCGCCGGGGACGCCGAGTTCCTGCTGGACCTCGCGGACGCCTCCGGGGAACGCCGGTACCGCGAATGGGCGCGGGAGCTCGCCGGTGCCGTCCAGCTCCGCCACGCGGTACGCGACGGCCGGATGCTCGCACCGGACGAGACCGCCACCGATGTGGTGCCGGACTACAACACCGGCCTCAGCGGCGTACTGGCCATGCTGCTGCGGCTGCGCGGCGGAACCCGCCGGATGTGGCTGCCCGCCGCGTTCACCGGTCACGGCCGGCGGCAGGCGCCGCAGCAGATCCCGGCGGCCGCGTGACGGCCGCCCCACCGACCCGCACCGCGGAGCGATCCGCGCGTGTGGCCCCGTAACCGCGAATGAATCAAGGAGGTGTTTTTCATGGAACTCGACATCGACGCCCTGCAGCGCCTGGAGGAGAACGAGCCCGAGGTGGCGCTGTGGCCGTGCACGGTCACGTGCCGGATCTCGTGTGACATCAGCACGATCTGATCGATCGCCCGGGCCCGGTCCGCCACTCGCCTTCGCGGTGGCGGACCGGGCCCCGGCGCAACACCACCCATCGTCCCCAGGAGGACCCGGCATGGTCGCTGCCAGCACCCGGCGCTCCGCGTTGCCGGTCGCGCAGCCGACGCCGGCGCCGCCGGGACCGGCGGGGCGCGACCGGCGGTCCGGACTGTACGGGCTCGCCCCGGCGGCCACCACGGTCACCGCGGTGCTCGCGGTGCTCACCGAGGCCGTGACGCTGATCGTGCCCGCGCTGTCGGCCATCGCACTCGACCGGGTCATCGCCGGTACGGCCTACGGCCCCCCGGTGGTCGCACTGGCCGCGCTCCTCGTCCTGCGGACCCTCGCCGAGGTGTACGGCGGGGTGGCCCGGGTGGCCGCCGCGACCCGGGTGACCGCGGTCCTGCGGCGACGGCTGGTCCGGCACCTGTTCGCGCTCGGGATCCCGGTCCTGCGCCGGCACGACGCCGGGGACCTGGTCGCACGCCTGACCGGCAACGCCGACACCGCGGGCACCGGCGTACCCGCGGCCGTGTCCGCCGCGATCGCGGTCGCGTCGTCGCTGGGCGGCATGGCCGCGCTGTGGCTGATCGACTGGCGGCTCGGCGCGGTGTTCCTGGCCGGAGCCGTTCCGGCCACCCTGTTGCTGCGCCTGCTCATGGGCAGGGCGACCGGCAGCTACGCCACCTATCTGCGGCAGCTCGCGATCGTCGCCGCACGGCTCACCGACGCGCTCGCGGGCGCCCGGACCATCAGGTCCTCGGGCACCGCCGACCGGGAGACCGAGCGGGTTCTCGGCCCGCTGCCCGAGCTCTCGGCGGCCGGGCAGGCTACCTGGAACGTGCAGCGTTCCGTGTCATGGCAGGTGGATCTGATCCTGACCGGGGTACGCGCGCTGGTGCTGGCCGTCGCCGGTCTCGGGGTCACCACGGGACGGCTCACACCGGGCGACCTGCTCGCCGCCACCATGTATCTGACGCCCGCGCTGGCGTTCCTCGACCAGGTCGACGCGCTGATCCGGATCAGCGACGCGCGCGCCAACGCGGACCGGGTCGCCGAAATCATGAGCGAGCAGCCGCCACCGGCAACCCCTGTGGCAGCGGACCGAAACCAGCCGCTACGGCCGGGCGCCGCCCTGTCGTTCCGCGGGGTACGCGCGGGCATCGGCGACCGTACCGTGCTGGACGGCGTCGACCTGGACATCCCGGCGGGCGCGGTGGTGGCCGTGGTCGGCCGATCCGGGGCCGGGAAGACCACGCTGGCGTTGACGGCCGGCCGGCTGGTCGCGGTCGACGCCGGCCAGGTGCTGATCGACGGGCGGCCGATCACCGAGCAGGATCCGGACGCGTTGCGCCGGGAGGTCGGGTACGCGTTCGACCGGCCCGTGCTGGTGGGCACGACGATCCGGGACGCCCTGCGGTACGGCCGCCCCGAGATGTCCGACCGGGAACTGTGGGACGCGCTCGACCTCGCCCAGGCGTCGGACGTCGTCCGGCGGCTGCCGCACGGCCTGGACGCCGAGGTTGCCGGGGCGCCGTTCTCAGGCGGGGAGTTGCAGCGGCTCGGGCTGGCCCGGGCGGTGGCGCACGGCGGGCGCGTACTGATCCTGGACGACGCCACCTCCAGCCTGGACACCGCGACCGAAGCCCTGTTGGCGGCGGCGATCACCACCGGGCTGGCCGGGCGGACCCGGCTGGTGGTGACGCACCGCGCGGGCATCGCGGCCCGGGCCGACCTGGTGGCCTGGCTCGACCGGGGGCGGGTCCGGGCCCTGGCGCCGCACGCCCGGCTCTGGGACCGCGAGCCCGCGTACCGTGCGGTGTTCGCCGGGGAGGCGGACCGATGAGGCGGCCGGGACCGGCGCACCGCCTGGTGTACCGCGAGTTGCGGGCCCGGCGCCGCGCGCTGGGCCGGATCGCGGCGTGGTCCGCGGTGGAGGCGCTGCCGTCGCTGCTGTCGGGGGTGCTGCTGTCCGCAGCCACCGACCGGTTCGTCGCCCATCAGGCCGCCGCCGGACTGCTGCTGCTGACCCTGCTGCTGCCGGTCGCCGCCGCCGGGGCGGTCGCCACCAGCAGGTTGTTCCCCTGGCTGGCGGCCGTCGTGGAACCGGTTCGCGACGCTCTGCTCACCGCGGTGGTCGGGGGCGCGGTCCACGCCGCCACCCGGTCACCGGCGCGGGCGGACACCGCGGTGGTGGACCGGCTCACCGCGCAGGTCCAGACGGTACGCAACATCCTCTTCGGACTGCTGCGCACCGTACGTCAGATGGTTTTCGGGTCGGTCGCGGCGCTGATCGGCCTCGCCGTGCTGGCGCCGATGGTCGCCGTGGCCACGACGCTGCTGGTGCTGGCCGCGGCGGCGCTGTTCGCGTTGCTGCTGCCCGGGCTGGCTGAGCGGCATCGGGCGGCACTGCTGGCCCGCGAGGACCTGGCCCGGCGGGCCGGATCGGCGTTCGGCGGCATGCGGGACGCGCTGGCCTGCGCGGCCGGTGGCCGGGCGATCACCGAGGTGGACGCGGCCATCGACGGCAGCCTGGCCCGCTCCCGCGCCCTGTCCCGGGCGACCAGCCGCCGCGGCCTGGTGGTCTTCGTCGGCGGCCAGGTGCCCCTGGTGCTGCTGCTGGCGACCGCCCCGTGGCTGCTGTCGTCGGGCTACCTGACGGTCGGCGAGGTGGTGGGGGCCGCGGCGTATCTCAGCGTCCACCTCGAACCGGCGCTGCGGCAGATCGTCGGCGTGGCGGGCAACTGGGGGCTGGAGCTCGCGGTGAGCCTGCGCCGGCTCGGGGAGACGTTCGCCGAACCCGCCGAGGCTCGCGGCGGCCCGGCCGCGCCGGGACACGACCTGGCCGTCCGGGGACTCACCTTCACGTACGGGGCAGCCGAACGCCCGGTCGTCGACGACCTCGCCTTGACGCTGGACGAGGGCGCCCACCTCGCCGTCGTCGGGCCGAGCGGCGCGGGCAAGTCGACGCTGGCGAACCTGCTCGCCGGGCTGCTCGAACCCGGTCGCGGCACGGTCCGGCTGGGCGGCGTCGACCTTCGGGACATCCGCGACGACGACCGGCACCGGCTGATCGGCCTCATCCCGCAGGAGGCGTACGTCTTCGCCGGCACGTTGCGCGACAACCTCACGTACCTGGCACCCCACGCCGGCCCGGCCGATCTGGAACGGGCGGTGGACGCGGTGGGCCTGCGGACGGTGACCGACCGGCTCGGCGGCCTCGACGCCCGGGTGGGTGCCGGCGGGGCGGACCTGTCGCACGGCGAGAAGCAACTCGTGGCGCTCGCCCGGATGTATCTGTCCCCGGCCCGGGTGCTGATCCTGGACGAAGCGACCGCGAACCTCGATCCGGCGGCCGAGGCCCGCGTGGAGGCGGCGTTCGCCGAACGTGCCGGAACGCTGGTGGTGATCGCCCACCGGATCACCTCGGCGCGCCGGGCCCGTCAGGTCCTGCTGCTCAGCGGCGCGCACGCCCGGCTGGGCACGCACGACGACCTGCTGCACACGTCGTCGGAGTACGCCGAGCTCGTCGGCTGGTGGAACGCGGGCCGTGCACCCGCGGACGGGACTCCGTACGCCGACGCTCAGCCGTGAGTCTGCCGCAGGCCCTGCTCGGCGGCGTACGCCCGGAGTGCGGCACGGTCGGGGCAGCCGGTCTTCGTGAGCAGGCTCGCCACGTGTTTCTCCACGGTGCGGGGGGAGATGAACAACCGTTGCGCGATCTCCTTGTTGGCCTGCCGGTCGTGCAGCAGGAGCAGCACCTCGTACTCGCGGACGGTCAGTCCTTTGACGAGCAACGCGGGCGGGATCTCGCTGCGCCCGCTGCGCCGTTGCGGGGCACTCGCCCCACCACGGCGTAGCAGCGCCCGGCACGCGCCGGACACCGCCGGCAGCTCCGACAGGTGGAAGTACTCTTCGGCGCTGCGCAGCCACGGGACCGGTGTGCCCCACCCGTCGTCGAGCGCCGCCTCGGCCACCAGCCGCAGCCCCAGGTGGTGGGCGCGAGGGTAGCGTGCCGACGCGGCGTGTGCGGTCCCGACGGCCATGAGGGCGTCCTGCGTACGCCCGGCCCGGCCGAGCAGTACCGCGTCCGCCAGATGCAGGAACTGCCGGTTCCAGCGCAGGCTGCCGCCGGCGCCGGCGGCGACCCGCTCGTACTCGGGGCGGCCGGCGCGGCCCTGCAGGACGTCCAGGAGCAGGGTCAGGCCGTAGGTGCCGGCGAGATACCGGACGTTGGGATTCGCCTGCTCCCAGCGCCGGACCTCGTCGAGCTCCGCCAGCGCGCGCGGCCGGTCCTCCTCCAGCAGGGCGCAGATGGCGCGGCACAACCCGTGCGTGAGCGGGGCGAGCAGGGACTGCTCACCGCCGATGGCCCGGAAGTCGGCCAGCCGATCGTCCATCAGGGACCGGTCGCCCTGGTGCGCTGCGATCATCGCCCGGGTCAGCAGGTTGAACTGGTGGTCTTCGAGGTGGCGCAGCCGGGCGGTCGCCTCGGCGCACCGGCTGCTGATCTCGTCGGCCACCGCGTACTGGGCGCGCAGCACCGATTCCAGCGCGATGCTGCTCTCGGCGGTGTACGCCAACGTGATCGCCCCGGTCGCGTGCGCCGCCGCGAGCGCCTGCTCCAGGCCGCCGATCTCGCCCGTACGCATGGCCTCGTTGACGCCGAGCCGCAGCATGGCGTGCAGCCGCCAGATGGGCAACGAGTACTCCCGGGCCACGTCGAGCATCCGGTGCAGGCACGCCTCGGCGTGGTCGAAGCCGCGGCTGCGGGACAGGATGGCGAGAAGCTGCCAGCCCTGGCACGCGGCCACCGGGGACGCGCACCGCTCGGCGACCTCCACGGCCCGGCGCGCGATCGCCTCGGCCCGTTCGGTGCGCTCGGTGCCCCGGGCCGCCTCGGCGCACTCTCCCTCGACCAGCAGGTGCGCCTCGACCACGTCCAGCTCGACGGTGTCCTCCGGTCCGGCGGTGGGACCGAGCATCGTGCGGGCCGCCGCCACCTGCGCGGTGGCGTCGCTCCACCGGCCGGCCGTCATCGCGCCCCAGGCCAGCCGGGTGTGCACCACGACACGCCGATCCTTCCGCGGCGCACTGCTGGGCGCCGACGTCAGCGAGTCGGCCAGCCCGAACGCTCGGTCCAGCTCGCCGGCCTCGGTCAGGGCGTAGACGAGCGATTCGAGCACCTCGGCCCGCTCGGCGACCCGTCCCGTGGCCGGCAGCGCCGCGAGGGCTTGGTCGAGCAGGGCGATGGCGGAGGCGGTGGCCCCCGCGGCGAGGGCGCGGCGGCCCGCCTCGGCGAAGTGCCCGGCCGCGCGGGGGCCGTCGCCGGCCGTGGCGCGCAGCAGACCGGCCAGTTGGCACCACTCGCCGGGCAGCTCGGGGTGCAGTTCGATCAGGACGTCGGCCGCGGTACGGGCGATCGCGGCCGCCTCGGTCGGCAGCAGCGACGCCCGCAACGCCTCGGCGGTGACGGCGTGCCGGAAGCTGTACCAGTCGGGGTTGGCGCCGTCCGGCCCGACGAGCTGCGCGTCGGCGGCCATGGCGAGATGGCCGACCACGGTCCGCTCGTCCAGTCCGATGATGGCCTGCACCAGCGACGCGTTGAACCGGCGCCCGAGGACGGCGGCGGTGTTGAGTGTGGCGCGCACCTGAGGACCGAGCCGGTCGGCCCGCTGGGTCACCGCGCGTACAAGGCTGGTGGGGACCGCGACGCCCAGCTCGCCAACGAGGCGGCAGCCGTCGGCGTCGCAGGCCAGCACGCCGGCGGACAGCGCGGCCCGCAGCAGCTCCTCGGTGACCAGCGGATTGCCCTCGCCGCCGCGCTGCAGCCGGTCCACCAGCGGCAGTGGCAGGCCGTCCGGGTCGACGCGCAGGCAGGCCGCGGCGAATGCGCGGATCTGCGGGGGTGACAGCGGCGTCAGCTCGATGACGTCCGCGCTGCGCCGCTGCCCGGTACGCCAGGCCAGGTCGCCGGCCGGTCCGGGGTCGGGCCGCAGGCTGGCGACCAGCAGCACCGGCTGGGTGGCGAGGTTGTCCACCAGGTACTCGACGACCGCGAGCGTTTCGGCATCCGCGTCGTGCAGGTCCTCCAGCACGACAAGGCAGCCCCGGTCCCGTCCGGTGACGGCGAGCAGCCGCAGCACCGACTCGGCCAGGACGACCAGTGAGTCCGGCTGGCCGGGTTCGCCGGTGCGCCACTCGGGCACCAGCCGGCTCAACGTGGGCAGATACGGGGCGAGCGCCGGATCGTCGGGCGGCCCGTCCGTACGGAACAGGGAGAACAGCGCCTCGGCGATCGGCCGGAACGGCATCAGGGCGCCGGCCGGGCTCGCCCGCCCGCGCAGCACCGGAACGCCGGTGACGAACGCGTGGGCCACGCACTCGCCGATGAGCCGGGACTTGCCGATGCCGGCTTCTCCGCGGACGAACACGCTCGTGCCCCGGGAGGCGCGGGTGTTGGCGACATGTGTGGTCAGCTGCCGCAACTCCGCGTCTCGTCCCACGACCGAGGGACAGGTCACCTGCATGGCGACAGACGTTAGCGCTGGCGCGCCAACGGTGCGGCCCGGCCCCGGCAACCTGTGGACAAGGCACCGGCGGGAACGCCGATGCCTTGTCCGGTTGCTTCAGAACAGCGGGGGAACCGGTCCGGTGTGGGTGACGCTGCCGGTACCGGGCTCCATCGCAATGACGATCGCGGCCGCGGCGACCGTGGTCAGCCCGGCCAGCACGCGGGCCCGCAGGCCGAGGGCCGGAACCCTGCCCAGATCGATCTGCCCGATCGCCGACTCGGCCGGAACGCGTTCCTCGGCCGACAGGTCCGAATTGGCGCATTCATCGTCAATCATGAATTCCTCCTTTGGGACGGATGGGTCGGTGTGGCGGGTTGGAGCAGCAGTGCCGCGGGAATGCGGTCGGGGCGGGCGACACGCAGCAGCCCGTGGCCGATGCCGGCCAGGCCGTGCAGCAGGCCGGGGTCGGTTACGCGACCCGGCGTGCCGCACTGCGGACCGGACGTGTCCAGAGCCGACAATGCCATGCCCGCGCGAGGAAGCTGGGCCGGGCGGTCGGCGGCCCCGACCAGTTCGAGGCGACCGAGTTCGCCGTGGCACAGGCTGTGGTTCGGCAGCGGTCCGCTGCGGGTCACGGAGTCGACGGTCCGGTCGACGAGTGCGCGGATGCCGTCCGTCGCACCTTCGAGGGTGTCCAGCAGCGCGAGGACGACGCCCGGGCGCCCTTCGCACCAGGAGTGCCCGTGGGCCGTGACCGCCGCACTCACGAGCTGATCGCGCCCGCGGCGCCCGGCCCGGGCATCGTCCGCCGCCGCGGCGTAGCGCAGCAGCGCCCAGCCGGTCCCGGCGGCACCGAACGCGAAACCCGGGCCGGTCGTCCGTGCCGCGGCCGTCTCCAGCAGCCGCCGCGCGGCCCGGTCGGCGATCGTCCGGGCGTCGGCGAGGCCGCTCATGGCGTGCACCGCCAGCATCGACACGAGACACCCGGCCACGCCGCCGTGCACACTGTCGTCGTCGGAGGAGTCGAGCGTCGTATCGGCCAGGTGCACGATCGGGGCGATCAGCTCCGCCGCCGCGCGGTCGTCGAGGAAGCCGGCCACCTGCGCGAGCGCGTACGCGATGCCCCCGAACCCGGCGAACCCGCCGCACCCGACGATCTGCGCGGCGGCCGGATCGGCCGTGAAGTGCGTGATCAGGGCGGGCAGTGGCTGCAGGGCTCGCCGGGCCGCCGCCGCGTAACGTGCGTCCCCGGTGAGGGCGGCGAGCTGGGCGAGGAACAACGCGACGCCGGTGTACCCGGTGGCGAGCCCCGCGCCGAGCGGCATGACAGCCCAGTACCGCTCGTCCAGCGGTTCCAGCCCCAGCCAGTTGATCCGGTCGCCGTCGTCGAATCCGCGCGCGACGATCTGGTCGGCGATGCCGCGGGCGGCGCCCAGCAGCCGGTCGGCGTCCGGGGCACTGGCCTGGTACGGCCGCGGGTCCGGCTCCCCGGTGTCGTGCGCCCGGTACGCCAGCCTGGTGGCCAGCGCCGCCCGGATCACCCACTCCTGATCCTGCCGGTCGACGTCGCCCATTCCGCGCAGTTTGGCGCCGACCTGATCCAACGGGGTGCTGTCCAGGGCGTCGGCGATCCGGTCCGTCCCGCTGTACAGATCCCGGCCGCCCGGGCGGAGCGTGAAGAACGGCACGTCGCCCTGCCATAGCTGCGCGTTCTCGTACGGGACCAGCCGCAGCCGGACCCGGTCACCGGCCGAGCCGGCCCACAGCACGTCGAACAGCCGGTCGCGGTCCAGGCCGTCGCGCAGGACGCCGGGATGGGTCGACTCGTCGAGCAGGGTCTGATAAATCCGGGTCGGGCGGGCGACCAGGCGCATCTCGTCCGCGGCGAATCGCTGCACCGCACCGCCGGGGCCGAGCAGCTCGTCCCGGTGGCGGGCGATCATGTCGTAGCCGGTGCGGAAGCCGTCCAGCAGCACCTCGGCGTGACCCGCGGGGTCGGCGGCGGCGCTGGCGAGCCGGGGCCGGTTGTCGGCGTCGACGCCGTGCACCGTGTGCCGGACCAGGCGCATCTCGTCGGTGCCCACGGCGTGCCAGCCGGCGACCGGCACCGGTATCGCCTCGGCCGTGCCGCCGCCGAGCCCGGACACGTCGAGCGCGGAATCGTCGCCGAGCAGCAGCAGCGGCAACAGCGCGCTGCGGTGGACCGAGCGGGCCAGGGCCGCCGCGGCCGGATCGGCGTCGGCGGCCACCGGCAAGTGCGGGTGGAACAGGGTCTCCACATCGACCAGTACCGGCTGATCCGCGCAGGCGATCAGGTTCTCGTAGTGCACGTCCGCGCCGTCCAGCGCATACAGCAGCGCCAGCAGGAATCCCTGCCGCCGGTAGAACCGCGCGACACCGTCCCGGTCGGTGCAGGGCTGCGCCGCCACGAACTCGACCCAGCCGTACCCGTCGCGCTCCAGCACGGTGAGCGTACGCAGGGACAACTGCGCCGCCACCCGGACGTTCAGCCAGCGGACCAGCTCGTTGAAGTGCCGGTGCGCGCCGAGCGGCCGCGGCTTGTACACCAGGCGGGCGCCGGAGGCGAATCGCAGCAGGCCGACCGTACGGCCGTGCTGATGGCTGTCCCCGGCGCCGAGCTCCAGCGCGGTCAGCGGCCCCGGGTCACGGCCGGCGAAGAACGTCGCCACGATCGCGGGCCGGTCCGTGGCGAACCTGCGCAGCAACTCGGCGGTCGCCGCGATCGCGTTCTGGCAGCGCTGGGCGATGATCCGGGCAAGGACCGGGTAGCGCCGCAGGAACGCGGCGAACGCGGCCGGGGTCTGCCGGCGGCGGACGAAATCGGCGAACCGGTCCTGCGGCGTGGGCCCGGTCAGGCCGCCGGCCTCCCGCGCCGCGCTGAGGTCGAGGACGAGGGCGCGCGCGCTCAGGCGGACCAGGTCGGAGGCCAGACCACGGCGGAACTCGGCGCGGATCGCCGGGAGATCGACCCCGTCGTCCGGCGCGGTACGCGCGAGCCGTCCGTCGGACACGTCGAGGAACGGGGCGAGGATCCGGGCGAAGTCCCCCGCCCAGGTGGCGCCACGTGGTTCCGCCACGCCCGGGGCGGTCGGGCGGGAACCGGCCGCGGCGGCGAGCACGTCGCCCGCGAACGCTGCCCAGTCCGGCGCGCTGATCCGGGCCGCGACGTCGGCGGGCGGCTCGGCCAGCAGGCTCTGCAGGTCCTCCTCGCCGAGGCCGAGATCGTCCAGCCGCGGGGTGAACTGGCCGCTGTCGCCGAGGCCGTGTGCCGCGCGCCAGTCCCGCAGCCGCCGCGTCGCGGATTCTGTCGGCGGCCGGCGGGAATGACCGGGCGCCCGTTCGGCCAGTGTCAGGGCGGCGGCCCACCAGCCGCGGTCACCCTGCGGCGTCACCGTCGCGTCGAGCGAGGCGTCCGCCGCGGCGTCGTCGCTGCGGGACCGGCTCGTCGGCGGAGCGTCCGTCATGGCCGCCAGCCTGCCGGACGGGAGCCACCGCCCGGATGGGTGCTGGGCCCCCATCTTTTCTCGCCCTCAGTCGCGCAGGAACAGGTCGTCGGGACCGATGGGGACGATGCCGCGGTTCAGCGCGGAGATCCCGACGAAGTAGCCGGCCGAGATCGCGTCGAAGTCCGTGGTGAACGAACACGCCGGGATCCGGTACAGCTCACGCAGGTACCGCCAGACGTTGCCGTAGTCGCGGAGCCGGTACCGGTGCAGGCGGAACCCGGGCCCGTACACCTGGTCGAAGCGCACCAGCAGGCTGAACAGCCACAGGTCCGAGGGGACGAGGGCGTCGCCGTGCAGGAACCGGCTGCCGGCCAGCCGCTCGTCGAGATCGGACAGGAACCGGTGCACCCCGTCGACGGCCAGCCGGTACTCGTCCTGCGAGTCGAGGAACCCCGCCCGATACACCCCCGCGTGCAGCTCGTGGAAGATCCGGGAGTCCCACTGCCGTTCCGCCGCGCCGACGCGGTGGGTCGACAGCAGCCGCTCACCGCCGTCGGCCCGTGGTGCGGCCAGCTCGCGGAACGCGTACGGCATCCGGTACGGGTCGTTCGTCAGCACCCGCATCGACGGGACGTCGACCAGCACGGGCGACCGCACGGACCCACCGACCTCGACGGCTTTGCGCTGTTCCGCGGTCAGATTCGGCGACCAGGACAGTTCCCCGCCCGGGGACGCGGTCAACCGCCCGTTGTCCGGCGCGATGACCGTGACCACGTCGAGCAGCCCGTACAGCGCGGCGACCAGCGCGACTTTCTGACCGGACGGAGTGAGCGGCCGATAGACCAGTACGTACCGCGACGGCTGGTCGGCCAGGCCGGCGTCGAACTCCGCACCCGTCACGATGTTCGGCGGCAGGATGGGACCGCCCCTGATCCCCATGACGAAGTCGTGCGGGGGTGTGAAGCACAGCTCCAAGGCTCCAGCTCTTCCGTCGAGGCCCAGCGGGCAGGAGGTACACAACAGTCAGATCGTTCGATAGCGAACATTGTAGATGCATGCCCCGGCACGGAGCCGCTGGTGTTCCACTCCGGGCGGTATGCCAGATTGGCTTCGTCAGTGATGGTCGACAGCATGCAACGGAGGACTCATGAGTTACACCGGTGACGTGACCGTCGGCGGGGCGCCGGACGTCCGCACGACCAGCGGTCTCACCATCACCAAACTGGCGGTCGGCCCCGTGGAGAACAACGCGTACCTGCTGCGGTGCACCGCCACCGGCGAGCAGTTGCTGATCGACGCGGCCGCCGAACCGGAGCGGCTGCTCGACCTGCTCGACGGGCCGCTCGCCCAGATCGTCACGACCCACCGGCACTGGGACCACTGGGGTGCCCTGGCCGATGTCGTGGCGGCCACCGGGGCCCGGACCCTCGCCGGGCGCGACGACGTCGAGGGCATCCCGGTGCCCACCGACGAGCCGCTCGACGACCTGGCCGAGGTGCGGGTCGGTGCGGTGCGCCTGACCGTACGGCACCTGCGCGGTCACACGCCGGGCCACATCGCGCTGCTGTACCGCGACCCGGACGGTCACCCGCACGTGTTCACCGGCGACAGCCTCTTCCCGGGCGGGGTGGGCAACACCGAGAAGGACCCGGCCCGGTTCGCGTCGCTGATCGCGGACGTGCAGGAGCGGATCTTCGCGGAGCTTCCGGACGACACCTGGGTGTACCCGGGGCACGGCAAGGACACCACGCTCGGCGCCGAACGGCCGTCGCTGCCCGAATGGCTCGCCCGCGGCTGGTAGGTCCCCGCCGGGCGACCCGGCGTTGGAACGATTTTCGAGTGGGTCCGGCGATCCTTCCGGCAGGCCGCGTCACCGGCGCGGCGTACCGGGAGGAGACCCGCCATGACCGAACGCTGCACCGTGGACCTGTGGTTCGACCCGCTCTGCCCCTGGGCCTGGGTGACCTCACGCTGGCTGCTGGAGGTGGAGCGGGTCCGGGACATCGACACCCGGTTCCACGTGATGAGCCTCGCGATCCTCAACGAGGGCAACGACGACGTCCCCCAGGAGTACGCCGACCGCCCGGCCGCGTACTTCGAACTGCGCCGGCAGGCCTGGGGCCCGGTGCGGATCTGCGTGGCCGCGGCTCGCGCCGCCGGTGCGCCGGTGCTGCGTGACCTGTACACCGCGCTGGGCACCCGCATCCACCCCGGCGGCGAGCCGCTGGGCGACGAACTGTACCGGGCCGCGCTGGCCGACGCCGGGCTCGATCCCGCCCTGGCGGACGCGGCCCGCAGCGACGAGTACGACGCCGACCTGACCGCCAGCCACGAGGCCGGACTGGACCTGGTCGGCGCGGACGTCGGCACCCCGATCATCCGCGCACCGGGTCCGGACGGTGCCACCGTGGCGTTCTTCGGCCCGGTGATCGGCGCGGCACCCACCGGCGAGGCCGCGGGCCGCCTCTGGGACGGGGTGCTGCTGGTGGCCGGAACCCGCGGGTTCTACGAGCTCAAACGGTCCCGCGACGCGCGGCCGTCGTTCGGCTGACACCGCTGCGGCCCAGCGATGTTCCAGCGACGCTCGAGCCGACCGCCGATCGATGTTCCAGCCGCCTTCTAGGCGTTGGCCGCACGCTGGGCAGGCCGCGCGAAACCCCGCGGGGCGGTTGCCTTCGATGAGCAGTGAGGACCGTGCTGATGCTCAGCTCAACGACCTGCGCACGCCCGGGCGGTGTCCGGTGACGCGGCGCGTCGTCATCACCGGGATCGGCGTACGCGCCCCCGGTGGCAACGGTGCCAAGGAGTTCTGGGACCTGCTCAGCTCCGGCCGGACCGCCACCCGGCGCATCTCCTTCTTCGACCCGTCGCCGTACCGGTCGCAGGTGGCCGCGGAGGCCGACTTCGATCCGGCGCTGGAGGGCCTGACCCCGCGGGAGATCCGCCGGATGGACCGGGCCGCGCAGTTCGCGGTGGTGTGCGCCCGGGAGGCGGTGTCCGACAGCGGGCTGGACGTCGCGGCGCTCGACCCGCACCGCATCGGGGTCAGCCTGGGCAGCGCGGTCGCGGCCGCCACCAGCCTGGAGAACGAATATCTGGTGCTCTCCGACAGCGGCCGCAAGTGGGTCGTCGACCCGGAGGTCGTGTCGCCGCACATGTTCGACTACCTGGTGCCCAGCGCGATGCCGGCCGAAGTGGCGTGGACCGTGGCCGCCGAGGGGCCGGTGACCATGGTGTCCAACGGGTGCACGTCCGGCCTCGACTCGGTCGGGCACGCCTGGCAGCTCATCCGCGAGGGCAGCGCGGACGTGATGGTGGCCGGGGCCTCGGACGCGCCGATCACCCCGATCGTGGTGGCCTGCTTCGACGCGATCAAGGCGACCACCTCGCGCAACGACGATCCGGCGCACGCCTCCCGGCCGTTCGACGCGTCGCGCAACGGGTTCGTGCTGGCCGAGGGCGCGGCCATGTTCGTGCTGGAGGAGTACGAGAGTGCCCGTCGCCGGGGCGCGCACATCTACGCCGAGCTGGCCGGCTACGCCACCCGGTGCAACGCGTACCACATGACCGGGCTCAAGCCGGACGGCCGGGAGATGGCCGAGGCCATCCGGGTCGCCCTGGACGAGGCGAAACTCGACCCGACCGGCGTCGACTACGTCAACGCGCACGGCTCGGGCACCAAGCAGAACGACCGGCACGAGACCGCGGCGTTCAAGCGCAGCCTCGGATCGCACGCGTACGACGTGCCGGTCAGCTCGATCAAGTCGATGGTCGGCCACTCGCTGGGCGCGATCGGTTCCGTGGAGATCGCCGCCTCGCTGCTGGCGATCGAGCACGGCGCGGTCCCGCCGACCGCCAACCTGCACACCTCCGACCCGGAGTGCGACCTGGACTACGTGCCGTTGACCGCCCGCGAGCAGACCGTGGACAGCGTGCTCACCGTGGGCAGCGGCTTCGGCGGGTTCCAGAGCGCGATGATCCTGCGACGGACGGAGGGCGTCCGATGACCACCCCGGTGTACGTGACCGGCATGAGCGTGACCGCCCCCACCGGTCTGGGGCTGGAGCCGTTCTGGGACGGCCTGCTGGCCGGGCGCAGCGGCATCGCGCCGCTCACCCGCTTCGACACCACCCGGTTCCCGGCCACCCTGGCCGGGCAGATCACCGGGTTCGAGGCGGCCGACCACCTGCCTAGCCGGCTGCTGCCGCAGACGGACGTGTCGACCCGGCTGGCGCTGGTCACCGCGGACTGGGCGCTGGCCCACGCCAAGGTGGACCCGAGCACGCTCACGGACTACGACATGGGCGTGGTGACCTCGAACGCCGCGGGCGGTTTCGAGTTCACCCACCGCGAGTTCCAGAAACTCTGGTCGGTCGGCTCCCAGGCGGTCAGCGTCTACGAGTCGTTCGCCTGGTTCTACGCGGTCAACACCGGGCAGATCTCGATCCGGAACGGGATGCGCGGCCCGAGCAGCGCGCTGGTCGCCGAGCAGGCCGGTGGCCTGGACGCGATCGGGCACGCCCGCCGGACCGTACGGCGTGGCACCCCGCTCGTGCTCACCGGCGGTGTCGACTCGGCGCTGGACCCGTGGGGCTGGATCTCCCAGATCGCCGGGGGCCGGGTCAGCCGCGCCACGGACCCGGCGCGGGCGTACCTGCCGTTCGACGCGGCGGCCGCCGGTTACGTGCCCGGCGAGGGCGGTGCCGTGCTGGTCCTGGAGGACGCCGCGGCGGCCCGGTCCCGCGGGGTTCAGGCGGTGCACGGCGAGATCGCCGGGTACGCGTCCACATTCGACCCGCCGCCGGGCTCCGAGCGTCCGCCGGGCCTGCGCCGCGCGGCCGAGCTGGCCCTGGCGGACGCCGGGGTGAGCCCGGCCGAGGTGGACGTGGTGTTCGCCGACGCGCTGGGCGTGGCCGGACCGGACCGCGCCGAGGCCGAGGCGATCACGGGGGTGTTCGGCCCGCACGGGGTGCCGGTCACCGCGCCCAAGTCGCTGTACGGCCGGCTCTACTCCGGCGGCGGCCCGGCCGACGTGGTGACCGCGCTGCTCGCGATCCGCGACGGCGTCATCCCGGGCACCGCCGGGACCGCCGAGGTGCCCGACGACTACGCGATCGACCTGGTCCGCGGCCCGGCCCGGCCCGCACCCGTGTCGACCGCGCTGATTCTGGCCCGCGGCCTGTGGGGCTTCAACGCGGCCGTCGTGGTCCGCGCGGTGTGACCACCCGGATCCATCCACAACAGACGAGGAGAACGACGATGAACACGATCACGATGGAAGACCTGCGCCGCATCCTGATCTCCTGCGCGGGCGAGAGCGACGACCTCAGCGGCGACATCATCGACCGCGAGTTCGAGGAGCTCGGGTACGACTCCCTGGCGCTGATGGAGACGGCCGCGCGCATCGAGCAGGAGTACGGCGTACGCATCCCGGACGAGCACCTCGTCGAGCTGCACACCCCGCGGGCCGTGCTGGAGGCCGTCAAGGGCGCCCTCGTGAACGCGTCATGACGCAGCGCGTCGTGCACTCGCGGGTCGTCGCGGCGCCCCCCGACACGGTGTACGGCCTGGTCGCCGACGTGAGCCGGTGGCCGGTCGTGTTCGAGCCCAGCGTCCACGTGCACCACCTGGAGCGCGGCGACCGCGACGAGCGGTTCCGGTTGTGGGCGCAGGTCGGCGGCGAGGTGCGGTCCTGGACGTCGCGCCGCACCCTCGACCCGGATGCCCGGCGGATCACGTTCCGGCAGGAGCACAGCCGCCCGCCGGTCACCTCGATGAGCGGTGAGTGGCTGTTCCACCAGCGGGCGGACGGCGGCACCGGCATCGAGCTGGTACACGAGTTCGACGTGTCCGGCGGCGCGGACCAGGTGCGGTGGATGGAGCAGGCGCTCGACGCCAACAGCGAGCGGGAGCTCGGGGCGCTGACCCGGCTGGCCGAGTCCGGGCACCCGGTCGACGACCTGGTCTTCTCGTTCGCCGACGAGGTGGAGTTGGCCGGATCGGCGCACGACGCGTACGAGTTCGTGCGCCGCAGCGACCGTTGGCCGGATACGCTGCCGCACGTCCGCCGCGTGGTGCTGCGTGAGGAGCAGGACGGCATCCAGGACATGGAGATGGAGACCGTCACGGCCGACGGCAGCGCCCACGTCACCCGTTCGGTACGGGTGTGCCGGCCGGGCGAGATCGTCTACAAGCAGTTGGTGCCGCCCGCACTGCTGACCGGCCACAGCGGATCGTGGACGTTCACCGACCGCCCCGGCGGCTCGCTCGTGGTGGCCCGGCACACCGTGGCGATCGATCCGCAGGCGGTGCCCAGGGTGCTGGGCGCGGGCAAGACGGTCACCGACGCGCGGGCGTACCTGCGGGACGCGCTGGGCCGCAACAGCCGGGCCACCCTGGCGCATGCGGGCACGTACGCGGCCGGTCAGGCGGCGTCCCGGTGAGCCTGCCCGTCGGCGCGGCCCGCCCGGCCGGGGAGCAGCGGCTGGTCGAGGTGGCCGACGGGGTGTTCGCGTACCTGCAGTTACCCGGCGGCTGGTGCGTCAGCAACGCGGGCGTGGTCGCCGGGGCGGACACCCTGATGGTGGTCGACACGCTGGCCACCGAGGTCCGGGCCCGGCGCCTGCACGACGCGGTCGCGGGCCTCGGCGGGCCCCGGCGCATCGTGGTGAACACCCACCATCACGGCGACCACAACTTCGGCAACCATGTCTTCGACACCGCCACGGTGGTCGCCCACGAGCGCGCCCGTACGGAGATGGCCGGAACCGGGCTGGCCCTGACCGGGCTGTGGCCGGACGTGGAGTGGGGGGATGTCCGGGTCACGCTGCCGACGCTGACGTTCCGGGACCGGATCACGGTGCACGTCGGTGACCGGGTCGCCGAACTGATCCACGTCGGCCCGGCACACACCACCAACGACGTAGTCGTCTGGCTGCCGCAGGAGCGGGTGCTGTTCGCGGGCGACGTGGTGCTGTCCGGCGCCACGCCGTTCAACCTGATGGGTTCGGTCGGCGGCGCGCTGGAAGCGCTGGACGGCCTGCGGCACCTGCGCCCACGCACGATCGTGTGCGGGCACGGTCCGCTCGCCGGTCCGGAAGCGATCGACGAGAACGTCGCCTATCTGCGCTGGATCCAGCGGCTCGCCGCCGACGGCACCGCGCAGGGCATGAGCCCGCTGGAGGTCGCCCGGGCCGCCGACCGGTCCGATTTCGCCCATCTGATCGACCCGGAACGCCTGGTCGGCAACCTGCACCGGGCGTACGCGGAGGCCGCCGGTGGCGCGCCCGGATGCCCGCTCGACGTCCTGCCGGTGTTCGACGAGATGGTCGCGTTCAACGGTGGCCGGCAGCCCGCCTGCTTCGCCTGACCCCCCGTTCCCGTGGACCCTGAGGAGAATCGATGACGTCATCACGTGCCCGTCCATGGCGCCGGGTCTTCGCCGGTACCGTCGCCGCGGCCGCCCTGGTCACCCTGGCCGCGCTTCCGTTGCAGCGGGCCGCCGCCGGTGAGCCCCCGACCGCCGGTCACGACCGGCGGTCCGCCGCGGGCCATGAAACCCACCTCGCGGGCTCGACCGCGGCAGCTCCGGCCGCGGTAAAGCCGGTCACCCCGAAGCGTGAGAGCCACGGCGGCAAGCTGGTCGACGTGTGCCTCGTCCTGGGCAGCCCGGAGATCGAGCACGACGTGCGTCTGCCGTCCGCCGCCGCGCAGCGGCTGTACCACGACACCCGCTCGTACCCGGGGCCGTGCGCCGACTACGGCCCCGCGGTGCCGGTCGGGTCCGGCACCGTACGCATCGCCACGCAACGCAGCGGATCGCGCCCGGTCAGCATGGCGTTCGTCTTCGATCGCAGCATGCTCACCGGACTGCCCACCGAGCTGAGCGACGGCAAGCACTGCTACGACGTGGACGGCAACGGCACCATCGACCGCAACACGGAGTGCATCCACGAGCACGAGTTCATGCTCGAACTGCCGCGGGCGTTCCGCGAGAAGGTCGGCGGGCCGTTCCGGTGGGCGATGCTCAACTGGGACCCGCACGGCCACGCCCCCGACCCGATCTACGGGGTGCCCCACTTCGACCTGCATTTCTACCTGCAGGACATGGCCGAGACGATGGCCATCGGTACGGGCCCGTGCGGCGGCATGAACCTGGTCGACTGCGACGACTACGCCCGCGCCCGGGTGCCCGTGCCCGCCAAGTACCTGCCCGCGGGGTACGTCGACATCGACGCCGTGGTGCCCGGCATGGGCAATCACCTCGGCGACCCGAGCGCGCCCGAGTTCAACGGCCAGCCGTTCACCCACACGTTCATGTACGGCGCGTACGACGGCGACATCACGTTCTACGAACCGATGATCAAGAAGGCGTGGTTGGACGACGTGGCCGCCGGGCGCGCCGCCGGCTCCTGCACCCCGCTCAAGGCACCGGCCGCGTGGGCGACCGGCGGCTGGTATCCCACCCAGTACTGCATCGCCTACCGCCCCAACCGGCAGGACTTCACGGTGTCGCTGACCGGCTTCGTCGAGCGGTCCGCGTCCTGACCCCGCGGCTCCGGCGGACCCGATGCGGGCCCGCCGGAGCCGTGGGCGGACCCCATGACGGGCCGGGCCGGTGGGCGCCGCATCGCCAGACAACCTCCCAGGAGGAAATAGCCATGCTCTCCGCGGACTCCATGGTCGGCGCCGCCGACACCACGCTCGACCTGGCCGCCTACCGCGACGCGATGGCCCGTTTCCCGACGGGCGTGGCGATCGTGACCACCCAGGACGAGAACGGCACCCCGTACGGCTTCACCGCCAACTCGCTGTGCTCCGTGTCTTTGCACCCGCCGTTGCTGCTGGTCTGCCTGGCCCGTACGGCCAAGTCGTTTCCCGTGTTCGACCGCAGTCCCCGCTTCGCGGTCAGCATCCTGGGCTCGCACCACACCGAGGTGGCGTGGCGGTTCGCGGGCCGCAGCCCGGACAAGTTCGGCGCCGGTGGCTTCGAGACCACCGCCGGCGGGGCGACCGTGCTGCACGACGCGCTGTCGGTGCTGGAGTGCCGGGTGCACAGCCGGCAACCCGCCGGCGATCACGTGATCCTGCTCGGCGAGGTCGAGGCCGTACGGGTCGCCGGGCGCACCGACCCCGCGGTGTATTTCGACCGCGGCTTCCACCACCTGGACCGCCACCCGCCGGGCCCGGTCGGCGGCGTCCCGGCCGTCGGCTGACCACCCCGCCCGCCGAGCGCGGCGTCATCCGCGACGTGGCGCACGGCCGACCCCGAAAGGCGCCACGACCATGACGTTGCCCCCGGTATCCGATGCCGAACTGCGCGCGTACCTGCGCGACGCGGAAGCGCCCGCACTGCTGATGACGGTCGCGCAGCTCACCGGCGACCTGTCGATCCTGCGCGACGAGTTGCGGCCCAACGGGTGGCTGCTGCTGCCGCAGGGCGGGCTGTCGGAGCAGCACCAGGAGCACGCCCGCGAGCTGGCCTTCCGGGCAATGGCCCGGCTGCGCGCGGGCGCACCGGTGCCGCCGCTGGACCGCGCCACGCTGCACCGGATCACGAGCTGGGCGATGGGCGCCGACACCACCGACCTGCTCCCGCTGCTGGAGCAGGAGGTGATCCTGCCAGGACAGGACCCGAAGGCGCCCGGCTGGACCGTGGACGCGGTGCGCCCGGGCGCGGACGTACGGGTCGGGGTCATCGGCGCGGGCATCAGCGGCCTGCTCGCCGCGCACCGGCTCACCCAGGCCGGCGTGCCGGTGGTGGTGTACGAGAAGAACGCCGACGTCGGCGGCACCTGGTTCGAGAACCACTACCCGGGCTGCCGGGTCGACGTGCCCAGCCACCTGTACAGCTACTCGTTCGCGACCCGCACCGACTGGCCCGATCACTTCTGCACCCATGACGAGCTGCTGTCGTACCTGCGCGACTTCGCCAAACAGCACGGGCTGATCGAGCGGATCCGGTTCGACACCGAAGTCCGCGCCGCCCGCTGGGACGCGGACACCGGCCGGTGGCTGCTCACCGTGGACGGACCGGACGGGACACGCGCCGACGACTGCACCGTACTGGTCAGTGCGGTCGGTCAGCTGAACCGGCCGCACGTGCCGGACCTCCCGGGGCGCGCCGACTTCGCCGGTCCGGCGTTCCACTCGGCCCGCTGGGACCACAGCATCGATCTGGCCGGCAAGCGGGTCGCGGTGATCGGCACAGGAGCCAGCGCGTTCCAGTTCATCCCCGAGGTGGCCCGGCAGGCGGCCGAGCTGACGATCCTGCAGCGCACCCCGCCGTGGCTGCGGCCCACCCCGCACTACCACGAGCCGGTGCCCGCCGGCGCCCGGTGGCTCTACGAGCACCTGCCGTACTACGCGGCCTGGCAGCGGTTCTGGCTGTTCGCGCCGGGGCTGCGCGGCGTACTGGAGGGCTGGGTGGTGGACCCGGACTACCCGCCCACCGAGCGGGCGGTGTCGGCGCTCAACGACCAGTTGCGGGCAACCCTCACCGCCCACCTGGAGGGTCAGCTCGCGGACCGGCCGGACCTGCTGCCCAGCGTGCTCCCGCAGTATCCGGTCGGCGCCAAACGGGTGCTGCGCGACAACGGCAACTGGATCGCCACGCTCAAACGGGACAACGTACGGCTCGTCACCGCCGCGGTCGACCACCTCACCGCGGACGGCATCCGTACGGCCGACGGCGCCCACCACCCCACCGACGTGATCATCTACGGGACGGGGTTCCGCGCGTCGGAGTTCCTCACCCCGATGACCGTGACCGGCCGCGACGGGCTCGACCTGCACGAGTCGTGGAACGGCGACGCCCGCGCGTACCTGGGTCTGACCGTGCCGGGCTTCCCGAACCTGTTCTGCCTGTACGGGCCGAACACGAACCTGTCCGGCCAGGGCGGCAGCATCATCTACTTCTCCGAGTGCGGGGTGACGTACCTGCTCGACGCGGTGCGCCGGCTGGTGGCCGGCGGGCACCGGGCGGTGGAGGTGCGCGAGGACGTGTGGACCGCGTACAACGCGTGGGTGGATGCGGCCAACGCCCAGCGCGCCTGGGGAGTCTCGACCGTGCGCAGCTGGTTCATCAACAGGTTCGGGCGCACCGCGCAGAACTGGCCGTTCCCGGCGCAGGAGTACTGGCAGCGGACCCGCCGGTTCGACCCCGAGAATTACGACCTGACGTGAGTCGGCGCCCACCGGGACGCCGCCGCGTCCCGGTGGGCACCGCCCCGGTCACGGGGGGGTGGGACCGGGTTCAGGAGGCGCCGGAACGCCTGCGCGAGATCAGGTAGCCGCGGGCGCGCAGCTCGGCGCCTTGACCGAACAGGCGGCTGCGCGGCGCGCTGTGCTCGTCGGTGAACGTCTGCGGGCCGCCGCCGACCGGGTCGCGGTAGTGCCCGTCGGCTGCGGTGAGCCGGACCAGGCCGCCCGGTGCGTGACCGGGCAGTGCACCGTCGAGGATGGTGAACAGGCCCAGGCCGCCGGCGAGCTGCCGGGGCTCGGTGCGGACCGGCTCACCGCCGTGGTCGAGCATCAGGTGCCGCCGAGAGCTCAGGTGGTGGCCGAGGCGGTCGACCGCGAAGACCTCCTCGCCGTCGAGCAGCCAGCGCACCGTGCCTGCGGCGCGATCGTACGAGATCTCCAGGCGGTGCTCGTCGTCCGGCGTGCGCCCGGCCACCGGGATCGTGTACAGGAATGCGGCGTAGTCACCCAGCTCGTGGCGGGCGTGGGGCAGCCGCTCGTAGAACACGTACACCCGCTTGTTGGTGAGGAAGAAGTCGAACACCATCGCGGATTCCGGGTCGAGCACCGGCATCGCCGCCGAGGCGAGTCGCAGGTCGTCTTCGGGGTCCGCGACCGCCGCGCCGAACGGGTGCCCGGCCGTGCCGTACGTGCGCCCGGACAGCACGGTCTCGAACGACAGCACCGTGCCCGGCTCCGCGTCGAAGCCGGGCACCCCGCTGCTGGCGAGATGCTGCGGGTAGACCAGCCACTTCACGTGATCGAGCGGCCCGGGCACGTCGCGCGGCCCGGTCTCCTGCGACAGGGTGCGGGTGAACGCGGGTTCCCCGGTCCGCGGGTGCCGGCCGGGGGCCACCACCCGCAGGCCGTCGGCGGAGGTGGACACGGACCCGTCGTCGCCCACGAAATCGCCGAGCCGGTAGTGGAACCAGCGGGCGTGCGGGCCCTCGGTGCGGAATCCGTCGGTGAAGTCGTCCCACACGGTGCCGTGGGCAAGGTCGGTCGTCACGAAGTCTGCTCCTCAGCATGCAGGCGGTCGCGCAGCCACCGCTCCTGGTCGGCGAGGATCCTGCGCGAGGACTCCGCGTCACCCAGCGCGATGCTGGCGTGGAAGGTGCCGGGGTAGTAGCCGATGTCGGTGCGCACGCCGGCCTGGACCAACCGGTGCGCGTAGGTCAGCGCCTCGTCGCGCAGCGGGTCGTACTCGCAGGCCACCACGAAGGCGGGCGGCAGGCCGCTCAGCCGGTCGGCGCGGGCGGGCGCGGCGTACGCGTCGACCACACCCGCCGTGCCGCCCAGGTAGTAGCGCCAGGTGATCTGCGCGTTCGCGCGATCCCACATCGGGGTGTCGGTGAACGCCCGGGCCGACACGGTCGTGAGCCGGTCGTCGAGCGCCGGGAAGAGCAGGCACTGCAGGTGCAGCGCCGGGCCGCTCCGGTCGCGCACGGCCAGGGCGAGCGCGGCGGCCAGGCCGCCGCCCGCGCTTTCCCCGGCCACCCCGATGCGGCCGGTGTCGACACCGAGGTCGGCCCCCTCCTTGGCGAGCCATTCCAGCACCGCCCAGCAGTCGTCCAGGGCTGCCGGGTACGGGTGTTCCGGCGCCAGCCGGTAGTCCACGTTGACCAGTACGGAACCGGTCCGATCGGCCAGGCGCAGGCAGGTCTGGTGCACCGTGTCCAGGTCGCCGACCGCGAACCCGCCCCAGTGCAGGTAGATGAGCGCGGGCAGCGGCCGCGGCGCGGCCGGGTGGTAGACGCGTACCGGGACGTCGGGGGCGCCGGGCGGCCCGGGCACGGCGTGCTGCGTCACCGCCACGGTGGCATCCGGCCGGTACGGCTCGTGGTGCGCCACCAGCGCCCGCAGCGACTGCCGCGCGGTGGTCAGGTCGGCGTAGTCGACGCGGCGCAGGACGTCGAGGCGGCTCGCCAGGTCCGGTGCGAAGGCGTACACGAAGCAACCTCCTGGGGCAGGCCCGGGCCGGGCCGTCGGCCACGGCCCGGGCGCTCGGCCGGTCAGAACGTGATGACGACCTTGCCGCGGGTGTGCTTGCCGACGAACTCGGCGACCGCCCGTGGCGCGTCCGTGAACGGGAACCGGTCGCTCACGTCGACCCGCAGCTCGCCGCCGACTGTCGCGTCGACGAGTTTCTGCAGCAGGCCCGGAGCGGCCTCGATGTGCGCGTAGACGGCACGCACGTCGCGCTCGAACGCCGGCGGGCCACCGGCCGGGGAGATGATCAGGCCGCCCGGCTTGACCGCGGCGGCGGTGCCGGCCAGCCCGGGACCGGCGTTGATCAGGTCGACCGCCACGTCGACGCCGGCCGGGGCAAGGCGCTGCGCCTCCTCGATGGTGTCCGCGCTGGTGTAGTCGATGGTGTGGGCCGCGCCGAGCCCGCGCACGTAGCCGGCGTCGGACGGCGGTGCGGTGGCCAGCACGGTCGCCCCGGCCTGCGCGGCCAACTGGACCACGAACGACCCGACCCCGCCGGTCGCGCCGACCACCAGCACCGTGCTGCCCGTACCGATCTTGGCCTGGTCGACGATGCCTGCCGCGGTCATCGCGGCCACCGGCAGCGCGGCCGCGACGGCCGGGTCCAGCCCCGCGGGCAGCGCCACCACCTCGGGCCCGTCCAGGGCGAGGGCGTACTCGGCGATCGCGCCGCCGAGCGGGTACGTGAACGCGACGACGTCGT
Organism: Krasilnikovia sp. MM14-A1259; assembly: GCF_047159535.1. Lineage (NCBI taxonomy): Bacteria > Bacillati > Actinomycetota > Actinomycetes > Micromonosporales > Micromonosporaceae > Krasilnikovia > Krasilnikovia sp. MM14-A1259. Next base: position 5,379,469 of record NZ_BAAGAJ010000002.1, read on the forward strand.
CGCCGGGCGCGAACCGGGTCACGCCCGCACCGACCGCCGCCACCGTCCCGGCGGCGTCCAGGCCCAGCACGAACGGGTGCTGCACCGGCATGATCTCGCGCATCACGCCCGTGGCGAGCTTGACGTCGAGTGGGTTGAGCGCCGCGGCCTTCAGTTTGATCAGGATCTGGCCGGGGCCGGGCTCGGGGCGGTCCACTTCGGTCACGGTGAGCTGGTCGACCGGGCCGTACGAGGGTGCGACGAGTGCCTTCATGACACGCCTTTCCGGGTTGTGAAGCGATGGGGTGGCCGCGTCCACGCGCTGCCATACGAGGGCGCGACGGCGTGGGCGGCCGTTGACGACCGAGGTGCCGTACAGGGTCAATCGGTGGTCGCCGTCGAAGACGGCGTGGCGCAGCAGTTCCGTGCCGGCCATCCGGGGGTGCGCGCTGACCTGCACCCGGTGCCGGATCTCCGCACCGGTGGCCTGCCAGGTCCCGGCGTAGCCCATGAACGTCTCGACCTGCTGGTCGGGGCCGGCCGGGACGGGCGCTGCCGAGGTGCGCATCATGCTCACCGACATGTGCCCGTCCGCGGTGTAGAGCAGCAGGCCGCGGGGTTCGGTGCCGAGCGGTCCTTCGCTGGTCCCGCCATTGTCGTCCAGGTCCACATAGGAAACCAGCTCCCAGATGCCGACCGGGCTTGCGGTGCCACCCATCAGGTCGCCGTGCCGATGATGGCGAAGCGGCGGACCCGCAGCTCGGCGCCCTGCCCGAACAGACGGCTCGACTCGGCGCTGCGCTCGTCGACGAACGCCTGCGGGTGCGGGGGTCCGGCCACCGGATCGTGGTAGAAGCCGGGCTGGCCCGACAGCTTGACCAGGCCCTGCGCACTGTGCCCGGGTGCGGCGCCGTCGAGCAGGCTGAGCAGGCCCATGCCGAAGTTGAGCTGGCGCGGCCCGACGACGGTCTCGGTGCCGCCGTGGTCGAGCACGAGGTGCTCGCGTCCCGGCAGGTGGTGGCCGATCCGGTCGACCCGCAACACCTCCCGGCCGTCGAGCAGCCACCGCACGGTGCCGGCGGCCCGGTCGTACGCGATCTCCACCCGGTGCTCGTCGTCCGGGGCGCGGTCGGCGACCGGCACCCCGTACGAGAACGCCGCGTAGTCGCCGAGCGCGGCCCGGGCGAACGGCAGCCGCTCGTAGAACGCGTACACCCGTTTGTTGGTCAGGAAGAAGTCGAAGACCAGGTAGGTCTCCGGGTCGAACGCGTTGATCGCCGCGGTGGCCAGGCGCAGGTCGTCGTCGGGGTCGCGCACCGCGGCGCCGAACGGGTGCCCCGCGGTGCCGTACGTGCGCCCGGACAGCAGTGCCGAGCAGGACAGCACGCGGCCGGGAACGGCGTCGAAGCCGGGCACCCCGGCCGACGACTGGTGCTGCGCGTAGACCAGCCATTTGACGTGGTCGAGCACGCCGGGCAGCCCGGCGCCGTCGGGCGGCTCCGGGGCGACCGTCCGAGTGAACGCCGGTTCGCCCGTGCGCGGGTGGCGCCCGCCGGAGACCACGCGCAGGCCGTCGGCGGTGGGGTCGACGATGCCGTCGTCGGCCACGTGCGGCCCGGCCGTGGTGTGGAACCAGCGGGCGTCCGGCCCGGCCGTACGGAAACCGTCGCGGAAGTCGTCCCACACCTGCTCGTCGTGGGTGACATCGGTCATGGCGCAGTCCCTTCGAGGGTCGGCCCGCTCAGGCGGCGGCGCCGCGCAGCAGTTGGGCACTGATCGTGGCGAGGCGGTGCCCCTGGTAGTTGGCGGCGGCCAGGACCTGCTCGCCGGGTCCGTCGGCGGAGCCGACCATCCCTGTGCCGTACGGGTTGCCGTGCGCGGCGAAGACCACCGGGTCGGTGTACCCGGGCGGCACGGTGAGGCAACCCCAGTGGTGCATCGTGTTGTAGAGCGCGAGCACAGTGGACTCGTTGCCGCCCTGGATGTTGCTGGCACTGGTGAACGCGGTGGCGGCCTTGTTGGACAGCTGGCCGCTGAACCAGAGCTGGCCCGTGCCGTCCAGGAACTGCTTGAGCTGTGCGGCCACGTTGCCGTACCGGGTGGGGGTGCCGAACGCGTACGCGTCGGCCCACTGCAGGTCCTCGTGGGTGGCGATCTCGACGTCGGCGGTGGCGTCGAGGTGGGCGCGCCAGGCCGGGTTGCTGTCGATGGCCTGGGCGGGGGCCAGCTCGGGCACCCGGCGCAGACGCACCTCGGCGCCGGCCTTGGCGGCTCCCTCGGCGACGGCCTGGGCGAGCGCGTGCACGTTGCCGGTCGAGGAGTAGTAGATGACGGCGACCTTGGCAGTCATGGGGGCGGGTGTCCTTTCAGGAGCGGCGGCTGCCCGGACCTCTCGCGGGGGTGGCAGCGGCGGGCCGGACCGGCGGGCGCCAGACGATAAACGGAGGCTTCTCCGCTCAGGGCCCTACACTAACCGGAGGAGTTTCCGTTTGCAACGCGCCTTCACCCACCGGACCGCATGGCGGACGCCGAATGCCAGACTGCCGAGGTCACGGCACAATGGGGCGCACGCTGGGCCGTTGCCGTGGCCCGCGGAGAACGAGAGGGGATCAGCGGGTGGCCGACCGTCCGCACGCCGTCCCGGCCCGGGATCCGGGTCTGCCGACCGCGGGCCTGCCGATAGCCGGGCAGCCCGTGCTCGAACGCGCCGACGCCGCCCGCAACCGCCGCCGGATGCTCGGCGCCGCGGCCCGCATCATCGCCACTGACGGGGTCAAGGCGCTGACCCTGGACGAGGTGGCCAAGGCGGCCGGGGTCGGCACGGGCACCGCGTACCGGCGCTTCGGCGACCGGGCGGGACTGATCTTCGCCCTGCTCGACGAGGAGGAGTTGCAGTTCCAGACGGCGTTCATGTGCGGCCCCGCGCCGCTGGGGCCGGGCGCGCCCGCACCGGAACGGATCCGCGCGTTCCTGCACGCCCTGGTCGACCGCATTGCCTCCCAGCTGGAGATGCTGCTGGCCGCCGAGACCAGCTCGGCGCGGGCGCGGTTCCGCAGCGGGCCGTACACGATCTACCACACCCACCTGGCCACGCTCGTGGCTCAGGCCTGCCCGGGGGTGGACCAGCATTTCGTGGCCGCCGCGCTGCTCGCACCCGTGTCGGCCACCCAGCTCAGCTACCAGATCGAGGACCGCGGCCTGGCCACCGACGTCATCAAGAGCGGCCTCGACGACCTTCTGCACCTCAACCTCTGACCCGGCCCGCGACCTCTGACCCGGGCGGTCCGGGCCCGCGCCGCCGCGTCGAGCCGCGCTCCAGCCAGGGTCGAGTCGTCTTCGACCGGCGTCCGCGAACCTGACTCCCGAGGCTGGCGCAGACCCGGGATCCCATGCCGGACCGGTCGGCCCCGCGCTGAGCGCGGGGGAGTTTCGCCGCATCCGCCTGCCCACCGCGGTCCAGACCGACCAGGAGGCAACGGATGCTCGACGTGCCCACCCCCACCGCGCTGCCCGGACCGGCGGCCGACGATCTCGCCGCGGTCGCGGCGAGATGCGCCGACCGCGCCGAGGCCGAGCGCCGCCTGCCCGGCGAGGTCGTGGACGCGCTGCGCGCGGCCCGCTTCGCGGAGCACTTCGTGCCCTTCACGTACGGGGGACGCCAGGGCACGTTCGCCGAGCTGGGTTCCGCCGTGGCCCGGGTCGGCGAGGCGTGCACCGCGACCGCCTGGTGCGCCTCCCTGGTCGCCCACCTCGCCCGGATGGCCGGGCTGCTGCCCGCCGCCGGCCAGACCGAGGTGTGGGCCGACGGCCCGGGAGTGTTCGTGGTGGGATCGCTGAGTCCCACCGGTGTGGCCGAGCCCGTGCCCGGCGGCTGGCGGGTCTCCGGGACGTGGCCGTACATCAGCGGGGCGGACTTCTCCGACTGGGCGCTGCTGTGCGCGAGAGTTCCCGGCGGCGGCCCACCGCAGGCCCGGGTCTTCGCGGTGCCGCGGGCGGCGTACGAGATCCGCGACACCTGGTTCAACGTGGGCATGGCCGGCACCGGCAGCAACACCGTGACCCTGCCGGAGACCGTGGTGCCCGAGCACCGCTCGTTCGACCGTCAGCACCTGTTCACCGGCACCGCGGTCGCCTCCGAGGCGGCCTGCCACGTGGTACCGCTGCCCGCGGTCAACGGGCTGTCGTTCGTCACCCCGGTGCTGGGCGCCGCCCGCGGCGCCCAGCGCACCTGGACGGCGTACGTCGGGGAGAAGATCCGCGGCGCCGCCGCCCGGCCCGGCGCGCCCGCCCTCGACCGCGGCCCGTACGACCTGGTGCTGGCCCGCGTGGCCGGGGAGATCGACGCCGCCGAGCTGCTGATCCGGCGGGCCGCCGAGGCCGCCGACCAGGGCGCGGGCATCACCGGCCTCGAAGTCAGCCGGAACCTGCGCGACTGCACGCTGGCCATGCAGGGCCTGGTCGAGGCGGTCAACCGGCTGTTCCGGGCCGCGGGGACGTCGGGCCACGCCACCGGCAGCCCGCTGCAGCGCGCCTGGCGCGACGCCAACAGCGCGGCCAGCCACATCGCGCTGCAATTCGAACCGGCCGCCACCGCGTACGCGGACCAGGTCTTCAAGATCTGAGCAGGTCAGGAGGAAACGATGACCGACATGATCGCCCGTGACATCGACGCGGACTGGGTACTGTGCACCGGCTGCGCCACCCCGGTGTTCGGCAAACGCCTGCACCGCAACGCCCGGGTCTGCCCCGAGTGCCGGCTCCACCTGCCGCTCACCGCCGCCGAGCGGATCGCCCACCTGGCCGACGACGGCCGGTACGATCCGCTGCCGCTGGAGGTGGCCAGCAACGACCCCCTGCGGTTCGTCGACACCGTCCCGTACGCGAAGCGGCTCGCCCAGGCCCGCGAACGCACCGGGCTGAACGAGGCCGTGGTGTGCGCCCGGGCCCGGATCGGCGGCAGCCCGGTCGTGCTGGCGGCGATGGACTTCCGGTTCCTCGGCGGCAGTCTCGGCTCCGCGGTCGGCGAGCTGATCACCCTGGCCGCCGAGACCGCGCTCGCCGAGCGCACCCCGCTGCTGATCGTCACCGCCTCCGGCGGGGCGCGCATGCAGGAGGGCGCGTTGTCGCTGATGCAGATGGCCAAGACCAGCGCCGCCCTGGGCGAGCTGGACCGCGCGGGCATCCTGACGATCACGCTGGTCGCCGACCCGACGTTCGGCGGGGTGGCCGCGTCGTTCGCCACGCTGACCGACGTCATCGTGGCCGAGCCGGGCGCCCGGCTCGGATTCGCGGGGCGCCGGGTGATCGAGCAGACCATCCGCCAGCAGCTCCCACCGGAGTTCCAGACCGCGGAGTTCCTGCTCGACCGCGGCTTCATCGACATGATCGTGGAGCGGTCGCGCCTGCGGCAGGAGCTGGGCAGGCTGCTGCGGGCGGGCGCGCGTACGGTGCCCGGCCCCGCCGCGCCACCCGCCCCGGACGTTCCGGATCCGGTGGTCCGCGACTCCCGGCTGCTGCCCGAGCCGGACCCGTGGCGTCACGTCCGGCAGGCCCGCGACCTGAGCCGGCCCACCACCCGCGACTACCTCGCACTGGTCTTCGACGACTTCCAGGAGCTGCACGGCGACCGGGTGTCCGGCCAGTGCCCGGCCATCGTCGGCGGCATCGCCTGGCTGGACTCGGGGCCGGCAATGGTGATCGGGCAACAGAAGGGCCACGACCCGGCGGAACTGACCCGCAACAACTTCGGCATGCCCCGGCCCGCGGGCTACCGCAAGGCGGCCCGGCTGATGCGGCTGGCCGACAAGCTCGGCCTGCCCGTGGTGACGCTCGTGGACACTCCGGGGGCGTACCCCGGGGCGGACGCCGAGGAGCAGGGTCAGGCCGTGGCGATCGCGGAGAACCTGCGGCTGATGGCGTTCCTGTCCGTACCGGTGGTGACCGTGGTGATCGGCGAGGGCGGCAGCGGCGGCGCGCTGGCGCTCGCGGTCGCCAACCGGGTGCTGATGTTCTCCCGCAGCGTCTACTCCGTGATCAGCCCGGAGGGCTGCGCGGCGATCGTCTGGAAGGACCCGGCCGCCGCTCCCGACGCCGCCCGGGCGCTGGGCCTCAACTCCCGCGACCTGCTGCGGCTGGGGGTGGTCGACGGGGTGATCCCGGAACCCGAGGGCGGCACCGGGGCCGACCCGTTGCGCGCCGCCGACTCACTCGGCGCCGCGCTGCGGCACAGCCTGCACGAGCTGTCCGGCCTGAGCCGGGCCCAGCTGGGCGCCGACCGCCGCGCCCGGTTCCGGCAGTTCGGCTCGTCGGTGACGGTCGAGGCGGAGCTGCTGACGATGAGCGAAGAGGCGTACTGACCATGTTCCGCAAGATTCTGATCGCGAACCGGGGCGAGATCGCCGTCCGGGTGGCACGTACCTGCCGGGAACTCGGCATCCCCACGGTGGCCGTGCACTCCACCGCGGACCGGGACTCGGCGGTGGTGCGCCTGGCCGACGAGGCGGTCCAGATCGGCCCGCCGCCACCGGCACAGAGCTACCTGAACGCGGCCGCGGTGCTGCAGGCCGCCGAGCAGACCGGGGCGGACGCGATCCACCCCGGGTACGGGTTTCTGTCCGAGTCCCCGGACTTCGCCGACGCCTGTGAGGCGGCCGGGATCACGCTGATCGGGCCGAGCGCGCCGGTGATGGCCGCGCTCGGCGACAAGACGTCGGCCCGGGCGCTGATGACCCGGGCCGGGCTGCCGCTGCTGCCCGGCAGCGTCGACCCGCTGGACGCTGAGGCGGCCCGCGAGCTGGCCACCACGATCGGCTTCCCGGTGATCATCAAGGCCGCGGCCGGTGGCGGCGGACGTGGCATGCAGGTGGTGCACGACCCCGCCGTGTTCGCGGACGACTTCCGCCGTACCCAGGCGACCGCGCAGATGCTGTTCGGCGACGGCCGGGTGTACGTGGAGAAGTACCTGGCGAAGGCCCGTCACGTCGAGGTTCAGGTGCTCTGCGACGGGCACGGCAACGCGGTACATCTGGGCGAACGCGACTGCACCGTGCAGCGCCGGCACCAGAAGCTGATCGAGGAGACCCCGGCGCCGCACCTGCCGGACGGGCTGGCCGAGCGGATGGGCCGCTCCGCGGTGGAGGGTGCACTCGCGGCCGGGTACGTCGGGGCGGGCACGTTCGAGTTCCTGGTGGACCCGGACGGCTCGTACTACTTCATGGAGGTCAACTGCCGGATCCAGGTGGAGCACCCGGTGACCGAGATGGTCACCGGCATCGACCTGGTCCGCGAGCAGATCCTGATCGCCGCGGGCGCCGAGCTGACGATCACCCAGCCGGACGTACGCCCGCGCGGGGTGGCCATCGAGTGCCGGATCAACGCCGAGGACCCGGCGGCCGGGTTCGCCCCGACGCCGGGCCCGGTCGAGGAGTTCGTTCCGGCCGGTGGACCGTTCGTGCGGGTCGACACGCACGTCTTTCCCGGCTACCGGATCCCGCCCAACTACGACTCCCTGCTGGCCAAGCTGGTGGTCTGGGCGCCGGAGCGGGACGCGGCGATCGCCCGGATGCGCCGGGCCCTGGCCGAGTTCCGGGTACGTGGCCCGCGGGTGAGCACCACGAGTGAGTTCCTGTCCGGGGTGCTCGACGACTCCAGGTTCCGCTCCGTGGCGCACACCACGTCACTGGTCGACGAGATGCTCGGCTGAGCGCGACGCCGTACGGCCGGGCCGGTACCCCGCGGGGGGATGCCGGCCCGGCCTCGTGTCACGGCAGTTCGATCGACTGGGAGTGGCGGAACACGTTGGACGGATCCCAGTGAGCCTTGACCCGCTGCAGGCGCGGGTAGTTGTTCTTGTAGTACAGCTTCGACCAGGGCACCCCGGACTTGTTGACGTTCGGGTCGCGGATGTCCATGTCGGGCGAGTTGATGTAGCACCCGTCGGTCTGATCGTTGGGCACCGGGTATCCGCCGGTGGCCGCGAACGTCTCCCCGTAGACCGAACGCAGCCAGCCGATGTGCGTCTGATCCTCGGCGGGGTTCATCCAGAAGTTCTCGAACAACGCCAGGAACGCTGCGCTGCGGTGCGGGTACGCGATCGCGTCCTCGGCCACGGTGTTGACCTTGCCGCCGGCCACGCCGGTGAGCTGCACCGTGGCATTGGGGTTGGCGTAGTCGGTGCGGGTGAGGTTGCGCCACAACGCCGCGATCTGCGTCTCGTTGAAGCCGCGCCGCATGTACGCCGACTTGACCGTGCTGCGCATGGTCGGGTCCAGCATGGTCGCCGGGTTGCTGGTGCCGATGAGCCGGGTCGCGGCGAGCCAGCGCAGCCGCCGCGGCGGGAACGGCGCCACGATCCCGGTGCCCCGCAGCACCGCGGCGACGTAGTCGTCGAGCAGCCGGGCCGCGTCCGGGACACCCGCGTCGATCTGGGTGACCAGACCGAACCCGCCGGCCGAGCGGTGGGTGAGGAACGCAACCCCGGACAGAGCGGTGTACGGCGAGTTCGCGGCGCAGTTCTGCTCGAAGAACGTACCGAAGTTGCGCACCAGCGTGCTGAACGCGTTCTGGTCGAGCGCGGGCCACCCGACCGGCACGGAGCTGACCAGCACCTCGCCGGGCGGCTGGGGCAGCTGCTGCTCGGGCGCGGTCCCGCTGGCACCGGGCGACCGGAACCAGTACTTGGTCACGATCCCGAAGTTGCCCCCGCCGCCGCCCGCGGTAGCCCACCACAGATCGTTGTTCGGATCGGACGCGTTGCGGGAGGCGACCACGACCCGGGCGGTGCCCGGCTTGTCCACCACCACCATCTCGACCGCCTCGATGTGGTCGGCGACCACGCCGTACCGGCGCGACAGCAGGCCGTACCCGCCGCCCGTGGCGTGCCCGCCGATGCCGACCGTGGGGCACACCCCGCCCGGGAGCGTGACGTTCCAGCCCTTCTTGAGGACCTCGTACACCTCACCGAGGATCGCGCCGGGCTGGACCGCGAACGCGTTGCGGTTCTGGTCGTACGCGATGCCGACCATCGCGGACAGGTCGAGGATCACCTTGCTGGCCTGGTGGTACACGAAGTCGGCGTAGCAGTGCCCGCCGCTGCGCACCGAGATCCGCTTGCCGGCGCTGACCGCCTTCTGCACCGCATCCAGCACCTGCTGGGTACTGGTGGGCAGGCACACCGCGTCGGGCGCGGCCACGAAGCGCTGGTTGTTGCCCACCACCAGGTCCGGGTACCGGGCGTCGCCCGGCAGCACCGTACGGGCCGGCGCCGTCGTGCTGTTCCCGGTGGCCAGCGCGGGCCGGACGGTGAGGCCCGCCCCGGCGGCCACGGCCCCCGCGGCCGCAGCGCCGGTCAGAACGCCTCTTCTGCTGATCGTCATGCCAGGTCCTTCCAGGACTTTGTCGCCGGGTCGGGCGGAGCGGGCCGGTCTGTCCGGGCCCGCACCGGCACGTATGCGTGCATCGGGGGCCAATCGCCGTCGCCGGTCGTGGAAATGAAGAAGTGAGTACGGCCCTGAAGAATGCGTTGTGGAATGGTCTCGTCACACTCCGTGGACCGCATGAAATTCGCCCCCGTGCTCGCAAATAATAGTCAGTGCTGTCAATGTCGACTATCACCGTGGTGGTTGGACAAGATCGGCCGAATGGCGGAGTAGGTCCGCAGTCCAAAATGGATTGAACCGGCGGTATCGGGGATTTTCGGCGCACCGGTGACCTGGGCGCCGGGGGCAGGTGGGAGCGGTTCCGCGTAGCCGAATGTTCGGGCCCTGAGATCTATCGTCGGATCGGATTCCTGACGTTGTGCCCTCAATCACAGGGGGCAGTGGTATGGGTGAATCGCCCGAGTTGTTCAGGGCGCGGAACAGTCTTGAATCGTCGGCTTAACCAAGAGTTTCACGAGTGGTGCGGGAGCTCCCCGTCGTCCCGTTGCGGCAACGCACCGGCCGTGTAAACTCACCTCACGTAGCCGAAAGCGGAAGACCCTCCGGTAGCCTCAAGGGGCGAATTAGTCCGAATAGCCCGCATTATGGGCGTTCAATATGGGACACCCGGGCAGGTATTGGCCGGGAGGCTGGGGCAGACCACAGCCCGCGCAGGACAGCACGGTGGACATCGTCATCAACTGGTTGTGCCGATCAGGTCACCCCCGCCGGGGGTGGTGTCACGACGTGAAGACAGACCACGGGGGAGTGCGAAGTGCGGTTCAAGATCCTAGGACCGATGGAATTCCTGACAGACGACGGTGCTTCGTTCGCCGTCAATGCATCCAAGACAAGCCAGGTGCTCGCACTGCTTCTGGTGCGTTGCCCGGAAACCGTCAGCGTGGATACGTTGATCTCTGAACTCTGGGGTGAACGGCCACCGCGGAGCGCGGTGACCACATTGCAGACGTACATTTATCACGCCCGTCGCATGCTGTCCCGGGAATTGCCCGGTGACCAGCGAGGCATAGTGCTCACCCGGTCGCCGGGGTACGGCGTCCAGGTGGCACCGGACGACATTGATGTGAACCTCTTCGAAAAAGCCGTCCGCCGTGGCCGCGATCTGCTGGAGAAGGGAGATGCCGAGCAGGGCGTGTCGGTCCTCAGCGAGGGCCTGGGGTTGTGGCGCGGGCCGGCCTTCGCGGGGCTGGTCGTCGGTGACGTGCTGGGCACGCACGTGGCCCACCTGGAAGAGCTGCGGATCCAGGCGGTCGGGCTGCGTATCGCCGCCGAGCGCAGCCTCGGCCGCCACCTCGAACTTGTGCCGGAACTCCGCGCGCTGGTCAAGGCCCATCCGCTGAACGAACTGTTCCACGCTCACCTCATCGAGGTGCTGTACGACTCGGGCCGGCGGGCCGAGGCCCTGGAGGCCTACCAGCAGTTGCGGCAGGTCCTCGACCGGGAGCTCGGAGTCGAGCCGACCAGGGAGATGCAGCGGCTGCAGCGTGCGGTGCTGCATGGGGACGACACACGGTCGCACCGATTCGCGGCCGGGGTGAGCGGTCGTGCCCACGCCGCGGCCTGACCCGGCCTGACCTGGCCGGGCCACCGCGGCGCCCGGGCGGCCGTCGCCGGCAACGGGGGAACGGCGGCGGCCGGCGAGGGCGCTAGGAACCAGCCGGTCGGATCAGGAACAGCGGTTCGTCGTACTCGACCGGGTCGCCGTCGGCCTTGAGCACGGCGGTCACCGTGCCGCCCCGGGCCGCCTTCACCGGGATCATCAGTTTCATCACCTCGACGATCGCGACCTGCTGTTCCGCCTCCACCCGGTCGCCGACCTGGACGAACGGCGGCGCCCCCGGCGCCGGGGAGTGGAACAGCACGCCGACCGCCGGCGCGCACACCGCGACCTCGTCCGCGGCGATCGGCGTCAACGCGGGCGGGGCCGGAACGGGGGCGAAGGCCGCTCCGGCCCCGGGCATCGCAGCGGGTTCCACGGTCGTACCGTCCGGTGCGGCCGTGACGGGCATGTGCACCGGGGTGCCGGTCGGCCACTCCGCCTCCACGGTCACCCCGCCCGCACGGATCCGCAGCACACTCGGCGCGCGGGTGAAACCCGACAGCAGTTGCAGGGCGCTGCTGCGTACCAGCTCCAGCGACGCCTCGATGTCCGCGGCCGGCGCCCGGACCGGCCCCGAAGCCGCGTCGTCGCCGACGGTCGTGGTGGACGTCGGTTCCACAGTGTCCTGCGACATGGCCCTGCCTCTCGTGAACTTCCCGGGCCCGGCCCGGGGTGACGGTGTGCGGAGACTCAGTAGTTGCCGAGGCCGCCGCAGACGTTCATCGCCTGCGCGGTGACCGCCGCGGCGCCGTCACTGACCAGGTAGTTCACCATCGCGGCGACCTCCTGGACCTCGACGTAACGCCCGATCGGCACGCGGGCGGTGATCCGGGCGTGGGTCTCCGCCTCGTCGACGCCCCAGATCGCGGCATAGTGCTCACGAACCCGCTCGGCCATCGGCGTCTCCACGAAACCCGGGCACACCGCGTTCACCGTGATGCCGGTCTTGGCCAGTTCGAGCCCGAGCGCCTTGCTGAAGCCGACGACCCCGTGCTTGGACGCCGAGTACGGCGCCGCGTGCACGACCCCCTGCTTGCCGCCGGTCGACGCGATGTTGACCACCCGGCCCCAGCCCTTGGCGAGCATCCCGCCGACCGTGAGGACCCGCTTGGTCATCAGAAAGACGCTGTTCAGATTCGTGTTGATCACGTCGAGCCAGAGCTCGTCGTCGATCTCCGCGGTGGCGCCACCGCCGGGGCGGCCGGCATTGTTCACCAGGATGTCGATGGGGCCGTACCGGTCGGCCGCGGCGCGCACGAACTGGGTGACGTCATCCGCCGAGCGGACGTCGCAGGTGCGACCGTCCACATCATGTCCCAGGCTCTGCAACTGTTTCACCGTCTCGGCGACGGCCGACTCGTTTCGCGAGCAGAGATAGACCCGCGCGCCGTTCTCGGCGAGCGACCGGGCGATCTCCAGACCCATGCCGCTGGTCGCTCCGGTCACGATGGCCACCCGCTGAGCCTGATCCGTCATGGTCCCCTCATCTCCCGTCCTGGGCCGAACGCGGTCCTGAATCGAACGCGGTCTTGGTCGAACGCGGTCCTGAATCGAACCCGCTCAGGGTCGGCCGCGGGGCTTGAACGCTCGTCGAGGCTGTCTTGGAGGAAGTGCTGCGCCCGTTCGAGCGGGATTCGAGGTCGCAGCGCCATGGTGAGGCTGTACGCCGTCGGCCCGACCAACACCGGAGGACCCCGCATGCCGACCCGCTCGTTCACCGATCTCTACGTGGAGGTCCAGCAGTTCTACGCCCGGCAGATGCGCCAGCTCGACGAGCGCAAACTCGAGGCGTACGCGGAGACCTTCACCGACGACGCCGAGTTCGGGCACACCCCCGGCCGGGAACCGGCACGCACCCGCGCCGGCATCGTCGCGGACCTGCGCGAGTTCCACAAGAAGTTCGAGAACGATCCCGTGCAACGCCGGCACTGGTTCAACATGATCGATCTGGAGCCGCAGGACGACGGCTCGATGCGTTCCACCTGCTACGCGCTGGTCGTGACCACGCGTACGGCCGGCGCGCCGACGATCGCCCCCAGTTGCGTGGTCAACGACGTGATCGTCCGCGGTGAGGACGGCAACCTGCTCCTCAAGTCCCGCCGCGTCGACCACGACCAGCCGTTCTGAGTCGCGCGCCCATCATCGGCCCGGCCTGATCCCAGGCCGGGCCGTGTGGTGTGTTCGTTACGCGGCGGGCGAGGGGATCAGCGCCGCGCTGTCCACCGGCGCTCCCCAGGACGGGAGCACCTCCAGGCGCGCGATGCGCCAGCCCTGCGGGGTCCGCCTCGTGCCGAACCGGTAGTGGCCCACCAGGACCCGGGTGGCGGGCCGGTCACCGCCGCTGATGAACACCGCGACCAGGTTGGCGCGCACCGAGGCTTCGTCGCCGTCGAGGTCCACGAGGACGTTGGACGTGAAGTGCTGCAGGCGCGCGTACCCGGAGTGCTGGCCGCGGGCGCCGGCGGCCACCGCGTCGATCCCCTGCTGCACACCACCGGGGGTGACCGCGGTGACGTCGGCGGTGAACACCGTGCCCGGATCGTCCAGGCCGTGGCCGTCGAGCCACACGCCCAGCCGGGCAACCAGGTCGGTGACCGCGCTCCGGTCACTCAGCTCGCCCAATCGGCGGCGCAGGTCGTCGATTTCCTTCTCGTCGAGCGGCACGCTCATCGCTCCTCGGCATTCTCGCAGCGGTACGCGCCCGTCGGCTTCGCGGGCACGGGTCGGGTTCATGCTGCCCGACCACACTCGAACACCGCTCGAACTACGTGCCCGCTTTCGGGGCCCGGGTGGGCAGCGCCGAGTGATGCGTAGGGTCTGCGTATGCCGGATGACGTCACGATCAGACCGAGTGCCCGTGTCGTGTTGCTGGATGAGGACGACCGGGTACTGATGCTCAAGATCCATGACCCGTCTGCGGCCCGTGGGCCCAATCCGATCACGCCCGACTTCTGGCTGCTGGTGGGCGGTGGGGTGGAGCCGGGTGAGACGTACGAGCAGGCGGCGCTTCGTGAGGTCGTCGAGGAGACGGGCATCCGGGGCGTTTCGATCGGGCGATGCGTGTGGACCCAGGAGAAGCTGGTGGCGAGCCCGGCGGGCGAGTTGTGGCTGGTGAAGTCTCGATTCTTCGTAGCGCGGGTTCCGGCGCGATCGCCGGTCGACTTCAGCGGCCACGAGCCGCTCGAGGCGTCGACGATCGAGGGATATCACTGGTTCACCCATCGGGAGATTCTCGAACGCGAGGTCCGCGGCGAGACCTTCCTGCCTCCGGGGCTGGGCCGGTTGCTGGGTGATGTCCTCGGCGGTGCTCAGGACGGGCCCGTCCCGCTTACCGACGCCGTTCGGATCAATCGTGGGTTTGGGCAGCTCAGCTAGCATGCCGACCATGTGGAAGCGGATGTCGGCAGCCGGTGCCGGACTCGTGCTCGCGGTCGGCGGCTGGGTCGCGGCGGGCCACTGGACGCAGGGGCGGATCGCGGCGTGCGAGCAGCGCAGTGCCGTGTTGTCGACGCTGGAGGTGCTGAACCGCCAGCCTGACAGCGTTCGCCCGGATTCGCCCGCGTTCGGGTGTGACCAGGACCGTATCGTCGCGTATGCGAGCCGGCAGTTCCACGCCGCGACCGGCCCGACCGTCGATCGGCTCTCCGACCGTGTCGCCGGCGACGTCGACCACGCGGCAGTCACCGCGTTCTACCGTCAGGCGCTGGAAGGCGACAAATGGCGGATTCTGGCCCGAAAGGCGACACCGGGCCCGGACGCCGCGAGCCTGTGCGCCCGCAAGGAGCTGCCGTTCGGCACGGTGTACCTGGACGTGTCCTTCCCGTTCGCCGGTTCCTACGAGGTGACGGCTGCCGACACGACCGGTGCGGGAGCGCGTTGCGCCTGATCACGGCCGTGATGCGGGCACCGTAACCCCGGCCGTGAGGTGCGCCTCGGTTGGTGGAATCCTGGTGCCTGTGGCCGTCCCTGGTGGGACCATGTTCCCTGCTCTGTGTCGGGGCCACCACAAGCCGGACGTGCACCATCCTCGACGTCGGCCCTACCTAGCGGGGAGCCTCCCTTGACTGCACAAGTCGCCGCACCTCCCAACAAACTTGACGCCGCGGTCCTCAAGATCGCCGGTGTCGTGGTGCTCGGCGCGATCATGTCGATCCTCGACATCACGGTCGTCAGCGTCGCGCTGCCCACGTTCCAGGTCGAGTTCAACGCCACGTACGCCGAGGTCGCCTGGACGATGACGGGCTACACCCTGGCGCTGGCCACGGTGATTCCGCTCAGTGGCTGGGCCGCCGACCGGTTCGGTACCAAGCGGCTGTACATGCTCGCTCTGCTGCTGTTCACATTGGGCTCGGCGCTGTGCGCCACGGCCACCTCGATCGAACAACTCGTCGGATACCGGGTGTTGCAGGGACTCGGCGGCGGCATGCTCATGCCGATCGGCATGACCATCATGACGCGCGCGGCTGGGCCGGAGCGGATCGGGCGGCTGATGGCCGTACTCGGTATCCCGATGCTGCTCGGCCCGATCTGCGGCCCCATCCTCGGCGGCTGGCTGATCGAGGCCAAGAGCTGGGAGTGGGTCTTCCTGATCAACGTCCCGATCGGCGCGATCGCCCTGGTGTACGCACAGTTCGCCCTGCCGAAGGACAATCCGCACCCGTCGGAGTCGTTCGACTTCGTCGGCATGTTGATGCTGTCCCCGGGTCTGGCCCTGTTCCTGTACGGCGTCTCGTCGCTGCCCGAGGCCGGCACGTTCGCGGAAACCAAGGTGTGGCTGCCGATGCTGGCCGGCGCTCTCCTGGTGATCGGGTTCGTTCTGTACTCGTTCAAGCCGAAGCACCCGCTGCTCGACCTGCGGCTGTTCCGCAACCGCAACCTGACGGTCTCGGCGCTCTCGCTGTTCGTGTTCATCATCGCGTTCATGGGCGCCGGGCTGCTGTTCCCGAGCTACTTCCTGCAGGTCCGCGGCGAGTCGACGCTGCACGCCGGGCTTCTCATGGCACCGCAGGGCATCGGCGCGATGCTCACCATGCCGATCGCCGGCATGCTGGCCGACAAGATCCCGGTCGGCCGCACGGTGCCGTTCGCGATGGCGCTCATCGCGGCCGGGTTCTTCACGTTCACCCAGGTCGGCACGGACACCTCGTACGTGCTGCTGTGCGGCTCGCTGTTCGTGATGGGTCTGGGCATGGGCGGCACGATGATGCCGATCATGACGTCGGCCCTGCGTACGCTGAAGAGCCACGACGTGGCGCGCGGTTCCACGCTGGTGAACATCCTCCAGCAGATCGGCGGCTCGATCGGTTCGGCGACCATGTCGGTGATCCTGACCAGCCAGCTCAACAAGTCCACGCCCATCCCGGGGACGCTCAACAAGCGGACCGGCCAGCCGTTCACCGAGGCAGAGGTGGCGATCCTCAGCCATCACGTGACGCTGCCGGTGCCCCCGGCGCTGATCCAGCAAGGCCTGGAGTACGTGGCCAAGTCGTTCGCCACCACGTTCTGGGTCGGGTTCGCG
The DNA here is from genome assembly GCF_047159535.1 of Krasilnikovia sp. MM14-A1259. NCBI lineage: Bacteria > Bacillati > Actinomycetota > Actinomycetes > Micromonosporales > Micromonosporaceae > Krasilnikovia > Krasilnikovia sp. MM14-A1259. Next base: position 5,396,003 of record NZ_BAAGAJ010000002.1, read on the forward strand.
CTGGTGCTCGCGACGTTCATCCCGATCTCGTTCCTGCCGCGCAAGCGGCTGGCGAAGCCGGAGGGCGACGCGGACGCGGCCGGTGAGGGCACCGTCGAGGCGCCGGTGATGATCCACTGATGCGCGGCTGAGCAGCACAAAGGCAACGCCGCGGCCATCCGTCGGCGGCGTCCCCCGCACCCGGGCGCACACGCTCAGGGTTGCAGACCATCCCACGACCATCGCGGGATGGTCAGGTCCGAGGGGACGTCGTCGGCGGATGCGTCGTATCGGGTCATCGACGTCGTGGTCGCCCACGCGAAGTACTCGTGCAGCACCTGCCGCAGCGGCTCGGCCGTGAAGCCGGCGTCCACCAGGGCCTGGTCGAAGCAGGCGATGGCGCGCCGGTCCATGTCGTCGTGCGGGCCGTTGCCGCTGTGGATCCGTACGACGGAGCTCTCGTCGCCGTAGGCGTCGGAGTAGCTGTGGGGGCCGCCGAGGGCCTCGGCCCAGTACGCGGCGAGGCGCTCGGTGTGGTCCGGCTGAAAGCCGTGCTGGAACGCATGGCTGACGACCTCGTCGGCCAGGACACGGGAATGCCATGCCTCGGCGAGACGGAGCATCCCCGCCCGGCCGCCGGCCGCTTCGTACACGCTCTGCATGGCCTCAGGATGTCAGGCGCGGCCGACAAGAAGTGCCCGACGCGGTCACAGGTCCATCGACCGGCCGATGATCTCCTTCATGATCTCCGAGGTGCCGCCGTAGATCCGCTGGACCCGGGCGTCGGCGAACATGCGGCAGATCGGGTACTCCCACATGAAGCCGTACCCGCCGAACATCTGCAGGCAGTCGTCGACCACCCGCCCCTGCACCTCCGTGGCCACGAGCTTGGCCTGGGCGGCCTCGTCGGCGGTGAGCCGGTCGTCGTTGTACGCCAGCACGCACCGGTCCACGAACGCCTGCACGCCCGTGATCTCGGCGCGCATCGCGGCCAGCCGGAACCGGGTGTCCTGGAACCGGCTGACACTGCGGCCGAACGCGCTGCGCTCCCGGGTGTACCGCACGGTCTCCTGCAGCGCCGCCTCCGCGCCCGCCACCGCACACATCGCGACGATCAGCCGCTCCAGGGCGAACTGACCCATCAGCATGCCGAAGCCCTGCTCGGGATCCCCGAGCACGTCCGCGCGTGGCACCCGTACGTCGTCGAAGAACAACTCGGCCGTGTCCTGCGTACGCAGACCCAGCTTGTCGAGCTTGCGGCCGCGCGCGAACCCGGGCGCGCCGCTGTGCACGAGGAACAGTCCGAGCTGGTGCCCTTCCCCGGTGCGTGCGGCGACGACCACGGTGTCGGCGTTGATCCCGTTGGAGATGAACGTCTTCGCTCCGTTGAGCACCCAGTCCTCGCCGTCGGCGACCGCCCGCGTACGGATACCGGCCACGTCGGACCCGGTGCCGGGCTCGGTGATCGCCAGCGCGAGCACCCGCTCGCCGTCGACTGCCCCGGTGAGGTAGCGCTGCTTCTGCGCCGCCGACCCGAACGCCGCCAGGTACGGCGCGACGATGCCGGAATGCAGCGGCACCGCGAAACCGGACTCGGCCACCCGGGCCAGTTCCTCGATCGCGATCTGCTCGTAGCGCAGGTCGGTGCGGCCGAGGCCGCCGAACTCCGGATCCGCCCACGGGCACAGCAGGTTCTGCTTGCCCGCCAGCCGCCAGATGTCCCGGTCGACGATCCCCGCGCTTTCCCAGTCCGCCTGCCGGGGCTGCACCGCACGCTCGGCGAAGCCCCGCCACGCCTGTCGGTACGCCTCGTGCTCGGCGTCGTAATAGTCACCGCGAATCACGAGCCGACCGTAGGCCCGCCGTACGATCCGGGGTGATGACCGCACCGCTCACAGATCCTGACCGGACCGGGCCGGGGGCATGCTGACCCGGTCGGTGGCGATCCACCACGTCCGCGTGGCGCTGCGCGGCGCCCGCCGCCGCGGCGTGGACGTCGCCGCGATGCTGGAGCAGGCCGGGATCCCGCCCGGCCTGCTGGAGCTCGAACGTGCCCGGGTCTCCACGGACCAGTTCGCCACGCTCACCAAACTGCTGTGGGACGAACTCGACGACGAACTGCTCGGCCTGGCGCGGGCGCCGAGCAAGGTCGGCACGTTCGCGATGATGTGCCACGCGGTGGTGCCCTGCCCGGACCTGCGGTCGGCGTTGCGCCGCAGCACCGACTTCTACCGTCTCTTCCCGCACGGGCCGCGGATGCACCTGGCCGAGTCCGGCGACGAGGCGTCGATCAGCTTCGACGACGCCGGATTCGACGACGCGGACCACTTCCTGACGGAGGCGGCGCTGGTGGTGTGGCACCGCTTCGCCGGCTGGCTGATCCGGCGCCGGATCAGCCTGCGCCGCGTCGAGTTCGCGTACCCGGCCCCGCCGCACGTGCTGGAGTACGACCTGCTGTTCGGGGCGCCTGCGGTCTTCGGCGCGCGGCACACCGCGGCGGTGTTCGACGCAGCGTTGCTGGACCAGCCGGTGCTGCAGGACGAGGCCGGTCTGCGGACGTTCCTGCGACGCGCACCGGCCGACGTGCTCGCCCGCATCGACTACGGCAGCACGACCGCGGCCCGGGTGCGGCGCCTGCTGAGCCGGGCACTACCGGACCGGCTGCCCAGCCTGGACGATGTCGCGGCCCGGCTGTCGGTCAGCCCGCCGACACTGCGCCGCCAGCTCGCTGCCGAGGGCACCTCGTTCCAGCAGGTACGCGACCAGCTGCGCCGGGACGTGGCGGTGGCCGCGCTGGCGGGCGGACGGATCTCCATCGAGCGGCTGTCGACGCAACTCGGCTTCTCCGAGCCGAGTGCGTTCCACCGGGCGTTCAAACGGTGGACGGGTTCCACGCCCCGGTCCTATCAGCCGGGCTGACCCGCGCGGTCAATCAGCGTGAGCGTCCCGGTCATGGGATCGGGGGCGCCCGCGACCGTACCGTGCCCCCATGACCGACGCACTGATCTTCGATGCGGTGCGCACGCCGCGCGGCAAGGGCAAGCGGGGCGCGCTGCACAGCGTCAAGCCGGTGACGCTCGCCGCCGGGCTGCTGCGCGCGCTCGCCGAGCGCAATGCGCTGGACACGGCTGCCGTGGACGACGTGGTCCTCGGGGTCGTCTCCCCGGTGGGTGAGCAGGGCGCCGACATCGCCCGTACGGCCGTGCTGGTCGCGGGCTGGGACGTCCGCCCGGCCGGGGTGCAGCTCAACCGGTTCTGCGCCTCCGGCCTGGAGGCGGTGAACGTGGCGGCGGCCAAGGTTGCCTCCGGCTTCGAGGACCTGGTGGTGGCCGGTGGCGTGGAGTCCATGTCGCGGGTGCCGATGGGTTCGGACGGCGGCGCGTGGATCACCGACCCGGAGACCAACCTCGCGACCCGTTTCGTGCCGCAGGGCGTGAGCGCCGACCTGATCGCCACGATGGAGGGGTTCAGCCGCGGCGACGTGGACGCGTTCGCGGTGCGCTCGCACGCGCGGGCGACCGAGGCCCGTGAGAAGGGCTATTTCGCCCGTTCGATCGTGCCGGTCGCCGACCAGAACGGCACGCTGCTGCTGGCCGAGGACGAGACGATCCGGCCGGGCACCACGCTGCCGACGCTGGCCGGGCTGAAGCCCAGCTTCGCCACGCTCGGCGGGCTCGGCTTCGACGCGGTCGCGATCGACCGCTACCCGCAGGTGGAACGCATCGACCACGTGCACACCCCGGGCAACTCGTCGCAGATCGTCGACGGCGCGTCCGCGATGCTGATCGGCAACGAACGGGCGAGCCGGGCGTTCGGCCTCGTCCCGCGGGCCCGGATCGTGGCCACCGCGGTCGTCGGTACGGAACCGACCATCATGCTCACCGGCCCGGCACCGGCCACCCGCAAGGCGCTGGACCGGGCCGGGCTCACGGTCGGCGACATCGACCTGTTCGAGATCAACGAGGCGTTCGCCGCCGTGGTCCTGAAGTTCCAGCGCGACCTCGGCCTGCCCGACGACAAGGTCAACGTCAACGGCGGCGCCATCGCCCTGGGCCATCCGCTCGGCGCGACCGGCTGCATGATCGTGGGCACCCTGCTCGACGAGCTGGAACGCCGGGACCTGCACCGCGGGCTGGCCACGCTGTGTGTCGGCGGCGGCATCGGCATCGCCACCATCATCGAGCGGATCTGAGGGAGCACGGGTCATGAGCATCCGCTACGAGCGCGACGGCGACGGCATCGTCACCCTCACCATCGACCTGCCCGGCCCGGCGAACGTGATGAACGCCGACTACCGCGCCGCCATGGCGGCGACCGTGACCCGGCTGGAGACCGAACGCGACACGGTCACCGGCGTCGTGATCACCTCCGGCAAGAAGTCCTTCTTCGCCGGCGGGGACCTGACCGAGCTGGTCGCGGTCACGGACGACAACGCCGGTGAGTTCGCCGCCGAGCTGGCCGTGGTCAAGGACCAGTTGCGCCGCCTGGAACGCCTCGGCCGTCCGGTCGTCGCCGCCATCAACGGCAGCGCGCTGGGCGGCGGGTTCGAGATCGCGCTGGCTTGCCATCACCGCATCTGCCTCGACGACGACTCGATCCGCCTCGGCCTGCCCGAGGCCACGCTGGGCCTGCTGCCCGGCGCCGGCGGGGTCACCCGTACGGTCCGGCTGCTCGGCGTGCAGGCGGCGTTGCCGCTGCTCACCGAGGGTACGCAGCTACGCCCCGGCAAGGCCCTCGCAGCGGGCTGGATCCACGAGCTGGCCGCGGACCGCGCCGACCTGCTCGCCAGGGCGCGGGCGTGGGTGCTGGCGAACCCGGCAGCCGTCCAGCCGTGGGACGTGCCCGGTCATCGCGTGCCGGACCTGAAGCCGCTGGACCCGGACAGCTACGCGCTGCTGTCCGCGGCCCCGGCCGTGCTGCGCAAGAAGACCCATGGTTGCTATCCGGCGCCGGAGAAGATCCTGGCCGCCGCGGTCGAGGGCGCGGTGCTGGACTTCGACACCGCGCTCGCGGTGGAGAGCCGCTACCTGGTCGAGCTGGCCCGCGGCCAGGTCGCCAAGAACATGATCACGGCGTTCTGGTTCCAGCGGAACGCCATCGAGGCCGGGGGCTCCCGCCCGGCCGGGATCCCGCGCCAGGCCACCGTGCGCGTGGGCGTCCTGGGTGCGGGCATGATGGGCGCCGGCATCGGGTACGCCTCCGCGGTCGCCGGGATCGACGTCGTACTCAAGGACGTCAGCCCGGAGGCGGCCGAGGCGGGCAAGGCGAAGATCGCCGCGCTGCTGAACGGCCGGGTCGCCGCGGGCCGGATGACGCAGACGCGCCGCGACGAGATCCTGGGCCGGGTCACCGCGACCGCCTCCGACAGCGCCCTGACCGGCTGCGATCTGGTCATCGAGGCGGTCTTCGAGGACCGGGAGCTCAAGAACGCGGTGCTCGCCGCCGCCGAGGCCGCCGCCCGCCCGGACGCGGTGATCTCCTCGAACACGTCCACGCTGCCCATCACCGGGCTCGCCGAGGCCGTACCCGACCCGGGCCGATTCATCGGCCTGCATTTCTTCTCGCCGGTGGACCGGATGCCACTGGTCGAGATCATCCGCGGTGCGCAGACGTCGGCGCAGACACTGGCCCGCGCGTTCGACTTCGTGCGGCAGATCGGTAAGACCCCGATCGTCGTCAACGACAGCCGGGGCTTCTACACGTCCCGGACGTTCGGCACGTACCTCACCGAGGGCGTCGCGCTGCTCGCCGAGGGGGTGCACCCCGCGCTGATCGAGAACGTGGCCCGCAAGGCCGGCATGGCCGTCGGACCGCTGGCGGTCTGCGACGAGGTCACCCTGACGCTGCCGATGAAGATTCGTGAGCAGGCCCGCGCCGACCTGGGCGCGCTGCCCGAACACCCGGCGTACGCGGTGCTGGAGACGATGATCTCGGAGTACGGCCGGGCCGGCAAAGCGGCGGGCGCCGGCTTCTACGACTACCCGCAGGACGGCCGCAAGCGGCTGTGGCCGGGCCTGGCCGAGCGGTGGGCCAAGGACGACCCGGGCGTGCCGGAGCACGACGTCCGCGACCGGTTGTTGTACGTCCAGGCGATCGAGACGGCCCGGATCTTCGGCGAGGGGGTGCTGACGTCGGTGGCCGACGCCAACCTCGGGTCGATCCTGGGCATCGGCTTCGCCCCGTGGACCGGCGGCACCCTGCAGTTCATCAACTCCTGCGGGCTCCCGGAGTTCGTGGCACGCGCCGAGCAGCTCGCGGACGCGTACGGTGAACGGTTCCGCCCGCCGGTGCTGCTGCGGGAGATGGCGGCGCGCGGCGCGCAGTTCTGAGCGGGCGTATCGGCGGTAGCCGGTAACCGGTACCGTCGAAACGCAACCGAGGGAGGCGCCGATGCCGGCCGACTACATCATCGTGAGCGGCGACAAGATCCAGGTGACGATCCCGCCGCCGACGATCGTCCCGCAGCTCCAGGCGCCGGTCCCGCTCATCGGCAGCAGCCAGAACGTCATGGTCGGCGGGATGCCGGTCTGCCTGGAGGGCGACGAGCTGCCCGCGGTGCTGAAGGCGCCGATGCCGTACACGGCGCCGCCGTTCGTCACCCCCGGCACCGGGACGCTGGAGATCACGCTGCTGCCGACCAACAAGACCATCCAGACCGACAACGGCAAGAAGATCCTGATCAAGGGCGCGACGTTCACGGTGCGGTTCAACGTGCAGACGCCGGCCCAGCAGCCGACCCCGGCCGGGCCGGTGCCGGACCCGGTGGCGGTCAAGCCGGGCACGGCCCAGTTCATCACCACCAACATGCAGGTCAAGGCGGGCTGACCCGGGCAGGCCGGGATCCGGTCGGTCAGGCGTCGGCCGGGGCGGCCTCCGGGGTACGCGCGGCCGGTTGGTAGCCGGTGCGGCCGTGGTGGTGGTCGATGACCGCGATCACCAGCAGGATCGCGACCAGCAGTGCCAAGGCCGCCACCGCGGGCACGTGCGAGGACAGCGGGATCAGGCACAGGCAGGCCAGGGCCGTCACGAGGTGATCGCGGCGGGGACGGTGACCGCGCCGGACACTGATCGCGCTCAGCCCGGACAGGAACAGCGCGGCGCCTCCGCCGAGGCCGAACGCGTACACACCGTGCATGTGCTGCAGGGGATGGATCATCACGCTCTCCAGGCCGACCGCGATGAACACCACGCCCGCGACCAGCGGCAGATGCAGGTAGCTGAACATGTCGCGGGCCAGGTGGGCGCGCTTTGCACCGATCGAGTGGGCCAGTTGCCGCTCGCTGAGTGCGGCCTCCCAGTCGAAGTACGCCCACCACAGCCCACCGATCGCGGCCACGGCCAGCATGATGGCGGCGGCCAGCAGCGGTGTGACGGTCGCGCCGGCGCCCAGCACCCCGGCGCCGACGGCCACGACCGACTCGCCCAACGCGATGATCATGAACAGGCTGTGCCGCTCGAAGAAGTGTCCGGCGTGGACGGTGAAGCCGCCGACCCCGGTGACGATCGGGGTGCCGTAGTCGATCACCACGGCCAGCGCCCACAGCACGAGCTGGATCGAGGACGGCACGTACACGCCGATGATGAGCAGCATCGAGGCGGCCAGGTTTCCGGGGGCCAGCCGCAGGATCGCGGCCCGGTTGGCGCCGCCGGCGACCGCGTACAACACCAGGTGCAGCACGCGTACGACGAGGTAGGCGAGTGCGAACGGCAGCGCGTTCTCCGCAGAGGCGAGCGGCACCGCGACCGCGACGACGAGCATGGCGCCCATCGCGGCCAGCACCACGACGCGGGCGGCGGCGCTGTCGGTGCCGACCGCGTTGGTGAGCCACGCGTACGCCCCCCACGCCCACCACAGCAGGGCCAGCACGAGCATGCCGCGCAGCACGCCGCCGGCGTGCGGGTCGTGCAGGATCAGGTCGGTGACCCGGGTGAGGGAGAAGACGAAGACGAGGTCGAAGAAGAGTTCGAAGCTGGAAACCGGCCGGCGGGGCTCGGCGCGAGGGGAGTCAGGCTCGGCCATGCCGATCATTGTGGCATCGGGAGTGCGGCGTGGAGACCCGCCGGCGAACTCGTCCGGTGGCGACGGTCTGACTCGCCCCCTTCTGCAGGGACGAGGTGGACACTGGTTCCTGTACCCATCCGAGCTCACGGCCGGCTGATTCAGGGAAGGACCCGCCGAGATGACCAGTTGGATCGTGGTCGGGGACGCTGAGGGCAACCCGACCGACAAGCCCTGCACCCACCTGGACGGACTGCGGGAGGTCACGCCCAGCACCAACGACGGCTGCGAGGACTGCCTTCGCGAAGGCACGACGTGGGTGCACTTGCGCGAATGCCTCAACTGCGGCCATGTCGGCTGCTGCGACAACTCGCCGCGCCGGCACGCGACCGCACACTGGCGGCATACCGAGCACGCGCTGATCCGGTCCATGGAGCCGGGCGAGGACTGGGGCTGGTGTTACCCGGATGAGCTGTTCCTGCTCCCGCCGGAGCGCGCGGGACAGCCGTGACGCCCGTAGCGCCGCCGCCGGTGTGAGATGAGCCGGTCTCACGAAGATGATCATTACCCGGGACGGCGGAGGCGGACGATCTCCGTTCACATTGTCGTCACCCTCTGATCCGAGACTTCAACCATGAACACCCGCACATTCCGCCGCGCCGCCGCGTGGCTTTCCTCGCGTCGCGGACTCGCCCTCGCCGGCGCCGGTCTGCTCGCGCTTACCCTCGCCACCCCCGACGCGGCCGCCGCATGGCCCGGACCCGCCCTGCACGCCCAGGGCGACACCTACCGCCTGTCCGGCGCGACCACGGTCGACGCCTCCCACGGCGTGCTCCGCAACGACCGCGGCCACCCGCTCACCCTGGTCGGGCATTCCGACCCGGTCCACGGCGCGCTCACCCTCAACCCGGACGGCTCGTTCCGGTACGTGCCCGCCGCCGGTTTCCACGGCACCGACACGTTCACGTACACGGTCAGCGACGCGGTCCGGCTGTTCACGACGCAGGTCCCGCCGCTCGCCACGATCGACGGCGTCACCGTCACCGGCGGCGGCTACGGCTCCTCGCTGACCCCGGTGCCCGGCTCGCTCACCGAGTTCTACGGCCTGACCGACCGCGGACCCAACGTGGACGGCCCGAACTCCTCGAAGGTCGAGCCGCTGCCGGACTTCCACCCGCAGATCGGGCGGTTCCGGCTCGCCCGCGACGGCCGCGCGGTGCTGGTGAAGACCATCACGCTGACGCTGCCCGACGGCACCCCGTACACCGGGCACCTCAACAGCCAGGCCGGCACCGGGGAGACGATCACCGACCTCAACGGGCACCCGATCCCGGCGGACCCCACTGGCTACGACCCCGAGGGAATCGTCGCGCTGCGCGACGGCACGTTCTGGGTGTCCGACGAGTACGGGCCGTTCATCACGCACTTCGACGCGTGCGGGCGGCAGATCGGGCGGCTCTCGCCGTTCGACGGCAGCCTGCCCGCCGAACTCGCCCGCCGGGTGCCGAACAAGGGCATGGAAGGTCTCACGGTCACGCCGGACGGGCAGACGCTCGTCGGCGTGATGCAGTCGGCGCTGCAGCAGCCGGACCTGACCCAGAAGCCCGGCAACGTCACCGCCGTACGGATCGTCACGGTCAGCCTGCGCACCCACGCCACCCACGAGTACGTGTACCTGCTGGACAACCCGAAGGACACCAGCTCCGCGGTCAGCGAGATCACCGCGCTGTCGCCGACCACGTTCCTGGTGGACGAACGGGACGGCAAGTTCCCGCCCGCGGCGTACAAGAAGCTGTGGAAGATCGACGTGACCGGCGCGACGGACGTCGGCCCGTCCGTGCCCGGCTACGACGCGGCCAAGGGCGGCTATCTGATCGGCGGCGCGAGCATCGAGGCGACCGTCGGCAAGCAGGACACCGCGACCGCCACCGCGACGCTTGCGGCGGCCGGCGTGACCCCGGTGGCCAAGACGCCGTTCCTGGATGTGACCGGCCTGCTCACCACGCTCGACCCGGCGGCGAGGTTCTTCTCCCACGACAAGCTGGAGGGCGTGGCGCAGTTCGGCGGCGGCCGGTACCTGGTGCTGAGCAACGACAGCGACTTCGGCATCGACGGGCTCACCCAGTCCACCACGACTCCGTTCACGCTGCACGCCAAGGTCTCCCCGGTCACCGGGCGGCAGGACGACGGCGAATTCCTCGCGGTCGACATGACCCGGTTGCCCGCGGTCACCAGCACGGCGACCGTCAGCATCACCGTCCGCTGACGGACCGCACCGCGGCCGGAACCATCCGCGGACATGCCGCGTCTCATCTCGGTCGGTCCGGTTACGCCGATGGGCCGCCCGCCGAGGTTCTCGGCGGGCGGCCCTTGGCGTGCCCCGGTCAGGAGACCGCGACGCTGCGGTACCAGTAGTGCAGGATCTCGCGGTAGTCCTTGCCCTGGCGGGCCTGGTCAGCCGACCCGTTCTGGGACATCCAGTCCCCGTTCACCCAGGAGCTGCCGCACGCGGTCGTGGTCGAGCAGTAGTGCGTCTCCAGGATGTCGCCGCCGCGGGTGACCCGGCTCGACCAGGTACGGTCGACGGCCGCGGACGTCGCGGACTGCGCCGATCCCGGCTTGTACACCTGCGAGGCGGTGGTGTCAGCCACGTCGTAGCACGCCCCGCCCGAGGTCTTGCGGGTCGAGTGCAGCGCCCAGTACCAGGCGAAGTTCTTCACCGCGACGGCTCCGGCGTCCAGCGACGCGTTCGGCCAGCTGCCGATCCACTCGTTCGGCAGGACGTTCTTCACGTACGTCTTGAAGTCCACCCGCTCCACCTTCCCGAGGCTGACCCGGTACACCAGGATCGTGCTGGGCAGCTTGGTGTCGGTGCCGTCGGTCTTGCAGCCGGTCGGGTTCGTGGACGACCCGAGCAGGTCGTGCGAGGCGTTGTTGTTCTTCAGCGTGGCGTTGAGGTTGGCCTTCTCGCCGGGATCGAAGTCCTGGTGCGCCCCGTTGAAGCTGCTGTTGAAGTAGACGCGGACCGTCTTGCTGGTGCGGTTCCACACCGACGCGGCGTTGTTCTTCACGCAGACGCCTTTGCCCTCGCCCGCACCCTTGAACTCGTAGCACGACGGCTGGGTCGCGCCGTAGTCGTCCACGGAGTCGGTGAAGTCGGAGACCGAACCGCCCTGGTTGCTGTTGAAGAAGTAGCAGAAGTCGCCGCTGTCGCAGCTGCCGTCCCGGTCGGCGGCGTGCGCCGCACCCGGCGCCACCGCGACGCCGACGAACGCCGCCACCAGAACGGCCAGCAGACCTGGAAGTCTTTTCACCATGGTTATTCGCAATCGTCATTCAGAGGGGGAATTGATCTACTTCTCGTTGTAGCCCTGGGAGTTCCAGAACGAGCTCGGGTCCGGGTTGTCCAGGTGGGGGTCACCGACGCTCTTGGCTGCGAGGGTCTGGCGTCCGGGCCGCATCTCGACGTGGGTGTGCGCGATGGAGGCGTTCTTCACGCCGTGCCACGACTCGTCGGCGATGATCTGGCCCCGGCTGATGGAGTCGCCCACGCTCACGCCGGGCCTCGGCGCGGTGTGCAGGTAGATCACCGTCTTGTCCGAGGCGGCGTTGTAGATGGCAATAGTGGACAGCCCGTTGCTGCCGGTGCTGCCCTGCGCGACGTAGGTGACCGTTCCGGAGACCAGGGCGTGCACGTCCGAGCCGACGCTGCGGGCGATGTCGATGCCCTCGTGCCGGCCGGGGGTGTCGTGGTAGCCGTCGAACCCGCAGGTGATCGAGCCGCCACTGGTCTGGTACAGGGCGTACGACAGGTTCGTGCGTGCGGACGGCGAGAACTGGTGCGAGGCGTTGTTGTTCTTCAGCGCGGCGTTCAGGTTGCCCTTCGCGCCGGCTGCGAAGTCCTGGTACGCGCCGTCGAAGTTGCTGTTGAAGTAGACCCGGACGGTCTTGTCGCTGCGGTTCCACACCGAGGCCGCATTGTTCTTCACGCAGACGCCCTTGCCGGCGCCCTCGCTCTTGAAGTCGTAGCAGCTCGGCTGCGTCGCGCCGAGGTCGTCCACGGAGGTGGTGAAGTCGGAGACCGAGCCGGCCTGGTCGCTGTTGTAGTAGTAGCAGAACTCGCCGCTGTCGCAGCCGCCGTCACGGGCTGCGGCCTGGGCGGGCGCGCCGCCGGCCAGGACCGACGTGGCGATGGCCAGCGCGGCACCGGCGACACCGAGGGCCTTACGGAGCTGAATCATGGTTCCTCTTCTTGGAAGTGATGAGTGGGGGGCGGGTGGGGCGGGCGTCAGTGGCTGCGCTGGTACTCCTCCCAGGTGTGGATCGGGACCTTGGGCCCGTCGTCCGGCTTGGAGTTCGCCAGGCCGTTGCGACCGAGGTAGTAGTCGCCGGTCTGGTGCTGGGCCTGGCTGGACAGGTCGGTGTCGCTGATCGCCGCGGCGTGGATGTGCCACGGCCAGTCGCCCTGGCTCGGGTCCCGGACCCACGCGGCGAAACCGACCTGGCGCAGCGTGCGGGCGACATCGGTACGGGAGGTGGCGTTCATCCCGGTGACGTTGACGTCGACGACGCCGCCGCCGTCGTGGGTGCCGGCCGAGGTGGGGTCGCCGCCAGGGTTGTACGAGCCCTGGTCGAGCTTGAGGTGGGAGCCGAGCAGGCGTTCGGCCTCGGTGAGCATCGCCTGGGTCCGGGCGTCGACGGTCTTGCCGTCGCGCTGGACCTTCGCTCCCGCACTGATCTCGTGGGTGACCGTGAACCGGCCCTGCCCCAGCTTGGTCAGCGACGACACCCCGGGCAGGCCGTTGGCGTCCAGGCCGGTGTAGCCGAGCGAGCGCTGGAAGGCCGCGTACGCCGTGACGGTCGTGGTGCCGAAGTAGCCGTCGACCCAGCGGGCGTCCAGGAGGTGACGGGCCTGCAGCGCCTGCTCGACCGCCAGAACGGACGCCTTCGCGCCCGGGGTCAGCGTCTCGTCGGGCCGTCGCGGGTCGATCTGCGCGGCCAGGACAGTGGCTTCCATGTTGACGGTGGGCAGGGGGGCGGGAGCCGGTGCGGCCCGCACTGGAGCCGGGATGCCGACGGCCACGCAGAGCGCGGCGATGCCGACGGTGAGCCGGGAACGGCGCATGGTCGATCCTTCGGTGAGGAGGGCGGTGGAACGGGGATCACCCTGCAAGAGGGGATCCGCTGTTCGGTACCGCAGTCCTGGTGTCAGATCTGTCAGATGCGCACTGACCTGCGTGGATGCCGCCGTTGTCAGATGTGGCGGCTCGTTGGCCGACGGTCGGGACGGCCGGTCGGCGTCCGCCGTACTCAGCCAGGCCTCAGGGGGCAATCGCCGGTTTTGTCATGAGATGCCGGGTGGGCGTCTATCCTTCCCCTGTAGATGAGGTGCCCGTGCGGCCGTTGGTGATCCAGTGACAGGGAGGAGCAGGTGGCTAGCGCTGACCCGGCTGACCTCCCCGACATCAACGATCTGGTCGACGTGATGCTGGACTCGCGCACCGAGCCACTCGCCGCGGTCGTCAGCGTCGTCACCGCGGATTCCCTGGTGCTCACGGAACCCGTCGACCGCACCGGGCGCATCGTGCTGCCGAACGTCGGCGAAGGCGGGCTGGTGGTCTGGGGCACGGCCGGCAATCTGCGGCAGGCGCCGCTCGAGGTACGGGAGACGGTCCGCAAGCCCGCACCGAGCTGGGTGGTCCACTTGACCGCGCCCGCGGCGCGCTGCCAGCGGCGCGCGTTCGTCCGGGCCAGCGTCACGCTGCCGGTCGTGGTGAAGCACTCGGGCAAGCAACTCGACGTCACCGCCATCGACATCAGCGAGGGCGGGCTGCGCTGCAACGTACGCTCGGACGCCGGAGTCAAGGTCGGCGATTCGGTGGTGGCGGAGTTCGACGCCGGCAAGCCGATGGTCCTGCCGGCCACGGTGGTGCGGGTCCTGCGCGGCGACGAGGAACGACCGACCGAACTCGGACTGTCGTTCACCGACCTGAAGATGAACGAGGCCGACAACATCCGGAAGTTCGTGTTCAGCCAGCTGCTGGAGCAGCGGCGGCGCGGAGCAGACTGAGCAGCCGCCCGCCGGTCAGCGCTTCTTGCGCCGCTTGGCCCGGACGACCCGTACCGGTGACGACGCATGCAGGTACAGGCTGCTGCGCCCCTCGGTGTAGGCGAGGTGGACCTGGACGACGTCGTTGACCGCCGGGTCGGCCCGGTCGACCCGGTAGCGCTCGCCGCCGGAGATGATCAGGTCGCCGCTGCGGACGTGCGAGGGCGACTGCACGATCATCTCCCGGCCGACGACGCTGCCCAGACCCACTCGGGGCAGGCGCGCAACCCATTGAGCCGCGGCATTGTCCGGTACCGGACGACCCGACCAGCGTGCTGGCATGGCTTCCCTCCCGGTGGCGGTGTTTCGACCTTCTCGTAATCGGCCGAGGGAAGCGAAAGTTGATGGGTTGCGTGCGGTCAGCGCGCCGGATCGTCCGGCAGGGGGACGACGCGGCGTTCGGCGGCGGAACGGCGGGCGGCCTCCAGGACGGTGAGCCCGGCCACCGAGTCTCGTGGGTCCACCGGCGGCGGCGCGCCGTCGCGGAGCATCGCGACGACCCCGGCGTAGAAGTCCGGATAGGCTCCCGGATCGCTCGGCACCGCCTCGCTCGTGCCGTCGGTGGTCAGCCGTCCCCACCGCTCGGCCGGCTCCCGGCCCCAGTCCGGACCGCCCGGCAGCCGACCCGCGCGCAGCGCGTCCTCCTGGCCGTCCAGTCCGAAGACGGTGTACGCGGCCCGGTTGCCGAGCAGGCGCAGGCGCGGGCCCGGCTCGGCCGCGACCGCGCTCATCCACAGGTGTGAGCGGGCGCCGCCGGCGTGGTGCAGGGCCACGAACGCGTCGTCGTCCACGCGTGCCCCGGGGCGGCGGCGGTCCATCTCGGCGTACACCTCGGTGACCGGGCCCAGCAGGTGCAGCGCCTGGTCGATCAGATGGCTGCCCAGGTCGTACAGCAGGCCGCCGGCCTCCTGCGGGTCGTCGCGCTCGCGCCAGCCGGTGCGGGGGGTGGGGCGCCACCGCTCGTACCGGGACTCCAGGCGCAGGATGTCGCCGAGGGCGCCGTCGGCGGCCAGGCGGCGGGCGGTGCGGTAGTCGCTGTCCCAGCGCCGGTTCTGAAACACCGTCAGCGGTACGCGGCGGGCCGCGGCGAGGTCGATCAGCGCCTGGCCCTCCGCCGCCGTGGCGGCGAGCGGCTTGTCGACGACGACCGGGATCCCGGCCTGCAGTCCGGCCCGGGCCAGGGCCACGTGGCTGCGGTTGGGGGTGGCCACGACGAGCAGGTCCAGGTCGTCGGCGCGGGACATCAGCGCGTCGGCGGTGTCCACGACCTCCGCGTCGGGGTGGTCGTGGGCCACCTGGCGCCGGCGGTCGGGGTTGGCGGTGACCACCGTGCTCAGGCACAGGCCCGGGGTGGTGCTGATCAACGGGGCGTGGAACGTCGCGCCGGCCAGGCCGTAGCCGATCAGGCCGGCGCGCAGGGGTGCTGTGCTCATGCGGCCAGTTAATCAACACTGTTGACTTACGGCAAGCGTACGGAAGAATGTCGGCATGCCCAGCGCAGTCCGGGGCGCCGCGGGCGCCAACCTGCCGGCCGTCCGCGACCACAACGCCGCCCTCGTGCTCGATCTGGTGCGCAGCGCCGACGGCATCAGCCGCGTCGAGCTCGCCGGGCGGACCGGGCTCACCGCCCAGGCCATTACCAAGATCGTCAACCGGCTGCGGGCCGACGGGCTCGTCACCGAGACCGGTCGCGCCGGAGCCACCGGCGGCAAGCCGCGTACGCTGCTGCGCCTGGACCCGGCCGCCCGCCACGCCGTGGGGGTGCACCTGGACCGCGCCGACACCACGGTCGTCGTCGCCGACCTGACCGGCCGCACGGTGGCCCGCCGGCACGTGGCGCACGGCATGACCGCCGGGCCGCAACGCACCCTCGACTCCATGGCCGGCCTGGTCCGCGCCGCGCTCGCCGAAGCGGGCGCCGCCGGTGCCGATCCCGCCGATCCCGCCGATGCCGACCAGGCCGCCGGGTGGCTGCTCGGGGTCGGCATCGCCTGCCCGGGCCCGCTCGATCACGGCACCGGCGTCCTGCACCGGGTGACGGGGCTCCCCGCCTGGGACGGCTTCCCGCTGCGCGCCGCGGCCGCCGAACTGCTCGGCACGCCGACGGTCGTCGACAAGGACACGAACGCCGCCGCGCTCGGCGAAACCCTCTCCGGTGTCGCACTGCCGGGCAGTTTCGCGTACGTCTATCACGGTCGCGGCCTCGGCGCCGGTCTCGTGCTGAACGGCCGCGTCCACCGTGGCCGACGGACCCTCGCGGGCGAGTTCGGGCACCAGATCGTCCAGCTCGACGGGCCGCCCTGCCCGTGCGGCAACCGCGGCTGCCTGGAGGCGCTGTGCCGCGCGGCGGTCGACGCCGGGGACCTCGCCGGCGCGGCGCGGCTGATCGGGATCGCGGCGGCCAACCTGGTCCGGCTGCTCGACCTGGAACACATCGTGCTGGGCGGCCCGGTCAGCCTCGCCGCCGCCGAGCTGTACCCGCGCGAGGTGGCCGCCGCCGTCGCGTCGCACCTGCCCGAGCCCGACCGGCAGACGGTCGGCGTCACGCTGTCCGCCGCGGGTGCCGACGCCGTCGCCACGGGCGCGGCCGCACTGATGCTCACACCGTTGTTCGACGTTGGCGACGGAAAAACTCTGGCAGGGTGTCGAGCGGGCCGGGCCTCGTTCGACGCGTAGGTGACAGGCACCCTGAGTTGAGGAGACAGCGATGCGGTTCATGGTGATCACCAAGGCCACCGCGGAGAGCGAAGCCGGTGTGCTGCCCGCCACCGAGGACTTCGACACGATGGGCACGTTCATTCAGGAACTCGTCGACGCGGGCGTGCTGCTGGCCGCCGACGGGCTGCAGCCCAGCGCCAAGGGCGCCCGGATCTACTTCGACGGCGACACGAAGACGGTGGTGGACGGGCCGTTCACCGAGACCAAGGAGCTCGTCGGCGGCTACTACCTGATCGAGGCGAAGTCGCTGGAGGAGTGCGTCGAGTGGTTCAAGCGGTGCCCGATCCAGCGACCGGGCGCGGGAACGCGGACCAACATCGAGATCCGGCAGGTCTTCCAGGCCGAGGACTTCGGCGAGAACTTCACCGCCGAGCAGCGGGAGGCCGTGGAGAAGCGGCACGCGACGGTCGCCGAGACGAACTGACCCGCGCGTACGGCTCACGCGGGACGCGGAAGACCCACCATCGCATGCATCCGTAGTTCGTGATCGCGTTGACCATGGTGCTGAGGGTCTTCGCCACGAACAGCGGGACCGTGATCGCGGTCAGCCCGCTGACCACCGCGAGCGTGGCCACGTAGTTGCCTGCGACCAGGACGAGGTACCGCGCCAAGGAAACGCCGCCGATGCCCGTGTCGCGAAAGGCGAACGCACGATTGAGTCCGAAGTTCACCACCAGGACTGCGCAGAACGCGATGGTGGTGGCGATGGTCAGCGGAACACCGAATCCAACGTGCAGCACCATCAACGAGCAGACGTCGATGAGGTAACTCAATCCACCGACCAGCAAGAACCTGGTCGTGCTATGGGCCGAAACGCTGCGCGCTGCTGCCCGCAGTCGTTGGTTGATGATTGGTACCTTCTCTCTGCCGCTGGGTGATTGCGAAAGGATAGCCTCCGTGTTCCGCAAACTCAGGATCGCTGTGGTCGTGCCCGCGTACAACGAGGAGAAGCTCATCGCTCGAACGATCCGCAGCATCCCTGAATTCGTCGACAATATCGTCGTGGTGGACGACTGCAGCACCGACGCGACCGCCGACGAGGTCGGCACCGTGAACGATCCTCGGCTTATCTTGATCCGACACGAGGTAAACCTTGGCGTCGGTGGCGCCATCGGTGGGGGACATCGACAGGCTTTGCAATTGGGCTGCGACGTCTCCGTGGTGATGGCCGGCGACAACCAGATGGACCCCGCCCACCTGCCGGCGCTGCTCACCCCTATCGCAGACGGTCAGGCTCTCTTCACGAAAGCCAATCGGTTCTACAGCCGAGACTCCTACAAGGGCATGCCAATGCATCGAATAATTGGCAACGTGGTCCTGTCCTTCATGACCAAGCTGGCGTCGGGATACTGGCACCTCTTCGATCCACAGAACGGATACACGGCGATACATCGAACCGCTCTCGAGAGACTGAACCTGGATGGCATAGCCCGCGACTACTCGTTCGAGAATGACCTTCTCATCAACCTGAACATCCTTCGCATTCCCGCCTGTGACGTGCCCATTCCGGCCGTCTACGGCGAGGAGGAATCAACGATGCGCATGCGACGGGTGATCCCGTCGCTGATCAGTCAGCTCACCCGGGGCCTCTGCCGACGAATCCTGCTCAAGTACGTGGTCCAATCCTTTTCCCCCATTGCGTTGTTGTTGATGACGGGGATCGGGTTGCTGGCCATCGGCGGCGTGGCAGCAGCCTGGGTCTTCGCGCATACCATCGGCGCACCGGTCGCCAGTGCCGGCAGCGTGCTCCTGGCCGCCCTGCCCACTCTGACCGGCCTGCATTTCCTGGTCGCTGCGCTGACGTTGGACATACAGGAAAGCCCCGACCGGCCTGCGGCCCCGGCGGTGGCCGCACCGACCTCCTCCGCAATGGCCGAGTCGTCGGCCGCGGTCCCGGCGGCTCGGACAGGGACGAGCGGATGAGACAGCCCACTGTCAACCGGCCCCGGCGGCGGGCGACTCCGGCCAGTTGACCGACGACACCTGATTCCCCCTGTCCACAAACGGCTTCGGCAACCCACACCGGCATACCTCGGAGACTCGATGACGAAAGACGAAGGCAGCACGCTTAGCCAGACCGGCCTCCGGGATTCGCCACCGGCGGCAACCGGCGACACCGCCCGCGTGACCGCCCCCGGCGGATCGTCCGAACTCCCTGGAACGCCCCGCCGGAGGACCGTTGTCCGCACCTACCTCGCCCGCCTGGCCGGGCCCGTGCCCGCCCGCTACTGGCTGCTGCTTGCTGGGCTCTTCCTCGTCCTGTACACGTATTGGCGGTACGTCGGCAAGCCGTGGACGGGCGATGCCCTGTACTACACCGCCATGACGTTCCGGTACTCCGGACACGGCCTCGAGGACGCGATCAGGCTCACCGGTGAATACTTCCACGATCCGAACATCCAGCGTCTGCATCGCGGCTTCGACAACCCCGTCTACGCACCGTTGATCTACCCCCGGGTGGTGTACCCGGCGCTGTCCGTACCGTTCGTGCTGCTGATGGGCGGCAGCGGCATGTGGGTTGTGCCGCTGCTGTCGGCCCTGTTCGTGGTCTGGGGACTCATGCGCCTGCTGACCCGACTGTTCACGGCACACGTCGCGCTGGCCGTCACGGCCTTCTTCATGACGACCATCCCGTTCCTGGAGTTCGGCACCGGCCTGTTCACGGAGTCCCCCACGCTGGCCCTGGTGGTGGGCCTGATGCTCCTGCTTCCGTTGGGCGGCCGCCGTTTCGGGGCGAAGGAGGCAGTGGTCGCCGCGATCCTGGTCGTGGCGATCACCTTCTGCCGGCAGGTCACGCCGGTGGTCGTCGTGCCGATCTGCGCCGCCTGGCTGTGGACGGCCCTCGGCCAACGTCAGGTACGGCGAAATCCGTGGAACCTGCCCCTCGCGGTCATCGGTCCGGTGGGCATCGCGGTCACCATGTTCGTCAGATGGTGGGCGCCGTACGACATCATCGAGTGGTTCGTCCATATCAACGGTGAGCCCGACGTGCGCACGGCGTTCCGCCATTTCCCGCGCATCGCCTGGCATCTCATCGTCGCGGACACCCGCGACACCTTCGTCTCGGACCGCGGCATGCTGCTGCTCTGGTGTGTCGGGCTGATCGCCTGTCTCGTCCGCCCGTTGTCCGTCCACACAGGATTGTTGCTCGGGGCGCTTGGCCCGAGCATCTTCATTGCCACCCTGAACAGCCAGCCCACGTCGATGCGCTATTACCTGCCCATGACCCCGTTCCTGATCCTCGCTGCAGCCGGGCTGCTACACCTCCTACTGACCCGACCACATGGAGCTGCCCGCCATGCGGGCTATCCGGGCGAAGCGATCTCCCTCGCCGCGCCGGTGAGGTGATTCACCACTGTTCTTACGGCCTTGTGCGCAGTAGCCGCAACTTCGACGGAATGCGTCCGTTAGCCACGTGTGCCGGTATGAGAGCGCCGCCTGCGGGGCTAGCGCGCCTCACGCTGACCCACATCGTTGATCCTTGATGAAACCGGAAAGGCCCATGAAATCTCGCAAGGGCTGGCGCTCAAGACTCTTCACGTACTCGGCCAGTGGGTGCCGACTGCGCTGCGGGATCGGCGCTGGTTCATGTACCTGCCGATGCGCCTGGTTCTCAAGGGGCACGTCCACGACTTCCTCAGCTTCAAGGCAAGCGTGTTCGCCATGACGCCCGACGAGCTCGGGGACCTGTACCGCCGTACGGGCGCGGTCGGCTCCCGGGAAGGTGAGGTGATCGAGGACCTGGGCGACTGGTGCTACGAGGAGGAGGTGGCCGCCGCACCCGCCCCCCTCGTCACCTCCACCTGAGCCACTATTTACCGGTGTCTGACACCCACCGCGCGATCGAAGCTGTCTGGCGGATCGAGGCGCCCCGGCTCATCGCCGGGCTGACCAGGCTCGTCCGCGACGTCGGCGTGGCCGAGGAACTGGCGCAGGACGCGCTGGTCGCGGCGCTGGAACAGTGGCCGGAGGAGGGCGTGCCGCGCAATCCGGGCGCGTGGCTGATGACGACCGCCAAACGCCGTGCCATCGACCAGATCCGGCGCAACGAGACCTTCCGGCGCAAGGTCGAGGAGATCGGCCGGGGGCTCGAGGAATCCACCCCGGACATCGGCGCGATGGTCGCCGAGGACGACGGCATCGGCGACGACCTGCTGCGGCTCGTGTTCGTGGCCTGCCACCCCGTGCTGTCCACGGAGGCCCGCGCCGCGCTGACCCTGCGGCTGCTCGGCGGCCTGACCACCGACGAGATCGCCCGGGCCTTCCTGGTGACGGAACCGACCGTGGCGCAACGCATCGTACGGGCCAAGAAGACGCTGGCGAAGGCGCAGGTGCCGTTCGAGGTGCCGCAGGGCGACGAGCTGGCGGCCAGGCTCTCCTCGGTGCTGGAGGTCGTCTACCTGATCTTCAACGAGGGGTATGCGGCCACCGCCGGGGACGACTGGATGCGCCCGGCGCTGTGCGAGGACGCGTTGCGGCTGGGCCGGATCCTGGCCCGGTTGACCCCGCGCGAGCCCGAAGTGCACGGCCTGGTGGCGCTGATGGAGATCCAGGCCTCCCGGGCGGCCGCCCGTACCGGCCCGGGCGGCGAGCCGATCCTGCTCGCCGACCAGAACCGGGCCCGCTGGGACCAGCTGCTGATCCGCCGCGGCCTGGCCGCGCTGGAACGGGCCGAAACCCTGGTCGACGGCAAACCCGGCCCGTACATGCTCCAGGCCGCCGTCGCCGCCTGCCACGCCCGGGCCCGCCGCTTCTCCGACACCGACTGGGAGCGCATCGCCTCGCTCTACGAGCAACTGGCCGAGGCGATGCCGTCCCCGGTGGTCGAGCTGAACCGCGCGGTGGCGCTGACCATGGCGTACGGGCCGGAGTCCGGGCTGGCGCTGCTGGACCAGCTCGTGGCGTTCCCGGCCATGCAGAACTACCACCTGCTGCCCAGCGTCCGCGGCGACTTCCTGGCCAAGCTCGGCCGGTACGCCGAGGCGCGGGCGGAGTTCGAACGGGCCGCGTCGCTGACCCGCAACCAGCGGGAGCGGACCCTGCTGCTGGACCGTGCCGCCGCCTGCGATCCGCCGGTGCGCACGGACCTTTCCTGATCTCCGGCGCGCCAGGGCCGGCCGAACCGCACCGGCCCCGGCGGTTCCGGTGTCAGCTCCGGGTTTCGGGGTCGCGCGGTGCGGCGGCGGTGGCGAGCCGGGCGAGCGCGAGTGCGCCGATGAGCAGGCCGACGTCACGCAGCGCCACGTCGTAGAAGTTCCCGAGCATCAGCAGGTTGACGATGATGCCGCCGAGCCACGCGGCGACGAGGTATCCGCCGAAGCGTGGCAGAAGCGCGACGACGATCCCGGCGATGATCTCGACCACGCCCACGGCGAGCATCGCCTGGTGCGCGGTGCCGGGCACCAGGCGGTCGATGCCGGGGGCGAGGTAGCTCTCCCAGTTCGTCAGCAGGCCGGCGAACTTGTCCAGGCCGAACGCGATCGGCGCGACCGTGAACCCGATGCGCAGCAGCCAGAACGCCTGAGTGACGGGGCCGGACCAGGTGCGCTCGGGGAACGTCGTGGCGGCCGGGCCGGTGGTGGGTGTGGCGGTGGTGGTCATGACAGCTCCTTCTAACGGACTCAATTCCGTACGTTAGAAGCTTGGGTCTTCTTTCGTCAACATGGTCGTCCGTTAGACTGGTGGCGGCACGGGGGAAGGGTGTGGTGATGACCGACAGGTTCGTGGCCGACGTGGACGCCGTCGCGGCGCTGGGTGAGCCCGTGCGCCGGGACCTCTACCGATATGTCGTGGCGCAAGGTGAGCCGGTCGGCCGGGAGCAGGCGGCGGCCGGCGTCGGCGTCGCCCACCACGTGGCCAAGTTCAACCTCGACCGCCTGGTGGCCGACGGTCTGCTCGACGTCGAGTACCGCCGCCCGCCCGGCCGCAGCGGCCCCGGCGCGGGGCGGCCCGCCAAGCTCTACCGGCGCGCTACCCGGGACATTGCGGTCACCCTCCCCGAGCGGCACTACGACCTGGCCGGGGAGGTGCTGGCCGAGGCGTTCACCATCGCCGGCCGGGACGGCCTGCCGATCGACGAGGCGGTCCACGCCGCGGCCCGCGCCACCGGCCGGCGCCTGGGCGGGAGCCGTCCGGGCGACGCGCAGGCAGCCGTTCCGGAGACGGCCTCGGCGGCCGAGATCGTGACCACCGTCCTGGGTTCCTACGGCTACGAGCCGCGCGCCACCGACGCGGGGATCATGCTGGCGAACTGCCCGTTCCACCGTCTCGCGCAGCTGCACACCGAGCTGGTGTGCGGCATGAACCTCCATCTGATCGACGGGCTGCTCGACGAGGTCGGCGCCACCGGCCTGTGCGCCCGCCTGAACCCGGGCCCGGACCGCTGCTGCGTCAGCATCACGCCCGCCGGGCAGAGTGCTCCATAGCGGACTTCGGTCTGCACCACGCCGAAACGATGCCTCGCCGAGTACGCCCCCCTGGGCATCCTGATGGTGTCCGGCGGGCTGATGGTCTTCGGGCTGCGGCTCGCGCTGCTGGCCGCCGAAATGGTGCTGCGGATCCCGGAGCTGTTCCGTCGCCGGAATCGCGAGCCATACGGTGAAGTCGATCACTGACACCAGCAGCATGTTCGGCAGCAGCTGGTGGAAGGTCCGCCGGTCGCCCCGGATGCTGACCGTGGACCCCCCGGTATGACCTCCCGCACGATGGATGCCCGGCGGCGCCCTCGGAAGCGCCGGCCGGGCCGCGCATATGACATGGATCAAGGTGACAGCGATGCATGTCATGGCCTACATTCCCCGGAGTCGTTACACGGGGGCTTCGCGGGACGGTCCATGGCCGTCCTGAATGGCGAGTGAATTGTCGGCTGACCAGGACACCTTTCGGCGTGTCCGGGTTGGTGCTGCACGTCACCTGCCGCGGTGATGTCCCCGCTTCTGAATCACGAACCTTTGGGGGCTTCGTAGTGGGAGCTGTGCATCGCAGGCCCGCCCGACTGGGCGCGATCCTGCTGGCGGGACTGACGGCATCGACCGTGTCACTGGCGCCGGCCACGGCGGCCGTGGCGGCGGTGACCGGCGGGCGGGCGTTGGCGGTGGTCGCCGACCAGACCAACCGCGCCACGGCGGAGGAGAAGGTCAAGGCCGCGGCGGTCCTAGGAATCGACCCGGACGCGGCGCTGCTCGGCTACAACGACCAGCAGTTCGTCTTCGAGCTCTGGCGCAAGGCCAAGGACGGCAGCGCGGTCAAGGCGGCCGCGCTGCGGGCGTACGACGATGACGCTCCCGACGCGGCGTACGAGTTCATCACCGGCGGCCTCTTCACCGCTCAGCACGACGACGAGCAGACCGAGATCATCGCCGCGCAAGGCAGGGCGCTGCGTCGCTCCGTCGCTGTCAAGGTGGGCCTCGACCCCAAGGACACCGCGCTGATCGAGAAGGATGACTTCGACTTCATCGACGTCATCTTCCACCGCGCCACGGCAGGCACCCGCCTGTACGAGGCGGCCCGGGCCGCGACCGCCGACGGCACCACCCAGCAGGACTGGACCGCGTTCCTGACCAAGGGCGCCGCGGCCGCGGTCGACGCCGACCTGGCCGACCAGATCGCCAAGGCCGACGCCGAGTACGCCGCGAAGCTGCGCGCCGAGCAGATGGCCAACGCCAAGCGGTCCCTGCTGCAGTTGCTGCTGCTGCCGGTCAGCGAGGAACTGATCAACGCCCCGAGCCGGCAGTTCGTGCTCGCCGTGCACAACCAGGCCAAGGGCACCGAGGTGCAGCTCGCCTCCCAGGCCGTGCTCAACGCCCCCGACGCCGAGCTGGCCAAGGCGCTGGACGACTTCATCCTGACCGGCGGCGCCGCGGCGAACACGCGCGACGAGCAGGCCGCCGCCGCCAAGGAACTCGCCGGCTACAGGGACCGCGTCACCGCCATCCGCGACTCCGTCCGTACTGACGTCAAGCAGCCGAACCTGCTGGCGGCCGCCGACCAGGCCCTCGCCGACGGCGGCCTGGTGGCTCTCCAGACATTCCTGCTCAAGGGCCAGGACGAGGCCCGGGCCAAGGACAAGGTGTTCGTCAAGCAGCACCGCGGCAACGCGGCCGGCTCGGTGACGGACTTCCCCAAGCGCCTCGACACCGTCGGTGGCAGCACGGTCGTGTCGGCGGTCGACTTCACCGGCGACATCCGCACCGACCTCGTCCACCAGGACACCGCGGGCGAGCTCAAGGGCTGGGCGTCGTCCGGCGACCTGAGCGCCGACAACAAGCTGTTCGTCGGCACTTCGCACATCGTCGGCGGTGGCTGGACCCGGGACAACGCCCCGCTCATCATCAAGGGCGACTTCAACGGCGACTTCAAGGCCGACATCATCCGGCTGACCGCCAAGGGCGAGTTGCTCGCCTGGCCGTCGTCCGGTGACATGAGCGCCGACAACAAGCTGTTCCGGGGCCCTTCGCACCTCGTCGGCGGCGGCTGGGTCATGCCGACGGTGGACCATTTCGCCAAGGACGACTGGACCATCAAGGGCGTCATCACCGGTGACTTCAACGGCGACGGCAAGACCGACATCATGCGGCACACCCGGGACGACAAGCTGCTGGCCTGGGCCTCCACCGGTGACATGAGCGCCGACAACAAGCTGTTCGCCGGCAAGTCGCACATCGTCGGGACCGGGTGGACGGACGACGCCGCCGAGCAGATCGTCACGGGCGACTTCAACGGTGACGGCAAGACCGACATCATCCGGCAGAACGGCGACGGGCAGCTCATCGCATGGGCGTCCACCGGCGACCTGTCGGCCGACGGCAAGCTGTTCGTCCGGGCGCGCGTCGTCGGCGGCGGCTGGACCGGCCGGAACGTTCCGAAGCTCATCACCGGTGACTTCAACGGCGACGGCAAGACCGACATCATGCGGCAGTCCGAGAACGGCCAGATCGACGTGTGGGCGTCGACCGGCGACCTGTCCGCGGACAACAAGCTGTTCGTCCAGTCGCGCGTCGTCGGCGGCGGGTGGACCGAGAAGAGCATCCCCCGCATCATCACCGGCGACTTCAACGGCGACGGCAAGACCGACATCGTCGGTCAGGACACCGACGGTGCTCTGCGCGCCTGGGCGTCCACCGGTGACCTGAGCGGCGACAACAAGCTCTTCCCCACGAAGCGCATCGTCGGCGGCGGCTGGATCGAGTCGCGGTACCCGCGGATCCTCTGATCGCATCGCATCACCCGTACCCAGGCCAGGCCGGCTCCCGCTCGGGAGCCGGCCTGGCCCCGTCACAGGCCGGTTGCCTCAGGTCACTCGTCGGTCTCCGGAACAAGGAGCCCGGCCGCCCGTACCGCCGCCGCCGTCTGGGCCGACGGGTATCCGTACCCGGCCGGGGCGGGCGGGAACGCGGCCTCGGGGCTGCCCGCCCACTGCGGAACGAGCCCGACCGCGACGACGGCATCCGGCATCCCGGCTCCACACCGGTACGGGTCGGCGCCCAGCAACGGGCGGCAGCTTCCCCGGATCAGTTGCGCCAGCCGGTGCACCCGTGCCGGCCCGCGCATCCCGTAGCCGTACCGGAAGTCCGGGTGGTGGGCCAGGATCAGCGCGGCCAGCGCCGCCACATGGGTTGCGGCGATTCCCGTACCGTCGAGGGCCGCGCGCCCGTCGGGCGCCACCGCCGAGACGATCCCGACGCCGGGGGCGCAGAGATCCACCTCGGGCCCGGCGCAGCTGAACCGGGCGGCGAAGAAGCCCTCGGGCGTCGGCACCCCGCACAACTGGGACACGTGCAGACTTTCCGGGGGTGAGGTGCCGAGCTGCCCGACCGCGCCCACGGTGAGCGTCGCGGGCACGGTGCCGGGGAACATCACCGGGCCGCCCGTGTCGCCGGCCGCGGCCACGCAGAGGATTCCGGCCTGCCGGGCCTCCTCCAGCTTGTACGCCACCAGCCCGGCCGCTCCGCCCGCGTACGCGCCGAGGTCGATGACGTCGACCTCCTGGGCGATGCAGTAGTCGAGTGCCTCGATCAGGTCGCTGAGCCGCCCGCCGGGCAGCACCCGGCACACGTGCACCTCCGACTCGGGGGCGAGACCGACCAGCTGATCCCCGTCATGACCGAGAATCAGCGCCACGTGGTGCGTGGCGCGCCCGACCATGTCCTGGTCCCAGGACTTGTCGTCCTGACCGACGACGTCGATGCCGCCCATGATGCCTTCTGCGGCGTCGAGGCGCCCGGCGTCCACGCCGGGACCGATGACCGCGATCCGTACGCCGTGCCCCCGGTACGTCGGCGGCAGCCGGTCGAAGCCCATCGCCCGGCGTGCCCAGGCGTCGCCGTGCCGCTCGCCGGGGGTGGTGTCGAGCCGCCGGCACACCACGGTGTTGGGTTCGGTGCCGGACAGCTGCGGCCGTTCGATCACCGTGCTCCAGAGGTCCGCGCGGGGGCGCACGTACACCCCGCGTACGGCGTCGAGCGTGCCCGCGGGGATCGTGAGTTCCGCGGTGCCGTCGGCGCCGGTCCGCGCCACCACCGGGTACCGGCCGCCGTGCACGAGGACCACCGCGTCGGGTACCGGTTCGCCGCGATCGTCATGGACCTGGAACCGGATGGGCACCGCGTCGTCCAGCGTGCCCGTGCCCGGTGTGTTTGCCTCGGGCGGAAGCTGCTCGTCCTGGGTGAGGGGGTGGTCGATGTCGACGTGGAATTCGGGCCGCGCCGCCAGCACCGAGGCCTGTTCCGGCGTGGCTTCGACCACCGCGACCGCCGGGAACGGCCGGTATACCGGCACGCCGGTGGGTTGCGGCTCGGTGCTGCGGATGACGCGCAGCACCCGCAGGTCGGGATTGCGTTGCAGCGCTTCGATGAGGTGTTGTCCGTCCGCGGCCGGGTCGGTGGCCCCGGGGCGTCCGGGAGCGGTCAGCGTGGCCCATCCGGTCGGGGCGACCAGGTACCGCTCGGGGCGGGACCGCAGGGATCCGGGGTGCTCGTTCGCGTCGCCCGCGGCGGTGTCGTGGCCGCCGGTGGCGTGGTCGCGCGGCCTGCCCGGCTCCGCTCGCCGCGACGGCGGGTCGCCGGCGGCGCCGGGTCGGCTGCCGGGTGGCGTCGCTGCGCCGGCTTCGGCCCGCCGGTCCGCGGCCCTGTCGGGTCGCCCTTTCGGCTGGCCGGTGCCGGGAGCCTGGCCGTGTTCGGCCATGGCGTTGCTCCTTTCCGCATTCTCGTCACGCCGGCCCGGGCCGTCCGGACGGCGCCGTCGGCGGGGGCTGGACCGCGGGGCGGCGGCCCAGCCCCACCGTGGTGTCCTTGGCCGCGCGGGCCTTTACCGGCCGAACTGGCCACCGGAGAAGGCGTACGGGAACTGCTGCTGTGGGCCGAACCCCTGCTGTCCGGGGCCCTGCTGGCCGAAGCCCTGCTGCCCGAGGCCCTGCTGGCCGAAGCCCTGCGGACCATAGCCTTGCTGGCCGAAGCCCTGCTGCTGGCCGATGCCGTACTGCGGGCCCATGCCCTGCTGGCCGAGGCCGTACTGCGGCTGGCCGAACTGCGGCTGGCCGAACTGCTGCTGGTGCATCGTCTGCTGCTGGATCAGCTGCTGCTGCACCAGCTGCTGGGCGATCTGCTGGGCGAGCTGGAGCACCCCCGAGTACGCAAGCTGCTGAATCGCCTGCTGGGCCACCTGCTGCACCTGCGGCTGCTGAGCGAGCACCTGCACGAGCGGGTGCGACTGCGCCTGCTGCTGGATGAGGGTGGTCTGCTCCAGGTGGTGGGTGAGGCCGGGTTGCTGGACCAGCACCTGCATGACCTGGTGGCGGATCAGCTGCTGGGCGATGCGGTGCGCGAGCAGCTGTTGCGTGGCGTGTTGCTGGGTGGTGTGTTGCGTCTGCTCCGGGCCGAAGCGTCCCATCGGTCCCTGCTGCAGGCCGTACGCGCTGCCGTTGTCGCCCCAGCCGCCGGGCATCTGGCCCGGGTTGGGCGTAGGAATGGTCGGTGCGTACGTCATTGCTGACATCGTTCCTCCCAACGTCCGATCTTCCTGGACATTACGTCTATCGACATCGGACGCTACGCGCGGTGACATGGATGAAACAAGACTTAGACAGCTTTCGATACATTTGATATTTGCCTGGGTAAAATGTGAAACCCTGCCGAGATGATCACGACAGCGGGTGCCGATGAACCCTCTACAACAGCTCATCCGTGACCGGATGACGGAGCGGGGCTGGTCGTACGCCGACGTGGCGCGTCGCGGCGGGATTCCCCGCTCGACGGTCCACCACCTCGCCACGGCCGAGCAACTGCGCCGCCCGCCGCACAGCACGACTCTGGAAGGGCTGGCCGAGGGCCTGACCATCCCGGTCAGTGTCGTACGCGAGGCCGCGGCGTCCGCGGCCGGCCTCGCCGCCTGGCAGGAGTCCGCGATCGACCCCGAACTCAAACTGCTCGTCGCGGCGCTGACTCAGCTCGACGCGGACGACCGGCGCCACGTCCTCGCCCTCGTGCAGTCCATGCTCAGTACCGGCCGGTCGAACTGAAAGCACGTCACCGAGCGGGGGACGGGCGCGGCTTCTGCCAGTCGAACGTCCGCTCGACCGCCCGCTGCCAGTTGTCGTACTCCTCGGCCCGGCGCGCCGGATCCATCCGCGGCAGCCACTGGGCGGCCCGGTGCCAGTGATCGGCCAGCGCGTCGAGATCCGGCCAGTACCCGACCGCGAGCCCGGCCGCGTACGCCGCGCCCAATGACACCGTCTCGGCCACCATGGGCCGGTCGACCGGCACGTCCAGCACGTCCGCGATGAACTGCATCAGCAGGTTGTCCGACGTCATGCCGCCGTCCACCTTGAGGCTGTGCAGGGCGAGGCCCGAGTCGGCGTTCATCGCGTCGACCACCTCGCGGGTCTGCCAGCCGGTGGCCTCCAGCACCGCCCGGGCCAGATGCCCCTTCGTGATGTACGAGGTCAGCCCCACGATGACCCCCCGTGCCTCGCTGCGCCAGTGCGGCGCGAAGAGCCCGGAGAACGCGGGCACGATGTAGCAGCCGCCGTTGTCGTCCACGGTCCGCGCCAGCGTCTCGATCTCCGGCGCGCTGCCGATCAGTCCGAGGCCGTCGCGGACCCACTGCACCAGCGACCCGGTCACCGCGATCGGGCCCTCCAGCGCGTACACCGCGGGCTGGTCGCCGATCCGGTATGCGACCGTACTCAGTAGACCGTGTGTGGACTCGACCAGGTGGGTGCCGGTGTTGAGCAGCAGGAAGCCGCCGGTTCCGTACGTGCATTTCGCGTCGCCGGGCGCGAAGCAGGTCTGCCCGAACAGCGCGGCCTGCTGGTCGCCGAGCGCGGCCGCGATCGGTACGCCCGGCAGCACCGCCCGCGCCAGCCCGAACACCTGTACCGACGAGCGGATCTCCGGCAGCATCGAGGCGGGCACGCCGAAGAACGACAGCGCGTCGGTGTCCCACTGCTGGGACCGGATGTCCATCAGCATCGTGCGGCTGGCGTTGGTGACGTCCGTGACGTGGAGGCCGCCGTCCGTGCCGCCGGTGAGGTTCCAGATCAGCCAGCTCTCCATGGTGCCGAGCAGCACCTCGCCGCGCTCCGCGCGATCGCGCAGGCCGGGGGTGTGTTCCAGCAGCCAGTGCACGCGCGGGCCGGAGAAGTACGTGGCGAACGGCAGACCGCAGCGCTGCCGTACGCGATCGGCGCCCGGCGCGCGGCCCAGCTCCTCGACCAGCGCGGCGGTACGGGTGTCCTGCCACACGATCGCCCGGCCGATCGGGACGCCGGTGTGGCGGTCCCACAGCACGATGGTCTCGCGCTGGTTCGTGATGCCCATCGCCGCGACCTGCTCCGCGGCGATCCCGGCCTGGCGCAGCGCGCCGGGGACGAGGCGCTGCACGTGCTGCCAGATCTCCATGGCGTCGTGCTCGACCCAGCCGGGCTTGGGGAAGAACTGGCGGTGCTCGCGCTGAACCACCGAGACCAGGTGGCCGCGCTGGTCGAAGACGATGCACCGGGTGGACGTGGTGCCCTGGTCGATCGAGAGCACGTAGCGCTCGCTCACAGTCGCTCCTGTCCGGTGCTCACCATCGTGCTCCGCCCAGGTCCCGGGAGACCGCGCGCGCGGCGTCACACACGTACGTCACCAGTTTGGGATTCGGCCGTCCCTTGGTATCGCAGATGCGCTCGACCGTCCCTGTGATTCCGATCGCACCGACGACCAGGCCGCCGTGGCCGCGGATCGGGGCGGCGACCCCGGCCTGCCCGACCGTCATCTCCTCGACGTCGACGCCCCAGCCGGTCTCGCGCAGCTCGGCGAGCGCGCGGGTGAATGCCCGGCGGTCGACGATGGTCCGGTGGGTGTACGGCTCCAGGCTCGCCGGTAGCTGGGCCTCGGCGGCGGCGTCGAACGCGAGCAGCACCTTGCCGAGCGCGCACGCGTGCGGGGGCAGCAGCGTACCCATGTCGAGGGTCTGCAGGGTGTCGTCCGGGCGGAACACGTGGTGCACGACCAGCACCTCGCCGTCGAGCAGCGCGCCGACGCGGACCGCCTCGCCGCTGCGGGCCGCGAGCGGGTCGGCCCAGTTGATGGCGCGCGAGCGCAGCTCGTTGGCGTCCAGGTAGCTGGTGCCCAGGTGCAGCAGGGCCGCGCCGAGGTGGTACTTGCCGGAGGTCTTGTCCTGCTCGACGAAGCGGACGTGCTGCAGCGTGCGCAGGATGCCGTGGGCGGTGCCTTTGGGCAGGCCGAGCGAGCGTGCGATCTCGACCACACCGAGGCTTCCCTGCCCGCCCGCGAGCAGGCGCAGGATCGCGGCCGCACGCTCGATGGACTGGACATTTCCGGGCATCTCGCGATGCTAACCGAGTTCGTGATCACGGGACAACGTTCGACATTGTCGAACCGCCTTCATTGACCGTCGTTTTCGCCGTTCCTAGCGTCGGAATCCGGAACACCGGTGGCGCACCGGATCGGACGCGAGGAGAAACCCGCATGGCTGACTTCGTCGGTGCCGTGGATCAGGGCACGACGAGCACCCGCTTCATGATCTTCGACCACGGTGGTCGTGAGGTGGGCCGTCACCAGCTCGAACACGAGCAGATCCTGCCCCGCGCCGGCTGGGTCGAGCACAACCCGCTGGAGATCTGGGAACGCACCTGCTCGGTCATCCGTACCGCGATGCACGCCCGGGGCCTGCAGGCCACCGACCTCGCGGCGCTCGGCGTCACCAACCAGCGCGAGACCACCGTGGTCTGGAACCGCCGCACCGGAATGCCGTATTACAACGCGATCGTGTGGCAGGACACCCGTACCGACCGCATCGCCGCCGCGCTCGACCGCGACGGCCGCGGAGAGGTGATCCGGCGCAAGGCGGGCCTGCCCCCGGCCACCTACTTCTCCGCCGGGAAGATCCAGTGGATCCTCGACAACGTCGACGGGGTCCGCGCCGCCGCCGAAGACGGCGACGCCGTCTTCGGCAACACCGACGCCTGGCTGCTGTGGAACCTCACGGGCGGCACCGACGGCGGCGTGCACGTCACGGACGTCACCAACGCCAGCCGGACCATGCTCATGGACCTGGAAACCCTCGACTGGGACGACGAGCTGCTGTCGTTCTTCGACATCCCCCGGGCCATGCTGCCCGAGATCCGCCCCTCCTCCGACCCGAAGGGCTACGGCCACACGCTCGCCGCCGGGCCGTTCGGCGGCGAGGTCGCGCTCACCGGCGACCTCGGCGACCAGCAGGCCGCCACGGTCGGGCAGGTCTGCTTCGGGGTCGGCCAGGTGAAGAACACCTACGGTACGGGCAACTTCATGCTGCTCAACACCGGCAACGAGGTCGTCCGCTCCCGCAGCGGCCTGCTCACCACGGTCTGCTACCAGTTCGGCGACGACCGGCCCGTGTACGCGCTGGAAGGCTCCATCGCGGTCACCGGCTCCGCCGTGCAGTGGCTGCGCGACCAGCTCGGCATCATCAGCGGTGCCTCGGAGAGCGAGGCGCTGGCCCGCCAGGTCGCCGACAGCGGCGGGGTGTATTTCGTGCCCGCGTTCTCCGGGCTGTTCGCGCCGTACTGGCGTTCGGATGCGCGCGGCGCCATCGTCGGGCTGTCCCGCTACAACACCAACGCCCACCTGGCCCGCGCGACCCTCGAATCGATCTGCTACCAGACCCGCGACGTCATCGACGCGATGGCCCGCGACTCCGGAGTGACCCTCGACGTGCTGCGCGTCGACGGCGGCATCACCGCCAACGAACTGTGCATGCAACTTCAGGCCGACATCCTCGGCGTCACCGTCTCCAAGCCGGTCGTTGCGGAAACCACCGCACTCGGGGCCGCGTACGCCGCGGGCCTCGCGGTCGGTTTCTGGCGCGACACCGGCGAACTCGCCCAGAACTGGAACGAGGACAGGTGCTGGCAGCCCGAGTGGACCGACGAGCAACGGGAGAAGGGCTACGCGGGCTGGCAGAAGGCCGTGCGCCGCACGCTCGACTGGGTCGACGTCGACTGACCGGGCCCGCCCGGCCACCCACCAGGAACGAGCCTTCGCGCGGACCGTCGCGTCCGAAGACCACGAGTCCGAAGACCACGAAAGGACAACACCCGATATGCGTACCGGAACCTTGTCACCGGAGCGCCGCGCCGCGGCGATGACCGCGATGACCAGCGGTGACGAACTCGACGTGCTCGTCGTCGGCGGCGGGGTCGTCGGGGCCGGCGCGGCCCTGGACGCCGCCACCCGCGGGCTCTCCGTCGGGGTGCTGGAGGCCCGCGACTGGGCCAGCGGCACGTCCAGCCGCTCCAGCAAGCTCATCCACGGTGGACTGCGTTACCTGGAGATGCTCGACTTCGGCCTGGTCCGGGAAGCGTTGCGGGAACGCGGCCTGCTGGTGCAGAAGCTCGCCCCCCACCTGGTCCGCCCGGTGTCGTTCCTCTACCCCCTCGAACACCGCGGCTGGGAACGCCTGTACGCGGGCGCCGGCGTGCTGCTCTACGACACCATGGGCGTCTCCAGCGGCCACGCCCGCGGCCTGCCCCGGCACCGGCACTTGAGCCGCCGCGCCGCGCTGCGCGAATGTCCGTCGCTGCGCCCCGAGTCGCTGGTCGGCGGCATCCAGTACTACGACGCGCAGATGGACGACGCCCGCTTCACGATGTTCCTCGTGCGCACCGCGGCCGCGTACGGCGCACACGCCGCGTCCCGCGTCCGGGTCGTCGGCTTCCTGCGCGACGGCGCGCGGATCACCGGCGTGCAGGCGCACGACCTGGAAAGCGACCGGATCGTCGAGATCCGCGCCAAGCAGGTCATCAACGCCACCGGGGTGTGGACCGACGACGTGCAGGACCTCGTCGGCGAGCGCAAGCCGTTCAACGTACGGGCCTCCAAGGGCATCCACCTCGTCGTGCCGCGCGACCGCGTCCAGTCCACGACCGGGTTGATCCTGCGCACCGCGACCAGCGTGCTGTTCGTCATCCCGTGGGACCAGCACTGGATCATCGGCACCACGGACACCGACTGGGACCTCGACAAGGACCACCCGGCCGCGTCCAGCCGCGACGTCGACTACCTCCTCAGCGAGGTCAACAAGGTGCTGGTCACGCCGCTGACCCGGGACGACGTGCAGGGCGTGTACGCCGGGCTGCGCCCGCTGCTGTCCGGCGAGTCGGAACTGACCGCCAAACTGTCCCGCGAACACACCGTCGCCACCCCGGTGCCCGGGCTGGTCGTCGTGGCGGGCGGCAAGTTCACCACGTACCGGGTGATGGCGGCCGACGCGGTCGACGCCGCCGTGCGCGGCCTGAACCGGGTCGTGCCGCGCTGCTGCACCGACCAGGTTCCGCTGGTCGGCGCGGACGGGCACGTGGCGATGCGCAACCAGCGCAACGCGCTGGCCGCCGAGGTCGGACTGCACGTGTCCCGCGTGGAGCACCTGCTGCGCCGCTACGGCACGCTCGCCGACGAGGTGCTCGCCCTGGTACGCCAGGACCCGAGCCTGGGACAGCCGCTGGAGGGCGCCGACGCGTACCTGCGCGCGGAGGTCGCGTACGCGGCACTGCACGAGGACGCCCGGCACCTGGAGGACGTGCTGACCCGGCGTACCCGGATCTCCATCGAGACCTTCGACCGCGGCACGACCGCGGCGCGGGCGGCCGCCGCGATCATGGCCGAGGTGCTGGGCTGGACCCCCGAGCAGCACGAGCGGGAGGTCACCCACTACCTGCAGCGGGTCGAGGCCGAGCGCGCCGCGCAGGAGCAGCCCGACGACGCCACCGCGGAACTCGCCCGGCTCGGTGCTCCCGACCTTCTCGTCACCCGTTGATCCCGGACCGGGCCGGGAGATTCCCGGCCCGGTCGCTCAGTGGTAGCGGATGCCGGGGATGTAGCCGCCGTCGGTGAACCGGTGGCCGATGTGGCCGACCGCGACCCCGTGCCTGCGGTCCATTGCCTCGATGGTCTCCTCACCGGTGCCCAGCGAGATCGCGACGTGGTTGTACTGCGACCCGTTGTGGCCGGCGCGGCGGAACAGCAGCGCCCCGCGGACGTGCGCCGCGTCCGACACGGACAGGCCCAGCCCGGCGTGGTGCGACGCGTCGATCTGCGACACCGAGTAGCTGGGGAACTCGACGCCGAGCCGGGCGCAGGCCCAGGAGATCAGTTCCGCGCAGTCGAACTCGTCCTCGTCCGGGTTGTTGTGGTCCGCCTGCGTGCCGAGTACGTACCGGTCGTTGACCTGGTGCAGGCACAGCTCCACGAACCGGTCCGCGGTCGGTACGTCGGACGGGTCGTCCGCGGCGATGTTGTGGCCCTCGTGGGAGGAGAACAGCATCCCCCACGTTGCCTCGTCGACGTGCCCGCTGATGTGGATCTGGTACGTCGCCTGGAACGCCTGCACGGCCTCGACCGTCTTGGCGCCGTACAGGCCGTCCGTGCCGCCGGGGTTGAAGCCCAGCTCCTGAAGTCGGTGCTGCACCTGCTGCACGTGTTGCCCCGAGTTGCCCTGCCTCAGGTAGACCTGGCCCGACATGCGCACCTCCGTGATAGTGGTGTGCCCAGGGTGCAACCGGCGGGCACGACCCCTCCCGCCCGAAAGGGCCGCCCCGAGGGCACGACCGTCCTCCCCGCGGGGTGCTCACGGCGAAAGACGCACGACGCCCCGGACCTTCCGGGTCCGGGGCGTCGTGCCGGGTGTCAGTTCTCGGTCAGCCGCCAGTTCTGGTCCGCGTTGCTGCTGCAGGGCCACTGCAGCAGGTGCGCGCCGTCGGCCTTGGTGCCACCGGCGATGGCCAGGCACTGGCCGCTCTTGGCGTTGCGGATGTGCGTGACGCCGTTGCCGTCGGTGGTGAGGTCCCAGTCGTGGTCGGCGGCGCCGCTGCAGTCCCACTGCAGCGCGTGGGCGCCGTTGTTCATCGAACCGCCGTCGATGGCGAGGCACATGGAGCTGCGGTCATTGCGGATCTGGGTGTGGCCGTTGGCGCCCTTGATGAGGTGCCATTCGGCGTCGTTGGCGCCGTTGCAGGCGGTCTGGATCGCGTGCGCGCCGCGGTCCTTGGTGCCGCCGTTGCTCAGGCACAGGCCGCTGAACTCGTTGCGGACCTGCTGGCCGACCGTACGGGGCTTGATCTGCCAGTTCTGGTCGAGATTGCCGTCCTTGCAGGGCCACTGCAGGATGTGCGCCCCGTTGCTGGTGCTGTTGCCCTCGATGGCCAGGCACTTGTCGCTGAGCATGTTGTGCAGCTCGGTGTAGCCGTTCGCGTCCTTGCTGAGCTGCCAGTACTGGTCCTCGTTGCCATTGTTGCAGTGCCACTGCACGAGGTGGGCGCCGTTGTCCTTGCTGCCGCCCGCGATGGCCAGGCACATGTCACTGTGGTCGTTCTTGATCTCGTACCGGCCGCCGCTGCGGGCGTTGATCCGCCAGTCCTGGTCGGCGGCGCCACTGCACGCCCACTGGACCGCGTGAGCGCCGGGGGCGGTGGAACTGCCCGCCATCGCGAGGCACATCTTGCTGCTCTCCGCGATCATGATGTTGACGCTGTGCTCGCTGAAGTTCTTGTCGAGGGCGCGCGCCTCGTCCTGGCCCTTGAGCAGGAAGGCTCGCAGGACAACGGCGCTGCCGTCGCTGAGGGCCTTGTCCGCAGCGTTGAGCAGGTTCGCCTGCTGACCGTCGCGGCGTGCGACGTCGCGGATCGCGGTGACACGGGCACGCAGGTCGGCGAGTTCCTTCGCGGCGGCGGCGTTCTCGTCGCGGGTGTTGGCGGCCGCGCCGCCGGTGAAGATGAAGTCGGTCAGAGCCTTGTCCAGCTCGGCGTCGGGGGCGTTGACCGCTGCCTGCGCGGCAAGCTGCACCTCGCCGCCCTTGGCCTCGTGGAGGATGTGCAGCACGAACTGCCGGTTGGGGGCGTTGACCAGTTCGTCGGTGACCGGCAGAAGCAGGAGCTGCAGCAGGGACCGCTTGGCGGTGGAGAGCTGCTCGGCGCGCAGTTTCGCGGCCTGCTCGGCGTCGGCCTTGGCGATCTCGTCCGCCAGGTCCTGCGCCACGGCTGCCTTCGCACCGGTGGTCAGGAACTGGGTCCAGTCCTGCTGGGTGCTGCCGTCGCGGAACGCGTCCTTGGCGGCGGCGTACAGGTGGGTGCCGGCGGTGGCGTGCTGGAAGACGCCGATGATGAAGTCGCGGTCGTTCCTCTCGACCAGCGCGGCGGCGACCTTCGGGTCCAGGTTGACTGTGACCGCGACCGAACGGCGCAGCGCCTTGGCCTGCTCAGCAGCGATCTCGACGCGCGCATCGTCGTCGGCCGCGGCGAAGATCCCCGCGGTGATGTACTTGTACGCCGCGTCGGCGTCGTTGGTGTCGTACGCGCGCAACGCCTCAGCCTTGACGTACGTGTCCTCCTTGGCACGGCGCCAGAGTTCGAGGACGAACTGCTGGTCGTTGAGGACGAGCATGTCCATGCCGGGGTTGATCCCCAGCACGCCGGCGGCCTTGACCTTGTCCTCGTCAGTGGCCTTGTTCGTCGAAACGGCCACCACGCTCAGTGCCGTACCCGCAGCGCGGACTGTCGAACGTGCAGCCAGCCCGGCCGTGGCCGGGACGATCGCCATCGCCGTGGCGGTGAGCCCGGCGATCAGCAGCGTGCCGGTACGCGCGGTTATCAGGTTGTTGCGTTTGCGTTGTGACACCAAGCATCCTCATCGTGCGGCCGGCCCGAGCCGCAACGACCGCTGCCGACGCGGGTTGAGGGGCTCGGTGTCCGGCAGCCGACGCGTGTCGCGCCGGTCGTCGGATAACGGAGCTTCATCGGCGTCTGCCGCTATGGATCGGCTGCGATGAAGCGAGTGGGAATCTAGATCATCGGCGCAGCCGGTGGGCCGCGGTTTGCCGGTACGGTGACCACGACATTCGTCGTCGGGTGATGCGGTATCGGCCGAATTGCCAGGCGCTTCCGGGTGCTTGGGCGCGTGGATTCACCCATCGAATGTGGTTGACGGCACATCACCGTGGACTGTGGACAACCTGTGCCTGTCGGCCTGCGGAAGCGCGACGTGTGATCTTTCGTACCCGTACCTATAAATTCTTGAATGTCGAACCAGGCGAAAGCAGCACTTTGCGGTATCAGGCGGGCGAGCCTGCTGGCGGGTTGGTGTTAATACTGTCCACCGGCCGTGGTCCGTCGTCATCCAGACGGTGGTCGAGCGACACGGCGTCGCGTGGGTGACCGCACAGCGCGGGGCAAGTGACGGATTCGGAACAACGGGGGACCAAGCACTGTGTCTGTGGCTCGTCTGACGCCGGTGCGGCGTCGTTTCCTGACCGCCGCGACCGCGTTCGCGGCGGCGCTGATCCTGGCTCCGCAAGCGGCGGTCGCCGCGCCCGTGCATACGGCGCCGGCCCCACCGCAGGCCGCCCGCCCGCAGACCGTCACCGAGCTGCTGGCTGAGCTCGCGGCACAGCCGCAGGACAGCACGTCGGCCGCCCCGCCCGCGGACGACGCCGGCCTGGACCGGATGCTGGCGCAGGATCTGGCCGACTACGACGAGGACCCCGAGGTGCGCGCCGCGGCCAAGGCCGTGCTCGCCACCAACGACCCGGCCAAAAGATGCGTTGGGGCCTCGCCAAGTGCATGACTTCCTGCAGATGGCACGGGAAATGCCGCTGGAGAGCACGCTGTCCGTGGAGGACGTCGAGTTTCTCAAGAAGTGTCCTCGAAACTCTGTTCTTCTTCTCGGAGGTAGATTACGAAATGCGCACCGGCTGGAGACTCGAAGAAGGACGCCAGTTCTTCGAGAACCTCATGGCGGACCGCGGTCGAATCTCCATCGAGCGGCAATGGTGTGCGGCGCCTGAGGTTTAGCATTCCTGGCGGGGTCTCGTGAGTCGGGCGGCGGCGTATGTCTGTGGACTGCGCCGACCGCCCGCTTGTATGCCCGGCATCCCGCAACGGCGTCACGCGGCACAGCGTTCCGGATCACAGGCCGGTCGGTGTCGACTCAGGACTTTGGTCCCTCGATCACGAGGTTTCGCGATCCTACGGTCGGTGTCAGGCCGTTCCCATCGAGGACCCCGGATGCCCGGAACGGCCGCCCTCGACCGCAAGGAGTGTTGTGCTCACGTCCACGTCCGCCGCCGTCGTCCGCGCCACTCTGCCCGCCGTGCGCGCACACGGCGAGCAGATCACCGGCGCCTTCTACTCGCGGATGTTCGCGGCCCACCCGGACCTGCTCGACCTGTTCAACCGGGGCAATCAGGCGACCGGACGGCAGCGTCAGGCGCTGGCCGCGGCCGTCGTCGGGTACGCGGGACATCTGCTCGGCGACGACCCGGTCCCGTGGGGCCCGATCGCCGAGCGGATCGCGCACAAGCACGCCTCGCTGGGCATCGCGCCCGCGCAGTACCCGATCGTCGGCCGGCACCTGATGGCCGCGGTCGGCGAGGTGCTCGGTGACGCTGTCACTCCGGAGGTGGCTCAAGCGTGGGACGAGGTGTACTGGCTGTTCGCGTGCGAGCTCGTCGCCCGGGAGGCGCGGCTTTACCACGCCGCGGGCGTGGCCGATCCGGCCGAAGTCTGGCGGACGTGGCAGGTCGTCGACCGGGCCGCCGAGACCGACGACGTGGTGTCGTTGACGTTCGCGCCGGTCGACGGCGCGGAGGCGGGCCCGTTCGTGCCGGGACAGTACGTCTCGGTCGCGGTGGAGCTCGGTGACGGCGCGGGGCGCCAGATCCGTCAGTACAGCCTGTCCGGCGCGCCCGGGCTCCCGACGTGGCAGATCACCGTGAAGCGGGTCCTCGGCATCGACGGCGCTCCGGACGGTGTGGTCTCCACGTTCCTGCACGAGCGCGTCGCGGTGGGCGACCGGCTGCAACTGAGCCCGCCGTTCGGGGACGTCAGCAGTGTGGGCGGCGACGGGCCGCTGCTGCTGATCAGTGCGGGTATCGGGGTCACCCCGGCGATGTCCGCCCTGCATGATCTTGCCCGCCGCGACCCCGGCCGGGACGTGGTTCTCGTCCACGCAGACCGCACCGGGTCGACCCACCCTCTGCGCCGCCACCTGCCCGCCCTCAGCGCCGCCCTGCCCCGGCTGCGCATGGATCTGTGGTTCGAGCAGGGCGCAGCCGACCGGGCGGTGCCGGGGGTCGCGGCGGGCATCCGGGCCCGGGTCAACTCGGGGCGGGTCGATCCCGACCGCATCCCGGTGCCCGAGGGCGCCGACGTGCACCTCTGCGGTCCGCTGCCGTTCATGAATCAGGTTCGTGCCGGACTGTTGCGCCGCGGCGTGCCGGGTGACCGGATCGCCTACGAGGTGTTCGGCCCGGAGATGCTCACCTGCTGAGAGCCCGCGGTCCTGTCATCCTGCGGGTTTCAGGCGGGGCGGCTCACCGAGGCAGAGGCTCTCCGCCGCTGCCGGTCACGACGTCCGGGGCGATGCGGGCCGCGGCGGCCAGGACGCGGTCGGTGACTTCCTGAGGGTTGCCGGCCGCGTCGACGGTCACCGCGTCGCGGTCGCGCCACGCGGCGGTGAACTCGCGAAAGTAGATTTCGGCGGCGCCGAGCGTCGCCTCGGTACGGCCGAAGTCGTTGCCGCCGGCCCGGTGGCGCAGCCGGTGCCGCATGGTCTCCACGCCGATGTCGAGGATGAACACGGCGTCGAAGCGGCCGGCCAGCTCGGCGGCGTTGGCCGCGTACCCGCACAACCACATCAGCCGGCCGGTACCGGCGGCGATGATCTCGTCCAGCCGGGACGGATCCCAGGACCATCGATGCGCGGAGAGCCAGGCCGCGTCCGGCTCGGCGGGACTTTCGACACGGTGCCCGGCGGCGTCGGTCCACGCGCACAACCGTGGGTCGGCGTCGAGGCTGATCGCCCGGTGACCCCGGTCGCGGAGTGTGTGGACGAGCGTCGACTTGCCGGCGCCGGTCGCCCCGGTCACCAGAAACACCAGCACCGGGTCACTGTCCCACACGCGCCGGCGGGCGGACGCGAGCCGTTCAGCTCGGGGCGTGCGCGGCGAGGAACGCCTGGGCCATGGCCGCGGCCACGTCGGCCGGGTCGGTGGCGGCCACGGCCGTACCGCCGGTGGCCTTGGCCATCGCGGTCAGGGCGGCCATGTCGGCGTCCGCGCCGTAGCCCACCGCGATGATCGGTACGGGCCGGCCCGGATCGCTGGCAGCGGTCAGTCGCGCCAGGAAGTCGGGCTGGGTCATCGCGTACCGTGATTGCTGGTCCTTGCCGTCGGTGAGCACGACGACCACACTGACCGCGCCGGGCCGGGCCTGTGCCCGCATCGCCGCCTGACCGTCCAGGACGGCCTGATACAGCGGGGTGCCGGCGTTGGGGGCGGGACGGTAACCGGAGATGCCCGCGCCGAGCATGTCGCGTCTCGACTTACCGTCGACCTTCGCGGTGACGGGTCCGATCGGGACGATCTCCTGATGCGCCGGGCTGGTCACCGCCGGGGTGCCGAACAGCCACAGCCCGATCGTGGTGTCGTCACTGAACAACTGGCTGGCGCTGGCGCCGGTATCGCGCAGCAGCGCGGCCTTGGTCGTGGACTTGCCGGCCTTGTCGGTGATCTTCTGGTTCATCGATCCGGAGGCGTCGAGCATCACGAGCACCTGGGATTGCAGCGCCGTGTACTGCGCCCACTGCAGGGCCGGGCCCAGCAGCCGGTCGGCCTGTTCCGGCAGCGGCAGCGCGTTCGGGGTCGCGGCGACGCGAAACCCGGCCGCGGCGACTGCGGCGGGCCGGATCGCGGCCTTGAGCTGCCCGGCCAGGTCGCGGTGGGTGGTGGCCGCCGAGATCGCGTACGGGTAGTCCGCCTCGACCAGCCCATCGGCCGGAACCGTACCGGTGAGCGGTGCCCCGTGGGCGCCCCGCTGGTACGCGGCGAGCTGCTGTTCCGTCGCCGGTACCACCCCGATGTCGGGGACGTCGCCGGTGGCCGCCAGGCGCAGCAGTGCGGCCGGGTCGGCGGCGGCGTCGGCGAGCCGGCTGCGCAGGGTGAGCGCGCGGAGCTGAGCGATGCCCGGGTCCTTCGTGGTCCGGGACATCGCCTGGTGCACCGCGTACACGGAGAGGAGGCCGGTGGTGTCGCGCAACGGGTCCGGCATGGAGACTCGCGCGATGCGGTGCCGGGAGACCCCGTCGGTCAGGGCCGCCCAGGTCGCGTGTCCCCGTACGGTGAATCGCCGGGCGGTCGCGGCGGTCGCGGCCAGAACGATCGGGGAATGGGCGAGCGGCGCACCGTCGGCGGTGTAGGTGAGGCCGTCCGCGGCGGCGATGCGCAGCCAGGCACTGCTCGACGGGATCCACACATCCGGCTTGTGCGCTGCGGACTGGGTTGCCGCGGGTGTTTCCGCGGACACGGTGATGGGGCCGCAGTCCGCGCCGCCCGGGTTGAGGGATCGCGCGGCGGCCTGGACCACGGGGGCTATCTCGGGAGCGGCGGCCACCCGGAGGCGGGCGTCCGGGCAGGGCAGCGCCACCGGTACGGCGGCCCTGGCCGGGGCCGGCGCGGTGTCGTCGCGTAGCCACGTCGCCAGGCCGCCCGCGGTCGCCACGAGCAGGACGGCGACGGCGCCCACGAAGATCCGCCGTCGCAGAAGGACACTGCGCGGTACCGGCCTGCGCACGCGGGGCGGATCGTCGTGGACGGTGGTGACGCGGCCGCGCGTGGCCCGCCGCCGCCGGACGGACCGGAACGCCAGCAACGCCAGCAGGAGCAGGATCGGAACGGTGCCGCCCACGGAGAACCACAGCGCGACGACGAACAGTCTGCTGTCGTCATCGGGCCAGGCCGCGATCACGGTCGCCATCCTGCTGATCCCCGCCTTCGTCCAGAATCCGGGCGCGAACGGTCCCGACAGGTCGTGGTGTCCCGCATCCACGACGGCAACCGCGGCGCAGCCGGAACCTAGCAGACCCCATCCACGGCGGAACCGGACCACAGCGTCCATGTGAGCCGCGGCAAAGCCGGGGCACTGCGGGGCGGGTGTCCTCAGGCGAGCAGGATCGGGAGCGTGACCAGCCCTCGAGTACGGAACGACGGCCGCCAGCGCAGCTCGTCGGCGGGCACGGCGAGCCGCAGCGCCGGGAACCGGCGCACCACGGTGCCGATGGCGATCTCCAGCTC
Source organism: Krasilnikovia sp. MM14-A1259 (assembly GCF_047159535.1). Classification (NCBI taxonomy): domain Bacteria; kingdom Bacillati; phylum Actinomycetota; class Actinomycetes; order Micromonosporales; family Micromonosporaceae; genus Krasilnikovia; species Krasilnikovia sp. MM14-A1259. The sequence goes on from NZ_BAAGAJ010000002.1 coordinate 5,439,409, forward strand.
CGCCCGGGCCAGTGACGCGGCGAGGCAGTAGTGGATGCCGTGCCCGAACGTCAGGTGGCTGCCGGAGCGCCGCGGGTCCACCTCGTCGGGAGCGGGGAACTCGGCCGGATCCCGGTTGGCCGCGCCCACGACCAGCAGCACGGTCTCGCCGCGCGGCACGGGCACTCCGCCGATCGTCATGTCTTCCACCGGGAACCGGCGCATCACCACGGGGGACGGCGGCTCGAACCGCAGCAGTTCCTCGATCGTGGGCGCGAGCTGCGCCGGGTCGGCACGGACCGTCGCCAGCAGCTCGGGGTGACGCAGCAGGGTCAGCACGCCGGTGCCGATGGCGTGCACGGTGTTCTCATAGCCACCGAGCAGCAGCAGGAACGCGAGCGAGGTCAGCTCGTCCTCGGTCAGCCGGTCGCCGTCGTCGCGCGCGGCGATCAGCGCGGACAGCAGGTCGTCACACGGGTGGTCGCGCTTGTCCGCGATCAGTCGCTGCAGGTACGCGTGGATCGCGCCGACCGCACGCCCCGCGGCGGCGCGGTCGTCAGCGGGCGGCGTGAACATCGTGTCGGTCCAGGACCGGAACTCCTGCCGATCCGCCGCGGGCGCGCCGAGCAGGTCGCAGATGACCACCACGGGCAGCGGGCCGGCGTAGTCCCGCACGAGGTCGGCGTGGCCTTGCGCCGCGACCTCGTCGAGCAGCGCGTCCGCGGTCTGCTGGATGCGGGGTCGCAGACTCTCCACGCGGCGTGGAGTGAACGCCTGGGACACCAGCCGACGGATCCGTGTGTGGTCGGGCGGATCCATGTTGCCCAGGTTGGCGTCCAGCGCGGGCGGCAGCGAGAACCCTTTCCAGGTGCCGTTGCCGCTGCGCTTGTCCAGCGACAGGCGAGGGTCGGCGAGGGCTGCGCGGACATCCGCATACCGCGTCACGAGCCATGCCGGGGCGCCGTCCGGAAGCTCCACGCGGGAGACTGGCGCGTGCTGTCTGAGCTGCTCATACACCGGGTACGGATTACCGAAGAAGTCCTCGGAGATCGGGAGCGTCGCCGCGCTCATCCCGACACACGCCCTCTCGTGACCGGTGCGATGACATGAAAGGCCGGGCATCCACGGGGGAAGATGCCCGGCCTCCCGCATATGGAATCACACCGGGTGCCTGTCCCGCTACCCGGGTCCCCGGTCGAATCCGTTCGGGCCGCGACGGGGCCTGCCGCGGCGTGCCTGCGCGCCGGAACCAGCGGGGATTTCGTGCAAGATCCGGACCCGTGGCGCCAATCAACAGGAAATAGGAATCGGACAATCATCGGGGGTCTGCCGGACCACTGCAGGACGGTTACCGCTAAGGTGCTGCAAAAGGGTTTCCTTCCTCAGCATGTAACGCCTGTCGGTGGAGTGATAAGAGCATGGCTAAGCAGATTGTTACCGTTTTGACCGATGACCTTGACGGCGGCGAGGCGGACCGTACGGTGGAGTTCGCGCTCGACGGCGTGAACTACACCATCGATTTGTCGGACCGGAACACGGGGAAGCTGCGTAAGGCACTTGAGCCGTATATCGCGGCGGGCACCCGGGTCGGCCGTGGCCAGGTCGACAGCCGTGGTCGCGGCCGTCGCGCCGCGGTTTCGGTGAGCCGTTCCAGCCGCGAGCAGAACCAGGCGATCCGGGAGTGGGCCGCCAAGAACGGCCATGACGTGTCGGACCGCGGTCGTATCCCGACCTCGGTGGTGGAGGCGTTCAACAGCCGCCGGTGAGACTGGCCATGCCAGCAGAGCGAATGGCGGGACCTCGGCCATGATCGGCCGGGCCCCGCCATTGCTGTATGTGACGGTGATCAGTGGGCCGCATTTACGGTATTGGCCCCGTCATTGATGCCGGCGTCCGCCGGAAATTCGTGACAGTGTTCCCAGCGGTCGTGGTGTACGGCGTCCTGCCATGGGCGGCGGGTCCGCCACCCGTGCCGTTCGAGGTCGGGGACGCGCTCCAGATGGGTGACCGGGCCAAGACAGAGCCAGGCCACCGGCCGGATACGGTCCGGGATGTCGAGCAGTTTCTGGACGAACGGTTCGCGGTAGAACGACACCCAGCCCACGCCCAGTTGCTCGGCGGTCGCGGCGAGCCACAGGTTCTGAATCGCCAGGCACACCGAGTACAGACCGGCGTCGGCGATTGCGTGCCGGCCCAGCACGGCCGGGCTGCCGCGCTCCGGGTCGTACGTGACCACGATCGACAACGTCGATTCCCGCACTCCATCGATCTTGATACGGGCGAAGCGGTCGGCCTGCTCCCCGGTCAGGCCCGCCGCGAAGACGTCCCGTTCCTGCTGCACGTGGTGGTGGAAGGCGTCGCGCAGCGAACGGTCGCGGACCAGGATGAAGTCCCACGGCTGCGACAGGCCGACGCTGGGCGCGGCATGGGCGGCGGCCAGGATGCGGTCGAGCACCCCGACGGGGATCGCCGCCCCGGTGAACTCGGCCCGCACGTCGCGGCGCTGGTGGATGACGTCGTACAACGGGGCGGTCACGGGCACTCCTGAGTCGGTCGCAGCCCTGAGCGCGGCTCGGGGCATCCAAGGTCTACTGTGCATACTCCCCGCCGGCCGGCCGGGGCCCTGCGGTGCGGTGCGAGGATCCGCATTCCTTCTAAATCGGGTTTTCCTTACCGGGCAACGTAATTCGGACAAGATTGCCCCGCGCCGACGCGTCTGGAACGGCCTGCTCGGCGTCGCAGAGCTCCCCCGGATAACGATTGCAAAACGGGGCAGCGGTGCGGCGATGCAACAAGTACGTTCGCGTGGCGCTGATCTCGAAATCCCAGATTGGATTGACATAGTGTCGCTCGACGAGCAGGTACCCCAGCCTCAGCAGCAGAACTTCCAGGCCGCACCGGCGCCGCAGGCCGGCACGAGCGGTCTGGCCATCGCCGGGCTCATCCTGGCCTTCCTGACGCCGCCGCTCGGCTTCCTGCTGAGCCTGATCGCCGTGTTCAAGACCGGCGCGGGCCGCGCCAAGGGCCGCGGGCTGGCAATCACGGGCCTGATCGTCTCGACGCTGATCATCGTCAGCGTCACGACGGTCGCTGTCGTGTTCCTGAGCTCGACCGTGGCCGACCCGGGCTGCGCCGCGGCCAAGGACGCGATCATCAAGGGCGCCGGCAGCGCCGACGCCAGCTCGCTGAAGGGCACCATCGACGAGCTCAACGCCGCCGCCGCGAAGGCCAAGCACGACAACGTGCGCGACGCGGTCAAGGCCATGGCCGACGACTACTCCCAGCTGGAGAACGCCACCAAGACCGGCGAGATCCCGCCCGGCATCATGGACAAGGTCAGCAAGGACGCCGCGACCATCGACTCGCTGTGCACCATCGGCAGCTGACGAAGCGGAACTGATCCCGTCGCCCCGGCGGCGGGTCATGGCGGCACCGGCATGCGCCGGTGCCGCCATTTGCTTGCCCGGAATCGGTGCGGCGTCCGCGCGGGGGCCGTTGGCCTCTGGACGGGAATGACCTGCGGCGACACGGTTGACCCGTACCGTTTTGGGGGTGGTTGTCGTGCGGGCGCGGACGCGAGGCTTGCTGGCCGTCACGGCGGCGCTGGGATACGGCGCCCTCTACCGGGCTGGTCGGCGGGCCGGATCCACGGCAGCCGAGCGGGCGGCCCGGCTGCCCGGCGACGACGTGGTGCTTCGTCCCACGATGGTGACCGACCACGCCGTCACGGTCGGCGCGACGCCGCTGCAGGTGTGGCCGTGGCTGGCGCAGCTGGGCTGGCGGCTGGGCGGGTACTACACGCCGCGCTGGGTGGACCGGCTGGTGTTCCCGGCCAACTGGCCCAGCCTCGATCGGCTCGACCCGCTGCTCGTGCGGGATCTGGCCCCCGGGGACGTGATCCCGGACGGCGCGCCCGGCACAGCCTGGTACGTCGTCGCCGAGGTGGTACGCCCCCACGCGCTGGTGCTGCACTCCACGACCCACGTGCCGCCGGGGTGGCGGCGGCACGGCGCCATGATCGACTGGACCTGGGCGTTCCGGCTGACCGCGTTGCCGGGCGGGCGGACCCGGCTGCACCTGCGCATGCGTGGGCGTACCGCGCCGTGGTGGCTGACCGTGGGTTACCACGCGGCGCTCGTACCGGCCGACTTCGTCATGGCGACCGGCATGCTGCGCGGCGTGCGGCGCCGGATCGAGGCCGCGCCGGCGCCGGCGCCGTCGGGGCGGCAGCCGTTCGACGCCCGGGTGGACGTGCTCGGCGGCTGATCCCGGCCCGGTGGTCACACCCCCGGTGACCGTCCGGCCGAGGTCGCAGAATGCATCGTAGTGACCAACAGCTCAACTCTGCGCTGTGGCGGCCGATACAGAGCGCGACCACCTCCGGAGGTATCCCGCATGCTCAGGTCCCAAGTCCGTGTCCCGGCGCTGCCGGCTTCGTGGTGCCGATGCTGACGCATCCGGGACCCGGCGACGTGGTGCTGCATGAGCGGCTCGCGGAGAACCAGCAGGTGGGGGAACTGCTGCGCACGGCACGGCAGGCACTCGGGCTGAGCGTCGCGTTCCTGAGCCGCATGGACGACACCCACCAGCACATCGAGGTCATCGACTCCGCCCTGCCGATGGACGGTCCGCAGAGCATGACCCACCCGGTGGAGGATACGTTCTGCCAGGCCGTCATGGACGGCAGGCTGCCGCCGGTGATCCCGGACATGCAGGACTTCCCGGATGCCATGGAGATGCCGGGGGCCCGCCTGCTGCACATCCGCAGCTTCGTGTCCGTGCCCGTCGTGCTCAGCGACGGCTCCGTGTACGGCACGTTCTGCGCCGCGGGACTCACGCCGGACAGCCGGCTCAGCACGCGCGACATCGCATTGATGGAGGTGCTGGCCCAGGCCGCCTCGGTGATCATCGAGCCGCAGATCCGGAACCAGGAACGCCTCTCGGAGATCGAGGGCCGGCTCAGGCCCGTGATCGCGGCCGGCGGCCCGACCGTACTTCTGCAGCCGCTCGTCGATCTCGCGACCCGGCGGCGGGTCGGCGCAGAGGCGCTGAGCCGCTTCCCGCAGGAGTGGGGACTGCCACCGGACGCGTGCTTCGCGCAGGCGAACGCGATCGGCGAGGGGCACCGGCTGGAACTGCTGGCGCTGCGGCGTGCGGCCGACCACCTGCCCCACGTCTCCGGATACGTCTCGATGAACGTGTCCCCGTCCACGCTGTTCAGCCCGGACTGCACCGACTTCCTGAGCCGGCTGCCGCTGGACCGGGTGGTCCTGGAGCTCTCCGAGCACGACCCGGTCGAGGACTACGACGCGCTCAAGGCGGTCCTCGCCCCGCTGCGGGGCCGGGGCATGCGGCTGGCCATCGACGACGTCGGGGCGGGGTTCTCCTCGCTGCGGCACATCGTGATCACTGCGCCGGACATCATCAAACTCGACCGCAGCATCGTGGCCGGCATCGCCGGGGACACCGTGCTCAGCGTGGTCGCACACGCGCTGGTGGAACTGGCCGGGGCCACCGGGGCCCGGCTGGTCGCCGAGGGCGTGGAGACCGAGGCGGACGCCGCCGCACTCGAAGGGCTCGGCGTCGACCTGGGTCAGGGCTGGCACTTCGGGCGGGCCACCACGGTCAGCGAGCTGTGGGACTACTACCGCGTCGCCGAGCGGCAGGCGCCGGCGGCTTAGTACACCCACACCTTCGTCCTGGGCGGCAACTGGTTGCTGGACCACAGCCAGTCCATCGCCGGGATGCTGACCCGCGCGCACCCGTGCGACGCCGGGTACGGCGGGATGCTGTACGCCCCGTGCACCGCGATGCCGCCGTTGAAGTACTTCGGCCGCCACAGCGGGCCCAGCGGCCCGTGCCGCCACCCGTCGATCTGCCGGTAGACCTGGAACTTCCCGCTCGGCGTGTGCGCCAGGTAGGTGTGGTCCTTGTACTCGTAGTTCTGGTTCGACCCGGTCGAGGTGTTCAGGATCCCGGTGACCCGGCCGTCCTGGACGACCATCAGCAGCTGCCGCTTCTTGTCGATCTCCACGACGTGGCCGATAGTGCTGCGTGCGGTCGGGCGCACCCCCCGCTCCAGGGCCTTGCGGGTCTTCGGGCCGACGACCCCGTCGCGGCCCATGCCCGCGGCCTTCTGCAGCGCGAAGACCGCCTGCTGGGTGGTGCCACCGAACGTGCCGTCCGCCTTGCCGTTCCAGTAGCCGAGCTCGGTGAGGCGCTTCTGCAGCGCCACCACCTCGGCGCCCTTGTCGCCTCGGCGGAGCTTGGTGGTGATCTCAGGCGCGGGCGCCGACTCCGATGCGGTGGGGGTGGCCGGCACGGACGGCGCGGCCGACGTCGTGGGCACGGTCGCGGACGACGACGGTACGGGGGCCGGCCCTGCCGCCGTACCGGACCCGGCGCCGGTGTCGCACGCCGTGGCCAGCGCAAGTGTTGCCGTGGCGGCAGCCACGGACGCGAGAATCCTCCGCACCATGATCCGAGGCTACCCGGCGGGTGCCAGGCCGTGGACTTGATCGAAGGCCAACGGTCTGACGTAAAGCGCGACTTCACGATCCGGGCCGGATCGCGCCGTTCCCGGCATTCATGCCGATCAGCATCGAGGGCCGCGGAGGCATGGAAAAGAATCAAGTAGGCTTCGGTTATGTCATGGAAGGCCAGCGCCCGGCACGGCGTGCGTGAGGCGCCCGCCGGGCTCGCCCTGTTGCAGGACCTGCTGAACACCCGGGCCACCATGTCCTGCGGCCCGGACCTGCTGGCCTCGGCGGACGATGCCCAGCGCTGGCTCACCGAGGCCGTCGCCACCTGGTCGCGTGTTGCCAGCCTGCCCGCCCCGGTGCTGCTGCTCTCGTCGACGGACCTGCGTTCGCTGCGCCGGCTGCGCAGCACGTTCGAGGGGGTGGTGCTGGCCGGGCATCACGCCGTCCAGGCCGACGGCGCGCTGCCGCCCGCGGACGTGCCGGTCTCCCTGGTCCCCGACGCGGACGGCTGGGTGCGCATGGTCCCTGCCGGGCGGGGCACCCGGTGGCTCGCCTCCGCGCTGTGGGCGGAGGCGCTGCTCGCCCAGCAGGCCGGGCTGTGGCCCCGGCTCAAGCTCTGTCACAACGTCGACTGCCGGGCCGCCTTCTTCGACACCTCACGCAACAACAGCGGCGTCTGGCACGACGTCAGCACCTGCGGAAACACCGCAAATCTGCGCGCCTTCCGGGAGCGCAAGCGGCTGCTCGGCGAGAGCGGCAGCCAGCTTCCCCGCTCCCACGGCTAACCCGGGACCCCGCCGGGAACCACCGCGGCCCGGGCAGCGACTATCAGGGCATGGCGTGTGAACGGTGGCGCGAGATGCTCTCCGCGCAGCTGGACGGCGAGGACGATCCGGCCGACCGCGCGCGGGTCGACGAACACCTGGCCGGCTGCGCCGGCTGCCGGCGCTGGCTGGACGACGCGGCCGCGGTCAACCGGCTCACCCGTACGGGCGCGGCGGTGGGGGTGCCCGATCTGAGCGCGGCCATCCTCGCGGCCGTGCCGCCGCCCCCGCGCGCCTCCCGGCTGCCCCGTGCCGCCGTCCTGTACGTCCTGCTCGCCGCGGTCGGGGCGGTGCAACTCATCCTCGGCCTCGCCCAGATCGGCGGCGGCATCGGCGCCGGCCACGTCCACGCCGGCGTGGACGCGACGCCGGGGCACCTGTGGCACGAGTCGGCCGCCTGGAACGCCGCCGTGGGCGCCGGATACCTGTTCATCGCGCTGCGCCGCTCCCGCCCGACCGGGCTGGTCCCGATGCTCACCGCGTTCATCGGGATGCTCCTGCTGCTGTCGGTCAACGACCTGAGCGGGGCACGGGTCGACGGCGCCCGGCTGGTCAGCCACGGCTTCGTCATCCTCGGATACCTGCTGGTGGTAGGACTGTCGCGGATGCCCGCGCCGGTGGGCCCGCCCGGTGCCCGGGTGGGCGGGGACTCGGGCTGGCGGGCCCGCTTCGACGCCGACAACGAGGTGGCGGCGCCGCCCGCCCGGCCGGGACTGCGACTCGTGCCGCGGCCGCCCGGCCCGCTCACCGCCAGGGCGAAGCGCCCAGCGGCCTGACCACCGGCGCTCACGGGCGGACGGACAGCTCACGCCAGTCGTCCGGGCCGACCAGCAGGGCACGGACGGTGTCCAGCGCGGCTTCCTCGCTGTCGTACTCGAAGAAGTGCGAGACGCCGTCCGCCCCGCCGGCGCGCTGTTCGACATACCACTGGTCGCCGCTCGTACGCAGATAGACGTCCTTGCGCGCGATGCGCCCCCACTTGCCGTTCCACCAGTGCTTCCGCTGTTCCATGGGGCCACACCCTATCGAACATGCGTTCGAAGGGAATGGGGACGGGGTGATTCTCTGCCGTCAGCGCAGCGGAGGATGATCCGGCCGGACCACCCCATCGGCCGGACGCTGGTACGACCGCCCCTGTACGAGCGCGTCGCGGATCTCGGTGAGCAGCCGGACCTCCTCGCTCGGCGCCTGTGGCGGCGGCTCCTCGCCGCGCTTGCGCCGCTCGGCCAGCCGGTTGAGCGGGTAGACGACCAGGAAGTAGAGCGCGGCGGCGGTCAGCGCGAACGTGATGCAGGCGTTGACGAAGGTCACCCAGTCGAAGACCACGCCGTCGCGGACCTTCCAGCCGTTGGCCGCGACGCCGCTGCCGCCCGTGGTGAGCTGGATCAGCGGCTTGAGGAAGCCGGTGGTGAACGCGGTGACGACCGCGGTGAACGCGGCGCCGATCACGATGCCGACCGCGAGATCGACGACGTTGCCGCGCATGACGAAGTCCTTGAAACCCTTGAGCATCGACGGCACGGGAGACTCCTGAGTGCGATCGGAGGGGACGATCGCAGATGCCCTCGACCGGCGGCCGGCAAACCCGGCCGTGCGCGTCAGTCGAGCGCGGGCTCGTCGGCGGCGATCGCCTCATCCACGGTCGGGTACGTGCCCAGCACCTCGACCAGCCCGCTGACCTCCAGGATGCGCAGCACACCGCGCTGCGGCGCGGCCAGCCGCACCGCCCCGCCCGCGTCGTCCGTGCTGTTCTTGGCACGGACGAAGACGGACAATCCGGTCGAGTCGCAGAACGACACCTCGGCCAGATCGAAGACCAGGCGGGTCCGGCCTCGCTCCAAGAGGTCGCTGATCTGATCCTGCAACTGCGGCGCGGTGGCCATGTCGAGCTCGCCGCCGACTGACAGGACGACCACGTCGCCGCGTTGTTCCGTGCGTACCGTCAGGGACATCAGGGACCTCCGTATTTTGGGGGAGACGCTACTCCACGGCGGGTGCCGTGCGGACGAGGCTGCCCCGTCGGCGACCTGCGCACCGTCGGCCCCGCGGTGGTTCGAGCCGCCTACGCCAGGCCCATGACGCCCAGGGACCACGCGGTCACGAACGCCTCCTCCTTCCACGCGTCGTACCGGCCGCTCGGGCCGCCGTGTCCGGCACCCATCTCCGTCTTGAGCAGGTACGACCCCTCCGGCGCGACGGCCCGCAGCCGGGCGATCCACTTCGCCGGCTCGTGGTACAGCACCCGGGTGTCGTTGAGGCTGCTTACCGCGAGGATCGCCGGGTAGCGGACCGCCGCCACGTTCTCGTACGGGCTGTACGACTTCATGTACGCGTACACGTCCGCGGACTCCAGCGGGTTGCCCCACTCCTCCCACTCCGTGACCGTCAGCGGCAGCGACGGGTCCAAAATGGTGTTCAGCGGGTCCACGAACGGCACCTGCGCCACGATCCCCGCGAACGCCTGCGGCGCCAGATTGGCCACCGCACCCATGAGCAGACCGCCCGCCGACGCGCCGCGCGCCACCAGCCGGTCCACCGCCGTCCACGAATTGCGCACCAGCGCCTGCGCGCACGCCACGAAGTCCGTGAACGTGTTCATCTTGGCCAGCAGCTTGCCGTCCTCGTACCAGCGGCGGCCCATCTCGCCGCCGCCGCGCACGTGCGCGATCGCGAACACCGCGCCGCGATCCAGCAGCGAGAGCCGGGCGATGGAGAAGTACGCGTCGATGCTGGTCTCGTACGAGCCGTAGCCGTACAGCATCAGCGGGGCGGTGCCGTTGCGCGGGACCCCCTTGCGGGCCACGATCGAGATCGGTATCCGGGTGCCGTCGTCGGCCACCGCCCACTCGCGGTACTGGGCGTACTCGTCCGGGTCGTAGCCGCCCAGCACCGGCCGGCGCTTGCGCAGCGTCATCGCCTGGGTCACCAGATCCACGTCGTAGACCGACTCCGGGGTGATCAGCGACGTGTACGAGATCCGCACGGACTTCGCGTCGTACTCCGGGTTCCCGGCCAGGCCGACGCTGTACAGCGGCTCCGGGAACTCCATGTCGTAGCTGTCCGTGCTGCCGTCGGCGATGATGCGCAGCCCGGTCAGCCCGTCCTTGCGCAGCGAGACCACGATGTGCCGGCTGAACGCGTCCACCGCCTCCAGCCGGGTACCCGGCTCGTGCCCGATCAGCTCCACCCAGTCACCCGGGTTGTCCACCGACGTGTACGCCAGCGCGAAGTCCTCCGCGCCGTCGTTGTGCAGGATCAGGAACCGGTGCCCGTGATGCTCCACGGAGTACTCCACGCCCTGCCGGCGTTCCGCGATCACCGCGGGCTCGGCGGTCGGGAAGCGGGCGTCGACGACCCGGACCTCGCTGGTCACCTTGCTGTGCACGTCGATGACGACGAACTTCTCGCTGCGGCTCAGGTGCACGCCGACCCAGAATCGCTCGTCCGCCTCCTCGTACACGACCACGTCCTGGGCGGCGGGCTCGCCGACGGTGTGCCGCCACACCCGGTACGGCCGCCATGCGTCGTCCACGGTCAGGTAGAACAGCGTGGACGCGTCCGCCGACCACGCCGTGCCGTACGAGGTGTCCGGCACCTCGTCCGGCAGCACCTCGCCGGTCTCCAGATTCTTGACCTTGAGCGTGAACCGCTCGTCACCCGCGAAGTCCACCGAGTACGCCAGGAACCGGCCGTCCGGGCTGACGTCGAACGTGCCCAGCGCGAAGAAGTCCTTGCCCTCGGCCAGGGCGTTGCCGTCCAGCAGCACCTGCTCGCCGGTGAGCGGAGCACCGTCGTCCGTGACCGGCGGGGTGGTCTCGCCCGGGCGGACCGCCACCCGGCAGTGGATCGCGTACTGGCTGCCCTCGACGGTCCGGCTGTAGTACCAGAAACCCGCCTTGCGGCTGGGCACCGACAGGTCGGTTTCCTGGGTGCGCCGCTTGATCTCCTCGAAGATCGTGTTCTGGAGCGGGACGAGGTGGGCGGTGGCGTGGTCCGTCCAGGCGTTCTCCGCCTTCAGGTGGGCGATCGTCGCGGGGTCGTCGCGGTCGGCCAGCCAGGCGTACTCGTCCGTGACGGTGTCGCCGTGCCGGGTGCGCACGCTGGGTGTCCGGCGGACGGCGGGCGGAGTGTCGGGCAGTTCGGTGGTCACCGGCTCAGGTTACCGGGCGGTCGTGGCGGTCCGGTCGCTGTCCGTTGTGGTGCCGGTGGCCGCCCTCCACCTCCCCGCGTTCATTCGAACATGTGTACGATGGCCAGAATGGACGATCTTCGCCCCATAGATCTTCGGCCATCGATTTCTGCAGTCGTGCCACCTCCGCATCAGGTCTCCGAAATTCACGCCCCGGGAGTTCCGATGTCCTTCACCGTCGCCTCATCAGGCGTCGCATGAGCTCCGTCCTGCCGCCCCGGCACCCCGTGCTGCGGGCCTTGATCGACATCTGTGGCCCGGGGTTCGCCCGCCCCGCCGGCCCGGCCGACACCGTGGCGGCCCGCCGGGCGAGCTTCGTCGTGGGCCCCGCCACCGCCACCGCGGTCGCCGACGCGCTGCGCCTGGCCACGACCCGCGGCCTGGCCGTCATGCCGCGCGGCGCGGGCACCAAGCTCGACTGGGGCACCCCGCCGCCCGGTGTCGACCTGCTGCTCGACACCGGCCGCCTGGCCGGGGTGTGGCATCACCACCCCGACGAGGGCACCGCCGAGGTCGGCGCGGGCACACCGGTGCGGGCGGTGCAGGCCGCGCTCGCGCTGCACGGCCAGCGCCTCGCGGCCGACCCGCCGTCGTCCCGCGCGACCGTCGGCGGCATGCTCGCGGTCAACGAGTCCGGCCCCCTGCGCCACCGGTACGGCTCCGCGGCCGACCAGGTCCAGCACGTCAGCTACGTCGACCCCGCAGGCGTCCCCCGCGCGTTCGCCCCGGGTGCCCGCCGGGGCCGTCCCGGTGGCATGGAGGTCGACGGCGTCATCGTGTCCGCGACGCTTCGCCTGGAGCCGATGCCCGCGGCCCGCCGCTGGGTGTCGGTGGCGGTGTCCACCCCGCTGCAGGTGCACCACCTCGTGGCGGCGACGCTCGCCCAGCGGGTCGAGCCGAGCGCCATCGAGGTCGACCTGCCCCGTGCGGTCCCGCAGACGACGGTGCAGCCGCCCGGCTCGCTCGCGGTCCTGCTGGAGGGGGCCGCACCCGGCGTCCAGGAGCGCGCCGCCCGGCTCGCCAAGGCCTTCGGGGACGGGGTCACCGTCACGGGGATGGCGCCGCAGTGGTGGGGCCGGTACCCGTTCGGCCGCGACGACGTGGCGCTGCGCATCGCCGTGCCGATCGCCGACCTGCACGCCGCCGTGTACGCCCTGCGGGACGCGGCGGGCGCGGTGGTGCCGATCCGCGGCTCGGCCGGTCTCGGCATGGTGCACGCGGTGCTGCCGGGCACCACCGGCCCCGAGCGGGTGGAGGCGATCCTCGACGCGGTCCGCGGCGTGCTGCTGGCCCGTGGTGGGCGTGCTGTGGTGATCTCCGCGCCCCCGTCGACCGCCCGGGCCGTCGACGTGGCCGACCGCCGCGACCTGTTCTGACAGAGGTGTCCGGCATGTCAGGCTGAGGGCACGCGACGCGACGATCGGGGATCGGCATGCTGGAAGCGCTGGAGGACCTGCCCGACGGTGTCATCGGCTTCCGGGCCGTCGGTGAGCTGCACGCCTCGGATTACCGCGACGTGCTCGCCCCCGCCATCGCGGGCGTACTCGCCGCGGGCGGTGAAGTCCGCCTCGTGCTGGTCTTCGAGCAGTTCGGCGGGATGTCCGGCGGCGCCGCCTGGCAGGACCTGAAGGTCGGCATGGAGCACCTGACCAAGTGGAAACGCATCGCGCTGGTCACCGACATCGACTGGATGATCCACCTGGTGTCGTTGTTCGGCTGGATGTCGCCGGGCGACGTGCGGCGTTTCCCGCTGGCTGAGCGCAACCAGGCCACCACATGGGCGGCCGGCTGAACGGGGCTCAGCCGGGCGGGCCGACCGCGTACGTGAGATAGGCGAACTGCCCGCGCTGCCGCATCTCGCTGAGGGTGAGACGGTGTGCCGTGAGGCGGCGCGGCAGCACCGGCGCACCCGCGCCCAACGTCACCGGGGCCACCCCCAGGATGATCTCGTCGAGCAGGCCGGCGTCCGCGAACGTCGCGGCCAGCTCGCCACCACCGACCACCCAGATGTTGCGGCCCCCGGCCGCCGCGGTCATCGCCGCGTGCACCGGGCGCACGTCGCCGCGCACGAACGTGAGATCCGCCCCCGGGATCGGCGGCAGGTCGCGGTGGGTGAACACCCATGCGGGCACGGCGCCGTAGTAGCCGGCCCACTTCTGCGGCTCGTCGAGCAGTTTCTCGTGCGCGAGCACCCACTCGTACGTCGTCGCGCCCATCGCGAACGCGCCGACCCCGGCGAAGAAACTCGCGAACGGGTTGTCCGCCTCTTCGTCCTCAGGCACCTCGAACAACCAGTCCAGCGAGTTGCCCGCGTCCGCGATGAAACCGTCGATGCTGGTCGCCGTGTAGTACTGCGTCCTGGCCACGCCCCGATGCTGCCACCCGGGTACGACGTTCAGGCGTCGTTGCGCAGCACCAGGATGGCGATGTCGTCGCGCGGCTCCTCCACGGAGAAGTTGATCGTGGTGGAGCGCAGCCGCGCCGCCATGACCTTCGCCGGATACCCCGCGAGTGGCCGTGCCGCCTCGCGCAGCCGCGCGGTGCCGAACAGTTCCCGCCCGCGGCGGCGTTCCGTCACCCCGTCGGTGTAGAAGATGAGCGAGTCGCCCGCCCGCAGCCGTACCGACGCGGCCGGGGTGGCGATGGTCTCCAGCAGCCCCAGCGCCGTGCCGCCCGCCCCGACGAACGCGGTCCGCCCGTCCGCGCGCACCAGCACCGCGCGGTCGTGCCCGGCCAGGTGCAGGCTCACCCGCAGCGTCGCGTCGTGCTCCCGGTCGACCGAGGCCAGCGCGAGCGTGCAGTACCGGCCGCCGCCGCGCTGCACCAGCGTGCGGTTGACCCGGGCGAGGATGTCGGCCATCGGCTTGCCGTCGTCGACCAGGATCCGGATGACGTCGCGGACCAGCCCGGTCACCGTGGCGGCCTGCACCCCCTTGCCGGAGACGTCGCCGACCACCACCACCCAGCTGTCCGCGCCGGTGGGCACCACGTCGTAGAAGTCGCCGCCGACCTCGGAGCCCGCCGGCACGTACTCGGCGGCGAAGCCCACCCCGGCCACGTCCGGCAGCACCGGCGGCAGCAGCGAGGCCTGCAGGGTGCGCGCGACCGTACGCCGCTCGTCGTGGATCCGGGCGTTGTCGATGGCCAGCGCCGCCCGGCGCGCCACGTCCTCCAGCACCGCGACCTCGTCGGCGTCGTGCCGGTGTTTGGGGTGCCGCCCGACCGCGAGCGTGCCGAGCCGCTGCCCGCGCGCCACCAGCGGCACCACGAAACCCTCCGTCGGGGTGCCGAACATGACCTGAGTGCCCAGCTTGGAAGCCTCCTCCAGCCGGGCCAGCACCCCGTCGGGCCCCTCTTCGGCGAGCGTGGCGTGCAGCGCGGGCAGCGCCGACTCGTCGGCGTGGGTGGCGGCGGCGAGCTGCAGCCGGCCCCACGCGTCCGTGGTGTGCACCGCGCACCACAGCCCGAGCCGGGGCACCACGAGCTGCGGGATCAGCGCCATCGTCAGGTTGACGTCGAGCGACTGGGCGAGCAGTTCACTCGCCTCGGCCAGGAACGTCAGCCAGGTCTGGCGGCGCAGGTCGGCGCGGCGCAGCCGATCGTTCTCCAGGTGCAGCGCGAAACGCTCCGCGACGATGCGGGCCAGCGGCTCGGCGAAGCCGACCGGCGAGGCGTCCAGCTCCAGCTCACCCACGTACGGGCGGGGAATGCTCAGCGGCATCCGGATCGTGGCCGCGTCGTCGCGCGGTGCCCGGCCGTACCGGGCGATGAGCTGGCGGCCCCGGCCGTCACCGCGGTCGAGTCGCAGCACCGCACCGGAGGCGCCGGTGAGCCGGGCCAGCCGGGCGAGCAGGTCCGCGCCGAAATCGGCGAGCCCCTCGTCGGTGTGCCGTTCCGGGTCGCTCTGCAGCAGTGTGGTGAGTGCGCCCGCGCCCGGGGTGGCCTCGTCGGGTGCCGGGGGTTCTGCGGCCGGCGCGGCATCCGGGCGTTCCAGCCGGAACCAGACGCCCTTGCCACTGGGCTGGTGCACCGTCCCCCACCGGGTGGCGAAGTGGTCGACCAGCAACAGTCCGCGACCACGTTCGGCGACCTCGCCGATGTCGCTGCGTTCGTTGCGCGGCCCGACCGCGAGCTGCTCGACCGGGCCGGGCGCGAAATCCGTGACGATGACCGTGAGACCGTCACGGTCGGCGGCCACTTCGACGTCGAGGTCGGTGTTGGCGTGCACGACCGCGTTGGTGGACAGCTCCGTGGTCAGCAGCAGAGCCTCGTTGAGCAGGGCGTCGAGGCCCGCTTCCGCCAGCACCGAACGGACCAGCGCCCGCGCGGCGGCGGGCGTGCGCCGGTCGTTGGGGAGCCGGACACGACGGGTGAACGAACCCTGCACCCCCGTCGCGACGCGGTCGGCCTCCACTGACACCCATGCATCCTCTCTTGCCCACCGGCGTGTGCACAAAGGCGTCCCTCGCAATGGCCGGGCCAAGCGAGAGAAGATAGGGAGCCCACCCCGGACACCGTCAGTGAGGACAGCATGACAGTGGCCAAACAGATCAGCGTCGGCACGCCCGACGAGACCGCCCTGCTCGGCGAACTGGCCGAGGCGTTGCGCCGCGTACGGCGCGGCGACCTGAAGGTGAGGTTGCCGCGGCGCTCCGGCACGGCCGGCGAGGTCGCGGACGCGTTCAACGAGGTCGTGTCGCTGCAGGAGCGGCAGAACATGGACGTACGCCGCATCGGCCGCATCGTGGGCCGCGACGGCCGCCTGACCGAACGTCTCGACGAGGAGGGGCTCGACGGAGCGTGGGCGGACACGGTGCGTTCGGTGAACTCGCTGATCGACGACCTGGCTCGCCCCACCACCGAGATCTCCCGGGTCATCGTCGCCGTGGCCGACGGCGACCTCTCGCAGCACATGGCACTCGAGATGGACGGGCGACCCCTGCGGGGTGAGTTCCTGCGCATCGGCCGCACGGTGAACACGATGGTGGACCAGCTGTCGTCGTTCGCGGACGAGGTGACCCGGGTGGCCCGCGAGGTGGGCACGGAGGGTGAGCTGGGCGGCCAGGCCGACGTCCGGGGCGTGGCGGGCACCTGGAAGGACCTCACCGACTCGGTCAACACGATGGCGTCGAACCTCACCCATCAGGTGCGTTCGATCTCGCAGGTGGCGACCGCGATGGCCCGTGGTGACCTGTCGCAGCGGATCACGGTGTCGGCCCGCGGCGAGGTGGCGGAGCTGTCCGACACCATGAACGCGCTCACGGACACGCTGCGACTGTTCGCGGAGCAGGTGACCCGGGTGGCCCGCGAGGTGGGTACGGAGGGCAAGCTCGGCGGCCAGGCCGAGGTGCCGAACGTGGCCGGCACGTGGAAGGACCTCACCGACTCGGTGAACTCGATGGCGTCGAACCTGACCGCCCAGGTCCGCAACATCGCCCAGGTCTCCACCGCGGTGGCGAAGGGCGACCTGTCGCAGAAGATCACCGTGGCGGCCCAGGGCGAGATCCTGGAGCTGAAGGACACCGTGAACACGATGGTGGACCAGCTGTCGTCGTTCGCGGACGAGGTGACCCGGGTGGCCCGCGAGGTGGGCACCGAGGGCCGGCTGGGCGGCCAGGCCCAGGTCCGTGGCGTCTCCGGCACCTGGCGCGACCTCACCGAGAACGTCAACCAGCTCGCCGCGAACCTGACCGACCAGGTCCGCAACATCTCCCAGGTCTCCACCGCGGTGGCCCGCGGCGACCTGTCGCAGAAGATCACTGTGGATGCCCGTGGCGAGATCGCGGAGCTGAAGAACACGGTCAACACGATGGTGGACCAGCTGTCGTCGTTCGCGGACGAGGTGACCCGGGTGGCCCGCGAGGTGGGCACCGAGGGCAAGCTGGGCGGTCAGGCCCAGGTCCGTGGCGTCGCGGGTACGTGGCGGGACCTGACGGACAACGTGAACTCGATGGCGTCGAACCTCACCGACCAGGTCCGCAACATCGCCCAGGTCTCCACCGCGGTCGCGAAGGGCGACCTGTCGCAGAAGATCACAGTGGATGCCCGCGGCGAGATCCTGGCCCTGAAGTCGACCGTCAACACGATGGTGGACCAGCTGTCGTCGTTCGCGGACGAGGTGACCCGGGTGGCCCGCGAGGTGGGCACCGAGGGCAAGCTGGGCGGCCAGGCCCAGGTCCGTGGCGTCGCGGGTACGTGGCGGGACCTGACGGACAACGTGAACTCGATGGCGTCGAACCTGACCGCGCAGGTCCGCAACATCGCGTCCGTGACCACCGCGGTGGCCAAGGGTGACCTGTCGCAGAAGATCACGGTCGACGCGCAGGGCGAGATCCTGGAGCTGAAGTCGACCGTCAACACGATGGTCGACCAGCTGTCGAGCTTCGCCGACGAGGTGACCCGGGTGGCCCGCGAGGTGGGCTCCGAGGGCAAGCTGGGCGGCCAGGCACAGGTGTCCGGCGTCGCCGGGACGTGGCGGGACCTCACGGACAACGTCAACTACATGGCGTCGAACCTGACCGCGCAGGTCCGCAACATCGCGTCCGTGACCACCGCGGTGGCCAAGGGTGATCTGTCGCAGAAGATCACGGTCGACGCCCGCGGCGAGATCCTGGAGCTCAAGTCCACGGTCAACACGATGGTGGACCAGCTCTCGTCGTTCGCCGGCGAAGTGACCCGGGTGGCCCGCGAGGTCGGCATCGAGGGCCAGCTGGGCGGTCAGGCCCAGGTCAAGGGCGTTTCGGGTACGTGGCGGGACCTCACGGACAACGTCAACCAGCTCGCCTCGACACTGACCACCCAGCTGCGCGCGATCGCCGAGGTGTCCACGTCCGTGACCCGCGGCGACCTGACCCAGAGCATCGCGGTCGAGGCGCAGGGCGAGGTCGCGGAGCTCAAGGACAACATCAACCAGATGATCGTGACGCTGCGCGAGACCACCAAGGCGAACGCGGAGCAGGGCTGGCTGGACTCCAACCTGGCCCGCATCGGCGGTCTGCTGCAGGGCCAGCGGGACCCGGGCGAGGTCTGCCGCATGATCATGACCGAGGTGACCCCGCTGGTGGACGCGCAGCTCGGCGCGTTCTTCCTCGTCGACGAGGAGGAGGCGGTGATGCGGCTGCGGCTGGCCGCCGCGTACGGATATGTGGCCCGGGATCACGAGGTGACGTTCGGTCCGGGCGAGGGGCTGGTCGGTCAGGCCGCGGTGTCCCGGCGCGCGGTCCGGGTGCGCGCCACCCACGACAGCGCGCTGACGATGCGTTCCGGGCTGCTGGCGATGCCGCCCAACGACCTCGTGGTGCTGCCGGTGCTGTTCGAGGGGGAGATGCTCGGGGTCATCGAGTTCGCGTCGGTGGCCGCGTTCTCCGGGCTGCACCTGACGTTCCTGGAACGGCTGGTCGCCACGATCGGCATCGCGCTCAACACGATCCAGGCGAACCGGCGCACCGAGGAACTGCTCGCGCAATCCCAGCGGCTGGCCCGCGAGCTGCAGGAACAGTCCGCGGAGTTGCAGCGTACGAATGCGGAGCTGGAGGACAAGGCGCAGCTGCTCAGCGAGCAGAAGGGCAACATCGAGACGAAGAACCGGGAGATCGAGCTGGCCCGCCGGGGTCTGGAGGAGAAGGCGCAGCAGCTGTCGCGGGCGTCGGCGTACAAGTCGGAGTTCCTGGCGAACATGAGCCACGAGCTGCGTACGCCGCTCAACTCGCTGCTGCTGCTGGCCCGGCTGCTGGCGGACAACACGGAGCAGAACCTGTCCGAGAAGCAGATCGAGTTCGCCCGGACGATCCACAGTGCGGGCTCGGACCTGCTGTCGCTGATCGACGACATCCTGGACCTGTCGAAGATCGAGGCGGGCCGGATGAACGTCGAGCCGGACGTCGTCGACTTCGAGTACATCAGCAGCTACGTGGACCAGGCGTTCCGCCCGCAGGCGGACGAGAAGGGCCTGGACTTCTTCGTCGACGTGTCGCCGGAACTGCCGCCGTCGCTGGTCACCGACCCGCAGCGCTTGCAGCAGATCCTGCGCAACCTGCTGTCGAATGCGGTGAAGTTCACCGACTCCGGGGCGGTGACCCTGACCATCGCGCCGGCCCCGGAGGGCACCGACTTCGACATGTCGTCGCTGATGGCGGCGCGTCAGGTGGTGGCGTTCGCGGTCAACGACACCGGCATCGGCATCTCCGACGAGAAGCTGGCGCTGATCTTCGAACCGTTCCAGCAGGCCGACGGCACCACCACCCGCAAGTACGGCGGCACCGGCCTGGGCCTGTCCATCAGCCGGGAGTTCGCCGCCCTGCTCGGCGGCACCATCGTGGTCTCCTCGATGCCCGGGGAGGGCTCCACGTTCACGCTCTACATCCCGGACGCCATCGTGTCGGCGAGCCTGCCCAGCCCCGCGCTGCCCGCCCTGACCGCCGCGCCCGCGGTGGTCCGGCAGATGCCCCCGACGCTGGACATCCCGCTGCTGGAGATGCCCGTCCTGACCTCCGACACGGACCCGCACCCGGTCTCGCCGGCCAGCCGCCAGCTGGACGGTGCCACCGTGCTGATCGTCGACGACGACGTGCGCAACGTGTTCGCGCTGACCAGCGCGCTGGAGCTGCACGGTCTGCACGTGCTCTACTCCGACAACGGGATGGACGGCGTACGGCAGCTCGCCGAGCATCCGGAGGTCGACATCGTGCTGATGGACGCGATGATGCCGGACCAGGACGGGTACGAGACCACCCGCGGCATCCGGCGCAATCAGCGCTTCGCGGACCTGCCGGTAATCTTCCTGACGGCGAAGGCGATGCCGGGCGACCGGGAGTCGGCCCTCGCCGCGGGCGCCACGGACTACATCACCAAGCCCGTGGACCTGGACGAGCTCATCGAACTGATGGCGCGGTGGGTTACCGCCGCCGAGACGGAGAGTGAGCGTGGCTGAGCGCGCCAAAGCACTGCTGGTCGACGACCGTCGCGACAACCTGATGGCCCTGGAGGCCATCCTGCAGGGCCTGCCGGTGCAGGCGGTGGCGGTGGAGAGCGGGGAGGCGGCCCTCAAGCAGCTGCTCGTGGACGACTTCGCGGTCATCCTGCTGGACGCCCAGATGCCCAACATGGACGGCTTCGAGACCGCCGGCCACATCAAGCGGCGCGAGCGTACCCGGCACGTACCGATCCTGTTCCTGACCGCCGCGGACCGTGACGCGCAACTCGCCCTGCGTGGCTATGCGGTCGGCGCGGTGGACTATCTGACCAAGCCGTTCGACCCGTGGGTGCTGCGCGCCAAGGTTTCCATCTTCGTCGAGCTGTGGACCAAGAATCAGATGCTGAAGGCGCAGGCCGAGGCGACGCGGGAACGGGACGCTCAGTGGGCCCGGCTCACCGAGCTGGTGGACGAGGCGGCGCGGGTGCTGCGCTCGGGGGGCGCGGACGCCGCAGCGGACGCGCTCGACCTGCTGGAGAAGGCCCGCTGGGGCCAGTGACCGTGGTGGTGGTGTGCGGCGCGCCGTCAGAAGGGCACGGGTCCGCGGCCTGCTAGCGACATCAGCACCTGCGTGGCGAGTAGCTTGCGCATGCCGGTGACGGCGACCGTCCCCACCCGATCGTAGGGCAGTTCCAGTTGAAGCTCTTCGGCGGCGTCACGTAGGTCCGTCGTGACCTCGTCCGGACGGAACGTGCCGCCCCAGCCGTTGACTCCTCCGCGCTGGTTCGTACTCAGCGAGGCCATGCCGGATACGCACGCGCCGTCGACCAGGATCAGCCTCGCTGGGCCCGAGTAGGTCGTCATAGTCATGTCCTTTGGGTGTCGCGCCGTGTTCCCACGGTTCCGGCTGTCTGTCCGGCATCAGGAGGGCGGGGCATCGATTCGATCAGATGATCTTCACGATGCCGTGGTGGTGGTGCGAGATGCCGAACGGCGGCCCGCTGAACAAGTCGGGCCGCCGTTCGCAGAGCGTGGATCAGAGCGGGCGGATGTTCTCCGCCTGCGGGCCCTTCTGGCCCTGGGTGATGTCGAACTCCACCTTCTGGTTCTCGTCGAGGCTGCGGAAGCCGCTCGTCGCGATCTGGGAGAAGTGGGCGAAGACGTCGGCGCCGCCGTCGTCGGGCGTGATAAAGCCGAAACCCTTGTCGGCGTTGAACCACTTCACGGTGCCTGTAGTCATGTCTGCTCCTTCGCAGGCTGTTAAAGACCGCACTGCGCGGACTCTAACGCCGCCGAGTTGATCACCCGCGTCGAAACGACACGAAAAACGAAAAGCGCCCGCATGGGTTCAGATACCCAGTCAGGCGCCGGAAACGTCTACGGAAATCAAAACAGCAACCTGGCCAGGCTAGCACACAGTCCGCCGCCGCCCCACGGTAGCGAGTGAAGCAGGTCACCCCGCCTGCACCACGCTGACCCGGGTTCACAATGAGCTACATACGTTGCAAGAACCTTCCCGCCACTTCCACCGTGGAGGCGGCGCCGGCGCGATCATGGCGAGGCCGTGCAGCCGATCGGGTCGCTGGCCGCGGTCCCATACAATTCCCGGGGCACGGGGGTCGTTTGCGTCGGGGTACGACGTCGGAAGGTCACCAACGTGGAAATTACCGGTCTAGCTGCGGGGATCCTGTCGAGATGGGTCGCCGCCGCGGGAATCGCGGCCGTTGCTCGCCGCCCCAGGCGTCACCGGCTCATTCCTTTCGAGGTCGTCCTGCGCGACGTCCAGGCGTTGGCGAAGAAGATCGAATCGGATCGGGCGTTTCGACCGGAGGCGGTCGTGGCGATCAGCCGCAGCGGCGCCATCGTCGGAGGCATGCTGGTCGGCCTGCTGAAAGGCCTGGCGATTCAGGCGCCGCTCGTCATGGCGATCGATGTCGACCGCCCGGCCCAGACCCGGAAAACCAGGATCACCAGCGGCCCGCCGAATATCGCAGACTTCCGGAAGATCATTCTGGTCACCTGTACGAATGACACCGGCGAGGCGATGCGCGAGGCGATCGAGTGGATCGCCGTGCGTGCACCGTCCACCGAGGTGCGGACCGCGGCGGTGTACTCCCGGACACACGCGGTGTTCCGGCCCGACCACGTCGGCCGGGAAGCGGGCAGGAAAGAGCCCGACGAAACGGCGCGGCTGCTGATCGGAATGCCGTGGATGATCGACGGCTGGAATCACGATCTGGAAAGTGAACGCCGGGCGTACGCCGCGCGAAAATGAGCTACGAGCCAGGTGTCCCGGACACGAGGGCCGCCAGCAGATCGGCGAGAGCCGGGGCTGCCGCGATGGACACCGGATGACCCGACGGCACTCGCACCACCCGTACACATCCGCCGGCCGTCTCGACGAGCCGATGCCCGGCCGCGGTGTCCCAGGGCGGCAGGTCCACCGAAACGTACGCGTCGAGCCGTCCCGTGGTGACCTCGAGCAGGGCGCAGGCCGCGGAGCCGACCCGGCGCTCCAGGGCGACCAGGGGGAGCAGCGCGTCCCGTAACGCCATCGCCTCGTGGCGGCGGGCCGGCTCGTGCGGCCGGCTCAACGAGACCTCTGCCGCGGCCAGGGAAGCGGGAGCGTTCAGGCCGTACGCCAGGTTGCCCTGCAGCCGGTCGTGGGGAGCGGTCGCCAACCAGGTCTGGTCGGCCGGCCGGTAGACGACCGCGGCTTCCGGCTCGCCGCCGCGGTGTGCGGCGATGCTCACGGCGTAGTCCGGCTTGCCGGCGATGAAATTGGCCGTGCCGTCGATCGGGTCGATGTACCAACAGACGTCGCTGGAGCCGTTCTCCACGCCGGATTCTTCGGCGACGATGCGATCGTCCGGCCGAGTCGCCCGGATGGTGGCGACGATCGCCTCCTCGGCGGCGAGATCGGCCGCCGTGACGAAGTCCTCCACACCGTCCTTCACGGTGACGGCGAGCCGGTTTGGGTCCGCTGAGGCTTGCCCGTCGAGCCCGGGGAGCGCGTCCTTGCAAACTGCTCGGATGGCCGCCGCGCCCGCACGGGCGGCTTCGATCGCCAGCGCGTGCAGGTCGTGGGCCCCGGTCGTCTCCGGGGCTGCCCGTGGCATTGGCACCTCGGCAGCATACGGGCGAACTACCGGGACCGGTGGATGCCGCAGTATCAGGGCATGGGCTGCTGGGCGCTGCTGATCATGAGGGCGCTGCGGAGGCCGGTGATGTCGAGTACGCGGAGCAGGAAGTCACCCACGTTGGCGAGCGCCAGCACCGTACGGGCGTGCTGCGCCTTGCGGCTGAGCACGACCAGGGTGCCCAGCCCCTGCGAGTCGCAGAACGTCACCCCGGCCAGGTCGAGCACGATCCGGCCGGGCGGCTCCGCCAGCTCCTCGGTCACCATGGTCGACAGGCGGGTCACCGTGAGCACGTCGATCTCCCCCGCGAGGTGGAAGACGACCTCCTCGGGGGTGCGCTGGACCGCGATGGAAAGCTCCGGCCGCTCCACGCGGGCCAGCCTATCGTCTCCGTTCATCAAGGGGCCGTCGGCGCGACGGGGTCCGGACCGGCCCGGCCCTCGGGTGATGTGCTCCACCTCGCTCCGGGGCTGGGCGGACGGATGTCGGGGGGCGCTGACAGAATGGGTGCGCTGTGACCACCTCATCCCGCGCCGACGCGCGTCCGTACCCGGACGACGCCCCGGCCTCCCAGGCCCTGTTCGACCGCGCCCGCGCCATCGTGCCGGGCGGGGTGAATTCTCCCGTGCGCGCCTTCCGGGCGGTCGGCGGCACGCCCCGGTTCATGGAGCGCGGCCACGGCCCGTGGCTGTTCGACGCCGACGGCCGTCGGTATGTGGACCTGGTCTGCTCGTGGGGCCCGCTGATCCACGGCCACGCGCACCCGGAGATCGTGGCCGCGGTGCAGGCCGCGGCGGCCCACGGCACCAGCTTCGGCACCCCGACGGCCGGTGAGGTGGCGCTGGCCGAGGAGATCGTCCGGCGCACCCCGGTGGAGCAGGTGCGGCTGGTCAACTCCGGCACCGAGGCCACCATGACCGCGATCCGGCTGGCTCGGGGGTTCACCGGCAAGAGCAAGATCATCAAGTTCGCGGGGTGCTACCACGGCCACGTGGACGCCCTGCTCGCCGCGGCCGGTTCCGGGGTGGCGACGCTCGGGCTGCCCGATTCGCCCGGGGTCACCGGCGCCGCCGCAGGCGAGACCATCGTGCTGCCGTACAACGACGAGGCCGCGGTCGAGGCGGCGTTCGCCGCGGACGGCGACGCGATCGCCGCGGTGATCACCGAGGCGGCGCCGGGCAACATGGGCGTCGTCGCGCCGCGCAAGGGATTCAACCAGCGGCTCGCCGAGCTGGCCCACGCGTACGGCGCGCTGCTCATCGTCGACGAGGTGATGACCGGCTTCCGGGTCGCCGCGGGCGGCTGGGCCGCCCTCGATCCGGTCGACGCCGACCTGTTCACGTACGGGAAGGTGATGGGCGGCGGCCTGCCGGCGGCGGCGTTCGGCGGCCGGGCCGAGATCATGTCCCGCCTCGCCCCGGCCGGGCCGGTCTACCAGGCCGGCACGCTGTCGGGTAATCCACTCGCCTGCGCGGCCGGGCTGGCCTCGCTGCGGCTCGCCGACGACGCCACCTACCGGCGCCTCGACGAGCTCGCCGGCACCGTCGGCCGCCTCGTCACCGACGCGCTCGCCGCCGCCGGTGTCCCGCACCGCCTGTCGTCCGCGGGCAACATGTTCTCGGTCTTCTTCACCGATGCCGAGGTCGCCGACTACGAGACCGCCAAGACTCAGGACGCGGCCGCGTTCAAGGCGTTCTTCCACGCGCTGCTGGCCCGCGGCGTCTACCTGCCGCCGAGCGCGTTCGAGTCGTGGTTCGTCTCCACCGCGCTCGACGACGAGGCGCTGGAGCAGATCGCCGCGGCACTGCCGCCCGCCGCCCGGGCGGCCGCCCAGGCGGGAGGCACCCGATGAGCGAGACCCGGACGACCGTGCACGTCGTGCGGCACGGCGAGGTGCACAACCCCACCAAGATTCTGTACGGGCGACTGCCCGACTTCCACCTCTCCGAGCTGGGCCGCCAGATGGCCAAGGCCGATGCCGAGGCGCTGGCCGACCGCGACATCACGCACGTCGTGGCGAGCCCGCTGGAGCGCGCCCAGGAGACCGCCGAGCCGATCGCCGCCCAGTACGGCCTGGAGATCGCCGCCGACATCCGGCTCATCGAAAGCAGCAATTTCTTCGAGGGCAAGCAGGTCTCCGTGGGCGACGGAGCGCTGCGCAACCCGCGAAACTGGTGGGTGCTGCGCGACCCGATCACCCCGTCCTGGGGCGAGGCGTACCTGGTGATCGCGCAGCGCATGTTCGCAGCGTTGCAGGCTGCCCGGGTCGCGGCCGAGGGCCATGAGGCGGTCTGCGTCTCCCACCAGCTCCCGATCTGGACGCTGCGCCGGTACGTGGAGGGCAAGCGCCTCTGGCACGACCCGCGCCGCCGCCAGTGCGGGCTGGCCAGCGTCACCTCGTTCCGGTTCGAGGGGAGCAAGGTGGTCGGCATCGACTACCGCGAGCCCGCCGCCCACCTGGTCGCGATGTCTCCCGGCGCCCGGAACGCCAAGGGCGCCTGACGTGCGCCGCTTCGCCCCTGTCCTGGCCGTCGCCGCTCTCGCCGCCGCGGCGCTGACCGGCTGCGGCGAGCAGAGCTGGGAGAAGAAGTGCACGACCAGCCCGCAGGGCGTCATCGAGTGCACCCCGGCGCAGCGCCCCGCGGCCCGCGAGGTCACCGGTGAGCTGCTCGGCGGCGGCACGTACGACGTCTCGCAGGACCGGGGCAAGGTCGTGGTCGTCAACTTCTGGGGATCGTGGTGCAGCCCGTGCCGGGCCGAGGCCGACGACCTGGAGCAGACGTACGGCGCCACGAAGGCCAAGGGGGTCACGTTCGTCGGGGTGAACTCGCGCGACGGCCGGGACGCGGCCCTGGCGTTCGAGCGCGGGCGGGTGAGCTTCCCCAGCATCTACGATCCCGACGGCAAGGTCGCCCTGAAGTTCGACGTGACGCAGGTCAGCACCCCGTCGACGCTGATCCTGGACAAGCAGGGCCGGATCGCGGTCGCCCTGCGCCGGGCCACCACGGTCGGCGAGTTGCAGCCGCTGGTCGAGCGGGTCGCCGCGGAGGGGACGGGCTGATGGGCGGCGCGTTCGCCGACGCGGCCGCCAGCGGGCCCCTGCTGCTGGCGATCGGTGCGGCCGCCCTCGCGGGCCTGGTCAGCTTCCTGTCTCCGTGCGTGCTCCCGCTGATGCCGGGCTACCTGTCGTACGTGACCGGGCTGGCCGGTGCCGATCTGGACGCCGCCCTGGGCGTCGTTCCGAAGCCCGCCGCTGGTCACGACGCCGATATCGACGGCGCGGCGGCCGAAGGCGGCGGCCTGGCGGTCGGCGGCGTCGCGGTCGCGGCCCCACCCCGGGCCGCGAGGCTGAGCGGCCGGGGCCGGGTGCTCGCCGGGACGGTGCTGTTCGTGCTCGGCTTCGCCACGGTCTTCACGCTGCTCGCCACGCTGGTCGCCAACATCGGCCTGACGCTGCTGGCGCACAAGCAGGCCCTCGACATCGTGCTCGGCGGGCTCGTCATCGTGCTCGGCCTGGCGTTCCTCGG
The DNA here is from genome assembly GCF_047159535.1 of Krasilnikovia sp. MM14-A1259. Taxonomy (NCBI): domain Bacteria; kingdom Bacillati; phylum Actinomycetota; class Actinomycetes; order Micromonosporales; family Micromonosporaceae; genus Krasilnikovia; species Krasilnikovia sp. MM14-A1259. Next base: position 5,466,461 of record NZ_BAAGAJ010000002.1, read on the forward strand.
CGTGATCCCGGGCCTGCAACGGGAGGTCCGCATCCACCGGGTGCCGGCGGCCGGGCTGCTCGGTGCCCCGGTGCTCGGCGCGCTGTTCGGTCTGTCCTGGATGCCGTGCACCGGTCCCACGCTGGGGGCGGTGCTCGGCCTGGCGACGCGCAGCGGGCAGACCGACCGGGCCGTGGTGCTCGCGCTCGCGTACAGCCTCGGGCTGGGTCTGCCGTTCGTGCTGTTCGGGCTGTTCTTCCGGCGGCTGCTCGGGGTGTTCGCGGCGGTGCGCCGCAACAGCCGTTGGGTCACCCGCATCGGCGGTGCCCTGCTCATCGTGGTCGGGCTGGTGCTCGTCACCGGCGGCTGGAACGACTTCCTCATCTGGCTGCAGACCACGTTCGACTTCGACGCGGGGACCCTGCTGTGACCGCGGTCGAGGAGCGGGCGGTGCCGTCGGCCGCGCCGCCGCCGCGCCGGGCCAATCCGGTGTGGGGCCTGCTGCGCAACTCGTGGCGCCAGCTCACCAGCATGCGTACGGCGCTGGTGCTGCTGTTCCTGCTGGCGGTGGCCGCGGTGCCCGGCTCGGTGCTGCCGCAGCGCCCGGTCGACCGGACTCAGGTCGCCTCCTACTTCGCCGCGCATCCCCAGCTCGCCCCGGTGCTGGACCGCCTGGGCGGCTTCGACGTGTACGCGGCGCCCTGGTTCGCCGCCATCTACCTGCTGCTGTTCACCTCGCTCGTCGGCTGCGTGGTGCCCCGCCTGCTGGAGCACGTGCGCGCGCTGCGTACCCGGCCGCCGGATGCGCCGCGCCGCCTGGACCGGCTGCCGCAACACGCCGCCCCCGCCGAGCAGGCGGGCGATCCGGCCGCGGTGGCCGCCGAGGTCGCGTCGGCCCTGCGCCGCCGCCGCTTCCGTACGGTGGTCCGCGAGCTCCCCGACGGCGTGGTGACGGTCTCCGCCGAGAAGGGTTACCTCAAGGAGACCGGCAACCTGCTGTTCCACCTCGCCCTGCTCGCGGTGCTGGTCGGCGTCGGTTTCGGCTCGTGGTACGGCTGGCACGGCAGCCGCCTGCTCGTCCAGGGCGCGGACACCGGGTTCTGCAACTCGGTGACCCAGTTCGACGACTCCGCGCTCGGGCCCCGGGTCGATGCGGCCGACCTGCCGGACTTCTGCCTGCACCTCACCGGCTTCGCCGCCAGCTACCAGCCGACCGGCCAGCCGAAGTCGTTCCGGGCCACGGTCGCGGTGGACGAGGACGGCCACACGTCGACCCGGTCCTTCGCGGTCAACGACCCGCTGCGGCTGCACCACGCGAACGTGCACCTGATCGGCCACGGGTACGCGCCCGTCCTGCGCTACACGGACCGGTTCGGCCAGCAGCAGACCAACGTGTTCCCGTTCCTGGCCCGCGACGGCATGCTGACCAGCGAGGGCGTCGCCACGTTCCCGGACGCGAACGTCGACCCGCGTACCGGCAAGCGCGACGAGACCCTGCAGGTCGGGTTCGAAGGCGTGTACCTGCCGACGGTCGACCCGAAGGGCACGGCCTCCTCGGTGTTCCCGGCCGAGCGGGACCCGGTGCTGTTCCTCACCGCGTACCGGGGGAATCTCGGGGTGGACGCCGGCATCCCCGGCTCGGTGTACGCGCTCAACCGCGCGCAGATCACCACGGGCGAGCTCAAGCGGGTCGGCGGCGAGCGCCCGCAGCGGCTCAAGCCGGGCGCGTCGTGGACGCTGGACGACGGGACGAAACTGGAGTTTCTGGGCACCCGGCAGTACATCACGTTGTCGGTGCGCTACGACCCGACCCAGTCGCTCGTGCTGGCCGGGGCGGTACTGGGCCTGGCCGGGCTGATGCTGTCGCTGGCCGGGCACCGGCGCCGGGTCTGGTTCCGGGTCTCGCCCCTGCCCGGTGGCGAGGGCCCGGGCGGCGGTAGCGTGGTGGAGGCCGGTGGCCTGCCACGCACCGACTATCCCGGCTTCGGCGCCGAGTTCGAGGAGCTGAGCCGGGCGGTCGTGACCCGGGCGGTCGCCCGCCCGGTCCAGAGCGGAGGGACGGCGTGATGGCCGAGTTGTCGAACCAGCTCATGGTGGTCGCGGTGCTGGCGTACCTGGCGGCGATGGTGTGCCACGCCGCCGAGTACTCGTTCGGCAACCGCAGCCACATCGGCCGCGCGGCCACCCGGCCCGCCCGGCAGCTCGTCGGGGCGGGCGCGCCGGTCGTCGCGTACACGCCGCCCGCTGATGGTGAGCCGTCCGCCGACGCCGCGCCCGGCGACCTCGCCTCGGCCGGCGAGCCGGTCCCGCCCGTCGGGGCGGCGCGCCCGCGCGACCGCGGGGCGCTGTTCGGCCGGATCGCGGTGGCCATCACGGCATTCGCGCTCGCGGCTCACCTGGGCACGCTGGTCACCCGCGGCGTCGCGGCGCACCGCATGCCCTGGGGCAACATGTACGAGTTCATCCTGTCGGTCACGTTCGTCGGGGCGGCGGCGTGGCTGGCCGTGCTCAGCCGCAGGTCGGGCATCCGCCACCTCGGACTCTTCGTCACGCTGACCCTGGTGGTGCTGCTCGGCGCGGCCGGGATGGTCGCGTACACACCGGTGGGGCCGCTCGTGCCGGCGCTGAACTCGTACTGGTTCGTCATCCACGTGTCGAGCATCATCCTGGCCTCGGGCATCCTGCTGTTCGGGGCAGTGCCGGCCGCGATGTTCCTCATCAAGACCGGCCACGATGCGGGCAAGCGGTCGTTCCCGTACTCGCTGGGCAAGCGGGTGCCCGCGGCGGCCACGCTGGAGCGGCTGACGTTCCGGTTGCACGCGTTCGCGTTCCCGCTGTTCACGTTCGGCGCGCTCATCGCCGGTCCGCTGTGGGCCGAGGCGTCCTGGGGCCGGTACTGGGGGTGGGACCCCAAGGAGGTCTGGGCGTTCATCTCCTGGGTCGTGTACGCCTGCTACCTGCACGCCCGGGCCACCCCGAGCGTCAAGCGGACCACGGCCACCTGGATCGCGCTGCTGGGCTTCGCGACCATGCTGATGAACCTGTTCGGCGTCAACCTGTTCTTCTCGGGCCTGCACTCGTACGCCAACGCGGGCATGTAGGTCCGCCCCCGGCGTGGACTGTCGCACCCGTACGCAAGACTGGTGACCATGGTTGCGCGCGGCTTCCCGTATCCCGATCTGCAGAGTTTCCTCGCCGCCCTGGAGGGCGCGGGTGAGCTGCGCCGGGTCGCGGTGCCGGTCGACCCGACGCTGGAGATCAGCGAGGTGGTGACCCGGACGGTGCGCGCCGACGGTCCGGCGCTGCTGTTCGAGCAGCCCACCCGGGGCGAGATGCCGGTCGCGATCAACCTGTTCGCCACGGAGCGGCGCACCGCGATGGCGCTCGGGGTCGAGTCGCTGGACGAGGTCGGCGACCGGATCGGCGCGCTGGTCAAGCCGGAGCTTCCGGTCGGCTGGTCCGGCATCCGCGAGGGCCTGGGCAAGGTGCTGCAGCTCAAGTCCGTCCCGCCGAAGAAGGTGAAGTCCGCACCCTGCCAGGAGGTCGTGCTCAAAGGCGACCAGGTGGATCTGAACCGGCTGCCCGGGCTGCAGGTGTGGCCGGGCGACGGCGGCATCTTCCACAACTTCGGGCTGACCCACACCAAGCATCCCGAGACCGGCAAGCGCAACCTGGGGCTGTACCGGCTGCAGCAGCACTCGCACCACACGCTGGGCATGCACTGGCAGATCCACAAGGACTCGACCGCGCACCACGCGGTCGCCGAGCGGCTCGGGCAGCGGTTGCCGGTCGCGATCGCGATCGGCTGCGACCCGGTGGTCAGCTACGCGGCCAGCGCCCCGCTGCCGGGTGACATCGACGAGTACCTGTTCGCGGGGTTCCTGCGCGGCGAGCGGGTCGAGATGGTCGACTGCCTGACCGTTCCGCTGCAGGTCCCCGCACAGGCGCAGATCGTGCTGGAGGGCTACCTGGAGCCGGGGGAGCGGCTGCCGGAGGGGCCGTTCGGCGACCACACCGGTTTCTACACCCCGGTGGAGCCGTTCCCGGTGCTGCACATCGAGGCGATGACGATGCGGCGGGACCCGATCTACCACTCCATCGTCACGTCCAAGCCGCCGCAGGAGGACCACGGCCTGGGCAAGGCCACGGAGCGGATCTTCCTGCCGCTGCTGCGGATGATGATCCCGGACATCGTCGACTACGACATGCCCGCCGCGGGCGTCTTCCACAACTGCGTCATCGTGTCGATCCGTAAGCGCTACCCGAAGCACGCGCAGAAGGTGATGAACGCGATCTGGGGCGCGCACCTGATGTCGCTGACGAAGCTGATCGTGGTGGTGGACGACGACTGCGACGTGCACGACTACCACGAGGTGGCGTTCCGCGCGTTCGGCAACGTCGACTACGACCGCGACCTGGTGCTCACCCAGGGGCCGGTCGACCACCTCGACCACGCCTCGTACCAGCAGTTCTGGGGTGGCAAGGCGGGCATCGACGCCACCCGTAAGCTGCCGACCGAGGGCTACACGCGCGGCTGGCCGGAGGAGATGACCATGTCGCCCGAGGTGGTCGCGCTGGTCGACAAGCGGTGGAAGGAGTACGGCATATGACGGCGGTCGCGCCGACCCCGGAGAAGCCGGGCCGGGTCAGGTCCTTCCTGCGCCTGGTGGCCTTCGAGCATTCCGTCTTCGCGCTGCCGTTCGCGTACCTGTCCGCGCTGGTGGCGATGGCGTTTCCGGCCGAGCTGACCGAGCTGCGGTTGCACGGGGTGATCAGCAGCGGCGTGCACTGGGTCGACCTGATGCTGATCACGGTGGCGATGGTGTCCGGGCGTACGTTCGCGATGGCGGCGAATCGCATCCTCGACCGCAAGATCGACGCCCTCAATCCGCGTACGCAGAACCGCGAACTGGTCACCGGGGCGGTGAGCCTGCGCACGGCCTGGACCGGCGCGGCGGTCTCCCTGGCCGTGCTGTTCGCCTCCGCGGCGCTGCTCAACCCGCTGTGCCTGGTGCTGTCGCCGCTGGCCGTGCTCCCGCTGATCGTCTACCCGTACGCGAAGCGCTTCACGAACTTCCCGCACTACGTGCTGGCGCTCGCGCAGGCCGTGGCCCCGGTCGGTGCGTGGGTGGCGGTGACCGGCACGTTCGCCGGGTCGGCGCCGGCCTGGGTGCTGGGTGCCGCGGTGGGCCTGTGGATCGGCGGCTTCGACCTTATCTACGCCTGCCAGGACGCGGAGATCGACCGGCGGATCGGGGTGCACTCGGTCCCGGCCCGGTTCGGTGTGCGCGCCGCGCTGCACCTGTCGACGCTCACCCACATCGTCACGTTCGCGCTGTTCGTCTGGTTCGGCCACCTGGCCGGGCTGGGCAAGCTGTGGTGGATCGGTCTGGCCCTGACCGCGGTGGCGTTCGTCTACCAGCACGTCGTGGTCACCCCGGACGACCTGTCGAAGGTCAACCGGGCGTTCTTCACCGCGAACGGGTTCGTCGGCATCGCGCTGTTCCTGTTCGCGCTGCTCGACCTGGTGTTCTCCGACCGGCTGATCACGTTCACGGCCGGCTGATCGGTCTCGGGTGCGGCCGCCGCACGTGACGGCGGGCTGACTCGCCCGGAAATCATGGCGGGCGCGGTGTGACGCCTGCCGCCCGGGCGGCGTGATCGCCTCCGGCTGCGGGCATGCTGGGGGCGTGCGGATTCCATGGATCGTGGGCGTCTCCGGAGCCTCGGGCACCCCGTATGCCCGGTCGGTGCTCTGCGCCCTGCTGGATGCCGGTGAGGCGGTCGACCTGGTCATTTCCCGGGCGGCCCGGCTCACGCTGCTGGACGAGACCGGGGCGACGGTGCGCGACGCGCACTGGAAGGACGACGTCGCCGCCTGGCTCGGCCGGGATCTCGCCGATGCGGATCTGGTCTACTGGCCCGCGATCGACCTGGCGGCCGGGCCCAGCAGCGGCTCGTACCCGGCGCGCGGAATGATCGTCGTGCCGGCGAGCACGGCCGCGTGCGCCGGGATCGCGATCGGGCTTTCCAAGGACCTGCTGCAGCGGGCGGCGGAGGTGAGCCTCAAGGAGCGCCGTACGACCGTGGTCGTGCCGCGCGAGACCCCGGTGACCCGCAGCCATCTGGAGCATCTGATCGCCCTGCACGACGCGGGTGCGGTGGTGCTGCCGGCCAGCCCCGGCTTCTACGCCTCCGGTGCGCGGGCGAGCGCGGAACAGCTGATCGACTTCGTGGCCGGGAAGGCGCTGGACGCGGCCGGGGTGCCGCACACGCTGTTCCGGCGGTGGAGCGGCGAGCTCGGCGGCCGTTAGCGGGGGCCCCGACGGGCTTCTGCTACGGGCCGGCCGGTGTGGCCGCACCGCTCGGCGGGTGATCGCCCGAGCGGGACGGCGCTACCGCAGGCCGTTCGGTGGGCCGTAAGCCCCGCCGGGGCTGGTGGGGCCGTTGTTGCGGGGCTTGTTGGCGGCGTCGTCCTCGCGCATCTCCTCGATCACGCCGTCGCCCTCCAGCAGCGCGCGGACCTCGGACTCGCGGAACCGGCGGTGTCCACCAGGAGTACGGATGCTGCCGATACGTCCGGCCGCGGCCCAACGCGTGACCGTCTTGGGGTCGACGCGGAACAGAGCGGCCACCTCGCCCGGTGTCAGCAGACGATCTCCAGTGTCCACAACCCCCTCCTCGGCGTCGTTGTCTGGAGCGGCCGGTTGGTCACGGTGAGTGTCGGCGAGCTCGATCAGGACGTAAGGCCATTAGAGCATCGCCCCATCAGCAAGTCCGTGAAATGCGGAAAAAGCCCCGATTGCGACAGTGATCATTATCCTGGCTCGGTTCTGCGGTCCCGGGCAACTACCGGGCGTGAGGTGAAGAGCCGGACGGGTCGGGCGGGTGACAAGCGCCGTACGGTGGTGCCGCCGACGGCTTCGGCGGCGGCCGGTTTATGGTCTGACCCCATGGACGCCATCGACCTGCGCCTCATCGGCCTGCTGCGGGACAACGCCCGCTCCTCGTATGCGGAGCTGGCCCGCAAGGTCGGGCTCTCCGCACCCGCCGTGCACGAGCGGGTCGGCAAGCTGGAAGCGGCCGGGACGATCCGAGCGTACCGGGCCGAAGTGGACAATGATGCTCTCGGGCTCGGGGTCACCGCGCTGATCGGCATCATCGAGGACTCCGGCGCCGACACCGACGACGTGCTCGCCGCCGTGCGCGACATGCCGGAGGTGGAGTCCTGCTACTTCATGGCCGGCGTCGAGTCGTACCAGCTCATCGTGCGGGTCGGATCGATCGCCGAGCTCGAGCGGCTGATCGTACGCATCAACCGGACGCCCGGGGTCGCCTCCACCCGGACGGCGATCGCGCTGTCCACCAAGTGGGAGAACCGCCCGCAGCCGAGCCTGGGCTAGCGTCAGCGGTATGCAGATGGATCGGTGCGACGACGCCGCACGTCAATGGGCCCGCGACGCCATCGCGCTCGTCGAGGCCGACGCCAACCGCTCGGCCGACACCCACCTCCTGCCGTTCCCGCTGCCGACGGCGTGGGGGATCGACCTCTACCTCAAGGACGAGTCGTCGCACCCCACCGGCTCGCTGAAGCACCGCCTCGCCCGCTCCCTGTTCCTGTACGCCCTGTGCAACGGCTGGATCGGGCCGCGCACCACGATCGTCGAGGCGTCCTCGGGCTCCACCGCGGTCAGCGAGGCGTACTTCGCCCGGATGCTCGGCCTGCCGTTCATCGCGGTCATGCCCGCCTCCACGTCGCACGAGAAGATCTCGCTGATCGAGTTCCAGGGCGGCAAGTGTCACCTCGTCACCGACCCGACCGCCGTGGTCGCCGAGGCCCGCCGCCTCGCCGAAGACCTGGGCGGCCATTTCATGGACCAGTTCACGCACGCCGAACGGGCCACCGACTGGCGCGGCAACAACAACATCGCCGAGTCGATCTACGCCCAGTTGCAGCTCGAACGGCACCCCGTGCCGACCTGGGTCGTGGTGGGCGCGGGAACCGGCGGCACCAGCGCCACCATCGGCCGGTACGCCCGCTACCGGCGATACCCCACCAAGCTGTGCGTGGTGGACCCGGAGGGTTCGGCGTTCTGGCCCGCGTACCTGTCCGGCGACTGGACGATCGCCACCGGCCGCGGCTCCCGCATCGAGGGCATCGGCCGTCCCCGGGTAGAGCCGTCGTTCCAGCCGGCCGTCGTCGACCGCATGATCCCGGTGCCGGACGCCGCGTCGCTGGCCGCCATGCGCGCCGGGTCCGCGGTTCTCGGCCGCCGGGTCGGAGGCTCCACCGGCACGAACCTGTGGGGGGCGTTCGGGCTGATCTCCGAGATGCGCGCCGCCGGGTGCGCCGGGTCGGTGGTCACGCTCATCTGCGACGGCGGCGAGCGGTACGCGGACACGTACTACTCCGACGACTGGGTCCGGGCGCAGGGCATCGACCTGACCGGGCCCGGCGCGGTCGTCGACCGCTTCCTGAGCGACGGCACCTGGCCCGCGTGACGCGCATCTAGCGGACGAGCCGGGCCAAGCCGGGATAGAGGGTCACGAAGCCGTCGTCGTCCACGGTCAGGTCCGCGCTGAAGGTCTCCGTGGCGAACCGGATCGTGCCGCCGCCCAGGGGCGTGTAGATCTGATCCGCCTGCACCACTTCGAGGCTGGGCACCAGCACCCACGCCACGCTCAGCCGGTGCGCCACCCCCGGCTCGGCCTTGAGCAGGCCCAGACGCCGGATCGGCAGCGTGTTGGTCAGAATCGAGCCCGCCAGATCGACGTCGAACGCGCCGTACAGCAGGTCCGGGTCCTCGGTGCCGGGCAGCCCGGCGCCGGCGTGGCCGGCGGCCGTCAGGGCCGCGTCCAGGTCACCCTGCTCGGCGGTGGTCACCCGCCAGCGGCCCGCGGCGAGCTCCAGCTTGAGCGTACGGGCCCAGCCGGCGCCCTCGGTGCTCACGTCGATCCAGGCGCTCGTCCAGCCCGGGTCGGTCTGCAGCTCATAACGGCACGTGTAGGCCACCGGCTCGACCGCGGCGGCGATGCCGCGGGCGTACAGGCCGAGGTGGGTGTCGACGAGCGCGTGCTCGACGCCGGACGTGTCACTCCGCTCCCAGAACAGGGAGGCAGGAAGAGTCGGCATGCGAGGAAGCTACCCGCCCGCCGCCCGCCGCGCCCGCCGATCAAGCGCCCGTGCCACCCACGGGGAAGGGCCGGGCGGATGCCGCCCGGCCCTTCTTCGCGATAAGGAAATTCGATCAGTGCCGGGCCGTACGGCTCGGGCCGAAGCGGCGGTCGCCGCCCTGCCCGCCCTCGCGCCGGTCGTTGCGCTGACCGTCGCGGCGGAACCCGCCGGTACGCTCCCCGGTGCGCGCGGCGCCGTGGCCGCGCTCGGACCGCGGGCGGTCCAGGTGCGCACGATCCCGGTCGCCGTACGGGCGCTCGCCGTGCGGGCGGCGGTCGTCGTGACCCCGCTCGCCGGTCGGGCGGCCGCCGAACGTGCGGTCGGCCGGGCGGCCGGCACCGAAACCACGGTCACGCTCACGGAACCCACGATCACGGTCGCGAAAGCCGCCGTCGCGGTCCCGGAACGGGCGGTCGCCCTGCGGACGCTCGCCCGACGCCTCCCGGTCGCCGCGCGGGCGGTCGCCGTAGCTGCGCTCCCGGCCGCCGAAACGGGGGCGTTCGCCGCGGTCCCGGTCGCCGAAGCGACGGGGCCGGTCCCCGCGCTCGCGGCGCGGCTCCGGCTCGTCCACCACCGGGACACCGCTGGGCTCGCGGGCCCCGGTGATCTCGGCCAGCTTCTCGTCGCCGAGGCGGACCCGGGCCTCGGCCGGCTCCACGCCCGCCTTGGTCATCATCGCCTGGGTGGTGCGGCGCTGCTTCGGCAGCACCAGCGTCACGACCGCGCCGGACTCGCCCGCACGCGCCGTACGCCCGGCCCGGTGCAGGTAGTCCTTCGGGTCCTTCGGCGGGTCCACGTGCACCACGAGCGAGATGCCGTCGACGTGGATGCCGCGGGCGGCCACGTCCGTGGCCACCAGGACGTTGGTGCGGCCTTCCTTGAACTCGGCCAGCGTCCGCGTGCGAACCCGCTGGGTCTTGCCGCCGTGCAGCGCGCCCGCGCGGACACCGACCGCGGCGAGCTGCTCGACCAGCCGGTCCACACCCATCTGCGTACGGGCGAAGACGATCGTCTTGCCCGCCCGGCTGGCGATCGAGGCCGTGATCGAGAACTTGTCACGCGGCGGGATCAGCAGCAGGTGATGGTCCATCGTGGAGACGCTGGCCTCCGCCGGGGCGGTCGAATGGGTGACCGGATCCGTCATGAAGCGCTGGACCAGCGTGTCCACGTCACCGTCCAGGGTGGCCGAGAACAGCAGCCGCTGCGCCCCCTCCGGAGTCTTGGCGAGCAGCTCCGTGACCTCGGGCAGGAAGCCCATGTCGGCCATCTGGTCGGCCTCGTCCAGCACGGTGATCTCGACGTCGTCGAGCTGGCAGGCGCCCCGCTCGATCAGGTCCTTGAGGCGGCCCGGCGTGGCCACGATCACCTCGACGCCGCGGCGCAGCGCGTCCATCTGCCGGTCGTAGGGCACCCCGCCGACCGCGGTCTTGAGGAAGACGCCGACGGACCGGCCGACCGGCAGCAGCGAGTCGGCCACCTGCATGGCCAGCTCGCGGGTCGGCACCAGGATCAGGGCCTTGGGGCGGTGCGGGCGGGCCCGGCCACCCGCGGCGACGCGGGCCAGCACGGGCAGGCCGAACGCCAAAGTCTTGCCGGAGCCGGTCTGGCCGCGGCCGAGCACGTCACGCCCGGCGAGGGCGTCGGGAATGGTCGCGGCCTGGATCTCGAACGGGACCGCGATGCCCTCGCGGGTCAGCACGCGCACGATCTCGGCGGGCAGGCCGAGGTCGGCGAACGTGGTGGCGGCCGGCGCGGGGGCGGCGGGCTCTTCGGAGATCTCCGCGGGGGTTTCGAGGACGGACGGGAACGTGCTGGGATCAGCGAAAGTGCTCAAGAGAACCTCTCTACGGGGGCGCATGCTCGCGACTGGCCCGCCGCGTCCGGATCCCGGCCGCTGAAATGCCCGCAAGAACGCCCGTGGCGCGCCCCGTCAGGGCACGCCAGGTCAATTACTGCCATCAGTGTACGGGTCAGCGCGCACGGCGCAGCGCGCATTCCGCTCCGGTAGTGGGCAGACTCACCCCGGGCCCAACCGCGCCAGCCTAGGGGGTTCCGCGGTGGGTGGCAAACCGCGAGTGGCCTAGCCCGCGAAGACTCCGCGGATCATCCCGGCGAAGTCGTTGCCCACGGTGAACAGGAACAGCAGGCTCGTGCCGACCAGCAGCCCCAGCACGACGAGCATCGAGATGACGACCTTGACGTTGCTGCTGCGGCCGTTGTCGGGTGACTCCTCCCAGCCCTGGGCCAGGATGTGGCCGGTCAGCGAGCCGGAGTTGTCCACCGCGTTCATCGACACCGGCATCGTCAGGTCGATCGGGGAGGCGGCGCCGGGGGCGCCGTACACCGTGCCCTGCATGCGTTGCTGGGGCACGCCGGCGGGCTCCGGGTGCCGCTCGGCCGCCGGCGTCGGAGAGGCGCCGGTCGATGTCGCCGCCGCCCCGAACGGCGCCCGGGTCCTGTCCGCAGCGCCGACCCCGAACGAGGCGCCGCCCCCGCCGTAGCCGGGCGCACCACCGTTGAACGGCGCCGCCGGGTGGGACGGGGCTGTCCGGTGGGACGGCGGCGTCAGATGCGACGGCGGCGTCGGGTGGGACGGGGCTGTCCGGTGGGACGGCGGCGTCGGGTGGGACGGCGGGTATGACGGCAGCGTGTATGCCGGGAGCCCGGCGGACGCCGGGATCATGGGCGGCGCCGGGAACGGTGTCGGTGGCGGGCCCGGGACCGGGCTCGGTCCGGGGCCGGGCGGCACGGGGGCGGGACCCGGGCTCGGCGGTCCGGGCCACGGGTCAGGCCCGGGCGGCACGGGCGACGGACCCGGTCCGGGCGGCACCGGGGACGGACCCGGTCCGGGCGGAACGGGCGTCGGCGGCGCCGGGTCCGGGGCGGGCGGCGGGCCCGGTGGCGTCGGCGCTGGGCCGGGACGGGGCTCGGGGGTGGGGAACGGCCGCGGCGGCTGCGGGGCCGGGAATGGACTGGGCGGCGGCTCGATCGGTGCCGGCGGCTCCACGGGCCTGGACGGCTCCTGCGGTTTTCCGGGCTCGATCGGCCCGCCGGGCCGACCCGGCTCGGCGGGGTGCGGCGGGGGCTCGGGTGTCGAAGGCTCGGGCAGGCCGGGCCGCTCGGGCTCGGCGGGCTGCGCCGGTTCGATGTCGGGCTGCGGCGGCTCCGGGTCGGGTGGAGCAGGCTCGGACCCGGCGGCCCGAGTCCCGTAGACCGTGGCCTGGGCGGTCCGGCGGGTGCCCTGGCCGACGTCCTCGGGACCGGGGCGCACTGCGCCGGGCACGGTGGCGCGCGCCGCGTTGGCGCTGGGCACGGCCGAGACGGGCCGGACCGTGGAGCCGCTGACCGGGGCGGCCGTCGAGGCCCGGACTGCCGTGCCGCTGACCGGGGAGGTCGCTGACGCCCGGCCTGCGGGGCTGCTGACGGGGGCCGTCGCCGTCGCTCGGGCGGCGGGGCTGCTGACGGAGGAAGTCGCCGAGGCCTGGGCTGCAGGGCTGCTGGCGGGGGCCGTCGCCGTCGCGCGGGCGGCGGGCGGACGATCGGCCCACAGGGCGCCGGGGGCGGGGGGCGGAGGCAGCTCGTACCCGTCCGCGCCGGGAGCGTCCGCGGGCGTCCGCGCAGCGCCCGGCTGGCCGCCGGGGCTGTCCGGTGCCGCGTGCTGCTCGTCCATGGGCCCCTCCCGACCGCCGCGGTGCGCGCCGTCGCCGAATCGTTGCCGCCGGGCGCTGACCCTTACCGTGCCATATCCGCGCTCGTCAGCACACCCGGCGTCGACTCGCCAGGTGACGGCCGTTGCGGGCTACTCGCCGGCCGACGCGCTCGTCGCCGCGGAACCCGAGGCCGAATTCGACGCGGTACCCGTCCGTGAGCTGGACGCCGAGCCGATCGACGACGAGCCGATCGACGCGCTGTTGCCGGTGGCCGAGCCGGTGGTGCCGTCCGCCGACGCGGTGCCCGACGTGGGCGGGGTCTCCGGCGTGGTCGGCGGTGTGGTCGTGGGTGGCGTGGTGGAAGGCGGCGTCGTGCTGGGCGGGGTGGTGCTCGGCTGCATGGTCGGGGGCTTCGTCTCCGGCTTGGTCGTCTCCGGCTTGGTGGTGGTCGGGGTGGGCGACGGTGTCTTGGTCGGCTTCGGCGGGGGCGAGGAGAGGTCGGGGCCGTTGGTCGGGCCGTCCACCGAGCCGTACACGCGGGTGGCCTGGAACAGCCGGGTCCACCGGACCGGCACGAGCCGCACCGTCAGGCCGGTACGCGGGGCCTCCACCATCATGCCGTCGCCCGCGTACATGGCGACGTGATGGATGTCGGTCCAGCTGGAGGTGTAGCTGAAGAACAGCAGGTCGCCGGGGAGCAGCGAATACCGGTCGACGACCTTGTTGCGGGTCTGCCAGTACTGGTCGCGGGCCACCCGGGCGATCGGGAACCGCCCCGCCGCGTCGCTGCGGTAGGCGCCGTAGACGATGCCCGAGCAGTCCCACTTGTCGGGGCCCTCGGCGGACCACTCGTACGGATCGCCGCGCTGGGCCAGGGCGAACCGCACCGCCGCGATGGCCCGGGGGTCGGCGCCGCGACCCTGGTCGGCACCCGCCAGGTAGCCCGCGCCGAGGCGGGCGTCGACGGCGTTCTCGGCCGCCTCGGCCTGGTTCAGTGCATCCGCGTTCTGCTGTTCGAGCCGCTGCAGCGCGGCCTGCTTCTTCGCGATGTCGGCGTTGAGCCGGTCGTAGCGAGTGGTGATCTCGGTGGCGTGGGTCGTGGCGAGCTCCCGCTCGTCGAGCGCGATCTGCTGGGCCTCCTGCGCGATCACGAGCTGGCTGGCCGCCACCTGCTCGCCCGGGGAGTTGCCGCGCTGGATCCGGGCCAGGGAGTCCAGATCCTGCAGCCCGGAGCCGAGCGCGCCCGGCGGCAGCGCGGCGGCGTCGCGCATGGCGTTCTCGGCCGCTGCGGCGGCGTCCTGCTGCGCGACGACCAGCGCGGCCTGGGTACGGGTGACCTTCTGATCGGCGAGCGCGGCCTGCCGGCGCGCGAGGTCGCGATCCTCGCCGAGCTTGATCAGCTGATCGCCGAGGGCGGCGATCTCGCCGCGCTGCTTTTCGATCTTGGCAAGGAGCGGGTTGACCGGGACGCCGGGCGTCGGCGCGGTGGTGGCCGTCGCGGGCCTGACCTGGCCGGGAAGGGCCAGCGTGCCGAGCGGGATCGGGCGTGAGCCCGCGTCGGGCACCCCGGGCAGCGCGGCGGGAACGCCGGGCGCGGCGCCAGGGCCCGTCGGGGTGGTGGGGGCCGCGGTGGCGGGCAGCGGGTGGAACAGCGCGGCGATTGCGGCCAGCGCCGCCGCTGCGTACGCGAGATGGCGCAGACGGTGACGCACGCGCTGCGGTTCGCCCGAAGCGGTCCGTGTGTCCGTTGCCATGTGCTCCCCGTCCGCGTCGGTGCTCGACACACCGCCGCTCGTCGTTCCCCCTTAAAAGGTGATACACCGCGCCGCGCATCTCTGTCGATCGGTCTGGGCCGAAAGGCTGCGGTTTCTTCCGGGACGGTTGCCGAACAGTACCGCGGTGGTGGATCTCCCGGCGCGGGCTGTCAGGGGTGGGACGTAGGCTCGACGGCGAGCGAACGGGAGAGGGGCCCCAATGGATGCCGGACTGAAGCGTGAGCTGGAGGCCAAGGTCTACGCGGGCGAGCGGCTGACGCGTGCGGACGGCGAGGCGCTGTACGCCAGCGACGATCTGGCCTGGCTCGGCCGCCTGGCGCACCACCGGCGTACGGAGCTCAACGGCGACCGGGTGATGTTCAACGTCAACCGGCACCTCAACCTGACCAACGTCTGCTCCGCCAGTTGCGCGTACTGCTCTTTTCAGCGCAAACCGGGTGAGAAGGATGCGTACACGATGCGCATCGACGAGGCCGTGCGCAAGGCCAAGGAGATGGAGGACGAGCAGCTCACCGAGTTGCACATCGTCAACGGCCTGCACCCGACGCTGCCGTGGCGCTACTACCCCAAGGTGCTGCGCGAGCTGAAGGCGGCGCTGCCGAACGTCAACCTCAAGTGCTTCACCGCGACCGAGGTGCAGTGGTTCGAGAAGATCAGCGGCCTGACCGCGTCGGAGATCCTCGATGAGCTGATGGACGCGGGTCTGGAGTCGCTCACCGGCGGCGGCGCGGAGATCTTCGACTGGGAGGTCCGCCAGCACATCGTGGACCACGAGTGTCACTGGGAGGACTGGTCGCGCATCCACCGGCTCGCGCACTCCAAGGGCATGAAGACCCCCGCCACGATGCTGTACGGGCACATCGAGGAGCCGCGGCACCGGGTCGACCACGTGCTGCGCCTGCGCGAGCTGCAGGACGAGACGGGTGGCTTCGCGGTCTTCATCCCGCTGCGCTACCAGCACGACTTCGTGGACTCCGCGGACGGCAAGATCCGTAACCGGCTGCAGGAGCGCACGACGATGGCGGCGCCCGCCGAGTCGCTGAAGACGTTCGCGGTGTCCCGGCTGATGCTCGACAACGTGCCGCACGTGAAGTGCTTCTGGGTCATGCACGGGCTGTCGGTCGCCCAGCTCTCGCTGAACTTCGGCGTCGACGACCTGGACGGCTCGGTCGTGGAGTACAAGATCACCCACGATGCCGACTCGTACGGCACGCCGCACACGATGCACCGGGAAGATCTGCTCAACCTCATCTGGGACGCCGGTTTCCAGCCGGTCGAGCGCAACACCCGCTACCAGGTGGTCCGCGAGTACCCGAAGCCGGTGCCGATGGCCGAGCGGCGCAGCGAACCCCAGCAGGTCTGGGCATAAGCCGCGGCGTACCCTCGGGAGGTCATGGCCGAGACAACGAGCGAGCGCCGTCCGCGCCGCGCCCCCGACGGGCGCCTGGCCACCGCGGGTGACCTGCTCGGGGTGGCGTTCGCGGGGCTGCTCTGCGGCGTGGTGATCCTGCTGATCTTCGAGGGGATCATGGCGTTGCTGCGGCTGTCCGTGTTCGGTGACGCCAGCGGCTGGCTGGCCCTGGTCCTGCCCGGGTGGCTGTTCGTCGAGGAGTTCCGCGCGGCCGGGTACGGGCCGAACCGGGTCGTGGTCGCCGGCCTCGGCGCCGGCTTCGGGCTGGCGGTCGGCCTGACCATGGCCGGTCTCGCCGCCGGCGCGTTCCCCGCCCTGGTCAGCGGGGCCGTCGGCGCCGCCGCCGGTACGGTCGTGTATTGCCTGGTCTGGTTCTACGGCCTTCGGTGGCTCAGCCACCGGGCGGGCTGAGAGGGAAGCGTCATGAGTCCGTCGGTCAAATACACGCTGGGGCGCCTCGGCCTGTTCGTGGTGGTGTTCGTCCTGCTCCTGCCGGTTCCGCTGAACCTGCTGGTCAAGGCGATGATCGCGCTGGTCGCGTCGGCTGGTTTCGCGTACTTCCTGCTGGCGCGGTGGCGCAACGAGATGGCCGAGCAGCTTGCGGGCGCCGCGGACCGGCGCCGAGCGGAGAAGACCCGGCTGCGGGCCGCGCTGGCTGGCGACGAGGCCGCCGCCGCCGCGGGCGACCGCGCCGCCGCGTCACCCAAAGGCGACGCCGAGTCGCCCGACGGTGACCGCGCCGCGGACGACACGCCTGCCGACTCGCGCAACGGCAACGGCAACGCATCAGGCGCAGGGGAGCCCTGACCAGGGACTGCGCTATCCATCACGCCGGAGTAGGGGGACTTTGGCATGACAGGCAGTCGGGCAGATTCATTGCCAATCATCGATCACCGGTGGTGCAGTGACGGGACGGGTCCCCCTCCCGACCAACGGAGGTCGTTCATGAGACGACGTGTCGCCACCCTCGCCGCCGCCGCGATCGGGCTCGCATTGACCGCGTCCGCCGCCCCGGCCCAGTCCGCCGCCGCCCACCCCGTCACCGCGGAACCGGGCGCCGGCGCATCTGACCAGTCCGCCCAGTACGAGGTGTACGACGCCCGTACGCTCGCGCAACGCAACACGATCGCGCGCACGGGCGCCGCCATCGACGACGTGGAGCACGCCGTCGTCACCGTCACCGCCACCCGCGGGGAGGTGCAGGCCCTGCGCGGGCTCGGGTTCACGGTCAAGCCGGTGGCCGACGGCCGTCCCGACGCCGGCCCGAACAGGCTGGACTTCCCGCCCGGCGACGCGGCGTACCACAACTACAGCGAGATGGTCGCCGAGGTCGACGCGATCGTCGCCCGGTACCCGTCGATCGCCAAGAAGTACGTGCTCGGCACGTCGTACGAGGGCCGGCAGATCGTCGCGGTGAAGATCTCCGACAACGTCGCCACGGACGAGAACGAGCCCGAGGTGCTGTACGACGCGAACCACCACGCGCGGGAGCACCTCACCGTGGAGATGGCCGTCTACCTGATGCACCTGTTCGCGGACAACTACGCGAGCGACACCCGGATCAAGAACATCGTGGACACCCGGGAGCTGTGGATCGTGCCGTCGGTCAACCCGGACGGCGCCGAGTACGACATCGCCACCGGCTCGTACCGGTCGTGGCGCAAGAACCGGCAGCCCAACAGTGGCTCCCGCTACATCGGCACCGACCTGAACCGCAACTACGGCGACCACTGGGGCTGCTGCGGAGGTTCGTCGGGCAACCCGTCCTCGGAGACGTACCGGGGCCCGTCCGCGTTCTCGGCGCCGGAGACCCGGGTGATCCGCGACTTCGTCAACAGCCGGGTCGTCGGCGGCAAGCAGCAGATCAAGGCCGCGCTGGACTTCCACACCTACTCCGAGCTGGTGCTGTGGCCGTTGGGCTACACGACCGCCGACACCGGGACCGGGATGACCGCGGACGACAACAACACGTTCGCCACCTTGGGGCGGCAGATGGCCGCGACGAACAACTACACCCCGGAACAGGCGAGCGATCTGTACATCACGGATGGTGACTCGCTCGACTGGCTGTGGGGCGCGCACAAGATCTTCGCGTACACGTTCGAGATGTACCCGACCAGCTCGGCGCAGGGCGGCTTCTACCCGCCCGGCAGCGTCATCGCCCGGGAGACCGCGCGCAACCGGGAGGCGGCGCTGATGCTGGCCGAGGTGGCGGACTGCCCGTACAAGGTGATCGGCAAGCAGTCCCAGTACTGCTGAGCGCCGCGCGATCCGGCCGCCGGTCAGCGACGGGCGGCCAGGATCGCGAACGTGCCGCCCTGCGGGTCGTCGAGTACGGCGTACCGGCCCATCGGGAAGCTCGTCGGCGGATGCACCACCCGACCGCCCAGTGCCGCCGCCCGGGCCGCCGAGTCGTCACAGTCGGCGACCGCGAAATACACCATCCAGTGCGGCGGCAGGTCGGCGGGCCACGATTCGCCGAACATCGGCTGCATGCCCGCGATCGTGCGGCCGTCGCGCTCCCACACCACGTACGGCGGGCTGTCCGGCGCACTGTCGCGTGCCGACCAGCCGAACACCGCCCCGTAGAACCGTTTCGAGCCCTCGACGTCCCGCGTGGTCAGCTCGTTCCAGGTCAGGGCGCCGGGCCGGTCGAACACCTCGGCGCCCCGCATCATCGCCGGCTCCCACACGCTGAACGGCGCCCCGGCCTGGTCCAGGAACGCCGCCATCCGGCCCTGGTCGAGCACGTCGAACGGCGCGACCAGCACCTGCCCGCCGGCCTCCTGAACCCGAACGGCGACCGCGTCCGAGTCCGCCGTGCCGATGTACGTGCTCCAGGCCGTGGGCTGGCCTTCACCGAACAACGGTCCGGCGCCCGCCGCGGGCAGCCCGTTCAGGTTGAAGATCGTGTAACCGCCGGACTCCGGATCGGGCGACACGTGCGCGGTCCACCCGAACAACGAGGTGTAGAAGCGCACCGCGTCGTCCAGGTCGGCGGTACCGAGGTCCACCCAGGTCGGCACGCTGTGGGTCGGCGCGGTCATGACCGTGTCTCCTGACGCATGCGGGCATCGTCGCACCGGGCCGCCTTTCGACGGGCTTAAGTGTCGAAGTTCCGCCTGAACCGATGATCCGCCTGCGTCGATAGGTCCACCGACGACTCCGCGGTCCCGGAACGGGCGCGAATCAGGCCAGCGCCTCCGGCAGCGGCTGCGCATGCACCACGGACAGCCGGGACACGGCCCGGGTGAGCACCACGTACAACCGGTGCAGGCCGCGCGGCTCGGCGGACACGATGTCGGCCGGCTCGACCACGATGACGTGGTCGTACTCGAGGCCCTTGACGACCGAGGCGGGCACGACCGTGACCCGCGCCCCGGTCTCGACGTCGTCGGGGGTCGCGGCGTCGAGACCGGCGGCCGTGAGGTGGGTGCGCAGGCGGCCGACCGCGGCGTCGGCCGCGATGACCGCGACCGAACCCTCGTGGTCCAGTGCCGCGGTGACCTCGACCAGGACCGCGGCGTCCAGATCGCCGGGCTGGGCCACCGCGACGATCGCGAGGTCGCCGTCGCGGCGCAGCGACACCGCTTCGGGTACGTCCACGCCGAGCGCCGGCAGCAGCCGGTTGGCCAGGGCGACCACGACCGCGGGTACGCGGAACCCGACCGTCAGCGGCACCACGGCGGCGTCCGGCTTGCCCAGGTGGGCCAGCGTGTCCCGCCAGTCCGCGGCGGCCCACGGCGCGGTGCCCTGGGCCAGGTCGCCGAGCAGCGTGATCGAGCCGTGCTCGCTGCGCCGGGCGATCGCCCGCGCCTGCATGGGGGACAGGTCCTGCGCCTCGTCGACCACGACGTGCCCGAAGCTCTGCTGCCGTTCCATCAGCCCGGCGGCCTCGTCGACGAGCACGGTGTCGGCCGGGCTGAACCGGGCGGACTTGACCGTGCGCGGGGGCTTGGCCCACAGCAGTGCCTGTTGTTCCTCCGCGGTGAGGATGCCGTCGGCGCTGCGGGCGAGCAGTTCGGCGTCCGTGAGCAGCGCGACCACCAGCCCTTCCGGGGTGACCTCGGGCCAGGCGTGGTCGAGGAACTCCCGGACCGGTGCCACCTTGGCCATCCGGCGCAGCCAGGCTTCGCTGGGCGAGTTCCCGGTGCGGTACTCGGACTGCCGTTGCAGCAGCCCGACCACGCGGGCCTGTACCCGTTCGCGCCCGACCAGATAGGGCAGTCCCTCCCGCCGCGCCTCGTCGACCACGCGGCGCAGCGGCTCGGGGTCGATGCGCCACCGGTACGAGCCGTCCGACACCATGATCGGCTCGGCCGGTTTGCCGATCCGTCCCCACAGCGCCCGGCGCAGCACGTCGGCCATCCGGGCGTCGTGCTTGAGCAGCGCGGCGGCGTCGGTGTCCGTGCCACGTACCGGCGCCCGGGCAATGAGGTCGTCGACCGTCGACTGGGCCACCTCGACCTCGCCGAGCGCGGGCAGCACCGCGGAGATGTACGACAGGAACGCCGAGTTCGGCCCCACGATCAGCACCCCGGACCGGCGCAGCCGTTCCCGGTGCAGATACAGCAGGTACGCGGCGCGGTGCAGGCCCACCGCGGTCTTACCGGTGCCCGGCGCGCCCTGCACGCAGATGGAGTCCGCCAGCTCGGCCCGGACCAGTTCGTCCTGTTCGGGCTGGATGGTGGCGACGATGTCGCGCATCGGGCCGACGCGCGGGCGCTCGATCTCCGCGGTCAGGATGCGGCTGTTCGTGCCCAGTTCCTCGCCACGGTCGAGGTGTTCGTCCTCGAAGCTGGTCAGCTGGCCCTTGACGAAGCCGAACCGGCGCCGGGTCGAGACGCCCTGCGGGTCGCGGACGCTGGCCCGGTAGAAGGCCCGGGACAGCGGCGCCCGCCAGTCCAGCACCATCGGCTCGCCGGAGTCGTCCGTGACGTGCCGCCGTCCGACGTGGTGGTTGCCGGAGTCGAGGTCCAGGCGCCCGAAGAACAGCGGGGTGTCCGGGTTGTCGGCCAGTTCGGCGACCCGCTTGGACAGGGTGCGGCCGAGCATTTCGGCGGTGTAGGCGTCACCGGCCACGTTCTCGCCCGTGGCGAACAGGGCCTGAGCGCGTTCGCGCATGCGGCCCAGGGCCGCGCGGGACTCGGTGAGGTGATGCCGCTCGGCGGCGAGTTCGGTGTCGAGATCAGGTGCGGTCACGGGTCGTCCTCAGGGCCGGTCCGGATCGCTCGCGTGTCCGAATGGCCGGATTGCCGGCCTTCGGCGCGGGGACGTCCGCTGCGGTGCTTGCTCACCACGGCCGTCAAGCGGCCCACCAGGGTACGCGTGCCCCTTACCCGGCTCCACCGAATTATGGGCCCGCCGGGCCTGGCGGGCGTGTTCTTCGACCGAATCGCCGTACCCGCGAGCAGGCCGGTCCGGGCCGGGGATAGCGTCGCCGTCATGAGCGTTCAGCGGCCTCGCGTCGGGCACATCCAGTTCCTCAACTGCCTCCCGCTCTACTGGGGCCTGATGCGCTCGGGTGCCCTGCTCGACGTGGACCTGCGCAAGGACAACCCGGACCGGCTCAACGCGGCCCTGGTCGCCGGTGATCTGGACATCGGGCCGATCTCCCTGGTCGAGTACCTGCGCCACGCCGATGACCTGCTGCTGCTGCCGGACCTCGCGGTGGGCAGCGACGGCCCGGTGCTCTCGGTGAACCTCATCTCCACCCGGCCGCTGGCGGAGCTGGGCGGCCGGAGGGTCGCGCTCGGTTCCACCTCCCGTACCGGGGTGCTGCTCGCGCAGATGCTGCTGGCGGAGCGGTACGGCGCCGAGCCGGACTACTTCCGGTGCCCGCCCGACCTGTCGCAGATGCTGCTGGAGGCGGACGCCGGGGTGCTCATCGGCGACCCGGCGCTGCGCGCGATGTACGAGGCGCCGGCGCGCGGTCTGCACGTCACCGACCTGGGCCAGGCGTGGCACGAGTGGACCGGGCTGCCGATGGTGTTCGCGGTCTGGGCGGTGCGCCGGGACTTCGCGGCCGCCCACCCCGGCGTGGTCAAGGACGTGCACGAGGCGTTCCAGCGCTCGCGTGACCTGTGCCTGGGTGAACTGGACGAGGTCGCCCGGGCGGCCGCCCGGTGGGAGCCGTTCGACGCCGCGACGCTGGCCGCGTACTTCCGGGCGCTGGACTTCTCGCTCGGCGTGCGGCAGGTCGACGGGGTGCGGGAGTTCGCGGCGCGGGCGGCCCGGCGCGGAGAGGTCCCGGCGTTGCCGACCGACGGGCCGGAGTTCGTGCAGCTTTGAGCGGGGCGCTGGTCGCGGCGTAGTTGGCGTCCGGCGGCAGCGCGGTCAGCGGCAGCGTGGGCGCACTCGTCGGGGAAGGGTGTGTCGTTACGGTACGTGCCGGTGATAACACGATCGGCGACGATGCGGGCCACCATCGGTGGGTCTGCCGGAATCGCCGCGAGAATTTTCTCATCGGGGGTTACCGCGGTTTTTGCGCGCTTCCTCCGGATTCCCGGACACGTTGCGTATACGTGGTTTCAGCCGACCGTGATAAGCCCTGGTCGGCTGCCGGAAATCGGTCGAGAATGGCCACTCGCCCGAGATGCCAAGATCGCCATAACCGGATAGCCTGCACGGCCGACGGTAGACGAATCCGGTTCACGAGAACGCGGACGGCGCCGTCGTGCAGTCGCCGGAGGACGAGAACTGCCATGCCGCTACCGCAAAGCCTTGCATCGGTAACGCTGTCGGTCGTCACTCCGATGTTCAACGAACGCGAGGCGGTCGACCACTTCGTGGCTCGGCTGCGTCCGGTGCTCGACGGGCTCGGTGTGACGTACGAGGTCGTCGCGGTCGACGACGGCAGCCGGGACGCGACCGTGGCCCGCCTGATCGAGCTGCGCCGCGACTGGTCGGAGCTGCGCGTGGTCGCGCTGCGCCGCAACGTCGGTCACCAGACCGCGCTGGCCGCCGGCCTGCGCAGCGCCCGCGGCGAGTACGTCGTGAGCATCGACGCCGACCTGCAGGACCCGCCCGAGGTCATCGGCGAGATGCTGACCGTCGCGCGGGAGCAGAAGGTCGACGTCGTGTACGGCGTTCGCAGCGACCGCAGCACCGACACCTCCTTCAAGCGCAACACCGCGGGCGCCTACTACTGGATGATGCGTCGCCTGGTCGGGCCGTGGGTCAGCGACAACGCCGGAGACTTCCGGCTGATGAGCCGCGCGGTCGTCGACGTGCTCAACGCGCTGCCCGAGCAGCGTCCGGTCTACCGGCTGGTCGTGCCGTCGCTCGGCTTCGTCAGCGCCGAGGTGCCGTACGTGCGGGCCGAGCGGGTGGCGGGCGAGACCAAGTACCCGCTCAGCAAGATGATCAAGCTGACGGTGGACAGCGTGACCAGCTTCTCCGCTGCGCCGCTGAAGATCGCCACCTGGCTGGGGCTGCTGAGCTTCGTACTCTGCGTCCTGCTGATCGTCGGCGGCCTGATCGCCTGGGGGTTCGGCGCGGTCGTGCCGGGCTGGACGTCGCTGTACGTCGCGGTGCTGCTGCTCGGCGGCATCCAGCTGATCTGCCTGGGCCTGCTCGGCGAGTACGTCGGGCGCCTCTACGCTGCCGCCCAGAACCGCCCGCAGTTCCTGGTCGCCTTCGACACCGACGACTCCCAGTCCTCGCACGGCGTGGAGTCGGTCGAGCTCGCGGGTCGCTGATGAGGAACAGCATCCACGGCGCGCAGTCCGTCGAACCGGCGGGCCGCTGATGACGCCGACCAGCGTCGCCGAACGACTCGAGGCCCCGGCCGGGCCCGAGCCGACCGGGGACGCTCCCGCCGCCGTGCGCCGCCTTGGCTGGCTGCCGTTCCTGCTCGCCCTGGCCGTGACCGTGCCCGTGCTGAAGTACTACGGGGTCGGTTACGGCTACACGGCCCGGTTCGCCGCGTACACCTTGTTGGCGAACACACTGCCCGGCACGCTGATCTGGCGCGCGGTGCGCGGCCGGGCCGGGTACCTCCCGATGGACGCGGCCTTCGGCACGACCATCGGCTTCGCGGTCGAGTTGCCGGTCTACATGCTGGTGCGCCAGCTCGGCGCGCCGCCCGCGGTGCTGGCCTGGCCGATCGTCACCTTCGCGCTGTTCCTGGCCGTGCCGCGGCTGCGACCGTACTGGCGGGGCAGCGGCCGGTCGCTCCCGCTCGGCGTGTCCTGGGCGGCGGCGCTCGCGTACCTCTTCGTGCTCGGCAGCATCGCGATGTCCAGCTTCCGGTGGAACTCGCTGGTCGAGCCGTTCTCGTCCACCATGAACATGGACTTCCCGTTCCAGTTCGCGCTGGTCGGCGAGTTCAAGCACCACGTGCCGCTGAACACCCCGTGGCTGACCGGCACCGGCCTGCAATACCACTGGTACGTCTACGCGCACGGCGCGGCGGCGAGCTGGCTGACCGGCATCGAACCGCAGACCCTCATCCTGCGCCTGTTGCCGCTGCCGATGGTCGGGGCGTTCGTGCTGGCCGTCATCGCGCTGGTGCACCGGATCACCCGGCGTTGGTGGCCCGGCGCGCTGGCCCTGCTGCTGATGCTGGCCGGCGTCGCGATCTCGCCGTACGCGTGGAGCGACGACCCGATGTTCACCGGCACCATCACGGACAACCTCTGGGTGAGTCCCACCCAGACGTTCGCGGCGCTGTTCTTCGTCGTCGTGGTCCACGTGCTCGCCGGCATTCTGCGCTCCGAAGGCCCGCAGCGCCGCCACCCGGCCCCGTGGATCCTCCTCGCGTTCCTGCTCGGCGCGGTCGCCGGGGCCAAGGCGACGTTCATCCCGATGGTCCTGTGCGGGCTGCTGCTCGCGGTGGCGCTGCGCCTGATCGTGCGGCGCTCGGTCGGCGCCGAACTGGTAGCGCTGGGGATCACCCTGTTCTGGTTCGCGTTCGCCCAGTTCGTGCTGTACGGCTCGGGCTCACAGGGCGCGCAGATCTACCCGCTGCAGACGGTCAAATGGACCCGGCTGGGCCAGGCGGTCATGGGCCGGCAGAACCCGGTCGACCAGTGGACGCCGATCCTCGTGCTCACCGCGGCGGCGATCGTCGCGATGGCGTTCAGCTGGGTCGGCATGGCCGGCCTGCTGCGGCGGGAGTGGCGGATGAACCCGGTCGTCCACGTGATGCTCGGCTTCGCCGCGTCCGGTGCCGGCGGTCTGTGGATCGTCGCGCACCCTGGGCTGAGTCAGACCTACTTCGCCCGTTCGGCCAGTCCGTACCTGGCGATCCTGTCGGCGGTCGGGCTGGCCGCGCTGATCCCGGCCGCCCGTGCCGTGCCCCGCCGATTCGTCGTGCTGACGGCTGCCGGTTCGGTGGTGACCGCGGCCGCGTTGATCGTCGTGCAGCAGACGGTCGGGCGCGACGCACCCGCAGCGCAGTACGGCGGGTGGTCGTTGTGGCACGCGATGCAGCCGTACGTGCTGCTCGCCGGCCTGGTCGCGGTCGCTGTCGCGGCGGCGACAGTCGTGGCCTGGCGGATGCGCCTGGGCCGAAGGTACGCCCTCGGCACCGCGGTCATCATGGTGCTGGCGACCGCGGTGACCACCGGGCTCGTGGGGGCAACGCCGCTGTGGGACGGGCTGACCTCGGGCGAGCCGCAGCGCAAGATGCTCGTCACCGACGCCCGGTACGCCATGCCGCGCGGCGCGATCAAGGCGGGACGCTGGCTGCGTGACCACTCCGATCCGCTGGACGTGGTGGCGACCAACAGTCATTGCCGGAGCAACGTCGGTGGCTGCGACAGCCGGGACTTCTGGCTTGCGGCGTACTCGGAGCGGCAGGTCGTCGTCGAGGGCTGGAGCTACACCGAGCAGGCGTTCGAGACCGGTGGCCTGTGGGACGGCACGCTGGCCCGCAGCGTGTTCTGGGACCAGCCGCTGCTGGCCGCCAACGACGCGATGTTCTACCAGCCGACCGCGGCGAACGTGGCCGACTTCACCCGGGCGCACCACGTACGGTGGCTGGTCGCGGTCCGCAAGACGCAGTCGCCCATCGAGATCATCAAGAACCGCCACGTGACCGCGAGCCCCGACCTGGGCCGGTACGCGACGCCGCGGTTCCACGCCGGCGACATCACGATCTACGAGGTCACCCCCGCGTCCTGAGCCGGGTCAGGTCAGCAGCTTGTCGAGGGCCGCGACGTCCACGGGGGTGAGCCGCCACGCGCCCGCGGACGCGTTGGCGCGGACCTGTTCCGCCGTCGTTGCTCCGGCGATCACGCTGGTCACCGCGGGGCGGGACGCCAGGCCCGCGATCGCGACGTCGAGCAGGCTGTGCCCGCGCTCGCGCCCGAACGCCTCCAGCGACTCGATGAGGTCCCACGGCGCCCCTTCGATCCAGCTCCGGTAACGCGGCAGGGAGAGCCGGGTGCCCACGGGCGCCGGTTCGCCGCGCCGGTACTTGCCGCTGAGCAGGCCGCTGTCGAGCGGGAAGAACGGGAGCAGGCCCAGTCCGTACTTCTCGCACGCGTGCGCGATCTCGACCTCCGAGTCGCGGTGCAGCAGGCTGTACTGGTTCTGCGCGCTGATGAACCGGCTCAGCCCGGACGTGCGTGCGGTCCAGTCCGCGTCCGCGATCTGCCAGCCGTGGAAGTTCGAGTTGCCGATGTAGCGCACCTTGCCCGACTTGACCAGGTCGTCCAATGCGGACAGCGTCTCCTCGATCGGGGTGCCCTCGTCCGGCGTGTGGAGCTGGTAGAGGTCGATGTAGTCGGTCCCGAGCCGGCGCAGGGACGACTCCACGGCCCGCACGATGTACGACCGGGAGCCGCGTACGCCCCGGTCCGCACCGTTGAGGCCCTCCATGTCCATGCCGAACTTCGTGGCGATGACGACCTCGTCGCGACGGCCCTTGAGCGCGGCGCCGAGGCATTCCTCGGAGCTGCCGTGCGGGGTGCCGTAGATGTCGGCAGTGTCGAACAGCGTGATCCCGGCGTCGATCGCCGCGTCGACGACCTCCCGCGTGCCGTCGACGTCCAGTTTGCGGCCGAAGTTGTTGCAGCCGACGCCGACCACGGACACCACGAGGCCGGAACCGCCGAGCCTGCGGTAGGTCATGTCGTTCGTGTCGCTCATGGCCTGAGCCTATGCCGTCGCCGATGTGGATCTCCGTGGGAGGCGACTCAAAAATACATCAGCAGTTCTCTATTGACACACGATGTTAATAATTCAGATGCTATGAGAGCGCTCTCCCCCAGCGCAGCGTTCCCCCATCCCCACCCCCCGAGGAGTCCCCCGTGCACACCCGAAGAAGGCTCCTGCACGCCCTTGCCGCGTTCGCGGTGACCGTGCCCGCCGTCGCGGCGATCACGCCGTCCCCGGCCGAGGCCGTCGGCCCGGCACTGCTGCCGGTCACGGTCACGAACAACACCGGCCGCGGCGACGCGGTCTTTCTGTACGTCCTCGGCATCAACCTGAGCACCAGCAAACTCGGGTACGTGAACCGTGCCGGAGCGTTCACGCCGTGGCCCGCCGGGCAGATCCCGCCGTCACCCGCCCCGGACGTGGCGATCGCCGGCCCCGGCAACGGGGGTGCCACGACGATCCAGTTCCCCCGGGGCTTCTCCGGCCGCGTCTACTTCTCCCTGGGTGAGAAGCTGAAGTTCTTCCTCACCCCGGACGGCCTCGTGCAACCGGCACCGTGGGCGGCAGGCGACCCCAACCAGAACATCCTTTTCGACTGGAGCGAGTTCACGTACAACGACGCCGGGCTGTGGCTGAACAGCTCACAGGTCGACATGTTCGCGATACCCCACGCGGTGTCCGTGACCGGCAGCAGCAGCGTCACGCGGCGTACCGGCGCACTGGTCGACAACGGACGCAACAACGTGATCGCCTCGATCAAGGCGCAGTCCGGCTGGGGCAACTCCGTCTACACCCGCTCCGACGGCACGGTGCTGCGGGTCCTCGCCCCCGGCAAGGCAGCGGGGGCGGGCCTGCTCAGCGCGACCTACCTGGACTCCTACATCGCC
Organism: Krasilnikovia sp. MM14-A1259; assembly: GCF_047159535.1. Taxonomy (NCBI): domain Bacteria; kingdom Bacillati; phylum Actinomycetota; class Actinomycetes; order Micromonosporales; family Micromonosporaceae; genus Krasilnikovia; species Krasilnikovia sp. MM14-A1259. The sequence continues at coordinate 5,494,444 of NZ_BAAGAJ010000002.1, forward strand.
TCGGCGTGGAACGCGTACACGGGCAAGACGTTGACCGTCGTGCCGTTCGCTGACCAGCCGAACACGAAGTACTTCGGCCGCACCTCGGGCACCGTCATGAACTTCACCAACACGGCAGGCCAGCAGGTGGCGTCGTTCAACCGGCCCAGCAGCGCCAGCGTGTGGGGCTGCGCCGGTGACCTGCCCGCCCCCAACGACCTGGTCGTCGGGCCCATCTCGCGCACCCTGTGCGCGGCGCTGAACCGCGGCACCCTCGGCACGATCGACACCCAGCCCAGCACGAACGCGTCCGACTTCTACAAGAACAACCCGACCAATCAGTACGCGCGCATCATTCACGCGAACATGGCCGACGGGAAGGCGTACGCGTTCCCGTTCGACGACGTGGGCAACTTCGAATCCCTCGTGAACGACGGCGATCCGCGCTCGGCGGGGATCACGTTGACGCCGTTCGGGGCGGGCGGCGGCGCACCGGCCCCGTCCGGGACGAGTCTCGTGAGCGACTGGAACGGCAAGTGCATCGACGTGCCCGGCTCCAACTTCTCCGACGGCGTGCAGGTGCAGATGTACACGTGCAACAACACCAACGCCCAGAAGTGGTCGCTCAACGGCGGTCGGCTGGAGAGCCAGAACGGCAAGTGCCTGGACGTCTCGGGCGGCGGCACGGCGAACGGCACCCTGATCCAGATTGCCAACTGCAGCAGCAACGCGGCCCAGCAGTTCGTGCTCACGGCCGCCGGTGACCTGGTCAACCCGCAGGCCAACAGGTGCCTCGACATCAAGGACTGGAACGGCAACGACGGGGCCAACGTGCAGATCTGGGACTGCGCCGGATCGTCCAACCAGCGCTGGCACCAGAGCTGAACCACGTCACCGTGCACACCATCGCGGGCCCGTCCCCGGACGGCGCCCGCGATGCTCGCGTTTCGCGTGCTTCGGCCCTCGCGTGGTGCTCGCGGTTCGCGTGTATTGGTCCCCCGCGACGCTCGACGCTCGTGGGACTGGTCCTCGCGTGGTGCTCAGCGTTTCGCGTGGTCCGGTCCTCGTATGGCGATCAAGGCTTTTCGCCCGTGGGGTCCTCGCCCGGGGGTGAGGTCGACGCCAGACCGCGGTAGGCCGGGCGGAGCAGGTCTATCAGTGGGATGTGACGCACGCGCAGCGGTGGTGGGTCCAGCGCGCGCAGCAACAACTCGGGCGGCGCGTGCACCCGGGCGGGGCGCTCGCGCAGCCGGCTCAGCGAGATGCCGGGGGAGTAGAAGTCGGCCAGTCGCGACTCCAGTGGCTCGTCCTCGATCGTCAGCGGATCGGGCGGCGCCTGAGTCTCGGGCATGCCGCGCAGCGCGTCGAGCAGGGCATCCCGGTCGCGGCCGCGCCACGCCAGCACCAGGAACGGGTCGTCGTCGAACGCCTCGGCGAGCACGTACAGCACCGCGGAGGCGTGCTTGCACGGGACTGCCCAGTCGGGGCACGAGCAGCGCAGATCCAGGGCGGGCGGGAACAGCGGCAGGTCCAGTTCGGCGAAGACGTCGACGATCTCGTGCGGCATCTCGCCGGCGAGCAGTGCGGCACGGTACAGCGCCCGGGATGCCAGCTCGGCTTCGATGCGGCTCCATTCCGCGTCGCCGTACGCCGGGATCGAGATCGTCACCTCGTACGGCTCCGGGCGCGACCCTTGGACCCGGGCATTCACTCGCCCGTGGGAGAGCGTGAAGTCCATGACCTGGCCCTTGCGCGCGTACGAGCGGCCGCGGGCAAGCCGGCCCTCCTGACAGATCGCCTCCAGGATCGTGACGAAGCGCCGCGACCACCACCGCTCGCCGATCGCGCCGCGTTTGGCGCGCACCGCGATGCCGCCGTCGACCTGTATGGGCTTGGCGGCTTCGAAGAATCGGCCCTTGTCGTCGACGGGCATGTCAGCCCACCGCCACCGGATCCAGCGCGAACAGCTCGCGCAGCTGATCCGTGCTGAGGTCCGTGATCCAGTCCTCGCCGGTGCCGACGACCGCGGAGGCGAGGGTCTTCTTCCGCTCGATCATTGCGTCGATCTTCTCCTCCAGCGTGCCGGTGCAGATGAACTTGCGCACCTGCACGTTGCGCGACTGCCCGATCCGGAACGCGCGGTCGGTCGCCTGGTCCTCCACCGCCGGGTTCCACCAGCGGTCGACGTGGATGACGTGGTTGGCCGCGGTGAGGTTGAGGCCGGTGCCGGCCGCCTTGAGCGACAGCAGGAACAGCATCGGCTCCGGGTCGCTCTGGAACCGCTCGACCAGCTCGTCGCGGCGGGCTTTCGGTAACCCGCCGTGCAGCCACAGCACCGGCCGGTCCAGATGCGCTGCCAGGTACGGCTGCAGCAGCGCCCCGAACTCGGCGAACTGCGTGAAGATCAATGCCTTGTCGCCGTCGTCGAGAATCTCCCCGGCCAGTTCCTCCAGGCGGGCAAGCTTCCCGGACCGGCCGGGAAGCCGGGAACCGTCCTTGAGCATGTGTGCGGGGTGGTTGCAGACCTGCTTGAGTTTCGTCATCGCGGCCAGGACGTTGCCGCGCCGCTGGATCCCCTCCGAGTCGGCGATGACCGCCATCATGTCCTCGACCACCGCCTGATACAGGGTCGCCTGCTCGGGCGTCAGGGCACACCAGACCTTCATCTCGTTCTTCTCCGGCAGGTCGGAGATGATCGACTTGTCGGTCTTGAGGCGGCGGAGCACGAACGGGCCGGTCGCTCGCTTCAGGGCCGCGGTGGCGTCGGCATCCTGGCGGACCTCGATCGGCTCCTGGAAGCGACGCCGGAACCGCTTCGCCGACCCCAGCAGCCCGGGATTGCAGAACTCCATGATGGACCACAGCTCGGCGAGGTGATTCTCCACCGGGGTGCCGGTCAGCGCGAGGCGGGTACGGGCCGGAATCGCCCGGATCGCCTGGGCCTGCCGGGTTCCGCTGTTCTTGATGGCCTGCGCCTCGTCGCAGACCACCCGGCCCCACGTCACGTCCCGCAGCGCGGTCAGGTCGCGCAGCGCCGTCCCGTACGTCGTGATGGCGAGGTCTGCCTCGGCGACCTCCACGGCGAGGTCGTCGCCGCGGGCCCGGGTGGCGCCGTGGTGGACATACACCCGCAGGCTGGGTGCGAACCGGGCCGCCTCCTTCTGCCAGTTGCTGACCAGCGACATCGGGCACACCAGCAGCGTCGGCGCGACGGCAGCCCCGGCGTGGCGTTCCGCGAGCAGCAGCGAGAGGGTCTGCGCGGTCTTGCCCAGGCCCATGTCGTCCGCGAGGATGCCGCCCAACCCCAGCCGGGCCAGGAAATGCAGCCACGACAACCCCCGCTCCTGGTACGGCCGGAGCTGCCCCTGGAAGCCGGGCGGCGTCGGCACGGGCGAAAGCCGCTCCGCGGCCCGGCCGGACAGCAGGTCGCCCAGGACGCCGTCGGCGTCCACCTCCACCAGCGGCAGTTCCTCGTCGCCGCCGTCGACGACCTGCTGAAGCACCTCCCCGGCGGTGAGCTCGCCCGCGCGGCGCCCGGACACCGCCTTCAGCGCCGCTCGCAACTGGCGCTCGTCCAGCTCGACCCACTGCCCGCGGACCCGCACGAGCGGCACCTTGAGGCGGGCGAGCTCGGCCAGCTCCGCGGTGTCGACCGTCGCGTCGCCCACGACCAGATCGAGCCGGAAGTCGACGAGCTGGTCGAGGCCGAACCCGGAGTCGGCCGCCGCCTTGTGGGCGGGGCCCCGGCTGCGGCTGCGGGTGGTGAGCTTCAGCCCGATCGCCTTGCGCCCCGCCCACGCCGGAAGCTGCACGCCGAACCCCGCCGCCTGCAGCAGCGGCGCGGCCTGTCGCAGGAAGTCGTGGGCGCCCGCGGTGTCCAGCGCCATCGCGTCGGGCCGCGGCGTGAGCAGGGCCTCGTGCAGCGCGGGGAAGAGCCGGACTGCTCGCCCCAGGCCGGTGAGCAGGGTCTCGTCCGGGCGGGGCGGCAGACCCGGCGGCCGGACGCCGTCCCACAGCTCCTGCGCGGGCAGGTAGAGGCTCGGGTCCTCGGCGGACTGCAGTGCGAACTCCAGCCGCCAGCCGTCCTCGCCCGGCAGCGGCTCGACCAGCCGGAAGCTGATCCGGATCGGGCCGTTGGCGTCGTGTGCCGCGCGCAGCCACGCGGTCAGCGCCCGGCTCAGAGCGGTCGTTTCGGTGCCGCTCGCGCCGGGCAATGCGGGGTCGGCCGCGGTGAGCGCGACCGCCCACCGGTCGGTCAGCGGCGCCCGGGCACCCGGGCGGTGGCCCAGCAACAGGCGCTCCGGCAGCAGGGCGCGGGCGGCGGCATCGACCAGCGCGTCGAGCGCGGCGGTCAGCGTCGCGCCCGTCCCGGTGTCTGGCTGCGCCGCCCGGCAGACCGGCGGCATCGCGGCCCCGAAGTCGCGGAACATCGCCGCGTCCGCTCCGGTCTGCACCGGCCGCCACCGCGCCGCCGGGACACCGTCCTCGGTGACCAGCTGGGGCAGCATCCGGCCGCGGCGCACCAGGTCGCAGGCGTGGCCCGCGAGGAGGCTCAGATATCGCAGCGAGCTGGCGGGCGCCCAGGGCCCGTCCGGGTCGGGGCCGGTCAGGGCCGCCAGGCCGGCGAGCGCGGCATCCGCCGGCAACAGCACCGCGGGTGTCGGCCAGGGGCCGAGCCGCAGACCGCGCCGGGACCGCTCGGCACCGGTCTCCGGTGACGGCTGGGGGGCGCGGGCCGTGCCGGGGAGGTGCAGGGTCAGCTCGGTGTCGGCGGCCTTGGCCAGGGCGTCCCGCAGGTCGCCGTCGCCGGTGGAGCCCGGCGGGTCGCCGCCCAGGAGTGTGGTGCGCAGGACCTCCGCGGGCACCGCGAAGGGATTCACCCGGGCGCGGGTGCGCGGCGCGGCGGCGGGCGCCGGGTCCTCGCCCCACACGGCGAGCCCGCCGGAGGCACCGGTCACCCATGCGCCGTGAACGAGCAGCACACCGCCTCCGCTCTCGATGAGACCCACCGAGACTAACGACCCGGTGGGACGCGGAGCCGGGGCGTGACACCAACTCCGTACGGCGTATAGAATACGGCGTACAAGAAAGGAGCGCCACCCGATGGCCGATCCGCGCGTGACGATCGATCTGCTCTGGTTCGGTGACCGCGATCCGCCCGCCGGGCGTCGCGGCCGGCGTCAAGGGCTCAGCGTCACCCGGGTGGTGGACGCCGCGGTCGCGGTCGCCGACGCGGAGGGGCTGGATGCGGTGTCCATGCGCCGGGTGGCGCAGGAGTTGGGCGTCGTGCCGATGACGCTGTACACGTACGTGCCGGACAAGGCGGCCCTGCTCGATCTCATGCTCGACCGGCTCTACCTGCGCATGGAGCGGCCCGACACGACCGGCCGGCCCTGGCGCGAGCGGCTCGCCGCGGTCGCCGAGGAGAATCGGGCACTCTACGATCAGCACCCCTGGGCGGCCGGGCTGCCCGCCAGCCGCCCGCCACTGGGTCCGGGCCTGATGGCGAAGTACGAGCACGAGCTGTGCGCGTTCGCCGACACCGGGCTGGACGACGTGGAGACCGACGCCGCCCTCACCTACCTGCTCGGCTTCGTGCAGGGCTCGGCGCGCGCCGCGGCGGACGCCCGCGCGGCCGCCGAGCGCACCTCCCGCACCGACCAGCAGTGGTGGGCGGAGAGCGGTCCCGTCCTGGCCGAGGTCTTCGACCCGCATGCGTATCCCACGGCCACCCGGGTCGGCGCGGCCGCCGGGGCCGCTCACGACGGCGCCTACCACCCGGAGCATGCGTACGCGTTCGGCCTGGCGCGGGTGCTCGACGGCCTCGGCGCCCTGGTCACGAACCGGGGCGGTGACCGGTGCCGCTGACGCTGTTCCCCGGGGCACGTACGCTTCGAGGCGTGACGGCGAACCCGGAGATCAACAGCATCCTGCAGCGTGGCGCGGACGGCGGGCGGATCACCCCCGAGGAGGCGCTGCTGCTCTACACCGAGGCGCCCCTGCACGCGCTGGGCGAGGCGGCCGACGCGGTCCGCCGTCGGCGTTTCCCCGACGGCATCGTCACCTACCTGATCGATCGCAACATCAACTACACCAACGTGTGCGTCACGGCCTGCAAGTTCTGTGCCTTCTACCGGGCGCCGAAACACGCTGAGGGCTGGTCGCACCCGATGGAGGAGATCCTGCGGCGCTGCGGCGAGGCGGTCGAGCTCGGCGCCACCCAGGTGATGCTGCAGGGCGGGCACCACCCCGACTACGGGGTCGAGTACTACGAGGAGTTGTTCTCCTCGGTGAAGCGGGCGTATCCGCAGCTCGCGATCCACTCCATCGGCCCCAGCGAGATCCTGCACATGGCCAAGGTCTCCGGCGTCTCCATCGAGGAGGCAGTGGTCCGGATCAAGGCCGCGGGCCTGGACTCGATCGCGGGTGCCGGCGCCGAGATGCTGCCGGACCGTCCCCGCAAGGCGATCGCCCCGCTCAAGGAGTCCGGTGCGCGCTGGCTGGAGGTCATGACGGTCGCCCACCGCAACGGCCTGAGCTCCACGGCCACCATGATGATGGGCACGGGTGAGACCAACGCCGAGCGCATCGAGCACATCCGGATGATCCGGGAGGTGCAGGACCACGCCGTGGCCAACGGGTACGTCGACGCGCCGGTCGAGGCGTCCCACGAGGTCGGCGGGTTCCGGGCCTTCATCCCGTGGACGTACCAGCCGGAGAACAACCACCTCAAGGGCCGCACGCAGGCCACCACCCTGGAGTACCTGCGGTTCATCGCGGTGTCCCGGCTGTTCTTCGACAACGTGGCGCACCTGCAGGCGTCATGGCTGACCACGGGCAAGGACGTCGGCCAGCTCGCGCTGCACATGGGCGTCGACGACCTGGGTTCGATCATGCTGGAGGAGAACGTCATCTCCTCGGCGGGCGCCCGGCACCGGTCCAACCTGCACGAACTGATCTCGATGATCCGGACGGCGGACCGCGTTCCGGCCCAGCGTGACACGCTCTACCGGCACCTCGCGGTGCACCGCACCCCCGCCGAGGACCCCACCGATGAGCGGGTGGTCTCCCACTTCTCCTCGATCGCACTGCCCGGTGGCGGGGCGCGGCGCAACCTGCCTCTGGTCGACGCGAGCTGACCGCGCGGCCGCCGCGACGCGGAGCAGGCTCGCGCGGACGCCTGTCCCCCATGGGTCCCCGTCGATTTCCCCCTTCCGGCGGCACGGGTCGGCCGTTCGGGCAGGTGCTGGTCGGCGGTCCGCACGGGACCGGATTGCTCCTCGGTAACAAGGGCGTCGTCCGACTGTTCCCTTGCGTACCCCCTAGTTACGGTGCCTGCGTAACACCGCAACACTGAACGTCGCCACGGCCTCTGACCGCCGGCGGCGGGGTCGGACCCGACCGATGGCGGTCGTATATATAACGCACCAGGCACGGGCGGGATGGGTCACCATCCCGCCCGTGCTGTGTTCGGCGGGTGGCAGAGTGGGCAAGCGTGACGCGCGCAGATCTGGATAAGCAGCCGCACGAGGTCGCCGAAATGTTCGACGGCGTCGCGGAGCGGTACGACCTGACCAACACGATCCTGTCGTTCGGCCAGGACCGCGGGTGGCGCCGGGCGACCCGGGCGGCGCTGGGCCTGCGGCCGGGGGAACGGGTGCTGGACGTCGGCGCCGGCACCGGAGTGTCCACCGAGGAGATGGCGCGCTCCGGGGCGTACGCGGTGGGCGCGGACCTGTCGGTGGGCATGCTCGCGGCCGGGCACCGCAGCCGCCCGCAGGTGCCGCTGGTGGCGGGGGACGCGCTGGCGCTGCCGTTCCCGGACGGTGTGTTTGATGCGGTGACGATCTCCTTCGCGCTGCGCAATGTGGTGGACACGGTCGGGGCGCTTCGGGAGCTGGCCCGGGTCACCCGTCCGGGTGGGCGCCTGGTGGTGTGCGAATTCAGCCACCCGACCAATCCGGCGTTCCGCACCGCGTACCTGTCGTATCTGATGCGCAGCCTGCCCAAGGTGGCCCGGGCCGTGTCGAGCAACCCGGACGCGTACGTGTATCTGGCCGAATCGATCCGCGCCTGGCCGGACCAGCAGGGGCTGGCCGGGCGCATCGCGGAGGCCGGGCTGTGGACGCGGGTCGGCTGGCGCAACCTGACCGGGGGGATCGTCGCCCTGCACCGCGCGACCCGGATCTGACGACCCCCTGGGCGGGATTTTGACGATCCTGCCACTTATGGGCGGTTTGGGTGATTAGCTCGATGGTATGACCATGTCCAGTCAGCCGGTCGACTCCTTCGGGATCGATACCGAGATCGACATCGCCATTGACGAGCAGGACGAGGGCGAGCGCCGGGCACAGGAGCTGGCCAGCCGCATCCGCACGGTCGCCGCGACCGATCCCGAGCTGGCCCAGGATCTGGTGGATCAGCTGATTGTCGCGCTCGACCGCGCGATGGGCGGTACGTTTCGGGAACACCTGGACGAAGCCGCGCGTGGCGCCGCGGACCGAGCGCCCGACGGCCCGGGCCGGCACGCGCTCCCGGACGGCGACCGCGGAGTGAGCGGCGAAGCTTCCGGCGCGCCCATCGGACGGCCGCGGGGCGAGGCGGACGCTCCGATGAGGTCCGAGACGGACAGCGACGCGGCCGGCGACACGGACAGCAAGATGGACAGAGAGACGAGCACCGTGAGGGACAGCGGGGAGGGCGGCGGCCCGGCGATCTCACCGCCGAAGAGCGGTTAGGTACCCCTAACCCCCATCCGCTTCGATGGCAGTCCTAGACTCCGACCTGGGCTGGCTTGTGAACTGTTTCACTAGCCCGCACGAGAACGGAGGGTGAGCCGTGAACGAGCACGTGGCCGCGGCAGGCGCCATCGCCGACGAGGCGGACGTGATCGTGGTCGGCGCCGGGCCCGGCGGGTCCGCGGCGGCGTACCACATGGCGCGGCACGGCCTGCGCGTCCTGCTGTTGGAGAAGACGGAATTTCCCCGCGAGAAGGTCTGCGGCGACGGCCTCACTCCACGCGCTACCCGCCAGCTGATCCGGATGGGCATCGACACCTCCGAGAAGGCCGGCTGGCTGCAGAACAAGGGCCTGCGGGTGATCGGTGGCGGCGTACGCCTGGAGCTGGACTGGCCGGAGCTGGCCAGTTTCCCCAGCTACGGGCTGGTCCGCACGCGGCTGGACTTCGACGACATGCTGGCCAGGCGCGCCGCCGAGGCCGGAGCGCTGCTGCGGACCGGTGTGAACGTCACCGGGCCGGTGCTCGACGACGACGGGCGCGCGATCGGTGTCACCGCGAAGATCGGCCCCGCGAAGGAGCCCGTCCAGTATCGGGCGCCGCTGATCATCGCGGCGGACGGCGTGTCCGGCAAGCTGCCGCTCGCGATGGGACTGGCCAAGCGGGACGACCGTCCACTCGGCGTGGCGGTGCGGCGCTACTACCGGTCACCCGTTCGGGCGGATGATGACTATCTGGAGTCCTGGCTGGAGCTTCGCAGCGCCCAGAACTCCGACGTGCTGCTGCCCGGCTACGGGTGGATCTTCGGGCTCGGGGACGGCCGGGTCAACGCCGGCCTCGGCATCCTGAACTCGTCGAGTGCGTTCGGCAAGACCAACTACCGGGCCATGCTGACCGACTGGCTCGGCACCACTCCGCCGGACTGGGGCATGCGCGACGAGGACAACGCCGAGGGGCCGGTTCTCGGCGCCGCGCTGCCCATGGGATTCAACCGGGTGCCGCATTACACGCGTGGCGTCATGCTGGTCGGCGACTCGGGCGGCATGGTGAATCCCATGAACGGCGAGGGCATCGCGTACGCGATGGAATCGGGTGAGCTGGCCGCGGAGGTGGCGGTGCAGGCGCTGGCGCGTTCGGCCGGTGCCGACCGGGAGCGGGCGTTGCAGGCGTACCCGGCGGAGCTCAAACTCCGCTTCGGTGGGTATTACCGGCTCGGCGGGGCGTTCGTGAAGCTGATCGGCAACCCGCAGATCATGCGGATCGCCACGAAGCACGGGATGCCGCACCCCACACTGATGCGATTCGTCCTCAAGTTGCTCGCGAACCTCACCGATCCGCGCGGCGGCGACACCATGGACCGCATCATCAACGGCCTCACGAAAGTTGCACCGGCGGTATGACCGACTGCACCGAGCGCAGCGAGGGCCGGGAGGGCATGCCCGGCCGGTTCGGTATAGGTGACCCCGGTCGCAGACGGGCAGAACGGGATTAATAGTGTGAAGCGGCTAACAGTCGAGCAGGAGACGGTATGACGCTCAACCCCTACGTACCGATCGTCGGGCTGCTGATCCTCGGCGCTCTCTTCGCCCTGTTCTCGGTCTCGGTCGCGCCCATCGTGGGCCCGAAGAGATACAACCGCGCCAAGCTGGACGCGTACGAATGCGGCATCGAGCCGGCGCCCCAGCCGATCGGCGGCGGCCGCTTCCCGGTCAAGTTCTATCTGACCGCGATGCTCTTCATCGTCTTCGACATCGAGACCATCTTCCTTTACCCGTGGGCAGTCTCCTTCGAGATGCTGGGCCTGTTCGGGTTCGTCGAGATGGTCCTGTTCATCGTCACCGTCTTCATCGCCTACACCTACGTGTGGCGGCGTGGCGGCCTGAACTGGGACTGATAACCATGGGAATTGAAGAGAAGCTGCCGAGCGGCATCCTGCTCACCTCGGTGGAGAAGCTCTCCAACTGGGCCCGCAAGTCGTCGTTCTGGGGCGCCACCTTCGGCCTGGCCTGCTGCGCGATCGAGATGATGGCCTCCGGCGGCCCGCACTACGACCTGGGCCGCTGGGGCATGGAGGTGTTCCGCGCCTCGCCCCGCCAGGCCGACCTCATGATCGTCGCGGGCCGGGTGAGCCAGAAGATGGCCCCGGTGGTCCGCCAGATCTACGACCAGATGCCGGAACCCCGTTCGGTGATCTCGATGGGCGTGTGCGCTTCGTCCGGCGGCATGTTCAACAACTACGCGATCGTGCAGGGCGTCGACCACATCGTGCCGGTCGACATCTATCTGCCGGGCTGCCCGCCGCGTCCGGAGATGCTGATCGACGCGATCCTCAAGATGCGCGAGAAGGTCATGGCCGCCCCGCTCGGCCCCAACGGCCGCAAGATGCTGGAGGCCCGCCGCGCCGCGGGCAAGCTGCCCGTCGTCGCCCCGGGGGCGATGCCCTCGTCGTACCGGGTGGACAAGAAGCGGCGCGAGGAGTGGATCCAGGCGGTCAAGGAAGGCCGCGAGGAGCAGCTGCGCATCGAGAACTGGATGAAGCTGCAACCGCACATGCGAGGGGAGGGCCGCAAGTGACGTCCGACAGCACCAAGGGCCAGGGACCGGCGGCCGAGCCGAACCGGCCCTCCGAGCAGCCCGGCGCCGGGGTGCCGGTGGCCGCCCCGCCGGTCGGCTCGGCCAGCGGCGCGCCCGCCGACTTCCCGCGGGCGGTCAAGCGCGGCATGTTCGGTGTCCGCGGCTCCGGTGACACCTCCGGCTTCGGCGGCCTGGTCCGGCGTACGCCGAGTCTCGCGGACACCCCGCGGCCGTTCGGCGGGTACTTCGACGAGGTGCACGACGCGCTGGAGGAGGCGTACCCGGGCTTCTCCGACGCGATCGAGAAGGTCATCGTCGACCGGGGCGAACTCACGCTGCACATCACGGCGGACCGCATCGCCGAGGTCTGCCAGGTGATGCGCGACGACGAGGCGCTGCGCTTCGAGCTGTGCTCGTCGGTCAGCGGCGTGGACTACCTGGGCAGCGACGACCGCCGGTTCCACATCGCCTACCACCTGACCTCGATGACGTACCGGCGCCGGGTGCGCCTGGAGGTGGCCGTGGCCGAGGGGGTGGCGGTCCCGTCCGTCACCGGGGTGTATCCGACGGCCGACTGGCAGGAGCGGGAGACGTACGACATGTTCGGCGTCGTCTTCGCCGGTCACCCCAACCTCACCCGGATCCTCATGCCGGACGACTGGGAGGGCCACCCGCAGCGCAAGGACTACCCGCTCGGCGGCGTGCCCGTCGAGTACAAGGGTGCCGAAATTCCTCCTCCAGACCAGCGGAGGGTCTACCAATGACCACTCATACGACGGGTGAGCAGGCCTACGCGACCGAGCGGGAGACCACCGAAGGTCGCGTCTTCACGGTCACCGGCGGCGACTGGGACACGGTCACCGAAGGCATCGACCCACTCAGCAACGAGAAGATCGTCGTCAACATGGGCCCGCAGCATCCGTCCACCCACGGGGTGCTGCGGCTGGTGCTGGAGCTTGAGGGCGAGACGGTCACGGAGTGCCGCCCGGTCATCGGGTACCTGCACACCGGCATCGAGAAGAACCTGGAGTACCGCAACTGGACCCAGGGGGTCACGTTCGTGACCCGCGCGGACTACCTGTCCAACATGTTCAACGAGGCGGGCTACTGTCTCGCGGTCGAGAAGCTGCTCGGCATCACGGACGAGATCCCCGAGCGGGCCACCACGATCCGCGTGATGTTCATGGAGCTGCAGCGCATCGCCTCGCACCTGGTGTGGATCGCCACCACCGGCATGGAGCTCGGCGCGATCTCGATGATGCTGTACGGCTTCCGGGAGCGCGAATACATCCTCGACATCTTCGAGGAGGCTTCCGGCCTGCGGATGAACAACGCGTACATCCGGCCCGGCGGCCTCTCGCAGGACGTGCCGGAAGCGGCCATCAAGAAGATCCGCGACTTCCTGAAGTACCTGCCGAAGAAGCTCAAGGAGTACGAGAAGCTGCTCTCCGGCCAGCTCATCTGGCACGAGCGTACGCAGGGTGTCGCGGTGCTCGATGTGACCGGCTGTCTCGCCCTGGGCATCACGGGGCCGGTGCTGCGCTCGGCGGGCCTCGCCTGGGACCTGCGCAAGACGACCCCGTACTGCGGGTACGAGAACTACGAGTTCGACGTGCCGACCGCAACCACGGGTGACGTGTGGGGTCGCTACCTCGTGCGGATGGCGGAGATCCGGGAGTCGCTGAAGATCATCGAGCAGACCCTGGACAGGCTGAAGCCGGGCCGGATCATGGTCGAGGACCGCAAGATCGCCTGGCCCGCGCAGCTCGCGCTCGGCGTCGACGGCCTCGGCAACTCGCTCGAACACGTCGCCAAGATCATGGGTCAGTCGATGGAGTCGCTGATCCACCACTTCAAGCTGGTGACCGAGGGCTTCCGCGTCCCGCCGGGGCAGGTGTACGTCGGCATCGAGCATCCGCGCGGCGAGCTCGGCGTGCACGCGGTGTCCGACGGCGGTACCCGCCCGTACCGGGTGCACTACCGCGACCCGAGTTTCGTGAACCTCCAGGCCATCCCCGCGATGGCCGAGGGCGCCCTGCTGGCCGACGTGATCGCCGGCGGCGCCTCCCTCGACCCGGTGATGGGTGGGTGTGACCGCTAAATGTCTGATAGCACGGTGGAGTTCTCCCCGGCCGCCGCGCCACTCGCGGAGAAACTCCTGGTAAAGGCGCGCGAGATCATGGCCCGCTACCCGGCGGGCCGGGAACGGTCCGCGCTGCTGCCGCTGCTGCACCTGGTGCAGTCGGAGGAGGGTTACGTCAGCCCCGCCGGGGTGACGTTCTGCGCCGAGGTGCTGGGCATCAACAAGGCCCAGGTCGGCGCGGTGGCGACCTTCTACACGATGTACAAGCGCCGCCCGACCGGCGAGTTCCTGGTCAGCGTCTGCACCAACACGTTGTGCAACGTGATGGGCGGCCAGGAGGTGTACGACGAACTGGTCGAGCACCTCGGGGTCGGCCACGACGAGACCACCGAGGACGGCCGGGTCACGCTGGAGCATGCGGAGTGCCTCGCGGCCTGCGACTACGCCCCGGTGATGACGGTCAACTACGACTTCTACGACAACGTCACGCCGCAGGGTGCGATCGACCTCGTCGACGGCCTGCGCGGCGGTGAGCGCCCGGCACCGACCCGCGGTGCTCGGCTGTGCACGCTCAAGGAGATGGCCGTCCAGCTCGCCGGGTTCGCCGACCCGCGTGACGGTGCGGTCGCCGACGGCCCCGCCGGGGCGCCCACGCTGCGCGGCGTCACGCTGGCCCAGAAGAACGGCATCGCGGTCCGCAACTTCAACCCGGACACGCCGATCGCCACGACCAAACCCGCCCCGGGTAAGCCGGCCGAAGCGGGCAAGCCGGCCCCGGCTGCCAAGGCCCCCGCACCGGCCAAGGCCGCGGCCGCCGACAAGGCTGCCCCGGCCGCCGACAAGGCTGCGCCGGCCACCGACAAGGCTGCGCCGGCCACCGACAAGGCTGCGCCCGCCGACAAGGTGGAGACCGGCGACAAACCGGCAACGCGCCGAGCGTCCACCTCGAGAACCAGAACCAAGGCCGCCGCCCCTGACGCGCAGGCGGCTGAGGCGGCAGGTGCCGACGCCAACGCGCCGGCCGGCGATGCCAAACCCGCCGGGGACAACCCCGAACCGCAGCAGAGCAATCTGCGCGCGGCCGACAAGCGCACCGGTACCAGCGCTGAGGAGGCAGAGCAGTGACCGAGCCTCGACGCGAAGTCCTGGAGAAGCTCACCCCGGTCCTCACCAAGCGCTGGCTGTCGCCCGACGCCTGGAAGATCGACGTCTACGAGCGCCTGGACGGCTACGCGGCCATGCGCAAGGCGCTCGCGGTGCACCCCGACGACCTGATCCAGCTCATCAAGGACTCCGGGCTGCGCGGTCGCGGCGGCGCGGGCTTCCCCACCGGTCTCAAGTGGGGCTTCATCCCGCAGGGCGACGGCAAGCCGCACTACCTCGTGGTGAACGCGGACGAGGGCGAGCCGGGCACGTGCAAGGACCTGCCGCTGATGACGTACGACCCGCACGCGCTGGTCGAGGGCTGCATCATCGCCTCGTACGCCATCCGGGCCAACCGGGCGTACATCTACATCCGCGGCGAGGCGGTGCACGCGGCCCGGCGGCTGCGCAACGCGGTCCGCGAGGCATACGTGAAGGGCTACCTCGGCAAGAACATCCTGGGCACCGGGTTCGACCTGGATCTCGTGGTGCACTCGGGCGCCGGGGCGTACATCTGCGGCGAGGAGACCGCGCTGCTCGACTCGCTCGAGGGCTTCCGCGGTCAGCCCCGGCTGCGGCCCCCGTTCCCCGCGGTCGCCGGCCTGTACGCCAGCCCCACCGTGGTCAACAACGTGGGCACCATCTCCAGCGTCCCGTACATCGTGCTGGGCGGCGCGGAGTGGTGGAAGAGCATGGGCACGGAGAAGTCGTCCGGCCCGATGATCTACTCGCTGTCGGGCCGGATCGCCAACCCGGGCCAGTACGAGTGCGGCCTGGGCATCACGCTGCGCGAACTGATCGAGCTGGCCGGCGGCATGAAGCCCGGCCACCAGCTCAAGTTCTGGACCCCGGGCGGATCGTCCACCCCGCTGCTGACCGCGGACCACATGGACGTCCCGCTGGACTTCGAGGGGGTCGCGGCGGCCGGGTCCATCCTCGGCACCACGGCCACGCAGATCTTCTCCGATCAGGACTGCCCGGTGTACGCGACGTACCGGTGGCTGGAGTTCTACCACCACGAGTCGTGCGGCAAGTGCACCCCGTGCCGCGAGGGCAACTACTGGATGGTCCGGGTGTACCGCCGGATCCTGGCCGGTCAGGGCACCCACGAGGACCTGGACACGCTGCTGGACACCTGCGACAACGTGCTGGGCCGCGCGTTCTGCGGTCTCGGCGACGGCGCGACCAGCCCGGTGACCTCCTCACTGCAGTACTTCAGGCAGGACTACCTCGACTACATCGAGGGCCGGACGGCTCCGCGGCTGTCCGAGAAGACCCTGGTAGGAGCGCACTGATGACGGACGTTGCCAAGCCGACCGACACCGTCACGCTGACCATCGACGGGGTCGAGGTGACGGCCCCGAAGGGTGAGCTCGTCATCCGGGTCGCCGAGCAGATGGGCATCGAGATCCCCCGGTTCTGCGACCACCCGCTGCTCGCCCCCGCCGGGGCGTGCCGGCAGTGCCTGGTGGAGGTGGAGGGCCAGCGCAAGCCGGTCGCCTCCTGCACCCAGACCGTCGCCGAGGGCATGGTGGTCAAGACCCATCTCACCTCGCCGGTCGCGAAGAAGGCGCAGGCCGGGGTGATGGAGCTGCTGCTCATCAACCACCCGCTGGACTGCCCGACCTGCGACAAGGGCGGCGAGTGCCCGCTGCAGAACCAGGCGCTGTCCACGGGCCGCACGGACTCGCGGTTCAACGAGTCCAAGCGCACCTACGAGAAGCCGGTGCACATCTCCAGCCAGGTGCTGCTGGACCGGGAACGCTGCGTGCTGTGCCAGCGGTGCACCCGGTTCTCCGAGGAGATCGCGGGCGACAAGTTCATCGACCTGATGGACCGCTCCTCCGGTGAGCAGATCAACGTGTACCGCGACGACTTCTTCGGCGGCGGGGACGGCAGCGGCGAGGCGGGCGAGGACTCCGGCGACGTGCCGTTCAACTCGTACTTCTCCGGCAACACCGTGCAGATCTGCCCGGTGGGCGCGCTGACCGGGCAGCAGTACCGGTTCCGGGCCCGGCCGTTCGACCTGGTCTCCACGCCGACGGTGTGCGAGCACTGCTCGGCGGGCTGCGCGATGCGCGCCGACCACCGCCGCGGCAAGGTGCTGCGCCGCCTGGCCGGCGACGACCCGGCGGTGAACGAGGAGTGGAACTGCGACAAGGGCCGGTGGGGTTTCCGGTACGACACCGCGGCCGATCGGATCACCAGTCCGCTCGTGCGCGACGCCGAGACCGGTGAGCTGCGCGAGGCGTCGTGGAGCGAGGCACTGCTCGCCGCGGCCGAGGGCCTGAAGGCCGCCCGCGAGCGCGGTGTCGGCGTGCTCACCGGCGGCCGGCTGACCGTCGAGGACGCGTACGCGTACGCGAAGTTCGCCCGGGTGGCGCTGCGTACCAACGACATCGACTTCCGTGCCCGGCCGATCGGGGCGAACGGCGAGGAGGCCGACTTCCTGGCCGCCTGCGTGGCCGGGGTCAGCGACGTCAGCTACGCCGACGTGGAGAAGGCCCCGTCCGTGGTGATCGTCGGGCTGGAGCCGGAGGAGGAGTGCCCGATCCTCTTCCTGCGACTGCGCAAGACGTACCGCAAGTCCAGGCTCGGTGTGGTCGCGGTGGCGCCGTTCCTCACCCGCGGCTTCGAGAAGATCGGCGCGACCCTTGTCGAGGCGGTCCCCGGAGCCGAGGCGCGGCTGCTGGCCACCGACCCGGCGATCGCTACAGCGCTGAGCGCCCCGGGCGCGCTGCTGTTCGTGGGCGAGCGGCTGGCCGACGTCCCGGGCGGCCTGTCCGCGGCTGCGGCGCTCGCCGCCCGTACCGGGGCGCGGCTGGCCTGGGTGCCGCGGCGCGCGGGCGACCGAGGCGCGGTCGACACGGGCTGCCTGCCCAATCTGCTGCCCGGCGGACGTCCGGTCACCGACGCCGGGGGGCGTGCCGACCTGGCCGCCGCCTGGGACGTACCGGTCGCGACGCTGCCCGCCGCGGTGGGCCGTGACACCGACGCCATCGTGGCCGCCGCGGCGGCCGGCAAGCTCGGTGCCCTGCTGGTCGCGGGCGTGGACCCGGCCGACCTGGCCGACCCGCGGCAGGCCGAGCGGGCCCTGCACGCGGTGCCGTTCCTGGTCAGCCTGGAGTTGCGGCACAGCGCGGTGACCAGCCACGCCGATGTGGTGCTGCCGGTCGCACCGCCGGTCGAGAAGCCCGGCACCTACATGGACTGGGAGGGGCGCCTGCGCACCTTCGGGACCGTGCTGAAGACGACCGCGATGACCGACGGGCGGGTGCTGGAGGCGATCGCCGCGCTGCTGGAGGTCACGCTCGGCACCGGCGACGTCAACGCGATCCGCCGTGAACTGGGCGGCATGCGCGCCAACACGTCGGCGCAGCCGGCCGCCCCGGCCGTGGACCCTGCGGCATCGCGGGAGCCCGGCACGGGCGAGGCCGTGCTGGCCACCTGGCACCAGCTCATCGACGCCGGCCGGCTGCTCGACGGCGACGCCGTCCTGGCCGGGACCGCCCGCCCGCCGGTCGCCCGGATCGGCAAGGGTACGGCCGAAACGCTCGGCGTCGCGGACGGCGACCCGGTGACGGTCGGGACGGACCACGGTGCGATCACGCTGCAGGCGGCGATCACGGACATGCCGGACGGCGTGGTGTGGTTGCCCACGAACTCACCGGGAACCGCGGTCCGACGCAGCCTGGCGGCGACCTCGGGCGCGGTGGTCCGGCTGACCGCCGGGGTGGCGGGCCCGCTGCTCGCCCAGGCCCCGCACGCGTCGGCCGCCGAGAGCAACCTGCTCGCCTCCCCCGAGGTCAGCAAGAAGGGGGTAACGCCGTGATGATCCTCGCCGGGGCGCAGGATCCGACGCTGCAGACGTTCGAGAACGACGTCTGGTGGATCGTGCTCATCAAGCTGCTCGGGGTCTTCGTCGTCCTCCTGCTGCTGACGCTCTTCACGATCAACTACGAACGCAAGGTCGTGGCCCGCATGGCGGTCCGGCCGGGTCCCAACCAGGTCGGTCCCAAGGGCTGGCTGCAGAGCATGTCGGACGGCGTCAAGCTGCCGTTCAAAGAGGAGATCATCCCGATCACCGCGGACAAGGTGGTGTACTTCATCGCCCCGGTGATCTCGGCGACGACCGCGTTCACCGCGTTCTCGGTGATCCCGTTCGGCGGCGTCGTGACGATGTTCGGGCACCGGACCGCGCTGCAGCTCACGGACGTGCCGGTGTCCGTACTGGTGCTGCTGGCCTGCTCCTCGATGAGCGTGTACGGCGTGGTGCTGGCCGGGTGGGCGTCGGGCTCGACGTACCCGCTGCTGGGCGGCCTGCGCTCCAGCGCCCAGATGATCTCGTACGAGGTCGCGATGGGGTTGTCCATCGTGGCGGTGTTCATGACCGCGGGCACGCTGTCCACCTCGCAGATCGTCAAGGCGCAGGCGGGCAACGCCCCGTCCTCGGTCGACATCCTCGGCTGGCACCCGACGCCCCCGAGCTGGTACGCGGTGCTGCTGCTGCCGAGCTTCATCATCTACGCGATCTCCGCGGTCGGTGAGACCAACCGGGCGCCGTTCGACCTGCCCGAGGCCGAGTCCGAGCTGGTCGGCGGCTTCCACACGGAGTACTCGTCGTTCAAGTTCGCGCTGTTCTTCCTCGCCGAGTACATCAACATGATCACCGTTTCGGCGCTGTGCACGACGTTGTTCCTGGGCGGCTGGCGTGCCCCGTGGCCGATCACCGCGTTCTGGTCCGGTGCCAACTCGGGCTACTTCGCGCTGATCTGGTGGGTGGCCAAGGTGCTGATCCTGCTGTTCGGTTTCATCTGGCTGCGGGCCACCCTGCCCCGGCTGCGCTACGACCAGTTCATGCGGTTCGGCTGGAAGGTCCTCATCCCGGTCAACCTGATGTGGATCCTGTTCCTGGCCGCGGTCCGGGTGCTCAACACCGAGGCCACGCCGCGTAACAAGTGGGTGGTCATCGCCGGGATGGTCCTCGG
Organism: Krasilnikovia sp. MM14-A1259; assembly: GCF_047159535.1. Lineage (NCBI taxonomy): Bacteria > Bacillati > Actinomycetota > Actinomycetes > Micromonosporales > Micromonosporaceae > Krasilnikovia > Krasilnikovia sp. MM14-A1259. The sequence goes on from NZ_BAAGAJ010000002.1 coordinate 5,513,948, forward strand.
AGTGCTGCTGCTGGCGGTGTTCTGGCCGTCCGGTCGCAAGCGCCCGGTGCAGTCCCTGGAAGAACAGCTCGCCGAGCGCCCGCCGGGCAGCTTCCCCGTACCTCCGATGGACCTGCAGGTGCCGCCCAGCCCGCGCGCCCGCCGCGCGGTGGCCGAACGCGAACCCGCAACCGTCGGTGGCGGCACCACCGAGACGCCCGACGACACGCCAGACGAGGAGGTGTGACGTGGGGACGTTCACGGGCTCTTTCAAGGGCTTCGGGGTGACCTTCGCGCACATGTTCCGCAAGGTCATCACGACCGACTATCCGTTCTCGCCGCCTACCCCGGCACCGCGCTACCACGGCCGGCACATCCTCAACCGCCATCCGGACGGCCTGGAGAAGTGCATCGGCTGCGAGCTGTGTGCGTGGGCCTGCCCGGCGGACGCGATCTATGTCCAGGGCGGCGACAACACCGAGGAGCAGCGCTTCTCACCCGGTGAGCGGTACGCGGCGATCTACCAGATCAACTACACCCGGTGCATCTTCTGCGGCCTGTGCATCGAGGCGTGCCCGACCCGTTCGCTGACCATGAGCAACGAGTACGAGCTGGCCCGCGACTCCCGGCAGGATCTGATCTTCACGAAGGAGCAGTTGCTCGCGCCGCTGCTGCCGGGGATGGAGCAGCCGCCGCACCCGATGCGGCTCGGCGAGACGGACGTGGACTACTACGTCGGTGCACTGACCAACCCGGGCACGTCGGCGGGTGCGGAACGCGCGCCGTGGTCGGAGACCGGTTCGCAGGACGCGGCCACCGCGGTCGATCCGGCGACCCGGCCCGAGACGGCGGGCCCGGCCCGCCGCGACGGCGCGAAGGCCGAGGCGGCCAGCTCCGGCCTGGGTAAGAAGGGCGGGGCCTGATGAGTACGCTCGCGGCTGCGGCCGATCACGTCTCCACCGCCGAGGCCTGGGGCTTCTGGATCATGGGCAGTCTGTCCGTGATCGGCGCCCTGGGCATGGTGCTGGCCCGCAATGCGGTCCACTCCGCACTGTGGCTGGTCGTCACGATGCTGTGTCTGGGCTTCCTGTACGTGGTCAACTCCGCGCCCTTCCTCGGCATGGTGCAGATCATCGTCTACACCGGCGCGATCATGATGCTGTTCCTGTTCGTGCTGATGCTGGTGGGCCGGGACGCCTCCGACTCACTGATCGAGACGCTGCGCGGCCAGAGGGTCGCGGCGGTCCTGCTCGGCATCGGCTTCGCGATCCTGGTGGCCACCGGCCTCGCCCGCTCGCTCGGCGACACGCCGGTCGTGGGCCTGGACGCGGCCAACGCGGGTGGCAACGTGCAGGGCATCGCCCGGCTGCTGTTCACCAACTACGTCTTCGCGTTCGAGATCACCTCCGCGCTGCTCATCACCGCGGCGGTCGGCGCGATGGTCCTGGCTCACGTCGAGCGGGCCAAGGACGAGATCCGCGACCAGGTGACCCGCATGAAGGACCGCTTCCGGCCGGGCAACCACCCGGGGCCGAAGCCTGGCCCCGGCGTGTACGCGAACACGATGTCGGTCGCCGCGCCGGCCCGCCTGCCCGACGGCAACCTGTCGGAGCGCAGCATCTCGCCGATCCTGCCCGTGCGTGAGCTGACTGCGCACGAGGCAGCCCCGAAGGGAACAGAAGAGTGACTCCCGACTACTACCTCGTGCTCGCGGCGATCCTGTTCACCATCGGTGCCACCGGGGTGCTGATCCGCCGCAACGCGATCGTTCTGTTCATGTGCATCGAGCTGATGCTGAACGCCGCGAATCTCGCGCTGATCTCGTTCAGCCGGATCAACGGCACCCTCGACGGGCAGATCATGGCGTTCTTCGTCATGGTCGTCGCGGCGGCCGAGGTGGTGGTCGGCCTGGCCATCATCATGTCGATCTTCCGGACCCGGCGGTCGGCGAGCGTCGACGACGCCAACCTCCTCAAGTACTGAAGGGCCTGCACGTGGAACCAGTGGAGTACGCCCATCCGGTGGGCCCGCTGCACCTGCTCTGGCTGCTGGTAGCCATTCCGCTGGCCAGCGCGGCCATCCTGCTGCTGCTGGGCCGCAAGGCCGACAAGTGGGGGCACTGGCTCGGGGTGCTGGCGGTCGCGGCGAGCTTCGTGCTCGGCCTGATCTTCTTCATCCAGCTCGCCTTCCTGACCAACAAGTCCGCCGAGCAGAGCCTGTGGCAGTTCATCGTGGTGGGCGGGCCGATCGGCGGGCTGAAGGTCGACTTCGGGTTGCTGTTCGACCCCCTGGCCGGGGTATTCGTGCTGCTGATCACCGGCGTCGGCGCCCTGATCCACCTGTATGCGGTCGGGTACATGGCGCACGACGAGGGACGCCGGAAGTTCTTCGGCTACTTCAACCTGTTCGTCGCGGCGATGCTGATGCTGGTCCTCGGCAACAACTACGTGATGCTCTACTTCGGCTGGGAGGGCGTCGGTCTGGCGTCGTACCTGCTGATCTCGTTCTGGTACACCCGGCCGTCCGCGGCGACCGCGGGCAAGAAGGCGTTCCTGATGAACCGGGTCGGCGACGCCGGCCTGGCCATCGGCATCTTCATGATGTTCGCGACGCTGGGCTCCACCCAGTACGCGGACGTGTTCAACGGGGTCAGCAAGCTCAGCTCCACCACGGTCCTGATCATGGGTCTGCTCCTGCTGCTCGGCGCGTGCGGCAAGTCCGGCCAGTTCCCGCTGCAGGCGTGGCTCCCGGACGCGATGGAGGGCCCGACCCCGGTGTCCGCCCTGATCCACGCCGCGACCATGGTCACCGCCGGGGTCTACCTGATCGCCCGCTCCAACGCGATCTTCAGCGCGGACCTCGCCCTGCAGACCGTCGTGGTCAGCGTCGGCGCGCTGACGCTGCTGATCGGCTGCATCATCGGCGCGGCCAAGGACGACATCAAGCGGGTCCTCGCCTGGTCCACGGTCAGCCAGATCGGCTACATGTTCCTCGGCGTCGGCCTGGGCGGCGGCGCGTACGCGCTGGCGATCGTCCACCTGCTGGCGCACGGCTTCTTCAAGGCCAACATGTTCCTCGGCGCCGGGTCGGTCATGCACGGCATGCACGACCAGGTGGACATCAGACGCTTCGGCGACCTGTACAAGTACATGCGCTGGACGTGGCTCACGTTCATGATGGGCTGGCTGGCGATCATCGGCATGTTCCCGTTCTCCGGGTTCTTCTCCAAGGAGCCGATCATCGCGGCGGCGTTCGAGCGCGAGGGCTGGACCGCCTGGCTGTACGGGATGGCCGCGCTGATCGGCGCGGGGCTCACCGCGTTCTACATGACCCGGCTGTTCATCCTCACGTTCCACAGCAACAAGCGGTGGACGGACGACATCAAGGAACCGCACGAGTCGCCGTACATCATGACCGTGCCGCTGATGCTGCTGGCGCTCGGCTCGATCGGCGCGGGCGGGCTGCTGGCCACGTCCATCCCGGACTGGCTGGAGCCGGTGTTCGGCCCGGAGCCGCACGCGGCGGAGCCGGTCATCCCGCACGGGTTGATCACCGCATTGTCGCTGGGCCTGACCGTGGTGGGCGCGGGCATCGCGTACCTGCTGTTCCGCAACGGCACCGCCGAGCAGGAGCAGCCCGCGGGCGTGGTGGTCACCGCGGCCCGGCGGAACCTGTACACGGACGCCTTCAACGAGGCGGTCTTCGAGAAGCCGGGCATCTTCCTCACCCGGGCCCTGGTCTTCTTCGACAACAAGGGCGTCGACGGGGTGGTCAACGGCATCGCGGCGAGCGTCGGCGGGGGCTCCGGCCGGTTGCGCCGGCTGCAGACCGGCTTCGTGCGTTCGTACGCCCTGTCCATGCTCACCGGGGCCGTCGTGGTCGTCGGTGCATTCCTCGTCATCCAGCTGGGGTGGTTCTCGTGACGGACTCCGGATTCCCGTACCTGGGCGTCCTGACGCTGGCCCCGCTGGTGGGCGCGGTGGTGGTGGCGTGCATCCCGCGCAGCAACGCCAAGCTGGCCAAGACCGTGGCGCTGGGCTGGTCGCTCGCGGTGCTCGCGCTCAGCATCGTCATGTACGTGGACTTCCAGGTCGGCGGCGCCCGGTTCCAGTTCCACGAGTCGCACCCGTGGATCCCGACCTGGGACGCCCGGTTCACGTTCGCCGCGGACGGCATCGCGCTGGTCATGCTCATGCTGATCGCGGTGCTCGTGCCGATCGTCATCCTGGCGTCGTGGCACGACGTCGACGAGACGGAACGCTCCGCGTCGGTGTACTTCGCGCTGCTGCTGGCGTTCGAGTTCACCATGATCGGCGTGTTCGCCGCCGCGGACGTCTTCCTGTTCTACGTGTTCTTCGAGGTCATGCTGATCCCGATGTATTTCATCATCGGCTCGTTCGGCGGCGCCCGCCGCCAGTACGCCGCGGTGAAGTTCTTCCTGTACTCGCTGGTCGGCGGCCTGTTCATGCTGGCCGCGGTGATCGGGCTGTGGGTGCTTGGCGGGCACACGTTCGACTTCGTGAAGCTGATGGACGCGGCGTCGGGGCTGGACACCAACACCGCCAGGTGGCTCTTCCTCGGGTTCTTCGTCGCGTTCGCGATCAAGGCGCCGTTCTTCCCGTTCCACACCTGGCTGCCGGACGCCGGTGGCGCCGCCCCGGTCGGCGCGGCGGCCCTGCTGGTCGGCGTGATGGACAAGGTCGGCACGTTCGGGATCCTGCGGTACTGCCTGCCGCTGTTCCCGGAGGCGTCGCGCTGGTTCGCGCCGGCGGCGCTGGTGCTGGCGGTCATCGGCATCATCTATGCGGCGCTGCTCGCGGTCGGCCAGAACGACCTGAAGCGGCTCGTGTCGTACACCTCGATCGCGCACTTCGGCTTCATCGGAATCGGCATCTTCGCGTTCACCACGCAGGGCGGCACCGGCTCGGTGCTGTACATGGTGAACCACGGCCTCGCCACCGGCCTGCTGTTCCTGGTCGCCGGGATGTTCATCGCCCGGCGCGGGTCGGCGCTGGTCAGCGACTTCGGCGGGGCGGGCAAGCTGCTGCCGGTGCTCGCCGGGATCATGTTCTTCGCCGGTCTGGCCTCGCTGGCGCTGCCCGGCACCGCGCCGTTCGTCAGCGAGTTCCTGGTGCTGATCGGCACGTTCACGGTCCACAAGGCGTACGCAGTGATCGCGACGGCCGGCATCATCCTGGCCGCCGCGTACGTGCTGTGGATGATCCAGCGCACCACGCAGGGTGACCTGAACCCGGCGCTGACCGAAGTTCCCGCGATGCAGCGTGACATCACGCTGCGGGAGAAGCTGGTCGTCGCGCCGCTGGTGCTGCTCCTGCTTCTGCTCGGCTTCTACCCGAAGCCGGTCACTGATGTGATCAACCCGGCGATCCAGGCGACCATGCAGGACGTCGGTACGACCGATCCGGCTCCCACGGCGGTCGCGAACGGAAAGGTGGGGCCGTAGCCATGGAGAAACTGCAACTGCCCCCGATCAGTTATGCGGCGCTCGCGCCGATGCTGATCCTGTTCGGGGTGGCGTGCGTGGGGGTTCTGCTGGAGGGGGTGCTGCCCCGGCGCGCCCGGCACGGGGTGCAGCTCTCGCTGGCGCTGCTCGCGTGCGTGGCCGCGTTCGTCATGGTGGTGGTCGAGCGGGGCACCCGCCTCGTCACGATCGGCAAGGCGGTCGCGGTGGACGGCCCGACCCTGTTCCTGCAGGGCGCGATCATCGTGCTCGGCGCGGTGTCGCTGCTGCTCATCGGCGAGCGTACGGTCGAGCCCGGCGGCCCGTTCGTCGCGCAGGCCGCGATCACGGTGGGCTCGCAGAAGGACCTGCAACAGGCCAGCGGGGCACCGGGTGGCACGGAGGTGTATCCGCTGACGCTGTTCGCGCTCGGCGGCATGCTGATGTTCGTGTCGGCGAACGACCTGCTGACGATGTTCGTCGCGCTGGAGGTCTTCTCGCTGCCGCTGTACCTGCTGTGTGCGCTGGCGCGGCGCCGCCGCCTGCTGAGCCAGGAAGCGGCCATGAAGTACTTCCTGCTCGGCTCGTACGCCTCCGCGTTCTTCCTGTTCGGTGTGGCGCTGATCTACGGGTACGCGGGCGGGGTGCGGTTCGAGCAGATCCACGACGCGGTCGCGAACCCGTCCCGCAGCCAGGTGCTGCTGTACGCCGGGCTCGCGCTGCTCGCGATCGGCCTGCTGTTCAAGGCCGCGCTGGCGCCGTTCCACGTGTGGACTCCGGACGTGTACCAGGGTGCGCCGACGCCGATCACCGCGCTCATGGCCGCGTGCACCAAGGTCGCCGCGTTCGGTGGCCTGCTGCGCGTGCTGTACGCCGGGTTCGAGGGGGTCCGCTGGGACTTCCAGCCGGTCCTGGGCACGATCGCGGTGCTGACCATGCTGGTGGGTGCGATCCTCGCGGTCACCCAGACGGACATCAAGCGGCTGCTCGCGTACTCGTCGATCGCCAATGCCGGCTATCTGCTCGTCGGGGTACTCGCGCTCAACCAGGCCGGCGTGTCCAGCACGATGTTCTACCTGGTCGCGTACGGGTTCTCGGTGCTGGCCGCGTTCGCCATCGTCACGCTGGTCCGCGACGCCGACGGCGAGGCTACTCATTTGTCCCGGTGGGCCGGGCTGGGCCGGCGGTCGCCGGTGTTCGCCGGGGTCTTCACGTTCATCCTGCTGGCCTTCGCCGGTATCCCGCTGACCAGCGGTTTCACGAGCAAGTTCGCCGTGTTCGGAGCGGCGGTCCAGGGTGGCCAGACGTGGCTGGTCATCTTCGGCGTGATCACCAGCATGCTGATCGCGTTCCCGTACTTGCGGGTCGTCGTCATGATGTGGCTGTCCGAGCCGGGCGACAGCACCCCGGCGGTGTCGATCCCGGGGTTCCTGACCTCGGCGGCGCTGACCATTGGGGTGATCGCGACGCTGGCGCTCGGTGTGATCCCGGCGCCCCTGCTCGACCTGAGCGACAAGGCGGCCGACTTCGTCCGCTGACCTCCACCGCCCGTGGTGCCTCGTCGGGCGCCACGGGCGGTGTGGCATTTCCACCCGATGGGGTCCTTGCGCGGACACTCCACGTGCGGCGGTCCGCAAATCCAGCCGGGCGAAAAGGACAATTCTTTCGGCGTACGCTGAAATGATCTTGTGTGTTGTACCCCTGGGCCGGATGCCGCCGAGGCATATGGCATCGTGAAAGCGTGGTGAGCACCGGTGAGAGTGTGCTGAACTCGCTCGGCCTCGACATCGACCCCGCGATCGACGCGTCGGTGTCCGCGATGCTGAGCGCTGTGGAGGACGCGCTGCGGCAGAACGTGGCCAGCGCCGACCCGCTGGTGGCCGAGGCTGCGCGGCACCTCATGGATGCCGGGGGCAAGCGTTTCCGGCCGCTGATCGTGGCGCTGGGGGCGCAGTTCGGGGATTTCTCGTCCCCCGACCTGGTGCCGGCGGCGCTGGTGGTGGAGCTCACTCACCTGGCGACGCTGTACCACGACGACGTGATGGACGAGGCCGACGTGCGGCGGGGCGCACCGAGCGCGAACGCCCGCTGGGGCAACTCCGTGGCCATCCTGGTCGGCGACTATCTGTTCGCCCGGGCCGCCGACATTGCGGCCTCCCTGGGGCCCGAGGCGGTGCACCTGCAGGCGCAGACGTTCGCGCGGCTGGTGCACGGCCAGATCGCCGAGACCGTGGGCCCGCGCGGCACCGACCCGATCGCCCACCACCTGCACGTCATTGCGGAGAAGACGGCCTCGCTGATCGCCACCTCGGCCCGCTTCGGCGGGCTGTTCTCCGCGGCCACCCCGGAGCACGTGAACGCCCTGGCCGGGTACGGCGAGACGATCGGGATCGCGTTCCAGCTCTCCGACGACCTGCTCGACATCTCGTCCGAGTCGGTGCAGTCCGGCAAGACCCCTGGCACGGATCTGCGTGAGGGCGTCCCGACGCTCCCGGTGCTGTACGCGCTGGAGAGCGACGACACGGACGCCTCGGCCGTGCGCCTGCGCGAGCTGCTCGCCGCCGGCCCGATCACGGACGACGCCCTGCACGCCGAGGCGCTCGGCCTGCTGCGCGAGTCGGTGGCGCTGAAGCGGGCCCGCGAGACCGTCCGGACGTGCGCCGAGGAGGCGCGCGCCCAGCTCACCCCGCTGCCGGCCGGGCCGGCGCGACGGGCGATGGAGTCGCTGTGCGACTTCATCGCGGACCGTACGAGCTGACGTTCCCTGCGGCTCCGTCCACATTGGTGACGGGCGCCGGGAAATCTTCGCGGCACCGGACGGGTGCCGCGCTGCGCCCTGAACAGGGCAACCATCGATAGATGAACGCCGATGGACGGCACCCGGGTGCAGATCGGCATTTCTGCACGGCTCTCAGGCATTCCGTCCGCGCACGATTCTTCATATGGTGTAAGTCCCCGGCGTCGGAGGTGGCTGTGCGCGACCCCCTGGCGGAGCCCTCGGACCTCATCCGGAGCGTGTCACGCGCGTTGCGCGTACTGGAATCGGTCGGTCGGGCCCCGCGCGGACTCACCGTGAAGCAGATCGCGCGGCGGTGCGAGCTCACCGTCGCGACCACGTACCACCTTGTGCGCACTCTGGCGTACGAGGGCTATGTGATCCGTCGTGAGGACGGCACGTACATCGTGGGCCTGGAGATCGCCGACCGGTACCGGGAGCTGGTCTCCGCGTTCCGCGGGCCGCCCGCGGTCGGTGAGGCGTTGCGACGCGCGGCGGTCGACACCGGATACAGCCACTACCTCGGCCGGTTCGTGGGCGGCCGGATCGCGATCACCGCGTCCGCCGACGGGCCCCGCTCGCCGTTCCTCGACGATGTGGCCCCCGGGTTCGACGACGCCGGGCACGCCACCGCTCTGGGCAAGGCGCTGCTGGCCACGCTCACCCCCGACCAGCGCGCCCGGTACCTGCGCGACTACGGCATGCGACCGTTCACCCCGGCGACGCTCACCACCCCCGAGGCGCTGGAGGCGGACCTCGCCGCGGGGGAGCGGCGCGGCATGCAGCTGGAGATGGGCCAGTTCCGGCAGGGCGTGGCATGCGGCGCGGTGGTCGTGATCGCGGACCGCGACATGGAACGCCGGCTCGTCCTGGCCTGCGCGCTGCCCGCGGCGGAGATGCTGACGTCCGCGCGGGTGATCCGCGCCAAGCTGGCGACCGCCGCCCGTAGCGTCGCCGACGCCCTCTCGGCAGGGGACGCGGCGACGGCCTGACGTGCGGGCCTAAGACTCTGTTGAACCGGCACCACCCCCTCGGCCGTAAGAAAGGTTGGGACGCGAGGGGAGGGCGGCAGGCGTGATGGATCAGGATGCCGAGCTGCTCCGCGTTCTGCAGGACGAACACGGGGATGCGCTGTTCGCGCATGCCGTCCGACTGTCCGGCGGTGACCGGCAACGGGCGGAAGACCTGGTACAGGAAACGCTGCTGCGGGCCTGGCGCTATCCCGAGGCGCTGGACCCGGAGCGGGGTGCGGTGCGGTCATGGCTGTTCACCACCGCGCGCAACCTGGCGATTGACGCCTGGCGGCGCCGGTCGGTGCGGGTGGGCGAGGTGATCACCGACATGATTCCGGAGCCACCGCCCAGTGCCGACGAGGCCGACCGGGCGGTTGAGGCATGGACGGTCGCAGAAGCGATGGCGAGGCTGTCAGCGCAACACCGGGAAGTCCTGGTGGAGTGCTTCTACGGGGGCCGGTCGATCGCGGAGACGGCCGCCCGGCTGGGAGTCCCGCCGGGCACGGTGAAGTCGCGCACGCACTACGCGCTGCGCTCGCTACGGATGGCGCTGGACGAGATGGGGGTGACGGGATGAGGTGCGACCACGAGCACGACGACGGCGCGTACGTCCTGGGTGCCCTCTCCCCGGCCGAGCGGGCCGCGTACGAGCGGCACCTGGCCACCTGCTCGTTCTGCCGGGAAGCCGTCGCGGACATCGCGGTGCTGCCCGGGCTGCTGGGCCGGCTCGACCCGGCGGACCTGGAGCGGCTGCTGCAGCCGGACCTGCCGCCGGCCCGCCCGGCGCGCAACCGCACTCCCGAACTGGTCCAGGCAGCCCAGACGACCCGACGCCGGGAGCGTAAGCGGTTGCGTGCGCGGGTGCTCGGCACGTTCGCGGCCGCCGCATGCCTGGCGCTTGTCGTCGGCGCGGGGCTGGTGTTCTGGATGGACGGGACCGGCCGCAACGACGGGAAACCGCCCGGACCCCTCGTGGCCATGACACCGCTGGCGGCCGAGCTGCCGGTGTCGGCACAGGTGAACCTGTCCGGGACGGCCGGGGGCACGAAGGTCAACCTGGTCTGCTTCTACAGCCGCAAGAGCCCCGACCTGAAGCCGTACACGATCCGGCTCTTGGCGTACGGGCCCGACGACCAGCAGGAACAGATCGGCTCCTGGACCGCCTCGCCCGGCAAGGAGTTCATCATCCCGGCCGTGACGCACTTCGCCGAAGGCGCCTTGTCGCGCCTGGAGCTGGTGCGCGGTGATGGCAGGGCGCTGCTCGCCTACGACGTCCCCTGACAGGCCCCACGCGGGTCCGTCAGCGAGGCGGTAGGGCGGCGGCCGGTTCGGTGGTGGCGGCTACCGGCTCGGCCGCCACCCTGCTCGACCCGTCGTCTTGCCTGGTCCGTCGGCCGTGCTTGGTTCGTCGGCCGTTCTTGGTTCGTCGGCCGTGCTTGGTTCGTCGGCCGTTCTTGGTTCGTCGGTTTGCCCAGTCGTCAGGCCGGGGAGGTTGCTGCTGCGGCGGCTGCTTCCGGGTGTGAGGCCGCCAGGCGGCTCGATGCGCGGGCCCGGCGGATGCCGTCAACCGTGAAAATGACCAGCGCGACCCAGACCAGCCCGAAGCCCGCCAGCCGCGCGGCCGGCATCGGCTCGTGGTAGATCAGGACCCCGCACGCGAGCTGCAGGATGGGCGCCACGTACTGCATCATGCCCATGCCGACCAGCGGGACCCGGTTCGCCGACGCCGCGAACAGCAGCAGCGGCACGGCCGTGGCCACGCCGGACAGGACCGTGAGCGCGGTGTGCGCCGCCGAGACGTGGCCGAACGTGGCGTGGCCTGTCGAGCTCAGCCAGCCCAGGTAGGCCAGAGCGGGCAGCGCCAGGACCGCGGACTCGACGAACAGGCCCTCCGCGGGCGGCAGCGACAACCGCTTCTTGATCAGACTGTACGAGCCGAACGTCGCCGCCAGCGCCAGCGCGATGTACGGCAGCCGGCCGTAGTCGACCGTCAGCACCGCCACCGCGAGCGCGCCGACCCCGACCGCCGCCCACTGCCACCCGCGCAGCCGTTCCCGCTGCACGGTCACGCCCAGCAGGACGACCACCAGCGGCGTGATGAAGTAGCCGAGGGCCGTCTCGACCACCCGCGACGAGTTGACGCCGTAGATGTAGGTCGCCCAGTTCAGGCCGATGAACACCGCCGCCAGGGCCACCCCGGCGAGACGCCGCCGGTCGCGGACGAGGCGGTCGAGGAAGCGCCAGTTGCGCATGCCGACGAGCACCAGGCCGACGAAGAGCACGGACCAGATCACCCGGTGCGCCAGGATCTCCAGCGGGGCCGAGGGCCGCAGGAGTTTGAAGTAGATCGGGAAGAAACCCCAGATGACGTACGCGGTCAGCCCGTACGCGTATCCACGGCGCTCATCGGTCATTCGCCAACAGTAAGCTGCGCTAAGGGGAGCGGTCCTTGCATATGCTGCAGCTCACGGGCGGCCGCGCGAGACGGTCATCGCGGCAGGACGTCGGTGTGTCGCAGATCGCACTCCATCCAGCGGGCGGCATCGACCGGGGTGAAGCCGAGCGGGGCGTACACGCCGTGTGCGTCCCTGGTGGCTAGCAGGAACCGCCGGATGCCGCGCTCGAGGAGGTCGTCGCGCACGGCGCCCACCATCCAGCGGCCGAGGCCGACGCCCCGATGCGCCGGATCGACGTAAACGTCACAGAGGTACGCGAACACCGCGCCGTCGGTCACCACCCGTGCGAAGGCAACCTGCCCGCCCGGGCCTTCATCTGCCAGAGGAACCGCTGATCCGCTGGCGTCCCCGGCGGTCCGTGATCCGGGCGTGCTCGCGTCTCGGGCGGTCCGTGATCCGGGCGTGCTCGCGTCTCGGGCGGTCCGTGATCCGGGCGTGCTCGCGTCTCGGGCGGTCCGTGATCCGGGCGTGCTCGCGTCTCGGGCGGTCCGTGATCCGGGCTCGCCCGCGTAGATGCCGAGCGCCCAGGAGCCGGCGACCGCCGTGGTCATCTGCTCGTACGTCCGGCCCATGGCCCAGTAGGCATCCGTGGACAGCCATCGGTGGACCAGCGGGAGGTCGAGGCGATCGGGATCGTCGGTGAGCAGGTAGCCGTCGCGGCACCGGGTCAGCACGGGTGACGCGTCAGTCGTCGCCGTCGGGGACCAGCATGTTGAGCAGCCAGCTCACGACACCGACCACCACCGCGCCGAGGACGGCGGCGGGCCAGAAGGTGTCGACGTGGAACGGCAGGTTGAGCTGGCCCGCGATCCAGCTCGTCAACAGGAACAGTGCCCCGTTGACGACGAACGCGATCAGGCCGAGGGTCAGCACGTAGAGGCCGCAGCCGAGCAGCTTGATGATCGGCCGCAGGATCGCGTTGATGAGGCCGAAGATCGCGGCGACCGCGAGCAACGTGACGATCTTCGATGGCAGGGAATCCGTGGTCAACCGGATGCCGTCGATGAAGATGGTGGCTATCCACAGCGAAACCGCGGTGATCACCAACCGGATGATGATGCCCATGGGACCGGATGGTGCCATGGGCGCGCCACTGCCAGCTATGACACCCCCGCGATCTTGCGCAGATCGTTGCCGGAAGCCCGCGGATCAGCCCCGGTCGGGAGGGCCGATCAGCTGAGCCTCGATCGGCGTCTGTGCGACTGCCACCCAGCGCACCGCCCGCCGGTTGATGATGCCCACCATGTCGGCGCGGATGCGCGTCAGCAGTGGCGCGGTCTCACCCAACCCGAGCGCGGGCCCGAGGACGGCCGCCTCATCCGGCCGCAGCGGTTGCAGGACGAGCAGGTCGGCGCGGGTCGCCACGTCCACGTCGGCCGGGCCGACCTCGTCGCGGACGACCAGGGTGGCCTGGAACCCGGCGCCCGGGCGGGAGTCTGCCCCGACCGGGCCGACATCGACGACCACGAGCAGGGGATGTAGTGCCGATCCGGGCGGGACCTCGGCGGCGCGACCGGGCGGAATGAGCGCGATCGACTCGCCGGGCACCGCGGCACCCCGGACGAACGGCTCCCAGGACTGCGGCCGGGCGGTCTGCACGATCACCCGCGCGCCCAACGCCATGGCCCGCAGCACCACGAGTTGTGCGCAGCGCACGCCCCCGACCAGGAGGACCCGGGTCTGCTCGGGCCGGAACAATCGGGCCACCACCGGGTCGCCGTACCGGTTCGTGCCCAGCATCAGGCCTGCGACGGCGACCGTGAGCTCCAGGCCGTCCGCGAGCGTGGCCGGATGCCCGACTCCCGTGGGCCGGCTGGTCACGACGGCGTCGCCGCTGCCGGTTCCGGCGCTGCCGACCGACAGGTTTGCGGCCTGGCCGGTTCCGGCGGTGCCGAGTGGCAGGGTTGCACCCCGGCCGTTTGCGGCGCCGCCGAGCGGCAGTGTCGCGCGCGGGCTGTTTCTGGCGCCCCCGAGTGGCAGGGTTGCACCCCGGCCGTTTACGGCGCCGCTGAGCGGCAGTGTCGCGCTCGGGCCGTTGCTGGCACCGCCGAGTGGCAGGGTTGCGGCCAGGCCGTCGAGGTGCTCGCCGTCGAGCCGGCCGGCATCCGCCCCCTCCGCGGTGAGCGCGGCACGCAGCGCCTGGGCCGCGACGCCCAGAGACGCCTGATCCGCGGCGGCCAGGCGGATGGTCAGATCGATCGTGGCCGCACCGTCGAGGGGGCCGCGGGGCCCGGCACCCAACGCCACAGTCGTGGCTGTCGTGGGCAGGGCGAGCAGCCGCGCCACGAGCCGTGGCGCGGTGTCGTGACTCGCCTCGGGCCACGTGTGCACCCGGAACGTGGCCTGGCTCAGCCCGCCGATCTGCAGACCTGACCAGCTCTCCTGGGCGGACCCGGCGCCGTCGTCGTGGGCCAGCTCGGCGACAGTGCGGATGGCGGCCGCCGCGCCGAGTGGGCGGACCGGCACCGGGCTGAGCCGTTTCGGCAGCTTGCGCACCAGCCCGGACAACGCCTGCCGCAGGTCGGTGGGGGACCAGCCGTCGGCGTGCAGCACCCGGACGGCGAGCAGCGCACGGCTGTGCCCGAGCAGGCGCCCTTCGGTGAGCTGACGATACGAATTCGCCGCGGTGCCGCTGCCCGCCCGCATCGTCGGCGCCGGAACGCCGGTGAGCACGAGCTGGATGCGGCAGGGCGGATGCTCCGCGCCCGAGGGCGGCAGCAGGCTGCCCGGCGCCGGCAGCAACGGGAAGTCCTCCGCGAGCAGGCCGCCCGGGTCGCCGAGCTCCAGCACCGCCGTCAACCCGTGGGCATCGACGAGCAGTGCCGCCGGATCGCCGACCAGGTCCATGTGCTCGACGTGGGTCCCGGGCGCCACGAACTCCAGTAGGGCGGTCGGCGCGGCGTCGACTGGTACGGCGTGGCAGCGCCCGGCGAACCGCAGCGCGACGGCCAGCCACTCGAACGCCCATCGGCCGCGCATGCGCAGCCAGCTCGCGGCCAGGAGAAACAGCGCAAGCGCCACGCCGGCCGCCAAGGCGAACGGGCCGTGCGCCGCGCCGATCAGTGCAGCGACCGCGGCGAGCTGGGTGCCGACGAGCTGACCGGGCCGGACCCCGAAGAGAAGGCCGCGGCCTGGCCGGGACTGGCGTTGGAGCGAAGGATCGGGCACCCCGGTCTCGGACGGAAGGTGCCTGTCCGCCAGCGTGGTCACCGCCGCCTCCCCTCGCCGACATGTGGGCTGATGCCGTGCAGGAGGTCACCGGCCCCTGCAGTTCCCGCGCGGCCAATCGTAGGGCTCCTCGGGCATGTGCGCAGGGGGCTGTGGACAGCGGGTCGCGGGAGACGCGGGTTGTCCACAACGCGGCCCGGCTCCACTGTCGACGGACCCGTAAACCCGTTACGGTCATGGCCTCAGACATGCGGCGGCTGCTCGCGTTCGTCCCCACGCAAGGGCGGGAACGGGCTAGCCTGAGAGCTCCGATTCGGGCACCGACGGTCGCCTCGAAACGACCTGTCCACTCTGGAGCGGTGCCGCGGCAACCGAGGCGAGGGAGCGGGGTGACGTCCGGGGTGTCCCAGACGCAGGCAGAGTCCGCGGTGATGGCGACGACCGCCGCGAAGTTCGAGACCGTCAACAGCGGATTGCAGTCCATGTTGCACGTCTTGATGTCCGAGTTGTCCGTTCTTGGTGGCGCCTGGAAGGGCCTGGGTGCCCAGAAGTTCGAGGAGGTCAGGGGCCAGTACGCACGAGACCTCAGCAACCTCAACAGGGCCCTGCTGGAGACGGCGGAGGCGATCCGTACCTCCGGAGTCAGCTACGACGCGTCCGACAGCCAGGCCGCCGCCCGCGTGGCCAAGTCCGGCGGCAGCTACACGCTGCCCCTCTGAGATCGCACGGGAGGACAGGTTTCGATGGACAACGGCTTGCTCCTGGTCAACTTCGGCGCCCTGCAGCAGGCGAGCGCCGACATCCAGAAGGCGCTCAACGAGCTTCAGTCGCAGCTGACGCAGCTTGAAAGCGACGCTCGGCCACTGGTCGCCACCTGGAGCGGCGCGGCCCAGTCCGCGTACGCGGATCGGCAGCACCGATGGCAGCGGGCGTCGCGGGACCTGCAGAACATCCTGCGGGAGATCAAGGTAGCGGTCGACGAGTCGGCCGCCGACTATCAGGACACGGAGCGCAGGGCGCAGCATCGCTTCCAATAGGCGGCCCGGCCGGTGCCGGGCGGGCGGGCCTGGCGCTTGGCGGCTTGCTCACGTAGCGTCGTCACGGCGCTCCCGTGTGCGACGTGAATCGGCGATTCACTTTCGTGCCAGGAACAACGTTCGTGCCGGGTTACACCCGAGTTGGTTGTCTCCGTACGGCCGCCCATTGTGATCGCGCCCTGACCTTGTAGGTTGTACGCGTTGAGATGGCCCGCGTTCGCCGCGAAGGGAGAGGTGGACGTGTCCGAGTGGCAACCGGCGACGGACGCCGAGATGGCGATGCGCGATGCGCTGCGCACCGATGACCAGGAGTCCTACTTCCGCATTCTCGCCGGTGTCGACCTCCTGCTCCCGGTCTCGGCCGACGCGCTGGCCGGTCTCGCACCGCTGGGCTGGGGGACGTGGAGCACCGGTGGGCGCACCCATGTCCTGGCCTTCACGTCCACGTCTGCCATGCAGGCGTGTCTGGCCGACTACACCGGCTCGGCCCGCCGTGTGCCATACCTGGAGCTGGCCAACACCTGGCCGAACCTCGAGTGGTGGCTTGCGGTCAACCCGGGCCTCCCGATCGAGGGGTACCTACCCGCCTGGTTCGTCGCTCAGCTCGCCCGTGGTGACCTGCGGCTTCCGACGCGCGGCCCGGTGCGCGAGGCGACCCGTCCGGGCCAGCAGCAGCTCGACATGCCCGCGGCTGCTGCAGCGGTCAACACACCCGGCCAGGGTGGTCCGCTCGGCTCGAGCGAGCCTGGCGGCTTCGGCGGGCCTGGCGGTGGGGTCGCGCCGTATCGCGCGGAGACCGAGTCGGCACCTGGCGCGGGGTTCCCGGCGGATCCGGAGATCCCCGGCGCCGGCGGCATGCCCATCCGAGTGCCGGGCACGGTCCTGCCGAGCGGCCTGCCGTCCCGGGTCCCGGGCGGTCAGGCGGCCACGGGTGTCGACCCGTCGTCGAGCACGCCCGCTGCATACAGCCTTCCTTCCGTGCCGTCCGAGGCCCAGTACACCCGCCCTGAGCTGCCTCCGCTGCAAGACCCGCACGCACCGCTGCCCACCCGCACGCCGATGGCCCAGACGCCGCCCGTGCCCACGCATCTCTCCACCGGCCAGCCCGCCGGTGACCTGACGACCGGCGCATCTCAGCCGGCGATCTCCGCCGGTCATGGCTCCGGCCCGGTCTCGGCCGGCTCGGTTCCGCCCGGCTCGGTTCCGCCCGGCCCGGTTCCGCCTGGGCCGGCTTCGGCAGGTCCGGCATCGGCTGGACCAGCTTCGGCTGGGCCTGCTTCGCCCGGTCCGGCCTCGGCTGGGCTTATCCCGGCGGGACCTGTTCTGCCTGGACCGGCCTCTGCCGGCGTGGTTCCGCCAGGGTCGGCAGACCCGCTGCCGCGCCGCCAGCCGTTGACCCCGGCCGAGCCGGGCGGTGCGAGGCCCGCCTCGCCGGTCCAGCCCGGTCAGGCCGTTCCACGGCCGGAGGTCTCCGGATCACGGCCGCCCGGTGCAGGCCAGGCCGGTGCTCTGACCGGAGCGCGACCCGGGATCGTGCCGCCCGTCATTCCTGGGGCGGTCGCCGGCACGGGCCAGCCCGGCGACACCCGGGGTGTCCCCGGTGCGGCCGGGGATCCGTCGCCGTACACCGGCGCGCCGGCCCTGATGCCCACAGCGACGACGACCGCGAGCCCAGCAGCGGAACAGATCGCGCGTCCGGCGGCGGAGCAGACCGGGAGCCCGGCCGCGGAGCAGATCGCGTCTGCCGGCCCGTCGGCAGGCGGCGGTTCGGAGCCGGTCGGCGGTGCGCGCCTGGGAGACCCGAGCAGCACCGCGACCGCTGGGTACTCCGCTTCCGGAAGTCCGTCGGGCGGGACCGCGACGGTGACCGGGCGGACGTCCGGCGACCATCCGGGCGGCGGGATCGCGCAGACCGTGGCCAGCCGGCCGGCCGGTGATGTTCCGGCATCCGGCTCGGATCTCTCCTCCGCGCCCGGTGATGATCGGGAGAAGTCCCGGGTTTCGATCGGCGAGGCACTCTCGCCCGCTCCAGACGCCCTGGATGCGGGCCGGGCGGCGGCTGGCGGAGAACCTGCGAACCGGCTCGCGGCGGATCACCGGGACGCCGAGGACCAGCCCGCACCGGACCGGGCGGCGGATGATCAGCAATCCGGGCGCGAGGCCGCTGCAGGCCGGCTAGCTCTGGACCGGCCGTCTGAGGACAGCGCGCCCGGAAGCCAGACCGAGGAACCCACCAGCAGGCCGCCGAACAGCCCCACCCGGACGTCTTACGACCGGCCGTCTGAGGACCAGACGCCTTACGACCGGCCGTCTGAGGACCAGACGCCTTACGACCGGCCGTCTCAGGATCTACCGTCTTACGACCAGCCGTCTCAGGAACCCGCGGTCGAGGACCACGACACTTCGGTCGGTGACGACGACTTCATCCCGGCCAACCCGGTCGAACAGGATCTCTACATCGCCGCGGGCAGCCGCAGCACCGACGCGTTCCTGTCCACTCTGCTGCTCGCCACGGTCCTCGTACCGGTCGCGGGCACCTCCCGGCCAGGCAGCGCGCCGGGGGAGTCGGGGTTCGCGTTCCGTACCGAGGACCTGAGCGGCGAGCCGTACCTGGTCGTGTTCACCAGCCGTGACCGGTTGGCCGACTACTACGCCGAGCCGACGCGTACGGTCTCGGTGCGGTTCGTCGAACTCATCCGCAACTGGCCGGACTCGGCCTGGTCGTTCGCGGTCAACCCCGGCAGCCCCGTCGGTGCCACGTACCCGGGACCGCAGGTCATCGCGCTCGCCAACTGGGCGGTCGAGTCGGGGCTGGGCTTCGACCCGGCCGACGAGCCGCTTGCGCCGGAGGAGGTGCCGGAGCCCCTGCCGCAGCGCGCCAGCGATCCGGCCCAGCACGCCACGGTCATGCAGAAGACCGTGTCGCCGCACCAGGTCGACTACTTCCTGGAGCGGGGATACGACCGGGTGGCCGGTTTCGTGCACCGGGCGGGCGAAGTGGCGCACCTGCGCACTCCGGCCGAACTCTTCGCGGCACTGGGGCTGATCCACGACGGGTCGCCGCATCAGGCGGACGCCAAGGAGGCGTACGTGCTGCGCTGGCCCGCGTACCGGCCGAGCCTGTACCGCATTCCGTACGGCGGGCAGAACGAGCAGGCCCTCCGTGCCATGGACGGCTGGGTGATCGAGCGTGCGCCGTTCCGCGGCAACGGCTTCGCACCCGGTGAGGGGCGTGACGTGATCGCGGAGTTCAAGGTGGACAGCGTCCGGCTGCCGCACGGCGCACAGCTGTGGCGGATCGACGCGGACGGTACGCAGGCGCTGGTCGCGGTGCTCGACTGCGACGGGCCGGTCTGGCGTCAGGTCGGTGAGCAGCGGTGATCCGCGACGGGTATGTGGCGACCTGGCAGGGCCGCGAGTACGAGGCCGCGCCCGACGGCGACAACGTGCGCATCTATTCGGCGGAACCCGGCGCGGGTTTCGACGAGGTGCGGCCGGGCCGTCACCTGCGTGTGCTGGGGCCGGACGAGTGCGACGACCTCTCGTATGTGCGCACGACGTGCACGTGGCGCGGTGAGCCGTTCATCGTGCTCGCCGAGGCGGACTCCTGGCTGCGCCTGGAGTACACGGGCGGCCGCGCGCCGGTGGCGCACGCGCTCGGGCTGGACGAGTTCGACTTCGGCGTCTACCAGGGCTGGGCCCCGGCCAACGAGGTCACCGAAATTTTCGAGCACCGGGCCTGAGTCGGCCAGGCCGAACTCTTCGAGCGTGGGGCCTGAGTCGGCCAGGCCGAACTCTTCGAGCACCGGACCTGAGTCGGCCAACGCCGAGCCCTTTGAGCGTCGGGCCTGCCGCTGCGGGCCGGCCGGGCCCCTTGAGCGTGGGGCCGGCGGCTGCGGACCGGTCCGGGATCAGCTCGCCTTGACCCAGCGGAGAATTTCGCCGGTCACCGCCTCGGTCGCCTCCCGGTGCAGGAAGTGGCCGGCGTTCTCGACGAGGCGCCACTCGTACGGGGCGATGACGTAGCGGCCCGAGCCCTGCGCGGTGCGGGGCAGCGTTGCGGTGTCCAGTGCCCCGTGCAGTTGCAGGGTCGGTGTGATGAGCGGGCGCTGCATGAGTTTCACGAACCGGTAGCCCTGAAGCCGAATCGCCGACCGGAACACCCACCGGTACGCCTCCAGCGCGCAGAACGCCGCCTGCGGGATCTGCATCGCCTCCCGGCACCGCGCCTCGTACGCCGCGTACTCGTCTGTCTGCGCCCAGGCTGGGCCGCTCCAGCGCTGCATCAGCTCGCCGATCAGGGCGGCGTCGTCGCGGGTGAGCACGTGCTCGTAGCGGGGCACCTGGAAGCGCAGCATGGGAGAGGTGGCGGCGAACTGGCCGCGCGGGTCGGCGAACAGGGCTGCGCGCAGCCGCAGCGGGTGGGCGGCGCCCAGCAC
Source organism: Krasilnikovia sp. MM14-A1259 (assembly GCF_047159535.1). NCBI lineage: Bacteria > Bacillati > Actinomycetota > Actinomycetes > Micromonosporales > Micromonosporaceae > Krasilnikovia > Krasilnikovia sp. MM14-A1259. Next base: position 5,534,277 of record NZ_BAAGAJ010000002.1, read on the forward strand.
GACGAGGCGGCTGACCATCTTGGGGTGGAAGGCGGCCGCGGTCCACCCGATCATGCCGCCCGCACCCGCCCCGACGATCATCGCGGAGCGCTCGCCGAGCGCCCGGATCAGGCCGGTGACGTCGGCGGCCATCGTGTACCCGTCGTACCCGCGGGGTGGCTTGTCGCTGGCGCCGTAGCCGCGCAGGTCGATGGCGACGGCGCGGAAGCCCGCGTCGGCGACCGCGGTCATGATGTCGTGCCACGCCCACCAGAATTCGGGGAACCCGTGCAGGAACAGCACCAGCGGCCCGGTGCCCGCCTCGACGACGTGGAACCGGCTGCCGTTGGCGCCGACGAAGCGGTGGGTCCACGGACCCTCCACCAGGACGCACGACTCGTCCACCTGGGCGCTCATGCCGGACAGCCTAGGCGTTGCGTGCGCGCACGGCGGTGCCGCGGTCAGAAACCGCCCAGACCGGGCAAGGCGGACGGCTGCGGCACGGAGCCCGTCCAGAAGCATCGCCACCAGCTCGGGACGGCGCCCGGGGACCACGGTCCCCGGGCGCCGGCGGTTGCGCGTACTCAGGAGATCTTGATGGTCATCGTGGGGCCGCGCTGGGACAGGACCTGGATCTTCACGCCGACGGCGGGCAGCTTGACGCCCGCCCACGGGATGTCCGGGTCGAAGTACGACTGGGTGTCGTCGAACAGCGGCTGACCGGCCTGACCCCGGATGTACGAGGGCTTGCCGTCGAGGTGCAGCGTGAACGAGTCCGCCTTGGTCAGCCCGAACGGGGCGTCGTACATCTGGACGCGTGACCGCCACGGGTTGCCGTCCAGGTTGTACATGGCCGTGGGGTGCGCGTCGATGATCAGGTTGCGGCCCTGGCCGGGGTGCTTGTTGACGTTGTTGTCCTTGACAGACGTGTCGTTGTACGAGATCAGTAGGCCCGGCTGGTACGCGAAGTGCTCCACCCAGTCCGGCTTGGTGGAGATCCAGCCGAAGTTGTACGGGCCGGTCCGCAGGTACTTGTCGTACGAGACGTAGTTGCGGTAGCCGGCGATGTAGAAGTTGTCGAACGTGTCCTCGGCGGTGGAGCCGACCACGCTGAATCCGGTCTCGTTCCAGGCGGGGACGCCTTCGGCGCCGTCCGGTGTCCCGGCGGTGCCGTTGACCGTCACGGCGATGTCGTCGGCGAAGAACCCGCCCGACGACACGCCCCCGTCGGTCTTGTAGTGCAGGCGTACCAGCGGCTTCTGCCCGGCGTACGCGGTCAACGGTACGACCATGTCGGTCCAGGCCGCGGCGGTGCCGGTGAGCGCGGGCAGGCCGTTGCCGTCCTTGGGGAAGGGGACTGCGCCGATCGTGCCGTCCAGCACGGTCCACGTCTTGCCGGCGTCCGTGGAGGCCTCGGCGTAGAGGTAGTCGTAGTCCTTCTCGATGTTGTACCGGGCCTTGAGGTTCAGCGACGCGGACGTGGCGGTGCTGAGGTCGACCGTACGGCTGAGCGACGTGTCCAGGTTGTCATCATTGCCGGAGAAGTACTGGTTGTCGCCGGCGTACGGCGCGCCGAGGTTCCGGGTGACCGTCTTGTCCGGCAGGACGACGACCGCGGCCTGCGCGTCGGCGGTGTTGTATTCCTGCGGGCCGAGCTCGATGGTCTTGCTCTTGCCGGCCTTGACGGTCTCGTAGTCGAGCCAGCCGAGCTGCATCTTGTTCCACGCGCCCAGGTCGCCCGGGCGGGTGCCCAGCGGTTCGCCCGCCGCGTTGAGCCGGCTCTGTGCCATCAGGGTCCAGAGCTCGTTGTTGTGGTTCGAGCCGCCGCTGGTGTCGTAGTCGTCGGGCAGGCCCAGGTCGTGGCCGTACTCGTGGGCGAACACGCTCAGGCCGCCGTTCTCCGGCTGCATGGTGTAGTCGCCGATCCAGATGCCGGTATCGCCGATCTGGGTGCCACCGGCCAGGTTGCCGGCCGGGCCGGCAATCCCGGAGCTGGAGTACGCATACCAGCGGTGCGCCCAGATCGCGTCCTCACCCTGCTGCGGGTCGCCGTCGGACTCGTCGCCGCCCGCGTGGACGATCTGGAAGTGGTCGATGTAGCCGTCGGGCTCGTTGAAGTTCCCGTCGCCGTCGTGGTCGTACCGGTCGTACTGGTCGAAGCTCTGCAGCTTGGCCTTGATCTCGGCGTCGGAGTGGCCTGCGGCCTTCTGGTCGGCGTACCACTGGTTGGCGGCGTCGCGGACCAGCGCCCAGGCGTTGTGGGTGTCGCAACGGCTGGGGTCGGCGCAGTTGCGGCCGTACCGGGCCTCGTTGTACTTGACCTTGACCCAGTTGGAGACCTCACCCTGGACGCTGTAGCGCCCGGAGGACTGCGCCTCGTAGTAGGTCTTGAGTGATTCGACGCCCGCGCCCTGGCCGAAGTACATCTGCTGGTAGTGGTCACGGTCGTAGTCCGGCTGCCAGACCGTGGTGTTGTCGCGGGTGCGGTCGGGCTCGGTGATGTGGTTGTGCAGCGGACCGTCGAACGTGGTCGGGCCGGGGACGCTGGGGTCGCTGTCGACGTCGGGGTAGTCCGGGTGCCGCTCGTTGCCGAACTCGGCGAGGATCACGAAGATCTGGTCGGTCCGCTGGCGGCTGAGTTCGACGTACTGGCTGGCCCCGGAACGGCCGGGGCGCTGGGTGCTCAGGCCGGCGCCCTGGGTCCGGCCCACCTTGGCGACCAGGCTGCCGCCGCGCTGTTCCGTCTTGACGGTTCCCTTCAGGATTCCGTTCACGGCCTGTTGGCGCAGCTCGCGGCGCTTCTGTTCCAACGGGTTGGGCCGGTCGTCCGCGAGGGCTCGGGCTCCGGCGTGGGCGGGCCCGGGGTCCGCGGGCGGTGCCGCCACGGCCGCGGCGGGGAGCATGCCCCCGACGCTGGTGACCATCACGGCGCCGAGCAGTCCAACGACCACCTTGCGCATACGTACCTCCGTCGACATGAGCCGACGTGTGGGTTGGCACCGTCGGCGGTGTCCACCCCGGGTAGCGGGGCTGACGCAGAACGTATGCAAATACATCGATCGAGGGAAGATCTTGATATCGATCAGCAACGATGGATCTTGCACTTTTGGCAGGCACATCGCGCAAGAAAACGCCATCGGGATGTTTTGCTACAAAGCAAAGAGGGCGGCCCGGAACGGGCCGCCCTCTCGTCCGCTATCGCGGGTGCGTACTCAGGAAATCTTGATCTTCATGGTGGTGCCGCTCTGCGACAGCACCTGGATCTTCACGCCCACCGCGGGCAGCTTGACGCCGGTCTGCGGGGTGTAGGCGTCGAAGTACGACTTCGTGTCGTCGAACAGCGGCTGCGCGGTCCGGCCCCGGACGGCCGACGACCGGCCGCCGACGTGCAGCGTGAACGAGTCCACCGCGGCCAGCCCGAATGGGGCATCGTAGTTCTGGATCCGGGACGGGTACGGATCGCCCGCCACGTTGTACATCACGGCCGGGTGCGCGTCGATGATCAGGTTGCGGCCCAGGCCGGGGTGCTCGTTGACGTTGTTGTCCTCCTGCGACGCGTCGTTGTACGAGATCAGCAGACCCGGCTGGTACGCGAAGTGCTCGGCGTACTGCGGCTTGCTGGGCCAGCCGTAGTTGTACGGCCCGGTCTTCAGGTACTTGTCGTACGACACGTAGCTGCGGTAGCCGGCGATGTAGAAGTTGTCGAAGCTCTCCGTGCTCGTGGCGCCGACGACCTTGAATCCGGCGGGCGTCCACGTCGGGGCGGTCTCGGCGCCGTCCGGGGTGCCCGCGGTGCCGTTCACCGCCACGGACAGGTTGTCACCGAGGAAGCCACCCTCGGACGACGCGGCGTCCGTCTTGTAGTGCAGGCGGACCAGTGGCTTCTTGCCCGCGTACCCGGTCAGCGGCACCACGATGTCGGTCCAGTTGTCGCTGGCACCCGTGATGGCGGGGGTGGTCGTCGTGCCGTCCTTCGCGAACGGGGCGCCACCCACGGTGCCGTCGAGTGCGGTCCACGACTTCCCGGCGTCCGTGGACGCCTCCACGTACAGGAAGTCGTACCCCTTCTCGATGTGGTAGCGGCCCTTGAGGCGCAGCTCCGCGGTCCGGGCCCCGGTGAGGTCGACCGTACGGGTCAGCGACGTGTCGAGCTTGTTGGCGTTGCCGGAGAAGAACTGCTTCTGGCCCGCGTACGGGTTGCCGTGGTTGCGGGTGATCACCTTGTTCGGCAGGACCACGACCGCGGCCTGCGGCTTGGCGGTGTTGTACTCCTGCGGGCCCAGCTCGACGGTCTTGCTCGTGCCGGCCGTGACGGTCTCGTGGTCGAGCCAGCCGAGCTGCAGCTTGTTCCACGCGCCGAGGTCGCCCGGCCGGGTGCCGGTGGCCTCGCCCGCCGCGCCGAGGCGGCTCTGCGCCATCAGCGTCCAGTACTCGTTGTTGTCCTCGGTGTGGTTCGGGCTGGTGTCGTAGTCGTCGGGCAGGCCCAGGTCGTGGCCGTACTCGTGGGCGAACACGCTCAGGCCGCCGTTCTCCGGCTGCATGGTGTAGTCGCCGATCCAGATGCCGGACGAGCCGATCTGGGTGCCGCCGAGCAGATTGCCCGCCGGGCCGGCGACGTTCTCGCTCTGCCACGCGTACCAGCGGTGGGCCCAGATGGCGTCCTCGCCCTGCTGCTGGTCGCCGTCGGACTCGTCGCCGCCGGCGTGCACGATCTGGAAGTGGTCGATGTAGCCGTCGGGCTCGTCGAAGTTGCCGTCGTGGTCGTAGTCGTACCGGTCGTACTGGTCGTAGCTCGCCAGTTTCGCCTTGATCTGCGCGTCGGTACGCCCGGCCGCCTTCTGGTCGGCGTACCACTGGTTGGCGGCGTCGCGGACCAGCGCCCACGCGTTCTGCGTGTCGCAGGTGTTCGGGTCCTCGCAGTTGCGGCCGTACCGCGCCTCGTTGTACTTGACCTTGACCCAGTCGGACACCTCGCCGTCGACGCTGTAGCGCCCGGACGACTGCGCCTCGTAGTACGTCTTGAGCGACTCGACGCCCGCGCCCTGCCCGAAGTACATCTGCTGGTAGTGGTCACGGTTGTAGTCGGCTTGCCAGATCGTGGAGTTGTCGACGCGCCGGTCGGGCTGCGCGATCCGGTTGTGCAGCGGGCCGTTGAACGTCGCCGGCCCCGGGGTCTTCGGGTCGGAGTCGACGTCGGGGTAGTCGGGGTGCCGCTCGTTGCCGAACTCGGCCAGGATCACGAAGATCTTGTCGGTGCGCTGGCGGCCGAGCTCGACGTACTGGTCCGCGCCCGCCGCGGCGACCCGCCGCCCGCCGGTGGCGCCGTTGGTCCGGCCGACCTTGGCCACCAGGCTGCGCCCGCGCAGTTCGGTCTTGACGGTTCCCTTCAGGATGCCGTTGACCGCCTCCTCGCGCAGTTCGCGCCGCTTCTCTTCGAGCGGGTTGGGCAGGTCCTCCATGGCCACCCGATGTCCGGCACCGACCTTGCTCGGATCCGCGGGCGGGGCTGCCATGGCCACCGCGGGGAGCATGGCCCCGACGCTGGTGACCATCGCGGCGCCCAGCAGTCCAACGACCACCTTGCGCACTACGTACCTCCGTTGACGGTCGCCGGAACCGGCTGAGCAGTCCCGGCTGATCGGCCCCGGATCCGGGGTTGACGGAGAACGTATGCAAATGAATCACTGAATGGAAGATCTTGCGAGGCCTTGAGCAACGAAAAGTTATCCGTTGTTAACACGATGGCACCAAAGAAATCTCGGCCATCACGCCTGTCGATCAACAAAAAGGACGAACGGGCGGCCCCGAGACTCGGGTGCCGCCCGTTCGTTCGGTGATCAGTCCTCGGACTTGCCCGACTGCATCCCCGACGAGATCAGCTCCATCACCGCGGAGTCCTGCAGCGTCGTGACGTCACCGAGCGACCGGTGCTCCGCCACGTCCCGCAGCAGCCGCCGCATGATCTTGCCGGACCGGGTCTTGGGCAGCTCGGGCACCAGCATGATCTGCCGCGGCTTCGCGATCGGGCCCAGCGTCTTGGCGACGTGGTTGCGCAGATCCTGGATCAACCGCTCGCCGGCCTCGCCCTCGGCGTCGACGTTGCCGCGCGGGATGGTGAACGCGACGATCGCCTGACCCGTGGTCGGATCGGTCGCGCCGACCACCGCGGCCTCGGCCACCGACGGGTGCGACACCAGCGCGGACTCCACCTCCGTGGTCGAGATGTTGTGACCGGACACGAGCATGACGTCATCGACGCGGCCGAGCAGCCACAGCGCGCCGTCCTCGTCGCGCTTGGCCCCGTCGCCCGCGAAGTAGATCCACTCGTCGCCGTGCCCCGCGCCCGCCCCGAACCGGGACCAGTACGTGTCGATGAAGCGCTGGTCATCACCCCAGATCGTGCGCAGCATCGACGGCCACGGATCGCGCAGCACCAGGAAGCCACCCCCGCCATTGGGTACGGAGGCAGCCGTGTCGTCCACCACGTCGGCGGAGATGCCGGGCACCGGGGTCATCGCCGAACCGGGCTTCGTGGCGGTCACACCGGGCAGCGGCGAGATCATGATGCCGCCGGTCTCGGTCTGCCACCAGGTGTCCACGATCGGGCAGCGGTCCCGGCCCACGTTCGCCCGGTACCACATCCACGCCTCGGGGTTGATCGGCTCGCCGACGCTGCCAAGCAGGCGCAGCGACGACAGGTCGTACTTGGCGGGGATGTCGTCGCCCCACTTCATCATCGTGCGGATCAGCGTCGGCGCGGTGTACAGGATGGTGGCCTTGTGCTTGTCGACGATCTCCCAGAACCGTCCCTTGTGCGGGGTGTCCGGGGTGCCCTCGTACATGATCTGGGTGGCGCCGTTGGAGAGCGGGCCGTAGACGATGTACGAGTGTCCGGTCACCCAGCCCACGTCCGCGGTGCACCAGAAGACGTCTGTGTCGGGCTTGTGGTCGAACACGGCATGGAACGTGTACGACACCTGGGTCAGGTAGCCGCCCGTGGTGTGCAGGATGCCCTTCGGCTTACCCGTGGTGCCCGACGTGTACAGGATGTACAGCGGCTGCTCGGCGTCGAACGCCTCCGGCTTGTGCTGCGTACTGGCCCGCTCGACGGTCTCGTGCCACCACAGGTCCTTCTCGCCCCACGTCACGTCCTGGCCGGTGCGGCGGACCACCAGCACGTGCTCGACGCCGGGACAGCGGGCCACGGCCTCGTCCACGGTCGGCTTGAGGGCGGACGCCTTGCCGCGGCGGTAGCCGCCGTCCGCGGTGATGACCACCTTTGCGTCGGCGTCCGTGATCCGGGTGGACAGCGCGTCCACGGAGAACCCGCCGAAGACGACGCTGTGCATGGCCCCGATCCGGGCACAGGCGAGCATCGCGACCGCGGCCTCGGGGATCATCGGCAGGTAGATCGCCACCCGGTCGCCGGCCGCGACACCCAGCTCGGTGAGCGTGTTCGCCGCCTGGCTGACGCTGGCGAGCAGGTCGGCGTACGTGATCGTGCGGGTGTCGCCGGGCTCGCCCTCCCAATGGATGGCCACCTTGTCGCCCAGGCCGGCCTCGACATGCCGGTCCACACAGTTGTACGCGACGTTGAGCTTGCCGCCGGTGAACCACTTCGCGAACGGGGGATTGGACCAGTCGAGGACCTGGGTCCAGGGCTCGGCCCAGGTGAGGCGCTGCGCCTGCCGGGCCCAGAAGTCGAGCCGGTCCGCCGCGGCCTGCTCGTACGCGTCAGCGGTCACGTTGGCGGCGGCGGCGAGCGGTGCGGGCGGCGGGAACTGCCGCGTCTCGGAGTACAGATTCTCCAACGTCTCGCTCATTGCGGGCGGCTCCTCTGCCGTGCGGGGGGTGGCCTAGGGTCTCTTTGGGCAAAACACTAGTTGCGGCGCCGGTGCCCGGCGATGGTTGCGGGCCGTGGCGCGCGAAGCGGTAGCGTGCGCGCGCCAACCGGGCACCGCGTGCGCGGTACTGCGCGAATCTTGTCACTTGCAAGCCCCTTCGCGCACCCCCCGTTTCGAGTGTGTTTTCGACGGCGGTGTTTCGACGGCTACGGTTTACCCGTGCCAGTCACCGATCCACTCGCCCCGCTGCTCGAACTCGCCGATGTCGCGCCCGCGCTCGCCGCCGGCCGCGAACGCGTCGACCAGTCCCTGCGCCATCGCGCCCTGCGCCGCAACGGCGGCCAGGTCGCCGCCGAGATCAGCCTGCGCGCGGCCGTCGCCAGCGCGGCCCTGGAGGGCAGCCGGTACGACGTGGAGGCCGTGCGCGCCGGCACGGTCACCGACCCGGTCGTGCAGGGCGCGCTGCGGGTGGCCGAGGCGCTCAGCGGCCTCGTGGACCTGTGGCCGCGCGCTCCCCGCCAGGTACTCGCCAAGCTGCACGTCCTGGCGGCGCGCGGTGCCGTTCCGGACGCTGCGCTGGGCCGGCTCGTCGAGACCCCCGGGCTTGCCCAGCGGCTGGACTCCCTGGCCGGGCTGGTCGCGGGCAACGACCGGACCTCGCCGCTACTGCTCGCCGCGGTGGTGCACGCCGAACTGCTCACGCTGCGCCCGTTCGCCGGACCGGCCGGTGTGGTGGCCCGGGCCGCCGCCCGGCTGACCCTGATCGGGCGCGGTCTCGACGCCCGCGGCCTGATCGCCGTCGAGGTCGGGCACCTCGGGCGCGAGCCGGAGTACGTGGGCGCCTCCGGCGCCTACGCCACCGGTACGCCGGACGGCGTCCGATCCTGGCTGCGGCACTACGCGGCGGCGGTCGGAACGGGCGCGGACGAGATGGTCACGATCGCCGACGCGGTGCTGGCCGCCCCGGCGCCCCGGTAGCGCGCGGGCCGTCGCGCCGAGCGGCTCGGTCGGACACGGACCGTGAGAATTTGGCCGGATACGCAAGGACGGCGCCTCGAATGAGGCGCCGCCGCTGCACCGGCTGCCGGGTTATCAAGCGTGCACCTGGGTCGTTGTCGGCGGTCCGCTGAGGTGCCGCCGCAACGTGCCTGCCGTGGCTGATCGCGCGTGGGTTCCCGGTGGCGGTGCACGGGATCCGGTCTCAATCCCGCTTCTTCTTTCTACGCCGCCGCTCGCTAGATCGCCATGGGTTCCGCCTGCAAATTGCCTGCATGGAATCAGTCAGACGTCGGTCATCGTCGCCCGCAGGCGGCCCGGGCCGGTGCCTTGTCCAGCGTCCCTACCGGTCTGATCCAGGTAGGTCATCGGGGCTGGTTTGCCCTGATCCGCCAGCACCTGAACGGTTCCGCCCGGGTTGCAGCTGAAGCCGTGCACTGCGCGGGTCGCCGTCGGGATCACGCTGCCGGCCGAGGTGGACGCGCAGGCCGCGGACCGCGCCGACGACGGCCGCGCGTGCCGCAGCGAATGCGGCGACAACCGCTGCCAACCCGCGGTCCCCGCCGTGCCAGAGCCGGTGCACGTCGCGGTCCAGTCCCGCACATGCGGCGGTCAGGCCGCCGCTGCGGCGGCGGCCCGGATACGGCGGTGGCGGCCGTACAGGGCCAGGCCGATCGCCACGCCGACGCCCACCCCGAGCGCCGCGGCCGCCACGGGGACCGCGGGACGCTCCCGCAGACGCCGGCCCAGCGGAATCGGATGGCGGAACTCCAGGATCGGCCAGGCCCGCTCCATGGCGACGCGGCGCAGCGCCCGATCCGGGTTCACCGCGGTCGGATGCCCGACCGCCTCCAGCAGCGGCAGATCGCTGTGCGAATCCGAGTACGCGAAGCACTCGCTCAGGTCGTAGCCGCGGGTGGCGGCCATCTCCCGGATACCCTGCACCTTGCTCGGCCCGGCCGCGTAGAACGCGACCTCGCCGCTGTACCGGCCGTCCACGATGGTCATCCGGGTCGCGATCACGTCGGTCACCCCGAGCAGCTCGCCGATCGGGCGAACCATCTCGTCGCCGGAAGCCGAAACCAGCACCACGTCCCGGCCCGCTGCCTGGTGCTCGCCGATCAGCGTGGCCGCCTCGGCGTACACGTACGGGTTGATCAGCTCGTCCATGGCCTCGGCCACGATCTGGCGGACCTGCTCCACGGACCAGCCCTTGCACAGGGCGGCCAAGTAGTCCCGGACCCGCGCCATGGTCTGCTCGTCGGCGCCGCCCAGGCGGTACATGAACTGGGCGTACGCCGACTTGACGACGTCACGCCGGGTGATCAACCCATCGCGATAGAACGGCCGTCCGAACGCCAGTGCACTGGACTTGGCGATGACGGTCTTGTCGAGGTCGAAAAACGCGGCGCTGCGGCCCACGGGCCGAAAGTGTAGCCGCATCAGGCCGTACGTCCACCCGCCCGACTCGCCGGTAACCGTTTCGACTCAGCCGACCATGGGCCCTGGTGGTACGGGCAACGCGCCAGTAACGTCGCACTGAGTCACATTCGGTACTCGACTGCGGCCCGCGACTGAGGCATGCTTGTGGTGCGACTGGGATTCACGTTTCCCGTGTGACCGTTCCTCGCGACCCCAGACCCTCGGTGATTGCGCCCCCCGCGATCACTGAGCGGATTCGGCTCGACCCCCCCGGAGCCGAATCTTTGACGACCCCCGTCGCCCCCGACGGGGGTCGTCGCCTAACCGGGGACGACCCCGACGTGGGGAACGGGCGGGTCATCGCCCCCCTCCCCTCTTGGCGACCCGAGGCCGGAAGTCGGCTCATCGTCAGCATGGGCCGCGAACGCGTCCGTACCGAGGCCCAGGATCTTCCGTGCGCTGATCGTCGAGATCCGGGCAGGTGCGCGAGCCGAGCGGCGTTCCCGGTCATCTGCTGTCGGGGAACGACGGTCGACGTGACCGAGCATCACAGCCTAAATAGTCGCTAATCAGACTGAACCGTCACCTAAACGGTAACGGCCGTATTTTTGCCGGTTGCCGGACTGTCTGGTGCCCGACGGTTCGACCCAAGCTGCCCGAAAGGAGCGCCCTCATGGCTTTCGACCTGATCGCTCTGGCCACCGCCGCCGTTACCGCGGGAGTGTCCGAGATAACCCGGCGAGTGTTCACCCGTCGGCAACGTACGAAAACCGAACCGGGCGAGGTCGTCAGCCGAGGCCCGGCCGAGCGGCCGGGCGGAGTGTCGTTCGGGAACGTCAGCCATTGCCGGGACGTCGCCCAGGCCGGCGGCGACCTCACCGTCCACCGCGGGCGGCCGGAATGAGTCGTCCTGCCCGCGGCCGGGCCCGCGTCCCCACGTCGCCGCCGTCCGGTGTGCACTACTACGGCGAAGTCCGCGCGGGCGCCGATGTCTACCAGGCCGGCAACGACATCAACTACATCGAGCGCGCCTACAACGCGCCTGACTACTACGAGCATGCCAAGCGGTTCTGCTCGCTGGCCGTGGCCGCCTTCCTGCTTGCACTCATGTTCTGGCCGGCGGCCATCCCGGTCGGGCATGCGGCCCGGCGACGCATCCGTCGTACCGGTGAAGGCGGCTGGGGTCTCGCCACGGCGGCACTCGTCATCAGCTGGTCGATCTTCTTTGTGACCGCCACCGCGGTCGCAGTCGTCGCCATCGTGGTCCAAAGTCGTGGCCCCGTCTCCGGTGGACTGCCCGACGGTCACGCCGCCGTCCGCGACCAGCAGATCCGCATCTCCGACGACCACGGCTGGCCCGAATTCACACCCGGCAGCGCGACCCTGGGCGCGGGCTCCACGGTCACGTGGGTGAATGAGCGCGTAAAGAAATGCCGCCTGGTCGCCACCAACGACGAATTGCCGCAGGGCACGGGCGCGAACCCGATCCGGCAGGGCAACACCTACCGGATCACCTTCACCGAGCCGGGGATGTACGGGTTCGCCTGCGACGGCGACCCGGCGTCCGGCGGAACCATTGTCATTGACTGAGCCACGCATGTGCGGCCTCGATGTCTTCGCGGTCGGTCCCATGGCGAACGGCCGGTAACCTCTGGCCAATGCTGCTCGCCACCACGGAATCGCTGCCCGGCTATGAGCTACGGGTCGGGTTGGGTCCCGTTTCCGGCATCGGATCGCACACCGGACTCATCACGTATAGCGGGATGGTGCGGTATCAGGTCACGGCCGATCAGGAAGCCTTGCGCGGGCTGCTTCAGCAGGCCGCGGAGCGCGGCGCGAACGGCGTGATCGGCCTGCAGTACCTGCACACGTTTCTCCCGGCCGGGATCGTGACCTCGGCGCATGGGACGGCCGTGCGCGCGGTGCCCGTGACACCGGAGGCAGTGGCTCAGTACGAGGCGATGACGCAGGCGGGCCAGGTGCCACCGCTGACCGGGCAGAGCCAGTAGGGGACCCTGGGGACTTTGGTCCCGAAACGACAGGGCGAAGGACTTCGATTCATCATCCCGCGGTGTCGGCAAGCCGATGTGTATCAGCGGCGCGGAACAACTCTGCGCTGCTGTCGTCGCGCTCACCGCAACGGATGTTGGAAGGCCCCCCATGGAACAGGACGTCATCGTCGCCCCGAAGCGGCGACGCGCGGTACCCCGGATCTCGTCCGGACTGTTCGGCCGGATCTCGGTCAGCACAAGGATCCTCGCCGCGGTCGGAATGATGGCCCTCATCGCGGTCGTGGTCGGTGGCGGTGGTCTCGTCGCACAGGCCAGGGCCAACAGCGCAACGGATGCGACCTACCAGCACGCGCTGGTCCCGGCGACCGCGATCGCCAGGTTGAAGTCATCCATCCAGCGCACGACGATCTTCATGAGCTTCGGCGCGCTGACGCCCGACCCGGCCGTCTCGGACAAGATGCTGGGCGTCGCCGCCGCGGAGGACGCCGTGCAGGACGAGGCGCTCGCCAGCTATCGGGCCACGAGCACGTTCGCCCACGACCCGCGGCTGACCGTCGTCGCCGACCTGGTCACCTTCTACCGTCAGGTACGCCAGGACAAGATGGCCGCGCTCGCCCGGACGCACCAGACCGACGAGTACTTCCGCGTGTGGAACACCGAGGTCAACCCGAGGATCCAGACGGCCAACGTCGCGCTCGAGGGCCTGATCAAAGCCGAGACCGCAGCCGCGGCCAAACAGTCCGCAGCGAGCACGGCGTCTTATCAGGCCAACCGGATGTTCCTGATCGTGGTGCTCGCCGGGGGCCTGGTCGTGGCGCTCTGGGTCGCCTGGTCGGTGACCCGGCGGATCAAGCGGTCGCTGGGCGCGGTCGCCGATGCGCTGACCCGGGTCGGCGACGGCGATCTCACCGGGCGGGTCGAGGTACGTGCGCAGGACGAACTCGGTCGGATGGGTGAGGCCCTCAACCGGGCCACCGCCAACATGGGCGAGCTGATCCGGGCGATCGACGACTCGGCATCCGAGCTGACCGACGCGTCGCGGGAACTGTTCGATGTCTCAGGTCAGATCGCCACCAGCGTGAACCACATCAGCTCTCAGGCCGAGGTGGTGGCGAACGCCGCGGACAACGTGTCGGCCAACGTCACCGAACTGGCCGCCTCCAGCGAACAGATGGGCTCGTCCATCACCGAGATCTCCCGCAACGCCAGTCACGCCGTCGGGGTCGCCGATCGGGCCACCGAGGTGGCCGATTCGACCAACCGGATCGTGACCGAACTGGGCGACTCCTCGGGCCGCATCAGCGAGGTCATCCAGACCATCAACAGCATCGCCGAGCAGACGAACCTGCTGGCACTCAACGCGACCATCGAGGCCGCCCGGGCCGGGGACGCCGGCAAGGGCTTCGCCGTCGTGGCCGGCGAGGTCAAGGACCTGGCCCAGGAGACGACCCGGGCCACCAGCGACATCGCCAGCCGGATCGCCGCGATCCAGAACGACATCACCAAGGCGGTCGACGCGATCGGCGAGATCACCTCCATCGTCGGTGGCATCAGCTCCCACCAGACCAGCATCGCCACGGCCGTGGAGGAGCAGACCGCCACCGCCAGCGAGATCAACCGTACGGTCAACGCCGCCGCGGTCGCCTCGCAGGACATCGCCGGCAACATCGCCGCGGTGGCCAATGCCAGCCAGGTCGCGAATGCGGGCGCCGGCGACGCGCACACCGCCGCCGAAGCGGTGTCGCGTAAATCGGATCACCTCAAGACACTCATCGCCAACTTCACGGTCTGAGCGGTTCCTGCGACCCCGACCTGGTATCACCGACACCGGTGATGCCAGGTCGACGGCGCATTCCGCGTACATGTGACCGCACGCCGGTCTCGCGGAACCGAGTACGTCTACTCAGCCGGAGACGCGGAGCCGGACCGTACGATCTTGATCATGACGCATTCGGGGAGCCCGTCGGCTAGCAGTGGCCGCCCGCACGTCCGGTCGGCGGTTCCCGCCCAGTCGGCCGGGTCATACCCGGTGCCTGCCCAGCCGGCCGGGCCGTATCCGGTGCCTGCCTCGTCGGCCGGGCCGTATCCGGTGCCTGCCTCGTCGGCCGGGCCGTATCCGGTACCAGGGCCGTCGGGTGGGCCGTACCGGACGGCGTACCCGGTGGTTGCGCCCGGGTTCGGCCCCGCGTGGGCCGGGCGGCCGTTTGTGCCGCCCGTACTGATCCCTGTGCCGCGTCCGCCCAAGCCGGCCAGCCTGCGCATGGCGATGATCCTGACCTGGGGCGGGCTCGGGCTGTCGGGGTTGCTGGCCGCGGCCGCGATGGTCTATCTCTGGGCCGCGCGGCCCGAGACGGGCAACAGCAGGGATGGCTGGGCCCCGTGGGTGAACGGCCTGCTCGCCGGGATGCTGGTGTTCGTCGTGCTGAGCTGGTCGCTGCCCGCCGTCGGCATCGTGCTCAGCGCGGTGCGGGCCGGGCGCGGCAGCAACTCGGCCCGGGTGACGCTCGCCGGCGTGCTGAGCTTCTGCGCGATGACCCACGGCGGCATGGTCGTTACGTTCCTGAGCGCCTGGATGGAGTCCGTGCCCGCCTCGGAAGGCCGGCCGGGGTACGACTGGAACCTGATGTCGGCCATGCCGTGGGTGCTCCTCGCAGCGCAGGCGGTCTGCTGCGCGATCGCGATCGCTGTCGTGATCCTCCTCGTGGTGCCGGCCACCAACCGGTACTTCTCGCCGGGGCCCGGCAAGCGTTTCATCACCCCGGCTTAGGTTCTGCCGCGCCAGGCGCCGCCGGTGGGGCTGAGAGCGACCCCGGGCCGCGACGCCGCGCGACTGGCGAGCGGCCCGCCGGGGGCGCTCAGCGACCGCTGCGACGGCCCGGCTCGGGGGCGCTCAGCGACGCTGCGACGGCCTGCGGTCCGGGGGCGCTCAGCGACCGCTGCGACGGCCTCCGACCCGGGTCCGCGCCGAGAACGCCGAGGCGCCGGTGCGGTGTGCGGCGGGCGGGGCCGCCTGGGTGGTGGTCGCCTCGCCGCGTTCCGATCCCGACCGCTGCGCCGGTGCCGGCGCGCCGGACCTCGTCGCCGTACGGGTCTGCGCGGGACGCCGGGCGGCGTTGCGGGCCGGGCGGCCGCGCCGTGCAGGCTCCGCCGGGGCGGCGGGCTGGGCCGGGGGCGGCGGTGCGACGAACGAACGCTCACCGGGGGCCAGCTCGGCGAGCTGCGGGCTGCCGGGGCGGACCCGGGTGGTCGCCGCCACGATGCCCGCCTTGCGGATCAGGTCGCGTACCTCGGGAACCTGGCTGTCGGTCATCAGCGTCACCACCGTGCCCTCGGCCCCGGCGCGCGCGGTACGCCCGGACCGGTGCAGGTACGCCTTGTGCTCGACCGGCGGGTCCGCGTGGATGACCAGACCGACATCGTCGACGTGGATGCCGCGGGCCGCGATGTCCGTGGCGACCAGCGTGTTCGCCGAGCCGTCGGAGAAGGCGGTCAGGTTGCGGTTGCGGGCGTTCTGGGCGAGGTTGCCGTGCAGCTCCACGGCCGGCACCCCGGCGGCGACGAGGCGCCGCGTCAACGTCTTCGCACCCCGCTTGGTGCGGGTGAAGACGACCGTGCGTCCGGGCGCGGCGGCGAGGTCGACGAGTACGTTGAACCGCTCGTCGTCGCGCACGTGCAGCACGTGATGGGCCATCGCGGCGACCGGGGACAGCGCCGAGTCGACGCTGTGGGTGACCGGCTTCGAGAGGAACTGCCGGACCAGGACGTCGACGCCCGCATCCAGGGTGGCCGAGAACAGCAGCCGCTGGCCCGTACGGGGGGTCTTCTCCAGCAGCCGCCGGACGACGGGCAGGAAGCCCAGGTCGGCCATGTGGTCCGCCTCGTCGAGCACGGTGATCTCGACGGCGTCGAGGTTCGCGTGCCCGGCCTGAACGTGGTCGGCGAGCCGCCCCGGGCAGGCCACGAGGACGTCCACGCCTCGGCGGAGCCCGGCGATCTGCGGGTTGGCGCCGACCCCGCCGAAGACGGTCAGGGTGCGCAGCGACAGCGCCTCGGCCAGCGGGGCCATGGACGCCGCGATCTGGGTGGCCAGCTCACGGGTCGGCGCGAGGATCAGCGCCCGCGGGCGGCCCGGCCGGCGCGGCGACCTGCTGGCCGCCAGCCGGGCCAGGACCGGCAGCACGAAGGCGTAGGTCTTGCCGGAGCCGGTGCGGCCCCGACCGAGTACGTCACGTCCGGCCAGGCTGTCGGGCAGGGTCGCCGCCTGGATGGGGAATGGTGTGGTCACCCCGGCCGCGGCGAGCGCCTCGGTGAGGGCGGCGGGCAGCCCGAGCTGGGCGAACGTGACATCTGATGAGGTAGGTGTGTTGTGCGGGCGGCGGGCCGCCATGAAGTCTCCGAACGTGGAAGGGCCGTCCTGCGCGACACAGACCAGTCGGGTCGCAGCGCATGATGGTCGACATCGAAAGGCGGCCCGAGGCAGAGCACTGCGAGCCGCACGGCGAAGTGTACCTGAGCCGCGCACTCCGCCTCCGGTGCTGCTGGGTCGCAGGGCGGGTGCCATCCGGTCCGGCCCCGGCCCACCCGCCGCACGGATGGGCCGGGGGCGCCGCTCACCGGACGGCGGTGGGGGTCGCCGGGGTGCTCGGGTACGGGGTGGCGGCGGTGACCGGCGGGGTGCCCGGGGACGACGGGCGCGGCACCGGGCGGCCGCTTTGCGGCGGGGCCGTCGGGCTGGACGGCCACGGTGCCGGGTAGCTGGACGGCGCTGCGGTCGGCGGCGCCGATGCCGTCGGGGCGGACGGGCCGGTCGGGGTGTTCGGGTCTGTCGGGGTGGACGGGTAGGGCGTGGGGACGCCGGTCGACGGGGCCGTCGGGGTGGACGGGCTCGGGGCCGGGCCTTCGGAGGACGGGGTCGGCACCGCGGTGTGCGACACCGTCGGGGCCGCGGGGGCGTGCGAGCCCTTGCCCGCGCCACCGCTGGCGGCGAACGCGATGGGTGCGCCGATGACGACGGCGCCGACCGCGCTTGCCGCTCCCACTGCCAGGGCGATGCGGCGGCGTACGCGCATCCGGTGCTCCGCTCGGGCGAGCTGGCCTGTCACTGTTGGTGCCTCCTCGGCTAGTTGGGACAGAGCGGAGCGGATGAGGTCCTCGAACGCGGTGCTCATCGCAGCACCTCCAGGCGATCGCTGTCCGGCAGCAGTTTCCGCAGCCGGGCGATTGCCCGGTGCGTCCGGCTCCGTACGGTGCCGACGGAGCACCCGAGCAACTCGGCGACCTGGGTCTCCGTGAGGTCCTCGTAGTAGCGCAGGACGACCACGGTGCGCTGCGTGGGCGGGAGCCGCCGCAACGCGGTGCGCATGGCGAGCCGGATGTCCGTGTCGGTACTCGAATCCGGATCGGCAACCTCATTGATGGGGTTGAGCAGGATTTCCCGATATCGGCGCAGCCGGCGCCACCAGCTGACCTGTTCGCGGTGCATGACCGTACGGATGTAGCCCTCCGGGTCGGCGTTGCGCAGGCTGGGCCATCTCGCGATGGTCCTGGCCAGCGCCGACTGGAAGAGGTCCTCCGCGGCGTGCCGGTCCCCGGTGAGCAGGTACGCGACCCGCATCAGCGCCGGGGTACGGCTTTCCACGAACTCGGTCAGCTGCGATCTCTCGTTCTCGTCCACTCACCCGCCCCAGTTCCTTGACCGCAGATACAGACGCTCGGGGCGAGCGGATCTATCCATGTTTCTGCGATCGCATCCCGCCGGCCGGGTTCCGATGCTGACCGGCGGGAGCAAGGCTGCGGCGAACGGCGCCGGTTCGCTCAGATCCGGAAGCGGGAGACCAGGGTCTTGAGGTCGTCGGACATCTGGGCGACCTGTTCGGCCGCGGCGTGGGTCTGGATGACACCGCTGCTGGCCACCTGGCTGGCGCTGGCGACCGCCGACACGTTGCTGGCGATGCCCGCGGAGGCGCCGGCCGCGTCGCTGACGCTGCGGTTGATCTCCTGGCTGGTGGCGGTCTGTTCCTCCACCGCCGAGGCGATCGTGGTCTGGTAGTCGCTGATCTGGCCGATGATGGCCGTGATGCTGGCGATCGCCTCGACCGCCTTGTTCGTGTCGCGCTGGATCGCCTCGACCCGGCCGGCGATGTCCTCGGTGGAACGGGCGGTTTCCTGGGCCAGCTCCTTGACCTCGGTGGCCACCACGGCGAAGCCCTTGCCGGACTCGCCGGCGCGGGCGGCTTCGATGGTGGCGTTCAGGGCGAGCAGGTTGGTCTGCTCGGCGATCGCGGTGATGGCCTTGACCACGTCGCTGATCTTCGCGGACGACTCGCCGAGCTGGGCGACCACGGCGGTGGTCGACTCGGCGACCGTGACCGCCTGGGTGGCCACGCCCGCGGCCTGGCCGGCGTTGAGCGAGATCTCCCGGATCGAGGCGCCCATCTGCTCGCTCGCGGTGGCCAGGGCGGACACGTTGTCGGAGACGCTGCCCGCGGCGCGGGCGACCGCGTCGGCCTCGCTGCCGACCTGGTCCACACCGGTCGCGATGGTCGAGGACACCTCGCTGAGCTGCCGGGCGGAGGTCGCCAGGTCGGCAGCCGAGGAGTCCAGCTCGCGGATCGTCGAACGCATGCTGTCGGTCGCGTGGTTGAGCGCGTGACCCATCCGGCCGATCTCGTCACCGGAGGTGACGTGCACCTGCTGGGTCAGGTCGCCCGCGCTGACCTGGTTCAGGATGGCCGCCATGCGCTTGATGGACCGGACACTTTGGCGGATCACCGCCCACGCCGCGCCGAAGGCGAGCGCGAGACCGGCCACGAGGATGCCGATGACGAACAGCCGGTTCGTCCGGTAGGAGGCTTGTGCGGCCTCGGCCTGCCGGGCGGCCAGCGCGGTCTCGTCGTTGATCAGGGTGGTGATGACCTGGCCGGTCTGGGCCAGGCCCGGCCACAGTTCGTTGAACCGGGCCAGGTACACCTTGGGCTGTCCCGCCTCGGCGGCCGGCAGCAGCGTCGCGTCCCGCTCGGCGCGGAACGACGTGATCTTGTCCTTGACCTGCTGGGTGCGCGGGTCGTTGCTGAGCATGCCCAGCTCCAGGTACGTGGCGAGTGCCTTGTCCTGGATCGCGTCCTCGGCGCGGATCTGCTGGATCTTCGCGGCGACGGCCTGCGCGTCCTTGGCCGTCGGCAGCGTGGTGAGGCCGAGGAAGCTGCGCAGCGCCGAGGCCCGCAGCGATTCCAGCGCGGTCGAGGGCACCAGCGCGTGCCGGTACGTGTCGCGGGCGGCGGCGTTGGCCCGCTGCTGCGCGACCAGTCCGCTCCAGGCGACGCCGATGGCCGTGGCCGCGAGCAGCGTCAGCGCGATGAAGAACTTCGCCGCAAGGGGAAGGTCAGACAGTTTGCCGACTCGGCGCTGCTGCTGGGTGGGGCGCGAGGATTCGTCGAGCCGGTGCCGCATAGCTGTCGCCCTTCTGGCAGTCCATCCGCGTGGTCGCCGCCTGGCCGGGCCAGTCGTGCGAGCCCGCCCTATCGGCGCCACCCCGGCCGGGTTGAGTCCTTCCGCGACGGAGACGGTCGGGCACGACACGACTACGCATTGTGCTGCAGAATGCATTCTGCGACGATCTGGTGTCGATGCTGTCGCGCGCCCGCCGGAATGAGATCTCGCGCCGTTTCCCGTGCGATTCTTCTCGGACCATCGGACTTCATGGATGTGGCAGGCGTCCGGCATGATAAGGCCCCGTCACGACGCCGGTCGTCGATGGGTGGGGTGAGCTCGACCGGAAGGGATCGGCGGCAGGTGGATCACCGAGCACGGGGACATCTGGGTCTCGCGCGGGTGCGTCTGTTCGACCAGCTGGACGCGGCCACCGCCGCCGGGCCAGTGCTGGTACTCGCGCCCGCCGGCTTCGGCAAGACCACCCTGCTCGCGCAGTACGCGCGTCGGCACCCCGGGCCCGCCGCGGCGTACCAGGCGGACGCGATGGAGGTGGCCCACGGCGACACCGCGGCACGGCTCGTCGAGGCGGTGCTCGCGGCCCGCCGTACCCGGCCCGGCACCGGGGCGGGGATGCCCGGGGCGCCGGAGCTGCCACCCGCCGAGGCCGCACGTACGTGGAGCGACGCCCGGCGGCTGGTCGCCGAGGCCCGCGACGAGGCCACCGCGGTGGTCGAGGCCATGGCGGACGCCGCGCTGGAGCCCGGCGGGCTGCTGCTCACGCTCGACGACATCCACCACCTGATCGGTACGCCGGGCGAGCAGCTCGTCGCCCAGGTGCTGGCGCGCCGGCCCCGCGACGTGCAGATCGTGCTTGCCGCCCGCCGCCCCCCGGGCACACCCCTGCTGCGCCACCAGCTCGCCGGCGACGGCGGCCTGATCGGCCTCGACGACCTGCGGTTCCGCCGCTGGGAGGTGGAACGCCTGCTCGACGAGGTGTACGGCGAGCCGCTGCCCCCCGAGGAGACCGCGCTGCTGGCCCGGCGTACCGGCGGGTGGCCGGCGGGGCTCGCCATGTTCCACCGCGCCATCCGCGGGCGCCCGATGGCCGACCGCTCCCGGGCGGCCGCCGCGCCGCTGGAGCGCTGGCCCGCGTTCCGCCAGTTCTTCGACGAGTCCGTGCTGGCCGGCGTGCCCGCCGACCTGCTCGACCTGCTCGTGCGCACGTGCGTACTGGACGTGCTGACCCCGGACCGCTGCGCCCGGCTGACCGGCGCCCCGGTCGACGCCGCGATGGTGGAGAGCCTGATCGGCACGTACGCGCTGCCCATGACGGCGCACGGCGACAGCTACCGGTACGAGCCGCCGTTCCGTGCGCACCTGGCGCAACTGCTGGCCGAACAGCTCGGGCCGGTCGGCCTGCGCGAATGGCACCGGCGCAGCGCCGAGGTGCTGCTGGACGAGGACGCGCCCGCCGAGGCGGCCCGCTCGCTGGCCCGCGCGGGCGACTGGCCCGCCCTGCACCTGCTGCTCACCGAGCACGGCGCGACCGTGATCCGCCCGCCCGCCGCCGACCTGCTCGAACTGGTCCCGGCCGCGCAGCGCGCCGACGAACCGTGGCTGGCGTACGCCGAAGCGGAGCACCACCTCAACAACGCCCAGCTACCGGAGGCCCTGGAGCGGTTCCGGGTGGCCGAGGCGATGTTCGCGGCCGACGCCGCGGCGGGCGGCGACACCGGGCTGCGGGCCGCCCGGGGCCAGCTCGCGGAAGTCGAGTCGCTGCTCGCCGAGACCCTGCCCCGCCAGGGTCTGCACTGGACCGGCTGGCTGCGCGTGGCCGTCGGCCCGAACGCGGTGCAGAACACCCGCCGGGTGACCGAACTCGCCCCGGCCGAGGCGGAACTGATCCGGCTGGTCGGCGCGGTCTACGGGGGCGGGGTGCCCGAGGAGATCACCCGGGAGACCCGTACGGTCGGCATCGACGCCCGCGACTCGGCGGTGGCGCTGCTCGGGCTGCGGCTCGTCCGTACCTGCATCGCGGTCGCCCGCAGCAAGGCGTCGCCGGCCGCCCTGGAACGGATCGCGGACGAGGCCGAGATGCTGGGCCTGGGCTGGGTCGCGCGGCTCGCCCTGGGCGCCCGGGCGCTCGGACGTACCTCGTACACGGCGGTGGACGCCTACGCGGTCGCGGCCGCGTGCCGCCGGGCCGGTGACCGGTGGGGGCACCTGCTGGTCACCTCGATCGGCGTGATCTGCGAGGTGCGCGACGGGCGCCTCGACGAGGAACGGCTCGCCGCGCTCTCCGCCGAGGCCACCGACATGGGCGCCGAGTCGATTGCGGCGTGGGCGGACGCGTTCGGGGCGATGGCCCGGGCCCGGCGCGGCGCCCCCGGCGCGGCCCGCGACGCGCAGGCCGCGATCGACCGGGCCGAGGCCGCCCGCGTGTCCGGCGCCGCGGTGGCGGGCATGCTCGCGGTCGCGGTGGCCGACCCGCTGCGCCGCGAGGCGCTGCTGCGCGCCGCCGCGGACCGCGCCGCCGAGGCCGAGCTGCCGCGGGACACGTTCACGTTCTGGGTCGCGGCGTACGCGGCGGGTGCCACCGCCACCCAGGCGCCGGCGGTGCAGATCAGCTGCTTCGGCGGCTTCTCCATGGCGGTCAGCGGCCGCCCGGTGGACCTGGCGCTGGTACGCCCGCGGGCCCGTAGCGCGCTGCGGCTGCTCGCCATGCACGCGGGCCGGTTCGTGCACCGTGAGGTGCTCATCGAGGCGTTGTGGTCCGACCTGGCCCCGGCCGCCGCCACCCGGAATCTGCAGGTGACCATCTCGGCGCTGCGCGGGCTCCTCGAACCCGACAGCGGGCGTGGCAAGGCGCAGATGCTGGTGCGTTCCGGCGACGCGTACGGCATCGTGCTGCCGGCCGGCAGCTACGCCGACACCGCGGCGTTCACCGAGGCGGTGCAGCGGTGGCAGCAGCAGCGGCGCTCCGGCAGCTTCGCGTCCGAGGTGGACGCGATGCGTGCGGCGCTCGCCGCGTACGGCGGTGAGCTGCTGCCCGAGGAAGGCCCCGCCGAGTGGGCGGTCGAAGCGCGCGACCAGTTCCGGCAGCTCGCCACGCGGGTGGCAAGGGAGCTGGCCACCGCCGAGCTGACCCAGGGCAACGTCGCGGAGGCGATCCGGGCCGCCGAGCAGTGCATCGCGCTGGACCCGCACGACGACGAGGCGTGGCAGGTGCTGCTGCGCGCGTACGCCCGCAGCGCCACCCCGGCGAAGGCGCTGGAGGCGCGGCGCCGATACGCGGACATGCTGGCCCGCCTCGGCGTGCCCGAGCCGACCCCGCAGCAGTTGCGCACCGGCAACGCCGCGGCCATGGTCCCGCCGCGCCGCCGCCCGCCCCGCGACGGCTGAGTCACTCGTCCTCGTCGATCGTGGCGCCCCGCCACCGGCCCTCGCGGCGCGGCGATGCCGGGGCCGCGGGGCGGCCCGGCTGTGCGACGCCGAGGCGGATGTTGTCGGCGGGAGAGGCCACGTCGGTGACCGGGGGCAGCACGAGCGGGACGCTGGCGATCACGGTGAGTGTCGTGTGCGCGGCCGGGCCGGCGTACGGGTCGCCGAAGCGCAGCATGACGGGACGACCGGCCAGCGACTCGTGCAGGAGCTCCGGGGGCAGCCGCCGTCCGGGGTCGACCGCGATAAGGACCGCGTCCAGCAGGGCCGCCTCGACGTCCGGGTCGGCGGTTTCCGCGGTCACCAGGTAGTGCAGGTCGAATCGGCGTACCGGGGGGCGGCGGGCCACGACCCGGCCGTCGGTGTCCCGGATGTCCTCCCACTCGGTGTCGGCGGCCTTCTCGTCCTCGCGGACCCCGGCCAGGAACCACACGAGTGCCGATCCGATCCCCCCGCCGGGCGGGGCGGGGGCACCGAACCGGACCTCGCAGGCGTCCGGTAGCAGCGGCGTGAGCAGCCTGCGCAGGGCTTGGTTCACGTCGGCGATCACCCGGACCTCCCGCCAGCCATGCATCGATGCTCGACGCTGGGCGTCCGCGGTGGCCAGCGTGCCCGGGCGACCACCGGTGCACCCGCGGCTGCCCGAAGGGGCGGCCACCGGTGCACCCGTCGTCGCCCGCCAGCCGCTGCCGGTACGGCGGCCCGCAGGCCACCCTGACTGGCGTCCGTTCCGCCACAGGGAGGTCCGATGGCCAGCAGCTACCTGTCGCCTGGCGTCTACATGGAGGAGGTGTCCTCCGGCTCCCGGCCCATCGAGGCCGCCGGCACCGCGGTCGCCGCCTTCGTCGGGTTCGCCGAGAAGGGCCCGTTGAACCAGCCGACGCTGGTCACCAACTGGACCCAGTACACCCAGAACTTCGGTGGCTTCGTCCCCGGCTCGTACCTGGCGCATTCCGTGTACGGCTACTTCGCCAACGGCGGCGGCAGCGCGTACGTCGTGCGCGTCGGCTCGGAGAGCGTGGCCGAGCCGCCGGTGCTGCGCGGGGAACTGCCCGCGGCGGGCGAGGACAACCGCATCGCGTTCGCGGTCCGGGCGCTGCCCGCGGCCGCCGGCGGCGCGCCGCTGACCGTCGAGGTGGTGGGCGGCCAGGACCCGGCCGACGAGACGTTCACGCTGCTGGTCAAGCGCGGCGGCGCGGTCGTCGAGGCCATGGAGGGGCTCACCGTACGGCGGGGGCCGTCCAACGTGATGACCGCGGTCAAGCAGCAGTCGAAGCTGATCGAGGTCGAGGAGACCCGCGGCTCCCGGGTGGCCACGCTGCCCCGGCAGGGCGTCGAGGTGCCGCTCGCGGGCAACGCCGTGGAGCCCGTCGCCCGCGTCGAGCCCAACGTGTACGTCGGCAACTCGGCCGACCGTACCGGCTTCGCGGGCCTGGAGGCGATCGACGAGATCACCATGCTGTCCGTGCCGGACCTGATGGCCGCGCGCGACCGGGGTCTGCTCGACGACGAGGGCGTCCGGGCCGTGCAGGACGCGATGATCACCCACTGTGAGCTGATGCGCGACCGGGTGGCGATCCTGGACACCCCGCCCGGCCTGAACGCCCAGCAGGTCAAGGCGTGGCGGGCCGAGGCCAACTACGACTCCAAGTACGCCGCCCTGTACTGGCCGTGGATCAAGGTGATGGACCCGCTGAGCGGGGCACCGGCGTTCATGCCGCCCAGCGGGCACATGGCGGGCATCTGGGCGCGCAACGACGCGACCCGCGGCGTACACAAAGCGCCCGCCAACGAGGTCGTGCGCGGCGCGATCGCGCTGGAGCTGAACCTCACCAAGGGCGAGCACGACCAGCTCAACCCGGACGGGGTGAACTGCATCCGGTCGTTCCCCGGGCAGGGCATCCGGGTCTGGGGTGCGCGCACGCTGTCCAGCGACCCGGAGTGGCGCTACCTGAACGTGCGGCGGCTGTTCAACTACATCGAGAAGTCGATCCTGAACGGCACCAACTGGGTGGTCTTCGAGCCCAACGACCCGAAGCTGTGGGACTCGGTGAAGCGCACCATCACCATGTTCCTGCGCCGGGTGTGGCGCGACGGCGCGCTGTTCGGGGCGACTCCCGCGCAGGCGTTCTTCGTCAAGTGCGATGCCGAGAACAACCCGCCGGAGAACCGCGACGCCGGCATGCTCACGGTCGAGATCGGCGTGGCGCCGGTCAAGCCGGCCGAATTCGTCATCTTCCGTCTGTCCCAGTACGCCGACGGCGCCGGGCTCGAAGAGTAGGTAGGGAGCAGAGATGCCGGCTGGACTCGGTTCATCGCAGCCCAACGACGCGCTCACCGCGGCGCGCTTCTCCATCACCATCGACGGCTACGAGATCGCCTCGTTCTCCGAGCTGCAGGGCATCACCACGGAGGTGCAGCCGGTGGACTTCCTGGAGTCCACCGACAAGGAGGTCATCTTCAAGAAGCTGCCCGGCAAGAAGATGCCCCCGACCCTGAAGCTGTCCCGCGGCAAGAACCAGTCGATGGAGCTGTGGGCGTGGCACGAGGCGGTGCTGCAGGGCAACATCGTCGCGGCCCGCAAGAGCTGCTCGCTGATCATGTACAACTACGACGGTGCGCCGGTGGCCCGCTACCACCTGGAGAACGCGTGGCCGTCCAAGCTGGAGGTCAGCGCGCTGAAGGCGGGCGCCAGCGAGGTGCTGATGGAGACCGTCACCATCGTCTGTGAGCACATCCAGCGGGTGTCCGGATGACCGGCACCACCGAGGCGTTGCGCACGGAGTACCCGTTCGTGCTGCCCCGCGGCTACGTCGACGAGGAAGGCCGGGTGCACCGCGAGGGCGTCATGCGCCTGGCCACCGGACGCGACGAGATCATGCCGCAGACCGATCCACGGGTACGGCAGAACAGCGCGTACCTGTCGATCCTGCTGCTGGAGCGGACGGTCACGTCGCTGGGCACGCTGCCGTCGGTGGACACGTTCGTGGTGGAGAACCTGTTCGCCTCGGACCTCGCGTTCCTGCAGGACCTGTACCGGCGGATCAACTCCGAGGGGCGTACCGAGGCCGCGGTCACCTGCCCGAACTGCGGGCACGACTTCGCCGTCGACCTGGCCGGTGATGCACCGGGGGGATCCTGACGTACGCGACCGACCACCTCTGGGAGGAGGTCGCGTACGTCGCCTACTACCTGCACTGGTCGTTCGACCAGATCCTCGACCTGGAGCACGGCGTACGGGCCCGGGTCGTGGGGGAGATCGGCAAGATTCACGCACAGCGGGACGAGAAGGGCTGGTGAGACCATGCGGTGGCCGTTCCGTCGTCGCAGGGAAATCGCACCGGCCACTGTGGACCAGTCGGTCGAGCAGCCCGCGGGTGCCGGGCGCGAGCGACCGGCCGGGGCCACCACGGCCCGGCGGGCGTGGCAGACCCTGCCGCCGCTCGCCCCGGTGGTCACGGCGCCGCACCTGACCATGGGCACGCCGCCGGTGAGCGGGACCGCTTCGCTGCTGCGCCGCCCGGCACCGCTGCCGCCGCAGGCCCGTCCCGCCGGGCGGGTCAGCGGGCTGGCGGAGGTGCTGCCCGCCCTGGACGTGACCCGGCCCGAGCCGGTCCCGCCCGCCCCCCGCCCGGTCCGCGCGGTCGCCCGCGCCGCCGAGCCCGCCCCGCTCACCGCCGCCACCCCCGCGTACGTGGGTGAGGCGCGTGAACCCGCCCAGCCGCACCGGGCGCCCGCCTGGCTGCGTGCCCTGTCGTCCGGGGCGGTCATCGACCCGCTGCTCGGCGGGATCGTCCCCGCCGCACCGGCGCCGCGGGCCGCCCCTCCACCGCCGCGCCCGGCCGCGGTTCCGCGTTCCGTGCCCGCCACCCGGCGGCCGGTACGCCCGCGAGGCCGCGTCGGGCTGGGCGCCCCCCTGGATTCCGAGGCCGCTGATGCGGATCCCGAGCCGGCCGCGCCGCCTGCCCCCACCGGGCGGCCGGCCATCCACCCGTCGATCCCGGCCGCCGAACCGGCGCCACTGACCGGCGTCCCCGAAGTCTCGGCAGCGCCGGTCGGGACCCCGGCGCTGCCGGCGTTGCCGTCCGCGGCCGGGCCCGAGATGCGCCACCCGTCCGCGACCACCGGCCCGGAACCGGCGACACCGCCGACGGTCGTGGAGCCGCGCCCCGCCTCCGCAACCAGCGCCGCGCCCCCCGCCGACCTGACCCGGTACGTCGCCGAAGCGACCGGGGTGGAGCTGGACGGGGTGCAGGTGCACCGCGGACCCGACGTGGACCGGCGTGCCGCCGAGGCCGGTGCTGCCGCGTTCACCGTGGACGACAGCGTGCATCTGCCCGCAACGGCCGGGCCGGACTCGGCCACGGAGGCGCGGGCGCTCGTCGCCCATGAACTGGTGCACGTGGCGCAGCAGCGGCGCCTCGGGCCGGCACTGCCCGACGAGGGCACGCCGGGCGGGGCGGAACTGGAAGCCGAGGCGCTTGCGGTCGAGGACGCGGTACGGGCCGGGCGTCCCGTACCGGTGTTGCGCCACCCACGCCCCGCGGTGCCGCCCGTTGCCGCCGATCCCGCCGTCCCGGGCCCGCAACCCGCCCGGGTCGTCGGTACCCCGGTGTCCCCTCGGGACTTCGCGCCACCGGCGCCCGGCGCTGGACCGGCGCGCAGCGTCGGTCCTCAAGGCGCTTCCGCGTCCGCAGGCCCGGCACGGACATGGACCGGAGCGCCCCGGCCGGCGAATACTGCCGCGTCGGCCGACCCGCGCGGCGCGGCGGCGCAGCCGATCAACGTGCTGGCCCCGGCGCCAGGTGGCGCCCCGCTCCGGGTGACCGGCCGGGTGCAGCGACGGGTGTCGTCGCTCGATCATCCGCGGTCGGCGGCCCCGGCGCAGGCGTCCCGCCCGGCCGCACCCGCCACGCCGTCCCCCTCGCCGACTCCTGCGCCGTCGTCCACGTCCCAGACGTCCGGATCTTCGTCGTCCTCGGGGTCGTCAAGCTCGACCACGCAGGCGGCGCCCTCGTGGTCATCGTTCCGGGAGGGGCTCGCCAACGACCTCGGCGCCATGGTGCTGTCCTCGTGGAGCCTGGAGGAGCCCGGCGGCTCGTCGCAGTCCGGCGGGGGCGGGGGTGGCAACGGCGGTGGCCAGGGCGGCACCCGCGAGGAGCGGTTCAACCGGCTGGCCCGGCCCGCGCTCGAACGGCTCAACGAGCAGCGCCTCGCTGCCGGCCAGTCCGAGCTGCTTGCCCTGCCGCCGGACGAGGAGGCCCGCATCTGGG
Source organism: Krasilnikovia sp. MM14-A1259 (assembly GCF_047159535.1). Lineage (NCBI taxonomy): Bacteria > Bacillati > Actinomycetota > Actinomycetes > Micromonosporales > Micromonosporaceae > Krasilnikovia > Krasilnikovia sp. MM14-A1259. The sequence goes on from NZ_BAAGAJ010000002.1 coordinate 5,562,675, forward strand.
CCCAGGTCGACGCCGGGGGCGGCGGCGGCCCGTCCGGCGGCGGCCCGTCCGGCGGCAGCGCGTCGGGCGGGAACGCCGGTCGCGGCCGGCGCCAACCGGAGGCGATCCGGAGCTGGGGGCAGTTCGAGGAGGCCCTTGGCAACGACTTCGCCGACATGGCCGGCAGTTGGTTCGGCATGAGCGGCCAGGAGTTCAGCCAGGCGTTCGGTGACCGGGAGGCCGACGAGGCGGACGCCGGGTCGGGCGGGCACGGGCCGGCAGCGGCGCCGGGCGGCGCCGGTTCCGGCGGGCACGGCGCCGCGTCCGGGTCGGCCGCACATGCCGCCGCCGGGCCGTCCGGCCACGCCGCGGCCGCGCACGGCGGGCCGGGTCACGACGGGGCCGGTCACGAGGGGGCCGGTCACGCGACGGCGAGCCACCCGGGGAGCGCCGCCGGAACGGACGGGCACGGCGAACGGCACCACGTCGACACCGACGACCTGGACCTGGACGAGCTGAGCGTCCGGCTCTACGACCGCATCCGCAGCAGGCTCCGCCTGGAACTGCTGCTCGACCGCGAGCGGGCGGGCCTGCTCAACGACTTCCGATAGGGGGAACGGCATGGCGATCAGCGACTCCACCATGCTCGGCGTGGCCAACCGGTTCACGGTGAAGATCGACAACGGCCAGTGGGATCTCGGCAGCTGGGCCCAGGTGGACGGCCTGGACGTCAAGTGGGACATCGCCGAGTACCGGACCGGCGACGGCGGCAACGCGCGATGGTACTTCCCGGCGAACACCCACTACTCGGTGGTGAAGCTGACCCGGGCGGTCTCCAAGGAGAGTGAGACCGTCCGCAAGTGGCTCGACTCCACGTCGTTCAAGTGGGCGCCGCAGACCGCGTCGGTCACGATCCACGACTCGGCGGGCGCGCCGGTGATGAAGTGGGAACTCAAGCACATCATGCCCCAGCGCTGGTCCATCACCGGCCTGGAGGCGGGCGCCAGCCGGGTCGTCACCGAGACGCTGGAGCTGAACCACAGCGGCTTCCTCGACGACGAGACGAAGTACTGATGCAACGCCTGTCCGACACCGCCCGCCTGGGTATGTCGATGCGCTTCCGGGTCAGCGTCGACGGCATCAACCTGGGCAGCTGGGCCACCTGCGCCGGTCTGTCGGTGGAGTTCAAGAACCAGCGCGTCAACGAGGGCGGCAACTACGAGTACACCGTGATCCTGCCGGACCGGGTCGAGTACCGGGCGATCACGTTGCGCCGGGCCATGTCGCCGCAGGAGTCGGCGATCGTGCAGCGCTGGCTGACCGGCGTGGTCAGCGGCTGGTACAAGGTGAACTCCCCGCGTGACTACGGGCCGCGTACGGCCGAGATCGAGCTGTTCGACGCCGGCGGCTCGGTCGTGGCGAGCTGGACGCTGCGCAACGTGTACCCGTCCAAGTGGTCCGGCCCGGATCTGGACGCGACCGGCAGCCAGGTCGCGGTCGAGTCGCTCGAACTGGTGCACGAGGGGTTCCTCTGATGCAAGCGGTGATCGTCTGCCAGGTGCCGCCGGGCGTGGTCAAGTTCGACCTCAACCCGGATCAGATCTCGGTGTCACGACAGTCCACGATGGGCTCGTACGGCAGCAGCAGCTCCAACAGCGGCACCCCCGGCGGTTCGTCGCCGAGCATCTTCAAGAAGTCCACCCCGCCGGTGCTCACGCTGAACAAGGTGACGTTCTACGGGCTGGACACGAAGATCCGCTGCGACCAGCTCATGGAGTGGATGAGCCCGGGCGGCGGCATGGCCGGTGCGCTGGGCATGGCGGCGCTCTCCGCGGCCACCGGCATCAACCTGGTGGCCCGCCCGCCCAAGGTGATCTTCCAGTGGGGGCCGCCGACCGCGTTCTTCGTCGAGGCCAACATCACCGCGGTCAACGTCACCTACACCCGGTTCCACCCGAGCGGGCAGCCGACCCGCGCCGAGGTGACGATCCGGATGCAGCAGCAACCCAGCCTGCTCAGCCTGCTCGCGACGAACCCGACCTCGGCCGGTCTGCCAGGCCGCAAGGCGCACACGGTCACCGCGGGCGACTCGCTGGCCCGCATCGCCACCGACCAGTACGGGGCCCCCGGCCGCTGGCGTCAGCTCGCCGAGGCGAACGGCATCGACGACCCGCTGCGCGTCCGCCCCGGCGACCGGGTGTACCTGCCGAATCCCGAGGAGATGCGGTGAACCCGCTCGGCGACCGGAGCGGGGTGGTCCGGGCCGGAGTGAAGGTCGGCATGGCGAAGCTGCCCCTGTCGCCCGCGGCGGAGCGGTACCTGGTCCGGGCGGTCGTGGACACCCACCTGCACCTTCCGGACATGTTCGAGCTGACGTTCTTCGACGAGGCCGGCGACCTGATCGACGTGGCGGGGCTGTCCATCGGCACCGCGGTCGAGGTGCACGGCGGCGCGTCCGACAGCACCCAGGCGAAGAAGCTCATCGCCGGCGAGGTCACCTCCATCGAGGCGGTCTGCGCCGAGCTGAACGTCTACACCGTCGTCCGGGGCTACGAGCAGGCGCACCGGCTGCAGCGGGCCCGGCGTACCCGGACGTTCGTGAACAGCTCCGACTCCGATGCGGTGCGCAAGGTCGCGCAGGACGCCCGGGTGCGGATCGGCACGATCGACTCCACCGCCACCACCCACGACCACCTGGCCCAGGTGGCGCAGACCGACTGGGACTTCATCAAGCAGCGGGCCCGCGAGGTCGGCTACGAGACCGGCGTGGTGGACGGGGAGTTCTTCTTCCGCAAGCCGCCCGGCATGCCGTCCGCCGGTGGCCTGCTCGGCGCGATCGCCGATCTGGCCGGGCTCGGCAAGCCGAAGCTCACGTTCAAGGACAACCTGCTGACGTTCCTGCCCCGGGTCACCGGCGCGAACCTGACCACCGACGTCGAGGTGCGCTTCTGGGATCCCGTACAGGCCAAGGCGGTGACCAAGACCACGACGGTCCGTTCCGGTACGGCGAAGCTGTCGAAGAAGCCCGACGAGCTGGCGGGCGCGTTCGGGCTGGCGAATCCGCTCGGGGTGTCGCTGCCCGCGATCCCCGGCCTGCCCGACCTCGGGGTGGCGCCCAGCGCGTCCGCGTACGCGGTGGTGGACCGTCCCGTGGCCACCGGTTCGGGGGCGGACCGGGCCGCGGAGGAACTGGCCAACGGCCTCGCCGAGCACGTGGGCAGCTCGTTCGCCGAGGCGGAGGGGTACGCGCTGGGCAGCCCCGACCTGCAGGCCGGGGCGCAGGTGGAGGTCGCCGGGGTGCCGGCCGCGTTCGCGGGCACGTGGACGATCAGCAACGCCCGGCACGTGTTCGACGAGGCCGAGGGCGGTTACCGGACCCGGTTCTTCGTCAGCGGGCGGCAGGAACGTTCCCTGCTGGGCCTGGCGTCGCTGGGCGCCACCCAGGGCGAGCCGACCCGCATCCCCGGCCTGGTGTGCGGCATCGTCACGAACAACAACGACCCGGACACCCGCGGCCGGGTCAAGGTGGCGCTGCCGTGGCTGTCCCCGTCGTACGAGTCGGACTGGGCCCGCGTGGCGCAGTTCGGGGCGGGCAAGAAGTCCGGGGCGCTGTTCATGCCCGAGGTGGGCGACGAGGTGCTGATCGGCTTCGAGTTCGGCGACCCGCGCCGCCCGTACGTCCTGGGTGGACTGCACAACGCGCACACCGACTACGACCTGGGCGGCGACGCGGTCAAGGCCAGCGGGATGGCCGCGCAGGTGGTACGTCGCGGGTTCGTCAGCGGCGCGGGCAACCGGCTCGTGTTCCACGACGAGCTGCCCCCGGCGCCGGGGGCCGGGCCGCCGCTGGCGTCGGAGTTCGCGCTGGAGACCAAGGACCGGAAGATCGGCCTCGCGGTCGACCAGAAGGCCGGTTCGTTGAAGATCACCTGCGAGCCGACCACGCCGACCGGCGCCGTCGAGATCACATGCGGCCCGCAGGGCACCATCTCGATCAAGGCCGGTGCCGGCGGCTCCATCACCATCGACGGCGGCGGCACGCTCGAACTCAAGGCGCAGCAGTCGGTCAAGATCTCGGGCGCCCAGGTCGAGATCAGTTCCCAGCAGATCAAGTTGGGGAGTTGATCCATGAGCACGGACTTCATCGGGACCGGGTGGGCGTTCCCCACCGGGGTCGCGGCCACCGGCGGCATCGCGCTGGTGCGCGGCGACACCGAGCTGGTGCAGGCGATGCGGCTGATCCTGTCCACGTACCCGGGGGAGCGGCCGATGCGGCCGGACTTCGGCTGCCGCCTGCGCGACTTCGTGTTCCGCGCCGCGACGCTCGACACCATCGCCGAGCTGACCGCCGAGGTACGCCGCGCCCTCCTGCGCTGGGAGCCGCGGGTGGACGTCGTGAACGTGGAGGTCAAGCCCGCCGACGAGGACCCGTCCGTGCTGTACATCGAGATCACGTACCGGCCGAAGGACACCAACGACCACCGCAACCTGGTCTTCCCGTTCTACACGATCCCCGACGACCCCGAGAGCGACTACTGATGGCCCTACCCACCCCAGACCTCGACGACCGGCGGTTCCAGGACCTGGTCAACGACGCCAAGCGCATGGTCATGCAGCGCTGTCCGGAGTGGACGGACCACAACGTGTCCGATCCGGGCGTCACGCTGATCGAGACGTTCGCGTTCATGACCGATCAGCTGCTGTTCCGGCTCAACCGGGTGCCCGACCGGCTGTACCTGAAGTTCCTCGACCTCATCGGATTGCAGCTCGTGCCGCCGGTGCCCGCCGAGGCGCCGGTGACGTTCTGGCTGTCCGCCCCGGCCGCCGCCCCGCTCACCATCGCCGCGGGCACCCAGGCCGGCACGCCGCGTACCGAGACCAGCGAGTCCATCACGTTCGCCACGGTCGCCGACCTGCCGATCGTCCCGGTCACCCTCCGCACGGTGCTCACGCTCGGTGCGGGCGCGGACGCGTTCACCGACTGTACGGAGGCCCTGGCCGAGGGCCGCCCGTTCGGGGTGTTCGCCGAGCGGCCGGTGCCCGGCGACGCGGTGTACCTCGGCCTGTCCGACGCGGCGCCACGCTGCGCGATCCGCCTCGACTTCCGCGGACACCTCGACGGCGTCGGCGTCGACCCGCTGCAGCCCCCGCTGGTGTGGGAGGCGTACGACGGGCGGGACTGGGTGCCGTGCCACGTCGGCGCGGACGACACCGGCGGGCTCAACCGCTCCGGCGCGATCACCCTGCACCTGCCCGAGGACCACCCGCCGGCCGTGGTCGGCGGGCTGCGCGGCGGCTGGCTACGGGCCCGCGTCACGGCCTGCGAGCCGAACCAGCCCGCGTACACGATGAGCCCGGTGGTGGACGGCCTCACCGCCGCGACCATCGGCGGCACCATGACCGCGCTGCACGCCGACCTCATCCAGCACGAGAGCCTGGGTACGGCCGAAGGCGTGGCCGGGCAGCGCTTCACCGTGTCCCGTACCCCGGTGCTGCGGGCAGGGTCGGACGCGGAGCTGGAGGTCAGCTCCGACGACGGCTGGCAGACCTGGACCCGGGTCGACACGTTCGCAGACAGCGGCTCGGACGACCGGCATTTCCAGCTCGACGGCGCGACCGGAGCGGTCGCGTTCGGTCCGGCGCTGCGCACCGAGGACGGCGGCATCCGTCAGTACGGCGCGATTCCGGCCGCCGGGGCGACGGTCCGGATGCGGCGCTACTGCGTCGGCGGCGGCGCCCGCGGCAACGTCGGCCCCGGCGCCATCCGCACACTCAAGTCGTCCATCCCGTTCGTCGCCGGGGTGGAGAACCTGCGCCGCGCCCAGCACGGCGCCGACGGCGAAAGCATCGAGCAGGCCAAGGCGCGCGGGCCGGTGCTGCTGCGCTCGCGCAGCCGGGCCGTCACCGTGGAGGACTTCGAGACCATCAGCTGCGAGGCCGCACCCGAGGTGGCCCGGGTGCGCTGCCTGCCCGCGGGAGCCGAAGGCGTCGAACCCGGCTCGGTGAAGGTGCTGGTCGTGCCGACCGCGGCCGACGACAACGGGCGGCTGCGGCTGGGTGACCTGGTGCCCTCCGACGACACGCTGCGCCGCGTCGCCGAACGGCTCGACACGGTACGCCTGCTCGGCACCCGGGTCGTCGTGGAACCGCCGATGTACCGGGGCATCACGGTCGTCGCGCAACTCGTCGCGAAACCCCGGGCCCGCGCCGAGAAGGTGCAGGCCGCGGCGGCCGAGGCGCTGTACCGGTTCCTCAACCCGCTCACCGGCGGCCCGGACGGGACCGGGTGGCCGTTCGGGCGGGCCGTCCACGCGGGCGAGGTGTTCGGGGCGTTGCAGCGTGTCGACGGCGTCGAACTGGTCGACGACGTGCGGCTGTTCAGCGCCAACCCGGTCACCGGGGAACGCGGCCAGCCCGCGGGCAAGGTGGAACTCCCGGCGAACAGCCTGGTCTTCTCGTACGAGCACCAGATCCGGGTGACGTCGCGATGAGGGGGACCGTGCCGGGGCTGGGCACGCCGTACCCGCTGCACACGCTGCTGCCGGCGGTGTACCAGGAGGAGGACCCGTTCATCGTCCGGTTCACCACCGGGCTCGACGACGTGCTGGCCCCGGTGATCGCCACCCTGGACAACCTCGAATCGTACGTGGACCCGCTGCTCGCCCCCGAGGACTTCCTGTCCTGGCTGGCCGGCTGGGTCGGGGTGACCGTGAACGACAACGCGCCGCTGCCGTTGCACCGGGCCACGGTCGCCCGGGCCGCCGAACTGCACCGGCTGCGCGGCACGGTCGCCGGGCTGCGTACCGCCCTGGAACTGCTGACCGGCGGGGACGTCGAGATCACCGACAGCGGCGGGGTCACCTGGTCGGACAGCCCCGGCACGCCCGCCCCCGGCGACCCGAACCCCTGGGTCCGGGTGCATGTCCGCGTACCCGCCGACCTGGGCTGGTCGCCGGACGCCCTGCACGCGGCGGTCGAGGCCGCGGTCGTGGCCGCCAAGCCCGCACATGTTCAGCACGCCGTGGAGGTGACCACCCGATGATCGTCTGCAAGACCTGCGGATACCGCAACGCGGGATCCGACTCGTTCTGCGGCTCCTGCGGCGCGTTCCTGGAGTGGACCGGTGAACGGGTGGAGCAGCCGAAACCGGCCGCCAAGCCGGAACCGGAACCCGAGCCGGAACCGGCCCGCAAGGTCGGCCTGCTGTCGCGGGTGCAGTCGCTGCTCTACGCCGACGTCGGGCACCGCGACCCGATCGAGCGCCCGTCCCGTCCGGGGATGCCCGGGGGGCCTGGCGCGCCGGGCGGCTCGTTCGGCGGGGGGCTCGGCGGTGCCAAGCCGCCCGTGCCTCCGCCGCCGGGCGGCAAGCCGGTGCCGCCGCCTCCGCCCCCGGGCGGCAAGCCCTTGGTGCCTCCGCCGCCTCCCCCTCCGGGCGGACGGCCCGTGGTGCCACCTCCGCCGCCCCCGCCGGGTGGCGGTCGGCCGGTGGTGCCCCCGCCCCCGCCGCCTCCTCCGCCGGGTGGCGCCAAACCGGTCGTGCCCCCGCCGCCCCCGCCTCCGCCTCCGCCTCCGGGCGGTGGCACACCGCTCGTGCCGCCTCCCCCTCCACCCCCTCCTCCGCCCGGAGGGGCCGCGCTCCCGCCCCCGCCCAGCGGGGCCACGTTGCCGCCTCCGCCGGGCGGGGCCCCACTGCCGGGCGGCCGGGGTGCGTTGCCTCCGCCTCCGGGCGGGAAACTGCCACCTCCGCCCGGTGTGGACGCCCTGGTGGCGCCGATGTCCAGCGGCGGCGGCGACATGCCGTTCGGCGGAATGGACCCGATCGGGGGATCCGGCATCAGCGCGCTGCCGATCCGCCAACCCGGAACCGACCCCGGCGTCGTCGCCCCACAGGAGCGTGGCCGCGCCCGCCGGACCGTGCCGCGCAGCGCACCCAGCCGCGAACTGCAACCGGGCGACCTCGTCTGCGGCGATTGCGGCGAAGGAAACCTGCCGACCCGCCGGTTCTGCAGCCGGTGCGGCAACGAACTGGACGACGCCCAGGTCGTCCGCGCCCCGTGGTGGAAGCGCATCCTGCCCAAACGCAAGCCGCGCCAGGCCCGGGCCGCGGAGGACGACACCGGGATCGCCAAGACCGGCGAACGCCGCCAGCACAAGCGGTCCGTCTTCCCGATCCTGCGCCGGATCGTCGCGGTCGTACTGCTGCTCGGCGGGCTGGTGTACGCGTTCGTGCCCGACCTGCGGACCCGCACCAACGCAGAGGTGGTGACGCTGCGGCAGAAGGCCGAGAAGATGATCTTCGGAGCGAACGTCCCGGTACGGGCGGTGAAGGCGTCCTCGACGCCGGTGAACAAGAAGCACCCGGCGGACGCCGCGGTCGACGGGCACTGGAACACGTACTGGTCCACACCGGTCTCCGGGGCCCGGCGGCTGACCCTGACGTTCCAGGAGCCGGTGGAACTGCGCGAGGCGCTGATCCGCGGCGGCATCGCCGGTGACGTGCGCGGCAGTCAGCGGCCCCGCACCCTGCACCTGGTGTACCCCAGCGGGCGCGGGCAGGACCTCACGATGATCGACAACACGGATCCGCAGCACTTCGACCTGGACAGCGGCGGCAAGGTCAGCTCGGTGGAGATCTACGTGCAGGACACGTACGCGAACGCCGAGAGCAAGCAGGTCACCATCAGCGAGGTGGAGCTGTTCACCAAGGAGTGACGAGTCCCGGTCGTACAGAAACGGCCCCCGACCCGGAAGGGTCGGGGGCCGTTTCCGGCGTGGATTCGGGTTCAGCTCGTGTGGTAGCGGCCGTCCCCCTGGAGCTGAAAGTCCCACTGGAGGCTCTCAGTTTTCACGAGGCTGCTCACCGAGCCGCTGACGGTCAGCGGCAGCCGGGCGATGGGTGCCGTCTCGCTGCCCGCGTTGCTGGGGTTGTGCACGTGGATCTGGACGTTCACGTCGAAGCCCCACAGCACGCTGCAATGTGGCACGTACAGGTAGCAGTTGGGGATGAACGCGCCGCCGCCGTGGTAGCGCGCGCCGTACTCCCAGCGCAGGTCGAACGCGATGTCGACGACATCGACACCGAACGCGTTCTCCATCTGCAGACGCCAGGTGAGCCGGTTCGGCCCCTGAGCGCCCGTGAGTGAGCTGATCGGGTCGGAGACCCCGGCCGGAACGGCGTTGCAGGTGTTGCTGGCCAGGCTCGCCGACGGCTTGCCGGATTCGATGACATGCCAGGCGGCGCTGGCGATGTTGGCTACGTCGGTCATGCTGTCCGCCCCCCTCGCGTGCCCTCGTGGCCCTCGCTTCGCTCGGTGCGCTCGGTCATGCGATCGCCGTCCCGTCTCCGCCGTGCATGTCCGGCACGTCCACCATCGCGACGTGCTCCTCGATACCGGTCCGCGGCTCTGCGTGGAAGTAGTACGTCTCGAGGTATTCACGCTCCTCGGGCGTCCACTGGCTGGGGTCGCTGGGGAACGGCGTTCCGTCACCCCGCAGCGGCACCCCGTCTGCGCTGATGTGCTGCGTCATTGCCGTCCTTTCCCTGGTGGCCTTTTCATTTCCGGATGTCGAAGTCCGGGGGTACGGGGCTGCCGGGCACGATGACGAACTCGAGTTCAGCCTTCAGCGGGGCGGTGAGTCCCGGTGCGGTTTCGGGGAGCACGTCTGCGGTCAGCGGGTGTTTGCCGGTCCACGTGTTGGGCAGCACCACGAACGGCACGTCGAATGTTCCGTCGCCGCGCGCCTTCGCGATGGTGGTGCCGGGCATGCCGGTGAGATGGATCTTGGAGGTGCTGTTCGGCGGGAACCCGGCGCCGTGGATCTGGATGACCCGGCCCGCCGGGGTGACCGTGGGCCGGGACGTGAGCGTGGGTGCCACCCCGGAACCGTGCAGGCTGACCGGGAACGTCAGCGTGGCGGCGGGGCCGGCGTACGCGATCGTGAGGACCGCCGGGCGATCCCCGACCGCGGTGGGCTTGTGCTGCACGTCCACCCGGCAGGTGGCGCCGGGCGCGAGCGTGAGGTTCAGGCACGTGTCCCCGAGAATCCGGTAGTCGCCCGGGAACAGCGTGGCGTCCAGCGCGACCGCGCCCAGCTTCAGCGGGCCGGTGCCGGTGTTGCGGACGGTCACCGACTTGACCGGGCTGGTCTGCAGCACCGGACGGCCCCCGAAGTCCAGGGTGGCCGGGTCGGCCGCGAACACTCCCGGCGGCGCCGGGGGCACGGACGGCGGCACCGACGGCGGCACGGACGGCGGCACGGACGGCGGCACCGACGGTGGCTCGGACGGCGGCTCCGACGGCGCCAGCCCGGCCCCGGTCAGCGACACCGTCAGCGGCGTGTCGCTGCCGTCGAACGTGACCCGCAGCACTCCGGTGCGCGGGCCGCTCGCATCCGGCCGGAAGCGGACCGAGACGATGCACTGCTCGGACGCGTGCAGCACCACGGTCGTGCACGTCTCGCCCGGGAAAACATCGAATCCGGCGCCCTCCACCGTGACCGTACGGACCTGCAGCGGTCCCGCACCCACGTGGGTGAGCGGCACGTCGCGCATTGCCTGCGCACCCAGCGGCACCTGCCCGAAGTCCTGCGGGTCGGCGGCCAGCGCGGGCGCGAACTTGCGGCGGAACACGTCCAGGTGCTTGTTGGTGTCGGCGCCGCCGTCGATGAGGTCGGCCGCGGCAGATCCGTACGCCACCACGGATCCGTTGGCGCTGAGCACCGGGGAGCCGTCCCCGCTGATCACCGGCCACTGCTGCTCGTTGTTGCCCCACTCCATCGACCCGTCGCGGTTGGGGATCAGCAGGCCGCTGTCGCCCGTACCCTCGCAGGGTTGGGTCTTGGTGGCACACCCGACGGACGGCGAGGCCAGCTCGGCGGGCAGGCGGGGCAGCCCGGCCTTCGCGCGGGCGGCGTCGACGACCACGTCGCGGACCACGATGTCGCAGAACGACAGGTCGGCGCCGGTGCCCAGGCAGGAGCCGTCGCGGCCTCCGGCGTCCGTGCCCGTGTGCATGCCCGGCGTCGGCGTCGTGAAGGCGAGGTAGCGGCCGTCCGCGGAGAACGCCGGCTGGGCGCCCTGGCCCGCGCTGCCGTCCGGCTTGCGCGACGCGACCTCCACCGACGGCTGGCCGAACGTGCCGTCGCCGTCCGGGTCGCGGTCGTAGAGCTGCACCGAGAACTTGCCGCCGTCGTTCTGGGCGAACGCGTAGCGGCGGCCGTCGCCGGACAGGGCCGGGGAACTGAACTCGCGCCCGCGCGCGGCGAGCGGCTTGCCGTCGGCGTCCACGTCGAGGCGGGTCAGCTTTCCGGTGTTGACGTCGAAATCCTGGACCGTGGTGGCGAAGGACTCCTCGCCGATCAGGTACCGGGCCACGAACGCGACGTGCGTGCCCTTCGCGCTCATGGCCGAGTCGTTCTGCGCGTACAGCCGGTACGTGCGGTCGTCGACCGTGATGCGGTCCGGGGCCGCCAGGAACGAGCGGTCGTCGGAGGCGGGCTCGACCAGTTTTCCGTCGGTGCCGTGGCGCAGCTCCACGACCTCCACGTAGCCGTGCACCCGGTCGGGTTCCCCGGCGGCCGGTGCCGGCGTCTCCGCCTTCGTCAGCGGTGTGGCGTGTGCCTTCAGCGAGATCGGTGGCAGGCGCTTGAGCGAGATCGGTGGCAGCGTCGGCGCGGATGTCGACGGATCCGGCTCGGGGGCCGGTGAACTGGGCGGCGTCGACGGGCCCGTGTCGCCCGACGGCGGGTAGTACGGCTGTGGCGGGACGTCGTACGAGATGCGCCGGCCGTCGCCGGACAGGTGCGGGTTGCTCGGGTCCGTCTCGCCGCGGCTCACGTCCGTGAACCGGCAGGTGTTGTCCAGTTCACCGTCGCCGTCCGGGTCGCGGTCACAGACCACGATCGCGTGACCGTCGATGTTCCCGACGATGTTGTTCGCGTCCGTACGGAACGCCACGAACCGTCCGTCGTCCGAGATGGACGGCTGGGTGCTGTTGCCCCGGGCGGGCACGACCGTCGGCGGCCCCGTGTCGGAGTCCTGGCGCAGGCCGTGGGAGATCAGCGTGGTCGTGCCGAGCTGGGTGTCGCGGACGTAGACGTCGGCGTCGGGGCCCGGCTCCGGCAGATCGTGCGACGAGTCCTGGGACGTGCTGAGCTTGTCCACCGGGTCGAACGGCTCGTCCGTCGTGAACGCCACGTACCGGCCGTCCGCGGAGATGGCGGGCTCGTTGCTGTCGTGACGGGACTGCTCGCCCTTGTTGCCGACCGAGATCCGCTGCGTGCCCGAACCGGTCTCGGCAGCGGCCGAGTCGTTCGCGAACGTCAGGCCCGCCACCACCGCCGCGGTGGCGAGCGCGGCGGCCAGCCCGCCGGCCAGCATCATCCGGTGAACCTGAGCACGCTGCCTGGGCACGGCGTCTCCTCGCAGTCTGGGTGAGCCGACGCTACGGAAGTACACATGAGACGCTGCAGTGCTGCGGGGCGACCTGCGGGGCAGCGCCGGTTGCCCTTTGGGGCTGCCGGGTGCGCCCGGCCGGGTACCCCCGCGAGCGTCCCGCTCCCACGCTTGCCGCCGCACACTTCTGCGCCATGGGAGTGTCAGTGGCATTGAGCGCCGAGTCGCTCGAGGTGGTCCCGGGCGAGGAGGCCGTGTGCGCCGTAACCGTGCGCAACACCGGCACCGTCATCGACCAGATCACCATGGACGTGGTCGGACCGGCGGCGGCCTGGTCGGTGGTCGAGCCGGCCGTTCTCAACCTGTACCCGGGTGACGTCGGCGAGATACGGGTGCACCTGCGGCCGCCGCGTGCCTCCCAGCCGGGCGCGGGCAAGCTGCGGTACGGCGTACGGGCCACGTCGCTGGAGGACCCGAAGGGGTCGGCGACGGCCGAAGGGGTTCTCGAGATCGCGCCGTTCACGGAGCTGCGCGTCAAGCTCGTACCGCAGATCTCCCGGGGCAGCCGCAAGGGCAAGCACAAGATCGACGTGTCCAACCTGGGCAACGTCGCGGTCGGCACGCAGATCGGTGCGGTGGACCCGGACGACGCGCTGACCTTCGACGTACCGCGGCCGGCCGTGGTCGCGTCACCCGGCGTGGTCACGCAGGCCAAGCTCACCGCGGTGCCGCGCCGCAAGTTCTGGACCGGCAAGCAGCAGACCAAACCGTTCCAGGTCGTGGTGCAGCCCGAGCGCGGACCGGCCAGCACGGTCGACGGTACGTTCGAGCAGGACCCGATCGTGCCGCGCTGGGCGGCTGCGACCGCGATCGCCGCGCTCGCGCTGGCCGTGGTGCTCGCCGGCCTCTGGTTCACGCTGGTCAAGCCCGCGGTCCACTCGGCGGCCACCGAGGCGGTGGATGCCGCGGCGTCGAAGGCCGCCGCGGAGTCGGGTACGGACAACGGCGGCGGCTCCTCGTCCGGCGCCGCATCGGACGTGTCCGCGTCGCCGTCGCCGTCGACGTCGGCCCCCGCCAAGCCGGCGAAGAAGCCCGAGCCCGGCTCGCCGGGTAACCCGCTGCTGGTGTCCACGGCGTTCCGCATCCAGACCAGCGCGAAGCCGGGTGACAAGTACCAGCTCTTCAAGTTCCCGGATCAGCCGGCCAACAAGCCGCTCGACGTCACCGACCTGCAGCTGCAGAACGGGGCCTCGGACACCGGGTTCCTGGAGATCCGCCGGGGCACCGAGGTGGTCTACTCGGCCGGTCTGGACAACTTCCGCGACCTCAGCCTGCCGTTCGTGACGCCGATCCGGTTCGCGAAGGGGCAGAAGGTCATCGTGGCGATCCAGTGCCTCAACCCGGCGCCGGAGAAGCGGCCCTGCACCGCCGCGGTGACCGTGTCCGGCAAGACGTCCTGAGCACAGCGCGTCGCCCGGGGTTGGCACACCCCCGGGCGACGCGTTCGTTCACCTCAGGTTCAGATCAGGCCCTCACGCAGGGCGTAGGCGACGGCGTGCGAACGGTTGCGCAACTGCAGGCGGGTGGTGACGTCGTGCAGCACTGTCTTGATCGTGCGCTGCGAGTACGACAGCCGGTGCGCGATCTCCGCCGTGTCGAGGCCGTCCGCGACCAGGCGCAGCACCTCCACCTCGCGGTCCGCGAGCACCGCGAACGACAGCCCGCGCGGCGCCAGCACCTGTCGCTGGAGCTGCCCGACCTGGTTGAGCAGCCGGCTCAGCAGATCCGGGGGGACGGCCGCCTCCCCGGCGGCGGCGGAGCGGATGACCGCCACCAGCCGCTCCGGGGTCGCCTCGGCACGTCGGACCAGCGCGGCCACCCCGGCCTCGATCGCCGCGACCAGCGCCGCATCGTCCAGTTCGACCACCACGAGGACCACGCTGGTCCCGCGCTGCCGCAGGGTGCGGATGGCGCGCAGCGCCGCCTCGCCGACCCGGTCCGCGACAACCAGCGACACCGTCGCATCCTCGACGTCCCCCGAATCCAGCACTCGGACCTCGGGCCGCGGTCGCAACTGACTGGCGACCCCCGCCCGTGATATCGGGTCGTCAGCGTGGATGTAGGTCGTGATGCGTTCCATGGCTAGTTCCTTCCATGCCCGCCCCCACGGCAAGGCGCGCAAAGAGTGCCGCGGCCTGCTCACCACCCAATCAACAGGGACTCAACGGCCACTTCTCCGTGGTTGCACAATGGCTTTCCGTGATGTGACCGAGACCCCTTCCTTCGCATCGTGAAGCGTCCTGACCTGCACATTTGAATGCGTCTATGGCTGCCTGACCGCACCCTCTGTCACATCGACGACGAGCGCTGCCGTGAACGAGAAATCATCCGTTCGGCCGATGCGCTGACTGGCCTCACGGGTGGGCGCGACCTCGGCAAACCGGTCGCCGCCATACCAGATCGATTCCCTTCGTACGGGTCGTCCACAGCGCCGCCGGTTGTCCACAGGACCGCGGTCCACGCCTTGAACGGCACCGCCCGGCCCCGGGACCGTGTGGCAACCAACCCGCCGCCGCTGGAGGCCGTGATGCGCGCCCCAACCTCCGTCCGCTCCGGACCCCGCCTGCCGCTCGTGATCACGGGCGATCCGGACCTGCTCGACGATCTGCTCCGCCTGGCCGCGGCCGGCGGCACCGAGGTCGACGTGGCACCCGACCCGGCCGCCGCCCGGCCCCGCTACTGCGCCGCGCCGCTCGTGTTCATCGGCGCCGACCAGGCCACACCATGCCTGCGAGCCCGGCTGCCCCGCCGCCCACGAGTGGTCATCGTCGGCCGTACCCAGGTCGCCGAAACCGCCTGGGAGGTCGCCGAGATGCTCGGCGCCGAGCACGTGGCGGCGCTGCCCGCGGCCGAGCCGTGGCTCGTCGACCGCTTCGCCGAACGCCACCACCCCGACGCCGGCCGCGTCCTGGCCGTCATCGGCGGTCGCGGCGGCGCAGGCGCCAGCATCCTCGCCGGTGGCCTCGCGGTCACCGCGGTCGGCCGCGGTCTGCGGACGCTGCTGGTCGACGCCGATCCGCTCGGCGGCGGACTCGATCTGGTCCTGGGCTGGGAGCAGGTCGACGGCCTGCGCTGGCCCGCCCTTGCCGGCGCCGACGGCCGGGTCGACCCGCCCGCGCTGCTGCGCGCCCTGCCCCACCGCGGCGACCTCGTGCTGCTCTCGTTCGCCCGCGACGAGCCACCCGCCGTGCCCGGCGAGGCCATGGCCGCCACCCTCGACGCCGCCCGCCGCGGCCGCGACACGATCATCACCGACCTCCCGCGCCGCCTGGACGACGCGGCCACCCTCGCGTTGCAGGCCGCCGACCGGGCGCTCATCGTGGTCCCCGCCGAGTTGCGGGCCACCGCCGCCGCGGCCCGCGTCGCCGCCGACGTCGCCGTGCACTGCGATCAGCTCGCCGTGGTGGTCCGCGGCCCCGCACCCGGGCGGCTCAAGGCCCGTGAGATCGCCGGCGCGCTGGGCCTGCCCCTGGCCGGTGCGCTGCGCCCCGAGCCACACCTCTGCCAGGCCCTCGAACGCGGCGAGGCCCCCGCCGCCGACGGCCGCGGCCCCCTCGCCGACCTGTGCCGCCGCCTGCTCGACGAGCTCATGGCCGGGGCCCACACCGGGGCAGCCGCATGACGGCGCGCCACGCGACTGGGCCGGTGACCGGCACCGGCGGCCCGCACCCACCCACCGCCATCACCGAACGGGTCCGCCGCCACTTCGCCACCGCCGGTGTCGAAGCCACCCCCGCTGCGGTCGTCACCGCGATCCGGGGCGAACCGGCCGCCGCGGTGCTCGGCGACACCACCGTGCTCCGCCTCGCCGACCAGGTGCACGACCACCTCGTCGGTGCCGGCCCGCTCGCTCCGCTGCTCGGCGACAGCCAGGTCACCGACGTGCTCGTGAACGCCCGCCAGGTGTGGGTCGACCGCGGCCGCGGCCTGCAACGGGTGGCGGTCGACGTCGGCGACGAGGACGACGTGCGCCGTCTCGCCCAGCGGCTCGCTGCCGCGTGCGGCCGACGGCTCGACGACGGCCGGCCGTACGCCGACGCCCGGCTGCCCGACGGGACCCGGCTGCACGCCGTGCTCCCGCCGGTCGCGACGGGCGGGCCGTACCTTTCGCTGCGCACGTTCCGGCACCGCCCGTACGGCCTCGCCGAACTGGTCGAGCAGGGCACGGTGCCGGCCGCGGTTGCCCCGGTGCTCGCGGCGCTGGTGGCGGCCCGGCTGGCGTACCTGGTGGTCGGCGGCACCGGTAGCGGCAAGACGACAATGCTCGGCACCTTGCTGGGCCTGGTCCCGCCGACCGAGCGGATCGTGTTGGTCGAGGACGCCGCCGAGCTGCGCCCGGTGCACCCGCACGTCGTCGGGCTGCAGGCCCGCACGTCCAACGTCGAGGGTGTCGGCGCCGTGGACCTGACCGAGCTGGTGCGCCAGGCGCTGCGCATGCGCCCCGACCGGCTCGTCGTCGGCGAGTGCCGCGGCGCCGAAGTCGTGGACCTGCTCGCTGCACTGAACACCGGCCACGACGGCGGGGCGGGCACGCTGCACGCCAACACCCCTGCCGACGTGCCCGCGCGCCTGGAGGCCCTCGGCATGCTGGGTGGCCTGCCCCGGGCCGCGCTGCACGCCCAGGTGCTGGCCGCAATCCAGGCTGTCCTGCACGTCCGGCGTACGCCCGCCGGGCGCGTACTGGAGTCCGTCAGCGTGCTGCTGCCCGCGGGCGAGGACCGTCTGGCGACCGTGGTTCCGGCGTGGCGGCGGGGCCACGGCGCCGGACCGGGCGCGGCCGTACTGGTCCGGCTGCTCGCCGAGCGTGGTTGCGGCGTACCGGCGGTGCTGGCCAACGCAGTGCAGGCACGCCCGCGGCGCCCGCAGACCGCCCCGCCGATGGCTGGGCGGGGCCTGGCATGAGGGTCGCAGGGTCCCTCCTGACCGCCTGTCTCGTCGCCGGTGCGCTGGCCGCGGCGTGGCCCACGGTGCGCCCGGCCAGAACCCGCCTGCGAGTAGCGGGGGGTTCGGCGTCCCCTCCGGTCCCGCTCGGATCCGCCGTTGCGGATCTTGGGCGTGCCCTTCGGCCGCGGCTGGCGAAGCTCGCGGATCGTCCCCGGCACGCCGTGACGGTCGCCGCGGGGATCGCCGCGGTCGTGGGCTGGACCCTCGCGGGCGTGGTCGCCGGATGCGCGGCGGCCGTGTACGCGGGGCTGGCATGCCGGGCGCTGACCCGCAGCACGGCCAGGCGGCGGTCCGCGGCCGGACGTGCCCGCGCGTTGGACGACCTGTGTGCGCTTGCGGCCGACCTCCGAGCCGGACTGCCACCCGCTGTGGCCGCGGGAGGCGTACCGTTCGCCGGCCCATTCGCTGCCGACGATGCCCTGGCCGCGACGGCCCCCTCCGATCAAGTCCGGCGGCTGGTGCGGGTCGCCGGTCGGGATTGGGCAACAGGCAGAGACGCGGCCCGTGCGGGCTGTTGGCCCGGTGGTGATCCCGGGCAGCGGCGCCTGGCGGAGCTGACCGGCGCGGTGTGGCGTCTGGCCGAGCGCACCGGAGCGCCCGCCGCCGATCTGGTCGAACGCATCGAGGCCGACGCCCGAGCCGGGGACCGGGCCCGCGCCTCCGCAGCCGCGCAAGCCGCTGGCGCCCAGGCCACGGCCGTACTGCTGGCGGTGCTGCCGCTGGGCGGCATCGCCCTCGGCTATGCGATCGGCGCCGATCCCGTACAGGTGCTGCTGCACACCCCGCTCGGTGGGGCGTGCGCGCTGGCGGCAGCCGCGCTGCAGTGCGCCGGCCTGCTCTGGGCCGACCGCTTGGCAACAGGCCATCGCGATGACTCTGCGGGGCAATGGGCATGACGCGTGATGAGCCGAGTCGCGGGATGGGCCGGACGCATGATGAGCCGGGCGGCGCGATGGGTCTGACGTCTGATGAGTCGGGCCGCGCGACGAGGCGGCGCCCGCGAGACCCGCGGCTGCTGCTCGCGGTGGCTTCCGGCCTCGGCGCTGCCGGTCTCGTCGGGTCACGGTGGGGCCTGCCCCTCGGCGTGGTCCTCGGGGTAGTGGTGGACCAGTTCCTCCGCCGCCGCCAGCCCGCGGCGGTGCGTGCCGCACGGTCGCGAGCCGTGTCCGACCTGCCGCTGTGCGCGGACCTGCTCGCGGCGGCGCTGCGGGCCGGCGCTCCGGCAGACAGGGCGGCCGAGGCCGTGGCGGCCGCCCTCGGTGGCCCATTGGGAGAGCGGCTGGCATGCACGGCCCGATCCTTGCGACTCGGCGCCGACCCGCCCGAGGCGTGGGCCCATCTGTCCGACGTGGCCGGTGCCCAGCGCCTGATCAGTGCCGCGATCCGCACCAGCTCCAGCGGCGGTGCACTCGCCGGTGCGCTCGTGCGGCTCGCCGACGATCTGCGCGCCGACCGTGCCACCGCCGCGGAGGCGTCGGCCCGGCGGGCGGGCGTGCTCATCGTCCTGCCATTGGGGCTGTGTTTCTTGCCGGCCTTCGTGCTCGCCGGTCTGGTGCCGGTGGTGGTCGCCGTCCTCGGCGACGTGCTCTGACAAACAAGCAAAGGAGTGGAGGGGACAAGAATGCGCAGACTGATCGCCCGGTTCCGGGGTGACGACGGGATGAACACCGCCGAGTACGCGGTCGGCACGTTGGCCGCGGTCGCGTTCGCCGGCATCCTGCTCAAGGTGCTGACGAGCGGCAACGTCCAGGCGGCGCTGACCGCGGTCATCGACCGGGCCCTGAAGTGACGACGCGCCGGTGGCCCGGCCGTGACCGGGGCTCCTTCACCGCCGAGCTCGCGGCCGGGCTGCCGGCGCTCATGCTGCTCCTGTTCGCCGGGCTCACCGCCGTCGGGGCGGTGACGATGCAGTCCCAATGCGTGGACGCGGCCCGCGAGGGTGCCATCGCCGCGGCCCGTGGTGAGTCCGGGGCGGTGGCGGCCGCCCGGGTCGCGCCCACGGGGTCCACCGTGGACGTACGCGTCGACGGTGACACGGTCGCCGTCATGGTGGCCGCTCACGTTCGCGTTCTCGGGAACAACCTGCCGGTCCTCATGGTGCGCGCGTCCGCGGTCGCCGCACGCGAGCCCGACGACACCGGGGAAATCCCGTGACACCAACAGTTTCGAGCCGTCGCCCACCGCGGGACGGCGGAGCGGCGTCGCTGCTGATCCTGGCGATCGGGCTCACCCTGGTCGCGGCTGGGCTTGCCGGTGCCGCGGTCGGGGCGGCTCGGGTCGGTCGGCACGAGGCGCGCACGGCTGCCGATCTGGGCGCGCTCGCCGGGGCGGCGCGGGCGGCCGAGGGCACGGCGGCGGCCTGCGCCGAAGCGGCGCGCTTCGTGACCGCCAATGGGGCCAGGCTCCGCTCGTGCCTGGTCGAGGGCCTGGAGATCGTCGTGCGGGCCGAGGTGACCGTGACACCGCTGCCCGGGCTGACGCGGCACGCCTCGGCGGCGGCCCGCGCCGGGCCGGTAGATCAGGCGGCGCTCAAACCCGCGGGAGTGTCAGTTCGGCAGGATGCCGGGGTCGGCCGGATCCGGCAGGGCGCCCAGGACCGCGTCCAGGAGGGCCACCGCAGCGTCCTTGGCGAGCGGATTGTTGCCGTTGCCGCACTTCGGCGACTGCACGCAGGACGGGCACCCGCTCTCGCACCCGCACGACGCGATCGCCGCGCGCGTGGCGCGCAGCCATGCGGCGGCCGTTCCGTACGCCCGCTCCGCGAAGCCCGCCCCGCCGGGATGTCCGTCGTAGACGAAGACGGTGGGTGCCTCGGTGTCGGCGTGGTTCGCGGTCGACAGGCCACCGATGTCCCAGCGGTCGCACGTCGCCATCAGCGGCAGCAGGCCGATCGCGGCGTGTTCGGCGGCGTGCAGTGCACCCGGCACGTCGGCCGTCGCCACCCCCGCCGCGGCGAGTTCCTGCGGGGAGATGGTGAACCACACGGCCACGGTGCGCAGCTCGCGGACGGGCAGATCCAGCGGTCTGGTGTCGATGACTTCACCGGTGCCGATGCGGCGCCGCTGGTACGACACGACCTGGCTGGTCACGTCCACGTCGCCGAGGAACAACCCGACCGGGCCTGCGTCCACGTACGCGCGGACCTCCGCCACCGACAGCGTCGTGACGTCGCGGGCATGGGTGGAGAAGTCCGGTTCGGCAGCGTGGACCAACGCCACCGCGTCGTCCAGGTCCAGCTCGTCCACCACGTACGACACGCCCTGGTGCAGGTGGACCGCGCCGGTGTGCAGCTGCAGATGCGCCGATGCCGGGTCGACCATGCCGAGCAGGCGTCCAGTCGCCGACTCGACCACCGCGATCGGGGCGCCTCCGGTGCCGCGCAGATCCACGTCCGGGCGTCCGCGATGGGTCCAGTACCAGCCGGACGGGCGGCGCCGGAGGGTTCCCGCATCGGTCAGCGCCGCGACCGCTTCCTGCGCCGGGCGACCGCCGAACAGCTCCAGGTCATCCGGGGTCAGTGCGGCCTCGGACGCGGCGCAGCACAGTTGCGGTCCCAGCACGTACGGGTTCGTGGGGTCCAGGACGGTTGCCTCGACCGGGCGTCCGAAAAGCGCCTCCGGATGATGCACGAGGTACGTGTCCAGCGGATCGTCGCGGGCCACCAGGACGGCCAGCGCCTCCCCTCCGCTACGGCCCGCCCGGCCCGCCTGCTGCCACAGCGACGCCCGGGTGCCCGGGTAACCGCAGATCAGCACGGCGTCGAGGCCCACCAGGTCGACGCCGAGCTCCAGCGCGTTCGTGGAGGCGAGCGCCAGCAGCTCGCCGGAGAGCAGCGCGCGTTCGATGGCACGCCGGTCCTCGCGCAGATAGCCCCCACGGTAGGCGGCCACCCGGGCGCCCAGTCCGGGCTCGGCCTCGTCGAGTGCCCGCCGCGCCATGGCCGCGACCACCTCTGCGCCGCGCCGGGACCGGACGAACGCCAGTGTGCGGGTGCCCGCCACCACCGCGTCAGTGAGCAGGTCGGCGGCCTCCCGCAGGGCCGAACGCCGGACCGGCGGCAACTCCACGTCGACGTCCTCGCCGCCCCAGGGCACGCTCACCGCGCCCGGGTCCGGCGGCAGCAGCGGCGGTTCCCACAACGCGAACGTCACCGCCCCGCGCGGGGAGGCGTCCTCGGTGACGGCCTCCACGGGCAGCCCGGTGAGCCGCGACGCGGTGTCCGCCGGATCCCCGGACGTGGCGGAGGCGAGCACGAAGGTCGGCCGGCTGCCGTACTGGGCCGCGGCCCGCCGCAGCCGGCGCAGTACGTGCGCCACGTGCGAGCCGAACACCCCCCGGTAGGTGTGGCACTCGTCGATCACCACGTACGTGAGCCTGCGGAGGAAGACCCCCCACCGCGCGTGGCCCGGAAGCAATGCGTGGTGCAGCATGTCCGGGTTCGTCAGCACGAACCGCGAGTGCTGACGGATCCACTCCCGCTCCTCACGCGGGGTGTCGCCGTCGTAGGTGGCGGGGCGGACCCCGTCGAGGCCGAGCCGGGTGATCGCGCGCAGCTGATCCGCCGCCAGGGCCTTGGTGGGCGACAGGTACAGCACGGTCGCGCGCTGATCGTCGAGCAGCGCGGTCAGTGCGGGCAGCTGGTACGCCAGGCTCTTGCCGGACGCCGTGCCGGTGGCCAGGACGACGTGCGTACCCGCGTGGGCCAGCTCGGCGGCCGCCGCCTGGTGCTCCCACGGCGCGGTGATTCCGCGTTCGGCCAAGGCGTCGCGCAGCGTGGCCGGGGTCCAGGACGGCCATGGCGCGGGACGGCCCGCCCGGGCGGGAACCCGCTCGACGTGGGTGACCGGTGATGTGGCGCCGCCGTCGGGATGCGCCCCGGAGGTGCGCTGCCGGAGCCGATGCAGCAGCTCTGCAGGCCGCAGCGCCGGTGACCCGGGTACGGCGACAGGCGCTGCCGCCGGTGACCCGGATCTGGCGACGGGCGCTGCCGGCCCGGTGGGGACGGCGCGGGCGGTGGTCACGTAATGCACTCTGTCACCGGTGTGCCCCGAACCTCAAACGGGTACGCCGGTGGGTGCCATGCGTGGCCCTATGGTCGGCGGTGGTTAGATTCGCTGGGGGAGATCGGCTGGGTGGGGCAGGCCCCGGCGGGAGGAGGACCGATGGAGCTGTCGCTGGCGACCCGGACCATCGCCGAGCACACGGTGCTCGAGGTGGGCGGAGAGGTCGACGTCTACACGGCTCCCCGGTTGCGGGAACGGCTGGTCGAGCTGGTCGATGGCGGGGCCCGCAACGTCGTCGTGGATCTGGGCCGGGTCGACTTTCTCGACTCCACCGGTCTCGGCGTCCTGGTGGGCGCGCTCAAGCGGCTGCGCGCGGCCAGTGGCACGTTCGGCCTGGTCTGCGCCAAGGAGCCGTTGCTGAAGATCTTCCGGATCACCGCGCTCGACCAGGTGTTCCCGATCTTTCCGTCGGTCGAGGCGGCCACCTCGACGGCGCCGGGCGAGCCTCGCGGCAGCGGTCCGACGGCGTGATGGCGACAGTACGGCTGTCCTTCTCACCCGCGCCGGTGCACGTCCGGACGGCCCGGCTGGTCGGTGTGGCGGTGGCTCGGCGGGCGGGGGTGGCCGAGGAGCTGCTGGACGAGGTCCGGCTCGCGATCGGTGAGGCGTGTACCCGGGCGGTCGCCCTGCACCGCCAGTACGGCCTGCCCGACCTCGTGATGGTGGAGATGTCCGATTCGGACTCGTATGCCGTGAGCGTGATCGACCGCGCCCCGATCGAGGCCAGCGTGGGCCTGGCCAAGCTGCCGCCCGACGAGCTCGCCGACGAGTCGCTGACCGACGAGGCACTGACGACCGGCGTGGGTTTCGCGCTGCTCGCCGGCTTCGTCGACGATCTCCAGGTGCGTCCTGTCGAGGAGGGCGCGGGCACGGAGGTCCGCATGGTCTGGCCACTCCAGCGCCGCTGACCGCGAGCGCCGCGAAACCCGCGAGCGCCGCGAAAACCCCCGAGGGGCACGTAACCCGCGAGCGGCACGTAATCCCCGGGCGCCGCGAAACTCGCCACCGCTGCGCGATTGCCGGTGTTTGCCGGGCTCAACACGGAATACCACGAGCGGGCGGATCTTGCCTGGTGCGGCGAGTCGTCCGCCGATTGGCCGTACATATCGCCTAAAAAGGACACGCACAAGAAACCGCTGAAAAGTGCGGACCCGACAGCCTACCCATGTCCGGCTTCGCTAACACAGCGGTAAACATCACCACGACACGGCCGGGTCTGGGTGTGACCGCCACCACCACTGGCCTATAAAGTACGCGAGTTATCAGCACCTGCTCCTGGTCCCGCGTCCGCGGGGCCCAGTTGTCGTCTCCCCCGCGCGGGGATGCGCCTGGCGGTTTCGTCCGCCGCCGGGCGCGCTCGGTGTAACAGGAGGACATTGATGTCCGGAACCTCCCCATCCCTCGCCGCGGAGAGCGGCGCGGTATCCCTCAGCGGTGACAACCTCACCTACGTCATCGTCGCGGTGGCCTTCGCGTTGGTGGCGTTGGGTTTCGCCGCGGCGTTCGTCAGGTCGGTGCTCGCCGCCGGCCGCGGTACCACCAACATGCAGGAGATCGCGGGCGCGGTGCAGGAAGGCGCTTCGGCGTACCTGTTCCGCCAGTTCAAGACGCTCGCGATCTTCGTCGTTCTCGCGGTCGTGCTGTTGTTCCTGCTGCCGGTGCACAACACCGGAAGCGAGGTCGCGGTAAGGATCGGCCGGTCGCTGTTCTTCATCGTCGGCGCGATCTTCAGCTCGTTCATCGGCGGCGCCGGCATGGCGCTGGCGACCCGCGCGAACCTGCGGGTGGCCGCGGCGGCCGGTGAGTCCGGTGGCCGGGAGAAGGCCATGGGCATCGCGTTCCGCACGGGCGGCGTGGTCGGCTTCCTCACGGTCGGCCTGGGCCTGTTCGGCGCGGCACTGGTCGTGCTGATCTACCGCGAGGACGCGCCGACCGTCCTGGAGGGCTTCGGTTTCGGCGCCGCCCTGCTCGCCATGTTCATGCGGGTCGGCGGCGGCATCTTCACCAAGGCCGCCGACGTCGGCGCCGACCTGGTCGGCAAGGTGGAGCAGGGCATCCCCGAGGACGATCCGCGCAACGCGGCCACCATCGCGGACAACGTGGGCGACAATGTCGGTGACTGCGCCGGCATGGCAGCCGACCTGTTCGAATCGTACGCGGTCACCCTGGTCGCGGCACTGATCCTCGGCCAGGCCGCGTTCGGTCAGGACGGTCTGATCTTCCCGCTGATCGTCTCCACGATCGGTGTGGTCATCGCGATCGTCGGTGTCTTCATCACCCGCCTGCGCGCCTCGGACCGCAACGGTCTGACCGCCATCAACCGGGCGTTCTACATCTCCGCGCTGCTGTCCGCGATCCTGGTCGCGGTGGTCAGCTTCGCGTACCTGCCGGCGAGCTTCGGCGACTTCGGCGGGATCGCGGCGGGTGTCGCCGAGAGCGGCCGCAACCCGCGGTACGTGGCGATCGGCGCCGTGGTCATCGGCATCGTGCTGGCCGCCGCGATCCAGGCCCTGACCGGCTACTTCACCGAGACGAACCGCCGTCCCGTGCAGGACATCGGCAAGTCCTCGCAGACCGGCGCGGCCACGGTCGTGCTGGCCGGCATCAGCGTCGGCCTGGAATCGGCCGTGTACTCGGCGCTGCTGATCGGTGCCGGGGTGTTCGGCGCGTACCTGCTCGGCGGCTCGTCGATCACCCTGTCGCTGTTCGCGGTGGCGCTCGCGGGCACGGGCCTGCTCACCACGGTCGGCGTCATCGTCGCGATGGACACGTTCGGCCCGATCTCCGACAACGCGCAGGGCATCGCGGAGATGTCCGGCGACGTCGACGAGCAGGGCGCGCGCATCCTCACGGAGCTCGACGCGGTCGGCAACACCACCAAGGCGATCACCAAGGGCATCGCCATCGCCACGGCCGTGCTCGCGGCGACCGCGCTGTTCGGCTCGTACACGAACACCCTCGCGTCGTCGCTGGCCGACGCCGGGATCAAGGCGGACCGAGTGGGCGCTGAGATCCTCGGCCTGCTGAACATCAGCAACCCGCGCAACCTGGTCGGCCTGCTGGTGGGCGCCGCGGTGGTGTTCCTCTTCTCCGGTCTGGCCATCAACGCGGTGTCCCGGTCCGCGGGCGCGGTCGTGATGGAGGTGCGCCGTCAGTTCCGCGAGTTCCCCGGCATCATGGACCGCACCCAGCGCCCCGAGTACGGCCGCGTGGTCGACATCTGCACCCGGGACGCGCAGCGCGAACTGATGACCCCCGGCCTGCTGGCCATCATGGCGCCGATCGCGGTCGGATTCGGGCTCGGCGCGGGCGCGCTCGCGTCGTACCTGGCCGGGGCGATCGGCGCGGGCACCCTCATGGCGGTGTTCCTGGCCAACTCCGGCGGTTCGTGGGACAACGCGAAGAAGCTGGTCGAGGACGGCGCGTACGGCGGCAAGGGCTCCGACTCCCACGCCGCCACGGTGATCGGCGACACGGTCGGTGACCCGTTCAAGGACACCGCAGGCCCGGCCATCAACCCGCTGCTCAAGGTGATGAACCTGGTGTCGCTGCTGATCGCGCCCGCCGTGGTGACGCTCAGCGTCGGCACGGACAAGAACACCCCGGTCCGGATCATCCTCGCGGTCGCCGCGGCGCTGGTCATCGTATCCGCGGTGGTCTTCAGCAAGCGCAAGCCGATCTCGATGGGGGACAGCCCGGCGGCCGGCGACGGCGCCGAGGCCGACACCCCGGCGAAGGTCAACGCCTGATCCGGAAAACCACAGGTACGGGGGCATCCGACGGGTGCCCCCGTACCGTGTCCCACCCGTGCAGGCGATCGAGCGTCGCTGCTGTCGGCCGTTGCCCGTACGCTGCATCCCATGCGTCCGGCTCGACGGGGATCCCTGCCCCTGCTGCTTGCCCTCGCCATCCTCCTCGCCGCCTGCTCCAGTGCCCCCGGCCCGCGCGACTGGGCCGAGTCGGTGTGCACCGTGCTCGCCCCCTGGCGTACGGAGATCGGCACGCTGGCCACCCGCACGCAGCAGCAGATGACCGCCGCGACCACCCCGGCGCAGGCGAAGGAGAACCTGGTGCGCCTGTTCGCCGGTGCCGAGGCGGCCAGCGAGCAGGCGCGCGCCGGGGTGGCCCGGGCGGGCATCCCCGACGTCGACCACGGCAGACAGGTCGCGGACAGCTTCACCGCTTCGCTGAGCGCGATGCGCGACGCGTACGGCCGGGCCCGTTCTGGCATCGAGGGCCTGGCCACGAGCCCCGCGAAGACGTTCTACACGCAGGTCGGCGCGGTGGTCGACACGCTCAACACGGAATATCGCCGCAGCGAGCTGGACACCAGCAGACTCGACTCCAAGGAGCTGAGCGAGGCGTTCGACGACGTGCCGGAGTGCCGCTGACCATGACGGAGCCGGGGTGGCCGCTGATCCCGCGCGAGGTCCTGCCCGCGCCGGTTCCGGCTGCCGCTCGCGGGCCGGCCTCCACGGTCCGGGTGCGCCGCGCCGACGACGCCTCCCGCGACGCCGGGCGCCAGCTGTCGGTCTTTGGGGTGGAGGCGGCCGACCCGTCGCCCGCAGACCTGGCCGGGCTGCTGGCCGGCCCCGGCCGGCTCGACCGGATGGGCGGCACGGCGCGGGTGTCGGTCCAGGTCGACGCCGCCTGGCGGGTCCACGTCCTGGCCGCCGAGCTGGTCGCGCGCGGCCTGGTGGTGTCCTGGTCACCCGTCCCGCTCATCGAGGGACGCCCCGACGGGCCGCACGCCGATCCCGGACCGGCCGCGGACGGCGACTCCGGCCCGGATGCGGCCGGTGCACGAGGGCCCGGCGCGGACGACGCCGCGGGTGGAGATGACCCTGCAGAGTCCCGCGCCGCTCGCGGGCGGGCTGCGAATGAGGTTCTGGGGCCGGGTGCGGATGAGGCTGCGGGGACGGGCGCGGGCGAGGCTCCGGGGACGGGGACGGACGCCCCCGCCAGACCGGGCGGTGTGGTGGGTTTCGAGGTGCGGACGGCGTACTCGAGCAGATTGAACGATCTTGCCCGCGCCTGGCCGCCGCCCTCCGGTGGCCTGTTCCTCGGCGGTGCCCGGCTGCGGCTGTGGGTGGCCGCCGCCGGTGCGCCCGGCCGCGACGGCTTCGTCCTCGGACTGGGTGGAGCCGGCCCGATCCGAGATACGGTCGAGGCCGCGCTGTCCAGGGCCGGGCTCGCTCCGGTGCTGTCGGATGATGGACTCAGTATCGTGATCACCGGCCGGAAGCGGCTGTCGCGGCTCGCTGAGCTGGTCGGAGACCGGCCCGCGGCGGCGCCGGTCGCTCTGTGGCCGGGCGGGGCGACTTCGTGATCTTCTCGGATTGTGTGCGACAAGACGCCCCGTTCGCGGTGTACGGTGTCGCCGTCGGACGCGTGCGGTGGCCGGACCGTTACCATCCGGCTCCGGGCTGCCCGGGGAATGCCCGCTCGTCCGGCGCGTTACGTTGAACGTCCGCGGATCGCCACCCGAAATGACGACCCGTCGAACGAGTAAGAAGTGTGGGAGTGCCGTGCCGAGTGACACCAGGACGACCCGTCTGGTCATCGTCGAGTCCCCGTCGAAGGCCAAGACGATCGCCGGTTACCTGGGGCCCGACTATTTCGTCGAGGCCTCCTTCGGTCACGTCCGTGACCTGCCCCGCAACGCGGCCGATGTCCCGGCCAAGTACAAGGGCGAGTCGTGGGCG
Organism: Krasilnikovia sp. MM14-A1259; assembly: GCF_047159535.1. Taxonomy (NCBI): domain Bacteria; kingdom Bacillati; phylum Actinomycetota; class Actinomycetes; order Micromonosporales; family Micromonosporaceae; genus Krasilnikovia; species Krasilnikovia sp. MM14-A1259. Next base: position 5,590,820 of record NZ_BAAGAJ010000002.1, read on the forward strand.
CGCCTCGGCGTCGACGTCGACAACGGCTTCCATGCGCTCTACGTCGTCTCCGCGGACCGCAAGCAGCAGATCGCCAAGCTGCAGAAACTCGCCAAGGAAGTAGACGAGATCTTCCTCGCCACGGATGAGGACCGCGAGGGCGAGGCGATCGCCTGGCACCTGGTCGAGACGATCAAGCCCAAGGTCCCGGTCCGCCGGATGGTCTTCCACGAGATCACCAAGCCCGCGATCCAGGCCGCGGTCGCCAACCCGCGCGACATCGACCGCGACCTGGTCGACGCGCAGGAGGCGCGGCGCATCCTCGACCGGCTCTACGGGTACGAGGTCAGCCCGGTGCTGTGGAAGAAGGTGATGCCCCGGCTGTCCGCAGGTCGTGTGCAGTCCGTGGCGACGCGCATCGTGGTCGAGCGGGAGCGCCAGCGGATGGCGTTCCGCTCCGCGGAGTACTGGGACATCAACGCGCTGCTGGCCGTGCAGGGGCAGGCCGACGGGCCGCGCGCGTTCTCCGCCACCCTGATCGCCCTGGACGGCGACCGGATCGCCACGGGCAAGGACTTCGAACCCACGACCGGGCAGGTCAAGCCCGGCGCCGGGGTGGTGCACCTCGACGGCGACGGTGCCCGCGGCCTCGCCGCCCGGCTGGAGGACCGCCCGTTCACGGTCACCCGGGTCGAGGAGAAGCCGTACCGGCGCCGGCCGTACGCGCCGTTCATCACGTCGACGCTGCAGCAGGAGGCGGCCCGCAAGCTGCGCTTCTCCGCCTCGGTGACCATGCGCACCGCGCAGCGACTGTACGAGAACGGCTACATCACCTATATGCGTACGGACTCGGTGAACCTCTCCGAGACCGCGCTGACCGCCGCCCGCCGCCAGATCGCCGAGCTGTACGGCGAGGCCAACGTCCCGCCGCAGCCGCGTCGCTACACCGGCAAGGTGAAGAACGCGCAGGAGGCGCACGAGGCGATCCGTCCCGCGGGCGACAACTTCCGCACGCCGGGCGAGGTGGCCAACGAGCTGTCCGCGGACGAGTTCAAGCTGTACGAGCTGATCTGGCGCCGCACGATCGCGTCGCAGATGACCGACGCGGTCGGCAACTCCGTCTCCGTGCGGATCCGCGCGATCTCCACCGCGGGTGAGGAGGTCGACTTCGCCGCCACCGGCAAGACGATCACCGACCCGGGTTTCCTGCGGGCGTACGTGGAGTCCTCCGACGACGAGAACGCCGAGGCCGAGGACGCCGAGCGCCGCCTGCCGAACCTGGTCAAGGACCAGCCGCTGACCGCCGAGGAACTGAACGCGGTCGGCCACCACACCTCCCCGCCCGCCCGGTACACCGAGGCGTCGCTGGTCAAGGCGCTGGAGGAGCTGGGCATCGGCCGCCCGTCGACGTACGAGTCGATCATGCGGACGATCCAGGACCGGGGGTACGTCACCAAGCGCGGCCAGGCGCTGATCCCGGAGTTCCTCGCGTTCGCCGTGATCGGCCTGCTCGAAGGGCACTACCCGCGGCTGGTCGACTACAACTTCACCGCCGCCATGGAGAACCAGCTCGACGAGATCGCGGGCGGGGACTTCGCGGCGCTGGACTTCCTCACCTCCTTCTACTTCGGCAGCGACAACTCCGGCGACGACTCGATCGCCAAGGCCGGCGGCCTGAAGAAGATGGTGACGGAGAACCTGAGCGAGATCGACGCCCGCTCGGTCAACTCCATCCCGCTGTTCACCGACGAGTCCGGCCGCGACGTGGTCGTGCGCGTCGGTCGGTACGGCCCGTACCTGCAGCGTCAGGCTCCCGGCGCCACCGAGGAGTCCCCGGAGGACCGGGTGTCCATCCCGGAGGGCGTCGCGCCGGACGAACTGACCCCGGAGAAGGTCAACGAGCTGTACCTGGGTGGCGGCGGCGAGCGCAGCCTCGGCGAGGACCCGGCCACGGGCGAGTCGGTGCAGCTCAAGTCCGGCCGCTTCGGCCCGTACGTGCAGGCCGGGGAGCGCAAGTCGTCCCTGCTGCGGACGCAGTCGCCCGAGACGCTGACGCTCACTGACGCGTTGCGCCTGCTGGAGCTGCCCCGCACGGTCGGTGTCGACGAGGTCGGCGCGGAGATCGTCGCCGCGAACGGCCGGTACGGCCCGTACATCAAGCGTGGTGACGACTTCCGGTCCCTGGAGAGCGAAGCGAAGCTGTTCACGGTCACGCTGGACGAGGCGCTGGCATTGCTGGCCGCCCCGAAGACCCGCCAGCGCGGCGTGGCCAAGCCGCCGCTGCGTGAGCTGGGCCCGGACCCGGCCACCGAGAAGCCGATGGTCATCAAGGAGGGCCGGTTCGGTCCGTACGTGACCGACGGGGAGTACAACGCGTCCCTGCGCCGTGGCCAGACGCCCGAGGAGCTGACGGTCGAGCAGGCCTCCGAGATGCTGGCGGAGAAGCGCGCGAAGGGCCCCGCCCCCCGTAAGAAGGCCGCCGCGAAGAAGGCCCCGGCCAAGAAGGCCGCGGACGGCGAGGCGACCCCGGCCAAGAAGGCAGCGGCCAAGAAGACCGCCGCGAAGAAGGCGGCTCCCAAGAAGGCGGCGGCGAAGAAGGCTCCCGCCAAGAAGGCCGCGCCCGCCAAGGCAACCGCCGCGAAGAAGCCCACCAACGCATCCCCGGCAACAAGTCCGTCCCGCTCCACCAAGGCAGCGGCACTCGACTGACCCGCCCCGCAACCACAGCCGAGAATGGGGGCTGTGGTTGTGGGCCGGTGGACAGCCTGTGGACAACCCCCGTCAGGGGCCGAGGACGCGATCCAGATAGGGGTTGGTGAAGACCCGGCTCGGGTCGAGCTGGTCGCGCGCAGCGAGGAAGTCGCCGAAATGCGGGTACGCGGGCCGCAGCGACTCCGCGTCCCGGTAGTGCAGTTTGCCCCAGTGCGGCCGCCCGCCCAGCGGCGCGCACACCGCCTCGACCGCCCGGAAGTACGGCTCGTACGGGCTCCCGGTGAACTGGTGGACCGCCACGTACGCCGACTCCCGGCCGTACCCGTGGGACAGCCACACGTCGTCCGCCCCGGTGAACCGCACCTCGACGGGGAACTGCACCTTGAACGGCAGCCGCTCGATGATCCCGGGCAGGGCACCCAGCACCTCGGGCAGGGCGGCACGCGGGATCTCGTACTCCATCTCGGTGAAATGCACGCGCCGCGGCGTACAGAAGACCTGGTCGGATCGGGCCGTGTAGGTGCGGGCCGTGAGTGCTCGTGCAGCGACCGCGCTGATCGGCGCGACGGTGGCCGGGACCGCGCGGCCGAGCCGGCACACCGCGCCGAACACGGTGTTGGACAGGAACTCGTCGTCCAGCCAGCCGCGGAACCTCGACAGCGGACGGTCCGAACCGGCGACCGGGTTGTTGCGTTTGAGCTGCGCCCGGTCCGTGTACGGGTACCAGTAGAACTCGACGTGCTCGTTCGTGGCGAGGTGCTCGTCGAGCCCGGCGAGGACGTCCCGCAGCGCCATGGGCCGTTCGTCGGCGCACAGCGTGAACGCGTCGACACAGCGCAATGTCACCTCGACCATGACGCCGAGCGCGCCGAGGCCCAGCCGCGCGGCGGGGAAGAGTGGCGATGACGCGTCGATGCGCTCGACCGTGCCGGAGCCGGTGACGAGTGTGACCGATTCGACCACGGATGCGAGGGTGGAGTGGCCGAGTCCGGTGCCGTGGGTGCCGGTGGAGATGGCGCCGGCGACGGTCTGGGCGTCGATGTCGCCCAGGTTCGGCACGGCCAGGCCGCGGTCGGCGAGCAGCGTGTTCAGGGCGTACAGGGGCATTCCGGCTTGGACCGTGACGAGATGCCCGTCCACGGAGAGCGGGGCGGCGAGGCGGTGCAGGTGCAGCCGCTGGTCGTCGGCGACCGCGATGTCGGTGAACGAGTGCCCGCTGCCGACCGCCTTGACCCGACGGCCTGTGGCGACCGCCTCCTTGACGAGCGCGGCTACTTCATCGACGCTGCCAGGAACACGGACGTCGACGGCGACTGCCTGCTGATTCCCGCCCCAGTTACGCCATCGGACGGATCCGACAGGGGGCGCGATGTCACTGGTCATTCCGGCATCTCCCTCCCGACGAGCGGACAGTCGCACAAAACCGGGAACGCCTGCGAGACCTGGCGTCCCGTCGATGCTCCTCGCTCGTTGATCCGAGTAACGTTCCGATTAATACTGCTGAGAGGGAGTGGCGACGCGTGTCGACACCAACCGTCACCATCGGGCCGCTGCGCCGGGTTCCGGTGCAGGGCAGAAGCGTTGCCCGGGTCCAGCGCATGCTGGACGCCTGCGCCGAGCTGGTGGACGAGGTCGGGTACGAGGGCCTGACCACCACACTGCTCGCCGAGCGAGCCGAGGTCGCCATCGGCTCGGTCTACCAGTTCTTCCCCGACAAGCGAGCCATCGTGCAGGCGCTCGCGATGCGCAACATGGACGCCTACCTGCAGGACCTGTCGACCCGGTTCGGCAACGAGACGTTCGCGCACTGGTGGGACGGGGTCGACGCGGGCATCGACGCGTACATCGCGATGCACCGCAGCGTGCCGGGTTTCCGGACGCTGCACTTCGGCGACGTGGTGGATGTGCACCTGCTCGACGCCGAGCGGGACAACAACGCGGTCATCGCGGAGCGGCTGGCCGAACTGCTGGTCGACCAGTTCCAGCTGATGGACCGGGTGCGGCTGCGGTTCGCGTTGCAGATCGCGGTGGAGGCGGCGGACGCGCTGATCAATCTCGCGTTCCGGCGCGACCCGACCGGCGACGAGGCCGTGCTCACGGAGGCCAAGGCGCTGATCCGCGAGTACCTGCACCGCCACGTCGACGCGTGAACTCCGTGAGCTAACCCAGGAAGGCATGGCCTTCTCCGCGGTATGTCGGGGCCGGCGTGGCGGTGTCGCCGTCGACGAGTTGCAGCTCGTTGACGTGCTCGCACAGCTCGCCGGCCTTGGCATGCCGGAACCACACCCGGTCGCCGGGGCGTAGCCGGTCCGCGGCGGCGCCGACCAGCGGCGTCTGCACCTCGCCGGCGCCCTCGTCGCCGCGGAACCGCAGACCCTCCGGCAGCCACGGCGTCGGCTGGCGGGCAGTCCCGGGCGGCCCCGAGGCGATCCAGCCGCCGCCGAGCACGGTGGCGATGCGCGGCGCGGGCCGCCGCACCACGGACAACGCGAACAGGGCCGCGGGCTGCGGACGCCACGCCGTGTACGCGTCGAACAGTGTCGGCCCGTACAGGCCGGATCCGGCGGTGATCTCGGTGACCGAGGGGTCGGCGGCGGTGGCGGCGACGCTCCCGGTGCCGCCGCCGTTGACGAATTCCAGGTCGGCGTGCTCGCGGACCGCGGCGACCGCGGCCGCGCGGCGCCGCAGCAGTTCCGGGTACGAGCGGCGCTGCATGAGCCGGATCGCCCCGCCGCGCAGCGTCTGCCCGGGCGGGGCGTCGCCGAGCCCCGCGATGTGTGCCTCGTAGGACATCAGCCCGACCAGGGCGAAGCCGGGCCGGGCGACGAGCCGGCGCGCCAGCACGCCCGCCTGCGCCGCGGAGTGCACCGGCGAGCGGCGTACCCCGACGTGCAGCGGCCCGGCGGGACGCCAGGACGCGTCCAGGTCGAGGCAGAGCCGGACGGTGGGCCGCTGCCCGGGGCTGGTGACCTGGTCGACCAGGTCGAGGTGGGCGGGGCTGTCGACCATCAGGGAGATGGCCGCGGCCAGCTTGGGGTCCGTGGTCAGCTCGCCCAGAGCGGCCCGGTCCACCGACGGGTACGCGACGAGCACGTCGTCGCTGACTCCGGCCCGGACCAGCCAGATCGCCTCCGGCAGCGTGTACGCCATGATTCCGCGCCAGCCGGGCCGGGCGAGCACCCGGTCGAGCAGTGCCCGGCAGCGCACGGATTTGCTGGCCACCCGGAGGGGTTTGCCCCTGGCTCGATCGGTCAGCGCCGCGGCGTTGGCGTCGAATGCGGCCAGGTCCACCACGGCCAAGGGGGTTTCGAGGTGGGCCGTGGCGCGCTCCAGCCGCTCTCTGAGGGCGGTGCGTTCACCGATCACGTCAGCACGCTAATGCCTGCGAGGCTGAAGTGAAAAGACTTCATTTCTGCGCCACCTGAACGTGCGTGCCCCCAGCCCGCCGCGTGCTCCGGTTACAGTGCTCCGAGCAGCAGTCACGGGAGGTAGGGCCATCGACACCGAAGCGAGCTCGGAGCACGCGGACACCGGACCGGTCGACCTCTCCGGTTTCGCCGCGCTGCGTTCCGTGCTGCGCATCCGACCGTTCCGCCGGCTGTGGCTGGTGCTCGGGGCGGCCTCGTTCGGCGACTGGCTCGGCCTGCTGGCCACCGCCTTGTTCGCGTCGTCGCAGGTCAGCGGCAGCGCGGCGCAGGGCGCGGCGTTCGGGGGCACGATCGCGGTGCGGCTTCTGCCCGCGCTGCTGCTCGGGCCGATCGCCGGGGTCATGGCGGACCGGTTCGACCGCCGCTACACCATGGTCATCACGGACCTCATCCGTTTCGTGGTGTACCTGTCGATCCCGCTCGTCCCGGTGCTCGGGGCGTCCGGCGCGGTCACGGTCACCTGGGCCGCCATCGCCACGTTCATCGGCGAGACGATCACCCTGATCTGGATCCCGGCCAAGGAGGCCGCGGTTCCCAACCTCATCCCGAAGTCGCGGATCGAGGTGTCGAACCAGCTCACCCTTGTCACGACGTACGGAATCACTCCGGTCCTGGCCGCCCTCGGCCTGTCCGCCATGACCGCGATCGCCCAGCACTCCGGGGTCACGCTGCCGAACTGGGCGCAGCCCGTGGTGCTCGCGCTGTACTTCAACGCGTTCTCGCGTCTGGCCACCGCGCTGGTGGTGTTCTTCGGCATCCGGGAGATCGGCGGCAAGAGCCCGGAGCGCCAGCAGGACGCCCAGCAGACGATGCTCCGGCAGTTCGCGGAGGGCTGGAAGTACATCGGCGGCACCCCGCTGGTCCGCGGTCTGGTGCTGGGCATCTTCGGGGCGTTCGCGGCCGGCGGCATCGTCATCGGCACGGCGCGGACGTTCGCGACGTCGCTGGGCGCAGGTGAGGCCGCGTTCTCGCTGCTGTTCGGCACGATCTTCATCGGCCTCGCGGTCGGCATCGGGCTGGGCCCAATGATCGTGCGGGACCTGTCACGGCGCCGCTGGTTCGGCATGAACATCGTGCTGGCAAGCGCGTCGGTGACGTTCCTCGGCTTCGCGTTCCACCTGTCCATGGCGCTGCTCGGGGCGCTGCTGGTCGGCGCGGGCGCCGGCATGGCGTTCCTGGCCGGCACCACCCTGCTGTATGGCGAGGTCGGCGACGAGGTCCGCGGCCGGGTCTTCTCCGTGGTGCAGATCGGCACCCGGATGGTGCTGCTGCTGGCGATCACCCTGTCCGGTTTCCTGGTCGGGATCGGCAGTTCCCGCCGGATCTCGATCGGCAGCTTCGCGGTCGACGTCTCGTTCACCCGGGTGCTGCTGATCGCGGCCGGGCTGGTCGGGGTCGTGGTCGGGATCAGCGCGTTCCGGCAGATGGACGACAAGCGCGGCGTGCCCGTGTTCGCCGACCTGTGGGGTTCGCTGCGGGGGCGGCCGCTGCCGGCGGCCGAGACGTTCCCGCGGCACGGGGTCTTCGTGGTCTTCGAGGGCGGCGAGGGCGCCGGCAAGTCCACCCAGGTCGAACGGCTCGCCGAGACGTTGCGGGAGACCGGCCGCGAGGTGGTGGTGACCCGCGAACCGGGCGCCACCGACATCGGCGCCCGGATCCGCGGCCTCGTCCTGAACTCCGCGGACGCCCCCTCCCCCCGCGCCGAGGCTCTGCTCTACGCGGCGGACCGCGCCCACCACGTCGCCACCGTGGTCCGGCCCGCACTGGCCCGTGGCGCGGTCGTGATCAGCGACCGGTACGTGGACTCCTCCCTGGCGTACCAGGGGGCCGGCCGTACCCTGCCGGTGCAGGAGATCTCGTGGCTGTCGTCCTGGGCGACCGGCGGCCTCAAGCCCGACCTGGTCGTCCTGCTCGACGTCGACCCGAGCATCGGCCTGGGCCGGGTCGACACCCGCGGACTCGGCGTGGACCGGCTGGAGAGCGAGTCGCGCGCCTTCCACGACCGGGTGCGGTACGCGTTCCTCGACCTGGCCGCCGCCGACCCGAAGCGGTACCTGGTGCTGGACGCGGCCCGGGCGCCCGGCGAGATCGCGGACGCGGTACAGACCCGGGTGGCGACGATGATCGTCGAGGAAGGCCCCGCGCCCGTCCCTCCGGCCGAGCCGCCGAGCATCGATCGGCCCGCGGAGGACCTGGCGGCAGTCCCGCCGGACGCGCCGCCCGCCGGCCTTCCGTGACCCGCCCGCCCTCCGACCGGCGCCGTCGGTGAATCTGTCGGTGCCGCGCCCTACCATCGACGGGTGCATGCCACCGTGAGCGACCCCGTCGACCGGGCGGACACGTCCGACGTCTTTGCCGACCTCGTGGGTCAGGACGAAGCGGCCGACACGCTGCGCCGCGCCGCCGCGTCGGCGGCGCGGATCGTGGCCGGGTCCGCGACCGGCAGCGGTGCGATGACCCACGCCTGGATCTTCACGGGGCCACCCGGCTCGGGGCGGTCCGTCGCCGCCCGGGCGTTCGCGGCGGCCCTGCAGTGCGAGCGGGACGGCGTCGGCTGCGGCGCGTGCCACGGGTGCCACACCGTGCTCGGCGGCACCCACGCCGACGTGCGCTTCGTCGTACCCGAAGGGTTGTCCATCGGGGTGGGCGAGATGCGCGCCCTGGTGCTGCGGGCCAGCACCGCCCCGTCCGGCGGCCGCTGGCAGGCCGTCGTGGTCGAGGACGCGGACCGGCTCACCGAGGCCGCGGGAAACGCGCTGCTCAAGGCCATCGAGGAGCCGCCACCGCGCACCGTGTTCCTGCTCTGCACGCCGTCGACCCATCCGGACGACATCTCCGTGACCATCCGGTCGCGTTGCCGGGTCGTGCCGCTGCGCCAGCCGGCCGCCGCTGCGGTCGCCACGGTCCTCGCGCGCCGCGACGGCATCGCCCCCGACATGGCGGCCTGGGCCGCCGCGGCCGCGCAAGGTCATGTCGGCCGGGCCCGCCGCCTCGCGAACGACCCGGAGGCACGCGACCGGCGCGATGCGGTGCTGGCGGTGCCGCGCCGGCTCACCGGCGTGGGGGCGTGTTTCGATGCTGCGTCCGCGCTGATCGAGGCGGCCGAGGCGGAGGCGGCCGCCACCGTCGCCTCGGCGGACGCGACGGAGCGGGCCGCCCTCGAGCAGGCCCTGGGGGCCGGGGGCACGGGCCGGGGCGCGGCCGGGGCGATGCGCGGCGCGGCCGGTCAGCTCAAGGACCTGGAGCGCCGGCAGAAGTCGCGGGCGACCCGCGCGCAGCGTGACGCGCTGGACCGGGCGTTGGTCGACCTCGCCGGTTTCTACCGCGACGTGCTCATCACCCGGCTGGGCGCGCCGGTCGCCGCGGTGCACACGGATACCGCCGCGGTGTCCACGGCGGCGGCCGGCCGATGGTCGCCGGAAAGCACGCTGCGCCGCCTGGAGGCGGTCCTGGCCTGCCGCGACGCCATCGAGCAGAACGTGAAGCCGAGGATCGCGGTCGAGGCCATGATGGTGCGCCTCTGGCAGGGCTGATCCACCGATATCCACAAGGGACGGTTCAAGGGTCGCGGCGAGGTCATTCCATTCGGTACGGTTCGGTGCCGGCAGCAACGCCCGCGGCACGCCCGGTGAGGAGCGGTGGATGGCGCGCGAGATCGACGAGGCGTGGATCGACGAGGCAATCGATCGATACCGCCGCATCGACGTCCTGCGCGCCGAGTTCGACAAGGCCGTGGCGGCGCACGTCGTCTCCGTCCGTTCGCCGGACGACACCGTCGAGGTCCTGGTCACCGCGGCCGGCGACATCACCGACGTGCGCTTCAGTGGCAGCCTCCAGCACCGCAGTGCCGCGGATCTCGCCCGTCAGGTGCAGGCCGTGGTCGCCAACGCGGCCGAGGCCGCCCGCTGGGCGCGGGGCAAGCTGCACGACGAGGTGTTCGGCGGGTTCCGGGCGCTGGGGGAGTGCTGACATGGAGTCGATTGCCGACCGCCTGGACGATGCCGCCGATCGACTGGCCACAGTGGACCGCAATGTTCCGGGCCTCGCCGTCGCCACGGGCGCGTTTGCTGCGGAGGAGGCGGGACTGCCGGGCCGCCTCGGCCGCGCGCTGTACGCCCACTGGTCCGCGGTGCTCGCCGCCCGTTCCCGCGAGGCCGCCGAGGCGGCCGCCGCGCTCACCGACATGGCGCACCACCTGCGCGCGACCGAGCAGGGCTACGCCGAGGTCGACGACGCCGTCCGCCGCCGGGTGGAACGCGGCGGCCCACTGTGGTCCGCCGAAAGGGGCTGATGATGGACCGGCTCGGCCAGCTTCTGGACGCGAGTGCCCCGCTGCTGCGCCGTGTCGACGAGGTGCTTTCGAGCGCCGGGGCGCCACCCGGTCACCCGGTCTGGCCGGAGCTGCGCCGGGTGCGTCTCTTGCCCGGCGACGCGGTGCGCGCCGTGGCAGCGCTGCGGCCCGGCGAGCTGGCCGACGCCGCCCCCGAACTACGCGCCGATGCGCTGGCATGTGCGGACGTGGCTGAGTCCCTGCCCCCGCCCGGCGCCTGGTCGGGTGACGCCGCCGGCGCGTACGACGTCGCGCGCCGTCGCGCGGCCATCCATCTCAGCGGTGGCCCCGACAGCATCGACGCGCGCCTCGCGGCCACCGCAGACCTGGCGGACGCCCTGTTCGAGTGGATGGAGCAGACCCGTGGCCACCTCGCCGCGACGCTGGCCGAGGCGCTCGGCTCCGGGGAGGCTCTGACCCTGGCCACGGATGGTCCCGTCGATCCGACCGCGTGCGCCGAGGTGCTGGCCGCCGCCGAGATCGGGCATTGGGTGCTGCGGACGATCAGCCAGCGCTACGAGGAGGTGGATGATCTGCTGCACGGGTCGGCGGACCTGGCCGAGGCTCAGTCGCCTCTACCGAGTGTGCGGGCGTGGTGACGGCGCCAAACCCGGGCATTTGGTGCGTTCAACGGGCCGTCGTAGGGTGGTGGCCATGGGCATGCTGTGCGCGGTCAGCTTCAACCGGTACGGCCGGCTCTACTACCTCGACCCGGGCGAGTTCCGGCCGGTCGTGGGTGACCGCGTGCTCGTGCCGACCGACGACGGCCCCGAGGTGGCCGAGTGCGTCTGGGCCGCCCAGTGGGTCGATGAGGAGACGAGCGGCTTCCCCCGGCTCGCCGGGCTGGCCGACGACCGTGACCTGCGCCGCGACGAGCTGCTGCGCAAACGCAAGGCCGAGGCGAAGGTCGCCGCCAAGAAGCTGATCAAGGCGCACGCCCTGCCGATGAAGGTCGTCGCGGTCGACCACGTCCTGGACCAGAACGGCACCGGCGGCCCCCGCACCACGATCTACTTCACCGCCCCGCACCGGGTCGACTTCCGCGCCCTGGTCCGGGACCTCGGCGCCACCCTGCACTGCCGCGTCGAGCTCCGCCAGCTCTCCGCCCGCGACTCCGCCCGGGTCCAGGGCGGCATCGGCTCGTGCGGGCGGGACCTGTGCTGTGCCACGTTCCTCACCGACTTCGAGCCGGTGACCATCCGGATGGCCAAGGACCAGGATCTGCCGCTCAACCCGCTGCGGATCTCCGGGGCGTGCGGGCGGCTGATGTGCTGCCTCAAGTACGAGCACCCGCTGTATCAGAAGTTCCAGGCGTCAGCGCCGAGCATCGGATCCCGGGTCAGCACCCCCGAGGGCGACGGCCGGGTCGTCGGTCACAGCGTGCCCAGGGACGCCGTCGTGGTGCGCCTCGACACAGACGGCACGCGTTGCTCCTGCAGCCGTGCCTCCGTCTGCGGCCCCCGCCAGGCCCACGACGAGCAGTACGGCTGACGGATCCCCGCGGTCGGTTTCACCCCGCCGCGATCAGCGAGGCCAACCCGGCGCAGCTCCCGCGACGAACGGTCCCGGCAGGATCACGGCACCGGCTCGGTGGACGGACTAGGGCCGGGGATGACGATCGGCGGCTCGATCAGATGAGTACGGAGCGGCTGCGCGGGTCGGAGCCACGGCGTGTCCGGCCCGCCGTCGGGTTCGGGGATCCAGTCCCGGCTGATCCGATCCACCCCGATGGGATGCACCGTCAGCGTGCCGTCCGCGGCGATGTGCAGGCGCAGGAAGCTCTTGGCATCCTCGATGCCCTGCCCGGCGAACAACTCGTTGACGTTCACGTCGAACACGGCCGCCAGCAGCAGGTACGCCGCCACCACCTGGGTCGCCGCTAAACCGATGATCGGTGCATACCCGATCGCCGCGACCACCAGCGGCCACGGCCACGGCCAGTCGCGGACGTCGAGCTGCAGCCACACGGATGTGCCGGCCCAGGCCAGCCCGATCTGCGCGAAACCGTGCAGCACCCCCAGGAGCCAGTGTTTCGGACGCCGCTCCGCGCTGGCGCCGGGCGGCTGCGCGAACAGCACCGCCCCCAGCATGATGACCACCAGCATGAACACCAGCGGGATGCTGAACAGCCGCTGGATGTCGCCGCCCCGGCTCACCGCACCCGCCATCGCCAGCATCGTCAGCGTGTGGATGATGCCCAGCATCGTCGCGAACCCGGGATTACGCCGGGGGATCCGGTGGAAGACGCCCCAGCCCAGGCGCCACGACTGGGCGGGCGTCGGGTACCGGGTGACAAGGTCGTAATCCAGGCTGGGGCTGGCACTGCGGGTCAGTGTCTCCTCCGGCGGCACGGTAAGCCGTGCCGGAAGGTGCTGGGTGCCCAGCAGGTAGGCCCCGCCGCCGCCGCACGTGAACAACTCCCGATCCGACCCCGTGTACCGGGCGTAGTGGTGCAGGTCGCCGGAGACCAGCAGCCGGACCTCCGCCCCGGTCGGTGCCAGGATGGTGCGGATGAAGTAGTCCACCGCGTCGTACGCATCCGGGTTCTGCGCCGCCTTCACCCACGTCGGCGACGGCGTCATGAGCATGATCCGGTCTCCTGGCTGGACACCGCGCGCCGCATTCTCGAAGTAGACCAGCTGCGGATCGTCAAGGTACGCCCCGAACTGCTCGTCGATCGCGAACAGCCACCAGCCCGCCGGCAGCTGCACCGCAAAGTACGAGCGGCGCTGCAGCGTACGCCACCCGCCGATGTGTCCGTCCTTGCGCCGCGCGAACAGCCGCAGGAACGCGGTCAGGCCGTCATACCAGTCATGGTTCCCCGGCAGCGCGAACAGCGCGGGCTGCGGCCCGCCCACCGGTGGCTCCGGCAGCGCCGCCCGGTACGGCCCCTTGGTGCGATTCTCGTAGCTGTCGCCGTCGGCCACCGGATAGACCTGGTCGCCGCCCATGAGCAGCACCCGCCCGCGCGGCAGCACCCGACCCTCGACCTCGAGGCTGGGCTGGGCGAGCAGGTACGCCACCGAGTACGTGGCGTGGAACCCGTCGCCCAGGTCGGCCACGTAGTCGAACCACAACTCGCCGTCCGTCCCGGGCTGGGTGAAGACCTCCGCGTCGAGCGCGTTCTGCAGCTCGCGCTTGTCCAGATATGCCCCGAAGAGGATCGCCAGCAGTGTGCGCAGGCCGGTGCTGAGCAGCAGGAGCGGCGCCAGCCAGCCCACGGGACGCTGCGGCTTGAACCCGAGCTGCCGCGGGTCCAGGCTCGTGGGGCGGCGGGGACCGACCGGCTCGGCAGGGGCGGCGTGCACACCTCGATGCTCCGTCACGGATTGGACCCTACTCGGGGGGTATGACGTCGCCTGTCCGCTTCCCGGGGTGTCCCCCGATACCGGTGCGCGGTATCGGCCGACGATGCCCTACACTGGGAGGCCGTTGCCGCCTTAGCTCAGTCGGCTAGAGCGACGCACTCGTAATGCGTAGGTCGTCGGTTCGATTCCGACAGGCGGCTCCACGCGAAAGCCCAGGTCACCGGCCTGGGCCTTTCCGTTTCCAGAGGTCCGCGACCGTGGCGTTCTCCGTCCCGGTCCGCAAATGGTCCGCATCGCGCGCCGCGACCGCCTCGTCCAGCCGGATCGCCACCGCGTCCAGGTCGTCACCGAAAAGACCCGCGTACACGTCGAGCGTCATCGACGCCGACGCGTGCCCCAGCATCCGCTGCACCGCCTTGACGTTCGCCCCCGGCCGCCACGGTGCTCGATGATCGGTGGCTGGAACCGCTGCTGTTCCCCGCCCGGTTCACGTCGCATCGTATGCGGATCCTCGTCAACGGCCTTGACGTCGTTGCAGCGGCGTATCCGCCCGACGGCTTTTCCAGGCGGCCGGTTGCCGGATTCATGCCCTCGTGGTTGCTGGGACCGAAAGGGCTCGCTGCCTCGCCGGAAGCGCGAGAGGTCGCGGTAGGCGTATCCGATACGACCGAGGACCAGCTTACCGTCCGTGTTCATTAAGCCGGTTTCGAAGTGGTTTGGGACTGCTGGCGTCTGATCGACATGGGCATGGTGGTCAAGGAGGGACCGGAGCTCGGGCTGGGTACTTTCCGGTTCGACCCACAGGCCTACGCCCATGAGATAGCCCAAGCGATCGACCGGGTCAACCACATGTGGCCAGCACGGTCGGTTGCCGAGAAGCTCCAGGCCATAGTGCTCCCCGGGGCTTACCGGCAGGGCCAGGACTACGGATCCTGGATACGCGGTTACCCAGCGATCCGCGCGCCGGAGGAACGCCCCGACGTGGTCGAGATCAGCTACTACGCCCGCGACCAGACCGGGCAGCGGTACGCCATGCATGAAACCGCTATCCGTTCACCGACCCGGTCGACGACGCTGAACCCGACGGAGGACAAGTCCTGTCGCTCCTGTGATCCGACAACTGATGTGCGACAGTCGGCCGCCAGATGATGCGCAACAGGTCTAGAAGCCGGATGGTTATGCTGCCGCCCGTGGTACAGACCCATCATCTGAGCTTCCCCCGCTTTGATGGAGCGGTGGTTACCTGCCGCCGGCTGGGGCAGGGGTGATGATATCGGGCTCGCGGTGGTCGGCCTGCTGGGTGTGCCAGGTCGTCTCGTACTCGTCAGGGCTGAGGTAGCCGAGTTCTCGCTGGATGCGGCGGGTGTTGTACCAGGTATCGATGTAGGTGAACAGCGCGTTCTCGGCCTCGTCGCGGGTCCGCCAGCTCGTGCGGTAGACCAGTTCGACCTTCAGGGTGGACCAGAAGTTCTCCATCAGCGCGTTATCGAAGCTGTCACCGACCGAGCCCATCGAGGGCAGGATCCCGTTGTCTTGCAAGCGCTGCGCGAACCGGAACGACGTGTAGTTCGAACCCCTGTCGCTGTGGTGGATCAACTCACCATCGCGGACATCACGCGACCAGATCCCGTACTCCAGTGCGGCCAGGATCAGGTCGGTGTCGCAACGGTCGGAGGTCTTCCACCCCACGATCCGGCGGGAGAACACGTCCCGGACCGCGGCCAGCCAGAACACGCCCTCACCGCACGGGATCCGGGTCGCGTCGGCCACCCACAACCGGTTCGGGCCGGTCGCGGTGAAGTCCCGGTTCACCAAATCCGGCGCCGGCGTCGCCGCCGGGTCCTGCCGGGTCGAGCCGCCCCGCCAGCCGCGCCGCAGGAACGCACCCTGCCAGCCCTGGGCGGCCATCAACCGCTCGACACGTTTGCGGCCGACCCGGATCCCGTCGCGGCGTAGCTGCCGGTGCACTCGGTCCGCGCCGTAGGTGTGGCCGGACACTTCCCAGATCTCGTGGATGTTGCTGAGCAGGCCGAGGTCGACCAGGTCCCGGTCGCAGGGCCGTTCGGCCTGGCGGATCCACTGGTAGTAGGTCGACTCGCCGATGTTCAGGACCCGTAGCAGGAGCGCGACCGCGTACCGGTCACGGTGTTCGTCGATGAACCTCATGACCGTCGCCGGGTCGGGTCGAGCTCCGAGGCGAAATAGCTGCTGGCCGCGCGCAGGATCTCGTTGACCCGGCGCAGCTCGGCGACTTCCTGCCGCAGCCGCCGGTTCTCCTCGGCCATCTCCGTGCTCGGCCGGTCATGCCGTTCACCCGCGTCAGCCTCGGCCTGCCGGATCCAGTTCCGCAACGCTTCCGGATGCACACCGAGCTGCTCGGCCAGGCGCTTGATGACCGGTTTCGGGTCCGACTCGCGGTACAAGCGCACCGCACGCGCTCGCAGCTCGTCGGGATATTTCTTCGGTGCCGCCACAGATGCTTCCTCCCCATGGCCATCAGACCATGATCAAGAAGCTCCATGAAAGCGGGGGGAACTCAATCTGACCTTCCACGGGCCGCTTGTCACGAAGAGGTATACCTCGTGGGACCGTGGTGAGCATCAACGCGAGTGGGCGGTGTTGCAGGCCGTCCACGAGCATGTTGGCGACCTGGCGCCACGGCCGGTCGAAGCGAGGCTCGATGACCGTCCCCCAGCCATCACGATGTCGCGAGTACCTGGGGATCCGCTCGCTGGCAAGCTGTCTGAAACTCAGCTCGCGGCGGTCGTGGGAGCCGTGTGCCGGTTGTGGGCCGTGCCGCATCATGATCTGGCTGATCTGGGGCGATGGTCTGACGATCTCGACTTCGGCCGACGGCTCACCGCCGCCCCGCGGCCTGCCGGCGGGATCATTGCGCAGGCGTGCGACGCGGCATTATCGCCGAGTGCAGGCGACGAGGTGGCTACGGCTGGGCTTCTTCGCGGCCGCCGGGCTGCAGGTCACCGCCCTGTTCCTCGACTACCGGCTGGCCCCGTACTGTGGCAGCTTCGCCATGGCGGCCCTGCTTGCCATGGGCGTGGCTGACTTGGTCCAGCTGGGTCCGCTCGGCTTGGCCTCCCCCGGCCCCCGCCGGTGGACGCGCCATGCAGCCCTGGCAGGCCTGGCCCTGCTGACCCTGACCGCGTTCCTGGTGGACCGCCGGACAGGCGGCTACGGCTGGCCAGCCGAGTTCGCCACCGGACTCGGCTACGACTGGGCCGACATGACGGAACCGGCATTGCTCACGACCGGCGCCGCAGCGCTGGCCGCAGCGGTCCTCGGCCGCGCGGGAAGCCTGCTGCGCTGGCGGCATGTCCCCGCTGCCCTGCTGGCTGTCGTTTTCGTGCTCCTCATCGCCGCCCACGTCGCCGACCCCGCGGTGCACCCTGTGAAGTTGGACCCTTGGACCCGGCCGCCGGATCTAGCTCCCCGGCTCCTGACGCTCGTTCCCGCTGCCATCGTCGTCGCCGCGCTAGGACTGGCAGCCAACGCCGTGCTGCTGGCAGGCGGCGTGCGGCGGCAGGCCTGCGCGGGGATCTTCGCCATCATGACGTTGACGATGGCCGGGCTGAACTACATGGAGGACAACCATGTGATGGAGCCCGAGTTCGACTTTGCGGTCTGGCAGACGTACCACCCCGCGGAGGCGGCAGAGTTGCGGATGCCGATTCGGCTGTCTCCGGCGTTCCTTCCGCCGGGACCTACTCCGGAAGACGTCAAGGCGGTGCCCTCTCGCGGGTTCTTCGGCGTCGGCCCGGGGATTCTCGTCGCTCCAGCGCCAGAGGAGAAGTCCGACATCACGGCCGTCCCGGGCCCGCCGTCGTGGACACTCAATCCCTGGGAAGGCGACACCGACTGGGCCCGCGCCTTCCCCGCCCTGGGCGCCACCCTGCTTCTGGCCGGTTTGGTCGCGCTGGTCACGGCGCTCTTCCCGACCAGGCAACATCGCCTCGATTCGTGAGTTGCCGTGGCCGCCGTGCCATCCCCGTGCCGGTAGCCCGGCCCCTCAGGGGCCGCGGGCGGGCACGAATGGGCCGTTGCGCGCCAGTGCCGACCAGGCGTCACAGGCAATGCGGGGCGCCCGGGACGATCTTCCAAACTGAGGCTTCGGGAGTCGCTGCCCACACGTCTACGGTGTCGCCATGGATGATCACAACGTTGAGGACCAGGACGTCTCAGATCAGCATGAGGTGTTCGAATCTCTGCCCTTCCCGTTCAGCAACGGCCGGTTCCCCTACAACCTCGGTGCGGTCGTCCAGCGAACGGTGCTGGACGGGCTGGAGCCAGCGCGTGAGGTCATCCACACCGACGAAAACTCCTGGATCGTCGGGGACGGCGTGAACGATCCGAACCGACCCGGCGCCGTCGAGGTGGCATGCATCATGCACGTGGTCGAGCGCAACTCGTCCGTTGCGCAGCTGGCGAGCCTTCCGATCGGCCAACTCACATACCGCGAGAACCCGGGCCAGCCGTGGCGAGTCGAGCCACACGTTTGGCCTGAAGAGTAGCCGGGACGGCGCCACGAGCCACGGTGACGGAAACCCTGACTGGGCCTGCCCCGCTTTGACGGACATCACCAGGCCGGGGAAGGCAGCCGAGGCCACCCAAGGCCCCGTGATTAGGCCTCCCGGCTCCGTACCGCCCCATGATCGGCAATTCCCAAGCCGACAGTCTCGCTGGCGGCCCGGTCCGCGCATGGTCCGCAAGACGCCGACGAATGCCCCCGCAACGATGTCAGAGGCCGCGAGGCGTTCTCGCTGGTCAACCGCGGTTCGCCGAGGACAGTCGACCTTGGCAATTTGATCTCGTGTGCGTAGGTCGTCGGTTCGATTCCGACCGGCGGCTCAGCGTGAAACCCCAGGTCACCGACCTGGGGTTTCGTTGTTCCCGTGGCAGGCGGGCGTCCACGTGGAGCCGACCTCGCTATGGTGCCGCTGCCAAGTCGTTGCCTGGCGTGCCTCGTCGGCCCATCGGAACCGTTCCCGTCGATGGCCCACCTCAACTGGTATCGCAGGGTTTCGAGTTCGACGCACGCGTTCCCACATCGGACGACGTGTCGCGTCGATGTTTGGCACCTGCTAAGGTTTCTTTGCATGAGCAAGGGAACGTTGCAGTGACCGAGCTAGCCGGAGATGATCTGGTGCAGGTCATGGCGGCCCTGTCGAATCCGCACCGTCTGCGGGTTATCGCCGCCGTCGCCCGGCAGCGGAACTATGTAAGCAATCTTGCGAGGGAGCTCGGCATCAGTAGGCCGCTGCTGCAGGTCCATCTTCGCAAGCTGGAGACGGCCGGGCTGGTCTCCGCCACGCTCCGGGTCTCCGACGACGGCAAGGCGATGAAGTTCTACGAGACCACGCTTTTCGACTTCCATCTCACGCCGCAGAGCATCGCGACCGCTGTCGAAACGCTGTCCAATGACAGCGGGCCAGAGCGCGAAGGTAATCAGAAGGAGCAGCTTTGACTATTTGGGACACGGACGCCACCGTCTGGACTCTCGGGCTGATGGTCCTGCTCGTGCCGGTCCTGATCGTGGCTATACGAACCTCCGGTGCCACGGCCCAGGCTAAAGCCAAGTCGGGGCGGGAGCAGGAGTACCAACGGCTGACCGAGCAGGCTGTGTACTCGCATGAACTTACGCGGCAGAAGCTCGAGGAAGTCGCTCGGCAACTCGCCGACATCTCGGTCCGCGTGACCTCAGTGGAGCGGTTGCTCAAAGAGGTTGAGTAGGGCGTTCGCTCGAGGTTGAGCGGTCCATGGACCGGTTTGCGAGCTAGTCGACCGTCCAAAAAAGACGCGGCTCATCATTCGGGACGCAATTCGATGGGCGCATTCTCGCGCCCAGGCTTCTGTGTGACGTCTGGAGTGGCGGCCACGTCGGTAGTCGGTGGACGTTCGCCTGGGGAAAGTCCCATGATCGCGCCGAGGACGTGCGCTTGGCCTTTCGCCAACCACGGCGAGTGCTTCCGATCCCGCCCATTATCGTCGCCAACCGCTTCTTGGTCGCCGAGGCGGCCGGATGCTTCAGTCACGTCGCGGCGTTCGGCGACGGCTCGGAGCGGCGTCTGCAGGCGTCCGTGAGCTGGCCGACACTTCAAGACGATTCGACCCAGTGCTCCGAAGATGCATTCAGGACAGTAGAGGAACTTCATCAGCCATGGCGACCAAACTGCAATCCACCCAGATCTCCAGTGCAGTGAAGGCGAGCGTGCTGTGCGCGGCCGTTGCCTCCGCCATGTTGACGGGCGGCTGCACGGTGCAGCACAAGACGGCCACCGATTCGTACGCGATCACCGAGAAGATTGCATCGCTGCGCGTCGAGGACTACGGCGGGGCCATCGATGTCGTCGGCGGAACCGCGGACGAAATCAAAGTCACCGAAAATTTTGAGTACAGTGACGACAAACCGCACACCGAACACTCGGTCAAGGGTAGCGAATTGCTACTCAAGAACGCCGGGTGTGGTTCTGGCGCCAAGAAGTGCGGCGTTCAATACAAGGTTCAGGTACCTGCGGCGACCGCCCTCGCCCTCGAGCTCGGTGGTGGCGCAATAACCGTCCGAGGGATGTCTGGCGCCACCTATGCGAAGTCCGAGGGCGGGTCCGTGGAGGTCTCGAATTCCACGGCGAAGTCTGTGACCGCCATCGTGGATGGCGGCGACGCTACAGCGTCGTTCTCGGCCGTGCCCGACAAGGTGGACGTGCAGTCGGGCGGGGGCGACGCCTCCGTCACCCTGCCGCCGGGCACGTACGCCGTGGATGCCACGACTGACGGAGGCGGGCGCCAGGTGTCCGTGAAGAACGACCCCACCTCGCCGCACAAGATCAAAGCACATACCGATGGCGGACGGGTCAGCGTACTGTCCGCCGGGTGATGTCGACCCGAGCCGGGATGCGTCGCGCCTCCGGGTGCCGCTCGAGCAACTGTGCTCGAGCGGCACCCGTGCGGCCGGAACGCCCGCGCCGGTCGACCAGTACGGTTGCGCGGTGACTGGTGCCTTCGGTGCGGCGATGCTCTCTGCGATCTGTTATGGGGTGGGCACCGCCCTTCAAGCGCGGGGTGCCCGCCGCGCTCCCGACGCCGAGCATGCCGGCGTCCGATCGCTGGCCGGGGTGGTGCGCCAATGGCCGTTCGTCGCCGGGACGCTGCTCGACCTCTGCGGGTTCGCCGCGCAGCTCGTCGCACTGCGCTACCTGCCGCTGTTTGTGGTGCAGGCGGCCCAGGCGGGCAGCCTCGCGGTCACGGCGCTCGCCTGCGTACCGATCCTCGGCATCCGCCTCGGTGCCCGGCACTGGGCGGCGGTGCTCGCGGTGACGGCTGGCCTCGCCCTGCTCGGCGCGTCCAGCGGGGGAGAGGGCGTCGACGGTGCGGGTATCACCATCCGGATCGTCCTGCTCGCGGCCGCCTTCGCGCTCGGTGCCGGCGCGTTCGTCGCGGCCCGTCTCCGACCGCCGGGCGGTCCGATCATCCAAGGCGTGGTGGCCGGCCTGGGCTTTGGTCTCACGGCCCTGTGCGTTCGCGCAATCCCCGATGTCGCCCCGGCCGCGATGGTGCGGGACCCGGCGGCGTACGCGGCCGCGGTGGCCGGGGCCTGCGCATTCCTGTCGTTCGCCGCGGCGCTGCAGCGGGGCGCTGTGACGACCGTGTCCGCGCTGGTCATCGTCGGCGAGACAGCACTCCCGGCCGTCGCAGGGATCACGCTCTGGCACGACCACACCCGCCCGGGTTGGACCATGGCGGCTCTTCTCGGTTTTGCACTCGCCGTGACCGGCTCACTGATCCTGGCCCGATTCGCCGAGCCGGACCCGGCCCCGGATCGGGCGGCACCAGGCTCCACCGAGACGGGTCGTTCGCATGCTGGGTCGGAGGCCCAGTCGTCACGTCGGGGTTAGGCACGCTCCCGGAGTTCTGATCCGACCGCGCCGGCCGCGACCTTCTGGCCGCGAAGCGAGGAGCGTCACGCCGGGTACACACTCGATGTCGGCGCACTCTCGAGGGCGTGCTCGCGTACTGGCACCGCATTGCTGAGCGTGGCGCTGGTCGGTGCCGTTCCACCACTGGTGGAATCCCGGTTGGCAGCGGCTTGTGGCGATCGGGCTGGCGGCGTCCGCCGTCCCCGGCAGACGCCGCCTGGCCGGTCGCGAGCCTCGACAGCGAGGAGGAGAGGAGCAGAGCCTCTCGCTGACGGTTGACGATCCCTAAACGAGGATGATGTCGTCGATGTTGCTTCGGATGCCAATCCGGATGTCACCGGACGCACAGTAGGCGTAGCTGCGCTGCTTGTTCTTGACGTACTTGCCGGTCACCCCGTACGTCCTGCCATTGGCTGCCCGCCGGCACGTGACCTGCACCGCCTGGGACGAACCCGCCGTCATCCTGGTGCAGTACGCGCTGCCGCCGTTCGATGACTCAGCCCGGGTCTTGCAGCCGGACGAGTAGGCGAACGACGGAGCGGCGAACGCAGTCGCTCCGATCGCCGAGCCCAGGACAGCCGCGGTGGCGAGCGCTACAGAGATGCGCTTACGCAATGTGATTTTCCCCTAACCGGAAACTCGCTCTTCGGAGTTGATGAGCGTCACGAAGTGTAGCCACAGTTGATCAACGCCGCTGACCCGATCGCGATGTACCGACCAGCTCAGGTCGCGCTGGACCGTCCTTGAGGGACGCGCGACGGAGAGTGTCGTTGCTGACCGCGGGATGCTGATCAGCTATTCGGTACGCGAATTCTCGCTCCAGCCACCTGGTCGGCGGCCAATCGAGCAAGCGACGGCGCCTCCTCGT
The DNA here is from genome assembly GCF_047159535.1 of Krasilnikovia sp. MM14-A1259. NCBI lineage: Bacteria > Bacillati > Actinomycetota > Actinomycetes > Micromonosporales > Micromonosporaceae > Krasilnikovia > Krasilnikovia sp. MM14-A1259. The sequence goes on from NZ_BAAGAJ010000002.1 coordinate 5,613,373, forward strand.
TGCCCAGATCCATCGCCCCGATCCGATTCTTCCGGGTCGCCGACGAGCACAGGATGATGCTGGTGATCGCACAGGCCGGGCACAGGGTCCGTCCCTAGCGTCCCGTCCCATGAGAACACCGAAGTCCCGTATCGTCCTCGTCATGGGGTCGGCCGCCCTTCTCCTGATCGGTGCTGTCGGCTGGAATCTGCGAGCGCCGCACAACGATTCCTCCTCCGGTGCATTGGTTACCTTGTCCGGCGGTTTCGAACTGCGTTCCCATGACTACGGTCGGCCGGTCCCGTTGTATGCCTCCATGCTCGGCGTCGAGCCGGACACGTTCCGGCAAGCGTTCAGCGGTGTTCATCCCGATCCCTCTCACGATCCGTCCGGCGCCGAGCAGGAAACGAACAAGGCGGCCTTGCTCGAGGTCCTCGCGCAACATGACGTGACGAACGAGAGGCTTGACGAAGTGGCGAACTACTATCGGTTCAACGATTCCAAGAATGAAACCTGGCCGCGCCGGACAGCCAAGGTTTACGCCATCGTCAAGGACGGAAAGGTGACCGGGTTCCGTCTGGATGACGTCGGCGTCGGCTACACCTACCCGCCGACCGTGTCGGTGAGCGGGCACCCGGAAGTGCGGGCCACGGTGCGGTTGGCTTTCACCAAGGACTTCGCCACCAACGGACATGTCGAGTCCGTTGACCTGGTTTCGTGAGAAGCCTGCCGACTATCCGAGGCGGAGATCTGCTGATTCTCAGTCCGCACCCGGGCGACGGTCTGGAATGCTTCGTCCATGCCTTCCTTCCCGCCCACGTTCGACGACCAGGTCGTCGCACTGCCGGCGCATGCCCAGTTCGAGGCGTTCCTCGACGAGCACCGTGCCGCGCTCAACGGCTGCCTGGACGGGTTGACCGAGGAACAGGTACGCCGAGAATTGGTGGCCTCCCGGACTACGCTGCTGGGCCTCGTGAAGCACGCGACGTTCGTCGAGAAGATCTGGTTCGACGAAGCCGTCACGGGCCGGTCGCGCGCTGAGATCGGCATCCCCGCAACATCGGACGAGTCGTTCGTCCTCGATGACGACGACACGATCGCCACCGTCCAGCGTGCACACCGCGAAGCATGCGACGCGTCACGGCGCGCGACATCATCCCTGGGCCTCGACGACATCCTGCACGGGCACCGGCGGGGCCCGTGCCCCCTGCGCTGGGTGTATCTCCACATGCTGCGCGAACTCGCCCAGCACTGTGGGCACGCGGACATCCTGCGAGAGCAGCTCGTCAACGACTAGCGCACGCGCGTCCGGACGGCGAATGGCCGGCGCCGGGGCGAGCCGATGACGCTCAGGCCAATCCAGCACCGCGTCGTGCGCTCGTTGGCGTCGAGCGGCGCACGCGCGATCAGCCTGGTGCGGAACGAGGCCCCCGGCCGGGGCCATGTGCCAGCCCCGCCCACGCCTCGGCAAGGTGGGTCTGCCATCGACGCTGACGCCGTTGTTCACCGGCGACAATCCGCCAGGTCCGCACCGGCACCCAGGTCGCCCGACTTCGGTGCCGGCACGCGGGCCGGGATGCGCTGCGTGATGCGGTCGAAGTGCTGATGTCCGGTTCGGGACGTTGGCCCTGTGATTGGACCGCTGGGGTAACGATGCTCACCACCGGGCCGCGCCCGACGATGGGTACGGCGAGCAACGGCTGGAGGTGCACAGATGCAAATCTTGGTGGTTGACGACGACCTCGACACCTGTGACCTGATCGCTGCGTGTCTGCGTACCCATGGACATGCCGTGCTCGTCGCCGACGGCGCCGCCGCGGCGCTCGCCGCGGTGGACCGGCACGGGATGCCCGAAGCTGCGGTGCTGCGCGTCACCCTGCCCGGCACCGACGGAATCACCCTGCTGCACCGGCTGCGTCAGCGCGTTCCGGCCCTGCCTGCACTGTTCCTGACCGCGTTCTGGGACTCGGTGAACCTGGCCCGCATCCCCGACGGAGGCGTGGGCTGTCTGCCCAAGCCGTTCACCGGTGCCGATCTGTTCCGGGCCGTGGGGCAGCTGTCCGCCGCTGCGGCGTAATCCTCGCGAACACACCAGGTCACCGACCTGGGCGTTGCAGGCCCCTGCCTCTGGTTTGAACGACATCGGCGGGGCATCACGCCGCGGTCCTGCATGCGGCTCGGCTCTGCGGGCTGCGACACGCTGATCGAACTGCTGCGGGCATGCCTGTGCGAGGCGTGGGGCTGATGATGTGATCTTGGTTGCGTGAATCGGTCGATTTGCGGGCGCTACGGACGATGCGGTCCGGGCGACGGTCGATCGAGCGTACGGATCGAGCCAGTTCCTGCTATGAATATGTCCCTCGATCCCCGCGGCGGGGTCGGGACGCTCGGCGGTGTTCTGGTTACGGGGGTTCGTGATGGGTTCTGCGTACGGTGATGGCCGGGTCGTTGGTGGTCCCCGGCTTGGTTGGCGCGGCCCCGCGGTGCCCGTCTGCTGATTGCCGTTCCGTCGTGAGCCGGGTCGTCCGTCGGCGCCTGTGCTCTGCGGTTCGTGGACGAGCGGTGTCGGTGCCTGCCGCTCCGTGATGTCGTCTGTCTGCTCTGCGCGGTCCTCACCTGAGGGTGAGGCTCCCGGCGTGCGTGTTCCTGCCCGTTTGTGCCTGGCCGTGATGGTCGGGCTTCCTTCTTCGGGGATGTGTTTCGTGGGTTTGTCTCGGGTGCAACGGTGGCGTTCGCGGTTGGTCGCGAGCGTCGCTGCGGGTCTCGTCGTGGCGGTGTCGGTGCCGCAGAGCGCGGTGGCCGCGCCGCGGGTGACGCCGGTCGCGGCGGTGGCTCAGGGTCCGTTGACCGTGGAGCAGGCGTTGCAGCGTCTGCTCGCGGGGGCTCCGGAGGAGAAGAACCCGGCGGACAATCCGGTCGACGACGCCGGCCTTGATCGGATGTTGGCGCAGGACCTCGCCGACTACGACGAGGACCCGGCTGTCCGGGAGGCCGCGAAGGCCGCTCTCGCGACGAACGATCCGGTGCAGATCAAGGACTTCCTCGACAACGGGGTGCCGGCGTACCGCAAGGCGGCCGAGAACCGGAAGAAGCTGGACGCGGAGTCGAACCGGGCGACGGTCCAGGAGTGGGCCGAGACGGGTGGCCCGCGGGTTCGCCAGGGCGCCAAGGCCGCGTTGGACAGCAAGGACGACGCGAAGCTGGCGCAGTTCGTGGCGACCGGTCACGACGCCGCGGAGCTCGCGGACAAGCAGGACACCCTGAGCGCGGCCGAGAAGGCCAAGACGATCCAGGCCCGCGTGGAGCAGCTCGTCGCGCACGGTGGCTACGAGGTGCAGGAGCTCGGCCAGGACGCCCTCGACAGCGAAGACCCGGCCGTCATCGCCGACTTCTACGACAACGGGTACAAGGTTGCGAGCGCGCACGACGCGGATACGCAGCAGCAGATCAACGACGCGCTCGCCTCGCGGACGAAGGCGGTCGACGACCTGACCGACCTGGCCCAGCGGGCGACCCAGGCCGCCCAGGCGCGGAAGAAGATCATCGAGAACAGTGTCGCGGCAACGAAGGAGTTGACCGCGACCGCGAACTCGATGGCGCTGGCGAACAAGCAGGCCAAGCAGGCCGACGCGATCTACGCGGCGGACGTGCCGGTGCGCAAGCAGGGCGGCAAGACCCACACCGCCGACCTGACGAACCTGCGTACGACGACGTGTCAGGACGCGGGGCGGGCCGGCGAGCACGCCGGTCAGGTCGCCGGGTACGCCGGTGCCGCGTCGGTCAGCGCGAAGACGTTGCTGGACACCGGACTGACGCACGGCCTGGACTGGGCCGACGTGATGCAGGCGCAGGCCGACGCGGGTGCGGCGGCGAAGCAGGCGGCCGAGACGGCGTGCCACGCTGCGGAGGCGACCGAGGCCGCGGGCAAGGCGCTGGACGCCGACCGCAACGCGACCGTGGACGCGAACAACGCGGTCAAGTACCGGCAGGCCGCCGAGCGGGAGCAGGCGGCAGCGGAGAAGCTGGCCGATCGGGCGGAGAAGCTCGCGGCGGCGGCGCAGGCGGCGGCGAAGGACGCTCACACCCAGCGGCTGCGGGCGGAGGCGGACGCCGACAGCGCGCAGGACCACGCGGACAAGGCGGCCGGGTACTACGCGGACGCCAAACGGCAGCGCGGCATCGCCCGGGACGCGGCCGGCGCCGCGATCGTCCATATGACAAGGGCGTACAAGGCCGACGCTCGGGCGAACGAGCAGCAGGGCATCGTGGCCGAGAAGGCCCAGAAGGTGAAGGAGGCGCAGGAGCGGGTTCTCGCTCTCGGCCCGAAGTTCACCAAGACGACGGACCGTGCGCGGATCCTGTTCGGCAAGGCCCAGAAGGACAACGAGAACACGAAGGCGAAGGAGTTCCAGGCGCAGGCTGCCGAGTCGCGTCACCTCGCGGCGCAGATGCGGTGCAGCAACCCGCAGACGAGCAGCGGCTGCCCGGGTACCGCCGAGATGCAGCAGCTCGCGGCGGAGGCGAAGCAGACGAGGTCCGACGCGAACGCGGCGAAGACCGCGTCCGACCAGTCGCAGAAGGAAGCGTCGGCGGCGTCGGACGAAGCCAACGCCACCGGTGCCGAAGCCCGTCGGGCTGCAGCGGCTGCGGCCGCGGCGAAGGCCGATGCGCAGGCGGCGGCGAATCAGGCGGGCCTTGCGCGGCAGGACGCGGCGGACGCGAACGCGGCCGCGACAAAGGCGATCAAGGACGCGAACAAGGCCACCGCCGACGCCCGCGCGGCGGCGCAGGCGGCCCGCACCGCGATCAGCCGGGCGTCCGCGGCGCAGTCCGATGCCGATCTGACGGCGAAGTCGGCCGACGATGCGGTGCGGCAGTCGGCGATCGCCGCGTTCCAGTCCCGCGTGTCGGGCCGGGCCGCGCTGGATGCCCGGGCGTCCGCTGACGGAATCGCGGATCCCGCCGCGGCGGCGATCGACGTCGCCAACGCATACGCCGACACGGACAGTGATGCCGCAATGGCGATCGACATCGCGAACGATGCTCTGTCGATCGGTGACGCGCAAGCGGCCTCGGCGCAAAAGCACGCCGACGACGCGGCCGCCGCGGCGGTGCATGCGGCGGAGATGGCGGACAAGGCGCAGGCGCAGGTGAAGCCGGCGTACCAGGCGGCGCAGAAGGCTGCGGAGGCCGCCGCTCGCGCGGTGAAGGCCAGCAAGGTCGCCGTCGAAGCGGCGCGGGATGCGGCCGGAGATGCCAAGGGGGCCGTCTATGCGGCCAACACGGCGCAGGGGGCCGCGCACGAGGCCGGTGCCTGGGCCAATGGCGCTGCCAACTTCGCGGCACAAGCGGGTAGCGATGCCATGTCGGCTCAGCAGGCGGCGGTCAAGGCGTCAGGTTTTGCGTCGCAGGCGCAGAAGTTCGCCGACAATGCCAAGCTGCTGTCCGACAAGGTGACGAAGATCAGCAGTGCGATCAACGAGTTCTCCGACGGTATCTGGGCCATTGCCAAGGGTCTGGGCAGGGCGGCCCACGATCTGCAGGACATCGCGTGGAAGGCCTACAACGCCGAGCAGCAGGCGGCCGAGGTCGGCTTCATCAAGTGGTTCGACGACAAGGGTAAGTGGATCAACGACCACATCGGTGGCTCCGACGTCACGAAGGGCATCATCGACAGCGCCACCGGCACCATCACCGGCCTGATCTACACCGGGCACTGCACGATCGGCAGCTTCATCGGCGCCGACGCCGCGACCGACGAGTACTCGATTCCCGAGGTCAGCCCGCTGCCCAAGACGGGTGATGCTTGCAACCTGCTCATCGACGGTGCGAAGAAGCTGGTTACCCACCCGTGGGAGCTCGTCCACTGGAGCGACTGGAAGGAGAACTGGAAGCACGCTCTGGGCGAGACCATCTTCGACATCGGGGCTTTCGTCCTGACCGATGGCACCAGTCTCTACGGCAAGATCGTCAAGGACGGCATCCGTCAGGGCATGAAGGAGCTCCTGAAGGACGCCGCAAAGATGTCCATCAAGGATCTCGCCTCCGTTCTCTTCAAGAACGGCGCCGAGAAGATGGTCAACGCCATCAAGGAACTCGGCGCCGTGAACGCCGCCCGGATCGCCAACCTGGCGGAAACGATCGGCACCAAACTGAAGGTCACCTTCAGCCCCGACGAAGTCGCCGCGATGTCGCGGGCCATCAAACTCAAGGGCATCGGCGCGGTGGAGGACACTCTTCGCAACCTCAAGGATTCGCCCCTCGTCAAGGGTCTCGAGGACCTGCTCAAGGACTGTGCCAGTCGGAACAGCTTCGCGCCGCAAACGCGGGTATTGATGGCCGACGGCTCCAGGAAGCCGATCGTCGACGTTCGCGTCGGAGACCGGGTGCTGGCCACTGACCCCACCACCGGATTCACCAAGGGCGAGCGCGTCACGGTGCTGCACCGGAACCGCGACACGGCGATGGCCGATGTGACCGTCCAAACCCGGGCCGGCCAGCGAAAGACGATCCACACCACCCAGGAGCACCCTTTCTGGAACGCCACGGACCGTGTGTGGACCGACGCGGGCAAACTTCGACCGCGAACGGCACTGAGTACGACGTGGGGCAGCGGGCCCCGCGTCACCAAGGTGCGTTTGTTCGATGGCAAGCGGACGATGTTCAACCTCACGGTTGCCAAGCTCCACACGTACTACGTCTTCGCAGGCGGCACGCCAGTGCTCGTGCACAACTGCAACGAGCTGGGCGATGACGGCCTGCTGAACCTGGACACCTACGAGGCCATCGAGAAGGCGTACGGATCCAACGGAACGAAGATCGCGGAAGGCGTCGACCACATGGTGGAGCGGATGCACGATGGCACCCACAACGCCGCCGACCACGAGATCCCGGGTATCGGCCACGATCCGATGGCGTTGGCCAAGTATTTGTCCGGCTGGGTCGGCAAGGGCACGCACAAGGATGTCATCACGGGCTCCACTGTCGTCCTCGACGAGAAAAGAGGGGTGCTGATCGTGGAGCGCGTGGACCGGATCCATGGGTACAAGTACACTAAAAAACAGTTCGACGAAGCCAAGACCAAGAACGGAAACCCGAGGTACGTGCCAATTGTTCCGTAGAGTGCGTCTCGCGGTGAAAGGCGGCGCCTATGTCGTCGGCCTCACCGTTGCGCAGACAAATCTAATCCGCGGATCTCTCCTGGTTCTCACCGAGTTGGAGATATCTCCGGAGCGGATGATCGTCCAGTTCGGATGTCAGAAGTCCGACCTCGATGCGATGGTCGAACGACTGAATCCGATCACGCGCACCGGTGCCGAACTTGACCTCACTCCGGGAGAGCTGCGGATGATCTATCTCGCGCTCTGGCAGGTGCCGGAGATGTTCGGTTCCGAGGAGGCGTTCCACACCCGGCTCGGCTTCTTCACCGAAGAGACTCGCGGGCTGGCCCGCGAGTTGCTCGCCGCGGTGGACCGAGCGGCGTAGCGATACGCTCTCCGCCCTTATCGGGCGGAGAGCGTATCCCTCAACCTCGGGTGGAGAGATGTATATATCGGACCGGGGCGCTGATGGACCGGGGTGACGAATTCGTGGAGGGATTCGTCTCGGCCCTGCCGGGATTCGAGGATGTGCTCGAAGATTCCGGGCTGCCCGACTGGCGTGCTGCCCTGCAGTTCCTGGAACAGGAGTTCGCGTCCGCGGAACCTGAGGTCAGGACCCTGCTGGTGTCGGCGTTCCTCTACTACCTGCCTTTCCCCGACCAGCCCGGTCACGAGATCGTGGAACACTTGGGTCCAACCTTGAAAGCGCAGTTCAGTGTGACGCGCCCGAGTGGCTGACGAAGGCGAAGCTGCGCGACGGGAGCAGCGCGATCTCGTCCGTCAGTGCCGACGCGATAGGTTGAGATGCAGGTCGGGGCAAGACGGCTTCACACGGAGCGGTGCCGCCGGACCGGGGGCGTTCGACAGCAACGACCGTCCGCCCGTGGACCCGCAGGTCGCAGGCCCGTCCGCGACTCCGGCGGCCGTCCACGGCCGAACCCGGACGGCGCCGCGAAAGCGGCTCGTGCCGTTTGTTCGCCGGAGAACCGGGTAGATCTGGAGCAAGGACAAATGCCCGAGGGAGTCTGAGGGGACGATCGGGAAACGGCGCGATTCGCACTGACTCGCACCATTGCCACGAACATGCACGGCGACAGGTTGCGACGTTACGGGCGCCAGCAGCGCGTCATTGGTCGGTCGGTGCAGCTCTGTTCGCCCATCACCCGACGGTTCTCGCCGTTCGGGCGCAGTGGACTCGTTGAGTGACGTGGCCGATCCGGGGGAGGCGGAGATGATCAGATTCTGCGTGGATCAGACGGCGGAGGGGTGGAGTTGGCGAATGGTCAACCGGACCGAATGCGCCGCCGATCTCATCGCCCGCAGCGGGGAACCCCGAACCGAACACACCATGGTCATGGACGAGTTGGCTTTGCTCGGTGAGGGTCCGTCCCCCCGTATCGTCGGCAGCGACGACGGCCACTGGCGGTGGCTGCTGTCGGCACCGGACGGTACGGTCGCCGCGCAATGCCCGGCGGTCCACCGGGATCCGGTCGCCTGCCAGGAGGCGTTCGCCGACGCGCGCCGCGCCGCGGTCACCGTGTTACGCAGGGACCGCTGCGGATCGGCGGCCCGCCGTGGCAACCAGGCATCGCAGTCCGGCGACCTGCGCGGACTCCGATGACCACTGGGCGGCCGGTACGCGCGTACGTCCTGGTTAAATGTGGCCGGTGAGCAATCCGTGGGATGAGGAGTTCTCCCCGTCGGCCGGCGCCCGGAACACTCTGCGCTGGGCGCACGCGATGGGTGCGTCGACGCTGAGTGAGGCGTACGACATGCTGGAGCAGTTGGAGCTCAGCAACGATGTCCCTGAGGTGCTCGGCCACGACGAGACGGTCGAGGGCGTACGGGAGGAAATCGAATTCGGTCTGGAGACCGTCGGGCCGGATGCCTTGCTGACGACGTTGATGTAGCCACGGCGGGAAAGATCATCCGTTCGAGTGATGTTCCTCGCTGCGTCCGATACCGCAGGGGCCCGACCTGCGGCGCCCCGGGGCCGCCACGGCCGCGCATGGTCCTGCCGGGTTCCAAGCTCGATAATCGACGGATGCATTCAGCATCAACGGCGGCCTTTGCCTCATTCGAGGCGCGGGACATAGACCAGGCCCGGGAGATGCTGGCACAGGCCGTGTTTCCGTTGTCGATGTCCGTGCTGAGCAACGACCAGCCGTACTGGTGCCGGTATGAGCAGGTCGAGTGTGGTCCCCTGGTGGTGTCCCGGGCCTTTCACAGCGCCGCCCTCCGGGTCGCGGTCCCGGAGGTGTCCACGGTCTACACCGTGGGCTTCGCGCACGGCGGGCGGCTGCGGTCGCGGCATCGGGGCGCCGAGGTCGAGGTCAGCGACGTGACCGCGGCGATCTTCCAGCCGCTCGGGGACATCGTCGTCGATTCGGAGTCCGCCAGCACGAACTTCACGGTGACGATCGGGCGCCCGGAGTTGGAGTCCACGTTGAGTGCGCTGCTGGGCCGTGAGGTGGCCGGGCCGATCCGGTTCGCTCCGGCGATGGATCTCGCCGCCGGGCCGGGCGCGAGCTGGTCGCGGCTGGTGCGGATGCTGGTGGCCGAGCCCGGTGACGGGCACGGCTCGGCCGCACATCCGGTGGTGATGCAGCCGCTGGTCGACGCGGTTCTGCGGGGCCTGCTGCTGGTCGCGGAGCATCCCGACCGCGACGCGCTGCACGAGCCGGCCGAGCAGTGCCGGCCGGGGCCGGTGCGCCGGGCCGTGGAGGTCATCCACGCCGACCCGGCGCGGCCGTTCACGCTCACCACCCTGGCCCGGGTCGCGCGGGTCAGCGCGCGGGCCCTGCAGCACGGCTTCCACGAGCAGATCGGTACGTCACCCATGAGCTATCTGCGCAGCGTCCGCCTCGCGCACGCCCACGACGAGCTCCGTGCGGCCGACCCCACCCGTACGGGGGTCAGGTCGGTGGCGCACCGCTGGGGCTTTGCCCATCTGGGCCGGTTCGCGGCGTACTACCGGGAGGTGTACGGGTGCGCGCCGTCGGAAACACTCCACCGCTGAGTGACCGGCCTGGCCGTCACCGTGGCAGCGCGGCACAGTGTCGGACATGCGGTTTCGCTGCGCACCGTATCGGGGCAGACTCAAAGGGACACGAGGTTGCACGGTCGTCGAGAGGGAAGGGGTGCGCCATGGGGCCGATGCCCGGGCGCAGGCCCGTCGAGTGCGCTGTGCATGACTGAGCGGGTGCGTGTGAACCTGGACACGCCGCGCGCTGCGCCGGTCGAGCTGACCGATGCCGACGCCATCGAGCAACTGCTCAGTGACTCGTACAGCAGCATGCGGGTACGCAGCCGGCACCCTGCCCGGCTGCGTTATCAACGCGTGAACGGCGGATCGTTCGCGCTCGACACGTTCGAACAGTCCGCGGTCCTGGACGTCCGGGTCGAGCCACTGCAGACGATCGTGGTCGACCGGTCGACGACCGCCGGGGTGCACGCCCGCCGTGGCGCGGACATCTCCCGCTACGACAGCGGCGACCTCTTCCTCGCCGCGCTGCCCGACCAGCCGTACACGGCCCGGGTCATGCCGGGCCGCATCGACGCCTGCGTCATCGATCTCGCCCTGATCGCCCGGGTGGCGGCGACCGCGCCCGGGCGCCGGCCCGAACCGGTCCGGTTCGTCGGCCTGGACCCGCTGTCCGCGGAGCTCGCCGCGCATTGGTGGTCCACCCGCTGCTACGTCGCCGAGCTGCTGAACAACTCCGAGGCGGCCGCTTCCCCGCTCATCGTCGGCAGCGCGGCCCGGCAACTGGCCGCCGCGACACTCACGGCCTTCCCCAACACGGCGTTGACCGAGCCCACGGTCGCGGACCGGTGCGACGCCTCCACCGCCACGGTGCGCCGGGCCGTTGCGTACATCGAAGGGCACGCCACCGACGACATCAGCATCGCCGACATCGCCGCCGCCGCGCACGTCAGCATCCGCGCCGTGCAGCTGGCGTTCCGCCGCCACCTCGGCATGCCCCCGATGGCGTATGTGCGTCGCGCCCGCATCGACCATGCGCACCGGGACCTGGTCGCCGCGGACCCTGCGGCGACCACGGTGGGCGCGATCGCGACCCGATGGGGGTTTGCCAACCACAGCCGGTTCACCGCCGTCTACCGCAAGACGTACGGCGTCACCCCGCAGACGACGCTGCGCAACGACTGACGCGTTCGCTGGGGAGACAACACGCCCGGCCTCGTACGTTCGGTGTACTACCACGGCCTGCCACTCTGGGTGACCGTGGACGCATATGGCCGCCACCAACGACGAACCCACCTGCCGATGGGTGGACTCCTCCGACGGCGTACGGCGCTGTGTCGTCGCCGGGGAGCTCGACCGCAACGTCCGTGACCGGGTCGCCGCAGCGTTGCACGCGGTCCCGCCGGGCACGGCGCCGCATGTGGACATCGACCTCGGTGAGGTCACGTTCCTCGACGCCGCGATCGCCGGTGTCATCATCCGCTACCACGCGGCCGTCGCCCGGTACGGCGGACGTGTCCGGGTCGTCAACGCTTCCGGCGTACCGCGACGCGTCCTCGCGATCACGGGGCCGCAACTGCTCGACGCCGTACCGAAATCGTCGCCGCGTCCGGCGGGCCCGGCCGGTGCCGGTGGCGGCTTGATCGCGACGGTCCACGACATCGTGGCCCGATCCCGAGAGATCGTCGAGAGCGCGACCGCGCCGGACGAGCCGCCGCACGACGACGGCGAGCCGGCGTAGTCGCACGGGTTGCGGCCGATCTCCGACGGGAGGCCAGGTCGGCCTGATCAACGCCGCCCGCCACAGGTGGTCGGCGGCGAACTCGCCCATGACGGCTTCGGCGCGGGGAAGTGCGGTCCGACCCGCTCGGACGGCGCGGCGGCGGCGCGCGGGACGGGACCGGTGGCAGCCTGGAATCGGCCTCGGACCGGTGCCGGGGGCTGGATCGGAGGGTGCGGTGGCGGGTGCGGACACAGCCGCGGGTGTGATCACTGTCGTCCCGGCGAACGAGGCGAGCCACGACGATCTGGCGGTGATCTTCGGCGAGCGTGGAGAGCCGTCGCGCTGTCAGTGCCAGTGGTTCAAGATCCGGGACGCGCAATGGCGCTCGGTACCGGTCGAGGAGCGCACCCGCCGCCTGCGGGAGCAGACGCACTGCGACGACGCCGCGGCGGGTACGACGAGTGGGCTGGTGGCGTTTCTCGACGGCGAGCCGGCCGGGTGGTGCGCGGTCGAACCCCGCACCGAGTACGTCCGCCTGCTTCGCAGCCGGGTGCCGTGGAGCGGGCGCGCCGACGACCGCGCCGATCCGGGCGTCTGGGCCGTCACCTGCTTCGTCACCCGTACGGGATTCCGCCGTCGCGGGGTCAGCCGGGCGCTGGCGGCCGCCGCGGTGGATCATGCGCGGGAGCGTGGCGCCCGCGCACTGGAGGGATATCCGATCATCACCCGCCCCGGCCGGACGTACGCCTGGGGCGAGCTGTACGTGGGCAGCCGCAGCATCTTCGCGGCCGCGGGTTTCACCGAGGTGGCCACGCCGACGCCGCGCCGCGCGGTGATGCGCGTCGATTTCGCGCCGGACGCCGGGCCCGCGCCACCGCGGCCGAACACGCCGCGGTGACATTCGGCGGCGCGGCCCGAATCCGATGGTGGTGAGCTGCGGCAATTCCGCACCGGGCGCGGGTGGTTGGCGTAGTGTCGGCACAATTGAAGAGGAAACGCGTCGGGAGTGTTCCGATGACCGTATTGCTGCTCGCCGAGGACGACCCGGACCTTCGCGACGGGCTGCAGCGGCTCTTTCAGCGGGCCGACTTCACGGTCTACGCCGCCGACAACGGCGACGCCGCGTTCCGTCTCGCGGTGAGTGTGTCGCCGGATGTGGTGCTCACCGATCTCGACATGCCCGGGCTCGACGGCGCGCAACTGTGCGCCGCGATCCGCGCCCGGCCTGAGATCGGGGACGTGCCGGTCGCGATTCTCAGTGGCCGCTTGCGTGCCGAGGACTCCGTCCTGCGCAGCGCCGGTGTCTGCGCCGTCCTGCTCAAGCCGGTGCCGAACGCGGAGCTGACCGCCGCGGTGCGCGATCTTGTCGCGTACGGGCCACACTCCCACGCCACGACCCCGTGTCACCCGGAACCGGCCGGCCCTGAGGCGGCCACCGCGCCACGCGGCGCTGCCGCCGGCGGGCCGTGGCCGCAGCGCGCCGCGCGGTTGGCGTCCGACGGTCCCGGCGAGGCTGACGGCCGGACCGGGGACGTGGCAGCGGATCCGCTGGCAGACTCGCGGAATGAGCTCTGACAAGCCGGAGGTGCTCGCGCGTACGGGCAATCATGCGGTCGTGCATCTGCCCGGCCGCGCGTTTCCCGGCATCCATCTGCCGGGGGACAGCTTCGCTGCGCTGCATCTGCAGTTGGCCGCGGCGGCGCGGGCGCTGCGTGCCGAACCGGGCGACGAGGACGCCCTGGGCGAGCTCGATCATGTGGTCGAGGAGGTCGGCGCGGTGCTGGAGACGTACGAGCGGACGCTGGCCGAGCGCGGGATTCGGCGGCCGTACTGAATTCGTCGTACCGGCGGCCTAGCGTGACCCCATGATGGAGACCGCCGACGAGCTGACCGAGTTGCAGCGGCTGCTCGACGCTTCACATGCCACATCCACCGCGCATCTGCGGGGCATCATCGACGCCGACCGCACGCTGTCGGCCCGTGATCTGGCCGCGCTGCTCAGCGGGATGAAAGTGCTCAGCGTGGCCACGGTGACCGCCGGGGGTGAGCCGCGCATCAGCGCGCTGGACGGCCACTTCCTGCACGCGACCTGGACGTTCAGTACGAGCGGGACGGCGGCCAAGGCGCGTCACGTGTCGGCGCGGCCCGCGGTCAGCGTGGCGCACATCGACGGGGAGCAGATGGCCGTGTTCAGCCATGGCCGGGCCGAGACCATGACTCCGGAGGACCCGCTCTGGGGCGAGACGATCGATCATTGGACGGCGCATTACGGCAGCTCGCCACTCTCGTGGGGCGACGACATCCGGATGTATCGGCTGCGCCCACACTGGATGGTCGGGTATGCCTGGAAGCGTGCGGAGCTGCTCGCCGCGCGCGGCGTCCCGGGTTGATCGGAGGAAGCGACGGTCGTTCAAATTATGGACGTATTTCACTGCAAAGATCAGTGTCGCCCAGGGTGAGCGCGGCGTGGCGCAGGGGAATGATCGGTGCGGCCGCCGCCCGCCGGGGCGGGGTTGAGGGCCGCAGTTCTGCGCGCAAGGGGGGCCGCAGTTCTGCGCGCGGGGGTGGGGCCGCACGGCGGTCCCGCCCCTGCACCCGACGACGCTAGACTCCGCTCGTGGTCGAGGCGCCGGAGTGGGATGTCGCCGTTGTCGGAGCAGGGCCCGGGGGCCTCGCGGCCGCCTGCGCCGCAGCATCAGCCGGGGCGAGGACTCTGGTCCTGGAGCGCGCCGCGCATCCCCGCTACAAGACCTGCGGTGGTGGCCTCATCGGCACGTCGCTGGGCATCGCCGCGACGCGCATCGACGTCCCCGCGCGTGACACGGTCGCCGCGATCACGTTCGCGTTCGACGGGCGGCGCGCGTTCACCCGCCGCGGCGGGGACGCCCCGTTGCTCACGATGGTGCGCCGCGACGACTTCGACCTCGCCTGGCACGACGCCGCGGTCGCCGCGGGCGCGGTGGTCCGGCAGAACTGCCAGGTGCGCAGCCTCACCCAGGGCCCGCGCTCGGCCACGGTCGGGCTCGCGGACGGCTCGACGGTCACCGCCGGGGTGGTGATCGGCGCCGACGGCTCGGCCGGCATCACGTCGCGCCACGTGGGTGTCACGTTCGACCAGCAGGATCTGGGGCTCGAAGTGGAGGTCGCGGCCGATCCGGCGCAGCGTGCCGCGTGGCGGGGCCGGGTGCTGCTGGACTGGGGTCCGGTGCCCGGCTCGTACGGCTGGGTCTTTCCGAAGGACGACGAGCTGACCGTCGGCGTGATCATGGCGAAGGGCCGTGGCGGCGAGACGAAGCAGTATCTGGCGAGGTTCCTGGAGCGGCTGGGCCTGGCGGACCGGCCCGTGCGGCGCGACTCCGGCCACCTGACCCGCTGCCGCAGCGACGACGCGCCGTTGCGCCGTGACCGGGTGCTGGTCGTGGGCGATGCCGCGGGCCTGCTGGAGCCATGGACCCGCGAGGGCATCAGCTACGCACTGCGCTCCGGCACGTGGGCGGGCCAGGCGGCCGCGGCGGCCGGTGCCTCCGTCGACGCGCTGGCCGGGTACGAGCGGCAGGTGGCTCGTGAACTGGTGCCGGAGATGGTCGCCGGGCGGCGGCTGCTGCGCGTGTTCGAGCAGCATCCGGGCCTGGTGCACGCGGCGATGGCCACCCCGCTGGGATGGCGGGCGTTCAGGTCGTTCTGCCGCGGTGAGCTGTCCATGGCCCACGTCGTCCGCAGGCGTTTCATCAGTGTCGCGGTTCGCGCGCTGGCCGGCCCCGCGCCATTGCCGACCTGGCCGTCCCCGCGTATCTGCCGCGCTGACCCGGCCGGCGTGAGCGGACGCGGCAACGCCTCGGCCGGCTGAGCGGACGCGGCAGGCCTCCCGGCGGGGCCGGCGGGCGACGAATCAGTACATGGGTGGTGGCTCGGTCGGGTCGGCGGGCCGCCGGGGCCACGGCGCCCACCGGATCGCGGCGGCGAAGCCCTCGCGCCGGGCGGCACGGGCGTCGCGCGGGGAGAGCAGCCCGCTGCGGCCCTGACTGAAGTCCGGACCGACCAGCCGGGTCTCCCACCACGAACCGTTGAGGCGGCGCCGGACGCCTTCCCACAGACCGCCCTCGACGTGCGCGTACACCTCCCGGTGCAGGTCGTCGACGAGCTGTTTCGGGTCCTCGTCGCAGCTGTCGCACCCGCACAGCGGCAGCGCCAGCTCGTGCCAGCGCCCGAGGCGTACCGCGAGACCGGGGAAGTCGGTGAAGCCGACCGCGAGCGGCCCGGCCGCCGGCGTACGCGGGATCAGCCGGACGGTACGCACCAGCGGTCCCTCCGTGCGCCCCTCGCCCGGCTCCCGGGTTTCTCGGCGCTCGACGGTGAACCGTTCGGTCAGGTCGTCCAGCAGCGTCTCGGCCGCGTCGTGCAGCAGGCCGAAGCGCTCCGGATCAGTGATCCGGAGAGGATCGGTGACGCGGCGATACGTCGCGGCCGGCGGGACGTCCCCCATCTGGGCAGTATGCCGCGGCGGCGGGCCGCGGCTCAGGCGAACGGGAACTCGCCTTCCTTGATTCCGCGCACGAACGCGGTCCACTCCTCGGCGCTGAACGACAGTGGAGCGGCGGTGGGTTCCTTCGAGTCACGGATCAGGTACCGCTCGCCCACCTGGGCGACCTCGACGCAGGCGTTGCTGCCGCACCGGGCGCGATGCCAGGTGATGTGGTCTGTCTGTTCGGCCATGCCCGTTCCTCCGTGCTGGTTCTCCGAAAATCAAGACCCGAAAGACCAAGATAGGTGAAAAGCGGAGATCAGCGGCGGGACCGGACATGAGTGAACCCGCGATGGCGGTACGCCACGCGGTGGCCGACGGTGTGGGTGGTGGTCGTTCCGGTGTCAGTGCGTGCGACCCGCGCCGCGGACCGCACGCACCGCGATCAGAAGGTCATTCGAAGCGGAACTCGCCGGCGGTGACGCCTTCGACGAAGGCGGCCCACTCCTGTTCCGTGAACGAGAGAGCGGCGGCGCCGGGATTCTTCGAGTCCCGGACGAGGTACGTGTCGTCCACCTTCGCCACCTCGACGCAGGTGCCACTTCCGCAGCGGGAGCTCTTCCGCCACTGGGGTTCGATGCCGTCCGTCATGAGCGCGTCCTTCCAAGGCGTGCCCGCGGGCCAGCGCTGTCACCGGCCCGGGGGTCGGTGATTACTGGGTATCGGTATCGCCTGGGCGACTGTTTGCAGCCGCGCGCAGGGCTGTGATCCGGTCGCGGACGAAGGCGACGGTGGCCACCTCGTCCGTGGCCGCGGTCCATACCTTGTCGTACCGGTTGCGGTGCCGCGTGGTCGTGGCGCGATCCTCCACGATCTCGTCGGACAGGCCGTTCTCCCGGTACATGACTGCGTTCTCGGGCAGGTCCTCGCCCAGGAACAGCAGCTCGAAACTGGCATTGTTGGTCATGGGTGTGTCCACGGTGAACGGGATCATCCGCAGATGAACGTGGCCGCTGTCGGTGAGTTCGACGAGCTGTTCGAGCTGCTCGGCCATGACCGCGTTGCCGCCGATCGGCCGCCAGAGAACGGACTCGTCGATGAGTATGTAGATCCGCATCTGGTCGAGCCGCCCGTTCAGCGTCTCGCGGCGAAGCCGGCGTGCCTCGACCCGGTGGCGGATCTGTTCCTGGGACATCTCCTCGTCCCACTTGTGCATCAGGGCCTCGGCGTAGCTGGGCGTCTGCAGGGGGCCCGGCATGTGATAGAGGCAGTAGTACCGGATCGCGGCCGCCTCGGCCTCGAACTCGATGAGCCGCCGCAACGAGTCCGTGAGGTGTTCGCGGTACTCCGGGCCCTGCCACCACGACCGGCGCTGCCGGGTCCGGGCGATCTTGGCGGCCTGCAGCAACTCGTTGATCCGCGCGCGGTCCCTGATACCGAGGTACGTCAGTAACGGGCGCAGGTCGTTGGGTGCGATGCTGACTTCGCCGCCCTCGATGCGGATGACTTTGCTGAGTGACCACTCCATCTCGTCGGCGACCTGTTGCTGGGTCAGCTCCGCCGCCTCGCGGGCCTCGCGGAGTGCCAGGCGTACGCGTCGCCGCGCCACAGTGGGTGAATCACCCTCAGCCATGAGTCCTTCATCGTCGGAGAGAGTCGAAGAGATCTGCGGCAATCATGCCACCTCGCTGAGTGCCAACATGCACCCAGCGAGGTCGCGCGTCATCTTACTTACTGTCATATCAGAACGAATCTGAGCGCGCACAAGTTCATCAAAAAGTAACGGGCTCACTCGATGGGGTGGCTTCCGGGCATTCAGGTGACGGCCAGGCCGTACCCCGTGGTGGGCGGTCGCGCGGCCTCCATCGCGCGCCGCAAACCCCGACTGACCTGGTTGAACACTCGCAGGTCGGACTGTGCGTAGAGGACGATGTCGCGGCCGCGGTAGGTCGCCTCCAACTGCCAGGTCCGTGGACGCGTACGGGTGAAGGTCACCAGCAGTGCTCCAGGCACGACGACGGTGAGCAAACCCAGCGCGTACGGAAACGAGGATGCCAGCGCGGTCCAGCCGGCGGCCGCGAGCAGGACGGCGCCGCCCGCGACCGGCACCGCGAACGCACGAGGAGTGGGCCGGCTGCGCACCATCCGGACCTGCTGCAGCTCGCGGATCTCGAAGACCCGGGGCGAGGCGGTGCGCCACACGAAATGCTCATCTGTCACCACGGCGTCGGGCCCGCGGTAGTAGGTGCGCGTGCTCATCGCGAAACTCCTCTCCTGCGCTTCTTGCGAGGGGAGGGGGGCCGAGCCACCATTGGCGCTGAGAGGATTCCTCGCCTCGCTCGTTACCGCATGACACGGCCGCAGAGGCGGCAACGGCACCCGGTTGCCGCCGGGTGCCGTTGCGATGTCTCCCTCCGACTCCGCCCTGTTGCCTGCACTCTCCAGTAGAGCACGCCACCCACCTGATCGCTACACCTCAAGTTGCCAGGTTGCAGACTGCGTACAAGCCGACTGGAGGGGCGAACCGCCGCCCGCCACGCCAGAGACCAAAGACTCGTTTCATCGGCAGTCGCGTCGGGTAGACCGGATGTCGAGGCACCGCGAGACGATGCACGGTCACACCTGTGCCCCGCTGGCTCCCACAGCCGGACAGTCCAGGACACCGCAGCCGGGGAGGCTGAACAGGACATGGAAAGTCGACTGCGGATCGCGGGCGAGGCCGTGCACCCGGTGCTGGTGATGTTCCCCCTCGGACTGTTCACGCTGGCCGTCATCTTCGACGTCGCGGATGTCCTGGGCGCTCCGCACTTCCTCGGCGCGCTGGCGTACTGGAACATTGTCGCGGGCCTCGCGGCCGGCGCCCTCGCCACCGTAGCCGGCGCCATCGACATGGCGTACGTGCCGCACGGCACGCCCGCCAAGCGGGCCGGCATGCTGCAGATCCTGACCAGCATGGGGGTCCTGATCCTGTTCGCGGTCATCCTCATCCTGCGGATGCGCACCCCGGACCGGGTCGCCGGCGGCGGCCTGCTGGTCGTCGAGTTGCTTGCGCTCGGCGCGGGAGGCGTCGCGATCTGGTACGGCGGGACGCTCGTCAAGCGGCACAGTCCCCCGGCCCCGATCGCCCACGCGCAGGCCGGGATCCGGATCTTCTGACCGCGCCGGAGCCGGCCGGGCTGCGATCAGGCGGCGCGGGCCGCGGCGGCCGCCGTCCACGCCTCGTCCTCGGCCTTCTTTCGGGCGATGCCGTTCGCGCCGTCGTAGCGGACGAACTTCGGCAGCGCCGCCGCGAGCACCGCGGTGCCGGCCACGCACAGCACCCCGCCCACCCAGATGGAGCCGCCCACCCCGAGCCGGGTCCGGGCCATCAGCCCGGAACGCAACTGCCCGAGCATCGGGCCGGTGGTGTACGACAGCATCTCGATCCCGGCGAGCCGCCCGCGCAGATGGTCCGGGATGGTCTGGCTCCAGATGATGCTGCGGAAGATCCCCGAGACCATGTCGGCGGCGCCCGCGAACGCCAGGCAGAACAGCGTCAGCCACAGCGTGTGCGACAGGCCCACCCCGATGATGCCGACCCCCCACAGTGCCGCCGCGACGATCACCATGAGGCCGTGCCGGTGCACCCGGCCGGTCCAGCCGGAGCCGACCGTGGCCAGCAACGAGCCGACCGCGGGAGCGGCGTAGAGCAGGCCGAGCACCTTGGGGCCGCCGAGCTGCAGCGCGAGGAACGGGTAGAGCGCCTGCGGCATGCCGAAGAACATCGCGTTGATGTCGACCAGGTACGTGCCGAGCAGCTCGGGGCGGCTCGCCGCGTACCGCAGGCCGGTGACCACGGAGCGGATCGACGGGCGGTCCGCGTCCGGCGGGGGCGGGACCGCGCGGACCAGCGAAAGGCAGGTCACCGAGACCGCGAACGTCGCCAGGTCGAACGCGTACACCCAGGCCAGGTCGATCGTGGCCAGCAGCACTCCGGCCAGCGCCGGGCCTCCGAGCTGGGCGATCTGCATGCCCAGCGACTGCAGCGCGCTGGTCGCGGGGATCTCCTCCGGAGTCACCAGCCGCGGGACCATCGCCTCCAGCGCCGGGCGCTGCACGCCGTCGATGGCGGCGGTCGCCGCGGCGACCAGGTACAGCAGCCACAGGTGCGGGCGGTCGGACAGGGCGTTGACCAGCAGTACGCCGCACAGCGCGGCCAGTGCGAGCTCGCCGCCGCGGACCAGCAGGCGCCGGTCCAGGAAGTCGGCCAGTGCCCCGCCCACGAACGCCATCACGAGCAACGGCACCAGCTCGCAGACGCCGAGCAGGCCCACCGCGAGGGGATCACGGGTGATGGCCGCGACCTGGAACGGGATCGTGACGTACGTGATGAACGAGCCGAAGCCGGACACCGCGCCGCCGGCGAACACCAGGCGGTAGTCGCGGGAGGTGCGCAGCGGCGTGAGGTCCAGCCCCAGCCGCCGCCGGGGTCGGTCGGTCACGCCCGGCATCCTGCCACGCACCCGGCGTGGCGGCCGAGCGATATTCGCGTTACTTGAGCACCATGGTGCCGGTGCGCTCGAACGCGGCCAGATCGGCGAGCGTCTCGTCGATGATGAACGACCGTGGCCCCGGCAACGCGTCCAGCGGGAAGAATCCGGCATCCACGGACTCGTCCGTCACCGTCTGCAGCTCGCCCTCCCAGGCGTGGATCCGGAACGACATGAGAATCTGCTGGTACGTGTGGCCGTAGCCGTTGGTGAACGTGTACCCGCTGTAGAACGCGAACGGGGTGAGCGCCGTCGCGCGCAGCCCGGTCTCCTCCCACACCTCGCGCACCGCGCAATCCTGCATGCTCTCGCCCAGCTCCATCGCGCCCGCCGGGATCGCCCACCGCTGATTGTCGGAACGCTGGATCAGCAGCAGCCGGTTCGCGTCGTCGAGGATCACCCCGCGCGCCCCCACGAACAGCAGAGTGTCGGCGTCGCCCACGCTCGCGCGCACCCGGCCCAGGTAAGACTCAGCCCACGTCAATCCCACGGCGTCAGCCTAGTCACGCGGACTTCTTGGCCGCCTTCTTGGCCGGGGTGGCCTTCTTCGCAGCAGTGGTGGTGGTCTTCTTGGCGGCGGCGGTCTTCTTCGCCGGGGCGGCCTTCTTGGTGGTCGCCGTCTTCTTCGCCGCGGCCTTCAGCGGGGTGGCCTCGATCGCCCGGGCCCTGGCCTCCGGCTTCTCACCGCGTGCCGCCTTGGCCCGCTCCACGGACGCCTTCAGCGCGGCCATCAGATCCACCGCGGCCGCCGGTGCCTCCTCCGCCTCCTCCGGCGTGACGACCTCGCGGCCCTCCACCTTGGCGTCGATGACCTCCTGCAGTGCGGCGCGATAGTTATCCGTGAACTCGTCCGGCTTGAAACTGGCCGCCATCGAGTCGATCAGGGAACTGGCCATGGCCAGCTCGGCAGGACGGGTCTCGACGTGCTCGTCCAGGAAGCCGAAGTCGGGAGTGCGTACCTCGTCGGGCCAGAGCATCGTGTTCAGCACCAGCACGTCGTCGCGGACCCGCAACGTGGCGAGCTGCTCACGCTGGCGCAGCGCCACCTTCACGATCGCGACCCGGTCGGCGTCGGTCAGGGCGTCGCGCAGCAACACGTACGGCTTGGCGGCCTGGCCCTCGGGCTCCAGGTAGTACGCCTTCGCGTACATGATCGGGTCGATCTGGTCGGCGGGGACGAACGCCAGCACGTCGATCGCGTGCGAGGTGGTCAGCGGCAGATCCGAGAAGTCCTCGTCGGTGAGGATGACCATCTCGCCGCCGCCGATGTCGTACCCCTTGGCGATGTCGTCGTAGCTGACCTCCTCGCCGTCCACGGAGCAGACCCGCTTGTACTTGATCCGGCCGCCGTCCGTGCGGTGGACCTGGTGGAAGCGGATGTCCTTCTCCTCGGTGGCCGAGAAGAGCTTGACCGAGATCGACACGAGGCCGAACGACACCGCGCCCTTCCAGATCGCCCGCATGCCCCGCCCTTCCGCCGTGGCAGCCGCCCCTGTTCAAACCCGGGCTGATTCATACCCGGGCTGAGCTGCCGGAATCGCGTTCGTACCCGATCAGGATCGCATCACCGACACGCCTGCGTAAGGTGTTCGCACCTGCCTAAGGTGATCGGATGGCCGGTGCACCGCTGTCCCCGATGCTCGCCACCGCGGGCACCCTGCCGACGGGGGCGGGCTGGAGCTACGAGTTCAAGTGGGACGGCGTGCGCGTGCTGGCGTCGTTCGCCGGCGAGCGGCCCCGGCTGTGGGCCCGCTCCGGCACGCTGGTCACCGTGGCGTACCCCGAGGTGGCGCCGCTGGACCTGCCCGCGGGGACGCTGCTGGACGGCGAAATGGTGGTGCTCGACGCGACCGGGCGGCCCTCGTTCACCGCGCTCGCCGAGCGGATGCACGTGCGCGACACCGGGCGCGCGGCCCGGCTCGCGGCGAGCCTGCCCGCCACGTACATGATCTTCGATCTGCTTCGGTGCGGCGACGAGACGCTGATGGACCAGCCGTACGCGCAACGCCGCGCCCGGCTGGAAGCCCTGGAACTGGAAGGGCCGCACTGGACGGTGCCGCCCGCCTTCCCCGACGGCGCCGCCACCGCGGCCGCCGCCCGCGAGCACTCCCTGGAAGGCGTGGTCGCCAAACGGGTGGACGCGCCGTACGTGCCGGGCGCCCGCTCCGCCGACTGGATCAAGGTCAAGTTCGACCGGACCGGCGACTACGTGATCGGCGGGTGGCGTTCCGGCGCCCGGCGCCTCGGCGGCCTGCTCGTCGGCGTACCCGGCCCCGACGGAGCGCTGCAGTTCCGGGGCCGGGTCGGCGGCGGCATCGGCGCGGCGGCCGAACAGGAACTGCTCGCGGTGCTGCGGCCCCTGGCCGCCACGGAGTCACCGTTCGCCCCCGGCGCGGTCCCCCGGGAGGACTCCCGCGGCGCACACTGGGTACGCCCCGAACTGGTGGTCGAGATCCGGTACGGCAACCGCACCCCGGACGGGCGGCTGCGCTTCCCCCGGTTCCTGCGGCTGCGCCCGGACAAAACCCCCGAGGTGTGTGCGGAAGAGGAGGAGGACGACCGTGCCTCGTGAACGCTTCGTCGTCCACATCGACGGGCGTGACCTGGAACTGTCCAACCTCGACAAGATTCTGTACCCGGCGGCCGGGTTCACCAAGGGCGAAGTCGTCGACTACTACACGCGGGTCGCCCCGGCGCTGCTGCCGCACCTGCGGGACCGGGCCCTGACCCGCATCCGGTACCCCAACGGCGTCGAGGCCGCCCACTTCTTCGAGAAGAACGCGCCCGGCGGCACCCCGAACTGGGTACGGCTGGAACGGCTGCCCGTGCCCGGTTCCACGAAAAGCCGCGAAACGATCGACTTCGTGGTGGTCGACGACCTGGCCACGCTCGTGTGGGTGGCCAACATCGCCTCCCTGGAACTGCACACCCCGCAGTGGCGCATCGGCGCCGATCCCGACCTGATGGTCATCGACCTGGACCCGGGCGAGCCTGCCGGGCTGCACGAATGCTGTGCGGTGGCGGTGCTCGTGCGGGACCGGCTGGCCGCCGACGGCGTCGCCGCGTACCCGAAGACCTCCGGGAAGAAGGGCATGCAATTGTGCTGCCCGATCGCGGGCACCCAGTCCGCGGAGCACGTCAGCGGGTACGCCAAGCGGGTCGCCGAGGAACTGTCCGCGCAGGTGCCGGGCTCGATCACCGCGCGGATGACCAAGGCGATCCGGCCCGGCAAGGTCTTCATCGACTGGAGCCAGAACGCCGCGGCGAAGACCACCGTGGCGCCATACTCGCTGCGCGCCCAGCCCACCCCGACCGTGTCGACGCCGCTGACCTGGGCGGAGGTGGAAGCGGTCGCGGTCGGCGACGCGCCGGCCCGGCCGTACACCGCGAGCGAGGTGCTCGACCGCGTGGAACGGGACGGCGACCTGCTCGCCGACCTGCTGAACCCCGGGCCCGCGGTGCCCTGAGCGGCGTCAGTCCACCGTGGGCAGCGGCGGGCCGAGCACGTCGTCCGCGTCGACGATCGTGTACGCGTACCCCTGCTCGGCCAGGAAACGCTGCCGGTGCGCCGCGTACTCGGTGTCGATCGTGTCCCGCGACACCACGGTGTAGAAATGCGCCTGGCGGCCGTCCGCCTTCGGGCGCAGCACCCGGCCCAGCCGCTGCGCCTCCTCCTGCCGGGAGCCGAACGTGCCGGACACCTGGATCGCCACCGCCGCCTCCGGCAGGTCGATGGAGAAGTTGCCGACCTTCGACACGACCAGGGTGCGCAGCGCGCCGGAACGGAACTCGTCGAACAGCCGCTCCCGCTCCTTGTTGGTGGTCGCGCCCTGCACGATCGGAGCCTCCAGATACTCGGCGAGGTCGTGCAACTGGTCCAGGTAGCCGCCGATCACCAGCGTCTGCTCGTGCGCGTGCCGGGCCAGCAGGGCACGGACCACGGGCAGCTTCGTCCGCGCGGTCGACGCGACCCGGTAGCGTTCCTCGGCCTCGGTCACCGCGTACGCCATCCGCTCCGCGTCCGTCAGCGTCACCCGGACCTCGACGCACTCCGCCGGGGCGATCCAGCCCTGCGCCTCGATGTCCTTCCACGGCGCGTCGTAGCGCTTCGGGCCGATCAGGGAGAACACGTCGCCTTCCCGGCCGTCCTCGCGCACGAGCGTCGCGGTCAGGCCCAGCCGGCGCCGGGCCTGCAGGTCCGCGGTGAACCGGAAGATCGGCGCGGGCAGCAGGTGCACCTCGTCGTAGATCACCAGACCCCAGTCGCGCGCCCCGAACAGGTCCAGATGGGTGAACGCGCCACCGCGCCGCGCCGTCAGCACCTGGTACGTGGCGATCGTGACCGGGCGGATCTCCTTGCGCTCACCCGAGTACTCGCCGATCTCCTCCTCGGTCAGCGACGTACGGGCGATCAGCTCCCGCTTCCACTGCCGCCCCGCCACGGTGTTGGTGACCAGGATCAGCGTGGTCGCCTTCGCGACCGCCATGGCGGCCGCCCCGACCAGCGTCTTGCCCGCCCCGCACGGCAGCACCACCACCCCGGAGCCGCCCGCCCAGAACCCGTCCACCGCCTCCCGCTGGTACGAGCGCAGGTGCCAGCCGTCTTCGGCCAGCTCGATCGGGTGGGCCTCGCCGTCCACGTACCCGGCCAGGTCCTCGGCGGGCCAGCCCAGCTTGAGCAGCGCCTGCTTGAGCCGGCCCCGTTCCGAGCCGTGCACCGCGATGGTCTCGTCGTCGAGGCGGGCGCCGAGCATGCCCGCGAGCTTCTTGCTCTTGGCCACCTCGATCAGCACGATCTTGTCCAGCCCGCGCAGGACCAGCCCGTGCACGGGGTCGTTGAGCAACTGCAGGCGGCCGTACCGGTCCATCGTCTCGGCCACGTCCACCAGCAGCGCGTGCGGCACCGGGTAACGCGAGAACTTGATCAGCGCGTCGACCACGCTCTCCGCGTCGTGCCCGGCCGCCCGCGCATTCCACAGGCCCAGCGGCGTCAGCCGGTACGTGTGCACGTGCTCCGGCGAGCGCTCCAGCTCCGCGAACGGCGCGATCGCCATCCGGCACGCCTGCGCGTCGGCATGATCCACCTCCAGCAGCAGGGTCTTGTCGGACTGCACGATCAGGGGTCCGCCGCTCACCACACGCGCCCTTCCACGAACCGGAATCGACCCTCCAGTCTGACACGGCCCGGCAGCCCGCGAAGCCCCGCTTGACCTCGCATGCAAAGCTTCAGACCCGGGCGGATCACTGCCCGGTGGCAACGGCGGACGACCGCGTGCGCGAGGCCAACGGGGGCATGCGGTCCGCCGTGCCTACCCCTGCTCAGACTCGGCCACGGCAGCCGTGATCCGGTGCAGGGCGAACGTGTGCAGCGTCTCCGTCCGCTCGTCCTCCGCACGCAGGTAGCCCGCGCTCAGCGACACCGGCCGGACCAGCCGCGACAGGGTCGCGCCGTGCGAGTCCACGTACCCCACCCACACCAGGGCCTTGTCCCGCACCGCCTGCTGCAGCACCGCCATCGCCTGGCCGTGCGCCTGCACCGCGGTCAGCCCGGGCACCCCCTGGCCGTGCGCGGCGCGGACCGTCACCGGAGCGCGCCGCGCCGCCCGGGTCGCGATGTCGCCGCGCCGGATCTGCTCGACCACCCCGGCCAGCCGCGGCCCGGCCAACTGCAGGGGCGCGGCCTGGTCCGCCACCTTCGCCGCCAGCGGGGTACGCGGAGCCGACCGGCGCACCTTCGGCCGGGTCAGCACCGCGGCGCCACCCGCATCCTCCGCCACCGGCGCATAACCCGCCTCCCGCAGCGCCCCCAGCAGACGCGCCACCGGGAACGGCGTGACCATCACGGTCGGCGCGATCCGGCGCAGCGCCAGCGGGGCCAGCCGCTTGTCCGCCAGCGCCTCCGCCACCAGCACCTCGTCGTCACTGCGCAGGTACGCCCCCGCCGACCCGGTGCGCAGCCCGCCATGGGTACGCGCCGCGTCGTCGATCAGATACGTCAGCGCCTGCGGCACCGGCGTACGCGACCGCCTGCGGAACAGCGCATGCAGGTCGGTGGCGCCGTACCCGACGTCCAGGGCGCGCCGCACGCTGGCCGCCGTCACCCGGTGCACGCTGGCCCCGCCCGCGGACTCGTGCTCCGCCACGACATCCAGCTCGGCGGCCAGCTCCGGCTCCGGCGGGCCCGGCACCACGACCGACAGGTCCGCCTGCACCAGGACGTGATCCACCGGTACGGGCAGCAACGCGTCCAGCACCCGGGCCAACTCCGGCCCGGTCGGCGGGTGCTCCGGATCCACCCCCAGCGGATCCGGGTCCGCCTCGGCCGGGTCGGCCAGCAGCAGCCGGCCGTACGAGGTGATCGCACCGAGCGCGGTGACGCCGAGAGCCGCGGCGCTCGACATCGCGTCGCGGTGCGCGGGCTCCCGCCCACGGGCGCGCCGCGGCGCCTGCCACGCCAGCAGGCCCAGCACCCCGTCCACGCTCGGGGCGGTCCCCGCGGGCAGGCCGGCGAGGACGTTCAGCGCCTCCCGGCGGGCGTGGGGTGCCCCGGCGCGCTCCGCGTCCGGGGCGAGCGCGGCAATCGGGCGGTCCCGCTCGTCGCGCTGCCCGACCAGGCTCGGCTGGCGGGTCATCACCAGCCACGAACGGGCCAGGGTGTCCCAGCGCTGCGCGATCCCGGTGGCCCGCCACAGGTCGTACGTGCTGGTCGGCAGGAACGTCTCGTCGACCCCGCCCGCGGCCCGGCTCGACACCGCCCCACGCCCCGCCCCGGAAGCGTCCGCCTCGCCGACCAGGCCCGCCGCGTACGCCACCTCCAGCAGCAACGCCACCGTGGGCTCGTCCTGGCCGGTGGCGCGGGCCAGGCGTTTGAGATCCCGTACGCCGAGCCCTCCAGTCTTGAGGACCGCGGCCGGTTCGGTCGCGAGCGCCTCGAGCATCGCCTCGGTGATCCGCACCGCCTCCATCACCTGCCCCGCACCGGCCGAGTCCACCGACTTGACCTCGCGCACCGGCGACGGCGGTGTCGGCGCGAACGGCCGCAGCGGCCCCAGCGGGCCGGTGTCGCGGCGCAGCAGCAACCCGACCTCCCGGGGCAGCTCCACCAGCTCGCCGTCCGGGCGGGGCGCCCGGCCCGCATCGGACACCGGCACGAGCACGTGGTGCTCGACCAGCCAGCGCACCGGCTCGGCCATTGCGGCCGCATTGAGCGCACCAACCGGCGGCCCCGCGGCCAGCCGATCGAGTACGGCGCGCGAGGCCGGGGGTGCGGCCAGCACGGTACGGCGCAGCTTCGCCCGGTCGGCGCACAGTGCGGCGGCCAACGGGTCGAGGTAGTCCGCCGGGCGCCCCAGCCCCGCCGGGTACGGCGACGTCACCTCGTCCACGGCGGCGGTGACCTGCAGCTCGTCCTCCGGCCCGTGCAGCAGGAAGCGGGCCCGTAGCCGGTCGACGGCCGCCCGTACGTCGGCGGAGGGGGCCGCGGCGGCCAGCTCGGTGATCGCCGCGACCGAGGTCAGGATCGTCTCCGGGTCACGGCTGAGCCGGGCCGCGTCGAGGATGTGCAGGGTGAACTCGTCGAGCGAGTCCAGGCACCGGGCCACGGAACCACGGGACTGTGCGCGGACGGCCAGCGCCGACACGTCGGCGGGCAGGGGCACGACGAGATCGGGGCGGAGGTGGATCAGCGCCCCGAGCGCGGTGTCCGACAGCGACCGCAGCTGGTCGGCGAAGTTGGTGGCCATCGCGTTCCACGCTAGCCGCCATGGGACGATGGTGACGGGCCCAGGGCGTGGGCCCGGAAGCGATGCGGAGGGACGAACGTGGCACAGGCGAAGGTAGCGGGCACACCGGCGACCGGCGACAGGGCATCGGGCAGCCGGGCCCAGACGCCGAAGGACGGCTACCTGACGGTGTCCGAGCTGGTATCGGACCGCCCCGCGGCACCGTCCCCGTTCGGTGACGACCAGACCTTCCCCTTGCCGGTGGAGCGGCTGACCTACGCGCCCTCGACCTCCTCGTGAGTCCCGCGGTCGGCTTCGACCTGGACATGACCCTGATCGACTCGCGGCCGGGGATCAGGGCGGCCTACCGGGCGCTGACGGCGGCCACCGGGGTGCACATCGACGCCGACCTGGCGGTGACCCGGCTCGGCCCGCCACTGCGGCACGAGCTGAGCCAGTGGTTCCCGGCGGAGCAGGTCGAGCAGGCCGTCACCACGTACCGCGCGCTGTACGAGGATCACGCGATCACCCCGACCGGGCCCATGCCCGGCGCGGTCGAGGCGCTGGCCGCGGTCCGTGAGCTCGGCCTGCGGGTCGTGGTGGTCACCTCCAAGCTCGGCCGGCTCGCCGAGCTGCACCTCGACCACCTCGGCATCCACGCCGACGTGGTTGCCGGTGACCTGTTCGCGGAGGGCAAGGCGGCGGCGCTGACCGAACACGGCGTCCGCTGGTACGTCGGGGATCACGTCGCCGACATGGTCGCCGCCACGACCGCCGAGGTGCCGGGGATCGGCGTGGCCACGGGGCCGTGCAGCGCCGACGAGCTGAGCGCCGCAGGCGCCACGTACGTGATGCCCGACCTCACGGAGTTCCCCGCGCTCGTACGGGAGATTGCGGTTGGGTCCGGCCGCGCGGCTGGATAGCCTTTGCGGTGAGCGCATGTGTCCATTGAGTGAAGTTGAGGTCAGCGGTGCCCACGGGTCGAGTGAAGTGGTACGACGCGGCGAAGGGGTTCGGGTTCGTCACCAGCGATGAGGGTGGCGACGTGTTCCTGCCCAAGGGCTCGCTGCCGGCCGGGGTGGCCGAGCTGCGAGCCGGTCAGCGCGTCGAGTTCGGCGTTGTCGACAGCCGCAAGGGCGCTCAGGCGCTCGGCGTGAAGGTCCTGGACGCTCCGCCGTCCGTGGCCGAGCTGCGCCGCCGTCCGGCCGAGGAGCTGCATGGCCTCGTCGAGGACATGATCAAGGTGCTGGAGGCGAAGGTGCAGCCCGACCTGCGCAGGGGCCGCTTCCCGGACAAGAAGACGGCACAGAAGGTCGCCCAGCTGGTGCATGCGGTCGCCCGCGAGCTGGAGGTCTAGACCGCCAGCGGCTCGATCAGGGGGATGACGCCCACCGCCGCCGCCCGCTCCAGCAGAGCGTCGGCGGCGGCCAGGCCGTCCGCGCCCAGGTCCAGCGTGTACTCGTTGACGTACAGCTCGATGTGCTGGCGCACCACGTCCAGATCCATCTCCTGGGCGTGCTCCAGCACGAAGTCCCGGCTGGCGTCCGGGTTCGCCCACGCCATGCTGACGGAGGTACGGATCCAGTCGGTGGCTTCGCGCGGGTCGACGGTGCCCTTACGGGCCAGGATCGCGCCCAGGGGAATGGGCAGGCCGGTGTCCTTCTCCCACCACTCGCCGAGGTCGACCAGCGAGTGCAGGCCGTACTGGGGGTAGGTGAAGCGGGCCTCGTGGATCACCAGGCCGGCGTCGAACTGCCCGGTGGCCACCCCCGGCATGATCTCGTGGAACGGCACGACGGCGATCCGGGCCGGCGCACGCCACCCGGTCCACAGCCGGAACAGCAGGTACGCGGTGGTCCGGTCGCCGGGCACCGCGACGGTCGCACCCCGCAGATCCCCATCGGCCCAGCGATCCTCCCCGCGGGTGAGCACGAGCGGCCCGCAACCTCGACCGAGCGCTCCGCCGCAGGGCAGCAGATGGTACTTGTCCATCAGCCAGGGCAGCGCGGCGTAGCTGACCTTGACCAGGTCGAACTCGCCCCGCTCGGCGGCCCGGTTGGTCACGTCGACGTCCGCGAACGTCATGTCGACCTCTGGCGCACCCGAAACGAGGCCATGCACCAGCGCGTGAAAGACGAACGTGTCGTTGGGGCAGGGCGAAGCCGCCAGGGAGAGCGCCACGCTCCGACCGTATCCCGCCCGGGGTCTTCGAGCCCCCACCCACGGCTGTTCGCCCCGCCACAGATCCGCGCCGTGCCGGTCCGGCCCGGACGCGGGCCTGGAAGACCCCCGCCCCCCGTTCCCCGCCCTTCGACGCGTCGGCGGGCCGAGGCGCGACGTCGCCGGCCCGCATCCTGCTACGCCGTCCCGTCCATGCCGCTGAGGCCGCTGACGAGCTAGGCCGACGCCTGTCTCGGCGCAGCGGACCACGCTCCGGCGGACGGACCCGGCGTCGGTCAGCTGGTCGAACCCCCACCCGGCGGACGCCCGGTCGGGCACCGTGGCGGGGGCGCCTCGCCCGGGGTGCGGCCATCCACCGCGGGCCCTTTAGATCTGATGACGTGGATGGATCGGTCGGCGCTGGTGCGGCTGCCGTAGGCGGAGGGTCCGCGGCGTCGGGGTGCGGCTACCCGCTGCGCCCCTTTCGGTCTGATGATGTGGATGGATCGGTCGGTCAGTCGGCGTCGTGCGGTCCAGGTGGAGGAGGGTCCGCCGCGCCGGGCGTGCGGCAATTCGGCGTGCCCTTTCGGTCTGATGACGTGGATGGATCGGTCGGTCAGTCGGCGCCGTGGGGCCCACGTGGAGGAGGGTCCGCCGCGCCGGGCGTGCGGCAATTCGCCGCGCCCTGTAGGTCTGATGACGTGGATGGATCGGTGCGTCGGCCCGGTTCACATCGGACCGGCCTGCCGGCCAGCCAGCCGACCGGCCAGCCGGACAGCCGGGCGGGCAGGCTGGATGGTCCGGATAGGCTCGCTGGTGAGCTGCTGATGAGCTCGATGGATCAGAGCGATAGGGCTCCTGAGAAGCTCCTCAGCTCTGGGCGCGTGAGAAGGCTCCTCAGCTCTGGGCGCGCGGTGGGACGGTCACACTGGCACGCCGTGCTCAGCCGCTACGTCCGGCGGGCCGCGCACGATGGCTTTTCCACGGGTTATCCACAGGGTCATCCACAGGCATTGAATGCGGGTCCGCGGGTGGTCAGAGTGAGATCCGTGAATGAGCAATCGGGCCTCGACCTGGGCGCGCTTCTGCGTGGCCTGCGCAGGCGTGCCGACCTCAGCCAGCGCGAGCTGGCGGTCCAGGCCGGAGTGCCGCAGGCGACCGTTGCGCGGATCGAGTCCGGGGCCACCACAAACCCGTCGTTCCGGGTGGTCGAGAAGTTGACCTCGGCGGCGGGCTGGCACTTCGGCGCCGGGCTGCCACCGCCGAGGTCGACGTTGCCGGAGCTGTTGGAGATCGAGCGTGACAAGGCCGGCCGCCGTTATCCGGCACATCTCGACCTCCGCGAGGTGCGCAGGCCCGGCGACTGGTGGGGTGCATGGTGGGTGGATTCCGTCGTGTCCGAGTGCTGGCCGCTGCATGAGGTACCGGCGGTGACCTTCGATCGCAACCGAACCACCCGTGACATGCGGCGCCGTCGTGCGGAGATGGGCGCCCGGGTCGGGGTCCGACCTGTCGTGCACGACTCTGGCACGTGCTGGCTGGCGGAGTCGGACGGGGGTCCGGTCGGGGCGGCGTGGGTGCGCCCG
Source organism: Krasilnikovia sp. MM14-A1259 (assembly GCF_047159535.1). Classification (NCBI taxonomy): domain Bacteria; kingdom Bacillati; phylum Actinomycetota; class Actinomycetes; order Micromonosporales; family Micromonosporaceae; genus Krasilnikovia; species Krasilnikovia sp. MM14-A1259. The sequence continues at coordinate 5,645,616 of NZ_BAAGAJ010000002.1, forward strand.
CTCGCACCGGAGGTGGACAGCGTGCTGCCGACGGACATCGGCCCCGCAGCATCGGAAGCGGTCGTCCTCAAGTGGGTGTTCGTGTCGCCTGCTTGGCGGCGCTTGGGGATCGGCGCGCGGCTCTGCGCTGCGGTCCAGGCTGACGCCACCACATTGGTCCTGACCTTGGCGGCGGGATTTGCGGCACGCCGATTCCTCCAGAGTTGCGGCTTCCTGGCGACGTACAGAATCGAGAAGCCGATCTGGTATGCGCGGGGCAGCGTGGTGCCGTGAGAGGCGTCGGACCGGTGTTTCAGGCGGTCACCCTGGACAGTGCGTGCGCGGAGGTCGTCAAGGCGGTCAGAGCCTCCCGCAGGCGCCACGCGCCGCGGTCGCGCGGACCGACCGGATTCGAGACGGTCCGCAGTTCGGCAAACGGCGTTCCAGTGCCGGCCGCCGCACACGCGACGCCGTATCCCTCCATGGCCTCGGCGACGGCATCGGGAAATCGAGCGGTCAGCGCCGCGGCAGTCGCTGCCGTTCCGGTGACTGTGGCGAGCGTGAGGATGTCGCCGTGGACCGCCCCGGGCAGCGCCGCGAGGAGTGTCTTGAACAGAGCTTCGTCCGCTTCCACCGTGCTCGTGCCGAAACCGAGCTGCTCGATCGGCAGGAAACCATCGGCGGACTCGGCGCCGAGGTCGGCCGCGATCGCGCGCCTGCCCAGCACGGTCGCCCCGACCGGGGCGCGGCCGGGAAAGCCGCCGCCGATCCCGGCGCTGAGCACCGCCCGGTACGGCGTTCCGGCCGCTTCGGCGAGGGCGAGCAGCCGGGCCGTCCCCGCCGCCGCGGCAGCGGGTCCTACCCCGACCGGTTCGACGCGGATCCCGGTGGGGTCGGCGCCGGCGCGTACAGCCTCGGCCTCCGCCGACACTGCCGTGACGACGAGCAGGACCGGCGCGGTCACCGGTCGGCCCGGCCCGCGGCGTCGTCGCCGCCGTCGCGGCGCGCGGCCGACGACGGACGGTAGATGTGATAGCCGGGCGGGGCGAGTCCGGCCTCGGTGGACTGTCCTTCGGGGGACTCGGAAGGGGCGGCGCCCGGGTCCGCGGTCGCCGTCAGGTCGGTGGGGCGCGGTCCGGGCGCGACGGCGGCCGGATCGGGTTCGGAGCCCTTTGCGCGGCGGCGCAGAAAACCGCGGCGACGGCCCGGCTTGGGTGATGCGTCGGCAGAGCCGGCGACGCGGCCACCCGGCACAGCAGCTCCGGGACCTGCCATGTCGGGCGACGCCGGGCGGGGCCGCGCAGGGGCGACGCCAGCAGCGCCGGGAGCGGGAGCGTCCAGCAGCGGCCGCGCGGCTGTCGCGCCGTCGAGCGGCGACAACGGGAACCCGGACGTTGCCGCCCCGCGAGCGGAGACGCCGGACGGAGTCGAGCCCGAGCGCGCGGGGCCGGTCCGGGCCGGGTCCGGCGCAGGCCTGCCACCTGGTGCGGACCCGACAGAGGCGGACCCGGCCGGGCCAGCGCCGGCAGGGGCAATGCTGGCTGGGGTGGAGCTGGCTGGGACGGAGCTGGCTGAGGCAGCGCTGCCAGGGGGGGAGCTGATGGCGGCGGCGTTGGCCGTTGTCGGGGCCTCCGAGGTCGCGGGATCCCCGCCTGCAGCGCTGGGGACGCTGCCCGCGGACACCGGAGCGTCGGAGGTCGCGTCGGTGGCCGGGGACTCGGGGCGGCCGTGCAGGTGATCGCCGTGCAGCCGGCCCGCGACGACGGCCGCGCGGATCGCCGCCACCACGGCGAACGCGGCGGCAACGATCATGCCGACCCGGCCGTCCATCGGGATGATGCCGACCGCACCGCCGAGCACCCACGCGATCATCAGAACGGTCTCGGAGTGGGCGAACGCGCTGGCACGCAGCCGTTCGGGGACGCGTTCCTGGATGCTGGCGTCGACCGCAAGCTTCGAGATGCCGCTGAAGATGCTGGTGATCAGCGCGAGCAGCGCCACCATCACGAGTCCGTAGAAGATCGTGGCGAGGACCGCGACACCGGCGGTGATGGTCAGGCCGCTGGACTGCAGCGCGGTGGGGCGGCGAATGTGCAGCCGGGTGCCGAGCGCGGTGGACAGGAACGTCCCGACCGCCAGCGCACCGCCGATCACGGCAACCGCGCCCTGGCTGCCCACGTCCCGGCCGAACAGGGTGGTGTCGAGCTGGCCCGCCTTCACCGCGAACGCGAAGTACAACAGCAGGAAGCCGTACAGCCAGCGCAGGGTGGCGCTGCCGACCAGCGTGGCGATCACCAGCCGGCCCGACAGCGGGCGGTCGGGTCCGCGGCGCAGCCGCAGCGCGGTACGGATCGGGCGGGGGACCTCCTCGGGCGGGTCGGAGTCGGCGCGCGGGGGCAGGCGCAGCGCGACGACCATGCCGACCAGGAAGAGGATCGACGAGACCCGCAGCGGCCACTGCGGACCGAACCAGAACGCGGCGAGCCCGAGCGGGGCCACCACCGCCCCGGCGAACGTGCCGTACACGCTGGCGCGGGCGCCGACCTGGGACAGGCCGATCCCCTCGGGCAGCAGGCGGGGCACCGCTGCGGAGCGGGCCACCCCGTACGCGCGGGAGAGGGCGAGCACCGCGAACGCCGCGGGATACAGCCCCAGGCCGTGCAGGTGGTCGGAGATCAGCCAGGCGAGGAACGCGCGGCCGAGCATCGTGACGGCCAGGGCGTACCGGCGGCCGTGGCGGAAGTGGTCGAGCAACGGTCCGATCACGGGCGCCAGCAGGGCGAACGGCACCATCGTGACGAGCAGGTACAGGGCTACCTTGCTGCGCGCCTCGCCCAGCGGCACGTTGAAGAAGATCGTGCCGGCCAGCCCGATTGCGATCAGGGTGTCCCCGGCGCAGGACAGTGCGTGCAGGTCGAAAAGACGGACCATGCCGATCTCGTGGGCGGCCCCCCGCGCCCGGGCGTCGCCGACCCGGCGGGTCGCCCACCGGCCACTGCGTACGGAGCCGCGGACCACCAGGCGCCCGGCCTTGATGCCGGTCCCGAAGACGCGTCCGATCGTGGGTAGCAGTGGCATTGCCTCATCCTGACTGATGGCGGCGAACGGTGTCCCGTGCCAATGGTCCGTGATCTGGGGGAGTCGCTGCCGACACCCACCACCGGTAGGGAACAATGATCGGGTGACCAGGAGCACCGCCGCCCGTGCCGCCCGCCTCGACCAGGTCTGCGCCGATGCCGTCGGGGTGGCCCGCGGGGCCATCACCGACGTGGATCCCAGCGACGTCGGCGAGCATCTGGAGGCGGTGCCCGAGGGGGATCGACTCGTCACGCATTTCTTTGAAAGTCACCTGGCCGGGTACCGGGGCTGGCGGTGGGCCGTCACGGTCACCCGGGTGCCGCGCAGCCGGCACGTCACGATCTGTGAGACCGTTCTGCTGCCCGGCCCGGATGCGTTGCTCGCCCCCGGCTGGGTGCCGTGGCACGAGCGGGTGCAGCCCGGCGACCTCGGTGTCGGCGACCTCATGCCGACCGCTCCGGACGACGAGCGCCTCGCCCCCGGGTACGTGCTCAGCGACGACCCCGCGGTCGAGGACGTCTCGTGGGAGGCGGGCCTGGGCCGGGCCCGGGTGATGTCCCGGGAGGGCCGGGTGGAGGCCGCCCAGCGGTGGTATGACGGCGAGGCCGGCCCGGAGGCGGCGATCTCGGCGGCCGCTCCGCGTACGGCCCGGTGCGGCACCTGCGGTTTCTACCTGCCGCTGGCCGGCTCGCTGCGGCAGATGTTCGGGGTCTGCGGCAATCTGTACGCGCCGGACGACGGCAAGGCGGTCAGCGCCGACCACGGCTGCGGCGCCCATTCCGAGGCGCTGCTGGGTACGTCCGAGCAGCCGGTCGACGAACTGCCGACGGTGTACGACGACAGCGAGGTCGAGCCGGTCGCGGTGAGCCGGGGCCCGGGTTCGGTCGAGGCGGGCGAACCCGCCGAGCCGTACGGGCATTCCTAGCCCGGATCGGTCACGCGGAACTCGGGGTGGCTCAACGCGCGCCGGCGGCGCCGGTTCGCGTCGTGCCGCAGCATGGTGAGCAGCCCCGGGATGCCCAGCAGGAACCCGGCGAGGCAGATCCACAGCCAGTCGGTGTGGCCGTGGGCCTGCAACCAGTCGCGGTTGAGCAGCAGGACGAGCCCGGCCACCGCGAACGCCGCCATCCCGGCGAGGGCGAAGGGCACCATCGGCGGGTCGAGCGGTTCGATCCGCGGCTTGTCGCTGGTCACTCACCTTTTCTAACACAGCCGATATTTCATCGACGGGCGACGCTCGGTACGGGCCGTCCCCGTCGATGCGGGTGGTCGATCGTGGCCCTGTTGTCCGGTACCTCCCGTGAGGTCCGCGTGACGGCGGCTGCGTTACCGTGCCCCGTGACAGCGGTCATATGTAATTCGGATGTCGTTAGCCAAGCTCATTAGTTAGGCTAACCAACGTGATGGAGCGGTCGGTGACGGTGGAGCGGGAGACACCAGAGCAGTTGGCCAAACTGCTGCGCGAGGCGATCACCCGGCTCAACCGCCGCGTCCGCCAGGCCCGCCCGGTCGGTGACCTCACGTTCAGTCAGCTCTCTGCGCTGACCAGCCTCCAGCTGGCCGGTTCGCTGACGCCGCGGGAGCTCGCCGACATCGAGCGGGTCCAGCCCCCGACGATGACCAAGATCGTCGGAAAGCTGGAGGATCAGGGCCTCGTTGCCCGTACGCCGCACCCGACGGATCGCCGCCAGGTCATCCTGGCTGCGACCGAGCAGGGCAAAGCGGTGTACGCGCAGTTCGAGCGGGCCCGCAACGAGTGGCTCGCCACCCAGCTGGCCGAGCTCACCCCGGATGAACGCGACACCCTGGACCGCGCCGCGCGGATCCTGCAGCAGGTCGCCCGCGGCTGACGTTCACCGCCTCCGGTCGTCCCGTCACACGACGATGACGCGTACGACCCGACAGGAGGCGCACCCGAGTGCGGGCAGTGCTGAGCACGACATTCCGGTCCCTGCAGGTTCGCAACTACCGGTTCTTCGCCACCGGGCAGCTGATCAAGCTGATCGGGGTGTGGATGATGTTCACCGCGCAGGACTGGCTCGTGCTGGACCTGTCCGGGAACTCGCCCGGCGCCCTCGGTGCCGTCGCGGCGCTGCAGTTCCTGCCCGTACTGTTGCTGACGCTGTGGGGTGGCACCCTGGCCGACCGGTACGACAAGCGCAAGCTGCTGATCGTCGCGAACGCCGCGTTCGCAGTCACCGCGATGGTGTTCGCGGTGCTGGTGGCCGGCGGGGCGGCGGCGCTGTGGCAGGTGTTCCTGTTCGCGGGGCTGCTCGGCGTCGCGAACGCCATCGAGACCCCGGTGCGTCAGGCGTTCGTCTCCGAGCTGGTCGAGCTGCCCCTGCTGCCCAACGCGCTGGCCCTGTCCGCGGCCACGTTCAACAGCGCGCGCATCGCCGGACCGGCGCTGGCCGGGGTGGCCCTGGCCACGCTGCACACCGGCCCGGTCTTCCTCATCGCCACCGCGTTGTCCATCGCGCCGGTGTTCAGCTACCGCCGCATGCGCCCGGCCGAGCTCTACCGCGAAGCGCGCAAGCGGGGCGCCGGGCAGGCCGGCCTGTTCGACGGGCTGCGATACGTACGCAACCGGCCCGACCTGGTGCTGCCCATCGCGCTGATGTCCGTGGTCGGCATGATCGGCTTCAACTTCCCGGTGACGCTCGCCGCGCTGTCCCGGATCAACTTCCACGCCGGGCCGTCGTCGTTCGGGCTGCTCAGCACATGCCTCGCGGTAGGCGCGCTCGGCGGGGCCCTCGCGGGCAGTGCCCGGCGGGCCCGACCCAGCATGTACGTCGTCCTGGGTGCCGCGCTCGCGTTCGGGCTGCTGGAGTTCGCGCTCGGGTTCGCGCCCACGTTCGCGATCGCGATGTTGCTGCTCGTCCCGACCGGGTTCTGCTCCATGTACCTGGCCCAGGCCGCCAACCACCGGGTCCAGATGGGGGTGGACGCGTCCTACCGCGGCCGGGTCATGGCCCTGTACGTGCTGGTGTTCCTCGGCACCACGCCGATCGGGGCGTCGCTGGCCGGGTGGTGGGGTCAGCACTTCGGCGTGCCTGCGAGCATCTGGGCCGCCGGGCTGGTGTGCTTCGTCGCGGCCGCGATCGCGACGGTGTGGCAGCTTCGCTCCACGGGGGAGCGGCTCCCGCTGCGTCCGTCGGCCCGGCAGCGTGAGGACCTTGAGGTGTCCGAGCCGGACGCGCCGACCGGGATGGCCGAGCCGGACCCGGGCCCGGGGTCGCGCACCGAACTGCGACGCGCTGCCTGAGCTGCCGCTCCCCGGCCGGGCAAGCGGTGTGACCCTGGCCGGGGACGCCGCGGGTCGCAGGTAGCTGTCTGGTCAGGAGGTTTCGCGGGCTGCCGGGCCGCCGCCGAACAGGACGTCGTCCCAGCTCGGCAGGCGCTTGCGCGGCTTGGTCTCCTCGGCGTCGCCGCTCGCCGCGCTGCCCTGGCCCGAGGCTCGGCGGGGGCGCAGCACCGCCAGCGACGGCACCGCCGGGACCTCCTTGGGCAGGTCGGCGTCGTCATCGAACGCCGAACCCGCGCCACCGCCGAGCAGCGCCGCGGCACCACCCGACACGGGGCGCCGCGGCTCGGCGTGCGCCGCCGGATCCAGGCCGCGGCCCGGGCCCGTACCGAGGGGGCGGTCCAGTGAGGCGAGCAGCGCGTCACGGCCCGCGCGGATCGGGTCGCGGCCCGAGCGGATCGGCTCACGACCGGGCCGCGGTGTGTCGGTCGCCGGGCCGGGCAGGCCGTGGCCACCGCGCGCGGGCTCGATGGCGCGTGCCTGGCCGGGCAGGCCATGGCCGCCACGGTCGGGCGCCGGGTCCTGGCCGAGGATCTGGGTGGGCCGCTCGGCGCACAGGTACTGCGCCATGTCGTCGTGCGGGGACACCAGCTGGCGGCTCTTGTCCAGGTCCCACACGGCCTGCGCGGTCGCTTTGCCGGACGGCCAGGTGGCCTCGATGCGCCAGGTGCCGTCCTCGCGCCGGTACGCATCCCAGGAAATCTTCTCCGTGTCGATGCCGTGCTGGGCAAGCCGGCTGTCCACGACCTCGGCCAGCGGGGCGCCGGAGTCGGAGGTCTTCAGCCTCGTGCGCCGCGCGTGCTGGGCCAGCATGGCGCGCTCCTGCAGGACCGGGCCCGCATACCGCAGCACGCGGTCGACCGGGACGCCGGCGATCCGGGCGACGTCCTCCGCGGACTCACCGGAACGGATGCGGGATTGGATGTCTCGCGGCGACAGTGACGGCGTCGGGTCGGGGGTGACCACCGCAACCGCCGAACCCACCGGGACCGGCGTGTGGTGGTGGCCCTCGGCGTGCAGCGCGCCCGCGATCCGGTCGTCGAGCGGGAGCGCCAGGAGCCGGCCGACCTCGTCGGCGAGCACCAGGGCCTGACCGTCCTCGGAAAGGGCGACGAAGCGTACCGGCCGCATGCGTTGCCTCCGTCCCGTCGCTGGTGGCGCCGACCAGGTGCTGATCGGCTCAGCGTCTGTGCTCCCGAGACTCAGACACCCGGGCGCGTTTCGCCAACACCGTACGCCGCCCGGTCACCCGATGGGGGTAAGCCACGCCGGGAACTCGTTGACCTGCGTAGATGATCTTCGGCACTTGCGGGGGACAGCAGCGCGCCGCGATCTGCGGCACCATGTCGGCCGTGATGGTACGGCTGGCAGCGTACGCGACCGCTCGCCGCCGGGTGCGCGGCGCGGCGGCCGAACTCGACAGCGGTGACGCCGCTGCGCTCGGGTTCCCCTCCGAGGATCGCGTGGCCGCGTTCACCTGTGACCTGACCGTACGGGGTGCGCGCCGGGCCTTGCTGCACGCACATCGCGGCTGGCTGGCCGCGTACGCCCTGGTCGGGGTGGTGGTGGTCGGGCTCGGCCCGGTCGTGCCCGCGCTCGTGGCCGCGGCCGGGGACAGCCTGCGCCAGGGCGGGATCGGTGTGCCGCTGGCGGCCGGGGCGATCGGTGCGGTGCTGGCCGCGGCCGCCGCCCGCTGGCTGTCGACGTGGCTCGCCCGGGCGCTCGTCTACCAGATGACCCATCTGGTCAAGCTCGCCGTCTTCACACGGCTGCAGACCGTACGTCCGGCCTGGCTGACGGCCCACGGGAGGTCGGCGAGTACGTACCTCATCACCGCGCCCATGCAGCTCGCCCAGCTGGCCTTCGTCGGTCAGTTCGGGGTGAACACGGTCCTCATCGCGGTCCTGGCCGGCTACCTGGTCGTGGTCTTCGGGGCGGCGGGCGTGGTGGTGACGCTGGCCACCGCGGCGCTCGTCGCGCTGTGGCGGCGGCTGGTGGCCGGGCACGCCGGCCGGATGCACCACTATCTGGAGCACGGGCATCAGCGGATCGCCCTGATCGACGCGATCACCCGGCACTGGCAGGCGATCGGGCGGCAGCGGTGGCACGCACCCGTGGTGGCTGCCACGGACCGGGCCCGCGACGGGCAACTGCGGGCGTTGCGGACGGCGTCGCGGGCGGGCGGAGTGCTCGGCGCGGTCGGTGGCGGAATGGCCCCGCTGGCGTGCCTGCTCGCGCTGTTCGCGCACGGCTGGCTCGGCGGCGGCCCGGGCGGTGGCCTCGCATTGCTGCTCGTCGTGCAGATGCTGGTCACCGCCATCAAGGACAACATGGACACGTACGGGTCGGTGGCGTGGGCGGCGACCCTGACCCGGGACGTCGAAACGCTGTTCCGCGAGGCCCCCACTGCCGGGGCGGCGCTGCTCGGTGCGGCACCGGGGATGGTCCGGCTCGGGCCGCGCGTGCTGCCACCGGGTTCCCGGGTCGTGCTGCTGGGCGCCGGGGCTCGCCGTACGTTCGACGCCCTGTCCGGGGCGGCCGGGCCGGTGCCCGGGCTCGCCGCCGTGGCCGGTGTCGCGGTGACCGTGGCCCGCGGTGAGCCGGAACTGGATGGCACGGTCGCGGCAAACCTCACATTGTGGACGCCGCCGCAGCCGGACCGGTACGCCGACGCCGCGGCGCGCGCCGCGCTGCGCGACGCCCTGGCCGCCCGCGAATCCGCCGACGCGGCCGTGCTCGCCACCGGCCAGCGACGCCTCTCCGACGGCGAATCGGTCCGGCTCGGTCTGGCCCGCGCCTGGTATCACGCACCGGCCGTGCTGCTGCTCGACGACACGTTCGCGGCGCCCGACCCGCCCGTGGCGGCAGCCGTCGCGGCGCGGCTGTCCGGCGGCACACGGGGTGAGCCGCGGCAACCATCGACGGATCCGACCGTGATCTACGTCGGCACCCGTGAGGATCCGGGCCGGTGGGCGACCCACGTGGCGCTCTGCGGTGACGAGGAACCGGCCGTGTTCGACGTGGCCGAAGCGACCCTGGAGGCCTTGGCCACGGTCCTGCCGCCGGCCGAAGCGGCACGCTGGTGGGCTGCGCTCGTTGCGGCCGCGCCTGGCGGTGCGGCACCGGCCGCCGGGTCGCCGTCGCCGTCGGCGTCTCCGGAGCCAGCGCCGGAGCCGGAGACGGAGCAGGTGCTGGCCGGGGTGGGCGTCGAGCGGGACATCGCCGCACCGGGACTGTGGACGGCCGCTGGGCACCTCGTGGGCCTGTATTCGGGTCGCGGCCTCGCGTTCCTGGTCGCGCTGGTGGCCGCGCTCGTGGGGGTGGACCTGGCGACGGCCGGGACGCTCGGGCACCCCGGAGGCGGTGTCGTCGCGGTGCTGGGCCTGGCCGTGGCAGCGGCCACCCTGTCCGGCGTGTACGAGCTGGCCGTCGTGCGCGGGGCGCTGCCCGCGACGCGATCGTTGCACCGGCGGATCGTGGACCGGATCCTGCACCGTGGCCTGCCGTCCGGCTCGGCGACCGCGGCGGGCCGGCTCTCCGAGGACTTCACCACCGCGGAGCTGTGGTCGCCGGGCATCCTCGTCGGCGGGGTCCAGGCCACGATCGCCACACTGGCATCCGTGGTCGCCATGGCGATGTCGGCGCCGGTCGTCATCGTCGGCGTGGCGATGCTGGGCGGGCTCGCCGCGGCGGTCTACCCGCGGCTGCGCCGCGACAGCGTCCGGGGGCGGGCGCTGCTGGCCGCCACGCGCGGTCCGATCCGGACGTTCGGCGGCGCGGTGATCGGCTGCCCGTCGTTCACGCTGAGTCCCGGCTTGCGGCCCGCGTTCGCCCGCCGGTACCGGGATCTGCTCGCGGTCGAGCACGTGGCGCTGTACGCCGCGCACGGGGCCCGGATGGCGATCGTCGGCGCGGCGGAGGCCGCGGGCGTGCTGCTGTTCGCGGCCACGCTGGCCGCTGCCGCGGTCGCGCCCGCCGGGTCCGCCGTCCTGATCACGGTCGCGGTGTACGCGGCGTACGCGATCGGCGAACGCCTGGCCGCGCTGGTGGAGGCGCACCAGGAGGTCGACGGCACCGCGCAGGTCCTGGGCCGGGTGGCGGACCTGCTCGGGGCCCGGACGCTGCCTCGCCTGACCAGGTCCGGCCCGAGTGACCGCGGGTCGGCCCCGGCGACCGGGGAATCCGGGCGTGACCGGGACCTGGCCGCGCCGGCTCCCGGTTCGGCGGCGGCGGAGAACGGGCGGGATGCCCCGGCCGCACGCCGCCCGGCTGAGGGGGACCCGGCGCCGACGGCCGTCGGCCTGCGCGCACAACGGCTGGTCACCGCGGTGCCGGGCCGCGCCGCCGCGCCGGTCTCCCTGACGGTCGGCCGTGGCGAGCTGGCCGCGGTTCGCGGCGGTTCCGGCGCTGGCAAGAGCGTGCTGCTGCGGACCCTGGCCGGGTTCGACCCGCCCGCGGACGGCAGCGTGACGCTGGCCGGGCGCGATCCTGCCCGCCTGGTCGAGAACGAACCGCCACCGCTGCCGATCCCGGTCGGGCAGCTGTGTACCCCGGCGGCGTCCGCACTCGCGGATGCCTGGTGTGCCGCGCTGGGGTTACCGCCGCTGCCGCGGGACGCGCAGGTGGCCGCGCTGGACCGGCCCCGGCGCCAGGTGCTGGCGCTGGCCGCTGCGTGCGCGGCCGACCCGGCCGTGCTGCTCATCGACGAGACGACCAGTGCGCTCACGCCGGCCGCGGAACGCACGCTGCTGGGCCTGGTCCGCGCCCGGCTACCGGAGGCCGCGATCGTGGCCGTGCTGCACCGGCCGGACAACCTGGACCTCGCGGACCGCGAGGTCCAGGTCGGTCAGAGCCGGGGTACGACGTAGTCGATGCACGCGGTCAGCGCTTCCACGTCCGTCGGGTCGACGGTCGGGTACAGCGCGATCCGCAGCTGGTTGCGCCCCAGCTTGCGGTACGGCTCGGTGTCCACGATGTCGTTCGCCCGCAGCACCTTGGCCAGGACGGCCGCGTCCACCCCGTCCGCGAAGTCGATCGTGGCGACCGCGTTCGAGCGCAGCGCCGGATCGGTGACGAACGGGGTGGCGTGGTCGCTGCGGTCGGCCCAGCCGTACAGGGCGGCGGCACTCTCGGCGCTGCGCTTGACCGCCCAGGCCAGGCCGCCCTGCGCGTTCATCCAGTCGAGCTGCTCGGCGGCGAGGAACACCGTGGCCAGCGCCGGGGTGTTGTACGTCTGCTCCAGCCGGGACTGCTCGATCGCGGTGACCAGGTCGAGGAACTGCGGGATGTACCGCCCGGTGGCCTTGATCTCGAACGCTCGCGCGATCGCGGCCGGGGACATCAGGGCGATCCAGATGCCGCCGTCGGAGCCCAGCGCCTTCTGCGGGGCGAGGTAGTACACGTCCGTTTCGGACACGTCGACGTCGAGGCTGCCGCCGCCCGAGGTGGCGTCCGTGAGCAGCAGGGCGCCCGGGTCGGCCTCGGAGACCCGGCGCACCGGCACGGCCACCCCGGTCGACGTTTCGTTGTGGACGCTCGCGTACACGTCGACGCCCGCCTCGGCGCTCAGGTACGCCGCCTGCCCGCCGGGCGCGCGGTGCACGGTCGGCTCGGCGAGGAACGGGGCATCCGCGACCGCCTTGGCGAACTTCGCGCCGAACTCGCCGAACTCCGCGAACTGAGCCTTCTCCCGCACCAGCCCGAACGCGGCGACCTCCCAGAACGCGCTGGTGCCGCCGTTGGACAGGATCACCTCGTAGCCGTCGGGGGCGGAGAAGAACTCGGCCACGGCGCGCCGCAGCCGGGCCACCTGGTCCTTGACGGTCCGCTGCCGGTGCGAGGTGCCCAGGAACGTGCGGGAGACCGCGGCCAACGCCTCGGCGCCCTCGGGGCGGACCTTGCTCGGCCCGGAGCCGAACCGCCCGTCCACCGGCTTGAGCTCGTCGGGAATCCGGATGCCGTCAGCCACGCGAGTCCTCCCAGGGTGCGGTTGATCGGGGGCGCCGTTGCCGACGCCCATCCTCCCATCGCCGGTTGATCAGGCGTTGTGCGGGACCGCGTCCCACCCTTCGACGTCCTGCGGCTTGCGGGTGCCGGGGCCCATGTACCGGGCGCTGGGGCGCACGATCCGGCCCAGCTTCTTCTGCTCCAGGATGTGCGCGCTCCACCCGGCGACCCGGGCGCACGTGAACATGGACGTGAACATGTGCGACGGCACCTCGGCGAAGTCGAGCACCACCGCGGACCAGAACTCGACGTTGGTGGCGAGCACCCGGTCGGGCTTGCGGGCCTGCAGCTCGGCCAGCGCGGCCCGTTCCAGGGCCTCGGCGACCTCGTAGCGGGGGGCGCCCAGCTCACGGGCGGTGCGGCGCAGCACGCGGGCGCGCGGGTCCTCGGCGCGGTAGACGCGGTGGCCGAAGCCCATCAGCCGCTCGCCGCGGTCGAGCACGCCCTTGACGTATCCCTCGGCGTCGCCGCTGCGCTCGACCGCCTCGATCATGTGCAGCACGCGGGACGGCGCGCCGCCGTGCAGCGGGCCGGACAGGGCGCCGATGCCGGAGGAGATGCAGGCCGCGGCGTCCGCGCCGGTGGAGGCCACGATGCGGGCCGTGAACGTGGACGCGTTCAGGCCGTGCTCCGCGGCCGAGATGAAGTACGCGTCGACCGCCTTGACGTGCCGCGGGTCCGGCTCGCCGCGCCAGCGCTTCATGAACCGCTCGACTATGGTCGTCGCCTTGTCGATGTCCTTCTGCGGCACGGCGGGCAGGCCGAGCCCGCGGGCCGCCTGGGCCACGAACGACAGCGCGGTGACCGACACCCGGGCCAGGTCGGAGCGGGTCTGCTCGTCGTCGATGTCGAGCAGCTGGTTCAGCCCCCAGTACGGGGCGAGCATGGCGACCGCGGACTGCACGTCGACGCGGATGTCGCCGGAGTGCACCGGAACCGGGAACGGTTCGGCGGGCGGCAGCCCCGGCCCGAACCGCCCGTCCACCAGCAACGCCCATACGTTGCCGAAGGACACCTGACCGATGAGATCCTCGATGTCGACGCCCCGGTAGCGCAGTGCGCCGCCGGCCTTGTCGGGTTCGGCGATCTCGGTCTCGAAGGCGATGACGCCCTCCAGTCCCGGTTTGAAGTCGGACACGTCGCCTCCTGGTATCGGCCCCGTGAAGCCGTGAGTGTTTCATCTTGCCCGGGCCCGCCCGGCCGGTCGAGCCACGGAAATGTGCCGTCTGCGACAACTATCCTCGCCGAGGAGACTCTGCGGCGGTGGCGACTTAGGTTCGTTGGGGCAATTCGTCGAGGGGGATCGAGTGACTCCGGAACCACCTGCGCCTGCCGTGATGCGGCGCGACTACACCGAGCGGGGGCCGCTGCTCGAGGACGACCTGGCCGCCGACTGGCCGGTCCAGTTCGGCCGCTGGTTCGCCGAGGCGAACGCGGCCGGCCTGCCGGAACCGAACGCCATGGTGCTGGCCACGGCCTCCCGCGGGGGGCGGCCGTCGGCCCGGACCGTGCTGCTCAAGGGGTACGACGAGCGCGGATTCGTCTTCTTCACCAACTACGAGTCCCGTAAGGGCGCCGAGGCGGCCCAGAACCCGTACGTGAGCCTGGTCTTCCCGTGGTTCCCCATGCAGCGGCAGGTCATCGTGGCGGGGACGGCCGCGCCGGTCGACCGGGCGGAGACCGAGGCGTACTTCGCGTTGCGCCCGCGGGGCGCGCAGCTCGGCGCGTGGGCCAGCCCGCAGTCGCAGGTGGTGCCGGACCGGGCCGCCCTGGAGGAACGGCTGGCCGCGGTCGGGCAGCGGTTCGGCGACGACGCGCCCGTGCCCGCCCCGCCGCACTGGGGTGGCCTGCGGGTCGTCCCGGAGACCGTGGAGTTCTGGCAGGGCCGCAGCGACCGGCTGCACGACCGGCTGCGCTACCGCCGCACGGAGGCGGGCTGGCTGGTCGAACGGCTCGCGCCGTGACCGCTGAGGCGGAGACCGAGCGTCGTCGCCGCGGGTGGGTGATCGACACCCGGCCGCTGGGCGTGCTCGCGTTCCGGCGGATGTGGCTGGGCAACGGGGTCTCGTTCTTCGGGTACCAGTTCACCGCGGTGGCCGTGCCGGTGCAGATGTTCGCGGACACGGGTTCGTCCGCGTGGGTGGGGCTGCTGGGCGTGGCGGGGCTCGTACCCCTGTTGATCTTCGGGTTGTGGGGTGGGGCCGCGGCCGACGTGGTGGACCGGCGCCGCCTGCTGCTGGCCAGCTCGACGCTGGCCTGGCTGGCCACGGTGGGCCTGCTCGCGCAGGCCGTCATGCACGTGGGCAGCGCGTGGCTCCTGCTCGCGCTCACCGCGGTGCAGTCCGCGGGCTTCGCGGTCAGCTCGCCCGCCCGGCAGTCGATCGTGCCGCGCATCGTGCCGGGCGAGCTGGTCCCGGCTGCGAACACGCTGGCCTACACCACGACCACGGTGGGCGGGGTGCTCGGCCCGCTGACCGCGGGCCTGATCTTCGGCACGTTCGCCACGGGTACGGGCGTGACAGTCGCGTACGCGGTCGACGCGCTGCTGTTCACGATCTCGTTCTGGGCGACCTGGCGGCTGCCGCCGATCCCGCCGCTGGTGCACGCGGCGGGCGAGCCTCGCCCCACCGCCGGGCTGCGTGGCATCGCCGACGGCCTGAAGTTCCTGGTGACCAAGCCGGTGCTGCTGCTGTCGTTCGCGGTGGACATCGTCGCGATGGTGTTCGCGATGCCGCGGGCGTTGTTCCCGGAGGTGGCCGCGGACCGCTTCGGTGGCGGCGCCGCGGTCGGCTGGCTGTTCAGCGCGATCGCCCTGGGCTCGGTCGTGGGTGGCCTGACGTCCGGCTGGATCGGCCGGGTCCGCCGCCAGGGGCTCGCCCTGATCGTCGCCGTGGTCGGCTGGGGAGTGGCGGTCGGGCTGTCCGGGCTGGCCCGCAGCCTGTGGCTGATGGTCCTGCTGCTGGCCGTCGGCGGGGCGGCGGACCTGGTCAGCGCGGTGTACCGGCAGTCGATCCTGCAGACGTACGCGCCGGACCGGCTGCGCGGGCGGCTGCAGGGGGTGTTCACGGTCGTCGTGGCCGGTGGCCCCCGGCTGGGTGATCTGCGGGCGGGCGCGACCGCCGATCTGGTCGGCCCGACCGCGTCCTGGGTGGGCGGCGGTTTCCTGGCGGCGGGCCTGGCGGTGGTGCTGGCGCTCGTGTTCCCGGCGTTGCAGCGCTACCGACCGCCACCTGCCGATGACGGTGAGACCCGATAGTGTCCAGTCATGACGAGCGTCGTTCCGGCGAAATCTGGGTTGCAGTGGACGATCGAATCGGGTGAGCACCGGGCGACCTTCGCGGAGGTCGGCGGTGTCCTGCGGGCGTACGAGGTGGGCGATCGGGAGGTCGTCGACGGATTCACCGAGCGCGAGCTGTCCCCCGCATCGGCGGGGCAGGTGCTGGCGCCGTGGCCCAACCGCATCCGCGACGGGCGGTACACGTTCCAGGGGGAGACACATCAGCTCCCGCTGACCGAGCCGTCCCGCAACACCGCCATCCACGGCCTGGTGAACTGGGTGCGGTGGCGGGCCGCCGACCAGTCGCCGGACGCGGTGACGTTGGAGTGCGACCTGGCCGCCCAGTCCGGGTACCCGTGGTCGCTGGCGCTGCGCACCCGGTGGAGCGTGGGCCCGGGCGGGCTGCGCTGCGACCAGGAGGTCATCAACACCAGCGACTCCGAGGCGCCGTGGGGGTATTCGGCGCATCCGTACCTGCGGCTGCCCGGCGTGGCCGTGGACGACCTGCTGCTCCGGGTGCCCGCGCGGACCAGGATCCTGGCCGACGGCCGCCTGCTGCCGATCGGGGCGGTGAAGATCGCCGGGTCCGAGTACGACTTCACCGGGCCGCGCCGGATCGGTGACCTGGTGCTGGACACGACGTTCGGTGACCTGGAATACGACACGGACGGCGGCTCGTCGGTGACGATAGCGGCACCGTCCGGCGACGCCCAGGTCACCGTGTGGGGGGACCGGCGTTTCGCCTGGTGGCAGGTGTTCACGTCCGACACGCTGCACGGCGAGCGGTACCGCCGGTCCGTGGCGATCGAGCCGATGACCTGCCCGCCGGACGCGTTCCGCTCCGGCCGGGATCTGATCGTGCTGAGCCCGGGGGACACCTGGGCCGCATCATGGGGGGTGCGTCCGTAGTCATGGATTTCGACGAGGTGGTCCGCAAACGGCGGATGGTGCGCACGTACGACCCGGACCGGGCGGTGCCGCCCGAACTGGTCGACAAGATCGTCAAGCATGCCCTGCGGGCACCGTCGGCCGGCTTCTCCCAGGGCTGGGGTTTCCTGGTACTGACCAAGGCCGAGGACCGGGCCCGGTACTGGTCGGTGACCACCGACGGCGACCTCGGCGACGCCCCGGCCGACGAGGGGTGGCACGGCTCGTGGCTGGACCGGATGCGCGCGGCCACCCTGATCGTCATCCCGATGTCGAACAAGTCCGCCTACCTGGAGCGGTACGCCCAGCCGGACAAGGGCTGGACGGACCGCGACGAGTCGCACTGGCCCGCGCCGTACTGGCACATCGACACCGGGTTCGCGGCGCTGCTGATGCACCTGACCGCGGTGAACGAGGGTCTCGGCTCCTGCTTCATCGGGCTGCCCGCCGCCCGGGTCGAGGCGTTCAAGGAGGCGTTCGGTGTCCCGCCCGAATTCACCCCGATCGGGGCGCTCACGGTCGGTCACCAGCTCCCCGACAAGAGGTCCCCGTCACTGCGCAGGGGGCATCGCCCGGTGGACGATGTGGTGCATCATGGCCGGTGGGCTGGGTAAAGCGCGGGCGGGAAACGGAAGGGGCGTGCCGTCGTGATCTTCAAAGCGGTGCGGGACGGAGCTCCGTACCCCGACCACCACACCACGCTGAAGATGTGGGCGGAGATCCCGCCGCGCCCGATCCGGCTGGCCGACCTGATCACCACCAAGCGTGAGCTCGCGCTCGACAAGCTGCTCGCCGAGGACTCGACGTTCTACGGCGACCTGTTCCCGCACGTGGTGGAGTACCAGGGTGCCTTGTACCTCGAGGACGGGCTGCACCGGGCGCTGCGCGCCGCGCTGCAGCAGCGCAACCAGATCCACGCCCGGGTCCTCGTGCTCTGAGGTCGGCTAACGTCAGCGGCATGCCCGTATCTGCGCTCGACCTGCTGGACCTCGACTCCCTGCTCAGCGACGAGGAGCGCGACGTGCGCGCGCTGGTGCGCCGCGTCGCCGACGACCGCGTCCGCCCGTACGTGGCGGACTGGTACGAGCGCGGCGAGGTCCCCGTCCGTGACCTGGCGTTGGAGTTCGGCAAGCTCGGCCTGCTCGGCATGCACCTGAAGGGGTACGGCTGCGCCGGCTCCTCCGCGGTCGCGTACGGGCTGGCGTGCATGGAGATGGAGGCGGCCGACTCCGGGGTCCGCTCGCTGGTCTCCGTGCAGGGCTCCCTGGCCATGTACGCGATCTGGAAGTTCGGCTCCGAGGAGCAGAAGCAGCGCTGGCTGCCGGGGATGGCCGCGGGTGAGCTGATCGGCTGCTTCGGGCTGACCGAGCCGGACCACGGCTCCGACCCGGCGTCGATGGCGACCCGGGCCCGCCGCGACGGCGCGGACTGGATCCTCACCGGCGGCAAGATGTGGATCACCAACGCGCCGATCTCGGACGTGGCCGTGATCTGGGCCCGCGCCGAGGAAGGCGTGGTCGGGTTCGCCGTGCCCACGGACACCCCCGGCTTCGCGGCCCGCGAGGTGCACCGCAAGATGTCGCTGCGCGCCTCGATCACCGGCGAGATCACGCTGGACGAGGTACGGGTGCCCGAGGCGGCCCGGCTGCCCGAGGCGCGCGGGCTCAAGGCGCCGCTGTCCTGCCTGACCGAGGCCCGGTTCGGCATCGTCTGGGGTGCGCTCGGCGCGGCCCGCGACTGCCTGGACACCACGCTGGCGTACGCGGGGACCCGCGAGCAGTTCGGCCGCCCGATCGCGGGTTTCCAGATCACCCAGGCGAAGTTCGCCGACATGGCCCTGGAGCTGCAGAAGGGGTACCTGCTGGCGCTGCACCTGGGCCGCCGTCACGACGCGGTCGGGCTGCGCCCGGAGCAGGTGAGCGCGGGCAAGCTGAACAACGTGCGCGAGGCCATCGCGATCGCCCGGCAGTGCCGCACGATCCTGGGCGCGAACGGGATCAGCGGCGAGTACCCGATCATGCGGCACGCGAACAACCTGGAGAGCGTGCTGACCTACGAGGGCACCTCGGAGATTCACCAGCTCGTCCTGGGCCAGCAGCTCACCGGACTGAGCGCGTTCGCCGGTTGAGCGCGGGCGCGGGGTTTCGTCCCAGCCGTACCTTGGGTAGCAACACCAGGGGGTGAGGGCGATGGCCGAGCGCCGCGACGTCGACGACCCGACCAGGGAGTATCCCGCCTACGAGCGGGGCCGCGCCGAGCCGCCCGGCCCCGAGCAGGACCGCCGCACCGGCGCCGGGGCGGACCGGGCCGAGTCCGGGCCGGGCGTTGCTGGACCTCCGGGGCCCGGCGCCGCCTGGCCCGACCCTCCGGTCGGGCGGTCCGGGTTCGCCCGTCTGCTGATCTTCACCGGCGTGGTGTTCGTCGTGCTGGTCGCGGCGTGCCTGGGGCTGCGGGCGGCGCACGTGCTGCCCAGCTTCGACAACCCGTTCAGCGACAAGAAGACCGACCGCAGCCAGCCGGTGCTGTTGCAGTCGATGCGCGACCTGAGCCGGTACGTGGCCGCCGACGGCACGTTCCAGGTCATCGTCGACCTGCAGGAGAACAAGGAGAACGTCCCGGACTTCCTGCTGAATCAGCGCACCCTGTTCGTCGGCTCCGGGACCGTGGAGGCGTACGTCGACTTCGGCTCGCTGGCCGGGGACGCCGTCACCATCAACACCGACGACAACTCCGTACGGATCACCCTGCCCGCCCCGCAGCTGTCGCCCGCCGCGCTCGACCTGGACCGCAGCTACGTGGTGGCCGAGGAACGCGGCCTGCTCAACCGGATCGGCGACGCGTTCCGCACCGACCCGGGCGCTCAGCAGCGGGTCTACCAGGCGGCGCAGCAGCGGATTACGGAGGCGGCCCGGGGCAGCGGCCTGGACCGCCGCGCCCGGGAGAACACCGAGAAGATGCTGACCAGCCTCTTCGCCCGCCTCGGCTACACCTCGGTCGCGATCACGTACGCGAACCCGTGACCGGTCACTCGCTCGGCATGATCACCCAGAGCACCAGGTAGATCAGGAACTGCGGGCCGGGCAGCAGGCAGGACAGCACGAATCCCACACGGACCAGGCTCGACGGCAGGCCGAAGCGGCGGCCCAGGCCGGAGCAGACGCCGGCGATCCAGCGGTCGTCGCGGGGCCGGTTCAGGCGGTTCACGGCATGCACTCCTTCTGGTGGCGGCCCCGGCACAGGCGCCGTGACCACGCTCGACGGTACGGCCGGCGCGCCCGTCCTCCCTCAGTCCGCAGAGGGAGATCGGATGTCCCCCGCCCGTAAGGGGGACCCGTACCCGCCGCCACTCGTTGTTAACCTGAGGGTCAATTCCGACGCCCGTTCCGGTAACCTCGTCCGGGTTTCGGCTAGGTAGGCCCACGGTGCGATGGCCCGCGGTGGCGGGCGCGACGAGGAGGCACGCGGTGACGCTGGCCGTGCTCTGTGGCAGCAACGGCAACGCCCTCGACCCGGACTCGGCCGCCCAGGTCACCGATTCCCTGACCGCAGCGCTGCTCACGGCAGGCGCCACCGTGATGGTGTCGCCCGCGAGCGCCGAGGACGTACCCGCCCAGCTCCGCCACCTGGCCCAGCTCGCCGCGGACGGCGAGGACGGCCAGGACGACCTGCTGGTCTGCGCGGACGACCTGGTCGCCCACCCCAGTCTGCTGTGGACGCTCGCGACCGAACCGGCGGGTCGCAGTACCGCCCTGGTGGCCCCCGCCGAGCACGGCGACCTGCGGGAGGATCGCGGGCGGCTGGTCCCGGCCGAGACCGGGGACGGCACGGTGCGTTTCCTCGGCGCGCTCTGCGTGGCCCGGGCCGACCTGCCGTTGCTCGCGGCCGCCGCGACCCGGGCCGCCGAGCTCGCCGACGCCGACGACCTCCCCGACTCGGGCGGCGCTCTGGCCGTGGGCGTCCGCAACGCGGTCGACGCGCTGCTGCCCGCGCTGCTGCAGGCCGGGCTGGTGCCGATCGCCACCCGGGTGCGGCTGCTGCGCGCCACCCGGGTCGGCACGGAGGCCGAGCTGAGCGCCGCGCGGGCCGAGGTCGCCGCGGTGGACGAGGACGCGGCCCGGTTGCGGGAGGCGGTCAAGGAACGCGACGACTTCTTCACCACGTACGCGGTGAGCACCTGGTCGCCGGTCGTCACCCGGGCGTGTGCCCGGATCGGGTTGAGCCCGACCGCGGTCACCGGACTGTCGGTGCTGTTCGCGGTCGCTGCGGCACTGGCGTTCTGGCAGGCGTCGCGGCCCGCGATGATCGCCGGGGCGGTGCTGCTGTACCTCGGTTTCGTGCTGGACTGCGTGGACGGGCAGCTCGCCCGCTACACCCGGCAGTTCGGGGCGTTCGGCGGCTGGCTGGACACGATGGCCGACCGCGCCAAGGAGTACGCGGTGTATGCGGGCCTGGCCGCCGGCGCGGAACGCATCGGGCTGCCGTACGCGTGGCCGCTGGCGATCGCGGCGATCGTGCTGCAGACGGTCCGCCACATGACCGATGCCTGGTACGGCGTGCTGCACGACGAGGCGGCGGCCCGCCGCGGTGCCGGTACGGCCGGTCAGGAGGGCGCGGGCGGGGTGGGCGCGGCGCTGAGCCGGGCGTCCAACCGGGTGCAGGCGGACACGGGCTCGGTGGCGTACTGGCTCAAGCGGATCGTGGTGTTCCCGATCGGCGAGCGGTGGGCGTTGATCGCGGTGCTCGCCGCGCTGACGACCGGGCGGGTGGCGCTCGCCGCGGTGCTGGGGTGGGGGCTGCTGGCGTTCGCGTACACCCTGGGGTTGCGCTCGTTGCGCGCCCTGTCGATGCGGGTGGCCGTGCTGGACCGGGCGGACCGGGCGCGGCATCGCGACGACGGCCCGCTGGTCCGTACGGTGCTGGCCCGCGCGGGGTGGTCCGCGCCGCTGGTGCTCGCGGCGGTGGCGGCCGTGGTCCCGGCCGTGCTGATCGCGGTGCTGCTCGTCGCGGGGCCGCCAGACGGGGTGTCCCGGGTCGCGCTGGCGGTGGCGGCGGTGCTGGTGCTGGGTGCCGGTCTGTCGGCACGGGCGCCGCACGACGGGCCGCTCGACTGGCTGGTCCCCGCCGCGTTGCGCGCCGCCGAGTATCTGACCGTGGTCGCGGTTTCGCTGGTCGGCGACGTCCCGACGCCGGTCACGTACGCGCTGTTGTTCGCGCTGGCGCTGCGGCACTACGACGTGACCGCGCGGATGGAGAAGGGCGCCCCGGCGGCCGCGGCGACCGGCGCGGTGCTCGGCTGGGACGGGCGGGTGCTGCTGCTGGCGCTGGCGGGCGTGGTGGGGGTCGCGACGGACGTCGAGGGGTTGCTCGCGTTGTGGGTGGCGGGGGCGGTGGTCGTGCAGGCCGTCGTGGATCGGCGAGCCGCGCGTCCGTGACGCAGCGCGTCCGGCGTCCCGGGCGGCCGTGACGTAGCGCAATGGACAGTTCCACGCGCAGCGTGATCTTTGATCTTTGTAACCGGGTGGTCACAGTGTGCAAATGGAACGTTCACCCGATGGCTTGGCGTCGATACCGATGGTCACAGTAGGCCCGATCGCCTGGGCCACCGTGCGGCCCGGATCACAGGTCGCGCAGCTCAGGAGGTGGACGGTGTCGACCGTCTCGCTCAAGGACGTCACCAAGGTCTGGCCCGGCGGCACCGTGGCCGTGGACAAGGTCAGCATGGAGGTCGCCGACGGCGAGTTCCTGGTGCTGCTGGGCCCGTCCGGTTGCGGGAAGTCCACCGTTCTGCGCATGATCGCCGGGCTGGAGGACCCCACCGCGGGAGACATCCTGCTCAACGGCGAGCCGGTGCTGGACCTGCCGCCGCGCCAGCGCAGCATCGCGATGGTGTTCCAGGACTTCGCGCTGTACCCGCACATGACCGTCGGGGACAACATCGGCTTCCCGCTCAAGCTGTCCGGCGTCGAGACCGTTCCCCGGCAGGAGCGGATCGGCGACGTGGCCACCGCGCTCGGCATCGGTGAGGTGCTCGGGCGCAAACCGGGCCAGCTGTCCGGCGGTCAGCGCCAGCGTGTCGCCATGGGCCGGGCGATCGTCCGCCGCCCCGGCCTGTTCCTCATGGACGAGCCGCTGTCCAACCTGGACAGCGGGCTGCGCGCCGAGCTGCGCGCCGAGATCACCGGGCTGACCCGCGAGCTCGGCGTCACCACCATGTACGTGACGCACGACCAGGCCGAGGCGCTGACCATGGCCGACCGGGTGGCGATCATGCGACGCGGCGTGCTGCAGGACATCGGCACCCCCACCCAGGTGTACGGCCGCCCCGCCACGCTGTACGTCGCCGCGTTCCTGGGTGCCCCGCGGATGAACCTGCTGGAAGCGTCCGTGTACGTGCACCTCGACCGGTACGTGGCGCTGAGCTTCGGCGAGCAGGCCCTCTTCCTGCCCTGGACGGACATCCGGGCCCGGGCGGTCGCCCGTTACCACGGCGAGCGCATCGTCGTCGGCGTACGGGCCGAGGCGCTCACCCCGGTCTCGCCGGAGACCCAGGGTGACGTGCTGCACGGGCGGATCCGCTACCTGGAGCATCACGGGCACGAGTCGCTGGCGTTCCTGGACATCGGTGCCACCGCGATCGTGGTCGACGATCTGGGCGGGGCGGCGCCGCAGCCGGCCGCGGCGGGCGGGGCGTTGCGCCGCTTCGGTGGCGCCCTGCAGCGGCTCGCCGGGCGGGGGGAGCGGTCCGCGGTGGCGGTCGCCGAGCCCGCCGCCGGCCAGCGCACGAGCGTGCTGAGCGATCCCGGGCGTCACCACCGGCGTCCCGCCGAGCTGGCCGTACGGCTGGCGCCCTACCCGGCGGTGTCGCCGGGTCACCCGCTGTCCGTCTCCGTACGGATGGACGCACTGCACTTCTTCGACGAGAGCGGCGACCGGATCGACATCGGCTGGCGCTGAAATCTGTCCGATTCTTGACTCCATGGGTTAACCTCACCCCCACGTCGATGCGATGGCGTATCGACGTCACTTCCGTGAGGGGTCGTCATGGCTAACGCAAGCGGGTTGTTGGTGATCGAACGCATCCTGCGGGACCGCCAGGGCATCTGGCAGCAGGTGGTGGAGGACCGCGGGCTCTCCCGCCTGACCGGTCAGATGCTGGTCAGCACGGTCATCGCGCTGGCCTGCTACGGCGCGGTGCTGGGGTCGTTCCACAGTGTGCTGATGGCGTCGACGTCCGCCCTCAAGCTGCCGCTGCTGTTCCTGGTCACGTTGGCCATCTGCCTGCCGACGCTGTACCTGTTCAACCTCGTCTTCGGCGCCCGGCTGTCGGTGCGGCAGTCGCTCGCCCTGGTGATGGTGGCGTTGACCGTGACCGCCATGCTGGCCCTCGCCTTCGCCCCGATCAGCCTGTTCTTCCTCATCACCGCGCCGGACTACGGCTTCTTCAAGCTGCTCAACGTGGCGATCCTCGCGCTGTCCGCGCTGGTCGGGCTGCGCTTCCTGACCGGCGGCATGAAGGTGCTCAACGCGCACGGCCTGCTCGCCCCGGCCGTTGCAGCCCCGGCCGCCGCGCCGCCCGCCCCGGCCGCCGCGCCGCCCGCCCCGGCCGCCGCGCCGCCCGCCGACCCGGCCGTGCCCACCCAGGGCGGTGCTCCGGCCGCCGTGCCCGCCAACGGCAACGGGGGCACCGCCACCATCACCCAGACCGTCCCGGCGCCCGTCCAGGTTCCCGCGGGCTACCAGCTCGTTCCCCAGCCGCTGCCGCGACCGGTACCGCGCCCCCAGGCAGCGGCGACGCCGCCGAGCATGGCGCTGCTGTACGTCTGGATCCTGCTGTTCGGTTTCGTCGGCACCCAGCTCGCCTGGACGCTGCGGCCGTTCTTCGGCAGCCCCGGCATGAAGTTCAGCCTGTACCGCGACATCGACGGCAACTTCTACGCGGAGATCTTCCGGACCATCGCGCACCTCTTCTGAGGCCCCCGGTCGGATTGTCGCCTGCCGCGGCGGGGCCGCAGCGCGTAGGCTGCTCGCTGGTGGAGGAGAGATGTGGTTCGTTCGCGAGCCAGGAGACGCTGCGCCCGACTGCCGGCAGGCAGGATCCGGCCGCGGGCGCGGCTGCGCACCCCACGTCCGCCTGCCCGCTGCTCGACTGTACGTTCGGGCGCGACGACATCACGACGCTGCGGCACGAGGTGTCCGACCGCCTCACGGTGGCCGGGTGCACGGGCGACCGGCTGCACGGGTTCGTGCTGGCGGTCAACGAGGTGATCACGAACGTGGTGCTGCACGCCGGCGGTCAGGGGCGCATCGTCGTCCGGCTGACCGCCGGCTCGGCCTGGTGCACGGTGACCGACTCCGGCCCGGGGATTCCGGAGCGCTTTCTCGGCCGTCCGGGGGTGCCCGAGGCGTTCGAGGTCGGCGGCCGGGGCATCTGGCTGGCGCACCAGTTGTGCGACGAGGTCACGATGGCCACCGGCCCGATCGGGACCACGATCGGCCTGCGGATCGACCTGGGTCCAGCTCACCGGCCCTGAGTGGAGCAACGACACACCGGTGTGCCGCTTAACAGCCCGGAATCGCCGGGGAAATGTGAGCGGGCCTTTCCGCCGCGAAGTGGGTGCGGCGCGACTACATTGGGCCAGTGCTCGGACTACCACCTCATGTCACCGTATGCCTTTTCGACCTTGATGGCGTGCTGACCCAGACCGCGCTGGTGCACAACGCCGCCTGGAAGCAGACGTTCGACGCCTTCCTGCGCGACTGGTCCGCCGCACACGGGCAGGAATTCGTGCCGTTCGACAAGGGCGAGGACTACCACCGGTATGTGGACGGCCGTCAGCGGGCCGACGGCGTGCGCACGTTCCTCGCCTCCCGGGGGATCACCCTGCCGGAGGGCACCCCGGACGACGGCCCCGACGCCGAGACCGTGAACGGCGTCGGCAACCGCAAGAACGTGCTGGTCCTGCAGAAGATAAAAGAGGGGGCGGTGCAGGTCTACCCCGGCTCGGTGGACTACCTCAACGCCGCGGCGGACGCCGGTCTGCGCCGGGTCGTCGTCTCGGCCAGCGCCAACTGCAAGGACGTGCTCGACGCCGCGGGCCTCACCCACCTCATCGAGGCCCGCGTGGACGGCGTCACCGCCCGGGAGCATCAACTGCCCGGCAAGCCCGCCCCGGACACGTTCCAGTACGGCGCGAAGCTGGTCGGCGTCCCGCCGGAGAACTGCGCGGTGTTCGAGGACGCGCAGGCGGGCGTGGCGGCCGGACGCGCGGGCGGTTTCGGCATCGTCGTCGGGGTCGACCGGGTGGGCCAGGCGCAGGCGCTGCTCGATCACGGCGCCGACATCGTCGTACAAGATCTTTCCGAACTGCTCGCGCGCTGAGCGCGTTATCTGATTCACCGACTCTCTACGTCGCATTGTTACGAGAGGCATTACCGTGATCCGTGAACGGGCCTATCCCGTCGACCCGTGGCACATCCGGGAGACCCGACTGGACCTGGACCTGCTGGCCCAGTCCGAGTCGGTCTTCGCGCTGTCCAACGGCCACATCGGGATACGCGGAAATCTCGAGGAGGGCGAGCCGCACGGCCTGCCCGGCACGTACCTGAACTCCTTCTACGAGCTGCGGCCGCTGCCGTACGCCGAGGCCGGGTACGGCTTCCCCGAGTCCGGCCAGACGATGATCAACGTGACCAACGCCAAGCTGATGCGGCTGCTCGTCGACGACGAGCCGCTCGACGTCCGGTACGGCGAACTGCGCTCCCACGAGCGCGTGCTCGACCTGCGCGCTGGGACGCTGGAACGCACCGCCGAGTGGGTGTCCCCGTCCGGGCAGGCGATCCGGATCCGCACCGTGCGGCTGGTCTCCTTCACCCAGCGCGCCGTGGTCGCGTTCCTGTACGAGGTCGAGCCGCTGGAGGCGTCGGCCCGGCTGATCCTGCAGTCGGAGCTGGTCGCCAACGAGCAGCTGCCCCCGATGAGCAAGGACCCGCGGGTGGCCGCGGTGCTGGACCACCCGCTGCTCGCCGAGGAGATGCTGGAGCAGCGCACCGGCGGCCTGCTGGTGCACCGCACCAAGGCGAGCGACCTGCGGATGGCCGCGGCCATGGAGCACCTCGTCGAGGCGCCCGGCCGGCACGCGGTCACCACCGAGGGGCACCCGGACTGGCTGCGCACCACGGTCGCCTGCAAGCTCGAACCGGGCCAGCGGCTGCGCGTGGTCAAGCTCGCCGCGTACGGGTGGTCCAGCAACCGGTCGCTGCCCGCGGTCCGCGATCAGGTCGGCGCGGCCCTGGCCAGCGCCCGCCTGGACGGCTGGGACGGCCTGGTCGAGGCGCAGCGCGAGTTCCTGGACCAGTTCTGGGACCACTCCGACGTCAAGGTCGAGGGCGACCCGGAGGTGCAGCAGGCGGTGCGCTTCGGGCTGTTCCACACGCTGCAGGCCGGTGCCCGCGCCGAGCAGCGGCCGATCGGTTCCAAGGGGCTGACCGGCCCCGGCTACGACGGTCACACGTTCTGGGACGCCGAGACGTTTGTGCTGCCCGCGCTGACCTACA
Source organism: Krasilnikovia sp. MM14-A1259 (assembly GCF_047159535.1). Taxonomy (NCBI): domain Bacteria; kingdom Bacillati; phylum Actinomycetota; class Actinomycetes; order Micromonosporales; family Micromonosporaceae; genus Krasilnikovia; species Krasilnikovia sp. MM14-A1259. The sequence goes on from NZ_BAAGAJ010000002.1 coordinate 5,672,741, forward strand.
CCCAACCGTCCGCGGCGGCGGACGTACTGCGCTGGCGGCATTCGACGCTGGACCTGGCCCGGGAGCGGGCGCAGACGCTCGGCCTGCAGGGCGCCGCGTTCCCGTGGCGCACGATCCGCGGCCAGGAGTGCTCGGCGTACTGGCCGGCGGGCACGGCGGGCTTCCACATCGGGGCGGACATCGCCGACGCGGTGCGCCGGTACGTGCAGGCCACCGGCGACGAGGAGTTCGAGCGGGAGATCGGGCTGGAGCTGCTGGTGGAGACCGCGCGGCTGTGGCGCTCGCTGGGCCACCACGACCGGCACGGCCGCTTCCACATCGACGGAGTGACCGGGCCGGACGAGTACACCGCGGTGGTGAACGACAACATCTACACCAACCTGATGGCGCAGCAGAACATGTTCGCCGCGGCGGAGGCGTGCAAGCGGCATCCCGAGATGGCTCGCAAGCTGGGGGTGGACGACGAGGAGTCGGCGTCGTGGCGGGACGCGGCCGCGTCCGTGCACATCCCGTACGACCGGGAGCTGGGGGTGCATCAGCAGTCGGAGGGCTTCACCCGGCTGCAGGAGTGGGACTTCGAGAACACCCCGCCGGAGGCGTACCCGCTGCTGATGAACTACCCGTACTTCGACCTGTACCGCAAGCAGGTGATCAAGCAGGCGGACCTGGTCATGGCGATGTACATCCGCGGCGACGCGTTCACCCCGGAGGAGAAGGCCCGCAACTTCGCGTACTACGACGCCCGGACCGTGCGGGACTCGTCACTGTCCGCGTGCGTCCAAGCGGTCCTTGCCGCCGAGGTGGGGCACCTGGAACTGGCCCACGACTACCTGGGCGAGGCCGCCCTGATGGACCTGCACGACCTGCACCGCAACGCCCGCGACGGGGTGCACGTGGCGTCCCTGGCGGGCTCGTGGATCACGCTGGTCGCCGGCCTGGGCGGGATGCGCGACTTCAACGGTCAGCTCTCGTTCGCGCCGCGGCTGCCGAGCCGGATCAACCGGCTGGACTTCTCGCTGCTGTGGCACGGCAAGCGGCTGCGGGTGGACGTGACGCCGGAGGAGGTGACGTACTCGCTGCGCAACGGCGGCGGCGCCGCCCGGCTGGAGCTGGTGCATCACGGCAAGGAGATCGAGGTGACCCAGGTCAAGCCGGTGACCGTACCGATCCCGCCGGCCCCGCCGGTCGGCTCCGCGCCGCAGCAGCCCGCGGGCCGGGCGCCGGTGCGCCGGGCCAACGCCAACGGCTGAGTGCGGTCACGCGAACGGCCCCCGTCCACCGGACGGGGGCCGTTTCCGCGTGCGGTCAGAGCAACGACACGTGTACGTGGTCGGTGTGTGCGCTCGGTCCGTGGTAGGTGTGCCAGCCGGTGGCCGGGAACCAGATCTGCTTGAACCAGATGACGTAGTAGATCCCGAGCCGGTCCGCGTTGCGGACCAGGAACGCCATGAGGTTGTTGCCGTAGTTCTTCATGTCCGCGTTGTGCGCGACCGAGAATCCCTTGTCCTGCAGCGACCAGTCGCAGGCGCGGCCCTTCGGATGCTCGAACGGGCCCCCGTCGCGGTGACAGCCGACGAACCGGTCGAAGCCCGCCTTCTTCACCTCTTTGTAGAGGTGGAACGTGCGCGGGGTGATGCATCCGTTGGTCGTGGGGTCGTTGACCGTGCACGCCTCGGGGGAGAATCCGCCGTCGGAGTTGCGCGGGGCGGGGGCGGCCTCCGGTGACTTGGCCACGACGAACCCGCCGGTGAGGCTCTCGCCGCCGACCAGCGCGAGCGCCTTGTCGGCGGTCTCCTTCTGCTTCTTCATCGCGGCGAGGTTCTGCTGCTGCGACTTGATCTCGGCGTCCAGCCGCTCCTTGGTCGAGGTGACCTCGTCGATCGCGCTGTTCAGCTCGTGAAGCTTCTCGTCGTTGATCGAGTTGATCTCTTCGAGCGAGATGGCCTTCTTGAGGAAGGAGTCGGAGCTGTTCGAGTTGAGCAGGTAGCTCATGCCCGACAGGTTCCCGGTGCGGTACTGCTGCCCGGCGACCGCGCCGACCTCGGGGAGCAGAACGTCCCGCTTGGCCTCGGCGTTCTTCACGTCGATGGCGAGCGCCAGCTGGGCCTTCGTCGACTTCGCCACGGCGGCCTTGGCGGCGACGAAGCGACGGTTGGTCGACTCCATCACCTCGTTGAGCAGCGGGGGGTCCGTGCCCTCGTCCGGCGAGGCGGTGCCGCTGCCCGGCTCCGCGCTGGCCGGGGCGGCCGGGGCGGCGAGCATCGTCAGCGCGACGAGCGGTGCCAGGGCTACGGTCAGCCACCGGCGGTGTCTAGCCGTCATTCTCTTCCTTCCACGTGACCACCGACCGGGTTAGCTGACGGGTTCGGGACGGAAGCGATCCCTACCGCGCGGGTGGCGCGGATTCACCCCACAAACGTGGTTCCCCGGCTCGCCCGAAGGCGATTAGGTGGTGGCCTGCCGGCACCTTTGGGGGTGGTGCCTTCCTGGCAAGACCGGCGGCCAGCTTACCTGACGAATCATCTAGACAGCCGGTGCCAGATGCGTTACCGGGCAACAACTTTCCGTGACTCACCCAGGGGAATCGCCGGTTCCGTGGCCGTAACGCCGGTCAATGTGAATCGTTGCGCTTCTCTCACTTCGTGACGCGTTGTCAGCGCGCGATAACTGAACGTGTGACCCCTGTCGAATCCCGCGCGAGTAGGTATTCTTCGACACGGTCTCCGTTTCATAACGGCGTCAGGAAAGGCGCCGGCGGAAACCACCGCCTAATCGCCCGCGGGCGAGCCGGGGAACCACGTTCGTTGGGGTGAATCCGCGCCACCGCGCGGTAGGGGCCACTTCCGTCCCGAACCCGTCAGCTAACCCGGTCGGCGGTCGACGGAAGGAACGCACGTGCGGCACACCCCTGCCCGCCGGCTGTGGGCGACGCTGTTGGCCCTGCTGGTCGTCGTGTCCGTACCGGTCGTCACCGGTTCGGCGGCCTCGGCGGCACCCCGGCCGCTGGCCGCGCCCGGCGACGACGAAGGCGGCACCAAATCCCTCACCGACGCGCTCGATGCTGCGTCCCGTGGCTTCGTCGACGCCAGGGACGCACTGGCCAAGTCCAAGCAGCGGCAGCAGGAACTGGCCGCGGCGCTGCAGAAACTCGACGTCGAGCTCGGCCCGCAGCAGGCCGCGCTGGACGAGATCGCGCAGCAGACGTACCGGACGGGGCGGCTCGGGCCGATGAGCGCGCTGCTCACGGCGTCCGACTCGCACACCCTGCTGGACCGGGCCGACGCTCTGCGGTCGTACGGGGTCCGGCAGGAGGAGGCGATGCACAACCTGAAGCAGACCCGCGACGGTCAGGCCCAGGCGAAGCTGGAGATCGACGCCGCGATCCGCGACCAGCAGAAGCAGCTCAACGTCATGGCCCGGCGCAAGGCCCAGGCCGAGGCCGCGCTCAAGGCCGCGGGCGGCGGCCAGGACGTCGAGGGACCGACCGGCGGCAACAGCACCAAATCCGCCACGGCTCCCCGCAACCTGGGCACCGGCTGCACGGTTGACGACCCGACCACCACCGGCTGCATCACGCCCCGCCTGCTCTTCGCCATGCAGCAGGCGCAGAGTGCGGGCTTCAACCACTTCGTGGCGTGCTTCCGGCACCAGAGCTTCGGGGAGCACCCGAAGGGCCGGGCCTGCGACTTCGCCGCCGACAAGGGCGGCTTCGGCGGGGTGGCCTCCGGTGCCAGCCGCGACTACGGCGACCGGCTGGCGAACTTCTTCATCGGCAACGCCGACCGGCTCAACGTGCTGTACGTCATCTGGTTCCGCCGGATCTGGCTGCCCAGCAGCGGCTGGAAGGCGTACACCCGGGGCAACGGGGACCCGTCGAGCGACCACACCAACCACGTGCACCTGTCGGTGCGCTGATCGGCGCGGGAGTACGGGGACTACCGGCGCATGTAGTCCTCGTACTCCTTCAGCACGTCCTCGGTGGGGCCGTCGGCGCGGATGAGGCCGGACTCCAGCCAGATCGAGCGCTCACAGGTGTCGCGGATCGACTGCTCGCTGTGGCTCACCAGGAACACCGTGCCGGCCTCCTCGCGCAGGTCGCGGACCCGCTGCTCGCTGCGGCGGCGGAACTTGGCGTCGCCGGTGGCCAGCGCCTCGTCGATGAGCAGCACATCGTGCTTCTTGGCGGCCGCGATGGAGAAGCGCAGCCGGGCCGCCATGCCGGAGGAGTACGTCTTCATCGGCAGGGAGCCGAAGTCGCCGCGCTCGTTGATGCCGGAGAACTCGATGATCTCGGCGGTCTTCTCCTTCACCTCGGCCGGGCTCATGCCCATCGCGAGGCAGCCCAGCACGACGTTGCGCTCGCCGGGCAGGTCGTTCATCAGCGCCGCGTTGACGCCGAGCAGTGACGGCTGACCCGCCGCGTAGATCTCGCCCCGGTCCACCGGCAGCAGCCCGGCGATCGCCCGCAGCAGGGTCGACTTGCCGGAGCCGTTGCTGCCGATGAGCCCGATCGCCTCCCCCTTGTACGCGACGAAGCTCACGCCCTTGACCGCGTGGACCTCGCGGACGGCGCCGGACTTCTGGCCGGTGATGATCCGCTTGAAGCTGGCCACGGGGGTGTTCGTGCCCTGGCCGGCGGCGCCGTAGATCCGGTAGACGATGTGTGCGTCGTCCGCGATGACGGTGGGCACCCGCTCGGTTGTCTCAGCCACGGCCGTATCCGTTCTCCCCGCGCCAGAAGTAGACGAACCCGCCGATGCCGACGAGCAGCGCCCACACGATCGACTGGATCCACAGGCGCATGGGCGGGCTTGCCAGCTGGACGTTCTCCATCAGCGCGTGCCGCATCAGCTCGATGAAGACCAGCATCGGATTGGCCTCGATCACCTGCAGCTTCCAGCCGTGAAACGCCTTCTCGAACTTCTGTGCGGAGTACAGCACCGCGGAGCAGTACATCCAGATCCGCATGATGAACGGGATCAGCTGCTTGAGGTCGGTGACCTTGGAGCCGAGCCGGGCGGTCAGCATGGCGAGGCCCGCATTGAAGATCGCCTGCAGCAGGAGTGCGGGCACGATGAGCAGCCACTGGAGGGTGATCGGCTCGCCCGAGATCAGCACGATGCTGATGAGCACCAGCATGGAGGCGATCAGGTTGCGCGCCTCGACCAGCACGACGGCCAGCGGCAGGCTGGCGCGGGGGAAGTGCAGCGCCCGGATCAGGCCGAGATTGCCCGTGATCGCCTGGACGCCGTTCTGCACCACCGACTGGGTGAAACTGAAGATGAACACCCCGGTGCAGAGGTACGCGATGAAGTTGCCGCCGCCGCGGGCGCCGCCCAGGATGACGCCGAAGATCAGGTAGTACACCGCCGCGTTGATCAGCGGTGTCAGCACCTGCCAGAACATCCCCAGCCGGGTGTCGCCCAGCGACGACGACACCTTGGCGTTGGCGTACTCACCGATGAAGTGCCGGTAGGCCCACAGCTGGCGCACGTATCCGGGAAGGCTGGGCAGGGCTCCGGCCGCGCCCAGGCCGTGCCGGTGGGCCAGTTCCTTCAGGGGCAGACCGGTGTCGTTTCCGGCGACCGCAGTCTGGACCATGGGGTGGCGCTCCGATCTCGTCGGCCCGGTGTGCCGGGCCTCGCGGGTTTTGCGCGTGAACACAGTAACGAGCGAGTGTCGTTGAAACGGCATCGTATCGACGTGAGGCCGACGGTAGCCGAGCAATCGGCGGAACGCAACCGTAGCGTCGTTGCGCTATATTGCCTCCGTGGCGACCGGGAAACGAGCACCTGCCGGGGCGGCGGTCCTCCGCGGTGACATCACCGTGGCGATCCGCAACGCCGTGATGAAGGAGTTGGCCGAGGTCGGTTACGGCCGGCTCTCCATCGAGGCGGTCGCGCGCCGGGCGGGGGTGGGCAAGACCGCGATCTACCGCAGGTGGAGCAACAAGCTCGAGATGGTACTCGAGATCGTTTCGGATGTGGCCGAGCGTGCCGTGCCGCTACCCGACACCGGCACGTTCGCCGGTGACCTCCGACTGCTGTTGATGATCGCGAGCAAGGCCCTCCAGCACCGGATGGCGTCCCAGATCATCCCGGATCTGATGGCCGAGGCCGCCCGTAACCCGCAGATCGCCGAGACGCTGCAGCGGGCTCTGCACACCCATCAGCACGCGGTCGGTGACAAGCTGGTCGGCCAGGCGATCGCTCGCGGGGAACTGCCCGCCGACGCCGACCCGGACGTGGCCGTGGACCTGATCCTCGGCCCGCTCTACTGGCGGGTCGCGGTGGCCCGGACCCCGATCGACGACGACTGTCTGGAGAAGCTGGCCGTCGCGGTGACCCATGCGTTGCAGGGTGGTCGCTCGGCGGGCTGAGCCCGTTGATGCATGGCGGTGTCCTCTTCTGTGGCCGACGTCCCGGCAGATCGGTCCGGCCGCCGGGCCGCTGAGAACTTTCCGCGGTCGGCCGCCCGTGCGGAATCCACCCTCAGCGCGGCCGCCAACCGGCCGATCGGTGCGGTGATCAGGCCGTGCGATCGGAGGAACACACATGCGGGGAAAGCTGCTGGTGGCATTGCTCGTGCCGCTCACCCTCGGCGGGTGCGGGGTGATCGGGCTCACCGCCGCGACGCCGTCCTCCACCGCCGGGGCCACTCCGGCGGCGGGCGCCGGCGGCAGCTGGATCGTGGTGGCCACCGGTTCGGCGACCCCCACCCCGGGTGTGACGTACCCCTCCCGCGCGACCTCGCTGCCCCCGCCGTCGTTCCCGGCGACGTCCGGCAGTGCCTGCCCGCCCGCCCCGAACGGCGAGGTGGTCATCCCCGTGACGGTGACCCCGGGCATCCGCTCGCTGACCATGACCTGGCCGCGGCGACAGGCCTCCGGCTACCGGGTGACCGCAGTGCCGCAGACGCTCGTCACGGGCGCCCAGCCCGGTTACACGTGGATCAATGTCCCCGCCACCGGTGCCGGGTGCGCGGTCAGCTACACGATCACCGGGCTGAAGACCGGCGTCCCGTACGTGGTGTGGCTGGACGCGCAGAACACCGGGGGCCTGACGGACGGCACCCGCAACCCGTACAGCGGGGCCTCGGGGGTCGTATACCCGAAGTGAGTCATGCGGCGACGTACCGGGCGAGGCCGTCGACGAGCAGGTCGAGGCCGAAGAGGAATCGCTCGTCGCCACCGCCGCCGGTGATCTCGCGGGCGTGCCGCTGCAGGTTCGGGAAGTGTTGCGGGGGCAGCTTTTCGTAGTACGTGGCGAGCTGCTCGACCCAGTGCGCGAAGTACTGCTCCGGATCCGTGCCGGACGACTCGACGCTGGCCTGCCGCAGCGAACTCTCGTACACCTCGGCGACCATGTACAGGAAGATGCGGTCGAGTGCCCACCCCGCGATCCGGGGCGGGATGCCGCCGGCCAGCAGGACCGCCATCATCCCCTCGGTGATGCGCAGGGCGTTCGGTCCGGTGGGGACGGTGGCCAGTGCGGCGCGGGCGAGGTCACGGTAGGCCATCAGCCGCGTGTAGCCGTCCCGCGCCATCTGCCTGATCTGCTCGGGCCAGCAGGCCGGGTCCGGCACGGGGACCCCGATGTCGGCGCAGGCCCGGTCGAACATCAGGTCGAGCAGTTCGTCCCGGTTCGCCACGTGGGCGTACAGGCTGGACGGGCCCGTGCCGAACTCGGCCGCCACCCGGCGCATGCTCGCCGCCTCGACGCCCTCGGCGGCGACGATCCGCAGCCCGACCTCGACGATCTGGTCGCGGGACAGTGGCGGCCGTGCGGCGCGGCGGCGGCGGGCGGTCCCCGGACGCCACGGCGGCGGAGGCAGGTCGGGCTCGGTCATCGCGGCACATATTACTTGACGCGAACGGTGTTCGTCTGTAGAACGGTGTTCGACTACACGAACACTGTTCTTTCCATCGGGGGTTACATATGCAAGCGGTACTCGAACAGACCGGGACGCCGTACCGATGGCGTTGGGTTGCGCTCTTCGTCATCCTCGCGGCCGAGGTCATGGACCTGCTTGACGCGCTGGTCACCACGATCGCCGGGCCGGTCATCCGGTCCGAGCTGGGCGGGACCCTGAGCCTGATCCAGTGGCTCGGCGCGGCGTACACGCTGGCCATGGCGGTCGGGCTGCTGACAGGCGGGCGGCTCGGCGACATCTTCGGGCGCCGCCGCATTTTCATGATCGGTGCCGCCGGCTTCACCGCGGCCTCGCTGCTGTGCGCCATGGCCTGGAGCCCGGGCGTGCTGATCGGCGCGCGGACCGTCCAGGGGCTTTTCGGGGCGCTGATGCTGCCGCAGGGCCTGGGCATGATCAAGCAGATGTTCAGCCCGTCCGAGCAGGCCAAGGCGTTCGGTGCGTTCGGGCCGGTCATGGGCCTGTCCGCGGTCGGTGGCCCGATCCTGGCCGGCTGGCTCGTCGACGCCGACTACCTCGGCGCGGGCTGGCGCATGATCTTCTTCATCAACCTGCCGCTCGGGCTGTTCGCGGTGATCGGTGCGATGCGGTTCCTGCCCGAGTCGCGCGCCGAGCGCACCCCACGGCTGGACATGGTCGGGGTGCTGCTCGCGTCGGTCGCCGCGTTCCTGCTGCTGTACCCGCTGGTGCAGGGCCGCGAGCTGGACTGGCCCGCATGGGTCTTCGTCATGCTCGCCGCGGGGATCGTCCTGTTCGTGGCGTTCAGCCGGTACGAGGCCGCCCGCGAACGCGGCGGGCGCGATCCGCTGGTCACGCCGAGCCTGTTCCGCAAGCGCGCGTTCACCGGCGGGCTCGCACTCGGCCTGGTCTTCTTCGCCGCGCTCATCGGCATCGGCCTGGTCTTCACGCTCTACCTCCAGGTCGGGCTCGGGTACTCGCCACTGAAGGCGGGCCTGACCACACTGCCGCAGGCGCTCGGCACCGTGTTCGGATTCGTCGCGGCGGGCGCCGGGCTCAGCGAGCGGCTCGGCCGTCGGTTGCTGCTCATCGGCACGCTGGTGATGGCGGCCGGTGCGGCCGGTGTCGCCCTGACCGTGCAGGCGGCGGGCGCGGACATCAGCCCGTACCAGCTCATTCCGGCGCTGCTGGTGCTCGGGGCCGGCATGGGTCTGGCGATGGCGCCGTTCTTCGACATCGTGCTCGCGGGTGTCGACGAGGCGGAGACCGGTTCGGCGGCCGGGGCGTTGACGTCCGTGCAGCAGCTCGGTGGCGCGTTCGGCATCGCCGTCCTGGGCACGATCTTCTTCGGACTGGTGCCCGGAGCGGTCGCGCACCACGTCGACACGTCGGCGGGAGAGTTGCGGGCCCAGCTCACGGCCGCCGCCGTGCCGGCTGCGGCGCAGCCGGGGATCGTGGCCGGGGTCCGCGCCTGCCTCGCCGACCGGGTCGCCGAGGAGGACCCGGGGGTGCAGCCCGCGTCGTGCCGCGCCGCGACCGGCGCCGGCCCGGCAGTTCCCGGGCTCACCGGGTACGCGGAGCGGGCGGCGCAGGCCGGCTTCCGGGACGTGACCGTGCGTACGCTCTGGGTGGTCCTGGGGCTGATCCTCGCGGCGTTCGCGATGGGATTCCTGCTGCCCCGCCGGGCGAGGCCGGGGGGCGAGGGCCACTGACCCTCGCACCACGGGCCCCCAGGCAGCGGCGTGACCGCTCCTGGGGGCTTCTCGTTTCGGACAATTGGTCCACACTGCCCGGACGTCGTCACACGCGCCGGATTCGGTCTCCGGGCCCGGATTCTCGCGCTACCCGAAAGAGCCTCGAGCCACTTTGCCTCTTTCGTGTCACCCGCCGTGTGAACCGAAAGCGACGACGGAGGCACGCAGCGTGGCCACTCCCGCCTCAGGCATCACCAGATCGGTCCGCAGCCTCAGCCGTTAAGACGGAAAACCAGCTCAGCGGGGGCGTGGGCGATCGAGGACGTTATATCGTCGGCTCCGCCGCCGAGAACGGTGCCGGAGGTTCCCCCACGCCCCCACCCGCCTCCGACCCCCCGATGAACGAGGACGGACAAGTGTCGATCTCCCGCCGCGGCCTTCTTGCCGCCGGCTTAGCCGTGGTCACCGTCGGTTCGATGAGCGTCGTCTGGACGCTCAACGCCGGCGCCGCCGAGAACCCCGACGCCGTCACCGCGGGGGCCTCTGCGACTGCGGATCCGTCCGGTCCCGGCCCGGCCCCGGAACCGTCCACGGTGAGCAGTGCGGCCGACACGAGCACCCCGCCCGCGCGGCTGCCGTGGGGTGGCCGCCCGGTCGCACTCACCCGGGCCGAACCCGGCGCCAGCAGCGCGCGGGTCGCGGCCGAGGGTGCGGACATCGCCCCCGCCGACACGTCCGGAGCCACTGTGGCGGGCCCGGAGTTCGCCCCGAAGGGCAGCAGCTCCCGCCGGGGGCCGGTCCGCGCCCGTGCAGCCGCCGTCCCGCCGGTCCCGCCGGCGCTGGCCGAGCCGGTGCCCGGCGGCGGTCCCGACGTCAACTTCCTCTACGGGATGGGATCGCAGTACGCCGAGACCGACGGCACGTACGCGAACTTCTCCATCGGCAAGCCCCGGCTGGCGGACGGGGACTTCCACACCCTCGCCGAACTCAGCGTGCGGACGGCCGACGGGTTGCAGGTCGCCGAGGTCGGCTGGAACGTGGACCGCGCGGTCAACGGCGACAGCGACCCGCACCTGTTCGTCTACCACTGGGTCAACAACCAGGAGAGCTGCTACAACGCGTGCGGCTTCGTCCAGTACAGCCAGACCGTCAAGCCGGGCGACACGCTGCCCGAGGGCAACAACAAGAAGTTCGGCATCCAGCACTTCAACGGGGCGTGGTGGGTTGCGTACGACACGGAGTGGCTGGGCTACTTCCCGGACAGCCTGTGGAACGGGCAGTTCACCCGTACCGGATTGGTCCAGTACTTCGGTGAGGTCGCCTCGCCCGTCACCCGGCCGTGCAGCCAGATGGGCAACGGCCAGGGCGCGGACAACGCCGCCGCGACCCGCGTCGGCAGCGTGTCGTTCCTCAACGGCCCGGACGTCGACCTCAACGTCCGCGTCCAAGGCGGCGTGTACGGGGTGAGCAAACTCAGCGCCCGGACGTTCCGCTACGGCGGCCCCGGGGCCTGCTGAAAGTCTCGACGGTATGATGCCCGGTCCCGTCAGGGGGACCGGGCATCGTCATCTTCGCCACCGGTCGAACCGGGGCGGCTCCGACGGTGTACAACGTGTTGGCCGGGTAGTGCCAGTGAGGGGATCAGCGGAATGAGACGACGGGTCAGTCCCGACGAGGAGCTGATGACCGCGCTCTACACGGAGCACTATGCGGTCCTGCTCAGCTTCATCTCGCGGTACGTGCACGACCGCCACAAAGCCGAGGACCTCGTGCAGGAGACCCTGCTGCGGGCCTGGCGGCACATCGACCACCTCGAGGTGGACGGCACCGGCCGGACCCGCTCCTACCTGCTGACCATCGCGCGCAACGTGGTCACCAACGCGTGGCGTGCCGAGCAGCGCCGCCCCCGCCTGGTCGCCGACGACACCGCGGTGGAGTCGGTGCCGTCGGCGGACAGCGTCGACCAGCTCGTCGAGGGCTGGCTGGTGGCCGAGGCGCTGGAGCGGCTCTCCGCCGAGCACCAGGCGGTGGTCAAGGCCATGTACTACGAGGGGCAGAGCGTCGCGGACGCGGCGCGCCGGCTGTCCGTACCGGAGGGCACGGTGAAGTCGCGCGCCTACTACGCGGTCCGCGCCTTGCGCACGGTGTTCGAGGAGATGGGGGTGATCCGATGACCCCGGACGTGTCGCACGAGCACGACGAGCTGCGCATGCTGCTCGGCGGCTACCTGCTGGGTGGGCTGGACGAGGGCGACACCGAGCGGCTCGACGCCCACCTGCTCGGCTGTGACCAGTGCCGGGACGAGCTGGAACGGCTCGCGCCCATCCCCGAGCTGCTGCAACGCCTGCCGGACGCGGCCCGCGACGCCGAACGGGGTGGCACCCTGATCTCGCTGTCCGCGCGGCCCAGCGCCGAGCGGGTGGAGGAGCTGCTGTCGCGGATGCGCGCGGAGCGTACCCGGGACCGGCGGATGGCCCGCGTGCGCTGGCTGGCCGCCGCCGCGGTGGTCCTGATCGCGGCACTGATCGGCTTCGGCGTGGTCACCGCGGACCGGCGCACCACGCCGCCGGAGGCCCTGCCCAGCCCGCAGCTCGTGACCGCCCGGTTCGAGCCGGCCACCGGCAGCGGACTGACCGGGCAGGCGATCGTCAGCCCGAAGGCCTGGGGCGTCGCGATCTCGCTGGACGTGAGCCGGCTGGAGGGCAAGGGCCCGTTCGTCTGCCAGGTCCGGGACGCGAGCGGGCAGCTGGAGCAGGCGGCCGCCTGGGGTGCGACCGTGACCGGCGAGGCCAAGGTGACCGGCGCGAGCTCCATCCAGTTGCGCGACGTCCGCGCGATCTCGATCGCCGACCGCGACGGTCACGTGCTGGGGACGGCCCGGCTGTCCTGAGCCGGGCTGCTGCCATCGGGCCTCAGCCGCGCATCGCGTCGCGCTGGGCCTGGGGCAGGGAGCAGGCGGCGGTTCCGCCCGGCAACATGTGCCGGTGCTCGGAGATCCACCGGTAAGCGGGCCACGCCGCGAACCGGACCGGCCCGGTCTGCAGGGCGCGGCCGGGCACGGTCCACAGCCGGCCCGCGTCGCGCAGCAGCAGCGCGATGGCGTCCGGCCCCGCGGCGACCGTCCCGTCCGGACCGACCCACTGCACGGCCGCCTCGGCCTGCTCCTGAGTGAGGCCGAGCGCCGACAGGTCGGTGAACTGCCACGGCACCACGGTGGCGCGGGTCGGGATGCGCCGCTGGATGAACTCCGCGCAGCTCGTGCAGAACGAGCAGTCGCCGTCGAAGATGAAAGCAGGCCGATGTGCGCTCATGGCCCCATCCTGGCACCCGCGGGTCAGGTCACCCGGCGCAGCCGGTTCAGGTAGGTCTGGGCGACCACCACCGCGGCCAGGAAGGCGCCACTGACCACCTGCTGCCAGTTGCTGTTGAGCGAGCCCACCTGGTTGATCAGATTCTGGACGACCGCGAGCAGCAGCACCCCGGCGACCGTTCCGGCGATGGATCCGGCGCCGCCGGTGAGCAGCGTGCCGCCGATCACCACGGCGGCGATCGCGTCCAGCTCCATGCCCGTGCCCAGCACGGTCACCCCTGAGCCCAGTTTCGCCGTGTTGATCGCGCCGGCCAGGGCGGCCAGGGCGGCGGACATGACATACACCAGCACCCGGGTACGGCGTACCGCGACGCCCATCAGGTCGGCGGCGTCGGCGCTGCCGCCCACCGCGTACACGGCGTGGCCGAAGCGGGTACGCGACAGCAGCAGCGTCCCGGCCAGGACGAGCGCGGCGGCCAGCCACACCGGGTAGCCGAGTCCGAGGAACGACCCGGTGCCGAACGCGCGGAACGCGTCACTGCGTACCAGGTGGGTGGTCGAGCCCTCGTCGCTGATCGCCCGCATCAGACCGCGCGCACCCAGCAGCGCGGCCAGCGTGACGATGAACGGCGCCATCCGCGCGTACGCGACCAGGCTTCCGTTGACCACCCCGATCACGGCGCCCACCAGCAGCGGCGCGGCGAACGCGGCCGGCAGCCCCCACGGCGACGCGTACGCGGCGACGACCCCGCCGAGGACGTACACCGAGCCGACCGACAGGTCGATGCCACCCGTGATGATCACGAAGGTCATGCCGAGTGCGATGAGCATGGGCGGGGCCGCGGCGACCAGGATCGTGGCCGCGTTGTCGTAGCTGCGGAAGTCCGGGAACGCGACCGCCCCGGCGAGCACGACGACCCCGAGGACCGCCGGCGCGCCCTGGCGCTGCACGAGGCCGACGATCCGGTCGATGCGTTCGGCCCGGCGCAGGTCCGCGGCGACCGGCGTCGCCGGGGGGTGCGACAAGATTCCCTGGGTCACCGCGTCTGCCTCCCTCGGGTCACGATCCGGGTCGCCGGGAACGTTCGGGCGATCACCGGGTCTTCCGCTCACGGGCCACGGCCACGGCGACGAGGATGATGACGGCCTGTGCCATCTCCGCGGTCGACGACGGCAGATCGTGTTTGATCATGGTGGCGAGGACGAGCTGCATGAGCAGCGCCCCGGCCACCGTGCCGAGCACCCGGACCCGGCCGCCGGTCAGCGGGGTCCCGCCGACCACCACCGCGGTGATCGCGTTGAGCTCGATGAGCAGGCCCACCGCGGACGCGTCACTGGACTGGATCCGCGCCACCGCCAGCACTCCGGCGACCGCGGCCAGCACGGCGCAGACCACGTACACCGTGATGAGGACCCGTTTCACCGGCACCCCGGCCAGCTCCGCGGCCGGGCGATTGCCGCCGATCGCGAGCAGGCGGCGACCGAACACGGTACGCCGGACCGTGAACGCGACCACGAACACCAGCAGCGCCGCGACCCACACCAGCACCGGCACCCCGAACACGTCGCCGGAGCCGAGCCAGCGGAAGTCCGGGTTGCGGATGTCCTTGAGCTGACCGCCGGAGATCACCACGGCCAGGCCGCGGCCGCCGACGAACAGCGCCAGCGTCGCCACGATCGGCTGCAATCCCACCCGGGCCACCAGAGTGCCGTTGATCAGGCCCACGGCGACGCCGGCGAGCAGCGAGACCACGATCGCGGCGACCACGCCGTAGCCGAGGTAGAGCGGGATCAGCGCGGCGGCGAGGGCCATCACCGAGCCGACCGACAGGTCGATGCCCTCGGTGCCGATCACCAGCGCCATGCCGAGCGCGACGATCACCACGGGCGCCACCTGCACGAGCTGGATGCGCAGGTTGCTCCAGGTCAGGAACGCGGGCGTGAACAGCACATTGGACAGTACGAGTGCCGCGATCGCGGCGTACACCCCGTATTGGGGAAGCCATGCGCGGAGATGTGCCGGGCCGGGCAGCATCCGTGGGGCGGCGGTGTCAGTGCTCATCGTCGCCTCCCGCTGCGGCGATCGTGGCGAGCAGTTCCTCGGTGGTCACCTGATCGCCGCACAGCGTTCCGACGACCGCGCCGTCGCGCAGCACCACGATCCGGTCGGCGCCCTCGACCAGCTCCTCCGCGTCGGAGGAGACCAGCACCACCCCGAGGCCCTCGGCGGCGAGCTCGTCGATCAGTGCCTGCACCTCGGCCTTGGCGCCGACGTCGATGCCGCGGGTGGGCTCGTCGAGCAGCAGCACCTTGGGCTCGGTGGCGAGCAGCCGGGCGAGCAGCACCTTCTGCTGGTTGCCGCCGGAGAGGTCACCGACGCGTTGGTCCGGGCTGGACGCCTTGATCCGCAGGCGGGTCATGAACGACGTGACGATCGCGTCGATGCGCCGCTCGGAGACCACACCGAGGCGGCTGAGCCGGGGCAGGACCGCGAGCGCGATGTTCTCCCGTACGGAAAGGTCGGCGACGATGCCCTCGGCCTTGCGGTCCTCCGGCAGCACCGCGACGCCGGCCCGTACTGCCGCGACCGTGGTCGGTCGTTCGAGGGTGGTGCCGTCGACCTCGACGTCGCCACGGTCGACCGGGTACGCCCCGCCGATCGCCTTGATCGTCTCGCTGCGTCCGGCGCCGAGCAGCCCGCCCAGCCCGACCACCTCGCCGGGCCGTACGTCGAAGCTGATGTCGTGCAGCTTGTGCCGGCTGGTCAGGCCGCGCACGCGCAGCACCGGGGGTGCGTTCGGATCGGCGGTGTCCGTGCCGGAGAAGCCGGTGAACCCGGTGCGCCGGACCTCGGCGGTGTCGCGGCCGAGCATGAGCGAGACGAGCTGAAGGCGGTCCAGCTCGGCCAGGCGGCCGGTGTGCACGACGCGCCCGTCGCGCAGGATCGTGACCGCGTCGCAGATCCGGTACAGCTCGTCGAGGCGGTGGCTGACGTAGATGATGCCGATGCCCTGGGCGTGCAGGTCGCGGATGACCCCGAACAGCGTCTCCACCTCGCGCGGCTCCAACGAGGAGGTGGGCTCGTCCATGACCACGACCTTGGCGTCGATCATGACCGCTCGGGCCAGCGCGACCATCTGCTGTGCCCCGAGCGGCAGCGTGCCGAGCTGGCGCCGGACGTTCGCGGTGACGCCGTACCGGGACAGGATCTCGGCGGCCTCCCGGTGCATCCGGTCCGTGTCGAGCAGACCCCAGGGGTGGTACGGCTCGCGGCCGAGGAACAGGTTCTGCGCCACGCTCATCAGCGGGATGAGGTTGACCTCCTGGTAGATCGTGGAGACCCCGGCGCGTTGGGCGTCCAGCGGGGTGTCGAACCGGACCGGCTCGCCCTGGTAGCGGATCTCGCCGCGGTCCGGCTGGTACACCCCGGTGAGCACTTTGATCAGCGTGGACTTGCCCGCTCCGTTCTCACCCACGAGGGCGTGCACCTCGCCCGGCCGTAGCGTGAACGAGACGTCGTCGAGGGCCAGGACGCCGGGGAACGACTTACGGACATCGACGACCTTGAGCAGCGCCATGGACCAAATTCCCTCACGACCCAACACATTCCGTCAATACCGTGGAGAGGAAGTCTCACGTTCGCACAGATGTGGCCGCGATCGGCCCGGTGGTGAGCGACCCGGTGTGTCGGTTTTAAGAATTAAGCGATGAATTTATTAGGGTGAGCCCTATATGCCCGGTCGTCTCTGCCGGGCCGTCACGGGGGTGTCACACATGCCGCGAGGCCGTCCTCTGGCCGCACTCGCGCGAACCGGTGCGGCCGCGTTCGTCGTCTCGACCCTGCTCATCAGCCTTGTCCACAGTCCACCGGCGCACGCGTCCGCGGCGCCACCCGCGTGGAACGTGGAGTTCGTCGGCGGGACCGGCACCGCCGGGGCGCCGGTACCCGGCCCGATCTCCGCGTCGCCGCTCAACTCACCGATGGCCACCGCGTTCGACAGCCACGGCAACATGTTCATCAGCACGTACGGCTCGCCCAACTGTCAGGTGCTCAAGGTGACCCCGGCCGGAGTCGTCTCGGTGTTCGCCGGCACGGGCACTTGCGCCAACTCCGTTCCCGGCCCGGCGCTGTCCAGCCCGCTGAACAAGCCGACCAGCCTCGCCGTGGACAGCAACGACAACCTCTACGTCAACGAGGACACCGGCTACCGGACCAACAAGATCACCCCGAGCGGGACGCTGTCCTGGTTCGCGGGCACGGGTGCTTCCGGCACGGTCGTGGAGGGGCCGGCGACCAGTTCCCCGCTGCGGCCGGCGGGCCTGGTCATCGACGGCAGCGACAACGTCTACCTCGGCGACTGGATCAACCACAAGATCGTGAAAGTGACCCAGGCCGGGGTGTTGAGCGTGATCGCGGGCAACGGCACCACGACCGTGACGCCCGGGCCGGCCGTCGACTCCGGACTGAACTCGCCCTACGGCCTGGCGCGGGACAGCCAGGGCAACCTGCTCTCGACGGACTTCGCCCTGAACTACGTGTACAAGATCACGCCGGGCGGGATCCTGTCGATCATCGGCGGAAACGGCACCGCCTCGGTGCCGACCCCGGGGCCAGCGCTGAGCAGCTCCGTGCGCTCCCCGTGGGGCCTCACGGTCGACGGCTCCGACAACGTGTACGTCGCCCTCTTCAGTGCGCCGTCGATCATCCGCATCACGCCGGGCGGCAGTTTGTCGATCGCTGCCGGAACCGGTGTCTCGGGCACCACGGTGCCCGGGCCCGCCACGGCCACCCAGCTGAAGGGCCCGAACTACGTCACCTTCCACGACGGCGCCGTCTACTACGCCGAACTGAACGGCCACCGGGTCAACCGGCTCGTCCGGGCCGAGGCGCCCGGAGCGCCCACCAACCTGCGGGCCGCTCCCGGCGACGGTGCCGCGACGCTGACCTTCACCCCGCCCACCGGCGGCGGGGCGGTCACCGGATACCAGATCTCCACCGACGACGGTGCGACGTGGGCGGAGGTGACGACCACCGCGGGCGCCGGCGGCACACGGGTCGCCGAGGTCGGCGACCTGACCAACGGCGCCACCTACCACCTGCGGCTACGGGCGGTGGGCGGCGGGGGCAACGGCCCCAGCTCGGACGCCGTAGCGGTGACCCCCGGCATGCCGCTGCCACCGGCGTCGGTCACGGCTACCGCGGGGGTTTCCTCCGTCGAGGTCAGCTGGAGCCCGGCGGTCGCCAACGGGCTGCCGGTCACCCGGTACGTGGTGACCGCGTCCCCCGGCCCCGCCACATGTGAGACCACGGGCGCCACCAGATGCATCGTCGGCGGCGTCGCGGGGACCACCTACACGTACACCGTCCAGGCGTACGCGGGCAGCCTCGCCTCGGCGGTCTCCGGCAGGTCGAACGCGGCCACCCCGAACGCACCGCCGGTCACCGGCAGCCCGCCGACGACCTCGTTGCTGCTGACCACGACGGACGGTGAGATCTCCACCGCCGTGCCCGGGCAGAAGTTCGTGCTGCTGGGCGAGGGGTTCGCGGCACACTCGACGGTCACCATCACCCTCTACTCCGACCCGGTCAGCCTCGGCCGGGTGACCACGAGTGCCGCAGGCACGTTCCGCAAGGCGGTCACCGTCCCGGCGGGTCTCGAGGGCGGGGACCATCAGTTCGTGGCCTCGGGTGTCGACCCGGACGGCAACGCGCACTATCTGAAGCTGGCCGTCAACGTCCTCGCGGACCACATCCTGCCGACCACAGACTCGCCGCTGACCGCGGGCGTGATCCTGGTCGGGTTCGGCGCGCTCGTGGCCGGCGGGGGTCTGCTGCTGCTGGCCTTCTGGCGGCGGATAAGGGAGCGTGCCACGCCGGTGTGAGCGACCGTCGAGCCGGTGCCGATCCACGGCAGGCGGCAGGTCGCGGAGCGGGCCGCCCGGCACGGGGGTCCGGGCGGCCCGCAGGAACGTGGCGGACGGAACCGGCGGCGTGGCGGCGCCCCCGGGCCACCCCGGGTCCGCCCGGCGCCGCCACGCCGGTTTGCTGCGCGTGACGTCAGTACGCGCTGGTCAGATCGGCCTTCGCGGTGCTCGCGTCGTACTGCCGGTCCTGGATGATGATGTCCGCGGGGACCTTCTGGCCGGCGAAGAACGTGGTCGCGGTCTGGAAGGCGAGCGGCCCGAACCGCGGATTCGACTCGATCACCGCGCTGATCCAGCCGTCCACGATGCCCTGGACCGCGCCGCGCGTACCGTCGATCGAGACGACCTTGACGTCGCCCGCGTTCTTGCCCGCGCCTTTGAGCGCCACGACCGCACCGAGCGCCATCTCGTCGTTCTCGGCGTAGATGCCGTTGATGTCCGAGTTGGACTGCAGGAGCTGCTCGGTGACCTTCTGGCCCTCCTCGCGGGAGAACTGGCCGGTCTGCTCGAACACGATCTTGACGTCCGGTGCGACCTTCGCGATCTCGTCCTTGAAGCCGCTGGTTCGCAGCGTGGTGACGTTGTTGCCGGGGGCGCCCAGCAGGATCGCCACGGTGCCCTTGTTGCCGAGCGCCTTGGCCATCTCGTCGGCGGCGCGCTTGCCCTGCTCGGCGAAGTCCGAGCCGATGAAGGCCAGGTAGTCCTTACACGGCGCCGCATTGATCTTGCGGTCGATCGTGATGATCGGGACCTTCTTGGCCGTCGCCTTCGCGAACACCGAGTCCCAGCCGTCGGAGTTCAGCGGCGCGACGACCAGCAGCTGCACGCCGGAGTCGAGCATCTGCTCGACATCGCTGATCTGTTTGTTGAACTGGGAGTTCGCGTTCGTTGTCGTGAGGTTCGTGATGCCCAGCTTGGTGGCCTCGTCCTTGATGGACTTCGTCTCCGCGATGCGGAACGGGTTGGCCTCCTTCTCCGACTGGGAGAAGCCCACCTTGGCGGTCTTGAGGTCGACCTTCGTGCCGCCGTACTGATCGAGGGTGCAGGTCAGGCCACCTGGTGCGGCGGACGCGACGACCTGGGCACCGGCCGTGGCGTTGTCGCCGGCGGCGGTGTTGTCGCCGTCCTCGGACTTTGCGCAGGCACTGACGAGCAGAAGGGTCGCGCCGAGGCTCGCGGCCACTGGCCGCCACCGGCCGGGCGTAGCACTCATGACAGGTCTCCTATCGACGGGGAGCGATCTCCTGCGGGAAACATATTCACTCACCATCGAACTTTTCCTGTCAAGGTCAGGCCGGGATTCCTATCACAAACGCACGTTGCGGCCGGTGACCTGGGAAGGTGGGTTTGGATGGACACATGCGTCCCATGTTCCGTACCCCGCCGAAGCTGTCCCCAGGTGACCGCGTCGCGGTCGTCTCGCCGTCCTTCGCCGCGCCCGCCGAGTTCCCCGACCTGCACGAGCAGGCCATGCGGCGGCTACGCGACGACCTGGGCCTCGTCCCGGTCGAATTCCCCACCACCCGGCAACTCGGTGCCCCCGCCGCGGACCGGGCCCGCGACCTCATGGCCGCGTACGCCGACCCGGCCATTCGTGCCGTGCTCGCCACGATCGGCGGCGACGACCAGATCACCGTGCTGCCGCACCTGGACCCGGCCCCGTTCGTGGCGGATCCCAAGCCCTTCTTCGGGTACTCCGACAACACGAACCTGCTGATCTGGCTGTGGCACCACGGCGTCGCCGCGTACCACGGCGGCTCCATGATGGTGCATCTGGCGCGCGGCGCGGGCCTGCACCCGGTCTCCACCGAATCGTTGCGCGCCGCGCTGTTCACCGTGGGCGACCTGGACATCCATCCTGTCGAGGAGTTCAGCGACGAGGAGCTGAGCTGGCGGGACCCGGCCTCGCTGACCGCTTCGGCCCCGCCGGTGCCGAGCCCCGGCTGGGTGTGGCACCGGCCCGAGCGGGTGGTCACCGCGCCGACCTGGGGCGGCAACCTGGAGATCCTGCACTGGCAGCTCGCCGCGGACCGGTGGATCCGCCCGGTCGACGACTACGCGGGATGTGTCCTGCTGCTGGAGACGTCCGAAGAGATGCCGTCCGCCGAGGAGGTGTTCCGGATGCTGCGCAACGCGGGCGAGCGCGGGCTGCTCCAGCAGTTCCCCGCGATCCTGGTGGGCGCCGCCAAGGCCACCGTGTTCTCCGCCCCGCACCCGCCGCAGGAGCGCGCCAAGTACCGCGACGACCAGCGCGCAGCCGTCCTGCGCGCGCTGGCCGCGTACCACCCGGACGCGATGGTGGTGTTCGGTGTCGACTTCGGACACACCGACCCGCAGTGGATCCTGCCCCACGGCGGCACGATCACCGTGGACGGCCCCGCCCGCCGCATCACCGCCCACCTGTGACTCACGCCCGGTCCGGGTGGGGACAGCGCGGCGGCCCGGCCGGGTCGCAGAATCGCTGCGGGACCGGCGCGCCTTCGGCCACCGGTTCGGCCTCTTCCGGCGGGTGCAGGCGGCGCGGCACGAACACCGCCGCCACCGCGCTGCCCGTAACCATCAGGCCCGCACACAGCAGCATCGCATTCCGGTACGTCGGACCCAGATCGCCCGCTTCGGTCAGGCTGCCGCCGCCCAGCCCCGCAGCCAGCGGCAGCACCGCCACCGCGAGCAGGCCCGCCGCCCGGGCGACCGCGTTGTTGACACCACTCGCGATGCCGGCGCGCGCGTCGCCGAGCGCCCCCAGCGCGGTCGCGGTCAGCGGCGCCACCAGCAGGGCCAGGCCCAGCCCGAACAGCACCACCGGCGGCAGCACATCCGTCAGGTACGACGCGCCGGGCCCGATTCGCGCCAGCCACACCAACGCGGCCGCGCACACCAACGGCCCGAACGTCATCGGGATCCGCGGCCCGATGCGCTGCGCCAACATGCCCGCCCGCGCGGACAGCAGGAGCATCAGTACGGTCACCGGCAGCAGCGCGACCCCCGCCGTCAGGGGCGGGAACCCGGCCACCACCTGCAGGTTCAGCACCACGAGGAAGAACACGCCGCCGTTGCCCGCGTACACCAGGAACGTCACGACGTTCGCCGCGCTGAACGCGCGGGAACGGAACACGTCCAGCGGCAGCATCGGGTGCGCGGACCGGCGTTCGGCGACGACGAACGAGATCAGCCCGGCGACGCCGACGACCAGCGAGACGAGCACCACCGGGCTGCCCGGGCCGTGCACCGGCCAGGCCGTGAACCCGTACGTGAGCCCGCCCAGCCCGGCCGCGCCGGTCAGCACCCCGGCGACGTCGACCCCGGAACCCTGGACCGCGGAGTCCCGCGACTCGGGCACGTGCCGGGCCGCGACCGCCATGACCACCAGGGCCAGCGGAACGTTGATCAGGAAGATCAGCCGCCACGTCGCGACCTGCACCAGCCAGCCACCCAGGAACGGGCCCAGCGCCCCGCCGATCCCGGCCAGGCCGGACCAGGCGCCGATCGCCCGGGACCGGTCCTCGCGTACGAAAGAAGCCTCCAGGATTGCGAGCGCGCCCGGGGTGAGCAGCGCCCCGCCCATGCCCTGCAGCACCCGCGCCGCGATCAGCAGCCCGGTCGTCGGCGCCAGCCCGCACAGCAGCGAGGACGCGGCGAACCAGCCCACCCCGAGCTGGAACATCCGGCGCCGGCCGTACCGGTCGCCGAGTGCCCCGCCGAGCAGAACCAGTGCGGCCAGGCTGAGGCCGTATCCGTTCACCGTCCATTGCAGGCCGGCCGCCCCGGCCCCGAGGCTGCGGCCGATCGCGGGCAGCGCGATGTTGACCACGGTGGCGTCGATGAACGCGAGGCTGGAGCCGAGCACCGTGGCGAGCAGGACCCAGCGGCCGGTAGCGGTGCCGTAACGCACGAGAGCCATGGCCGGACCTTAGCCCGCGCGGCCAGCCGTGCCGGACAGGTGAACCCCGGTCGCGCCGACCCGTCACGCCCCCCGTTCGGGCGCCCAGGTGCGAGGCTGATGGCGGAGGGCGGTGACACGGATGAACGAACCGCGCAAGGTGCTCACCGGCCGTGGGCTGGTCGAGTCGCCCCGCTGGCACACAGATCGGCTGTACTTCTCGGACTGGTCCGCGGGCGAGGTGATCTCGGCCGGACTCGACGGCTCCAGCGAAGTGGTGGCGCGCGTGGCGTCGCTGCCGTTGTGCACCGCGTGGCTGCCCGACGGACGGATGGTGATCGTCTCCTCGGCGGACGGTCTGCTCCTGTGCCGGGAGCCCGACGGGGCCCTGACCCGGTACGTCGACCTGGGGCGGCCCGGCTGGAACGACGTCGTGGCAGACGGGCGCGGCAACGTCTACGTCAACGGCGCCGGATTCGATCCGACCGCGGGAGAGGCGGTCCGGCCCGGCACCGTCGTCCTGGTCACGCCGGACAGGTCGGTGCGCCAGGTGGCCGAGGACATCGCGTTCCCGAACGGCATGGCGGTGACGGCCGACAACGCGACGCTGATCGTCGCGGATTCCTACCGGCACTGCCTGGTGGCCTTCGACATCGAGCCGGACGGTGGACTGTCCCGCCGACGGATCTGGGCCGATGTCGGCAACGGCGTGCCCGACGGCATCTGCCTCGACGCCCAGAACGCGGTCTGGTACGCCGACGTGCCGAACCAGCAGTGCGTACGGGTCGCCGAGGGTGGCACGGTGCGGCAGCGCGTCGATCTGGACCGGGGTGGGTTCGCGTGCGCGCTGGGCGGTCCCGGCGGGACGACGCTGTTCATCACCGCCGCACGGTGGCAGGGCATGACCGAGGCCGAGATGGTGACACCGGGCAGCGGCGAGCTGCTGGCCGTGCAGGTGGACGTACCGGGAGCAGGCTGGCCGTGATCCACTGAGCGCGTACGCGCTCGACTGATAAGTTGGTCTCGGCGGGCAATCCGTTCGCACTGCTGCGGCACGTCGGCGAGGATTGTGCCGGCGCTGTCCAGTTCGCCCGGCCGGAACGCCTTGAACAGCTGCTTACCCACGAAGGCGGCGGTCGTTGCGCTGGACTCCGCACTCCCCGGCAGGCTGACGGAGCACGTCGAGCGTTGCCGCGCTGCACTCGCGCCGGCGTGATCCGGCATCAAGTCCTGCACGGCTGGTTCAGGGCGTTCGGCTACCCGCTCGACGGCCCGCAGGTCGCCGACCTCGCCGCGCAGTGGTGAGGCTGCGGCCATTACCGGTCGCGCAGGGGACGCGCCCGGTGGCGGGCGGTACGGGTTCGCGGCGGAGCCGGACGTAGGCGGTCAGTCCCGGCGGGAGGATCAGCCAGAACGACATGAGCCGGTAGATGAGGACCGCGCCGGCCGCTCCGGCTTCCGGGACGCCGCTCGCGACCAACGCGGTGAGCAGGCTGGCCTCGATCACGCCGATGCCGCCCGGGGTCAGCGGGATCTGCCGGGCGACCTGCACGGCCAGGTATGCCGTTGCCAGGTGCTGCCACGGCACGTCGGCGCGCACGGTGTGCACGGCCGCCACCAGGCAGGCCAGGTCGAGCAGCCAGTTCACCGCGGCGTACGCGATGGTGGCGGCCCAGTCCCGCAGGCCGATGGCGCGTACGTCCCGGGCGGCCCGGCGTACCTGGTCGACGGCGCGGGCCGTCCAGCGCCACCGCCGCGCGGCGGTGCTGACGATGCGGCGCCAGCGCGGGTGGCGGTGTGCGGTGACGGCGAGGAGTCCGGTCAGACCGGCTGCCAGGAGTAAGGCGACGAGGTCTGCGGGGTGCTCGGTGGTGAGCGGGATCAGCGCGTCGGCCGCCCGGGGCGCGAACGCGGTCGCGGCCAGCAGCGCGAGCCCGGCGGCGGACGCCACCCCGGAGAGCACGGTCACGGCGGTGGCGGTGCCCGTCGCGGCGCCGTGGCGCCGGTACTGGCGGATCGCGAACGCGGCGGACATCGCACTCCCGGCGGGAAGCACCATGCTGATCGCGGACCGGCTGTAGGTGATCGCCACCGCCTGGCGTACCGAAAGCCGGACGCCCACGCCCGCGAGCAGGCGGCGCTGCTGGAGCGCGAAAGCGACCTGGGACGCGAACTGCAGAAGCGCCGCCGCGGCTATCCAGCGCAGGTCGGCGCCGGCGAGCACCGCGCCGATCTCCGTCGGCGCGGGGAGGCGTCCGCGCAGGGTGAACCCGACCGCGGCCACCGCGACGGCGAGCACCGCCAGGCGCAGCACCCATGACCGCCCGCGCCTGCGCGGCGGCTCTGCGGGCGTGGCGGCCTCGGCCGCGTACGGCCGGTGTCCGTCGACGCGGCAGGTCACCGGCGTGCCATAGGGAGGCGATCGGTGGTCACGGGTCTTCCTTTGAGCCGGGGTGGGTGCAGGGACCAGCATCCAACAAATCTTGCCCGCAGTGCAAGTTTGCTTTTTGAGAATTAATTCACGCCGGACTAACCTCAGGTCCGTGAATCAGGCGCCCGGACTTCGCGAACGCAAGAAGGCGGCCACCCGCCAGGCGCTGCACGAGGCCGCGACACGTCTGGCCGCCGAACACGGCTTCGACCAGGTGACGGTCGAGACGATCGCCGACGCGGCCAACGTCTCCCGCCGGACGTTCTTCAACTACTTCTCCGGCAAGGAGGAGGCCATCGCGTACGGCGACGCCGTCCGGCTGGCCCGACTGGTGCAACTCGTCCGCGAACGGCCCGCCCAGGAACCGCCGTGGACCGCGCTGACCCGCGTCGCCGAGCAACTCATCGCGGAGGGATACGCCGACGCCGACGCCGCCTGGCTTGCCCAGCGGCGCCGGCTACGAGCCCACCCGGCCCTGGCCGCGCAGCAGATCGCCGCGTACGCCACGGTCGAGCGCGAGCTGTCCGCCGAGCTTGCCACCCGGCTGAGCGGCCCCGACCCGGCGCTGCGGTCCCGGGTCCTCGCCGCCACGTACCTCACCACGCTGCGCGTCGCGATCCAGCACTGGACGGACCACCCGGACAGCGCTCTGCGCGACCTGGTGCGGACCGCCCTCGCCACGGCAGCCCCGGCGGACGAGGCCCGCTGAGCGTTGCGGTCAGGCCGGACGCTCGAGAAACTCGGCCACGGCGCGCCGTACCCGGGGGTCAGGGGTCCCGGAGGGCAGTTCCAGCAGCGCGGCCTCGGCGACCAGCGCGACGAACAACCGGGCGCACACGCCGGGTTCGCGCCATCCCATCGCCACGAAGTGCGGTTCGGTCACCGCGGCGTTCGTCTCGTTGCGGGCCGCGATCTCCGCTTGGATGAGCGGTTCGATCCGCGCCTCCAGCAGCAGCGCCTTGAGCGCGCGTTCCGCCAGGCAGCCGTCGAGATACGCGAGCGCACCGGCCAGCAGCGCCGCGTACCCCGGCGCCTCATGGGTGATCGCGTCGCGCATGCACTCCAGACTTCGTTCGTGGAACTGCTGGTGCAGCGCGAGCAGATACTCGGACCGGCCGGGGAAGTGCACATAGAACGTGCCCTTGGCGACGCCCGCCTCGGCGGTGATGGCGTTGATGCTCATGCCCTGCAGCCCCGCCCCGGCCAGACGCATCCCGGCCGCCAGCAGCGCCGCCCGCTTACCGCCGGGGTCGCGGACCCGGGCCATCAGGCGGCCGTTCCGTCGACGCCGTCGAGGAACGGCTCCACCTCGCCGAGGAACGCCTCCGGATCCTCGGCGAACGGCACGTGCCCGGTATCGAAGACGACCGTACGGGCGTGCGGCAGGCGAAGGGCCACCTCCGCGCGAGCCCGGCGGCCGAAAACCGGGTCGTGTCTGCCCCAGGCGACCAGCGTGGGCGCCGCGATCCGGTCCGCGCGAGGACCGAGGTCGAAGTCGGGATCCAGGAAACTGCGCCAGATCGCCGCGTCGACCGCCGCCCGGTCCGCGTCGCCGCGACGATACGTCGCGCGGTCGATGATCTGCCGGGTCAACGGCGTGCGGTGGTGCACGTATGCGGACGCGAAGCGGCGGTTGATCAGCCGGGTGACGCCCGGGCGTCCCTTGAGGCCGACGAACAGCCGGTCGGCAGGACCCAGCACCGGGAATCCGCCGGGATTGACGAGAACGAGGGAACGGACGCGGTGAGGTGCCTCGATGGCGAGCCGGGCCGCGGCGTACCCGCCGATCGAGTTGCCGATGAGATGCGCCGCGGGCAGGTCCAGCCGCTCGACGAGCTCCGCAAGACCGCTCGCGAACGCCGTCGCGGTGGCGCTGCCCGGTGGCTGCGGCGCGGGTGAGCGCCCGAAGCCCGGCCAGTCCACCGCGATCACCCGGTGACGGCGGCTCAAGGCCGGTGTCACGGCCGCGAAGTCGCGGCTGTCGTGCCCGTTCGCGGACAGCAGCACGACCGGGGTGCCGGTGCCCTCGTCGCTGAAGTGCATGGATGCGATAGTGACTGACCGGTCGGTCATTAGCAAGGGGTTCGCTGACCAGCAGTCGTCCCGGGTGGGTCAGCGCCCGGCGTTGTGCTGCGCCACCAGCTCAGCCAGCGCGCCGCACTCGCGGGACTCGTCAGCTGGCGAGACGCGTTGTCGTGGAAGAGCGCCTCAGCGGCTCGGAGTCTTGTTCGCGGCGTGCATCGCCTGCCAACCCTCGTAGTCCCAGTTCTGAGCCGCAACCACGGAGCGCTCCAGGGCGGCGACGGCTGTGCGGCGGGCGTCGGTGCCGGAGCGGATCGCCGCGAGTAGGGCGCGGGCGACCCGTTCGGCGCCGCGGCCGTCCACCGCGGCCCACGCGCGGGCACCCAGCGCCGTCCGGGCCGCCGGGTCGGTGAGCAGGTCACGCAGCACCGCCGCGGCCGCATCCGCCTCGGCGGACGGGACACGCAGCGCGGGCAGGTGGCCGAGACCGGCCGCGAGCCCGTGCGCGATGGTGCGCTCGTACCCGATGATCTGGTTGTCCACGACCCGGACCAGCGCGGACGGCAAGCCGAGGCAGAGCAGCTCCCAGGTCGACGTGCCGCTCGCGCTGACCGCCAGGTCGGCGTCCGCGAGCAGCGCGGGCAGCTCGTCGGTCGGGCCGATCACGCGCAGCCGCTGGCCGGCGCCGGGCGCGACGGCCCGCAGCTCGTCGCGCAGGCCGCGGTCGGCGGCCACCACGACCGCGTCGAAGGCCGCCCCGGTCGCGACCAGCAGACGCCCGATCACGGGCGCGGCGCGGTAGGCGTCCGTCCCCCCGAAGAACGCCACGACCTTCGGGGTACGGGCAGCCGAGGCGCCCCGGGCCGCGGCGGGACGGCGTTCGCGCACCGCCGCGCGCAGCAGCGCGTAGTCGAGCCCCGCCAGCCGGATCGCGCCCGGCGGCAGGTCGGGTACGGCGAGCTCGGCGTCCAGGTTCTGGTCGACGTAGATGTCGGCGGGTTGCCCGCGCAGCTCACCGTCCACGATGGTCAGTACGGTGCGACCGGTCGCCCGCACGGCGGCGGCGTGGCGCGGCGGCAGCTCGTACGAGTCCGTGACCAGTGCGTCCAGGCCCAGCCGGGCGGCCGCGGCGACCAGGCCGACCTCGTCGTACGGGGCCGGATGCCACGGCAGGCCGCGCTGTTCGAGCTGGGCGTGCGCCCAGGCCAGCCCGCCCAGGTCGCTGAGGAAATGCACCGCGACGCCGTGGGCGACCAGCTCCTCGGCCAGCGCGACGCAGCGCACCAGATGCCCCACCCCGGTACGCGGCCCGGCGTCGCACCGGATCCCGACGGTGATCGTCACGCTTGCTGCAGCTCCTTCTGGCGGACGTGGGCGTTGAGGCCGGTCAGTTCCGGGCGGTCGGCGAGCCAGTCGGCGAGCGTGCGGACCCCGGCCGGCTCGTCACCGAAATGGTCCACGATCGCCTCGATGAGCCGCCAGTCGTCCTCGGTGTCCAACGTCAGGCGCAGGTGCGACAGGTCCGGTTGCAGTGTCAGGCCGAGCACCGCGAAGTCGCGCGGATGCCCGTACACGTATGAGGTGACGTGGGTGCGGTGATGGGCGGTGGCCAGCGGGTCGATGGTGCGCAGCACGTCCGCACGGACCACCTCGACGTCCAGGCCGCGCGGCAGGGTCCGGGCGATCGACGTGCTCAGGTAGTCCAGGCCGGGGGTCGCGGCGAACACCTGGGCCGCCAGCCGGATCAGGCGCGGGTCGAGCAGCGGGCAGTCGGCGGTGAAGCGCAGCACCGTCTCCGCCGGGTGCCCGTCGAGGACACCCAGGAAGCGGGTCAGCACGTCGTCGGTGGGGCCGCGGCGGCAGGCCACCCCGATCCGGGCGCACTCGGCCTCGACCGCGTCGTCGCGGGCCTCGTCCGTGGTGGCGACCACCAGGTCGTCCAGCACGGCGGCGGCCTGGGCGGCGCGGACCACCCGCTCCAGCACGGTACGGCCGCCGAGCCGCCGCAACACCTTGCCGGGCAGCCGGGAGGAGCCCATCCGGGCCTGGACGATGCCGAGCGTGCGCATGCGGTTCCTTGTCTGGTGAGGGGGATGGCGGGTCAATGCTGGGTACGGCGTAGCGCGGTGCGCGCGCGGCGGGCGGCGGTCAGCCCGAGCCGGGCCAGCCGATGCCCGAGGCTGCCGCTGAACACGGCGATCTGCAGGTGCGCGCGGCGCAGCTCGGTGTCGCGCAGGGCCAGTTCCTGCTCGTACCAGGCGGTGCGGGTCGTCGCGTCGGCGAGCTGTTCGCGCAGAGCGCGGAGCTGTTCCTCGTGTTCGCGCAGCGAATCCGGCTCGGGGGGCTCGGCGCGTATCGGTGTGGTCTGCGGGCGGACGTCCAGGCCCGCGGCGCCGGCCAGCACCGCGGTCAGGGTGTCCGCGTCGGTGGCGGCCGGCCACGGGTGTACGTACCCGCCGGAGATCAGCGTGTGGGCGAGGCGGTGCAGCGCGTCCGTGGCGGCCTCGGGCACGCCGGGCGGGTCCGGGTCGCGCAGGCTGGTGTCGAGCAGCGCGTACGTGTCGCCGTCGAGCACGACGTTGTCGACCGTGGCGTGTGCCCGGGGGGCGCCGAGCGTCGCCAGCCAGGCGGCCCAGCCGGTGAGTAGCCGCCGGATCGTCGGCAGGTCGTGCCGCAGGCATGCGCCGAGCAGCAGTTCTTCCAGCAGGCGGCCCGCGGGCATCGGCCCGTCCAACGCCGACGGGTCACGCCCCGGCGTGGCACCCGCGGCGCCGGTGACGGCCTTTCGCACCCAGCCGCCCTCACGGTCGCGTCCCAGCTCCAGCACCGGCCCGCCCGGTGGCGGGTCGATCCGGGACGGGACGCCCGGCGCCGGACCGTCCGGTGGGGCCTGCGGAGAGCCGAGGCTCAGCAGGGCGGGCGGCAGTGGGAGGGAGACGGCCGGGCGCGGTGCCCGGTGGGCGAGGACGATCCACGCCGCGGCGAACTCGGCGCCGAGGCCGCCGCGTACGGCCGCCGCGGCCAGGCGCCGGGGATCGCTGAGCACCGGCTGCCGGGCGTACGCCACGCCGACCGCCCCCGCCGCCGCGGCGGCGAGCGCGCTCGTGGGGCCCTCCTGCAGCGCGTTCGGGGTGGCCACCAGGGTGGGCGCCGCGGGCAGCGGCCAGGCCGCGCCGACCCAGGTCACCGCGAGACCGTCCGCGGCCAGCCGGGCGGCCAGCCGGGTCGGGTTGCCCGGCCTGGACTCGTCGAACTCGCCCAGTGGCCGCCACGCGCCGTCGGTGTGCGCGGACGTGGCGGCGGCGCGGTCGACCAGACGGTGCACACCGAGCTCGTTCTCCACCGTGAGCAGCAGGGTGCCGCCGGGACGCAGCGTGCGGCGCAGTGCCTGCAGGGCGTCGGCCCAGTCGTACTGGGGGCCTTCGACCGAGCACAGGCGGTCGAGGCCGTCGAGGGCCACCACGACGTCGTACCGGTCCGTGTCGGTGAGTTTGGCGAGCGTGCCACACAGGACGGTGACGCCGCGCCCGGCCAGCCGGGCCGCGTCGGGCTGGGCGCGCAGCAGGCAGGTGACGTCGGCGCGCGCGGACAGTACGTCCACGATTGCGTCGTCGTGCGGGCCTGCGACCAGCACGCGGCCCCCGGCGAGCAGCGGGGCCGCCCGGACCAGCAGGTGCGCCAGGACCGGACCGCCCGCGGGCGACCGCTCGCCGGGCCGCCGGTCGGACCAGCCGGGCATCTCCCCGCCGATGAGCCTGAGGTTCTTCACGGTCACGACGCGGCCCCGGCAAGGTGGTGGGCGTGCCAGCCGAGAATCGCGCGCAGCTCGGCGGGACCGGCGAGGCTGTCGGCGCCCAGCTCGGCGGCGGCGCTGGCGGCCGCGGCGGCCGGGTCAGGGGCGACGCCGTGCAGTTCGGGCCACTGGCGGCGGATGCGCGCGGCGGTGGCGTGGTCCTCGCCGGACAACCGCATCGGGTCGCCGTACACCGCGGGGGCGCAACCGGCGGCGGCGCCGTACAGGACGGCGCTGCTCAGCCTGTTGGAGGCGACGCGGCGATGGCGGCGCAGCTCGGCGAGCTGGCGGGGCAGGAACTCCGGGTCGGTGTCGCGCCACCGCATTCCCCGGTAGCCGTGGCAGATGACCCGCCCGGCCGCCTCGTACGCCGCCCGGATCCGCTGGTCGCGGTACTCGTGCCAGTACAGGCAGAACGTGACCGGGCCGGGTTCGGTGGCCCGGATCTCGTCGATGAGCCGCCGGTGGTCGCCGTGCACCCGCTGGTGCTCCCAGCCGTGGAACGGATACCACAGCGTGCCCTCGCGCGGTTGCGGCTGCACGTCGGGCCGCATCGCCATCAGATACAGGAACGGCGCCCCGGTCACGGTCGCCTGCCGCCGCCCCATCGACCACGCCCGCCGCCGCGTCTGCTCGGACCAGACGAAGATCGGCCGCCCGGACACGTACGGCGTCCCGCCGCCCAGCCCGTCCGCCACGTTCCAGCCGTGCTGCAGGTATCCCTCGATGCGGGGCGGGTCGGCGGAGTCCAGCCCGCAGTACGCCGCCAGCACGTGCGCGTGGCCGTAGAAGTGGTTGGCGTGATGCACTCCGGTCAACCCCCCAGCACGCTGCGCAGGGTGTCCGCGACGCGGTCCTGGTCGGCGTCGCTGAGGTCGGCGAACAACGGCAGTGACAACTGCTGCGCGTAGAACGCCTCGGCGACCGGGCACTGCCCGCGCCGGTACCCCAGGTCCTCGAAGACCGGATGCCAGTACACCGGCAGGTAGTTGACCTGCACGCCGATGCCCGCGGCGCGCATCCGGTCGTACACCTCACGGCGCCGGTCCCCGAGGATGCGTACGGGATAGAGGTGGCGCATCGGGTCAGCCCAGGCCCGGCGGACCGGCAGCCGCAGCCCCGGCACGTCCGCGAGCAGCGCGTCGTAGCGGGCGCACAGCCGGGCCCGGCGGGCCTTGAACGCGGTCAGCCGCCGGAGCTGGGCGCTGCCGAGCGCGCACAGAACGTCGGGCAGCCGGTAGTTGAGCCCGAACTCGTGCACCTCCTGATGCCAGCCGCCCTCGTCGCGGTGGCGCAGGCGGGCAGGCTCGCGCACCAGCCCCACGGTCCGGAACGTGCGGGCACGCTCCAGCAGGATCGGGTCCGTCGAGGCGACCGCGCCGCCCTCGGCGGTGGTGAGGTTCTTGGTGGGGAAGAACGAGAACGTGGTCAGGTCCGCCAGCGCCCCGACCGGCCGCCCCCGGTACGCGGACCCGATGGCGTGCGCGGCGTCCGCGATCAGCACCGCCCCGGCACTGTCGGCGACCTTGCGGAGCTGGTCGTATTCGGCGGGGTGGCCCGCGTAGTCGACCGCGGTGACCGCCCTGGTCCGCGACGTCACGGCGGCCTCGGCGGCGGCCGGGTCCAGGTTCGCGGTGTCGTCCTCCACGTCCGCGAAGACCACCCTCGCGCCGAGCAGCGCGGCCGTGGCCGCGGTGGCCACGAACGTCATCGGCGTGGTGACCACCTCGTCGCCCGGCCCGACCCCGGCGGCCGCATACGCGGTGTGCAGCGCCGCGGTGCCGTTGCTGACCGCCACGCACGGAGCCCCGGCGGCCGACTCCAGGTCCTGCTCGAACCGGCCGACCCGCGGGCCGGTGGTCAGCCAGTCGCTGCGCAACGCCTCCACGACCGCGGCCACGTCGGTGTCGTCGACCGACTGCCGCCCGTACGGCAGCATCACGGCACCCGCAGCAGGTCGCGCATCTCGTCGACCTCCAGCCACAGGTCGTTGTTGTCGGAGCGGTAGTTGAAGCCGTCCGCGACCGGCTCGCCGCCCGTGGGGGTCTGATAGCCCCAGCTCGCCACGACCGGCTGCACCACGTACCGGTCGGGGAAGCGCAGCGTGCGGCGGCTGTCGTCGGCGGAGATCATCTCCTCGTGCAGCTTCTCGCCGGGGCGCATGCCGACCTCGTGCGTGGGCGCGTCCGGCGCGACCGCCTCGACCAGGTCGAGGATGCGCATGCTGGGGATGCGTGGCACGAACAGCTCGCCGCCCTGCATCCGGTCGAACGAGTCCACGACGAACTTGACGGCCTGCTCCAGCGTGATCCAGAACCGGGTCATCCGCTTGTCCGTGACGGGCAGGCTGCGGCCTTCGGCGTTGAGCCGGCGGAACAGCGGGACCACCGAGCCGCGGCTGCCCATCACGTTGCCGTAGCGGACCACCGCGAACCGGGTGGGGTGGTGCGCCGCATAGTGGTTGCCCGCGATGAACAGCTTGTCCGCGACCAGTTTGGTCGCGCCGTACAGGTTGATCGGGCTGGACGCCTTGTCTGTGGACAGCGCCACGACCCGCTGCACGCCGGCGGTGATGGCGGCATCGACGACGTTCTGCGAGCCGTCGATGTTGGTGGCGACATACTCCGACGGGTTGTACTCCGCGGTGTCGACCTGCTTGAGTGCGGCGGCGTGCACGACGTGGTCGATGCCGTGCATGGCCCGTACGAGGCGGTCCCGGTCGCGGATGTCGCCGATGAAGAACCGCAGTCGCGGGTCGTCGCCGAACATCTGGCGCAGCTCGTACTGCTTCAGCTCGTCGCGGGAGAACACGACGATGCGCTGCGGGTCCAGGTTGGCCAGTGCGTGGCGCAGGAACGCCTTGCCGAACGAGCCGGTGGCTCCGGTCACGAGGATCGAGGATCCGCTCGAAATGCTCACGAACAACTCCATGGGGGTGGTGGCCGAAGGGCGACTCGGCCGGAAGCATAACCGCGTGTCAGACCAATTCCAGGGGCTGTGGAAAACGCCAACGTCCATTCACGTCTTGTTCAGCTTCGATTGGTCGCCGCGACGCGGGCCGTGGGGGAAGGTGGTTTCCTTCGCCCTCCCGCCCCTTGGAGTAACACCGTGATTGAGCTGCAGAGACTGCGTGACGTGTTCCGTACGGCGCTGGACCTGCCCGCGGACGCACCCGTGGATGATCTGCATTACCAGGACCACGAGAAGTGGGACTCGCTCGCCCACATGTCGCTGATCGCCGCGCTCGAAGATGAATTCGACGTAATGATTGACACCGAGGACGTCATCAATATGTCCAGTTTCGGTGAGGCGACGCGAATTCTCGGTAAATACGGGGTTGATTTCAATGGGTGATCGGGTGGCCCTGATCACCGGGGCGTCCCGCGGCATCGGGCTGGCCACGGCGCACCGCCTCGCCGAGTCCGGGCACGACCTGGTCCTGCACGGCCACCGCCCCGAGCCGGTCGCCCAGGCGGCCACCATGCTCGCGGACAAGTACGGGGTGACCGCGGTCAGCGCGGCCGGGGACATCGCCGACCCGGCGACCAGCCGGGCGGTGATGCGGCTCGCGTTCGAGACGTTCCGCCGTCTGGACGCGCTCGTGGTCAACGCGGGCACCCACGCGGCCGGGATGCTCGGCATGATCGACGACGCCACGGTGCAGCGGCTGTTCGCGGTCAACGCGGCCGGTGCCGCGCACACGCTGCAGGGAGCGGTCCGGCTGCTCGGCCGCGGCCGTGCCCCGGCCGTCGTGCTCGTGGCGTCGATCACCGGAACGGTCGGCGCGGCCGGTCAGGCCGTGTACGCCGCGTCCAAGGCCGCGGTCACCGGTCTGGCCCGGTCGGCGGCCAAGGAACTGGGCCCGCGCGGCATCCGGGTCAACGCCGTGGCGCCCGGCTTCATCGCCACCGACATGCTCGACACGCTGGACGACGCGGGCCGCGCCCGGCGGATCGCGGACACCTCGCTGGGGCGCATCGGCACCGCCGACGAGGTCGCCGACGTCATCACGTTCCTGCTGTCCGAGCGCGCCCGTTTCGTCACCGGCCAGGTGCTCGGCGTCGATGGCGGACTGACGCTGTGAACCTGCTGCACCCGGACGCCCGCGTGGTCGACGCGGCGACCGGCGCCGTCCTGGACCACGCGCACGTCGACGCCGCCGCGGCCGGCTTCGCCCGGCATGCCCCCGGGGTGGCGTTCGCGCTCACCCCCACCGAGCTGCCCGCGGTCGCCCGGTATCTCGGGGCGCTGCAGACCGGGCGGCCGGTCGCCCTGCTCGATCCCGAACTGGCCCCGCCCGTGTTGCACGAGCTGGTCGGGCGTTTCGCGCCTGCGCTGGTCACCGGCGTGACCGGTGAGCCGCCCGCCGGGTACCGGGCCGAGGCGGACACCTGGGTCCGGCTGTCCCCCGCGGCGGAGGTCCACCCCGACCTCGCGCTGCTGCTGACCACCAGCGGCTCCACCGGAAACCCGAAACTGGTGCGGCTCTCCGGCGCCGCGGTGCTCGCCAACGCCGAGGCCATCGCGACCAGCCTCGGCATCACCGGCGACGACGTCGCGCCGACCACCCTGCCGCTCTTCTACACGTACGGGCTGTCCGTGCTGCACAGTCATCTGCTGCGCGGCGCGACCGTGGTGCTGGAACGCAGCGGCCTGCTGCGTCCCGACTTCTGGGCAGCCGTGGACGCGTACCGCGTCACGTCGATCGCCGCGGTGCCGTACCAGTACGAGATGCTGCGGCGGCTGCGCTTCGACGCGGCCCTGTACCCGAGCCTGCGTACGCTCACCCAGGCGGGCGGGCGGCTGCGCCCCGAGCTGGTCGCGGATTTCGGGCAGCGCATGGCCGCCGCCGGCGGCCGGCTGTTCGTCATGTACGGCCAGACCGAGGCGACCGCCCGGATGACCGTGCTGCCCCCGGACCGGCTCGCCGACAAGCTCGGCTCCGCCGGGCCGCCGATCCCGGGCGGCGCGCTGTCCGTCGTCGACGGCGAGGTCGTCTACCGCGGGCCCAACGTCATGCTGGGGTACGCCGAAACCGCCGCCGACCTGGCCCGCGGCGACGACCTGGGCGGGGTGCTGCACACCGGTGACCTGGGCCGTCTCGACGACGACGGGTTCCTGTTCCTCACCGGGCGGCTCAAGCGGATCGGCAAGGTGTTCGGGGTCCGGGTCAACCTCGACGACGTGGAACGCAGCCTCGCCGCGCACGGCGCGGTCGCCGCGGTCGCCGGCGACGACCGGATCCACGTCTTCGTCGAAGGGGCGGACGCGCAGCTCGCCCGCGCCGTCCGCGGCGAACTGGCCGGCTGGCTCGACACCCACTTCTCCGGACTGGACGTGCGCGGCGTCGACGCCCTGCCGCTGCTGCCCACCGGAAAGATCGACTACCGCAGGCTGGAAGCGACCCTATGAGCGTGTTCACCCGTACCCAGGCCGACCGTGAGCGGGTGCTGCTCACCGAGCTGACCGCGCTCGTGGCACACCACCGCGCCCACTGCGCCCCGTACGATCGGA
Source organism: Krasilnikovia sp. MM14-A1259 (assembly GCF_047159535.1). Classification (NCBI taxonomy): domain Bacteria; kingdom Bacillati; phylum Actinomycetota; class Actinomycetes; order Micromonosporales; family Micromonosporaceae; genus Krasilnikovia; species Krasilnikovia sp. MM14-A1259. The sequence goes on from NZ_BAAGAJ010000002.1 coordinate 5,709,197, forward strand.
TCCTCGCGGCCGAGGGTTTCACGGCCGCGAGTTCCGTCGCGGACCTGCCGTGGCTGCCGGTCCGGCTGTTCAAGCACATGGATCTCAAGAGCATCGCGGACGACGCGGTGTTCAAGGTGCTCACGTCCAGCGGCACCACGGGCGAGGTGAGCCGAATCCACCTGGACAAGCAGGCCGCGGCCACGCAGACCCGGCAGCTCGGCGCGACCCTGCGGACCGTCCTCGGCGACAAGCGGCTGCCCATGCTGCTGGTCGACTCGCGGGGCATCCTCACCGACCGGCGCTCGTTCAGCGCCCGCGGGGCCGGAGTGCTCGGCATGGCGACGTTCGGCCGCAACCACGCGTGGGCCCTCGACCTCGACGGGCGGCCCGACCTCGACGCGGTCCGCGGATTCCTCGCCGAGCACGGCGACGCCCCGTTCCTCATCTTCGGCTTCACCTACCTGGTGTGGCTGCACCTGTACGAGGTGGCCCGCGATGCCGGCCTCGACCTGAGCAACGGCATCCTGATCCACTCCGGCGGCTGGAAGAAGCTCACCGACCGGGCGGTGCCCCCCGACGAGTTCCGGCGGCGCCTCGCCACGGATGTCGGCCTGACCCGGGTGCACAACTTCTACGGCATGGTCGAGCAGATCGGCACGATCTTCCTCGAAGGGCCGGGCGGCGGTTCCCTCTACTGCCCCGACTTCGCGGACGTGGTGATCCGCGACCCGCACACCTGGGACGAGCAGCCGGTCGGCGAGCCCGGGCTGATCGAGGTGGTCAGCACGCTGCCCACGTCGTACCCCGGGCACGTGCTGCTCACCGAGGACCTCGGGGTGGTGCACGGCGTCGACGACGGGGACTGGCCGGGCAAACGGTTCTCCGTGCTCGGGCGGTTGCCCCGGGCCGAGGCGCGCGGCTGCTCCGACACCTACCGGAGGGCAGCCGCGTGAGCGAGTGCACCGAGCGCAGCGAGGGCCGCGAGCGCACGCGGAAGGCAGGCAGAGCATGAGGTTCCGTTTCGGTGAGGCGGGGGATGTGACCGCGCCGTCGGGTGAGCGGCTGGAGGTCGGCGACGAACGCATCGTGGACTTCCTGTCCCGCTTCGCCCGCCGCCTGCTGCACCCCACGATCGCCCGTCAGCACCCCGAGCTCGGCTCGCTCGGCTACTTCCTGCGCCCTGCCGAGCTGGCCCGTGCGGTCGCCCGGATGCGGCACGCGGACGCGTTCGTCTTCCCCCGCGGCAACGTCTTCCACGTGCCACCGGCCAACGTGGACACCATCTTCGTGTACTCCTGGGCGCTGTCCGCGCTGGCCGGCAACCACAACGTCGTACGCATCTCGGAACGCTCCGCCGCGGCCGCCGACGTGGTGCTAGAAGCGCTGCACGCCACGCTCCCGGACGCCGATCCGGTCATCGCCCGCACCCAGCGGATGGTCACGTACGGCCGGGACGACGCCACCACCGCCGCCCTCAGCGCGTGGTGCGACCTGCGGGTCATCTGGGGCGGGGACGCCGCCGTCGACGCCATCCGGGCACACCCGCTGCGCCCGTCCGCGCGGGACGTCACGTTTCCCGACCGTACGTCCTGGGCGGTGTTGTCCGTGCCGGGTTGGCGGGCCGCGGACCCGGCCGCCCGGCGCGCCGCCGCGCTCGGGTTCGCCAACGACGCGTACTGGTTCGACCAGGCCGCCTGCTCGTCGCCGCGCGCGGTGTTCCTGGTCGGGGCGCACCCCGACGGGGTCGCCGAGGAGTTCCTGGGCGCGCTCGGCGACGCCGTCGCGGAACGCGGCTGGACCGTGGACGCCGCCATGGCGGTGGAGAAGCGGGTGCACGCGTACGGGCTGGCGGCCACGGGGGCGGCCACCGGACTGCGGCATGCGGGCAACGCGGTCACCGGGCTGACCCTGACCGGGGTGTCGGCCGCGCCCCGACGCTGGATCGGGGCGGGCGCGTTCCCGTTCGCCGCGGTGGACTCGCTCACCGACCTGGTCCCGGCCATGACCCGGCAGGACCAGACCGTCAGCCACTTCGGGTTCACCCCCGACGAGCTGCACGAATTCGCCGCGGCGCTGGGCGGGCGCGGCGTGGACCGGATCGTGCCGTTCGGGTCCGCGCTGACGTTCAGCGCGATCTGGGACGGCTACGACCTGCCCCGCGAATTCACCCGCCTGACGACTGTGCAGGCGTAGCACCGATGGTCACCCTCGCCGAGCGCGCCGCGCCGCATGCTCCCCGGCGCCGCACCGGCCTGCTCCGCGTGGACCGTCCGCGCCGGCTGGCGGCCGTACTTCCGTGGCCGGTGGTCGCCGCCGCCGCGGGCTGGACACTGCACGTCACGGGCACCCGGGCCGCCGACATCGCCGCGTACGCGCTGTACTGGGCGCTGGCCATCGTCGTGCCCGGCACGCTCGCGTACCGGGCGTTGCGGGGCAGCCGCGGCAACCTGCCCGAGGATCTCGGCCTCGGCGCGGCCACCGGCCTGCTGCTGGAGCTGGCCGCGTGGGCGGTGTCCGCCGCCGCCGGGTGGCAGGCGGCGCTGCGCTGGTGGCCCGTACCCGTGGTGGTCGTTTTTGTGGTCGTGCCCCGGCTGCGGCGACATTGGCGGATCGGCGAACGGCGCCCGCTGCCGGTCGCCTGGTCGTGGCTGATGGCCGGGGTCGCCCTGCTGATCGTCGGCTGGGGCGGGTACCCGATGCTCACCAACCCGCTGCCGCCCGCGAATGCGGTGTACTACCAGGACCTGATGTACCACCTGGCGCTCGTCCGCGAGATGACCCGCACGATGCCGTTCGAGGTGCCGCAGCTCGCCGGGGAGTCCCTGCGCTACCACTACCTGTCGGACGCCCACATGGCCGCCGCCAGCATGATCACCGGAGTGCCGCCCGCGACCGTGCTGCTGCGGTTGTGGTTCCTGCCGATCCTGGTCACCGCCGCGTTCGTGATCGCGGTCCTGGCCCGGGACCTGGCGGGCCGCTGGTGGACCGGCCCGGCGGCGGCCGCCGCGGCGTTCGTCGGGCTGCCGGTCACCCTGGGTGCGCCCGGCGGGCTGCTCGTCGGCAGCCCGGCCGTGTTCGCCAGCCCTTCGCAGATCTACGCGCTGCCGCTGTCCGCGCTGCTGGTCGTGCTCGCCGCGGATGCGCTGCGCGGCCGGCCGCTGGGCCGGGCGTGGGTGCTGGTGCCCGCGCTGGCGTTCGCGTGCGCCGGTGCGAAATCGAGCGCCCTTCCGCCGCTGGTCGTCGGCGCCGTCCTGGGCGGGGCGGTCGCCTGGTGGCAGGCGCGCCGCCACAGGGATGGGACCGAGGCGCGGCGTCCTCTGTGGCCGGTGCTGGGGCTCGCCGGGGCGCTGGTCGGTGCGATGGCCCTGGGGTTCCGGGTCTTCGCGGGCGGGGGAGCGGGCACCCTGGCGGTCGAGGCGTTCTCCGCGCTCAACTGGACCGCGCCCTACCAGCTGACCCTGGGGCGGCACGACGGCCCCGGGCACCACGGGCTGATTCTGCCCAGCGTACGGGCGGCCACGCCCGATCAGCGGTGGTTCATCATCACGGTCCTCGGGTGGTGGGTGCTGACCCAGACGCCGCGCCTGCTCGGCCTGACCGCGCTCGGGATCCGGCCGACCCGCCGCGATCCGGCGGCGTGGCTGCTCGGCGGGGCCACGGTCGCCGGGGCGGGCGCCATGTGGCTGCTGTGGCACCCCTCAGCCAGCCAGCTGTACTTCTTCACCGGCGCGGTGCCGTACGGCGCGGTGCTCACGGTGTGGCTGCTCGCGGTCCTCGTTCCCGCGGGCGGCGGCTGGTGGCGCCCGGTGGTGGCGGCGGTCGCAGCGACCTTCGGTGCCCTCTGGGGCGCGTTCGCGCCGCGTGTTTCCGCGCCCGTCGTGCCCACCATGGAGGGCTGGAGGCATGCCTTGGCGGTGCCCGCCGTGCGCGCGCTGGCGGGACTGGCGATCCTGCTGATCGTCATCGCCGCGGCGACCCTCGCGGTGCGTCGCCGAGCACCCGCCGTTGTCCCGGATCGCCGTGCTGTCGCGGGCTCGCTTGCGGCGACCGCGGTGGCCGCGGTGCTGGGCTGCAGTCTCGGTACCGGCGTCGCCGCCGTCGTGGACAACCTGGACAAGGCGCAAGGGCCGAGCAAGCTGTCGGACCGGTACGTCACGACGCCGGAGATGCGCGCCGCCCAGTGGCTCGACGCGCATGCCGGCCCCGACGACGTGGTCGCCACGAACGTGCACTGCCAGCCGGTACGCAACCGCCACGTGTGTGACGCGCGGGCGTTCTGGGTGGCGGCGCTGGGCGGGCGCCGGGTCCTCGTGGAGAGCTGGGGCTACTCGGACGCGGCGGTGGCCGCGAACGGCGTCGGCGGCCGCAAGTACATGTTCCAGCCGCCCCCGGATCCCGGGTTGTACGCCCGCAACGAGCGGGCCTTCACCGACCCCACCGCCGCAGACCTGGCGGAGCTGCGCCGGGTGCATCGGGTCCGCTGGCTTTTCGCGGACCGCCGGGCAGGTCCCGTCGCACCCCGGTTGTCGGAGCTGGCCACGATCCGCCGAACCGATGGACCGGTGACGATATACGAGCTGCCCTGACCGCCTGGCTGCGGCGTGAGCGTCGGGGGCGCGCCGATCAGCGCCCATACGGAATCTCGGCGGGTGATCAGCGGCGGCGCCAGTGCAGCGGTGCGTCGCCGTCCGCGACGAGCTCGCCGGTCGCGGCGAGGTGGTGCAGGTGGGCGACCGTTTCTGCAAGTGCCAGACGCCGGGTCAGGCCCTCCAGGGCGGCCCATCCACGCGACCAGGTCAGCTCGGCGGCGATGGCCCACGCGGTCGGTGCGGCCAGCCGGTCCACCACGGCCAGGATCTCGGCGGACCGTTCCCGGTGGTGGGCGATCAGGTCTGCGGCACGGGCGGGCACCCGCCGGAAGCGGTATTCGTGCGCGGGCAGGGCCTCGTCGTCCGGGTACGCGGCAACCTTCGCCAGCGACTCCAGGTACGCGCTCAGCGGGTCGGAGCTGCGCCCCTCGTGGACCCCGATCGTCGGGCTGATCCGGGGCAGCAGGTGGTCGCCGGTGAGCAGCACCCCGGCGGACGCGTCCCGCAGGCACAGGTGGCCCGGTGTGTGCCCCGGGGTCCACACGGCCCGGACCGCCCGCCCGGCGATCGGCACCAGGTCGCCGTCCTCGATGAGCCGGTCCGGCTCGGCCAGCGCCATCAGGTGCGCGATGCCGGTTTCCGCGAAGAACAGCCCCTCCAACGCGTCGGCCGGGACGCCGTGGCCCAGCAGCCAGGCCGGGTCGTTGGGGCTGCGCTCGTCGTTCCACGCCCGGGCGGGCAGGCTCCGCGCCTCGGCGGGGTGCATCGCGACCCAGGCGCCCGCGGTCTCCCGTAGCCAGCCGCTGAGGCCGTGATGGTCGGGGTGGATGTGGGTGGCCACGATCCCGGTGACGTCCGTGGGGGCGGCGCCCGCGGCGGCGAGACCGTCGGTGAGGGCGGCCCGCCCCTGCGCGGTGTCCCATCCGGGGTCGACGACGACCACGTCCGCGTCGCCGACGAACGCGTACGACAGGGTGTACCGCAACGGGTTGTGCGGGATCGGCACGGGGATGGACCACAGGCCGGGCCGTACCCGTTCGACCGGGGGGAGTATCCGGCGCCGCCATGCGTCCTGCTGCGCCACGCCGGTGACCGTGAGGCCCGTTGCCGTGTCCATTAACGGACGTTAACCGCGCGGGGCCGCCCGTGAACCCCTGCTGTGACGATCTCCTCAGTGTCCGACGCCCGCCACCGCGGCGTGGATCATCGCGGCGATGCCCTCCATCGGGTCGCCGTCGTCCACGCCCAGGTAGCTCTTCAGGCAGGCGACCGACAGCCGGTGCCTCGGATAGAAGCCGCCCACGCTGCCGCCCATCCCGCTGTAGCCGATGCGGGTGCCGCCCACCTCGGAGGCGTACCCGAGTGTCTTGGGCCCCTCGCCACCGTACGCCCAGTCGAGGCCGTGCGTGGCCACCGTCGTGATCTCCTTGAGCCGTACCGGGGAGATCAGCCGGACGCCGTTCACCTCGTCCATCAGGGCCGCGTACATGCGGGCCAGGCCGCGCGCGGTGACCGAGCCCACCGCGGGAAGGTCGGTGACCAGCAGGTCGCGCCGGTTGCCCAGGGCCGCTTCCGGCCGTACCCCCGGCGGGGCGATCTTGTCGAAGTTCTCCAGATGGGCGCTGGCCAGGGCAATGGCGGCGGACCAGTTGCGGTCCTCCAGCCGGGCCAGGCGCGGCAACTGCGAGACGGGCACGCCGAAGTACAGCTCCCGATCGGCGTCCAGGGGCCGCGCCACGTCCTCGGCGAGCACCTTCGCCACGGTGCGGCCGGTCGCCCGGTGCACCGTCTCGCCGACCAGCCAGGCCCACGTCCAGGCGTGGTAGCCGTGCCGGGTGCCGGGCTCCCACAGCGGTGAGCTGGAGGCGATCGTCCGGCACATCCGGTTCCAGTCGAGCAGGTCCTCGGGCATCGTGTACGACGGCAGGGCCGGCACGCCGGCCGAGTGCGTGAGTACGTGCCGCAGCGTGGTGGCTTCCTTGCCGTGCCGGCCGTACTCGGGCCACACGTCGACCAGCCGCATGTCGTAGTCGATGTCCCCGCGCTCGGCGAGCACGTGGACCGCCGTGGCGGCCAGCCCTTTGCCCGTGGTGTAGCCGAAGAACAGGGTGTCCGGCGTGACCTGCTGGCCGGTCGCCGGATTGGCCATGCCGGAGACAGCGCTCACGACGAGCCGCCCGTCGAGGTACGCGGCCACCTGCACGCCGCGCTCACGGCCGGACGCGACGAGCCCGTCGACCGCCTTCTGCACCCGGGTCTGCAGGGCGCCCAAGTTCTGCTTGTGCGTCATCAGCCCCCTTCCGGGACTACTTTCCCACTTGGGAGACGGGCATACCGGGAGGTCAGCGGAGTGTGCCCGCGACGAGCAGCCCCACGTACGCGGCGCCGAGCCCGGCGAGCAGGCTGCCCACCGCGTTCGCCACCGCCAGTGTCCGGGCCCCGTCGCGGGCCAGCTTCATCGTCTCGAAGCTGAACGTCGAGTACGTGGTGAGCGCCCCGCAGAACCCCGTGCCCAGCAGCGCCGCCCAGGCGTGTCCCAGCGGCAGCGCGGTGAGCAGGCCGAGCACCAGCGAGCCGAACACGTTCACCATGAACGTCCCCCACGGGAACAGCGAGGCGTGGCGGGCCTGCACCGCCCGGTCCGCGAGGTAGCGCATCGGGGCCCCGACGGCCGCCCCCAACGCCACGAGCAGCAAGGTCACCGCGACTCCCCCGGGGTGCCCGGGGCGGTCCGGCGTCCGACCAGCACCTCGGTGGCGGCCGTCCCGGCCCACACCGCCAGCAGCGCACCGAGCAGCGTCGCGGCCAGGTACAGCAGTGCGGTGCCCGCGGCCCCGTGCGCGGCGGCCTGCTGGACGTCGACGATCGACGTGGAGAACGTCGTGTAACCACCCAGGACGCCGACGCCGAAGAACGGCCGCACCAGCTTGCGGTCTCCGAACACCTCCGCGATCAACACCATGAGTACGCCGATCAGCAGTGATCCGCTCACGTTGATCACCCAGATGGACCAGGCGAACGACCCGGGCGCATGCGGCCACGCCAGCGTCACGCCGTACCGGGCCAGCGCGCCGAGCACGCCCCCGGCCGCGATCGTGCCCAGCAGCCGCGCCGGGTGCGGGCGCAGCTCGGTCCGCTCCTCGGGCACATGCAGGTCGACATCCGGGTCGATCGGGAACATGGACGCGTGCACACCGCCTCCTACCAGCGTCTGCCTGGCAGGGACCGTTGGCGACGGCTCGTCGCGGTGCACCCCGCGCGGCGGGATCGGCGGGCCCCACCGCCGTGGAGCGCATGCTCCGAACCTCAGGCTAGCCGACCGCCGGCGGGACGGGGCCGGGGCGGGCGTGGCGGCGCCCACCCCGGCCGTTCCAGGGCCGCGGGCGGTCGGCGCGGGGCGCGCTCGGAGAGGGACGTCGCGGGCCGGCCGGTGCGGCGGTGGTCCACTGTAGGCGATGGGGTTGAATGTTGCCCTTCCCGGAGTTCACGCGCGGGCGCCCAGCGCGCAGCAGTCGTCCGTGGCCGTGTCGACCCGGATGCCGCGCAGCTGTACCCCGGCCGCCCGTTCCACCACGATCGGCGACCACGCGTCGGCCCGGCCGGTCCCGGCCAGGCGGCAGTCGCGGATCACGGTGTCGGCGTAGCGCAGCACGGTGACCTCGCCGTCCACCTCACTGCGGCCCCAACCGGCGACCCGGACCGCGTACCGGGGGCCGGTCCAGCGGACGCACACGTCGGCGATGTCGATCCGGGCGCCGATGTCGGGTACGGCGACGAACCGGTCCGTGTTGTCGCCGGGCAGCAGCCGGAACCCCATCTCGACGTCGCGCAGGCACGCCCCGGACACCCGTACGTCGTGCACGGAACTGAGGTAGAAGCCCTCGATCGCGTCCCGGACCCGCAGGTCGGTGACCGACAGCCCGTGGGGATGGTAGGTCGGACCCACGATCGAGGACACGTCCGCGCCGACCGCACCCCAGTGGACCGCGACGCCGGTGCAACCGCCGCGCACGGTGAGGTCGTGCAGCGTGACGTCCCGGACCGCGCCCATCACCGCGACGCAGTTGGCGCCGCGATCCGCGGGCCGGGACACGTGGACCCGGCGTACGTCGATGCGGGCCTGCCACTGCGGTGACTCGGCGTACAGGTATTCGCCGACCGTGATCGCGGTGCCGCGGTCGCCGCCGTGCTCGCCGGGATCGGCCGGGGACGGGCACAGTCCGAGGTCGCTGACCGACACGTCCGAGCCGAGCACGTGCAGGACGGGCTGGCCCGTGCTGCCCGAGGAGACCAGCCAGGTTCCGGGCACCCCGCCGTTCGCGCCGGTGACCTCGCTGCCCCGGATCGTCCAGCCGGTGGGCACCCGCAGGCCGCCGGCGATCGGGTGGCGGCCCGGCGGCAGTTCCAGTTTCCCCGCCGCGCCGGTGTCCAGCGTCTCCTGCAGGACGCGGCGGTTGCGGTCCGCGTCGGCGGTCAGGACCGGTCGGTGGATCATCGCGCCCGGTTGCCGGCCGCGGGCTGCGCGCCGGCCTGCGCCGCGCCGGCCTGGGCCGCGTCCGTCTGCGCCGCGCCGGCCTGCGCCGCGCCGGCCTGGGCCGCGTCCGTCTGAGCCGCGCCGGTCTGGGCGTTGTCCGGGTGGGCCGCGGCATCAGGTTGCGGGGCCGGGGCGGGCCACACGTGCAGGGACAGGCGCCGGTTCGCCCGGGTCAGGCCGAGCAGGACCGGTCCGGCGGCCGCCTCGGTCAGCCGCAGGTCGAGCCCGCGCGGGCGGCGGGCCACGACCTCCACCCCGACGTCGGCGCCGGTGCACAGATCGGCGGCGAACACGTCCGGGCGGCCCGGTGGTGGCACGGGCAGCGCCAGGGCCAGCGCCCGCAGCGCGGCGCGGCGGGCGATGCGCAGGACCTTGAAACCCGCGCGGGACGGCATCTGGCGGGTCCACCGGTTCGACGGGGAACGCGGGACCGGCGGGGCGGGCGGCACTGCTGCCACGTCGAGCCGGAACACCCCGGCCGCGCCAGGCGGCAGCAACGCCAGATCGCACCCGGAGGCGCCGTCGGACGGGGCGGGGACCACTGCGGTCGGGGCGGGGGCCGGCCGTACCGTGATGCGGTCGATGCGCAGGCCCACCGCGGACCCGGACGAGAACCGGGTGCGGGCCCACGACGGACGTGGGGGTTCGGCCAGTTCCACCACGAGTACGCCGTCGCCGTCGAGCTCGCCGGCGGGCAGATCGAACGCGACCGTGGCCCGGGCGCCCGCGGCCGCGCGCCAGCCCTGGCGGCGGGCGAGCAGCGCCGCCCCGCGGATCTGCCCCTGCGCGCGGACGAGCACCAGCCGGGGACGTTCCGGGTCGGTGCGCGGCGGCCGCACCCGGTCGGACCACCAGCGGGTGCCCAGCTCGTCCAGGTGCAGCTCGACGGTCACCCGCACGGGCGCGGCCGTGCCGCGCAGACGCAGCGCGACCGCGCCGAATTCGCCGGTCACCCGGCCCAGGATGCCGGTGCCGCGCATCACCTGGTCGACGATGCACAGGGCCGGGTCGCGCCCGGCGGCCGCCTCGACGGGCAGGTCGACGACGTCGCGGGGGCCGTCGAAGTCGGTGCGGAACCAGGTGCCGATCACGCCAACCAGTCCGTCCGGGTCAGCATCGGCTCCTGGCGGGTCCACATCCGCTGCACCGCGGTGAACAGCGGGTCCGCGTCCGCCTCGATGTGCCGGTACGCCGCCCGCATCGTCTTGAGCAGGGTGTCCGCGGGCCACACCTCCCACTGTGGGACGAGTGGGGTGACCACGTCGGTGCCGCTGCGGTACAGCCACAGCCAGAGCCGGGCCCGGCGGACCTGCTCCTCGGTGACCAGGTCGGCGCCGTCGCGGATCGCGGCGATGCTGCTCTCCAGGGTCTTCCAGTACGCGTCGGTGTCGTCGACGACCGTGGACAGTCCGCACGAGCTCCACTCCGACCACCCGGCCTGCAGCACCGGGATGCCGTACGCGGGCAGCTCGTTGCTGACGCTGCCGCGGACCGTGACGCCCAGGTCGGTGAGGCTCCACAGGGCGTTCTTGCTGAGCGTGGCGCTCGGCCGGAACACGACGTGCCGGGCCTTGCGGTGGCGCTTGGCGACCGAGTCGAAGAAGCCGGTCGAGTCGTACAGCTTCTGGCTGGGGTGGTCCAGGAACAGCCACTGGGCGTCGGTGTTGCCTGCGGCGTAGTCGGCCGTGTCGGCGAACCAGTCGGCCAGGCTTCCGAACAGCTCCCGGTTCGTGCCCAGCGCGTCCGAGACGGCGTGGTTGAACACGGTCACCAGGGGACGGTCCGCGGTGAAGCCCAGCCGGGACACCACGCTGGCGCGCATCCGGGCCCGCTCGGCCGGGTTGCCGAGGTCCACCGAGGCGGTCACCCCGCCGCGCCACCAGCTCGGCCGACCCAGATTGACCTTGGCCCGCCAGGCCACCAGCTCGGCGCTGCGGCGCAACCCGTCGCGCTGCGGCCAGACCTGGTTCTCGAACGCGTCGCCGATCAGCCGGGTCAACTCCTCCCGGAACGTGCCGGTGCGGGTGTCGTGTTCGGGGAACAGCCCGTACGCCTTGAGGCAGCCGGTCTGCTGGGTGTGGATGATCGGCACGGACCTGCGGCGGGCCACCTCGACGGCCAGCCCCCACTGGTCGTAGTCGACGTGGCTGGTGACCAGCGCGACCACCGGGCCTGCGAAGACGCGCTCGTAGCGGGCCGCGAGGCCGCCGGCGTACCGGCGGCGCAGGCGGTAGTCCGGCCGGGTGGCGTGGTCGGCGGGCAGCCGGGGCACCTTCGCCAGCCGGCAGTACGTCGCGTCGGTGTACGCCGTCACCGTGACGTCGTCCAGCTCCGGGGTCTCGGCCTCGCGCCGGACCGCCGCCCACACGTCGATGACCTCGTCCGCCCCGTACGCCTGGGCGATCTGGCGGACCGTGTCGACGTCGAAGCCGTTCCACAGCGTGCGCCGCCACTGGTCCTCGACGCCGGTGAGCACGACGAGCCGGGCCGGACGCAGCCGCCGGATCGCGTTGGCGAACGCGAGGTTCCGCAGGTTGACCCGGATGTCCTGGTGGAACATCTCGACCACGACGGCCGCGTCGTCATCCGCGCGGGGGAGGTTCTTCTCCCAGTAGACCGCTGCGGCTTCCAGGAACCACTGGAGTTCCCGGTTGTTCGCGTTGAGCCACACGTGCTTGCCTCGCCCTTCCGGCCGGTCAGATCAGTTCCCAGGTGAGCGGCGTGCCCTTCGCCGCGTCGTGCCGGAACGTGCGTCCGAGCACGGTGCCGATCGCGTCCGGGGCCAGCCCGCCGGTGGGGCGGATCGAACGGACGTTCGCCCCGGTCACCACGTCACCGGCGCGGACGTCGGCGACGACGTACAGGGAGCGGCGGAAACGCAGGCTCTCCCGTTCCGCCGCGGTGGGCCCGATCCGGGTGGTGCCGAGCGCCTGCCAGGCCCGTTCGGACTCGGTGACCAGCGCGGCGACCTCGTGCGGTTCCAGGGAGAACGCCGAGTCGACGCCGCCGTCGCCGCGGTCCAGCGTCACGTGTTTCTCGATCAGGCAGGCGCCCAGCGCCACCGCGGCCACCGGTACGCCGATGCCGAGCGTGTGGTCGCTGAGCCCCACCGGCACCCCGAACGTCTCGGCCAGTACGGGGATGCGGCGCAGGTTGCTCTCCTGAGGCGGTGCGGGGTACGACGCGGTGCACGACAGCACGACCAGGTCGGTGCAGCCCGCGCCGCGGGCGGCGTCGACCGCGGCACCGATCTCCGCCACGCTCGCCATCCCGGTGGACAGGATCACCGGCTTGCCGGTGCTCGCCACCAGCCGGACCAGCGGCAGGTCGGTGATCTCCGAGGACGCGATCTTGTACAGCGGGGCGTCCAGCTTCTCCAGCAGCTCGACCGCGGTCGCGTCGAACGGGCTGGAGAACGGTGTGAGCCCGTGCCCGCGGGCCCGCTCGAAGATCTCCTCGTGCCACTCCCACGGCGTGTGCGCCCGCTGGAACAGCTGGTACAGGTACTCGCCGGACCACAGGTCGTGCCCGGCCGAGATGCGGAACCGCTCGTGCGGCACGTCCACGGTCATCGTGTCCGCGGTGTACGTCTGCAGCTTGATCGCGTGCGCGCCCGCGTCCGCGACCGCGTCGACCAGCCGCAGCGCGGTGTCCAGCGAGCCGTTGTGGTTGCCCGACATCTCGGCCACGATGTATGGCCGCTGCCCCGCCCCGATCTCGACGCCGTTGACGATCATCACTTGCCTCTCTCGGTCCACACCACGGTCTGGGCGGTGCCGTCGACCAGTCGTTCGTATCTGCGGGTCTCGCGGAACCCGAAGCGCCGGTGCAGCGCCAGGACTGCGGTGTTCCACGCCAGGGTCTCGCCGCCCAGCCGGTCCAGTCCCAGCTCCCCGAACGCGTAGCGCACCGCCTCGTCCTCCAGGCGCAGCCAGGCGGGCAGCAGAGCGCCGCCGAGCCCCGCGACGTCCAGGAAGAAGGACCAGGTCGGCGGGTCGGGCCGCAGGTCGAAGGCCACCACTCCGGCGGGCGTGCCGTCCTGTTCGTAGACCAGCACCCGGCGGCCCGGGTCGGCGGTCGCGGCCCGCCACCACGCCGCGTGCTCGGGTGCCGCGATCACGTGGGTGGTCAGGCTGACCCGCCGGACCTCGGGATGGTTGCGCCAGGCGAGCACGGTGTCGCGGTCGGCGTCGACGGCAGTGCGGAGCACGCAGGCAGCACCTTTCGATCGGGGGAGCCGGAGCGCGTCACCGTATGGGCGCCGGCTTGACCTCCTGTGGCGCCGGGGCGAGGGCCGGGGAAACCGGAGATGTCGAGTCGGCGTCGGCCGGGGCCCGCCCGGTCGCCCGGTACGCCCGCCGCAGTGCCGCGTACAGCACGTAGCTGTTCAGGCTGACCAGCCGGTGTTTGAGTCCGGCCGTCCCGGCGGGCGGCAGGTAGCCGGCGGGACGGTAGCGCCGGTGGTGCGCGGCCATGCGGCGGAAGAACGCGCGGCGCCGGCTCGCGTGCAGCCGGCTGTCGTTGCCGGCCACCACGAGCAGGTGGTTGATCATCAGGGTGAACACGGCCAGGCGCAGCCACGCCTCGTCGGCGTGCTGGTCCAGCCACTCGTGCAGCCGGTCGTACTGGCTGAACGCCTCGAAGTGGCGGTCGCTGCGGGTCGCGGTGATCGCGCCGATCCGGCCGACCCGGTAGTGGTAGCACACCCGGTCGAGTACGGCGACCCGTTCGGCGGCGATGAGCACCGGGTTGGTGAACGGGATGTCCTCGTACCAGCCGGGCAGGAATCGCAGGTCCAGGCGGCGCAGCAGGTCCACCCGGACGATCCGGTTCCACGCGGTGTGCTGCACCCCGAGCAGTGCCCGCCGGTCGGCCAGCGTGACCGCGCCGGGCACCCCGCGCAGCAGGTGGCTGCTGGCGTCGATCTCCAGCCGACCGTTCTCGTGCACGCGCAGGTGGTCGACGAGCAGTACGTCCGGCGTACTCTGCTGAAGCTTCTCCAGCACCTCGCGCACGGCGCCCGCGGGCAGCCAGTCGTCGCTGTCGACGAACCACACGTACGCGCCCCGGGCCCGCTCCAGGCCGGCGTTGCGGGCGCCGCCCAGGCCCACGTTATGGTCGAGGTGCACGACCCGCAGGTCGCCGTGGCGCTGCGCGTACGCGTCGAGCATGGCGCCGCAGGTGTCCGGGGACGCGTCGTCCACCGCGATGACCTCGACGCGGGCCGACTCGGCGGGATTCAGTCCGGCCCGGATCGACTCCAGGCACTGGTACAGGTAGCCCTCGACCGCGTACACGGGGACGACGATCGAGAGCAGTACGTTCTCCACCGGCCTCACGTTCGCGGGTCCGGGTGACGATCCGTGAAACCCCGGTTGGCCGGAGCATGTCCCTTCCGTGCCGCCCATCGATCGCCCACGCCACCGGCGCGGAGGCCGCCCTGAAGTCGGGGGAAATCCTTCACCCGGGGTCCGCCCGGTCGATTTGACCCGGCGAGAACCGTCGGAAGGGGCAGCGTATGGGCGCGTCGGAGGTGCTGCATGCGCCCGGGGCCGGAGGGCAGGTCATGCGCATAGGCGCGATGAGCCGCCTGCTGCGGCTGTCTGGGCTGCTGATGCTGCTGTCGTCCGTGTGGTTCGTGATCAACGTGGTGCACCCGGTGGGCCCGGCGGTGCTGCTGTGGCTCAGCACACCGGTGGCGGCGCTGCTGGCCACCGCGGTCTGCTGGCGTACCGCCACGACCGCCACGCTGCCCGAGCCGACCCGCCGTTTCTGGCGGTCCGTGACCGTCGCCGCGCTGCTGACCGGGGTGGCCCAGTCGGCGCAGGCGATCTACGTGCTGACCCGTACCGGCGACGGCGGCTCGCACACCGGCCCCGTGATGCTGGCCGCGGGCGCGGGTGCCGTGCTCGTCGTCGGGCACGCCCTGTACCGGCTGCCGCTGGGCAAGCACTCGGTCGGCGCGCTGCTGCGGATCGTGCTCGACGCGGCCACGGTCATCCTGGCCGCCGCGGTTTTCCTCTGGCACTTCGTGACCCGCGAGCAGCTCGGCTCGGATCACGACAGCATGCTGATGGCCTCGCTCGCCCTGATCGTGCTGGCGCTGGTGGCCGTGTTCACGGTCGTCAAGGTCCTGCTCACGGGCTGCGCGTTCGTCGACGTCCAAGGCCTGCGGCTGGTCGCGATCGCGCTGTTCATCGGTGCGGTCGCCCCCGTCCTGCAGCCCGTCCTGCTGGCGCACGACCCCCGGCTGCTGCCCACCGAGCTGAGCATCCCGGTGGTGTTCTTCCTGGCCGCCTGGGCGGCCGAGCGGCAGCGGCACGCCGACTTCGGCCCGCGCCGCGGTGTCGCGACCATGCAGCGCCGTCGCGTGTACAGCGTGCTGCCGTACGCCGCGGTCGCCGCGGTCGACGGCCTCCTGCTGTACGTGTTCCGGTCGGACGACCGGGCCGACGCGGCGGTCGTGGTCGGTGCGGCCGTGGCCCTCACGACGCTGGTCGTGCTGCGCCAGGTCACCGCGTTCCGGGACAATGCCCGGCTGCTGCGCCAGCTCGACCACGGCGCGAACCACGACGCGCTGACCGGGCTGCCCAACCGCATCCTGTTCCACAAGCGACTGAACAAGGCGCTGACCGCCCCCGGCGAGCGCAACGTCAGCGTGGCGTTGATCGACCTGGACGACTTCAAGGTGGTCAACGACTCGCTCGGCCACGAGGTCGGCGACCTGCTGCTGATCGCGGTGGCGCAGCGGCTGGCGGGCTGCATCCGCGCCGAGGACACCGTGGCGCGCCTGGGCGGCGACGAGTTCGTGGTCGTGCTGGACGGCGCCGACCCGGCCGCGGCGGACCTCGCCGCGGACCGCATGGTCGCCGCGCTGCGCGCACCGGTGGTGGCGGACGGGCACGAGCTGCCCATCCGGGCCAGCATCGGCATCGCGGACGGCAGCTCCGGTGACGAGGCGAGCCTGCTGCTGCGGCACGCGGACATCGCGATGTACGCGGCGAAGAACGTGTCGGGCACCGCGTACCTGCATTACCACCCGAACATGGCGACCGGGTCGGACCACGCGAACGTCGGCGCCGAGCTGCGCGAGGCGATCGACCGCGAGGAGCTGTTCCTGCTGTACCAGCCGATCGTCTCGCTCGACGACGGCCGGCTGATGGGCGCCGAGGCGCTGGTGCGGTGGGCCCACCCGACGCGCGGCACGCTGGGTCCGGACGCGTTCATCCCGGTGGCGGAGCGCACCGGCCTGGTGGTTCCGCTGGGCCGCTGGGTGATGAAGACGGCGTTCCAGCAGTTCGCCGACTGGATCGGCGAGCACGGCGACGCGGCCCCGCACATGATGAACATCAACGTGTCGGCCCGGGACCTGCGGGAGCCCGGCTTCGCGGACTTCGTCGGCGGCCTGCTGAAGATGCACAAGCTGCCGGCGCACCGGATCACGTTGGAGATCACCGAGACGATGGCCCTGGAGCCGGGGCAGTCGATCACCAACCTGCACGACCTGCGCGAGCTGGGCCTGCGGGTGTCGCTGGACGACTTCGGCACGGGCCACTCGACGCTGACGATGCTGCACGACTGCCCGATCGACGAGATCAAGCTGGACCGGTCGTTCACCCAGGCGAACATCGACGGCCGGGTGCCGATGGCCGCCGCGGTGATCCACCTGGCCCAGGTGCTGGGTCTGCACGCGGTCGCCGAGGGCGTCGAGACGTCGGAGCAGGCGGAGCTGCTGCTGTCGCTGGGCTACATCGCGGCGCAGGGTTACCACTTCTCCCGCCCGATGTCGCCGGAGCAGTTCGCGAAGCTGCTGGCACCGCGGACGATCAAAGCGGTCCCGCAGGCCTGGCAGATGTCTGCCTGACCAGGGGCTTCAGCCCCTCTGGCACGCCGAGAATCTCGTGGTCGTCTCGGCGTGGACGGCCCGGATGTAGATTCCCAAACCGGACGATATGTGGTGAAACACATACGAAAGGGTGGGAATGAGAAGACATCTGGCGGCCGGGGCCGTCCTAGGGATGGTGCTCGGCGCCGCGGTGGCAACCGGCGCCCAGGCGGACCCGGTTCGCGGCGAGGACGGCTACGCGCCCGGCCCGATCAGCTGGGGCACCTGCGACAACCCTGCGCTCAACTCGCGCGGCGCTCAATGCGGCCTGCTCACCGTGCCGCTGGACTACGACGACCCGTCCGGGCCCACGATCAAGCTCGCGGTCTCCCGGATCCAGCACAAGGTGCCGGCCGCCCAGTACCAGGGCGTCATGCTGGTCAACCCGGGTGGGCCCGGCGGCTCCGGGCTGGTCCTGTCCGTACTCGGTGAGTTCGTGCCCGGCCACGCGGGCGACGCGTACGACTGGATCGGCTTCGACCCGCGCGGCGTCGGCTCCAGCCGCCCGGCGCTGAGCTGCGACGGCAACTACTTCTCGTACGACCGGCCCGACTACGTGCCGACCTCCCGCAAGCTGGAGAAGTTCTGGCTCGCCAAGGCCGCCAAGTACGCCCGCGACTGCGCCGCCGCCGGCGGCCCGCTGCTCCAGCACCTGCGCACCACGGACACCGTGCAGGACATGGACAGCCTGCGGAAGGCACTGGGCGCCGACAAGATCAACTTCTACGGCTTCTCGTACGGCACGTACCTCGGTCAGGTGTACTCCACGCTGTATCCGAGCCGGGTCCGCCGGATGGTCCTCGACGGCAACGTCGACCCGCGCCGCGTCTGGTACGCCGCGAACCTCGACCAGGACATCGCGTTCGACCGCAACATGGGCATCTACTTCACGTGGGTCGCCAAGTACGACGACATCTACCACCTCGGCAAGACCGCCAGGGCCGTGCAGAAGCTGTTCTACGCCGAGCGGGCCAAACTGCTGCGTAACCCCGCCGGGGGCATCATCGGCGGCGACGAGCTGACCGACGTCTTCCTGTCGGCCGGGTATTACGTCTTCGGCTGGGAGGCGGTCGCCCAGGCGTTCTCCGCGTGGGTGAACGACCACGACTTCAGCGGCCTGAAGACCCTGTACGACCAGGGCCAGCCGCAGGGCCCGGGCGCCGACAACGGGTACGCCATCTACCTTGCCGTGCAGTGCACCGACGTGCAGTGGCCGAAGAAGTTCTCGACCTGGCGCAAGGACAACGACCGGGTGTACAAGCGGGCGCCGTTCGAGACGTGGGCCAACGCCTGGTTCAACGCGCCGTGCCTGACCTGGCCGGCCCCGGCCGGTACGCCGGTGCACGTGAACGGCACCAAGGTGCCGCCGATCCTGCTGATCAGCGAGACCAACGACGCGGCCACGCCGTACCCGGGCAGCCTGGAGGTCCGCCGCCGGTACCCGCGGGCCGTCCTGGTCGAAGGGGTGGGCGGCACCACGCACGCCGGCTCGCTGTCCGGAATCGCGTGCGTCGACGACACCGTCGCCGCGTACCTGGCCACCGGTGCCCTGCCCGCGCGGGTCGCCGGGAACCGTTCCGACCGGCAGTGCCCGCCGCTGCCGCAGCCCACGCCGTCCGCGCGGGCCGGCAAGAGCCCCGGCGCCGCCGGGGTGCTGCGCGCGGACCTGCAACGGTTCGTCCTGGCGAGCTGAACGCCAGCGGCGGTGCCGGGTGAGTGCCACCCGGTGCCGCCGCTGTCGGCAGGCTCACAGCCCGCGGCGCTGGCAGGCCGCCCTTGTCGGACCGGTATCGTCGGGGCAGCGAAGGGGAGTAGCTCCCAACGTCGTGGTCGACATACTGGTGCGTTCCGCGCCCGGCCACGTGGCCTCGCGAGAGGCGAGCAAGACCTTCGGCTCTGGCTGCACACACGCGGCCGGGTCGAGGTCGCCCAGCGCCCAGGCCCGGCCTTGAGACCGGGAAGGCCCCCATGGACGGTTTCCTCTCCGCACTGGCGATCAGCTTCGCCGTCATCTTCGTCGCCGAGCTGGGCGACAAGTCGCAGCTCATGGCGCTCACGTTCGCCACCCGATTCCGGCCGTGGACGGTGCTGATCGGCATCACCGCGGCCACGGCGCTGGTGCACGCCGTCTCGGTCGGCATCGGGTACGGCCTCGGCGCGGCGCTGCCCACCGGGTGGATCTCGCTGATCGCCGGGCTCGCATTCCTCGCGTTCGGAGCGTGGACGCTGCGCGGTGACGTGCTCACCCCGGAGGAGCAGGGCAAGGCCGAACGGGCCTCCGGATCGGCAATCCTCGCCGTCGGTGGCGCGTTCTTCCTGGCCGAGCTGGGTGACAAGACCATGCTCGCCACGATCACGCTGGCCACCCAGCACGGCTGGTTCGGCACGTGGCTCGGCTCCACCGTGGGCATGGTCGCCGCGGACGCGCTCGCGATCATGGTGGGCCGCCTGCTCGGCCGCCACCTGCCGGAAAAGGCGATCAAGTACGGCGCCGCCGCCCTCTTCGCTATCTTCGGCATCTGGCTCATCGTGGAAGCGGTGGGCGAGCTGACGTGACCCGAGGAGAGGCCGTGCTGCAGTACCGGGCCGAGTTCGACGCCACGGTGACGTTCCGCAACGGCGGCGCCCTGCAGACCCAGGGCTTCCGGGTGGACGTCCCGCACCCCGACGTCACCCATGCGGACATCGGAGCGCTGTTCGTCGCGTCGTTGAGCCTGCTCATGGTCGACCGGGTCGAACTGGACCGGGTCCGGGTCTTCGCCGAGCCGCACAAGGGCACCCGCGGCGGCCCCGCCGACACCTCCGCGCTGCCCCGCCCGGGCGAGCAGGTGCGGCTGGTCGAGCTGAGCCACGTCATCGCCGACGGGATGACCACGTACCCGGGGCTGCCCGCGCCCGAGATCAGCGCACACCTGACCCACGAGCAGTCCCGCGACCGGTACGCGCCGGGCACCGAGTTCGCCATCGGCCGGATCACGATGGTCGGCAACACCGGCACCTATCTGGACAGCCCCATCCACCGGTACGCGGACGGCACCGACCTGGCCGGGCTGCCCCTGGACCGGCTCGCCGACCTGCCCGCGGTGGTGGTGCGCACGCTGGGCGGCGGACGGCGCGGGATCGACGTGGGCGCGCTGGCCGCCCACGACGTCGCCGGGCGGGCCGTGCTGCTGCACACCGGCGGCGACGCCCGCTGGGGCACCCCCGAGTACGCGCTGGACGCGCCGTACCTCACCGCGGACGGAGCGGCGTGGCTGGTCGAGCACGGTGCGGCGCTGGTCGGCATCGACGCGGTCAACATCGACGACATCTCGGGTGACGGGCCGGGGGAGCGGCCCGCACACACGCTGCTGCTGGCCGCGGGCATCCCGATCGTGGAGCATCTCACCGGGCTGGCCGAGCTGCCGCCCACCGGGGCCCGGTTCACCGCCGCCCCGCCCCGGGTGGCGGGCTTCGGCACGTTCCCGGTGCGGGCGTTCGCCGCGGTGCCGGCGAGGGAGCCGCACGATCATGCGCGGTCGGCCGGGTGGCTACCCACGGGGTGACCCGGCTGGGGACTTTCCGGCGAATCGGCTCAGAAATTGTGCACCGGTGCCGATGATGACCGTGTGAGCCGTATGTTTCCGCAGGCCGGAGCGACCCGATGACCGATCTCGCGCAGGCCCCGAGCCAGACTCACGCCGGACAGCTCTCACCCACCGAGCTGGGTGTCGCCCGCGCCGCGGCGCTGTACGAGCGGGTCGACCCTGTCCAGGCCGCGAGCCACCTCGAACTGGTGCTCACCCAGGACGCCCGCTCGGCCCCCGGGTGGATTCTCATGGCCCGGATCCGGCTCACGCTCGGCCAGGCGGAACATGCGCTCGTGGCGGCGACCCGGGCGATCGACCTGGTCCCGGAGGACCCCCGTCCGCTCGCCTCGGCCAGCCGTGCGCTGACCCTGCTCGGGCGGCACGAGGAGGCCGTGACGATGGCGTACCGGGCGGTGATCGCGGAGCCGAAGAACCCGCTCTGGCACGACCGGGTCGCCTGGGCGCTGCTGGCCGGTGACCGGCAGATCGCGGACGCCGAGCAGGCCGCCCGTACGGCGATCGGGCTCGACCCGCACGAGGCGCACTACTACTTCACCCACGGTGTGACGCTCGACGCGCTGGGCCACACCGACCAGGCGCGGCAGGCGTTCCTCACCTCGCTGCGGCTGGAGCCGGAGAACCCGGTCGCCCAGCACCGCCTGGCGGTGCTCAACGGCGAGACCACCCGGGCGCCGGAGAAGAAGCGCCGCGGCTTCCGGTTGTTCGGCAAGAAGGGCGGCGGCGACGGCCAGCCGGTACGCCCCGAGGAAGTTCTCTAGCGCCGGACGCGACGCCGCCCGCCGTGCGGTGATCGACGGTCTTCGCTAGCGTGGGCGAGGCAGGCATCGGTGGTTCCCGGCGCCCCGGGCGCCCGTCCACGGAAGGACGCCCATGGCTCGCCCCCGGATCGTGATCGTCGGCGCCGGGTTCGCCGGCTTCCAGACCGCCCGTACGCTGGCGAAGCTCTCCCGCGGCAGCGCCGACATCGTGGTGCTCAACCCGACCGACTACTTCCTCTATCTGCCGCTGCTGCCCGAGGTGGCCGCCGGGATCCTCGAACCCCGCCGGGTGTCGGTCTCGCTGGGGGGCGCCCTGCCCGGGGTTCGGCTGGTCCTGGGCGAGGCGACCGGCTTCGACCTGGACGCGCGTACGGTCGGCTACACCGACCCGGACGGCGGCGCGCGCACGCTCGGCTACCACCGCCTGGTCATCGCCGTGGGCAGTGTGAACAAGCTGCTGCCCGTGCCCGGGGTCACCGAGTACGCGCACGGCTTCCGCGACATTCCGGAGGCGCTGTATCTGCGCGACCACGTCACCCGGCAGGTCGAGATGGCCGACACCGCCGACGACGAGGCCGAACGCGCCGCGCGGCTGACGTTCGTGGTGGTCGGTGCGGGCTACACCGGCACCGAGGTGGCCGCGCAGGGGGTGGTGTTCACGCAGGAGCTGACCCGGCACCGCCCGGCGCTGCGTGGGCTGCCGCGCTGGCTGCTGCTCGATACGGCCGACCGGGTGCTGCCGCAGCTCGATTCGCGGTTGTCCGCCGCCGCGGACCGGGTGCTGCAGACCCGTGGTGTCGACGTGCGCCTCGGCACGGGTGTCGCCGAGGCCACGGACGCCGGGGTGCGGCTGACCCGGGCGCCCGGGGGCGCCGCGCCCGGCAGCGGTGAGTTCGTGCCGACCCGATCGCTGATCTGGTGTGTCGGGGTGCGCCCCGACCCGCTGGTGGCGACGCTGGGCCTGCCGATGGCCCACGGGCGGCTGGTGGTGGACGAGTTCCTCACCGTGCCCGGCCACCCGGACGTGTACGCGTGCGGCGACGCGGCCGCGGTGCCCGACCTGACGCGTCCGGGGGAGATCACAGGGATGACCGCGCAGCACGCGACCCGCCAGGGCGCCACCGTGGCGGGCAACATCGCCGCCTCGTACGGCCAGGGGCGGCGGCGCGCGTACCGGCATCACGATCTCGGCTTCGTGGTGGATCTCGGCGGGCTGGACGCGGCGGCGAACCCGTTGGGGGTGCCGCTGTCGGGGCTGCCCGCCAAGGTGGTGACGCGCGGCTACCACCTGCTGTCCATGCCCGGGAACCGGGTCCGGGTGGCAGCCGACTGGCTGCTCGACACGCTGCTGCCGCGGCAGGGGGTGCAGCTGGGCCTGGTGCCCGCGCGCGCGGTTCCGCTGGACAGCGCGTACCCGGGGAAGCAGGACAGCGTGCACTGACCTGTGTCGTTTTGGGGTTTTAGTGACAATTTGCGTGGATTGGACCGATCGGTCCGTTACTCTAGGCCGTTCCGCCAATCTGTTTGATCGTGCGGAAACATTCTAAAAAGCCATAATTCCGAGATGCGTCACCATTCGTACACATTGGCGGCTGCCGCGGCTGCCTGCCTCCTGCTGACGTCAGCCCCCGCGCAGGCGCAACGGCCGATCGGGGAGCCCGCCGGCGCGCCCGCGCCGACCGGGCAGGACGCCACCGGGTTCGTCGCCCGGTACGGCTTCGACACCGCGACCGGGAACGACGACTCCGGCAACGGCCACACGCTGCGTCTGGTCGCCCGCCACCGCGGCACGGTCCGCGCCATCGCGCACAACACCGGCCGGGGTATCGAGTTCCCCGCCAGGTGCAGCGGTGGCCGGTGCCCGCACGCCGTCCTGCAGGCGCGCAGCTCGGCCGCGCTCAACCCGGGCTTCCTGCCACTGGCGTTCGGCGCCACGGTGCTGCTGCCACCCGCCCAGACCAGCTCCGGCCAGAACATCGTGCAGAAGGGCTACTCGCGGACCAGCAGCCAGTACAAGCTGCAGGTCGACGGTGCCGCAGGGCGGCCGAGCTGCGTGCTCGTGGGCGTCCTCGAGCCGCGGATCCGGATGGCGCGCAGCCGGATCAGCATCGCCGACGGGCGGTGGCACACGCTGCAGTGCGAACGCCGCGGCGGCTGGCTGCGGATCATCGTGGACGGTGTGGTGCAGGGGCAGCGGCGTGTGCCGCCGCTGCTGACGGTCGTCAACTGGTGCCCGCTCAGCATCGGCGGCAAGGGCGCCTACGCCGACAACGACCAGTTCCACGGCGGCATCGACGACGTCTGGGTCCGGATCGGCTGACCGCCGTGCCGGTTCCACCTGTACGGGCGACCCGCTCCGCGCGGTGGCGTTGGCCACGGCGGGTCCACGGCTCGCTGCGCTGTGCGATCGTGTCCGAGTGGCCGTAGGTCCGCCCAGCCCGCGCGACCCCGTGCCCGTCCCGGCCACCCGGGGCTGGGCTGCGGAGCTGCGCGCGCTGATCGCGTGGCGGCGGGTCAGCAACCGGCTGCGCCGGGCGCTGCGCAGCGCGCTCGTGACGTTCGTGGTGCTCTCCCTGACGCTCTGGCTCATGCCGGGGGTCCGCAGCACCGACGTGTTCGACACCCTCGGGCTGGTTGTCCTCGTCGCCGTGGTCGGCGCGGTGCTGCGGCCGCTGCTGCTCGCCGGCGTCATCGCCCTCGGCGGGTGGGGAGCCATGCTGCTCGGAGTGGTCGCCCAGGTGACGATCATCGCGGTCGCGCTCGAACTGGACCCGTCCAAACGCGTCAGCGGCTTCCCCGGCGTGGTCCTGGCCGCCATCCTCGCGGTGATCTTCGCGGCGATCCTGGACTGGATGGCCGACAGCGGCAGCGACGACACGTTCGTCCAGGAAGCCCAGCGGCTGATGCGCGGGGTCCGGCGCCGACGCTCCGGGCGGCGGCTGTTCACGCTGCGCCGCACGTACCCCGGCACCGAACCCGGCATGCTCGTGGTGCAGCTCGACGGCGTGGCCGAGCCGGTGCTGCGCTGGGCCGTACGGGCGGGCAACCTGCCGACCATCGGCACGTGGCTGCGCTCGGGCAGCCACACGATGCGCGGCTGGCACACCGGGCTGCCGTCCACCACCCCGGCCGCCCAGGCGGGCATCCTGCACGGCGCGTCGGCGCACATCCCGGCGTTCCGCTGGTACGAGAAGGACATCGGCCGGCTCATGGTCGCCAACCGGCCCCGCGACGCGGCCGCCATCGAGCGGCGCCTCAGCGACGGCCGTGGCCTGCTCGCCGACGGCGGGGTCAGCATCGGCAACGCGTTCTCCGGCGACGCGACGACCAACCTGCTCACGGTCAGCCACGCCGCGCTGCCGGGCCGGTCGGCGCGTGGCTGGGCGGCGTTCATGGCCAGCCCGTACGGCTTCACCCGTGCTCTCGTGCTCGGGGTGGCCGAGGTCTTCACCGAACTGCACCAGGCCCGGCTCCAGCGCCGCCGCAACCTGCTGCCCCGGGTCAGCCGCTCCGGCGCGTTCCTCGCCCTGCGCCCCGCCTCGATGCTGCTGCGCGACGTGAACGTGTCGCTGGTCGCCGAGCAGATGGCCCGCGGCGCCCCGATGATCTACTGCGACCTGGTCGACTACGACGAGGTGGCGCACCACGCCGGCCCGGCCCGGCCGGAGTCGATGCGCCAGCTGGAGAACCTGGACCGGATGCTCGGCGCCCTGGAACGCCTCGCCCCCGAGGCCGCCCGCCGCTACCACCTCGTGGTGCTGTCCGACCACGGCCAGAGCCAGGGCGCCACGTTCCGCCAGCGGTACGGCGAGACCCTGTCCCGGGTCGTCGACCGGCTCGCCGCCACGCCGGTGGACGAGCCGGTGTCGCCCGCCGAGCAGGAGGCCACGGAGGAGCCCGAGTTCCCCAAGGGGCCCGTGGCCCCGCTGCTGGTGGTGTCGTCAGGCAACTTGGCCCTGCTCTATGTGACCGGCGACCCGCAGCGGCTGGGACGGGACGCGATCGAGCGGGCGTACCCGCGGCTGATCGCCGGGCTCGCCGGGCATCCGGGCATCGGACTGGTCGTCGTCGCGGACACCGACGGGCCGGTGGCGATCGGCGGGGGCGGCAGCCATCACCTGCGCGACGGGCGCGTCGAGGGGGCGGACCCGCTGCTGCCGTACGGGCCGCACGCCCGCGCGGACCTGTTGCGCCACCAGGATTCGGCGCACCTGGGGGATCTCGTGCTGATCAGCGCGGTGGACCCGGTCACCCGGGAGGTGGCGGCGTTCGAGGAACTCGTCGGGTCGCACGGCGGCATGGGCGGCTGGCAGACCGACGCGGTGCTGGTGCACCCGTCCGACTGGCCGCTGCGCTCCGACGCGCTCGCGGGGCCGGACGCGCTGCACCATCAGCTCGTCGACTGGCTGGTGATGCTGGGGCTGCGCGCGGAACCGGTCGGACCCGAGGTGGACGCCGCCGGTGAGAGCCAGGCGGTGGAGCGGGGCAATCCGCCCGAACCAGGGCTCCCGTCCCGGCCGCCGGGCGGGAATGAGCTGCCGCAGGCTTCGGCGAGTCGCGACGGCGCGCCGACAAGATTTTCGCGAACTCACCAGTATTAATGAAATGTGCGATTCTTCTGCTTTGCCCGTCGCGTCGCGCATGTGCCCCGGCTGCGCCGCGTCGTCGTCGCCGGGGCCGCGGTCGCTGCGGTCGCAGCAGGTACGCCTGCCCTCGGGGCCTCCGGGCCCGCAACACCGCGGGCGGCGTCCGCCGCCCGGCCCGCGTCCGCACACCGGACCGACACCAGGGCCCGGCCCGCCGCGAGGCGGCTGCCCGTGCCCAGCACCGGGACACTGCGGGGACAAGGGCTCCTGGTGGGCGTCCGCCCGCTGGTCACACCCCAGTTCAACGGATCGGTGTACGCGCTCGCGTTCCGCGGCACCACCGTCTACGTCGGCGGATCGTTCACGCGGGCGACCTCCGGCGGCCGCACGTACGCCCGGCAGCGGCTCGCCGCGTTCGACGCCGGTACCGGCGCGCTGCTGAGCTGGGCGCCGACCGCCGACGCGACCGTACGGGCGCTGGCCGTCGACGGCACCACCGTCTACGCCGCGGGCGACTTCGGGACCATCTCGGGGCTTCACCGCGACAACCTGGCGGCCCTCGACGTGGTGAGCGGTGCGCCGGGCACGTTCGCGCACCGGATCTCCGGCGCACCGTACGCGCTCGCGGTCGGCCACGGCCGTCTCTACCTCGCCGGCAGCGTCCGTGCCGTGGACGGCCTGCCGCGGGCCGACCTGGCCGCGTTCTCGCTGACCACCGGCGTGCTGGACGCGGGCTGGCGCCCCGTCGCCGACAACGCGGTGCGCACCATCGTGGCCGCCACGGACCGGGTGTACGTGGGCGGCGCGTTCCACCAGATCAACGGCGTCGGCGCCCTGCGGATCGCGGCGCTGTCGACCACCGGCGCGCTCGTCACCACGTTCCGGCCCGCGGTGGCCCCGGCCGACGTCAACGCCATCGCGGTCGACACCTCCGGGGTGTACGCGGCCACCGCGGGCCAGGGCGGGCGCGCCGTCGCGTACACCGACACGGGCGAGATCATCTGGCAGCGGATCTTCGACGGCGACGCGGCGGCGATCACCACGCTGGACGGTGTCGTGTACATCGGCGGCCATTTCGACACCGCCTGCCTCACCGCGCGCAACGGACCGCACGGCCTCTGTCTCGACGGCTCGGTGCCCCGGGTGAAGCTCGCCGCGGTGACCAGCGCGGGAGACCTCACGGCATGGGCCCCGCAGGCGAACGGGATCGTCGGCGTGCGCGCGCTGGCGGCGGACGCGGGCAGCGGCACGATCGCCGCGGGCGGCGACTTCACGCTGATGAACGGCCAGAGCCGCTTGCGCGTCGCGGGCTTCCGCTGATGGGCCGCGGAGTCTGCCCGGCAGGGTGGTTCAGTGCACGCCGCGGACGCCCGCGGCCCGGGCGGCGACCTGCCAGTATCGGGCGGGCATCAGGCGGGCCAGCAGGTCGGCCGCCTTCGCCGCGCGGGTCACCACCAGACGCGGCTTGCGGGCCTGGACCGCCGCGACGATCAGCCGGGCCGCCTCCTCCGGCGGCATCCGCAACGCCGCCTCCGCGAACGCCCTGGCCCGGGCCACCTGCTCCCCGCCGGGGTCCGGGCCGCTGATCCGGGCGTTCGCGGCGATGTTGGTCCGGATGCCGCCGGGGTGCACCACGGTCACCCCGACGTTGCGGCCGGCCAGCTCGTGCCGCAGCGCCTCGGTGAAGCCGCGGACGCCGTACTTGCTCGTCACGTACGCGACCTGGGACGGCGGGGCGATCAGGCCGAACAGGCTGGAGATGGTGACCACGTGCGATCCCGGGCGGCTGAGCAACTGCGGCAGGAACGCCTTGGTCGTGCGGATCACCGCGTGCAGGTTGATCTCCAGCAACCAGTCGAAATCCGCCATGCTGACCTGCTCGAAGGTGCCGCTCAACGCCACCCCGGCGTTGTTGACCAGCAGGTCGACCCCGCCGTGCCGGGCCGCGACCTCGGCGGCCAGGTCCAGCCGGTCACCGCCGTCGGCGAGATCCACCACGTACGTGCTGACGTCGGCCGCGCCCAGCTCGCGGGCCAGCTCCGCCACCCGGGCGAGCCCGTCGGCGTCGCGGTCGAGCAGGGCCAGCACGGCCCGTCGTTTCGCCAGGTTGAGGGCGAGGGCCGCGCCGATCCCGCTGGCCGCGCCGGTGATGAGGCAGGTACGCCCCGCAAACGCGAATCGCTGCACCGTCGACGCTCCCGCCCCGAAACTCATCCGTCGATTATCGGGTCGGGCCGGTCCGCCCGCGAGCGCTGCCAGGACCACGCCGGACAGCGGGCCGGGCGGACCGGTGCCCGGGGCGGCTCAGCCCAGGGTGTCCCCGCCGGCTGCCGCCGCGTCCGGCTCGGACCGTGCAGCGGCGCGGCCGTTGCCGCGGGTCGAGGCGGTCGCACGGGCCGATCCGGAGGCCCGGGTCGACGGTGACCGGCGGGCGGATGCGGAGGCCCGGCCCGCCGTCGAGGCCCGGCCCGCGGCGGAGGTGCCGGCGTCCGCGGACGGGCGGACCGGCGTCGGCGCGGCGGCCGTACCGGGGGCGGGGGCGTGACCGGGGGTGTGGCCGTTGGTCGACGTGGCGCGGGCCCGGTCGAGCTCCATCTCCCGGCGCACGAGGTCGGCGAGGACGACCTTCTCGTACCTCGCCTCCGCGGTCTTGACCTTGGCCTGCGCCTTGGCCACCTTCGCGACCGCCTTCTTGCGGGCGGTGGTCAGGCGCTCGCGCTCCTTGGTGGCGCTCTTCAGGGCGCGCTTGAGCCGGTCGGTCTCGGCCTCGGCGTTGCGCAGCGCCTGAGCGTGCTGTCGGGTGAGCTGTGCGATCGTGTCGAGGCGGCGGTCCAGGTCAGTGACGCCCGCCTGTGCCTCCTCGGCGGCGGCCGCGCTGGCCGCCGCCTTGGCGCGGCGGGTGTCCAGTGGTGAGCGGCGACCGGCGGACTCCTCCGAGGTCGGGGGAGCGGATGCGGGTGCGGTCACGTAAATCACTCCTTCCGGGTTTTCACCAGAAGCCGTACCCGAGCATCGGCGCGGCAACCCTGCTACCGGATCCGCGACTCCTCGCGGTCAGCCGCGGCTCGGGCCCGGCGGCTACGGATGTGGCGCAAGTGCAACCCAGCGTACGCGGCGACGACGCCCACGACAGCGATGATCGCCAACCATTTGTACCGGTGCATGTGCTCGACGATCTCCACGATGTGCGTACCGAGCAGGTAGGACACCGTGGTCCACCAGCCGACCCACAGCGCCGCACCGATCGCGTTGTACACCATGAACTGGCGCCACGGCATGTTGGTGAGACCGGCGATGACGCCGTTGAGCTGGCGCAGCCCTTCGACGAACCGGGCGACCACCACGATCCGGCTGCCCCGGCGGGCGAAGAACTGCTCCGCCTTCTCCAGCCGCTTCGGCGTGATGAGGATGTACTTGCCGAAGCGGTGCACCGCCTTGCGGCCGCCCCGCATCCCGATCCAGTAGCCGATGTTGTCGCCGAGCACCGCGGCCACGAACGCGATGGCCGCCACCGCGAACGGGTTGAGCCGGCCCGCGCCCGCGTACACCGCCGCCGCCATCATGATCGTCTGGCCGGGCGCGGGGACGCCGAAGCTCTCCACGCCGATGACACCGGCGACCGCGAGGTAGCCCCATCGGTCGAGGATCGGGGCCACCCCGTGCAGGAAGCCGGGTAGGTCGTCGATTGGCGGTGACATGACCCGCAACGGTACTGGCCCCAAGCTCGCGTTGTCGGACCAGAACGGTCGCGAACCGGGTGCGACCCCGGCCCTCAGTTCTGCGGCGGGGCGTCCCCGGGCCCGCTGCCCCAGGTCAGGCTGGGTGTCGCGGCGAGGGTGTAGACGAGCCGGCCACCCGTGGTGAGCGCCGACGCGGGCAGCCACGATCGAGTGGTACGCCGCCCGTCCCTCGCGAGCTGCTGGATGTACCGGGCATCCCCGGAGTCGCGCGGCGCCTCGATCCGAAGCGTGCGGCCGCCGTCGAGCCGCACCACCGCCCGCGTGAAGATCGGCGTGGTCAGGGCCAGCTCGGCGCGGGTCGGGACGACCGGGTACAGGCCGAGCGCCGAGAAGACGTACCAGGCGCTCATCGTGCCCGCGTCGTCGTTGCCCGGGATGCCTCCGGTGCTGTCGGTCCAGAGCTGCGTGGTGATCGCCTGCACGGTCTCCTGCGTCTTGTACGCCGCGCCGAGGTACCCGTACAGATACGGGGTCTGGATGTCGGGTTCGTTGGTCGCGTCGAAGCGGGTGGCCTTCGTCGCGCTCAGGTCGAAACTGCCGTCGGGGTTGCGGAAGAACGCGTCGAGGCGTCGCACGGCCACGTCCGGGCCGCCCATCGCGGCGGCCAGGCCCACCACGTCGGAGTAGACCATCCAGGTGTACTGGGCGCTGCTGCCCTCCACGAAACCCGTGCCGGTGGAGGGGCTGAAGCCGTCGGCCCAGTGCCCGTCGGCGTACCGGTCGCGCATCCAGCCGACGAACGGCCCGTCCGCGGGCACCGGGGTGGGCACGGCCGGGTCGGCCAGTTCCAGCTCGGCGAGCTGCACGATGTCGGCACCCGAGTTGGCGGTCACGTCGAGGCGGTAGTACGGGTACGGCTTCGGCTCGGCGACCGTGAACTCGCGAGTCTGCCCCCGCTCGGTGAACCGCTGCCCGGTGCGCGCGTCGACCGGCGTCCAGGTGATCCCGTCGGCGGAGCCGAGCAGCAGCCAGTCCTTCGGGTCCCGGCCGGGCTCGTCGTTGGCGGAGGTGAGCGCGTAGTTCGTGACCGTCAGCGGGGTCTTGAACCGGGCCTGCAGCCAGCCCGTCGGGGCGAACGTCAGCCACTTGGTGCCCTTGTCCCCGTCGAAACCCTGCGCCTTTCCCTCGTACGGGCTGTTCTCGCCGCTCGCGCTGATCGCGTCGATCTGCTCCCGGACGTTGTGTGCCAGCCCCGGGTCGGCCTGCGCGGCCGGGTCGAACACGTGCCGCCAGTTCTGGGACCGGGCCAGGAACCGCTGCTGTCCGGCGGTGTCGCCGAGCGCCCCGGCGAGCTGGGACAGGCCGTAGTCCGCGGCGGCGTCCTCCAGGGTCTCGGCCGCCCCGCCCCAGCAGTGGCAGTCGTCGGCGGGCACGTACCCGAGCGTGAGGTACTTGTCGAGGGCCGGGCGCTGGCCCACGCACTCGACCGGGCAGCCGTCGTCGCGGCCGTCGTTCGCGGTCGGCACGGTCGCGGCGCGCACCAGCGAGTCGTACGCGCCGCGCACGTCGAAGTCGTGGGCGCCGAACGCGTACATGCCCGCGATCGCGGCGGCGGACGGGTCGCCCGACATCACGCTGGTCTTGCCGTGTTGCAGCAGCCAGCGGTCCCATTCGCCGCCGCGTTGGGACGCGTAGTTGGTCAGCGACTGGGCGAAGTCACTGGCCATCCGGGCGTCCAGCAGGGCGAGCAGCTGCACCTGGGCGCGGTAGACGTCCCAGCCGGAGAACGTGCCGTACTGCGCCTGCTGAGGTGCGCGGACGGCGTG
The DNA here is from genome assembly GCF_047159535.1 of Krasilnikovia sp. MM14-A1259. Lineage (NCBI taxonomy): Bacteria > Bacillati > Actinomycetota > Actinomycetes > Micromonosporales > Micromonosporaceae > Krasilnikovia > Krasilnikovia sp. MM14-A1259. The sequence continues at coordinate 5,740,627 of NZ_BAAGAJ010000002.1, forward strand.
CACCGCGCCGTCGGCGCCCGGGTAGCGGCCGTCGATGTCGCTGGTGAGGGTGGGTTCGAGCTGGGCGTGGTACAGCGCGGTGTAGAACGTGGTCTGCTGCCCCACCGTCCCGCCCCCGATCTCGATCCGGCGCAGCCGCCGGGTCCACGCCGCCCGCGCGTCGGCCGCCATCGTCTCGAACGACAGCGCGGCCGGGCTCTCCGTGGCCAGGTTGGCCTGCGCTCCGCCGGGGCTCACGTACGAGATCGCGACCCGGACCCCGACCGCGGTGGTGCCCGGCGCGAACGTCACGTACCCACCGGAACCCTTGCCCGCCACCGGACGGCCCGATCCGCTGAAACCGCTGCCGCCGTGGGCGTCCGTGCCGCCCGGGGCCAGGGTGCCGTCGGTCCACGTGCCGGTCTCCGTGAACGGCTGGTCGAGCGTGGCGACGAAGTGCAGCGTGTAGTACGCCGTGCGGTTGTGCGCGCTCTGCGGCCCGCAGAAGTTGCCCGCGGTGACCGAGCCGCTGACCGTCCGGGTTGACGGGTCGATGTGGACGGTGGCGTCCGTGCTGCCGGTCTCCGACATCGACGTGCGGAACAGCAGGCTGGCGGGCTGGTCCGCGGGGAACGTGAACCGGCCGTACCCGGTCCGGGGGGTAACGGTGAGTTCCGCACCCGCCCCGCTGTCCAGCCCGACCCGGTAGTACCCGGGGCTCGCGGCCTCGTTGGCGTGGGCGAACGTGCTCGCGTACACGGAGTCGGTGGTGTCCGCGGTGGGCGAGCCGGTGATCGCGCCGACCTGCGGCATGATCGGGACGTCGCCGCTGCCGCCCGAGCACCCGACGCCGCTGAGGTGGGTGAGGCTGAAGCCACGGATCCGGGTGGCGGCGTACTGGTACCCGCCCGGGGCGGGGGTGGCGACCTGGTTGCCGCGCGAGGTCTGCGGGCTCCACGCCAGCATCCCGAACGGCGTCACCGCCCCCGGGTACGTGTTGCCCGAGTTGGTGGTGCCGATGAACGGGTTGACGTACGCGGCCGGGTCGGTGATGAGGCGGGCCGGGGCGGCGCCCGCGGCCACGGCGCCGATCGGCACGGTCAGGGCCACCCCGGCAAGCACGGCGACGGTACGGGATCCGAGCACGTGTCCCCCCACTGACATCGATGTCATATCGAGTGCAGTGGTCAGCTTCCATCGACTGTCACCAATGTGTCAACAGGTGTCAGCAGGGGGCTCGTGCTGGTGTCCCCCGTCAGAGGGCGTCGGCGGAGAGCTCGTTGCGCAGCTTGCCGAGTGCCTTGGTGAGCAGGCGGGACACGTGCATCTGAGAGATGCCGACCTGGGCGGCGATCTGGGACTGGGTGAGGTTGCCGTAGAAGCGCAAGGTCAGGATCTTCTGCTCGCGCGCGTCGAGCATGGCCAGCGCGGGGCCCAGGGCGACGCGGGTCTCGGCCAGCTCGTACTCGTGGTCCTCGGCGCCGAGGGTGTCGCCCAGCGCGGTGTTTCCGTCGGCGCTGATCGGGGTCGACAGGCTGGTCGCGGTGTACGCGCGGGCGCCCTCCAGCCCCTCCAGCACGTCCTCCTCGGTCAGCTCCAGGTGGGCGGCGATGTCGGCCACGGTGGGGCAGCGGCCCAGGCTGTGGGTGAGGTGGGCGTTGGCCTCGGTGATGGCCAGGCGCAGCTCCTGCAGCCGCCGCGGGACCCGCACCGACCACGTACGGTCACGGAAGTGACGCTTGAGTTCGCCGATGATGGTGGGGATCGCGTAGCCGGTGAAGTCGACGCCGCGACTCGGGTCGAACCGGTCGACGGCCTTGATGAGCCCGATGGTGGCGGTCTGGATCAGGTCGTCGGTGGGCTCGCCGCGCCCGCTGTAGCGGTGTGCGAGGTGGCGGGCGAGCGGCAGCCATGCCTCGATGGCGCGGTCCCGCAGCCGCTCGCGGTCTGCCGCGGGCGCGGTGGCCATTGCTTCGAGCAGGGCGGAGGCGTTGTCGGCGGGGGATTCGGACCGGTCGGTGCCGGCCTCGGTGGTGGGCGTCTGCAACGCGGTGCCGGTCATTGCTGTCGTCCTCCCTGGCGCCTGGCCGTCGAGCCGCCCCTGGGGGAATCGGGGACGGCGGGGCCAGGCGTATCGGTGGTGCGAGCCAGCGGTTGAGCAGGTAACCGGGCTGGCTGGCACGAGCTGGGCCGTTCGGTTAGGTACAACCTAACCGATAGGTTTAGCCATGGCTAGCCGTTAGGGCGAGGCAAAACTGACCGAAAGTATGAGTCACGCTGAGTAGCTGACTGGGGGTGGCCTCTCCGCCGCCCGCCGGGGCGTACCGCGGTCCCGGGGAACGGCCGGCGTGGGGATGGGCGGCGGAGAGCGCTTGAGTGGAGTTTCATCGACGCTTGTATTAACAGGCAAGCAATCTGCGTTCCGGAACTTCGTACGCTCCGGGGGCCGACTTGTATGCTGTCGGGCGGGCCGTGACTGGCGCGTTCGGATGGGCCAACCATCGTGGAGCGGCCCCGTCTCGAGACGAATGCCGTGCGCCTGGGCCTCTACACCTGTGATAGGGAGGTCCGATGCCTGCACTGAACGCCGAATCCGCCGCTTTCCGCTCCGCCCTGGACGCCGTCCGCGCCGTCGAGCCGCGCATCGCCGACGCGATCGCCAAGGAACTGCACGACCAGCGCGAATCCCTCAAGCTCATCGCGAGCGAGAACTACGCCTCCCCGGCCGTCCTGCTGGCCATGGGCAACTGGCTGTCCGACAAATACGCCGAGGGCACCATCGGCCGCCGCTTCTACGCCGGCTGCCAGAACGTCGACACGGTCGAGTCGGTCGCGGTCGAGCACGCCAAGGCGTTGTTCGGCGCGCCGTACGCGTACGTCCAGCCGCACTCCGGCATCGACGCCAACCTGGTCGCTTACTGGGCCGTGCTGGCCGACCGGATCGAAGCCCCCGCCCTGGCCAAGGTCGGCAAGCGCAACGTCAACGACATGACCGACGCCGAGTGGGCCGAGCTGCGCGCCGCGTTCGGCAACCAGCGGATGCTCGGCATGTCGCTGGACGCGGGCGGCCACCTCACCCACGGCTTCCGCCCGAACATCAGCGGCAAGATGTTCGACCAGCGCAGCTACGGCGTCGACGCGGCCACCGGCCAGATCGACTACGCGGCGCTGCGGGAGACCGCCCGCGAGTTCCGGCCGCTGATCATCGTGGGCGGCTACTCGGCGTACCCCCGCAAGGTGAACTTCCGCATCATGCGCGAGATCGCCGACGAGGTCGGCGCGACGTTCATGGTCGACATGGCGCACTTCGCCGGCCTGGTCGCGGGCAAGGTGTTCACCGGCGACTTCGACCCCGTGCCGCACGCGCACATCGTCACCACCACCACGCACAAGTCGCTGCGCGGCCCGCGCGGCGGTGCGGTGCTGTGCCAGCCGGAGCTCGCCGACCAGGTCGACCGGGGCTGCCCGATGGTGCTGGGCGGCCCGCTCGGCCACGTCATGGCCGCCAAGGCGATCGCGTTCGCCGAAGCCCGGCGGCCGGAGTTCGCCGACTACGCCCAGCGCATCGTGGACAACTCCCAGGCGCTGGCCGACGGCCTGCTCAAGCGCGGCGCCACCGTGGTCAGCGGCGGCACGGACAACCACCTCGTCCTGGTCGACGTCGACAAGTACGGCCTCACCGGCCGCCAGGCCGAGCAAGCCCTGCTGGACTCCGGCATCGTCACCAACCGCAACGCGATCCCGCAGGACCCGAACGGCGCCTGGTACACCTCCGGCATCCGGGTCGGCACCCCCGCGCTGACCAGCCGGGGCCTCGGCGCGGACGAGATGGACCAGATCGCCGAGCTGATGCACACCGTGCTCGGCCAGACCAAGGCGGGCGCTTCGAAGGCCAAGTTCGACCTGGACCCGGCGCTCGCCGACCGGATCTCCAAGCAGGCCACCGAGCTGCTCGCCGCGTTCCCCCTCTACCCTCAGGTCGATCTCGGCTGATTATTTGGTCGCATGCTCGTCGTGCTACCGACCGTCGCTCCCGCCGACACCGGGTGCGGGGATCCATTCGCCTTGCGGCTCATGAGCGGATCCCCGCACCCTGCCAGGTCCGTGCGTCGCCCCCTGCAGGGTCCGTACACCCCTTGCGGGTCCGTACACCCCTTGGGGGTCCGTGCATTGCACTTGCGGTCCGTGTGTTGCCACGCGGGCGCGTTGCCATTGACTCCGGGTGGCTTCAGCTCCGGCGCTCGGCGCCGGTCAGCTCGGGTTCCTGCGCTGCCGGCACGGGCTCCGGGCGTGGGGTACGCCGGGGCAGGTGGTTCAGGGCGGTGGTCAGCGAGCGGCGCATGATCGGGCTCAGCGGCCGTTCCACGTACCGGTGCACCAGCCAGGCCAGCGCCAACATGGTCGCGGTGGTGGTGGCGATCAGCACCCACGCCGGCAGGCTCACGTGCGGGTACGCGGTACGCATCAGGGCGTACCCGATGCGCTGGTGCAGGAGGTAGAACGGATAGGTCAGCGCGCCGGCGACGGTGAGCCAACGCCAGTCGATCCGGTCGGCGCGGCGCAGCGCGATGAGCAGCAGGACCGCAAAGCAGCCGGTCATGATGACCACTCCGGGCCACGCGGGGACGTCGAAGCCGGGGTGCACGTCCGCCATCCGCACCGCCACGCGGGGCAGACAGAGCAGCCAGCTCACCCCGACAATCGCCCAGAGCATCAGGGTGGGGCCGAACCGGTGCATCAGGTACATGGCGATGCCCGCGATGAAATACGGTGCGAAGTCCGCCATCACCACCATGTCGAGCAGCGGGCTGCCCAGTTTCGGGGTGAGCACCGCCGCCAACATCCACACGATGCAGAACCCGACCGCGCGACGGTACGTCAGCCCGACGCCCACCACCAGCGCGAACAGCAGGTAGAAGCGCAGCTCGGTCCACAGTGTCCAATACACGGTGTCCACCGCCGCGACACCGAACGGCTGCTGCAGCATGGTGAGGTTGGTCAGGACTCCGCCCGTGGTCAGCGGCGTCGGCGGGATGGGCACACCCCCGGTGATCGGCAGCACGGTGACCACGGTGGCGGTGATCGCGATGGCCACCCAGTACGCGGGATACAACCGGCTGACGCGGGAGATGGCGAACCTGCCGAGCCCTCGCCCCCAGCTGCTCATGCAGATGACGAATCCGCTGATCAGGAAGAACAGCTCCACGCCGAGGAAACCGTAGATCGTCACGTGGCTGGCGGCGGGCAGGTGGTAGCTGGGCGGATGCACACCGTCAAGACGCCAGGACGTGCCGTAGTGGTACAGGGCCACGGAAAGGGCGGCGATCAACCTCAGCCCGTCGAGAGCGGCGAGGCGGGTGGGGGCGGACGGCATCGGCGTTGTCTCCTCTGCCGCTACATGCGGCGCAGCTGATCGGCGCGGCGAGGATTCTGGACAACAGGCCGTACACGGTCGCCGTGAAGCGAGTACTGACGCGAATCCTTGACCACCGTCGATGGCGAGCCACCGACGGCCGGGATCGTATCGATGCGGCGCCAGTGCATGGGTCACCGTACGGGTGACCGAAGCGCGGCTGTTCCACCAAAGCGGTGCCACCCGAACGCTAATTAGCCATTTAATGGGGCGTTTCGGAGGCGGGCGCCGGGCCGATCGCGACGGATCCGGTAACGAAGGGTCACGCGGCGGGGGAGGACAGGCCGCGACGCGGTGTGCGGCCTCGGGGCGGGGGGATCGTCGTGATTCTCGCGTGCATGCGGGTGACGTTGGGGCTGGGGAAGCCGCCCGGGGCTACTGCGACGCCGCGGCGGTCAGGCGCGCATGACCGTGGCGATCGGGATGCGCGCCGCGCGGATGGCCGGGATGAAACCGCCGAGGACACCGGCGACGATGCCCGCGATGATCCCGGCCACACCGGCCTGCCAGGGGAACTGCACGTCGTGCAGCAGCGGCTGGGAATCCCCGACCACCTGGCTGACCACGGCCAGGGCCGCCATGCTCGTACCGATCGCGGCGGCCGCGGTGAGCAGCCCGGTCAGCAGCGTCTCGGCGAGCACGATGCCGGCCAGCAGGATGCGCGGCGTGCCGACCGCGCGGCGCAGCGCGAACTCCTCGACGCGTTCGCCGACCGTGGCGAGCCCGACGTTGAGGATGCCCGCGACGCCGATCAGCAGGACGAGCCCGGCCATCGAGAAGAAGACCAGGCGGATCAGCTTCAGCTCGTTCTCCCGCTGCTTGTGGGAGTCGACCGTCTCGACGTACGTCTCGACCCCGGCGCCCTTCAACCGGGACGTCAGCACGTGCTCGACCGGGGTGGGCGGAGCCAGCAGTACCTGCAGTTCACCACCGGAGTTCGGGTCGGACAGGTTGGTGGCGGGCAGCCAGTTGGTCAGCTCGTCCAGGCGCACGTACGCGTGCGGCTGCGCGTCTCCGTCGTCGACGACGCCGATGAAGCGGGGGGTGAGATTCGCGGCGGCACCGCCGACGCGCATCTCGGCGGGAACGTGGTGACGTGCGAAACCCTTCGCCGCCTCCTTGTTGAGCACCAGCCTGGGCGCCATCGCCGGCACCGTGGTGAAGTCGAGCCACTGCCCCGACCGCGGCCGGAACGGCTTGAACGCGCGGATGTCGCCGGTCAGCGCGGTGAGCCGTACCTCGACGGCTTCCCCGGCCGGGCCGTTGGCCATCGGCTCGCAGTGGCCGTCCGATGTGCACACCTCGCCGCCGCCCCAGGACTCGTCGATCGGTGAAGCACCCTCGTTGACCGGTCTGACGCCGGGCTCGCCGATGATGGCGGACACCCCGAGCGCCGCGACCGCGTCGGAGCGGCCCTGCACCGTCTTGACGACGATGTCCGTGGCCTGCGCCTGCGCCTGCATGCCGATCGTGCGGGTGCCGTCGACGCCGGAGCTGAGTTCGAGGTCGGCCAGCATGGCGTGTTCCGCGATGCTGGCACCGGCCTGCACGACCACGACCGCGAGCACCCCGAGGAACAGGCTCACCATGGACAGCAGCGTGCGCAGCTTGCGCGCCCGGATGCCCTGCAACCCGATGATCAGTGACGACCGGTAGCGGCCGGACAACCGTTTCACGTGAGAACCCGCTCGGTGAGGACGCCGTCGGTCAGGTCGTGGATGCGGCCCATCCGGGCCGCGTGGTCGCGGTCGTGGGTGACCAGGATGAGGCCGCAGCCGCGGGTGGTCGCCTCCATCAGCGCGTCGATGACCAGGGTGCCGGTCTCGGTGTCCAGCGCGCCGGTCGGTTCGTCGGCGAGCAGCACCTGCGGGCGGCGGACCAGTGCCCGGGCGATCGCCACCCGCTGCTGTTCACCGCCGGACATCCGGGCCGGCCGGTTCTTGGCGAGGTGGGCGATGCCGACCTGGTCGAGCGCCTCGAGCACCCGGGAGCGGCGTTCCCGGCGGGGCAGCCAGCCCTGCCCGTTGACCAGGGCCATGGCCACGTTCTGGGCCGCGGTCAGGTGCTTGAGCAGGAAGAACCGCTGGAACACGAAGCCGAAGTGCGAGCTGCGCAGCTTCGCGGCCTGGCGTTCCGAGATGCGGCTGATGTCGCGCCCGGCGAGCACGTACCGGCCCTCGTCGGGCCGGTCGAACAGGCCGATCAGGCTCAGCAGCGTGCTCTTGCCGGAGCCGGACCGGCCGACGATCGCCACGCTCTCGCCCGCCCGTACGGTCAGGTCGGCCCCGGCCAGGATCGTGCGGGGTTCCGCCTGTCCCTTGAGGACTTTCGTGATCCCGGTCAGTTCGATCAGTGGTGCGGTCACTTCGGCGCTCCGGATGCCCCGGGGTTCTCGCCGCCGGGCGGGGCGGTCGGCAGGTCCGGTCCGGGCACGGCGATGGTCTCGTCGCCGCGCAGACCCGACTTGATCTGTACGACCTTGCCGTCGGTAAGCCCGAGCACCACGTCCACGGTCTTGCGGGTCCGGTCCGGGCCGACCACGTCGACCTTGCCGTGGCCCTGTACGCCCGCGACCGCCTCGACCGGCAGCACCAGCACGCCGTTGGCCTTCGCGGTGACCACCTCCAGCGTGACCGCGGCGCCGTTGATCAGCCGGACGTCGTCCGGTGCGGTGCAGACCAGCCGCATGCCGGTCGCCTCCGAGCCGCTGCCCGCGCTGTCGGCGGGTGCGTCGGGCGCCTGCGGGGCGGCGGGAGGACCGGACTGCTGCGGCGCCGGGGTTGCCGGGGCCGCCGGGGGTGGCGCGGGGATCGTCCCGGCTGGCAGCGCCGCGATCGTGCCCAACGGCTCGCACGCGAACGGGCCCGGCCCGTTCTTGATCTGTCCCCGCACGGTCTTCGCCGCGGCCGAGATCCGGTACGCCTGGGCGCTGTCGATGTCCGCGACGATGCCGTACCCGGCGTACGTGGCGGAGATGACCGGCATCCCGGCGGTCACGTCGGCGTGGTCGTCCAGCAGGCGCCCGGCCAGCATGGAGTCCTTGGGGATCTCGACGCGGCGCGGCACCCCGCGGTGCCACACCGTGGCGACCCACACTGGCCGGGTGGCGGCCGTCTTCGCCGGTTGCCGGTCGACGTACCGCAGTTCGCCGTCGGTGGGCGCGACGATCCCGAAGACCGGGTTGATGGCGACCTTCCCGTTCAGGCTGATCTGGTTGGAGAGGTCCTGCCGTTGGGGCTTCACGGTGGTGAGGACCGTTCCGCGTGGTTCGAGACCCGGTGTCTCGGCCTGGTCCTTGGACGCCGTGCAGCCGGCGGTGAGGGCGACCGCCAGGACCGCCGCACCGGCGCAGGCAACCCTGCGTCTGTCCACCGAAACTCCTTCGCCCGGCCCGGGCGTGGCACGGGACGGTTATAGCCGAACGTGGATGAAGTTCGCCGGGGAGACTACCTCGATCACGCAAATCGCCACACGAACGTGCAGCGGGCTATACACCGGTGCGCCGGAGTCGGCGGGGCGTCAGCAGGCCGCGGGAGCGGCGGCCAGCACGGCCCGGGTCGACCACGCCATCGCGTCCATGCACTGGGTGGTCAGATTCCGCCCGACCGGCGTCCCACTCGTGCCCGGCAGATCCCCGTGCTCGTACGCCTGGACCGTGCGCAACACCGTGCCGAGCCGCCCGGATCCCTGCACCAGCGCCTCGGTCACCTCCGCCGCGAGCGGGAGCTGCCGGGCCATCACGGCCGGGGTCACGTTCAGCAGTTCGGCCACGCCCACGATCAGCCCGACCATGAACGCGGCCTCGGGCGCCACCGCGACGTCCCCGGCGACGTTCTCGCACAGCCGGGCCCGGGTCAGCGCGGTGATGAGCTGATCCTCGGTCGCCTCGGCCACGTCGTCGATCACCATGAGCATCGCCCACTGCCGGATGTGCGCCAGGCCGATCATCACGATCGCCTGGCGTACCGACGAGATCCGGGTGGCGCTGGCCGCCGCCGCGGAGTTGCTGGCCCGCAGCACCCGCAGCGACAGCGCCGGGTCGGTGGCGATGATGGCGTGCACCCGCTCCAGGTCGGCGTCCGCAGCGGACAGTGCGCTGAGCAGTTCGAGGCGACGGATCCGCGACGGGGACAGGCTGCGCGCAGTGAGTACCTGCGGGCGGCTCAGCGCGTAGCCCTGGCGCAGTTCGAGGCCGTAGCTGTCGGCGAGCGCGACCTGCTCGGCGGTCTCCAGCCGTTCCGCCACGATCTGCAGGCCGGGCCTGCGGCGGCACTCGGCCACGATGTCGCCGAGCCGGGACAGGTCGCCGTCGAGCAGGTCGAGTTTCACGTACGAGGCCAGGTCGAGCAGCCGCTCGTGCCCCGAACCCCAGACGAAGTCGTCCAGCGCGATCCGGTAGCCCGCCGCGGCCAGTTCCGTGATGCCCGCGATGACCTCGTCGTCGACCTCGACCGTCTCCAGCACCTCCAGGACCACCTGCCCGGGGCCGAACGGCAGGGTCAGCTCGCCGGTGAGGAACTCCCTGGTCAGGTTGATGAAGCACAGCCGGTCGCCGACGACCTCGGGGATCCCGAACTCGGTGAACGCGTTCACGATGACCTGGCTCGTCGCGAACGTGTCCCGGCGGCCCGCGTCGACCGCGTCGGCACTGCCGCGGAACAGCAGCTCGTAGGCGACCACGCCACCGAGCCGGTCGAAGATCGGCTGTCGGCCGACATGGACGGGCTGGGTGCCGGAAAGCGCACGGGCCACCGAGGGATTCACGGGCCCACTATCGGCAGCCTTGAGGCCCGGTTGACCTTTTGCAGAGGAAACTTTCCTCCCACTTTGCGGCCCCGGCCGTGGCGCGTTCGGGCAGGTCGAGCGGCTGTCGCGCGTCGGTGGATCGGCCGAAAGTCGCAGCCGGGCGGCCGGGGAAGTCCCGCTCCGAGCCGATGCGCCGCGCAGCCCGCGCCCGGGAGGCTGCAAGCGGCATCGGGCCGCCAGGACCTTGGTGGGCGTCAGATAGCGACGGACAGAGGGGCGACAGGGCATGACGGTCGACGACAACCGGCCCGCACGGCAGCGGGTGACCCTGACCGGGATCAGCTCGCGGGCGTGGGAGCACCCCGCCGACCGCGGCGCGCTGACCGCGCTGCGTGAGCTGCGCGGCTTCGACGACCTGGTTCGCGGCTTCTTCGGCATGTGGAACGAGCGCGGTTTCCGGCTGTCGTACCTGGCCGGTGCCATCCGTGTCGACCACCGTCAGTATCCGCGGGTGCACCGCCTGTTCGTCGAGGCGGCCGCCACGCTGGACCTGGCGGAGCTGCCCGAGCTGTACGTCCGGCAGGAGCCGGTCATCAACGGTGAGGCGATCGGCATGGACCGCGCGTTCGTGGTCGTCACCACGGGCGCGGTGGAGCGGCTGGACGACGACGAGCTGCGCGCGATGCTCGGGCACGAACTGGGACACGTACGCAGCGGCCACGCGGTCTACAAGACGATCATGACGATTCTGACCCGATGGGTGACCAACGTCAGCTGGCTGCCGGTCGGCGCGATCGCCCTGCGCGCCATCATCGCCGGGATGTACGAGTGGTGGCGCAAGGCGGAGCTGTCCGCGGACCGGGCCGGGTTGCTGGCCGGGCAGGACCCGGCGGCGTCGTTGCGGCTGCTGATGAAGCTGGCCGGCGGCGGTGACCTGTCGCAGATCGACACGGCCGCGTTCCTGGAGCAGGCCGCCGAGTACTCCGGTGGCGGCGACCTGCGCGACAGCATCCACAAGATCGGTCTGACCGCGTGGAGCACCCACCCGGTGCCGGTGGCCCGGGCAGCGGAGCTCAACAAGTGGATCGACTCCGGGGAGTACACCCGGATCCTGGCCGGGGAGTACCCGCGCCGCGACGACGACCGCGAGGCCTCGGTCACCGCGGACGTCAAGGCCGCAGCGGCCCACTACTCGGAGGCCTTCCAGGGCTCCCCGGACCCCCTGGTCACCCTGGTCCGGCGGATGGGCGGCGGCGCGGTCGACCTCGGGGACTGGGCGGGCACCCAGGCGGGCAAGGCACGGGCCTGGGCCGGTACCGCCGCCGACGCGGCCGCCCGGGCGGCCCGCCGCGCCGCCCAACCCAACGGCGGCAACGGCTCCGACTCCGGCAACGGCGCGGACGGCGGCAACGGCGCGGACGGTACGGACGGCTCGGGCGGCTCCGCCACCTAGGATGGGCCGGGTGCAGACCCGATCCGGCACCCCACGGCCCATCACCCGGTACGGCAACCCCGTCCTGCACCGCAGGTGCGCCGACGTCACCGTCTTCGACGACGACCTCCAGCAGCTCGTGGCGGACATGTTCGCGAGCATGGCGGCCGCCAACGGGGTGGGCCTCGCGGCCAACCAGATCGGCGTGGACGCCCGCGTCTTCGTCGTCGACTGCCCCGACGAGACCGGCCGCAATGTCGTGGCCCACGTGGTCAACCCGGTGCTGCACCTGCCGGAGCACCGGGACCTGGACGTCGACGGGGAGGGCTGCCTGTCCGTGCCGGGGCCGCAGACCGAGGTCGGGCGCCCGCCGACCGCGTACGTGACCGGTGTCGACATGCACGGCAAGCCGGTACGCATCGACGGCACGGGGCGTCTCGCCCGCTGCCTGCAGCACGAGACCGACCACCTCGACGGGCTGCTCTACGTCGACCGGCTCCCGGCGAAGCAGCGCAAGCGCCTGCTGGCCGAGAGTGAACGCCACCCCGGCGTCGGAGTCGGCGTGCCCACAAACTGACGCCTTACTCCTGGCGCTGGTACACGTCCGGTACGCCGTCGGCGTCCGTGTCGATCTCCTCCTCGGCGCACAGCCGGCGGTAGTGCCGGTTGCGGGCGCGCAGCACGATCGTCGCCAGCCCGGCGGCCAGCAGCGAGCCGACCAGCACGCCGAGCTTCACGTGCTGCTCGCGTACGGTGCCCACGCCGAACGCCAGCTCCCCGATGAGCAGCGACACCGTGAACCCGACCCCGCCTAGCACCGCCAGCCCGAGGACGTCCCACCAGCTCAGCCCGGCCGCGAGCTGGGCCCGGGTGAAGCGCTGCACCAGCCAGGTCGCCCCGGTGATGCCGATGGTCTTGCCGGCCACCAGGCCCACCACGATGCCGATCGTGATCGTGTCGTGCACGATCGCGTCGAGCCCGCCGGTCACCGTGACCCCCGCGGCGAAGAACGCGAACACCGGTACGGCGAACCCGGCCGACAGCGGCCGCCACCGGTGCTCGAAGTGTTCGGCCAGGCAGGGTTCCGCCTCGTCGTCGGGGCGGGCCACCGGCACCGTGAACGCGAGCAGCACCGCGGCGACCGTGGCGTGCACCCCGGACGCGTGCACCAGCGCCCACGTCGTACCGGCCAGGGGCAGCAGCAGCCACCATGAGCGGACGTGGCGTTGCGCGAGCACCCCGAACGCGGCCAGCGGCAGCACCGCCAGCAGCAACGGCACCGGGTGCAGTGTCGCGGTGTAGAAGACCGCGATGACCACGATCGCCAGCAGGTCGTCCACGACTGCCAGGGTCAGCAGGAACGTGCGCAGGGCCGTCGGCAGGTGCGTACTGATCAGACCGAGCACGGCCAGCGCGAACGCGATGTCCGTCGCGGTCGGGATGGCCCAGCCTCGCAGTGCTCCCGCCGGGCCGGCCAGGTTGACCGCCGTGTACAGCAGCGCGGGGACGATCATGCCGCCGACCGCGGCGGCCACCGGCAGCACCGCACGCCGTCGGTCGCGCAGGTCACCGGCGAGGAACTCCCGCTTGACCTCCAGCCCCGCCACGAAGAAGAAGATCGCGAGCAGGCCGTCCGAGGCCCACGCGCTGAGCGTGAGATCGAGGTGCAGCGCCGCCGGTCCGACCCGGACGTCCGAGAGCTCGTGGTACGCGTCGGACCAGCGCGAGTTGGCCCAGATCAGGGCAGTCAGCGCGGCGCACATGAGCAGGACGCCGCCGACCGTCTCCCGGCGCAGGATGTCCCCGACACGGCGCGCCTCGGCCCAGCTCCCGCGCCCGAACAGTCCTGGTGCGGCCATGACGTACCTCCGGTTGGGGTGACGAACGCCGCCGCCGACCAGCGTGCGGCACGCGGCGGCTGGTCAGACCAGGCGTAGCCGGACGCGGCGGTTCTGCCGGCCCTTGCTCTCCACCTTGACGATCTGCACTCGCCCGACCTGCGCGGTCGACGCCACGTGCGTACCGCCGTCAGCCTGCACGTCCAGTCCGACGATGTCCACGACCCGGATCTCCGGCATGTCCAGCGGCGGCAGCGCGTCCTGCGTACGCACCAGGTCCGGGATGGCCAGCGCCTCTTCGCGTGGCAGCACCCGCGCCACGATCTTGCGGTCGGCGCCGATCTCCGCGTTCACGGCGTCCTCCAGCGCCTGCTTGAAGCCGGGCGGCACCTCGGGCAGGTTGAAGTCCATGCGTGCCTCGCCGGGTTGCATGTTGCCGCCGGTGACCAGCGCGCCGAAGTCGCGGAACACCGTGCCGCACAGGATGTGCAGCCCGGAATGGGTACGCATCAGGCTGCTGCGCCGCTCGTCGTCGAGGGCGCCGCGCACCGCCGTACCGGCGGGCGGGACCGGGTCACCCGGTGCGGGGATCAGGTACAGGTCGTCACCCTTGCGGGTGTCCACGATCCGGGTCTGCACCCCCTGCCAGATGAGTACGCCGTGGTCCGGCGGCTGGCCCCCGCCGCCCGGGTAGAACGCCGAGCGGTCCAGCACGATGCCGGCCTCGGGGTCGGCGAAGACGACGGTGCAGTCCCACTCGCGGACCGTCGGATCGGCCCAGTCCAGCCGGTGGGTGTGGCCGTGCTGCTCGAACGCCATTCGCGAAGTCTAGAACCGGATGCCCGTTCCGGGGCCGCGCTCGCCGCCGACCGGTCGATGCGGGTGCGCGCCCGGTCAGCACCGGGGCGGCGGAAAGCCAAGTCAGCAATCGGTCACCGTTCCTGCCGGATCCGGCCATTCTCCGTCCGTACACAGCGGACCTAACCTCGGACGGTCATGGAGCTGCGTGTGCTTGGTGAGTTCGAGGCCACCCACGAGTCGCGGGGTGTCGGAGTGGGGCGCCGGCAGGAGCGGCTCGCGCTGGCCGCACTGCTGATCGCCGCGCCGGGACGGGCCGTCAGCACGGACCGGCTGATCGACGCGGTGTGGCCGGACGACCCGCCCCGCACCGCCCGCGGCACGCTGCACACGTACGTGGCGCGGCTGCGTCAGGCGCTGGAGCCGTACGGCGTGCGGATCGCGCACGTGGGGGACGGGTACCGGATCGACCCGGGCCCGGCGGTCGTGGACGCATACCGGTTCCGGGAGCTGGCGACCGCGGCCCGGGCTACCTCGGATCCGGCGCAGCGGGCCCGGCTCGCCGCGGGGGCGCTGGAGCTGTGGCGCGGCGACCTGCCCGCCGACGCCGAGCTGACCGATCTGCGGCTGGCCACGGCGGAGGAGTATGCACGGCTCCGGCTCGATTCCGGCGCCCCCGCCGATGGTGCGCTGCCGCTGGCGTACGCATATCCGGCCCGGGAACGCCTGGCCGGGCTGGCGATGACCGCCCTGTTCCGGCAGGGGCGCCGGGCGGACGCGCTGGCGTTGTTCAGCCGGGCTGCGGCGGCGCTGGCGGAGCAGGGCGGCGAGCCCGGCCCCGATCTCGTGCAGGTCCGCGACCGGGTCGCCCGGGCCGACCCGGGATTGGACCGGCCGCCCGGCCCGATGCACCTCGTACGGGTGCGGCAGGAGTGGCTGCCGTGGCTGACCGGCGGCCATCCCGCGCTGGAGTTCTGCAACACGTACGCGGGATGGGCCGACGAGTGGCGCCCACGGCCCCGGGAGAGGTCCGAGTGGCTGCGCTCGTATCGGGCCCTGGCCGTCTGGGCGGGCCATGCCGGGCTGGCCGACGACTGGGTGGTGACGCGCCTGCTGCGCGCCGCCCAGCAGGATCCGGCGACCGCGGCGGACGTCCTGGCGGAGGCGCGGGACCTGCGGGCCCGCCTGTACGCGTGCCTCACCGACGACGGCGACGCGGCGGCGTTCAAGGCGGTGGCGGACGCGGCCGAGTCGGCGGCCCGATCCGCCACGTTCGCGCTCGGGGCGGACGGCCTGGGCTACTGGCGTATCTCCCCGAGCGCCGGGTTGCGCCTGCCGGTGTGGGCGGCCGCGCTGAGTGCGGCGCACCTGCTCGCGGACGCCCGGCGGTTCGGCGTACGGGCGTGTCCCGGAGCCGGGTGCGGGTGGCTGTTCCTCGACGAGCAGGGCGCTCGCCGCTGGTGCAGCGTCGGGACCTGCGGGGCCTGCTGAGCACCCGTCACCCGCCCCGGCCGGTGGCCGCGTCGGCGGTCATGGGCGGCGCGGGGCGCGGAAACCGTCGACGGTCGGCTGCCAGTCGGCGCCGTCGCGGCTGTCGGCGGTCAGGCCCAGCGCCGCTGCGATGGTGAGAAACAGGAAGAACACGAGAACTGCGAGTGCCATGATGACGTAACCCCTGTCCGGCGTAGTGGCCGGTGCGCACCGGGTGTTGATACCTAGCTTGCCGCCCCGCCGGGGCCGCCGACAGTGGCAGAGATGCCACTGTTCCACAAAATCCTGCCACTCGGCGTAGGCTGGCGGCATGCTCGAACGGATCGCTGTCATCGCCATGCACGAGGTCGCCGTCTTCGAGCTGGGCGTGGTGTGTGAGCTGTTCGGATACGACCGCACCGCCGAGGGGCTGCCCGGCTACGAGTTCTCGGTGTGCAGCCCCGGCGGTCGGCCGGTGCGTACGCACGCGGGCTTCTCGATCACCCCCGGCCACGATCTGACCCCGGTGGAGTCCGCCGATCTCGTCGCGGTCGTGCCGTACGGATACGACCAGGCTCCGCCGCCCACCGAGGTGCTCGACGCGTTGCGGCGTGCACACGACCGCGGCGCCTGGCTGATGAGCCTGTGCACCGGGGCGTTCGCGCTGGGCGCGGCGGGTCTGCTGGACGGCCGCCGCTGCACCACGCACTGGCGGCACTCCGACGCGCTGGCTGCCACGTTCCCGCACGCGCGGGTCGACCCGGATGTCCTCTACGTCGCCGACGGCCGGGTGCTGACCGCCGCCGGCACCGCGGCGAGCATCGACCTCGGCCTGCATCTGGTGCGGGAGGAGCACGGCTCGGCGGTGGCCACGATGCTGGCCCGCCGCATGGTGGTCCCGCCGCACCGCGACGGTGGGCAGGCGCAGTTCATCGAGACCCCCGTGCCGGAGCTGGGGCATTGCGACACGCTGCAGCCCGTGCTGACCCGCGTGCTGGCGGAGCTCGACCAGGAGCACACGGTCGACACGATGGCCGCGCAGGCGCACATGGCGCCGCGGACGTTCGCCCGGCGGTTCCGGGCCGAGACCGGCGTGACGCCGCACGACTGGCTGACCGGCCAGCGGGTCCTGCTCGCCCGCCGCCTGCTGGAGGACTCCGACCTGGGCGTCGACGCGATCGCCGTGAGGGCGGGCTTCGGCAGCGCGGCCACGCTGCGGCACCACTTCACGCGGCGGCTGGACACCACCCCGCAGGCGTATCGCGCCACGTTCCAGCATCGCGCCGCCTGAGCGGCGGGCTCAGCCGGCCGTGGGGTGCGGCTCCTCGACCAGGTGGTCGGCGAGTTTCGTGACCTCCAGGAGCATGCGGACCACGGGGCCCGGGTTACGCAGGCCGAAGCCCACGCCCCGGGCGGCCGCGGCCCGCTTGGCGGCGACGAACACGCCGATGCCGCCGGAGTCCACGAACGTCACCTTCTCCAGGTCGACCACGACCCGGCCGTCCATCCGCGACGCCACGACCTCGCGCAGGATCTCGCGTACGGCCCGGGAGGTCGCCAGGTCGATGTCCCCTTCCGGGGTCACGATCACGGTGTCACCGGCCAGTTGCAGCGTGCAGTCGAACGGCATGGGGTCGCCGCCTCTCCCGTGGATGGTTTCGCTCAGTTGCAGTGGGTCAGGTGCTTGCGTACGGCGGAGGGCACGACGTTGTCGCAGTATCCGGCGGTGCCGCCGGAGACGGGGTGCCAGGTGTGCCGTGCGGCGTCGTATCGGAAGACGACCATCGCGTGGTCGGCGTCCTTCGGGTTGGTGCGGCCGAGCGCGTAGCCCTCGTAGCACTCGACGCCGCTCAGTGTCGCGGTCTTCGCGAGGCGGTCCTTGATGTCGCTGGGGTCGGCGTAGAGCGCCTTCACCAGCGTCGCGCCGGTCACCGGGCAGCCGAAGCCCGCCGCGGACGTGCCGGTGTGTGCGGGGCTCGGCGTGGTGGAACCCTTCGGCGCGCCTGATTTCGACGGCTGCCCGGTGGCCGACTTCGAGGCGGAGGGAGTGGCGGCGGGAGTGCTGCCGGTGGCGGTGCTGCCGGTGGCGGCCGGTGCCGGCGGGGTGGTGGTGGTCTTCTGGGCCGTGCAGCCTGTGCCCACCGCCAGGACCGCCGCCACGCCGGCAAGTCCCCACAGCTTCTGTCCCCGCATGTTGTGCCTCTCCTCGGTGTCCTGGTCGTGCAGCCGTTTGGTCGCAGCACACTGTGCCCGCGGCGGCAGCCGGAGCGCCGGGCGCGCAGCGGCCTTGGCACGAACCGGGGAGGGCTGACATTAAATCACATTGAACCTATGGGATATAGATGCATGGCGGCGAGTTGCCCGGTATGGTGCTGCACAATGCCTATTAAACAGATAGGCATTGGGAGCATTGGAGGTCGTCATGACACAGGCCGCGGTCGTCACCGATCACCTGGCCATCGCCCGCCGCTACGCCGCCGACCCGCTCGCCTGGCCGGTCGCACCCCGGTTCAGCGCGACCGACCGGTGGTACGCGCGCCTCGGTGAGTACCCCGACCATGAGGTGTGGCTGCTCACCTGGCTGCCCGGCCAGGGCACGGACCTGCACGACCACGGCGGCTCCGCGGGCGCCCTGCACGTGGTCAGCGGCTCGCTGGTGGAGGACGTGGTCACGCCGGTCGCGGACGGGGGATACCGGATGAACGTACGACACCTCGACGCGGGCCTCGGGCACAGCTTCGGACCCCGGTACGTGCACCGGATCGTCAACCGGTCCCGCCGTCCCGCTGTCAGCGTGCACGTGTACGGCCCCGCGCTGACCACCATGACCCGGTACCGTCTCAGTGCCATGGGGCTGGAGATCGCCGAGGTCGAGCACGCCGGGGTCGAGTGGTGAGCGGCGCGCCACCCGGCTCGTACGGGATCGATGAACTGTTGGCCCAGGCCCGCGCCCGCCTGGACCGGCTGTCCCCGCCCGCCGCGCACGCGGCGCAGCAGGACGGCGCCGTCCTGGTGGACATCCGGCCCGCCGCGCAGCGGGCCGAGCACGGCGAGATCCCGGGCGCGCTGGTGGTCGAGCGCAACGTGCTGGAGTGGCGGTTCGACCCGCGCAGCGACGCCCGGCTGCCCGTCGCCGACCGCTACGACCTGCAGGTGATCGTGGTCTGCCAGGAGGGCTACACGTCCTCCCTGGCCGCGGCGGCGTTGCAGACACTCGGCCTGCACCGGGCCACGGATCTGGCGGGCGGGTTCGCCGCCTGGCGGGCGGCCGCGCTGCCCACGACTCCGCCCGCCCCCGAGAGTGGAGACGGGCGGCGCGGGAAGGACGTCAGGACGCGGTGAGCCCCCAGCGGCGGCGCAGCGCGTTGTCGGCGGCGTTGAACAGGATGTCGATGAGAATGCCGAGGACCAGCACGACGATGATGTAGGCGATCACCAGCGGCGCGTCCACCAGGTCGCGGGCGCCCTGCATCCGAACGCCGATGGAGAGCGCGCCGGGCACGATGACCAGCAGCTCGCCCGCCATCAGACTGCGCCAGGAGAACGCCCAGCCCTGCTTGAGCCCGGAGATGAACGACGGCAGCGAGGCGGGCAGGATCAGATGCCGGTACTTGGCGAAGCCGCGCATGCCGAGGACCTGGCCCACCCGCAGCCACGTCCGGGGCACGTAGTCGATGCCGCTGATCAGGCCGTTGGCCACCGAAGGCGCTGCGCCGATCACCACGACGAACATGATCGCGCTCTCGCTGATCTGGAACAGCAGGATGGCCAGCGGGAACCACATGATCGACGGCATGGTCTGCAGTCCGGTGATCAACGACCCGATCGCCGCGCGCAGCGGCGTGAAGCGGGCCACCGCGGCACCCACCAGCGTGCCGATCAGTACGGCCAGCGAGAACCCGGTGATCGCCCGGACCATGGTGAGCCGGACGGACTCCCAGAAGTCGGCCGTGCCGACCAGCGAACCCAGCTCGCTGAAAACCTCGCCGGGCGCGGGCAGCGCGTACGGCGGCTTCAGCTCGGCCCAGTACGCGGCCTGCCACAGCGCGATGACGATCCCGACCGCGAGCAGCTTGGGCCAGGCGGCGCGCCACACGTTCCCCCCGAGGCGGCCCAGGGTGCGTTCCTCGACCGGGCGCCCGCCCAGTTCGAGCGCGTCGAGCCCGGTGACCCGGTCGGCGGCGTCGCGGTCGGCCCGTTTACCGGGCGCGTCGTGCCGGCCGGACCTGCCCTCGTGGCCCTCGGTGCGCTCGGTCATGTCAGTGGGCATGACGGGAGACCTCCGCGCGCAGTCGGTCGGTGATGGTCGCGGCCAGCCCGGCGACCTCGGGGGAGTCGATGCGCCGGGGCCGCTCGTGGTCCACCGGGTAGTCCTCGATGACCCGGCCGGGCCGGCTGCTCAGCAGCACAACCCGGTCGCCCAGCCGGACCGCCTCCCGCACGTTGTGCGTGACGAACAGGACGGTCAGCTCGCGCTCGCGCCAGATCCGTTCCAGCTCGTCGTGCAGGATGTCGCGGGTCATCGCGTCCAGCGCGCCGAACGGCTCGTCCATGAGCAGCACGTCCGCCTCCTGGGCGAGCGCGCGGGCCAGCGCGACCCGCTGCCGCATCCCGCCGGACAGCTCGTGCGGCCGCTTCTCGCCGAACCCCTTGAGACGTACGGTCTCCAGCAGCTGGGCGGCCCGCTCGCGGCGTTCGGTGCGGCCGACCCCGCGCAGGCGCAGCGCGATCTCCACGTTGCCCGCGACCGACAGCCACGGGAACAGCGCGGCCTCCTGGAACATCAGGGCGACCCGGCGGCCGCCGGTGTCCAGCGTGCCGCCGCTGATCTGGTCCAGCCCGGCGACCAGGGACAGCAGCGTGCTCTTGCCGCACCCGGACGCGCCGAGCAGGCACACGAACTCGCCCGGGTACACGTCGAGGGAGACCCGGTCGAGGGCGAGCAGGGCGCCGGCGCCGCGACCATACTGTTTGGACACCCCGTCCAGGCGGACGACCGCGTTCGTACGCTGGTCGTCCGCCGGGCGGGCGTCCTGAGCGGTGAGGCTCATGGACTCTGCCTTTCCTGCTAGGCCGCGTCGCCGCTGACCGCGGACTTGCCCGAGGCGGTCAGCAGTTCGTTGAGCGGGCCGAGGTCGTAGATGCCCTTGAGGTCGACGGGCTGCAGCAGCCCGACCTCCTTGGCGTGCTTGGCGCTGCCGTAGAGCGACGGCGCGATCGGGTCGACCGTGAACGTCAGGTTCGCGAACGCCGACTGCAGGACGGGCTCCTTGAGCGGCTTGCCGGTGAGCGCGGCGAGCTGGTCGTTGGTGGCCTTCTCGGCGGCGGCCTTGTCGGCGTTGAGGAAGTTCACCGCGGCGATGTGGCCCTGCAGCAGCTTCTTGACCGTGGTCGGGTACTTGTCCAGGAACTTCTGCGACACGATCAGGTGGGTGGTGACGAACTGGCCGCCGGGCCACAACGTCTTCTCGTCGACCAGCACCTTGCCCTTGGAGTCGGTCACCATCTTGGCGACGTTCGGCTCCGGCACCCACGCGCCGTCGATGGCGCCCTGGGCGAACGCCTGCACCGCGGTCGCGTTGTCCTGCGGCAGGATGGAGACGTCGCCGCCGCCCTGATGGTCGGCGTTGAGACCCTGGCTCTTGAGCCAGTACCGCAGCGCCACGTCCTGCGTGTTGCCGAGCTGCGGGGTGGCGATCTTCTTGCCCTTGAGGTCGGCGGCGCTGTTGATGCCCTGCCGCACGACCAGCGCGGCGCCGCCCGAGGTGGCCCCGGCGATGATCTTCAACGCGGTGCCCTTGGACTTGGCCCACCCGTTGATCGCCGGGTTGGGCCCGATGTACGTGGCGTCGATGGCGCCCGAGAACAGCGCCTCGATCGCGGCCGGGCCGGCGTTGAACGTCTTCGCCTCCAGCTTTGTCGTGCCCAGCGCCTGGGTGAACAGCCCGTTCTTCACGCCGACCAGGGCGGGGGCGTGGGTGATGTTCGGAAAGTAGCCGAGGCGCAGCGTCGCTGCCTCGCCGGTGGAGTCGGCCGAATTGTCGTCGCTGCAGGCACTCAATGCGGTCGCGGTGACCAGGGCGGCCGCCGCGAGGGCAAAGGCGCGGGTTATACGGGAGCTCATGTGCACTCCTAGGTGATTTGTACTGTGCTGGTGGCGGAGAGATCCGCCAGGGTCGTGGTGTCCAGCACGCCCTCGATGGCGTCCCGGACGGCCAGCCACACATCGCGGAGACCGGCGGCCGCCCCGTGGTAACGGGCGACCTCCGTGGGCTGTCCGCGTACGGAGCTCAGTGCACCTCCGGTCGCCCGGACGACGTCCCCGACCGCTATCTCGGACGGGGACCGGGTCAGGGCGTAGCCCCCTTCCATCCCGCGGTGGCTGTGCAGCAGCCCGGCGCGACGCAGATCGAGCAGGATGCCGTGCAGGAAGCTGAGCGGGATGTCCTGGGTCGCCGCGAGTTCTGCGGCCTTCACCAGCCGCGGGTGAGCGGCGGTGATGGCCAGCATGGCCCGGACGGCGTAGTCGGTGCGCGCTGAGACGTACACGGTGGTGACGTCCTCTCCCCGACGGTCGAGATCCAATTTTCCGCAATCTCGATCTGGTTGATGGGAATACTCGATGATGCAGGGTATGACTGTCAAGCGAGTGCTGTCACTCGATCGGGTTGCCCTCTACCAATCCTACGTGTTCAGTAGAGATTCCTCCGCGGAGGAGGCGCCATGCCCTTGCCCGCGGTGCTCCAGGCCGGCGAGGAGCTGCTGGCCGCGTACGACGGGCGGGCCAGCGCGGAGGAGAACTGGGAGGAGCGCACCGGCGTGGCGCGCGGGCGGCTCGCGGACGACGGGACGTTCGGGCCGCTCGCGGCGGAACCGGAGCCGCCGATCGGGTCGCCGTACCCGCCGCACGGGCTGCGCTACCTGACTCTGGCGCCTGCCGGGGGCCGGCACCGGATCTACTACGAGGCCACCCGCGCGGACGGGGCGCACGAGCTGCGTACCGAGCTGCTGGGCTGACGCCGGCCCGCACGCGCGGGAGCCGGCCAGTCCACCATCCGGCAATTCATCGTCCGCAATGGATTTCTGCGATTACAGTTTGTTCCATGCTGGACGGTGTGAGCGTACGGGGGGACACCGATGGGCATCTGCAGGCGTTGCGGGCGCTCAATGCGGTCAGCAAGCGCGTACACAGCAGCCTCGACCTGACCGAGACTCTCGACGCGGTGGCCGAGGGGGTGGTCGAGGCGGCCGGCTTCGGCCTGGCTGTGGTCAACCTCACCGAGCCGAACGGGGACTTCACGGTCGTCTCCGCCGCGGGCAGCGACGAGCTGCGCCGGTCGATGGTGGGCACCCGCGGCAGCGCCGAGCACTGGCTGGAGCTGTTCCGGCGTGCCGAGCGCTGGGGTGCGCTGTACTTCGTCGATCACCGCAAGGGCATCCCGGAGGACCTGTGCACCTGGATCCCGGACATCCCGGAGCCCGACGACCCGGACGGCTGGCACCCGCAGGACTGCCTGTTCGCCCCGCTGACGGCGCCGTCCGGCGAGTGGGTGGGGGTGCTCAGCGTCGACCTGCCCGACGGCGGGGTGCGGCCCGGCCCGCAGCAGATCGAGGTGCTGTCGCTGTTCGCGGAGCACGCCGCGATCGCCATCCTGCACGCCCGGATGCATTCCTCGCTGGAGCGCAGCAAGGCCCGCCTGCAGTACGCCGCGACCCACGACGCGCTGACCGGGCTGCCCAACCGCGCCTGCCTGCGCGCCCGGGTCGACGCGCTGCTGCGGCAGCCGCCCACCCGGATCGGGGTCATGGTGGTCGACCTGGACGGCTTCAAGTGGGTCAACGACGCCGCCGGTCACGAAGCGGGCGACGAGGTGCTGCAGGTGGTGGCCCGGCGGATGCAGCGGCACCTGCGCGAGGGTGACCTGCTGGCCCGCATGGGCGGCGACGAGTTCGTCGCCGTGCTGGTCGGCGTCGACGTCGACGAGGCGGTGCACGAGACGGCCGCCCGGTTCCGGGCGGTGGTCGCCCAGCCGGTCGTGGGGCGCACCGGGACACATCGGGTCACCGCCAGCGTCGGGTGCGCGATCGGAACGGTGACGGACGGGTTCGCCCAGCTCCTCGCGGTCGCGGACGCGGAGATGTACCGCGCCAAACGACGCCGGCTCGCCCCGGAGCCGGCGCCGCGCTGACTCCTTCCGGCTCAGCCGGTGAGCCGGAAGTAGTCGAGGTTGAACCCGCCGGTTTCGCAGTACACGGTGATGTCCTGCGGGCCGGCGTCGAGCACGACGCTCGCGTGCACCGACCGGTACGACGCCCATCCCCCGGTGTCGGGCACGGACACGGTGGCCAGGGTGCGGTCGGCCGCGTCGCGTACCGAGACGGCGCCGGGCGCGTCGGCCCCGGTGCCGTTGGCGACCCGCAGCTCCAGGTCGTACGTGCCGGGCGAGGCCACGTCGAGGCGGTACCGCGGCCACTTGCCGGGCGCCGTCCAGCCGACGTCGCGCCCGCCACTGGCCGACGGGGTGTTCTCCACGAAGTCGGCGCCGCCCTCGGCCCAGCCGTGCTGCGCCACGTACGCCTCGGCTTCGACCTTCTCGCCGATCGGCGCGCCGTGCGGCCGGACGGTCAGGTGCACCCGCACGTCGGTGGCGGCCCGCCCGTCGGTGACCGTGAACCGCAGGTCGCGTTCGCCGGGCTCGGTCGGGTGCAGGGTCACGACCCCGGTGGCCGCGTCGACGCTCACGCCGTCCGGCAGGTCGGTGGCGTAGAACGCCAGCGGTCACCGTCGGGATCGGTGGCCGACAGCGGCACCCGTACGGTGCCGTACTGGTCCGCGGTCACGTCCGGCACCGGGGCGGGAGCGGGCGGGTGGTTGCGCGGGTGCGGTGGCAGCGGGGCCCGCCAGCGCAGCGTGGCGTACGCGTGCGCGGGCACGGTCGCCACGAACGACCGTCCGGCCAGCACGACCCGGACCGCGGCGTCGGTGTCGTGGGAGTTGCCGAGGATCGCCGTCCAGCGGTCGCCGTCCCGGTACACGACGTTGGCGATCCCGCCGGTCGTGGCGCTGGACTCCACCCGGACGTCACCGGGGTTCAGGTAGCGGGCGAACTGGCCGAGCGCGGACAACTCGTCACGTACCCGGAAATCCCCGGTTCTCGTGTCCACGGTGACCAGCCGGTCCGGCCATGTCGTCGTGCGGGCCACCTCGTCCCAGTCCAGGTTGTTGTCCCGCGCCGGGGTCCAGTGCAGCGTGCCGCCGTCCTGGTCGGTCGCGGGCGCCCACAGCACGTACGAGGACGCGTCGAGCCGGAAGTCGGCGAGCACCGTGGCCGGGGACAGGTCGCTGGTCTCGGTCAGGTGCACCGGCTTGCCGTACTGCTCGTAGGCGTCGCGCATGACGGCCGGATCCCCCCAGTACGGGTGGAACGCGATCGCGTCGGCTGCCTGCCGGGCCCGCGGGTCGTCGAGGATCCGGTAGTAGTTCTTCGTGGTGGTGCCGTGCGGGTCGCGCCAGTCCCAGAAGTTGAAGTCGTGCACGTACAGCTGCGTGTCGAGGCGGGCCGCGGCGAACGCGTGGTCGATCGCGACCGCGAGGTGCTGCTGCTGCGTGACGTCGATGTCCATGGCCGGGTAGACGACGTCCATGCCGGGCTCGTTGAGCAGCGTCAGCGCGTCGATGCGGATGCCGTGCCGCGCGTACGCCTGGACGAACGTGACGTAGTACCGGGCGAGCACGTCGATGCAGTCGTCGCGCAGCTTGCCGGCCTGGTAGTAGTCCGTGGTGCTGCCCGGCTTGAGCGCCACCTCGCCGAGGAACCTGTGGTTCGTCTTCATCCACGCGGGCGCACTCCACGCGGAGGCGAAGAACGTCGCCCGCGGGTTGTACCGCTGGATCAGCTTGATCGTGTCGATGATGTGCAGGTCGAGGTCGCGCCGGAGGGAGAAGTACCGCAGCGCGAAGTCCTCGGTGACGCCCTCGGGCAGATCGTCCGCCGACCAGAACGGCAGGTGCTCGATGAGGTCGGGGCTGCCGATGGTGATCCGGAACCGGTCCAGGCCCGCGCCGGTCCGCGGGTCGACGAGCAGGCGGATCGCGGCGTCCCGCCGTTCCGGGCTGAGCTTCCACAGGTTGGACACGCTGGTCTCGTCCAGCGAGAAGCCGATGCCGGTGTAGCGCTGCCGGGTCCGGCTCGGGTCGACGACCACGGTGGCGTCCGCCGGCCCGCCGGACCGTACGGCGGCCAGCGGTTGCCAGGCGTGGTGCGCGCCGGTTGAGTAGGTGCCCGTGACCTGCGGGGATTCCGGTCGGGTGGCCGCGGCGGGCGGGCCCGTCAGCGCGGAGACGATGGTGGATGCGGCGATCAGTGCCACGATCCGGGAACGGCGCACGGCGCCTCCTCGGCGGTGCTGGTCTTGCCGGCCCCGTGGGGCCGGAAGCGAGCGTCCTTGATGGACGGAGTCTGCGCCGCTGTTCCGACTTAAGTCAAGGCGTAACTTTAGTGCGGTCAGGCGGTACCGGTATCGGCGGCGATCATTGCCTCCACCGGCATGATCGCGGAGCCGAGCGCCACCGCGTCACCGCCGAACGTGGACGGATGCAGGTCGAACTGTGCGCCGGGCCGGGCCAGACTGTGCCTGCGGACAGCCCGTTCCAGCGGCTCCGCGAGGCGTTCCATCAGCCGCAGCCCGACCCAGCCGCCGACGATGATGCGCTGCGGGTTGGTCAGGTTCACCATGTTGGCCAGGCCCATGCCCACGGTGTCGACGACCTCGTCGCGCAGCGCCGCCGCGGCCGGGTCGGTCTCGGCAGCGTCAAGGAACGCGCCGATCGCCTGCCAGCCGGTGCCGTCCACGGCCCCACCGGCCTGCCGCCACCCGTCCAGGATGGCGTCGGACCCGACGTACGCCTCCAGGCACCCGTGGCCACCGCAGCGGCAGAGCCGGCCGCCGCGCTGCACCTTCGTGTGCCCCCACTCGGCCGCGCTGGACGCGTACCCGTGGGTCAGGTGGCCCTCGTTGATCAGGCCGAGACCGACGCCGCGGCCCAGCAGCGCGACCAGGCAGTGCTCCACGTCGCGGGCGGCGCCGAACCACAGCTCCGCCTTGGCCTGGGTCTTCGCGCCGTTCTCGGCGAACACCGGCACGTCCGCGGAGAGCAGCTCGTCGACCGGCACGGGCGGCCACGGCAGGGTCGGCGCGTACAGGATCTGGCGGTCGCCCGCGACCGTCTCCACCAGGCCGGGCAGTCCCAGCCCGATGCCGAGCAGGCGCGGCCACGCATACGGATTGCGTTCGCGCAGCGCCGCGAGTGCGTCCGCGAGATCCTGGGCGATCGTCTCGGCGGACTCCTCGTGCCGGCCGCCGCGGAACTCGCGGTCCACCCGCTGCATGGTGAGGTCGAACAGCTCGACCGTGACGCCGCTCTCGCCGACGTCGGCGCCGATCGAGTACGCGGACTCCGGGCGCGGGCCGATCAGCGCGATCGGACGCCCGCCGCGCGACGACACCGAGCCGTTCTCCTGCACCAGACCCTCGCCGATCAGTTCGGCGACGAGCTTGGTGACCGAGGCGGGGGACAGGTCGCAGACCTGGCCGAGCTTGGCCCGGGTGGTCTCGCGGGCCAGGATGATGTGCCGCAGCACGAGCGAGCGGTTGCGCTGGCGCAGCGACGTCACCGTGGATGCCTCCGGGACGGCGAACCGTGCCCGCCCCGAGGTGAAACTGACGCCCATATGCCTCCGACAGCCGCTACCTGCGGACATGTCTACACCGCGGCGGCCGGTCAGTCCATCGCACGGGTGCCCCGGCCGGCGGCCGGAGCACCCGTGTCCGTGGTCAGTGGCGGCGGCCCCACGGCCCGGTGATCGCGAAGACCAGGCCCGGGTCCTGGATGTTCGCGAACAGGATGTCCGCGTTCCGGCTGAACGTGGGGCCGGTGAACTCGCTGTCGTTGAGCTCGTTGCGGGCCATCGGGTACGCCTCGCCGCGCTCGGTCAGGCCGATCAGGTGGTTCAGGCCCTCGCCGTCCTCGGCCATCATCAGCCCGCCCAGCGGCGACACCGTGATGTTGTCCGGACCGTCGAAGTTGCCCTCCGCGGCCGGGTCCGGGTTGACCCCGAAGATGGTCTTGAGCGTGACCGTGGCGTGGCGCGGGTCGTAGAACCAGACCTGGCCGTCGTGCTCGTTGCGGCTGCCGTCGTCCTTGCGGGCGTACGACGCGACGAAGTAGATGCCGCCGTCGCCGTACCACTGGCCTTCCAGCTTCCGGCTGCGGGTGATCTGGTCGTCGGTGAACTGCTTGCGCACCGACACCGTCGCCGCGAGACGGTCCGGCACGTCGACCCAGGTCACGTCGTAGCGGGTGCCGGGCTCGGTGGCCTCGGACAGGTCGGCCACGTGCTGCCCGTCCCGGGTGCAGCGCATCGCCTCCAGGGTGCCCGCGGTGTCACCGCCGGGGCTGAGCGCCAGCGCCCGCAGCGCGCCCTTGCCGCCGCGGAACCGGCGCGGCGGCGTCCACCGGAAGTACAGCCCGAGCGGCGTGTTGGCGTCCTCGGTCAGGTAGATCTCGCGGGTGTGCGGGTCGACCGCGACCGCCTCGTGGGCGTAGCGGCCGAGGAAGCGCAGCGGCAGCGGATCGCGGTTCGCCTCCCGGTCGACCGGGTCGACCTCGAAGACGTACCCGTGGTCCTTCTGGAACACCCCGCCCGCGCGCTGCTCGGTCTCCTCGCAGGTCAGCCACGTGTTCCACGGGGTGATGCCGCCCGCGCAGTTGTTGTGCGTGCCGGCCAGGCTCACGTACTCGCGGACCCGGGCGCCGTGGGAGTCCACGTCGATGGTGGTGGTGCCGCCCTTGGCGCCGGGGTCGTAGGTGAGGCCGGGCAGTGCGGGCACGCCGTACGGCTCGCTGCCGTTGATCTCGTGGTTGTTGACCAGGACCCAGCCGGAGCGGGAGCGGAAGCATGCCGTGCCGTCGGCGTCGCTCGGGGTCGGCTGGCCCGTTTCGAGCAGCGTCTCACCGGCGTGCGCGACGACCTCGTAGCGGAAGCCCTTGGGCAGCGCGAGCAGGCCCTTCGGGTCCGGGACGAGCGGGCCGTACCCGGCTGCGGGGCGGCAGGCGGCCTGGGCCTCGGCGGGACCGGCGATCGCGTCGAGGCTGCCGCCGATCGCGATGCCGAGACCGCCGGCCATGCCGGCCCGCAGGACGTCGCGGCGGGGGAGGGCACTGCTCATGGGTTCCTCCATGGAGTACGGGTGGACGGTGCCCCGTACGCAAGCGAACCGGGACAGCCGTGTCTCCCCCGGCCGGGCGACCGATCGATGAACACTGCGTGAAGGGTCGGGTGCGGCCCGTAGTCGGCCATGGCCGGACGGTCGTTTCCCGCGCGAGTGCCCGGCACGCGACCGGAACGCGTGCCGGGCAACCTGCGGCAGAGCTACGGGCGGATCCGCTCGACCGCGAGCGTCCAGTCGTCGAGGCGCACGCTGGTCGCCCCGGCCACCACACCCGCCTGCACCTGCACGCGGTACGTGCCCGCGGCGAGGAACGGCGAGGTGCGCTCGATCGCGTGGCTCTCCCAGTTGTCCGCGGTGCTGCCCGAATCGAACGCGAAGTCCGTGCCGACCACCGGGCTCAGCTCGATGACCCCGCCCGAAGGCGTGATCACGATGATGCGTACGGAGCACCAGCCGCCGCCGGAGCAGAACGACTCCGCGGTGTACCGGGCGTCGAGCATCCGACGCGTGCCGGCCGGAACGACGACAGTGGTGGTGGCGCCGGGCACGTTGACGAACGCGGCCGCGCTGGTGGACCAGGCGTCCGTCTGATGCACGAACTGCTGCTGCTCGGTGAACGTGCCGACCCGTGCGGTGATCACCGCGTGGGCGACCGTACCGGTGAGCACGACCGCCGCGGCTGCGGCTGTCGCCGTGAGAATCTTTGCGAGCCTGGACATGCGATCCCCCTCTGGTCCGCGCCGCGACCCCCCTGCCGGGCGCTGGGTCTCCAGGGTGGCGAGGAAAGGGTGCAATTCCACCGGAATCGGCGCCGGGTCCTTGATCCGACACGCGGCGCGTATGTCCTTCGTGGATTCGACGCATCGATCTGTTGTGGACAGCAGAGCGGATCTTGATCATGAGGTCGCCTCGCTGCGGCAAGTTACCGGTGGGTAGGTCCGGGGCTGCCGCGGCTCAGACCTGGCCGAATCGGATGCACGACCCCGTGGCCGGATGGAGACTACGGACATGACGGCGACTTCGACGGACCTCGACCAACTGTCGGTCAACGCGATCCGCACACTCGCGATGGACGCGGTGCAGGCCGCGAACTCCGGGCACCCCGGCACCCCGATGGCGTTGGCGCCGGTGGCGTACACGCTGTGGCAGAAGTTCCTGCGCTTCGACCCGGAGCTGCCGATCTGGGCCAACCGGGACCGGTTCGTGCTCTCCGCCGGGCACGCGTCCACGCTGCTGTACTCGCTCCTGCACCTGTCCGGGGTCAAGGCGATCAACGCCGACTACGAGACGATCGGGCAGCCCGCGGTCTCCCTGGACGACCTGCGCAACTTCCGGCAGCTCGAATCGAAGTGCCCCGGGCACCCCGAGTACCGGTGGACCTCCGGGGTGGAGACCACCACCGGGCCGCTGGGCACCGGCATCGCCACCAGCGTCGGCATGGCCATGGCCGAGCGCTGGCTCGCCGCCCGGTACAACAAGCCGGGCTTCGGCCTGTTCGACTACGACGTGTACGCGGTGTGCGGCGACGGCGACATGATGGAGGGCGTCGGCCAGGAGGCGGCCAGCCTCGCCGGTCACCTGCGGCTGGCCAACCTCTGCTGGATCTACGACAACAACCGGATCACCATCGAGGGCGCCACCGGTCTGGCGTTCAGCGACGACGTGGCGACCCGCTTCATCGGGTACGGCTGGAACGTCACCCGGGTCGGCGACGCCAACGACCTGGCCATGCTCGAACGGGCCTACACCGTGTTCCGGCAGGAGCAGGCACGGCCCACCCTGATCATCGTCGACAGCCACATCGGGTACGGCGCGCCCACCAAGCAGGGCACCGCGGCGGCGCACGGCGAACCGCTCGGCGTGGACGAGGTCCGGGCCGCCAAGGAGTTCTTCGGCTGGCCCACCGAGCCCGCGTTCCACGTGCCCGCCGAGGTGTACACGCAGTTCTCGAACGGCGTCGGTGCGCGCGGCGGCGAACTGCGGCACAAGTGGGAGGCCGAGTTCGCCGCGTACGCCCAGCAGTTCCCCGACCTGGCTGACGAGCTCAACCGGATGCAGAAGCGGACCCTGCCGGACGGCTGGGACGCCGACATTCCCACGTTCGAGGCGGACCCGAAGGGGCTGGCCACCCGCGAGTCCAACGGGCGGGTGCTCAACGCGGTCGCGGGGCGGGTGCCCTGGCTGGTCGGCGGGTCGGCCGACCTCGCCCCGTCCACCAAGACCCTGCTCAAGGGGGAGGACTCCTTCGAGCCCGGCTCGTACGACGGGCGCAACCTGCACTTCGGGGTCCGCGAGCACGCCGCTGCCGCGGTGGCCAACGGGCTGGCGCTGTCGAAGCTGCGCGCGTACCAGGCCGGGTTCCTGATCTTCCACGACTTCCAGCGCGGCGCGGTCCGGCTCTCCGCCCTGATGGAACTGCCGGTGATCCACACCTACACGCACGACTCGATCGGGGTCGGCGAGGACGGTCCCACCCACCAGCCGGTCGAGCACCTGGCCTCGCTGCGGGCCATGCCCGGCATGATCGACATCCGGCCGGCGGACGCCAACGAGGTCGCCGAGGCGTGGCGGTTCCTCATGCCGCTTCGCCACGAACCGGTCGCGCTCGTGCTGTCCCGCCAGGCGCTGCCCACCCTGGACCGGACCAGGTACGCCCCGGCCTCCGGCCTGGTCCGCGGCGCGTACGTGCTGGCCGACCCGCCCGGCGGCGACCCCGAGGTCATCCTCATCGCCACCGGTAGCGAGGTGTCGCTCGCGGTCGCCGCGCACGAGGAGCTGACCGCCGGCGGGGTGCGGAGCCGCGTGGTGAGCCTGCCGTCGTGGGAGCTGTTCGCCCGCCAGTCGAAGGAGTACCAGGAGAGCGTGCTGCCGCCCGCGGTGACCGCCCGGGTGGCGATCGAGCAGGCGTCCGCGTTCGGCTGGGAGCGGTACGCGGGCACCGAGGGCGCGATCGTGGCGATGTCCACGTTCGGCGAGTCGGCGCCGCTGAAGGCCTTGCTCACCCGGTTCGGTTTCACGCCCGAGGCGGTGGTGCAGAAGGCCCGCGAGCAGATCGCCCGGCACCGTGGGGACGCCTCCGCGGTCAGTGCTCCGGACCACGGCTGACATGCGAAACATCCGCCCCGCAGACGCGGGGCGGATGTTTCGTGCGGTGGCCGTTGCACCGGAGTTGCGGCGCCGGTGCGCGGCCGGCCGGGTCAGCCGTTGGCGCGGAACGCGACCCAGGCGTCGCTCATCCGCTTGGCCTGACCCGGGGTGAACATGTTCATGCACGAGTCCTGCGTGTAGTCCATGAAGTTGTGGATCGGGTCCAGCCCCGGTGCCGAGCACGTGTCCGCGCCCTCGGGGCAGTTGAACTGGGCAGTCGCCTCCGACGGCGTGTCGTCGACGTGGTCGCCCTTCTTCTTGCACCCGTTCTCGAACGTGTGCTCCAGCGCCAGCCAGTGCCCGGTCTCGTGGGTCAGGGTGTCGCCCTGCGAGTAGTCACCGGCCGTGCCGCCGGGCATCGTCTCGCCGATCATCACGACCCCGTCCATGAACGCGCGACCGGGCTTGGTGACCTTCTTCGGGAAGTACGACCAGCCGAGCACACCGTCCGCGATGTTGGCCGCGTACACGTTGAGCGTGCGGGCGTTCCCGGTGTACAGGGCGTTCTTCATGGCCTTCTCGGCCTTGCCCGGCTCGATGTTGTACCAGGCCGCGTTCACCGTCCACGTCGTACCGCTGAGCTTGAACCGGAACGGGGTGTCCGAGGCGTTCTTCGCGGTGCGGCCCGAGTACGAGTCGTTGAGGACCTTCACCTGGGCCGTGATCATCTGCTGCCAGCGGGCCTTCTCGGCCGCGGTGTACGCGTGGTCGGAGATCATGTGGAAGACGGTGGGGACGGTGACGCTGCCGTTCGGAAGCCGGCGCGAGTTCTTCATGCCGTCGTACACCTTGGCCTCGGTCGACCCGTACAGCTCCGGGTCCGGGACCTGGGCACCGCGGGCCAGGCGGGTCTCGCTGGGCGCCTGGGTGGCGCACGCCTTGACGGCGGGGGACGCCGCCAGGGCCGGAGCGACGCCGGGTGCCGCGCCGGCCGCCACGACCATCGCGGCCCCGCCCGTCAGCAGTGCCAGCCGCTGAGTCCAAGTCCTGTGCATATGCTGTGCCCTCCGTGATCCGGGATCGCCGGCGTGGCCCTCCGCGAGCGTGCCGCGGGCGACCTCCTCCGTGCCGTCGGGACACGCTGGTGGCGATCGCTCCATCAGTCGGATGCGCAACTCAACCGAGACTCAAGCCATGATCAGATCTGGCTCAAGAGCCTGTGCGCGCGGTCAGCCTTCGAGCGCCTGGCTGAGCGCGCCGACGCAGACGCGGTTGCGGCCCGCGCCCTTGGCCGAGTACAGCGCCTCGTCGGCGCGCGCGAGCAGAGTGGACGGCGTGCTGTCCGGTTCGGCGCTCGCGACGCCGATGCTCACCGTGACCGGCACCCCGTTCGTGATGCGCGCCCACGGGTGGTCGGCGACCGCGCGGCGCAGGTCTTCCAGCCGGAACGCCGCCCCCGCCAGGTCGGCGCCCGCGATGACGACCAGGAACTCCTCGCCGCCGAGCCGGGCCACGAACCCGGACGGGCCGGTGTCGATGCTCTCCAGCAGCCCGGCGACCGTGACCAGCACCCGGTCGCCGGTCTCGTGCGAGCGCAGGTCGTTGACGTTCTTGAAGTGGTCCAGGTCGAGCAGCGCGGCGATGACCTCGGTACCGTCGGCCGCCGCGTGGGCGAGCAGCGCGGGCAGCCGTTCGTCGACCGCACGGCGGTTCTGCAGACCGGTCAGCGGGTCGTGGCGGGCCTGCTCCCGGAACCACTCGGCCTGGCGGCGGGCCTCCTTGACCTCGAACACGGCCTGCCGGTTCCGGGCCTGGGCCTCCCGCTGCTCACAGTGCAGGGCCTTCTCCGCGGCGTGGTACTCGCGCAGCGTCAGGAACGCGTTCTCGAAGTCCCGGGCCGCGGCGTACAGCTCGGACTGCTCGTGCAGTGCGAACACGGATCGCAGGCGCAGCCCGTGGGTCTGGCACAGCTGCCGGCTCTTGTCGAGCGAGGACTGGGCGGCGTGCAGGTCGCCACGGCACCGCTGGGCCGTGGCGAGAGTCTGCAGCAACTCCGCCTCGGCGTCGGTGTCTTCTTTCTCCGTCGCGTACCGCTCCAGGGCCTGCCGGGCCATCCGCTCCGCCGCGTCGTAGTCGCCCAGCCGCAACTCCACGTGCGCGAACGTGTCCAGCTCCGAGGAGTCCAGCTCCCACCCGTACGCCACGCTCACCGCTTGCAGCCGCTCCAGGACCGCCTGGGCGCGCCGGGCGTCCCCGAGCGTGCACTCCTTGTAGGCGTAGTTGTTCAGCGCCATGGTGCGGCAGCTCACATTACCCAGGGCGATCGCTGCGCGCTCGGCCTGCTCGTACCGTTCCCGGGCCTCGGGCATGGAACCCGTGTCAGCCAGCGCGTCGGCGAGCTTGACCAGGTACGAGATGTGCTTGTCCGGCGGCGTGTTCTCGTCGAGCGCGTCCACCGCCTGGATCATGTGATCCAGATTGGCGTTCAGGTCACCCAGCGTGGTGTGCGCACGGGCCAGCAGCATGTGCGCCCGCGCGAGGATCGGGCGGCAGTCGTTGTCGCGCGCCCACGCGTGGACCCGCCACATCATCTTCATCGCGTCGGCCAGCGCGCTGCGGCGCTCGAGAAGGTCGGCGCGCAGCAACCGGGCACGCCACATCTGCATGTGCGCCCCGGCCGCGGCAGCTTCCTGTTCCACGTCCGCGACCAGTGAGAGGGTGCTGTCGACGTCGTAGCCGCCGCTCTTCTCCAGCTCGTCGAGCCGCGCGGACAGGTCCGAGGCCACCCGGGCGGCGTGGTCGTCGGAGTTGGTGGGCGCGGCGACCGGCCGATTCGTGGCCGACACGTCCATCGCGTTCCTCCCCCTCGTACCCAGCGTGCTCACATGCCCATTTGCGGACACCACATCGACGGCCCGGACGGCGACCTGAGCGCAACGGGGTCCGGTCGGGCCGGGTTTGAGACCGCGGTCACACCGGTGCCCACGGCCCGGCCGGTGCCAGGCGGGGCCGATTGACAGTCCGCCCAAAGCGCGTCTAGTCTCGCAACTCAGTGAGAAATGTGCGCCACGCTGCGCGCACGCCAGGGTCGAGAGGCGCTGCGACGGACCGATCCGCGAGAGCGGGCCGGGTCCGCCACGCTCGTCCCAATGGCTTCGAATCACTAAGGGCGCCTCCTACCCGGAGGTGCCCTTTCTGCATCTCCCGGTACATGGAAGCCACCGGCCGGTCCGCCCGGCCCACGCACGTGGCCGGCCCAGCCGGCTCAGGCACATGGAAGGGACGCAATGAGCGCCAAGCTGCAAGAGATCAACGGGGTCCAGTTCGCGGTTGCCGACCTCTCGCTGGCCGGCTTCGGCCGGCACCAGATGCGCCTCGCCGAGCACGAGATGCCCGGCCTCATGTCCATCCGCGAGGAGTTCAAGGCCGCGCAGCCGCTGCGCGGCGCACGGATCGCCGGCTCGCTGCACATGACCATCCAGACCGCCGTGCTCATCGAGACGCTGGTCGCGCTCGGCGCCCAGGTCCGCTGGGTGTCCTGCAACATCTTCTCGACCCAGGACGAGGCCGCCGCGGCGATCGTCGTCGGCCCCGAGGGCACGGTCGAGGCGCCCTCCGGCACCCCCGTCTTCGCCTGGAAGGGCGAGACGCTGGAGGAGTACTGGTGGTGCACCGAGCAGCTCTTCGACTTCGGTGACGGCCTCGGCCCGAACATGATCCTCGACGACGGCGGCGACGCCACCCTGCTCGTACACAAGGGTGTCGAGTTCGAGAAGGCCGGCGCGGTCCCCGCGACCACCGCCGAGGACAACCACGAGTACACGATCATCCTCGACACGCTGCGCCGCAGCCTGGCGTCCGACGGCCAGCGGTTCACCAAGATCGCTGCCGAGATCCGCGGCGTCACCGAGGAGACCACCACCGGCGTGGCCCGCCTCTACAAGTTCGCCAAGACCGGCGAGCTGCTCTTCCCGGCGATCAACGTCAACGACTCGGTCACCAAGAGCAAGTTCGACAACAAGTACGGCATCCGCCACTCGCTGGTCGACGGCCTGAACCGGGCCACCGACGTCATGCTCGGCGGCAAGCTGGCCGTGGTGTGCGGCTACGGCGACGTCGGCAAGGGCTCGGCCGAGACGCTGCGCGGCCAGGGCGCCCGCGTCGTGGTCACGGAGATCGACCCGATCTGCGCGCTGCAGGCGGCGATGGACGGCATGCAGGTCGCCCGGCTCGAAGACGTGGTCTCCGAGGCCGACATCTTCATCACCACCACCGGCGGCACCGAGATCATCACGACCGAGCACATGGCCGCGATGAAGCACAACGCGATCGTCGGCAACGTCGGCCACTTCGACGACGAGATCGACATGGCCGGCCTCGCCAAGGTGCCGGGCATCGAGAAGGTCGAGGTCAAGCCGCAGGTCCACGAGTGGCGCTTCCCGGACGGGCACGCGATCATCGTGCTCTCCGAAGGCCGCCTGATGAACCTCGGCAACGCCACCGGCCACCCGAGCTTCGTCATGTCGAACTCGTTCACCAACCAGGTGATCGCCCAGATCGAGCTGTGGACCAAGCCCGGAGACTACGACAAGCAGGTCTACGTGCTGCCGAAGCACCTGGACGAGAAGGTCGCCCGGCTGCACCTCGACGCGCTCGGCGTCCGGCTGACCACGCTGACCAAGAAGCAGGCGGAGTACCTGGGCGTGGACGTCGAGGGCCCGTTCAAGCCCGAGCACTACCGGTACTGACGACAAGGCGGGCCCGCTGTCGGGCCAGGTCCGGCCTTTCTGGCATAAACAGCCGAGGGTGGGCCACCAGCATCGGTGGCCCACCCTCGGCTGTGTGATCAGTCCCGGCCGCTGGACGTGGCGGGGAGCCGGCGTACCCAGCCCGCGGCCGTGTGTCGCGGCACGCCGTAGTGCGCGGCCACGGCCGAGGTGCTGCCGAGCCGTTCCAGGACGGCAGCCAGGTCCTCCGGTGCCCGCCGGTACGCCCGGCTGGACGACGACGCGGCGGTGTCGCTCGCGGCGGCCTTCTTGCGCGAGGTGCCCGCCGTACCCGTCGCGGTGGCCTTGTTGCCGGTCGCCTTCCGCGACGCCGCCTTCGTGGCCCTCTTCCGCGGCGCAGCCGTCCTGGGGGTTTCCCCCTTCGTCGTGGCCTTGATGTCGCTCGTGGAGGGCCGTGCCGTCTTCGCCGGCGTGGCGGTCGCCGGCGTGGTGGCCTCGGCGGTCACCTCCGGTGCCTTGGCGGCCGCCTTCCTCGTGCTGTGGGTGCCGGTCGGACCGGTCGTCTTCGTCGCTGCGCCGCGGGTGCTCGCCGGGCCGGTCGTCTTCTTCGCCGCGCTTCGCGTGCTCGCCGGGCCGGTCGTCGTCTTGGAGGCGGCGGTTGCCTTCTTGGCCGCGGCGCGTGTGCCGGCCGGGCCCGTTGTCTTCTTGGCTGCAGTTGACGCCTTCCTGGCCCGGCGCGTGCCGGTCGGGCCAGTGGGTTCCTCGGCCGCGTCGTGGGTGCTTTCGGCGTCCGTTACCTTCGCCGCTGCGTTGCGTGCGGTGGCCCGGCGGGCCGCCTTCTTCGCCGCCTTGCGGGGAGCGGCCGTCGCCTTCCGCGTGGCGCCGCGGCCGGTCGTGGCGGGTGCCGCGGCGGCTGCATCGCCGCCCGGCGCGGACGCGTCGGTGTCGGCTGCCGGTGCCTCGGTTTCCGCCGTAACTGTTGCGGGCGCCGGTTCCGCGACCGTGGTGGCCGCCGGTGCGACGGTGTCGGCGGGAGTCGATTCCTCAGCGATGTGGTCGGCTGCCAGAGTCGCTTCGGGTTCCGCGGTGACCGCGGTGTCGGCCGCGGCCACGGTGTCCGTGGCGTCCGTGGCGTCCACGGTTTCCGTGGTCGCCGCGGGCTCCGCCGGTGCGGCAGTGTCGGCTTCTGGCTCCACGTCGACCGGGGTGGTGGGTGCCGCGGCGCCGATGGCGGAGGCGGGGGCTTCCGGCGTACCGGCGGTCACCGCGTGGTCGGCATGCGGGGCGGCCACGCTGATGGCCTGGAGCAGCAGGCCGACGTCGACGGTGGGCATCTGCCGTTCCCCGTGGAGACCGTCGGCGGAATGCAGGTGCACATCGGTGATACGGACGTGGCCGTCCGTCGCGCCGACGACAAGAGTCGTCGTGACACCGTCGTCATGATGGGGAGTGATCGTGATGGTGTAGGTGTCCATGAGAGTCCTTCGGGGATAGGGGAATGAGTCTGCGCCTGAGCGCCTTCCCCCGAGAGGCGATGTCGCCGACCGTACCTACGATTGGTGAGGCTCGCCAATGTACCTGTTCGATATCGGGTGAGGTCAACGCACCCGCCCCCGGCGTCAATGGCGTTGTGTTCGTCGTGTCGGAACGCCTCCTGCGGCAACGAACCCTCCACCGGCGACCATTGTGGATGGCCATTGGTGATCGCCCACTGGTGTATCTGGTGACCACTGTGGGATGCGTCGTCGCCGCGGGTTCGGTCTGGGTCGCGACGGACGGCAATGCGGCGAATGCCACCACCAGATTCACCACCGCTCTGGGCGAGCTCGACAGGATGGTCGACTGGACCTTGATGCGGGCCGGGCGGTGGAACAACACCGAGGACGATCCGGACCGTCAGCGCCGCCGTATGGCCGAGTTCCTCGTGCGCCGCGAGGTCCCTCTTCAGGTGTTTCACCAGGTGGCGGCGTACATTGCCGAGTATGCCGCCCAAGCCCGCGTGGCCCTGGGTGGGCATCCGGTGGCGAAGCGACTTGTTGTCAGACCCGACTGGTACTACGGGTTCGGGTGAAGGAGGTGTTGAGGATGATCGAGGAGAGCCACGGCAATCTGCTTGAGGCCGACGTCGACGCGATCGTCAACACCGTGAACACCGTCGGGGTGATGGGCAAGGGGATTGCTCTGCAGTTCAAGCGGGCACACCCGGACAACTATCGTGCTTACCGCGAAGCGTGCGGTCGGGGCGACGTGCAGCTCGGTCGGATGTTCGTGTTCGATCGCGGGATCATCGGCCCCCGAAGGTTCATCATCAACTTTCCGACGAAGGCCCATTGGCGCAGCGCGTCCCGGCTCGATGACATCCGGGTCGGCCTGGGCGATCTTGTCGAGGTAGTCCGGAGCCTCGAGGTCTCCTCCGTCGCCGTCCCTGCGCTCGGCTGCGGGAACGGTGGTTTGACCTGGGGCGAGGTCCGGCCGCTGGTGGAGGCCGCCGCTGCCGCGATGCCACGGGTTCGGTCGTCGTGTTCCCTCCCGAGGGGGCGCCCGCACCGGAGAGCATGCCCGACGCCACTCCGCGCCCGGATCTGACGCAGCTACGTGCCTTGCTGCTGGCCACGGTCGGTGCATACCTTCGCCGTGCCCGCTTGCAAGAGGTTCGGGAAGGGGTCAGCGAGCTCGAAATCCAGAAGCTTGCTTACTTCCTCCAGCTCGCTGGTGCGCCGTTCAATCTCTGTTTCGTCCGGGGTCGGTACGGTCCGTTTGCCGATCGTCTCGGTGGTGTTCTGACCGCCCTGGAAGGGCATTACCTCACCGGCCTCGGCGACCGGTCGGCCAGAGTGACCGAGTTCGCGCCGATCAAGCCTCTGCCGGGTGGTCACGAGGCCGCCATGGAGATGGTCGAGCAACATCCCGAGCAACGTGCGCGTCTCGATGCGGTCCTTGACCTCGTCGACGGGTTCGAGGCGCCGTACAGTCTGGAGTTGCTGGCCACGGTGCATTTTGCGGCGGTCCAGGAGCCGGCGACCGGTGACGTCGCGGAGCTGGCCGCACGTGTCGCGGCATGGAGCTTGCGTAAGGCCCGCCTGTTCACCGATGAGCACGTCCAGCTTGCGGCGAATCGGCTCGCCGAGCACCGTCTCCTGCCCGCGTAGCTCAATCCGCCTTGTGATCTCTTCAATCCCTCCGGGCGGCGTGATAGACATAGATCTCTGCCGATTCCTGCCGCGAGGATCTTGGCCATGGGTCATTTGACGGTTCGGTCATTGGTGATTCCTGCGATCGTCGCGGCGCTGGCGCCCTCGCCCCCGGCGCCCGTTCCGCGGAGCCCGCATGCCGCACCGCACGCGGTCGCCGCGGCCGAGGCGTGGACGCCGCCGTTGAGCACCCGCGGCCGGTACATCGTGGATGCCACCGGGAAACGGTTCAGGTTGCGGTCGGGCAACTGGCATGGTGCGAGCGGCACCTGGACCGGCACGGGCGATGTGAACGACGACGCCAACCACCACGCCGGGGAGAATTCCGGTCGTATTCCCCTGGGTCTGGACCGGGCCCCGATCGCCCAGATCGTCGCCGGTTTCCAGGACCTCGGCATCAACAGCATCCGGCTGCCGTTCTCCAACGAGATGGTGCATGACCGTCAGCCGGTGACGGACGCGGCCGTGGCGGCCAATCCGCAGTGGCGCGGGCTGACCCCGCTGCAGGTGTACGACGCGGTGGTCGCGGCGCTGACCGGAGCCGGTCTCGCGGTGATTCTGAACAATCACACCAACACCACGCGCTGGTGTTGCGGGGTCGACGGGAACGAGCGATGGAACGCGAGCCAGGCCACCTCGGCGTGGGAGGACGACTGGCTGTTCATGGCCCGGCGCTTCCGCGACAATCCGCGGGTGGTCGGCGCGGATCTCTACAACGAGGTGCGCCGGTCGGTGTGGGACGACCCGAACTGGGGACTGGGGGACGATCACGACTGGTTCGCCGCGTCGCAACGGGTCGGCGACCGCATCCTGCAGGAAGCCAACCCGAACCTGCTCATCGTCGTCGAGGGCATCAACTGGACCGGGATCCCGGTCGACGGTTTCCCGCACGGGCGCCCCACCCTGACGCCGGTGCGGTCGTTGTCGCACACCCTGGTGGTGTCCGGCAAGCTGGTCTACTCGGCCCATTTCTACGACTACACCGGGCCGAACCACAGCGGGGCCACGGGTATCGGCGAGACCAGCGACCCGCGATACCGCGACCTGAGCCGTGACCAGCTCTACGACGTGCTGTATCAGCAGGCGTTCTACGTGGCGGCCGAGTCCGACCGGCATTTCACCGCGCCGGTGTGGATCAGTGAGTTCGGCGTCGACGGGAATCCGGGGACGCCGCAGATCTCGCGGGATTGGTTCGCGAACTTCGTCGACTATCTCATTCGGACGGATGCGGATTTCGCGTACTGGCCGCTGGTCGGGTGGCTGGAGAACCGCGGTAACAACGGGTGGGGGTTGCTGTTCTGGGACCGGGCCGGGCGGCGCGCCGACGTGTTCGGCGGCGGCGACTGGCGCGCCGATGCCTGGGCCCGGCTGGTCGGCTCCGCGGGGCGGACCGGGCAGGTCGGTCCGGTGCCACGCTGGTCGATGCTGAGTCCCGACCACGGTGACTTCATCCAGTCGCTGCGGATGCGGTCCCGCCCGGACTGGGATCCGGGGGCACGAAAGGCGGCCTGCCCGGACGGGCAGCGGCTCACCGGCGTGGCCCACTCCGGCAACCGGGGGTTGTGCACCGACACCGCTGCGGGCGATCTGTGGTCGTCGTCGGGGGCGTACACGGTCGTGGTGGACGAGCGGTACGTACCGCCGGCTGGCGACTGGGCGTCGGGCTACACCAAGCTGCAGTGCCCGTCCGGGTCCTTCCTGGTCGGCTACGCCGTCCGCGGCGCCGCGGTGTCGAGCGTCCTGTGCGCGGCGTCCGGCGTGGCGCTGGGCACCGCCGGGCGCACGGTCTGGTTCGACCGCGGCGACAACCGGCCCTCGGACGGGGCCGGCGGTGACTTTGCGTACGGGCGGTACAAGGGCCAGTGCGGCAGCCAGGAGTACGCCGCGGGGATCGCGTACACGGGCCGGTTCGGTTCGTCGCGGACGCCGGACGCCCTGTACTGCCGCAGCCTGCGCTGATCGGAGCCCCCGAGTTTCATCGACGGGTATTGACGTCGATTCCGGAATGATGTGTCATTCATCAATGGCTCGAACCGCAGAACCCGGCCGACGCGACGCGATCCTGGACGCCGCGCACACCGTCTTCGCCCGCAAGGGCTACGCCGCCGCAGGCATCGCCGACCTTGCCGGTGAGCTCGGCATCGGCCACGGCACGGTGTACCGGTACTTCGGCAACAAGCGTGACGTGGCCTCGGCCGTCCTCGAACGGGCACTGGGACGCATCGCCGAGGTGGTCGCCGCGGAACTGCCCGACGCCACCGAGACCCTCGACGAGTACCGCGCTCAGGTGTGGCGCATCGGCCACCGCCTGTACGAGCTGTTCGCCGCCGATCCCGCGCTCGGCCGGCTGGTCTTCTTCGACCTCGCCACGGTCGACGACGACCTGCGCGGGCGGCACCGGGAAGCGCTCGAGCGCTTCGCCGACTTCACCGCCGCGTACCTGAGAAA
Source organism: Krasilnikovia sp. MM14-A1259 (assembly GCF_047159535.1). NCBI lineage: Bacteria > Bacillati > Actinomycetota > Actinomycetes > Micromonosporales > Micromonosporaceae > Krasilnikovia > Krasilnikovia sp. MM14-A1259. Next base: position 5,782,989 of record NZ_BAAGAJ010000002.1, read on the forward strand.
CGGGGTGGACCGCGGTTTCCTCCGCGCCGACCTCGACGTCGAGGTCACCGCGCGGGTGGTCAACGGCATGGTGTTCGAGGGTGCCGCCCAGGTGGCCCGTGACCCCGCCGCGCTCGCACTGCGCGACGCCTGGATCCGGGCCGTCGTGACCCTGATGTTCGACGGCCTCGCCGCCCCCACCCCCTGAGAGGAAACCGTCATGGTCCAGGTCGACGTGTTCTGGTCATACGCCATCGGTGCCGGGTGCGGTGCCGCCGCCGCCCGCGAGACGCTGCGGGAACCCACCCGCGAACTGCTGACCGACCGTCGGCTCACCGCCACCGTGCTGTTCCTCGGCTGCGTGTTCGCGCCCAGCGGGATCTGGCTGCTGTGGAGCTTCCCCGGCTGGGAGACGATGCACGCGGCGGACACGCACACCGACCTGCCCGGCTGGCTGGTTGCCGCGTTCGCGATCACCAACATCACCCAGGGGGTGCTCGGCTACGTCGTCGCCCAGACGCTGTGGCGGCGCGGCCACCACTACCTGGCCTGGCTGCAGATGCCGCTCGGCTATCTCGCGATGTTCTTCGTTCTTGCGTACGGCTGGGACGGCACGGGATACCGCCGGTTCTTCGCCGCGACGACGGAGGACTGGCAATCCGGCAGATTCGATCCGGTGGGGTTCCTCTCCAGCGACGTGGCACTGACCCTGTACGCCATGGGCGTCGTCCTCGTACCGCTGCTGGTGTGGATGAAGGCGAGCTGGTGGGCGCGCGGCCTGCGTACCGTGGGCGTGCCGGGTCCGGGGCCGGCGCGGATCGCCGGGCTCGTGCTGCTCGCGGTCTTCGGTCTGGGGTTGGGCACGGCGGTCGCCGCCGCGGTGCTGCTGACCCTGCTCGGCCCCGGCTTCGGCGTGGCCGCGGTGACCGTACTCGTGGTGGCGGTCATGCATCCCCGCAGCGTGGGCGGGCTGCTGGCTCGTCCCTTCCTCGCCGGTTCCGACGCGGCCTTGAATCCGGTACCCAGGTACGGCCTTACCGTCGATGCATGACGGTGCGTGAGGCCGATGCCGGGTGGGAAACCGTGGCGGATGACAGGCAGGTCGGGGGCTGCCGGTGCTGCCTCACCGGCCCGGAGAGTGCGCCGGCGACGGACACCGAGCACGCCCGTGGCTCAGCCGGCGACGTGCGGGCCCGGCTCGTGGCCGGGGCCACGCGGCTGGGCATCGGCGGGGCCGAGCTGGCCGAGCTGGAGGCGCTCGCCGAGCGCGGGGACTGTGCCGCCGTGCGGCGCCGGACGGCGCACATTGTCGACGGGCTGCTGGCCGCCGCCGAGCTGCGCGTGGTGGAACAGATCGAGCACGCCGCCCGGGCGGGCGGCAACGGTCCCGGGGACGCGGCCTCGACGGCGGACCAGCAACGGGCGGTCACGGAGCTGACCGCGCAGGTGGCGCGGCTGCAGGCGGCCGCGCACCGGCTGGCCGAGACCCAAGCTCCCTCTCTGGTCGAGCCGCAGGCAGCCCTTCCTCGGGCGGCCGAGCCGCCGGGACAGGGCGCATGTGACGAGGCGTGCCCGTGCGCGACGGTCGGCGCCGCTGAGATCACGCCCCGGATCCCGGCGAGCCGCGCCGCACTGACCGGCGACTCGGACCTGGTGTGCACCATCGCCGGCGGCGCCGAGGCGATGCACGCGCGGGTCGGCGAATGGCAGGCCGTCCTCGCCACCGCCACCGGGCGGGAACCTGCTGCCGGCGGGGTCACGCTGACCTTCGCGTACGACCCGGCCGTGACCGTGGAGCTGGCCCGGCTCGCGGCGGCCGAGTACGCGTGCTGTTCGTTCTTCACGTTCGGCATCACCGTCGGGCCGCCGGGGGTGCGGTTCACCGTGGCCGCACGGCCGGATGCGGCCGACGTCGTGGCCGCGCTCTTCGGCAGCGCGGGAGCCACGACCCCCCGGCGCGCCGACTGACCCCGTGGGGGCGGTCACCCGCCCGGGTGGCGATCAGAGCAGGGGGGAACGGCCGCCGAATCCGGTGGCCAACCGGGCAGCCGGGCGCAACCCGGTTCCCGTGCCCGCGAACAGCACCAGGTCGTTGGTGGACTTCTGCACCGCCGCCAGGTCGGTGAACCCGTCGCGGTCGAAGTCGCCGACGCCGACCAGATCCCGGTACGCCTGGAAGCCCGTGCCCACGCGCGTCTTCTTGGCCAGCCCACCCTTGACGCCCCGGCACAGATAAAGGTCGCCGGTCGAGGTGACCCGGGTCATCAGGTCGGGGTAGCCGTCCCGGTTGAAGTCACCGACCCCGGCCAGTTCCGACATGGTGTGCCAGCCACCGTTGCCGATCACCTTGCGGGTGCCCAGATTCGAGCCCTTGGCGCCCGGATACAGGTACAGGTTGTGGTTACTGGTCTGCGCCGCGATCAGGTCGGGGTAGCCGTCCCGGTTCAGGTCGCCGATCGCGGTGATCTCGCGCATCTTCCCGAAACTCTTGGAGATCAGCTTGGCCGCGCCCACACCGCCCGTCGCGTTGCCGGGGAACAGGAACAGGTAGCCGTCGGAACTCCGGCGGGCCACGAGGTCCTCGTACCCGTCGCGGTTGAGGTCGCCGATCCGCACGATCGCGTTGTACGCCTTCCACCCGCCGTTGAGCTGGCGGCGGGCGTTGTTGTCGACGTATGTGCCGTTGCCGGGGTAGAGGAACAGGTTGCCGGTGCTGGCGGTGCGGGCCAGTACGTCGGACCAGCCGTTGCGGTTGAAGTCGGCGAACGTCGCGGAGGGCAGCGGCGCGAAGTCGACGTAGTTGTTGTCGATGTTGATCGTGACGTCGCCGTATGTTTCGGTGTGCCCGCCGCGGTACTGCTTCATCCGCCGGTGCGGCGACCACAACGCGGCGGGAATCGCCGGGTCGGAGACAGTCGACACCTGGTCCCACCGGGCGAAGTCGATGTAGTCCGGGCGGACGTACCCGGGGGCCGTGTAGTTGGCGATCTGGTCGGCGCCACCGGAGCCCACGCTGCTGTAGAAGCCGGACAGGTAGCCGAGGTCGTGCAGCGTGGCGGTCCAGGCGCTCATGAACGCGAGGACCCCGCGACGGCAGTCGGCGTCGTTGGTCGCGTACGCCTCCATGTCGTAGATCACCACGCTCTGGGCGGCAAGACCCAACGTGCGGGCCTGGCCCGCAGCGTCCCGGGCTGTCGCGGCGCCCTGCGTCGCGGCCTGGCCGTTGTCGATCAGGCTCTTCTTGTTCTTCGCCCCGGTGCAGGACGCCTGCGGACCGACGTACAGGGGGAGCAGGTGCCATCCGGCACTGACCTGGGTCCGGACCCACGTCGCGGTCAGGTTGGCCTGGGTGCAGCCCCGGTTGACTCCGCCGATGTAGATCCCCACCGCCTTGTACGGCGACGCGGACTTCCACGCCGCCATCGACGCGTCCGGAGGTGCGGTGCAGGCGTCGAACGCCTCTCCGACGAACGTGCCCGGCTGAACAGTGCTCCAGCTCGTCGTGGTCGTGGCGTCCGCCCGGGCGAGGGTCGTCGACAGCAGCACGGCCGCCACCCCGAACACCGCGCGGACCAGGAGCTTGCGACGCGTCGGCGCCAGGATGCGCATGTGAGCCTTTCTCGAACCGGGCAGGACCCCCGAGCCAAGCAACAGGTCGTGGATGCTGTCGAGGGCCGAACGGATGATCTCCGCCGGGCAAAGGGATGATTCCCGGGCCGCCGATACGCTCCGTCGATGGCCGGCCCGCCGACTGTGCTCGATGAGGGGGCCGATCCCGTGCTGGTACCCTCACCCGAGGGCCCAGTAGCTCAGGGGATAGAGCACCGCTCTCCTAAAGCGGGTGTCGCGCGTTCGAATCGCGCCTGGGCCACCAATCCCGAGCCACCGGTTACCGAATGTGGCAGCGTGTCACGGGCCCGCCCCATAACCTCTTCCTCATGCCCCCCGTCATGACGTTGGTGGGCTGTTCGCGGCGTGGATCATCGGCCGGCGCGCGCCGGAGTCGAAGGGAGTTCGGGGTGGCCAAGATACTGCCCACGGCGGTCCCGGGTCTGCAATTGCGGGAGCTTCACCGCGAGGACGCGGCCGGTTATCACGAGCTCGTCCAGCGCAACGTCGCCCACCTGACCAAGCTGGGCGACTACCAGGAAGAGGTGGCCGCCGGGGCCGAGGAGTTCGCCGAATTGTTCGCCGAGCCGGTCACGGCGCCGGTCCGCTTCGGCGTCTTCCTCGATGGTGAACTCGTCGGCCGGGTGGATCTCGTGCCCGTGGACCCACCCAAGTACGGCTTGGGCTACTGGCTCAGCGAGGACGCCACCGGCCGTGGACTGGCCACCAGCGCCGTCGCCGCACTGCTGGACTACGCGGGCACGGAGCTGCACGGCACCGACGTCTTCGCCGGGGTGACCCATGGCAACGTACGCAGCGATGCGTTGCTGGAGCGGCTTGGCTTCGAGGTCGTGGCGACGTTCGACAACTACCGCCGATTCCATCGCACCCTTCCGCGGGACTGACGTCTGCTCCTACAGCTGCTATTCGGAGCGCAGCAGGCCGGGACGGGTGAGCCGACGGTGCAGCGGCATGCTGGCCATGGTGGTCAGCACGACGACGAGCGCGGCGGCCGCCGACGTGACGGCAATGCCGAGCCAGTCGAAGTGCACCCGCGAGGTGACCGCCGTCTGCAATATCGCACTGAGCCCGGTGCCGGCACCGATGGCCAGTGCCATGCCGAGCAGCACCGGGATCGCGACCTGGAAGAACACCGAACCGATCAGGGTCGACCGCGAGGTGCCGAAGGCGGCCAGTACGGCCAGCAGCCGGCGCCTCTCGCGTAGCTGCTCGGCCACGTTGACCAGCATGCTCGCGCCGATCAGGACCAGCAGCGCCACGGCACCCGCGAGCAGGGCCTGCCGGATGGTCGCGAGGGTCGACTCCAGCGGGCGGTTCTCCAACTGCATGACGATGGCCGTCGGGTCGCGGTGAGCGGCGGCGTTGCGCAGCAGTTCGAGCGCGTCGGGCGCGGCCGGATCCAGCCCGGCGTAGACGTCGACGGTCCGCTGCGCGGGCAGGCTGCCCCGGATGGCCCCCGGCGTCGCCAGGATCGTCCCCCCGGAGAACGGGTCGTTCTCGTCGACGGCGGGAACGGTGCGGGCGGCGGCCGGCACCGTCCACCGCGAGGTCGCCGCGGCGCCGGGCCGGGAGCTCTCCCCGAGGGTGAGCGTGGTCCCGGGCTGGGGCAGCCCGGCGCCCACCAGGAACGTGTCCCCGTCGGTGCAGCCGCCGAAGCGGCCGAACTGGCGCAGCACCGTGCAGTCGCCGACGCGCACCGTGGTCTCGGGACCTTCGCCCGTGGCGGATCCGGCCGGGACGGCGGTCGTGAAAGCCAGTGGCTCGACCGCGCGGACACCTGCGAGGTGCCGCAGCGTCGTGACCCAGTCGTCCGCGTCCTCCGCGTCGTGGGTGAGCACCGCGATCTGGAACTGTTCGGCGCCGCCGTGGTTCTCCTGCGCGTACTGGGCTTGCACGGCGGCGAACAGGCCTTGCAGCGCGATCGCGCCGGCGACCGACACGGCGATGCCGGACACCGCCCGCACCGCGGTGCCGTTGTCGAGCTGCAGCCGACGCACCGCCAGCTGCCAGGAGACCCCGCCGGTGCCGAGGCGCAGCACCGTGGCTTCGACCAGCCAGGGCAGCAGCAGGGCCAGACCGGTCAGGAGCGCGGCCAGTCCCGCGATCAGCTGATACGCGGCGCTGTCCGAACCGGTGGAGAATCCGCCGTACAGCGGCCAGAGCAACACCAGCCCGGAAGTCGGGAGGACGAGTCGCCACCACAGCCGCCGGTGCTGCTCACCGCTGCGGCGCACGACACCCAGCGGCTCGACCACCACCCGTCGCAGCGCGGACAGTGTCACCACCACGGTCGCCACGGGCACGAGCACGGCGACCAGCACCAACAGCGCCGGGACGGGCCGTACGTCGGTGTCGAAGAAGCTCATGCTCGCCGGGACGAGCCCGCTCGCAAGCAGTGCGGACGCAGCGAAGAGCGCCCCGCCGATCAGCAGCCCGGCGATCGCTCCGGCCAGGGTCTCCCCGGCGGCTATCCGGCTGGTCGTCGCGGCGTCCGCTCCGACGAGGCGTAGCGCGGCGAGGCGCCGGTCGCGGGCTTCACTGCCGAACCGCACGGCGGTCGTCACGAAGATGGCGACCGGCAACAGCAGCACCACCAACGCGACGGAACCGAGCAGCAGCAACACCGGCGGCAACCCCTGCTCGGCGTCTGAACGGCCGAACGATCGCACCCGCGTACCGGTGTCGCCGTCCAGCCGGTCGGTGCCCAGATAGAACGCGTACTCGGCGGGGCCGGCCAAGCCGGACGGCCCGATCTCGCCGACCACCCGGGCATCCCACCGATCGCGCAGCACAGCGCCGTCCCGCGAGGCCAGCAACGTGGCGAGTGCCGGGGAGACGACCATGTCGCCCGGGCCGGGACGCCGGGTCACCCCGGGTGGCAGCGGCGCGCGGTCCCCCTCGGGTTGCAGCAGCCGTCCATAGATCGAGCGGTCGCCGAATTGGGTGTCCGCGCGGGCGACCAGCGTCGTGTCGGCCCCGCGCTGCAGTTCCTGCCCGGACTCCTCGGCGCGGGCGTTGACCCGCTGGTCACGCGCTGCGATCACGGTCGGGATGGTCGTGGCGATGAGCAGCATCGCCACCCCGAGGCCGACCCCCAGCGAGATCATGGCCAGCTGGGCCCAGCCGGACCGGCCACCGGCCACACTCATCCGCATGCCCAGGGCCAGGTCGCTGACCCAGCCCGCGCGCCCGATCGGCCGCGGTCGCTCCGGCGCACCGGCCGTCATCGGGCGAACTCCTGCGTGCGGACCCTGCCGTCGCGGACGACCGCTTCGACGTCGGAATACGCGGCGACGCGTGCCTCGTGGGTGACCAGGACGACCGCGGCTCCGGTGTCGCGAGCGGCGGCGATGAACAGCTGCATCACGCGTTCGCCGTTCAGCGAGTCCAGCGCGCCGGTGGGCTCGTCGGCGAAGATGACGCGGGGCCGGGTGACCAGGGCCCGGGCCACGGCGACCCGCTGCCCCTGCCCACCGGACGCCTGCCCGGGCCGCTTGTCGGCGACGTCGGCGACCTCCAGCCGTTCGAGCCACTCGGCTGCGGCCCGGTGCGCCGCGCGGCGCCGCACCCCGGTCAGCCGCAGTGGCAGCGCCACATTCTCCAGGCAGGTCAGCTCTGGCACGAGCTGCCCGAACTGGAAGACGAACCCGAACTCGCTGCGCCGCAAAGCGCTGCGCTCGGAATCCGACATTGTCGACAGGTCGCGCCCGTCGAACGTGACCCGGCCCGAATCCGGGGCGAGAATCCCGGCCAGACAATGCAGCAATGTGGACTTTCCGGAGCCCGATGGCCCCATCAACGCCAGCACTTCACCGGCGCGGACGCTGATCGACGCGGAATCCAGCGCCGGGGTCGGGCCGAAGCTGAGCGTCAGATCCTCACCGGTCAGCAGGGGCTCGCTGGTGCGGCCGGCCATGAGTCGTCTCCTCGGGGGGAAGGGGAAGATCGCGGGGCGGGTCGGGACGGGCTGATCGGCCGCCGGTCAGGGGACCGGTTGCCGAACCTGGTCGGAGAGCCGGTCGAGTCGCGCGGCGGTCAGCTCCAGCCAGCGCAGGTCGGCCTCCAGGTGGAACAGGGCGTGGTCGCAGATGAGCTGGTCGGCCAGGTCGCCGGTGGTTTTGCGCTGAGTGAGCTCGCGCATCAGCCGTAGATGCTCACGCCGCTGGACGTCGAGCAGGTCGTCGGCGTCGCGCCCGGTGAGCAGCGCCAGGATGACCTTGGTGTAGAGCGTGGTCTGCAGGTAGGGCTCCGGCTTTTCCGGCCGGGTCAGCCAGCTCGCCACGTCGGTGACCCCGGCCTCGGTGATCGCGTAGCGCTTGCGATCCGGCCCGTCGCCGGGCTCGGACTCGACCGCCACCAGCCCGCTTTTCAGCAGCCGCGCCAGGGTCGAGTACACCTGGCCGTAGTGCAGGGCCCGGCCGTGGCCGAAGCGCTCGTCGTAGGTCCGCTTCAGGTCGTAACCGTGGCGGGGACCGGATTCCAGGAGGCCCAGCAGGGCGAAGCCGACCGACATGCGGGCCACTATACACGCCGTGTACACACTCGGTGTCTACCGCGTAGTCGACGATAAAACCGCAGGTCAGAGGTGGTGCACTCGGCCGAATGGCAGATGCGTGGCGGCGCCGGGGTCCGCCGGTCGGCCACCCCGCGCCGGTCCTCGGAGAGAGGTGCGCCGGTCGATCGGCAGCCATGATCGGAGCGGCCTATGAACAGTGTGTATACATGGAGGGTATAAATGACCGCCGCCCTGCATCACGCCGCCCGCCCGGTGACCCGTACCCGGATCGGCGGCACCCCGTGGCGGCGTCCCGCCGCCGCAGGCACCGTCGCCGCGGCGGCTCTCACGGTGGCCACCTCGGGCCTGCTCGCCCCGACGGCCTTCGTGGTCGCGGTCAGCCTTGTCGCCATGGGTGGCCTGGTGCTCGCCTGGCTCACCGTGCGTCGCCAACTCACGGCCCTGACCGAGACCCACATGTACGGCCTGGCCGCCGCCTGGGCCCTCCCGCTCGCGGTGGCCCGGCCGTTGTTCAGCGGCGACGTCTGGAGTTACCTCGCGCAGGGGCTGACCGCGGCGGGTGGCCTCGATCCGTACCGGCTCGGGCCTGCGCGGGCTCTCGGCTCGGCCTCCGCGGTCACGCAGCACGTCAGCCACTACTGGGTCGACACCCCGGCACCGTACGGTCCGGCGTGGCTCACGATCTCCCGGGCGGTGGCCATGGTCGCCGGCGAACGGCTGGCCGCGAGTGTCCTGCTCTACCGGCTGATCGCCGTCGCCGGTGTCGTGCTGATCGCCTGGGCGTTGCCGCGACTCGCGCGGCGGGTGGGCACGTCCCCGACCGTGGCCCTGTGGCTGGGCCTGCTCAACCCGCTGGTCCTCTGGCATCTCGTGGCTGGAGCGCACAACGACGCGATCATGCTGGGGTTGATGCTCACCGGCCTGGAACTCGCCCTCGCCGGCCGGGACCGGATGGTTCCGGAGCTCGCACGAGGCGCCGGGCCTGCGCGGCGCGGCCCGGGCGTGTCGCCGGCGCACGGCCTGTCGTGCGGATCGGCGGCGCCGGCGCGGGGCCGCGCCGCCACTGCCCTGCTCGGAACAGACACCGGGCTGTGGCCGGCCGGGCTGGCGGCTCGGGCGAAGACGCACGGATGGGGGCGGTTCGCAGCCGGGGCGGCGCTGCTGACGATCGCCGCCAACATCAAGATCGTGGCGGCCGTGGCGGTGTGCTGCCTGGCCGTGGCGATCGCCCGCCGACACGTCCGCCCGGCCCTGGTCCTGCTCGCAGGTGCCGTGGCCGGTACGGCGCTGCTGTCCGCGGTCGCCGGGTTCGGCTGGCTCACCGCGGTACGCAGCAGCGCGACCGTCTACAGCTGGATGGCGCCCACCACCGCGATCGGCCTGCTGATCGGTGCGCTGGTCGGCGCGCATGTCACGGCCACCGCCGTCACCATCGGCAACCTCGTCGGCGTCGCGATCTGTGTCCCGGTCGTGGTACGACTGCTGGCAGCCGTCCATCGCGGGCGGGCCCATCCGTTGCGGGCACTCGGTCTGATCTTCGTGGCCGCCCTGGTGTGCGGTCCCGTCGTGCAGCCCTGGTACCTGCTCTGGGCTGTGTTGCCGCTGGCCGTGACCGCGCGCGGGCGCCGGGAACGCTCGATCGTGGCGGCCGTCAGTGCCGTCGTCGCGATGCTGCTGCCGCCACTCGCCGCCGGTGTCGGCGCGCTCGTCGCAGGGTATCTGGCCGCTGCGGTCGCGTTCGGTGTCGTTGTCCTCGCCCGAAGGTGTGTCCCGGCCGGCGATCACCGTCTCCGTACGCTCAGCCGCAGTCCGAAGTGGACCCCGGTGGAGCGCCTGCCTCGAAGGGCCGGTGAGTACCAGGCGGCGTCGTGACCGCGCTGGCCGGCCGCCTGGCACACATCGTTTGACCGGTGAGGACGCGGCGGCATTCGCAGATTTCCACGCGACGTGGTAGCTCCCGGGCGCGGTGAGGTCGTCGCCGACGCGGCGGCATTCGGGTGAAACCGGCAGCAACCAGGTGATGTCGCCCGTATCCTGGCGGGGGCGCCGCCTCGCTGGTCCGATCTCCGCACGGACCCATCCCGGACGGCCGATGCCACGGGATGGACCGGCCTGCGACCTCCACGGTCATGACCCGTTCATGGGTCCAGCGAGGTGACGAGGTTGGTGAGGTGTGATGACTCTGGTGCTGGTGGCGGACGACGACGCTGACATCCGCGATCTGGTCACGTTCAAACTGGAACAGCTCGGCGTGGAGGCGATCACCGCGGATGACGGCTCGGCCGCCCTGGCGGCGGTCCGGGAGCGGCACCCGACCCTGGCGATTCTCGACATCTCCATGCCGGGGCTGTCCGGCATCGACGTGTGCCGCATGATCCGCGCTGATCCGGACATCGCCGACACGATGGTGCTCATGCTCACCGCGCGGGCGCAGGAGCAGGACGTCGAGCACGGCTTCGCGGCCGGGGCGGACGACTACGTCACGAAACCGTTCAGTCCGAGAGAGCTGGTGTCCCGCGTTCAGACGATGCTGAGCAGGGCACAGACGTGAGGGTGCCGGCGCTGCGCCGGCGCCGGGGGCGTCCGGTCACGGTGGCCGGGCTGCTGAAGAGAGCTTTCGTCGCCCTGGTCGGGGTGATCGTGATCGGCGGGACGGTCGGCGTGGTCGCGGCCGGACCCGCCTACCGTGCGGTGAATCTGCAGCTTGCCGATGCGGTCCGGACGCGGTCGGTGAATCAGGAGGTGCGCGCGGCCCTCGCCCGCGCCGCGCTGGCACTGTACGGATACCAGCTCACCGGCGAGGAGCCGTACCGCTTCGAGTACCAGCTCGCGAAGAGCGCCTATGTGAGCGCGACCGCCCGGCTGGCGCAGAGCGCCGCCCCGCGGGATGCCCCGTACGTGGAGGACCTGCAGCAGAACGGCGCGGACTGGTGGGCGCTGACGGATCTGCAGATGGTGGCGCCGCCGGGGGCGCAGCCCTCGGGCGGTGCGGTGGCGGCGACGCAGGTCCGTTACGCGCAGGTGATCGCGTCCAGCCAGGCGATCGACAGCCGCCTGTCGGAGCGGGCGGCGCTGCTGTTCCGGACCGTCAACAGGCTCAACGTGGGTGCGCTGGTCGGTCTGTCCGTGCTGACGCTGCTCGGCATGCTGGTGGTCGCCGTGATCGGGACGGTGGTCACTCGGCGCATCACCATCCCGCTCGGCCAGGTGGCAAGCGCAATCGGTGAGCTGAGTCGCGGTCACGACGAGGCGCGGGTCACGTTCACCGGGGCGCCGGTGGAGATCATGGCGGTCGCGGCGGCGGTCAACAAGGCGGCCGGCCAGGAGTTCGAGGAACGCCGGATGCTGGGGGAGTCCCAGGGGCTTGGCGTGGCGATCCGTGAGCACATGTCCCGCACACGGGCCGTGGCCACCGCCGCGCAGGGACTGGGCGACCTGCTGGACGCGGACCACGTCGTGATCATGCGGGAGGCCGACGAGGGCGGGGAGCCGGTCGCGGAGGTCTGGAGCGCGCCGGACGCGGTGGGCGATCCCGCCGCGCTCGCCCGGACGCCGGTGGACTGGGCGCTGCCGGACGGCCGGGCGTTCGTCGCGGCCACCGTCCCGGACACCGGCGACATCCCACCGGAGGCGGAACGGGCCGCGCTGCGGGCCGCCGGGGCGGGACCCGTGATCACGGTGGCGTTCGGCGAGGATGTCGTCCCGGCGGGCCACGTCACGGTGGTGCGGCGCGACGGCCGGCCCGCGTTCGTGCCGTTCGATGTGCAGCTCGTGACGATGGTCGCGGGCGCATTGAGCCGGGCGCTGACGCAGGCACGGCTGTTCGAGCGGGAGCACCGGCTGGTGACCCAGCTCCAAGAGGTCGACGCCGCCAAGACCGAGTTCCTGTCCACTGTCTCGCACGAGCTGCGCACCCCGCTGACGAGCGTCGCCGGCTACCTGGAGGTGCTCCTGGATCAGGACGCCGGTCCGCTCAACGGGGCCCAGGAGCGGATGCTGCGGGTGATCGAGCGCAATTCGGAGCGGCTGCGGGCGTTGATCGAGGATCTGCTGATCGTCTCGCGGGTGGAGTCGGGCACGTTCACGCTCAACACCGTGTCGGTCGACGTCGCCGAGCTGGTGGCCGCCATGCGCCAGGCGTTCGAACCGGCGGCCGCGAAGGCCGGCGTGACCGTGGTGTGCGAGGCAGCCGGGCCGCTGCGGGTGCGCGCGGACCGCGACCAGCTGGATCGGGTGTTGATGAACCTGACGTCCAACGCGGTCAAGTTCACGCCGGACGGCGGGACCGTCACGGTCAGCGGCCGCGCGGACGGCCCCGACGTCGTGATCACCGTGCGGGACACCGGCATCGGCATCCCCGCCGACGAGGTGCCCCATCTGTTCACCCGGTTCTTCCGGGCCAGCAACGCCACCAAGCGGGAGATCGCCGGCACGGGCCTCGGGCTGCCGATCGTCGCCGCGATCGTCGACCGGCACGGCGGCACGATCGGGGTCGACACGCGCGAGGGGCAGGGGACCACGATCACCGTACGGCTGCCCGGGGAACCGGCCGCCGCGGAGGAATCCTGAACCAACCATGAACTGCGATAAGCGCGGATATCATCGCCCATAATGCAAAACGCCGTGACCGTCGCCATCCTCGTACTTGCCGGAGCCATCGCGGTCCTCATCATCGCCGCCGCGTTGATTCGCGTGATCCGCAAGATGCGGCAGCGCCGCCGGGACCGGCTGGCAGCGGCCCCCCGCCGGGCGCTGCTCGCGTTCGTCGCGGACAGCGGGGAGAGCGGCACCGACGAACTGCTGGCGATCCCGCCGCGCGCCTGGCAGGCCGTCGAGCCGGCCGCCGTCGAACTACTCGGCAAAGTACGCGGGGACGCCCATCGGGCTCTCGCCGACGTGTTCGAGCAGCGCGGCGTCGGAGACCGGGCGCTGGCGCAGCTCACCAGCCGTGACCCGGTGCGCCGGGCCCGCGCCGCCGAGATCCTGGGCCACCTGCGCCGCCTGCACGCGGTGCCGGAGATCTGCGGGCTGCTCGCGGACCGCCAACCCGACGTACGGGTGGTGGCCGCCCGCGCGCTCGGCGCCATCGGTGAACCCGCGGCGGCCAGCCCGCTGCTGGCCTCCCTCACCCGGCCGGTGCCCGCCCACCTCGTCGCGCACGCCCTCGCCCGGATCGGTACGGGCGCGGTGCCCGCGCTGGACGCCGCGCTGCGCGACCGTGAGCCGCTGATCCGCACCACCGCGCTGGACGCGCTGGGACTGATCGGGGCGACCCGGTCCGTTCCCGGGATCACCGAGCTGCTGCACGACGAGCAGGACCCCGACGTCCGGCTGGCGGCGGTACGCGCGCTCGGCCGGCTCGGCGGCCGGTCCGCGGTGGCGCCGCTGCTGGAGGTCACCGAGCTCGGGAATACGGACCAGCTGCGCGCCGCCGCCGCCCGGGCGCTCGGCGACATCGGCGCGGCGTCCGCGAGCGACGCGCTGGCCGGTTTGCTCGACGATCCGTCGTACCCGGTCGCCCACGAGGCCGCCCAGGCGCTGCGCCGGGTCGGCCCGGCCGGCATCGCCCACCTGACCGCGGTCGCCGACGACCGTCCCGGGCGCCACGCAGAGCGACAGCAGGTGGAAACGGGCGTACCCGGATCTGCCGGCGGCGTCGTCGGGATCGGCAGCGAGCCGATCTCGATGCCGGCCGCCCACGCCCGGCAGGCACTCGCGCTGGCCGCGCTGAGCGCCCCGGCGGGACGGCCCGTCACGCCGGCACCGGCCGCCGCCCCGGCACCGGCCGCGCCGCCGGTCCGAACCGGCCCCACCCGGTGAAGCGACCCGGGTTCGAGTAGGGGACCGGCGTGGACAGCGCGTGGCTGCGGGCCGCGGTCGACTTCGCGGACCACCTGATCTTCGGCTACTTCATCCTGATCAATACGAGCTATCTCGCGCTGATCGGGCTGGCGGCGGTCGAGTTCGCACAGTCCCTGCGGCGCGCCCCGGTCGCCGGGACGGACGACCTGTTCCGGAACCCGCTGACCCCGTCGGTGTCGCTGCTCGTCCCCGCGCACAACGAGGGCCCGGTCATCGTCCCCGCGATCCAGGCGCTGCTCGCCCTGCGCTACCCGCGGTTCCAGGTGGTGGTGATCGACGACGGGTCGACGGACGACACCTTCGAACGGCTGCGTGAGCAGTTCGACCTCGTCGAGCTGCCGTACGTGGTGGCCGGCGACGTGCCGCACCGGGGTGCCGTCCGCTCCGTGCACGTCGCCCGCTCCGAACCCGACACCCTGGTCGTGGCACGCAAGGAGAACGGCGGCAAGGCCGACTCCCTGAACGTCGGCATCAACCTCGCCGGAAACGACCTCGTGTGCATGATCGACGCCGACTCCGTGCTCGACCACGACGCGTTGCTGGCGGCGGTCAAGCCGTTCGCCGACGACCCGCTACGCGTTGCCGGGGCCGGTGGTGTCGTTCGCATCGCCAACGACTGCAAAATCGTGGGAGGCCGCGTCGTGGAGGTGCGGATGCCACGCCGGTGGCTGGTACGCATCCAGGTGGTGGAATACCTGCGGGCGTTCCTGACCGGCCGTACCGGATGGTCGCGCATCGGCGGGCTGGTCGTGATCTCGGGCGCGTTCGGTGTGTTCCGCCGCGACCTGCTGGTCGGCGTGGGCGGGATGGCGCTGGACACCGTCGGTGAGGACGCCGAGGTGGTCGTCCGGCTGCACCGGCGGCTGCGCGCCGCCAAGGAGGACTACAAGCTGGTGTTCGTACCCGAGCCGGTCTGCTGGAGCGAAGCGCCCTCCACCATGCGGGTGCTCGGGCGGCAGCGGCGCCGGTGGCACCGCGGCCTCGCCGAGGTCCTGCGCAACCACCGCGCCATGATCGGCAATCCCCGGTACGGCCGGGTCGGGCTCCTCGCGCTGCCGTACTACGTGTTCTTCGAGCTGCTCGCGCCGTTCGTCGAGGCGGTGGCGCTGGTCCTGGTTCCGTTGGGCCTGCTGCTCGGCGCGGTGAACATCGACTTCGCGTGGCGCTTCGCGCTGGCGGCCTACGGCTACGGGATCCTGGTCAGCATGGCCGCGCTGTTGCTGGAGGAGATGTCGTTCCACCGGTATCCGCGCTGGAGCGACATCGGCAAGGGACTGGCCGCCGCGTTCCTGGAGAGCCTCGGGTACCGCCAGGCCATGGCCTACTTCCAGGTCCGCGGCGCGTGGCAGGCGTGGCGGGGCAAGGAGGCGACCTGGGGCCGGATGACACGGGCCGGGTTCGACACCCCGGCGTCCTGACCTGCCCTGCCCCGGATCAGCCTAAGGATGAACGTGAGCGCTCATTCACGCTGATCCGCGTCACCGCTACTGGCCGGAACCCGCCCTTTACGGGCAGGATCGGGCCATGACCACCCCCGGCCGACTGCCTCATCCGATCACCCTGACCGGCGACGGCATCACGCTGCGTGAATGGCGGCCCGAGGACCTGGACGATCTCGTGGCGCTGCTGGACGAGGCGGACGTAGCACGGTGGACACCGATGCCGTCCCCGTTCGACACCGAGGCCGGGGAGGCATACCTCAAGCGGGCCCACCAGGGCCGGATCAACGGGCAGCGGATCCAGCTCGCGATCACCGCGGACGGCAGCGCGGCGCTGGGGGAGGTCCTGCTGTTCGGCGTGGACGCCGGACTGCGCGAGGCCGAGCTGGGATACCTCGTGGGGGCGCACCACCGCCGCCGCGGGCTCGCGACCCGCGCGCTCACCCTGCTGTCCGGGTACGCGCACGAGACGCTGGAGTTGCGCCGGCTGCTGCTGCGCATCGACCCCGGCAACATCTCCAGCACCGCGGTGGCCCGCCGGTGCGGGTACCGGCTCACCGGGGAGGCGCCGATCCTGCAGGAAGGCCCGTACGGCCCGAGCAGCCTCGACACGTGGGAACTCGTCGTCGCCCGCGGCCCGGGTCGGCTGGAACGCCTGCGCAACGTCGCCGCCCGGCGCTACGGTCGGCGCACCTGAACCCTGCGCTCGGCGAACGCGGCGAGCGCCCCGTCTGCGGGAGGCCGCCGTGCTCGACGTGGACCGTGGCCAGGTGATGGCGTTCCGGGTCGAAGCACTCGGACTGGCCACCCGCGGCCGGAAGCGTCCCGCCGACCTCGCGGTGCTCGACCTCGGCGTGCAGGAGTACACGCCGGACTCCGCACGGGTCGGGCTCGCCGCCCGCACGACCGCCAAGCTCGACGACGACCGCCTCATCCTGGTGTGGGCCGCGCGCGGTGCCCCGCACCTGCACCGGCGTACCGATCTGCCCGCCCTGGTCGCCCAGTTGTGGCCGGTCAGCGACGCGGACGCGACCGCCCGGATCACCAGCGGCCAGATTCCCGAGGGGATGAAGCTCGGCCTCGCCGCGTTCGTGGCCACCGCGGACGCGTTCCGCGAGGTGCTCACGGAGACGATGCCGCGCGGCGAGGTCAGCACCCAGGTCAGCGCGCGGGTGCCGCGCTCGCTCACGTACGACTGCCGGGCCTGCGGGGCCCGGCACATCGCCGGGACGGTGTTCCAGCACGCGGGGCTCGCGGGCGGGGTGCAGGTCGAGTCCCGCGGGCGCGACGCCATGCTCGGGCCGATCCCGGGCGGCCCCGCTCGCCCCACGGCCAATGCGGGGATCGGCGAGCTCATCACCACGTACCTGCGGCTGCTCGGCCCGGCCGCGCCCGCGGCGGTGGCGAAGTACCTCGGCAGCACCACGGCCGAACTGCGTACCGTGTGGCCGGACGGCCTCGCCCAGGTGCGGGTGGACGGCCGTACCGTGTGGTTGCCGGAGGATCGGGTGGCCGCGCTGCGCAAGGCCGCCCCCGCGCCCGGGGTGCGGCTGCTGCCCCCGATGGACGCCCTGCTGCAGGCGCGCGACCGCGACGTGCTGGTCCCCGACCGCAAGCAGCAGCGGGAGGTGTGGCGGGTGCTGGGCAATCCGGGGGCCGTGCTGCTGGACGGTGAGATCGCCGGGGTGTGGCGGGCCAAGCTGGCGGCCAAACGGGTCGAGCTGACCGTCACGCCGTTCGGTGGGCTGAACGCCGCGGCTCGCCGGCAGCTGGACGCGGAGGCGGCCGCCGTGGCCCGAGCCCGGGCCGTGCCCGAGGCGACCGTACGGTACACCTGACCGCTCTGCGATCGCCGTCCACCTAGCCCTCCGCCCGCGCGGCGCGGAACACCCAGATGCGCATCAGCAGGAACCGCACGCCCGTGGCCACCAGGTTCGCGACCACGAGCGCGGCCAGCTCGACCACCCGTGACGCCCCGCCGTCGGCCGTGCCCAGCATCGCCAGCGCGCCGCTGGTCAGCCCGAGACCGATCGCAAAAACCAGCAGGCCCTGCGCCTGCTGCCGCCACACCCGGTCGGTGCCCCGGACCCCGAACGTCAGCCGCCGGTTCGCCGCCGTATTGGCCACCGCGGTGGCCAGCAGCGCGACGAGGTTCGCCGCTTGCGGGTCGACCACCACCCGCAGCAGCGCATACAGCACCAGGTACGCCAGGGTGCTCGCGATGCCGACCCCGGCGAACCGCAGCAGCTGACCGGTCAGCCCGGCCGGGACACCCGCGACCGGCAGCGGATTACGGCCGAGCTGTTCGCGCAGCGTCGCCACGGGCAGGCGCCCGGAGGCCAGGCCGCGAGCCAGCCGGACGATGCCGTGGAGATCGGCGACCGCGGTCGCCACGATGTCGACGCGGCTGTCCGGGTCGTCCACCCAGTCCACCGGCACCTCGTGGATACGCAGCCCCGACCGCTCGGCCAGCACCAGCATCTCGGTGTCGAAGAACCATCCGGTGTCCTCGACCAGCGGCAGCAGCCGGGCGGCGACGTCCGCACGGATCGCCTTGAAGCCGCACTGGGCGTCGGAGAACCGGGCCGACAGCGTGCGGCGCAGGATCAGGTTGTAGCTGCGGGAGATGAACTCGCGCTTGGCGCCGCGTACGACCCGGGAACCGGGCGACAGCCGGGACCCGATCGCCAGGTCCGAGTGACCCGAGATGAGCGGCGCGACCAGCGGCAGCAGCGCGGCCAGGTCGGTCGACAGGTCCACGTCCATGTACGCCAGCACCGCGGCGTCCGACCCGCTCCACACGTGTTTGAGGGCGCGGCCGCGGCCCTTCTCGGCCAGCCGTACCGAGGCGACGCCGGGCAGTTCGGCGGCCAGCCGGGCGGCGACGTCCGCGGTGGCGTCGGTGCTGGCGTTGTCCGCGATCGTGATCCGGAACCGGTAGGGGAATTGGGTGGCCAGGTGCGCGTGCAGGCGGCGCACCGACGGCTCCAGATCGATCTCCTCGTTGAAGACCGGGACGACCACGTCGAGTACGGGGGAGGTCAGCGGCGTGGTGGGGGCCGCGGCGGAGGGAAGCGTCGTCGAAAGGCTCATGCCCCTACGGTCGGCGGCGGTGCTTTGCCCCAAGTGTGCCGATGCTGTGCCGGCCCTGTGAGTGCTCACCGCTGCGACCCCGCCTTCCACGTCCCCGCGGCCGCCCAGGTCGACCCGCCGCCCGGGTCGACCCGGCCGCCCGGGTCGAACTGGCCGCCCAGGTCGACCCGGCCGCCCAGGTCGACCCTGCCGTCCACTTCGGGCATGCCGCGCAGACGGCCCCCGATAACGGGAGCCGCCTGCGGGCCGGTGTGGTGCGTCGTCACGAGGCCGTGGCCGGCGCGGTCAGGTCGTACACGGTGGTGTTGCCGACGGTCTGGGCGGTGTAGTTCGCGGCCACCCACTGGGCGATCTCGGAACTGGCGCGGCTGCCACCGCTCTGCCCGGCACCCCGGGCGGGCGTGGTCCCGCCGTTCGTGGTCCCGCCGTTTGTGCCGGCGCCTGCCGTCTGCGCACCGGGGCCGCCGAAGCCGCCACCGCCGATGAAGTAGTGGATCTTCCCTTCGCGGACGTACTGCTGGAACTGGGCCAGGGTGGGCGACGGGTCGCTGCCGTTGAAGCCGCCGACCGGCATCACCGGCTTGCCGGTCGCCAGCTGGTAACCCGACGCGCTCTGCGAGCCCACCGCCGCCGCCACCCACGTGTACGAGTCGGCGTTCGCCTCCAGCAGCGACTTCATCTCGGCGCTGACGTTGGCCGCGTCGAGCAGGCCGCCGCCGCGCATGCCGCCACGCGGGAATCCGCCGGTCGTGCCGCCTGGAGAGGTGGTCCCGCCGCCGGGGGTGGTCGCGGTCCCGCCCTGCGGGGCCGTCCCGTTGCCGGGGAACCCGCCGGTGCCCCCCGGTGCGGTCCCGCCCTGAGAGTTGCCCTGGGAGTTGCCTGGCCCGAAGCCGCCCGGGAACCCACCCGGACCGAACCCGCCGGGACCGTTGCCGCCGCCGGGGAACCCGCCGCCGGGGAAGCCTCCGCCCGGGAAGCCGCCGCCCGGGAAGCCGCGCCCGGCGCGCCGTGCGCCGCCCGGCCCGCCGAAGCCGCCACCCGCCACGGCCGGTCCCGCCGTCGGGATCGAACCGGTGTGCGGCTGCCCGGCGGTCTGCACCGCGTACGCGGCCGGACCGGCCAGCACCGCCGCCAGCGCGAACCCGGCGCTCACCGCCGCGATCCGGGCGGGCAGCCGCAGTGCCGCACCGAAGACACCCGCCGCCGCGGCCAGCCCGGCGACCAGCACCACCCAGCGCAGCCAGGGCAGGAAGTCGGCGCTGCGGCCCAGCAGGACGTACGACCACCAGGCGGTCACCGCGACCGCCGCGGCCAGGGCCCCCGCCGCGAACACGTGGTGCCGGGCGCGCCACAACATGACCGCGCCCATGCCCACCACCGCGCCCACGGCCGGGGCCAGCGCGACGGTGTAGTACGCGTGGAAGATGCCCTGCATCATGCTGAAGACCAGACCCGTGCCCAACAGCCAGCCGCCCCACAGGACCAGTCCGGCGCGCCGCTGGTCCGTCCGGGCCGCGCGGGCGGTCAGCACGAGCCCGGCGACGAGCACGATCAGCGCCGCGGGCAGCAGCCAGGAGATCTGTCCACCCTGGTCGGCGTCGAACATGCGCAGCAGCCCGGTCTCGCCCCAGCCGCCGCCGCCCGGCCCGCCGCCACCGCCGACACTGCCGGTCTCGTTGCCGCTCAACCGGCCCAGCCCGTTGTAGCCCAGCGTCAGCTCCAGCAGGCTGTTGTTCTGCGACCCACCGATGTACGGGCGCATCGAGGCGGGCACCAGCTCCACGATCGCGATGTACCACCCGGCCGAGACGACGACCGCGAGCCCGGCCAGCAGGAGCTGCCCGATCCGCTTGCCCAGCCGCGGCGGCCCGGCGATCAGGTACGCCAGCGCGTACGCGGGCACCACCAGCAGCGCCTGCAGCATCTTGGTGAGGAAGCCGAAGCCGACCAGGACGCCGGCCAGCACGAGCCACTTGGTGGCGCCGCGCTCGATGGCCCGCACGGTCGCGTACGCCCCGGCCACCATCAGCAGCACGAGCAGCGCGTCCGGGTTGTTGAACCGGAACATCAGCACGGCCACCGGGGTCAGCGCCGACACCGCCCCGGCGATCAGCCCGGCGGCCGGGCCGAACCAGCGGCGCACCGTGGCGTACAGCAGCCCGACCGTGGCGACGCCCATCAGCGCCTGCGGGACGAGCAGGCTCCACGAGCTGAGGCCGAACATGCGTACGGACAGCGCCATGACCCACAGCGAGGCGGGCGTCTTGTCGACCGTGATCGAGTTGGCCGCGTCGGAGGAGCCGTAGAAGAACGCCTTCCAGCTCACCGAGCCGGCCTGGGCCGCGGCGGAGTAGAACGCGTTCCCCCAGCCGGACGCGCCCAGGCCCCACAGGTAGAGCACCGCGGTGGCCGCGAGCAGGGCGAGCAGCGTGGGCCGGGCCCAGGCCGGGTCGGTGGCGGGTCCGCGCAGGAACGCCGACCACCGGGAGCGGTGACGGTCCGTCGGGGGCGGCGGCGGGGACTCCACCGGGGCCGCCATCGGCGGAACGGGCAACGTCGAGGTCATCGGAAATCCTCCGGGATGAGCGGATGCGTACGTGATGACTCTCGGCCCGCCCGCTGTCCCGCCCTTGTGCCCTCCCTATGCGCCTCCTGTGAGTCCGTCCCCGCCGCTGGGCCGTGGCCGGCCGCCCGCGGCGAGCCGGGACCGCATCCAGGGGTACGGGTCGGCAATGGGCCGGCGGCGCTCACGGCATTGCGTACGAATTCCGCGGAGCGTTTCTCCCGCGGTGTAGTACCGGCCGCGGGTCTCGCCCTGCGCCTGCAGCAGCCCGAGTTCGGCGAGGCGGCCGAGATCCCGGGTTGCGGTGTGTTTCTCGACCTCGGCCATCCGCATGTACCCGGACCGGCGCACCCGGTAGCCGAGCACCGCCTCGTAGAGCATCCCGGTCACCCGGTCGGGGAGGTGGTGCCCGTCGACGAGCCGGTCGAGTTCGCTCCAGATCTCGGACGCCTCCTCCACCCGCTGCGCCACGGTCTGCGCCTGCATGTGATGGGCCCGGAGATTGAACGCGGACCACAACCCCGCGTCCGCGCGGGGCCGCCACGAGCCCTGGCCGGTGATCGCGAGAACCTGGTAGTAGTCGTCGGTGTTGTGTCCGAGCCACTCCTCGATGCTGGAGAAGGCCGGTTCGATGATCGTCTGCCGCGAGATGGTCAGGGTCTGCAGTGCGCGAGCCATCCGGCCGTTTCCGTTGCGGAACGGATGGATCATCACGAGGTTCAGGTGGGCCATTGCGCCGCGGACCAGGGGGTCGACGTCGGCGTCCGCCTGCAGCGTGTCGGCCAGTTCGGCCATGAGGGCGGGCACGCGGCCGGCGTCCGGCCCCTCGTACACGACGGCGTCGTGGCGTTCGTCGTGGACGAAGATCGGACCGCTCCGGTACTGGCCGGGGCTCTTGCTCAGGTCGTGGGCGAGCATCATGAAGTGCATCCCACGGATCGCCGATGTGTCGATCGTGAAATGGGGATCCCCGGCCATCTGCAGCACATAGCCGAGGGCCTGCCGGTATCCCCGGATCTCCGCCCAGGTCCGGTCGTCGGCGCTCAGCGGCGCCTCGTCGTCGAGTGCGGCGGCTGCGTCGTCCTCCGCGACCACGTAGCCCTCGATGCTGTTGGATCCTCGAATGGCGCGCGCGAGCATCGTTCGGCGCAGACCGCCCTGCCAACGGCGGGGTGCGCGAAGCACGCTTGCCAGATGCCGCCGCATCTCGTGGATCTCTGCGAGGACTGTCGAGTCCTCGCTGGTCAGAGGCGGGCTAGCGTAAATCATCGGCACTCGATGTAGCTATCATAGCGACACTCTACTCGGTCGTGTTGCTTTGATAGTCACATCGCCACATGCTCGGCCGTTCCTTGGCCCTTGCCTCTGTGAGTCCGTTCGCCCTGATGGCGGTACGCGTGACCGTGCCCCCCGCGGACGCTCCGGCTCCACTACATTCACTCGCCATGACCCGACCGGAGTTACCGCGGTTTGTCGAGCAGACCCGGGCAATGCTGCTGCTTCAGCTGTATCTGACGCTGATCGTCCTGTCGATCGTCACGATGATGATGTCGTTTTTGTCCCGTGTTCTGGGCGAGTCCCGCAGCGCCATGTTCTTCGCGATCTACGTGGCGCTGGTGGGCGCCACGATCCTGCTCGTGCTGTCGGCCCGGATGTTCCGCCTCGGCCGGCCGCTGGGCTGGTACTTCGCGGTCGTCGCGGAGCTGGTCATGCTGTCGATCGTCGCCGGTGCCATCCTGTTCGGCCCGTTCGTGGGCGTCGCGGCAATCATCCTGTTCGTGGTGGCGGCCTGGATCTCGGTCAACCTCTGCCGCGCGGAGGTCCGCCGGTTCTTCTTCGGATGACCTGCTACCGGGCCGCCACTCACCCGTTCACCGGGTCACGGTGACCCGGACTCCGAGACGCACGCCGCCGGTGGTCGTGACGAGGCTGACCGTACGCAGCGAGCCGCACGACGGGCCGGTGGCCCGCAGGCTGAACGTTCCGTCACTACGCACCGTCACCGCTCGCCCGATCACCCGGCCGGTCAGCCTGCTGCCCAGAACCACCACGACCCGCTGACCCGCATGCAGGCTGCTGCGGCCCGAGAGCTGCCACTGCTTCGTCCCCTTGCGGTAGCGGACCGTCAGCCCCGACAGCGTCTCGGCCCGCGGCCGCAGCACCACCCGGTCCGTGCCGGCGCCGTACGCGTCCCGGACCGTCAGCTCCATCACCACCGGGTCGTTGCGGTACGTGAACGGGCGTCCGCCGGGTGCTGCGGGCAGCGTCAGCGCCGGGTAGGTGACGGCGGGGCGGCCGGTCGCCGTACCGGTCAACCGCGCCGCCGGGCCGGACACCTGACGCCACGACCAGGTGGCGGCCGAGGTGGAGGCCGTACCGTTCAGCGTGACCGGACGGCCACGGATCACGGTCAGGTCGGCGCCCGCGTTCGCGGTGGCCCCGCTGACCCCGACGGACACGCTCACCGGAGCGGCGACGCCGCCGGGACCCGTGACCGTCACCGCGAACGTGTACAGGCCGCCCACGGCCGGGACGAACGTGGCGACCGGACGGTTCGGATCCGCCAGCGTGACGGCCGGACCGGCGGTCTGGGTCCACGTGAAACCGGAGATCACTCCGGCCGAGGCGGTGGCGTCGAGGCGTACCGTCTGACCGGTCCGCGCGGGGGAGACCGCCGTCGCCGCACCCGTCGGCGGTTTCGGCAGGAAACCACCGCCGGAACCGGCCAGGGGCGTCGACGCGGACCCACCCGCGGACGAGGTGACCGTCACGATGCCGGGCGGCACGGCGACACCGGTGAACGGGGCGTCCGTGATCGGCCCCAGCCCGGCCACCGACAGCGTGGGAGGCGCCATCCGGTCGCTGGAACCGGCCAACACCCGCAGGGTCTGCGCGTCGGCGTCGTAGTCGACCTGGTAGACGGTCACGACGTCGGTCAGGGCGTGCCGCTTGGTCGCGACCGGCTGGTCGGTCAGGTTGACCACATCGACCGCGGCACCCGGCGTCAGCGTGCCGGTGAACGGCAGCCGCCCGTAGTAGTGGCCGCCGGTGCCTCGCAGCGAGGTGGTGCCGTATCCGGCCGAGGGATCCCCGATGACCTGGATGTCCTGGTCGGCCTCGCTGCTCGCGTGCACCTCGACCATGCCGGTCCCGTCCGGATCCCGGCTGTACGTGGCCTGGTCGACGTCCACGCCCGCGTGGGTCGCGTACCGGCCCTGCACACTGAACAGGTCGGTGTAGCCCACCTGGCCGAGCACCGCGCCGGTGGAATCGAGCCGTTCGATGCGCACGAAGTTCGTGCCGTACGGGCTCCCGACGACCTGGTGGTTGACGGCGGGGTCACCGACGTACCCGGCCGGGGCGGCGGGTGCCACCGCGGGATCCCAGGTCAGGAACGGGCCGATGCGGCTGTTCAGGGCCTGCGCGAAAACGCCTGGACTCAGGCCGATGTCCTCGGTCACGTTCACCCCCTTCTTGGCGTCGGCGACCACGTCGTCGACCCCGTACGGGTGGGTGATGCGGTAGCGGGCCCCGGCCGGTGCGTCGAACCGGATCCGGACCCGGCCGAACGTCACCTGGTCGCCGGGGATGACCGGCCCGGTGGCGAACGCGCCTTCCAGGTCGAGCCCGATCGTGGCCTTCACGCCGCCGGGCAGCGTGAGGTTCGCACCGCCGAGCTGGTAGAAGAACTCGTCCGGGAAGTTGTCCGGGAACGACACCGGCCGGGCCGGGTCCGGCACCGACCCGGGCGGCGCCGGGCACAGCGGGTCGTCCGGCGTGATGCACGCCTCCAGCCGGACGTTGTTGCTGTCCCGGAACCAGGTCGGGAACCCGTGGTCGGCGATCGGGCCGACCTGCACGAGCCTGCCGGAGCGGGCGGTGGGCGGCACCACCACGGTCGCGGCTGCGGGACCGGCCACCGACGCGAGCACCGCCACGACCGCGCCGGTCGCGATCGGCAGGCGGGCCAGTGTCTTCTTCATGCGACTCCTCAGACGTTCTTCTGGAGTCGTTCACCTTGAGGCGCCCACCCGTGGTGCGGCTGTCGTCACGCTGAGGTGGCGGCCCGGCCGCAGTGGCCCGGCGATGACCTTGATCACCGGGCCGGGGTACGTCAGAGCGTGCGGCGCTTGGCGGCCGCCTGGGCGAGGCGGTCCAGGACCGCCACGGTCGGCTCCCACCCCATGCACGCGTCCGTGACCGACTGCCCGTACGTGAGCTCGCCGCCCAGGTCCTGGCGCCCCGGTACGAGGAAGCTCTCCAGCATCACCCCGGCGATGCCGTGCTGCCCCGCCTCCATCTGCGCGGCCACGTCGTCGACGACCAACGGCTGGCGCAGGTGGTCCTTGCCGCTGTTGCCGTGCGAGCAGTCGATGACCAGCCGCTCTGGCAGCCCCGCCTTGGCCAGCAGCGCGAGCGCCGCGGCCACGTCCGCCGCCGCGTAGTTCGGCTTGCCACCCCCGCCGCGCAGCACCAGGTGGCAGTCCGGGTTTCCGCGGGTGTGCAGGATCGCCGGGGTGCCCGAGTAGTCGATGCCGGGGAAGACGTGCGGCACCGCCGCGGCGTTGATCGCGTCGATCGCGGTGGAGATGCTGCCGTCGGGGCGGTTCTTCATGCCGATCGGCATCGACAGCCCCGAGGCGAGCTGGCGGTGCACCTGCGACTCGACCGTACGGGCGCCGATCGCACCCCAGGCCACCGTGTCCGCGATGTACTGCGGCGTGATCGGGTCGAGGAATTCCACCGCCACCGGCAGACCCTGGCGGACCACCTCCAGCAGCAGCGACCGGGCGACCCGCAGGCCGGTGCCGACGTCGCCGGTGCCGTCCAGCGCCGGGTCGTTGATCAGGCCCTTCCAGCCGACCGTGGAGCGGGGCTTCTCGAAGTACACCCGCATGACGATCAGCAGGTCGTCGGCGAGCCGGGCCGCCTCGTGGCGCAGGCGGTCCGCGTACTCCCGGGCGGCGTCCGGGTCGTGCACCGAGCAGGGGCCGACGACGACCAGCAGGCGCTGGTCACGGCCCTCGACGATGTCCTCGACCTGGCGGCGGCTGTCCAGCACGGTGTCGTGCAGGTCGGCGACCAGCGGCAGCTCGTGGTGCAGCAGCGCCGGGCTCATCAGCGGCACGACCTGTTCGATGCGCTGGTCCCGGACCCGCTGCACCTCGGGGATGGTCACGACAGTCTTCCTTCCGCCGGGCGCTCGCGGGGCCGGCGCCCCGAGCGCGAGCCGGCATGCTCGTCACAAACGAAAAGGCAGCGACGTGGTCGCTGCCTCGGCCGGCTCTGGCGTGGTGTCTCAGGTCATGGGGTCATGGCCGAGGCACCGGCGGGAGCCGGCCTCGTAAACCACGAATACCAACGGGACACGCCGACAGCATAGCCGGTGCCGTCGTCAGCGGGGGGCCTGGGCGGCGTACTGCTGGTCGGCCACCTGCAGCAGCGGCAGCCGGACCGTGAACTCGGTGCGGCCCGGCTCGCTGCGTACGGCCACCGTGCCGGCGTGCGCGGTCACCACCGCGTGCACGATCGACAGGCCCAGCCCGGTGCTGCCCGCGGCCCGCGACCGGGAGCTGTCGCCCCGGGCGAACCGCTCGAAGATGTGCGGCTGCAGCTCGGCCGGGATGCCCGGACCGCTGTCCGTCACCCGCAGCACGGCGCCGTCGGTGGTCGCGCTCACCGCGACGGTCACGGCGGTGCCCTCGGGGGTGTGCGTACGGGCGTTCGCGAGCAGGTTGGCCAGCACCTGGTGCAGCCGGGCGGAGTCGCCGAGCACCGTGACCGGCTCCTCGGGCACCTCCAGCCGCCAGTCGTGCCGGGGCCCGGCCGCGTGCGCGTCGCTGACCGCGTCGACGACCAGGGCGGTCAGGTCCACCGGGTCGTGGGCCAGCGGGCGGCCCGCGTCCAGGCGGGCCAGCAGCAGCAGGTCCTCGACCAGCGTGGTCATCCGCTGCGCCTCCGACTCGACCCGGCGCAGCACGTGACCGATCTCCTCGGGTACGGGCTCCCGGCTGCGGCGGCTCAGCTCCGCGTACCCGCGGATCGCGGCCAGCGGGGTGCGCAGTTCGTGGCTGGCGTCCGCGACGAACTGGCGTACCTGCATCTCGCTGGCGTGCCGGGCCTCCAGGGCGTTGCCGACGTGGTCGAGCATCCGGTTGAGTGCCGCCCCGACCCGGCCCACCTCGGTCCGCGCGTCCGTGTCGGTGTCCGGGACGCGCTGGGCCAGCTCCACCTCGCCGCGGTCGAGCCGCAGTTCGGAGACGCGGGTGGCGGTGGCCGCCATCCGTTCCAGCGGGCGCAGGTTGCGCCGCACGATGATCGCGCCCGCCCACCCGGCGGCCAGCAGCGCCGCGAGCACCGCCACGCCGGTGACCGCGGCGACTTTGAGCAGCGCCTCCTGGGTGCCGGCCAGCGGCAGGGCGGTGACGATCGCCCCGTCCGGGGTCGGCACGGACACGGCCCGGTAGTAGCCGAGCTCGTCCAGGTCGACCGTGGTGGGGTCCTCACCAGGGACGACCTGGGCGAGCGTGGCCTTTGCAGAATCCGGCAGGTCCGCGTAGATCCCGCGCACCCGAGGCCCACCGGTGCCCGATTCGTCCTGGGGATCCTGGGGATACTGCACGCGCCCGCCGCCGACGACGGTGGCGGTGCCCGTTCCATTAGCCGCTCCGGGAGCCGGGGGAGCCGCGGCGGTGGGCGGGGCGACGACCACGACGATCGAGCCCGGCGGCGCTCCCGGCGGTGGCTGGTCTGCCCACAGTTCGGTCGGGTTGAACCGGCCCTCCCGTCCCCGCTGGGGACCCCCGACGGCGCGCTGGGCCGCCTCACTGAGCTGCGCGTCGACCTGGTGGTAGAGGATCTTGTGCAGGAAGATCTGCGCGGTCGCGCCGACCACCAGGCCGAGCACCGTAAGCAGCGCGATCATGATGGCGACCAGCCGGGCCCGCAGGGACCAGCCGGACGGATGCCGCCACCGTCCCGCCGTCACCTCAGCCTGCGGGCCGGAGGACATAGCCCGCTCCGCGCATGGTGTGGATCATCGGCTCACGGCCCGCGTCGATCTTCTTGCGCAGGTACGAGATGTACAGCTCGACCACGTTGGCCTGGCCGCCGAAGTCGTAGTTCCACACCCGGTCCAGGATCTGGCTCTTGCTGAGCACCCGGCGCGGGTTACGCATGAGATAGCGCAGCAGCTCGAACTCCGTGGCCGTGAGCGTGACCAGGTCGCCGCCGCGGCGTACCTCGTGGCTGTCCTCGTCCAGGGAGAGGTCGCCGACGACGAGCTGCGACTCCGTACGCAGGGCGCCGCGCCCGGTGCGCCGCATCAGCCCGCGCAACCGCGCCACGACCTCTTCGAGGCTGAACGGCTTGGTGACGTAGTCGTCGCCGCCCGCGGTGAGCCCGGTGATCCGGTCCTCCACCGCGTCCTTGGCGGTCAGGAACAGCACCGGCACGTCGGGCGCCTCGCCGCGCAGCCGGCGCAGCACCTCCAGCCCGTCGATGTCGGGCAGCATCATGTCCAGCACGACGGCGTCCGGGTGGAAGTCGCGGGCCGTCCGCACCGCGGACAGCCCGTCGCCGGAGCTGCGCACCTCCCAGCCCTCGTAGCGCAGCGCCATCGAGAGCAGCTCGGCCAGGGTGGGCTCGTCGTCGACCACCAGGACCCGGACCGGGCTGCCGTCGGCGCGGCGCAGCTCGGTGTCCGTGTTCGCCATCGTCATGCCCCCACTGTCGGCGGCCGAACTATGCGTGCACTTTCCGGTTCCTGTGTAGCACCTGTGGGTTGCCGGGCTGTGACGCCGCTCGGCGGAACACTCGCCGAACGCCGGTTGTTGTGCCAGCGTTGACACCTCTGGCGCGAGCGTGGGGAGCGTGGACGTGGACCTACTCGACGAGTACCGCAGGGCGACGTTCGCCTTCGAGTCCGGCGACCCGGCCGGCGCCGCACGCCTGCTCGAACCGATCCTTGAGGCCGAGCCGCACAACGCGGCCGTGCGGCAGCTGCTGGCCCGCGCGTACTTCAACTCGGCGCAACTGGGCGGAGCCGAGGCCCAGTTACGGGTGCTGATCGAGCGGGATCCGTCCGACCATTACGCCCACCACGTGCTCGGCCGCACCCTGGAGCGGGCGGGCCGGTTCTCCGAAGCACTGCCGCACCTGCGGCTGGCCGCGGCGATGAAACAGCACGACGACTACGCCGAGGCGTTGCGCCGGGTCCAGTTGTGGGTGGGCGAGCACGGCGGCCGGGCCGCGGGCGCCGCATAGCGCCCGCGGCCGGCGAAGGTCAGGGCGCGTAGGCCGCCAGTTGGCCGGTGACGCCGGAGTCCAGGAAGAGCCAGCCGTTGGCCACCGACGGGGGTTGCGGCTCCTGCTCGTCGAACACCCCGAACCGGTCGCCAGGTGCCACCACCCGGCCGTTCGTGACGTTCAGGATGGCGAGTCCGGAGCTCTCGTCCTTGGCGTACAGCAGGCCGCCGGCCAGGCTGGGCTGGCCCGGGTCCTGCCCGAGGTCGACGCTCCACTGCCGGGCGCCGGTCCGCGCATGGCGTGCGGTGAATCCGTTGACGATCAGTTCGTAGACCCGGCGACCGTCGGTGGCCAGTGCCCCGAGGAAGGCCGCATCACGTACCCGCCAGACCACCGATCCGTTGGTCGCGCGCAGGCACACGAGGGTGGTGGAGCCCTCCTTGACGTACACGAGATCACCGGCGGGGCTGGCGGCCAGCGCCTGCCATGCGTGGGCGGCGTTCCAGAGCGTCGCGCCGGTGGTGGCCGACACCGCGGTCAGCCCGGCCGCACCGACCCGGCTCAGCAGGATCCGGCCGCCCGCGGAGACACCGGACGACAGGAAGCCGGAGCGTTGCCACATACGCGCCCCGTCCGTGATCCGGAAGGCAGTTACCGCCGGTGTGGCGGACGCCGAGGATCCGGAGACCACCGCGAGCCCGCGGTCGGCGACCAGTGAACGCATCGGGGCCGTG
The DNA here is from genome assembly GCF_047159535.1 of Krasilnikovia sp. MM14-A1259. Lineage (NCBI taxonomy): Bacteria > Bacillati > Actinomycetota > Actinomycetes > Micromonosporales > Micromonosporaceae > Krasilnikovia > Krasilnikovia sp. MM14-A1259. The sequence goes on from NZ_BAAGAJ010000002.1 coordinate 5,813,052, forward strand.
GTCCGTGCCTGCCAGCGCACGGCGCCCGTGGTCGGGTCGAGGGCCAGCAGGACGTTGTCCTGTCCGTGGTTCGTGCAGCCCGTCGTGACGGCCAGCAGCCGCCCGCTGGAGAACGCCACGTGTGCGCTGCCCAGCAGCGCCGGCCACGTGTGGCTCCACAGCAGTCGGCCCGTGGTCGAACGGTACGCGCCGAGTTTGGTGTTGTCCGGGACGAACACCCGCCCGCCGGCCACCAGCGGTGCGGTCGGCAACAACGGTGGGAATCCGCACTCACCGGGCAGACGTACGGACCAGCGCAGGCGCGCCGCGCCGACGTTGGCCGCGGTGATGATCGATTCGTTGGGGTTGGAGAAGGTGCGGGCGGCGCCGAAGCCCTCCTGCTTCCAGTCGCCGGCGGCCGCCTGGGCGGGCACCGCACCGGCGGCGACCGTGCCGAGAATCAAGGCGGCGGCCACGATCCGCATCGAGGCCGAGCGCATTCTTGCGGTCCGGGACATGGGATCTCCTGCAGGTTCGTTACTGATTGCGACCAGATGAACGTATTCCCGTGGCTGGGTCGCCGCGGCGGGTTTCGGGACCTGGAACTCATCCAGAGGACACGTGAACACGGCCGCATAGGATCGGGCCGTGAAGCTGAAGCTGGACCTGCACGACATCTTCAACAAAGGCCAGGAGATCGACCGCGCGCTGCGCGGGATCATCGACGAAGCCATCCAGAAGAAGGCGACGCTGGTCGAGATCATCCCCGGTAAGGGGTCCGGCCAGCTCAAGAAGAAGGTGCTGCGCTTCCTCGACCAGAAGGAGATCAAGCAGCTCTACCACCGGGTCGAGAAGGACGGCGACAACTGGGGTCGCCTGTTCGTGCACTTCCGCTTCGACTCACCGGCCGGGCGCGGCCGTCGCGGCCGCTGACCCGTCACACCGTGAGCGTACGGGCGACCGCCACCAACTCCGAGGTGTGTGAGCCGACGATCCCCACGTCGGCCGGGCGGGGGCGGAAGCCCGGCAGCCCGGTGAGCCCATCCGAGCCGTCCATCACGCGCAGTATCACCGGGCCGGAGGCCCGTACGGTCAGGGTGGCCTCGATGCCCGCCGCCGGGGGCGCGTGGAACACCAGGCCGAAGCCCCAGCGGCCCGGGCCCGGGTGATCCACCGGGAGATGCCGGCCGCCGACCGTGGCCGCGGTGACCGGGGTGGCAGCGTCCACATGCAACGTGACCAGGCGGACCGGGCGCTGCGGCACGAGCCGCAGCCGCAGCGTGCGGGTGTCGCCCGCCCGGGTGTCGGACACCACGGTCAGCCGGGGTGCGGGCAGGTCTGCGGCGGGCGCGGGGCCGCTGAGCAACCGCACCGAGCCGAGGCCGGGCAGGGTGTCGGCCATGCTGCGGGGGTCACCGGAGACGTAGTTCGCGGTCCAGCCGCGGGGTGCGGATTCGCGGCTGAGCCAGCGGGCCTGGCCGGTGTCGGCGTCCAGCGCGTACATGAGGTGGGTGGGGGCCGGGTGTGCGGCGTCGAACCGGTCCAGCCGCAACCCCAGCCCCACGCAGGCCAGGGCGGTGACGGCGGCGACCAGGGCGGGCAGGGCGCCGCGGACCCGGGCCCGCCGGCCGCCCGGTCGCCCGGCGGCACGCGGAGCCGCCCGGTCCGCATCAGTGGCGGACTCGGGGCGGCCGGTTTCGGACGGATGGAGCAGGTCGAGGATCGGCAGGGCGGCCAGACCGAGCAGCGCGGCCAGCAACGCCGCCCCGCCCGAGGTGACCAGGCCCAGTGCGGGGAACAGCAGCACGACCGCCGGGAGCAACACCACCACGGCCACGGCCGCGCCGGCGACCAGCGCGGCCATCCCCGCCCAGGCGGGCCGCAGCAGGATCGCTGCGCACGCGGCGAGCGCACCCGCCAGGGCGGGCAGAACAGTCAGGTACGACCCGCCGGGCGCGACCGCGGCCAGCAGCAGTCCCACCGCGGCCAGCCAGCCGAGGCCGCCCACGGCCAGGGTGGCGGGGCCGGTCCGGCGGCGCAGCAGCGCGTACCACGCGAGGGTCACCGCGGCGGTCAGCGCGAGCACCGCCACCCGGAACCACAACGGCCGGTACGGGTCGATCGGCAGCGCCGCGTAGCCCGGGCGGATCAGCGTCAGCACCCACCAGCCCGCCTGGGCCAGCAACGGGGCGAGCACCAGCGGCACCGGGGCGAGGGCGGCGCCGGCCGCGAGTGCGCGACCCGAAACGAGGCCGCGGCGCCGGGCCAGCCATCCGAGCACCCCGACGGCGAGCGCGGCCAGCACCGCCAGCGGCCAGGTCAGCCAGCCCGGATAGGTCATCAGTGCCCCGAACAGGGGGAAGTACGTGGCGTCCCCACCGGCGTGCAGGGTGGCCAGATCCCGGCCCCCCAGATCCCGGGCCAGCGCGAGCGCGTTGTCGCCGTGCTGTTGCAGGCTCCGGCGATCCATCGTCGCGGGGGTGTCCGTAGGCGCGTGGTACACCGCGGCCCCGTCGATGTACGCGCTGTTCAACCCCGCGAATCCCGCCTCCCGGAACGAGGTGAAGTCGGTGTCGTTGGGCAGCAGCCGGTAGATCTCCACCCCGAACGACGTGCCCACCGGCCGTGGCGCCCGCGCGTACGCCGCGACCAGGCGCGCATTGTCCGCCGAGGTCTCGAACATGATCACCGGGCCGGTGTGCCCGCGCGCCTCCAGATTCAGCGCCACCCCTCCACCGCGGGCCAGCGGATGTTGGTCGACGAACGCCTGCGCCCCGCACAGGCACGCCTCCTCGGCGTCGGTCAGCACCAGCACCACGTCGTTGCGCAGGCGCGGGCCCGCGGTCAGCGCCCGGGCGGTCTCCAGCACCGTGGCCACGCCCGCGGCGTCGTCGTTGCCGCCCGGCCCGGCCTGCACGGAGTCGTAGTGGGCGACCAGGAAGACCCGGCCGGTCGGTGCCGTGCCCGGCAGCAGCGCCACCACGTTGCTGACCCGGGCCACCCCGACCCCGCCCGCGTCGGCCGACGGCTTGCCGCCCTGCACGCTCACCGCGTCCTGCACCTCGGGGGCGAGCCCGAGACCGCGCAGGGTGTCCACCAATCGGGTACGGACCCGCTCGTTCGCGGCACTGCCGGCCACGTGCGGCGCGGCCGCGATCGCCTGCACGTGACCGAAGGCGCGGCCCGCGCTGAACTGCCCGGCGGGGGCGTCCACGCCGCGCGGGGCCGGCGTACGCAGCCCCGCGAGTGCGCCCGCGCCGACCGCGACCAGCACCGTCATGGCCGCCGCGGCGACCAGACCGCGGTGACCTGGACTGATCAGGGAGTGATCGGGAGGACGTCGCATGACCACCATCCAAGCGCGTGAGACTGGCGCCGGGTACCCGATGGATGACCGGCGTCTGTGGCATAGCGTGGACGCGTGACCGAGCCACTCGACCCTGCCGCCGTGCTCGCGGATTTCATCGAACGGGTGGCCCACTTCGACCCCGTTCCCGAGGCCGCTCCGGTCGCCGTGCTCGGCGTCCGCACCGCGCTGGGGGAGGCCACCTTCGCCGTGGGCGACCACGTGGTGCGAGCGATGTGCCGGGCGCTCGCCTCGTACCGTGACCCGGCAGACCGCGGCACGTGCATCCAGTGTGGCAGCCGCCGCCTCGACGAGAACCTGCACTGCCCCGAATGCGGGCGGCTGCACGGCATCCTCGGTGAGGTCATCGCCCGGCATGCGCGCCGGGTCGCCGAGGCCGAAACCGCGCCCGCCGACGCCACGACCGACGATGCCGCAGCCACCGATGGCGCAGCCGCCGATGCCACGTTCGCGACCGACGGTGCCGCGACCGTCGGCGCCGCGTTCGCGTCCATCGAGGCCGGCTCCGCGGACGCTGTCGCGACCGCCGACGCCGTGGGTGACCAGAGACCGTGACGGCTGCCCGTTCCGCCCCCACGGGAGCGGCCGCACGCCCGCCGGAACGGCTGCGCGTGCTGCTCGTCGAAGACGACGAGGGCGACGCGTACCTGGTACGGGAGCTGCTCAACGAGGCCGACTCCACGTTCGACCTGCGGGTGGCGACCACCCTGGGTCAAGCGCGGGCCCAGATGGGCGGCGTGCACTGCGTCCTGCTCGACCTCGGGCTGCCCGACGCCGAGGGCATCGACGGGTTGCGCCGGTTGCTGGCGGTCGCGGGCCACGCGGCCGTCTGTGTCCTGACCGGCCGCAGCGACGAGCACCTGGGGGTCGCGGCGGTCGCCGAAGGCGCCCAGGACTACCTGGTCAAGGGCCAAGTGGACGGTGTGCTGCTGAGCCGCGCGCTGCGGTACGCGGTCGAGCGCAAGCGGGCCGACGAGAACTCCCGGCGGCTGCGCGAGGCGGAGCTGCGCCAGGCCGAGTCCGCCCGGCTCGAACGCGGTCTGCTGCCGCAGCCGCTGATGGACACCACCGAGGTCGCGGTGCACACGTTCTACCGTTCGGGGCGGGCGCTCGGCCTGCTCGGCGGCGACTTCTTCGACGTCGTCCAGGTCGGCGACGACAAGCTGCACGTCATCGTCGGCGACGTGTGCGGGCACGGCGTGGAGGAGGCCGCCCTCGGGGTGGAACTGCGAGTCGCGTGGCGGGCACTGGTGCTCGCCGGGGTGCCCGACGGGCAGATCCTCGGCGCGCTCGAACAGGTGCTCATGTCGGAACGGCGGGCCAGGGAGATCTTCGCCACGGTCGCGTCCGTGGTGCTCGACCTGCCGGGCAACCGGGCCACGGTCCGGCTGGCCGGTCACCCGGCACCGGTGCTGCTGCGCCGCGGCCGGGTCGAGCCGGTCGACGCCCGGCGTGGCATCGTGCTGGGGGTGCTGCCCACCCCCACCCCCGCGACCGAGCTGGAGTTCTCCGGCGACGACTGGTCCCTGCTGCTGTACACCGACGGGCTGATCGACGGGCGTACCGGCGACGGCGACGACCGGCTGGAGGTTTCCGGCCTGTGCGCGATGCTGGACCAGCCGGACGCCCGGGCGATCGCCCTGCCCGCCCTGCCCGCGTGGCTGGTGGGCCGCGCCGAGCGGGCCAACGGCGGCCCGCTCGCCGACGACGTGGCGATGCTGCTGCTGTCGCGGGGCGGTGGCCGGTGAAGCTGTTCGCCGGCCACATCTGGACGCTGCGCCGCCGGGTGATGACCCTGTGCTTCGCCGTGGGGGTGGTGCTGACCGGGCTCGGCCTCGCCGCCGCGATCATCGCGGCGCACAGCAACGACCACATCGACGCCCTGGTCAACCGCACCGGCCCGATGCGCATCGCCGGGGAGAGCCTGTCCACGGCCCTGGTCGACCAGGAGACCGCGGTCCGCGGGTTCGCGATCAGCGGCAAGGAGGCGAGCCTGCAGCCGTACCTGTCCGGGCGGATCGCCCAGCAGCAGAACATCGAGCGGATCGACAAGGCGCTGGGCCCGGACGGCGACCCGCAGGTCCGCGCCGCGCTGCAGGACGTGCAGCGGCACGCCGACGCGTGGCGTACCGCGGTCGCCGAGCCGGTCATCGCCGGGGTGCGCCGCGGCGGGCCCGACGCTGCGAAGGCGGTGCGGCTCGCGGCGGACACCACCACGTTCGACCCGGTCCGTACCTCGGTCGCCCAGTTGCAGATGCTGATCGCCGCGTCGCGGGAGCAGTCCGTGGACACCGCGCGGCGTACCGCCGGGCAGCTCTTCGTGCTGGAGGTCACGTCGGCCGGGATCGTCCTGATCGCCGGCGCGGTGCTGCTGATCCTGCTCGACCACCTGGTCACCCGGCCGATCCTCGGCCTGGCCGGCCAGGTACGCGCGGTGGCCGCCGGTAACTACGACCAGCGCATCACCAGTGGCGGCTCGCCGGAACTGCGCGCGCTCGCCGGGGACGTGGACGCGATGCGCCGCCAGATCGCCACCGAGCTCAGCGAGGTACGCGAGGCGCGCGCCCAGATCGAGTGGGTCAACGACCAGCTCAAACAGCAGGCCGACGAGCTGACCCGGTCCAATCGCGACCTGGAACAGTTCGCGTACGTGGCCTCGCACGACCTGCAGGAGCCGCTGCGCAAGGTGGCCAGCTTCTGCCAGCTGCTGCAACGCCGGTACGAAGGCCAGCTCGACGAGCGCGCCGACCAGTACATCGCGTTCGCGGTGGACGGCGCCCAGCGTATGCAGCGGCTCATCAACGACCTGCTGGCGTTCTCCCGGATCGGCCGGTTGACGCTCGGGTTCACCGACGTCGACCTGGATCGGGTGCTGACCCAGGTGGCGTCGCAGCTGGAGTCGCGTACCGGGGTGGACGGCCGGGTCGAGTGGGCCGGCCTGCCCACGGTCGAGGGCGAGGAAGCGCTGCTCACGACGCTGTTCACGAACCTGGTCGGCAACTCGCTGAAGTTCCACCGCCCCGGCGTGCCGCCGGTCGTGGTGATCAGCGCCGAGCCGGGCGACCGGGAGTGGCTGATCAACGTCCGCGACAACGGCATCGGCATCGAGGCCGAGTTCGCCGACAAGGTGTTCGTGATCTTCCAGCGGCTGCACCCGCGCGATGCGTACGAGGGCACCGGCATCGGCCTGGCGATCGTCAAGAAGATCGTCGAATACCATGGCGGCCGGATCTGGCTGGACCTCGATGTGGACGAGGGCACCTCGATCTGGTTCACCCTGCCGGCACCGGTCGGGGTGTCCGCCGAACCCGACCGGCCCACCGAGCCCGAGCAGGTCCCCGAGCCTGATCACGCCGCTGAGCCAGAATCCGACAAGGAGGCCCGCCGATGACCGCGCGGCCGGATGGCGCACCGATCGAGGTGCTGCTCGTCGAGGACGACCCGGGCGATGTGCTCATGACGCGGGAGGCGTTCCAGGAGCACCAGGTCGGTAACCGGCTGACCGTCGTCCCCGACGGGGCTGAGGCGCTGGCGTACCTGCGGCGTGAGGGCGCGTACCCGGACGCGGTGCGCCCCGATCTGATCCTGCTCGACCTGAACCTGCCCAAGCGCGACGGCCGCGAAGTGCTGGCCGAGATCAAGGACGACCCGGACCTGGGCCGGATCCCGGTGGTCGTGCTCACCACGTCCGCCGCGGACGACGACATCCTGCGCAGCTACCAGCTGCACGCCAACGCGTACGTGACCAAACCCGTCGACTTCGAACGGTTCATCTCGGTGATCCGGCAGATCGACGAGTTCTTCGTCGGCGTGGTGAGGCTGCCACCCCGTGATTGACGACGTCACTGCGCTTGTGCGGGAGGTCGCCCGTACCCTCGTGCTGCCGCGTTTCCGGCACCTGGACGCCGCGGATGTCCGCGAGAAGGCCCCCGGCGACGTGGTGACCGTGGCCGACGCGGAGGCCGAGCGGGCACTCACCGCCGGGCTGACCGCGCTGCTGCCCGGCTCGGCCGTGGTGGGGGAGGAGGCCGTGGCCGCCGACCCCCGGGTGCGGGACCGCATCGGCGACGAGGGCGCGGTGTGGGTGGTCGACCCGGTCGACGGCACCGCCAATTTCGCGGCCGGGCGTACCCCGTTCGCGATGATGGTGGCGCTGCTGCAGGGCGGCGAGACGGCCGCCGCGTGGATCCTCGACGTGCCCGGCGACCGGATGGTCGTCGCCGAGCGCGGCAGCGGCGCCTACCTCGACGGGGTACGGATCCCGGCGAACACCGGCGTCCCGGCCCGCGGCACACTCACCGGCTCGGTGCCGACCCGCTACCTCCCGGAGGAGCTGCGTCACGAGGTCGACGCGCGCGGCCCGGAACTGGGCACGGTCACCTCCGGCAAGCACTGCGCCGGATACGAGTACCCCGCGGTCGCCACGGGCGCACAGCAGTTCGCCCTGTTCTGGCACGTCATGCCGTGGGACCACGTGCCAGGTGCGCTGATCGTGCGCGAGTCCGGCGGCACGGTCCGGCACTTCGACGGCAGCGAGTACCGCCCGGCCTCCGGCGGGCCCGGCCTGGTCGTTGCGGGCAACGCCGACATCTGGGACCTGGTCCACGCCACACTCGTGGTCACGGGGCATTGATGTCGGCGTACCTGGAATCGCTGTTCGGCCTGCGCGGGCGCACCGCGGTGGTGACCGGCGGCAGCTCCGGCATCGGCCGGGCCATGGCGCTCGCGCTCGGCCAGGCCGGGGCCCGCGTCGTGCTCGTCGCCCGCCGCCGCGGCCCGCTGGACGCCTCGGTCGCGGACCTCGCGGCCGTGGGCGCGGACGCCGCCGCGATCACCGCGGACCTCGCCGACCGGGCCGCGCTCACCGCCGCCACCGACGAGATCATCGCCCGGTACGGGCACCCCGACGTGCTCGTCAACGCCGCCGCGGTGAACCACCGCCCGCCGCTGCCCGAACTCACCGACGCCGACTGGGACCTGACGCTGGAGGCGAACCTGAGCGCCCCGTTCCTGCTCGGGCAGCGGTTCGGCCCGGCCATGGCGGCGCGCGGCTGGGGCCGGATCATCAATGTCGTCTCCCAGCAGGCGTTCCGGGCGTACGGCAACAGCGGGGCGTACGGCGTGTCCAAGGCCGGGCTCGTCGCGTTGACCCGGTCGCAGGCCGAGGCGTGGTCGCGGCACGGCGTGTGCTGCAACGCGATCGCCCCGGGCGTGGTGGAGACCCCGCTCACCGAGGAACTGTTCACCGATCCGGCACGGGTGGCCCGGCACGCCGACCGGGCCATGATCGGCCGCAACGGCGTACCCGCCGACTTCGCCGGGTGCGTGCTGTTCCTGGCCGGTGACGCGGGTGCCGCGGTGACCGGCCAGACACTCTTCGTCGATGGCGGGTATTCGGCCACGTGAGCGGTCTGCCACCAGGGCATTCGGCGAGGTAGAGTCACCGGCGCCCTTGATTGGTGGAGGTAGACCGTGGCGGCGACTCTCCTTCGGCGGTGCCTGACCGCGCCCGTCGCCATGCTCGCCGCGCTCGCCGTGCTCCTGCTGGCCGCGCCCCACGCCGCGCACGCCGACCCCGAGGGCGGCACCAAGACGCTGCGCGACGCGCTCGAATCGGCCGCCAAGGGCCACCTCGAAGCCACCGCCAAGCTCGACGCCTCCCGCAAACGCCAGGGCGAGCTGCGCGACACGCTCAAACAGGCCCAGGCGGACGCCACCCGGATGCAGGCCCAGGTCGAGGTCACCGCCGGGCGGGCCTACAAGTACGGGCGGGCCACCACCCTGACGGTGCTGCTCGACAGCGGCTCCCCGGACTCCTTCCTGGACCGGATCTCCCGGCTGGACGCGATGGCCCAGCTCGACGGCCGCGCCCTCGCCGACTACCGCCGGGCGGTGGACACCACGAAGGCGGCCCAGCAGGCCATCGCCCGAGAGATCGGCGAGCAGGAGAAGCAGGTCGGCATCCTGGCCCGCAAGAAGAAGGAGGCCGAGCTGGCACTGGGCAGCGTCGGCGGCGGCAGCGTGGCGGGCGGGTTCGTCAGCGTCAACTCGCCGCTGGCCAAACCCGCGCCGCGCAACTCCGACGGGTCGTGGCCGAAGGAGAGCTGCACGGTCAACGACCCGACCACGTCGGGCTGCATCACGCCGCGGCTGCTCAACGCGTACCAGCAGGCGCGCAGCGCCGGGTTCACGCACTACACCTCGTGCTACAGCGTGCGCGACTCCGGGGAACACCCGAAGGGCCGCGCCTGCGACTTCTCCGCCAACGCGACCACGTTCCAGAACGTGGCCGCGAGTGGCGGCGACAAACAGTACGGGGACCGGCTCGCCGCGTACTTCGTGAAGAACGCGTCGCGGCTCGGCGTCATGTACGTCATCTGGTACCGGCAGATCTGGCTGCCCAACACGGGCTGGCGGGCGTACAGCGCGTCCGGTGGTCCCGCCGCCGTGCACACGAACCACGTCCACTTGTCCGTTCTGTGACCGGTTTCGCCCGGTAGCCGGTTGACCTCGACGGAGTTCGCACCGTTTTCGCCGACGGCCCGTCCGGCAGTCGCCACCCGGGCAACAATCGGCTCATGGGGTGGGTGGCGCGGGGCGGAAGACAGGACACCGGCCACATCGGGGGCCGATATCGCCTCGTGGAGCGGCTCGGCACCGGCGGGATGTCCGTCGTCTGGCGGGGCTTCGACGAGATCCTCGGCCGCGAGGTCGCGGTCAAGGTGTTGTCGCCGCAACTCGCCCGTGACGCCGCGTTCCGGGACCGGCTGCGCCAGGAGGCGCTGGCGGCAGCCCGGCTGTGCCACCCGCACATCACCGGCATCTTCGACTTCGGGGAGTCGCCGCTGTCCGAGCGGCTCACCGTCCCGTACGTGGTGATGGAGCTCAACGACGGCGAGTCGGTCGGGGCCCGGCTGCACCGCGACGGGCCGCTGCCGTGGCGCGACGCGGTCGCCGTCGCGGTGGACGTCGCCTCGGCGCTGGCCACCGCGCACGCTCGCGGCGTCGTGCACCGCGACGTCACCCCGGCCAACGTGATGCTCACCAGTTCCGGTGCGAAGGTCGTCGACTTCGGCATCTCCGCGCTGGTGGGCCAGCGCGACTCGGCCCCGGACGGCAGCCTGCTCGGCACTCCCGCGTACCTGGCCCCGGAACGCCTGGCGGGCGGCCAGGTCTCACCCGCCACCGACGTGTACGCGCTGGGCCTGCTGCTGTACCGGTCGTTGACCGCCCGGCTGCCGTGGCCCGCCGAGACCACCACCGAGGCGCTGCGCGCCCACCTGTTCGCCGACCCCGAACCCGTGCCGCGGCTGCCGGGGATGCCGGAGGAGGTGGCGGTGCTGTGCCTGCGATGCCTGGCGAAGGATCCGCTGGACCGGCCGGCGGCGGCGTACGTCGCGCACGCCCTCGCGGAGATCATCGGCGTGCAGCCGATCATCCCCCCGGTCGACCGCGCCGAGCGGGGCCGGGTTGCCGTACCGGCGGACCACGCCGCGGGCGCGCGCACGCCCAGTCCGCTGGATTCGACCATCCCGAACGCCACACTCATCGGGCCGCGCGTCACCGCACCGGCTCCGGCCGTGCCCCCGGCCGCGGATCCCGGGCGCCGGAAGCGGCGCAGCCCGGCCGCCGGATCGGTGCCGCATGCCCCGGCCCGGACCGTATCCGGGTCAGCGCCGCACGCCCCGGCCTGGGCCGTGTCCGGGTCGGCGCCGCATGGACCGGCCCGGAACGTCGCGCCCGGCACCGTCCGGCGCCGGGTCCGCGGCACCCGCTCGACCCGGCCGGGCACCAGGCGGCCGGCGGGAGCGTCCACGGCCGCGCCGCCGGCTCGCGACGGCCGTCCGGCCCCGACCATGATCCGGGTGCTGCGGCTGCGTGCCGGACTGCGGATCCGCGCCGCGCTCCGGCTCGGTGCGGCGCGTCCACTCGGCGGCGGCCTGTTCGCCGGTGGGCGGCTCCGCCGCCGCGGCGTGACCTCCGGTGTCCTGTTGCCCGCCGAGGGCCGGGGCGGCGCGACTGCCCGGCGCGGGTGGGTGGCGTTCGCGGTACGGCACGGCCGCCAGGCCGCGGCGGCCACGCTGACGCTGCTGGTGGCGGTCGGGGTGGCCTGGTCCGCAAACCGGGAACCCGCGGACGCGGGCGGCACCCAGGCGGCCGCCGCGGGCCCCGGCACGGCCGCGGTCACGCTGCGCCGCTCCGAGTGCAAGGTGCGCTACCAGGTACGACGGGACACCGGCACCAGGTTCGAGGCGCTGGTCACCGTGGTCAACACCAGTGATCGCGCGATGCCGGGCTGGCGGGTGGTCTTCTCGTTCCCCGGCGCTCAGCGGCTCGTCGACACCCCGCGTACGGTCGTCCAGCGTGGCCGCAAGGTCGTCCTGCGTGCCGCCCCCGCCGCCACGTTGCAGCCGCGCAAGGCCGTGTACCTGACGCTGCACGGGTCCTACCAGCAGACGAACCCGATGCCGCTGGCGTTCACGCTCGACGGTCATCCGTGCCGCGCCGAGGTGCTGGGTGCCGCGGCCACCCCGGACGTCGACGACGCCGCCCCGGTCACCGAGGCGGCGGGTAACGGCCGTACGGCCAGGCGTTCCACGGACCGCGGCAGCACGGGCACCGGGGCCGGCACGGGAGCGGGTTCGGGTCAGCCGACCCGCCCGGCCGGCGGCGCGGCCTCCGGCCGGACGGCAGGGCGTACGTCGATGGTCGGGTCGGGTGACACACCGGACTCGGTGCCGGCCGCGAGCAGTGATCCGGCCACCGGGATCGGCGCCGAGCTGGACGGCGGCGTGCTGCCACGGCTGGGTGGGCGCGCCGGTCCGATGGCCGGCTTCGAGCCGGCTCCGCGCCTCGGCGCGGTGGCTCCCGCCACCCCGGCCCTGGAGGCTCCCGGTCTGGTGACGGGCGCCCCGGCGGCCGGCGACGAGACCGTGGAGAAGGTCAAGCGCCGCCCCGGACGGGCCCCCCACCCGCCGGCCGCCCCCGTCCCGGGGCCGGGCCCGTGGGTCGCGGTCTGATCACTCGTCGGTGACGGCCGGCTCGGGTGCCGGCATCCGGACGGCCACGCCACCACGGAGTGACATTCACCTGCTGGACAGGTCGTAACCGCCCCGGCGTCGCCCGCCGCCGGTTGACTCCTGGCGTGACTCACGTCTCGACGACCCCGCTGGTCATCGCCCATCGCGGCGCCTCCGGATACCGCCCCGAGCACACGCTCGAGGCGTACCGGCTGGCGATCCGGCTCGGTGCGGACTTCATCGAGCCGGATCTCGTGGCCACCCGCGACGGCGTGCTGGTGGCCCGGCACGAGAACGAGATCTCCGGGACGACCGACGTCGCACGCCGCCCCGAATTCGCGGACCGCCACACCACCAAGGCGATCGACGGGATCGCGGTGACCGGATGGTTCACGGAGGACTTCACGCTGGACGAGCTGCGTACGCTGCGGGCGGCTGAGCGGCTGCCCGCCGTACGCCCGCAGAACGCCCTGTTCGACGGCAGCCTGGAGATACCCACGTTCGACGAGGTCGTCGGCCTGGCCCTGGCCGAAGGCCGGCGGCTCGGCCGCCCGATCGGCGTCTACCCGGAGACGAAGCATCCCAGCTACTTCGCCTCGATCGGGCTGTCGCTGGAGGAGCCGCTGGTCACCACGCTGCGCGGGCACGGCCTCGACCGGCGGGACGCACCGGTGTTCATCCAATCCTTCGAGACCGCCAACCTGCGGCGGCTGACCCAGCTGACCGACGTACGCCTGATCCAGCTGCTCGACTCGCGCGGCCGGCCGTGGGATCACACCGTGGCCGGTGACGAGCGCAGCTACCGCGACCTGGCCACCCCCGCCGGGCTCGCCTCGATCGCCGGGTACGCACACGGCATCGGCCCGGACAAGAACCTGCTCGTGCCGCGTAGCGCGACCGGGCGCCTGCTGGCCGCGAACGCGGTGGTGCACAACGCCCACGAGGCCGGGCTCGCGGTGCACGCGTGGACGTTCCGCGCCGAGAACCGCTTCCTGCCGTTGGATTTCCGGGTCGGCACCGACCCGGACGCTCGCGGCGACATCGTGGCCGAGTACGAGCTGTTCCTGCGGGTCGGCGTGGACGGCATGTTCACCGACCACCCGGACACCGCGGTCGCGGCCCGCGCCGGACTGCTCAGCGAGGCGCCGGCACGATCGGCGCGGTGACCACCGCCGGCCCGGCGACCTCCGCGGCCCCGTCGTCGCCGGTTCGGGACAAGATCTAGAGTCGAAGCCATGACGAGGCTTGCGGTGGTCAGTGGGGGCGGCACGGGTATCGGCCGGGCGACGGCAGGGATGCTGGCGGGCGAAGGGTACGACGTGATCATCGTCGGGCGCCGTCCGGCGGTGCTGGCCGAGGCGGTGACGTGGATCGGTCCTCAGGCGACCTCGGTCACCGCGGATCTGTCCGATCCGGACCAGGTCGGCGCGGTCGTCGCGGCGGTCGGGGACCGGGCCGTGGACGTACTGGTCAACAACGCGGGCGGCTACGTCCCGGGGGACGAGACCACGCTGCCGGGTGTCGCGGCGCAGTGGCAGGCCACGTTCGACGCCAACGTCATGACCGTGGTGCTGCTGACCGAGGCGCTGCTGCCCCGGATGCGCCGCCCGGGCGGCCGGATCGTGCTGACCAGTTCGCAGGCCGCGCAGCGCGGTGGCGCCGGAGCGTACGCGGCCGCGAAGGCCGCCCTGCACGGGTGGATGTTCGAGCTGGCCACCCGGCTCGGCCCGGAGGGCGTCACGACCAACGTGATCGCCCCCGGCTATGTGTCGGACACCGAATTCTTCGGCGACCGGATGACCGCGGACGGCCACGCCACCCGGGTCGCCGCGACGCTGATGAAGCGCCCGGGCGAGTCGTCGGACGTGGCCGAGGCGGTGCGCTGGCTGGCCGGGCCCGGCGGCGGATACGTCACGGGGCAGATCATCAACGTCAACGGCGGGTCCGTGCTGGGCCGCTGATCCCGCGCCCGGGCTGGTAGACATGCCGGGTGGCTGAGTTGACACCGGTGGGCGCCGCCGAGCGTACGGCCGTGCGGGAGTGCGCCGAGGAGGTGCTGCGCCGCCTGGCCGGGGCGCACGCCGTTCTGCGCGAGGATCAGTGGCGGGCGATCGAGGCGCTGGTCGTGGACCGGCGCCGGGTGCTGTGCGTGCAACGCACCGGGTGGGGCAAGTCGGCGGTCTACTTCGTCGCCACCGCCCTGCTGCGTGACGGCATCGCCGCCGAGGCCGGGGAGCCGCCCGCGGGCCCGACCGTGATCGTGTCGCCGCTGCTGGCGCTCATGCGCAACCAGGTGGAGGCGGCCGCCCGGGCGGGCATCCGCGCCCGCACGATCAACTCGGCGAACCTCGACGAGTGGGACGAGATCACCGCGGAGATCCGGGCCGGGTCGGTGGATGTGCTGCTGATCAGCCCCGAGCGGCTCAACAACTCGGACTTCCGGGACAACGTACTGCCCGGCCTGGCCGCGAGCACCGGCCTGCTGGTGGTGGACGAGGCGCACTGCGTCTCCGACTGGGGCCACGACTTCCGGCCGGACTACCGCAGGCTGCGGACGTTTCTGGCGGGTCTGCCGCCGCGTACGCCGGTGCTGGCCACCACGGCCACCGCGAACGCCCGGGTCACCGCAGACGTGGCCGACCAGCTCGGCGACGCGCTGGTGCTGCGCGGGCCGCTGGACCGAGACTCGCTGCGCCTGGCGGTGCTACGGCTGGGCGATCCGGCGCACCGGCTGGCCTGGCTCGCGGACCACCTCGACCGGCTGCCCGGCTCCGGCATCGTCTACACGCTGACCGTGGCCGCCGCGACGGAGACCGCGGAGTTCCTGCGATCCCGCGGCTTCGCGGTGGCCTCGTACACCGGGCAGGTCGAGGACGCCGAGCGCCGCGCGGCCGAGCAGGACCTGCTCGACAACAAGATCAAGGCGCTGGTGGCGACGTCCGCGCTGGGGATGGGTTTCGACAAGCCGGATCTGGGTTTCGTCGTGCACCTGGGCGCGCCGCCGTCCCCGATCGCGTACTACCAGCAGGTCGGGCGCGCGGGCCGGGCGGTCGAGCACGCCGAGGTCGTGCTGCTGCCCGGCGCCGAGGACGCGGCGATCTGGCGGTACTTCGCGTCGCTGGCGTTCCCGCCCGAGGAGCAGGTGCGGGCCGTGCTGGCAGCCCTGTCGCCCGACCGGCCGCTGTCCACCCCGGCGCTGGAGCCGATCGTCGACCTGCGCCGGGCCCGGCTCGAACTGATGCTCAAGGTGCTCGACGTCGACGGCGCGGTCCGCCGTACCCGCGGCGGCTGGCTCGCCACGGGCGAGCCATGGACCTACGACGGCGAGCGGCTGCGGCGGGTGGCGCAGGCCCGCACCACGGAACAACAAACCATGATCGAGTACGCCGGGACGTCCACGTGCCGCATGGAGTTCCTGCGCCGGTGCCTCGACGATCCCGAGGCCGTCGCGTGCGGGCGGTGCGACAACTGCGCCGGTCCCCGGTTCGATGCGCACGTGTCCGCGGAGTCGTTGGCCGCGGCTCACACGTTCCTGGGGCGCCCCGGCGTCCAGGTCTCGCCCAAGAAGCTGTGGCCCACCGGGCTGGAGGCCGTCGGGGTGGCGTTGCGCGGCCGGATCGCCCCGGCCGAGCAGGTGGCGCCCGGCCGCGCGGTCGGCCGGCTTTCCGACCTGGGCTGGGGCGACCGGCTGCGCGCCCTGATCGGCCCGGACGCCCCGGACGGCCCGGTCCCCGAGGACGTCGCCGCGGCCGTGATCGAGGTGCTCAAGAGCTGGGCACACGGCGACGACCGGTGGGCGCAACGCCCCGCCGCCGTGGTGGCCATGGGGTCCGCGCGTCGCCCGCAGCTGGTGCACAGCGTCGCGGCGCACGTCGCCCGTGTCGGGCGGCTCCCGCTGCTCGGCGCGTTGACCTCCACCCACCCGGGGCAGGTGGGCCCGCGCGGCAACAGCGCCCAGCGGGTCCGCGCGTTGCACGACGCGTTCGGCGTGCCGGCCGAGGTGGTGGCCGGTCTGTCCGGCTTGGATGGTCCGGTGCTGCTCGCCGACGACATGGTCGACTCCGGGTGGACGATGGCGCTGGCCGGCCGGGCGCTGCGGCAGGCGGGCGCGGTCGGTGTCCTCCCGCTGGCCCTGGCCGTGGCCGGCTGATCCTCAGCGGGGTCGGCCGTAGCCGTGGATCGGCTGGGAGTCGATCGGCGAGACGCGGACGTTCTCCCCGTACTCCGGTGCGTGGATCATCTTTCCGCCGCCGATGTAGATGCCGACGTGACTGATCCGGCTGTAGAAGAACACCAGATCACCGGGGCGCAACTGGTCCCGGTGCAGCGAGGCGACCACGTCGTACTGGCGGCCGGAGTTGTGTGGCAACTGGATTCCTGCCGCGCGCCACGCGGCCGAGGTGAGGCCGGAGCAGTCGTACCCCCATGGGCCGGACCCGCCCCACCGGTACGGCTTGCCCAGCTGCGCGAACGCGAACGCCACCACGCGTCCCGCCGGCCCCGGCACGTACGGCGGTGGGGGAGTCTCGGTGTCGGTGTAACGGGAGCCCCCGCCGTACGCAATCTGCCGGAGCCGTTGCAGCGTCGTGATCTCGCCCTCGATGGTGGCCCGCCGGGCGGTGAGCCGGATCTGCTCCTGCTGCTGCCGGTTCGCGAGCACCGTGAGGGTGCGCCGGGCGTCCGTGACCCGGGCCTGCGCCGCGTGCAGGTCCGCCAGGGCCCGCTGCTGCTGGTCGGCGAGCATGTTCAGATCGAGCAGGCGCTGCACGAACTGCTGCGGGGTGCGCGAGGTGAGCAGCGCCAGGGTCGGCCCGCCGCGGGTCTGCTGGTACGTCTGGATGGCCATGCCGCCGATCAGGCGCTGTCGGGCGCGCAGGTCGAGGGCCAGCGGGGTGAGCCGTCCGTTGAGCGTGCGGGACCGGGCCCGGATGTCGGCGAGGTCGTCGCGGGAGTCGTTGAACTGTTCCACGACCACTTCGAGCTGCCGGGATGCAGCCTCGATGCGGCGGTCCAGGTCGGCCCCGGTCGGCCGGTCGGCGGCGGCCGCGCGTGGTGGGGTGGCACCGGTCACGGCGAGGAGGGCGACGAGGACGGCGATGGCCGCTCGGATGATCGGGGGGTACGGCACACCGGGATAACGGGACAAATCGCCGAAGGCGACGGCCCACGCCGGTCCGGCCTCGGGGCCATACGGGTAGGGGGTATGCTGGCGGCATGTCCGACGACACCGATCCGGCCGCGGAGCCGGTCCACCCCGGCCCGCACGGGTATTCCGGCGACAAGGCGGCCGTGCTCGGCCGGCTGCGCCGCATCGAGGGGCAGATCCGTGGCCTGCAACGGATGGTCGACGAGGACACGTACTGCATCGATGTGCTGACCCAGATCTCGGCCGCGACCCGTGCCCTGCAAGCGGTGGCGGTCGGCCTCCTGGAGGACCACCTCGCGCACTGTGTCGTGGACGCGGCCCGGTCGGGCGACCCGAGTGCCAAGGTCAAGGAGGCCTCCGCGGCCATCGCCCGCCTCGTCCGCTCCTGACCCCGCGCGGTGGCCACGTTTCGTGCACCCGCCGGGGACCGAAGGTCGCCCAGCCCGCGGCCGAAGATTCAGATGGTGCCGCCGCCACACCGGACGGCATCCGCGAAAGGAACCGACATGTCCGTCACCACCACGTACACCGTGACCGGGATGACCTGTGGGCACTGCGTCCAGGCCGTGACCGGGGAGCTCACCCTGCTGTCCGGCGTCGAGGACGTCCAGGTCGACCTCGGCACCGGTGTGGTCACGGTGACCAGCGCCGCGCCGCTCACCCCGGACGCGGTGCGCGCGGCCGTCGACGAGGCCGGCTACGAGCTCGCCGATGCCTGACCTGATCGCCGTGGCACCGCCGCCCGAAACCCCGCCCGCAACCCCGGCCGGACCCCGGCGCGACCGGGAGACGTTCCGGCTGGCCGCGTTCGGTGCCCTGCTCGTGGTGGTCCTGTTCGCCGGGTACGGCATCGGCCGCCTCGCCGGACCCACCACCTCGGGGTCCGCCGGTTCGTCGACGCCCATGCCCGCGACCGGCATGACCGGCATGACCGGCAACGAGAACGCCCCGCACACCCACACCGCTGCCGGTGCCCCGAACACCAACCCCGGCGAGGCGGTCGGCGGGCTCGCCGTCACCGCGTCCGGCATGACGCTGGTTCCCGGCACCACCACGTTCGCGGCGGGCCGGTCCCAGCCGTTCACGTTCCGGATCACCGCGGCCGGCGGGGCGCCGGTCACCACGTACGCCGTGGTCCACGACAAGCCGCTGCACCTCGTCGTCGTGCGCCGTGACCTCACCGGCTACCAGCACCTGCACCCGACCATGGCGCCCGACGGCACCTGGACGGTCGACCTGACCCTGGCCGGGCCGGGCAGCTACCGGGCCATCGCGGACTTCACCGCGATCGTGGGCGGCAGCCAGATGCCATCCACGCTCGGCGCCGACCTCACCGTCCCCGGGGACTACCGGCCGGTCCCGCTGCCCGTGCCCGTCCGGACGGCGACGGCGGACGGTTTCACGGTCTCGTACGAAGGGACCCCGCGTGCCGGGGTGGCCGAGCCACTGCTCGTGTCCGTCACCGCCCCCGGCGGTGGCCCGGCCACGCTGGAGCCGTACCTCGGGGCGTACGGGCACCTGGTGGTGCTGCGCGTGGGCGACGTCGGGTACGTGCACGTCCACCCGGAGCCGCAACTGGTCGACGGCAAGGTGAAGTTCTGGCTGGCCGCGCCCGGCCCGGGCAGCTACCGGATGTTCTTCGACTTCCAGGTGGCCGGCCGCGTGCACACCGCGGCGTGGAGCGTCACGGTGCCGTGAGCAGCCGCTCCAGGGCCGGCCGGACACCCCACTGACCGGCCAGGGCGGCGTACTCGGCGTTCTGCTCTCGCGTCGGCACGGCGCCGGTGTGCCGGGCGCGCAGCAGCATGTTGCGCGGGGTGTGCGCCGAGTCCACGAACTCGACCACCTCGACCCGGTAGCCGTGCAGGCGCAACTGCGCCGCCCGCAGCGCGTCCGTGAGCACGTCCGCGAACCGTTCCCGCAGGATCGCGTGCCGCAGCACCTCCCCGTACGGCGCCGGGGCCTCGGCGCCCTTGAGCTGCGCGGCGATGTCGTGGTGGCAGCACGGGGCCGCCAGCACCCAGCGGGCCTGCCATCCGATGGCGCGGGCCAGTGCCTGGTCCGTGGCGGTGTCGCAGGCGTGCAGCGCCAGCACCAGGTCGGGCGCCGGGGCCACGTCGGCGGCGGCGATGGTGCCCGCCACGAACGTCACGTCGTCTGCGCAGCCGAGCTGCTGCGCGACCGCGGTGTTGCGTACCCGCTGGTCGTCGCGCACGTCCACACCCACGACCCGGACCTTCACGCCCCGGTCCAGCAGATACCGGTACGCCGCGAACGTCAGATAGGCGTTTCCGCAGCCCAGGTCCGCGACCCGCAGCGGCGACGGGAGCTGGGCCGGATCGTCGGGCAGCGTGGCCGCCAGGGCCCGCAGGAACGCGTCCACCTGGCGGCGTTTGGCCGCCGTCCCGCCCACCACCGCGAACAGCGGGTCACCGGGGTCGAGCAGCCACTGCTTGGCCCGGTCGTGGCCGCGCACGGCCGGTGCGGCCGTGTTCGCCGCCCGGTGCACCTGCGCATCGCCCTTCTTCGTG
Source organism: Krasilnikovia sp. MM14-A1259 (assembly GCF_047159535.1). Lineage (NCBI taxonomy): Bacteria > Bacillati > Actinomycetota > Actinomycetes > Micromonosporales > Micromonosporaceae > Krasilnikovia > Krasilnikovia sp. MM14-A1259. The sequence continues at coordinate 5,833,095 of NZ_BAAGAJ010000002.1, forward strand.
ACCCGCACCTGCACGGTCGCGGTTGCGGTCTCGACATGCCAGTTCCCGAACGGCTCCGCGAGCAGCGCGTCGACCGCGGCCGCGGCTTGCGCACCCGGTGCCACATTCCTCGTGTACGGGCGGGCGCCGTCATCGGTCACGATCTGCAGCCGGGTGCCCGCCTTGAGGGCGACCGGCCGCACCTCGGCGCGGGACACCGACGGGGTGTGCCCGCGCCTGCGGCCCGCCGCCACGGCGCGGGTGAGCGCCGGGTCCAGCAGGAGTTCACGCAGCTCGGCGAGCACGGCGTCCAGGGGTTGGGGCATCCCCCCATTCTGCCCGGGCCCCGTCGTCGCCCACGCGGCCGGCGACAACCAGCGGCCGCTGCTCGCCATCGGCGAAGCCAAGTGGGGCGACACGATGGGCATGGGACACCTCGGCTCGTCCGGACCGCGGCGCAGGACGGCAGCGTCGTGCTGGTCGGCATCGCGGATCTCTACCGGCGTGCCTGACCGCCCGGGTGCCCCACCAGCGGTGCGGCTCCGGACGGTCGGCGTCGTCGGAGCGGGCCCGGCCCGCTAGTTCGTCAGTCGTCGGTGGCGTCCGACGTGGCCGCCTCGCCGGTGTCGGCCGCACCGTTCGCCGAGCCCCGGCCGCGTCCGCCCCGGCGCCGACGGCGCGGGGGACGGTCCGCCGACTCGCCGTCGGGCGCGCCGGCCTCGGTCTCGGCGGCACCGTCCGAGAACTCGGGTACGACCGCCGCCCGGCTCCCGCCGCGACGCCGCCGTCCGGTGCGCGCCGGGCCGTCGCCGGTCTCGTCCGCGGGGGCGGTCTCGGCTGCGCCGGTCTCCGTACCCTCGGGCGCCGTGTCGGTGTCGAGGCGGCGCCGGCGGCGCTGGCGTGCCGGCCGGTCCGCGGTCTCCTCGGTGGTGGTGGCGGTGCCCTCGTCGCGGCCGCCGCGGGTACGCCCGCCCCGGCCGGGACTGCGTCCGCGCTCACGGCCGCGACGGCGGCCACCGCTGAGGTCCTCCTCGACCTCGGCGGCCAGGCCCGCGCGGCTGCGTTCCGCGGTGGGCAGGGTGCCGGTGACGTCGGTCGGGATGTCCAGGTCGGCGTAGAGCGCCGGGCTGGTGTGGTACGTCTCCGGAGGCTCCGGCATGTTGAGGCCCATCGACTTGTCGATGAGTACCCACCGCGGCATGTCCTCCCAGTCCACGAACGTCACCGCGACGCCGGTGGCGCCGGCGCGGCCGGTGCGGCCGATGCGGTGGGTGTAGGTGTCCGGGTCCTCGGGGCAGTCGTAGTTGACGACGTGGGTGACCCCGGAGACGTCCAGGCCACGCGCGGCCACGTCCGTGGCCACCAGGACGTCGATCTTCCCGGTACGGAACGCGCGCAGCGCCCGCTCCCGGGCGCCCTGGCCCAGGTCACCGTGGACGGCCGCGACCGCGAAGCCGCGGAAATCCAGGTCCTCGGAGACCCGGTCGGCGGCCCGCTTGGTCCGCGTGAAGATCATCGTGAGGCCGCGTTCCTTGGCCTGCAGGATCCGCGCGACCATCTCCAGCTTGTTCAGCGGGTGGGTGCGGTAGACGACCTGCTTGGTGAGCGGCGAAGGACCGCTGTCCTGCGTGTGCCCGGCGTGGATCGTGACCGGGTGGTGCAGGAACCGGCGGGCCAGCGCGACGATCGGGTCCGGCATGGTGGCCGAGAACAGCATGGTCTGGCGCTGCTCGGGCAGCATGGCGAGGATCTTCTCGACGTCCTCGAGGAAGCCCAGGTCGAGCATCCGGTCGGCCTCGTCGAGGACCAGCCCGCGGACGCCGTCGAGCTTGAGCTGCTTCTGCTTGGCGAGGTCCAGCAGGCGCCCGGGGGTGCCGACGAGGATCTCGATCCCCTTCTTCAGCGCCTCGACCTGCGGCTCGTACGCGACGCCGCCGTAGATGGGCAGCACCCGCACGCCGCGGGTCTTGCCGGCGGCGGCGAGGTCGCGGGCCACCTGCAGGCCCAGCTCGCGGGTCGGGACGACGATCAGGGCCTGGGGGCGGCCGTCGGCGCCCTCGGAGGGCGCGCTGACGCGCTCCAGCAGGGGCAGGCCGAAGCCGAGGGTCTTGCCGGTGCCCGTGGGGGCCTGGCCGATCAGGTCCGTGCCGCGCAGGGCGATCGGCAGGGCGTACTCCTGGATCGCGAACGCACGAGTGATGCCGGCCGCGGCCAGGGCCTCGACCGTCTCCGTGCGGACGCCGAGTTCGGCGAAGGTGGGGCTGTCGGGGCGGACGGGGGCTCGGTTGAGCACTGGTACCAGCGCGGGTTCCTGTTCGATGCTTTCGGTGTTTTCGATTTCGGTCATGGAGTTCTGCGGGTGCCTCTCGTGGTGCGCCCGTCGAAGTCCAGGGCGCGATATGGGTGGTGCGCGGGCCACACGCGAAGTCGTTCGCGGGCCGCACGCGCGCGCCGCGGGGGCGTTGCGCCGAACCGCCTGGCTCGACGAACGCCCGGATCGCCAATCGACCAATCACCTAGATCGACCACATGGCCCAAAACCAAGCACGTGGTCCAAAACGACCACGTTGCCTGTACCGGCTCCATGGCCGGATCAACCAGTTTGGCCTAGATCGACAATCGGCTGAATCGCATTGACGCCAGCGGCGACCCGCCAAGTCTACCTGACCGAGTGAAAGCGCACCTCAGAGCGCAGGTTCCAGGGGGCCTCTACGGGACGACGGCAGGAAATCCTCCGGATTCCCTGCCGTCGTGTGCGGGTCAGCGGGTGGTGAAGCCGAACGGCCGGTTGGACGTCTCGGCGATCTCGACGTACGCCAGCTTGGCGGTCGGGACGATCACCCGGCGGCCCTTCTCGTCCGTCAGAGTCAGGACGCTGTCCTTGGCCATCGCCTCGGTCACTGCCTGCTCCACCTCGGCCGGCGTCTGCGCGCTCTCCAGCACCAGCTCGCGCGGGGCGTACTGCACGCCGATCTTGACCTCCACGGGGTCCTCCCTCGTACGAATCCACCGGCCTGCCGGATGTCTACCGGTCTGAAGGCTAGCCGATTTCTCGCGGCATTCCTCCCGTTGGCTCACCCTGCAACGGGAAGCTGGCGATACCGCGCCAGATGAGCGCCGCGACCAGTGCCTCCGCCTCCTCCTTGGCCGTACGGCGGCCGTTGGCGAGCCAGAACTGCGCCGACTGCCCCGCCGCGCCGACCAGACCCGAGGCCAGCAGTTCCGCCTGGTCCGTGCTCAGCCCGGTGTCCGAGATGATGGTGTCCGTCACGGCCACGATGCAGCCCTGCTCGACCCGCTCGACCCGCTCCCTGACCTGCGGGTCGTTGCGCAGATCCGACTCGAAGACCAGCCGGAACGCCTCACTCTCGTGATCCATGAAGTCGAAGTACGCGCGGACCGCGCCGCGGACCCGCTCCTTGTTGTCCGGGGTGGCGAGCATCGCGCCGCGTACCTTGGCGATTATCGAGTCGCAGTGCACGTCCAGCAGCGCCAGATACAGCTCCAGCTTGCCGGGGAAGTGCTGGTACAGGACCGGCTTGGAAACTCCGGCCCGCTCGGCGATGTCGTCCATCGCGGCGGCGTGGTAGCCCTGCGCCACGAAAATCTGCTGCGCGGCGGCCAGCAGTTGCTTACGGCGTGCGGAGCGCGGCAGGCGCGCGGGGCGCCCCGCCGTCTGGGCTCCGCCGGACGCAGCGGTCATGTCTCTCCAACCTCCGAGGTTCGGTCCCCCGCGGTTCGGCGCGGATCGCCCGGCCACCGCGTGACACGGCCGGAAGGGCAATTGTCGCGACGCTGCAACTTATCGCCAATGCCACCACACGGTAGCCTCAGGCGGGGCGAGCGAGGAGCGCGCGGTGGACGAGACAGGACAATCCGGTGACACCGGAGCCGTGATGGGCGGCCCCGGCGCCGAGTCGCGCGACCGCGCCCGCGTGAACGGCTGGTCCGGCTCCGACAGCGCGTGGTCCAGCGCCGGCGCCGCTCTCGACCCGGAGGAAGGCGTCCCCGCCTGGCGCCGCCCGTTCACCCGGCCGTTCGGTCAGCGGGCATTCCCGGCGAGCCGGGCGCCGTTGCCGCCGGGTCACTCGTCCGGGGATTTTCCGCTTCCCGACGCCGGGCCCACGCCGTTCGCCGACGCGGGCGGTCACGGGGAGCTCCCGGCGTTCGGTGACGCGGGCAGCTCCGGTGACGTCCGCGCGTTCGGTGACGCGGGCAGCTCCGGGGAGATCAGGCCGTCCGAGACCGGCGCCGAGCAGAGCGGGCCGGCCTGGTCCGAGGGCCGGTCCCGCTACGCCGACCTGTTCGCCCACCGCACTCCCCAGACCGTGCCGCCCGAGGACCCCCGGCCCGACAGCGCGCCGCCGTTTCCGTACGAGGGGGATCTCGACGACGCCCTGCACCGCGATCAGACCCGGGCACCGCAGCAGCGGTCCGGGCTGGCGGAGCGCCCCACCCGGGCGATCTTCCCCGCGGTGCGCCCCGCGACGCCGGGCGGGCGCCGCGTCGACTGGACCACCGCCGAGTCCGCCCGCCACGCGCGCGACCCCGGCGGTCAGGTGCGGCCCTCCGACGATCAGGACGCCGTGCGCCCGTCGTACGATCCGGGCGGTTTCCCGGGCCGGCTGACGTACGAATCCGACACGCCGCCCGCGACCGCCGCCCCGTCCCCCGACAGCTCTGCCGGATACGGCACGTCCCCGGCGTACCCCGGTTGGTCCGGCCGCTCCGTCGGCGAACCCGGCGCCGAGGGTGGGCCGCTGTCCGGGGCGCTGCCCCAGCGCGTACCGGCCGAGCCGGACGTGCCCACCGTCCCGGAGCCGCCGTCCGTGGAGCCATCGGCCGAGACGCCCGCGCTCGCCCGCATCGCGACGCACCTGCGCCGCGGCGACGTGCTGGCCGCGGAGGAGCGCCAGGAGGGCTTCGACGTGCAGGCGATCCTCGCCGCCGTACGGGAGGTGGCCGGCGTCCGCGACGCGTCGCTGCGCACCACCCCGGCCGGCGCGCACAGCCTGCGCCTCGACCTGGCCGACGGGGCCGATCCCGCAGAGGTGAGCCGCCAGGTCGCCCGGCTGCTGCAGGACCGCATGGGCCTGGACGCGGCGATGCAGGGCGGGGAGACACCCGCGCCCCCGGCGAGCGCCCCGGCCTCCGCGCCCCCGGCCGTCCCGTTCGTGCCCAGCCAGCCGACGTCCGCCGCGCGCGACGTTCTCGGCCCACCGCCCTCCTCCGCGCGCGACGTTCTCGGCCCACCGCCTTCCTCCGCCGGACGGGATGCGCTCGGGCCGCCGCCGCCGCCCGCGGCGTCGGCCGGGCACGACGTCCTCGATGGACCGTTGCCGCCCGCCCGGCCGGTCGATCCGCTGCCGCTGCCGCCGGAGCCCAGCCGTTCCGCCGAGGCGCCGATCGCCGGGGCGCCGCCGCCGATCACACCGATGTCGGCCCCTCCGGCCTCGGTGCTTTCGATGCCGCCCGCACTGCCCACCTTCGCGCCCTCGCAGGCGGTGGAACGCGCCGCGTACGCGCCGCCCGGTGGCCCGGTGGACGTGCTGTCCACGGGAATCAACGGCGCCACGCCGCGACCGCTCGACATCGGCGACCGGCCCGGTCCGCGGGTCGTCATCGAGAACGTCCAGGTCAGTACGTTCGGGACGGAGGCCACGGTCGAGGTCCGGCTGGCCGCGGGCAACCGCATCGCCACCGGGGAGGCCACCGGCCCCGCGGTCGACGGGTACCTGATGCGGCTGTGCGCGATGGCCACCGCCCGGGCGGTCGACGAGCTGCTGTCCGCGTCCCGGCATGCCGACGGTCCCGCCCGGTGCTTCGTCGAGCACGCCGCGGCCGTCCCGTTCGGAGCGATGCAGGTGGCCGTGGTCGTGCTGCTGCTGTCCTGCGGCGGCTGGGTGGAGCAGCTCGCCGGCTCCGCGGTCGTGGTCGGCGACGATCGGCACGCCATGGTGCGCGCGACGCTTGCGGCGGTCAATCGCCGCCTTGAAGCTCTGCTTTCCTGATGAAGGGCGCCGTGCTCGCCGCCGACGGCGCTCTGCCTGCCGGTGGTGTGCCCGCGCCGTGGCCCGCCCGCCGGGTCACCATCGACGGGGCGATGCTGCACGTCCGGGACACCCCGGCCACGGGGCCGGACGCCGAGCCCGCGGTGTACGTGCACGGTCTCGGTGGTTCGTCGCAGAACTTCACCGACGTCGCCGCGCTGCTCGCGGGCCACTTCGCGGGGCAGGCGGTGGACCTGCCCGGATTCGGCTACAGCGACCCCAGCCGCCGGTACTCGCTGCCCGCGTTCGCGGACCGGCTGATCGGCTACCTGGAGTACGCCGGGCGCGGTCCGGTGCACCTGATCGGCAACTCGCTCGGCGGCGCGATCTGCGTACACGTGGCCGCACGACGGCCCGACCTGGTCCGTACGCTGACGTTGATCTCCCCGGCGATGCCGTTCCTCGACCCGCGGCGTACCGCCCAGGGGCCGGTGCTGCCGCTGCTGGCGTTGCCCCGCGGCGAGCGGATCTTTGCGTGGGGGATGACGCGGCTAACGGTCGACGAGCTGGCCGAGCAGGTGATCGCGGTCTGCTTCGGCGACACCACCCGGGTGAGTCCGCAACGCCGGGCCGAGGCGATCGAGGAGATCAAGCTCCGGTACACGGTCGCGCACTACCCGCGGGCGTATCTGGGGGCGTTGCGCGGCCTGGTGTCCAGCTTCGTGCGGGCGTACCTGCCGGGCGACAACTCCATGTGGCGGCTGGCCGCCCGGATCGCCGCGCCGACGCTGGTGATCGGCGGGCTCGACGACCGGCTGGTCGACCCGCGGGTGCCGGCTCAGGTGGCCCGGCTGATCCCGGACGGGCGGCTGCTCATCCTGCCCGGCGTGGGTCACGTGGCGCAGATGGAGGTGCCGCGGCTGGTCGCCCGCGCGATCGTCGGGATGCTCACGGACGTCCGCTCCCCGGTCGGGTGATCCACACCGGCCCACCGGCCGGGCCGGAGATCCGAGGGTTCCTCGCGAAATGCCGGTGACCCGGGGTGCTCGCATGGCACCCTGGCTCTTGCTATGGCAAAGCCGACAAAACGTTCCGTGAATCGCGCGGCGGACCCGCCGACCGCGATGCGGCCGGATGAGGACAGCGCGCCCGAGCGGGCCATCCCGGAGCACTCGACGCGTGCGGTCGTGGTCGCACGATCGGGGGCACGTAACGGCGTGACGGCCGAGGTGCCGGACGAGGGGCCGGCCGACCGGCCCCGGCGGCGTCGCAGCGGGACGGACGGGGTACCGGCCGAGGCGCACGCCCGGCACCAGCGCGTCGAGAACCCGGTGGAGGACGCCCTGGCGTGGGTCACCGAACCCCGGCCCCGGCGCCGCCGTACGGCCGACGGGGAACCCGCACGCCGCCGCCGCAGCCCCGCCGCCGCCCAGCGGCCCGGAGCTCAGCCGGGCGGCGCCGAGCCACCACCCGGGTCCGGTGGCCCGCCCGGACCCAGCGCGGCGAGCCCGTACGCCCAGGAGGCAGCCCGGTCCCGGCGTCGCCGGCCGACGACCGGGTACGCCGCCGACGTCCCCGCCACCGAGCCGGACGAGTGGACCGGCGGGCAGGCGCCGGACGAGCCACGTGACGAAGCGGGACCACCACCGCCCGAGACCGGTTCGCGCCGGCGCCGCCCGGTCCCGGGCGCAGGCCGAGCTGCCTGGGACAGCGAGGCGGCCGACGAGCCGTTCGGGGAGTCTGCCCCGGCTGCGCGCCAGGGACGCGGCCGATCCCGGCGCGGCGGCACTGCGGCAGCGCCGGACATCGCCCTCAGCCCCTCGCGCCCTCGGCGCCGCGGCACGGCCGACGACCTGGACCCGCAGCGCAGCGCGATCGCGGCGAAGGCGGCGCTGCGGCGACGTCCGACCGCCGCCGCGGCCGCCCGGGCGACCGCGCCGGGCGCGGCCGGCCCGCATGCGGGCGCGACCAGCCCGGTCCCGCTGACGGCGGAGACGGCCGCCGCGCTGCACCGTACGCAGGAGGCCGTGAACCGCGCCGCGATGACGGATCGGACCATCGCCCACCGGCCGCATCCGCTGGAACCCCGTGACGTGCGCGAGGCACAGGCCGCCGCCGAGAACGACGTCGCCGCATGGGTGGACATGCTCATGGGTACGGTCAGCGCCGACGCCACGGACGATCTGGAGGACGTCGGCCGGTGGCCCGAGAGCCCGGAAGCCGACGTGACCTCGATGCCGGGCGAGGCGTTCTTGGACGAGCCGCACCCGGGGTACCTGGAGGACGCGCGGCAGTCGTTCTGGCCGCCGATCGTGGTGGGACCGGCGCCCGCGATGCCGCTCGGCGTGGAGCCGCCCGCCGGCGCCGCGGAAGCTCTCACGCTCGAGGACTTCGTCGAGACGGCCGAGCCCGAGTCGCCCGACGTGGCCGCGCCATCCGTGGCGGCCGAGTCGCCTGACCTGGCCGCGCCATCCGTGGAAGCCGAGCCGCCCGACCTGGCCACGGAAGCCGAATCGCGCGACCTGGCCACGGAAGCCGAGTCGCCCGACCTGGCTGCGGAAACGGTGCGGGCCGAGCCGCGCGACCTTGCCGCGGAAACGGCGGGGTCCGCCGCGTTCGCCGGGACGGTGACGCCGGACGTCGGCGACCTCACCGAGACGGTCGAGCCGGACGCCACCGCGACCGTGGAGCCCGAAGCCGCGGACGCCACCGAGGCGGCCGTTCCCGAACCGCCGGACCTCGGCGAGGCGGTGGCGGAGCCCGCAGACCTCACCGCGGCAGCGGCCGCGGCCACGCTCGGCGCCGCGACGGAACCGGAAACGCGTGCCGTCGCCGAGCCGGCCGGGGCGGAGCCTGCTGTCGCCACCGCGGAGGCCGCCGAGCCGTCACGCCGGGGCACCGCCCCCGCCGCGGCGGCCGGCGTCGCCCGAGTCGCGGCGGCGAGCGCAGCCATGGAGGCGACGGCGGGGCCGGCGGACGCGGACACGATCGAGGTGACCCGTAGCCAGCGGGAGGCCGCGACAGCCGGCTATCTCGGTGCGGTCGCTGTCGGCGCGGAGATGGCCGAGCCGGTACGTCCGCCGAGCGCCCCGCCTGAAGGCCCTGTTCCGGCTGCACCGGACACCGGGCAGATCCTGCTTCCGGGCGTCGCCGGCGCCCCACCCGATGTGGTGGGACCGACGACGACCGTCACGGAGCCCAGCCGCGGGAACCGGCGCCGCATCTGGGCCGCGGTGCTGGCGCTGGTCACGGTCGGCGTCCTGGTCGCGGGCATCGTCTGGCTCGTCCGGCGTGATCCGCTGGCCGCGCGCCGCACGGTCGGGCACACCCCGTCGGCCGCGCCGGTCAATCCGCAGCAACAGCCCACGGAGACCGGGCCACCGGCGGGCGCGGCGCCCGGGCCGATCGGCCCGAGTGCCGCGGCACCGACCACCACCCAGCCGGCCCCGACCACCGGGCCGACGACCGCGCCGACCACCGGTGCCGCGGCCGCCCCGCCCCCGGACGAGGCGACCCAGGCGCCGAGCGGCAAGCCCGCGGGCAGCTTCGCCTACGCCTCCGGTTACGGGCCGGTGCTCGGCACGAAGGGCACGATGCGTACGTTCCACGTGGCGGTCGAGAAGTACGTGGGCGCGGGCGACGGGGCGCCGGTCGCCCACGGGCCGGACGCCAACGCGTTCGCGGCCGACGTGGACGACATTCTGGGTGACTCGCGCAGCTGGATCGCCGGTGGGAGGGTCCGTTTCCAGCGGGCGCCGCACGGGTCGCCCGCGGAGTTCACGATCTACCTGGCCTCGCCGGAGACCTCGGAGGAGATGTGCGCGCGGGGCGGCCTGCAGACCAGGGGCTTCAGCTCGTGCCGGCTGCCCGGCCAGGTGGTCATCAACTCCGACCGCTGGCACAAGGCGGTGCCGCACTACGACGCACCGCTGGACGTGTACCGGGCGTACGTGCTCAATCACGAGATCGGCCACCAGCTCGGCTACGGCCACGAGAAGTGCCCGGGCAAGGGCGAACCCGCGCCGGTCATGCTGACCCAGACCTACAGCCTGGACGGCTGCACCGCGTACGGGTGGCCGTACCGCAACGGCAAGCGGTACGCGGGCCCGCCGGCCGTCTGATATTCCCCGTCCCGCATGTCGGACCGGGTGTTCATGGTCATGCCCGCGCGGCGGGCGGACGAGCAACAATGGGGGCCGCACCTGACCGCCAACCCGGGGAGTAAACCGTGTCGCTGCCCCCGCTCGTCGAGCCCGCCGCCGAGCTGACCGTCGACGAGATCCGCCGCTACTCGCGCCACCTGATCATTCCCGATGTCGGGATGGACGGGCAGAAGCGGCTCAAGAACGCCAAGGTGCTCTGCGTCGGCGCCGGTGGCCTGGGCTCGCCGGCCCTGCTCTACCTGGCCGCGGCCGGTGTCGGCACGCTGGGCATCATCGACTTCGACACCGTCGACGAGTCCAACCTCCAGCGCCAGGTCATCCACGGCGTCTCGGACGTGGGCCGCCCCAAGGCCGAGTCGGCGGCGGCCAGCATCCGGGAGATCAACCCGCTGATCGACGTGGTCATCCACAACACCGCGCTGGACCGGGACAACGTCCGCGAGATCTTCAGCCAGTACGACCTGATCGTCGACGGCACGGACAACTTCGCCACCCGGTACATGGTCAACGACGCGGCGGTGCTGCTCGGCAAGCCGTACGTGTGGGGGTCGATCTACCGCTTCGACGGCCAGGCTTCGGTGTTCTGGGCCGAGCACGGCCCGTGCTACCGCTGCCTGTACCCGGAGCCGCCGCCGCCCGGCATGGTGCCGAGCTGCGCCGAGGGTGGCGTGCTCGGCGTGCTGTGCGCGTCCATCGGGTCGATCCAGGTCAATGAGGCGATCAAGCTGCTCACCGGCATCGGCGATCCGCTGGTGGGCCGTCTGATGGTCTACGACGCCCTGGAGATGGAGTACCGCAAGATCAAGGTCCGGAAGGACCCGAACTGCGTGCTCTGCGGGGAGAACCCGACGCTGACCGACCTGATGGAGGACTACGAGGACTTCTGCGGTGCGGTCTCCGACGAGGCCGCCGCGGCCACCGAGAACGCGACCATCACGGCCCGCGAGCTCAAGGAGTGGCAGGACTCCGGCAAGGACATCTTCCTGGTCGACGTCCGCGAGCCCGCCGAGTACGAGATCGTCAACATCAAGGGCGCGACGCTCATCCCGAAGGGTGACATCCTGTCCGGCGAGGCGCTGGCACAGTTCCCGCAGGACCGGAAGATCGTACTGCACTGCAAGTCCGGCGTGCGCTCGGCGGAGGCGCTCGCGGCGCTGAAGGCGGCCGGATTCGGCGACGCCGTGCACGTCCAGGGCGGCATTGTCTCCTGGATCAACACGGTCGATCCGTCGCTGCCGTCGTACTGATCGGCCCGCCCGATCGGACATCCGTCGCCAGGGTGTCCGATCGGGCGGATGTGACAGTGACCGATGCGGGGCAGCGGCGTCGCGCCGCGCCCGGTAGCGTTCCGGTCGTGGTCGACATCGATGCCGCCATTGGGTACGTGGTAGCCCACGGTGACCCCGTGGAGCGGGCGCGGCTTTCCTTCCTGCGCACCGGCGCCCCGCCGCCGGACGACGTGGTCGAGCGGATCACCGCTGGGCAGACGCCCGGGGGTGGTTGGCCCGCGACGGGCGACAGTCCATTGCCGTCGGTGGACGCCACCTGTTTCCGGCTCGCCGAGCTCGACGATCTGGGTGGCGTGCGCGGCCCGGCGGTCGAGCGGGCCCTGGCCTGGCTGGTCGGGGTGCAGCACCCCGACGGTACGTGGCAGGAGAGCGAGGCGCTGGCCGCGGAGGCTCCGGCCTGGGCGGCGCCCGGCGACCCGGAAGCGACCCTGTATCTGACCTCGGTGGCGGGTTTCTGGCTGACGGTCGCCGCCGCCGACGCGTATGCCCGCGAGGACTGGCCGGCGCGGTATGCCGCCGCGCTGCGCGCCGCCGCCGCGTACGTGGTGGCCCAGGTGCGTCCCGACGGGACGTGGCCGTCGTTCCTGGCGGCGGGCTGGCATGCCGCGGTCCTGCTGCACCAGCAGCACCACTTCTACGAGTCCGCCCGCATCCAGCTCGTGCTCAGCGAGCGGCTCGACGGCATGGCACCGGCGGATCTCGCGTCGATGGCGGCGGCGGTGCGCCGGGTGAATCTGGGCGACGACTGGCTGCTGCGGGCGGCGTACAAGAGGCTGGGCGAGACCCAGCGCACGGACGGCGGCTGGGACAGCGCCGAGGGCCCGATCTTCGACGTCAACACCACGCTGACGGCCTTGCGTGCGGTGCTGCCGGCGGCTCGGCAGGGGACGGTCGACCCGGGCGTCCGCTGATTCGGTCAGCCTCGCTGTCGCGTGGCGTCCAGCGCGCGGGTGGCGAGCCGGTGCAGGGTCCGGCGCTCGGCCACGGTCAGTCCACTGAAGACCGCCGCCTCCACCTCGTCGAGCGCCTGCGCGGCCGCCCGTAGCGCGGTGAGCCCGGCCGGGGTCGGGCTGACGACGTACCGGCGCCGGTCGTCCGGGTCGCGTTCCCGGGTGGCGTAGCCGGCCGCCTCCAGGTCGTCGACCAGCCCGACCATGGTCGTACGGTCCAGCCCGGTGCCGGTGCTCAGCTGCTGCTGGGAGAGCCGGTGGGTCTCGATCAGGGTCAGCACGTTCACGTGTTTGGCGCGCAGCCCGAGCGGGGCCAGCGCGCGTTCCGCGGCGGCCAGCGCCTCCTCGCCCAGCTTGATGAGCACGTACCCGGTGCGGGACGCGAGCTGGTCGGCCGGGCTGGTCATGCGCCGACTGTACGGGACCGCTTGTCAGTCACGTCATCAGTCTGGAAGACTGACCGTCAGCATCGCTGACGATTTGGAGGACTGATGAACTGGGCCGGGCAAACCGTCATGATCACCGGAGCGTCGTCGGGCATCGGGGCAGGGTTCGCCACCGCACTGGCCGCCCGCGGCGCCGACCTGGTGCTCGTCGCCCGCAGCGAGGACGTGCTGACCCACACCGCGCGGCGGCTACGGGCGGCGTACGGCATCCGCGCCGAAGTGGTGGTCCAGGACCTGACCGCACCGGGCGCCGCCGACATCGTGCGGGCGGCGACCGACCAGCGTGGACTGACCGTCGACGCCCTGATCAACAACGCCGGCTTCGCCAGCGCGGGACGGCTGCACGAGGTGCCCGCCGAGCGGGTGAGCACCGAGGTCGCCCTCGATGTCTCCGCGCTGGTCGACCTCACCACTGCGTACCTGCCGGGCATGGTCGCGCGGCGCCGCGGAGCCATCGTCAACGTCGCCTCGATCGCCGCCTTCCAGCCGACGCCGTACATGGCGGTCTACGGCGCCTCCAAGGCGTTCGTGCTGTCGTTCAGTCAGGCGCTGCGGCAGGAGAACCGCGGCACCGGTGTGCGGGTCACCGCCGTCTGCCCCGGCCCGGTCGACACCGGCTTTTTCGGGGTGGTCGGCACCTCTGAGGCCCGGGTCGGACGGACGCGCCCGGTCACGTACGTCGTGGCACGGGCCCTGCGCGCGGTCGAGCGCAACCGGCCGGTCGTCACACCCGGCCCGGAGAACGCCTGGGTGCCGCTGGCGAGCCGGCTGATGCCGCGGCGGCTCGTGGCTGCGGTCACCGCCCACAGCCTGCGGGGAGCAGCCGCCTCACCGTCGGCGGCCCAGGTACCGACCGCGGGCGCGGTCACCGCCGGATACCCGGCCACGGATCACTGAGAGCCACGCCCGCGACGGATGGCTCAGGTCCGGGTGTGGCCGTTGCCGGTGACGATGTACTTGGTGCTGGTCAGCTCGGGCAGGCCCATGGGGCCGCGGGCGTGCAGTTTCTGCGTACTGATGCCGATCTCGGCGCCGAAGCCGAACTCGCCGCCGTCGGTGAACCGGGTCGACGCGTTGACCATCACCGCGGCCGTGTCCACCCGCGCCGCGAACCGGCGGGCCGCGGTCACCGACTCGCTGACGATGGCCTCGGTGTGACCGGTGCCGTACCGGCGAATGTGGTCCAGCGCGTCGTCGAGCGAGTCGACCACCGCGGCCGAGATGTCCGCCGACAGGTACTCCGTGCCCCAGTCCGCGGCCGTCGCGGGCACCACGTCGGTGCTGTACCCGGCCACCCGCGGGTCGCCGTGCACCGTCACCCCGGCGGCGATCAGCTCCTCGAGGACCAATGGCAGGAACGAGTCCGCGATGTCCGCGTGGACCAGCAACGACTCGGCGGTGTTGCACGTGGACAGCCGCTGCGTCTTGGAGTTCATCACGACCGCGAGCGCCTTCTCCAGGTCGGCGTCGGCATCGACGTACACGTGGCAGTTGCCCACCCCGGTCTCGATCACCGGCACGGTCGACTCCTCCACCACCGCCTTGATCAGCGAGGCGCCACCGCGCGGGATCAGCACGTCGACCAGGCCGCGGGCGCGCATCAGCTCCTTCACCGAGTCCCGGGTGCTGGCGTCGAGCAGCTGGATCGCCTCGGCGGGCAGGCCCGCCTCGGCGACCGCTTCGCGCAGCACCGCCACGATCGCCGCATTCGAGCTGTACGCCGACGACGAGCCGCGCAGCAGCGCCGCGTTGCCCGACTTGAGGCAGATCCCGGCGGCGTCCGCGGTGACGTTGGGCCGTCCCTCGTAGATGATGCCGACCACCCCGAACGGCACCCGGACCTGGCGCAACTCCAGTCCGTTTGCGAGCGTGGAGCCGCGAACCACGTCGCCGACCGGGTCGGGCAGCGCGGCGAGCTGGCGCAGGCCGTCCGCCATCGCGGCCACCCGTTCCGGGGTCAGCGTCAGCCGGTCGATCATGGCCTCGGGTGACCCGCCCGTACGTGCCTTGTCGACGTCCACGGCATTGGCGGCGACGATGTCGTCCGCGCCGTGCGCCAACCGGTCCGCCATCAGCAGCAGGGCCGCGTCCTTCTCGGCCCGGGTGGCGGCGGCCAGCTCGAACGAGGCGGCGCGCGCCTCACCCGCCTGCTGCAGGACACTCATCGTCACTCCTAAAGAAGTACGAGGTCGTCGCGGTGGACGACCTCTCGTTCGTATTCCGGGCCGAGTGCGGCCGCCAGCTCGGAGGTGGTGCGGCCAAGCAGCGCGGGCAGTTCCACCGCGTCGTAGTTGACCAGGCCCCGGGCGATCGCCACGCCCGACTCCGCGGCCACGAGATCCACCGGGTCCCCCGCGGCGAACGAGCCGTCCACCGCGGTGATCCCGGCGGGCAGCAGCGACTTGCGCCGGGCCACGACCGCGGTGACCGCCCCCGGGTCGAGGTGCAACCGCCCCCGCGGAGCCGTGGCGTGGGCCAGCCAGAACAGCCGGGCCGTGGGGCGTTGAGCGGCCGGCTCGAACAGCGTGCCGACCTCCGCTCCCTCCAGCACGGGCCCCGCAAGCGGGGCGGCGGTGAGCACCACCGGGATGCCGAAGCCGGTGGCGATACGGGCCGCCTCCACTTTGGTCACCATGCCGCCGGTGCCCACGCCGGCGCGGCCGGCCCGCCCGATCGCCACCGCTTCCAGGTCGGCGTCGTCGCGGACCACCTCGACGCGCTTCGACGCGGGGTCGACCGGGTCGCCGGTGTAGAGCGCGTCCACGTCGGAGAGCAGCACCAGCAGGTCGGCGTGGACCAGCGCGGCGACCAGGGCGGCGAGCCGGTCGTTGTCGCCGAACCGGATCTCCTCGGTGGCGACCGTGTCGTTCTCGTTGACGACCGGCACCGCCCCGAGGTCGAGCAGCTTGCGCAGCGTCCGGTACGCGTTGCGGTAGTGCGCCCGTCGGGTCACGTCGTCGACCGTCAGCAGCACCTGCCCGACCGTACGGCCGTGCCGGGCGAAACCGGCCGCGTACCGCCCGATCAACAGGCCCTGGCCGACGCTCGCCGCGGCCTGCTGGGTGGCCAGATCGCGCGGGCGCCGGGGCAGGTTGAGCGGGGCCAGACCGGCGGCGATGGCGCCGCTGGACACCAGCACCACCTCGCGGCCGTCCGTGGCCAGCTTGCCCAGCACGTCGACGAGCGCGTCGACGCGCTCCTGGTCGATCCCGCCCGCCGCCGTGGTCAGCGAGGACGAACCCACCTTGACCACGATCCGGCGCGCACCGGTCACCACTTCCCGCACCCGCCCATTCTGCGCGGCGTGACGCTCGGGACCGTCCGCGGATCCCATATCGTGGCGGCGGTGACACCGCAGGAGTACGTCGAAGAGGTGCTGGCGCTGGTGGAGCGCATCCCCGAGGGCCGGGTCATGTCGTACGGCGCGGTCGCCGACGCGCTGGCCGACGCCTCGGGCCGCAACTCGGCCCGCCAGGTCGGCTCGATCATGGCCCGGCACGGCGGTGGGGTGCCGTGGCACCGGGTGGTCAACAGCGCCGGGCGCCTTCCGCCCGGGCACGAGCAGGAGGCCCGGCAGCGGCTGCTCGCCGAGGGAGTCCCGCTGACCGGTGACCGGGTCGACATGAAGCGGGCCGCCTGGCACCCGGCGGGCGACTGATCAGAGGTGCAGGCCCGCGCCGCCGCGGCGCGGGTCGCCCGCCGCGCCGCCCGGCCCCACGCCGGTCACGCCGCCGAAGTAGTGGTCGATGTCCGGCCACCGGTTGATCTGCCATCCGGCGTCGGCCAGCGCCTCCAGCTCGGCCTCCGGATACCCGGCCTCCGCGTGCACGGTGTCGCCGACCACGTGGAACCGCGGCCGGGCGACCGCCTGCCGCAGGTCCAGCCCGTCGACCAGCACCCCGAGCAGCGTGTCGATCAGGGCCGTACGGATCCGTGACGCGCCCGCCGACCCCACCGCGACCGTGAGCCGCCCCTCGGAGTCGGTGACCGCCATCGGGCACAGGTTCGACGACATCCGCAGACCGGGGGCCAGGTCGGGGGTGAGCAGTTCGCCCTCGCCGAGCATCGAGTTCATGTTGATGCCGAGGCCGGGCAGCCACACCGCCGCCCCCAGCCCCAGCGTGGTGGTGACCACGCAGGCGTTTCCCGCGGCGTCGACCACGGCCACGTTGGTGGTGTCGCCGACCCGCTGGCGCCCCCGGTCGCGCAGGGCGGTCGCGACCGCGACGGCCCGCTCGGGGCGGGTCAGCTGCGCGACGTCCGAGGGCAGGGCGGCGATCGTGTCGACGGCCCGGTTCAGGTCGTGCCGGGCGTGCACCCGGTGCCCGGCCAGCCAGGCGTGGTCCACAGGTGTCTCGTTCACCTGGTAGGTGGCCAGGTCGACGGGGCCGAGGTTGCCGCCGTCCGCGCGGACCGCGTCCACCAGGATCTTGGAGAACGCCCCGGTGTAGAACACCGCCGGGCCCTCCGCGGCCAGCCCCTCCAGCGCGGTCGTCAGGCCGGGATGGAACAGCAGCTCGCCGCCCTGCATGAGCTGGCCGTTCGGGGCGTACACCGCGCCGCCCTCGCCGTACGCCAGCGCGGGCGCGCAGGATGCCAGCGTGCGGGCCTGCGCCGCGGGCAGGATCACCCCGGTACGGGCCAGCTCGATCGCGGGCGCCACCACCTCGGTCCAGGGCAACCGCCCCCACCGGCGGTGCAGTTCGCCGCAGCCGGCAGGCACGCCCGGCACGGCCACGCTCGCCCCGCCGATCGCGTACACCTGGGGGACGCCGCCGAAGAAGACGTCGACCGCCACCATCGCGTCCGGTTCGACGTCGCCGTCGGTCCCGGGTACGGCGACGAAGAAGTCGAGGCAGGTCGCCGTACCGGTGGCCGCGTCGTAGTAGGTGGCGAAGCCGCCCCCGCCGAGTCCAGTGAAGACGGTCTCGGCGACGCAGGTCGCCAGCACGGCGGCGACCGCCGCGTCGGCCGCGGTCCCGCCGGCCCGCAGGATCTGCAGGCCGGCGTCCGCGGTCGCCGGGTGCGCCGCGGCGACCCCGGCGGCGATGGGAGCCTTCATTTGCCGAAGCGTAGGCCCGCCGCTCAGCGGGGGCACAGCATTCGGCGGGACACCCGGCACGGTCCACCTTCCGACGTACGTCCGATATGCCGCCCGCCGGGCCTTGGTGCATCGCGCTCGGCGCGCCGGGGTAGGTTGGCGGCGTGGCCGGTCTGCCAGGAGTCCTCGGTGAGCCCATCAGGTTCGTCCTGAACTGGGGCCGCCGCTACTCGCTGTGGGTCTTCAACTTCGGGCTGGCCTGCTGCGCGATCGAGTTCATCGCGACCAGCATGGGCCGCCACGATTTCATCCGGCTCGGCGTGATCCCGTTCGCGCACGGCCCCCGCCAGGCCGACCTGATGGTCGTGTCCGGCACGGTCACGGACAAGATGGCCCCGGCGATCAAGCGACTGTACGACCAGATGCCCGAGCCGAAGTACGTCATCTCGTTCGGCTCCTGCTCCAACTGCGGCGGGCCGTACTGGGACTCGTACTCGGTGACCAAGGGTGTCGACCAGCTCATCCCGGTCGACGTGTACGTGCCGGGCTGCCCGCCGCGCCCCGAGGCGCTGCTGCACGGCATCCTGCGGCTGCAGGAGAAGATCGCCCGCGAGCAGTCCGGGCCCGGCGGGGTGCCGCGGCCGGACCCGCTGCGCCGCGACGCCGCCTCGCTGACCGCCCCGATGGTGACCCCGCCGGTGGTCGAGGGCAGCTAGCCTGCCTCTCATGACCACCCCGTCGCGAGCCGACTTCATCATCGACGTCCTGACCCGCGAGTTCGGCGAGCTGATGGCGCTGGACCCGGCCGCCTTCCGGCGCAAGTTCCGGAAGATGGCGGCCTCGCCGTTCGCGTTCTACCGGGGCAGCGCGTCGCTGTTCTACGCCGACCAGACCGGCGGGTACGCCGATGACCGGTTCCTCGACGAGCGCACCAGCCGCGTCTGGATCCACGGCGACCTGCACGCGGAGAACTTCGGCACGTACATGAACTCCGACGGGCAGCTCGTCTTCAACGTCAACGACTTCGACGAGGCATACGTCGGGCCGTTCAGCTGGGACCTCAAGCGGTTCAGCGCCAGCGTGGCGCTCATCGGCTACTCCAAGGCGCTGTCGGACGCCGCGATCACCGAGCTGGTCACCACGTTCGCGCGGGCGTACCTGGTCGAGCTGCGGGCCATCGCGGCCGGCGGTGACGACGCCATCGGCTCGATCACCCTGGAGAACGCCGACGGTGTGCTGCGCCGGGTGCTCCAGCAGGCCCGGCTGAACACCCGGGTCGATCTGCTGGCCGGGCAGACCACGATCGACGACTACGAGCGCCGCTTCTCGCTCGGCGACGGCGTGTACGAGATCGACGCGGACACCCGGGCCACGGTGTGCGCCGCGTTCGACGCGTACCTGACCACGCTGCCGCAGCACCGCAGCGTCGCCACCAACATCAAGGACGTGGTGCTGCGCAAGGGCGTCGGCATCGGCTCGGCCGGGCTGCCGTCGTACAACCTGCTGCTGGAGGGGCACACCCAGGCGCTGGAGAACGACGTCGTCATCTACATGAAGCAGGCGCAGGTCCCGGCGGTCGCCCGGTGGATCGACGACGAGCGGGTCCGCGGCTACTTCCGGCACCAGGGCCACCGCACCGCCGAGTCGCAGCGGGCGTTGCAGGCGCACGCCGACCCGTGGCTGGGCTTCACCGAGCTCAACGGCGTCGGCCAGCTCGTCGCCGAGGTCTCCCCGTACGCGGCCGACCTGGACTGGTCCGACGTCAACGAGCCCGAGGAGCTGACCGGCGTCATCGCCGACCTGGGCCGCGCGGTCGCCCGCATGCACTCGGTCGCGGACGACGAGTCCAGCCACGACCTGGTCGACTTCTCCACCGAGGAGTCGATCGTCGCGGCGGTCGACAAGGACGAGGCCGGCTTCGTCGAGCACCTGGTCGACTTCGCCCACCGGTACGGCGACCAGGCCCGCGAGGACCACCAGGACTTCGTGGACCTGTTCCGCAACGGGCGGTTGCCGGGCCTGCAGTAGCGTTGCGCGGGGCGTCGGGCCATAGGATCACCCCCATGACGCCCGAGGAGGTCGGTGAGCGCCTGGTCGCGCTGCTGGCGGACGAGCAGCACGCCGACGCCGGTCCGGTCACGGCGAGCGTGTCCGGTGGCGGGGCGGGGCACGAGCGGGCCGTGGTGGACGTACCCGTGGCCCGGTGGTGGGCGGCGGTGTCCGTCGCCCGCGACCCGGCCGCGCTGGGCTGCGACTTCTTCGACTGGCTGACCGCGGTCGACGAGCTGGCCGACGGTTTCCGGGTGGTGGCCCACCTGTGGTCCAGCAAGCGGCACCACGGGCTGCTGTTGCGTGCCCTCGTGCCGCTCGACGAGCTCGTCGTCGAGTCCGTGGTGGACCTGTTCCCGGGCGCCGCGTGGCACGAGCGGGAGACGTACGAGATGTTCGGCATCACGTTCGCCCGGCACCCCGACCTGCGGCCCCTGCTGTTGCCGCCCGGCTTCGAGGGACATCCGCTGCGCAAGGAGTTCGTGCTGGCGTCGCGGGTGGCCAAGGCGTGGCCGGGCGCCAAGGAGCCGGGCGAGTCCGAGTCCGGGTCGGCCAAGCGTGCCCCGATGCGCCCGCCCGGCGTCCCCGACCCGAACGAATGGGGCCCCCTCAAGGGCCAGGCGCCTGCGCCCGAGTCACCGCCGCGCCGCGCCGCGGGCGACCGCCCCGCGCGTCCCGCCCGCCCCGCCGCCGACCGGCCCGTCCGGGAACGGCCCGCTCCACCCCCAGCCCCGCCAGAGGCCCCGGCCCCGACGGACGACTCGCCGGCCGAGGGGAGCGACTGATGCCGCTCTGGCTCGACCTGACCGTGCGGGTCGTTGCGGTGGTCGTCGGCTTCCTCACGCTCCCGCTGGTCGTGGGCCAGGCCGAGCACAAGGTCATGGCGCACATGCAGGGCCGCCTCGGCCCGATGTACGCGGGCGCGTTCCACGGCTGGGCACAGTTGATCGCCGACGGCGTGAAGTTCGTGCAGAAGGAGGACATCGCGCCGCGGGCCGCGGACCGCCGGGTGTTCCAGCTGGCGCCGATCGTTGCGCTGTTCCCGTACCTGCTGGTCCTGCTGGCCGTGCCGCTCGGGCCCGGCGGGTTGGTCGCCCAGGCCATGGACATCGGCCTGTTCTTCGTGCTCGCCGTGCTCGGCGTCGGCGTGGTCGCGGTCCTGATGTCGGCGTGGGCGTCGGCGAACAAGTACAGCCTGCTCGGTGGCCTGCGCGGCGCCGCCCAGCTGCTCGGCTACGAGCTGCCGCTGGTGCTGGCCGCGGCCAGCGTCGCGATGGCCGCGGGCACGCTGAGCCTGCCCGGGATCGTCGCGGCGTGGCAGCCGTGGTGGCTGGTGTGGCAGTTCCCCGCCGCGGCAGTGTTCTTCGTGGCCGGCCTTGCGGAGATCCGGCGGCCCCCGTTCGACATGCCGATCGCCGACTCCGAGCTGGTCTTCGGCTACCTGACCGAGTACACCGGCCTGCGGTTCGCGTTCTTCCTGCTCGCCGAGTACGTCGGCATCGTCGTCATCGCGGCCCTGACGACGGTGTTGTTCCTCGGCGGCTGGCACGGCCCGTGGGCGGAGCACCTCGGGTGGCTGTGGACGCTGGTCAAGGTGTTCGCGGTGTCGTTCGTCATCATCTGGCTGCGGGTGACCTACCCGCGCCTGCGCGAGGACCAGCTGCAGCGCCTGTGCTGGCTGGTCCTGGTGCCGGTCGCTCTGGCCCAGCTCGTACTGACCGCGGCCGTCAAGGTACTGACGTAGACGACCGAGCTGAAAGACCGAGATCGTCAGAGATACCGCGGGGTTAGGGTGCTGACCGGAATGCTGATCGGCCAAGGCTCGGACACCTCGATGACGTCGCTGAACGCGCCGATCGGCTGGTACACCTCGTGCTCCGGGTCGATCTTGGAGGCGTGCACCATGAGGCCTCCTTTCGTCTCGATTCGCCAGTAGAAAGGGATCCCCGCAGCGGCGTACAGGGCAGGTTTCGTGATCCGGTCCATGCTCTGTGATGTCGGTGAAACGATCTCGACCGCGAGTACGACCTCATGAGGCGCGTAGTGCCCGGCCGCGCGAGTGGCTGCCTCGTCGGTTGCCACGAGCACGTCCGGAATGAAGGACCGGCGGTTGCTGATCCGGATCTCGACGCTCTGGGTCACTTGGAGATCGCGAGGGCAGGTTTGTTCCAGTGCGACGCCGAGCCGCATTGCGATGATCTGGTGCACGTCCGTGGGGGAGGGGGACACGAGGAGCACTCCATCGAGCAACTCGCGGCGCAAGCCATCTTCGGGCAGGGCTTCAAGATCGTCGGTGGTCCAGCCGTCCGCCGGCGGACCATCGCTCAATGCAGCGGTCATCAGGGCCTCCAGGGACGGGTCGCGCGCCCTCCGCTCACCGTATCGGAAGATCGCCGTGGGGGTGTGCTCGCGTCGGGCCCAGCGACCGGGCAGGATATGCGTTTGTGACTGACGACCGGGACCGGGGCGCGCCCGGCAAGGGCCTGCTCAACGGGCTCGCCGTCACCCTCAAGACGATGACGCGGCGCAGCACCACGCAGCAGTACCCCGACGTCGAGCCCGACCTGCCGCCCCGCTCCCGCGGCGTGATCGCCCTGCTCGAGGAGAACTGCACGGTCTGCATGCTGTGCGCCCGCGAGTGCCCGGACTGGTGCATCTACATCGACTCGCACAAGGAGGAGGTCGTCGTCCCCGGCGCGGCCCGCCCCCGCCAGCGCAACGTGCTCGACCGCTTCGACATCGACTTCTCCCTCTGCATGTACTGCGGGATCTGCATCGAGGCGTGCCCCTTCGACGCGCTCTACTGGACGCCTGAGTTCGAGTACTCCGAGTACGACCTGCGCGATCTGCTGCACGACAAGGACCGCCTCGGCGACTGGATGCAGACCGTGCCGCCCCCGCCCGCCCACGACCCGCTCGGCGAGCCGTCGAAGGAGCAGGCCACCGCGGCGCGCAAAGCTGCAGGGCCCGGCGCGGCCACACCCGCCAAGACCGCCAGACCCGCACAGGTACGGCCGACCCCCGCCCCAACCGCAGCAACCCCGTCCCCCGCCGACGGGCGAGGTTCAGCCGCGGAGACGGGCCCGGCCGCGGAGAAGGGCCCGGCCGACGAGACGGGTTCCGCCGACGAGTCAGGTCCGGCGACGGAGCCGGAGAAGTGACCGTCGCGGACGCCCTGCTGCTCGCGCTCGGTGCCGTCGCGGTCGGTGCGGGCGCCCTGGTCGTGACCAGCACGCACCTGGTCCGTTCAGGGCTGTACCTGGTGGTCAGCCTCGGCGCGCTCGCCGGGCTGTACCTGGTGCTCGGCGCCGAGCTGATCGCCTGGGTGCAGGTGCTGGTGTACGTGGGCGCGGTCGTGGTGCTGCTGCTGTTCGCGGTGATGCTTACCCGGGCCCCGATCGGCCCGTCGCCCGATCTCGACCGTCCAGCCTGGGCGGCGGCGCTGGTCGGCGGCGGTGTCGGGCTCGGACTGTCGGCCCTGTTCGCAGACGCGTACCGCTGGGCGAGGTTCCCGCAGCCCGAGACCGGCACCGCGGCGCGGATGGGTGAGCAGGTGTTCGGCGCGTGGGTGCTGCCGTTCGAGGTGCTGTCGATCCTGCTGCTCGCGGCGCTGGTCGGGGCGATCGTGCTGTCCCGTCCGGACCTCGGGGCCCGGCGTGACGAACCGGTGGAGACCCACTGATGCATCCGGTCATCCCGATGGTCACCGCGGCACTGCTGTTCGGGCTCGGCGTGTACGGCGTGCTGCGGCGGCGCAACGCGATCCTCGTACTCATGGCGGTCGAGCTGATGCTCAACGCGGTGAACCTGGTCTTCGTCACCGCGGACGCCACGATCCGGGCGGCGCATGCGGGTGCGGTGTTCACCCTGTTCGTGATCGTGCTCGCGGCGGCCGAGATCGGCGTGGGGCTGGCGATCGTGCTGCAGTTCTACCGGGTGCGCGCGATCGTCGCGATCGACGAGGTGGCACTGGACCCGGTCCCGGAGCCGGACGGGGAACAGCCGGAGCCGGTCGCTGAGGCGCTCGCCACGGCATCGGTCACGACCGAGGAGGGGACGTCGGCGGCTGGGCCGGATGCGGCGGCCGGGACGGAGAACGTGGCCGAGTGAACACCGACGTGCTCATGCCGACGCTGCCCGGCGTACCTCTGTTGCTCGGCCTTCTCGGTCTGCTGCTGCCGCCCGGTGACGGCGGCCGCGCCCGGCGGTGGCCGGCCGCAGCCCTCGGCATCGTGGGCGCGGCCGCCGCGCTGGCGGTCACCGTGCTGCTGCTGGCCCGCGTCGACGGGCCGGTCACCGCCGGGGTCGGCTGGGTCGAGCTGGGCGACCTGCCGGTCACGCTCACGTTCTCGGTCACCCCGGCGGCACTGTACGTCGCGCTGGCGGTGGCCGTGGTGGCGCTCGCGGTGCAGGTGTACTCCGTTGCCTACTTGCACGACGACCCCCGGTACGCGCCGTACGCGGCGCAGGTCAGCCTGTTCACCGGCGCGATGCTGCTGGTCGTGGTCGCCGGTGACCTGATCCCGCTGCTGGTCGGCTGGGAGGTCATGGGCGCCTGCTCGTACCTGCTGATCGGGCACGACCGGCGGCTGCCCGAGGCACCTGCCGCGGCGGTGAAGGCGTTCCTGGTGACCCGGGTCGGCGACGTGGGCTTCCTGCTCGGCATCGCGATCCTCGGCGTCGGGGCGGGCCGCTTCCGGATTGCCGACGTCCTCGCGCACCACTACTCGCCGGCGACGCTGACCGTCGCGCTGCTGCTGATCCTGGCCGGGGTGGCGGGCAAGAGCGCCCAGTTCCCGCTGCACACCTGGTTGCCCGACGCGATGGCCGGCCCCACCCCGATCTCCGCGCTCATCCACGCCGCCACGATGGTGGCCGCCGGTGTGTACGTCGTGTTCCGCCTGTTCCCGCTGTTCGCGGCGTCGCCCGCGGCGCTGGCGGTGCTGGGGGTGATGGCCGCGATCACGTTGCTGCTCGGTGCGCTGTGCGCCACCGCCCAGGAGGACATCAAGCGGGTGCTGGCCTGGTCCACGGTGTCCCAGATCGGGTACATGACCGGGGCGTTGGCGGTCGGTTCCCCGTCGGCGGCCCTGTTCCACCTGCTGACGCACGCGGCGTTCAAGGCGCTGCTGTTCCTCGGCGCGGGCGCGGTCATCCACGCGGTCGGCACGAATGCGCTGTCCCGGATGGGCGGGCTGCGTACGCACATGCCGGCCACGTTCTGGTCGATGGCGATCGGGCTCGGCGCGCTCGCCGGGCTGCCACCGCTGGCCGGCTTCTGGTCCAAGGAGACCGTGCTGTCCGCCGCGGAGCACGCCACCGACGGCGCCGGGCCCGCCCCGGCGTGGGTCGGCTGGACGGTGTGGCTGGCGGCGCTCGCCGGGGTCGCGGTGACCGCCTGGTACGCGACCCGCCTGCTGCTGCGCGCGTTTCTCGGCGCTGCCCGGGCCCGCGACGACGACTGGCAGGTCGGCTTCGATGACGCCCGGTACGACCGCGACTTCGCCCGTCCGCACGACCCGCCCGCGCTCATGCGCTGGCCGGTGCTGCTGCTGGCGATCCCGGCCGCACTGCTCGGGCTCGCGGTGTACGTGCCGGAGTTCCGCACCGCCCTGGGGCTGGCGACGCCGCACGTCGATCCCGCGGTGGCCGCGCCGCTGGCGCTGCTGGTGGTGGGCGCGGGCGCCGCGTGGTGGCGGTGGCGGGCGGTGCCCGGCGCCGACCCGGCCGACGCGCTGGGCCGGTGGCGCCCGCTGCTCGCCAACGGCTTCTTCCTCGACGCGGTCCAGGACCGCTTCGTGGTACGCCCGGTGCGCGCGCTCGCGGGCGGCCTGCGCCGCTTCGACGAGCGGGTGATCGACGGGACCGTGGAGGGCACCGGGACCGTCACGACCCGGCTCGGTGCGGTGCTGGCCGCCGTGCACCGGGCCGCCCTGCCCCGCGCCGCGGTGGCGGTGCTCACCGGCGCGCTGCTGCTCGGCGTGGCCGCCGCGATCTACGGAGCCGCGTCATGAGCCCGCCCGACGTGTCACCGGTCCTTCAGACGCTGCTGCTCGCGCTGCTGATCGTCCCGGCGCTGGGCGCCGCGGTCGTCGCCGTCCTGCCCGCTCGGGGCGATCGGGCCGCCCGTGGCGTCGCCACCGGCTTCGCCGCGCTCACGTTCGTGGCGGCGGTGCTGCTGGCCTGGCCGTCGGTCCGTGGCGGATCCCGCCTCGAGACCGCTGCGGACGGCCGGACGCTGTTTCTCCCGCCGGTCGCGGTGCACACCTCCTGGGTGCCCGCGCTGCATCTGGACCTGCACCTGGGCCTGGACGGGGTCTCGTACCCACTGGTGCTGCTGACCGCGCTGCTGACGCTGCTGTGCTGCGCGTACACGGTGTGGCGGGTGCCGGAGGGCGGCTCCGGCCGTACGCTTGCGGCGCTGTTGCTGGTGCTGGAGGTCGGCATCATCGGCACGTTCCTCGCGCTGAACGTGGTGTTGTTCTTCGTCTTCTTCGAGATCGTCCTGCTGCCCATGTACGCGGTGATCGCGGGCTGGGGTGGCCCGGGGCGGCGCGCGGCGGCCCGCAAGTTCGTGCTGTACACGCTGTTCGGCTCGGTGCTGCTGCTGCTCGGCGTCTTCACGGTCGTCACCGCGGCCGGTACCGGCGACCTGACCGTGCTGGCGGGCGGCGCCGGCCTGTCGCGCACCACGCAGTACGTCGCGTTCGCGCTGTTCGCGGTCGCGTTCGCGGTGAAGGCCCCACTGTGGCCGTTGCACACCTGGTTGCCGGACGCGCACACCGAGGCTCCCACGGTCGGCAGTGTGATCCTCGCCGGGGTGCTGCTGAAGATGGGCACGTACGGCCTGATCCGCATCGGGCTGGGGGTGGCGCCGCAGGGCGCGGCGTGGGCGAGCCCGGTCCTCGGGATCCTCGCGGTCGCCGCGGTCGTGGTGGGTTCCCTGATCTGCCTGCGGCAGACGGAGCTCAAGCGGCTCATCGCGTACTCCAGCGTCGGGCACATGGGTTTCGTGCTGCTGGGCATCGCGGTCGGCACGCAGACCGGGGTGCAGGCGGCCCTGATCGGCAACGTGGCCCACGGGATCGTCACCGGCCTGCTGTTCTTCCTCGCCGGGGCGGTCAAGGACCGGGCGCACACCGGTGACCTGACCGAGCTGGGTGGGCTGCGGGAGACCGCGCCCCGGCTGGCCGGCGTGCTCGGCTTCGCGGCGATCGCCTCGCTGGGCCTGCCGGGGCTGGCCGGGTTCTGGGGGGAGGCGTTCGCGGTCGTCGGCGCGGTGCAGCGCGGCGGTCCGTTGTGGGTCACCCTCGCCGCGGTCGGCGCGGTCGGTGGCGCGCTGACCGCCGCGTACTTCCTGCGGTTGTTGCGCCGGGTCACCCACGGCCCGGCGACACCGGTGGTCGCGCAGCTGCCGCGGCCCGCTCCGGCCGGGTACGAGTGGGCGGCGTGGGCGCCGCTGGTGTTGCTGGCGCTGCTGGTCGGCTTGGTGCCCGCGCTGGTGCTGGCCGGCACGGGCGCCCCGGTGGAGATCCTGACGGGAGGGCCGTGGTGACCCAGTCCGTCGACCACTTCGCCTTGCTGCCGCTGTACGCCGCGGCCGGTACCGCCCTGCTCGTGCTGCTGGCCGAGGTGACCACCGGCCGCCGGTCGGT
Source organism: Krasilnikovia sp. MM14-A1259 (assembly GCF_047159535.1). Taxonomy (NCBI): domain Bacteria; kingdom Bacillati; phylum Actinomycetota; class Actinomycetes; order Micromonosporales; family Micromonosporaceae; genus Krasilnikovia; species Krasilnikovia sp. MM14-A1259. The sequence goes on from NZ_BAAGAJ010000002.1 coordinate 5,860,657, forward strand.
GGTGTTCGGGGCGGCGTTGCTGGGCGCCGCGGCCACCGCGGCGGGTACCGGTGTGGTCGCCGCACAGGGCCCGCGCGCGACGTTCTGCGTCGGCACGGACTGCTCCTGGGTGGCCACGCCGCTCGCGGCGGTCGCCGCGGTGCTGTTCGCCGGGCTGACCGCCGGGGTGCTCGCGCTGTCCGTGCCCGCCCTGCGCCTGGGGGCGGCGCCGCCGGGCGAGTTCTGTTTCCTGCTGGCAAGTTCGATGACCGGCGGCGTCACGGTCGCGTACGCGGGCGACCTGATCACCCTGATCGTCGGGCTGGAAACCCTGACCCTCCCGCTGTACGTGCTGGTCGGTCTGCGCCGCTTCGCGCCGCGCGAGCGGGTCACCACCGCGGGCGCCTCCGCAGCGGTCACGTTCTTCCTGGTCAGCGTCGTCTCCACCGCGGTCGCCCTGCTCGGCGCGGCCCTGCTGTACGCCGCCACGGGCGCCCTGCATCTCGCCGTTCTCCGCAGCACCCCCGCTCCGGGATCGCCGGGCACCCTGGCGCCGCTGGCGACGGTCGGTGCCGCGCTGCTGGTCGTCGGGTTCGGCTTCAAGGTCGCGGCGGTGCCATTGCACGCCTGGGCGCCGGCCACGTACGACGGTGCGCCCGTGCCGGTCGCGGCGTACCTGTCGACCGCCTCCAAGCTCGGCGGTGTGGTCGCGCTGGCGGTGGTCGTGCCGCGGTTGGGCACCGGCTGGCTGGTGGCGGTGCTGGCGGTGCTGACCATGACGGTGGGCAACCTGGTCGCCCTGCGCCAGACCCGGATGGTGCGGCTGCTGGCGTGGTCGTCGGTCGCGCAGGCGGGGTACATCCTGGCCCCGCTCGCCGCGGGCGCCGCCGGGGTGCCCGCCGCGGCCGCGTACGCGGTGTTCTTCGTGCTGCTGGAGTTCGTGGCGTTCGGCGCGCTGGTCGCGCTGCGCCGGCCCGTCGCGGACGGCGGGGAGATCGCGGACTACCGGGGCGCCGGTCGCCGCGCGCCGTGGCGGGCCGCCGCGCTGGTGCTGGCGTTCGCGGGGCTCGCGGGTCTGCCGCCGGGCCTGGCGGGCCTGTTCGCCAAGGTGACCATCGTGGACGTGTTGATCGACACGGGCTGGGCGTGGCTGGCCGGGGCGGTGGCGCTCAACGCGGTCATCGCGCTGGCGTACTACGTGCGCGCCGCCGCCGTCCTGTACGCCCCCGACTCCCCGGACGCCGCGGCCCGTGCGCGGGTGCCCGGGTCGGTCGCCGCGGCGGTGACGTTGGGCGCGGCGGTGGCCGTACTCGTGGGCCTGGCACCGCAGTTGATCTTCGACGCTCTGACCCCCTGACGCGGGCGGTGGCGTGCGCCACGTCTGAGCGTCGCGCACAGCGAACTCACAGTCACTTACGGATGAATTCCCGGCGGGGACATGTTCCCTGGGATGTGGGCACCTCCCGCCCGCCGTCTGAAGGAGTGATCGTGCACAGCCACCACAACGGCCTCAAGACGGCCGCTCTGCTGGGTCTGCTCACCGCCATGATTCTCGCCGTCGGGTACTGGCTCGGCGGCAGCGCGGGGCTGGTCCTCGCGGTCATCGTGTCGCTGGCCATGAACGCCGGCAGCTACTTCTTCTCCGACACCATCGCGCTGCGTGCGATGCGAGCGCGACCGGTCAGCGAGGCCGAGTTCCCCGCCCTGTACGAGATCGTCCGCGAGCTGGCGGCCGAGGCGGGCCAGCCGATGCCCCGCCTGTACGTGAGCCCGGCGCTGCAGCCCAACGCGTTCGCGACCGGCCGCAACCCGAGCCACGCCGCGGTGGCGGTCACCGTCGGCATCACCCAGTTGCTGGACCGCCGGGAGCTGCGCGGGGTGATCGGCCACGAACTGTCGCACGTCTACAACCGGGACATCCTGATCTCCAGCGTCGCGGCAGCCCTGGCGGGCATCGTCACGATGATCGCGCAGCTTGCGATCTTCCTGCCACTCGGCTCGGACGACGACGACGGCCCGAACCCGGCGACGCTGCTGCTCATGCTGATCCTCGGGCCGCTGGCCGCCTCGATCATCCAGATGGCGATCAGCCGGAACCGGGAGTTCCAGGCCGACGCCTCGGGTGCCGCGCTGACCCGCGACCCGCTCGCGCTGGCCAGCGCGCTGGAGAAGATCCAGTACGGCGCCCAGCGGATGCCGTTGCCCGCCGACGGGCAGCTCGCCACGTCGGCGCACCTGATGATCGCCAACCCGCTGCGCGGTGGCGGCATCGCGTCGCTGTTCTCGACGCATCCGCCGATGCCGGAACGCGTCCGCCGCCTGCGCGAGCTCGCCGCGGCGACCGGCCCGGTCGAGTACGTGCGCTGACCCGCCCGAGACCCCGCGTCACCGTCACCCCGTCGGCCGTCCGGCCGGCGGGGTGACGTCCATGACATGCCCCCGTATTTCAGGGGCGGCCCCACCCCGCCGACGGTTAGCGTCGAAGGCCGATTCGCTCGTTACCGACCCCGGAGGTGGAGCCCTGTGACCGCGTTGCGTCAGTACCTTGGCGTGTGGCGACTGCCAGGCGGACGGGCCCTGCTCATGGTCGGCATCCTGGCCCGCCTCGGCATCGGCATGACCCCGCTCGCGCTGCTGCTGCTCGTGCAGCAGGCCACCGGCCGGTACGCGGCCGCGGGCATCGCCGGCGGCATGTACGCGCTCGCGGGCGCCGCGCTCAGCCCGGTCGCCGGTCGGCTCGCCGACCGCATCGGCCCGGCCCCCGTACTGCTGACCACGGCCGTGCTGCACCCGCTGGCGCTGACCGGTCTGCTGATGGTCAGCCGCGGCGCGGATGCGTCGCTGCCCCTGATCATCGTGGCGTCCGCGGCGGCCGGCGCGACGTACCCGCCGCTGACCGCGGCGATCCGCCGGGCCTGGACCGACGCGACCGACGTCGCCAGCGGCCGGCACCACCTGCGCGGCGCCGCGATGGCCGCCGAGACCTCACTGTTCGAACTGGTGTTCGTGGCGGGCCCGATGCTGGTGGCCGGGTTCGTGGTGGCCACCCATGAGCCGGCCGCGGCGCTGGTCGCCTCCGCGGTCGCCACGTTCGTCGGGACGCTGTGGGTGGCCCGGCTGCCGATCATGCGGCACGCCCGGCGGCACGACGAGGACGAGGCCGCCCGCGGTCTCGGCCCACTGCGCGTACAGGGCTTCCCCGCGCTGCTGGTCTGCGTCGGCGCGCTCGGTGTCTCGTTCGGGGCGGCCGGGGTGATCGTCCCCGCGTACGCCGGTCAGCACGGCGGCGGCGACGGCATGGGCGGGGTGTTGCTCGCCGTGTGGGGGATCGGCTCCGCGATCGGCGGGCTGCTGTTCGGCACCCGCAAGCCCGCGATGGCGCTGCCCCGGCAGCTGGCCTGGCTGCTGGCCGCGGTGTCGGCGAGTTTCCTGGTGCTCGCGGTGATGCCGAACCCGGCCGCGCTCGGCGTCGCCCTGGTGATCGGCGGGGCGACCATCGCCCCGGCGCTGACCGTGGAGACGAACCTGGTCGGCCGGCTCGCGCCGGCGTCGATGATGAACGAGGCGTACACCTGGGTGGTCACCGTGTCCGTCGCGGGCAGCGCTGCCGGCGGTGCCGTGTCCGGCGCGATCGTGGACGAGCCCGGCGGCCTGCCGTGGGCGTTCGTCTTCGCCGCCGGGGTGCTCGCGCTGGCCGCGGTGGTGGCCGCGCTGCCCGCCGGGTCGATGGCCCGCGCGGACCGGCACGCGACCGACCGGATCCGCCACGCCCTCGCCGCCGAGGCCGCCTGACTCCCCTCAGGCGGGCTCGGCGGGGCGGGCGAGCGTCAGCGCCTGGAAGTGCAGCTTCCCGTCGTCCACGGTGTGGAAGTCGACGATCTCGAACACCTGCGCCGCGGCCCGCAGGATCTGCTCGTCCGTACGCAGGGCGAAGAACCGCCACGGCTCCTGCGCATCGTCCGCCGCGACGCCCTCCGCGCCGGGCCCGCCGTACATCCCGAGGTAGCCCAGGCCGCCCGGCTTGAGCGCGTCGCGGGTGGCGCGCACCGCCGCACCAAGATCCGCATTGGGTACGTGGGACAGCGAGTTCATCGCATACGCCGCGTCGAAGCGGGCCGGTGGAAAACCCAGGTTCAGGAAGTCGCCGAGGTACGCGTCGAGACCCTTGGCCCGGCAGCGTTCCACCATCGCGGGTACGAGATCCACCGCGACCACCCGCAGGCCGCCCTCGTCCCGGAAGAAGGCACCGTCCTCGCCGCTGCCCGCACCGATCACCAGCAGCGTCTGCGCACCGATCGCCCGCAACCGGTCCAGGTACGCCTCCCGCTCCGCCACCTTCCAGTACTGCCTGCCGTCCCACGTCTCGGATCCCGCGTCGTACCACGAGCTCAGGCGCGCGGCGTAGTCGGCCGGATCACCGTTTCGCAGCCTCATCGGTGTCTCCTGTTGTCAAAGCGGCCTCTTAGATAGCCTGGCGCCTACGGCGGGGGTTGTGAAGGAGCGTTTGATGGCCAAGGAAGTCGCGCGTCAGCCGGAGCGGGTCGAGACGATGCGGGCGGCGGACTCCGACCGCCAGCAGATCGCCGACCGGCTCAAGATGTCGCTGGACGAGGGACGGCTCAGTTTGGCCGAGTACGACGACCGGGTCCGCGAGGCGTACGCGGCCCGCACGTACGCGGATCTGCTCGTGCTGGTCAACGACCTGCCGGAGCCCGGCCTGAGCGCAGCGGACGTGAGTGCCCGCCGCGCCGCCGAGGCCCGCCGCGCCGCGCGTCGACTGCCGACCGCGCTCATGGTGCTGTGGACGGTGTGGGGTGCGCTCGCCGCGGTGAACGTGGCGGTGTGGCTGATCGTGGCGGCGACGGTCGGCACCGACGTGTACGTGTGGCCGGTCTGGCTGCTCGTGCCCGGTGTCGCGCTGGGCGCGGTCACGATCGGCGTGCAGGAGATCCGGCGGCGCCACCGCTGACCCCCGGCCTGGGAAATCGGGGTGCGTCCTCCCCGGCCGCCACCCAGGATGAGTCCATGACGTGGCACAGCACGGACACCGTGGCCGAGTTCGCGGCCGAGGCCGGCGACTTCCTGCGATCCCGCCCGGTTGTGCACTCCGTCCCGCTCACGCTGGTCCGCGCGCTGGAGCTGAACGGCCCGCACGCGTTCGGGCCGGGCGATCCGATCTTCGGCTGGTGGCGGGACGCCGATGGGACGGTGTCCGGGGCGTACCTGCAGACCCCGCCGTACCCGCTGCTGCTCACCGCACTGCCCGCGCCGGCCGTCCCCGCCCTGGCCGAGGCGCTGGCCGGGCGGCGGCACCTGTCCGGTGTGAACGCCTGCGTCGCGGACGCGGAGGTGTTCGCGCAGGAGTGGCAGCGGCGCACCGGTGTCACGTTCACGACGGGGATGCAGAGCCGGCTGTTCCGGCTCGGCGCGCTGACCCCGCCGGACCCGCTCCCGCGCGGCCGGGCCCGGGTGGCCGCTGCTGGTGACCGGGACCTGCTGGTGCGCTGGGTCGAAGCGTTCCACGACCACGTGGGCGAGTCCGTCCGCGACAGCGGCGCGGTGGTCGACGAGAAACTTGCGTACGGCGGCCTGAGCCTGTGGGAGGTCGACGGCGAGCCCGTCTCCATGGCCGGGGTGACCCGTCCGGAGGCCGGCATGGTGCGGGTGCTGGCGGTGTACACCCCGCGCGAGCTGCGCGGCCGTGGCTATGCCGGCGCGGTGGTCTCCACCGTCAGCCAGGCTGCCCTCGACGGCGGCGCCACCGACGTCGTGCTCTTCACCGATTTGGCCAACCCGACGAGCAACGCGCTTTACCAGCGCCTGGGCTACCGGCCGGTCGAGGATCGCATCGTGATGGAATCGGCGGCATGAGCGTCGGCAGAGTCGTTTCGGTCAATCTTGCGGTACCCGAGCCAGGCCCGAAGGGTGTCGGGACCACCGGCATCAACAAGCAGCCGGTCGGGCATGCGGTGGCCGTGCGCGCGCCCGGCCCCAAGACGACCGGCCTGCACAGCGGCCTCGTCGGCGACCAGATCTTCGACATCAAGCACCACGGCGGCGACGACCAGGCCGTCTATGCGTACGCCCGCGAGGACTACGACTGGTGGGAGGCCGAGCTGGGTCGCAGCCTGCCCGGCGGCCTGTTCGGCGAGAACCTGACCACGACCGGGGTGGACGTCAACGGCGCGATCATCGGCGAGACCTGGCGGGTCGGCGAGGAACTGCTGCTGCGGCCCACGTTCGGGCGGATCCCGTGCATGACGTTCCAGGCGAAGATGAACGAGCCGCACTGGGTCAAGCGGTTCGCCGCGCAGAACAGGCCCGGCGCGTACCTCAGCGTGGTGCACCCGGGCGAGGTACGGGCCGGAGACCTCGTAGAGATCGTCGACCGCCCGGCCGAGGGGATCAGCATCGGCGAGGCGTTCCGGATCTGGATGCACGACCCGGAGGAGCTGCCGCGGCTCCTGGAGGCGGAAGGAATCGGGGCGGGCCTGCGGGCGGATCTCCGCAAACGAATGCGGCTCTGAACCCTCTGCGCCGTCCACCCACGACCGGCCCGTTCTGTCCCCACCCGAAAAGGCGAATCGACAAGATTTGCGATTCCGTGCGTCGTCACGTGGTGAAATCCGCGGGTACGCTTGACGGAACCTGCCCCCGCAGATTCCTCTGGAAGGGCGAGGCGGTGATCCGATGAAGATTGCTCTCGAGCGTTCGGGCGGTTTCGCGGCCGTTCCGGCACTGTCCGGTGACATCGTCGTGGACACCGATGAAGTGTCGCGCGAAATGGCATCGGAACTGGAGCGTCTCGTCGATGCGGTGCAGTTCGCCGACCGACCCCGCAGAACACATGGTGCCGCCGGTGCCGCGGATGTGCGTACCTATCGCCTCACCGTCGACCGGCAACGCCGAAGCGATGTCCTGGCATTCACCGATCTGACTCGAGACTCGGCCCTCGACGCACTCGTGACCCGGCTGGAGGCGATTGCCCGAGGACGATAACCCCATCCCCACCACCGCCAGGAGCAACACATGCACAACGGCCTGCTCTGCATCGTCCCGCCCTACGTCCTCGAGGCCATCGCGGCCAACGGCACCCCGGAGCAGCGTGCCTGGGCCGCCGCGACCCTGAGCCTCGACACCGAGATCCGGGCCACCCGCGAACAAGCCCCGTCGGCGCCCCCGCAGCCCGCAGCCGACGTCACCGCGAGCCGCCGGATCTACGACGCCGATCACACGACCTCGCTGCCCGGCACGCTGGCCCGGGGCGAGGGCGCCCCCGCCGTCGCGGACGTCTGCGTGAACGAGGCGTACGACGGTTTCGGCGCCACGCTCGACCTCTACGGCCAGGTGTACTCGCGCAACTCCGTCGACGACGCCGGCCTCGACCTGATCGGCACGGTCCATTACAGCACCGACTTCAACAATGCGATGTGGGACGGCGACCAGGCCGTCTTCGGCGACGGCGACGGCGACATTTTCAACCGGTTCACCATCGCCGTCGACGTCATCGGCCACGAATTGACCCACGCGGTCACCCAGTACACGGCCGGGTTGGCGTACCGGAACCAGTCCGGGGCGCTCAACGAGTCCATTTCGGACGTCTTCGGCTCACTCGTGAAGCAGTACCACGCGGCCCCGCAGCAGACCGCCGATCAGGCCGACTGGCTCATCGGAGCAGGATTGTGGACGGCCCGGATCCACGGCGTGGCGCTGCGCTCGATGAAAGCGCCCGGCACCGCGTACAACGACCCGGTGGTCGGAAAGGACCCACAGCCGGCGACGATGGACGGATATGTGGTCACCCGCAGCGACAACGGCGGCGTTCACCTCAACTCCGGGATCCCGAACCACGCGTTCTATCTCGCCGCGGTCAGCTTCGGCGGGTACGCCTGGGAGAAGGCCGGCCGCGTCTGGTATGCCGCCCTCACCGACCCGGCGTTGTCAGCCAACGCGTCATTCCTGGAATTCGCCCAGCTGACCGTTCAGAAGGCACAAGCGCTGTTCGGGGCGGACGGGCGCCAGCGGGTGCACGACGCGTGGGCCGCGGTGGGCATCGAAACCTCCCAGTGAGGCCGGGGCCGCTCAATCCGGGTGATCCTTGCCCGCAGAGCGGTGACGGCTCGCGGACCTCGCGAGCTCCGTGCAGGCGTCGGTGACGGCACGTACCCAGATGGCCGGATGAGTGGCCCAGAAGTCGTGTGGCACACCGGGGATGCAGACGAAGGCGCCGAGCGGTGCGAGTTCCCCGAGTTGTTGCAGGGGCCAGGCGGGCCGGATGTCGGCACCCGGGGCCACGAAGCGCATCGGGACGGTGCAGTCGGCGACCCGCCGGAGCACGCGGGGCTCGTGAATCCACTCCAGGTAGGAAGCCGACAGGGCAGCGTGGACCTCGGGGACCCACGCGATGGGGATGTCGGGTTCCGTGTCCCTGCGCGCGTGGTACTCCTCGGACCACGTCCGGTCCTTCTGGATACCGGTCCCCGCTATCCCGACGACAGCCCGTACCGCGTCGGGATGCTGGAGAGCGTAGAACAGCGCCAGGTCGCTGCCCCACGAATGCCCCACGACGATCCACTCGTCGACGCCGGCCGCCCGGCGAACGGCTTCGAGATCCGCGACGGCCTGCGTCATCGTGTGACCGCCTCCGCCCGACCGTCCCACGCCACGGGGCTCCGGATACCACGTCCGGAAGCCCCTGGGGGCGATTTCGTCGTCCTCCAGGTACTGGACGCAGCCGGGCCCGCCGGACAGCACGACGACGTCGGGGCCGGAACCGGTGACGCCGACATGCAGGGGCACCCCGTCGTGGGCTGGGATCACGCGCGATTGCATGGCGGGCACCGTAACCCGCGGTGAGCGGGGCCGGGCTCAGGTGGTGCGGAAGCTGGTCCGATATGACTGCGGCGCAACACCCACGATGCGCCGAAAGTGGGGGCGCATCGTCATGCCGTCGGTGAATCCACTGGCCCGGGCGACGCTGTCGATGTCGAGGTCGGTCGTGGACAGGATGTGTTGTGCGCGCAATACCCGTTGGTGGAGCAGCCATTGCAGGGCGGAGCAGCCGGTCGTCTCGCGGAAGCGCCGGTCGAAGGTGCGGCGGCTCAGGTGTGCGGTGGCGGCGAGCGCGGCGACGTCCAGCGCCGGGTCGCTGAGGTGTTCGACAGCGTGCCGCATCGCGTCGGTGATGGCGTCGCCGGTATGGAACTGCGGTACGGGCCGTTCGACGAACTGCGCCTGCCCGCCGGCCCTCTGGGGTGCGACGACGAGTGCCCGGGCGGCGGCGTTCGCCGCGTCCGGTCCGTGGTCGCGGCGCAGCAGGTGCAGGCAGGCGTCGAGGCCGGCGGCGCTGCCGGCGCTGGTCACGATGGTGCCCTCGTCGACGTAGAGCGCGTCGTCGACGACCTCGACCGCGGGGAACCGGTCGGCGAACGCGGCGAGGTAGTGCCAGTGGGTGGTGGCGCGGCGCCCGTCGAGCAGGCCGGCCTCGGCGAGCACGAACGCGCCGAGGCACAGACCGACCACGGTGGCGCCGTCGCGATGCGCGGTGCGGAGCAGGTCGAGGACGTCCGCCCCGACCGGTGCCCCGGTCGGGGGGCGCCAGCCCGGCACGATGAGCAGTCCCGCCTCGTCGAGCGCGGCGAGCGGATGCGGCGTGCCGATCGAGATGCCGGCGGTGGTGCCGAGCGGGTGGGGGTGCTCGCCCGCCACCCGGACGTCGAAGCGAGGACCGCCCCGGCCGGTCTGGTCGATGCCGAAGACCCGCGGTGCCACCGCGACCTCCAGCATCGGGGCGCCGTCGCCGACGAGGACACCGACGGTTGTCGAACTCCGGGTCATGGCTTGAATGTATCGGACGATGTCTTTCAAGCCACTGCCTGGGCGGCCGCGGTCGGCCGCAGACTTGCCGCCATGAACCTGCAGATCCGCCGCTTCGGCGGCCCGACCGCGACGTTCTCCCTCGGCGGTCTCACTTTCATGACCGACCCCACGTTCGACGCCCCGGGTGAGTACCGGCTCGGCACCCGCACCCTGACCAAGACGGCCGCGCCCGCCGGTACACCCACCGACGCCGGACGGGTCGACGTCGTTCTGCTCTCCCACGACCAGCACCCCGACAACCTGGACCGCGCCGGGCGTGAATACTGCGCCACGGTGCCGCTGGTGCTGAGCACCCCCACCGCCGCCGAGCGACTGGGCTCACCGGCCCGTGCGCTGCCGACCTGGGCATCCATCGATCTGCCGCGGCCCGGCGGTGGCGGCGACCTGCGGGTCACCGCCGTAGCCGCCCAGCATGGCCCGGACCACACCGAACACCTGACCGGGCCGGTCAGTGGGTTCGTGATCCAGGGCGACCGTCTGCCGACCGTGTACGTCAGCGGCGACAACGCCTCCCTGCGGGTCGTCGAGGAGATCGCCGTCCGGTTCCCGGCCATCGACGTCGCGTTCCTGTTCGGCGGCGCGGCGCGTACCCCCTTGCTCGGTGACGCGAACCTGACCCTCGATGCGGCCGGGATGGTCGCCGCGACCCGCATCCTCGGCGCCTCGACCGTGGTCCCCGTCCACGTCGACAGCTGGGCGCACTTCACCGAGGGCATCGCCGAGGTCCACGCCGCGTTCACCGCCGCGGGCCTGGCCGACCTCCTGCTGACGCCGGCGCCGCACCACGCTGCATGAAGGGTCGCGACAACGCCGTGGGGCCGGCGCGTGCCCAGCCCTGCGGCCCGTCCGGCCGGCCAGGCCCCCTCCCGCGGGTTTGCGCCACTGGGCGGCCAGCCGAGGCGAGGAACTAGTCGGCCTCGCCTCGCTGTACTTCGACCACCATGACGTGGAGTTGGACACCTTCGGCCTCATGCCCGGGCACATCGGCATGGGGCTCGGCGCGGCGTTTCTCACCCGCACCGTTCAACCTCGCCTGGCGCGAGGCACCGACCGCACAACGGCTCTGGCTGCACACGTCGGACGCCGACCATCCCCACGCGCTGCGCAACTACCAGCGGCGCGGGTTTCAGCTCTTCCGTACCGTCGGGCCGGCAGGCCGGTAGTTCGCGGGTGATGACGACGGTCCGGCCGGGCGGTGCCAATAGCCTGCGACCGTGATTCGCGGCGTGGTCTACTTTGATGTCGACGGGACGTTGGTCCCGGAGACCAGCAGCTCACAGCATTTGGCACGGATGATGGGCCATGCCGAGAGCGTGCGGGAGGCGGAGGCGCGCTACGCCGCCGGCGCGGCGAGCAACCACGAGGTCGCCGTCCTGGACGCTCGCGGCTGGGCGAGGTGGCCTCCGGCGTCGGTCCGCCGGTCCCTGGCGTCGCTGCCGCTGGTGGATGGCATCGCCGAGACAGACTCCTGGTGTCGGCGGTACGGCCTGGCGCCCGTCCTGGCTACGCTCGCCTGGGATCCCGTCGGCGCCTACCTCTGCGACCGCTTCGGCTTCGACAGAGCCTGCGGCCCGCGCCTGGAGGTGGTCGGTGGCCGCTACAGCGGGCAGGTTGCCGAGCACTTCGACGAGGAACGTAAGCGCGACTTCGCGGTGAACGTGGCGGCCGAACTGGGTGGGACCGAGTGGGGACCCACGAGGAAGGCCCCCGGCTATCTCAGCACGTGAGGGGCCTGTTCGTGCTGTGGTGGCGGGTAAAGGATTCGAACCTCTGTAGCTTTGCCAATTGCTGGTCCTGCCTGCACGATTCGCCGAGACGACGCACCGCCTCCAGCACCTCCCGTCGCGGGGGCCGCCGGAGGTCAACAGAAGTTGATCCAACTGGCGAGGGCTGCGGCATCTCGGCGCAAGTCAACTCCAACACGCCGTATGGGTCGATCCGGTCGAGAAACGGCGTATTGCCCCGATGTTGTGCCCGCTCGATGGCCGCCGCAAAGCGATCCCAAGTGTCAGCCACCACGGCCATCTGAGTGTCCCAGCGTCGGCGAGGACTGGTTCCTTGCTGCGCGATCCGAATCAGCTCAACATCAAGGCCGCGCAAGCGCGGCGCACCGACGGCGAGCCTTCTTGCAGGGCACGCCAGTGGCTGCTCAGGATGAGCTGGCCTATCGAGGAGATCATTGTGTCCGATCTGCCCCCGCATCCGTTCTACCGGTCGTTCCTGCCGAAACTGATGCTGGTCAGTTTCGTGATCGCCGCACTGCTCCTGGCCATGGGCGGGTCGGCATGGCATGAAGCCGGTCCGGATGAATACGCGTACTGGTTCCTTGCCGGAGCTGGCGTCGCGCTCGGCTGCTTCGTCGTTCTATTCGCGCTCCACTTTCTAGCCTGGGTGCTGCTGGAGCACGAGTTGTGGCGAGAGGGGCAACGCGCGCAGGGCCATGACGATCGCCGGGATGGCTGAGCGCCATCAGGTTGGGCCGATCGACTGCCGCGCCAGCATGCTGGCTTGCCTTCGGCGACGCGGGCTACCGCCCGCCTCGGTCGAGCATGACGACCAGGGCGTGGGCCATCCCCGATGCCTGATCCTCTACGCCACCCAGCCGGCGTCAAGGCCGCTGCGCGTCGCTGACGCGATGGCCTGCGGCCAGCCTTGACTCCGGCGGCCGCCGGAGTTTCGGCACCGATCGGGGGATGGCAGCAGAGCGGCGCCTTGTCGCCTGGGACAGGTCCGCTCCACGGTATATGGGTCGACGGCGGACGGCGTTCGACACGCCCAAGGGCGATGATCAGGTGTTCCCGCTATGTTCCCATGGAGGCCGTTGGCGGCCGGATTCCGCCGGACCCGGCCGGACCTAGCGAAAACGGCCCCGGTCTGCGTTGCGCAGCTCACGGGACCGTTCGTCATGGTGGTGGCGGGTAGAGGATTCGAACCTCTGTAGCTTTCGCGACGGATTTACAGTCCGCTCCCATTGGCCGCTCGGGCAACCCGCCTGGGCACGCCGCCACGGTCTCCCGTAGCAGCGGACAACAGGATAGCCGCACCCTCGGGCGGATCCGCAACCGGGTACGGTCGGCATGTCGGGGGCCCGTCGCGTCTCCCGTACCGACATCGACACGTCCCACTGCGCGGGAGTTTGACCATGGCAGCCAATCCGTCGTTCGACATCGTGAGCAAGGTCGACGGGCAGGAGGTCGACAACGCCTTCCATCAAGCGGAGAAGGAGCTCGGCACCCGGTTCGACTTCCGGGGCACGGGTACCTCGATCACTCGTTCGGGGGACTCCGGGATCTCGATCACCTCTGAGACGGAGGAGCGGGCCGTGGCGGCGCTCGACGTCTTCAAGGAGAAGCTGGTCAAGCGCAACATCTCCCTGAAGTCGCTCGACGCGGGCCAGCCCCGCCAGTCCGGCAAGACATACAAGATCGACTGCAAGGTGATCGAGGGGATCGAGGCGGACAAGGCCAAGGCGATCAGCAAGAAGATCCGTGACGATGGCCCGAAGGGTGTGCAGGCCCAGATCCAGGGCGACCAGCTGCGGGTCACGGGCAAGAAGCGTGACGACCTGCAGGCCGTTATCGCCCTGCTCAAGCAGGAGGACTTCGGCGTCGCCCTTCAGTTCACGAATTACCGGTAACCGGGTCTGGCCGGTCCTGTTGTGAGGACCGGCCATCTGCCCTGACGCCTGATCCCCGCTCGGACGCATTGGCCGGAATGTGCCGCGGCTCCTGGCCCGGCGCGTTACGGTGCTGCCGTGATCCGGCAGACCATGATTGCGTCGGTGGACAAGCCGGCTGAGGTTGAAGCGGCCGAGGCCTGGCTGGACAGCAACCGACATGCGCTGGTCTACGTGGCCGAGGAGGGCGGCTGCGGATGCTGCGTGCGCACGTGGTTGCTGGAGGGTCCGGCTGACGTGCTGGCGACCATTCCGTACGAGGTGTCGGCCTCCTCGGATTGGGATACCGCCTGAGGGCTCCCGCTCGCGCGGGCCATTCAACGGCCGGACAGGCAGACGCTCCGGACTCGGCAATCCACACCGGCTTCGAGCTTCTCGCCAGGGTCGGCATCGAGCTCTCCAGCTCCTTCGATCCCTGTGGCTCCGTCAACCTCGCTACCAGCGCCCACCAGTACAGGTTGTCGTCGCATCCCGAGCGAGTCGCCAGCCACTCCCGGAAGCCCGTCAGCAGGGCACCCTGCTGCCGACGTTGCAACCATCACCGAACGCAGCAACATCGGCGAAGTTCGACTTGAGCAGGTACGTACGCGGTCGTTCTTGCGTCGAGGCGAACAGCTCCCGACAGCACGCGATCATCACCGCACTTCACCGCCCGATCGTCGCGTCCACCGCCGGTTTGGTCCTGCCGGGCATCCCGTCTCACACGCCGTGGAGCTGCCCCGGGAAGGTCTGTTCGGCTTCGCCTCCCTTTGGACAGGTTGTCGGCCATCGTGGAGGCAACCGGCATGTCGGCCGCCGATTCCACTCGTTACCTCAAGCGCCGTCCTGAACCAGGGGCGAACGTCGAACGGCCAGGACTGCAGAGCCGCGTCTGGCTAGCCTGGGCTCGGTGACGACCAAGATATTCCTCGATTCCGCCGCCGCGGTTGCTCCGTTGCTGCGCGCTCCCGAGTTGGCGACCCGATGGGCCGAGCCGAGTGCCCTCACGGAGTTCCGCATCAGTGGCCTGGCCGGGCACCTCGCCAGGGCGGTCTTCAACGTCGAGCGGTATCTCGACGCCGACGCGATCACAGAGCCGCCGACGCTCGACGCGGTGTCCTATTTCCGCACGGCCGGCGGACCCGACGCCGACGATCCCCAGGCCACGGTCCACCGACTCATCCGGGAACGCGGTGAGCAGGACGCCGCCAACGGCCCTTTGGACCTGGCCGACCGGTATGACGCAGCCCGCGCCCGTCTGGCCCAGCGCCTCGCCGACCTCGACGGGGACCGGCCGGTCCTGATGTTCGGGCGATACGTGCTGACGTTGCACGAGTGTCTGTTGACCCGCCTCGTCGAACTCGTCGTGCACGCCGACGACCTTGCGGTCAGCCTGGAACTGCCGACACCGGAATTCGGCGACGAGGCTGATGACATGGTGATCAAGACTCTGGCGCGGATATCGCGTCGGCGCCATGGCACTTTGCCGGTGCTGCGGACTCTGGCTCGCCGGGAGCGGGCCTCGTCGCCGGTTTCAGCGTTCTGACGGGCTCGTCGTTCCGCAACGGCAATTGTCTGATGTTTGCGCTGCCGAGAGCGCAGGTCGGCGGATTCACTGATGAAGCCGCAGCGCATTCGCTTGATCAATCCGGTACACGATTTCCGGGTAGGGGCAGGCGCAGGAACCGCGGATCCACCGGTGGGTGCCTGCTCCCGCCCGCAGACTGACGTCATGAGTGTCAGCGGCTGGACGGTCGGCATCGGTGTGGTGGTCGGGGCGGGCCTCGCGGCAATGGGTGCGGGGATGCTGGCGACCGGCCGCATGCCCGCCGCCACGGCCCGCACGTTCCGGGACGTGCGCGCTGCGGGGCTCTACCATCTGCTGTTCGGGCTGGCGTTGCTGATTCTCGTCGTCGGGCTGTATCTGCCGGGCTTTGCCGCGTCGTGGATCAGCGCGGGGGTGGCCGTGACGCTGGTCGCGGTCGCCGTTGTGCGGTATCGCCCGCGCCGGCGTTCGCCGGACGACGAGCAGGGGGAGGGGCATTGATCGAGCCGGTTGTCGACCTGGCCTGGTTGCGTGCGGCGGGCCCGCGGGTCGTCCTGGCGGACGTGCGCTGGTATCTGGACGGCCGGTCCGGCCGCGCGGCCTACGAGGCCGGCCACCTGCCGGGCGCGGTCTTCGTCGACCTGGATCGCTGGCTGGCTGGTCCCGCGTCGCCGGCCGAGGGCCGGCATCCGCTGCCGGATCCGGCGGTGTTCGCGGAGGGCATGGCCGCGCTCGGCATCGGCGATTCCGACGTCGTGATCGGGTACGACGACGCGGGCGGCGTGGTCGCAGCCCGGCTGGTGTGGATGCTGCGCGCCACCGGCCGCGACGCGGCGTTGCTCGATGGCGGGATCGCGGCGTACGACGGTGAGCTGACCAGTGACGAGCCGAGTCGGCCGCGCGCCGACTTCACCGTGCGCGCGTGGCCGGTGGACCGGCTTGCCGGCATCGACGCCGCGACGGGCTCGTCCGCCGTGGTGCTGGACGCCCGTGATCCCGCGCGGTTCCGCGGTGAGGTGGAGCCGGTCGATCCACGGCCGGGGCACATCCCTGGGGCACGCAACCTGCCGTGCCGCGACAATCTCTCGCCGGACGGTCGTTTCCGGCCGGTGGAAGAGCTGCGTGCCCGGTTCTCCGCGGTGGGTGCCGGCGCCGACACGATCTCGTACTGCGGATCGGGCGTGACGGCCTGCCACAACCTGCTGGCTCTGGAGTACGCCGGTCTGGGCCCGGGGCGGCTGTATCCCGGTTCGTGGTCGCAGTACAGCAGCGACCCGGGCCGGCCGGCCGCGACGGGGGAATAGGTATCTAGTCCGGTCTCCGCCCGGCGAGGCCGCGCGCCTCGTCCTCCTCAGCGGGGTCAAATCCCTGGTATCCGGTGGTCTGGTGCTGACGCGCCTGATCCTCGATCCAGCGGTTGTGCGCCTCCCAGGCAGCCTGTTTGCTGCTGCCCAGAGCCGTTCCGATCTGCGTCCAGGAGGCGCCGCCCGCGCGCGCCGAGCGGATCATCGGCTGGCGCCCGTAGCCGGCCTTGCGCATGATCACCTCGCTGAGCGCGAGGAGTTCCAGCGATTCCTCGCGGGTCAGTGGTGGCGTGTCGCCGTCCTCGGCCATCGCGGCGAGCGCATCGCGCATGCGGAGCTCGTCGTATCGGGCGGTGGCGGTCGCGAGCGTGTGCCGGAGCTCCAGCTCGTCGGGTGAGGTCATGTAGCCAGTCTTGCGTCAGGCCAGCTTGACGTCAAGGTTTCTTGACGGCCTTGGCCAAAATGGTCTCACTTCTCCTATTAAATCCGACCTAAAGCTGCCAATTTTGCGTGGTGCGAATGCGTATGTAACTCAGCCGTTCAGCCAGGATTTTGGGATGTGCGGCTTCGAGGGGCCCGTGGACACTGCCCGACGGACAAGGGGTGTGGCACCATCATGGAACCCCCCACTGGATGCGAGATTTCTCAATAGGAGCACAACATGTCTGCAAGGAAGCTGAGCCGCCTCGCCGGCTTGGTTTTCGTGCTCGCCGCGCTGCTCGGCGGCGCCGGCGCCGCGACCGTGGCCACCGAGCACGGGGCCGGGGGATCAACCACCACGGCCACCACCCAGCACCTGCTGGGCGACACCGTCTGGGGCTGACTCCCGCCGCGCCCACCGGGCGCATTTCGCGCCGGAACGAGTGATCGGGGAGCGCCATGACCGGGCGTCGGCCGTCGCCGCGGCGTTCGCCAGAATTCGCGTGGTTCATCACGGTGCCGCTCGCGGCATTCGCGGTCGTTTGCGCAGTCATCTTCTGGATCGCCGACCCCCGGTGGTATGAGCACTGGCTCGGTGGGCTCGCCGCCCTCGCGGGCGTCATCGTCGCCGCGGTCGCCGTTCTCAACGTTCTGATCCGGCGCCAGAACACCTACGTCGTACTCACCGAGATCCCACTCGTCCTGGCGATCTGCTTCCTGCCGCCGATGATGGTCCTCACCGTCGTCACCGTGGGCACGATCGTCACCCAGCTCCGGGCGCGGATGGAACCGACGAAGCTGTGGTTCAACGTCGCCAAGTCCGGCGCCTCCACCTCGGCCGCGCTGCTGGTCGTGGCCGCGCTGCCGACTCTGCGCGGCGCCGGCCCCGGCACCTGGGGCATCCTCGTCGCCGCCGGCATCACCAGTGCCGTCGTCGCCCACGCCGCGGTGGGCAGCGTCATGATGATGCTGCAAGGTCCGCGGGCAGGCCAGGAAGCCCTGCGGTCGGCCCCTGCGGCCATCGGTACGGCGTCCATCAACATCGCCATCGGCCTGGTCTTCCTGGTGGCCCTGGACGCCACCCCGTGGGCGGCCATCCTGCTGGGTGTCCTCGTCGGGGCCGTGGTGTTGCTGTTCCGCTCGTTCGCGGGCTTCTTCCGCCAGCACCGTACGCTCGCCGACGTCTACGAGTTGACGCTCGCCGTCCGCGAGCACAGCAACGACGGCGGCCTGCCCGACGTGCTGCTCGGCCGGGTGCGCCGGCTGATGCGCTGCGAGTACGCCACGCTCTGGTTGCCCGCCCAGGGCCGGCACCCGGAGGTGCTGCTCACCGCCCGCGTCGACGACAAGGGCCTGCTCGACATCTCCCCGACGCCGCTCGCGGTCCGTGAGCGGGCGCTCGCGGGCCAGCACGCGATCGCGATCGGCGCGGAGTTCGACGAAACCGCCGACCTGCGTCACACGCTGCGCGAGGTCGGCGCGAAGGACGTCATCGTGGTGCCGCTGCGCTCCGGGCAGACCACGGTCGGCTCGTTGGAGGTGGTCAACCGGCTGGGCGACACGCTGACGTTCCGGGCTGCCGACGTGCAGGTGCTGGAGACCATCGCCGCGCACGCCGCGGTCGCCGTGGAGAATTCGCGGCTGGTCGAGCGGCTGCGGTACGACGCGTACCACGACCGGCTCACCTCATTGCCGAACCGCCGCCGCGTCACCGACGCGCTCGCCGAGTCGGTGCAGGTCCGCGCTCCCGGCGAGGTGGTCGCGGTGCTGCTGTTCGACGTGGACGGCCTGCGCGAGGTCAACGAGTCGATGGGCCACTCCGCCGGCGACAAGCTCCTCGCCGAGGTGGCCGCACGGCTGCGCGGTATCGCGGGGCCGGGCGCGCTGGTCGGTCGCATCGGCGGGGACGAGTTCGTCGTCACGCTGCGCGCCGAGAGCACCGAGGCGACCGTGCGGCTGGCCACCGAGATGCGGGAGCAACTGCGCGGCCCGCTGGTCGTCGGCTCGCTCACCCTCAACGTCGACACCGCCGCCGGCGTCGCCGTCCAGCCCGACCACGGCGACGACCCCGAGGCGCTGCTGCGGCGGGCCGAGCTGGCTGCCAACGCGGCCAAGATGCTTCCGTACGGGGTGCAGCTGTTCCATCCCGCGCTGGAGTCCCGGGCGGTGCGCCGCCTCGGCCTCGCCGCCGACCTGCGCCGCGCCCTGGACAACGACGAGCTGGACGTTTACTTCCAGCCCAAGGTCAGGCTGGCCGACCGGCATCTGGTCGGGGTGGAGTGCCTGGCCCGCTGGCAGCACCCGGCGCACGGCGAGGTGGCCCCGGAGGACTTCATCGCGGTCGCCGAGCACACCGGCCAGCTGCACCGGCTCACCGAGGTGGTGCTGACCATGGGCCTGCGCCGGTGCCGCGCCTGGGCCGACGCCGACCGTCCGCTGTCCATCGCGGTGAACCTCTCCGTGCGCACGCTGCTCGACATCCGGTTCCCGGAGCTGGTGCACCGCCTGCTCAAGGAGTTCCGCGTCCCGGCCGCGCAGGTCACCTTCGAGATCTCCGAGCCGGGGATGCTGGGCGAGATCGAGCGCGCCCTGCCGACCCTGTACCGGCTGCGCGACCTCGGGGTTCGCCTGGCCGTCGACGACTTCGGCACGGGTGCGTCGTCGCTGTCGTACCTGCGCCAGTTGCCGGTGCAGGAGGTGAAGATCGACGACAGCTTCGTGCAGGGCATGGCGACCGATTCCGGTGATCTCGCGATCGTCCGTGCTGTGATCAGCCTGTCCCGCGAGTTCGGGCTCACCGTCGTGGCCGAGGGGGTCGAGAGCGAGCTGACCCTGGAGCTGCTGGAGGAGATGGGCTGCGAGATCGGCCAGGGCTACCTGTTCAGCCGCCCCCTGCCGTACGAACGCCTGGAGGCGTGGTTCAGTGCCCAGACGGAGCCCGAGTCGACCCCGACCGGCGAGGTCCGGCGCCTGCGTGCGGTGATCTGACCCGGCACGGACGCCGACATCCGGCGCGGGCGGGGGATCCGATTTCACCTCCGCTGAGCGGCCGTGTACTCTTACCCGTGCGCATCAAGCGAGAGATCGCGCGCCCCCTTAGCTCAGTCGGCAGAGCGTCTCCATGGTAAGGAGAAGGTCTACGGTTCGATTCCGTAAGGGGGCTCCAACCGGGTTCGTTTCCGCCACAGAGCTGGACTCGGCTCGGCTCGGCGGTGTAGCTCAGTTGGCAGAGCAAGCGGCTCATAATCGCTGTGTCGCCGGTTCAAGTCCGGCCACCGCTACTCATCCGGGATCCGTCCCGGATGCCGCACAAGATAAGACGCTCGTGGGCGTCCGTTTTGCATGTCCGCGTGGGGACCGACTACGCTGGCATGCCGTTAGCAACCCCTGTGAGCAGGAAGGCACCCCGCCGTGGCCAAGGCGACCGACGTCCGTCCGAAGATCACCCTGGCGTGTACGGAGTGCAAGGAGCGGAACTACATCACCCGCAAGAACCGGCGCAACGACCCGGACCGCATCGAGCTCAAGAAGTTCTGCCCCCGGGACGGCCGGCACACCCTGCACCGCGAGACGCGCTGATCTGACGTACTTGATTTTTCGGCGTGGCGGCGACCGTGACGGTCGCCGCCACGCCTGCTTTGTGCGGGATGGCAGGGTAGGTTCGGCCCATGCCCCTGGACCAGTCCTTCGTCGGCCGCAGTTTCCCGCCGACCCCGCCCTACCTGGTGGGCCGAGAAAAGATCCGTGAGTTCGCGTCCGCGATCGGCGCCCTCGATCCGGAGTATCACGACCCCGAGGCGGCCCAGGCCAAGGGCTACCCCGACGTGGTGGCGCCGCCCACCTTCCCCGTGGTGGTGACCATGGCGGCGAGCCGTCAGATCGTCACCGACCCGGAGCTCGGCCTCGACTACAGCCGTGTGGTGCACGGCGACCAGCGATTCGCCTACACCCGTCCGGTCGTGGCCGGTGACGCGCTGGTCTGCGTCAACACGATCGAGGAGATCACCACCCGGGCCGGGCACGACTTCCTGACGACGCGCACCGATGTCACCACCGAGGCCGGGGAGCCGGTCGTCACGGCGTGGTCCAAGCTCGTCCAGCGCGGCGAGGATCACGCATGAGCGAGTGCACCGAGCGCAGCGAGGGCCGCGAGCGCATGCGAGTGGGAGGCCGGGCATGAGCGGCGACGTGCTGCCGGTGCAGCGGTTCCGGGTGACCCGCGCCGACCTGGTGCGGTATGCGGGGGCCTCCGGCGACTTCAACGAGATCCACTGGAGCGACCGGGTCGCCACGAGTGTCGGGCTGCCGGGGGTGATCGCGCACGGCATGTTCACCATGGCTCTGGCCGGCCGTGCCGTGACCGCCTGGGCCGGCGCGGCGGACGCGGTGGTGGAGTTCAGTGTGCGGTTCTCCCGGCCCGTGCCGGTCCCTGACACGGACGAGGGCACCGAGGTCGAGGTGTCCGCCGTCGTGAAGGAGGTTACGGACGACGGGCTGACCCGCCTCGACCTGACCGCGACCTGCCAGGGGGAGAAGGTTCTCGCCCTGGCCAAGGCCACGATCCGGAAGCGGTGACCGGGTTCGCCCGCCCGGTGCAGGGGAGGGCGAGTTGGGATTCCGATCGGCGTACCCGTACACTGGTGCGCCGTGGGGTAACTGAACCCTGTCTTTCGTGTGCGGCATCTCTCGTGGGCGAAACGTGCAGGACCCGCACAGGGGTGTAGCTCAATTGGCAGAGCAGCGGTCTCCAAAACCGCAGGCTGCAGGTTCAAGTCCTGTCACCCCTGCGCAACCGATCGGCGTGGCTGCCGGCGCGTCGCGCCGGACCGCCGGCGGCGGTCCGCCCGGCGCGGGCGGCCGGCACGAGCCCAGCGCGCACCAGGCGCTGACGCGACATCCACCGACGACGGGAAGAGGGCGAAGTGGCCGAGAGGAAGCGACCCGGTGACGACGCCGTAGGCGACCGCCCCGACAACGACGGGCCCGACGACGCGGCGATCGACGACACGGGCGTCGAGGACGACGTCGTTGCGGATGACGAGCCGGTGAGCCGTGGCGGCACGGCCGTCCGGGAGCGCAAGGCGAGCGCTGAGAGCCCCAAGGCCAAGAAAGAGGGCCGGGTCGGGATCTTCGGCCGGATCGGTGGGTTCTTCCGCGAGGTCGTCGGCGAACTACGTAAGGTCATCTGGCCGACGCGTAAGGAACTGCTGACCTATACCGGTGTCGTCATCGCATTCGTCGCCATCATGACGACGATCGTGGCCGTGCTGGACTTCGGGTTCGCCAAGGCGGTCCTGTTCGCCTTCGGCGGCAAGAGCAGCTGACATTACGGAAGTGAGCGAGCGTGCCTGAGTACGACGAGACCGCCGACGAGCAGTCCTCGGTGGCCACGGCGGCTACCGACGAGTCGGTCGAGGCCGCCGGCACCGTGGAGACTGCCGCCCCGGAGGCGGACGACGACTACGACCCCGTGGCCGAGCTGCGGCAGAAGCTGCGGTACGCGCCCGGCGACTGGTATGTGGTGCATTCGTACGCCGGCTACGAGAACAAGGTCAAGACCAACCTCGAGACCCGGATCACGAGCCTCGACATGGAGGACTTCATCTTCCAGGTCGAGGTGCCGACCCGCGAAGAGGTCGAGGTCAAGAACGGCAAGCGCCTCCAGGTGCAGAACAAGGTCTTCCCCGGCTACATCCTGGTCCGGATGGATCTGACCCCGGAGTCGTACTCGTGCGTGCGCAACACGCCCGGTGTGACCGGTTTCGTCGGTTCGACGGACAGGGTCGACCGCCCGGCGCCGCTGTCCCTCGACGAGGTGCTGAAGTGGCTCGCCCCGGCGGTCGAGGCCGAAGAGAAGAAGGCCAAGCCCGAGGTTCGGGTGCTGGACTTCGAGGTGGGCGACTCGGTCACGGTGACCGACGGCGCGTTCGCGTCGCTGCCGGCCTCGATCAGTGAGATCAACGCGGATCAGCAGAAGCTGAAGGTCCTGGTGTCCATCTTCGGCCGGGAGACCCCGGTCGAGCTGAACTTCAACCAGGTCACCAAGATCTGAGTATCCGCACCGTCGTGGGAGGGGCGCGATCCGCGCGCTCCGCCATCTACCACAGGAGTCAAAAGAACATGCAGCGCAGCAAGGGCTACCGCAAGGCGGCCGAGCTCATCGACGCCACCAAGCTCTACGAGCCCGCCGACGCCATCAAGCTGGCGAAGGATTCGAGCCCGACGAAGTTCGATGCCACGGTCGAGGTCGCGATGCGCCTCGGTGTGGACCCGCGCAAGGCGGACCAGATGGTCCGCGGCACGGTCAACCTGCCCCACGGTACGGGCAAGACCGCGCGCGTGATCGTCTTCGCCCAGGGCCCGAAGGCCGAGGAGGCCGTGGCGGCCGGTGCAGACGAGGTCGGCACGGACGAATTGGTCGCCCGCATCCAGGGCGGATGGCTGGACTTCGACGCGGCGATCGCCACGCCCGACCAGATGGCCAAGATCGGTCGGATCGCCCGCATCCTCGGCCCCCGTGGCCTGATGCCGAACCCGAAGACCGGCACCGTGACGATGGACGTCGCCAAGGCGGTCTCCGACATCAAGGGCGGCAAGATCACGTTCCGGGTCGACAAGCACTCGAACCTGCATCTGATCATCGGCAAGGCGTCCTTCTCGGCCGACCAGCTGGTGGACAACTACGCCGCGGTGCTCGACGAGGTGCTGCGCGCCAAGCCGTCCGCGGCCAAGGGCAAGTACCTGAAGAAGGTCACCGTCACCACCACCATGGGCCCGGGCATCCAGATCGACCCGAACGTGGTGAAGAACCTGCGTGAGGGCGCCGAGGTCTGACGACCCGCCGCGACCTGCCGAAAGCCCCCGGGATCTCCCCGGGGGCTTTCGCGTCGGAGGGGCGGATTTGGCTTCGGAGGCGGCGCCGCGTAGTCTCACTACTCGAAGTTCCACCCACAGACCGCCGGTCGCCGTGGTCCCCATCCCGATGGAGATCGCAGCCTAAGGTCCCGCAACACGCGGGCGGCCCGCGCAGGGGAGAACGGTTCGCGATCATCGTCTGTGAGTCGCGGTCCTGCGAGACCGTGCCTGGCCGTCAATGCCCGCCCCGTGCGCTCGCCTGCGCCGGGGCGTTTCTCGTGTTCGGGCCCGGATCGTGCCGGCGGCTCGAGCAAGGAGAGAGGAGGGACATGGCGGACAAGCCGGTCCGGGCCGACAAGGCCACTGCCGTTGCCGAACTGACGGACCAGTTCCGGAACTCGAAGGCTGCCGTGTTGACCGAGTACCGCGGTCTCACGGTCGCTCAGCTCACCGAGCTGCGGCGTTCGCTCGGCAAGGAGACCACGTACTCCGTGTCGAAGAACACGCTCGCGAAGCGGGCGGCGACCGAAGCGGGCATCGAGGGCCTCGACGCGCTGTTCACCGGTCCTACCGCGCTCGCCTTCGTCGCTGGTGACCCGGTCGAGGCTGCGAAGGGCCTGCGGGCCTTCGCCAAGGCTCACCCGGCCATGGTCATCAAGGGCGGCGTCTTCGAGGGCAAGGCCATCACGGCCGCCGAGGTCAACAAGATCGCCGACCTCGAGTCCCGCGAGGTGCTGCTGGCCAAGCTGGCCGGTGCCATGAAGGGCAACCTCACCAAGGCTGCGGGCCTGTTCCAGGCTCCGCTGTCGCAGGTGGCCCGTCTGGCCGCGGCTCTGCAGGACAAGAAGAGCGCAGAGGGTTCCGCAGAGGGCTGAAGCCCTGCGCGGAGTTGACTTTTCATTTTCAGAAACAAGGAAAGGACGCCAGACATGGCGAAGCTCAGCACCGCGGAGCTGCTCGACGCGTTCAAGGAGATGACGCTGATCGAGCTCTCGGAGTTCGTGAAGCAGTTCGAGGAGACCTTCGAGGTCACCGCGGCCGCTCCGGTGGCCATGGCGGCTGCTCCGGCCGCCGGTGGCGGCGCGGCCGAGGCCGAGGCCGAGAAGGACTCCTTCGACGTCGTTCTGGAGAGCGACGGCGGCAAGAAGATCCAGGTCATCAAGGTCGTGCGTGAGCTGACCGGCCTGGGCCTCAAGGAGGCCAAGGACGCGGTCGAGGGTGCCCCCAAGGCGATCCTCGAGGGTGTCAACAAGGAGAAGGCCGAGGCTGCCAAGGCCAAGCTCGAGGGCGAAGGCGCCAAGGTCACGCTCAAGTGAGCTAACGCTCCGTAAGGCGGAGGTGGAGGCCCGAACGGGCCACCACCTCCGTTCTTTTTTGGCGCAAATATGCAGGTCAGAACTAATGCGATGGCCAGTCGGTTTGTTGACCGACAAATGCGGCCAACCCGTACCGGGCGTGCGTTATTGTCGCTGTGCCGAGTCCGCCGGGCGACGGCACGGCGCCGAGACCCTTGACTGTGTGTCCGCTGGCAGGCACGCTGACATCAGCAAGTTTCCGCGCTTGCGACAGCCCGCCTGTGGGTTACACCGAGACGAACGGGACCCGCGGACGGCACGAGGGAGACGCCGCGTTTCGAGCGGCCCCGCACAGCGGCACCGGCCCCCGGAGGCGCCGGCTGGAGGCCGCGGGGACGCGCTCCGTAGCGCCCCTCGGCGAGGGCTGGACAGCGGTTAGCCGAGCGGCTACACTGCTAGTTTGCGCTGCCTTCTGTCTTGCGTCCTGCCAGGATATCCATCCGGATAATTCCTGGGGGGTCCATTGGAGTGCACGCAGACAGTTGCATACCGCAGCTCAGCCGCATCAGCAGCACCGGTCCTCGGAAGGACGCATCTTGGCAGCTTCCCGCCCTGCGAAGACCAGTCGTACGTCGAGCGCATACGCTCCCCGCCGCATCTCGTTCGGCAGGATCACCGAGCAACTTGAGGTTCCCAACCTCCTCGCCATCCAGACGGAGTCCTTCGACTGGCTGGTCGGGAACGAGGCTTGGCAGGCTCGCTCGGCGGACGACCCGCACGCCCACTCGGGCCTCGCAGAGATCCTCGAAGAGATCAGTCCCATTGAGGACTTCTCCGGCACAATGTCGCTGTCCTTCTCGTCTCCACGATTCGACGAGGTCAAGGCCTCGATCGAGGAGTGCAAAGAGAAGGATCTGACCTACTGCGCCCCGCTGTTCGTGACCGCCGAGTTCACCAACAACACCACTGGCGAGATCAAGAGCCAGACCGTGTTCATGGGTGACTTCCCGATGATGACCCCCAAGGGGACGTTCGTCATCAACGGCACCGAGCGGGTCGTCGTGAGTCAGCTCGTCCGCTCGCCGGGTGTGTACTTCACCAAGGAGCCGGACAAGACCTCCGACCGCGACCTCACCAGCGTCAAGGTCATCCCGAGTCGGGGTGCCTGGCTGGAGTTCGACATCGACAAGCGCGACACCGTCGGTGTCCGGATCGACCGTAAGCGTCGCCAGGCCGTCACCGTCCTGCTCAAGGCGATCGGCTGGTCGGCGGACCAGATCCGTGAGCGCTTCGGCTGGTCCGAGCTGCTCATGACCACGCTGGAGAAGGACCACATCGCGGGGCAGGACGAGGCCCTGCTGGACATTTACCGCAAGCTGCGCCCGGGTGAGCCGCCGACGCGGGAGAACGCGCAGACCCTGCTCGACAACCTCTTCTTCAACCCGAAGCGGTATGACGTCGCCAAGGTCGGCCGGTACAAGTTCAACAAGAAGCTCGAGATCGACGTCCCGATTCACCAGGGGACGCTGACCGAGGAAGACATCGTCACCACGGTCGAGTACCTCTGCCGCCTGCACGCGGGCGAGGAGGGCTACGAGGCCGACGACATCGACCACTTCGGCAACCGTCGCCTGCGCACGGTCGGCGAGCTCATCCAGAACCAGGTCCGCGTCGGCCTGTCCCGGATGGAGCGCGTCGTGCGTGAGCGCATGACGACCCAGGACGTCGAGGCGATCACGCCGCAGACCCTGATCAACATTCGCCCGGTGGTGGCGGCGATCAAGGAGTTCTTCGGTACGTCGCAGCTGTCGCAGTTCATGGACCAGACCAACCCGCTGGCGGGTCTGACCCACCGGCGCCGGCTGAGCGCGCTCGGCCCAGGCGGTCTGTCCCGGGAGCGGGCCGGCTTCGAGGTTCGTGACGTGCACCCGTCCCACTACGGCCGGATGTGTCCGATCGAGACCCCCGAAGGCCCGAACATCGGTCTGATCGGGGCGCTCTCGACGTTCGCGCGGGTCAACCCGTTCGGCTTCATCGAGACGCCGTACCGGCGGGTGGAGAACGGCCGGGTCACCGACCAGGTCGACTACCTGACCGCCGACGAGGAAGACCGGTTCATCAAGGCGCAGGCCAACGCCCCGCT
The DNA here is from genome assembly GCF_047159535.1 of Krasilnikovia sp. MM14-A1259. Taxonomy (NCBI): domain Bacteria; kingdom Bacillati; phylum Actinomycetota; class Actinomycetes; order Micromonosporales; family Micromonosporaceae; genus Krasilnikovia; species Krasilnikovia sp. MM14-A1259. Next base: position 5,887,733 of record NZ_BAAGAJ010000002.1, read on the forward strand.
CTCCAGCGACGGCACCTTCGCCGAGGACCGCGTCCTGGTCCGCCGGAAGGGCGGTGAGGTCGACTACGTGCCCGGCACGGAGGTCGACTACATGGACGTGTCGCCGCGGCAGATGACCTCGGTCGCCACCGCGATGATCCCGTTCCTCGAGCACGACGACGCCAACCGTGCCCTCATGGGCGCGAACATGCAGCGCCAGGCCGTGCCGCTGGTGCGGGCCGAGTCGCCGCTGGTCGGCACCGGCATGGAGTACCGCGCCGCGGTCGACGCCGGTGACGTGGTCGTCGCCGAGGTCGGCGGCGTTGTCGAGGACCTGTGCGCCGACTACGTGACCGTCCATCAGGACGACGGCCACCGGCGTACGTACCTGCTGCACAAGTTCCGTCGCAGCAACGCCGGCTCCTGCGTCAACCAGAAGCCCGTGGTGTTCGAGGGTGACCGGGTCGAGGCCGGTCAGGTCATCGCGGACGGCCCGTGCACCGACGACGGGGAGATGGCTCTGGGCCGCAACCTGCTCGTCGCGTTCATGTGCTGGGAGGGCCACAACTACGAGGACGCGATCATCCTGTCGCAGCGCCTCGTGCAGCAGGACGTCCTCACCTCGATCCACATCGAGGAGCACGAGGTCGACGCTCGCGACACCAAGCTCGGCCCGGAGGAGATCACCCGCGACATCCCCAACGTCAGCGAGGAAATGCTCGCGGACCTGGACGAGCGCGGCATCATCCGGATCGGCGCCGAGGTCGTGCCCGGCGACATCCTGGTCGGCAAGGTCACGCCCAAGGGCGAGACCGAGCTGACCCCGGAGGAGCGGCTGCTGCGCGCGATCTTCGGTGAGAAGGCCCGGGAGGTCCGGGACACCTCGCTGAAGGTGCCACACGGCGAGACCGGCACGGTGATCGGCGTCCGCACGTTCTCCCGCGAGGACGGCGACGAGTTGCCGCCGGGCGTCAACGAGCTGGTCCGGGTGTACGTGGCCCAGAAGCGCAAGATCCAGGACGGTGACAAGCTCGCCGGCCGCCACGGCAACAAGGGCGTCATCTCGAAGATCCTGCCGGTCGAGGACATGCCGTTCCTGGAGGACGGCACCCCGGTCGACATCGTGCTCAACCCGCTCGGCGTGCCGAGCCGGATGAACATCGGTCAGGTCCTGGAGACCCACCTCGGGTGGATCGCCAAGACCGGTTGGTCGGTCGACGGCGAGGACGCGGACTGGAAGCGCCAGCTGCGGGCGATCGACGCGCACGAGTCGCCGGCCGACTCGAACGTGGCGACCCCGGTCTTCGACGGTGCCCGCGAGGAGGAGATCAAGGGCCTGCTCGAGTCGACGCTGGTCAACCGCGACGGTCAGCGGCTGGTCAACGGCGACGGCAAGGCGCAGCTCTTCGACGGCCGCTCCGGCGAGCCGCTGCCGGACCCGATCTCGGTCGGGTACGTCTACATCCTGAAGCTGAACCACCTGGTCGACGACAAGATCCACGCAAGGTCGACCGGTCCGTACTCCATGATCACGCAGCAGCCGCTGGGCGGTAAGGCCCAGTTCGGTGGCCAGCGGTTCGGTGAGATGGAGTGCTGGGCGATGCAGGCCTACGGGGCGGCGTACGCCCTGCAGGAGCTGCTGACCATCAAGTCCGACGACGTGCTCGGCCGCGTGAAGGTGTACGAGGCCATCGTCAAGGGCGAGAACATCCCGGAGCCGGGAATCCCCGAGTCGTTCAAGGTGCTGCTCAAGGAGCTGCAGTCGCTGTGCCTCAATGTTGAGGTGCTTTCCAGCGACGGTGTGGCTCTGGAGATGCGTGAGACCGACGACGAGGTCTTCCGGGCCGCGGAGGAACTCGGCATCGACCTGTCCCGGCGCCCCAACGAGGGCGTCAGCAGCGTCGAAGAGATCTGACGGAGAGCGTCCCCGGCCCGCTGAGCGAGCCGGGGACGCCCCCGCCGGCCTGGAATTTATCCGAGCAACGAAACACGAGGGATAGTCCAAGTGCTCGACGTCAACTTCTTCGACGAGTTGCGCATCGGCCTTGCTACCGCTGACGACATCCGGCAGTGGTCGCACGGTGAGGTCAAGAAGCCCGAGACGATCAACTACCGCACTCTCAAGCCCGAGAAGGACGGACTCTTCTGCGAGAAGATCTTCGGTCCGCAGCGGGACTGGGAGTGCTATTGCGGCAAGTACAAGCGCGTACGGTTCAAGGGCATCATCTGTGAGCGCTGCGGCGTCGAGGTGACCCGGTCCAAGGTTCGCCGTGAGCGCATGGGCCACATCGAGCTGGCCGCGTCGGTCACGCACATCTGGTACTTCAAGGGTGTGCCGAGCCGGCTGGGCTACCTGCTCGACCTGGCCCCCAAGGACCTCGAGAAGATCATCTACTTCGCCTCGTACGTGATCACGAGCGTGGACGCCGACGCGCGTCACCGCGACATGTCCACGATCGAGAACGAGATCTTCGCCGAGAAGCGGCAGGCGGAGAACAGCCGCGACTCCGAGATCGAGAAGCGGGCCGCCAAGCTGGAGCAGGACCTGGCCGAGCTGGAGGCCGAGGGCGCGAAGGCAGACGTGCGTCGCAAGGTCAAGGAGGCTGGCGAGCGCGAGATGCGCCAGATCCGCGACAAGGCGCAGCGCGAGATCGACCGCCTCGACGAGGTGCTCGACACCTTCCGCAAGCTCGACTCGAAGCAGCTGGTCACGGATGAGCTGCTCTACCGCGAACTGCGCGACCGTTTCGGTGAGTACTTCACCGGCGGCATGGGCGCCGAGGCGATCAAGGCGCTGCTGGAGGCCATGGACCTCGACGCCGAGGCGGAGAACCTTCGCGAGATCATCCGTACGGGCAAGGGGCAGCGCAAGATCCGGGCGCTCAAGCGGCTCAAGGTGGTCGCGGCGTTCCTGAACACGCGCAACTCGCCGCTGGGCATGGTGCTGGACTGCGTCCCGGTCATCCCGCCGGACCTGCGCCCGATGGTGCAGCTCGACGGTGGCCGGTTCGCCACCAGCGACCTGAACGACCTGTACCGCCGGGTGATCAACCGCAACAACCGGCTCAAGCGCCTGATCGACCTGGGCGCGCCCGAGATCATCGTCAACAACGAAAAGCGGATGCTGCAGGAGGCCGTCGACGCGCTGTTCGACAACGGCCGCCGTGGCCGGCCGGTCACCGGCCCGGGTAACCGTCCGCTGAAGTCGCTGTCCGACATGCTCAAGGGCAAGCAGGGCCGGTTCCGGCAGAACCTGCTGGGCAAGCGCGTCGACTACTCCGGCCGTTCCGTCATCGTCGTCGGCCCCCGGCTCAAGCTGCACCAGTGTGGCCTGCCGAAGCAGATGGCGCTGGAGCTGTTCAAGCCGTTCGTGATGAAGCGCCTGGTGGATCTCAACCACGCGCAGAACATCAAGTCCGCCAAGCGGATGGTCGAGCGGCAGCGTCCCGTCGTGTGGGACGTCCTGGAGGAGGTCATCAGCGAGCACCCCGTGCTGCTGAACCGCGCGCCGACCCTGCACCGCCTCGGCATCCAGGCCTTCGAGCCGCAGCTGGTCGAGGGCAAGGCGATCCAGATCCACCCGCTGGTCTGCACCGCGTTCAACGCGGACTTCGACGGTGACCAGATGGCGGTGCACGTGCCGCTGTCGGCCGAGGCGCAGGCCGAGGCCCGCATCCTCATGCTGTCGTCGAACAACATCCTCAAGCCGGCCGACGGCAAGCCGGTCACCATGCCCACCCAGGACATGGTCATCGGCCTGTACCACCTGACCCACCTGACGCCGGGCGCGAAGGGTGAGGGCCGGGTGTTCTCCTCCGACGCCGAGGCGCGGATGGCGTTCGACAACGGCGAGCTGCACCTGCAGGCGCCGGTGAAGATCCGGCTCCGCGAGGTCGTCGGCGTGGACAACGGCGCCAAGGCCGAGCCGTGGTCGGCGCCGGAGGACTGGACGTCGGGCGACTCGGTGCTGGTGGAGACCACCCTCGGTCGGGTGATCTTCAACGAGACGCTGCCGCCGGGGTACCGGTACGTCAACTACGAGATCCGCAAGGGTCAGCTGTCGGCGATCGTCAACGACCTCGCCGAGCGCTTCCCGAAGGTGGCCCTGGCGGCCACCCTGGACGCGCTCAAGGAGGCCGGCTTCCACTGGGCCACCTGGTCCGGTGTGACGATCGGCATGGGCGACGTCATCGGCCCCCCGCGCAAGCCGGAGATCCTGAGCCGCTACCAGGTGGAGGCGGACCGGATCGACAAGCAGTACCAGCGTGGTCTGATGACCGCCGAGGAGCGCCGCGGCGAGCTGATCGAGATCTGGACCAAGGCGACCAACGAGATCTCCAAGGAGATGGAAACCGCGCTGCCGCAGGAGAACCCGCTCTGGGTGATGATCAACTCCGGCGCTCGCGGTAACCTGCTCCAGCTCCGGCAGATCGCCGCGATCCGTGGTCTGGTGGCCAACCCCAAGGGCGAGATCATCCCGAGGCCGATCACCTCGTCGTACCGCGAAGGTCTGACCGTGCTGGAGTACTTCATCTCCACGCACGGCGCCCGTAAGGGTCTGGCCGACACCGCGCTGCGGACCGCCGACTCGGGTTACCTGACCCGGCGTCTGGTGGACGTCTCTCAGGACGTCATCATCCGCGAGGAGGACTGCGGCACCGACCGCGCCATCCCGATGCAGGTGGCGGACCGGGTGGACGGTGGGCTTGTCGTGCACGTGCACGCCGAGACCGGCGTGCACGCCCGGACGATCGCCGACACCATGACGGACGCCAATGGCAACGTCGTGGTCGAGCGTGGTGAGGACCTCAACTCGATCCTGGTCGACAAGCTGGTTGCGGCGGGCGTCGAGAACGTGCGGGTGCGCAGCGTGCTGACCTGTGAGTCCAAGCTGGGCGTCTGCGCAGCCTGCTACGGCCGTTCGCTGCCGACCGGCAAGTCGGTCGACATCGGCGAGGCAGTCGGCATCATCGCGGCCCAGTCCATCGGTGAGCCGGGTACGCAGCTGACGATGCGTACCTTCCACACCGGTGGTGTCGCGGGTGAGGACATCACCCAGGGTCTGCCGCGTGTGCAGGAGATCTTCGAGGCCCGAGTGCCCAAGGGCAAGGCGCCCATCGCCGACACCCCGGGCCGCATCCGCATCGAGGACGGCGAGCGCTCGCGGAAGATCGTCGTGATCCCGGACGACGGCAGCGACGAGATCGTGTACGACAAGATCTCGAAGCGCGTGAAGCTGCGGGCGCACGACGGGGACCACGTCGAGGTCGGCGAGAAGCTCACCGAGGGCACCATCGACCCGCACGAGCTGCTGCGGATCATGGGTCCGCGGGCGGTCCAGGTCCACCTGACCCAGGAGGTCCAGGAGGTCTACCGCTCGCAGGGTGTGCTCATCCACGACAAACACATCGAGATCATCATCCGCCAGATGCTGAAGCGGGTGACGGTCATCGACTCCGGCGCGACCGAGTTCCTGCCGGGTGTGCTGGTCGACCGGGCGCTGTTCGAGTCGGAGAACCGCCGGCTCGTCGGCGAGGGTGGCGAGCCCGCCGCCGGTCGCCCCGTACTGATGGGTATCACCAAGGCCTCGCTGGCCACCGACTCCTGGCTCTCGGCGGCCTCCTTCCAGGAGACCACCCGCGTGCTGACCGACGCGGCGATCAACTCGCGCAGCGACTCGCTCGTCGGCCTCAAGGAGAACGTCATCATCGGCAAGCTCATCCCGGCCGGTACGGGCATCAGCAAGTACCGCAACATCCGGGTCGAGCCCACCGAGGAGGCCAAGGCCAAGGTGTACTCGATGACCGGGTACCCGGAGACCGACTACGGGTTCGGGCCGGCCAGCGGGCAGGCTGTGCCGCTGGACGACTTCGACTTCGGGTCGTACCGCTAGCAGTTCCGGCTTGTACGCCGGGGGCGGTCGCGCGATGCGCGGCCGCCCCTTCGGCGTTCCTATGATGGCCTGGTGACCCTTCCCGCCGGAGTCCCGACGCGACACCCGATGGACCCGGAGCCCGTGGCCTCCACCAAGGCCCGGGCGGTGTTCGTGCTCGGCCTGGCGGCACTGCTCAGCGGGGCATTCATCGGCGGCGTGATCCCTGCCACGATTGCGCTGCTGCTGGCCCGGCAGGCGGAGCGCCAGGCCTACGCGGCCGGCGGTTACCTGACCGGTGGCCGGTGGGTGCGTCGTGGCCGCGTGCTGGCCTGGGCCGGGATCGTGTTGGCCACGGCGACGCTGGTGATCGCGGCCATCGCCGGGCTGCTGCACCTCGCGGGGCCGGCCGGCCCGGACTTCGACTCCCATACGGACTGAGGCGGGCCCGGTCATCGTCCCCGCGTGGCCGGGCTGCGGCACTTCACGGACGGGTGACATGCTCGGGGGGTGACGCAGCCACCGGGTACGTGGTCGGGCGGGCAGTTCGACGCGCCGCCGCCGACCCATACCGTCCCTTTCCCGTCCGTCGTTCCTGGGCAGCCACCCGCCGGTGGCCGGTACTACGGGCAGCCCTCGGCGTACCCGCTTCCGCCCGCGCCCGGTGAGCGCTGGCGCCCGGCCCGGGTCGATCCCGTGGCGGGCACCGAGTTCGGCCTGGTGCAGTACGCCGTCGCCCCGATCGCCTCCGGGCTGGCGACCGGCGCACTGATCGCCGGCATCGCCTCCATCCTGGTGTCGCTGCTCGTGTTCTGTTTCGGGCTGTCCGGGGCGACCGAAGGCTGGGGCGGCTGGGTCGGTGGCGCGTTCACCGTGCTCGCCGTAATGGCGGGGGGCGGTGCGATCGGGGTGGGGCTGGCGGGCCTGCGACAGATCCGCCGGTCCGGGGTCTCCGGCCGGGCCCGGTTCACCGGCCGTGGCCGCGCCATCGCGGGTATCTCGTGCGGGGGAGTCGGCGCTGGGCTGGCCCTGGTGGCGCTGGCGTTGACACTGATGCTGCAGTTCTCGTGACCGCCGCCCACCCGGGTTCGGGCACTGCGCCCATGCCGTGTCTGGGCACCCGGTACACTTGGTGCGCGGAGATGTCCGTCGTGGGGTCAGGTCTTCATGAGGACCGAGTTCATGCTGATCACAGCGTGATGTCGGGCCGGTAAGGCGCCTCGTTTTGACCTGCGTGCCTGCGATGGGTACTCTTTCCCCTCGTGCCTGGGCTTGCCCGGGCAACTCGTGCGTGCGCCCGAGTCGGTTAGTGCGACGGGGCAGCAGCACGATGGGCGTCGAGCCCTGACAAAGACAAGACCCGCTGTGCATCGCGCGGCGGGACCGTGAGCCGGACGACACGCCCGACCGCGGGTGCCGGGCGGGCCACCGCTCGGCACACACAGGCAGTACGAGAAGACGGTGCGGCCGCAACAAAGCGGCCGAAGGGAGCGGAGAAACCCGGTGCCCACGATCCAGCAGCTGGTCCGCAAGGGCCGCCAGGCGAAGACGAGCAAGACCAAGACGCCGGCGCTGAAGGGAAGTCCTCAGCGGCGCGGCGTGTGCACGCGCGTGTACACCACTACCCCCAAGAAGCCCAACTCTGCGCTGCGCAAGGTTGCTCGTGTGAAGCTCAGCAGCCAGATCGAGGTCACGGCGTACATCCCGGGCGTCGGTCACAACCTGCAGGAGCACTCGATCGTGCTCGTGCGCGGCGGCCGTGTGAAGGACCTGCCCGGCGTCCGCTACAAGATCGTCCGCGGTTCGCTGGACACCCAGGGTGTCCGCAACCGCAAGCAGGCTCGCAGCCGCTACGGCGCGAAGAAGGAGAAGAGCTGACATGCCGCGTAAAGGCCCCGCGCCGCGCCACCCGGTCGTTCCGGACCCGGTGTACAACTCGCCGCTGGTAACGCAGCTCGTCAACAAGATCCTCATCGGCGGCAAGCGTCAGCTCGCCGAGCGCATCGTGTACGGCGCACTGGAGGGCTGCCGGGAGAAGACCGGCACCGACCCGGTGGTCACCCTCAAGCGTGCGATGGACAACGTGAAGCCGACCCTCGAGGTCCGCAGCCGCCGCGTCGGTGGCGCGACCTACCAGGTGCCGGTCGAGGTTCGCACCCCCCGGCAGACGACCCTGGGTCTGCGTTGGCTGGTCCAGTACTCCAAGGCCCGCCGTGAGAAGACCATGATCGAGCGCCTCCAGAACGAGCTGCTCGACGCCAGCAACGGGCTCGGTGCCGCGGTCAAGCGGCGCGAGGACACGCACAAGATGGCGGAGTCCAACAAGGCCTTCGCGCACTACCGCTGGTAACGAAGCGCAGCCGGCCCGGTTCCCGCCGGGCCGGCGTAGCAGTCGTACCGGTCCACGAGACGACGACGTAGAAAAGTAGGGATTGAAGTGGCCGCCGCAGACGCGCTCGCCAAGGTACGCAACATCGGCATCATGGCGCACATCGACGCTGGTAAGACCACGACGACCGAGCGGATCCTGTTCTACACCGGTATCACGTACAAGATCGGTGAAGTCCACGAGGGCGCGGCCGTCATGGACTGGATGGAGCAGGAACAGGAACGCGGCATCACCATCACCTCCGCCGCCACCAAGTGCGAGTGGAAGGGACACACGATCCAGATCATCGACACGCCCGGCCACGTCGACTTCACGGTCGAGGTCGAGCGGTCGCTGCGTGTTCTGGACGGCGCGGTCGCGGTGTACGACGGTGTGGCCGGCGTGGAGCCGCAGACCGAGAACGTGTGGCGGCAGGCGGACAAGTACCACGTCCCGCGCATGTGCTTCGTCAACAAGCTCGACCGGACCGGCGCGGACTTCTTCCGCTGTGTCCAGATGATGATCGACCGGCTGAACGCCACCCCGCTGGTGCTGCAGATCCCGATCGGCCTCGAGGGCGACCACATCGGCGTCGTCGACCTGGTCGGCATGCGCGCGCTCACCTGGCGCGGTGAGACCCAGAAGGGCGAGGACTACGCGGTCGAGGAGATCCCGGCCGACCTCGTCGACTCCGCGAACGAGTGGCGCGACAAGCTGATCGAGACCCTGGCCGACGTCGACGACGCCGTCATGGAGAAGTACCTCGAGGGCGAAGAGGTCTCCCAGGACGAGATCGTGGCCGCGATCCGGCGCGCGACGATCGCCAGCAAGGCGAACCCGGTGCTGTGCGGTTCGGCGTTCAAGAACAAGGGCGTGCAGCCCATGCTCGATGCCGTGGTTGCGTACCTGCCGTCGCCGCTGGACGTCCCGGCCATCGACGGCACCGCGACGGACGGCGAGACGCCGATCCTGCGCAAGCCGTCGAACGACGAGCCGTTCGCCGCGCTGGCCTTCAAGATCCAGACGGACAAGCACCTCGGCAAGCTCACCTACGTCCGGGTCTACTCCGGCACGCTCGAGTCCGGTTCCCAAGTGGTCAACTCCACCAAGGACCGCAAGGAGCGGATCGGCAAGATCTACCAGATGCACGCGAACAAGCGTGAGGAGCGTCCCACGGCGCAGGCCGGCGACATCATCGCCGTCCAGGGCCTGAAGCAGACCACCACCGGTGACACCCTCAGCGACCCGGCGAACCCGGTCATCCTCGAGTCGATGACGTTCCCGGAGCCGGTCATCCAGGTGGCGATCGAGCCGAAGACCAAGTCGGACCAGGAGAAGCTCGGCACCGCCATCCAGCGGCTCGCCGAGGAGGACCCGACGTTCCGCGTCTGGAACGACGAGGAGACCGGCCAGACGGTCATCGCCGGCATGGGCGAGCTGCACCTCGACATCCTCGTCGACCGCATGCGGCGCGAGTTCAACGTCGAGGCCAACATCGGTAAGCCGCAGGTGGCGTACCGCGAGACGATCCGCGGCACCGTGGAGAAGCTCGACTACGTCCACAAGAAGCAGACCGGTGGCTCGGGCCAGTACGCGAAGGTCATCGTCAAGCTGGAGCCGCTGCCGATGTCGGCGGACGGCCCGACGTACGAGTTCGTCAACGCGGTCTCCGGTGGTCGCATCCCCAAGGAGTTCATCCCCTCGGTGGACGCGGGCGCCCAGGACGCCATGCAGTACGGCGTGCTGGCCGGCTTCCCGCTGGTCGGTGTCAAGCTGACCCTGCTGGACGGCCAGTACCACGAGGTCGACTCGTCCGAGATGGCGTTCAAGATCGCCGGCTCGATGGTGATGAAGGAGGCGGCCCGCAAGGCCGACCCCGCGCTGCTCGAGCCGATGATGTCGGTCGAGGTCACGACGCCCGAGGACAACATGGGCGACGTCATCGGCGACCTCAACTCCCGCCGTGGGATCATCCAGTCGATGGAGGAGCGCTCCGGCGCCCGCCTCGTCAAGGCTCTGGTGCCGCTCTCGGAAATGTTCGGCTATGTCGGCGACCTCCGGTCGAAGACTCAGGGCCGGGCCAGCTACAGCATGCAGTTCGACTCCTACGCCGAGGTCCCGGCCAACGTGGCGAAGGAGATCATCGCGAAGGCCACCGGGGCCTGATCGGTGAGGCGCGTGCGGTCCGTCGCGGGCCGCACGCGCACGAGCAGTCGACAGAGTCCTAAGCGCCACATCGGCGCGCCGGGCGAGAAAAGAACCCAGTCCACAGGAGGACACCAGTGGCGAAGGCGAAGTTCGAGCGGACTAAGCCGCACGTCAACATCGGCACCATTGGTCACATCGACCACGGTAAGACGACGCTGACTGCGGCCATCACGAAGGTCCTGCACGACCAGTACCCGGACCTGAACCCGTACACCCCGTTCGACGAGATCGACAAGGCGCCTGAAGAGAAGGCCCGTGGTATCACGATCTCGATCGCGCACGTCGAGTACCAGACCGCGGCGCGGCACTACGCGCACGTGGACTGCCCCGGCCACGCCGACTACATCAAGAACATGATCACCGGTGCCGCGCAGATGGACGGCGCGATCCTGGTGGTCGCGGCGACCGACGGCCCGATGCCGCAGACCAAGGAGCACGTGCTCCTGGCCCGCCAGGTCGGCGTTCCGTACATCGTCGTGGCGCTGAACAAGAGCGACATGGTCGAGGACGAGGAGCTCCTGGAGCTCGTCGAGCTCGAGGTCCGCGAGCTGCTCAGCACGTACGAGTTCCCGGGCGACGACGTGCCGGTCGTGCGCGTCTCCGCGCTCAAGGCGCTCGAGGGCGACCCGACCTGGTCGGAGAAGCTCATGGAGCTGATGAACGCGGTCGACACCGCGATCCCGCAGCCCGAGCGTGAGACCGAGAAGCCGTTCCTCATGCCGATCGAGGACGTCTTCACGATCACCGGTCGCGGTACGGTCGTCACCGGCCGGGCCGAGCGCGGCATCCTCAAGCCGAACGAGGAGGTCGAGATCGTCGGCATCCGCGAGAAGTCGACGAAGACCGTCTGCACCGGCATCGAGATGTTCCGCAAGCTGCTCGACGAGGCCCGTGCGGGCGAGAACGTCGGTCTGCTGCTGCGCGGTATCAAGCGCGAGGACGTCGAGCGCGGCATGGTGGTCGTCAAGCCGGGCACCACGACCCCGCACACGGAGTTTGAGGGCCAGGTCTACATCCTCTCGAAGGAAGAGGGCGGCCGGCACACCCCGTTCTTCCAGAACTACCGTCCGCAGTTCTACTTCCGTACCACGGACGTCACCGGCGTCGTCACGCTGCCCGAGGGCACCGAGATGGTCATGCCGGGCGACTCCACCACCATGAGCGTGAAGCTGATCCAGCCGATCGCCATGGAGCAGGGCCTGAAGTTCGCGATCCGCGAGGGTGGCCGCACCGTCGGCGCCGGAACGGTCACGAAGATCAACAAGTGAGTACGGTGACCCCGATTAGCGTTGCCGCAGTGAATACGGCATACTAGTCAGGTTGCGTCCGCGCAGGGTGGTTGGCAGTCCGTCGCTTCGCAAGGGGTGGAGCTGCCAACCGCCCTCGCCCGGTGTCCGGCGCGTGCTTCGGCCGCCGGCACCCTGATCCCCGCGATCACCGATCGCTCCAGCGTGCTGGGGTGAGTCAGGTTTCGGCGCGCGACACGCCCGACCGCGGGGGTCGGACATCGCAGGATCGACGGTCCTGCGGGCATGCGAGGGCCACCCGCTTTCGCACGTAGCGGCATCGAGAGAAGGAAACAGAAGCCACCATGGCGGGACAGAAGATCCGCATCCGGCTCAAGGCCTATGACCACGAGGTCGTCGACTCCTCGGCGCGAAAGATCGTCGAGACGGTGACGCGTACCGGGGCGCAGGTTGCAGGCCCGGTGCCGCTGCCCACGGAGATCAACCGTTTCTGCGTGATCCGTTCGCCGCACAAGTACAAGGACTCGCGCGAGCACTTCGAGATGCGCACGCACAAGCGTCTGATCGACATCATCGACCCGACTCCGAAGACGGTCGACTCGCTCATGCGCCTCGACCTGCCGGCTGGCGTCGACATCGAGATCAAGCTGTAGGGATCCGGACAATGGACAGGCAAGTTAAGGGCATCCTGGGCGCCAAGCTCGGCATGACTCAGGTGTGGGACAACGGCAAGGTCGTCCCAGTCACCGTGGTGCAGGCCGGCCCGTGCGTCGTGACCCAGGTCCGCACCCCCGAGAAGGACGGCTACGCCGCCGTCCAGCTGGCGTTCGGCGCCATCGACCCGCGCAAGGTCAACAAGCCCGAGGGCGGCCACTACGCGAAGGCCGGCGTGTCGCCGCGGCGGCACATCGTCGAGCTGCGCACCGTGGACGCGACCGAGTACGAGCTCGGCCAGGAGGTCACCGTCGAGGCGTTCGCGCCCGGGACCCCGATCGACGTCACGGGCAAGACCAAGGGCAAGGGCTACGCCGGCGTCATGAAGCGGCACGGCTTCCACGGTCTCAAGGGCAGCCACGGTGTCGAGCGCAAGCACCGTTCGCCCGGCTCGATCGGCGCCTGCGCCACCCCGGCCCGCGTCTTCAAGGGCACCCGGATGGCCGGCCGCATGGGCAGCCGCCGTTTCACGGTGCAGAACCTGACCGTGCAGGGCGTCGACACCGACAACAACCTGATCCTGGTCAAGGGTGCCGTGCCCGGTCCCAAGGGCGCGCTGATCCTGGTCCGCACCGCGGCGAAGAAGGGTGGTGCCCAGTGAGTTCCGTCGACGTGCTGAACGCCGAGGGTGCCAAGTCCGGCTCCGTCGAGCTGCCCAACGACATCTTCGACGTGCAGGCGAACATCCCGCTGATGCACCAGGTCGTCGTGGCCCAGCTCGCCGCGGCCCGGCAGGGCACGCACAAGGCGAAGACCCGCGGCGAGGTCGCCGGTGGCGGCAAGAAGCCGTACAAGCAGAAGGGCACCGGCCGCGCCCGTCAGGGCTCGATCCGTGCGCCGCAGTTCACCGGCGGTGGTGTGGTGCACGGCCCCGTGCCGCGCGACTACAGCCAGCGGACCCCCAAGAAGATGAAGGCCGCCGCGCTGCGCGGTGCCCTCTCCGACCGGGCCCGCGAGGGCCGGGTGCACGTGGTCGAGGCGTTCGTCAGCGGCGAGAAGCCGTCGACCAAGGCCGCGATCGCCACGCTGCGCAAGGCCACCGAGGCCACGAAGGTCCTGGTCGTGCTGAGCGCCCACGACGAGCTGAACTGGCTGTCGCTGCGCAACGAGGCGACCGTCCACCTGATCGAGGCCGGCCAGCTGAACACGTACGACGTGCTGGTCGCCGACGACGTCGTCTTCACGAAGGACGCGCTGGACGAGTTCCTGGGCGTGCCGGCCGAGGAGGGGAACAAGTGAGCACGATCGCCGACCCGCGCGACATCATCGTCGCACCCGTGGTCTCCGAGAAGAGCTACAGCGTTCTCGACCAGAACTGGTACACGTTCCTCGTCCACCCGGACGCGAACAAGACCCAGATCAAGATCGCGATCCAGCAGATCTTCAATGTTCGCGTCCTGACGGTGAACACCGCCAACCGCGAGGGCAAGCGCAAGCGCACGAAGACCGGCTTCGGTCAGCGCAAGGCCACCAAGCGCGCGATGGTCAAGCTGGCTGACGGTGACCGTATCGAGGCCTTCGGCGGCCCGGTCAGCTAAGGGGTTTGACTCATGCCTATTCGTAAGTACAAGCCGACCACGCCGGGCCGCCGCGGCTCGAGCGTCGCCGACTTCGCGGAAATCACCCGGTCGACGCCGGAGAAGTCCCTGCTGGTCCCGCTGCCCAAGAAGGGCGGCCGCAACGTCCACGGCCGCATCACCACGCGGCACCAGGGCGGCGGCCACAAGCGGCAGTACCGGCTGATCGACTTCAAGCGCAACGACAAGGACGGCGTGCCGGCCAAGGTCGCGCACATCGAGTACGACCCCAACCGCACCGCCCGTATTGCACTGCTGCACTACGCCGACGGCGAGAAGCGCTACATCGTCGCGCCGAAGGACCTCAAGCAGGGCGACCGGGTCGAGTCGGGGCCGGGCGCGGACATCAAGCCGGGCAACAACCTGCCCCTGCGCAACATCCCGGTCGGTACGACGGTCCACGGCGTGGAGCTTCGTCCCGGCGGTGGCGCCAAGCTGGCCCGTTCGGCGGGCTGCGGCATCCAGCTGCTCGGCCGCGAGGGCGCGTACGCCACGCTGCGTATGCCCTCCGGTGAGATCCGCCGCGTCGATGTGCGCTGCCGCGCCACGGTCGGCGAGATCGGCAACGCCGACCAGTCGAACATCAACTGGGGCAAGGCCGGCCGCATGCGATGGAAGGGCAAGCGCCCGACCGTCCGTGGTGTCGCCATGAACCCGATCGACCACCCGCACGGTGGTGGTGAGGGCAAGACCTCCGGTGGTCGCCACCCGGTCAACCCGGCCGGTAAGCCGGAGGGCCGTACCCGCCGCAAGGGCCAGGAGAGCGACCGCATGATCGTTCGCCGCCGCTACGCCACCCGCAAGCGCGGGTAACGGGAGTAGAAGAAGATGCCTCGTAGCCTGAAGAAGGGCCCGTTCATCGACGACCACCTGCTCAAGAAGGTGGAAGTCCAGAACGAGAAGAACTCGAAGAACGTCATCAAGACCTGGTCGCGGCGCTCGACGATCATCCCCGACATGCTCGGGCACACGATCGCCGTGCACGACGGACGCAAGCACGTCCCGGTGTTCATCACCGAGGCCATGGTCGGCCACAAGCTCGGCGAGTTCGCGCTGACCCGTACGTTCAAGGGTCACGAGAAGGACGACCGCAAGAGCCGTCGGCGCTGAGCAGACACACGGATTAGAGGATCAAGGAGCTACAGCGATGCCAGTCAAGGGCGACGCACCGGCGCTTCCGGGCGCGCGGGCGGTTGCGCGTCACGTGCGCATCTCGCCGAACAAGGCGCGCCGGGTGATCAACCTCGTCCGCGGTCTGCCCGCGAAGGAGGCGCTCACGGTGCTGCAGTTCGCGCCGCAAGCGGCGAGTGAGCAGGTTTACAAGGTGCTCGCCAGCGCGATCGCGAACGCGGAGAACAACGAGCGGCTCGACCCCGACGCACTCCTCGTCAGTGAGGCGTTCGTCGACGAGGGTCCGACGCTGAAGCGGTTCCGGCCGCGCGCGCAGGGCCGGGCGTACCGGATCCGCAAGCGCACCTGCCACATCACCGTGGCGGTCGAGGCGGTCCAGACGGCCCGCCCGGCGAAGAAGGCCGCGGCGAAGAAGGCCACCAAGGCCGCTGAGCCGCAGGCCGCCGAGTCCCAGAGCACGGAGGGTGCCGAGTAATGGGTCAGAAGGTTCACCCCACCGGGTTCCGCCTCGGCATTTCCACGGACTGGAAGTCCCGCTGGTTCGCGGACAAGCTCTACAAGGACTACATCGGCGAGGACGTCAAGATCCGCCGGATGATGTCCAAGGGCCTGGAGCGTGCCGGCATCTCCAAGGTGGACATCGAGCGGACCCGCGACCGGGTCCGCGTCGACATCCACACCGCCCGGCCGGGCATCGTGATCGGCCGTAAGGGCGCGGAGGCCGACCGGATCCGCGGCGAGCTGGAGAAGCTCACCGGTAAGCAGGTCCAGCTGAACATCCTCGAGGTGAAGAGCCCCGAGTCGGACGCACAGCTGGTGGCGCAGGGCGTCGCCGAGCAGCTGTCCAGCCGGGTCAGCTTCCGCCGGGCGATGCGCAAGGCCATGCAGTCGGCGATGAAGAACCCGATCTGCAAGGGCATCCGGGTGCAGGTCTCCGGCCGTCTCGGCGGCGCGGAGATGAGCCGCACGGAGTTCTACCGTGAGGGTCGCGTCCCGCTGCACACCCTGCGCGCCAACATCGAGTACGGCTTCTTCGAGGCGCGTACCACGTTCGGCCGCATCGGCGTGAAGGTGTGGATCTACAAGGGCGACGCCGTGCCGGGCCGTGAGGCCCCGGCCGAGGCGCCTGCGCGTCCGCGCCGTGAGCGTGGCGACCGTCCCGAGCGTCCGCGCCGCGGCCGTTCCGGCTCGTCCGGGACCACCGCCGGGGGCACCGAGGCCGGTCGTGCGGCTCAGGCCGCCGCCACCGAGTCGACCGAAACAGCCGCGCCCGCCGCGGCTCCGGCCGAGACGCAGCAGGAGGGCTGACACATGCTGATGCCGCGTAAGCCCCCGAAGGGCTTCCGCAAGCCGCACCATCCGGACCGCTCCGGCGCGTCCAAGGGCGGCAACCGGGTGGTCTTCGGCGAGTTCGGTATCCAGGCGCTGGAGCCGGCGTATGTGACCAACCGGCAGATCGAGTCCGCGCGTATCGCGATGACCCGTCACATCAAGCGTGGTGGCAAGGTCTGGATCTCGATCTTCCCGGACCAGGCCCTGACCAAGAAGCCTGCCGAGACCCGGATGGGTTCCGGTAAGGGTTCGCCCGAGTGGTGGGTGGCGAACGTCAAGCCGGGTCGGATCCTCTTCGAGATGTCCTTCCCGAACGAGACGATCGCGCGCGAGGCGATGCGCCGCGCGATCCACAAGCTCCCGATGAAGTGCCGCATCGTGACACGCGAAGTGGGTGAAAGCTGATGGCAGCGGGCGTTAAGGCCGGCGAGCTGCGCGAACTCTCCGAGGAGGAGCTGGTCGCACGGCTGCGGGAGGCCAAGGCGGAGCTGTTCAACCTCCGCGTGCAGGGCGCCACGGGCCAGCTCGACAACCACCGTCGGCTGCAGGTCGTCCGTCGGGACATCGCACGGATCTACACGATCATGCGTGAGCGCGAGCTGGGTCTCTCGGTCGCGCCGGATGAGGTGACAACAGCATGAGTGAGAACAGCAACGCCGAGGCGCGGCCCCAGCGCAAGGTTCGCGAGGGCCTCGTGGTCAGCGACAAGATGGACAAGACCGTCGTCGTCGAGGTCGAGGACCGCGTCAAGCACGCCCTCTACGGCAAGGTTCTCCGTCGTACCAGCAAGCTGAAGGTGCACGACGAGCAGAACGCCTGCGGAATCGGCGACCGGGTGCTGTTGATGGAGACCCGTCCGCTGTCCGCCACCAAGCGGTGGCGGATCGTGGAGATCCTCGAAAAGGCCAAGTGAGCACGCCGGGCCGGTGATTCCGGCCCGGCGGCCCATCGTTCCGCCAAGCTTCGGTACGTCTCCGGAGAACTGGCAGACATAGGAGACAGACGTGATCCAGCAGGAGTCGCGACTGCGCGTCGCCGACAACACGGGTGCCCGGGAGATCCTGTGCATCCGCGTGCTCGGCGGCTCCGGTCGTCGCTACGCGAGCATCGGCGACGTCATCGTGGCCACGGTCAAGGACGCCATTCCGGGCGCCGGTGTGAAGAAGGGCGACGTCGTGAAGGCGGTCA
The DNA here is from genome assembly GCF_047159535.1 of Krasilnikovia sp. MM14-A1259. Lineage (NCBI taxonomy): Bacteria > Bacillati > Actinomycetota > Actinomycetes > Micromonosporales > Micromonosporaceae > Krasilnikovia > Krasilnikovia sp. MM14-A1259. Next base: position 5,905,349 of record NZ_BAAGAJ010000002.1, read on the forward strand.
TCGTCCGCACCGCCAAGGAGCGGCGTCGCCCCGACGGCTCGTACATCCGGTTCGACGAGAACGCCGCCGTGATCATCAAGGACGGCGGTGACCCCCGCGGCACCCGCATCTTCGGCCCGGTCGGCCGCGAGCTGCGTGACAAGCGGTTCATGAAGATCATCAGCCTGGCGCCGGAGGTGCTCTGACCGTGAAGATCAAGAAGGGCGACACGGTCGTCGTCATCGCCGGCAAGGACAAGGGTGCCAAGGGCAAGGTCATCGCGGCCTTCCCGCGGCAGGACAAGGTTCTCGTCGAGGGCGTCAACCGCATCAAGAAGCACGAACGCATCCGCACCACTCAGCGCGGTTCCAAGACCGGTGGCATCGTCACGCAGGAAGCCCCGATCCACATCTCGAACGTGCAGATCGTGGACGACCAGGGCAAGCCGACCCGTGTCGGCTACCGGATCGACGACAACGGGCAGAAGATCCGTATCGCGCGTAGCACCGGTAAGGACCTGTGATGACTGCCGCTACCGAGACCAAGACCCTGCCCCGGCTCAAGCAGAAGTACCGCGAAGAGGTCGTCGCGGGACTCAAGGAGCAGTACAAGTACGGCAACCCCATGCAGGTTCCCGGCCTGGTGAAGGTCGTCGTGAACATGGGTGTGGGTGAGGCCGCCCGCGACGCCAAGCTGATCGACGGCGCCGTGCGTGACCTGACCACCATCACCGGCCAGAAGCCGCTCGTGCGCCGGGCCACCAAGTCCATCGCGCAGTTCAAGCTCCGCGAGGGCATGCCGATCGGCGCGAAGGTCACGCTGCGCGGCGACCGGATGTGGGAGTTCCTCGACCGGCTGCTGTCGATCGCGCTGCCCCGTATCCGCGACTTCCGCGGCCTGGACGGACGCAAGCTCGACGGGCACGGCAACTACACCTTCGGTCTGACCGAGCAGTCGGTGTTCCACGAGATCGACCAGGACAAGATCGACCGGACGCGCGGCATGGACATCACGGTGGTCACGACCGCCACCACCGACGACGAGGGCCGGGCGCTGCTCAAGCTCCTGGGCTTCCCGTTCAAGGAGAACTGAGCATGGCGAAGAAGGCGCTGATCCTCAAGGCTGCCGCGAAGCCGAAGTTCGCTGTGCGCGCGTACACCCGTTGCCAGCGCTGCGGGCGCCCGCACTCGGTCTACCGCAAGTTCGGCCTCTGCCGGGTGTGCATCCGGGAGATGGCCCACCGCGGCGAGCTCCCGGGCGTGTCGAAGGCTTCCTGGTAACCGACTTATTGCAACACCGCTTCGCCGTAGGCCCGCATCCGGGAACCCCGGCGAGAAAGGTTGACGAACACCCATGACGATGACTGACCCGATCGCAGACATGCTCACGCGTCTGCGTAACGCCAACCAGGCGTACCACGACAAGGTGGAGATGCCCTTCTCGAAGATCAAGGCGAACATCGCCGAGGTCCTCAAGGCAGAGGGTTACATCGCCGCCTGGTCGGCCGAGGAGCCCGCGGAGGGCGCGGTCGGCAAGCGTCTGGTCGTTGAGCTCAAGTACGGCCAGAACCGCGAGCGCAGCCTTGCCGGCATCAAGCGCGTGTCCAAGCCCGGTCTCCGGGTGTACGCCAAGTCCGACGAGCTCCCGCGCGTGCTCGGCGGCCTGGGCGTCGCGATCATTTCGACGTCCCAGGGGCTGCTGACCGACCGGCAGGCCCGCAAGCGGAGCGTTGGCGGGGAAGTCCTCGCCTTCGTCTGGTAACGGAGACTCTGACATGTCGCGAATCGGACGTAAGTCGATCCCGGTCCCGGCCGGTGTCGACGTCACCATCACGGGCCAGACCGTCAAGGTCAAGGGCCCCAAGGGCGAGCTCTCGCACGTCGTCTCCGAGCCGATCACGGTCGCGCAGGAGGGTGGCGAGCTGCACGTCAACCGCCCCAACGACGAGCGTCGGGCCAAGGAGCTGCACGGCCTGTCGCGCACCCTGGTCGCCAACATGATCATCGGTGTCACCGAGGGTTACAAGAAGACGCTGGAGATCAACGGCACCGGTTACCGCGTGACCGCCAAGGGCAAGGACCTCGAGTTCGCCCTCGGCTTCTCGCACCCGGTCAACGTGGTCGCCCCGGTCGGCATCGCCTTCTCGGTGGAGAAGCCCACCCAGTTCACGGTGTCGGGCATCGACAAGCAGCTCGTCGGCGAGGTCGCCGCGAACATCCGGAAGATCCGCCCGCCGGAGCCGTACAAGGGCAAGGGCGTCAAGTACCAGGGCGAGGTCATCCGCCGCAAGGCTGGAAAGGCAGGTAAGAAGTGACCGCCACGCTGCTCAAGCGCCGCAATGGCGGCGGTGTCGCCGCCAAGCGCTCCGTGGGCCGGGCGCGTCGGCACTTCCGGGTCCGCAAGCACCTGCGTGGCTCGGCCGAGCGTCCCCGTCTCGTCGTCACCCGATCGCTGCGGCACATCACCGCGCAGGTCATCGACGACCTCAAGGGGCACACGCTCGCCTCGGCCTCCACGCTGGACGCCTCGCTGCGCGGTGCCGAGGGCGACAAGAGCGCCCTGGCCGGCAAGGTCGGCGCCCTCATCGCCGAGCGGGCCAAGGCCGCGGGCGTGTCCAAGGTCGTCTTCGACCGCGGCGGCAACCAGTACGGCGGGCGGCTCGCCGCTCTCGCCGACGCCGCCCGCGAAGCCGGACTCGAGTTCTAGGAAGGAAGACCAATGCCTGGTCAGCAGCGCCGTGGCGGCGGGTCCGGCGGTAACACCGAAGGTGGCGGCCGCCGGGACAACCGCCGCGAGGGCGGTCGCGGCAACGCGCCCGTCGAGAAGACCCCCCATCTCGAGCGGGTCGTCGCGATCAACCGTGTCGCCAAGGTCGTCAAGGGTGGCCGTCGCTTCAGCTTCACCGCTCTGGTGATCGTCGGCGACGGCGACGGCACCGTGGGCATCGGATACGGCAAGGCCAAGGAGGTGCCCGCGGCGATCGCCAAGGGCGTCGAGGAGGCCAAGAAGCACTTCTTCAAGGTGCCGCGCATCGGCGCGACCATCCCGCACCCGATCCAGGGTGAGGCGGCGGCCGGTGTCGTGCTGCTCAAGCCGGCCTCGGCCGGTACCGGCGTCATCGCCGGTGGCCCGGTCCGCGCGGTCCTTGAGTGCGCCGGCATCCACGACGTGCTCAGCAAGAGCCTCGGCTCGTCGAACCCGATCAACATCGTGCACGCGACGGTGGCCGCGCTGAAGGGCCTCGAGTCGCCGGAGAAGGTCGCGGCGCGCCGTGGCCTGCCGGTCGAGGACGTGGCTCCGGCGGCCATGCTGGCGGCGCGTGCGGAAGCGGCGGTGCACTGATGGCTCGCCTGAAGGTCACCCAGGTCCGGTCCGAGATCGGCCGTAAGCAGAACCAGCGGGACTCCCTGCGGTCGCTCGGCCTGAAGCGGATCAACGATGTGGTCGTCAAGGAGGACCGCCCCGAGATCCGGGGCATGATCTTCGCCGTGCGCCACCTCGTGAATGTTGAGGAGGTCGAGTAATGGCGATCAAGGTCCACCACCTCCGCCCGGCGCCCGGTGCCAAGACCGCGAAGACCCGTGTGGGTCGCGGTGAGGGCTCCAAGGGCAAGACGGCCGGTCGGGGTACCAAGGGTTCCAAGGCCCGGAAGAACATCTCGGCGGCGTTCGAGGGTGGGCAGATGCCCATCCACATGCGCCTGCCGAAGCTGAAGGGCTTCAAGAACAAGAACAAGGTCGTGTTCCAGGTCGTCAACCTGGACCGGCTCGCGGAGCTGTTCCCGAACGGCGGCCAGGTCGGCCCGCTGGAGCTGGCCGACGCCGGTGCGGTTCGCCGGGGCCAGCCGGTCAAGGTCCTCGGCTCGGGCGAGCTGGGCGGCGTCGCGCTGCAGATCACGGCGCACGCGTTCAGTGACTCCGCCAAGGAGAAGATCGCGGCCGCAGGTGGTTCCACCACCGAGCTGTGACGGCGTGCGGGGGTGCCCGCCCGGGGCGCTGACAGGTGCTCGGGCTGGCATCCCCGTTGTGGCGTTGGCCAGGTGTTTCACCCGACCGGTGCCGCCTGTTGCAGCGGCCGGCGAGGCGGCAAGGACGCGTCCGTGAGGCACATGCGGCCACCGTGCCTGACCTCAACCGCACCAGACTGTTAGAGTCCGTTCCCAGCTAGGAAAATCGGTCGTCCGGACCGATGCCTACCCCCGAACCGCCGGTCCAGGCGGTCACCCTGCGCAGGAGGAAGAAGTTGCTCTCCGCCTTTACCAGTGCGTTCCGGACGCCTGACCTGCGCAAGAAGCTGCTGTTCACAGTAGCGATCATCGCGGTGTACCGGCTCGGGGCCACGATGCCCAGCCCGGGTGTCTCCTACACCAACGTGAAGCACTGCCTTGACGCCGTGCACCAGTCCGACGCCGGCGGTGGCGTTCTCAACCTGCTGAACCTGTTCTCCGGCGGCGCGCTGTTGTCGCTGTCGGTCTTCGCGCTGGGGATCATGCCGTACATCACGGCGTCGATCATCCTGCAGCTGCTCACCGTGGTGATTCCGCGCCTGGAGCAGCTCCGCAAGGAGGGCCAGTCCGGCCAGGCGAAGATCACCCAGTACACCCGGTACCTGACGCTCGGCCTCGCGGTCCTGCAATCCTCGGCGTTCGTGGCGCTGGCCCGCTCCGGCCAGCTGTTCGCCGGCGCCTGCCCGCAGGACAACCCGAAGTTCGCGATCATCCCCAAGGACACCGGCATCCCGGACTGGCTGACGCTGACCATGCTGGTCATCACGATGACCGCGGGCACGGGCGTGGTCATGTGGCTCGGCGAGCTGGTCACCGACCGCGGCGTCGGCAACGGCATGTCCGTACTGATCTTCACCTCGATCGCAGCCCGTCTGCCCGGTGAGGGCTGGACGATCCGGCAGACCAGCGGGTGGGGCAAGTTCTCGCTGGTGATCGCGCTCGTGCTGGTGATCATCTGTGCGGTGGTCTTCATCGAACAGGCGCAACGGCGCATCCCTGTGCAGTACGCCAAGCGCATGATCGGCCGGCGGATGTACGGCGGCACCTCGACCTACATCCCGCTGAAGGTCAACCAGGCCGGTGTCGTCCCGGTCATCTTCGCCTCGTCGCTGCTCTACCTGCCGCAGCTGTACCTGCAGTTCTTCAACAAGAACGACCTCAAGGGCTACCAGGTCTGGATCCAGAACCACCTGGCGAACCCGACCAGCCCGATCTACATCGCCACGTACTTCCTGATGATCATCTTCTTCACGTACTTCTACGTCTCGATCACGTTCAACCCGACCGAGGTCGCAGACAACATGAAGAAGTATGGTGGGTTCGTCCCGGGCATCCGGCCCGGCAAGCCGACCGCCGACTACCTCGACTTCATCCTCAGCCGGATCACCCTGCCGGGTGCGCTGTACCTCGGCCTGATCTCGGTGCTGCCGAACTTCTTCTTCATCTGGCTCAATCAGAAGCAGTACCAGAACTTCCCGTTCGGTGGTACCGCGGTGCTGATCATGGTCGGTGTGGGACTGGAGACGGTGAAGCAGATCGAGAGCCAGCTCATGCAGCGCAACTACGAAGGGTTCCTCCGGTAGTGGGGGCGCAGAGCCGGGGGGCTCGCGCGTCGGCGATTGCTCGTTCTCACCGAAGCGAGGCGATGTAGGTGCGGCTGGTGCTGGTAGGCCCTCCGGGGGCCGGCAAGGGGACACAGGCAGAGTACATCGCCGCCCACCTCGCCGTACCGAAGATCTCGACCGGGGACATCTTCCGGGCCAACGTCTCGCAGGGGACACCGCTGGGTATCGAAGCGAAGCGCTACATGGATGCTGGTCACCTCGTACCGGACGAGGTGACCATCAACATGGTGCGGGACCGGCTCGCCGAGCCCGATGCGGCCGACGGCTTTCTGCTCGACGGATTCCCGCGTACGGTGCCGCAGGCTTCCGCGCTCGACAAGCTGCTCGCCGATCTGGGCACCGCGCTGGACCTGGTGATGGAGCTCGTGGTCGACGACGACGAGGTCATTCGCCGGCTGTCCGGACGGCGTACGTGCCGTGGCTGCGGCAAGATCTGGCACATCGAGTTCGACCCCACCACCAAGGACGACGTCTGCGACCGGTGCGGCTCGGAGCTGTTCCAGCGCGACGACGACAAGGCCGAGACGATCGCCAACCGGCTGGTGGAGTACACCGAGAAGACCGCTCCACTGGTCGACTTCTACGGTGCGCAGGGAAAGCTGGTCGGCATCGACGCCACTGGCCCTGTCGAGGACGTGACGGACCGCGCCATCGAGGCGCTGCGGTCGTACGGGAGCTGATTGTGCGTCGCGCCCAGCTGGACATCCAGCTGAAGACCCCGGAGCAGATCGAGCTGATGCGCGCTGCCGGGCTGGTGGTTGCCGCAGCCCTGCAGGCGATGCGCGAGGCGGTCGCCCCCGGCGTCACCACGGCGGACTTGGACGCCATCGCGGAGAAGGTGATCCGGGACGCCGGGGCGGTCCCGTCGTTCAAGGGCTACCACGGTTTCCCGGCGTCCATCTGCGCCTCGGTCAACGAGCAGGTCGTTCACGGCATCCCGGCCGCCGATCAGGTGCTCCAGGAAGGCGACCTGATCTCCCTGGACTGCGGCGCGATCCTGGACGGGTGGCACGGCGACGCGGCCATCACGGTCGGGGTGGGCGAGACCCACCCTGCCCTGTTGCGGATGGCCGCGGTGGCCGAGGACTCCATGTGGGCGGGCATTGCCGCCGCGGCGCGTGGCTGCGCCAACGGCCGGGGGCGGCTCACGGACATCTCCTTCAACGTGGAGAAGGCGGTCCGCTCCGCCGGCCGGTACGGGATCGTCGAGGGGTACGGCGGCCACGGCATCGGCACCGAGATGCACCAGGATCCGCACGTGCTCAACCACGGCAAGCCGGGCAAGGGGCCACGCCTGGTCCCCGGCCTGTGCCTGGCCATCGAGCCGATGATCACCATGGGCTCGCCGCGCACCATCGAACTGTCGGACGGCTGGACGGTCGTCACCCGGGACAGCTCCATGGCCGCGCACGTCGAGCACACCATGGCCCTGCTGGACGACGGCGTCTGGGTCACCACGGCCCCGGACGGGGGGCGTGCCCGCCTCGGCGATCTGGTGACCGCCCGCCAGCCCCAGCCCGACTCGATCAACTGATCGGCGATCCACCCTCTCGCGCCAGGCGCGGATGGCCGACGGGCGGCGCGGGCCGTGCGGGATCGCGCCCACCGACATCGGCTGGCATGCTGGACGGCATGGGGCGTGACGAGATGCGGGCCGCCGACTCCGATCGGCAGCAGGTCGCGGCCCGCCTGCAGGCGGCGCTCGATGAGGGCCGGCTCGACCTCGCCGAGTACGACGAGCGGTTGCAGCGGGCGTACGCCGCGAAGACGTACGGCGAGCTGGACGGCCTGCTGACCGATCTGCCCGCGGTTCCGGCCACCACGGCTGTCGGCCCGGCGGCGGTCCCGATCGAGGATCACGTGACCCGGCGCTGGCTGCTGCAGGTGTGGAGCAGCTGGATCCCGGCCGTCGCGGTGACCACCGCGGTGTGGCTCGCCACGAGCGTGGCGTCGGGGCACCCGGGGTACTACTGGCCGATCTGGGTGGCGGGTCCGTGGGGTGCGGTGCTGCTGTGGCAGACCATCTCCGGGCTGGCCGGCGGGGAGCCTCGGCGGCAGGCGGTGGAGCGTGCCCGCAAGGAGCAGGCCCGCCAGCTGAGGCGGGAGCGTAGGACGCTCGAGGCGGGCGCGGCGTCCCCTGGCCCCAGCGCGGCGTCCCACGGGTCCGGCGCGGCCGTCTCGGAGCCCGGCGCGGCGTCCCACGGCTCTGGCCCGGCCGTCTCGGAGCCCGGCGCGGAGGCCACCGAGCAGCCCGCGCGGCAGCGGGTCCGCGACGACGACTCGACGGGTTCCTGAGCCGGTCGGCACCGAAGGGCGAAAAGTCGGCAACGAGAACTTCCGCCCTGTTCTACGGTCCTCGACACACCCGACCCCGGGTTACGGCGACCTCGGTTTGGTGTCGATGCGACGGCACGCGTACACTGGCTAGCTGGCGCGCAGCGTCCACTCCGGCATGTCCACCAAGCGCTTCTGGTGACGTCGGAGCCGCGGCTGGGCCGGGCTCTTCGTTGGGTTCGGTTAAGGCGTTGCGAGCTTGCCCCAGACCCCAATGTCAGGTAGCGGAGGACATGCCCAAGAAAGACGGAGCCATCGAGATCGAAGGCCGAGTGATCGAGCCCCTGCCGAACGCGATGTTTCGCGTGGAGCTGGCCAATGGTCACAAGGTGCTGGCTCACATCAGCGGCAAGATGCGGCAGCACTACATCCGCATCCTGCCCGAGGACAGGGTCGTCGTGGAGTTGTCCCCGTACGACCTGACCCGTGGGCGCATTGTCTACCGGTACAAGTAGCGGGTAGCGGGGTTCCTTTCCCGTCTGACTGAAAGTTAAGGCCAAACCGTGAAGGTCAAGCCGAGCGTCAAGCGGATCTGCAACAAGTGCCGGGTCATCCGCCGGCACGGCCGGGTCATGGTCATCTGTGACGACCCGCGCCACAAGCAGCGCCAGGGCTGAAAGCCCGGGACTGCCAGGTCCGTACAGAGAACAAGCTCGTTCCAGCCGCGTTTCAGCACGTCGATGACACGCGGACTCACCCCCGGTCGGAGGCCGGGGCCCGCCCGGGCAGGCGGGGTGGGATGGGCACAGACCTCCGAGACAGCTGAGGAGTACGCCCGCGCATGGCACGTCTCGTCGGCGTCGATCTTCCCCGCGAGAAGCGGATGGAGATCGCGCTCACCTACATCTTCGGTATTGGTCGCACGCGCGCCGTGGAGGCGCTCACCGCGACCGCCATCGATCTGAACAAGCGCGCCAAGGACCTCACGGAAGAGGAGCTGGTCCAGCTCCGCGACTACATCGAGGCCAATTTCAAGGTTGAGGGCGACCTGCGCCGCGAGGTCGCCGCGGACATTCGCCGCAAGGTCGAGATCGGCTGCTACGCCGGCATCCGGCACCGTCGGGGTCTCCCCGTCCGGGGCCAGCGGACCCGTACCAACGCTCGTACCCGCAAGGGCCCGAAGCGCACGGTCGCCGGTAAGAAGAAGCCCGGTCGGAAGTAATAGGAGCGCACTGACTCATGCCACCGAAGGCACGCGCTGGGGCCGCCGTCAAGAAGGTCCGGCGCAAGGAACGCAAGAACGTCGCCCACGGGCAGGCGCACATCAAGAGCACCTTCAACAACACCATCGTGTCGATCACCGACCCGACCGGTGCTGTCATCTCCTGGGCCTCCTCGGGCCAGGTGGGCTTCAAGGGCTCCCGCAAGTCGACTCCGTTCGCCGCGCAGCTGGCCGCCGAGGCCGCCGCGCGCCGGGCCATGGAGCACGGCATGCGCAAGGTCGACGTGTTCGTCAAGGGCCCCGGCTCCGGCCGGGAGACCGCCATCCGTTCGCTGCAGGCCGCGGGCCTCGAGGTCGGGCAGATCTCCGACGTCACGCCCCAGCCGCACAACGGATGCCGCCCGCCGAAGCGTCGTCGGGTCTGAGAGGTAGAGGACAAATGGCTCGCTATGCAGGTGCCGACTGCCGCCGTTGCCGTCGGGAGAAGATGAAGCTGTTCCTCAAGGGCAGCAAGTGCGACGGCCCGAAGTGCCCGTTCGAGTCCCGGCCGTTCCCGCCCGGGCAGCACGGCCGGGGTCGCACCAAGGAGACGGAGTACCTGCTCCAGCTCCGCGAGAAGCAGAAGGCCCGCCGCATCTACGGCGTGCTGGAGAAGCAGTTCCGTGGGTACTACGAGGAAGCCGTGCACAAGCCGGGCAAGACCGGTGAGGTGCTGCTGCAGATCCTCGAGTCCCGCCTCGACAACGTGGTCTACCGGGCGGGCTACGCCTCGTCCCGGGACATGGCCCGTCAGCTGGTCAAGCACGGCCACTTCACCGTGAACGGCGTGAAGGTCGACATCCCGTCGTACCGGGTGAAGGAGCACGACATCGTGCAGACGCGGGAGAAGTCCCGTGAGCTGACCCCGTTCGTCGTGGCGCAGGCGCAGGCGGGCTCCCGCCCGGTGCCCGCGTGGCTGGAGCCGATCCCCAGCCAGATGAAGATCCTGATCCACTCGCTCCCGGCCCGCCAGGTCATCGACACCCAGGTCCAGGAGCAGTTGATCGTCGAGCTCTACTCCAAGTAGCAGCTCAGGGGATGTCGGTCGCACGGCCGGCATCCCCGCACCACCATCGGACGGGCATCAAATAGCGGGTGCCCCGACAGAAAGAAGAATCCCGTGCTCATCAGCCAGCGGCCGAGCCTCTCGGAAGAGTCGCTCAGCGAGACCCGCTCGCGGTTCACCATCGAGCCCCTGGAGCCCGGCTTCGGGTACACCCTGGGCAATTCGCTGCGCCGTACGCTGCTGTCGTCCATCCCGGGCGCGGCAGTCACCAGCATCAAGATCGACGGCGTCCTGCACGAGTTCACCACGATCCCCGGTGTCAAGGAGGACGTGGTCGAGCTCGTCATGAACGTCAAGGAGCTCACCGTCAGCTCCGAGCACGACGAGCCGGTCAGCATGTACCTGCGCAAGCAGGGCCCCGGCGACGTCACCGCTGGTGACATCCAGCCGCCGGCCGGCGTCTCGGTGCACAACCCCGACCTGAAGCTGGCCACGCTGAACAGCAAGGGCCGTCTCGACATGGAGCTGACGGTCGAGCGTGGCCGTGGCTACGTCACCGCCGCCCAGAACAAGAACGCGGGCGCCGAGATCGGCCGGATCCCGGTCGACTCGATCTACTCGCCGGTGATGAAGGTGACCTACCGCGTCGAGGCCACCCGTGTCGAGCAGCGCACCGACTTTGACCGCCTGATCATCGACGTCGAGTCGAAGGCGTCGATCTCGCCGCGTACCGCGCTGGCGTCGGCCGGCTCGACCCTGGTCGAGCTGTTCGGGCTGTGCCGGGAGCTGGACGAGACCGCCGAGGGCATCGACATCGGGCCGTCCCCGCAGGACGCCCAGCTCGCCGCGGACCTCGCCCTGCCGATCGAGGAGCTGGACCTCACGGTCCGGTCGTACAACTGCCTCAAGCGCGAGGGCATCAACACGGTCGGCGAGTTGATAGGGCGTACGGAGGCCGACCTTCTGGATATAAGGAATTTCGGTCAGAAGTCGATCGACGAGGTCAAGATGAAGCTCGCCGGCATGGGCCTGGGCCTCAAGGACAGCGCGCCGTCCTTCGACCCGGCGCACGTCGTGGACTCGTTCGGCGACGTGGACTACGACACCGACGACTACCGCGAGACCGAGCAGCTCTAATCTCGGCTGCCGCCGTGCAGGCGGCTTCGCCGCCCGCACTGCAAGGAAACTGACGAGGAGCATCGAATGCCCACGCCCACCAAGGGTCCCCGCCTCGGCGGCAGCCCGGCGCACGAGAAGCTGCTGCTGGCCAACCTGGCCACGGAGCTCTTCCGGCACGGGAAGATCAAGACGACCGAGACCAAGGCCAAGCGCCTGCGTCCGCTGGCCGAGCACCTGATCACCAAGGCCAAGCGCGGTGACCTGCACGCTCGCCGCCGGGTGCTCACGGTCGTGAAGGACAAGGACGTCGTGTACGCCTTGTTCGAGCAGATCGCCCCGCGCTACGGCAACCGGCCGGGTGGCTACACCCGGATCACCAAGACCGGTCCGCGCAAGGGTGACGCCGCTCCGATGGCCGTCATCGAGCTGGTCGAGGAGCTGCAGGTCACGGCCACCACGGCCCCGCGCAAGGCGGCCCGCAAGGCCACCGCGCAGCAGGACAAGGTCGAGGCGCTGGCCCGCGAGGACGAGGTTCCGACCTCGACCGTCGCCGACCAGGACTCCGAGCCGCCGGTGAACGCGTCCGGTGACAAGGGAGCCGAGGGCCCGGGCGACAAGGCCGAAGGCGAAGACACCACGGCCTGAGTGTTCACGTACGGTCCGACCGGCCCGGCGCCCTCGCGGGGGCGCCGGGCCGTTCCGTTGCCCGAGTACGGACACCGCCCGGTCACGGCCGGCCGGAAGCGGGCGTGGCCCGCGCGCGGGCATCGTGGTCAGCAGCGAGCCGGGATGGCGGCATGAACGAACAGATCCGCGTCCGCATGGACGTCACCTACGACGGCACGGACTTCTCCGGCTGGGCCGCCCAGCCGCAACGGCGCACCGTCGCGGGCGTACTCACGGAGGCGCTCGGGCGGCTCGTCGGCGCGGACACCCCGCTCGGGCTGACGGTCGCGGGGCGTACCGACGCGGGGGTGCACGCCACCGGGCAGGTCTGCCACGTCGACCTGCCCACGGCCGCGTGGGACGAGCTCGGCACGACGCTCGTGCGGCGGCTCGCCGCACTGATGCCGCCGGACGCCCGGGTCCGGGCCGCGACGGCCGTACCGGACACGTTCGACGCCCGGTTCTCGGCCACCTTCCGCCGGTACGAATACCGCGTCGCCGACACGCAATGGGGGCCGGAGCCGCTGCGCCGCCGCGACACCCTCGGCTGGGTGCGCCCGCTCGACCTGGATCGGCTGAGGCTCGCCGCGGCGGGGCTGATCGGCGAGCACGACTACGCGGCGTACTGCAAGCGCAAGGAGCACGGCACCACCGTGCGCGCGATCACCGCCCTGGACTGGCGTCGCGAGACCGACGGGGTCGTGGTCGCCACCGTGCAGGCCGACGCGTTCTGCCAGGCGATGGTTCGCAGCCTGGTCGGTGCGCTGCTCGCGGTCGGTGACGGGCGGCGCGAGCCCGGATGGCCGGCGTCCATGCTCACGATGCGGGAACGGTCCAGTTCGGTCACGGTGGCACCGGCGCACGGGCTGACGCTGATCGCGGTCGGTTACCCGGACGACCCGGCCGAATACGCCCTGCGCGCCGAGGCGACCCGGCGGCTGCGCGCGTGAGCGGACTGCACCACGTCGCGGACTGCGGACCCTCCGCGAGTGCCGGCGTAGCTGAACCGACTCCGCGGACGCAGCCACCGGTCAATTCAGCGAGCAACCGATCCGGGCGGCCGAGCGGCAGCCGCTCCCGCGGCGGCTCACTGTGGTTACGGCAGCGGGGTGCGCCGGCCGAGCACCGTGTCGCCCAGGTAGGCCTGGACGAGATCGGCGATGATTCGCCGGGCGAACGGGTCACCGTCGGACACCGGCCGGCCGTCGGGGCGAACGATCACGCAGTACAGCAGGAAGTGGCCGCGGGTGTCCCAGCCCGTGACCGTCGCGGGCTGAAGCTCGGGATCGGTGCCGGGCAGCCCCCCGAGCATGGCCGCGAACGTGCCCTCGCCCGCGGCCACGAGCTGCCCGGCCCGAGCGGCGACCAGCCGGGCACCGGCCGCGTCGGACAGGTTGAAGATGCCCGCGGTCACCCGATATCCCCCGTACGGTGCGGTGAGCGCCGCCCGCACCACCTGGGTGCAGCCGTGCCGCACCAGCAGCGCGCCCAGCTCGCCGATCGTGGCGATCCCGCAGTCCGTGTCGATGTGTGTCATCGCGATCCGGTACGTCGCCGCGCCCTCGGCCGCCCTGATCTCCGCGCCCGGGAACACCTCTTCCAGGGTGAGCGGAGCCGCGTCGACCCGGCGCGAGCTGAGGTCCCGGGACTGCGCCGGTGGCCGCGGCTGCGCTCCCTGGCTGCGCCGCGTGTGCGCCGAGACCACGAATGCGCTCAGCCCGCACACGCCCGCCAGGATCAGCGTCCCCAGCCCGCCCAGGAACAACTGCTTCAGCCCCGGCGATCCCCGCCGCTGCGCCCGGCGCGGCGGCGCCACGATCCGCCGGTGCTGCCCGGTCGCGGCCGACGCGCGATCCGCCAGGGCGGGTGCGGGCCGTGCCGACGCTCGGCACGCGGCGGTTCTGTGATCCGCCCGGCCAGGGCGGTCGACCCCGGGGCGGTTCAGTGCACGGACGGGCCGGGGGCCCTCTGGGGTCGGCGCGCGGTGATTGGCGCGGAGCTGGGCATGCTGTGGCATGGCGGACACGCTAGGAGGGCATGGTCATCGATGAGCGCACACGCTGTGCGGCAACCACCCCGGGTGAGCGCAGGCCCGCCACCGACGGCACACTGACCCCATGAGCGAGTGCACCCGGCCCAGCGAGGACCGTCAGCGCATGCGGGCGGGTGTGGCGTGAGCGCCGATCACTACTTCAGCGCCGACCCGGCCGCCCCGGCCCGGCCCGGGACGGTGGAGTTCAGCGTGGCGGGTCGCGACTACACGCTGGCCGTGGCGTCGGGCGTGTTCTCCGCCGGGCGGCTCGACACCGGCACGGCCGTACTGTTGCGCAAGGCTGAGCTGCCCACGGCCGCGACCGGTGGCACGCTGCTCGACCTGGGCTGCGGCTACGGCCCGATCGCCTGCGTGCTGGCCACCGAAGCGCCGAGCACGATCGTGTACGCCGTGGACGTCAACGCCCGCGCCCGCGAGCTGGCCGCGGCCAATGCGGAGGCGCTGGATCTCGCGGGGCGCCTGCGGGTCGCCGCGCCCGACGACGTCCCGGCGGACGTGGAGTTCGACGAGATCTGGAGCAACCCGCCCACCCACATCGGGAAAGCCGGACTGCACGCGATGCTGGAGCGCTGGCTGCCCCGCCTGGCGCCGGACGGCGTGGCCTGGCTGGTGATCAACAAGAATCTCGGCGGGGACTCGCTGCACACCTGGCTGGCCGGCCTCGGCTGGGTGGTCTCCCGGGTCGCGAGCCAGCGCGGCTTCCGGGTGCTGCGGGTGGCCCGGAAAACCGCCTGACGCCGCGGCCGGCACCAGGCAGGATGCGCTCGTGGGTTACGTCGACGTCGCTGGTGCAGGGTTCGTGCTGCCGGACGGCCGGGAGCTGTTCGCCGACGTGTCGTTCCGGGTCGGGGAGGGCGCCAAGGTCGCGCTCGTCGGGCCGAACGGCGCAGGCAAGACCACCCTGCTGCGGATGGTCGCCGGGGACCTGCCGGTCCAGTCCGGCACGATCGCGCGCTCCGGCGGGCTGGGCGTCATGCGGCAGTTCATCGGAATGATCGGCGACGACCGTACGCTGGAGGACCTGGCCCTTTCGCTCGTGGCGCCGCCGTTGCGCGCGGCGGGTGAGCGCCTCGCGGCGGCCGCGGCGGCCCTTTCGGACACCGAGAAGTCGCAGCTCGGGTACGCCAACGCGCTCGCGCACTGGGGCGAGACCGGCGGGTACGACGCCGAGGTGCTGTTCGACACGGTCGCGGTCGCGATCCTGGACCAGCCGTGGGAGCAGGTGAAACACCGGCCGGTGCGTACCCTCTCGGGTGGGCAGCAGAAGCGGTTCGCGCTCGACCTGCTGCTGCGCGGCACGGACGAGGTGCTGCTGCTCGACGAGCCGGACAACTTCCTCGACGTCCCGGGCAAGCGGTGGCTGGAGGCGCGGCTGCGCGAATCCACCAAGTCCGTGCTGTACGTGTCGCACGACCGTGAACTGCTGGCCCAGACCGCGGGCCGGGTGGTGGCCGTCGAAGGTGGCAGTGCGTGGGTGCACCCGGGCGGGTTCGCATCCTGGCACGAGGCGCGGGCGCACCGGCACGACCGGCTGCTGGAGTCGCGGCGGCGCTGGGAGGAGGAGCACCAGAAGCTGCGCGAGCTGGTGCTGACGTTGAAGCAGAAGGCCACGTACAACGACGGGATGGCGTCGCGGTATCAGGCCGCGCAGACGCGGTTGCGCAAGTTCGAGGAGGCCGGGCCGCCGCCGCTGCCGCCCAAGGATCAGGCGGTGCGGATGAACCTGCGCGGCGGGCGTACCGGCAAGCGGGCCGTGGTGTGCGAGCAGCTGGAGCTGGAGAACCTGACGTTCCCGTTCGACCTGGAGGTCTGGTACGGCGACCGGGTGGCGGTGCTCGGCGCCAACGGCACGGGCAAGTCGCACTTCCTGCGGCTGCTCGCGGGCGGCGGCTCCGACCCGGACGCGGAGCACAAGCCGGTCGACGGCGCGCCGCTGGCACACGTGGCGCACGACGGCGTCGCCCGGCTCGGCGCCCGGGTGCGGCCGGGGCATTTCTCCCAGACGCACGACCGGCCGGAACTGCTCGACCGTACGCTCGTGGAGATCCTGTGGCGCGGCGACGACCACCGTTCCGGCGTGGACCGGGCCGGGGCCATGAAGGCCCTCAACCGGTACGAGCTGGCCGGCCAGGGGGATCAGAGGTTCGGGACGCTGTCCGGCGGGCAGCAGGCGCGCTTCCTCGTGCTGCTGCTGGAGCTGTCCGGGGCGACCATGCTGCTGCTCGACGAGCCGACGGACAACCTCGACCTGGCCTCGGCGGAGGCGCTGGAGGAAGGGCTGCGGGCGTACGAGGGCACGGTGATCGCGGTCACCCATGATCGTTGGTTCTCCCGAGGCTTCGACCGCTTTGTCCTGTTCCAGGGGGACGGCGAGGTGGTGGAGACACCCGAGCCGGTGTGGGACGTGCGCTGATCGTCCTCAACTCTCCGGGGCGGCCGCCGATGATCCGCTGAGCGCCCGCGGCCTCGGGCGTGTCCCTTCCCGGCCCGCTCATGGGGTCGCACCCCCAGGAGGAGTGGCGGTCCGTTCTCGAACCCCTCGACTTCACCCGGGAGCTCGCCGCGTACGCGGGCGACGGATCCGGCGACACCCAGGAAGCCACGACGGACGTGTCGGGTGCGATCACGTTGGCCGTCCGGGGTCGCCTCCGCGCCGTCGGTGCACACCCGCCCGGCAGCCGCCCGGTTTCCGTCACGCTGACCGGCGCCCAGTGGGTCTCGGTCGAAACGGAGCTGGCCTCGTCGGCGAGCATCGCCGACGAGATGGAGGGCGAGGGCGAAGAGGTCCCGGACGGTTCGGTGCAGTGGAAGCTGCTCGATCTGATCTCGGCCCGGCTGGGCGGCCCCACCCACCCGGCCCTGGGTTACGACCGGTAGCTCACCCGCACCGTCCTGACTGGAGCATCGGTACGCCGTTGGAGCGCTCCAACGGCGCGGGGACGGAGTGTGCCAAACCGGACCGGGGCGAGGGCGGGGTTTACGGCGGCCCGGGCGCACGGTTATCGTCCAGTCAGAACAACCTCACGGGAGTCCGGTGTACCGGGCTGAGAGGGGGGCTGCAGCCCCCGACCGTCGAACCTGATCCGGGTCATGCCGGCGCAGGGAGGAGTGAGTTGTGGGCTCTGCATTTCCCCGCCTGCACGTCATCACGGACGCGCGGCCCGGTCGCGACGCCGTGGGCGTGGTCGGCGCCGCCGTCGCCGCCGCCACCTCGGCCGGTACCCCGCACGCTCTGGCCGTGCAGGTCCGCGTCGAGGACGAGGTGACCGACCGGACGGCGTACGAGTTCGGGCTCGCGGTCGCCGGGATCTGCCGTCCAGCCGGCGTGTTGCTCCTGGTCAACGACCGTCTGGACGTTGCCGTCGCGATCGACGCCGACGGCGCGCACGTGGGCGCGGACGATCTCCCGGTGCCGGCGGCGCGCGGGGTGCTCGGCGCCACGGCGGTTCTCGGTGCGACGTGCCGCGAGCCCGATTCGGCGCGCGCCGCGGTCGCCGCGGGTGCCACGTACCTCGGGGTGGGGCCCGCGTTCCGGACCAGCACCAAGGCGGGGCTGCCGGACCCGCTGGGCCTGGCCGGCATCGCGGCCGTTGCCGCGGCGCTGGGGACGACGCCGGTCATCGCGATCGGCGGGGTGACCGCCGGGGCGGTTCCGGACCTGCGCACCGCGGGCGCGCACGGTGTCGCGGTGGTCGGTGCGCTGGCCGCAGCCGCGGACCCGCATGCTGCCACGACGGCTCTGCTCACGGCGCTCTCGGCATGAGTGAGTGCACCGAGCGCAGGCGGAAGGTGGGCACGTCATGAACGGCATGCCGGACGTGGCGGTGGTCGGCGGCGGGATCGTGGGGTTGTCCATCGCCTGGCGGGTGGCCCAGCGCGGCGCGCGCGTCGTCGTGCACGACCCGGGTCCGCCGGATCTGGGCGCGTGGCACGTGGCGGCGGGGATGCTCGCGCCGGGCGGGGAGTCGCCGTTCGAGAGTCCGGGGCTGGGGCGGCTGATGGCCGAGTCGGCGCGCCGCTGGCCCGGCTTCGCGGCGGAGCTGGGCGGGCAGACCGGCCGGGATCTCGGGTACGACGAGACCGGCACGCTGGGCGTCGCCCTCACCGTGGACGACGTGGCCGAGGCGAGCCGGGTGTGGCGCCACCTCGGGCTGACCCGGCTGGGCCCGAGCGCGCTGCGGGACCGCGAGCCGGCGTTGTCGCCCCGCGTGCGGGCCGGGGCGTACGTGCCCGACGACCGTCAGGTCGATCCGCGCCGGGTGGTCGGCGCGTTGCGGGCGGCACTGGGTGACGCGGTCGTGCCTTCGACCGTGGCCCGGCTCGACGAGGTGCGGGCGGGGCAGGTCGTGGTGGCGGCCGGGTGCGGCACCGCCGCGCTCACCGGGCTGCCGGTGCGTCCGGTCAAGGGGGAACTGCTGAGGCTACGGGGGGAGCCGGGCACGTTCCGGCACGTGGTCAGCGGCTACGCCGACGGGCGCCACGTCTATCTGGTGCCGCGCGCCGACGGGGAGGTGGTGGTCGGCGCGACCCAGCAGGAGCGTACGGATCGGACGGTCACCGCCGGTGGCGTGCTCGACCTGCTGCGGGCGGCGCTGGATCTGGTGCCCGCACTGCGCGAGTGCACGCTGACCGAGACGCTCGTGGGGCACCGGCCCGCCACCCCGGACAATGCACCGCTGCTCGGTGCGCTGGACGAACGAGTCGTCGTGGCGGCCGGGCACCACCGCAACGGGGTGCTGCTCGCCCCGGTCACGGCCGACCTCATCGCCGACCTGCTGACCGCCGGTACGGCGGACCCGCTGCTGGATGAGTTCCGACCCGGGAGGTTCGCATGCGCCTGACCGTCAACGGGTCCCCGCGTGCCGTCGACGACGCCGTCACGGTCGCGGGGCTGGTGGCTGTGCTCACCGAGGCTCAGCGTGGCGTCGCGGTCGCGGTGAACGGTGAGGTGGTGCCGCGTTCGCGCTGGTCCGCGGCGGTGCTGCGGGACGGCGACCGGGTCGAGGTGCTGACCGCGGCGCAGGGAGGATGAGCATGCTGCTGGGAGAATCGCGCCTGATCCTGGGCACGGGCGGGGCAAGCAGTCTCGCCGCGCTGGAGGCGGCGGTGGTCGCCTCGGGCACGGAGATCGTCACGGTCGCGCTGCGCCGGGTCGACGCGGCCGGGCCGGGTCTGCTGCCGTTGCTGGACCGGCTCGGGGTGCGGGTGCTGCCGAACACGGCCGGCTGCTACACGGCCGGGGACGCGGTGAAGGCGGCCCACCTGGCCCGGGAGGCGTTCGAGACGGACTGGGTGAAGCTGGAGGTCATCGGCGACGAGCGCACCCTGCTGCCGGACGCGGTCGAGCTGCTGCGGGCGGCGGAGACGCTGGTGGGCGACGGGTTCACGGTGCTGCCGTACACGAGTGACGACCCGATTCTGGCGGGCCGCCTCGCCGATGTGGGTTGCGCCGCGGTGATGCCAGCGGGCGCGCCGATCGGCTCCGGCCTGGGGGTGACCAACCCGCACCACATCCGGTTGATCCGCGACAGCGTCGACGTCCCGGTGATCCTGGACGCGGGCATCGGTACGGCGTCCGACGCGACGCTGGCGATGGAGCTGGGCTGTGACGCGGTGCTGGTGGCGAGCGCGGTCACCCGGGCCGAGGACCCGGCGCTGATGGCCGCGGCGATGCGCCACGCGGTGGAGGCGGGTCGTCTGGCGGCGGCCGCGGGCCGGATCCCGCGCCGGTTCCACGCCTTGGCGTCCACCTCGGACGACGGCCTGCCGCAATGGTGAGCCCCGGCGCGGCTGGGCCGATCCCGTCGGGTTCCGGATCGGCTGGGCCGATCCCGTCGGGCATCGTGCTGCTCACGGATCGGCGGGTGGCGCGGATGCCGCTCACCGAGCTGGTCGCGGCCGCGGCGCCGGACTGGGTGGTGCTGCGCGAGCGGGACCTGCCCGCGGCGCAGCGGCGGGAGCTGGCGGATCGGCTGCGCGCGGTGCTGCCGCCGGGCCGGCTGATCGTGGCGGGCCCGGATCCGCTCGGCGGGGACGCGGTGCATCTCGCGGAACGCGACCCCACGGTGGCGGCCGGGCTCGTGGGGCGTTCCTGCCACGCGGCGCCGCTGCTGTCCACGGAGGACTACGTCACCCTGTCGCCGATCTTCACGACCGCCTCGAAGCCCGGGTACGGTCCGGCGCTCGGTCCCGGGCGCGCCGCGGAGCTGGTCGCCGCCGGGCGGTCGGCGCGCGGTGGCGCGGTGCCGTGGCTGGCGCTGGGCGGGATCGACTCGCCCGAGAAGGTCGCGGAATGCCTGGCCGCCGGTGCTTCCGGGGTGGCGGTGATGGGGGCGGTGATGAGGTCGGCGGATCCGGCCGCCACGGTGGCGCGGCTGCGCGCGGCGGCGGCGGTCACCCGATGACCCCGGTGGTCGTGCTGACCATCGCGGGGTCGGACTCGGGGGCGGGCGCCGGGATCCAGGCCGACCTCAAGACGTTCGCGGCGCTGCGTACGTACGGGACGTCGGTGATCACCGCGGTCACGGCGCAGCACACCCGGGCCGTGCTGGACGTGCACGCGCTGAGCGCCGCGGTGGTGGGCGCACAGCTCGACGCGGTGCTGGACGACTTCGAGGTGGCCGCCACGAAGGTCGGCATGCTCGGCACCGCGGAGATCGCCGACGCGGTGGCGCAGCGGGCCGCGGCCGGGCGGCTGCCGAACCTGGTCCTCGATCCGGTGCTGTCGGCGAGCACCGGGCGGCGGCTCGGGCTGGTGGCGGCGGTCGAGCGGCTGCTGCCGTACGCGAGTGTCGTGACGCCGAACCGCGCGGAGCTCTCCGCGCTGGTCGGCCGGGGCGTGACCGGGCCGGGCGAGGTGGCGGCCGCGGCCGCCGAGGTGGCGGCGGCCGGTCCGGGCGCTGTCGTGGTGACCGGCGGCGACGACGCGCAGGGAGGTGAGGCCGCGGATCTGCTGTGGACGCAGGACGGTGTGCGGACGCTCACCGGGCCGCGGGTGGAGACGGGGAACCACCACGGGACCGGGTGCACGTTCGCGGCCGCGATCACGGCCCGGCTCGCGCTGGGCAACGAGGTGGGCGAGGCCGTGAGCTTCGCCAAGACGTACGTGACCCGGGCGCTCGCGGGCAGCCGGGACTGGACGGTCGGCCAGGGTGCCGGCCCGCTCGATCACTTCGGCTGGTTCGCCTGACGAGACAGGCGGCGGCCGGGCGGTTCCGTGCGCCTGCACGCCGCCCAGTTCATACCGATTGGGGAGGAAACATGAGGCGCAAGGTGTACGTCGAGGGCTCCCGCCCGGACCTGCGGGTGCCGTTCGCCGAGGTGCCGCTGACCGGCGACAACCCGCCCGTCCGGCTGTACGACACGTCCGGGCCGGGCAGCGACCCGGAGGTCGGGCTGCCGCCGCTGCGCGGGCCGTGGATCGCCGAACGCGGTGACGTGGCGCCGGTCGCGGGCGGTGGCACGCCCCTGGCCGGGCGGCGCCCCACCCAGCTGGCGTACGCCCGCGCCGGGATCGTCACGCCCGAGATGGAGTTCGTGGCGATCCGCGAGAACGTCGACCCCGAGGTGGTACGCGAGGAGATCGCGGCCGGGCGGGCCGTGCTCCCGGCCAACGTGAACCACCCCGAGATCGAGCCGATGATCATCGGGTCGAAGTTCCTCGTGAAGATCAACGCGAACATCGGCACCTCGGCGGTCAGCTCCTCGATCGCCGACGAGGTGGAGAAGCTGACCTGGGCCACCAAGTGGGGCGCGGACACGGTCATGGACCTGTCCACCGGCAAGCACATCCACGAGACGCGGGAGGCGATCGTCCGCAACTCGGCCGTGCCGATCGGGACCGTGCCGATCTACCAGGCCCTTGAGAAGGTCGACGGCGACCCGGTGAAGCTGACCTGGGAGATCTTCCGGCAGACCGTGATCGAGCAGGCCGAGCAGGGCGTCGACTACATGACCGTGCACGCGGGCGTGCTCCTGCCGTACGTGCCGCTGGCGGTCAACCGGGTCACCGGGATCGTGTCCCGCGGCGGCTCGATCATGGCCGCCTGGTGCCTCGCGCACCACAAGGAGAACTTCCTGTACGAGAACTTCGCCGAGCTCTGCGAGATCCTGGCCCGCTACGACGTCACGTTCTCCCTCGGTGACGGGCTGCGCCCGGGCTCGATCGCGGACGCCAACGACGAGGCCCAGTTCGCGGAGCTGCGTACGCTGGGCGAGCTGACCAAGATTGCGTGGCAGTACGACGTACAGGTGATGATCGAGGGGCCGGGCCACGTGCCCATGCACAAGATCAAGGAGAACGTGGACCTGCAGCAGGAGCTGTGCGCCGGGGCCCCGTTCTACACGCTCGGCCCGCTGACCACGGACGTGGCGCCCGCGTACGACCACATCACGTCCGCGATCGGGGCCGCGATGATCGGCATGTTCGGCACGGCGATGCTCTGCTACGTGACCCCCAAGGAGCACCTCGGGCTGCCCAACCGCGACGACGTCAAGGCCGGGGTGATCGCATACAAGATCGCGGCGCACGCGGCCGACCTCGCCAAGGGGCACCCCGGGGCGCAGGAGTGGGACGACGCGCTGTCCAAGGCGCGCTTCGAGTTCCGGTGGGAGGACCAGTTCAACCTGTCACTGGACCCGGAGACCGCCCGGTCGTACCACGACGAGACGCTGCCCGCGGCGCCCGCCAAGACGGCGCACTTCTGCTCGATGTGCGGGCCGAAGTTCTGCTCCATGAAGATCACCCAGGAGCTGAAGGAGTACGCCGCCAAGGGCATGCAGGACAAGAGTGACGAGTTCGTGGCGTCCGGCAGCCGGGTCTACCTGCCGATGGCCTGACATGGTCCGGGGCACCGGTGCGTACCGGTGCCCCGCGATCCGGGCCTGTGCCGGGTCCGGCGACCGCCTGGGCCGCGCCGGTCAGTCGGTGCCCAGGCCGCTGACCCAGTCCACGTACTCGTTGTCCTTGCCGCGGCCGGAACCGGTGCGCTGTTGCCGCCCGCGCGGTCCGTCCCCGCCCTCCGGGGCGCCGTGCCGGGGCGCCGCCCCGGACGCGAAACCGTCGAACGGCGCAGGCTCCGGGTCGGCGGCCGGTTCGGGCCGCCGCGGCCGGGGGCGGAACGCGTCCGCGAAGTTGGATCGGCGCCCGCCCGGGCGCGCCGCATTGCCCGCGGCGGTCGGTCCCGGGTCCGCCGGGCGCTGCTCCTCGGACCGCCGGGCCGCGGGTACGGACGCCTCGGGCGTCGGGTCGCCGCCGTCGGCCGGGTCCGCATCGGCCTCGGGGCGTTCCGTGGCGGGTTCCCGGTCGTCTTCGTCCTCCAGCGGGCCCCGGCGCAGCACGGCGGTCAGCACCGAACCGAGCACCCCGGCGCCCGCCGCGGTCATGGCCGCCCAGTACGGCGCGGACTGCGCCGCGCCGGTCCCCGGCCCGGCGATCAGGTACGCGACCGTGAGCAGGGCCGGACCGGACAGACCGGCCAGGGAGATGGCAAGCGTGTCGCGGCCGGCCCGGCGCGCCGCCCAGCCCACCGCGACGCCGACCAGCAGGGCCAGTGCGGGCATCGTGACCAGTGCCGCCCGCGGCGTGAGATGCACCGGCAGCCAGCTCGGCTCGAACACGCCCAGCCGTACCGCGGGCAGCGATCGGCCGGGCGCCAGGGCCGGTGCGACCGACACGAGCGCGACAACCCAGACCGCCGCCCCGGCCGCGGCGAGATTCCACCGGGCCACCGCCCAGGTCAGGGCCAGGCAGGCCATGATCACACCGGCCACCGCGCCGAGTCCCCCGCAGATCCCGATCACGACGACCGGGTCGACTCCGGATACCCGCGCGGCGCGCGCGGGCTGCATGGTCAGCGCGATCACGATCGCGGCACCCAGCCCGGCGGTCAGGGCGAGCGCGATGACCGCGCCGGGCCCGGGCGGACCGGCGGACCGTACGTCCGCAGCCGGCCCGTCACCGGACGACGCGTCCGCGCCGCCGGGGCCGGACGCGCCCTGCACGGCGGCGCGGGTGTACGCGCGCACTCCCGTGATCGCCCCGACCACCGCGGCGTTCATGGCGAACCAGGCCACCCAGGCGAGCTGTGCAGTCCAGCGATCACGGGCGGTGACGTCCAGCGTCTGGTTGAGCTGAACGATGCCGAGGCCGTACGCCAGCCCGAGCTGGCTGGCGCCCGCCAGCGCCGCCACGCCGAGGGTGACCGGCAGCAGCCGGGCCCAGGTCCGAAATGCCATGCCAGGCACGTTACGGAATGGTCGAGTGTCGTCGCCACCCTCGCGGGCCGTGATTAAGCGACGCAAAATTCTGCCCGTCACCCAGCCGGGGGCACCGCCTCCGGCGGGCACGGGAGTGGTATACGCAGCGTCACGATATGTGGGGCAGGACCCGCTCGGCGATCAGATCGACGTGGGCCAGGTCGGCCATGTCGATGATCCGCAGGTGCACCCGCGTCGCGCCGATCGCGGCGAGCTCGCCGATGCGCTGCACCAGAGCGTCCGGCGACCCCACGACGGGATCCTCGGGTGGCAGGGCACTCGGCACGTGCAGCGGCGCCGCGCGACGCCGGACCTCGACATCGGTACGCCCCAGGGCGACCACGACGCCCGCCGACAGAGTCAACGGCCGGTCGGCGGGTCGCCCGTACGTGTCGCAGGCCTGCCGGACCCGTGCGAACGCCGCCGCGGTCTCGGCGACCGTCTTGAACGGCATGTTGAACTCGTCCGCGTAGCGGGCGGCCAGCTCCGGGGTGCGGCGCGGGCCGCGGCCCCCCACGATGACCGGCGGACCGGGCCGCTGCACCGGCTTGGGCAGCGCGGGCGCGTCGAGCAGCTGATAGTGCTTGCCGTCGAAGCTGAACCGGGCGCCATCCGGGGTGGACCACAGGCCGGTGATCACCGCGAGCTGCTCCGCGAGCCGGTCGAAGCGCTCGCCCAGCGGCGGGAACGGTATCCCGTACGAGGTGTGCTCGCGCTCCAGCCAGCCGGCGCCCATGCCCAGCTCGACCCGGCCGCCGCTCATCGCGTCGACCTGGGCGACCATGATGGCCAGCGGGCCGGGCAGCCGGAACGTCGCGGAGTTCACCAGTGTGCCGAGCCGGATCGTGGACGTCTCGCGGGCCAGCCCGGCCAGGGTGACCCAGGCGTCCGTGGGGCCCGGCAGGCCCACGTCGGCGCCCATGGACTGGTAGTGGTCGGCGCGCAGGAACCCCTCGAACCCGGCCTGCTCCGCGTGCCGGACGAAGCGGAGCTGGTCGTCGTACGTGGCGCCGCGGTGCGGCTCGGTGAACAGGCAGACGCGCATCGCTCTCCTCGTCAGGCCATCAGCAGCTCGTGCAGCTCGGCGCTGCACCGGGCCACCTCGTCGGTGTGCGCGGTGCGGCCCAGCGTGCGGGGCCGGGGAATCTTGACGTCCAGCACCTCGCGGATCCGGCCGGGGCGCGGGGTCAGCACCACCACCCGGTCGGCGAGCAGCACCGCCTCCTCGATCGAGTGGGTGACGAAGACGATCGTCGCGCCCAGCTCCATGTGCAGCCGTTGCAACTCGACGGAGAGCTCCTCGCGGGTGAGCGCGTCCAGCGCGGAGAACGGCTCGTCCATGAGCAGCACCCGGGGGCCCGCGATCAGCGCGCGGCACAGCGCGACCCGCTGCTGCATGCCGCCCGAGAGCTCGTGCGGTGACCGCTTCGCGAACTCGGTCAGGCCGGTGAGTGCGAGCAGCTCCGCGGCGCGGGCGCGGAACTCCGCCGGGCGCCAGCCGAAGATCTGCACCGGCAGCAGGACATTGTCGATGACCGATCGCCAGGGCAGCAGAGCGGGGCGCTGGAACATCATCGCGATGTCGCGCCGGGGCCGGGTCACTCGTTCGCCTGACACCTGGATTTCACCCGCACTCGCCGGGAGCAGCCCGGCGACCAGCCGCAGTAGGGTCGACTTGCCGCAGCCGGAGCGGCCGACCACGGCGACGAACTCGCCCTCGGCCACATCCAGATAGATCTCCCGCAATGCCTCCACCGTGCCGGAACGGCTGTCGAACGACCGGGAAACCCCGGAGAAACTGATCATCTGCGCACGCTCCAGATTGCTTCAGATCAATGCGTGGGCACCTTAACCCGTTGATGTTGCGCGATCATGACGAGTCTGTCCACAGAGGTCGCTGAGACAAACCCGCCATCGAAGTACGGTGTGATTTCCCCTACGCTGGCCCCCGGCGAAATTCACTCACATCTTCACGCGGCGCCGACGCACCCGACGTCCGACGCCGATCCCCTCGAATCCCCGAAGTTGGGAAGGAACACGGTGTACAGAAGAACGCTCACCCGTACGCTCGTGGCGACCGCGCTCGCCGCGACGCTGCTCGCCGCCGCCGGTTGCAGCGGCGACTCCGACGACGCCAAGGCCAAGGGAAAGTCCCTCGAGAAGGTGACCTACCTGACGTCCTTCGGCACCTTCGGCCGCGACGCGTACGCGTACGTGGCCAAGGAGAAGGGGTACTTCGCCGACGCAGGCTTTGATGTGGACATCAAGCCCGGCGGCGGTACGGGGGAGAATCTCAAGATCGTCACGGCGGGTCAGGCGCAGTTCGCCCCGATCGACCTGACCGGCATGCTGCTCGCCGCCGGGTCCGGGCAGGCGAAGGGCTTCGTCGCGGTGTCCGGCATCCAGCAGCGCACCATGGCGGCCATCATCACCCTGGAGGGCAACGGCATCACCTCGCCGAAGGACCTGGAGGGTAAGACGCTCGCCGATTCACCCGCCTCGGTGGTGCGCAACCTCTTCCCGACGTACGCGAAGCTCGCCAACATCGACGCGTCCAAGGTGACCTGGCAGAACGGCACCCCGCAGACCCTGATGGGGACACTAGCCGCGGGCAAGGCGGCAGGCATCGGGCAGTTCGTCGTCGGCAAGCCCACCGTGGAGTCGGTGGCCAAGAAGACCGCGATCGTGCTGCCGTACAGCGACTACCTGCAGGACCTCTACGGCAACGTGCTGCTCACCTCATCGGCGTACGCGAAGGAGCACCCCGACCGGGTGAAGGCGTTCACCGGGGCGCTGCTCAAGGGGCTCGGCGACTCCATCGCCAACCCGGACGCGGCGGCGCAGATGCTCAAGAAGTACGTTCCGACCACGAACCCGCAGGCCGCGGCCGCGGAGCTGACCCTGATGGGCCCGTTCGTGAAGTCCGAGGCCTCGGGTGTCCCGGTGGGCGCGCTGGACAGCCAGCGGGTCGCCCGCAGCATCGCGATCCTGCAGGGCTCGGGCCAGATCAAGCCGGGGCTGACCCCGGAACAGGTGATCGACTTCAGCCTGGTGCCGAAGGCCTGATCGATCCGCTGGGGCGCGCCGGGGCCGGCCCCGGCGCGCCCGCGGCCGGAGCTGGGAGATGCAGATGACCGAGCTGGCCACGGCGGCGGCCACCCCGGATCAGCCCGTACGGCGACGACGGCGTTCCGTGCCCGCGCTCGCCTGGCCGGTGCTCGGCCTCGCGCTGGCGATCGGCGGGTGGTGGCTGGCCGTCGCCCTGTTCGGGGTGCAGACGATCATCCTGCCGGCGCCGCCCGACGTCGTGTCGGCGTTCCGCGCGCTGCCGGGGGATCTGCTCGCGCAGACCGGGCACACCGCCGTGGCGACCCTGCTCGGGTTCGCCCTGTCCGTGGTGGTCGGTGTGCTGATCGGCGTCGCCATCGCGGCCTGGCGCCCGGTCGAGCGGATGTTCCAGCCGCTGCTGGTCGCGTTCAACGCGGTGCCGAAGGTGGCGCTCGCCCCGCTGATGCTGATCTGGTTCGGCTACGGCCGGGCCCCGGTGCTGGCCATGGCGTTCATGGTGTGCTTCTTCCCCATCGTGCTGTCGACCGCCACCGGGCTCACCACCACCCCGGCGGACTTGGCCGAGCTCGTACGCGCGATGGACGCGTCGCGCCTGCAGACGTTCCGGACGGTGCGGCTGCCCGCGGCGCTGCCGCAGATCTTCGTCGGGCTGAAGGTCGCGATGCCGCTCGCGCTGATCGGCGTGGTCGTCGGCGAGATGCAGTACGGCGAGTCCGGCCTCGGCACGATCATCGTGCAGACCAGCGGCCAGGGCGACACTGCAACCGCGTTCGCGGCGATCACGCTGCTCGCAATGGTCAGCATCGTGTTGTACTACGGGCTCGTGCTCACCGAGCGGCTGCTGCTGCCGTGGGTCCGGGCCACCACGTCCGTCCGCTGAACCCGGCCGGGGGGTGGCCCGGGACGGTCAGCTCAGCAGGCGCCACCGGCCGCTGCGGGCGACCAGCAGCGTCAGCGCCTGCGGCATCAGGCCCGAGTGGTTGTCCGGCGTGAGCCGGATCGGGCCGGACAGCCCGTCGATCTGCGAGGTCTCCAGGATGTCGCGGATGCGCTCGCGGTTCGGGCCCGCCTGGGTGACCGCGTCCGCGACCAGGTCCACCGCGTCGGCCGCGAACGCCGCGACCCCGGAGTAGCTGCCGTACCGCGACGTGTAGTCGCGGAACCACTGCTTGCGGGCCGCCTTCGCGGGGGTGGTCGCGATGACGTCGTCGATCGCGAGGGTCTGGGTGAACACCATCGTGGCGTCGTTGGTGGCCTGCGCCGCCTCGCTCGGGATGAACAGGTCCCCGGCCGCCGCCGCGTCGAAGTACATCCGGCCGCCGAACTTCGCGGCCTTCGCGCTGGTCGCGGCGCCGGTGGCCTGGTCGGGTGCGGTCCACACGACAAGGGCGTCCGGCTTGCTGTCGACGAGCATGCCGACCGCCTGGCTGACGTCGGTCGCGCCCGGCCGGACCGTACGCGACTCGGTGACCGTGATGCCCGCCTTGGCCAGCGCCGCCGACATCACCTGCTGGCCGCCCCGGCCGTACAGGTCGTCGGAGTAGAGCATCGCGATGCTCTTGGTGCGGGTCCGCTGCAACTCGGCCACCAGAGTCGCCGCGCTGTCCGTGGGGTTGGGGCCGAGCTTGAACACGTACCGCCGCTCGGCGACCGGGGCGCTCACCTCGGCGGCGGCGGCCAGAGCGATGGTCGGCACCCGCTTGTCGTTGATCGTCTTGGCCGCGTCGACCACGCACTCACTGCAGGACCCGGTCACGATCGTGGCGACCCGGGCGTCGTCGGCCAGCGTACTGATGTTGCGCAGCGACGAGGTGGCATCCGATCGGTTGTCCTGGACGCGCAGCACCAGCCGGCGGTCGCCGAGCTGGCCGGATGCGTTCACCTGTTCGATCCTGAGCTGCAGGGCGCGGGCGTACGCCGAGTCGATCGCGGAGCCGGTCGCCAGATCGGCGCCGATCACGACCTCGGTGGGGTCACCCGCCTCGTCGCCGGAATCGCAGCCGACCATCGTGGCAGCGAGCAGCATCGATGCGATCAGGGGCGCCGTCACGCGGCGGGGGAGCCTCACTGGATGCCTCCTCGAAGGCGGGCGCAGGGGGAACGGGCCAACGGTGTCCGGCGTGGAGCATGCGATCACGGACACGCTGTCCGTCCAGGCGCGCCAAACCTTGCCAACGTGAAGGTTGCAGGTCAAGCCGTACCTAGCGGTCCACGCGGGACGGCTTTCTCACATAGTGGTTGGAATCATGAACAGCGAGCAGCACAGACGGAACTCGATGTGCTGGGCGCCCGCATATTCGTGCACGTCAAAGCGGATGGAGTGTCCATTGTCGATCCGCGTGAACCATTGCGGAGTGACAATCAAACGTGTTTCCGGAAAGTCTCGGCCTTCCCAAACACGCTCGGGTTCTGATGAAATCGCGGCCGTGCCGCGTGTGACACCTCCCTTGCCGCCCGTAGTGGAGGGCCTCATGACGCGAGCATCCGGCCGGCGCGCAGATGCGGGGACGATCACCGAGGAGATGTCGTGAGCACCGGTTCTTCGGCCCAGCCTGCGACCCGTACCGGCCCCGGTGCCCGGCGCAGCGGCGGCTTCCTCCGGCTGCGCGACGTGCGCATCCGGTCGAAACTGGCCCTGATCCTGTTCGTACCGCTGCTTGCCGTGCTCGGGCTGGCCACGGTTCGCCTGGTCGACGTCGGCGGGCGGGCGTACGACGCGGCCCAGGTCGAGGACCTGACCCGGCTCTCGACGGACATCTCGGAGCTCACCCAGGCCCTGCACGCCGAGCGGATGGCCGCCGCGGAGTTCCTGGCCGACCCGGCCGCCAAGCCGGACGCGTACAACGCCGCGATCGCGAACAGCGACGACCGCATCGACCGGTACCGGGTGAACCGGCAGGCCCTCGGGGAGCCCCCGGCCGCCGTGAAGGAGCGGCTGGACCGGATCGACGACCACCTGCGGACCATGGACGCCACCCGAAAGAAGGTCACCGACCGCGACGAGATCGCGGTCTCCGAGGCCGTGCTGCGGTACAGCGTGGTGATCACCGACCTGGTCGGCTACGGCGAGGCGCTGAGCCAGTTCGCCGGGGACGGGGCGGTGGCGGACAGCCTGCGCGCGCTGTCCGCGTTCAGCCGGGCCAAGGCCGGCACCGCCGAGCAGGAGGCTGTCGCGTACGCGGCCCGCGTCTCGGGCGACGTCAGCGCCGAACAACTGTCGTCGTTCATCGCCACCCAGACCAGCCAGCAGGAGGCGCTGCTCGCGTTCTCCCTGGTCGCCTCGCCCGCCCAGCGTGCACTCGTGAACAGCACGGTCACGGGCGACGCGGTCAACCTCGCCGACGGGGTCTCCACCCGGCTGACCCGTTCCGACGCGGTGCCACCCACCGACATCACGCAGTCGTTCGGCGCGGTCGTCGACCTCATGCGCTGGGCCGAGCAGCGGCTGGAGTCGGACATCGTCGCGCAGGCCGGCGCCGCCAGCGCCGCCGTGACCCGGCAGGCGGCCGTCGAGGTCGGGCTCGTCCTGCTCACGCTGATCATCGCGATCGCGCTGGCGGTCGTGCTGGCCCGTTCGCTGAACCTGTCGCTGCGCCGGCTGCGCGAGGGCGCGCTGGCCGTGGCGAACCGGGACCTCCCCGACGCGGTGGCCCGGCTGCGCGACGAACGCAACCTCGGCGACGGCGGCGTCGACGACGTGGTCCGCCAGGTCCGCGACCCGATCCAGCTCGCGAACCGCGACGAGGTCGGCCAGGTGGCCCAGGCGTTCAACGTCGTGCACCGGGAGGCCGTCCGGATCGCGGCCGAGCAGGCGGCACTGCGCACCAGCGTCTCGGTGATGTTCCTCAACCTGGCCCGGCGCAGCCAGGCGCTGGTCGACCGGATGATCGGCGAGCTGGACCTGATCGAACGCGGCGAGGAGGACCCGAAGCGTCTGGCCCAGCTGTTCGAGCTCGACCACCTGGCCACCCGGATGCGCCGCAACGACGAGAACCTTCTGGTCCTCGCGGGCGCCGACTCCAGCCCGCCGCGTCGCGAGGACGCGCTGCTGGTCGACGCGCTGCGGGCCGCGCAGTCCGAGGTGGAGCTGTACAACCGGATCGAGTTCGGCACGGTCGACACCGACATCTCCGTCACGGCGCTGGCGGTCAACGACGTCGTCCGGCTCATCGCGGAACTGCTCGACAACGCGACCCGTTTCTCCCCGCCCAACACGATCGTGGTCGCCGACGGCCGGCGCATCCGCGACTACGTGGTGGTCCAGGTCGAGGACCGCGGACTCGGCATGACCGACGAGCAGATGGACCAGCTCAACCGGCGGCTGGCCGAACCGCCCACGGTGGACGTCGCCGCGTTCCGGCTCATGGGCCTCGCGGTGGTGGGCCGTCTGGCCGCCCGGTACGGCATCAAGGTCGAGCTGCGTGCCAACCTGGAGGGCGGCACGGTCGTGCAGGTGACGCTGCCCAGCAGCATCGTCGTGCTGCCGAACCGCTCCCTCGACCAGCCCGTGCGTGGCTCCCGGCCGTACCAGCTGGACGGTGGGCCCGGGTGGCCGGACACGGTCGCGCGGACGAACGCCGAAACGGCGATCCTGCCCGCCATCGCACCGGAGCCGTGGCAGCCGGACGGCGTCGAAGGGATGCTGCGCGCCGGTACGGGCGAGTTGTCCCCGCGGCCGCCGCTGCCGACCCGGGTGGCTCAGCCGATCGAGGCGGCCCCCGCGGCATCGGCCCCGGCGGCTCCCGCGGTGAGCGCCGCGACCGATGCGTTCGCCGCAATCGGCTCGCCCACGGCGGCCCTGCCGACGCTGCCGCAGCTGGAGCCGCCGGTGGCGCTCGGCTTCCTCACCCCGGACGGGCACCGGGTCCCGCAGCAGCAGCGGCCGGTCAGCCCGAACGCGAACGGGTGGGGCGCCGCGCTGGCCGCGATGCCCAAGCCGCCGCCCCCGCCGCCGCCCGCGCCCGTGGAGGAACGCGCCGAGGCGCCGATCTTCCTGCAGATGCAGGCCAGCTGGTTCCGGACCCACGACGGCGACTCCCCGGAGGAGTGGGGCATGCCGACCGCGGGGTACGCGCCTCCGCCGACCCAGGCGACCCAACCGGCCTCGGCGGCACAGCCGACTCCGGCGGCCCCGGCAACTCAGCCGGCCTTGGCGGCACCGCCGGCTCAGCCGTCGCCGCCCGTGCCGGCCTCGACGGCCGGAGGCGCGGCGTCGACATCGCGCGCTCCGGGCGCGGTGAACGGCGCCCCGGCGGCCGCGGCCGCTCCGACCGCCGGTCCGACTCGGGACCGGTCGCCCGCTGGAGCGTCGGCGCAGGACGCGGCCGGCGGGGGAGCCCGCGAGCCGTTCGAGCGGGCGGAGGGCGTTGCGCAACCGGACGCCGGGACCGCGGTCGCCCGGCGCAACGGTGCCCGGCCCTCCGCGCCGGACAAAGACCCCGCTGCCTGGCCCCCCGTGCCGGATGTCGACCAGGCTGCCCGGCCCGCCGCGGTCGACGGGCCCGACACCGCCGATCCGGCAGTCCGCGCCCGGCCCGCCGCAGCCGACGCGGAGCCCGGCGGGCTCCCCGAGGTGCCGCGGCCCCGTGCCGCCGCCGAGGACGCCTGGCGCACGGCCGCGGACGA
The DNA here is from genome assembly GCF_047159535.1 of Krasilnikovia sp. MM14-A1259. Lineage (NCBI taxonomy): Bacteria > Bacillati > Actinomycetota > Actinomycetes > Micromonosporales > Micromonosporaceae > Krasilnikovia > Krasilnikovia sp. MM14-A1259. The sequence continues at coordinate 5,938,289 of NZ_BAAGAJ010000002.1, forward strand.
CGGCTGGCAGCGGGCCATGGCCGCGACGGCGCCCCCCGACGCCGGCACCACCCGCTCGGGCCTGCCCAAACGCGTACCCCAGGCCCAGCTGGTGCCGGGCGGGGTGCAGACCGGCCCACGCAACCAGCAGCGACGCAGCCCAGACGAGGTACGCGGGCTGCTGTCCGCGTACCACCGTGGTGTGCAACGCGGGCGTACGGCCGGCAGTGCCGAGACTGCCGCCGCCGCCCTCGCCCCGAAGGAGAACCAACTGTGACCAGGCCCCCCACCATGCAGGACATGGGCTGGCTGCTGACCAACTTCGCGGACAGCGTCGCGGGGATCGCCCACGTCGTGGCGGTCTCCGCCGACGGCCTGCTGCTCGCCTCGTCCCGGGACCTCCCTGGGGACCGGGCCGACCAGCTGGCGGCGATCACGTCCGGCGTGGTCAGCCTGACCGACGGCGCGTCCCGGATGTTCAACGCCGGGCAGGTGCAGCAGACCATCATCGAGATGGACAGCGGATACCTGTTCCTGATGTCCATCAGCGACGGTTCGTCCATGGCGGTGCTCGCCGCCCGCAGTTGCGACGTAGGCCAGGTCGGGTACGAGATGGCGCTGCTGGTCGAACGCGTCGGGGCGGCTCTGGTCCCCGCGCCTCGCGAAGCGGTCGGACACCAGGTCTGACATCGGCCCGCAGCGCGCCGCAACCGGAGGGAGGTGACCGCACGTGGAAACGCCGCACGATCCCCGCGGGGCGCTGGTCCGCCCGTACGCGGTCACCCGGGGCCGTACCGAGCCGCGCCGCGAGATTCCCATCGAAGCGGTCCTGGTCGCCAGCCAGAGCGCCGTTCAGGAGGCCCGGTTCGCCGGGCACGACAAGTACCGCATCGCGCTGATGTGCGAGCCGCGGGCGCTGTCGCTGGCCGAAATCGCGGCGTATCGCGGGCTCCCGCTCGGGGTCGCCCGGGTCCTGGTGGCCGACATGGTGACCGACGGGCTGCTGTCGCTGCACAGTGCCGTTCCCAAGGAAGGCTTCACGGAGCGGATGGACCTGCTGGAAAGGGTGTTGAGTGGACTTCGCAAGCTCTGAGCGGGCGGGGGCGCAACCCAAGGAGATCACCTCCGCGAAGATCGTCGTGGCCGGCGGGTTCGGCGTCGGCAAGACGACGCTCGTCGGTGCGGTGTCCGAGATCGAACCGCTGACCACCGAGGCCGTGATGACCGCGGCCGGTCAGGGCATCGACGACTCGTCGAAGGTGCCGGGCAAGGAGACCACCACGGTCGCCATGGACTTCGGGCGGATCACGATGGCCGAGGACCTGATCCTGTACCTGTTCGGCACTCCGGGGCAGACGCGGTTCTGGTTCATGTGGGACGAGCTGATCCGGGGCGCCGTGGGCGCGGCGGTGCTCGTGGACACCCGGCGGATCGCGGACGCGTTCGCACCGCTGGACTACTTCGAGAACCGGCACCTGCCGTACCTGGTGGCGTTGAACTGTTTCGACGGTGCCCCCCGGTACGAACCCGAGGAGGTCCGTGAAGCCCTGGCGATTTCGGCGCACGTACCGTTGATCATGTGTGATGCCCGGCACCGCGACTCGGTGAAGCAGGTCCTCGTGGGGGTGGTGGAGCACGCCATGGCGACGCTGGTCGCGGAGCACGGGCGGGGCCACCCCGCACCCGTGGGGTGACCGGCCGGTGGTCAGGCGGACAGGCGATAGCCGCGCTTGACCACGGTCTGTACCACCCCGGGGGCGCCCAGCCCGGCGCGCAGCCGGGCCACGGCCATCTCCACCGCGTGCTCGTCGGCCCCGCGCGGCAGGGCGTGCAGCAGGGAGGCCCGCGACCGCACGCGGCCGGGGGTGGTGGCCAGCGCCCGCAGGACCGCCATCGGGGCCGGCGCCAGCAGGCGCAGTTCGCCGTCGACGATCGCGGCGTGCCCGCGCAGGGTCAGCGAATGGCCCGCCGCCTGCAGCTGGACCGCCCGCTTCGGCAATTCGTCGACGATGATCCGGACGAGCGCGCTGAGCCGCGCCCGGGCCGGCGCAACGACCGGGATGTCGTACCGGCGCAAGGGTGCGGCCGTGACCGGACCGACGCAGGCCGCCATGACGTCGGTCCGCAAGGCTTCCAGGACCGTGTCGGCGCCCGTCCCGGCCGCGCGCAGCAGCGCCGCGACCGCCGGCGCCGAGGTGAACGTCACGGCGTCGACGAGCCGGGCGGCGATCAGGTCGACAAGTCTGTGCAGCGGGGCCGGGTCGGCCGGGGGCGCCCAACGGTGGACCGGTACCTCGATGACGCGCGCGCCCGCGGCCTCCAGCGCCGCCGTGTACTCGGGCTGGCTTTCGCCGTGCAGCTGCATCGCGACGGTCAGCCCGCCGACCCCGCGGGCGGTGAGGTGGTCGATCACCTCGTCGAAGCTCTCGCCGTCCGGCGACCACTGGTCCTGCAGGCCGGCCGAGCGCACCGCGGCGCGGGCCTTCGCGCCGCGGACGACCAGATACGCGCCCGCGAGCGCGTCGCGCAACAGGTCGGCCAACCCCCACCCCTCGGCAGCCTCCAGCCAGCCACGCATCCCGATCCCGGTGCTGACCAGTACGACGTCGGGGGGATCGGCGAGGCAGGCGCGGGTGGCGGCGCGCAATTCCGCGTCGTCGGCGATGGGGATGGTGCGCAGCGCGGGGGCCAGCACGATCCGGGCGCCGCGGTCGCCGAGCTGCTCGGCGAGCTCGTCGCGGCGGCGGTCGGCGGTGACCCCGATCGTGTAGCCGGACAGCACCGCCGTCGGCTCCGCGAGCGCGGCCGCGGCGCGGATCGTCCTGCGTGTCGCCCCCGTTCGGTCCGTCATGTGGGAACTGGCCCTCCCCTGACAAGCCGCGGCGTGGCCGGCCGGTCCACCGAAGGGCACGGCCGGAATCCGCCGTCCTCAGCGTCGACCCGCTCCCAAGTCACGCCTGCGTTGTCCGCCGTACCTCCGACCGGCGCACGCCGCGGCCTCTTCTCGCCGATCCGGTGCACCGGCTCGGCGTACGCCCCCAGGTCCGTCCTCAACCCTGGCGGCGGGTTCCGGGTGGTGCGGTGACGCCGGGCGGCGCCGGGCCGGTGCCCGGTCCGCGTCGTCGAGATGTCCGCACCGCGTGCCATGACCGAAGCGTGCCGGTGGGTGATTTCGGCCTCAAGTCCCGTTTGTTTCGAGCCTGCTAAGAGGCATCGATCACGGCTCGGGGCGCCGGACGGCGCCCCGCGGCCCGGCGTGCCATCGGCGCGGGTTATGATGTCCGGCGGTACGTTAGGGGGTCCCGTCGTCCGGCGAGACACCCACCCGCGATGGGCGGTGACTGTGGGCCGTTTTGACCACACACTGCGCAGGCGGGTAACGTTGCCTGCTGTTGTGCGACAGCTGACGAGCGTACCCGGCGGGTAGGCTTGACGTTCGTGCCCGCTACGACCAGCGCGCGCCCCCAGACCGACGACGAGACAAGGTAATTCTGTGCGTACGTACAGCCCGAAGCCGGGTGAGATCGAGCGGCAGTGGCACGTCATCGACGCTTCTGACGTCGTTCTGGGCCGCCTTGCCACCCACGCCGCCAACCTGCTGCGCGGCAAGCACAAGCCGACGTTCGCTCCGCACGTCGACACCGGCGACTTCGTGGTGATCATCAACGCGGGCAAGGTCGCGTTGACCGGTAACAAGCGCCAGACCAAGGTCGCCTACCGCCACTCCGGCTACCCGGGCGGTCTGAAGCAGGTCGGCTACGAGGAGCTGCTGACCAAGCGCCCCGAGAAGGCCGTCGAGCTCGCGGTCAAGGGCATGCTCCCGCACAACAAGCTGGCGCGGCAGATCATCAAGAAGCTGAAGGTCTACCCGGGCGCCGAGCACCCGCACGCCGCGCAGCAGCCGAAGCCGTTCGAAATCACCCAGATCGCGCAGTGAGCGCGGGAGAAGGCAGCAGCATGTCCGACATCATCGAGCCCGAGGTCGTCGAGACCGTCGAGGAGCCCGCTGAGACGGTCGTCGTCGTCGAGACGCCCGCGCCGGCCCCGGTCCGCGCCCCGCGTCCCGGTGACCGTCCGATCCAGACCGTCGGCCGCCGCAAGGAGGCCATCGTCCGGGTGCGTCTCGTCGCCGGCACCGGCAAGATCGTCTGCAACGGCCGCGAGCTGGAGCAATACTTCCCGAGCAAGGTGCACCAGCAGCTCATCCGCGAGCCGCTGACCACCGCCGAGAAGGCCGAGCACTTCGACGTCATCGCGAACCTGCGCGGTGGCGGCATCACCGGTCAGGCGGGCGCCCTGCGCCTCGGCATCGCCCGCGCCCTCGTCGCGAACGACGGCGACGACCGTCCGGCCCTGAAGAAGGCCGGCTTCCTCACCCGCGACGCGCGGGTCAAGGAAAGCAAGAAGTACGGCCTCAAGAAGGCCCGTAAGGCTCCGCAGTACTCGAAGCGCTGATTTTGCGCCGCTTCTGACGAACGGCCGGGTGCCCCTCACACGGGGTCGCACCCGGCCGTTTCGTGTTTGCTGCTCCGCCGGTCACGTCCCGCCCCGTCGTCACCGGCCGTCGTCCCGCACCACCGTTCCGGGCCTGCGATCCCCCTCCGCTCACCGGGCCCGGCCGCCATTCTCCCCACCAGCCCTCCCGATCCCGGTTATCGTCCGGACGGGTCCAGGGCACCGGCGAAAGGAAGCCGCAATGGCTCGTCTCTTCGGTACCGACGGCGTACGCGGACTCGCGAACGGCGATCTCACTCCGGAGCTCGCCCTGTCGGTCGCGGTCGCGGCCGCCCGTGTGCTCATCGAGAGCGACCGCAGCCACCAGCCCCTCGCGATCGTCGGGCGCGACCCACGCGCCAGCGGCGAGATGCTGGAGGCCGCGGTCGTGGCCGGACTCGCGAGCGCGGGCGCCAACGTCGTCCGGGTCGGAGTGCTGCCCACCCCGGCCGTCGCGTACCTGGTCGGGCAGGCCAACGCGGACCTCGGGGTGATGCTGTCCGCCTCACACAACCCGATGCCGGACAACGGGATCAAGCTGTTCGCCCCGGGCGGCCACAAGCTCCCGGACGAGCTGGAGCAGCGCATCGAGGCGGCCATCGCCGACGGGCACGGCCTGATCGGCCGCCCCACCGGCGCCGGGATCGGCCGGGCGCACGACCTGCTGGATGGCGGCGAGCACTACATCAAGCACCTGGTCTCCTCGCTCCCGCACGACCTGACCGGGATCAAGGTCGTCGTCGACTGCGCGAACGGGGCTGCCAGCGAGGTCGGACCGGTCGCGTACCGGGAGGCGGGCGCGGAGGTCATCGCCATCCACGCGGCCCCGGACGGCGTCAACATCAACGACAACTGCGGCTCCACACACCTCGAGGAGGTCCGCGCCGCCGTCCTCGCCGAGGGCGCCGACCTCGGCCTCGCGCACGACGGCGACGCCGACCGCTGCCTCGCCGTCACCGCGTCCGGCGACGTCGTGGACGGCGACCAGATCATGGCGATCCTCGCGCTGGCCATGCGCGACGCCGGGACGCTGAGCGGCGACACCCTGGTCGCCACGGTCATGAGCAACCTGGGACTGCGACTGGCCATGAAGCAGGCCGGAATCCGGCTCGTCGAGACCAAGGTCGGCGACCGCTACGTGCTGGAGGAACTGCAGAGCGGCAAGCTGGCCCTCGGCGGTGAGCAGAGCGGGCACATCGTGATGCCCGCGTACGCCACGACCGGCGACGGCGTCCTGACCGGCCTGCACCTGACGGCGCAGATGGCCGCCACCGGCAAGAGCCTCGCCGAGCTCGCTTCGGTCATGCACAAACTGCCGCAGGAGCTGATCAACGTACGGGTGGCCGACCGCCAAGCGGGCGCGGCGGCCCCGACGGTGCAGGCGGCCGTGGCCGAGGCCCAGCGGGAGCTGGGCGAGACCGGCCGGGTGCTGCTGCGACCCTCCGGCACCGAGCCCCTGGTGCGGGTGATGGTGGAAGCCGCGACCCAAGAACAGGCGCGGGCCGTCGCGCAGCGCATCGCCGACGAGGTACGGGCGGCCAGCCCCGCCTGATCGTTGCTGGGGCTGCCCCGTCGCCTCCGCCGTTCAGGCGAGCGTGCGCAGGCGGCGGGCGGCCTCGTCGATGACCTCTTCACGCTTGCAGAAGGCGAACCGGACCAGCCGCCGCCCCGCGTCCTGGTGGTCGTAGAACACCTGGGTCGGGATCGCGACGACCCCGCAGCGCTGCGGCAGCGACCGGCAGAACTCGACGCCGTCGGTGCCGCCGAGCCCGGAGATGTCCGCGGTGACGAAATACGTGCCCTCGGACGGGAGCACCGCGAACCCGGCGTCGGCGAGCCCGGCCACCAGGCGGTCCCGCCGACGCTGCAGACCGTCCCGGAACGCCGCGAAGTAGTCGTCGGGCAGGCCGAGGGCCACCGCCACGGCGGGCTGCAGCGGGCCGGCGTTGACGAACGTCAGGAACTGCTTGACCCGTAGTACCGCGGAGACCAGCGTGGCCGGGCCGGTGACCCAGCCGACCTTCCAGCCCGTACAGGAGAAGGTCTTGCCCGCGGACGAGATCCGGATCGTGCGCTCCCGCATGCCCGGCAGGCCCGCCAGCGGAACGTGCGGGGTGGCGGCGTCCGTGAAGACGAGATGCTCGTACACCTCGTCGGTCACGGCATAGACGCCGCGCTCGCGGCACAGGTCGGCGATCAGCGCGAGCTCGTCCGCGGTGAACACCTTGCCGGTCGGGTTGTGCGGCGAATTGAGCAGGATCAGGCGGGTGCGGGGCCCGAACGCCGCCCGGAGCTCGTCGGGGTCGAACCGGTACCGGCCGTCCGTACCAGGACGCAGTGTCACCGGTCGCCGGACCGCGCCGGCCAGGGTGATCGAGGCCGCGTACGAGTCGTAGTACGGCTCGAAGCACACCACCTCGTCGCCGGACTCACACAACGCGAGGATGCTCGCCGCTATCGCCTCGGTGGCCCCGGCCGTCACCGCGACCTCGGTGTCCGGGTCCCGGGTCATGCCCCAGAAGCGGTGCTCGTGCGCCGCGATCGCGGCCCGCAGGGCGGGGATGCCGGGCAGAGGCGGGTACTGGTTCGCGCCGGACCGCAGCGCGTGTTGCGCCGCGTCCAGCATCTCCGGCGGGCCGTCGGTGTCCGGAAAGCCCTGGCCGAGGTTGACGGCGCCGGTGCGAACCGCGAGCGCCGACATCTCGGTGAAGATCGTGGTGCCGAACGGGCGCATGCGGCCGACGAGCGGGTCGGCCGGGATCGACGTCGTCACGGCGCCAGCCTACGGGGCGGTCACAGGATCAGCTTGTTGCAGGACGCGGTCGCGAACGTGCCCTCCCGGGTGCTCTGTGCGACCTCCTCGCCGTCGACCGTGGCCCGGCAGCTGATGGTGCCCGAGGTGGTGCCGTTGCGAACTGCGGTGACCGACACCAGGGTCGAGCCCTTCATCTTGACCTTCTTGTGCCACGGGAGCTTGACGTTGTGCTCCCGTTCGGGCGTCTCGCCAAGCTTCTTGGTGAAGAGGATTTCGGCACGGCCGTCTCCGGTGACCTCGTACTCGACGGTGATCTCCCGGTCGTTGGCGCCCGGCAGGTTGGGCAGGTCGGTCGGCAGGTCGGTGGGTATGCCCGTCGGCAGGTCGGTCGGGAGGTCCGTGGGCAGGTTCGGGACCTTGGGAACGTCCGTGGGCAGGTCGGGAAGCGCCTCCTTGGCCTTGTCGGCGACCCGGTTGACCGCGAGGACGCCGGCCGTCACCGCGCCGCCGCACAGCAGCAGGGTCACCGCCAGGATGACCGCGATGATCGGTGCGTTGCTGCGCCGCGGCGGAGGCTGGCCGTATCCGGGTTGGCCGTAGCCGGGCGGGCCGTATGCGGGCTGGCCGTAGCCCGGTGGTGGATAGCCCGGCTGGCCGAAGCCCGCGGTGCCCGGTGGGGTGTATCCGGAGGGCGGCTCGTAGGCCGACCCTGATGCGGCGGTGACGGTGGGGAATTGCGACGTCGGCGGGTACTGCTCCGGACGCACCTGCGGCAATGACGCGAAGCCGGGCTGGAAGGCCGGGGGCTGCGGAGGCTGGTGGGCCTGCGCGTCGCCGGGTGCCGGGCTCGGCTGGGCGGCGAGGGGGTCGCTCGACGGCGGGTACGCCTGCGGGGACAGCGCGTCGCCCGACGGCGACGCCCACGGGTTTCCGGACACCGGCGCGGGCGTGGTGGGGTCGCTCGGCACCAGGGCGGTCGGGTCGTCGGACGCAGCCCTTGGCGCGTCGTCCGGCGTGGGAGGATCCGACGGCTGCTGGGGGTCTGAGGGCAGATTGTTGCTCAAGATTCTCTCCCGGTGCGCGCGCATCGTCGGCGGTAGCCGACGGTACGCCTGTCTCGCCAGCGCTGCGCAGGGACGTGACCCCCGCCGCATCGGGGCCCTGGTCCCGTGGCCGGAGCGGCCCGAGAGGCGTGGCCGAAGTGGCCCAGGGTGGCGTGGGCGGTGCGACCGAGGTGGCCCAGGGTGGCGTGGGCAGTGCGGCCGGGATGGGTGTGGGTGGTGTGGCCCGGGTGGCGCGGCCGGTATGGCCCGGGGGACGTCGGCGGAGTGGCCCGGGGCGCGTGGCCGTTCCGGCCGTGAGGGGGGTGGGCCGGGAAGGTGTGCGGGCTGCCCGAATGGCCATTTCGCTCAGGGTCGATGCGTGAAAGTGGCTACTTCGAGCAGGACGCGTGAGCGGTCGTCCGCTACGCTGCCCCACATGTGTGGGATCGTGGGATACGTAGGCAGCCGCCCAGCGCTCAGCATCGTCCTCGACGGGCTGCGGCGTCTGGAGTATCGGGGGTACGACTCGGCCGGGGTGGCCGTCATCAGCAACGGAGCCGTGCGCATGGAGAAGCGCGCGGGCAAGCTCGCCAACCTGGAGAAGGCACTCGCCGAACGCGGCGCCGACGGCATCGCGACCGGTTCCACCGGCATCGGGCACACCCGATGGGCCACGCACGGCGGCCCGACCGACCGCAACGCCCACCCTCATCTGTCCGCCGACGGTCGCGTCGCGGTGATCCACAACGGCATCATCGAGAACTTCGCCCGACTGCGGGCCGAGCTCCAGGCCACCGGCGTCGAGTTCACCAGTGACACCGACACGGAATGCGCCGCGCACCTGCTCGCCGCGGAGATGCGGGAGCTGCGCGCTGCCGGCGCGGAAGGGCCGCAGGCCCTCGCCGAGGGCATGCGGCGGGTCTGCCGCCGCCTCGAAGGTGCCTTCACGCTGCTGGCGGTGGACGTCGCGGTGCCGGATGCGGTCGTGGGCGCCCGGCGAAACTCCCCACTGGTCGTGGGCCGAGGCGAGGGGGAGAACTACCTCGCCAGCGACGTGTCCGCGTTCATCGAGCACACCCGCGAGGCGGTGGAACTCGGCCAGGACCAGGTCGTCCTGATCACCCCGGCGGGCATCGAGATCACCGACTTCGACGGGCAGCCGTCCATCGGCAAGGACTTCCACATCGACTGGGACGCCTCGGCCGCCGAGAAGGGCGGGTACGAGTACTTCATGCTCAAGGAGATCGCCGAGCAGCCCCAGGCGATCCACGACACCCTGCTCGGCCGGCTCTCCGAGCGCGGCGAGATCATCCTCGACGAGGTGCGCCTCACCGACCAGGACCTGCGCGACGTCGACAAGGTGTTCATCGTCGCGTGCGGCACCGCCTACCACTCCGGCCTGGTCGCCAAGTACGCCATCGAGCACTGGACCCGCATCCCGTGCGAGGTGGAGCTCGCCAGCGAGTTCCGCTACCGGGACCCGGTGCTCGACCGCTCCACCCTGGTCGTCGCGATCAGCCAATCCGGCGAGACCATGGACACGCTGATGGCCCTGCGGCACGCCAAAGAGCAGAAGGCACGTGTACTGGCGATCTGTAACACCAACGGGTCGACGATCCCGCGGGAGTCCGACGCGGTCCTCTACACCCACGGCGGGCCGGAGATCGCGGTCGCGTCCACCAAGGCGTTTCTCACCCAGCTCGTCGCGTGCTACCTGATCGGCCTGCATCTCGCCCAGGTGCGCGGCGTCATGTACGCCGACGAGGTCGCCGCCGTCGTCTCCCGGCTCATGGAGACCCCCGACCGCCTGCGTGAGCTGCTCGACACGATGGAAGGTGTCCGGCAGCTCGCCCGCGATCTGAAGACGGCCTCCACTGTGTTGTTCATCGGCCGCCATGTGGGCTACCCGGTGGCGCTGGAGGGCGCGCTGAAGCTCAAGGAGCTCGCGTACATGCACGCGGAGGGGTTTGCGGCCGGTGAGCTCAAGCATGGCCCGATCGCGTTGATCGACCAGGGCACCCCGGTGGTCTGTGTCGTGCCGTCGCCCGCGGGTCGCGGCGTGCTGCGCGACAAGGTCGTCTCCAACATCCAGGAGGTCCGGGCCCGGGGAGCCCGCACGATCGTCATCGCCGAGCAGGGCGACGAGGCGGTACGGCCGTTCGCCGACCACCTCATCGAGGTGCCGCGCACCCCGACCCTGCTGGCCCCGCTGATGACCACGGTGCCGCTGCAGGTCTTCGCCTGCGAGATCGCCTCCGCCCGGGGCCACGACGTCGACCAGCCGCGCAACCTGGCCAAGTCGGTCACTGTGGAGTGACATCGCGCCCCACAGTGATGTCTGTGATCGCATCCAGCGCCGGGCGGCCTCGGTCCCAGTAGCCGAGGTGCCCGGCGTCGGCCTGGCTGGCGAAGACCCGTGCACCGAACCCCGGATCGCTCGGGTTGTGCCCGAACCACAGGTCGTCCTCCGGGCGGCCGAACGCCTGCACGGCGAGGCCGGGCAGCACCGCCGTAACGGCGGCGCCGCCGACCAGGGAGCGTGGCGACACGGCGGCGTACTGGATGATGTCCGACCGCGAGGTCGACGACCACACGTGCCCGGAGGGGACGCGCAGCGCCGCGGCGGAATCCACGCCGACGCCCGGGGAACCGACGAAGACCACGTCGTCGGCGGCCAGACCCGGGGTGGCCGCGGCCCGTCCCACGACCAGGGAGCCGTAGCTGTGCCCGAGGACGGTCCGGTGCGCCGGGCCGTCCTCGTGGGCGGCGTCCAGTCCGTCCTGGAACCGGCGCAGGCGGACAGCGCCCGCCTCCGCCCGGCCCCGGCCCGCCGCCTCGTCCACGAAATCCGGCGCGTCGTAGTCCAGCCACAGCACCGAGCTCGTCGCGGCGGCCGGCGCGAGCTCCGCCGCTCTGGTCGCGACGCGTTCCGCGTGCTGCAGCTCGCCGCCGTAGGAGGCGAGGTCGGCGGTCATGCCCGGCACATGAGTCAGGACGTGGTCGGCCCGGTCCGGGTCGCCCAGAGCCACCACGGCCCGGCCTTCCTCCGCGAGGTCGAGGCGCAGCAGGTACGCCCGTGGCCCGGCCCCGTCGGCGAGGCGGTCGGTCAACGCAGCCAGCCCGTCCCGCAGCCCGCGCAGCCGCGCGCGCTCGGCGCCGTGGGCGCCCGCGAGCGCCCGGTCGAGCTCGGCGCGGTGCTGCTCCAGCAGGAGCCGGTTGGCCACGTCCCGATCCGCGGCGGGCAGGCCGTCGAGCGGAGCGACCTGAGCCGGATCGGTGGCCGTCAGCCACAGCTGCTGGGCCGGTGTCAGCGCGTCCCACCAGGCGCGGATCTCGGCGGGTGAGGCGGTGCACGACGGCTGGGCCGCCTCCCGCGGCAGCGGTGCCGGGACCGGACCGCCCGGGCTGCCGGCGAGCGGGCCGACCGCGGCGCTGAGCTCGTTGAGCCTCTGGGTGGCCAGACCGTCCGCGGCGGCCGCGGTCGTCAGCGCCGCCGCCAATGCCGCGGCCGCCTCTGCATGATCCTGACCGCCCCGCAGGGTGCCGTCGTCGTCGATGCGTGCTCCCACCCGCCGCGCCGCGGCGAGCGCCGTGGCCAGCAACATCCGGGCGCGGGTCAGCGCTGCAGCGAACTCACTCAATGCCTGGTCCGCCCGGTAACAGGCCACCCGGAACACGTCCAGCCCGCGGCGCAGCCGCGTCAACCGGGCGAGCACACTGAGCGCCGCCGCACCGGACCAGCCCGCAGGCAGCCGGGCCGTGTGGCGGCCCAGCTCCGCCGTCCAGAGGCCGGCCGAATCCGCGCGGGCCCGCCACTCGAGCGCCGCCGCGGCCCAGCGGGCGGGGTCGGTGGCCCGGAGCCGGGCAAAGGTCGCGGCGCTCATCCCAGGGCGGCGAGCCGGGCGGCGGCCCGGGCATCGGCGTCGTCGTACGCGTCCGCGGTGGTACGAAGGTCGTGCCCGGTCGCCGCGAGGCCGTCGGCGATCGCCGAACCGAACCGGTGGGCCTCGCCGGCCAGGGCCACCACCGCACCGCAGGTGTCCCACCGCGGCACCGTCACCGGGGGTGGGGGCTCGACGCCCGCGGCGACCCGGGCGCCGGTGGCGGCCACGTCGCGGGCCACGCGGCGCACCTCGTCGGTATCGACTTGCAGATCGAACATCGTCGGCAAACCTTCCGGCCGGGAATGGGACGGACCGACCGTAGGGGTCGGGTGGGACGGAAATCGTGGTCCTGTGGACAGCCGGCTCCGCCCGTACGGGTGGCTGTCCACAGGCCTTGCCCCGACGGGCCGTGAACCTCCGCTGCGGCGCCTGTGACCACTAGGGTTGGTGCTGTGATCGTGTCTGTCGGCATCGACGTCGTCCTGGTGGATCGTTTCGCCAAGGCCCTGGAGCGGACGCCCCTGCTGGCGGATCGGTTGTTCACGGATTCGGAGCGGCTCACCCCGTCGGGCAACCCGCGGTCGCCGGAGTCGCTGGCCGCACGATTCGCGGCAAAAGAGGCGGTCGCGAAGGCGCTCGGGGCGCCCGCCGGGCTGCGCTGGCACGACTGCGAAATCGTCGCCGACCCGGACGGGCGGCCGTGGTTGACGGTTTCCGGTACGGTCGCCGCGGTTGCCGCGGAGCGCGGGGTGAACCGCTGGCATCTGTCCCTGTCGCACGACGGCGGGATCGCCTCGGCCATGGTGGTCGCGGAGGCCTGACCTGCGAAGACGGCGGCCGCTGGAAAATTGTCGGACCCGGGGCATACAACTGGCGCGACGGCGCGACACCGAGGGCGAGGAGCACGATGCGGCAGGCGTGGCGGGTGGCGGAGGTCCGAGCGGCCGAGCAGTCGCTGATGGCGACGTTGCCCGAGGGCACGCTCATGCAGCGGGCCGCTGCAGGGCTGGCCCGTCGGTGCGCGTTGCTGCTCAAGGAGCGGGGCGGGGTCCGCGGCGCGCGCGTGCTGCTGCTGGTCGGCAGCGGCGACAACGGCGGTGACACGCTGTATGCGGGGGCGGCACTGGCCGCTCGCGGTGCGGCGGTGCGGGCGCTTCTGCTGCGGCCGGACCGCGTGCACCTCGCGGGTCTCGCCGCGTTGCGCCAGGCCGGCGGTTGCACGGTCCGGGAGCTGCCCGAACACGTCGATCTCGTGGTGGACGGCATCGTCGGTATCGGTGCCAGCGGTGGGCTTCGGCCGCCCGCCACGCAGCACCTGGCCCGGCTCGGGAGCCTGCGGGCCCGCGACGGCAGCCGCCCGCCGGTGGTCGCGGTCGACGTGCCCAGCGGTGTCGCGGTCGACACCGGCGACGTCCCCGGCCAGGCGGTCACCGCCGACGTCACGGTCACGTTCGGGTGCCTCAAGCCCGCGCACGTGGTCGGCCCTGCGGCCGCCCGTGCCGGCCACATCGAGCTGGTCGACATCGGACTCGGCCCGGCGCTGCGCGGCGATCCCGCGGTCCGCGTCCCGGACGCGGCCGACATCGCCGGGTGGTGGCCGCATCCGGGACCGGCCTCCGACAAGTACTCCCGCGGGGTCATCGGTGTCGCCACCGGCTCCGCCCGATATCCCGGCGCTGCGATCCTCTCGGTGGCCGGCGCGCTGCGCGGCCCCACCGGGCTGATCCGGTACGCGGGCAGTGCGCACACCGAGGTGGTCCGCAGTCATCCCTCCGTCGTTGCGGTGCCCCGGGTGGCGGATGCCGGCCGGGTCCAGGCCTGGGTGTGCGGCTCGGGCCTGGGCACGGACGAGGACGCGCGCACCGAGCTGCGCACCGTCCTGGCGGCTCCGGTCCCGGTCGTGCTCGACGCGGACGCGCTGAATCTGCTGGTGGGCGGCCAGCACGCCACCGACCTGCGCCGCGACGCCCCTCTGGTGATCACCCCGCACGACGGCGAGTTCGCCCGGCTGGCGGGCGAGGCGCCCGGCGCGGACCGGATCGGCGCGGCGTCCAAGCTGGCGGCGTGGATCAACGGGGTCGTGCTGCTCAAGGGTGACCGCACGATCGTCGCCACGCCCGCCGGAGAGGTGTGGGTGAATCCGACGGGCACCCCGGCGCTGGCCACCGCCGGCAGCGGTGACGTCTTGGCGGGTCTTCTGGGTTCGCTGCTCGCCGCCGGGCTGGCGCCTGAGCGGGCCGCGGTCGCCGCCGCGTACGTGCACGGGCTGGCCGGGCGACGTGCCGCCCTGGACGGGCCGGTCACCGCCTCGGATGTGGCGGCCGCGCTGCGGCCCGTGCTCGCCGACCTGCTGGCCTGATGTCCGCGATACCGCTCAGTAGGCTGGGGCCCATGTGGCAGGCCGAGGTCCGGATCGATCTGGACGCCATCCGGGACAACGTGGCAACCCTGCGCGCCAGGACCACCGCAGAGATCATGGCCGTGGTCAAGGCCGACGGGTACGGGCACGGCATGCTGCCCGCCGCCCGCGCCGCGGTGGCAGGCGGCGCGACGTGGCTTGGGGTGTGCACCCTCGACGAGGCGCTGGAACTGCGACGCGGCGAGGTCCGGGTGCCGGTGCTGGCCTGGCTGGTTGCTCCCGGGATGCCACTGGAACGGGGCATCGCCGCCGATATCGACCTCAACGTGGCCAGCACGGATCAGCTGGCGGAGGTGATCGCGGCCGTGCGGACCGCCGGACGGCCGTCCCGGGTGCACGTGAAGCTGGACACCGGGCTGGCCCGTGGCGGCGCGCCGGTCGCCGAGTGGCCGCACCTGCTCGAGGCGGTGGGCAAGGCCCAGGCCGACGGCGAGGTGGAGGTCGTCGGTGTGTGGAGCCACTTCGCGTGCGCCGACGTGCCCGGACACGAGTCGATCGACCGGCAGCTCGCGGCGTTCGCGGAGGGCCTGTCGCTCGCCGAGCGCTATGCGATCACCCCGCGGTACCGGCACATCGCCAATTCTGCGGCGCTGCTGACCCGTCCCGACACCCACTACGACCTGGTCCGGGCGGGGCTCGCGGTCTACGGTCTGTCCCCGCTGCCCGGGGAGCACTCGGCCGGGCTGCGGCCCGCGATGACGGCCCGGGCCCGGGTCTCGCTCACCAAGCGCGTCCCGGCCGGGCAGGGCGTGTCGTACGGGCTGACGTACGTGACGTCCCGCGAGGCGACCCTGGCGCAGGTGCCGCTCGGATACGGCGACGGGGTTCCGCGGCACGCCTCGAACGTGGGTCCGGTCCGGCTTGCGGGCCGGAACCGTACCGTCTCGGGTCGGGTGTGCATGGATCAGATCGTGGTCGACTGCGGCGACGACCCGGTCGCGCCGGGGGATGTCGCCACGTTGTTCGGGCCCGGTGACGACGGCGCGCCGACCGCCGACGACTGGGCAGAGGCGGTCGGCACGATCAGCTACGAGATCGTGACGCGATTCGGCAGCTCCCGCGTGCCGCGGGTCTACGACGGAACGGCCGGCGTGCCCGAGACTGCCGCCGCCGCCCACGGCGCCCACGGCACCGAGACCGCCCACGGCGCCGAGACCGCCCACGGCGCCGAGACCGCCCACGGCACCGAGACCGCCCACGGCACCGAGACCGCCGCCGGTCCCGAGGCGGTCGGCTCCGAGGACGCCGGCCCCGGGACGGCGGGTTCTGACGTCGCCGGTTCCGGGACGGCGGGTTCCGGGGCGGCGACCGGGGAGACGTCCAGGTGAGCAGTCAGCAGCCACGCCGGTCGGCCACCTCGCGCCGCCGGGCGAAGACGGTCGGGCTCGTCGGTGCCGTGCTCGGTGTGGCCGCGGCCGGCGTCGCCGCGGCAGTCGCCACGGAACGCGCGATCGTCCGCAAGTCGGTCACCGCGCCGGGCGACCCGTACGTGAACGAGCCGTTCGGCGACCAGCCGTTCGACCGGGAGCTGACCGTGACCGCCGAGGACGGCACGGACCTGCATGTGGAGATCGTCGAGCCGCGGGTGGCGGGCAACCGGCCGACGATCGTGTTCGTGCACGGGTACGCGCTCGACATGGGCACCTTCTACTTTCAGCGCAAGGCCCTCGCCGAGCAGGGCGAGTACCGCATGGTCTTCTACGACCAGCCGGGTCACGGCCGCTCCGGCCTGCTCACGTTCGGCGACTACGACATCGCCGCACTGGGGCGCTCGCTCGCCGCGGTGCTGGACGCGGCCGTGCCGGACGGGCCCATCGTCCTGGTCGGTCATTCCATGGGCGGCATGACGATCATGGCTTTCGCGGAGCACTATCCACAGTGGTTCGGCAGCCGGGTCACCGGTGTGGCGCTGATTTCCACGTCCGCGAGCCTGATCGACAAGACCAAGATCGGTATTCCTACGCTGCTGGCCCGGGCCAGTGCACCGTTCTTCCCGGTGTGGGGCGGGGCGGCGCGGATCGGCGGCGGCGCCATCGACCGTGCGCGGCTGGCCGCGTCGGATCTCGCCTGGCTGCTGACCCGCCGGTACGGATTCGGCGATCCGCGCCCGAGTGCCTCGCTGGTCACGTTCGTGGAGTCGATGAATTCCAAGACGTCGGTCGAGACGCTGACCAAGTACCTGCGCACCCTCTACACCCACAGCCGCTTCCCCGCACTGACCCCGCTGGGCGGGGTGCCGGTGCTGGTGATCGTGGGCACCAAGGACTACCTCACTCCGGTGGCCCATTCGGAGGAGATCCTGAGGCACCTGCCGGAGGCCAGACTCATCAAGATCGACAACAGCGGCCACGTCGTGATGCTGGAACGGTCCGACCAGGTCAACGCCGCCCTGGAAGCGTTCCTGGAGGCGATTCCGTGAGCCTCACCGGCATCAGGCTGGCCACGGTGGACGACACCCGGGGCTTCGGGCGCCGACTCGCCGCGCTCCTGCACCGCGGCGACCTCGTGCTGCTGACCGGTCCACTCGGCGCGGGCAAGACCGCCCTGGTCCAGGGCATCGGAGCGGGCCTGGGGGTCCGCGGCGACATCACCTCGCCGACGTTCGTGATCGCCCGGGTGCACCGGCCGGACCCGGCGCACGGTGGCCGGGTCGCGCTGGTGCACGCCGATGCTTACCGGCTGGGGGATGCGGCCGACCCGCGGGCCGAGATCGACGATCTCGACCTGGACGCGTCGGCGTCCGACTCCGTCACGGTCGTCGAGTGGGGCGAGGGCCTCGCCGAGCAGCTCAACGAGGAGTACCTCCACGTGCGGATCGCACGCCACGACGACGACACCCGGACGGTGGACCTCGTGCCGCACGGTGGCGCGTGGGCGGACAGGCTGGAGGGCGGCTTCAGCTCCGCGGAGGTCGCGGGCGGCCAAGGCCCGGACGCTGGCATCGGCGCACACCCCGCGCCCGGGACGGAAGGACTGGCCGCCGATCCGGCCACGACGATGGAGAGGCTGGATTCGTGAATCTGATCGGGATGCTGCCCGACGACTGGCGTGCCGAACTGGAACCACTGCTCGACGCGGACGCCACCGCGGCCCTGGGCGAGTTCGTCGCCGAGCAGTACCGCGACCACACCATCTACCCCCCGATCGAGGACCTGTTCGCCGCGTACCGGTGGTGCCCGCCGGGGCAGACCCGCGTGCTCATCCTCGGCCAGGACCCGTACCACGGGGCGGGACAGGCGCACGGGCTCAGCTTCAGCGTTCGCGCCGGGGTCCGCATCCCGCCCTCGCTGCGCAACGTGTTCTCCGAGCTGGCCGACGACCTGGGTGTCCCACCCAGCAAGGAAGGGGACCTGACCGGCTGGGCGCGCCAGGGCGTGCTGCTGCTCAACGCGGTCCTGACGGTCCGCGCCGGCGCGGCCGCCTCGCACGCCGGCAAGGGCTGGGAGGCGTTCACGGACGCGACCATCCGGGCCTTGAACGCCCGTTCCGAGCGGGTGGTCTTCCTGCTCTGGGGCGGGTACGCCCGCAAGAAGGCCGCCCTGGTCACCAACCCGGCGCACGTCGTGCTGGAAGCGGGCCACCCCAGCCCGCTCAACCCGCGGGGCTTCCGCGGGGCCCGGCCGTTCAGCGCGGCGAACCAGGCGCTGACCGAGGCGGGCCGCCCGACGGTCGACTGGGATCCGCACGTCGTTGCCCCAGAACCCGCCGGTTAGGGTGTTGACGTGCTGGTTCTCGCGCTGGACACCTCCACGCCCGCGGTCACGGCCGCCCTGGCGGAGGTGACCGACGACGGCATGCGGGGCGTGGCGGAACGCCGTACGGTCGATCCGCGCGCCCACGGTGAGCTGCTCGCCCCGCAGATCGCGACGCTGCTCGCCGACGCGGGTGTGACCCCGCGCGAGCTGGCCGCGATCGTCGCTGGGCTGGGGCCCGGCCCGTTCACCGGCCTGCGGGTCGGTCTGGTCACCGCCGCGGGCATGGCGCAGGCGCTCGGCATCCCGGCGTACGGGGTGTGCTCGCTGGACGCGATCGGCCGTGCCGCAGGCCCCGGCCGGGTGCTGGTCGCCACGGATGCGCGCCGGCGTGAGGTGTACACCGCCACGTACGCCGACGGCATCCGCACGGCGGGGCCGGACGTGGCACGGCCGGCCGACGTGGTCGTCGCTGCGGACCGCGCGGTCGGCGAGGGGGCACTGCAGTACAGCGAGGTCTTCGGCGTGCCGATCGACGACCGGCTGCTCTATCCGCCCGGCGAGGCATTGATCGCGCTGGCCGCCGATCGGGTCCGCACCCGTGCGCCCCACGAGGCGCTGACCCCGTTGTACCTGCGCCGCCCCGACGCGGTCGCCTCCGCGGTGCGCAAACCCGTGCTGCGGTGATGCGGCTCGAACGCTTCCGCTGGTGGCACGTCGAGCAGGTGCTGCCCATCGAGGGGGACCTGTTCGGCGCGGAGAAGTGGTCCGCGGCCATGTTCTGGAACGAACTGGCCCAGCGCCATTTCTATCTGGTGGCCACCGAGGACGACGCGGTGCTCGGGTATGCGGGACTGGCCGTCATGGGCCCCGACGAGTCCTGGGTGCAGAACATCGCGGTCCGCCGCGACGCGCAGCGCCGAGGGGTCGGCCGGGCTCTGCTGGAGGCGCTGCTCGGCGAGGCGCAGCGGCGTGACGTCCACAAGATGCTGCTGGAGGTCGCTGTGGACAACACGCCGGCCCAGCGGCTCTACGCGACGTACGATTTCGAGCCGGTCGGTATCCGCCGCGGCTACTACCAACCCAGCAACACCGACGCCCTGGTGATGATGCGTAATGCCTGACGAGCCCCTGGTCCTCGGGATCGAGACCTCCTGCGACGAAACCGGTGTCGGCATCGTGCGCGGGCACACGCTGCTCGCCGACGCGCTCGCGTCGAGTGTGGACGAGCACGCACGTTTCGGCGGGGTGGTGCCCGAGGTGGCCAGCCGCGCCCACCTGGAGGCGATCGTGCCGACCATGCAGCGGGCGCTCGACGACGCGCGCGTCACGCTCGCCGACATCGACGCGATCGCGGTGACGGCCGGGCCGGGCCTGGCGGGGGCGCTGCTCGTCGGGGTCGCCGCGGCCAAGGGGTATGCGCTGGCCGCCGACAAACCCGTGTACGGCGTCAACCATCTCGCTGCCCACGTTGCCGTGGACACGCTGGAGCACGGCCCCCTGCCCGAACCGGCCGTGGCACTGCTCGTGTCCGGCGGGCATTCGTCGCTGCTGCTCGTCGACGACCTGACCGCCGGGGTCACCCCGTTGGGCGCGACCATCGACGACGCGGCGGGGGAGGCGTTCGACAAGGTGGCGCGGCTGCTCGGCATGGGTTTCCCGGGCGGGCCGGTGATCGACCGTACGGCCCGGGACGGTGACCCGGCAGCGATCACGTTTCCGCGTGGCCTGACCGCGCCGAAGGATCTGGCCGGGCACCGCTTCGACTTCTCGTTCTCGGGCCTGAAGACGGCCGTGGCGCGCTGGGTGGAGGCGCGGGAGCGGGCGGGGGAGCCCGTACCGGTGGCGGATGTGGCGGCGAGTTTCCAGGACGCGGTCTGCGACGTGCTCACCGCCAAGGCGCTCGATGCGTGCCGCGTACACGGGGTGCAGACCCTGGTCATCGGCGGCGGGGTGGCGGCCAATTCCCGTCTGCGCGTGCTCGCCGAGGAACGCGCGGCCAAGCTGGGCATCCGGGTCCGGGTGCCCCGCCCCGGCCTGTGCACGGACAACGGCGCGATGGTGGCCGCGCTCGGGTCGCATCTGGTCGCCGCGGGCGTCGCACCGAGCCGCCTGGACCTGCCCGCGGATTCGGCGATGCCATTGACCACCGTCGCGGTGCCCGGGTGACCTATCCTCAGCTCATGATCGCGCGGATGTGGGAGGTACGGGCCCTGGGCAGCGGCTTCGACGAGCTGCTGAGCTGGGTCTGCGACGAGGCGCTGCCCACGATCGAGGTGTTGCCGGCGCACGTGTCCAGCGAGGTCTACTCGTCCACGGACCACCGCATCGTCGTCATCTCGACGTGGCGTCACGACCCGGTCGAGTTGCCCGCCCCGCCCGATCGCCTGGTGGCCCGTTCCCCCCACGTCTGGGACTTCACGCCGGTCGACCGCTGAGCCCGCCGCGTCCCGCCCGCCACCAGCCGCGCGACGGTTCCCGCTGCTTGCCCGCGAAAGCTGCCGCTCGTCCGCCGAACACGGCACGGGTCGGCGCGACGGGTTTCACCAGTGCTTGGCGCTGAGGCGGTCGATCGGCACCTCGAGCAGGCGCGGGCCGCCGTCGGGGCGGGGCCGGCTGAGCTCGACGCGCAGCTCGTCGAGGGATTCCACCCGGTCGGCCGCGACGCCGTACCCGCGGGCGAGCTGAACGTTGTCGATGCCCGGCACCTGCAGCCCGGGAACGTCGCGGGTGCCGAGGAGCTGGCAGTAGTCCTCCAGCACCGCGTAGCGGTCGTTGCGCAGTACGACGACGGTGACCGGCACGCGGTACCGGGCAGCGCTCCACAGGGCGGGCACCGTGTACTGCAGCGCCCCGTCCCCGACGACCGCCACGACGGGCCGGTCCGGCCGGGCGAGCTGCACCCCGACCGCCGCCGGTACGCCGAAGCCGAGGCTGGCGCCGGCCGGGCTGTAGAAGCTGCCCGGCGTGTGGAACCGGATCTGATCCTGGCAGTCGCGCATGTTGGACACCGACTCGCAGACCACGACCCGGTCCGGTGGGGTCGTTTCCGCGATCGTCGCGTAGACGGCTGCTGCGGTCGGGTGCGGCCCGGCCGTACCGGTGGGTTGTGGGCGCGGGCCGGTGGGCGGTACGGGGCGACCGGGTGTCGCGGCGTCGGCGGCGAGCCATCGCAGTGCCGTGGCCACGTCACCGACGATCGCCTCGCCCAGCGGTGCCCGTGCCGCCTCCTGCGGGTCGTCGGTCAGCATGACCAGCGTGGCGTCGTCGGCCACGGGCCGGCCGGGGTCGTGCGGGTAGTACCTGAACACCGCGGCACCGGCCACCAGGACCAGGTCGTGCTCCTGAAGTACCTTCCCGACGCCGGACTCGGTGGCGGGCAGGACACCCTGGAACGCGGGATGCGCGGTGGGGAAGCCGCACCGGGGTTCCAGGGGAGCCCAGTACACCGGCAGCCGGTACCGTTCGGCCAGCGCCACGGCGGACTGCCATGCCCCGCCGGCGTCCAGCCCGGCCCCGATCAGCAGCACCGGGGAGCGCGCGGCGGCGAGCCGCCCGGCGAGCAGCCGGATCGCGGCCCGGTCGGGACCCGCGGTCGCGTGCACGGTGCGGCCGGTGAGCCGGGTGATCCGGTCGTCGTCGACCTCGGAGCTCCAGTCGTCCATCGGCAGGGACACGAGCACCGGCCCGGCCGGCGGGAGGGTGGCCAGGTGGATGGCGCGGGCGAGCGCGGCCGGTACGTCCTGCGGGCGGGGCGGCTCGAAACTCCACTTGACCAGGGGCCGGGGCAGGGTGCGCGGGTCGGGGTTGGTCAGCAGCGCCTCGGACGTCAGCATCGCGCGTACCTGCTGCCCGGCCGTGATGACCAGCGGCGTGCGGGCGGCGGCCGCGTTCACCAGCGCACCCATGGCGGTGGCAACGCCCGGCGCGCTGTGCACGTTGACGAGCGCGGGCCGGCCGGTCGCCTGGGCGTAGCCGTCGGCCATCCCGACCACCACACCCTCGTGCAGGCCCAGGACGTAGCGGAAGTCGGCCGGGAAGTCGGCCAGCATCGGCAGCTCCGTGGAGCCGGGGTTGCCGAAGATCGTGGTGAGCCCGTGGGCCCGGAACACGTCGAACGCCGCCTGTCGCACCGAGATCATGCTCGAACGATCGTTCAGCAAAATCGGCACCGGCAAGGCCGAAAGTCCCGGCCAGGTGGCTCAGGTCTGGTGCCTCAGCGCGACGAACACACCGAGCAGCAGCAGGGTCGCGATCGCCACGGCGAAGACCCACAGCAGTTCCGGGCGCTGCGGCGGGTCGGCGGGTGACTCGGCAGGCAGGTCACTGACGATCGCGTCGAGCTCGCCGAGCGTCCGCGCCTGGGCCACGGTCCCGACGCGTTCCGCGAACTCGTCCAGCGTGAGCCGCCCGGCGCCGGTGTGGCGCTCCAGCGCGGCCACGATCCGCTGCCGATCCTCGTCGGACGCGCGCATCTCCACCCGGGCACTGTAGCCGTCCCCGGCTGGATGAGGGGATCCTCGAGCACACGCAGCCGTCCCCGGCTGGATGAGGGGATCCTCGGGCACACGCAGCCGTCCCCGGTCAGATGAGGGGATCCTCGAGCAGACGTTCGAACGCCAGCTCGGCCGCGCCGATCAGGGCGGCGTCCGTGCCGAGTTCGGGGGTACGCAGCCGGATGTGTTCCCGGCAGGCCGGCAGCGCGACGGCGTTGAGCCGGCTGCGGATCTGCGCGGCGGCGACCAGGTACACGTCGCGCAGCGTGCCGCCGAAGATGACCGCCTCGGGGTTGAAGATGTTGACCAGGTTGCCCACGCCGAAGCCGATCCAGTCGCCGACCTGGCGGACCGCCTGACGGGCGATCCGGTCGCCGCGCCGGGCCGCCTCGACGACCTCCACCACGGCCGCGCTGCCCCAGACGTCTTCGCGGTGGGCGAGCCGCAGCAGGGCGTACTCGCCGATTTCGGTCTCCCAGCAGCCGCGCGACCCGCAGCTGCACGGGTGGCCCTGCGGGTTGACGACCATGTGGCCGACCTCGCCGCCGTAGCCGCCGTGCCCGCTGACCCGTCTGCCGCCCGCGATGATGCCGCCGCCGATGCCCACGTCGCCGTACAGATAGATGACGTTGTCGCAGCCGACGGCGGCGCCGCGGCTGTGCTCCACCAGCGCGGACACGTCCGCGACGTTGCCGACCAGGAACAGTCCGGCGTCGCCGGGGTCGCCGTCGCCCAGCCCGCTGCCGAGCTCACTGCTCAGTTCGCCGCCGAGTTCGGCGCTGAGCGCGCCGGAGACGTTCTCGTCGACCCACCCGATCGTCGGGGCGAGGCGGACGACGCCGTCGGCGCGCCGCACCATCCCGGCGATGGCCATGCCGCCGCCGACGCAGCGGGCGTCGTCGCCGACGCTGCGGTGCATGTCGCGGATGAAACCGGCGAGCGGCTGGACCGCGTCGATGACCTGCATGCCGCGCGGCCGGTCGGCCTCGCGGCGGTCCATGATGTGGCCGCCGAGGCCGACGCGGGCCGCGCGGATGCGGTCCACCTCGATGCTGATTGCGTACGCGTAGACCCGCGACGACTCGGGCCGGACGACAAGCGAGGGTCGTCCGGCCCGGCCGGTTTCGCGCGGAGCTTCCTCACTGATCAGGCCGGCCGTGGCCAGTTCTGCGGTGAGGGCGCCGATGGTGCTGCGGTTGAGCCCGAGCCGGCTGGTGAGTTCCGCCCGGGAGGTGGCGCCGTGCACGTGCACGTACCGCAGCAGGGTTCCGAGGTTGTGCCGGCGGACCTCCTCCTGGCTGGGGCCGGCCCGCATCAGCGTGCCGTCCCCGTACCCAGGATGGTTTTCATCGGTTGCCGGTGGCGGCCGCTCTGCGCCGGGACAGCGCATCGACGCCGGCGGCGGCGAGCAGCACCAGGCCGGTGAAGATGAACTTGGTGCCGGGGCTGAAGTTCATCAGGCCCATACCGTTGCCGATGACCGCGATGACCGCGCCACCGAGCACGGCGTCGATGATCCGGCCCTTGCCGCCGAAGAGGCTGGTGCCGCCGATGACGGCTGCGGCGACCGAGTACAGCAGGACGTCGCTACCGCCGGACTTCGGGTCGACCGAGCTGGCCCGGCTGGCGGCGATGATGCCGCCGACCGCCGCCATGAACGAGCCGATCATGAAGACCGAGATCCGGATCCGGTCGACCGGGATACCGGCGCGGCGGGCTGCCTCGGTGTTGCCGCCGACCGCGTACACGTGCCGGCCGTAGGTGGTGCGGCCCAGGACGAAGGTCCAGAAGATGGCCGCCACCGCGATGATCGGTACGACGATCGGCACACCCTTGAGCGAGTTGATGGCCGGGTTGATGGCCCGCTCCAGGGTGAGGAAGTAGGTCCCCACGAACACCAGGACGCCGACGCCGACGACGCGGGCGAACACGATGCCCATCGGGTCGTGGACCAGCCCGCGGGCCGCGCGACCGCGGACCTTGATGAGCTGCGCGGCGGCGTAGCCGCCCACCGCGACGATCGCCAGGATCCAGCTCGTCGCGACCGACATGTTCTTGTTGGCCAGCGCCAGCACGAACGAGTCGTGGATCGAGATGTTCGTGCCGCCGCCGAGCAGCAGCAGCAGCACGCCCTGGAACGCGAGGAAGGCGGCCAACGTGACGACGAACGACGGGATGCCGACCTTCGCCACCAGGAAGCCGAGCACCGAGCCGATGACCACGCCGGTGATCAGCGCGGCCGGGATGGCGGTGTACCAGCTCCACCCGTGGTTGGTGAGCAGCACGGCCATGACCGCACCGCACACGCCGCTGGTGTAACCCGCGGACAGGTCGATCTCGCCGAGCAACAGGACGAAGACCAGGCCCATCGAGATGAAGATGACCGCGGCGCCCTGGGAGAAGAGGTTTCCGAAGTTCAGTGCACTGAGGAACGTGTCCGGCCGGGCGAAGCCGAAGATCACTACGAGGACGATCAGGCCGAGGACGGCGGCCAGGCTGCCGATGTCGCCGCCGCGGACCCGCTGCCAGTAGCTCGTGAGATGACTACCCACGGTGGGTTGGACGACCTGGATGCCACCCGTGTTCGTCGTGGTGGTGCTTGTGCTCATCGGTCGTCTCCCGGCGTGATGTCGACGAAGTCGGAGGGCTTCTCGGGCGGCAGGCCGATGTTGCCGCTGCGCCCGGCGGTGATCAGTTCGACAACCTGGGAGTGGGTCACGTCGGTGGTCTTGACCTGGGCCGCCATCCGGCCGAGGTACAGCGCGGCGATCCGGTCGGCGACCGCGAAGACGTCGTTCATGTTGTGCGAGATGAGCACGACGCCGAGGCCGTTGTCGGCGAGCCGCCGGACCAGCTCCAGCACCTGGGCGGTCTGCGCGACGCCGAGGGCGGCGGTCGGCTCGTCCAGGATGACGACCTTGCTGTTCCACAGCACGGCCTTGGCGATGGCCACGGTCTGCCGCTGGCCACCGGAGAGGCTGGAGACGTGCTGGCGCAGCGACTTCACCGTACGGACGGAGAGGCTCTTGAGGGTCTGGCCGGCCATCTCCTCCATCGTGGGCTCGTCCAGGACGACGCCCCTCTTCTTCTCCCGCCCCAGGAACATGTTCTGGACGATGTCCAGATTGTCGCAGAGCGCAAGGTCCTGGTACACGACCTCGATGCCCAGCGCCGATGCGTCGCGGGGGCTGTGGATCGCTACTTCCTTGCCGTCGAAGAGCACCGATCCCGCATCGATCGAGTAGATGCCGCTGATGCATTTGACCATCGTCGACTTGCCGGCGCCGTTGTCGCCGACGAGTGCGGTGACCTCGCCGGGATAGACGTTCAAGGCGACGTCGTGCAGGACCTGTACGGGGCCGAAACTCTTGTCGACTCCGCGCAGCTCCAGAAGAGGTGTCGCGGCCACGGGTGGTTCTCCTTCGCTGGGTGACCGGGTGCGGGGTGGTGCGCCTGGCGGTGCGCTCCAGGGGGTGGGAGCGACGCCCGGCGCCGCCCACGCTGGTGGGCGTGAGCGGCGCCGTCGTCAGCCGTTCGGGTCGAGCCCGAGCTGCGCTTCAGCAGGTCAGCTGATGCCCGCTTCGGTGCACATCTTGGCGTACTCGCCGGTGCAGAGCTGCTCCTTGGTCACGAAGCCGTCCGCGACGACGTCCTTGACGTTGTCCTTGACGATGGACTTCGGGGTCAGCAGCACGGACGGGACGGCGGCCTTCGACTCCGGGTCGGTCGTCGTGCCGGTGGCGGTGGTCGGCTTCTCACCCTTGGCCAGCGAGATGGCGAGCGCGGCAGCCGCGTCGGCCTCCTGCTTGATGGCCTTGTAGACGGTCATGCACTGGTCGCCCGCGAGGATGTTCTGCAGGCCCTGCACGGTGGCGTCCTGGCCGGTGACCGGGACCTGGCCGTTCAGCTTGTTCTTCTTGAGCACCTGGATGGCCGCGTTGCCGAGGCCGTCGTTGGCGGCGAGCACACCCTTGATGTTCTTGTTCTGGGTGAGCATCTGCTCGAAGATCGTGCCGGCCTGAGCGTTGTCCCAGTCCGGAACGGACTGGTTCGGGCCCTTGGTGTACTCGCCCGAGGCGTACTTCGGGTCGAGCTGCGAGTTGTAGCCCTGCGCGAACAGCGTGGCGTTGTTGTCGGTCGGGGAACCGTTCAGCTCGGCGACCACCGGCTTGGTGTACTTCTTGGCGGTCAGGCAGTCGATGAGGCCCTTGCCCTGCAGCTCGCCGACCTTCACGTTGTCGAAGCTGACGTAGTAGTTCGCGCCACCGTTGAGCGTGAGGCGGTCGTAGTCGATGGTGGCGATACCCGCGGCCTTGGCCTTGTCGAGCACGGCCTTACCGGTACCGGAGTCCAGGTTGACGATCATCAGGACCTTGACGCCGCTCGAGATCATGCCGTCGGCGATGGTCTGGAACTGGCTCTTGTCACCCTGGGCGTTCTGGATGTCAGCCTGTACGCCGGCCGCGTCGAACGCCGCCTTCAGGTACTTGGGGTCGTCGGTGCCCCACCGCTGCGAGCTGGCGGTGTCGGGCAGGATCACGCCCACCTTGCCGACCGACGAGGTGCCGGTGCCGCTGCCGGTGTTGTCCGAAGTCTTGTCCTTGCTGCAGGCAGCCATGCTGCCGGTGGCCAGCAGGCCCACGGCGGCAAGAGCGAACAGTCCCTTACGCATTCCTGTGTTCCTTTCGGGGTGATCCGAGGCTTCTCGGACTGTGTGGTGTGCGCTGCCGGGAGTGTCGCTCCCCGAGACGCTGTGGATCAGGAGCCGGTTTGTTGTGTCGGGCAACGTATTCCCGCTGTGCCGCATCGCACAAGGTGGTACGCGGCTCGATTTTGTTGTTCGCGATAACAATCCGGCAACGCGCCTGTGACACGCTCTCTCGCGGCATCCCGGTGATGCGCTCCCGGCCTTGTCAACCACTCAAATTGCCCTGCACCGCGACGCTAAGTCACCTGCGGTTTCCAACTTGCCCCATCTCGGGTAAATGAGCGGGGTTATGCGGTAACGGTGTCGTAACGGAACCTTGCTCCCGGTCGTTATGTGTAGTTCAGGCCCTGATTGCCGCGACTGTCGCGCCAGTCAGCCGGACCAGATCGGCGGGGTTGAGCGAAACTTGAAGTCCGCGGCGGCCCGCGGAGATAACCATCTGATCAAGGTCCAGAGCCGAGTCGTCGACCACCGTGGGCAGGCGGCGCCGCTGACCCAGCGGGCTGATGCCACCGCGTACGTAGCCCGTGCTGCGCTCCGCCGCGGCGCGGTCCGCCAGCGCGGCGCGCTTGCCACCGACCGCGGCGGCCAGAGCCTTGAGGTCCAGGTCGCCGGTCACCGGCACCACGGCCACGGTCAACGCCCCGTCGACCTCGGCGACCAGCGTCTTGAACACCCGCCGCGGGTCGACGCCCAGGGCCTCGGCCACCAGGGCGCCGTAGTTCGGCGCGTCCGGCGCGACCTCGTACGGGTGCAGCTCGTACGCCACCCCCTCGGCGCTCAGCAGTGCCGTCGCCGGGGTGCCCGCGCTCTTCTTCGCCACGCGCGAAGGCTAGCTCCCGACAGTGTCTCCATGGTGGAGCCCCACGGTGTCCGCTGTGTCCCTTGTGATCACGGCGCGCAGAGCAAAGCGGTGGGGGCGTTGGCGATCCGGGTCAGCACAAGGGACGCCGCGTGCGGGCCGGACAGACGCAGATCGTGGCGCAGCCGCTCGGGCTCCAGCGCCGACCCCCGCTTGCGGATCTCCAGCCGCCCGACGCCCCGTTCGCGCAGCAGGGCCCGCAGCCGCTTCAGCGAGAACGGCAGCACGTCGGTCACCGCCAGCCGCCGCCCGAGCGGCGTGTCGACCGGGTCGTCGGTGTACACGTACGCGATCTGCGGGTCGGCGATCCGCCCGCCGATCCCGGCCGCGAACTCCGCGACCAGATGGGCCCGGACCACCGCCGGGTCCGGGTCGTACAGGTACGACCCGACTCCGCCGACCGCGGCGGCCGCGTCCCCGCTGCCGGTCAGCGTGAACGTCTCCGTACCCCGCAGCACGGTCGCCCGGCGCGGCGCCGCCGCGAGCGGCCCGCACCAGAACGCGGCCTCGACGAGGTCGCCGTCGACGCTGACCCACTCGCCCTCGGCGCCGGGCGGCAGCAGCGCGTGGTCGATGCCGGGCGCCAGCTTCAGGACGGTACGTGGCACCCGCGCCGGCAACCCGGCGACGAAATCCCACGGCGGCGACCAGGAGTCGGGGTGCAGGGCGCGGCCCCGGCCGGTGCGCCGGGCGGGGTCGGCGAAGACCGCGTCGACGCCCGCCAGGTCCACGGTTGTCGCGTCGGCGCACGTCACCGTGATCAGGTCGTCCAGCCCGGTGGTTGCGGCGTTCGCCGCGGCCAGTGCGGCGGTCAGCGGGTCGGCGTCGACCGCGTACACCCGGATGCCGGCGCGGGCCGCGGCCAGCGCGTCCGCGCCCAGCCCGCAGCCCAGATCGGCCAGGGTGGTGACGCCCGCGGCGCGCAGGCGGGCCGCCCGCCGGTCCGCGATGACCGCCCGGGTGGCCTGCTCCAGCCCGGCCCGGGTGAAGAACATGGTGGCGGCCGCCGCGCCGAACTTGCCGGCCGCCCGGCGCCGCAGGTCGGTCTGGGTGAGCGCGGCGGCGGCCAGCGGCGGCGGCACGCCGCGGGCGCGCAGCCGAGCGGCGGCGGCCAGTGGGTCGGCGCCGGACACCTCGTCGGCGGCCGCGAGCGCGGCCGACCCCTCGGCGGTACGCAGTGTTGCCAGCAGTTCCAGGTCCACGGGGAGTCATTCTCGCGGGTACGGCGTGTTGGCACTCTCCTTGACGGAGTGCCAGTACCGGCATAATCTCCGATTAGCACTCTCACTACGAGGGTGCCAGCCGTGCGGACCCGCCGGGGCCGCGCGACGAGCGCCAGGCGGACCGGCACCCGCGACGACGGCCCCGCCCGGTGGCATGAGGCATCCGGCCGGCCACCTGGCCGGCGACGACACCAAGTACCCCAGGAGGGTATGCCCGTGACTACCGCGACCAAGGTTGCGATCAAGCCGCTCGAGGACCGCATCGTGGTCCAGGCGAACGAGGCTGAGACGACCACGGCGTCGGGCATCGTGATCCCCGACACCGCCAAGGAGAAGCCGCAGGAGGGCACCGTCCTCGCTGTCGGCCCCGGCCGCATCGACGACAAGGGCAACCGCATCCCGGTTGACGTCAAGGTCGGCGAGACGGTCCTGTACTCGAAGTACGGCGGCACCGAGGTCAAGTACGCCGGCGAGGAGTACCTGGTGCTCTCCGCCCGCGACGTCCTCGCGGTCATCGAGAAGTGACCTACTGACAGTGCTGACCGCCTCGGTCCGGTGTGCCGGACCGAGGCGGTGGTGCGTGAAGGGACCACTACATGGCGAAGATCCTCAGTTTCTCTGACGACGCCCGGCACCTGCTGGAGCACGGCGTCAACGCGCTCGCCGACACGGTCAAGGTCACCCTGGGCCCGAGGGGCCGCAACGTCGTCCTCGACAAGAAGTTCGGCGCGCCCACGATCACCAACGACGGCGTCACCATCGCCAAGGAGATCGAGCTCACCGACCCGTACGAGAACCTCGGCGCCCAGCTGGTCAAGGAGGTGGCGACCAAGACCAACGACGTCGCCGGCGACGGGACCACCACGGCGACCGTGCTCGCCCAGGCACTCGTCCGCGAGGGCCTGCGCAACGTGACCGCGGGTGCCAACCCGATCGCGCTCAAGCGCGGCATGGACGCTGCCGCCGAGGCGGTCTCCAAGGCCCTGCTCGACAAGGCCGTGGCGGTCGCCGACCACCAGGCCATCGCGAACGTGGCCACCATCTCCGCGCAGGACGCCACGATCGGCGAGCTCATCGCGCAGGCGATGGACCGCGTCGGCCGCGACGGCGTCATCACGGTGGAGGAAGGCTCGGCGCTGAGCACCGAGCTGGAGGTCACCGAGGGTCTGCAGTTCGACAAGGGCTTCATCTCGCCGAACTTCGTGACCGACGCCGAGGCGCAGGAAGCCGTCCTGGAGGACGCGTACCTGCTCATCAGCACGCAGAAGATCTCCAGCATCGAGGAGCTTCTGCCGCTGCTGGAGAAGGTCGTCCAGGCCGGCAAGCCGCTGCTCATCATCGCCGAGGACGTCGAGGGTCAGGCACTGTCCACCCTGGTCGTCAACGCGCTGCGCAAGACCGTCAAGGTCGTGGCCGTCAAGGCCCCCGGCTTCGGCGACCGGCGCAAGGCGATGCTGCAGGACCTGGCGATCGCCACCGGCGGTGAGCTCGTCGCCCCCGAGCTGGGGTACAAGCTGGACCAGGTCACCCTGGAGATGCTGGGCACCGCCCGGCGCGTCGTGGTCGACAAGGAGAACACCACGATCGTCGACGGCGGCGGCCAGAAGTCCGAGGTGGAGGACCGCGTCGCGCAGATCCGCAAGGAGATCGAGGCGTCGGACTCCGACTGGGACAAGGAGAAGCTGTCCGAGCGGCTGGCCAAGCTGTCCGGCGGTGTTGCGGTCATCAAGGTCGGTGCCGCCACCGAGGTCGAGATGAAGGAGCGCAAGCACCGCATCGAGGACGCCATCGCGGCGACCAAGGCAGCGGTCGAGGAGGGCACCGTCCCCGGCGGCGGCGCCGCGCTCACGCAGATCACCTCGGTGCTCGACGGTGACCTCGGCCTGTCCGGCGAGGAGGCCAGCGGCGTGGTGATCGTCCGCAAGGCGCTCGTCGAGCCGCTGCGCTGGATCGCGCAGAACGCGGGCCACGACGGCTACGTCGTGGTCGGCAAGGTGAGCGGCCTCGGCTGGGGCCACGGCCTCGACGCGGCCAAGGACACGTACGTCGACCTGGCCGCGACCGGCATCATCGACCCGGTGAAGGTGACCCGCAACGCGGTCTCCAACGCCGTCTCGATCGCCGGCCTGCTGCTCACCACGGAAAGCCTCGTGGTGGAGAAGCCCAAGGCCCCGGAGCCCGCCGCGGCGGGTGGCCACGGGCACGGCCACGGCCACCAGCACGGCCCGGGCTTCTGACCGGAATCGTTTCAGAAAAGGCGCGCCGGCTTTCCCGGCGCGCCTTTTTCGTGCCCGGTTCCTGCGGACATGTCACCGGCACGTAAGACCATGGTTCGCCAGGGCCGGAGCAGGATAGGGGAGTGAAACTCTCCGTACGGGCCGGACTGGCCGGTGTTGCGGCGGCCGCGGTCGCCCTCGGCGTCGCCGAGGTCGTTGCGGTCGTCACCGGGCCACTGTCCGCGCCGCTGTTGGCCGTCGGCGGGGTCGTCGTCGACAACGTGCCGGCCCCGGTCAAGAACGCCGGCGTCGCGATCTTCGGCGTGCACGACAAGACCGCCCTGATCACGGGTACGGCGCTGCTGCTGGGGGCGTACGCGTTCGGGGTGGGCGTGCTGGCGCTGCGGTCGTGGCGGGCGGCGCTGGCCGGGATCGCCCTGTTCGGGGTGATCGGCGCGGCCGCCGCGGTGACCCGGCACGACGCCGGCCCCGGCGCGGCCCTGCCCGCCCTGGTCGGCGCAGCCGTGGCCGCGGTGGTGCTGCGCCTGCTGCTGGCCCGCGCGACGGATGGCGCTCCGGCGGATGCGGGTCCCTCGCCGATTCCGCCTCCGCCGGATGCGGCCCCGTCTTTGCCGGATGCGGCTCCGCCTCCGCCGGACGCGGCCCCGTCTCTGGCGGATGCGGCTCCGCCTCCGCCGGATGCGGCCCCGTCCGTGGCGGATGCGGCCCCGCCTCCGCCGGACGCGGGCCCGGCACGGTCGGATGAAGATGCGGCGGATGCGGCCCCGGCCACGGCGGATGCGGGCTTGGCGCGACTGACCCGTCGACCGGATCACCCCCCGGCGCAGCCGTGGGCGGGGCGGCGACGGTTCCTGCAAGGGCTGGGTATCGCGGCCGGGGCCGCCGTGGTCAGTGGTGTCGCGGGGCGGCTGCTGACCGGCCGCCGCGCGGTGACCCAGGCCCGCAAAGCCGTGGTCCTGCCCGCGCCGGTGTCGCCCGCCCGGCCGGTGCCGGCGGGCGCGCAGGTTCGCGGCGTCACGCCGTACGTGTCGACGAACGGGGATTTCTACCGGATCGACACCGCGCTGTACCCGCCGCAGGTCGACCCGGCGACGTGGCAGCTGCGGGTGCACGGGATGGTGCGCAACCCGATCACCTTGAGCTGGGAAGATCTGCTGCGCCGCCCGATGATCGAGCGGTACGTGACGCTGGCGTGCGTCTCCAATGAGGTCGGCGGTGAGCTGATCGGCAATGCCCGCTGGCTGGGTACCCCGGTCAAGGCCCTGCTCGACGAGGCGGATCCGCTGCCGGACGCCGACCAGGTGGTGCAGCGTTCGGTGGACGGGTGGACCTGCGGCAGCCCCACCGCGATCCTGCGCGACGGCCGCGACGCGCTGCTCGCGATCGGCATGAACGGGCGCCCGCTGCCGGTCGAGCACGGCTTCCCGGTCCGTCTGGTGGTCCCCGGCCTGTACGGCTACGTGTCGGCCTGCAAGTGGGTGACGGAGCTGGAGCTGACCCGGTTCGCGGACTTCGACGCGTACTGGGTGCCGCGCGGGTGGGCGCAGCAGGCACCGATCAAGACCCAGTCGCGCATCGACACCCCGCGCGACGGGGCGAAACGTCCGGCCGGGCAGATCGTCGTGGCGGGCGTGGCGTGGGCCCAGCATCGCGGCATCGCCAAGGTCGAGGTGCAGGTCGACGGGGGACCGTGGCAGACCGCCACGCTCGCCGAGACGGTGTCGGCGGACACCTGGCGGCAGTGGTTCCTGCCCTGGACGGCCACTCCGGGCCGGCACACGTTGCGGGTACGGGCCACCGACACCACCGGTGCGACTCAGCCGGGCACACCGGCGCCGCCGGAGCCGGACGGCGCCACGGGCTGGCACACGGTGACCCTCGCCGTCCAGTAACCCGAAAGACGCACTTTGCGTCCGCCTCCGCCCCCGAATTCGCTCGTACGGTGCCTTGCATGTCAGCCGATGCGGTTGAAGAGCCGCTGAACGCGTCGGCGCGGCCCCTGTCCCGGAGCCGCGTCGCGAACTGTGCCGAGACCCCCCGGATCGTCGAACGCCGTCAGGCCGCGGTCACCCGCCGCTGTGTCGGCACGGCGGTCTTGTGGGGGCCGAGGCGCGCCTCGAGCCGAGCAAGGTCGACCCGTCCGTGATGGCGGTCGGCCAGGTCCTCCCAGCCGATCGCGAGCAGGCGCAGCCGTTCTGTCTCGCTGAAACCTCCCCAGACCCCGTACGGTTCGCGAACCGCCAGGGCGTGGGCCGCGCACTCGGCCCGGACCGGGCACGTCCGGCACACCGCCTTGGCGTTGACCTCCCGGCGGTTGCGCGACGATCCGCGCTCGCCGTCGGGGTGGAAGAACTGGGCGCTGTCGCGCCCCCGGCACCGGCCGAGCCGCTGCCAGTCCCACCGATCGGCGATGGGTCCGGGCAGTCTGCGAAGGTTCGACATCAACACCCTCCTCCCGCGCGGCACCGCGGAGTGTGGTCGTTTCAGGGCCGGCCACCGGCCTGCCGCGGGTGTACCCCGGGGGTGCCCGGCTCACACCCATCGTGTCGATGTGTCCTCCAGCCGTATCCCATCGCTGCCGCAAGCCATGGGGATCTTTCCCGTTTTTTCCATCTAAAGCGCGTAATGCTGCGGCCGTTGCGTGATCTCCTCTGAGAGAGAAGGAGGATCACTGTGCGTACCGTCCTCGTGTGCGTCCGAACCCCGCTGGCGGCTCAGACCGTCGCGTCCACCGCGGCCCGGCTCGGCATGACCGGGGTCGTCCGGACCGCCGTCAGTGAGACCGAGGCCATGATCCGTTTGGCCGAGCGGCCCGCAGAGATCGTCCTGGCCGATACCGCCGTGACCCGCCCCGACAGCGTGGGCTTCACCCGGCGGGTGCTCGCCCGTGCGCCCGCGGCGCAGGTCGTGCTGTTCGGCGCCGAAGACCCGCGGGTCGCCGCGGCGGCCGTCGCCGCCGGTGCCCGGGGTGTCATTCGCGGCGTCGAGCACGACCTGGTCAGCGTGGTGGCAAAGGCGCTGCTGCTGCTCCTGCTGCCGGTACGGCCGCAGGGCGGCATGCCGATCAACAGTGCGAACGTCCAGCCGGCAACGGTCGCGGGTGCCGCCCGCAACAACAATTCGGCCCAGGCGCGCGGCCTGCATCGCGAAGGGCTGGGCATGGGCGCCGGCAACGGGGGCCCCGTCCCCGCGATGCTGCCGAACTCGCCGATGGTGCCCGTGCAGCGCGGCGACGTCCCGCTGGACCCGGCCACCGGCCGGCCCGCGGCCTGGCCCGCCAACGAGGGCTCGCCGGTCGGGGTCGCCGAGGCGGCGCCCGCCGGTCGGCGGCTCACCCTGACGGAGCGTGAGCTGCAGGTCCTGCGTGGCATGGCCGACGGCAAGAGCAACGCGGAGATCGGACGCGAACTGTTCGTCTCCGAAGACACGGTCAAGACCCACGCTCGCCGCCTGTTCCGCAAACTGGGCGCCCGCGACCGCGCCCACGCGGTAGCCGCCGGCTTCCGCGCCGGCCTGGTCGCCTGACCACCCAAAAACCGAGAGCCGGGCAGGCACGGGTCACCGCAAGACCCCACCCGCGATCGCCGCCGCTGAGTTGTGGCCCGAAAGGGTGGCTGCGAAGTGTGCAGTCGCCCTTTCGGGCCACAACTCAGCGGTGAACAAGGCGATCGCCTGCGGAGCGAAGCGGAGCCAGCCAGCTCAACTCTCCTCGTCCGTACCTTCGGTGAGGGTGTCGTGTACCCCGTCGGCGTAGCCGCGGGCATATTCCCAGGTGACGTAGTGGTCCGGGTCCGGGTCGTACGCGGGCTCGTGCACCCGGGGGCGGCCGCTGCTCAGCAGGTGGCGCAGGTTGCCGCGGAGCAGGTCCCAGTCGAAGTAGTGCGGCTCGTGGCAGTCCTCACACTCGATGACCAGCCCGCGG
Source organism: Krasilnikovia sp. MM14-A1259 (assembly GCF_047159535.1). Lineage (NCBI taxonomy): Bacteria > Bacillati > Actinomycetota > Actinomycetes > Micromonosporales > Micromonosporaceae > Krasilnikovia > Krasilnikovia sp. MM14-A1259. Next base: position 5,974,003 of record NZ_BAAGAJ010000002.1, read on the forward strand.
ATGCCCGTCGGACTCAGCAGCGCCTGGTAGATCTCCAGGTCGGAGAGGTCCTCGAGGACGTCCTGGCGCTCGGACTCGGTCAGCGGGTCGTTGTCGGCGTCCTCGGTGAGGTCGTCGAGGCCCGCGGAAGGGTCGGCGGGGTCCCCGTTGAACGGGTCGATCGGTTCTTCCTGCACCTGTTCACCGTACCTAGTCCGGGGCGCTGTGTGGTGGGCCGCACGGGCTGTCCGGGGAGAAGGGCGGGCACCCTGCATGGGTAGGATGGAGCCTTCCACCACCGCCGACCACCACCGGGGATCATTCGTGGACACAGACTCCGCCCGCACCGTGCCTCTGGGACTCACCTTCGACGATGTGCTGCTGCAGCCCGGCGAGTCCGACGTCGTGCCGAGCCGGGTCAACACGATCACCCGCCTGACGCGCAACGTCGAGTTGTCGATCCCGCTGCTGTCCAGCGCCATGGACACGGTCACCGAGGCGCGGATGGCGATTGCCATGGCCCGCCAGGGCGGCATCGGCGTGCTGCACCGCAACCTCTCGCTGGAGGACCAGGCGATGCAGGTCGACCTGGTGAAGCGGTCGGAGTCCGGCATGATCACCAATCCGGTCACCTGCAGCCCCGACGACACCCTGACCGAGGTCGACGCGCTCTGCGGCCGGTACCGCATCTCCGGCGCTCCGGTGGTCGACGGCGAGGGCACCCTGGTCGGCATCGTCACCAACCGTGACATGCGGTTCGTCACCGACCACTCGGCCAAGGTCCGCGACGTCATGACCAAGATGCCGCTGGTCACCGCGCCGGTAGGGGTCAGCAAGGACGAGGCGCTGGCGTTGCTGCAGCAACACAAGATCGAAAAGCTTCCGCTGGTGGACGGCGCGGGCCACCTGCGGGGTCTGATCACGGTCAAGGACTTCACCAAGAGCGAGCAGTACCCGAACGCCACCAAGGACCCGCAGGGCCGCCTGCGCGTGGCCGCGGCCGTCGGCGTGGGTGAGGACGCGTACAAGCGGGCCCGGGCGCTGGTGGACGCGGGCGTCGACGTCGTCATCGTCGACACCGCGCACGGCCACCAGCGGGCGGTGCTGGAGATGGTGGCCCGGGTCAAGCGGGACACCACGGTCGACGTCGTGGGCGGCAACATCGCCACGTACGCGGGGGCCAAGGCCCTCGTCGACGCGGGCGCCGATGCGGTCAAGGTCGGGGTGGGTCCCGGCGCGATCTGCACCACCCGGGTGGTCGCGGGTGTCGGCGTGCCCCAGATCACCGCGATCATGGAGGCTGCCCGCGCGTGCGTCCCGGCCGGGGTGCCGGTCATCGCGGACGGCGGCGTGCAGTACTCCGGGGACATCGCCAAGGCGATCGTGGCGGGGGCCGAGACGGTCATGCTCGGCAGCCTGCTGGCCGGGTGCGAGGAGAGCCCCGGCGATCTGATCTTCATCAACGGCAAGCAGTACAAGCAGTACCGGGGGATGGGCTCGCTCGGCGCGATGCAGTCGCGCGGGCAGGGCAAGTCGTATTCCAAGGACCGCTACTTCCAGCAGGACGTCAACGAGGACAAGCTGGTCCCCGAGGGCGTCGAGGGTCAGGTGCCCTACCGTGGCCCGCTGTCGCGGGTGGCGCACCAGCTCATCGGTGGCCTGCGCGCGGCCATGGGTTACGTCGGCGCCGAGACCATCCCCGACCTGCAGCAGCGCGGGCAGCTCATCCGGATCACCGCGGCCGGGCTCAAGGAGAGCCACCCGCACGACATCCAGATGACCGTCGAGGCACCCAACTACCACTCTCGCTGAGGGAACAGAACAGACATGCGTGACGTCGTGGAGATCGGCCTCGGGAAGACCGCGCAGCGCGGCTACCACCTCGACGACATCGCGATCGTGCCCAGCCGGCGCACCCGCGACGTCGACGACGTGTCCACGGAATGGCGGGTCGACGCGTACCCGTTCAAGATTCCCTGCGTCGCGCACCCGTCCGACGCCACCATGAGCCCGGAATCGGCGATCGCCCTGGGCCGCCTCGGCGGCCTGGGCGTTCTCAACGCCGAGGGGCTGTGGACCCGGTACGAGGACCCCACCAAGATCCTTGAGGAGCTGGCCGCGCTCGACGCGGACGCGGACGCCACCCGGCGTCTGCAGGAGGTGTACGCGGAGCCGATCCGCCCCGACCTGATCGCCGAGCGGGTCCGCGCCATGCGCGAGGGCGGCGTGACCGTCGCCGTGCGCGTGTCGCCGCAGCACACGCTCGCGCTCGCCCCGGTCGTCCTGGACGCCGGCGTCGACCTGCTCGTCATCCAGGGCACGCTGGTGTCCGCGGAGCACGTGTCCACCACGGACGAGCCGCTCAATCTGAAGGAGTTCATCGCCGACCTCGACCTGCCGGTCATCGTCGGCGGCTGCACCGACTACAAGACCGCGCTGCACCTCATGCGTACGGGGGCGGCCGGCGTGATCGTGGGCGTCGGCGCGGACGAGTGGTCGACGACGGACACCGTGCTCGGCATCCGGGTGCCGATGGCGACCGCGATCGCGGACGCCGCCGCGGCCCGCCGCGACTACCTCGACGAGACCGGCGGCCGGTACGTGCACCTGATCGCGGACGGCGGCATCTCCACGTCGGGCGACATCGCCAAGGCGATCGGTTGCGGGGCGGACGCGGTCATGCTCGGCGAGCCGCTGTCGCTGGCCGAGGGAGCCCCGGCCGGCGGGGCGTGGTGGCACTCCGCCGCCAGCCACCCCAACCTGCCCCGCGGCGGGTTCTGCATCGCGGGCGAGCCGGACGGCACGCTGGAGGAGATCCTGTACGGCCCGGCCGACCGCCCGGACGGCCAGCTCAACCTGTTCGGCGGGCTGCGGCGGGCCATGGCGAAGTGCGGGTACCGCGACGTCAAGGAGTTCCAGAAAGTCGCCCTGGTCCTCGACCGCTGAGCCGAGCCCATACCCTCGGATCATGGGGGAGCTGTCCGTGAAGTGGGTCGTGTGCGCCGGTCTCGTGGCGACGCTTGCCGTCGGTGGCTGTACGGCGGGGCGCGACTCGACCACCGATCGCCCGTCGGCCCCCGCGTCGCAGCGGGCGCCGCATTTCACCCCGGGTGCGGCCGGCGCCGGTGACCCGTACTTCCCGACGTACGGCAACGGCGGGTACGACGTCGCCGGCTACGATCTCGCGCTGCGCTTCGACCCAGCCACCGGGAAGCTGGCCGGCACCGCCACGATCACGGCGACCGCGACGCAGGATCTGTCCCGCTTCAACCTCGACCTGGCCCACCTGGCCGCGTCCGAGGTGCGCGTGGACGGGCGGCCCGCCACCAGCCGGGCGGAGGGCAACGAACTCGTGGTCACCCCGGCCGCCGGCATCGTGCAGGGCCGCCCGTTCACCGTCGTGGTGCGGTACGGCGGGGTGCCCGAGCCGCTCAACAACGAGGCGCTCGGCAAGGGTGGCTGGTTCCGTACCGACGACGGCGCGTTCGCGCTGGGTCAGCCCGAGTCCGCCAGCACCTGGTTCCCGGTGAACGACCACCCGTCGGACAAGGCGACGTTCCGGCTCGCCATGACCGTGCCCGACGGGCTGGAGGTGCTCAGCAACGGGGTGCCGGGGCGGCGGGCCAGCACAGCCGGCTGGACCACCTGGGCCTGGGCGGAGAACACGCCGATGGCCAGCTACCTGGCGACCGTGGTGATCGGACAGTACCGGATCACCACGACCACCCACGCCGGGAAACCGATGATCCTGGCGGTGCCCGAGTCGATGCCCGCGGGTAGTCCGGCGGCGAAGTCGATCGCCCGTACCGGCGAGATCACCGATTTCCTGGCGAGCCAGTTCGGGCCGTATCCGTTCGATGCGAACGGCGGGGTGGTGGTCGCCGACGACCGGCTCGACTACGCGCTGGAGACCCAGACCCGCCCGGTGTACGGCGACACGTTCTTCTCCGGCAGCGAGGACACCGGAGTCGTCGCACACGAGCTCGGCCACCAGTGGTACGGCGACAGCCTCGCCCTGCACCGATGGCAGGACATCTGGCTCAACGAGGGCTTCGCCACGTACGCGGACTGGCTGTGGCAGGAGCACGAGGGCAAGCGCACGGTGGCGCAGAGCTTCGACGGCACGTACGCGAAGTTCACCGACTGGTCCGAGCCGACCGGCAAGCCCGGCCCGGACGGGATCTTCGACCCCGCGGTCTACGAGCGTGGCGCGATGACCCTGTACGCGCTGCGCCGCGAGATCGGCGACGCCGCGTTCGCGGGCCTGCTGAAGTCGTGGGCCGCGCAGCACCGCGACGGGAACGTCACCACGGACGAGTTCATCGCCGCCGCCCAGCAGGCGTCCGGTGGCCGCGACCTGGGCCCGCTGTTCCAGGCGTGGCTGTTCGGCACGACCAAGCCGCCGCGCCCCTAGCGGCTGGCCAGCTCCGGGAGGCAGCTCGCTACCTGATCGCCCCCGATCCGCTCCCCGCCTACCGGAATCTCCGCCGACGGTGGGGAAGCCAGGTCGTGTGACCGGCGTTTCGTGCGGAGGTTTGAATGCGGGCTGGCGTTGGGGCCATGGCGGTGTGCCTGGTGGCCGGGTGTCTGATCGTGGCGGGCGACCCGGCGACCGCCGCGGAACCCGTACCGGTGCAACCGGCCGTACCGCTGGTCGTCGGGCTGCGTGACCCCGGGGTGACGGCGGCGACGGCCGCGAGCACGGACACCGGCGTGGTGCAGCGGCTCGGCGAGCAGGTCGACGTCGTCGCGAGCGCCCCGCTGGCCGACGCGGTCTCGGTGGACGTGCCCGCCGACCAGGTCGCCGCGGCCACCGCCGCGCTGCGCACCGACCCGGCCGTCCGGTACGTCGAGCAGGACCACGTCGCGCACGCCGACGCGGTCGTCCCGAATGATCCCGCGTTCACGTACCAGTGGGGGGTGAGGCGGACCGGTGTCGACTCGGCCTGGGCCACCACCCACGGCTCCAGCAGCGTCATCATCGCCGTGGTCGACACCGGCGTCACCACGACCCCCGATCTGGCCGGCCGGGTGCTGCCGGGACACGACTTCGTCAACAACGACAGCAGTGCCGCCGACGACAACGGCCACGGCACGATGGTGGCGGGGGTCGCGGCCGCGGCCGGCGACGACGCCACAGGCATCGCCGGGGTGTGCTGGACCTGCAAGATCCTGCCGGTCAAGGTGCTCGGCCGCGACGGCAGCGGTGACTACAGCAAGATCGTGCAGGGGATCCGGTGGGCGGCCGACCACGGCGCCACCGTCATCAACCTGTCCCTCAGCGGTACGGCCGACAGTCAGCTGATGCGTGACGCGGTCACGTACGCGATGAGCAAGGGCGCGCTGGTGGTGGCGGCCGCGGGCAACGACGGCCGCAGGACGCAGCACTTCCCGGCGGCGATCCCGGCCGTGCTGTCGGTGGGCGCCTCCACGTCGAAGGACGCCCGTTACTCCTGGTCGAACTACGGCGGCTGGGTGGACGTCGCCGCGCCCGGCTGCAACCCGTCGCAGGCCAAGGACCGGGCGATCATGGTGTTCTGCGGTACTTCGTCGGCGTCGCCGCTGGTCGCGGGCATTGCGGCGCTGCTGGCCTCGACCGACCCCGCGCCAACCCCCGTCAAGATCCGTACGGTGCTGAGTGCCTCGGCCCGGCAGCTCTCCTCGGACTGGGTGGCCTGGGGCCGCGTCGACGCGGCGGCCGCACTCGCGGCGCTGTCGGACCAGACCGCTCCGACCGTGGCGTTCCGCACCCCGGCGCCGTCCGCGTTGGTCGGTGGCACGGTCGGCGTGCGGGCGTCCGCCGGTGACGACCAGGGCGTCAGCCGGGTCCAGCTGCTGCTCAACGGCAGTGTGGTGGCCTCGGACATCGCGGCCCCGTACGTGCTGCGGTGGCCGTCGGCGCCGCGCAACGGCACCACGAACCTGGTGCTGCGGGTGTTCGACCGGGCGGGCAACGTCGCGACCGCGCGCCGGACCGTGTCGGTGGACAGCGCCGGACCGAAGGTCACCATCACGAAGGCTCCGGCGAACCGTACCCGGCACGTCCGCGGCACGAAGACTGTCACCGCTCAGGCGACCGATCTGCACGGGGTCGCGCGGATGGAACTGGTGGTCGACGGCAAGGTCATCCAGCGGTACGCGGTGCCGCGTAGCGTCACCGCGAAGCCCGGTGCCGTGGCCCGGCACAAGTTCACGGTGCAGACCGGGAAGTTCGGCCGGTCGATGACGGTGCGGGTCCGGGCGTACGACTCGGTCGGCAATCTGCGCTCCGCCCCGGCCCGGAAGTGGTATCGCTGACGCCGGTAAACTCAGGCGTCATGAGCACACCCCGGCCGGTTCTCGTTGTCGACTTCGGCGCCCAGTACGCCCAGCTGATCGCCCGACGGGTCCGCGAGGCGCGGGTGTATTCGGAGATCGTGCCGCATTCGATGCCGGTCGCCGAGATGCTCGCCAAGGATCCGGCCGCGATCATCCTGTCGGGCGGCCCGTCGAGCGTGTACGAGCCGGGCGCCCCCGCCCTCGACGCGGGGCTGTTCGACAGCGACGTGCCGGTGTTCGGCATCTGCTACGGCTTCCAGGCGATGGCCCAGGCGCTCGGCGGGACGGTGGACCGCACCGGCGCCCGCGAGTACGGCCGTACGGTGCTGACCACGCAGAACGGCACCCTGCTGCGGGAGCTTCCCCCGGGCCTGCCGGTGTGGATGAGCCACGGCGACAGCGTGGCGGTCGCCCCGGCCGGGTTCGCGGTGACCGCGTCGTCGCCGGGCGCGCCGGTGGCCGCGTTCGAGGATCTGGCCGCGCGCCGGGCCGGGGTGCAGTTCCACCCCGAGGTGGCGCACACCGAGCAGGGTCAGGAGGTGTTGCGCCGCTTCCTGTACGACATCGCGGGCATCGAGCCGACCTGGACCCCGACGAACATCATCGAGGAGCAGGTCGCCGCGATCCGCGCCCGGGTGGGCGACAAGCAGGTGATCTGCGGGCTGTCCGGCGGCGTCGACTCGGCGGTCGCCGCGGCGCTGGTGCACAAGGCGGTCGGTGACCAGCTCACCTGTGTCTTCGTCGACCACGGCCTGCTGCGCGCCGGCGAGGCCGAGCAGGTCGAGAAGGATTACGTGGCCGCCACCGGCATCCGGTTGAAGGTGGTCGACGCGGCCGACCGGTTCCTGGGCCACCTGGCCGGGGTCACCGACCCTGAGCAGAAGCGCAAGATCATCGGCCGGGAGTTCATCCGCGTCTTCGAGCAGGCGGCCCGCGAGGTCGACGCCGAGCGGCACGTGGAGTATCTGGTGCAGGGCACCCTGTACCCGGACGTGGTGGAGTCCGGCGGCGGCACCGGTACGGCGAACATCAAGAGCCACCACAACGTCGGCGGGCTCCCGGAGGATCTGCAGTTCGCGTTGGTCGAGCCGCTGCGCACGCTGTTCAAGGACGAGGTGCGCGCTCTCGGCGCCGAGCTGGGGCTGCCCGAGGAGATCGTGCAGCGCCACCCGTTCCCCGGGCCCGGCCTGGCGATCCGGATCATCGGGGCGGTGGACCGCGAGCGGCTGGACATCCTGCGCGCCGCCGACCTGATCGCCCGCGAGGAGCTGACCGCCTCGGGGCTGGACCGCGACGTCTGGCAGTTCCCGGTGGTGCTGCTGGCGGACGTGCGCAGCGTCGGGGTGCAGGGCGACGGCCGGACCTACGGGCACCCCGTCGTGCTGCGGCCGGTCTCCAGCGAGGACGCCATGACCGCGGACTGGTCGCGGCTGCCGTACGACGTCATCGCGCGGATCTCGACCCGCATCACGAACGAGGTGCCCGAGGTCAACCGGGTGGTGCTGGACGTGACCAGCAAGCCGCCGGGCACGATCGAGTGGGAGTGACCCGTCACGCCACCGGCGTGGTGGGCTGACCCCAGGCAGGGTCCGCCGGGTTCGGCCAGACCGGGGCGGCGGGCTGCGGCCCCTCAGGCATGATCAGCCACATGACCGGGTAGGCCAGCAGCGCCGCGCCGCCGGTCACGATGGCCAGCACGGCGAAGCCGACCCGGACCACCACGGGGTCGATGCCGAAATAACGGCCGAGGCCACCGCAGACCCCGGCGAAGACGCGGTCGTCGGTCGTTCGGCGCAGTTGCTTGTACGAGGTGACAGTCGGTTCAGTCATGCCTCCCAGAGTGGGCGCTGCGGTGCCTTACGCGCCTCGGTGACCGCCCCGATCCCGGCCCTGACTTCCGTCTCCGGGTCGGGCCGCGTGCCTTTCAGATGGGGCTGGACTCGCCGGAACTGGCGTTGCCGAGGCACCCCGGAGCGGTGTCATAATTGTGTTGCACACCGTAACTGTGCGAGCGCAGATCGCGGGTAAACCAGCCCTGATCTGCGGCTACGCAGCGCTATCGCCCTGTCAGGAATCCGACAGACCTTTATTTCAGGTGACATAACCCGGGGAGAATCCGGCCCGTGACCCCCGCGCTCGAACCACTTCGCAGGATCGCGGCCTATGCCGTCGCGACCGACCCTGATGGCCGCGTCCTTCTGGTCCGGGCCTCCTCCCGGTCCGGCACCCCCGGAGTCTGGTCGCTGCCCGGCGGCGCCGTCGACCACGGCGAGGACCCCAACCACACCGTCGTCCGCGAAACCGCCGCCGAGACCGGTCTGTCCGTCGCGGTCACCGGCCTGCGCGACGTCCTCGCGGACATGCGCTCCCTGCCGCACCGCGGCGTCACCATCCACACCGACCGCCTCGTGTACGAGGTGTCCGTCCGCGGCGGCACCCTGTGCGACCGGGCCGGGCGCTCCACCGACCTGGCGCGCTGGCACACCCCGCAGGAGGCGGAGCACCTGAAGCTGCGCCCGTTCACCGCGTCCGCCCTCGGGCTCGGTGCCGCGTCCGCCGACCTGCGCCCGGAGGAGGCGCCGGACTTCCCGTCCTTCTACGCGTACCCCGGCCCGGACGGGCTGCACCGCGCGCAGCGCTTCGCGGCGTACGCGATCGCCACCGACCCGGGCAACCGGCTGCTTTTGACCCGCATCGCCCCCGGATACCCGGGCGCCGGCTGCTGGCACCTGCCCGGCGGCGGCACCGACTACGGCGAGCAGCCCGGCACCGCGCTCATCCGGGAACTGGTCGAGGAGACCGGCCAGATCGGGCGGCTCGTCGAGCTGCTGGGCGTCGCCAGCCACCGTGACGCCGCCTCGCTGGGCCCCGAGGGCTACCCGATCGACTGGCACGGCGTGCGCGCGTTCTACCGGGTCGTGGTCGAGTCGCCCACCGAGGTGATCGTGAAGGATGTGGGCGGTTCCACCTCCGAAGCGTGCTGGATGCCGCTGGCCCAGGTCACCGAGCTGCCCGTGAACCAGCTCACGGAAGTCACGGCGGAAGCGCTGAAGGCCGCGCGGCTAACGTAGGGGCGTGCGGATCAGACGGGTGGGGGCGTACGGGCTGGTGCGCGACGGCGACGGCCGGGTGCTTCTGGCCCGCGGCTCGGACGCCTCCGAGTTCCCCGGCGTCTGGTCCCTGCCCGGCGGCGGGGTGGACCAGGGCGAACACCCCGAAGACGCGGTGGTGCGCGAGTTCGCCGAGGAGACCGGCCTCGCGGTGCGGGTGCTGCGCCTGCGCGAGGTCACCGCGGATGTCGTGCGTCTGCCCAGCTCCGGGGCGTACGAGCACACCGATCGGGTGATCTACGAGGTCGAGCCGTACGCGGGGCGCCTGCGGGACGAGGTCGACGGGACGACCGATGCGGTGGCCTGGGTCACCGCCGACGAGCTGACCGGCTTGCCGGTGCACCCGTGGACCGCCCGGCTGCTCGGCCGGCCCGTCCCCGCGGACTCCGATCCACCGCGCGACGAGAACGTGCCGCTGGCCACGCCGGCCCGGGTCCAGCGCTTCGGTGCGTACGCGGTCGCCACCGACCCGGACGGGCGGATCCTGCTGACCCGGATCGCGCCCGGATACCCCGGCGCCGACCGCTGGCACCTGCCCGGCGGAGGCACCGACCACGGCGAGACCCCGGAACAGGCCCTGGCCCGTGAGCTGGTCGAGGAGACCTCACAGCGCGGCCGGATCACCGGCCTGCTGTCGATCTCCCACAAGTACGATCCGGCCGCGCTCGGCCCCGAAGGAGTGCCCGTCGACTGGCACGTCATCCGGGTTCTGTTCAGAGTTTTGATCGATGCGCCGACAGTACCCGTAGTGACAGAGGCGGCCGGTGGATCCACCGCCGAGGCGGGCTGGTTCAGCCTCGCCGAGGCGGAGCGGCTACCGCTCACCGACGTCGCACGGTCGGCGGTACGACAGGTCGGGGCTGAACCGGTCCGATAGAATCGGCCCAGGGACTCCGGTGAACCCGGGCCTGCCCGTCCGCCGAGAGAAGAGAAGTGAGGTGGCGGCCGCCGTTGCCCGCAACCGGTCGATCGGTCTCTCGCAAAGACCGGGCGGCTGTGCAATGGTGTAACCCGCCAACGAGCCGAAGAGACGGACGAGGCCCCACCCGGCCGCTGCAGAGCAGGCGGGTGACCGATCCCACGATGGAGGAGCACGTGCCGAGAACCCCTTGGCGCCGGCGTCGTACGACGGATAGTCCCCGTCCCGCCGGACGTCGTTGGGCAGGCCGGCTGCGCCGGGGCGGAACGATCGCCCGGCAGGCCCTGCTGGTCCGGGTCGGACGCCGCTCCGGCGACGCAGGCCGGGCGGCTACCGCCACCCGGGCCGAGGTGATCTACACAGGCACCGACACCGTCACGTACCCGTACGGGGGACGGGTCGTGCCCAGCCCGGCGGCCCATCTGCCGACGCAGGCCCCGGCCGCCGAGGCGGAGAACACATCACTGCTGCCCGGCGAGCAGACCTTCGCCCGCCGCATGCGCTTCGCCCTGGTCAACTCGTGCACCCTGGCCAGCCTGAGCCTCGGCCTGCTGGCGATCTTCCTGGCGATGCACGGCGACACCCGGCTCGCGGCCGGCTGCCTCGTCGCCTGCGTGGCCTTCGACGGGCTCGACGGCGCGCTCGCCCGCAAGCTGGGCGTGTCCAGCGCGTTCGGCGCGCAGATGGACTCGCTGGCCGACATGTGCTCGTTCGGCCTGGCCGCCCCGGTCGTCGTGTACGCCTCCCTGGCGCACACGGTGCCCACCGCCGCGGCCGCCATCGCCTGCATCATGGTCGCCGGCTGCGCCGCGATCCGGCTGGCCCGCTTCAACGTCTCGCCCAAGGACGGCAAGTTCTTCTGCGGCGTACCGACCACCATGGCCGCCGCGGTGCTGGCCCTGACGGTGCTCATCGGGCTGCCGATTCCCGGCATCGCGCTGCTCGCCGGGGTCGCCCTGCTGGCGTTCGCGATGGTGTCGAGCTTCCCGTACGCGAAGCTCGCCCGGATCGTGAAGCTGCCGCCGTGGCTGTGGCTGCTGCCGATCGTCGGCGCGCTGGTCGATGCCCGGCTGACGTTCGTCTTCCTGGTCACCGCGTACCTGGTCAGCGGCCCGGTCCTGTGGCTGCGCACCCGCCGCGCCACGGCCTGACCGACAACGAAACGAGGCCACCCCGGTTCGCCGGGGTGGCCTCCGTTCTTTCCGGGTCTCAGAGCCAGCGGGCGATGACCGAGCTGGCGCCGATCACGCGGTCGCCCGCCGCCACCGTCGCCTCAGCGCGGTCCGCGGGCAGGTAGACGTCGGTGCGCGAACCGAACCGGATCAGGCCCAGCCGCTCACCGCGCGCGACCAGCGAGCCGACCGGCGTGCGCTGCACGATCCGGCGGGCGATCAGGCCCGTACGCTGCGCCACCACCACCGTGCCGTGCGCGGTGTCCAGGACCGTGTACGCGGCCACGTTGTGCTCGGCCGCGGCGGTCATCGCGTTCGCGTACCCGCCGTCCTCGACGAAGTAGTCCGTGACGCGGCCGGCCACCGGCACCCGGTTGACGTGCACGTCGAGCACGGACAGGAACACCGCCACGCGCAGGAACTCACCGTCGCCGAACCGCTCGTCGCGGATCCGCTCGACCGACAGCACCCGGCCGTCGCTGGCCGCCACGATCGCGTCGGCGTCACCCGGCACGTCCCGCTCCGGGTCGCGGAAGAACGCCGCGACCGGGGCCGCCGCCAACGCGGGGAGCAGCCACCACTTCGACTTCGGGCGGGCCGAGCGAGCCAGCGCCGCCAGGCCGAGGGCGATTCCGGCGGCGGCGACGCCGTTCGAGTCGATGTGCATCGTGCGGGTGAGCGGCACGCTCGACGTGCGGTACGCGGGCGCCAGCGTCGCGGCGACCGCGGTGTCGGCCGGAGTGAAGCGCAGCCGGTGCACCCGCATCGGCGGCTGGTTACGCAGTACCAGGTCGGAACCGATCCCGAACAGCGCGCTCTGCCGGAACATCTCGGCGGCCGCGCCGCCCGTCCGGCCGGGCACCGCCGGGGTCGCCACCGTGACCACCGCGCCGTCGGTGAGGTACTTGCCGAGCCCGTCGAGCAGCGCCCGGACCTCATCGGCGGTGCCGGTCAGCGGCTCGGCCACGATCACCACGTCGGCCGGCTCGGCCTCGGCGAGCGACTCCACGATCCGTACGCGGTCGGCGATCCAGCTGCCCAGCCCGGTGATGTGATCACGCAACAGCGCCGAGGTGGTGCGCTCACCCGGGACCAGGGTCAGGGTGTCGCCGGGCAGCAGCGACTCCAGCGCGGCGGCGACCACGTCGCTCGCGTGGTCCGCACCGATCACGAGCGCCGAGCTGGCGGCGCTGCGCCGGGCGAACTCGGCGGTCAGGGCGCGGGCGGCGCGATGGCCGATGCCGGCCACGGGTGCCACGGAGACGGCGGGATACGGCGTCATGAGTTTCGGGCTCCTCGCGCGCGAAGTCATACAGACTCCGACGAGCATATTGCGCCGCCCGCCGCGCACACCCGCGGGTGCGGCGGCGGGCGGCGCGTGTCACGCCCCGTCGCGTCGCGGCGGCTCCTGCTGCTCCGCCGGACTGGGTTCCAGGTCGAGCCGTTCCGTGGGGTTGTCGAGCAGTTCCCGGACGATGTCGGCGTGCATCCCCGGCGGCAGGTCACCGGGGGTCTCCAGCTCGGTCTCGGCGGCCACCGGCGGAGCCTGCACCTCGGTGCGCCGGCCCGACCGGATCGCACCCAGCAGCCCGATCACCCCGAACAGGATCAGCACCATCGCGGCCAGCCAGCCCAGTCCTGGCAGGCGAACCGTGACGACCTGGGAGATCGCCCACCAGGCGGCCACCCCGATGAAGATCAGGCCGAAGCTCAGCGAGACGCCGTCGGTACGGTGCGGCCTCATCGGGTCACCTCCACGTTGCCCGTGTTCATCCGGATGTCCAGCTTCAGCGTGCCGCCGCCCGTGCCGTCCGGGCCCAGGTCGACGACCTGCTGCTGACTGAGGTTGTCGCCGTCCCACTCGTGGCCCAGTACGAGCGCCCGGCCCCGGTCGAGATGCACCGATGCGGTGGTGTCGACCTTCCCCGGCAGCAGCACCCGGAGCTGGCCGAACTTCATCTGCACCGTGGTCTGCTGGGTCTGCCCCGCGAAGTCCACGTCACGCAGGTCCAGCGTGGCGTCGCCGACCGTGAAGTCGTACCGGTCAGCCACGGCGGCCAGGCTCGCCGGGCGGTACACGTTGCTGCCGATATCGCCGCCCCACTGCTGCGCACCGGACGAGACCAGCAGCCCGAACGTGGTGAGCAGAGCCAGCGCGATCAGGCCGCGGGCGCGGCCGAACCACGTACCGATCAGCAGGCCGAGGCCGATGGTGGCAAGCGCCGCTGCGAAGTACCCCGGGACGGGCACGCTCGCGCCGGACAGGTCCGCCAGCGCCAGCACCCCCAGCACCAGGACGACCGCGAAGAACGTGATCCGGCCGAGCTTGGAACGCTCGCGCCGCGGCTTGGGCGGCTTCGGCGCGGCGGCCTGCGGCGCCGGCCCGTACGGTGCCTGGCCCGCGCTGCCGGCCCAGGGCCCGTGCGGTGCGAACGGCGCCCGGTAGCCGCCCGCCGGCGGGGCGAGCGGTGGCAGGTAGCCGGGCGGTGCCGGCCGCGGCGGGGCAGGCGGCAAATCCCCGGGGCCCGCGTGCAACGGCATCTGCGCGGTCGCATCCGCCGGCACGTAGCCGGGCGGGGTCGGCGGCACACCGCCGGACGGCCCGCTGCTCCCCAAGGGCCCGCTGCCCACGGTGGTTCCGGTGCCGAGCGTGGGTCCGCTGCCCAGCGTGGCCGTGCCGTGCTCCGCGGCGCCGCCCTCTGCGGGGCCTGCCATCCGCGTCCCCGGCGCAGCTGCCGTCATCGGGTCAGCGGAGGGCGAGGTGCCCGGCATGGTCTGGCCGCGCGCCGGGCCGGCTCCCGCCCCGGCCGCAGGATCAGCACCGTACGGTCCGGACGCGCCCGGATCCGGCGTCGCGGCGCCGGAGTTGCGCCTGATCAGCAATGCTGCGCCAACCAGCACCGCGGCACCGAGCAGAGTGGCGCGGAAGCCGTCCTGGACGATGAACGCGAAGGTGAGCACGGTGGCCGCGCCGAGCAACACCACGGACAGCGGCGCCATGCGGGACCGGCCGCGACCCAGCAGCGATTCGACCGGGGACGCGGTGTCGCCCTCGGCCGGGATGATCAGCCAGCCCATGAGGTACAGCAGCAGGCCGACGCCGCCGAAGAAGCCCAGGACCACGAGCAGTACGCGCCACAGGACCGGGTCGGTGTTGGTGGCCCGGCCGATGGCCGCGCACACGCCCGCGACGTACCGGCCGCTCGCCGGCCGGATCAGCCGCTCACGGGCGAACGAGGGGCTGCCCGAAGCGTCGAACCACGGCGGAGGCGCTGCCGGGGGCACCTGCCCTCCTGGCGGCGGCACCTGGCCTGCTGGCGGCACCGGCCCTCCTGGCGGCGGCACCTGGCCTCCCGGTGGCGGCACCTGGGCTGCCGGCGGTGGGTCTGCTGGCGGCGGCGGGGGCGGGCTCGGGGCAGCGGAAGGTGCCGGTGCGTCCTGCGACGGACCGGTACCCGTCGTGGCCGGTCGGGACCCGGCAGCTTCGTCGGTCATGGCTCGATACTGATTGTCGTCCGGCCCCAGGCGCCTCAGGCACGGATCCTGAGGCCACCCTGAGAAACGGCAGGCGCAGAGGTGGGGGTGTCCCCCGTGGCCGCGGCGGGCCGTACGTGTGACGATCGGAGTCGAACCGAGGGAGGACACGATCAGCGCCACCGCCACGCAGCCGCCGCGCCGCCTGTACCGGCCGCGCGACCACCGCATCGTCTCGGGGGTCGCGTCCGGGCTGGCGCGCCACCTCGGCGTGCCCGTGCTCGCGGTACGCGTCGCGTTCGTCGTCCTGCTCGGCTTCAACGGCCTGGGTCTCATGCTGTACGCCGCGTTCTGGGCGGTTCTGCCGCAGGAGCAGGCCACCGGTGAGCCGCGGGCCCGCCGGGACTGGGGAGCGCTGCTGCCGTTCGCCGCGATCGGCGCCGGGGTGGTGCTGCTGCAGAGCCTCGTGTTCGGTGATCGCGGCGCCGGGACGGCCGGCTGGCTCGTCGCGGTCATCGCGGTGGGTGCCGGGGTGATCTGGCACCAGTCCGACCCGACCCGGCGCGGGCACTGGGCGGACAATGCCGCCCACCTGCCGTGGGTGGCGGCCGTGGTGGCGGAGAGCGACCGGCGTTCCTTCCTGTTCCGCTTCATCGGCGGCGGGGTTCTGGTGGCGGTCGGCATCATCGGCGTCGTCGCGGTGTACGCCCCCGCCGGCAGTCTCTCCTCGGTGCTCAACGGCGTGCTGTTCGCCCTGGTCGGCCTGGTCGGGGTGGGCGTGGTCGTGGCGCCGCTGCTGTGGCGTACGTTCGGCCAGCTGCGCGCGGAGCGGGAGGGCCGGATCCGGGAGCAGGAGCGCGCCGAACTGGCCGCGATGATCCACGACCAGGTGCTGCACACCCTGGCCCTGATCCAGCGCAACTCCACGGACATCAAGGAGGTCCAGCGGCTGGCCCGTGGCCAGGAGCGCAGCCTGCGGAGCTGGCTGTACAAGCCGACCGCGTCGCCGACGGAGAAGTTCGGTGCGGCGATGGAGCAGGCCGCGGCCGAGGTGGAGGACACCTACGCGATCACGGTCGAGGCGGTCGTGGTGGGGGACACGGACTGCGACGAGCGGGTCGCCGCGCTGGTGGCCGCCGCCCGCGAAGCGATGGTCAACGCGGCCCGGCACGCCGGGGTGCAGACCGTGTCGCTGTACGCGGAGGTGGAGGCGGACGAGTTGAGCGTGTTCGTGCGCGACCGCGGGGCGGGTTTCGCGCTGGATGACGTCGAGGAGAGCCGGCACGGCGTGCGCGGCTCGATCATCGGGCGGATGAAGCGGCACGGCGGGCGCGCGGAGATCCGCAGCGCCCCGGGTGACGGTACGGAGGTCCGGCTCACCCTGCCCGCCACGCGGGAGGGCGTGACCGCGTCGAAGGAGGCAGCGAAATGACGGAAGCGGCGGACGAGGCCCCGGCCCGGCGGCTGACGGTGTTCCTGGTGGACGACCACGCGATGTTCCGCGCCGGGGTACGCGCGGAACTGGGCGCGCACGTCGACGTGGTCGGGGAGGCCAGCACGGTCACCGAGGCGGTGTCCCGGATCGCGGCGGCGCTGCCGGACGTGGTGCTGCTGGACGTGCACATGCCCGACGGGGGCGGCCGGGCGGTGCTGGACGCGATGCGCCGTACGCATCCGCAGGTGAAGTTCCTGGCGCTGAGCGTGTCGGACGCGGCGGAGGACGTGATCGGCCTGATCCGGGCCGGTGCCCGCGGCTACGTCACGAAGACGATCTCCCCGGACGAACTGGCCGCGGCGATCCGCCGGGTGGCCGACGGCGATGCGGTGTTCAGCCCCCGGCTCGCGGGTTTCGTGCTGGACGCGTTCGCGTCCCGGCCGGACGTGCCGATCGCGGATCCCGAGCTCGACCAGCTCACCAACCGGGAGCGGGAGGTGCTGCGGCTGCTGGCCCGCGGGTACGCGTACAAGGAGATCGCCAAGGAGCTGTACATCTCCATCAAGACCGTGGAGACCCACGTCTCGAATGTGCTGCGCAAGCTGCAGATGTCGAACAGGTACGAGTTGTCCCGATGGGCGGCGGACCGGCGGCTGGTCTGAGGCTCCCATTACCGACCCGAAGTCGGTATTGTCTACGGCCGCAGCGGTATCGGCTTGGTAACAGCCTGCGCTGGTCACAGCAGCTTGTGTCACACTCACCTGCTGATTCACCCCCCCACGCGCTCAACCCCACGCGCGCGCGTTCCCGGAGAAGGAGGCATCGCCCCATGCCTGCACACAGCCTGTGGAAGGTGGCGGCCACTGCGTCCGCCGTCGTCTTGGTAGCCGCCGGCTGTAGTGGTGACGGGACCGAGGACACCGAATCCCTGCCGAACAGCATCGTCATTGGCATCGGGGAGCCGCAGCACCTGATCCCGACGAACACCACCGAGTCGGGCGGCTCCCAGGTCCTCTCCTCGCTGTTCTACCCGCTCGTGAACTTCAACGAGAAGAACGAGCCGGTGGAGGTCGCGGCCGAGAGCATCACGTCCCCGGACAACAAGGTCTGGACGGTGAAGCTCAAGCCCGACTTCACCTTCAGCAACGGCGAACCGGTCGTCGCGGACAACTACATCGACGCGTGGAACTACGGGGCCTACGCCCCCAATGCCCAGCTCGCCTCGTACTTCTTCGAGCGCATCGAGGGGTACGCCGACCTGCAGTCCAAGGACCCGGACGGCCCCGGCCCGGAGAAGGCGCCCGAGCCCAAGGCCAAGGCGCTGCGCGGCCTGAAGAGGGTCGACGACCACACCTTCACGATCACGCTGTCGGCGCCGTTTGCGGGCTGGAAGTCCGTCCTCGGCTACAACGCCTTCTACCCGCTGCCCAAGGCGGCGTTCTCCGCCCCGGGCGTGATCAAGGAAGGCTTCGAGGACGCGATCATCGGCAACGGCCCGTTCAAGCTGAAGGGCAAGTGGGAGCACGACGCGCAGATCCAGGTGGAGAAGGTCGCCGACTTCAAAGGTACGGTGCCGAAGGTCGACGCGATCACCTGGAAGATCTACCAGGACCAGCAGGCCGAATACGCCGACCTGGTGGCCGGCAACGTCGACGTGCAGACCCAGATCCCGATCGAGAGCCTGGCCCAGGCCTCAAGCGACCTCGGGGACCGCTTCCAGAAGAGCCCGAACTCGTCGTTCGCGTTCGTGGGCTTCCCGACGTTCGAGAAGGACTTCGCCAAGCCTGAGGTGCGGCGTGCGCTGTCGATGGCGATCAACCGGCAGGAGATGACGGACCAGATCTTCCAGGGTTCGCAGACCCCGGCCACCTCGTTCGTCTCGCCGGTGGTGGCGGGCTACCGCCCGAACGCCTGCGGTGAGAACTGCGAGTACAACCCGGCCAAGGCCAAGCAGGTGTACACGGCGGCCGGCGGGCCGGCGACGATCCAGATCGCGTACAACGCCGACGGTGGTCACAAGGCGTGGATCGACGCCATGTGCAACCAGATCAAGTCGTCGCTCGGGGTCAACTGCACCGGCAACCCCGTACCGAAGTTCACGGACATGCTCACCAAGGTGGAGAAGAAGGAGCCGGTGGGCCTGATCCGGATGAGCTGGGGCATGGACTACCCGCTCATGGAGAACTACCTCGGGCCGCTGTACACCACGACCGGCTCGGCGAACGACTACGGCTACAGCAACCCCGCCTTCGACAGCCTGGTCAAGGAGGGCTCCGAGGCCAAGACGAACGCGGCGGCGATCAAGAAGTGGCAGCAGGCCGAGGACATCCTCGCCCAGGACATGCCGGTCATCCCGCTGCGCTTCGGGCAGAACGTGTTCGGCTACTCCGAGAAGGTCGACAGTGTGACCGTGGACCTGTTCTCGAAGGTCGACATTTACCACATCGAGGTCGCCAACTTCTGACGCCGACCAGTGGCGCCGCGGGCCGTGTCACCCGCGGCGTCACTGTCTTGCTCCACCCCGCAGGTTCGCTGTGCTCACGAGGCCGGGAGCCGCTTGTCCGCCAAAAGGGGCTAAATCCGACATGTTCCGCTACATCGTGCGGCGCCTGCTGCAGATGGTGCTCACCTTCTTCGGCGCCACGTTCCTCGTGTACGCGCTGACGTTCGCCAACGCGGACGACCCCATCCAGGCGCTGGTCGGGGAAAAGCCCATCACGGAGAACGTGAAGCGCGCCCTGACCGAGCGCTACCACCTCGACGACCCGTTCATGGTGCAGTACTGGTACTACGTCAAGGGGCTGCTCACCGGTGACCTGGGCCGGTCGCTCACCGGCCGCAAGATCAGCGAGATGCTGGCTCAGGCGTGGCCGGTGACGATCAAGCTGGCCCTCATCGCGATCGTCATTTCGGCGGCCGTCGCGCTCACCGCCGGGGTCGTCTCGGGCATCCGGCGCGGCAGCATCTTCGACAACATCACGCTGGTCCTCACGCTGGTCGTGCTCGCCCTGCCGATCGTGGTGCTCGCCCCGCTCGCGCGGCTGGTGTTCGGCATCCAGCTCGGCTGGTTCCCGCCCACCGCCGGGCGCGATTCCAGCCTGTACGCGCTGCTGCTGCCCGCGTTCGTACTGGGCAGCCTGGTGGTGGCCACGCAGCTGCGGGTGACCCGCGCGTCCGTGGCGGAGAACCTGCGCACCGACTACGTGCGTACGGCGCGGGCCAAGGGGCTGTCCCGGCGCCGGGTGATCGGGGTGCACGTCCTGCGCAACTCGCTCATCCCGGTGGTCACGCTGATCGGGGTGGACATCGGCGTACTGATGTCGGGGGCCATCGTCACCGAGGGGACGTTCAACATCCCCGGGGTCGGCTTCAACCTGCTGCGCGGCATCCGGACCGAGGACGGCCCGCTGGTGGTCGGCTTCGTCAGCGTCCTGGTGGTCGTGTTCCTCGTCGTCAACCTGATCGTCGACCTGCTGTACGCGGCCCTGGACCCGAGGATCCGCTATGAGTGATCTCGAAGCCGTTACCACCGCCGAGGCGCCCGCCGTGAGCGGCGGGCCGCGGCACGCCGGGGAACGATCCCGCAGCCTGGCCAGCGACGCCTGGGACGACCTGCGCCGCAGCAAGATCTTCTGGGTCGCCGCGGTGCTGGTCACGCTCGTCCTGATCATGGCGGCGTTCCCGTCGCTGTTCACCTCGGCCGACCCTCAGGCGTGCGCGCTGAGCAAGCAGTACCACGGCCCGGACGCCTCCGCCCCGTTCGGATACGACTTTCAGGGCTGCAACGTGTACGCCCGGACCGTCTACGGCGCCCGTACCTCGATCGTGGTCGGCGTGCTGGCCACGCTCATCGCGGGCGTCATCGCGCTGACCATCGGACTCACCGCGGGTTTCTTCGGCCGGTGGGTCGACGCGGTGCTGTCCCGGTTCATCGACATCGTGCTCGGCGTCCCGTTCCTGCTTGCCGCGATCGTGCTGGCCAAGCGGCTGTCCGCCGGGACGCACAGCACCGGCGTCCTGGCCGTCACGGTGACCCTGGGCATCCTGGGCTGGACCACGGCCGCCCGGATCATGCGGTCCGCGGTGATCGCGGCCCGCAACCAGGACTACGTCGCCGCCGCGCGGATGCTCGGCGCCGGCCCGATGCGACTGATGATGCGCCACATCCTGCCGAACTCGATTGCGTCGTTCATCGTCGTGCTGACGATCCTGCTCGGCGTGAACATCGCCGGCGAGGCGACCCTGTCGTACCTGGGTATCGGGCTCAAGGGCGACGCGATCAGCTGGGGCATCGCGATCAACGAGGCCAGCCCGAACGTCCGCACCGCGGCCGGGCCGCTGATCTGGCCGTCGCTGTTCCTCGCCATGACCGTGCTGGCCTTCATCATGCTGGGCGACGCCATCCGCGACGCCTTCGACCCGAAGCTGCGGTGACCCCATGACCGACTGCACCGCGCGAACCAACGGCATGCGAAGGGAGGCACGAGGATGACGGACATCATGGCCGACGTGCACCTGCCCGGCACGGACCCCCGGGCCCCGCTGCTGGAGGTCGACGACCTGCACGTGGAGTTCCGCACCCGCGACGGCGTGGCCCACGCGGTCAACGGCGCGGGCCTGCGGCTGGCGCCGGGGGAGACCCTGGCGCTGCTCGGCGAGTCGGGCTGCGGCAAGTCCGTGACCGCCCAGGCGATCATGGGGATCCTGGACACCCCGCCCGGACACATCACCCGCGGCGAGATCCGCTACCGCGGCGTCGACCTGCTGCGCCTGCCCGAGGCGCAGCGCAGCACGGTCCGCGCCAACCGGATCGCGATGATCTTCCAGGACGCCCTGTCCGCGCTGAACCCGGTGTACACGGTCGGGTTCCAGCTCGCCGAGCTGTTCCGCGTGCACCGCGGCATGTCGCGGCGTGACGCCAGGCAGCGCGCCGTCGAGCTGCTGGACCGGGTGCGCATCCCGGCCGCCGCCACCCGGATCGGCGACTACCCGCACCAGTTCTCCGGCGGCATGCGGCAACGCGTCATGATCGCGATGGCGCTCGCGCTCGACCCGGACGTCCTCATCGCGGACGAGCCCACCACCGCGCTCGACGTGACCGTGCAGGCGCAGATCATGGGGCTTCTGGCCGAGCTGCAGCGCGAACGCAACATGGGACTGCTGCTCATCACGCACGACATGGGTGTGGTCGCGGACGTCGCGGACCGGATCGCGGTCATGTACGCGGGCCGGGTCGTCGAGGAGGCGCCGGTCTACGACATCTACGACCGGCCGGGACACCCGTACACGAAGGCCCTGCTGGAGTCGATCCCGCGGCTGGACATGAAGGGGCGCCAGCTCAACGTCATCCAGGGACTTCCGCCGTCGCTGACGAACATCCCGCCCGGGTGCCCGTTCAACCCGCGGTGCGCGTACGCCCGCGACGTCTGCCGCTACGAACCGCCGCCCGCACACACGATCGCCCCGCGGCGCCACGTCCGTTGCCATTTCTGGGGGGAGGTCGTGGCCCGATGAGCGACGTCGTGCTGGAGACCCGCGGCCTGGTCAAGCACTTCCCGATCACCCGCGGCATCGTGTTCCGCTCCGCGGTCGGGTCGGTCCGCGCGGTCGACGGGGTGGACCTGCAGCTGCGCCGCGGCGAGACCCTCGGGGTGGTCGGGGAGTCGGGCTGCGGCAAGTCCACGCTCGCGAAGCTGCTGGTC
The DNA here is from genome assembly GCF_047159535.1 of Krasilnikovia sp. MM14-A1259. Classification (NCBI taxonomy): domain Bacteria; kingdom Bacillati; phylum Actinomycetota; class Actinomycetes; order Micromonosporales; family Micromonosporaceae; genus Krasilnikovia; species Krasilnikovia sp. MM14-A1259. The sequence goes on from NZ_BAAGAJ010000002.1 coordinate 5,996,112, forward strand.
GGGCTGGAGAAGCCGACCTCGGGCTCGGTCATGGTGCGCGGTGAGGACATGGTTCGCCTGTCCGGTGCGGCGCTGCGTCGTGCCCGCCGCAACATCCAGATGGTGATGCAGGACCCGTACACGTCGCTGAACCCGCGGATGACGGTCGGGGACATCGTGGGCGAGCCGTTCGAGATCCACCCCGACGTGGCGCCCAAGGGCAGCCGGGTCCGCCTGGTGCAGGAGCTGCTCGACACGGTCGGGCTGAACCCGGACCACGTGAACCGGTACCCGCATCAGTTCTCCGGTGGTCAGCGGCAGCGGATCGGCATCGCCCGGGCGCTGGCCCTGCGGCCGGAGATCATCGTCTGCGACGAGCCGGTGTCGGCGCTGGACGTGTCGATCCAGGCGCAGGTCATCAACCTGCTGGAAGGCCTGCAGAACGAGTTCGGGCTGTCGTACATCTTCATCGCCCACGACCTGTCCGTCGTCCGGCACATCAGCGACCGGGTCGCGGTCATGTACCTCGGGAAGATCGTGGAGGAGGGCGGGGACGCCGACATCTACGAGCAGCCGACCCACCCGTACACGCAGGCGCTGTTGTCGGCCGTGCCCGTGCCGGATCCGCGGCTGCGCGGCCGCCGCGCCCACATCGTGCTGGAGGGCGACGTCCCGTCACCGGCCGATCCACCGTCCGGATGCCGCTTCCGCACCCGCTGCTGGAAGGCCCAGCCGGGGTGCGCCCAGCACGAGCCGCTGCTGCAGATCCGGGAGCGCTCGGCACACCCGAGCGCCTGCCACTTCGCCGACCCGCGCCCGCTGCTGCCCCGCTGACCCGCCGACCCGCTGGCTCGCCGGCCGGCAGGTCAGAGCGGGCCGCGGCCGGCGCGCAGCAGCAGCAGGGCGACCTGAGTGCCGTCCGCGCCCAGGGCCTCGCGGAAGCGCTCGACGATCTCCCGCTCGCGGGACAACACCAGGCGGGTGCCGCCGGAGGCCATCCGGGTACGCCCGACCTCCTGGGAGAGCCGGGCCCGCTCCAGCCACAGGTCGATCAGGGCCTGGTCGATCTCGTCGATGCGCTCGCGGATCGTACGGATCTCGTCCGCGGCGCCGGTCGCGGCTGCGCCGGTCGTGGTGTCGAGCGTGTCGGCGGTCATGTCGTGCTCCTCGGGTGCGTGCGCCCCGGTCTGCCGGGCCCGGGCAGCATCAAGCCCCGGGCTGGGAAGCCCGGGGCTCGATGTAGGTCTGTCGTTCAGACGCGTCCTACGGCGGCCGGACTTCCGGTGCCATAGGAGAAAAATCGCGCCTGCTGGGTCACGCAGCCGAGTATGCCCTGGCTCCGGGCCGCTCCGCAAGGAAACGGCCCGGAGGGTGAATCAGGAAACCGTCGTGATCCGGTCGACCGGGCCGGGCGCGACCGGCGCGCCGGCACCGAGGTACGCCACCAGCGCGTCGATGTCGAAGCCGGGGGCGGTGGTGCGGTCCGTGCCCGCCGAGAAGTTGGTGAACCCGTCCCCGCCGTTTGCCAGGAAGTCGTTCGAGGTCACCCGGTAGGTGGCCGCCGGGTCGATCGCCACGCCGTCGAGCTTCAGGTCCTGGACCTTGCTGCCCGGCGCCGCCGAGGCGCTCCACGTGTACGTGAGGCCCTTGGACACCTGCAGGATCTTCTGGGTGGTCTGCCCGCCGAACCCGACGAACTGCTGCTCCAGGATGTTCTTGAGCTGTGCGCCGGTCAGGGTCTGGGTGACCACGAGGTTGTTGAACGGCTGCACCGTGAACGCCTCGCCGTACGTGACCTGGCCGATCTGCTCGCCGCCCGAGATCGCCTCGGCGTCGAAGTCGGCGCGGATGCCGCCCGGGTTCATCAGCGCGAGCTGGGCGCCCTGGTTCTTCGTGTACGCGAGCTGACCGTCCGCGATGACGTCGCCGAGCGGGCTCTCCCCTGCCGGGCCGGCGGTGCGCACGATGTCACCGGTGATGGAGCCCACGACGCGGTTGGCGATCGGGGCCACCGCGGTGCGGTACTTGTCCGCGACCTTCTTGGCCGCCGGGTCCACCGTGTCGGGGTTCTTCAGGAAGACGCCCTTGGCGTCCTTGAGCCAGCCGCCGTGACCGTCGGAGACGCCGTTCTCGACGACTACGTTGTGTGCGGTGACCTCGGCGAACCGGCCGGTACGCCGGTCCAGCGTGTAGTCGATGTCGGTGATCAACTGGCCGTTGCTGCCGGCGCTGGTGACCACGGAGGTGCCGGCCCGGTTCGGCAGCGTGCACGAGTAGAACTTGTGGGTGTGGCCGGAGACGACCAGGCTGAACTCGGGGTTGAGCCCGGCCACGATCGGCACCAGGGCCCCGTTGAAGTTGACGCAGTCCGAGACGCCGGCGGTGGTGCCGGCGGGCGGGTTCTGCTGGCCACCCTCGTGCACGAGCAGTACCTGCGCCTTGACGCCGAACAGCTTCAGCAGGTTGCCCCACTTGTTGGCGGTCTCGACCTCGTCGGCGAAGCGTACGTTCTTGATGCCCGCCGGGTTGACGATCCCGGCCGTGCCCTCCAGGGTCAGGCCGACGAACCCGACCGGCACGCCGCCGACGAACCGGATGTCGATCGGCGGCAGGATCGGCAGGCCGGTCTTCTTGTTGATCGTGTTGGCGGCCAGGTACGTGAAGTCCGCGCCGCCGAAGCCGTCGCCGTCCTGGCAGCCGTCGACCGGGTGGCATCCGCCGCGCTGCAGCCGCAGCAGCTCGGACACGCCCTCGTCGAACTCGTGGTTGCCGACCGAGGTGACCTGGAGGCCGACCTCGTTCATCAGCTCGATCGTGGGCTCGTCGTGGAACGCGGCGCTGACCAGCGGGGTGCCCCCGACCAGGTCGCCCGCGCCGACCGTCATGGTCTTGCGGCCGTCGGCGGCGGCCTCCGCGCGCAGCTTCTTCAGCCACGTGGCCAGGTATTCGACGCCGCCCGCGGGGACGCCGTTGACGGCCGCGCCGCTGCCGCCGGGCGGGTCGATCGCGCCGTGGAAGTCGTTGTAGCTGAGGAACTGGCCTTTGACGGTCCGGCTCAGGGGCAGCCCGTACGAGACGGTGGCGGGGGCGAGCCCGGGCAGCGGTGCCGCGGCGGCGGTGGTGCTCTGGATCAGCGGCAGTGTGGCCACGACTGTCAGAGCCAGAGCGGACGCCGCGAGGTGGCGCAGCGTCGCCCTGCCGCGAAGGCGAGGGTGGTTCATGTTTATTCGGTCTCCCGGTCGGGGTACGGTTCCTGACGATCGTCGATAGCCTCGTGCATCGACGCTGGTCACCGCTACCTCTGCCGGGTGACAACTCGATTGCGAGCGGCCGGCCCGGGCGGCGGGGGGCCCGCGCGGCGGCGAACCTGTCGGTGCCGCGACATAGACTTGCTCCCGCGATGCTAGCCCTTCCTGAGAACACACCGCCCCTGTTCGCCACGCCCGCTGCGCAGGAGCCACCCGCGCGGCGTTCGCCCGCGCCGCGGATCTCCCCCGAGACGCTGCTGACCGGCCTGAACGGCCCCCAGCGCGACGCGGTGACCCACGCCGGATCACCGCTGCTGATCGTGGCCGGCGCCGGGTCCGGCAAGACCCGTGTGCTCACCCACCGGATCGCGTACCTGCTGGCCGAGCGGGACGTGCACCCCGGCCAGATCATCGCGATCACGTTCACCAACAAGGCCGCCGGCGAGATGAAGGAGCGGGTGGCCGCGCTGGTCGGTCCGCGCGCCCGGCTCATGTGGGTGTCGACGTTCCACTCGGCGTGTGTGCGCATCCTGCGCGCCGAGCACGAGCACGCCGGGCTCAAGAGCACGTTCTCCATCTACGACGCGGACGACTCCCGCCGGCTCATGCAGCTCGTGGTCCGGGAGCTGGACCTCGACCCGAAGCGGTACCAGGCCCGCGGGCTGGCCGCCCAGGTCTCCAATCTGAAGAACGAGCTGGTCGAGCCGGACGACTTCGCCGCTCGCGCCAAGGGGCCGAACGAGCGCGCGCTCGCCGAGGCGTACACGTTGTATCAGCGCCGCCTGAAGGAGGCGCACGCGCTGGACTTCGACGACATCATCATGACCACGGTGCACCTGCTGCAGTCGCATCCGCACGTGGCGGAGGCGTACCGGCGACGGTTCCGGCACGTGCTCGTCGACGAGTACCAGGACACCAACCACGCACAGTACATGCTGGTCAAGGAGCTGGTCGGCCCGGCCGAGGGCGAGCTGCCGCCCGGCGAGCTGTGCGTGGTCGGCGACGCTGACCAGTCGATCTACGCGTTCCGCGGTGCCACGATCCGCAACATCCTGGAGTTCGAGCGCGACTACCCGGACGCCCGCACCATTCTGCTGGAGCAGAACTACCGCTCCACCCAGACGATCCTGTCCGCGGCCAACGCGGTGATCGACCGCAACACCTCGCGCAAGCCCAAGCGGCTCTGGTCCGACCAGGGCGCGGGGGAGCAGATCGTCGGGTACGTGGCGGACACCGAGCACGCCGAGGCGGACTGGGTGGCCCGGGAGATCGACCGCCTGGGCGACCACGACCAGGTGCGTCCCGGTGACGTGGCGGTCTTCTACCGCACCAACGCCCAGTCCCGGGTGTTCGAGGAGGTGTTCATCCGCGTCGGGCTGCCGTACAAGGTGGTCGGCGGGGTGCGCTTCTACGAGCGCAAGGAGGTCCGCGACGCGCTGGCGTACCTGCGTGCCGTGGTCAACGACGACGACACCGTCAGCATCCGGCGGATCCTCAACACCCCGCGCCGCGGCATCGGGGACCGCGCCGAGGCGTGCGTGGAGGCACTGTCCACCCGCGACCGCATCTCGTTCGGCCAGGCGCTGCGCAAGGCGAAGGACGCCCCCGGCATCTCCACCCGCGCGGCCAACTCGATCGCGGATTTCGTGGCCCTGCTCGACGATCTGCGGGAGCTGAGCCGTGCGGCCCCGCCCGAGGAGGTCCTCGAAGCGCTGCTGCAACGCTCCGGGCTGCTGTCCGAGCTGGAGGAGAGCCTGGACCCGCAGGACGCGGGCCGGGTGGAGAATCTGCAGGAGCTGGTCAGCGTGGCCCGGGAGTACACCGAGCGGGTGGAGGCGCAGGCCACCGAGCCGGATTCGCCCGGCGCCACCCTCGACGGCTTCCTGGAGCAGGTCGCGCTGGTGGCCGACGCCGACCAGGTGCCCACGGACGACCCCGATCACCAGGGCGTCGTCACGCTCATGACGCTGCACACCGCGAAGGGCCTGGAGTTCCCGGTGGTGTTCCTGACCGGGCTGGAGGACGGCGTGTTCCCGCACATGCGGGCGCTGGGCGACAACACCGAGCTGGAGGAGGAGCGGCGGCTCGCGTACGTGGGGATCACCCGCGCCCGGCAGCGCCTCTACCTGTCCCGGGCGGTGACCCGCTCGGCGTGGGGGCAGCCGCAGTACAACCCGCCGTCGCGGTTCACCGACGAACTGCCCGGGGAGCTGGTCCGCTGGGAGCGCACCGGCGCGTCGTACACGTCGTGGTCCGGCACGGGCGGCGGGGTCGGCGGGCGCGGCGGTGGTGACCGCGGGCGTGGCGGCGGGTTCGCCGGGGGCACCGCGAAGGCCCGCGAGCTCGCGGGCCGGCTCGGCATCGACGCCAGCCGCCTGGCCACGGCCAGCGATCTGAAGCAGCCACCCAAGGTGGCCGCGGGCGACCGCGTCAACCACCAGCGGTACGGCCTGGGCCGCGTGGTTGCGGTCGAGGGGCACGGCCCGGGCGCCCGGGCCCAGATCGACTTCGGCGACCAGGTGATGTGGCTGGTGCTGCGGCACGCGCCGGTGGAGAAGCTCTAGTCCTTCGGGGGGCCGGCGGGCTGCCCGCAGCCACCGATGTCCACGCCGTGCTGGTGCATCCACGCGGTCGGCTCGATCGGGTTCTTGTAGTGCCCCTGGTGCACCTCGAAGTGCAGGTGGGGCCCTGTGGAGTGGCCCGTGGAGCCCTCGTTGCCGATCTGCTCACCGGCCTGGACCCGCTGGCCCACTTTCACTGTGATGGCGGACATGTGCCCGTAGTGGGTGAGGTAGCCGTTGCCGTGATCGATGAGCACCGCGTTGCCGTACCCCTCGGCGGGACCGGCGGCGACGATCACGCCCGCCCCGGCCGCCCGGATCGGGGTGCCGTTCGCGGCGGCCAGGTCGACGCCTTCGTGCATGTGGCCCCAGCGCTCCCCGAAGCAGGAGGTGGTGACCGCCCCCGGCAGCGGGTTGACCCAGGCCGCCACGGGGACCGGCTTGACCTTGCGGCGCGGCGCCTGCCAGGACAGACCGCCGGTGTTCCCGGCGGCGGAGGGCTGCTGGGTGGCCCCGGGCAGCCCCGCGATCGGCGTGCTGGGCAGACCCGCGACCGACGCGCCGGGCACCCCCGTGGCTGACGCGCCGGGCCGGGCCATCGCCGACGCGGCAGGCCGCGCCACGTCCGTGGCGGCGGTCTGCGTGGGGGCGGGCTGAGTCTGGGAGGCGGCTTCCAGGTGGGCCTTGGCGGCGGCAGTCGCGGGGCCGGACGAGCCGGCGGTGGCGGCGGACACACCGGCGACACCGACACCGGCCACGATCGCGGCCGCGGTCACCACGGCGTACCGGTTGCGGTCGCCGACGACGAGCGGCACCAGCGGGGTGCGGGGGGCGCGGTGGCTGTGCGACGCGTCCGTACGACGGTGCCGGCCGCCCACCCGGTGCTTCGCTCGATGCTGCACGGTGGGATGCCCTCCCCTGATTCCGGTTCCGTCGCCGTCACATGCCTGTCGGCGACGTGACGCGGACCATGAGGAGAGCGTGGGAGTGACGTCGCTTACCTACCGGGTTGCACCCGGACTGCGACGACGTGGCTGAAGGCTCAGGAGGCCTCGGACGCGGCCATCCCGGCGTAGACCGACTCGACCTGGAGCTTGATGTCGACGCCCCGGTCGCGCAGGAACGTGATCGGGTCGGTCGGGTTGCCGTGCACGTGGATTTCCAGGTGCAGGTGCGTGCCGTACGAGTAGCCGGTGTTGCCGACCTCGCCGATGACCTGGCCCGCCTTGACGACGTCACCGGTCTTGACCAGCACGCGCCGGGAGTGGCCGTAGATCGTCTCGGTGCCGTCCGGGTTCTTGATCGTGATCGCGTAGCCGTACGCACCGTTGTAACCGGCGGAGGTCACCGTGCCGCCGTGGATCGCCTTGTACGGCACCCCTTCGGGGGCGGCCAGGTCGATACCGGCGTGCAGCTTGCCGAACCGGATCCCGTACGGCGAGGTGAACGTGTACTCGTCGAGGGGCAGCAGCCAGACGTCCTCGGCGTTCGCCTCGGCCTTGACCGCCTTGTCGGCGCCGCGCTGCTCGCCGCGCGAGGCGCGGCCCGGGTCGGCGGCGCGGTCGGCGAGCTGGCTGGAGGCGGAGGAGGCGTTCTCCAGGTTGTGCAGGACGGTCGGGTTGACCGCCTTGGCGTCCGGGAAGTTGGCACCGGCGCCCATCGCGACGACACCGGCGCCGACGACGGCGGAGGCGGCGACGTAGGCGTAGCGGCTGCGCGGAGGGGTGGGCACGCGGCGCCTGCCGCGATAGCGATCGGGCTCAGACGACAAGCGCTGGCGCACGAACAGACCCTCCGTCGTTGGCAACAGGCGGCCGCCATCAGGTGAGTAACACCAGGTGAACGGTGGCTGGCCGAGCTGTCGGATCGGGGTTAACCGGTTGACAGCCGTGGGCCACGGTAACGAAACGCAACGCGCGTCACAAGTCGCAGCGCCAATTCCCTGACACTTTCCGGGACGTATTCGGGAGTTAATGTCCGACTTCGTGACCTTTTTCGATCGACCTCGTTGCTAGCGCTGTGTAACTGCCCCCAGAACAGATAGTCATGTGGCCCGGAATACCCTTTCGGGTGCTTGCTCGGCGCGGAGGAGTTCACGCCCCGCCGGCCGGTAGTACGGAGCAGTAGCTTCCCGGGTTCAACGGCGGGGGGTTACCGTTCGTTCAGGAACAGGCCGATGAAGGGGTCGCAGATGCAAGAACGGATCAGGGTCGTCGTCGCGAAGCCGGGCCTGGACGGGCACGACCGGGGGGCCAAGGTGGTCGCCAGGGCGCTGCGCGACGCCGGCATGGAGGTCGTGTACACCGGCCTGCACCAGACGCCCGAGCAGATCGTCGAGACCGCCGTCCAGGAGGACGCGGACGCGATCGGGCTCTCCGTGCTCTCCGGTGCCCACATGACGTTGTTCCGGCGCGTATTGGAACTGCTCACCGAGCGCGACGCCGCGGACATCGTGGTATTCGGCGGCGGCATCATTCCTGCCGACGACATCGTCGAATTGGAACAACTCGGCGTCGCGAAGATATTCACCCCGGGTGCCACCACCGCGTCCATCATCGAATGGGTACGCGCCAATGTCGCGGCCCCGGTCGCGTGAGCTGATCCGGCCGCAAAGCAGGCACCACCGGAGTCGAATCATCCGCGCGGCCGGGCAAGGGGAGGGGCCGGACGCACCCCTCACACGTCCGGCCCCTCCATGCACGACGCCCCGCCGCCACCCCTCGACCGACAGGGCATCGGCCGCTTGCTCGCCGGTGCATGTCAGCGCTCCGACATCACACTCAACGACGCCTTTCCCGCGGGGTTACGCGCGTTGTCACGACTTTTTCGCACTCGTGCCGGGACGTCGTGACCTTGCGCAGGCGGTGTCGTGACCTTGTGCGCGGTATGTCGTGACCTTGCGCAGGGGGTCCGGAACCGCCCACGCCGGGCCTGTGCGGTCCGGCACATCGAGCACCCGCCCAGGCAGGGCGGCCGGACTGGTCGCTAGTCTGCGGGTGAGGCATCCCTGCAGCGCAGGAGCCGAGACTCTCTCACGCTTGCGGCGCCGCATCGGCGCGCCGCGGACACAGGTCGGGACGCAAAGGTGCGGCTTGCCGTCAGCAACGCGTCGCGAGCGAAAGGGGACACGTGGACCTGTTCGAGTATCAGGGGCGCGACCTGTTCGAACGGCACGGGCTGCCCGTGCTGGGCGGCGGCGTCGCCGAGACCCCGCAGGAGGCCCGCGCCATCGCGGAGCGCCTCGGCCGGGTCGTCGTCAAGGCGCAGGTGAAGGTGGGCGGCCGCGGCAAGGCCGGCGGCGTCAAGCTCGCAGCGGACGCGGATGAGGCGCAGGCCCGTGCCGCGGACATCCTCGGCATGGACATCAAGGGCCACACCGTGCACAAGGTGATGCTGGCCGAGACCGCGGACATCGCGGAGGAGTACTACTTCTCGTACCTGCTGGACCGTGCGAACCGTACGTTCCTGTGCATCGCCAGCGTGGCCGGCGGCATGGAGATCGAGCAGGTCGCCGAGGAGCAGCCGGACAAGGTCGCGAAGATCGCGATCGACGCCAACAAGGGCGTGGACGCGGCCAAGGCTCGCGAGATCGTCGCGGCCGCGCAGTTCCCCGCCGATGTCGCCGACCAGGTCGCCGACATCGCGGTGAAGCTGTGGAAGACGTTCGTCGCCGAGGACGCCACCCTGGTGGAGGTCAACCCGCTGGCCAAGACCGGCAGCGGCAAGGTGCTCTGCCTGGACGCCAAGATCACCCTGGACGAGAACGCCGGCTTCCGGCACCCCGACCACGAGGCGCTGGTCGACCAGTCCGCGGTCGACCCGCTGGAGCAGGCCGCCAAGGCCAAGGACCTCAACTACGTCAAGCTCGACGGCGAGGTCGGCATCATCGGCAACGGCGCGGGCCTGGTCATGTCGACCCTCGACGTCGTCGCGTACGCCGGGGAGAAGCACGGCGGCGTCAAGCCGGCCAACTTCCTCGACATCGGCGGCGGCGCCAGCGCCGCGGTCATGGCCAACGGCCTGGAGATCGTGCTGTCCGACCCGTCGGTGAAGTCGGTCTTCGTGAACGTCTTCGGCGGCATCACCGCCTGTGACGAGGTCGCCAACGGCATCGTGCAGGCCCTGGCCCTGCTGGAGCAGCGCGGCGAGACGGTCACCAAGCCGCTGGTCGTGCGTCTCGACGGCAACAACGCCGAGGCCGGCCGGGCCATCCTCGACGGCGCGAACAACCCGCTGGTGCAGCGGGTGGACACGATGGACGGTGCGGCTGAGCGCGCCGCTGAGCTCGCGGCTGCGGGGGTGTGACGACATGGCGATCTGGCTCACCAAGGACTCCAAGGTCATTGTGCAGGGCATGACCGGCTCGGAGGGTTCCAAGCACACCCGCCGGATGCTGGCCGCGGGCACCAACGTGGTCGGCGGCGTGAACCCGCGCAAGGCGGGCACCACGGTCGACTTCGACGGCACCAGCCTGCCCGTCTTCGCGAACGTGGCCGAGGCCATGAAGGAGACCGGTGCCGACGTCACGGTCATCTTCGTGCCGCCGCAGTTCACCAAGGCCGCCGTGGTGGAGGCGATCGACGCCGAGATCCCGCTCGCCGTGGTGATCACCGAGGGCGTACCGGTGCAGGACTCGGCCGCGTTCTGGGCGCACAACGTGGAGCAGGGGCAGAAGACCCGCATCATCGGCCCGAACTGCCCCGGCATCGCGTCGCCCGGTGCCTCCAACGCCGGCATCATCCCCGCGGACATCACGCCCGCCGGGCGCATCGGCCTGGTCAGCAAGAGCGGCACCCTGACCTACCAGCTCATGTACGAGCTGCGCGACATCGGCTTCTCCACGTGTGTGGGCATCGGCGGTGACCCGGTCATCGGCACCACCCACATCGACGCGCTCAAGGCGTTCCAGGACGACCCGGACACCGACGCCATCGTCATGATCGGCGAGATCGGCGGCGACGCCGAGGAGCGGGCGGCCGACTTCATCAAGGCGCACGTCACCAAGCCGGTCGTCGGCTACATCGCGGGCTTCACCGCCCCGCCCGGCAAGACCATGGGTCACGCGGGCGCGATCATCTCCGGCTCCGCCGGGACCGCCGACGCGAAGAAGGCGGCCCTGGAGGCAGCCGGGGTCAAGGTCGGCAAGACCCCGAGCGAGACCGCACGGCTGATGCGCGAGGTCATGAGCTGATCCCGGTACGGCCCTGTGCTTGCCGGGCCGCGCGCCGCCGCCCGGATGCCCGGCATCCGAGTGGCGGCGCGCGGCATCTCGGGCGTTCGTACATGGAAAACCGTCGCCACGGTTGTTCGGGCCCCGAAAACCATCGCCGCACGCGATTCCGCGTGGAAAAGTAGGCGGCGATGCCGACCACACCCGATCCTCCCGACGGTCGACGTGCCGGCTCGGAGGACCGGTTGGCGGCCGCCGAGGAGGCCAACCTCGCCGCCCGCGACACCGTGCCCCTGGACACCCGCGCGCCCGCCCCGCGCCGGGGCTCGTCCGGTGTGGAGTTCGACCTGCTGGTCGACCTCGAACCCAGCTCCGTGCGGGACACCGTGCCGCTGCGCCCCCGCCGCGACTCCGCGTCCCCCGATCCGGCCCGCCGTGACACCGTGCCCCTCGACCCTTCCCGCCGCGACTCCGGCCCCGTCGATCCGGCGCGTCGTGATTCCGAGGCGCTCGATCCGGCCCGCCGCGGCTCCGGGGTCACCGACGACGCCCGCGGCGGGGCCGCGTCCGGCGACCCGGCGCGCGACGACATCGATCCGGCGCGGCGCGACACCGTGTCCATCGACCCCCGGTCCATCGACCGCGACACCGCGCCCGGGGACGCGGCAAGCCGGGACACGGTCCGGGTCGACGCCGCGATGCTCGCGCGTCGGGAGACCGTTCGACTGCCCCGGCGCCCGGCCCGCCGGCCGCGGGCGCCACTCGCGGTCGCGGCCGGATTCGCCACGCTCTGGGCCGCGCTGCTGACGTACCTGCCGGTGGCCGCGGTCATCGGGCTCGCCCGTTCGTTCGAAGGGGCCGGGGGCTTGGCCGGGGCGGCCAAGGCGGGCCTCGCCGGGTGGCTGCTGGGCCACGGCGTGCCGCTGGGCACCCGGATCGGCCCGCTCGCCCTGGCGCCCCTGCTGCTCACCGCGCTCGTGGTCTGGCGGCTGAACCGCGCAGGTCTGCACGTCACGCGGGCCGTCGGGGCCCGGCGTACCGGGTCGGTGCGGGCCGCGCTGCAGGTCGCGGGTGCGGTGGGCGTCGCGTACGCCCTGCTGGGTGCGGCGGCCGCCGCCGTGGTCGACGGCCCCGGCACCACGGTGCCGGTGGGCCGCGCGGCGCTCACGTTCCTGGCGATCGGCACGGGCGCGGCGTTGTTCGGGGCGCTGCGGGGCACCGACGCGGTCGTCCCGCTGGCGCTGCGCATCCCCGCGGTGCTGCGCCACGGGCTGCGTACCGGGGTGGTGGCGGCACTGCTGGTGCTGGCGGCGGGCGCGGGGTTCGCGGGGTTGTCCGTCGCGGTCGGCGGAGGACAGGCGGCGGACACCATCGCGGCGTACCGGACCGGGGTGGCCGGGCAGGCCGGGATCACCCTGGTCAGCCTCGCCTACGGGGTGAACGGCGCGGTGTGGGCGGCCGCGTACCTGCTGGGGCCCGGCTTCCTGCTCGGCACGGGCACCGCGGTACGCCTCACCGAGGTGACCGTGGGACCGCTGCCCACCCTGCCGCTGCTGGCCGGGCTGCCGAACGGGCCGATGGGAGCGGGCGGCGCGGCGCTGCTGGCCGTACCCGTGCTGGCCGGAATGGTCGCGGGCGCGCTGCTGACCCGGCGCCTGGCGCGCGGCCGCACGGCCGCGCCCGGGCAGCCTTCGTCGCCCCCCGCACCGAGCTGGCCCTTGGTGATCGGGTCGGCGCTGGCCGCGGGACCGGTTGCCGGACTGATCCTGGGTGTCCTCAGCCGCCTGTCGGGCGGCTCGCTCGGCGCCGGGCGGATGGCGCAGATCGGCCCGGTGGCCTGGCAGGTGGGGCTCGTCGCGGCCGGAGTGGTCGCGGTGTCCGCCACGCTCGGCGCGGCCGCCGCCCGGGCCTGGCGATCCACGGCGGACCACCGCTGACGGCTGGTCCTTCCTCCGTGGCCGACCGACCCAGCCGCCCGCCCTTCGCGCGGGGTCGACCTCTCCCGGCGGGTCGATGCGATCGTGACGCCGGGAGCGGGCGCCAGGTGACCCGTCGCGTGGCCGGCTGCGCGGATCAGAAGTCCTGGTAGGTCCTGAGGTTCCACACGCCGTGCACGAGCGCGACGATCAGGACGATCACGGAGATGGCGATGGCGACGGCGCCGCACGCCAGGCCGGCGATTGCCTGCGCGCGGTTGGTGGCCAGGCCCGCCTTGGCCTTGTTCATGCCGATGATGCTCAGCACGACGGCCGCGATCGCCACCGGCAGGCCCAGGAACTGGCAGCACAGCTGCAGCGGGATCGAAACGATGCCGAGGATCATGCCGGCGAGGCCGTAGGTGTTCTGCGGCCCCACCATCGGAGCGCCCCCCGGGTAATACGGCGGCGGGTAGGCGCCCGGCGGCGGATACGCGGGCGGAGGCGGCGGATACGAGCCCGGAGGCGCGTACGACCCCGGCGGCGGAGGGGAGCCCGGCGGCGGATACGAGCCCGGCGGCGTGTACGGCTCCGGCTGCGGGTACGCGTCCGGTGGCGGCGGGTACGACCCCGGCGGCTGGTTCTGCGGGTCTTGCTGGGATGGGTCCTGACCTGGCTGCATGTCATGCCTTCCGGGCTGGGCGGGCGCCGCGGGCAGCGTACCGGGCGGGCGGTGCCGGGGCGGAGACGACACAGGGCGCCCCGGCGAACCGGGACGCCCTGTGCGCAGATCGCGAGTTACTACCTGTTCAGGATCATGTTCATCCCGCCGGCCGCGAACCAGATGATGTTGGCGACCACGGCCAGTGCCAGGATGCCGAACGTGACGTAGGCGAGGGTCGGCTGCTTTCCGACCTTCTTGGCCTCCATCATGCTCAGCACGGCGAAAACGATGCCGAGCGGCCAGCAGCAGAACGCGAACACGATGCCCAGGACGCCCCACAGGGTCGTCTTGTCGTCGGCGGGCTGGGCCGGGGGACCGTAGTAGGGCGGCGGAGTGGTCACAAGATCCTCCAAAAATGTGTTCCGCACTGCGACAGTGACGGTTTTGACGTCTTCAGCGGATCGGCAGCCTAGCCGATCACCGGCCCTCACGCTGTCCCCATGCCGACCCGTGAGTGGGTCTTTCTGCAGGCGGCGATAGGGTGCTCGGGTGACTGACCCCGCCGCCCGCCTGGTCGTCCTCGTCTCCGGCTCCGGCAGCAACCTGCAGGCGCTGCTCGACGCGGCCGCCGACCCCGCGTACGGGGCCCGCGTCGTCGCGGTCGGCGCCGACCGCGACGGCATCGCCGGGCTCGACCGTGCCGCGGCGGCCGGTGTGCCGACGTTCGTCGACTCGGTGAAGGCGTACCCGGATCGTGCGGCCTGGGATGCTGCTCTGACCGCGCACGTCGCCGAGCACAAGCCGGACCTGGTCATCTCCGCGGGGTTCCTGAAGCTGGTCGGGCCGGCGTTCCTGGCCGCGGTCGGCGACCGGTACATCAACACCCACAATGCGCTGCTGCCCGGCTTCCCGGGCATCCACGGCCCGCGCGACGCCCTCGCCTACGGGGTGAAGATCGCCGGGGCGACCCTGTTCTTCGTCGACTCAGGTGTCGACACCGGACCCATCATCGCCCAGGTCAGCGTGCCCGTGCTCGACGACGACACGGAGGAGACGCTGACCGAGCGGATCAAGGAGGCCGAGCGCCGCCAGCTCGTCGAGCAGGTCGGCCGGCTGGTCCGCGAAGGCTGGACCATCACGGGAAGAAAGGTCACCATCCCATGACCGACTCCGGTCGCCGTCCGATCCGGCGGGCCCTGTTGAGTGTGTACGACAAGACCGGGCTGGTCGACCTTGCCCAGGCCCTGCACGCCGCCGGGGTGCAGATCGTCTCCACCGGCAGCACCGCGGCCACCGTGGCCGGCGCCGGGATCCCGGTGACCCGGGTGGAGGACCTCACCGGCTTCCCGGAGTGCCTGGACGGGCGGGTCAAGACGCTGCACCCGCGGGTGCACGCCGGGCTGCTCGCCGACCTGCGGCTGCCGTCGCACGTCGAGCAGCTCGCCGACCTCGGGGTGGAGCCGTTCGACCTGCTCGTGTCGAATCTGTACCCGTTCACCGAGACCGTGGCGTCGGGCGCCACCGAGGACGAGTGCGTCGAGCAGATCGACATCGGCGGGCCGGCGATGGTGCGCGCGGCGGCGAAGAACCACCAGTCCGTCGCGGTGGTCACCTCGGTCGCGGCGTACCCGCTGATCCTGGCCGCCCTCAAGGAGGGTGGCTGCACGCTCGCGCAGCGCAAGCTGCTCGCGGCCCGCGCGTTCGCCGACATCGCCGAGTACGACGTGGCCGTCGCGAACTGGTGCGCCACGACCCTGGCCCCGAAGGGGCTCGGGTTCTCCGCGCCGTCCGCAGGACCAGGCGCCGGTGATGACGCCGCCGCCTCGGAGTGGCCCGAGTTCACGGGCCTGGCGCTGCGCCGCGACACCGCCCTGCGCTACGGCGAGAACCCGCACCAGCAGGCCGCCCTGTACGCCGACCCGGCCGCCCCGCAAGGCCTCGCCCAGGCGAAGCAGCTGCACGGCAAGGAGATGTCGTACAACAACTACGTGGATGCCGATGCCGCGTGGCGTTCCGCGAACGACTTCACGCAGCCGTGCGTGGCGATCATCAAGCACGCGAACCCGTGCGGCATCGCGGTCGGCGCGGACGTGGCCGAGGCGCACCGCAAGGCCCACGCCTGCGACCCGACGTCGGCGTACGGCGGGGTCATCGCGGTCAACGGCGAGGTGACGGTCGAGCTGGCCGGGCAGATCGCGGAGATCTTCACCGAGGTCGTCGTGGCGCCGTCGTTCGCGCCGGGCGCGGTCGAGCTGCTGCGGGAGAAGAAGAACCTGCGGGTGCTGGTGGCCCCGCCGTGGGCGCCCGCGCCGGCCGAGATCCGCCAGGTCGGCGGCGGCCTCCTGGTGCAGATGGCGGACCGGATCGACGCGCCCGGCGACGACCCGGCCGGGTGGACGCTGGCGACCGGCGCACCGGCCCCCGCGGAGGTACTGCGGGATCTGGCGTTCGCGTGGCGGGCGATCCGGTCGGTGAAGAGCAACGCGATCCTGCTGGCGCACGACGGTGCGACGGTCGGGGTCGGCATGGGCCAGGTCAACCGGGTGGACGCGGCGCATCTCGCGGTGTCGAGGGCCGGTGCCGAGCGGGCCCGGGGCAGCGTGGCCGCCTCGGACGCGTTTTTCCCGTTTCCGGACGGCCTGGAGGTGCTCATCGAGGCCGGGGTCACCGCGGTCGTCCAGCCGGGCGGTTCGGTGCGTGACAACCTGGTCATCGAGGCGGCGCAGAAGGCCGGGCTGACGGTCTACCTCACCGGCACCCGGCACTTCTTCCACTGACCGACGTGGAGGTCGTCCGCAACGAGCGCTTCACGGCCGAGGACTGGGCCCTGGCCGAGTGGGACCGCGTCCACTACGAGGACTGCGCGTTCCACGACGTGGACCTCTCCGAGGCGCGGCTGACCGGGTGCACGTTCGCGCACTGCCATTTCGGCAACGTCCGCTTCAACGCGGCCGAGCTGACCCGGTGCGCGATCGTGCAGTCGGAGATGCAGCGGTGCTCGTTCTTCGACGCCCGGCTGACCGAGTGCAAGCTGACCGGCACCCAGTTCGTCGACTGCGGACTGCGGCCGTTGACGATCGAGGGCGGCGACTTCTCGTTCGTGTCGCTGCGCGGGCAGAACCTGACCGCGGCGAAGCTGGGCGGGTTGCGGCTGCGTGAGGCGGACCTGACCGGCGCGGATCTCACCCGGGCCGACCTGCGCCGCGCGGATCTGTCCAGCGCACAGCTCAAGGACGTCGTGCTCAAGGGCACGGATCTGCGCGGTGCGAACCTGGACGGGGTGGCGTTGCGCGGGGTCGACCTGACCGGCGCGAAGATCGATCTGGTGCAGGCGGGACTGTTCGCGACCGCGTACGGTGCGGTGGTCGGCGACTGAGTGCGTTCTGGCAGGATCGACGCGTGACGGCGACGATTCTGGATGGCAAGGCCGCCGCGGCGGCGATCAAGGAGGACCTGCTCCAGCGGGTCAAGGCCCTCGGCGAGCGCGGGATCGTCCCCGGGCTCGGCACGGTGCTGGTCGGTGACGACCCGGGCTCACACGCGTACGTGACCGGCAAGCACCGTGACTGCGCCGAGGTCGGCATCGCCTCGATCCGCCGTGACCTGCCCGCCGACGCCACCCAGGAGCAGGTCGAGGCGGTCGTCGCGGAGCTGAACGCGGACCCGGCCTGCCACGGCTACATCGTGCAGCTGCCGCTGCCGAAGCACCTGGACACGCAGCGCATCCTCGAACTGATCGACCCGGACAAGGACGCCGACGGGCTGCACCCGGTCAACCTGGGCCGTCTCGTGCTCGGCTACGACGGGCCGCTGCCCTGCACCCCGCGCGGCATCGTGCACCTGCTGCGCCGCCACGACATCGCGCTGGCGGGCGCGGAGGTGACCGTGGTGGGCCGTGGCACGACGGTCGGGCGTCCGCTCGGGCTGCTGCTGACCCGGAAGAGCGAGAACGCGACCGTGACGCTGTGTCACACCGGTACGGTGGACCTCGCTGCCCACACCCGCGCCGCGGACATCGTGGTCGCCGCGGTCGGGGTGCCCGGGTTCCTCACCGCCGACATGGTCAAGCCCGGTGCCACGGTCGTCGACGTCGGCATCAGCCGGGTCGTGGGCGCCGACGGCAAGGGCCGCTACACGGGCGACGTGGCGCCCGAGGTTCGTGAGGTGGCCGGGGCGGTCGTGCCGATGCCCGGCGGGGTGGGCCCGATGACCCGGGCGATGCTGCTCACGAACGTGGTGGAGCGTGCTGAGTGGGATAGCTCCCGCTGACCGCCCCTGCCAGGTAAGGGATCGTTAACCGGCTGATACGGTCCGGAAAAGTCGTCCCGCTTCCCGGGAGGGCTGCTTTCCGGGAGGGAGAGGCATGGGCAAGAAGGTCACTGTCGTCGGCGCCGGCTTCTACGGTTCCACGACCGCGCAGCGTCTGGCCGAGTACGACATCTTCGACACCGTGGTGCTCACCGACATCGTGGAGGGCAAGCCGGAGGGCCTTGCGCTGGACCTGAACCAGTCGCGGCCGGTCGAGGGCTTCGAGACCAAGGTCGTCGGTGCCACCACCGGTCCGAACGGTGAGGGGTACGAGGCCATCGAGGGCTCGGACGTCGTCATCATCACCGCCGGGCTGCCCCGTAAGCCGGGCATGAGCCGGATGGACCTGCTCGGCGTCAACGCCAAGATCGTCCGTCAGGTCGCCGAGAACGTCGCCAAGTACGCCCCGAACGCCGTGGTCATCGTGGTCTCGAACCCGCTGGACGAGATGACCGCGCTGGCCCAGATCGCCACGCAGTTCCCGAAGAACCGGGTCCTCGGCCAGGCCGGCATGCTCGACACGGCCCGCTTCACCCACTTCGTCGCCGAGACCCTCAGCGTCAAGATCGGCGACGTGCGGACGCTGACCCTGGGCTCGCACGGCGACACGATGGTGCCGGTGCCCAGCCGCTGCACGGTCAACGGCAAGCCGCTGTCCGAGCTGCTGCCCGCCGACAAGATCGAGGAGCTGGTGACCCGGACGCGCAACGGCGGCGCCGAGGTCGTGGCCCTGCTCAAGACCGGTTCGGCGTACTACGCGCCGTCGGCTGCCGCGGCCCGCATGGCCAAGGCGGTCGCCGAGGACTCCGGCGCGGTCATGCCGGTCTGCGCCTGGGTCGACGGCGAGTACGGCATCTCCGGTGTCTACCTGGGCGTCGAGGCCGAGATCGGCGCGGACGGTGTGCGCCGCGTGGTCGAGACGAAGCTGACGGACTCCGAGCTGGCAGGCCTGAAGGAGGCCGCCGAGGCGGTCCGCGCCAAGCAGGCCGACGTCGTCGACCTCTGAGTCACAGTTTGTCGAGGAAAGGCCGGGGCGGTCAGGCCCCGGCCTTTCCGGCTATCGGCGCATATGCACTAAAGCATGCTGATCACCCGAATCGAGACCTCGCAGCGGCCGGGGCGCCTCCGGCCCCGGCCGCTCCACCGGACCGCCCGCGCTACGGGCGAAGGGGGAAGCTGCGTTGGTCGTCGTGCACGTCGAAGACCGGGCCGCGCGGCGCACGGGCGGGCATGGCCTGCTCGTCGACCTCGGCGATGCCGGGCCGCCCCGCCTCGACCACGAACTGCGCGGCGGTGCGCACAGTAGCGGCCTGAGCCCACACCGTGTCGACCACGCGCAGACTGCTCAGCAGACGTTGGCCGTCCGCGTCGCAGACCACGTAGCCGCGCCGGTTGTCGATGTAACGCCAGTGCGGGCTCTCCGCCATGATCGGGTCGTACGTCGCGTGGAACGCGGCCACGTCCGGGTTCCCGCCCGAGGTGATCGACGTGCCGGTGAGTTCGGCGCCGACCACGGGCGTGGCCGGGTCGTCGAAGTCGGGTCGCAGGTCGCAGACCCAGGTGCAGTGCCGGTCGCCGGTCAGCACGACCGGGTTGGTCACCTGCCCCGCGCCGAACAGCTCCAGCAACCGCCGCCGCTGGACTCGGTACCCGTCCCAGTTGTCGAAGTCGAAGACCTGCTCGGGTCCGGCCTTGCGGTCGTTCTGCGCCCACATCACCTGGTTGGCCAGCAGGTTCCAGGTGGTGCCGGACGACTGCAGGCCCTCGGTCAGCCACTGCTCCTGCTCCGGGCCCGTCATGGTGAGCGCCGGGTCCTGCGCGGCGGCGAGCGTGGCCGGCTGGTCGCTGCGGTACTGCCGGGTGTCCAGAACGTGCACGCTGGCCAGCGCCCCGAACCGCAGCCGCCGGTAGACCTGCATGTCCAGCCCCGAGGGCAGCGAACTGCGGCGCAGCGGCATGTGCTCGTAGTACGCCTGGAACGCTGCGGTCCGCCGTGCCCGGAACGCCTGCGGCGACTGCTGGTCCGGGTCCTGCGGGATCTCGTCCGCCCAGTTGTTGTCGATCTCGTGGTCGTCGAGCGTGACGATCCACGGGAACGCGGCGTGCGCGGCCTGCAGGTCCGGGTCGGTCCGGTACCGCGCGTGCCGGTTGCGGTACTGCACCAGCCCGGTCGGTTCGCCGGTGCCCTCGTGGCGGCGGATCGCGGCCGGGTTGGCCGGGCTCTCGTAGATGTAGTCGCCGAGGAACGCCACGAACGCCAGATCCTCGGCGGCCAGGTGCTGGTAGGCGGTGTAGTACCCGGCCTGGTAGTCCTGGCAGCTCGCGAACGCGAACCGCAGCCGGGACGGGCGGGCGTCGGCCGCCGGTGCGGTGCGGGTCCGCCCGGCCGGGGAGATCTGGTCACCGGCCCGGAACCGGTAGTGGTAGACCGCGTCCGGGCGCAGGCCCTGCACCTCGACGTGGACGGAGTGGGCGTACTCGGGTGTTGCGGTGGCCGTGCCGCGCTGGACGATCCGGTTGAAGCCGGGGTCCTCGGCGACCTCCCAGTCCACCGCGAAGTTCTGGGTGGGCATGCCGCCGCCCGTGGTCGGCTGCGGGGCCAGGCGTGTCCACAGCACCACGCCGTCGGGCAGCGGGTCGCCGGAGGCGACGCCGAGCGTGAACACACCGGCGGGCAGCGTTGTGCCGAGGCCGTTGCGGATGCGCGCGTACCCGCCGGCGGGGGTGATCAGCAGGGGTCCGGCGGCGGCGACGGCAGCGGCCCCGGCGACGAAGCGGCGCCGGCTGACGGGGAACGGGAATGACAGCGACATGCATCGATGTAACCGGAAGGCGGTTACGTCACAGGGAACGGCATTCGCCCCACTGAACGTCCGCCCGGGAAAGGCGGGGTATCTTGCGGAATCGGGGCGGTCACGGACGGGGTCGGCGATGATCTCCCACCGTTAGGCAGTACGCTCGTACTGCTAAAACATGTGTCCCGGGAGAGGAGCGCCGGCCGATGGCGAAAATCAAGGTCAAAAACCCGGTCGTGGAGCTCGACGGCGACGAGATGACGCGGATCATCTGGAAGCAGATCCGTGAGCAGCTGATCCTGCCCTACCTCGACGTCAACCTCGAGTACTACGACCTGTCGATCCAGTACCGCGACGAGACCGACGACCAGGTGACGGTCGACGCGGCGAACGCCATCAACCGGCACGGCGTCGGCGTGAAGTGCGCCACCATCACCCCGGACGAGGCCCGTGTCGACGAGTTCGGCCTGAAGAAGATGTGGAAGTCCCCGAACGGGACGATCCGCAACATCCTCGGTGGCGTCGTCTTCCGCGAGCCGATCATCATGTCGAACGTACCCCGGCTCGTACCCGGCTGGACCAAGCCGATCGTCATCGGCCGTCACGCCCACGGCGACCAGTACAAGGCCACGGACTTCGTCGCGCCCAAGGCGGGCAAGCTGACGATGACCTTCACCCCGGACGACGGTTCCGCGCCGATGGAGTTCCACGTCGCGGACTTCCCCGGCGGCGGCGTCGGCATGGGCATGTACAACTTCGACGAGTCCATTCGCGACTTCGCCCGCGCCTCGTTCCGGTACGGCCTGGCCCGCAACTACCCGGTCTACCTGTCGACGAAGAACACGATCCTCAAGGCGTACGACGGGCGGTTCAAGGACCTGTTCGCCGAGATCTTCGAGACGGAGTTCGCGGACGACTTCAAGACCGCCGGGATCACGTACGAGCACCGGCTGATCGACGACATGGTCGCCGCCGCGATGAAGTGGGAGGGCGGCTACGTCTGGGCGTGCAAGAACTACGACGGTGACGTGCAGTCCGACACCGTGGCGCAGGGCTTCGGCTCGCTCGGCCTGATGACCTCCGTGCTGATGACCCCGGACGGTCAGACCGTTGAGGCGGAGGCCGCGCACGGCACGGTCACCCGGCACTACCGGCAGTGGCAGAAGGGCGAGAAGACCTCGACCAACCCGATCGCCTCGATCTTCGCCTGGACGGGCGGCCTCAAGCACCGCGGCAAGCTGGACGGGACCCCGGCGGTCACCGAGTTCGCCGAGACGGTCGAGCAGGTCTGCATCGAGACCGTCGAAGGTGGACAGATGACCAAGGACCTCGCGCTGCTCATCTCCCGGGATGCGCCGTGGCTGACCACGGACGAGTTCATGAACGCGCTCGAGGCGAACCTCTCGCGCAAGCTCGGCTGAGCCCGATCGGCTGACGCCCGTACCCAAGACATTTCGGCCCGGCGGGACGACGTTCCTGCCGGGCCGCGCCGTGATCGGTGTGGCATGATCCAAAATTGGGGCAAACTGGGCCTTTAATGCGCGTAACCCTGGGGTATGGGCGTCGTTTCTTTAGGCAGAACGGATGCAGGCGGTGCCGCGCAAGGGTCGCCCGCCGGTCCGGCCGCCTTGTCCCGGGCGCCGACCGGTTCTCTTGACTCGGTGTCGCCAGTGGGCGTGCTGCAGCGCGTCTGCCGTCCCTTCCCATGCGGGGGGCCTTGTCCCGGGCCCCCCGCCCCCCTCTTCCGGCCCTCCCCAGACTGGCCTGCGCGCTGCGGCGCCGCTCGCGTGGCCTGGGCTCACTCGGAGCGACGCCGCATTTGCGGCGCGACCCTCCGCCTGGCTCGCCACCGTCCGCCGCACCACTGCCCGCACTTGGTCCTCGGATACGGGCTGGCTGATGGCCCAGGACAACGGCTCCGCCTCTGCGACTGACCGCCGCCTGTCAGGTCGGGTGCGAGTGTGCCGGTGGCGTGGCTCGCCATCCATCGGTCGCCGTTGCAACGCGTAGCCGACGACCCGGCTCATTATCCGTGCGGACCCTTTAGGTCTGATGTCGCGGATGGATCATCCAAGCGTCATCGTGCTTGTGGAGCACATCGGCCCGCGGCCCGCGGCTCGCGGCTCGCGGCTGACGGCCTTCGCGCGGCTGACGGCCTTCGCACGGCTGACGGCCTTCGCGCGGCTTGAGGCTTGCGTGCGGCTTGAGGCCTGCGTGCGGCCTGCGATCCATTCTCGACATCAGAGCTGTAAGGCGAGCGGCTGATACACCCGCCGCCCTGGGCTGGAGATGGCGCAGGCGTTGGTTTTGGGTGGCCCGTGACCGTGACGGGATGGCGACCGTGACCCGGTCCCCAAACCACAACGGCGAAGGTCATGGGCCGGGGCGGCGGCGGGACAGGGGCGGCAGCGGCGGGACAGGGGCGGCGGCGGGACAGGGACGGCGGCGGGACGGGGACACGGATGGCGGCGGCGGCAGTTCCTACGGTCGCCGCCCGTGGCGGATTCAGAGCGCGTCGCGCAGCATCTGGGCGGCGGTCTCCGGGACGACGTCGTTGACGAAGACACCCATGGCCGACTCCGAGCCGGCCAGGAACTTCAGTTTGTCGGCGGCCCGCCGGATGCTGAACACCTGCAGGTGCAGGTACCCCAGCTCGCGCCCCGCGCCGACCACCGCCTGATGCCACGCGGCGATGTACGGCATCGGCTTGCCGAACAGCGCGTCCAGCCGGCGCAACACGTCCAGGTACAACGGGGCGAACGCGTCGCGCTCGGCGTCGTCGAGGGCGGGCAGGTCCGGCACCTGGCGGTGCGGCGCGAGCTGCACCTCGAACGGCCAGCGGGCCGCGGCCGGTACGTACGCGGTCCAGTACTCGTTGGCCGCGACGATGCGTACCTGTGCCTTCTGTTCGGCGGCCAGCACGTCGGCGTAGAGGCTGCGCCCGGTCGTGGCCGCGTGCCGGCGCGCCGCGTCCAGCATCGCCTGGGTGCGCGGCGGCACCATCGGGTACGCGTAGATCTGTCCGTGCGGGTGGTGCAGTGTTACGCCGATCTCGACGCCACGGTTCTCGAACGGGAAGACCTGCGCCACACCGGGCAGCGTGGACATCTCCGCGGTCCGGTCGGCGAGCGCGTCGATCACCGTACGGACCCGTTCGGGCGGCAGCGCGCCGAACGAACTGGTGTGATCGCTGGTGAAGCAGACGACCTCGCAGCGGCCAACGCCGGGACGTACCGGGACGGCCTCGGTCAGCTCGGTGATCTGGTCCGGTGCCAGACGGTCGCTGAACGACGGGAACTGGTTCTCGAAGACCACCACGTCGTAGTCGTCCGCCGGGATCTCGCCGGCGAAGTCCGGGGTGGACGGGCACAGCGGGCACCGGTCGCTCGGCGGCAGGAACGTCCGCGTCTGCCGGTGCGCGGCGACCGCGACCCACTCGTCGACCAGCGGGTCCAGCCGCAGCTGGGATGCGGGTGGCGGGGGTGGCAGGCGACGTAGGTCCGGGGCTGTGCGGTCCGCGCCGGGCCGCTCGTCGAAGTAGATGAGTTCCCGGCCGTCACTGAGCTGGATCGTGGTGCGCCGGACGATCACGGCGCGGTCACCACGACGAGGTCCGCGACCTGTTCCCCGAGCAGGGCCCGGGCCGCCGGATCGAGGCCGTCGTCGGTGATGAGTACGTCGGCGCGCTCGAGCGGGACGATCGAGGAGATGCCGACCGTGCCCCACTTGGTGTGGTCGGCGAGCACGACGAGGCGTTCCGCGGCCTCGACGAGCGCGCGGTTGACCTCGGCCTCCATCAGGTTCGGGGTGGTGTATCCGGCCCGCTCGCTCATCCCGTGCACGCCCAGGAACAGCACGTCCAGGTGCAGCTTGGCGATCGCGGCGACCGCGACCGGGCCGACCAGCGCGTCCGACGGGGTACGGGTGCCGCCGGTGAGCACGACGGTCTGGTCGGGGCGGCCGGCCCGGTAGAAGATGTCCGCGACCGGGATCGAGTTGGTCACCACGGTCAGCGACGGCACGTCGACGAGCCGCTGGGCCAGTCCGGCGGTGGTGGTGCCCGCGGACAGTGCGATGGCGTCGCCGGGTGACACCAGGGCCGCGGCGCGCATGGCCATCGCGGCCTTCTCCGTACGCTGGCGCACCGACTTCGCGGCGAAGCCGGGCTCGTGGGCCGAGCCGGGGGTCACTGTGGTGGCGCCGCCGTGTACCTTGGCCAGCAGCCCACGGTCGGCGAGGGCCTCCAGGTCGCGCCGGATGGTCATGTCGGAGACGCCGTACTCGGCGGCGAGCTCGCTCACCCGGACGCCGCCCGACGCCCGTACCCGGTCCAGGATCGCCGCCTGCCGCTGCTGCGCGAGCATCAGCAGGCCCCGCGGCTACGTCGGATCACCTGGCCGTACCGGATCAACCGCACTGATTCGAACACGTGCGAACATTACCTGGTGATCGGGTGTGCGCAAAAGAGTGACCTTCGCCGCTGATCTCTCAGATTCCCCGGCCGCGCTTGTGCAGTGCGGAGAGAACGTTCTCCACCTTGACCGCGCCGGTCATTGCGGCCAGCGCGATCGCGGTACGCGGCTCGCGCCAGTTCGCCCTTACCGCCTCCTTGCTGAACTGCCACGCTTGGGCGCGGTTGCCACTCGCCGCCGACCAGCAGGCGAGCTGGCCGTACACCCGGGCGGCGCCGGGGCGGCAGCCGCTGATCTCGGGGTGGCGTTGCATCATCCACCGCAGCGACGAGATCTTGGTGGCGTACTCGTACGCGTAGTGCGAGGTGCGGCCCCACAGCACCCGGACCAGGGGCTCGTCCACGTGCACGATGGGCATCCGGCGGGCGGCGCGCAACAGCAGGTCCCAGTCCTCGTTCTGGCTGCCCGGCGCGTCCTCGGCGACCAGGCCGATCGCGTCGGAGGCCAGCGCCCCGCGGCGGATCAGGAACGACGACGAGTGCAGCATCGACATCCGCGAACGGGCGAGCTGCTCCACGGTGACCCGGCTGCACCCGGCCAGCCGGGCGGTGGTGCGGCCCTCGTACTCCACCTCGATCGCACACGTCGCGAACTCGGCGTCCGGCTCGGCGAGCAACGCGGCGACCTGCTTGCGCAGCTTCTCCGGCGCCCACGCGTCGTCGTCGTCGCAGAACGCCACGAACTCGGTGTCCAGCGCCAGGATCCCGGTGTTGCGGGCGCCCGCCAGCCCGGACGTACGCCAGTTCGTCAGCACCAGGACCGGGGTGCCGTCCGCGGTGGCCAGCGTCTGGTCCGGCTCGGTCTGGTCGTACACGACGACCACGGTCAGCTCGCCCGGGTACTCCTGCGCACGGACCGCGGCGATGGCCCGGCGTACCAGCTCGGGGCGGTTGCGGGTGGGGATGACGACGCCGACGGACGGCCAGTTCATCGAACCTCCTGAGGGGCAGCGGGGTGGAGCGGGTACCCATAGGCGCGCAGCAGCGGCGCACACACCGCGCCGACGAGCCGGCGCTGGCCGGGCGGCAGGGCCTGCACCCAGGCGTCGTCGTGGCGCAGCGGTACGCGGCCCACCCGGAAACGCATCGGGTTGCCGGCCGCGCTGTGCCCGACGGACAGGTCGGCGTACCCGTCGCCGAGAAACCCCAGGCCGGCGTCCGTCACGGGGAGCTCGACGAATTCCGCCAGCTCGCGCAGAGCCTGGCGCGGGTCGGCGAGGAACTGCTCGTACCGGATCCGGCGGACCGCGACGCCCCGGCGCGCCAGCAGGCCGAACGCGGCGTTGTGGGCGTTCCACAGCAGGGCCGAGCGGCCGGGGGAGTACCGGGTCATGACCTCGGCGCCGTCGGTCTCGGGGCGGGCCACGGTCTTGGTCCACGAGTACGCGACCCCGCGCGCGTCGCGTACCACGTGGACCACCCGCAAGTCCACGTCGTCCGCCCAGCGCAGGACGTGTGCGAGCGCGCTGTGCTTGGAGGAGTCGACCACCACGGCGGCGCCGGAGACCTCCGCGGCCGCGGCGTACACCCGGGCGTAGTACGCGGCGTACTCGCGGACCTCGGCGCGCTGGGCGGGCGGCAGCGAGGCGGCCGCGAGCCGGGGGATGTGCCGGGTCCGTTCGACCGTGTCGCGCAGGGTCTGGATGCGATCGACGTCGATGCTGCCCCAGCCGCCGAACGCCCGTTCGCCGACCCGCTGCCAGAACGTGCAGGCGGAGAACCGCGCACCGCAGCCGCAGCGCTCGTCGCCGCGGATGTCGCGCTGCCACAGGTGGACGACCTCGCCGAGCGCGTGTACCGAGGGCAGCTCGCCAAGCAGGCGCTCGACCAGGGTTGTCCCGCTTCGGCCCAGCCCGCCCACAAACAGCACCCGTGCCACTTTGTCCCGCCTTCATTCGTTTCGCTCCTATAACGAGCGAACCAGGCCGAAGGAGGCGTGGGATTGACAACCGAGGCTTTCGAGCGGGTACATCTCGACGGAACGGGTTTCGACCGAATCACCGAGGCTGAGGTCGTTTCGGTCGTCCGGGACGCCCTGGACCACGGCCGCGGCGGGCGGATCATCACTCCGAACATCGACATCCTGCGCCTCGCGCACAAGAAGCCGGCGCTGCGGGCGTACCTCGACGACGCCGACCTGGTCGTGGCGGACGGCATGCCGCTGGTGTGGGCGAGCCGCCTGACCGGCATGCCGCTGCCCGAGCGGGTCGCCGGCAGCAGCCTCGTCTGGTCCCTGTCGGAGGGTCTGGGCCGCGACGCCCGGTCGATCTTCGTGATCGGCGGGGCGCACAGCGCCGACGGTGTGCCGGACGGCGCCACCCGGGCCGCGGACCGGCTCGCCGCGGCCTGCCCCGGGCTGCGCATCGGGGGAACGCTCTGTCCCGAGTTCGGCTTCGAGGCCGACGAGACCGGGTACGCGCAGTTCTGCGCGGAGGTGGTCGAGGCGCAGCCGGACCTGGTCTTCGTCGGCCTCGGCTTCCCCAAGCAGGAGCAGGTCATCTCGCGGCTGCGCCCCGGCCTTCCGCAGGCGTGGTTCGTCGGGTGCGGTGCCGCGGTCAACTTCGTGGCCGGCGACATCCGGCGGGCGCCGCATTGGATGCAGCGCACCGGTCTGGAGTGGGCGCACCGGCTGGGCACCGAGCCGCGCCGCCTGGCCCGCCGCTACCTGCGCCAGGACGCCCCGTACGCACTGCGTCTGTTGACCGTGTCGGCTCGCCGCTGACCCATCGCCTCAAACAGTACGGACGTACGGTTTTTTGGGTATGCTGCGGACATGGGATTCACGTTCACGCGGTTGCATCACGTGCAGTTGGCCATCCCGTCCGGCGGGGAGGACGTCGCCCGGCGGTTCTACGGAGACGTGCTCGGCATGACCGAGCTCGCCAAACCGCCCGCGCTCGCCGCCCGCGGCGGGTGCTGGTTCGCGGGCGGCGGCTGGGAGGTGCACCTCGGCGTCGAAGCGGAGTTCACGCCCGCCCGCAAGGCCCACCCGGGCGTGCTGGTGGACGACCTCGACGCGCTGGCCGCCACGCTCACCGCGGCCGACCACGCGGCCGACTGGGATCCGCACTTCCCGGGCCACCGCCGGCTGTACACCTTCGACGGCCACGGGAACCGGCTGGAGTTCCTGCAGCCGCTCAGCGCGAACCAGCCCGGGCCGTCCGGGGATTGAAGTACCGGTCCCGGGTCAGCGCCGCGAACGCCTTGAACGCGGCCCGGTCACCGGTGAGCTGGAACTGCTGGTTCGGGCCGTTGCCCGCCGGATCGGACTCGAAGTACACGACCGCCTTGATCTGCGGGTTCGCCTTGAACGTGCGCGCCGCGTCGCGCAGCCACGCGGCCCGCCCGGCCGACCCCCACGCCTTGGCGACCCCGAACTCGCCGACGACGATCGGCTTGGGATGCTCCGCGGCGAACCGCAGGAACGGGCCCATCAGAGCCCCGATCGGCTCGAACTGGTTGCCCGCGTACACGTCCACACACGTCCAGTCGACCTGGTCGTCGCCGGGGTAGAAGGCCGGGGCGTCGCCACGCTGGAAACCCTCGGCGGTCGGGCACCACACCCAGGACACGTTGGTCGCGTGCTCGGCGGCGAAGATGGCCCGTATGTGCTTCCACGCGGCGATGTAGTCCGGCCCGCTGACCATCTGCTCGCGGAGGTTCGGCCGGTCCATCTCCCAGCGCATGCGCAGCAGCACCGGCCGTTTGACATCCCGGATCGCCCGGGCCTGGCGGCGGATCAGCCGGTCGTCGCGGCCGGCCACGATGGACCGGTTGTCCCCGGTCGCCCAGCTGATCATGAGTGTGGCGCCCTGGGCCAGGAATTCCCGGTCCGACTCCGTGCCGACCATCTCGCCGAACCGCCGGTACGTGTTGAGGATGTCGAGGCGCCGGCCCAGCGTCTCCTCCAGGCCGTCGACCGCCTCGACCCGGCCGTCGTGAGTCAGCTCCTGCGGTTTGATCCAGGCACCGACGTACGCGCCGGTGGCGGGCGCGACGAACGGCCCGGAGTCGAACGGACCCGGATTGATCGCGATCGCATCCGACAGGACGGTCCGGTCCGGTGACGGGGTCGGTAACGGCTCGGCCCGCCGGTCCGCGGAGCAGCCGGCGAGCCCGAGCATCAGTACGGTCAGCAGCGCGGCGAGGGGTCTTCGCACCGGCTACTTCTTCCGCCGCGCCGTGTACAGCACGTTGACGGCGAAACGGCCCGTGCCGGGCAGCCGCCGCAGCACCGCGTCGGCCCCGCGGGCGAGCCGCCGCTCGTGCAACGACGGGGTAAGCATCGAGAAGCCGCGCCGCGCGACCACCTCGAAGCCGTGCCGGTCCAGCAGCGCCGCCACCTGCTTGTGGGACAGCTCGGCGAACCACCGGTCACCGGCGTGCCGGCGCGCCCGCAGGTGCCGCACCGAGCCGGCGTTGCCGTGGTTCTCCACCACCAGCAGGCCGTCGCCGTGGCCCGGCAGGGCCTTGGCGGCGAACGCCAGCGCCCGGTCGCGTACCTCGTCGTCCACGTTGAGCAGCAGGCGGAACATCGTCACGATCGCGGGCGCACCGGCCGGCACCGGGTCGGGCACCGGGCCGTCCGCCGCCACCAGATGCCACTGCGCCTGCGAGCCGACCTCGGCGGCCTTGGCCATCATCTCGGCCGACGTGTCGTACCCGTGGGCCTCGCGGACCAGGCCGTGCAACGTACGGATGGCCCGCCCGGTGCCGCACGCGAAGTCGTGGTGCACCGGCCGGTTCGGGCCGAACTCGCGGACGACCATCGTCCGCAGGTACGCCCCCTGCCGGTCGCTGATCCGCGACGCGTAGCTGCCCGGCGCGTACGTGACGTGCTCGTATTTCTCGACCGCGTCGGTGTCCTGGAACACCTCGCTGTAGTTCGTACTCAACTGTCCTCCTTCAAGATGGGCTTGCCGCGGGTGAACGCGTCGAGGGCGAGGCGGCGGCGCAGCAGCCAGGCACCCGCGGCGAACGCGGGCACGGCCAGCCCCAGCGCCAGCAGCAGCCCGGCCGGTCCGGTGCCGGTCATGGCGGTCACCAGCCGGGGCAGTACGCCGAAACAGGCCACGGACAGTGCCGCCGCGATGCACGTCCCGGCCCCGAACGGGTGCAGCCGGGCGACCCTGCTCACCTGGATCAGCGGCAGCAGGTTGTTGGCCAGGATCGCGCAGCCCAGCCCGACGGCGGCGCCGAGTGCGCCGTACCGGGGGATGAGCAGCACGTCGAGGCCGATCGTGACGCCCAGCGCGATCAGGACGTTGACGAGGTTCCACGAGGTGCGCCCGGCCATCGCCAGCACCATGTCGACCATGCCGCACCCGGTGGCGACCAGCGTCGCGCAGGCCAGCACGACGACGACCGGCGCGCCGGAGCGGTAGCCGTCGCCGAACAACGCCAGGTACACCGGCGCGAACAGGATCACCAGCAGGCTGATCGGCCAGGTGATCAGCACCAGCCAGCCGGTGGCGGTGCGGTACAGGTGGTTGGCGGTGCCCGTGTCGCCGGTGGCCAGCGCCTCGGCGAGCCGCGGCTGCACCGACTGGGAGATGCCCTGGTTGGCGAACTGGATGAGCACCACGAAACGGCCTGCGACCGCGTACACCGCGGCGGCGGCCAGCCCTCCCAGCGCGGCGACCAGCAGCACGTCCACCCGCTGCAGGGCGAGCTGGGCGACGCTGGCCAGCGCCCGGGGCCCGGTGAAGACCCAGAAGTCGCGGCGCAGCGCCCGTCGCTCCGTACGCGGGACCGGCGCGGCGTCCGCCGGTCTCCCGGCGCGGTAGATCCGCCGCAGCCCCAGCCCGGCCAGCACCACCACCGGCAGGTACGGCGCCGCCCAGGCCGCCGCGAACACCGGCAGCGCGGTGGCGGTCCACAGTGCCGCCACCCCGGCCGCACCGACCAGCACCAGTTGCAGCCCGCTGCGCAGCACCCGGTCCAGCAGCACCGTGGGGCGCATGGCCCGGTAGCCGCGGGTCGCGGTGAGCAGCGCGTCCGTGAGCGCCTGCAGTGGCAGGAACACCGCCAGCACCCGCAGCCCGGTGGTGTGCTGGGCCAGCACCTGCGGCGTGTCCGATGCGGTGGCCCGAGCGATCGCGGGCGCCGCCAGCCACATGCCCACCGCCATCGCCGCCGACAGCACGGCCACCGGCACCAGACCGGTACGCAGGCACGTGCCCAGCAGGTGCGCCCGGCCCCCGGCGCGCAGCCGGGCCGGCCAGTACACCAGCCCGGTCTGCGTGCCCAGCTTGGCCAGGCCCCCGGCCAGCACGAACGCGGCCGTCGCGGCGAAGAACGCGCCGGCCTGTTCGGCGCCCAGCGTCCGCGCCACGATCCAGGTGACGCCGACCCCGGTGCCCCCGGCGATCGCGGAACCGATGATTCCGGCGACCCCGCCGCGCGCCACCCCGCGCGTCCCGTGGCCCACGGCGGGCCGCTCCGGTGGGGGAGCCCCGTGCCGTTCCGCCGTGCCGACCCCGGGATATGTCCGGGCGCGGGTCATCGGCGGCGCCACACCGGGGTACGGCCCAGCCAGGTGATCAGCGCCTCGTCGTGCGGGGCGAAGTGCGCCGTCAGGTCCCGGCGGATGACCGGGTCCATGTCGGCCTCGCGCGGGCGCGCGTTGTGCTTCTCGAACGGCGGTTCCGCCATCCCCAGCGGCAGGCCGAGGAAGTTCTGCACCTCGTCGTACACCTGCTCCGGCTCGGTGAAGAAGCGTTCGCTCTCCACCACGTGGATCCGCTCGCGGTGCAGATGCCGGACCATCATGCCCAGGTAGCGGGCGTACTCGCCGCGCGCCCGGTACGCGTGGTGCTGGTGGGCGAAGCTGTAGTACCGCGGATCCTCGGCGAGGCGTTCCTCCTGCCGATGCAGCCGGGCCGGTTCCAGCGCGAGCGCCGCCCCGAAGTCGCGCTCCTGCTCGAAGCCGCGGCCCACCTCGTGGGCGTGCTGCGAGTACGCCCGTTCCACCGGGTCCCGGACCAGCACGATGATCTTCACCCCGGGCAGGTCCGCGGCGATCCGCGCCGCCGCCTGCGGGTGGTACATGTAGTACGGGCTGGACTCGAACGTCTGCGCGGGCACCCCGTGGGCGGCGCGGACCCGCTCGTCGTGGCGGTGGTGCGGGAAGTGTCCCCGGTACCACGCCATCCCGCGGTCGTAGCCGGTGTCGAAGTAGTGCACCCCCTTGTGCAGCACCGCCTTGAGCACCACCGGGTGCGCGGCCAGCGCCCGGTACAGCGAGGTGGTGCCGCAGCGCTGCCCGCCGCAGATCAGGAACGACGGCGTCATCCGGGTGTTCGCGGTGAGCCGCCCGTACGAGCGGGAGCCGAGGTGCACCACCCGTTTCACGGGCGACGGGACCTTGCGTACGTCCATGTTCAGAGCTCCTCCACCCGGCGGATCAGCACCGGGAGCAGCCAGGTCCCGAGCACGCCCAGCCGGGCGCCGGCCTCCGCCTGGCGGTCGGTCAGGTAGCGGGCGGCCAGGTCGACGAGGTACAGCAGCGCGGTCAGCTCCCGTACCTCGGTGGCCACCCCGAACGGGGCCAGCAGCTCACCGGCGTGGCGCACCGTGGCCTCGACCGCGGCGGCCGCGTCTCCGTCGGCCTGGATGCGCCGCTGCAGGTCGTAGTGCACCGCGTCGAAGCCGACCGGCACGCCGGTGGTGAACCGCTCCCAGTCCCACACCAGCAGCGCGTCGGCCAGGTTCGCCATGTTCCACGGGGCCCAGTCGCCGTGCCAGGCGCCGAAGCGCAGCATCGCGCCGCCGGCCCGGCCGGCCAGCAGCTCGGCGGCAGCGGCCAGGGCCCGGCCCTCGGCCCGGTCCGCAACGGCCGCGAGCCGTCCCCGCACCTCACCCCAGTACGCGCTGCCGCCCAGCGTGGCGGTCACGTACCCGCAGCACCCGGCGACGTCGAGCATCGCCGCGGCCAGCCGCCGCGGGTCCAGCGGCGCCCGCGGCAGCCACACCGGCAGCGCGGACTGCACGAGCACCTGCATGCCGCGCCACTGCCCGGCGTGCAGCACCCGCGGCGCGGTCAGCTTGGACAAGCCCGCGGCGCCGAGCGCGACCAGCGCGTTCGTCTCCTCCGTGACCAGGCGCCGGGTCAGCGGGCCGGTGCCGAGCTTGCCGAAGCCGAACGTCTCCCCGGCCGGGCTGATCAACTGCAGCACGGGTTTGCGGTTGGCGCGGGCGGGCCCGATGTGGATGCTCACGGACAGCTCCCGGCCCAGCGCGGCCCTCAGGTGGCCGTCGACGCTCTCCTCGACCGGGCCGGTCACCCGGATCCGGTCGCGGAGCAGCACCCCGGACATGCCGGTTCTCAGTGCGGCGACCACCGCGTCGCGCTTGAGCCGGGCGGAGCGCGACTGGGGCTCGGCGTACCGGCGGACCGCGGCGGCGGCGACCTTGCGCGACGTCGGGACGAGCAGCCGCGGACGGCGCGCGTCCGGGACGACGACGTACTCGGCGACCGTGTCGCCGGAGGCTCGCCCGCGGTGGGTGGTGCACGGTGGTGGGTAGAGCAGGCTCAGCACCTCGGTCAGGTACTGGGCGCGCAGCGCCGCGTCCCCGGCGGTCAGCTCCGCCGGCGCTGTCTTTACTGGACTCATTGTCGCCCCTCTGTCTCGTTGCGCCACAGCAGCGCGTAAGCCAGGAACATGAAGGCCAGAGGGGTGACGAGGGAGTTGTACCAGAACATGGCGGAGAACGAGGTGACGATCGCGGCGCTGCCGACGATGCCGATCGCGGTGCGGTCGCGCCGGAAACGCCACAGCCCGTACGCGAAGAAGCCGAGGTAGCCGAGCGTGCCGGCGACACCGTGCGAGTACAGCACCTGCCAGAGCTGGCCGTTGCCGCCGACGGTGAAGTTGCCGCAGCGTCCGCACTCGGCGTTCTCGCCGACCGTGATGGAGTTGCGCCCGCCGAGCGTGTTGCGGGTGCCGCCGAACCCGATCACCGGGGACTCGGTGACCCCGTCGAGAGCCTTCTCGACCAGGTACGAGCGCACGCCGTTGGACTTGCCGTTGTCCAGCCGGGCCTGGACGACGTCGCCGAGCGGGGTGGCCACGAGCGCGATGACGAGCCCGGCGGTGGCGACCGCCACGGCGCCGAGGATCCACAGCCGGCCGGCCAGCACGTAGCGCAGCGCCACGTACGCGACGAGCACCGCGAGCCCGATCCACAGTCCCCGGTTGAGCGAGAAGACCGCGGGCAGCAGGGACAACGCGAGCACGACCACGCCGAACACCCGGACCCGCAGACTGCGTGCGGGCCGGGCGAAGACGGCCACCACGAACCAGCCGACGAGCAGGCAGAAGTTGTTGCCCCAGGTGTTGGTGTAGCCCCACGGCGCAGCGGGGCGGGGCCGGTCGCCGCCGACCAGGTTCATGATCTGCGCGGCGTACGGGTGGACCAGCGACTGCACGAAGCCGTTCGACCGGACGTCCTCGGGCAGCAGCCACTCGACCGGCGACGTGAACTCGAACCGTCCGGCCGCCATGCCCAGCAGCCCGCCCGCGACCGTGACGACGAACATGGCGCCGAGTAGTCGTACCAGCCGGCGGCGGGGCAGCTCCGCGTCGGTGAGGTTGCCCGCGTACAGCAGCAGGACGGTCAGTGCGACGTACATGCCGAGCTTGAACAGGGCCGCGACGAGCCGGCTGCTGCCGTGGTCGGCGACCGTGCCGGGCGGGTCGGCGCCCAGCGCGGCGAGGCTGATCACCACCGCGGCCAGGAACAGCGCCCACCAGATCGCGCCGGGCGGCAGGCGCAGCCGCCGCCCGGCCGCGCGGCGGCGCACCAGAAGCACCACCATGGGCACCGCGAGGATCGGGAAGATCAGCACGCCCAGGCCGAGCGCCCACCACAACGGGTACGCCGCGAGCAGCGCGGTGACCGGCCAGGCGGGCAGATCGACGGGCCGGGTGGCGGTGGATCCTCGGGAAGGTCCGGCACTACGGCCGATGACCAGCGTCACCGGTCGTCGCTCGGCGCGCCGTCAGCCCGGTCGGTGTCCGGGGCGGCAGTGGCGCCGACTCCCGGCTTCAGGTCGATGATCGCGGTGGCCTCGTGGTCCGTTCCGGTCCGCGGCCGGATCTGCGAGCCGGTGTCCGTTCCGGGTGCGCGGTCCCGGCCCGCCTGCGGGCCGGCCGTGCCGGTGGCCGCGGCGGCACCGGGCTTGCCGGTGGCCGCGGCCGATGCCGGCTTGCCGGTGGGCAGGCGGAGCTGCTGGGTCTTCTCCGTGTCCAGCACGACGGTCTCGTCCGGTCGCGGCTGGCCGCGCTCGGCGCCGGGCGTCGGCGAGGGCGGGGTGAGCGTCACCACGGGCATGTTGGCCTCGTCGGACCGCAGCGCGGCCAGCCGCGGCATGACCACCGCGCCCAGCAGTGGGGTGCCGACGCGGTGCAACTGCTCGGCCGCGTCCAGCAGGGCCGCCCGGCGGGCCCGGCGCAGCTCGACCGCGAGGATCGCGGCGTCGGCGAGACTGGCCAGGCTCTGCGCGTCCGCGCTGCTGTTGGTCGACGGTGCCTCGATGACGACGTACGCGGCCTGCCGCCGCAGCGTCTCCAGCGTGTCGCGCAGCCGCTGGGACTGCATGAGCCCGGCCGCGGTGGCCGCCCCGCCCGTGGTGATGACGCGCAGCGACGGGATGCGCGGGGTGCGCTGCATGGCCCGGGCCAGCGGGATCCGCCCGGCGAGCAGGTCGGACAAGCCCGGGATGGCGGAGACGCCGAGCATCCGGGCCAGCGGGGCCGCGTCCACGACGCTGTCCGGCAGGTGCGCCCCGACCAGCACGACGTCGCTGCCGGTACGGGCGAGCGCGGCGGCCAGGTTCGCCGCGACCAGGGTGGACGCCGAGCCGCGGCTGGCCCCGGTCACCACGATGACCTGGTCGCCGGGGCGCAGGCTGGCCAGCACCTCGTTGCGCAGCCGGTTGAAGACCCGCCCGCCCGGCCCGTACGGCTGCAGCACGTCGTCGAAGTGGGGCGTGGTGCGCTCGTCCAGCGCGGCGAGGACCGGGATGCGGGCCCGGTCGCGGACGTCGGTGGCGTTGCGCAGGCGCCCGTCGACGCGTTCCCGCAGGAACGCCAGGGCCAGGCCGAGCAGCAGCCCGATCATCGCGCCCGTGGCCATGGTGAGCGGCCCGTTCGGGCTGGACGGCTGGTCGGGCAGCCGGGCGTCGCTGATGATGCTGCCCGCGCCGACCGTCGTGGTGGTGAGCTCGTTGAGCCTTGCGCTGAGGTTGTTGAGCTGGCTCTGCGAGTTGCCGCGCAGGCTCTCCAGGTTGCTGCGCTGCGAGCTGCCCGGCTGGGAGGCGGCCAGCTTCGAGTTGAGCATCGACAGGCTGTCCGTGAGCTGCTTGATCTTCGCGGCCAGCGACTTGATCTGCTCGTCCAGGCTGGCGCGCGCGGTGTCCTGCCGGTTACGCAGGTACGCCGCGGCGAACGCGTGCGAGCCCGCCTGGGCCAGTTTCGGGGTGTCCGCCGAGTACCGGATCACCAGCACGGTGGTGTTGGCGGGCACCTCGACCGAGACGTCCTTGGCCAGCTCGACCGGCGACACCGTCGTACGCATGAGCTGCCCGGCCTGGGTCGCCACCGCGCCCGAGCCGACGAGCTGGGCCTCGGTGTCGAGGTTGATGATCCCCTTCGTCCGGCCACCCTGGGCGTTGGTGTCCTGGTCCACCGGCTGGACGAGCACCGAGGTGGCGGATTCGTACACCTTGGGCAGCACGGCGGTGACCCCGGCGCCCGCTCCGATTCCGAGGCCGGTCGCGGCGAGCACGACCCACCAGTGCCGGCGGAACACGCCCAGGTAGTGCGATAGGTCGGCGGACGCTGGACGAGTCGCTTCCATCGGTTCGGCGGCCCTTTCGCGGGTGAGTGAGAGCTGACGGCATTCGGGTGGTTATCCCCTGAGGGGTAAACGGCCGGTACGCCGGTACGTAACTGCTCACTCGCGCCGGAACGCGATCTATCCCAATTTGGGCTCTACCCAGCCGTTCTCCACGAGGTGGGCCATGACCAGCTCGACCGCCTCCGGCACGGTCATCGCACTGGTGTCCAGCGTCAGCTCGGCGTCGGCCGGTTCCTCGTACGGGTCGTCGATGCCGGTCATGCCGCGGAGTTGCCCGGCTCGCGCGCGGGCGTACAGGCCCTTGCGGTCGCGCTGTTCGCACACCTCCAGCGGCGTGGCGACGTGCACCAGCACGAACCCCGCCCCGGCGTCGGCGGCCATCCGGCGGGCCGCGGTGCGCGCCGCCGTGTACGGCGCGATCGGGCAGGCCACGGCCATGCCGCGGTGCCGGGCGATCTCGGCGGCGACCCAGCCGATGCGGCGCACGTTGGCGTCCCGGTCGGCGCGGCTGAAGCCGAGCCCGGCGGACAGCTCGCGGCGCACCACGTCGCCGTCGAGCAGGGTGATGGTGCGTTCGCCGCGCTCGCGCAGGTGGTCGGCGAGGCCGCGGGCGACGGTCGACTTGCCGGAGCCGGAGAAGCCGGTGAAGAACACCACGAGGCCGCGGTGGCGTCGCGGTGGCCGCACCCGGACGAGCTCCTTGGCGACCGCGGGCGGGGTGTGCCATTCGGGCAGCGGGAAGCCGCGGTCGAGCAGGTCGGCGATCTCGGCCGGGGGCAGCGCGAGGCGCCGGTTGCGCGGGGGGATGTCCTCGCGCCAGCGCCACTGGCCGTCCCGGTTGTCGTAGGCCAGGTCGCGGGGGACCAGCACGCGCAGGCCCGCGCCGGAGAGCAGGTCCCCGGTGGACAGCACGTGGGTCACGCCGTACGCGGCGGCCACCCGGGCCCGCAGCAGCGCGTCGCGCATCTCGTCGCCGCGCGGCAGCAGTGGCACCGCGACGATCGTGGCGGGTGGCATCCGGTCGCGGGCGGCGAACACGGCCCGGACCAGCGCCTCGGGCGGCAGGCCGTCCGGCCCGGGGCCGCTGACCGGGATCATGATCAACAGATGGGCGGCCAGGGTGCGCGCCGCGTGCGCGATCTGGGCGAGCTGCGGCCGGTGCAGCGGCCGGTCTGCGATCACGCCGAGGACCCGGCCGGGTGGCAGCAGCGTACGGACCTCCTCGGGGGTGCGGCGCAGCCGCTGGAACGGCCCGTGCCCGCCGTCGCCGAGCCGCTGCACGGACCCGCCGACGCCCCACAGCCCGTCGGCGCTGGGCCAGGCGTCCGTGACGTCGAGCGCCGCGACCGGTGCCCCCTCGGGGTCGGTGAGCACGACCGTGCGCCCGCCGGCGTCGGCGAGGTCGAGGACCTGGGCCATCTCGGCGGGGATCTCCAGCGTCACCGGGACCGGCCACGGGGTGCCGTCGGCGAGGCGCCCGCGCCGGGTCAGCGCGGTCAGGTCGGCCCGGCCGAGAAACCCGGTGAGCGGCGTGTACGCCCCGGACAGCAGCAGCTCGAGGTCCGCCAGCTCGTGCGGGCGCGGCGTGTACGACGGCGCGTCACGCAGGACGTCCTCGGGCAGCGTGGAACCGTTCACCGTTCATCCCCCTGGTGCCGACTAAGGGGACAGTTTCGCAGCCGCGACGACGGTGGTCGAGCGGGGCTCGGCTGTCAACAAATCGGACGGTATTCGACAAAACGGACTCAAGGTCCGATACTCGGCGATCGTGATACCCCGTCGCCGTCCCCGGTTCCTGCCCGCCGTCGGTCTGACCACCGCGTTCGTGCTGTCGGTCACCACCACCCTCGCGTGGGCGTGGACCGGTGGGGTCCAGCAGCTCGGCCTGCCGTTCGAGGCGCTCGGCGACCCGACCGTGGCGGGATCCGTCCCCGGGTGGTCGCCCGCGGCCGGACCGGTGCAGCCCGCGCCGGGAACGCCCGCGGCGCCGGCCACCACCACTACCACCGCTCAGGCCCGTGGGGCGGGCGGCGCCGCACCGGCCGCCCCGGCCACCAACTCCACCCACGCCACGCCGGGCAACGCCGCGTCCGCCGCCGGCGGCGGGGTGACGCCGCGCGCCGCCGCGGCCGGGAACTGCCACACCGGCGCCAAGCTCGTACCGACCTGCGGGGTGCTGTGGGGGGTGGCGCCCGGCGCGTTCACGGACGTGCCCGGTGCCACCGCGCTCGCCACGTTCGAGCGCAAGACCGGGCGGCACCAGGACATCTACCACGCGTATCACCAGGGGATCAAACAGCTGTTCCCGACCCCGGCGGAGATCGCCATCGCCCGGCAGCCGGGCCGCGAACGCCTGCTGCTGATCAACTGGAAGAAGCCGTACACCACCTCGTGGGCGAAGATCGCCAAGGGGGACCCGGCGACGGACGCGTTCCTGGACCGGCTCGCCGTACACATCAATTCGACGTTCCGGGAGCCGTTCTTCTTCACCGTCCACCACGAGGGAGAGGACAACGTCCGGCCGAGGGCGGGCTCCGGCTACACCGCCAAGGACTACGCCGCGATGTACCGGCACGTGGTGCTGCGGCTGCGGGCGCACGGGGTGACCAACCTCGTCACCGTGCTCGTCCACATGGCGTACGTGCCGCACACCACCTGGTTCGACGACATGTACCCCGGCGACGACGTGGTCGACTGGATCGGCATGGA
The DNA here is from genome assembly GCF_047159535.1 of Krasilnikovia sp. MM14-A1259. NCBI lineage: Bacteria > Bacillati > Actinomycetota > Actinomycetes > Micromonosporales > Micromonosporaceae > Krasilnikovia > Krasilnikovia sp. MM14-A1259. Next base: position 6,035,795 of record NZ_BAAGAJ010000002.1, read on the forward strand.
CTCGTACTCGTATGCCGATCCCGGCTACGGTCACGGCGACTTCACCGAGATGCTGAACCGCCAGTCGTCGGCGCGCCCCACCTGGCCCGGCTTCTACGCGTGGGCCGCCCGCAAGCACCCGACCAAGCCGCTCATGGTCGCCGAGTGGGGTGTGTGGGCGTCGCGGCGCAACCCCACGTACCAGGCCGCGTTCTACCGCGCGGTGGGTGCGCAGATCAGCCGCTTCCCCCGGATCCGCGCGATGGTGTACTTCGAGACCCCGCACAACCAGGACAAGCGGGACTCCCGGGTCGACTCCACCCCGGCGTCGCTGGCCGCGTACCGATGGCTCGGCAGCCTGCCGACCTTCCAGGTCGCGGTCCGCAACTGACCCCCGCCTTACGGGGTTTCACCTGATCCACAGCGGGCCGCGAGTCCCTACGCTGTGCCGGTGAGCCTCATCGCAACCCAAGGGTTGACCAAGACGTACGGTCCGGTGACCGCGCTCGCCGACCTGACCGTGGCGGTCGAACCCGGCGTCATCGGTCTGGTCGGCGCGAACGGCGCCGGCAAGTCCACCTTCATCAAGATCATGCTCGGCCTGCTCGCCCCGACGAGCGGCAGCGTGCAGGTGCTCGGGCTGGACCCGACACGCGACACCGACAAGGTCCGCGCCCGGGTCGGCTACATGCCCGAGCACGACGCCCTGCCCCCGGACGTGTCCGCCGCCGAGTTCGTCACCCATCTGGGGCGGATCAGCGGCCTGCCGGGCAACGCCGCCCGCGAACGCGCCTCCGAGGCGCTGCGTCACGTCGGGCTCTACGAGGAGCGGTACCGGCAGATCGGTGGCTACTCCACCGGCATGAAGCAGCGGGTCAAGCTGGCCCAGGCGCTGGTGCACGACCCCGACCTGCTGCTGCTCGACGAGCCGACCAACGGCCTGGACCCGGCCGGGCGCGACGCGATGCTCAGCCTGGTGCACCGCATCGGCACCGAGTTCGGCATCTCCGTGGTCGTCTGCTCGCACCTGCTCGGCGAGGTCGAACGCATCTGCGACTCGCTGATCGCCATCGAGGGTGGCCGGCTGCTGCGCGCCGACACCATCAGCGCGATGACCACGGCCAGCGACGTGCTCGCGGTCGAGGTCAGCGACGGTACGGACGAGCTCGCCGCGGCCCTGGCCGCCCGGGGCCTGCCGGTGCAGCGCGACGGCCGGCTGCTGCTCGTGCCACTCGACACCGAGGACACCTACGACCGCATCCTGAGCTGCGTGGCCGAGCTGGACCTGCCGCTGCACCGGCTCGACCAGCGCCGCCACCGCGTCGCCGAACTCTTCGCCGCCAAGGAGACCGCCGATGTCTGAGGCCAGCGTCATCCACGACATCGGCTACCAGCGCTACACCGGGCCCCGCCACGGGCGCGGTCACGTGCTGGCCGCGATCTACGCGCACGGCCTGCGCGCCGCGTTCGGCTTCGGCCGTACCGCCAAGGCGAAGATCTTCCCCTGGATGGTCGCCGGCATCGCACTCATCGTCGCGATCATCCTCGCCGCGGTCCGGTCCCAGACCGGCATCGTCGTGCTCAGCTATGCCGAGTTCGCCGACCGGATCAGCTGGCTGATCATCTTCTTCGTCGCGATCGTGGCGCCCGAACTGGTCTCCCGGGACCTGCGCGCCGGGGTGCTGCCGCTGTACTTCAGCCGGCCGCTGCGCGCGGCCGACTACATCGGGGCGAAGTTCGCCGCGATGGTCTCCGCGGTGTGGCTGCTGCTCGGCGTACCCCAATTCATCATGTTCCTGGGCGCGGCGTTCACCACGAAGGACGGATTCCGCGGGGTGTGGGACGAGCTGGGCGACCTGCTCGGCGGGTGGACCCACAGCGCGCTGTGGGCGCTGGTGTTCGCGTCCATCGCGCTGCTGATCGCGTCGCTCACCGGCAAGCGGGCGTTCGCGGCGGGCGGCATCGTCGCGGTGTTCCTGATGACCGCCCCGATCGTCGGGGTGCTGTCCATCCTGCCGTCGAGCACCGCCCGGGAGCTCGCCGGGCTGGCCAGCCCCATGACCCTGGTCACCGGCGTGGGCACCTGGCTGATCCCGTCCACCCGTACCGGCCTCGACATCGGCCGCTTCGGCCCGGTGTACGCCATCGCGGCGGTCACCCTGATCGCCGCGTGCCTCCTGCTGCTGCTGGCCCGCTACCGGAAGGTGGCCTCCCTGTGAGCACCATCGAGCTGCAAAACGTCTCCCGCTGGTACGGCAACGTCGTCGCGGTCAACGACATCACCCTGACGCTCGGCGCCGGCGTCACCGGCCTGCTCGGCCCCAACGGCGCGGGCAAGACCACGGTGCTGCACATGATGGCCGGCTTCCTCGCCCCGTCCAAGGGCACGCTGCTGCTGGACGGGGAACCGACCTGGCGGCACCCGCAGGTGTACCGCAAACTCGGCCTGGTCAACGAGCGCGAGGCCGTGCACGGCTTCCTCACCGCGTGGGACTTCGTGCTGGCCAGCGCGAAGATGCACAAACTGGCCGACCCGCGCGCCGCGGCCACCCGGGCGCTCGCGCTGGTCGAGATGACCGACGCGCAGGACCGGCGCATCGAGACGTACTCCAAGGGCATGCGCCAGCGCACCCGGGTCGCCGCCGCACTGGTGCACGAGCCGCAGGTGCTGCTGCTGGACGAGCCGTTCAACGGCATGGACCCGCGGCAGCGGATGCACATGATGGAGCTGCTGCACACGCTCGGCGACCGCGGCCACACCATCCTGTTCAGTTCGCACATCCTGGAGGAGGTCGAGCAGGTCTCCGGCACGGTCCAGGTCATCGTGGCGGGGCGGCTCGCCGCGTCCGGCGACTACCGCCGGATCCGGCGGCTGATGACGAACCGGCCGCACCTGTTCGCGGTGCAGTCCTCCGACGACCGCCGCCTCGCGGTCGCGCTGATCGGCGAGAAGTCGGTCAGCGGCGTCGAGATCGACGCCAACGGCCTGAGCGTACGGGCCTCCGACTACGGCAGTTTCACCCGCGCCCTGCCGCGCATCGCCCTGGCCGAGGGCATCCGGCTGCGCCGGCTGCTGCCGTCCGACGAATCCCTGGAGAGCGTCTTCTCCTACCTGCTGGAGGCGTGATGTCGACCGTTGCCTGGATCACCGCCCGGGGCCTGTTCGGCCGCCGCCGGGCCCTGCTCCTGCTGCCGCTGCCGCTGCTGCTGGTCGGCCTCGCGCTGCTGTGCCGGGCGTACGACGTGAACCCCGACCACTGGGGCACCCCCGTCCTGGTCGGGCTCGGCCTGGCCGTGGTGCTGCCGGTGATCGCGCTCATCGTCGGTACGGGCGTGCTCGGCTCCGAAGTCGAGGACGGCACGATCGTGCACATCCTCACCAAGCCGCTGCCCCGCAGCGAGATCGTGCTGGCCAAGTTCGGGGTGGCCGCGGTGGTCACCGCGGTGACCGCGTGCGTGCCGCTGTTCATCGCCGGCAGTCTCACCGGATCGGCCCGGCTGGGGCTGGGGCTCGCCGCCGGGGCCGCGGTGGGTGCGGTCGCGTACACGGCACTTTTCCTGCTGATCAGCCTGGTGACGCGGCGTCCGGTGCTGCTCGGCCTGGTCTACATTCTGGTGTGGGAAGGGCTGCTCGGGCGCTTCGTCAGCGGCACCCGGAACTTCTCCATCGGCCAGTACGTGATCACGGTCGCCGACCGGATCGCGCCGACCGACATGTTGGACGCGAAGGTCGGCCTGCCGATGACGATCATCATGAGCGCGGTCGTGGTGGTCGGCGGGACGCTCGCCGCCATCGACCGGCTGCGCAGCTTCAGCATGGCCGGCGAGACGAGCTGACGTCATCGCGGACGAGGCGTCCGGGAGGTTGATCGAGACCACCTTGTCCCGGGTGCCACAGGATCCACGCCTGCGCGAACAGCGCTGGTCCACCGGAAAGCTCCGGTGGACCAGCAACGGGTTCAGCCCGTGTTGCGCATCCCGGCGGCGATGCCGTTGACCGTGGTCAGCAGCGCCCGCTCCAGCGCGGTCGAATCGCTCGGACCGCGCCGGCCGCCCGGCGCGGTCGGCACCTGACGCTGGGCGTCGTTCAGATCCCGGTACTGGCGCAGCAACGCCACCTGCAGGTGGTGCAGCGGCTCCAGGTAGGTGTCGCGGACCCCGAGCGTGCGGGCGAGCTGCGGCTGGCCCGAGAGCAGCCCGTCACCGCCGGTGACCGCCAGGATCTCCTCGACCGTACGCGCGTACTCCTGCTCGATCGTGGCGAAGATCGGGTGCAGTTTCTCCGGCACCAGGGTCTCCACGTACCGGCGGGCGATCGACAGGTCCGTCTTGGCCAGCATCATCTCCACGTTGGAGACGAACGTCCGGAAGAACTGCCAGCCCTCGTACATCTCCTTGAGCACGTCACCGTGACCCGCCGCACGCACCGCGGCCAGCCCGGTGCCGACGCCGAACCAGCCCGGCACGATCTGCCGGGTCTGGGTCCAGCCGAACACCCACGGGATCGCGCGCAGCCCGCCCAGACCCGCGTCGGCGTTGGGACGCTTCGCGGGCCGCGAGCCGATGTTGAGCGCGCCCAGCAGCTCGGTCGGGGTGGCCGCCCAGAAGTACGCGGCCAGATCGGGATCCTCCACCAGCGACCGGTACGCCCGGAACGCCGCCGCGGACGCGGTGTCCATCGTGGCGTCGAAGCGCTCCAGCCGGGCCGCGTCCACCGACGACGTGGTGTGCAGCAGCGTCGCCTGCAGGACCGCCGCGACCGTGAGTTCCAGGTTCTCCCGGGCCAGCGCGGGCAGCGTGTACTTGTCCGAGATGACCTCGCCCTGCTCGGTCACCTTGATCGCGCCGTCCAGCGTGCCGTACGGCTGGGCCAGGATCGCCTCGTGGGTGGGTCCGCCGCCGCGCCCGACCGTGCCGCCGCGGCCGTGGAACAGCCGCAGCCGCACCCCGTGCCGGGCGGCCACGTCGCGCAGCGCCCGCTGTGCCTTGTGGATCGACCACTGGCTGGTGGTGATGCCCGCCTCCTTGTTGGAGTCGGAGTAGCCGAGCATGACCTCCTGCAGGTCGCCGCGCGCCCGCACGATCTCCCGGTACGCGGGCAGCGACAGCATCTGGTCCAGCAGCTCACCACCGGCGTCCAGCTCCGCCGGGGTCTCCAGCAGCGGCACGATGCCGACCCGGGCCCGCCCGGTGTTCAGGTCGACCAGGCCCGCCTCGCGGGCCAGCACCGCCGCGGCCAGCACGTCGTCCACCCCGAGCGTCATCGAGATGATGTACGACTCGACGACCTCCGGCCCGAACCGGTCCTGCGCCTCGCGGATCGTGTGGAACACGTCGAAGGTCTTGCGCGCCGAGTCGGTGAGCGGGGTGTCGGCGCTGGCCAGGGGCCGCCGCCCGGTCAGCTCGTCGGCGAGCAGCTTGGTCCGCGCACCCCGGTCCAGCGCGTCGTACTCGTCCACCTCGCCGACCCGCGCGTACATCTGCGCCAGCACCTCGTGGTGCTTCTCCGCGTGCTCGCGCACGTCCAGCGTGGCCAGTTGCAGCCCGAACGCCGACACCGTACGGATCGCGGACGCGACCGTGCCGACCGCGGTGAGCTGCCCGGAGTTGCGGGCCAACGACGCCCGGATCAGCTCCAGGTCGGCGATCAGCTCGTGGCTGCCCAGGTAGTCGCGGCCCGGCACGTGCGCGGTGCCCTGCTGCAACCGGCGGCGGGTGTTGCCCAGCTTCGCCCGCACGCACCGCACCTTGAGCCGGTACGGCTCCTCCGCGTTGGTACGCCGGAACCGCGGCGCCACCTCGGGCAGGGCGTCCAGGTCCTTGGCGAGGCTGGCGGACAGGTCGAGGGAGACCCCGCGCAGCCGCCGCGACACCGAGAGCTGGTCGATGAGCGCGTCCATTGCCGCCTCGGTGGCCTGGATGCCGTGCTCGTGCTGGATCATCAGCACGTCCCGGGTGACCGCCGGGGTGACGAACGGGTTGCCGTCACGGTCGCCGCCGATCCACGAGCCGAACGTCAGCGGCCGGGACGTCGGCGCGGTCTCCACCCCGAGCTGACGCAGCGTGTCCGCGAGGTCGTCGAGGACCTGCGGGGCGGCCTCGGCGTACAGGTCCTTGAGGTAGTAGACCGCGTTGCGTGCCTCGTCGGTCGGGTCGGGCCGGTCCAGGCGCAGCTCGTCGGTCTGCCACAGCAGGTCGATCAGTTCCGCGAAGCGGCGGGTGGAGGCGGTGGTGTCCGTGGCGTCGTACAGCACCGCGGCGGCGGCCTCGGCGTCCAGCGCGTCCGCGACCTGGCGCAGCTTGGACAGGATCGAGCGGCGGGCGGCCTCGGTGGGGTGGGCGGTGAACACCGGCCGGACCGCGAGGCGGCGGGCCGCGGCCGCGATCTCGTCGGCGGGCACCCCCCGCTCGGCGATCCGCTTGGCGGCCTGGTCCAGCCAGCCGCCGCTGCGGGCCCGGCGGCGCCGCAGGTCGCGGGCGCGGTGCACCTGCTCGGTGATGTTCGCCAGGTGGAAGTAGGTGGAGAAGGCGCGGGCCAGCTTGGTGCCCGTGATGACGTCGAGGGCGGCCAACCGGTCCGCGGCGGCCTGGGCGTCGGAGCGGACCAGGGCGCGGACCTCCTCGACGAGATCCAGCAGCGGGGGGCCCTCCTGACGGGCCAGGGTCTGCCCGAGCAGGGTGCCGATGCGGCGGATGTCCGCGCGTAGGGCCGCCTCGGGGGAGTCGGGGTCGAGGTGGCCGTTGGGGTCGCTCACCGGGACGCTCCTTTGCAAGATGTGCGGCGGACGGCGCTGTCCCGACTTCCCGCCGATCGTATCGGCGCGGCGACCTGGCTGCGTGTTTTGAGGTGAGTCTCATACGTCCTAACGCTGAGTTCACCACGCACCGGGTTGCATGGCCTCACACATCGATCGACGTGGTTCGGTCGAGCTACTCGTGGAGGACACTTTCGATGAGCAGCAGGATCAGCCGGCGCGGGCGGACGCGGCTGCTGGTGGCCGGCGCGGTGACCACCGCCGTGGCCGCCGCCGCGGCGGGCGTGGGAGTGGCGAGCGCCGCCACCGATCCGCCGGCCCTCGCGTTCATGGCGGCCACCCCGAACGTGACCGCGGAGCGTCACATCTTCGGTGACGGTTCGTGGTTCAACGTCGATCTGGGTGTCAACCTGATCGCGGGAAAGAACCCGTTCGAGATCCGGGCCGGCCGCAAGTCGTACGCGGACCCGATCGTGGCGCAGCAGTTCGTCACGGAGAAGGGCAGGACGACGGCGGTGAACCTGCCCAAGGGCATGGTCACGGACTTCATGGGCCTGAAGAACTTCACCACGATCACCGTGAAGGACTCGTCCGGCAAGCAGATCAAGTCGTTCCAGCAGGACTTCTGCCCGAACGGGTGGGAGACGCACCGCACCCGGCCGGACGCCCCCGCGGAGAGCCCGTACCCGCGGGAGTGCAACGGTTCCAACCCGTTCACGCTGGGCGCGGTGTGGGGCATCCAGGCCGGGTGGAACGCGCCCGTGGCCACCGCGTCGCGGTTCGGTGAGGCGCCGTCGCAGCTCGACCTGCCGGTCGGCGACTACCAGGTGACCGTGGAGCTGAACAAGGCGTACCGGGACTTCTTCAAGATCTCGGCCAAGACCACGTCCGTGCAGCTCAACATGAAGGTCGTCGAGATCAAGGAGTCCGGCGGCGGCGACGGCACGGAGCCGGTCCCGGGTGCCAGCAGCGCACCGGCGCGCGTCGACGCGAAGGCCGCCAAGGCCCAGGCCGCCCGCGCGGCCGCGGCGGCACCGGGCGACGAGCACAGCGTGCACGGCGGTGAAGGCGTCGAGAGCAAGCAGATCGCCGGCTACCTGCCCGCGTTCCGGCCGCCGGCGAAGGCCCCGCAGGCCCTGGCCAGCACCGCCCAGGCGCCCAAGGGCCCGCGCCCGGACCTGCGGTCGCTGCCCGCCTGGGGGATCTCCCTGGAGGAGGGCACGGACGGCGTCAAGGACGGCAAGTGGTACGTCAACTTCGGTGCCACGGTGTGGAACGCCGGTCCCTCGACCCTGCTGGTCGACGGCTTCCGCCGTACCGGCACCGAGCTGATGGACGCGTACCAGTACTTCTTCGACGCCAACGGCAAGCAGGTCGGTTCGGCCAAGGCCGGGACCATGGAGTGGGACAACCGGGAGGGCCACAAGCACTGGCACTTCACCGACTTCGCCCAGTACAACCTGCTGAAGGCGGACAAGAAGCTCGCCGTGCGCAGCGGCAAGGAGGCGTTCTGCCTGGCCAACACGGACGCGGTCGACTACACCGTGCCCAACGCCAAGTGGCGCCCCGAGAACACCGACCTGTCCACGGCGTGCGGCGGCAACACCGCGGTCGCGGTGCGTGAGGTGCTCGACGCGGGCAACGGCGACACGTACAGCCAGGCCCGGCCGGGCCAGTCGTTCGAGGTGACCGACCTGCCGAACGGCACGTACTACATCGAGGTGAAGGCGAACCCGGCGAACAAGCTCGCCGAGGTCAGCACCAGCAACAACACCTCGCTGCGGAAGATCGTCCTCGGCGGCACCCCGAAGGCGCGCACGCTGACGGTCCCGCCGGTGTTCGGCATCGACGGCTGACCCGGCCCTCGCGGCGACCGGCGCCCGGGCGAGTCAGGGGTTTCGCACCCCGGACCCGCCCGGGCGTCCGGCCGTTCCGGCCGGATCAGGCCGACATCGGTACGGCGGGGCGGACCTGCGCGGCGGGCGCGTCGTCCGCGGCGGCCCGCGGCCGGGACACCCGCGCTCCCCGGCCCGGCTCGGCGGACCGCGCGGCCAGCCGCTGCGGGGTGCCCGCCGGGGCGGCCTTGGTGACGAACGCGCGGCGGGCCGCGGCGAAACCGGACCGGTCGGCGAACATGTCCAGGCTCATCTCGGCCAGTTCCTGCGCCTCGTACGCGTCCAGCGGCACCGCCTCGCCGGCCAGCGCCCGCGCCTTGGCGGTACGCCGGGCCCGCGCCGCCCGCGGATCGGCCAGCCGCGCTGCCAGCTCGGTCAGCCACTGCGTGTAGTCCTGCGGGTGGCGCGGCCCGACCTCGTCGACCAGGCCCAGTCCGACGGCCTGTTCCGCGCTGACCGGCAGCCGCTCGTCCAGCAGCCGCCGGGCCGTCTCGGCGCCGACCCGCCTCGGCAGCGTGTAGGTGTGCAGTTCGGAGCCGTACAGCCCGATGTCGTAGTACGGGTTGAGCACGATCCCGGCCCGGGCGGCGAGCACGTCCGCGCCGAGACCGAGCATGGCGCCGCCCGCTCCCGCACTGCCCGCGTACGCGGCGACCACGGTCTGCCAGGTGCACGCGATGATCTCCCGGCACACCTCGTTGATGGCCTTGATGTTGGCCCAGGCGGTCCCGGCCGGGTCGGCCGCGGCCTCGGTGAGGTTCAGATGGATGCCGTTGCTGAACGTGTCCGTGCCGCCGCGCAGCACCAGCACCCGGGTGTCCTGGGTGGCCGCGTGCTGCAGCGCGGCGCGCAGCCGCCGGCACTGCCCGGTGGACATCGCGCCGTTGTAGAAGTCGAACATCAGCCAGCCGACCGCGCCGGTGCGCCGGTACCGGATCTGCCGGTACGACGGGTGCTCCGCGTCGCCCCCGGGGCCCACCGGGGCGTGCGGCACCCCGCGCAGCCGCTGCCCGAGCAGCGTCGTGGCGGGCAGCTTGAACCGCGGCCCCGAAGCAGGGTCGGCTGCGCGCAGATGCCCCAGCCACACCGCGCCGTCGCCGGTGCCCACCAGCACCGCCCCCTGGCGGCGGGCGAGCACGGCGCCGGGCCGGACCCCGAGGGCCAGCCCGGGGTGCGCGTCGTACGCGAACACGGCCAGCCCGGCCACCTCGGTCCGTACCCCCGGGAAGCCGTCGGCGGCGCGGATGCGCCGCACGATGTGTTCCGTGGGTGCGGTCCAGTCGAACGCCCGGTCGGCCTGGGTCATCAGGGGCCGCGCCCGGGCCGGCTCGATCTCGTCCGCGGGCGTGGGGGTGAAGTCCGGGTCGGCGGCCTTGGCCAGCACCTCGGTGATGCACTCCAGCGCCGCGTCCGCGACCGGCCCCTGGTAGAGCGCGGACTTGCGCGGCGCCGCCGCGGGCATCGGGAACGTGCGGTGCGCCCAGACCGGGCCCGCATCCATCTCCTCGACCGCCTGCAGCGCGGTGACCCCCCACGTGGTCGCGCCCTCGGTGATCGCCCAGTCCAGCGACGACGGGCCGCGGTCGCCGACCGGGCCGGGGTGGATGATCACGGTGCGCCACTGCTGCCACACCTGCGCGGGCACGCGGTGCTTCAGGTACGGGCAGACGATCAGCTCGGGCTGCGCCGCCCGGACCCCGTCGACGATCTCCTCGGGCCCGGTCGCGAGCAGCACCCCCACGTCGTGGCCCGCCTCGGTGAGCGCGCACCACGCGCGCTGACTCAGCCCGTTGAACGCCGACACCAGCAGCAGAACCCGCACATCGCCTCCCCAGACGTGGTCCCAAGACCGGTTCGCGAGTCTTGGGCGTGTCAGAAGGCTTATGTCGGACGGGGTGTGCGACACGGTCGGGCCCCGGCCGTGTCGGTGGCCCGGACTATCCTGAGGGTCGCGAACCCCCGTCCTACCGGACGACCGGGGCTTTCCGGCGTGCCTTCCGCCCGGATAACGCAGCGGACCCAAGGAGCGTTCATGCAACTCGCCGGCCTGATTCCGGCCGCCCTGCGCGACCGTGGCCTCGCCCGTGCCCGTGACCTGGCCCGCAAGGGTGGCGTGGACGCGGACGCCCTCGACCTGACCGCCCCGGCAGCGCTGCGCCCGTTCGTCGTGGCGGCCGTGGCGGCACCCGCCGACGCCGGGGGCGCCGATCGTCCCGTCCTGGCCGTCACCGCCACCAGCCGCGAGGCGGACGATCTCGCCGACGCGCTGCGTGGCCTGCTGGACCCTGACCGGGTCGCGGTGTTCCCGTCCTGGGAGACGCTGCCGCACGAGCGGCTGTCCCCGCGTTCCGACACGGTCGGGCGCCGCCTCGCGGTGCTGCGCCGCCTCGCCCACCCCGAGGCCGGCGCGCTGTCGGTGGTCGTGGCGCCGGTGCGCAGCCTGCTGCAGCCGCAGCTCAAGGGCCTGGGCGACCTGAGCCCGGTGGAGCTGGCCACCGGCGGTGAGGCCGAGTTGGAGGACGTCGCCCGCCGGCTGTCCGACATGGCGTACGCCCGGGTCGACCTCGTCACCAAGCGCGGCGAGTTCGCGGTGCGCGGCGGCATCCTCGACGTCTTCCCACCCACCGACGAGCACCCGTCGCGGGTCGAGTTCTGGGGCGACGAGGTCGAGGAGATCCGTACGTTCGCGGTGGCCGACCAGCGCACCATCGACCCGGTCGAGACGCTGTTCGCCCCGCCGTGCCGGGAGCTGCTGCTCACCCCGCAGGTGCGCGAGCGCGCCGCCGCGCTGGGTGCCCAGCACCCGGAGCTGGCGGAGATCCTCGACAAGCTCGCCGAGGGCATCCCGGTCGAGGGCATGGAGTCGCTGGCCCCCGCGCTGCTGTCCGGCACGGACAGCATGGAGCTGCTGATCGACTGCATGCCCGCGGGCACCCAGGTGCTGCTGTGCGACCCGGAGCGGATCCGCACCCGCGCGCACGACCTGGTGCGTACGTCCGCGGAGTTCCTGGAGGCGAGCTGGGCCGCCGCCGCGGTCGGCGGCCAGGCCCCGATCGACGTCGGCGCGGTCGCGTTCCGCACCCTGGCCGACGTGCGCGCGCACGCCGCCACGCTGCGCCAGCCGTGGTGGACGGTCTCCCCGTTCGGCCTGGCCGAGGCCGAGGAGGAGGCCGGGTCGGACACGCCGTGGCTGGAGTCCGCCCCGGTCGAAGTGAGCCCCGACGCCGGGGACGCGATCAGCCTGGCCGCCCAGCCCGTCCCGCTGTATCACGGCGACACCGCGCGGCTCGCCGCCGACCTGGGTCAATGGATCGGGCAGGGGTGGGCGGTCGCGCTGGTCTTCGAGGGTCACGGCACCGCGCAGCGGGCCACCGAGCTGCTGCGCGACGCGGGGCTCGGGGTCACCCCGGTCGACGCGATAACCGCCGCAGCCCAGCCGGGTCAGCTCCTGGTCACGTGTGGCCCGCTCAACCACGGCTTCGTCGACGCGGGCTCGCAGCTCGCGGTCATCACGGGCAACGACATCACCGGTGGCCGCGGTGCGTCCACCAAGGACATGCGCAAGATGCCCAGCCGCCGCCGCAACACCATCGACCCGCTCGAACTCAAGATGGGCGACCATGTCGTGCACGAGCAGCACGGCATCGGCCGCTACATCGAGCTGGTGCAGCGTACGGTCAACGGCGCCGACCGGGAGTACCTGGTGATCGAGTACGCGCCGAGCAAGCGCGGCCAGCCCGGCGACCGGCTGTTCGTCCCCACCGACCAGCTCGACCAGCTGTCCCGCTACGTCGGCGGTGAGTCGCCCACCCTGCACAAGATGGGCGGCTCGGACTGGCAGAAGGCCAAGGCCCGCGCCCGCAAGGCGGTCCGCGAGATCGCCGCCCAGCTCATCCAGCTGTACGCGGCCCGGCAGGCGTCCAAGGGGCACGCGTTCGCGCCGGACTCGCCGTGGCAGCGCGAGCTGGAGGACGCGTTTCCGTACACGGAGACCCCGGACCAGCTGGCCGCGATCCACGAGGTCAAGCACGACATGGAGCAGGCCGTCCCGATGGACAGGCTGATCTGCGGCGACGTGGGGTACGGCAAGACCGAGATCGCGGTGCGGGCCGCGTTCAAGGCGGTGCAGGACGGCAAGCAGGTCGCGGTGCTGGTGCCCACGACGCTGCTGGCCCAGCAGCACTACAACACGTTCTCCGAGCGGATGAGCCAGTTCCCGGTGAGTGTCCGGCAGTTGTCGCGGTTCCAGACGCCGACCGAGGCGAAGCAGACCCTGGAGCATGCCGCGGACGGCACCGCGGACATCGTCATCGGCACCCACCGGCTGCTGCAGAACGCGACCCGGTTCAAGAACCTCGGCATGGTGATCGTCGACGAGGAGCAGCGCTTCGGCGTCGAGCACAAGGAGCACCTGAAGACGCTGCGTGCCTCGGTGGACGTGCTCACCATGTCCGCCACCCCGATCCCGCGGACGCTGGAGATGGCGATCACCGGTATCCGGGAGATGTCCACGATCGCCACCCCGCCGGAGGAGCGGCACCCGGTGCTCACGTTCGTCGGGGCGTACGACGACAAGCAGGTCGCCGCGGCCATCCACCGCGAGCTGCTCCGCGACGGCCAGGTGTTCTACCTGCACAACCGCGTCGAGTCGATCGAGAAGGCCGCCCGCCGGCTGCGGGAGCTGGTGCCCGAGGCCCGGGTCGCGGTGGCGCACGGGCAGTTGGGCGAGGACGCGCTGGAGAAGGTGATGGTCGGCTTCTGGGAGAAGGAGTTCGACGTCCTGGTCTGTACGACCATCGTGGAGTCCGGCATCGACATCCCGAACGCCAACACCCTCATCGTGGAACGTGCCGACCTGCTCGGCCTGGCCCAGTTGCACCAGATCCGGGGCCGGGTCGGCCGGGGCCGGGAGCGGGCGTACGCGTACTTCCTGTACCCGCGGGAGAAGCCGCTCACCGAGCAGGCCCACGAGCGGCTGGCCACCATCGCCCAGCACACCGAGCTGGGTGCGGGCATGTATGTCGCCATGAAGGACCTGGAGATCCGCGGCGCGGGCAACCTGCTCGGCGGGGAGCAGTCCGGCCACATCGAGGGCGTCGGCTTCGACCTGTACGTGCGGATGGTCGGCGAGGCGGTCAGCGCGTTCAAGGGGGAGCGGCCCGAGGAGGAGCCGGAAGTCAAGATCGACCTGCCGGTCGACGCGCACCTGCCCACGGAGTACATCGCGGTGGAACGGCTGCGCCTGGAGATGTACCGCAAGCTCGCCGAGGCCCGCGACGGCGCCCGCCTCGACGAGGTCGTCGCCGAGATGACCGACCGGTACGGCGAACCCCCCGCCCAGGTCGCCAACCTCATCGCGGTGGCCCGCTTCCGGCTGCTGGCCCGCGCGTACGGTCTGACCGATGTCTCCGTGCAGGGCAAGCACGTGCGGTTCTCGCCGCTGTCACTGCCGGATTCCAAGCAGCTGCGGCTCAAGCGCTACCACCCGGATTCGGTCTACAAGCTCGCCACCGACCAGGTCAGCGTGCCCCGGCCGAGCACCCGGCGGGTGGGTGGGGAGCCGTTGCGCGACCAGGCGCTGTTGCAGTGGTGCGCGCAGCTGCTTTCCGACGTGCTGGGCGAGGTGCCCGCGCCGGTGCCGGCATGACCGACTGCACCGCGGCGGAGCAAGGGCCGGGAGGGCATGCCTTGACCAGCTCTGCCGGGTGACCTGATTCGCGGGGGTCGCCAGCGCTTTGCGACCTCCGCATGAGAGAGTTCTCACCATGCCACGTGCTCGCCGACTCGTCGCCCTCGTCGCCGTCGCCGTCCTTGCCGTGAGCGGCATGGCCGCCTGCCAGTCGGCGCCGGATGCGGTGGCGTATTTCGGCAAGGTCAAGGCGGTCACCGAGGCCGACGTGCAGCAGGTGTGGGACGACACCGAGGCGCACCTGCAGCCGGATCCGCGGACGGGTCAGAAGACGATGCCGTTCGAGCGCAAGGACATCACGAACCTGCTGGTCCGCCTCGACGCGCTGCGCGCGGTGGGCCGGGACCAGGGCCTGACCGTGACGGCGCAGTCCGCCGCGGAGATCGCCCAGTCGTTCAACCTCTCCCCGGATGCGGAGCTGGTGGGCCTGGTGGCGGAGTCCCAGGCGTGGCTGGACCTGCTGAAGGAGAAGGCCACGCCCGCGCCGCTGACCGACGCGGACATGCACGACATCTTCAAGCGGCTGACCGCCACCGGCCCGCTGCCGGGCAACCCGACGTTCGAGCAGTTCTCCGCCAGCATCACCGAGCAGATCAAGTCGGCGCTCGCGCCCGCGGTCGGGATGCGCAACGCGTTGCAGCCGCGGATCGACGCCCTGCACATCAAGGTGAACCCGCGCTACCCGGTCCCGACGCTGCCGCTGTACACCATCCAGGGCGGCAAGGGCGAGGCGCTCCCGCTCATCGACGTGATCTTCGGTACGTCCGGCGGGGCCGCCGTACCGGTCACCAACGCGGCGTGACGGCGGACGCCGCCGAACCCACGGGCGCGGTGACCGCCCGCATCGTCCTGCTGGTGACCTCGCCACGGCTGCCCGCCGGGCTGCTCAGCGCCGCCGCGTGGGATCTGGTCCGGGCCCATCCGGTGTTCACCGCCGCCGACAGTGAGCAGGTGGACGCGCTGCGGGCCGCCGGTGTCGGGGTCACGGTGCTCGCGCCGGATCCGGAGGCGCTGCTCGCGGCTCTGAGCGGCCCGGTCGACGGCCCGTCCGGCCGCGACGCCGTCGTGGTCTGGCTCTCCGGGCCGGGCGGCGACCAGGACTTCGCCCGTCAGCTCGGTTTGCGGCTGGCCCGCGAGCCCGCCCTGGCGGAGCTGGAGCTCTGCTACGGCTCCTGGGATCCGCCCGGGGCGCGGCTGCTCGACGCGGTGGCGGTGATGGACCGGCTCGTCTCGCCCGGCGGCGACCCCTGGAAACGGCAGCAGACCCATGCCAGCCTGGCGCCGTACCTGCTGGAGGAGGCGTACGAGGCGTACGACGCGATCGTGGACGGTGACCTGGACGCGTTGCGTGAGGAGCTTGGCGACGTCCTGCTGCAGGTCGTGTTGCACGCCCGGCTCGCCGAGGACCGTACCGAGGGCGAGCGGTGGAGTGTCGATGACGTGGCGGGCGGTCTGGTCGACAAGATGGTCCGGCGCAACCCGCACGTGTTCGCGGGCGAGGAGGTTGCCGGCGTCGAGGAGATCATCGCGAACTGGGAACGGATCAAGGCCGCGGAGAAGGCCCGCGGTTCCGTTCTGGACGGTGTGGCCCGCAGCCAGCCCGCACTCGCGCTCGCGGCCGAGGTGCTGCAACGCGTCGGCCGCGCGGGCCTGACCGTGCCGCTGCCGGGGGAGCCGGGCGCCGCCGCGCCGCGATCGGAGTCGGAGCTGGGTGCCGCGCTGCCTGGGACGGCGCCGGGTGCCGCGCCGCGATCGGAGTCGGAGCTGGGTGCCGCGCTGCCTGGGACGGCGCCGGGTGCCGCGCCGCGATCGGAGTCGGAGCTGGGTGCCGCTTTGCTGCGCGTCGTCGCGGACTCCTGCGCCGCGGGCCTGGACGCGGAGGCGGCGCTGCGCCACGCCACGCTCGCGTACGCCGACGCGGTGCGGGCGGCGGAAACCGGAAACGTCGCACCACCCGAGTAGGTTTCTCGCATGCCGGATTTCGTGCCACTCGCCGACCGCATCGTCGACGCCCTGCTCGACGCTGACCCGGCGACGGCGGCCCGGGCGGGCGATCATCGCGCCGACGACCGGCTGCCGGATCTGTCGCTCGCGGCGGTCGCCGAGCAGGTGGCCATGCTGCGCGACGCCGCCGACGCGCTGTCCGGTGTCGACCCGGAGGAGTCCGGTCCACAGGAGCAGGTCGACCACGCGATCCTCACGGCGAGGGTGGAGCGGGCGATGTTCGAGCTGTCCGACCTGCGCGAGCACGAGTGGAATCCGTTGCGGCACAATCCCGGCCCGTTGCTCGACGGTTTGATCAGCCGCCCGTTCGCGCCGGTGGCGGAGCGGCTCGCCAGCCTGGGGGCCAGGCTGGCCGCGATTCCGGACGCACTGGCGACCGCGCGGGCGGTGCTGCGCGACGTGCCCCGGATCCACGCCGAGACCGCGGTCGGCCAGTTCGCCGGGACGGCTGCGCTGATCCGCGACCAGATCCCCGCGCTGCTCGCCCAGGAGCCGGGTCTGCGTCCGGTGGTCGAGCCCGCCGCCGAGGGCGCCCTGGCCGCTCTGGCCGAGTTCGGTGCCTGGCTGCAGGACCGGCTGGACCGCGGCGAGCCCGGGCGCGACCCGCGGCTGGGTCGCCCGCTGTGGGAGGCCCGGCTGTGGCATGCGCTCGACACGGAGCTGCCCGCGGCGGAGGTCCTGGCCCGCGCCCAGCGCAATCTCGACGAGGTCACCGGCGAGCTGCGCGCGGTGGCGGCGGAGCTCACGGGCGGCCCGGCCACCGACGACTCGGTGCGGCGTGCGCTGGATTTGCTGGCCGCCGATCACCCCGACGCCACGACGATCGTCGGCCTGGCACGGTCGACCATGACCGAGGCCACCGACTTCGTTCGCGCGCAGGACCTGCTGACGATCTTCGACGACCCGTGTGTGATCGAGGAGATGCCGGAGTTCGCCCGCGGTGTCGCGGTGGCGTATTGCGACCCGCCCGGCCCGCTGGAGACGGCCGAGGTGCCGACGTTCTACTGCATCGCCCCGGCCCCGTCCGACTGGCCCGCGTCGCGCGTCGAGTCGTTCTACCGGGAGTACAACAACCACATGTTGCGCAACCTGACCGTGCACGAGGCGATGCCCGGCCATTTCCTGCAGCTCGCCCATTCCCGCCGGTTCCGGGCGGACACGCGGGTGCGCGCGCTCGGTGAGTCCGACCCGTTCGCCGAGGGCTGGGCGGTGTATGCGGAGGAGCTGATGGCCGGGCTGGGGTTCGGGGGCCTCCCGGTGCGCATGCAACAGCTCAAGATGCAGTTGCGGATGAGCCTCAACGCGATCCTCGACCAGCTCGTGCACTGCGAGGGCCTGGCCGAGGGCGACGCCATGGCGCTGCTGACCGGGCGCGGCTTCCAGGAGGAGGGTGAGGCGGCCGGCAAGTGGCGCCGCTCACTGCTCACGTCCACGCAGCTCTCGACGTATTTCGTCGGCTACACCGAGGTGAGCGCGATCGCGGCGGCACGTCCGTTCGGCGCCACGCCGAAGGCCTGGCATGACGCGATGCTGGCGCACGGCTCACCGCCGCCCCGCCACCTGCGCACCCTGCTCGGCGTCTGACGCACGACGACGTCAGGCGTGCATGCGGTTGAGCAGTTGCTGGCGCATGACGTAGCGGCGGATGAGCCGGGCCTGCGGTTCGTCCGTGGAGAACACGGCGACCACCTCGACCGACATCGGCCCCGGTGGCACCCGCTGCCGCAGGCTGGCCGCCTTCACCGCGGTGGCCCGTACCTCGATGATCTCGCCGTCGAGGTCGATCAGCAGGCTGATCTCGTCGCCGCGGTGCAGTTCCACCCCGGAGAAGTGGGCCCGCACGCTGTGCTCGCTGATGTCGCGGATCCAGCCGAGCGTGTCCATCTCGCCGGGGCGGCGCAGCAGCACCTGCTCGCCGCCGCCACCGCGGACGTAACGGCGCAGCTGCTCGATCGTCGGATCGCCGGCGGGCTGCAGCTCGATCTTGTTCTCGTCCCCGCCGACCACCACGGCGGGCAGCACGAATCGCCCGCGGGCGCCGGCGGGCCAGCGCACCGTGACGAAGGCGCCCGGGCGGGGGGCGAGGCTGTGCGGCAGCGCCAGGGTGAGTACGGAGCCCTCGCTCTCGAGGACCCGTACGCAGCCCAGCGGGTCGGCCGCCGCGGAGGCGCTGATCTCGACGCGGGTGCCGGTTTCGGGAAGCACGGTGGTGGTCATGGTGAAGCCTTGATCGGCAGGCGCGGGCCGCTCCTGAGACATCCGCGGGGCGAAGTTCCCCGGCCCCCGGTACGGCGGACACCCCGGCTCGATACGCTCAGGGCCGTGGTCGGCCGCAGGGTCGCGGTCTGGAATCTCATCCGTACGAGCGCAAGGAGCGACACGACACATGGCCACCATCGAAGCGATCGTCGCCAGAGAGATCCTCGACTCGCGGGGCAACCCGACCGTGGAGGTCGAGGTCGGTCTCGACGACGGCACCATCGGCCGCGCTGCGGTCCCGTCCGGCGCCTCCACGGGGGCGTTCGAGGCCATCGAGCTGCGTGACGGAGACAAGGGCCGTTACCTGGGCAAGGGCGTCGAGAAGGCGGTCAGCAACGTCGAGGACAAGATCGCCGACGAGCTGATCGGGTACGAGGCGAGTGAGCAGCGCCTCATCGACGAGAAGATGCTCGACATCGACGGCACCCCGAGCAAGTCGGAGCTGGGCGCGAACGCGATCCTCGGCGTCTCGCTGGCGGTGGCGAAGGCCGCCGCGCTCTCCGCGGAGCTGCCGCTGTTCCGCTACGTGGGCGGCCCGAACGCCCACGTGCTGCCGGTGCCGATGATGAACATCCTCAACGGCGGGGCGCACGCCGACTCGAACGTCGACGTGCAGGAGTTCATGATCGCCCCGATCGGCGCGCCGTCGTTCCGTGAGGCGCTGCGTGCCGGCGCCGAGGTGTATCACGCGCTGAAGTCCGTACTGAAGAAGAAGGGTCTGTCGACCGGCCTGGGCGACGAGGGTGGCTTCGCGCCGAACCTGCCGACCAACGCGGCGGCGCTGGACCTGATCGCCGAGGCGGTGCAGGCTGCGGGCTTCACGCTGGGCTCGGACATCGTGCTGGCGATGGACGTGGCGGCCACCGAGTTCCACAAGGACGGGGCGTACGTCTTCGAGGGCTCGCCGAAGTCCACCGACGAGATGATCAACTACTACGCCAAGCTGGCCGAGACGTACCCGATCGTCTCCATCGAGGACCCGCTGTCCGAGGAGGACTGGGCGGGGTGGACCGCGATGACCACCCAGCTCGGCGACAAGATCCAGATCGTCGGCGACGACCTGTTCGTCACGAACCCGACCCGGATCGGCCGCGGCATCGCCGAGGGTGCCGCCAACTCCGTGCTGGTCAAGGTGAACCAGATCGGTTCGCTCACCGAGACGCTGGACGCGGTGGACAAGGCGCACCGGGCCGGCTTCACGACGATGATGAGCCACCGTTCCGGCGAGACCGAGGACGTCACGATCGCCGACCTGGCGGTCGCGGTCGGCAGCGGCCAGATCAAGACCGGCGCCCCGGCCCGCTCGGACCGGGTGGCGAAGTACAACCAGCTCCTGCGCATCGAGGAGGAGCTGGGCGACGCCGCGCGTTACGCGGGTGCCGGCGCGTTCCCGCGCTACCGCTCGGCGTAACGGGAGACGGAGTTGTGGCACCGGCTGCGCCCGGCATAGGTTTCGGCGGGAGCCGGTGCCGCGACTCCACAGCACGAGAGGTACGGCGAGCGGCACGGCGAGCGTTCTCGGGGGAGGGGCACGGATGACGCAGCGCCGCACGCCCAGCGGGCAGGGTCCGTCCCGCCGCCCCGGGCAGGCGGGCCGCCCGGGCGGGCGCGCCACCGCCCGGCCCACCCGTTCCACCACCCGCGACACCGGAGCCACCCGGATCGAGCCGCGTGCGAGCGCAGCCACCCGGATCCCCGCCGCCCGCGCCGGGCGCGGCGTCGACCGCGCGGGTAGCCGCCCGGCGGCCGCCCGGCGCACCGCCACGACGGGCGCCACGAAACGTACGGTGGCCCCCCGCCCGCGGGCCTTCACCGGCCGGGCCACGGTGCTGGTCGCGGTGCTGGTCATCCTGGCGCTGGCATACACGTACCCGGTGCGGGTCTACCTGGCCCAGGAGTCGCAGATCGCCCGGATGGAGGCGGCGCAGGCCGCCCAGCAGGCGAAGATCCAGGGCCTCACCGAGGAGGTCGAGAAGTGGCAGGACCCGGAGTACGTCCGGATCCAGGCCCGCGACCGCCTGTTCTACGTCCGCCCGGGTGAGGTGCCGCTGCTGGTGCTCAACGACCCGGCCGGTGCCGCTCGCGACGCGGGAAAGCCGGCTACGGCGCCCGCCCCCGACCGCTGGTACGACACGTTGTGGTCGAGCGTCGCCGCCGCCGACACCCCGCCGAAGAAATGACGGAGATGGATTCACCCACCGAGGCCGACCTGGACGCGGTCGAAGCCCAGCTCGGGCGCCGCCCGCGCGGCACCCGGGCGGTCGCGCACCGCTGCCCCTGCGGCAACCCGGACGTGGTGGAGACCACGCCGCGGCTGGACGACGGCACCCCGTTCCCCACGATGTTCTACCTGACCTGCCCGAACGCGACCGCCGCGTGCAGCCGCCTGGAGTCGGGCGGCGTGATGCGCGAGATGCAGGACCGGCTCGCCGCCGACCCGGAGCTCGCCGACCGGTACGCCCGCGCGCACGAGGACTACCTGACCCGGCGCGAGTCCGTGATGCACGTGCCGGAGATCGCGTACGTGTCCGCGGGCGGCATGCCGGAGCGGGTCAAATGCCTGCACGTGCACCTCGCGCACGCGCTGGCCGCCGGGCCGGGAGTGAACCCGTTCGGCGACGAGGTGCGCGAGACCGTGGGCCCGTGGTGGGCGGGCGGTCCGTGCGTGGCGCCGGACCCTTCCTAGACTCGACGGATGCAGGTGGAGATTCGCCGGGCGCGGACGTCCGACGTCAGGACCATCCGGCAGCTGGTGGACACGTACACCACCGACCGCCGGCTGCTCAGCAAGGCCACGGTCACGCTGTACGAGAGCGTCCAGGAGTTCTGGGTCGCGGTGCGGGCGTCGGACCAGCAGGTGGTGGGTTGCGGTGCGCTGCACGTGATGTGGGAGGACCTGGCCGAGATCCGTACGGTCGCGGTCGACCCGTCCTGCCGCGGCCAGAAGATCGGCCACCGGATCGTGACCGAGTTGCTGGCCATGGCGCGGGAGCTGGGCGTGGCCCGGGTCTTCTGCCTGACGTTCGAGACCGCCTTCTTCGGCTCGTTCGGGTTCGCCGAGATCGACGGTGCCCCGGTCCCGCACGCGGTGTACGAGCAGTTGCTGCGCTCGTACGACGAGGGTGTCGCCGAGTTCCTGGACCTGGAGCGGGTCAAACCGAACACGTTGGGGAACACGAGAATGCTGCTGCACCTATGAGGGTCGCGGCGATCGACTGCGGCACGAACGCGATCCGCCTGCTCATCGCGGACGTCGTGGGTGACTCGCTGACCGATGTGGCCCGCCGGATGGAGATCGTCCGGCTCGGCGAGGGGGTGGACCGGACCGGCCGCCTCGCACCCGAGGCGATCGCCCGTACCCGTACGGCGTTGCTCGGGTACGCGGCCGAGATCGCCGGGCTGGGCGTCGGGCGGGTGCGCATGTGCGCGACGTCCGCCTCGCGCGACGCCTCCAACGCCGAGGAGTTCCGGGCGATGGTGCGTGCCGTGCTGGGCGTCGACCCGGAGGTGATCACGGGCGAGGAGGAGGCCCGGCTGTCGTTCACGGGCGCGGTGCGTGGCCTCGCCGCCGAGGCGCCGTACCTGGTGGTGGACATCGGTGGCGGGTCGACGGAGTTCGTGACGGGCGACCGTACCGTCGGCGCCGCGATCTCGGTGGACATCGGCTGTGTGCGGATGACCGAGCGGCACCTGCACGCGGATCCGCCGACCGCCGACCAGATCGCGGCCGCCGAGCGCGACGTCGCCGACGCGGTGGACGCCGCCCTGGCGGCCGTGCCCGGCCGTCAGGCGGCCACGCTGGTCGGGCTGGCCGGTTCGGTCACGACCGTGACCGCGCTGGCGTTGGGGTTGCCCGAGTACGACTCCCGGCGCATACACCACGCCCGCGTGTCACAGGAGGCGGTGGCGAAGGTGACCGCGGACCTGCTGGCCGCGACGGTCGCGCAGCGCCGCGCGCTGCCGGTGATGCATCCCGGCCGGGCCGACGTGATCGGCGCGGGGGCGCTGATCCTGCGCACCATCATGGAACGTGCGGGCGCGTCCGCCGTGGTCGCCAGCGAACACGACATCCTCGACGGCATCGCGTTCGGCCTCGCCGGTTAGTGCCGGGGTGGTGGCCCTGTGCGACTCGCCGCGTGCGACTCAGCTTGACGGTATTTCGCACTGCGGACTAGCGTGCATCGCGTGGATACGACCCAGCTCCTCAAGGGGGTCCTGGATCTCGCCGTGCTCGCGGTGCTGTGCGACGAAGACGGCTACGGCTACGACATCCTGCGGCGGCTGCGCGCCGCGGGTCTCACCGACGTCGGCGACGCCTCCGTGTACGGCACGCTGCGGCGCCTGTTCAACGCGGGCTTCCTGACCACGTACGTCGTGCCGAGCGACGAGGGCCCCCACCGCAAGTACTACGCACTGAACCCCGCGGGCCGAGCGGAGTTGCAGCACAGTGGCAAGGTGTGGTACGGGTTCGCATCCACCATGAACGATCTGCTGCGTGACCGGGGGGCGCTGTGAACAGCACGGCACAGGACGAGATCACCGCGTACGTCTTCGCGGTCCGCGCGGCGCTCGGTGACCTTCCGGAGTCCCTGCGCGACGAGCTGTTGGAAGACCTGCCCGAGCACCTGGCCGAGGTGCTGGCCGAGGGCGACGGCACCCTGGTCGACCGGCTCGGGCTGCCCAGCGCGTACGCGGCCGAGCTGCGCTCCAGCGCCGGCTTCGTCGGCGGCTTCCCCGACCCGCCGCCCAGCCCCAACCGCTACGGCGAGCTGCGCCAGGAGGTGCTGCGCGGGCTGCGCGTGGCCGACGAGCGCCTCGGCCCGCTGGTCGGCGCCGCCCGGGCAAGTGAGTTCCTGATGCTGCTGCGCCCGGCGTGGTGGGTGCTGCGCGGATACCTCGTCGCGATGGTGGTGGCCGCGCTCCTGGACGACAGTGGCCAGCCGATCGGCCTGCTGCCCCGCATCGGTGGCAGCGAGGCGGTCGCGCTGGTGCTGCTGGCCGCCGGGATTCTCGGCTCGATCTGGCTGGGCCGCCGCACGGTCCGCCTCGCCCGCTGGCCCCGGTACGCGCTGTACGCCGGGTCCGTCGTGCTGGTGCTGGTGGCGTTCGGCGGATTCATGCTCGCCGACAGCAGCACCCGCGGCTCCGAGTACGCCGACGTCGGCTACAGCGACCCGTACGGAAATGTCCAGGATGTATTCGTGTATGACCAGGAGGGGCGGCTGGTGAAGGGCGCGCGGCTGTTCGACCAGGACGGCACCCCGATCCACCTGGGCAACGCGTGGTGCGCCGACGAGGCGAACGGCGGCGGGACGGACGCGGCGAACGACTCGGTGTATCCGTACTGCCCGCAGAACGCGCCGTTCGTGATGCCCTCGACGGGCTCGTCCGCCCCGGCCGCACCCGCGCCCCGGGCCTCGTCGTCGGCTCCGGTGGCGCAACCCAGCCCTGCCAAGTAGAGGGCTCACGACCAGGAGTCTTGCTGCATATACAAGTTACTTGTATATTCGGCAGCCATGAGATCAAGTTCGCGCGTCACCCTGCGAGAGCCCTCATACTTCGTCCTGGCCGCGCTTCTCGACGGACGGCTTCACGGGTACGCCGTGGTCAAGCGCGTGGAGGAGCTGTCCGACGGGCGTGTGAAGCTCGCCGCCGGCTCGCTGTACTCGGTGATCGACCGGCTGCTCGGTGAAGGTCTCGTCATCGCCGACGGCGAGGAGATCGTCAACGGCCGAGCCCGGCGCTACTACCGCCTCACCGACGACGGTCAGGCAATGCTCGCCGAAGAGGCGGACCGGCTCGCCACCGCAGCCCGAGTCGTCCACGACCGGCTGCCGACCCCGACTTCCCCCCGGCCGCAAACCGGCCAACGATCCACCTGGAGGACCTTGCCGGCATGAGCAACGACATCCTCGAGCGCCGCTATCGCGCGCTGCTGCGGTCCTACCCGGCCGACTACCGCCACGAACGCAACGACGAACTGCTGGAGATCCTGGTCGGCGACACCCCGCCGACCCGCCGATGGCCGGAATGGCGGCAGGCGATCGCCCTGGTGCGCGGCGGCCTGAAAGTACGCGCGGGCAGCGCAGCCGACCGCCCGACCGCCGTCCTGCTCTGGCAGGGCATGCAACTGGCCGCCATCGCCGTACTCGCCCTCGGCGTCCTGATCGGACTGGACGACCTCATCGAGTCCTTCCAGTTCGGAGGGCTCGACGACCCGCTGCACATGCTCCGGGTCCACGGCCCGAACCTGGTGCTCAGCGCCGCAGCCCTCGTGACCCTGGTCCTCGGCCGGCAGCGACTGGCCGCGGGCCTGGTGGTCGCCGCCATCGTCGTGCAGACCGCCGCCGACCAGGTCATGTTCGCCAACGGCCTGCCGCAGTGGTGGGCGCCCGTCGTGGCGGCACCCCTGGTGATCGCCGGTCTGCGCCGCCCCGCCGACGTCCCGCTGCCCGATCGCGGCAACGCCGTACTGGTCACGCTCGCCGTGCTGGCGCTCCACTTCATGCCGGTCGGCCGGTTGATGCTCGTCAACCCGGTGCAACAGGGGATGGCGGCGCTCGTCGTCGTCGCTGTGCTGGGGGTCTTCCTGTGGGCCGCCTCGGCCGACCAGCGCATGCTGATCGCGGCGGCGCCCACGTTCGCCCTGGACGCACTGCACCAGATCACGGTGGATCCGTCGTCGATGACGTCGTTCTACCCGTCGCTGGCCCTGCCGTCGCTGATCGTCGGCGCCGCGATGATCGCCACCGCGGTGGTGGCGACGCGACGGCGACAGGCCCGCGCCTGACAGTCATCGTTTCACGGCGGCGTCCGGTCCGATCGCTTCGGCCGGACCGGACGCCAGGGACCCCACCAGCCGACGGCAAGGTCAGGGCCGGGCCGAGTCTCGATCACTTCCGTACGTCGTGGCAAGGTCCCCGCCCAGCAGCAGCACCACAGCCTCGCGCTCGGCCTCGTATCTGACATCGGCCACCTCCACCACGCGCCCACCGACGTCCGCGAGCACGGCGCCGTCGGGGTGGCCGAGCAGCAGGTGCAGCAGTTCCAGAACGTCCACCATGGTCAGACCCTCCGCCCCTGGGCGGCGTGGCGGCCGGCCTCGGGACAGGCGAGCGTTGCGCCGCACGCCGGGCACCACCGGCTCTTCTGCCGGAACGTCAACAGCCCCGCGAGAAACCCCACGACCAGCGCCGGACCGATCGCCATCACCAACTCCATCTGCGCCTCCCGCATCATTCCTGCGTGTCTTCACAGTCTGCTGACGGCATCGATACGCTCGGAAGCTCTCGCGCCTGTTCCCGGCGGCGCCGTGCAGGCGGTGTCCCGCGCGTGGGGACGTGTGGCGGAGCCCGGCTGACGTGTGGCGGGAGTGTGGATGACCGAGTTGTCAGCGTCGAACTTCCTGGTGAACGAGCTGCGGCGCTCGCGCTCCGCCGCCGGCCTCAGCCAGGAAGACCTCGGCAAGGCCATCAACTACTCGTCATCGCTGGTCAGCGCCGTGGAAAACGGCCAGCGCCCACCGACCCGCGAGTATCTGCTTGCGGCGGACAAAGCGCTGCAAACGGGCGGTCTCTTCGAGCGCATGCTGGCGACTGTCGAATGGGCGCCCGTGTGGTTCCGTGACTGGATCATGGTCGAGCGCGAGGCAACACTGATCCGGTGGTTCCAACCCATGCTTGTACCGGGATTGCTGCAGACCGAGGCCTATGCGCGCGCTGTGATGAGCTGGGGGAGCCTTCGTCCCCAAGCGGAAGCAGAGCGCCTTATCGCGGCGCGCATGTCGCGGCAGGCGATCCTCGCCAAGTCCTCACCGCCACAGTTGATCGCTGTCGTTGACGAGCCTGTACTGCATCGTCTTGCCGGAAGCCCTGCGGTCATGGCGGAGCAGTTCGAGCATCTCTTGTGGTGCGCGGAGCAACCTCATGTTCGCATCCATGTACTGCCATCGACGGCCGGATCCCATACCGGCCTTGCGGGACCGTTCATTCTCGCGAGAGGTCCGGAGTTCGAGGTGGGGCATTTGGACAATGCGCTGCGGGGCGAATTGGTGGACCAGAGGGGAGACATCGACAGACTCGTCAGGAAGTGGGAGGCGATTCGTGGTGAGGCGTTGTCTCGACCCCAATCGCTGGAACTGATGAGAGAAGTGGCGAAGACCTGGCAGACCTGACCGGCGCCGTCGATACGCAGCGACACTCGAGGAAGCTCCTCGACGGTGTCAAGAACGGCGACTTCGACCTCGCCCGCCGACTGACCGCGCAACAGCCTCCCTCCCGCACTCGGACCTCGCCATCCTGCGTGGCTGCGTCAGGGGTCGCGCCGTCATACGATGGGGATCACGGCCCGGAGACGCTCCGGGCCGAGTTCGTCGGAGGGTAGGGGGGTTGTGATCAACGCCGAATCAGGCGGCGATGCCATCGGTGATCTACGCGGGAGGATCGAGCAAGCCGAGGGTCGGCTCGCGTCCTTGAATGCTCAGTCCTCGGCATATCGGAGTCTTCGCCGCCAGATCGGGCGGGCCTCGGCGCAACTGCGTGAGCAGGAGAAAGCCGCTGAACGGCGTGCCGCCCAGGTCAGAGACGCGCGACTGTTCTCCCTCGCGCCCAGCGGCGTGGTGATCCTCGCCGGGTGGGGCTCATGGACCGGGGTCCTGGTCGGCCTGGGCATCGGACTGTTCGGTGTGTGGATCGCTGATCGTCTGCCGGACCACTTCTACCGCAGTGGCCTCGGCGGCTGATCACCGCCGCTTACCCTGCGGTCATGGGTGAACAGCGAGCTTGGGCGATCCGGGTCACGGTCCTGGCGAACGAGGCCGAGATCGACTCCGTGGTCGATCGCATCGGGAAGGCGATCTGCCCTGACTTGGCGCATTCGGGATCATGTCCGATCCCGTGGGAGATCACCAGCTCGCCCGTGGACGACCTCGATGCCGACGAGCGCGCCCACTGGCAGCCGGGCGTGGATTCCCTGCGCGAACAACGCCGGCTTGAGCAGCCGGGGAGTGCTGCTCACCGCTGAGCAGCCACTCCCCGCCTGCTGGGGTTCACTAGTTGGACTTCGGCCAGGACGCCTCGATGCTGTCGAGGGTGTCCTTCGTGCTCGCGCCCTTGATCCAGGCGGTCATGCCCGTCCAGAACGTGCCCGCGCCCACGCTGCCCGGCATCTGGTCG
The DNA here is from genome assembly GCF_047159535.1 of Krasilnikovia sp. MM14-A1259. NCBI lineage: Bacteria > Bacillati > Actinomycetota > Actinomycetes > Micromonosporales > Micromonosporaceae > Krasilnikovia > Krasilnikovia sp. MM14-A1259. Next base: position 6,063,549 of record NZ_BAAGAJ010000002.1, read on the forward strand.
GAGCCGTCGAACCGGGCCACGGTCTTGTCGTCGCGCAGGATCTCCGCCGACAGATTGTCCACCGGGCTGGTGAAGAGCTTCATGTCGACGAGTTTGTTCGCCGTCACCCATCCGCCCAGTGCGGCCCGGTTGGTGGCGTATTCGCCGCTGGCCATGAACGCCTGCACGGCCTGCACCTCCGGCCGGTCCGCGAACGCGGCCACGAACTCGCCCGCGACCAGCACCGGCTTGCCCTTGGCGGGATCGATCGACGGGAAGTAGAAGGCGAACACGTCGCCGTCCTCGGCCACCTTGGTACCGCGCGGCCACTGGCCGGCGTAGAACGACGCCTGGCGGTGCATGGCGCACTTGCCCGACAGGATGGGCAGGCCGCCGGTCTGGAACGACGTGGTCGCGATGCTGTCGACGCCGCCGAAACCACCGTTGACGTACTTGGGGTTCTTCAGGATCGTCCCGACCTTGTCGGTGACCGCGGCGATCTGCGGGTCGTTGAACGGGATCTGGTGGTTGACCCACTTGTCGTACGTCTCGGGCCCGGCCAACCGCAGCGTGACGTCTTCCATCCAGTCCGTCGCGGGCCAGCCGGTGGCGTCGCCGGACTCGATGCCGGCGCACCACGGCTTCCCGCCGTCCGCGACGATCTTGTCGCTGAGCGCGATCATCTCGTCCCAGCTCTGCGGCACCTTGTAGCCCTTGGCGGCGAAGGTCTTCGGTGAGTACCACACCAGCGACTTGACGCTCGCGCCCAGCGGCGCCGCGTAGAACTTGCCGTCCACCGAGCCGTAGTTCAGCCAGTCCTTGGACCAGCCCTTCTCGGCGTTCGCCTTGGTTGCGGCCGAGGCGGGCTTGACCTTGCCCTGGGCGATGAAGTCCTTCATGAGCCCCGGCTGGGGGAAGATCGCCAGGTCGGGGGACTGGCCGTCGGCCACCCGCTTGCGAACGTCGGTCTCGAAGGACGAACTGCCCTCGTACCGTACGTCGATGCCGGTGCAGTCACCGAAGTGGCGCAACGCCTGCTGCAGCTGGTTGGCCTCGAAGTCACCGATCGAGCCGTACACGTGCACCTTGGTGCCCGCGTGGCCGAGATACTGCTGGTAGGGGGCGCACTGCTTCGCATCGGTCAGGGTGTCGCCGCCCATCATGGCCGTGCTTCCGCACGCGGCCGCCGCCAGGCACAACGCCACGGCGACGCCCGCTGCCGCAACCCCGCGGCGCCTGAACGAGCCTGTCATCTTCATCCCCTGCGTGTAGTGGTGTGTCAACGGGTCGCCGCGCCGGACGGCCGGTGCCGGGCGCGCGGCGGCCCGGTCGGCGAGGTGCGGTGACTCAGATCCGGAACCGGTGTACGGCCTCGCGCAGCTCCGCCGCGGTCTGTGCCAGATCACCGGCGGCCGCCTTGGTGCTCACCGCGTCCTGGGCGGCGGTGTCCACCGAGGCCGACAGCATCTCGATCGTGGTGGCGATCTCCTGCGAGCCGCTCGCCGCCTCGGACACGTTGCGGTTCATCTCGTTGGTCGTAGCCGTCTGCTCCTCGACCGCCGAGGCGATGGTGAGCTGGAAGTTGTTGATCTGCGTGATGATGTCGCTGATCTGCGCGATAGCCTCGACCGCACCGCCGGTGTCGGACTGGATGGTCCGGACTCGCCGGGTGATGTCGTCGGTGGCCCGGGCGGTTTCCTGGGCCAGCTCCTTGACCTCGCCGGCCACCACCGCGAAGCCCTTGCCGCTCTCGCCCGCGCGGGCCGCCTCGATCGTGGCGTTGAGCGCCAGCAGGTTGGTCTGTTCGGCGATCGCGGTGATCACCTCGACCACGTCACTGATCTCTGTGGACGACTTTCCGAGCTTGGTGACGATGTCCGTGGTGCTGGCGGCGACGTCGACCGCGGCGGACGCGACCCGGGCGGCCTCGTTCGCGCTGTGTGAGATCGACTCGATCGAGGAGCCCATCTCCACGCCGGCCGCGGACAGCATCTGCACGTTGCCGGAGACCATCCCGGCCGCCTCGGTGACCGAACGGGCCTGCCGTGCGGTGTCGGTGGTCGACTCACCGAGCCGGGTGCCCGAGTTGTGCACCTGGCCGGATGCCTCGCTCACCGTGTCGGCAGCCGCGTACAGCGCCTCCACTGTTTCGCGCATCGCCTGCCGGGCCCGCTCGTAGCCGGCCGCCATCCGGCCGATCTCGTCGTCCGAGTCGACCTTCGCGGGGCTGGTCAGGTCACCCGCGGCCATGGCGGCGAGGGCCTGCTCGACCTGGCGTACCGGCCGCAGCATGGCGTTGGCCAGGTACACCGCGGCCGCCCCGGCGAGCGCGAGCCCGCCGATCAGCAGGCCGAGGATCATCTGGAGGGCCTGCGACTTCGCGTGCTGGATGGCGCGCCCACCGGCCACCACCGCGTTGGTCTGGTAGGTCGCCAGGTCGTCCAGGTTGTGCTTCGCCATGACCAGGGCGGCGCCCTGGGTGTAGCGGGTGTTCTGGAACGTGTCGGCGTCGTGCTTGCGGCTGGCCGGCAGCATCGTCTCGTCGCGCAGGCGACGGTACGTGGCGATCAGCGCCTCGGTGGCGGCGAGCGTGCCCCGGTGGGCGGTGTCGCCCTGCCGGTACGCGGCCCACGCCTTGTCGTACGCAACGTCGCTGGCCTTGATCTCGTCCTCGGCCCGCTTGCGGGAGACCTCATCCGTGAGCGCCACATGCTCCAGGAGGGTTGCGTCCTCCTGCAGGAGCTCGGTGCGCGCCTCGTTGATGCGCAGCGCCTGCTGGGTGCGCTCGTCGGTGATGGTCCGCGCGGTGGACGCCACCGAGTTCAACTGGACGATCGCGCCGGTGCCCACGGCCGCCGTCGCCACACCGGCGAGGGCAGTAACCAGCAACAGCTTCGTTCGGATACCACGGTTTCGCCACCAACGACGCACGGGTCGCCTCCTCGCAGACCTACTTCTACGCTTCTTCACATCGGTGACGCCGGTGCCCCGATGAGGAGGCCGAGCGTTGAGTTACGGGTGCGGTCCGGGAGCCGATGACCCACACCCGGGCGGATGCTCGGCGATCGGCACCGAGACGGAACTCCGTCGCCTCATCGAGGGAAGAGACTCTCCAGCCGGGTGGGCTGACGGAGCTCAGGCATGATCAACGCGTGCTGACGGCCGGCGGCGTTCGTTAGTCCATTCCCGCCTGGGGGTACGGACAAGGCATGACCATTGCTAACGCGCTCGCGAGCGTCGCGGTTCGCGACCTCGAAGCATCTGCCGGGTGGTACGAGAAGCTGCTTGGTCCGGGAAGTTGGCCGATGCCGGAAGTCTTTGAGTGGCAACTTGAGCGTGGAGGTGGACTGCAGATCTACCGTGCGCCCGATCGCGCCGGGCACAGCTCCTGCACGCTGATCGTGACGGACATCGACGAAACCGTGCAGCACCTGCACGGGACGGGGATTGCGCCCGACGCCGAGCCCGCGCGCAATGATCGTGTCGACACCGTCATGATCAAGGATCCGGACGGCAACTCAATCGCGTTTGCCCAGCCCAAGGATTCCGCGCTCGCCCATTAGCCGGCTCGCTTCGATACACCGCGCATCGTCCGAGAATGACGACCCGCCCGGGCACCCGCCCGCTCCGGCGTACCCGGGGAGTGCTCTGCTGGTGCGGTGATCACCCGTACTCCGGATGAGGTTGTGGCCCACGCGGCCGAGGCGGCCGACCTGCCTGCGCTCGACGCGGGCGTCGCCGACTGTTTCGCCTGCCCCCGCCTGGTCGCCTGGCGTGAGCGGGTCGCCGCCGAGCGTCGGGCGGCGTTTCGCGACCAGACCTACTGGGGCCGGCCGGTGCCCGGCTTCGGGGCCGCGGATGCGGTCATCGGCATTCTCGGTCTGGCTCCGGCCGCGCACGGCGGTAACCGCACGGGCCGCATCTTCACCGGCGACCGTTCGGGGGATGTGCTGTTCGCGGCGCTGCACCGGGCCGGGCTGGCCAACCAGCCGACCAGCGTCGCCGCCGACGACGGCCTCACGCTCGCGCACACCCGGATCTTCGCGGCGGTACGCTGCGCGCCGCCCGACAACAAGCCCCTGCCCGCCGAGCGGGACACGTGTGCCCCGTGGCTGCACCGCGAACTCGCGCTGATCCGTCCGACGCTACGGGTGGTGGTGGCGCTCGGGGCGTTCGCCTGGGCGGCGTGGTGGCCCGCCGCCCGCGCCGCGTACGGTCAGCGGCCGCCCAGCCCCCGCCCGGTGTTCGGCCACGGCGCCCACGTCGCGCTGCCTGAAATGCCCGATCTGCTGGGCTGTTACCACGTCAGCCAGCAGAACACGTTCACCGGTCGGCTGACGCCCGCCATGCTGGACCAGGTCTTCGGTCGTGCCAAAGAGCTCGCGGGCCTGGCATGATTCGTCCTCGACCGCCGACCCCCGAGCCTTCGGAACAGAGCCTGAATTGGACGTCGCCGCATTGCGCCGCTGGTGGCCCGTAGCCGCCGTCCTCGGGCTGTTGTTCCTCGCCGCGCTGGCCGCCACTCGGTCGGCGCCCCAGCTGGAGCAGATCACCCCCGAGACCACGGCCACGGTCAGCGCGGCACCCCTGCTGCCGCCGACCACCCAGCCCACCCCGGAGCAGTCTGGCGCCGATGCGACGGCGACCGCGGCGCCCACCCCGGAAGCGGCGAGCGGCCTGCCCGACTGGGTCGGCACGCTGGCGGTCGCGGTCTTGGCCGTCGCGGGCCTGATCGTCGCGGCGTTGATCGTGTGGGCGCTGGTCCGCGACCAGCAGCGCCGCCGCGCCCGGCGGGGCGGGCGCCGGGCGCCCCGGCAGGCCGAGCCCCGCACTGCCCAGGATCTCGTGGCCGTTCTCGACGCGGGCCTCGACGAGCTGTCCGACGCCGACCGCGACCCGCGGCGGGCGGTCATCGCCTGTTGGGTACGCCTGGAGCAGGCCGCTGCCGCGGCCGGCACCCCGCGGCATCCGGGCGACACTCCGACCGATCTGATCGCCCGGCTGCTGGCCGAGCAGCACCTCGACGCCCAGGTGCTGGCCGCGCTGGCCGCGGTGTACCGGGAGGCCCGGTACGCGACCACCCACACGGTCGACGAGCGGATGCGCGTCCAGGCCCGCGCCGCGCTCCAGCAATTGCGCGCGGACCTGGGCGCGGGGGTGGGCACATGAGCGAACGGGACGGGGGGCTCGACGACCTGTTCGCCAGCTCGGCGGAGCCCGTACCGGATCTGCCGGAGGTGCGGCGTCCGCGTTCGCGGGCGGCCTGGATCATCCGCAATGTCCTGTTCATCGCCGGCGCGACCACGGTGACCGTGGCCGGGCTGCGATCGGCCGGGGTGTCGGTCCCGCTGCTGCTGGTCGTCACCGCGTTCGTGGCGTTGCGGCTGCTCATGCTGGCCGTCTCCCAGGTTGCGCCGCCCCCGCCGCCGAAGCGCTCCACCCGTCCGGGTGATCGTGATCATGGGGCGGGTCAGGGCGGCGACGCGCTGCGCACCGCGGTACGCCGTTGGGAGCTTCGTCTCGACTGGGCGCAGAGCGACGCCGACCAGTATTCGCGTAACGTCCTGCCCGTCATCGCCGAGCTCACCGACGAGCGGCTGCGGCTGCGGCACGGCATCACCCGGGCGTCCGACCCGCGCCGGGCCCGCGAGCTGCTCGGCGAGGCGCTGTGGCGCACCCTGGAGGAGCCCGGCCGCCGCCCGCCCAAGGCGCGCGAGGTGGCCGCGTACGTGGAAACGCTGGAACGACTGTGAGAAGGGCGGATTTCGTGACCGACGCGCACGTGGAGGTGATGCCGCCGTACGAGGTGGGACGGCTGGCGGGTGCGGTCCTGGACTCCGTCGGCACCGTGGTGGTCGGCAAGCGGGACTCCCTCGAACTGGTGCTGGCCGGCATCCTCGCGGGCGGCCACGTGCTGCTGGAGGACCTGCCCGGGCTCGGCAAGACGCTCACCGCCCGGTCGTTCGCCCAGGCCCTCGGGCTGGACTTCCGGCGGCTGCAGTTCACCCCCGACCTGTTGCCCGCCGACGTCACCGGCTCATTCCTGTACGACCAGCGCAAGGGCGACTTCGCGTTCCGGGCGGGCCCGGTCTTCACGAACATGCTGCTCGCCGACGAGATCAACCGCACCCCGCCGAAGACGCAGGCGGCCCTGCTGGAGGCGATGCAGGAGAAGCAGGTCTCCGTCGAAGGTGTCACGTACCGGCTGGAACCACCGTTCCACGTGCTCGCCACCGCCAACCCGATCGAGTACGAGGGCACGTACCCGCTGCCCGAGGCCCAGCTCGACCGGTTCCTGCTCCGCGTGTCGTTCGGCTACCCCACCGCCGAGGAGGAGTGGGACGTACTGCGCCGCCGGATGCGCCGCCGCCAGGAGGAGGCGCAGCTCGCCCCCGTGGTCGACGCCCGCACGCTGACGGCCATGCAGGCGTCGCTGGAGACCGTGGCCGTGGAGGATTCGATCGGCCGGTACATCGTGGCGCTGACCTCGGCCACCCGGGAGCACGGTTCCGCGCTGGTCGGCTCGTCACCCCGCGGTTCCCTCGCGCTGCTGCTTCTGGCCCGCGCCCGCGCCGCCATGGCGGGCCGCGACTTCGTGGTGCCGGAGGACGTGAAGGAGGTGGCCGTGCCCGCCCTCGCGCACCGGATCACGCTGCGCCCGGAGATGTGGCTGCGCCGCGTCGACCCGTCGTTCGTGGTGCACGAGGTCCTGGCCGCGGTGCCCGCCCCGGCCAGCGGCGCCGTGCCGAGCGGCTACCCGGGGCAGTGAGCGCCGCGGCCGACCAGCCTGCCGCCGCCCCCACCGGGGCTGCGGCGGACGAGCGCTGGCCGGGCGCGGAATGGGTACCGACCCGGGCACTCGGGCGGGCCGTGCTGCTCACCGGCCTGCTGATGGTGCTGGGGGTCGCGCTGGGCCGGGTGGATCTGGTGCTGCTCGCGGCGCCGTTCGCGATCGGGGCCGCGGTCGGGCTGCGCCGGATGCCGCGCGCCGCCCCCGAGGTCACCATCCAGGCCGACGAGGAACATCTCGTCGAAGGCGGCCGGGTCGCCGCGGGGCTCACGGTCGCCAACCCCGACGGCATCACGTACGACCTGGTCGTGGTCCGTACCCGGACGTCGTCGTGGCTGCGGCTGGAGAAGGCGGACCGGCCGTTCGGGATCACGGTGCGCCCGCAGCGGTGGCGGGCCATCGACCTGCCCGGGGAGGCACTGCGCTGGGGCCGCCACGACGTCGGGCCGGCCGCCGCGCGGGTCTCCGCGTGCGGCGGGCTGCTCGCCTGCCGTCCGGTGCTCACCCCGGCCCGCGCGGTCCGCGTCTACCCGGTCACCGAGCCGTTCGCGGCGGTCGATGCGATGCCGGCCGCGGCCGGCCTGGTCGGCGGCCACCGGTCCCGGCGCCCCGGCGAGGGCGGCGAGCTGGCCGGGGTACGCCCGTTCGCTCCGGGGGACCGGCTGCGCCGCATCGACTGGCGGGTGTCGCTGCGCACCCGCGACCTGCACGTGGCGGCCACCCTGTCGGACCGCGACGCCGAGGTGCTGCTGCTGCTCGACGTGCTCGGCGAAGCCGGTGCCTCCGGCGGGGTACGCGGCAGCGCGTCCGTGCTGGACACGACGGTCAGGGCGGCCGCGGCGATCGCCGAGCACTACCTGCAGCGCGGCGACCGGGTGTCGCTGCTGGAGTACGGCCACGCCGCCCGCCGCCTGCGTCCCGCCACCGGCCGCCGCCAGTACCTGACCGCCCTGGAGTGGCTGCTGGACGTACGCCCGGACATCGCCGACACCGAGTCGCACGAACACGTGCTGGGCACCCAGCACATCTCGTCCGACGCGCTGGTCGTGGTGCTCACCCCGCTGGTCGACCCGCGCTCGGCCGACATGCTCGCCCAGCTCGCCCAGTCCGGCCGGTTCACGGTCGCGGTGGACACCCTGCCCGCCGACGCAACCCCGCCGCGGCGCAGCCAGTGGACGCCGCTGGCCACCCGGTTGTGGCGCATCGAACGCGAGAACGTCCTGGGCCGCCTGCGCGAGCACGGGGTGCCGGTCGTCACCTGGGCCGGGGCGGGCAGCCTCGACCTGGTCCTGCGCGACGTGGCACGGACGGCGTCCGCGCCGAGGGGGCGCTGACATGCTCGCCACCCTGACTCGCCGGATCGAACGGGCCCGCACCGCGGTACGCCGCGCCACGCTCGTACCGATGCTGGTGCGGGCCGGGATCGCGGTGTGCGGCCTGCTCGCGCTCACCGTGGCCTGGCCGGTGCCGGTGATGACCGGGCGGTTTGCGCTGCCGCTCGCCGCGGTCGCGATCTACCCGGCCCTCGCCCCGCGCGGCCGCGGCGCCACGGTCGCCGCGGTCGTCACGGTCGGCGGCTGGATCCTCGACACCGCCTGGTACGACTCACGGATCGCGCTGTGGCGCGTACTCGCCCTGGCCACCCTGCTGTATCTGGCGCACACCCTGACCGCGCTGGCCGCGGCGCTGCCCACCGACGCCGAGGTCGACACGGACGTGGTGACCGGCTGGCTGCTGCGGGCCGGCGCGGTCGTACTGGTGTCGGCGGTGCTCACGGTGCTGGCCCTTGGCCTGACCGCCGACCTGGCCGGGGGTGCGTTCCTGGTGGCCACGCTGGCCGGGCTGACCGCCGCGGTCGGCCTGACCATGCTGCTCGCCCGCCTGCTGCGCCGCCCGTAGGCGCTCCGCCGCCCCGCTGCCCCACACGAAGAAATTGCGGTCCGACCCCGCGGTGGTCGGAAACCGTCCGGCCATCAGGGGTAGCTTCCCCGAAACACGTGCGTAATGCCTCTTGACAGGGGGCTTTGTGATACGTCACATCCCGAGGCACTCCCGACGCCAACGGGCGACAATAAACACGTGAAACCGCAGCGCATCGTCGTCGTAGGGGCAGGACATGTGGGGCTGTACGCGGCCCTGCGCCTGTCGAAGAAGCTCTCTGCGCGCCGGGCGGAGGTGGTCGTCATCGACCCCCAGCCGCACATGACGTACCAGCCGTTCCTGCCCGAGGCGGCGGCCGGCAACATCTCCCCGCGTCATTCCGTGGTGCCGCTGCGGCGCGAGCTCAAGCGGTGCCGCATCATCTCCGGCGAGGTCACCCGGATCGAGCACGCCCGCAAGACCGTCACGGTCCAGCCGATCGAGGGTCCCGTCGCCGAGCTGACGTACGACCACATCATCGTGGCGCCCGGCTCCGTGTCCCGTACGCTGCCGGTCCCCGGCCTGCGCGAGCACGGCATCGGCTTCAAGACCATCGGTGAGGCCATCTTCCTGCGCAACCACATCCTCGACCGCCTCGACGTGGCCGCGGTCACGCCCGACCCGGAGGTCCGCAAGGCGTCCCTGACGTTCGTCTTCGTCGGCGGCGGGTACGCGGGCATCGAGGCGCTGGCCGAGATGGAGGACGTGGTTCGCGACGCCCTCAAGGTCTACCCCGAGCTGCGGCAGGACGAGGTCCGCTTCGTCCTGGTCGAGGCGACCAACCGGATCCTGCCCGAGGTGGGCCCGGACATGGGCGCGTACGCCGCCCGCCAGCTCGCCAGCCGCGGCATCGACCTGCGGCTCGACACCCGCCTGGAATCGTGCGTGGGCGGGGTCGTGCGGCTCTCCGACGGCGACGAGTTCCGCACCGAGACGCTGGTGTGGACGGCCGGAGTCAAGCCGTCGCCGATGCTGGACCGCACCGACCTGCCGCGCGGCCCGCGCGGGCACGTCACCTGCCTGCCCACGCTGCAGGTCGTCGACGGCGACACGGTGCTGGACGGGGCGTGGAGCGCGGGCGACTGCGCCCAGGTGCCCGACCTGGCCAACCCGGGCGCGTATTGCTCGCCCAGCGCGCAGCACGCGGTGCGTCAGGCCAAGGTCCTGGCGGACAACATCCGCCAGGTCGTCCTCGGCGGCGCCCCCAAGGACTACCGGCACAAGTACGCGGGCAGCGTCGCCAGCCTCGGCCTGCACAAGGGCGTGGCGAAGGTGTACGGGATCAAGCTCAAGGGCTACCCGGCGTGGTTCATGCACCGCACGTACCACATGAGCCGGATCCCCTCGCTGAACCGCAAGACCCGCGTCATCGCCGACTGGACGCTGGCCCTGATCTTCAAGCGGGAGGTCGTCTCGCTGGGCCAGCTGCACAAGCCGCACGAGGAGTTCACCGAGGTGACGCCGCCGCTGACGGACGACCGGGAGACCACCCCGGTCGGCGCCGGCACCCGCTGACCCGACCGCATCCGGCCGCGCCGCCATCGTGGCGGCGCGGCCGCGTGCGTGTTCGGCCCGGACGTCCCGGCGGTTTCTGCCCGTCCGGGCCGACCCTCGGCGGGCGGCGTTCGCTACGGTGAGGGCTGGCAATTGCCCGGGTGGTGGAACGGCAGACACGGCCGCCTTAAAAGCGGCTGCCCGAGAGGCGTGCGGGTTCGAGACCCGCCCCGGGCACGCTCTCAGCCTGCTCACAGGTGGTGCCGCGCCCTGGGGGTGTGTGCAGCGCTTACTCTGGAAAGGCACGCACACACGTGCCTCAACCTCAGGGGAGGCTGGACACAGTGAAGACTTCCAACCCGGTGCTGTCGCGCCTCGGCCAGGCGGCCGAGCGCGAGCGGACGGCCGGGTACGGAGCGTACGGGCCCGCCGGTCAGCCGGGGTACGGGCAGCCGTACCCGACGGCCGCCGGGTACCCTGCCGCTCCGCCCGCCGTGCAACCCATGACCATCGACGACGTCGTGGTCAAGACGGTGCTGCTGCTGGGCATCACCGGTATCTCGGCCGTCGCCGCCTGGAACCTGATCCCGGATTCGCTGCTGCGCGTCGCATGGATCGGCGCCGCGATGGTCGGCCTCGTCGTCGGCCTGATCATCTCGTTCTCGCGGGTGGCGAACCCGGCGCTCGTCCTGGTGTACGCGGTGGTCGAGGGCGTGTTCCTCGGCATGGTCAGCAAGTACTTCGACGAGATCGCCGGCTACTCGGGCGTGGTGCTGCAGGCGGTCGTCGCCACGTTCGGCGTGTTCTTCCTGATGGCGATCCTGTACCGGGCGCGGATCATCCGGGCCAAGCCGAAGTTCGTCCGCGGCATGATCGCCGTGATGGCGGGCCTGTTCGCGGTCATGTTGATCAACTGGGTGCTGTCGCTGTTCGGTGTCCACACCGGCCTGCGCGGCCAGGGGCCGCTCGCCATCGGGTTCAGCATCGTCTGCATCATCGTCGCCGCGCTCAGCTTCATCCTGAGCTTCGCGGAGGTCGAGGAGGGCGTGCGGATGGGCCTGCCGCAGCGGTACGCGTGGACCGCCGCGTTCGGCATCCTGGTGAGCCTCATCTGGCTCTACCTCGAGATCCTGCGCCTGCTGAGCATCCTGCAAGGCGACGATTGACGGTTCGTCATCCGTCGCACAGCGCCCGGGTCCGTGTCGCCACGGACCGGGCGCTGTTCCGTCCCAGCGCCCCGGTAGGGTCGCCGTCGTGAGCGCCGAAGAGTTCGCCACGAGCATCGACCGGCTGCTCAATCAGGTCGGCCACTGGGAGCAGGGCCGCTGGTGGGTGCACACACCGGCCGGGCCCACCAGGGCCGATCTTGCGTACGGTCTGGTCCAGCTCCTCGCCGACCTCGGCGCGGACGCGGAGGGCAGGCAGCGCCGAGCCGTGCCACGCCTCGTCGACCCGGTGCTGCCGGACCAGCTCCGGGTGACCGCGGACGACCTGTTGATCGCCGCGCCCGCCGCGGACGTGTTCGCGCAGGCCTGCGCGGAGGTGGACTCACTCCGTAAGGCCCTCTGACACACCTGTGGCGTGCCGCCGGAACTTCCCGGTGACACGCCACGGGTGGGTGGTGAAACCCGCCGAGCCCGGCCGCCCTATGGCACCCGGACCCGGCGGAAACTCAGCTCAGGCGCTCCAGCACCATCGCCATGCCCTGGCCGCCGCCCACGCACATGGTCTCGAGGCCGATGCTCTTGTCGTGCCAGTCGAGCGAGTTGAGCAGCGTGCCGGTGATCCGCGCCCCGGTCATGCCGAACGGGTGGCCCACCGCGATGGCACCGCCGTTGACGTTCAGCTTCTCGATCGGGATGTTCAGGTCCCGGTACGACGGGATGACCTGCGCGGCGAACGCCTCGTTGATCTCGACCAGGTCGACGTCGTCGATGGTCATGCCGGCCCGCTTGAGCGCCTGCTTCGACGCCTCGACCGGACCCAGCCCCATGATCTCGGGGGACAGCGCGGTGACGCCGGTGGAGACGACCCGGGCCAGCGGGGTGATCCCCAGCTCGCGGGCCTTGGTGTCACTCATGATCACCACGGCGGCGGCGCCGTCGTTGAGCGGGCAGCAGTTGCCCGCGGTGATCCGGCCGTCCGGCCGGAACACGGGCTTGAGCTGGGAGACCGCGTCCATGGTGACGCCCGCGCGCGGGCCGTCGTCCGTCGAGACGACCGTGCCGTCCGGCAGGGTCACGGGCGTGATCTCGCGCTCCCAGAAGCCGTCCGCGATGGCCTTCTCGGCGAGGTTCTGGCTGCGTACGCCGAACTCGTCCATGTCCTCGCGGGTCACGCCCTTGAGCTGGGCCAGGTTCTCCGCGGTCTGGCCCATGGCGAGGTAGATGTCCGGCACGTTGCCGTCCTCGCGGGGGTCGTGCCACGTGGTGCCGCCCTGGGCGGCGACGGCGGAACGCGCCTGGGCGTCCGCGAACTTCGGGTTCTCCCAGCCGCCCCCGACCAGGGCCTGGGCCTCGGAGGGCAGGCCGTCGGAGCTGCCGCGGGCGAACCGCGACACGGTCTCCACGCCGGCCGAGATGAAGATGTCGCCCTCGCCCGCCTTGATCGCGTGGAACGCCATCCGGGTGGTCTGCAGCGACGACGAGCAGTACCGGGTCAGCGTGGCGCCCGGCAGCCCGTCCAGCCCGAGCAGGGTGGCCACGACGCGGGCCATGTTGAAGCCCTGCTCACCGCCGGGCAGGCCGCAGCCCAGGTAGAGGTCGTCGATCAGCGTGCGGTCCAGCTGGGGGACCTTGTTCAGCGCGGCGTCGACGATCGTGGCGGTGAGATCGTCCGGGCGCAGCTCCCGCAGCGAGCCCTTGACGGCGCGACCGATCGGGGAGCGGGCGGTGGCAACGATGACAGCTTCCGGCATTCGCCTACGTTAACTGAACGGTAACTTGGCGAGGTAGTGGAAACTCGTCACACCGAAATGTCCTACTTCTCCGCGGCTGGGCGGCCTGCGGCCAGCGCTGCCTCCTCGACCGCCGGATACAGCGCGTGCGCCCACACCCGGTACCCGTCCGCGGACGGGTGGAATCCGTCGTAGCAGAACGTCCCCGCGTCGGCGCGGAACACCGCCCCGGTCTCCTCGCACAGGTCGACGACCGCGCCACCCGCCTCCAGCACCGCGTGGACCTGGGCACGGGCCATCCGGCGGCCCAGCCAGCCGGTCACCTGCCGCAGCGGCTGCGCGATCGCCCGCAACGCCCCCAGGTCGGGACACGTGCCGACGACCACCTGCACGCCCGCCTCCCGCAGCCGGTGCACGGCCGCGCCCAGATGCTCCGCGGAATCCTCCGGGCCGCGCAGCGAGGTGGCGTCGTGGGCGCCGATCAGGATCACCGCCACGTCCGGCTGGTCGCCCAGCAACGCCCGAGCCACCTGGGTGGCCAGATCGCTGGAACGGGAACCCGCCACCCCGACGCTGGACAGCAGCACGTGCCGTTCGCCGGTGTCGGGTGTGCCGTCGGCGAGCAACCGCGCCAGCTGGCCGCCGACCGTCTCGGAAAGCCACTCGACTCCCACGCCGACCGCACCGGAATCGCCGAGCAGCACCAGCCGAAGCCGGGGCGCCGTCGTCGGGCCCATCGACGTCCGCAGGGCGAGGCCCATGGTGGGCTTGGCGTACCGCCTGCTCCTGGCCGCGATCGCCTCACCGGCCAGCAGAGCGAAACCACCCACGGCGCCGGCGAGCAGCGTCGTCGCCGTTGCCTTGCCGATGCGTCCCGCCAAGCTCGTCATGTCGCCTCCCTGGGTCACTCCCCGGCCGTCGCCGGTGCCCGAGGACCGGCAGCCGGTGACGGGGTCAGTCCACCGCCGCCTGATGATCCTCAGACGTCCACCCTACGGCGCCGGGCGGGGTTCCAGCTTGCCCGCCCGGAACCGGTGCACCCAGTGCCGGATTCGCCGGTCTGGCCGGGGCGCGGTGACCGAACCAGAGCCGCTGCTCGCCGAACCAAGGGTGTCGGCGCAACTGCGCCCAGCGACCCGCCGGGCCCCGCTCGTGCCCGTCGACCCGGGCGGCGCTGACCTCCGTCCCCGCGGCGCGGGACGCCTCCTGCGCGGCCTCGGCCAGGCTGCACACGCCCTGCGGGCTCACCACCGGCGGCCGGTCCTCGTCGTCCTCGCCCAGCGCGGCCATGAGGGTCGGCATCATGACCGCGACGGCGCGCGCATACCCCTCCACCGACGGGTGGAACCGATCCGAGCTGAACATCCGCACCGGGTCCGCCTCGAACGCCGGCCCCAGCAGGTCGACCAGCGAGACCGTCCGCCCGCCCGCCTCGACCACCGCGACGGTCTGCGCGGCGGCGAGCTGGCGGCTCAGCCGCCGGGCCACCCACCGCAGCGGCGGCTTGATCGGCTGGATCGCGCCGATGTCCGGGCAGGTACCCACGACGACCTTGCAGCCGGTCGCGCGCATCCGGCGCACCGCCGTGGCGAGATGCCGCACCGCGGACGCGCGGGCCGACACGTGGGTGACGTCGTTGCCGCCGACCAGGATGATCGCCACGTCGGGCTCGTACTCCAGGGCCGCGTCGACCTGGTACGGCAGGCCGGCCGAGACCGAGCCGACGACCGCGAGACGGTACAGCCGGACCGGGCGGTGCAGGCGGCGCGACACCCCGGTGGCGAACAGGGCGCCCGGGGTCTCGCGGGGGCGGTGCACGCCGTAGCCCGCGGCGGAGGAGTCGCCCAGGATCACCATGGTCAGCGGCTTGCCCGGGAACTTCGCGCCGTACAGACCGTCGCCGCGCGGTGGCGGTGCCTCCGCCAGCGGGATGACCCGCCGTGCCTCCGCGGCCTGGCGCACGAGCACGCCGAGCGAGATCAGGGTCAGGCCGGCGGCCGCGCCGGTCACGCCGCCCATGAGGCGACCGGCCCGCCGGACCCGACGCCAGTCGTCGTCCGTCATGCCACGGCGCCGGGCGGGGCCGCGTGCGGCTCTGAACACCTGTTCCACAGTCTCCCTCGCGGTCGCTGGGTGGGAGGTGCCCGATCCGGGTGGATCGAAACAAGTCCCGCGATGGTGGGAATTCAGAGGCTAGCGCGCGGGTACGACACCGTGGCCGGGTCGCCGCGTACCCGACGCAGAGTTCACTCAGTAGGCACGAAACCGTCCGGTACACCGCCATCACCGGACACCTGGTGGCGAGGGCGCGTCATCCTGGATGCAGGAGAGGGGACCGACCATGGCAAAGACCCTGAAGCGTACGGCAGCCTTCACCGCACTCGCCCGGGCGTTGATGAGCGGTGCCCGCGGTGGCCCGTCCATCGGCGCCCGCCTCGCCGCCCTGCCCCGGATGGTCATGGCCACCGTACGCCGGGAGTACGACGGCGGTGCTCGGCTGGCGATGATGGTCGCGGCGACCGCGTACGTGGTGTCACCGATCGACCTCGTTCCCGAGGCGTTCCTGCTGATCTTCGGGCTCGCGGACGACGCCATCATGATCACCTGGCTGGCCGGAACCGTGCTCGCCGAGACGGAACGGTTCCTGGAATGGGAACGGGACCGGGCCGCGGTGATCCCGGGCTCGGTCGTGTCCTGAGTCGTCGTTAGGCTAAGGCGTGCGCTACTACGACAACGTCGTCGAGATGATCGGTGACACGCCCCTGGTCCGGCTGCACAGCGTGACCGAGGGCATCGCCGCGACCGTCCTTGCCAAGGTCGAGTACTTCAACCCCGGCGGGTCCGTGAAGGACCGGATCGCGCTGCGGATGGTGGAGGACGCCGAGAAATCCGGCGCGCTCCAGCCCGGCGGCACGATCGTCGAGCCCACCAGCGGAAACACGGGCGTCGGCCTGGCGCTCGTCGCCCAGCTGCGCGGTTACCGCTGCGTGTTCGTGTGCCCCGACAAGGTCAGCGAGGACAAGCAGAACGTCCTGCGGGCGTACGGCGCGGAGGTCGTGGTCTGCCCGACCGCGGTCGCGCCCGAGGATCCGCGGTCGTACTACAACGTCTCCGACCGGCTGGCCCGCGAGATCCCGGGCGCGTGGAAGCCGGACCAGTACAGCAACCCCGCGAACCCGCGCTCGCACTACGAGCAGACCGGCCCGGAGCTGTGGACCCAGACCGCCGGGAAGATCACCCACTTCGTGGCCGGCGTCGGCACGGGCGGCACGATCAGCGGGATCGGCCGCTACCTCAAGGAACAGGGGCCGGTGCGGATCGTCGGCGCCGACCCCGAGGGGTCGGTGTACTCCGGCGGCAGCGGGCGGCCGTACCTGGTGGAGGGTGTCGGCGAGGACTTCTGGCCGACCACGTACGACCGAGACATCTGCGACGAGATCATCGAGGTCTCCGACAAGGACTCGTTCGAGATGACCCGCCGCCTCGCCCGCGAGGAAGGGCTGCTGGTCGGCGGTTCCTGCGGCATGGCCGTGGTGGCCGCGCTGGATGCGGCCCGCCGCGCCGGGCCGGACGACGTGGTCGTGGTCCTGCTGCCCGACGGTGGCCGCGGCTACCTGTCGAAGATCTTCAACGACGGCTGGATGGCCCGCTACGGCTTCCTGGCCACCGGCGGCGACGAGCCGACCGTGGCGAGCATGCTCGGGCGCAAGAGCGGCGACATCCCGCCCCTGGTCCACGTCCACCCGACCGAGACGGTCCGGGACGCGATCGACTACATGCGCGAGTACGGCGTCAGCCAGCTTCCCGTCCTCAAAGCGGAGCCGCCCGTCGTCACCGGCGAGGTGGCGGGCTCGATCGCGGAGAAGGCGTTGCTGGACGCGCTGTTCACCGGCCAGGCGCACCTGCACGACACGATCGAGCGGCACATGGGCGAGCCGTTGCCGATGATCGGTGGTGGCCAGCCGGTGAGCGAGGCGGTGGCCCTGCTGGAGCGCGCCGACGCCGCCATGGTGCTCGTCGACGGCAAGCCTGCGGGGGTCCTCACCCGGCAGGACCTGCTGGCGCACCTGACCTGAGCGGTCGCCGCCGAGCCGGCTACGCCAGTTCGGCCGGGACGGTCACCACGTCGACGAACGCGTCACGACGCAGCACGGTCACCGGCAGCCGGGTGCCGATGGCCGGGCCCAGCATCAGCCGTTGCAGCATCTGGACACTCTGCACCGGCTGGCCGCCCGCGCTCACCACGATGTCGCCCAGGTAGATCCCGGCCGTCCCGGCCGGGCTGCCCGGGACCACCTCGACGACGCGCAGCCCGATCCGCTGCCCCAGCCGCGTGGCGACCGGCGGCGGCAGAGGGACGGGCACCCCGGCGACGCCCAGCCACGCCCGGCGGACCCGGCCGTGCGACATCAGCTCACCGACGATGTGCCGGGTCGTGGCGTTGACCGGTACGGCCAGGCCGAGCCCGTACCCGGCGACCGCAGTGTTGATGCCGACCACCGTGCCCGTGGCGTCCGCGAGCGCCCCGCCGGAGTTGCCCGGGTTGAGGGCGGCGTCGGTCTGGATGACACTGTCGATGATCCGGGCCCGGCGGCCGTCGCGGACCGGCAGGGAACGGCCCAGCCCGGAGACCACCCCGGCGGTGACCGAACCGGCCAGGCCCATCGGGTTACCCACCGCCACCACGAGTTGGCCGATGCGCAACAGGTCGGCGTCGCCCAGCGGAGCCGCGGGCGCCCCGCGATGGTGCACCCGCACCACCGCCAGGTCGGACAGCGGATCCGAGCCCACCACGTCGAACGCGGTCTCGGTGCCGTCGGCGAACTCCGCGGTGCCCTCGTCCGCCCCGGACACCACGTGCGCGTTGGTGAGCAGGAACCCGTCGTCGGTGAACGTGACCGCTGAGCCGGCGCCCGCGCCCCGCGGCGTACGCACGGCCAGGGCGGCCACGGACGGCAGGAGCCGGGTGGCCACGCCGGTCACCACCCGGCTGTAGGCGTCGAGTGCGTCCGCCTCGGCGCCCGGGTGTTCGATGTCCATGCCGCCCACAACGTCGGCGCCCGTCACCGCCATGCCCGCCGGTCGTCCGCCCACGGCGAACACCGCGGTCTGGCAGCACCTGTTACGGATAGTGGGGGCAATCGCACAGAAAGTCCGACCGGTGGGCCGGTGACCGGAGTTGTATGTGTCGTGACGGACATACGCCACTGCTGACGGAGGGGTAAGGAATGGTCTCTGTCGACCAGACTGAACCGGCCGACATCGTGGATCGGCTGCTCTGGCGCGACGCGCAGCAACTGCTCGGCCGCCACGAACGGCCGGACGCCGAACTCAAGTGTGTCGGGTGTGGACGGCTCTGGCCGTGCGCGCCCCGGCGGCTCGCCGAACGAGCGAACACCGTGTCCCGCCGCCCCTGGCGGGAGGCGTGGACTCTGCGGCACGACCTCAACAGCATCCGGCCCACGGGGCTGGCCGCCGGACTGCGTGACAACCTCGACAACCGCCGCGCGGCGGGCCCGGCCGGATCCGACCGGCGGGCACGACGGGCGGCCAACCGCGTGCTGCACGAACCCCGTCCGCGCAGTGGATGGGGCAACCGGGGGGCCTTCGGCTGACCACAACTGAAACCGCGACGTCGTACGGCGGCCTGACCGTCCCCCGGCAGGCTCAGCCCTCCCCGGCACGTGCGACGCCGCCCCGGCGGTGACGCCGCTGTGCCCCGCCAGCACACCGGCATCCCGCGCCAGACCCGCCCAGAGAACTGGAACGACCGGCACGCCTCCGCCGGTCAGCGCCTCCGGCCAGGCGCAAACCCCCGGTTTGGGCGGGCGCGGTTGGCGGGAGCGCGTGACCACAGGTTCCCCCGCATTCACTCGGTCACGCGTTCCCGCCCTCCTACTGTTCCGGGCGGTGCGAATACCGAAGCTGGTGAGCGGTGCCCTCGCCCATCGGCACGTCGCGGGTCGTCCCGTCCGGCGCCCAGCCTCCCCGCTCGTAGAAGCGCTGGGCCCGCGTGTTGCCCGCGATCACCCACAGCACCGCCCGGTCGCCGAGATGCCGTAGCGCGTCCTCCATCAATTCCCGTCCGACGCCCCGGCCCACCCACTGCGGGGCGACGTGGATCGCGTACAACTCGGTGACGCCGGGCTCGGGGGTCGGACCGAGGTATGTGAAGCCGACCAGCTCGCCGTCGACCCCCGCGACCGTGAGCCGGTGCGTCTCCCGCTCCCAGCGCCAGCGCTCCGCCCACCACTCACCCAGCGCCTCGGGCGAACCGAAGTCCAGCGCGGCCGGCGAGAACAGGCCCGCGTACGCGTCGCGCCGGGAGCGGTAGTGCAGGGCGCCGATGGCGGACAGGTCGGGATCAGCGGCGGGACGCAGAACGACGGTCATCGCCCGACGGTAGCCGGGGCGGCACGGGCACCCGCATCAGGTCCTCGGCCAGCACGATCTCACCGGAGAACTCCGCGCCGGCCTCTTCCAGGAACGGGCGGGGGTCCGGGTAGCGCTGGGAGAAGTGGGTCAGCACCAGGGTGCGTACCCCGGACTCGCGGGCCACGGCCGCGGCCTGACCGGCGGTCAGGTGGCCGACCTGGGCGGCGAGCGCCGCGTCGGAGGCCAGGAACGTCGACTCGATGACCAGCAGGTCGGCGCGCTCGGCCAGGGCGTACACGGAATCGCACAGTCCGGTGTCCATGACGAAGGCGAACCGCTGGCCCGGCCGAGGCACGCTGACCTCGGCCAGCGTGACCCCGCCCAGACGGCCGGTCCGCATCAGCTCGCCGACCGCGGGGCCGGTGATGCCGTGGGCGGCGAGGCGGTCCGGCAACATGCGATGCCCGTCCGGTTCGGCCAGGCGGTACCCGTACGTTTCGATGGAATGCCGCAGCGGCAGCGCGGTGAGCCGCCCCGCGGTCGTCTGCACCGCGAAGCCCGCGCCCACCGGCTCGGGCTGCAGCTCGGCGTTGTCCCAGAAGCTGGTCGCGTGCCGCAGCCGGTCGAAGTACTCGCGCCCGCCGGACGGGAACGTGACCGCCACCGGGTGGGGCACCCGGTCCAGGGAGATCCGCTGGATGACGCCGGGCAGGCCGAGGCTGTGATCGCCGTGGAAGTGGGTGATGCAGATCCGGGTCAGCGGGCTGACCGCCAGCCCCGCGAGCAGCATCTGGCGCTGGGTGCCCTCGCCCGGGTCGAACAGGATCGTCTCGTCGTCCCAGCGCAGCACGTACCCGTTGTGGTTGCGGTGCCGGGTCGGCACCTGGCTGGCAGTCCCGAGGACCACGAGTTCGCGCATCGGGTGCGTCCGCCTTCCGGGGACATGAAGCGACCCCCGGGGTTTTCCGCGCTCACGAGGAGCGCGGTCCGGTCGGACAAGGCCGGAACCCCGGGGGTCGGGTGGCTGTCTGGTATTCGGCCGGGACCGCTGCCACACGGTCTCGACATCGGGTGTTGCTTGCTGTCGAGGACAGCGGCCTAGCGGACAGCCACCTCACGAGTCCCGTAGCTATACAACGTCGGACCACCTCCTTTCGCGTGTACCGCCCACCGTAGTCACGGCGCAGAAACGCGACAACGGTTTTTGTGAAGCCGCCGGCCGGGCTCAGCCCAGCCAGTGGCGCAGCTTGGGGCGCCGGGACGCGGCCACGGCCGCCGGCAGGTCCTCCAGGGTCTCCTCGCCGACCCGCTCCTGACGGGCGTAGAGCAGCCCGTACGGGAAGCCGTCCTCGCCCGCGGCGTGGGCGGCGCCGGCGAGCTCGCGCAGCAGCTCGCGCGCGACCACGGAATCCTGGTGGGCGCCCAGCACGTCCTGCAGCGCGGTCAGCTTCTTGACCAGCTTGGCGCCGGGCCGCCCGGCGGCGGGGGCCACCACCTCCACGGCGTACCGGGCCCGCTTGTACGCCTTGCGCGCGTCGTGCAACTCGGCGTCGACGCCGTCGGCGCGGGCCTGGTCGAGCAGCCCGTCCGCCTTGGCCAGCGTCTTGCGGGTCCGGCGCCGCGGATCCCCGTCACCGCCCGCGGGGGCGTCCACCAGGGCGTCCAGCACGTCGAGCAGGCGCAGGTACCGCTCGCCGTCGAGGGCCTCGGTCAGCGCGGCCCGGCCGCGCGTCTCCTGATCCTCCAGGCGCGCCCGGATCCGCTGCCCGACCCCGGTGAACTCCAGGCCCTCCCGGTCCAGGGGCGCCAGCAGCTTGTGCGACTGCACCTGCGCGTCGCGGACGTCGCCGAGCAGTTGGGCCAGCCACTTCAGCTCGTCGACGACCGGGCCGGCGGTCTGCGGCGGAAACCACTTCCGGAACGTACGCAGGGTGCTGCGCAGCCGCCGCGTCGCGACCCGCATCTTGTGCACCGCCTCGGGCTCCCCCCGGCGCACCCCGGGGTCGAACGCGGCGATCGCGTCGCGCTGGTCCCGCGCGTACCCGAGCACCGGATCGGGCGCGCCGTCCTCGGGGGCGCCTGTGCCGGGCAGCTGGTCGCCGAGCGCGCGGGCCAGCTTCGACGGGCCGCTCGCCGGGGTCGCGCCGGCCGCGAGCAGCGCCCGTTCGACAGCGGTGAGCACCTTGCGGCCGCCGTCGACCAGCTCGACCTCCACCTCGGTCCAGTGCTGCTCGCCGGTGTCGGTCTCGGCCGTGACCACATCCTGGGCGACCAGCGCGAGTGTGTGCCCGTCGGCGTCGCGCAGCGGAGTCTCCAGCCGCCGGGTACGCAGCCGGGCCACGGGACGCAGAGCACGGTCGCGGACGATCGCCCGGACCTCGGCCTGCAGGGGGCCGGGCACCTCGTCCGTGCCCGAGTCGAGCGGGAGCCGGTGCTCGGTGCGCGTCGCGCCGTCACCGGGCGTCTTGAGATGCCAGCCGGCGTCCGAACCGCCCGTACGACGGCGCAGGGTGTGCCGGTGCCGGGCGAGACGGAGATCTTCGGTGTCGAAGTAGGTGGCGTCGAGGTCATGGGTCTCGGCATCGCTGGCCCGGCTCACGCCACCGACACCGGTCAGGGGCGGGAGCTCGAAATCCGCGGGGACGTCGTATTTGCGCTCAGTTTCAGTGGCGCTCTCCATTCTGTCTATCTTGCCTGCCCGCCCGCTTCCCGGACAGGGCTCACACGGGCGCGCGGCCACGACTGCGCAGGTACATCGCGCGGGAAAAGTTCGCGGTCGCTGCGCCGTAGTACATCGTGGCCTGGGTGACGTTGAACGTGGTGTCGGCGAGGGCCTTGCGGGCGCTCGCGGTCTCGTTCCAGCGGATCTCGGCGTCCGACTCGCCGATGCCGCGGGTCGAGCACAACTGGCGATTCAGTTCCTTCCCGGTCACGAACGAATCGAGCGCGGTCTCGGCCTCCTGCATCATGGCGCGCGCCTTCTGGAGGAGCGACTCGGCCACCGTCCATGCGTCCTCTTCGTCCACGTCCACGTCGTCGCTGATGATGAACTCCGTCATGTGCCCCTCCGGTGGCGCAACCTCCTGGTTTGTCCGCACGTCCAGTGTCGGTGGCGCCCCGGGGATAGGCGATCTTTTTCGCCCACACGGGTGGTGGACCCCCGGCGGCAGCGGCAACACCGTGCCGCATCCGGTAGGCGGGCCGCTCCCGTCGCGGCGAGGGTCAGCCGGCCGGCTTGTCAGCGTGGCAGTGGGGATCCGGGGATTGCCACGACACCTCCGGCGGCGCGGTCTCGACGGACTCGCCGGTCACGGGGTCTGAACTGGGGTGCCTGCTGTGTGCGGTCACAATCACCTGGGTCGCCTGGCCGGTCGGCCGTACCGCGTCGACGACGTTCTCGCAGATCGCCAGATGTTCGGCCGCCGTGGTGGTGTCGGCCCATACTCCGACGTGCACCTCGGTTCCGTTCCAGGCCCACGACACGATGTCGGACGCGTCGGTGCTCTGCTTGACGGCACGCTCAAGTAGCTCATTGTCGGCGGCCGAGGCGCTCGACGCGCCGGCATCCGAGGGGGCGGTGATCGACGCCTTCGGTTCCGCCGGTGTCTTCGCGTGGTCTGCGGTGCAGGCGCCCAGGACGGAGCTCACGGTGATTGCCGACGCGAGGGCCGCGACCACCTGCAATCGGCTGCGCACGACTCATTCTGTACTGACTGTGAGGCTGACGGGGCCGGTTCGGCAGTGCGAGCCGATGGTGGGGTGCCATTCCGGCGTACGGTGCCGCTCAGCGCTCCGATCACACAGGGTGAGGGGGCTGGGGTGCCCCGTGGGCCGCCGGCGGTGCGTTCCCGACTGCTATGCGGCGAGAGCAGCCGGGTGGCGCGTGCCGGTACCGGGGATCGCGGACAGGGCCGGCGGTGAGATCGTCCCGGCTGGTGTGATCGTGGCGGCGGGCAGGGTGAAGGTGAAGCGGGTGCCGCCGCCGGGGTTGTCGGTAGCGGTGATGGTGCCGCCGTGGCGTTCGACGGTGCGTTTGCAGATGGCCAGGCCGAGCCCGGTGCCGCCGTATCCGTTTCCGCGGTGGGCGCGGTGGAAGGTGTCGAAGACGGCGTCGTGGTGTCCGGCGGGGATGCCGATGCCGTTGTCGGCGATGGTGACGCCGACAGTGTCGCCGTCGAGGTTGCTGGTGATCGTCAGGTGCGGGGTGACGCCGGGGGCGGTGTATTTGACGGCGTTGCTGACGAGGTTGTCGAGCAGTTGCCGTAGCAGGATCGGGTCGGCCTGTACGGGGTGCAGGTCGCCGACGGTGAAGTCCGGCACGGGTTTGTCGGCTGCCATGGCCGCGTCGATGCGGGCCTCGGTGATGTCAGCGACCAGGTGGCCGAGGTCGACGGGGACGGGTGTGATCGCGGCGTCGCGGGTGGTGGTGTAGGCGAGCAGGTCGTTGACGAGTCCGCGCATGCGGGCCGAGGCGCGGGTGACGCGGATCAGCCCGGCGTGGGCCTCGGCGACAGCGGGGTGTTCGGGGGCGTCGGTGAGGGCGTCGCCGACGGCTTCGGTCCAGCCTTCGACGGTGGCGAGTGGGTTGAGCAGGTCGTGGGCGACCACGCCGGCGAAGCTGGCGAGTTCGTCGCGATGGCGGCGTTCGGCGGTGATGTCGCGCAGCAGGACCACGGCGCTCCGGATCCGGCCGTCGGCGTCGGCCAACGGGGACGCCGTGCTGCGGATGATCCGGTCCTCACGCAGGTCGGGGTCGCGCACGATGATGTCGGCGGCGTGTGTCCGGCCGTCTGCGATCGCCTTGCGGGACGGCAGGTCGACGTCGGTGACCGGGTTGCCGTCGATGTCGTGCAGCCCGTAGTGGCCAATGACGTCGGGCTCGGTGGTTTGGGCCGGACGGTCACCGAGCAGGGACTGCATCATGGGGTTGCGCAGCACGGCTTGCCCGTCCGGGCCGACGACGGCCAGGCCGTCGGCCATGGAGTTGACCACCGCGTTCAGCAGCCCCGCCTGCTGGAATGCCCGATCCTTCTCCTCGGCCAGCGCCTCGGTCAGCGCCTCCCGTTCGTCGCGGCCCAGGGCCAGGGCCAGGCCGATGAGGGTGATCGTGGCGATGAACACCTGCCCGACCATCGTCGCGGTCAGCAGCGAGCCGACGTGCGCGAACGGGCCGTTGCCGTGCACGGTGACCATGGACGTGGCGACCATGGCGGCCAGGCTGTGCAGTGCGACATAGGAGGTGCACAGCCGAACCGCGGCCCACACGGTCAGCACGATCAGCGGGAACACCATGGACACCCCGGGCGTGCGCAACGCGATCCCGTACCCGGCCAGCGAGCACACGGTCACGGCCAGGCACTCGCCCACGCGGGTGCACTTCCGGGCTCGGGACGCCCGCGACCATCCGGCGGCCAGGGATCCGTGCACCCGGCGGCCGGACACCATCGCCATGACGTGCATCGCGACGGCCGCGAACAGCAGCATGTTGGCGAAGTCACCGGTCCACATCGCGGCGATCATCGACCACGGAACCGTGCCGGTCACCAGCCACAGCCCCACCGCGCCGACCGCAGCGCCGCACACCGTGGCCCCGCCGACCGCTGCCAGCAGACGCCACAGGTCCCGCGGCCCACCGAGCTGCGGCAGGTCGTCAGACCCCGGGTACCCGGCGGACAGCAGGCGCAGGAACACACCGACCTGGGTCAGCCCCACCACCACGCACGCCACGGCCACCGCCACGCTCGCGCCGACGGCAAGGTTGACGCCCACGATCACCGCCACCAGCGCGACCGCGTCCACGCGGCGAGTCCGCGCGGCACGTTGCGCGGTGAACCACGCCGCGGCGACACCGGCTGCAGGCCACACCACCCAAGCACCGGCAGCAGCGGACCACTCGACCCGTCCGCACACCTCCGCGAAGAGGAAGAGGGCGGCGAAGCCGCCAGTACGCAGCAATGAGCCCAGGACGCCGGTCGCCGGCCCCCGCCCGATGTGCGCAGCCAGGGGCGGGGTGCCCGGCACGTCGGCGTGCTGCTCCGGCGCCAACGAGTCCCCGTTGCCGCGCTCTTTGTCGACCGCCACCGGCGCTGCCATCCGACCTCCTCCCCAGACCTCTACTCGTTACGAATCGTCTGCCCCACCGATCCGCTGAGCGCGTCCCCGCACCTCGAGAGAAGATAAGGACCAAGGTCCTCAAGCGGACATATGGAACACTCACGAAGTTATTGGGTCGGTGCCGGGCGCTCGCAGGGGTCCAGCGGCCCACCCGATCCCTCCCGGGCAACTCATGAGTGCTCGCGGTTGAAGCCGCCGAACACGACCCGCGCTACCGCGCGAGTGGTGGAGCACCAGGTGACCGCCACAGGTGGCCGGGTGCTGTTCCGACGAATCCCGACCTCGGTGGCCCCACTCCAGAGCGCTTCCGGAGTGGGGCCACCGTTTATCAGCCTGGCTGGGTGCCGATGGGCGCGAGCTTCCGAGACACTTCGGGCCGTGGCACGCAGCTACTCAGCGAGCCGTGCGACCCCTACCGGGCAGGTCATGCCGTTCGGGCCGTGGTTGCAGTAGCCGCCCGGGTTCTTCGCGTCCGACAGGTACTGCTGGTGGTAGTCCTCGGCGTAGTAGTACGTCTCCAGCGGCGTGATCTCCGTGGTGATCTCGCCGTGCCCGGCCGCGCGCACCACCGGCGCGAATGCCTCCCGCGACGCCTCGGCCGTACGCATCTGGGCGTCGGTCGTCGTGTAGATCGCCGAACGGTACTGGGTGCCGACGTCGTTGCCCTGGCGCATGCCCTGGGTCGGGTCGTGGTTCTCCCAGAACGTCTTGAGCACCTGCTCGTAGCTGATCTTCGCGGGGTCGTACACCACCTGGACGACCTCGGCGTGCCCGGTCATCCCGGAGCAGACCTCCTCGTACGTCGGGTTCGGCGTCGTGCCGCCCGCATAGCCCACCGAGGTCGAGTGGACGCCGGGCAGGCGCCAGAAGATGCGCTCGGCGCCCCAGAAGCAGCCCATCCCGAAGACGGCGGTCTCGTAACCGGCCGGCCACGGCCCTTTCAGCGAGGTCCCCAGCACGGTGTGTTCCGCCGCCACTGGCATCGCCAGCAGGCGGCCCGGCAGGGCCTGCTCGGCTGTGGGCAGCTCAACCTTCTTGTTCCGCAGGAACACGGCAACTCCCTTCATCCGCAGTGCGTAACGCCGGGCCTCCCGCCATCCTTACCCGAGAGCTGCGGTGATGCGGGCCGCGTAGGAGGCCGCCTCGTCGTCGGAGGCGTACTTGTGCCGCGGCCAGAAGAAGCCGCGCAGGCCGTCGCCCTTAGTGCGCGGCACGACGTGCGCGTGCAGATGCGGGACGGATTGGGACACCACGTTGTTCATCGCCACGAAGGTGCCGTGCGACCCCAGAGCATCTGGAATCACCCGGGCCACCCGTTGCACGAGCGCGAAGAAGCCGGGCAGCAGGTCGGGGCCCAGGTCGCCGAGCTGGCCGACGTGCGGACGCGGCACCACCAGCACGTGGCCTTTGAACACGGGGCGGACGTCCAGGAACGCCATCGCGTCGGGAGAGTCGACGACCGTGAATGCCGGCACGGTCCCCGCCACGATCCCGCAGAACAGGCAGTCGGGCACACCGCAGACTAGCCTTGGCCGGCATGACGGGTAACCAGTACGGCTTCGACACTCTCGCCATCCACGCCGGCCAGGAGCCGGAGCCGCGGACCGGCGCGGTGGTGCCGCCGATCTACCAGACCAGCACGTACGCGCAGGACGCGGTGGGATCCCCGCGCCTCGGTTATGAATACAGCCGGTCGGGTAACCCCACCCGGGATGCCCTGCAGGAGTGCCTGGCCGCGATCGAGGGGGGCCGCCGCGGGCTGGCGTTCGCCAGCGGCCTCGCGGCCGAGGACACCCTGTTGCGTACGGTGTGCCGCCCCGGCGATCACGTCGTCATCCCGGACGACGCGTACGGGGGCACGTACCGGCTGTTCGCGAAGGTCGCCGAGAACTGGGGGCTGGACTGGACGGCGGTGTCACTGGGTGACCTGGACGCGGTGCGGGCGGCGTTCCGGCCCGGCCACACGCGGCTGATCTGGGCGGAGACCCCGACCAATCCGCTGCTCGGCATCGCCGACGTCGCCGCTCTGGGCGCGCTCGCGCACGAGTACGACGCGCTGCTGGCGGTCGACAACACGTTCGCGTCGCCGTACCTGCAGCAGCCGCTCGGCCTGGGCGCCGACGTCGTGGTGCACTCGACGACGAAGTACCTGGGCGGGCACTCCGACGTGGTCGGTGGCGCGCTGGTCACCGCGGACGAGGACCTGGGCGAGCAGCTCGCGTTCCACCAGAACGCGATGGGCGCGATCAACGGCCCGTTCGACGCGTGGCTGACGTTGCGCGGCATCAAGACGCTCGGCGTACGGATGGACCGGCACTGCGACAACGCCGAGCGCATCGTCGCCTACCTGCAGACCCACAAGGCTGTCGCAAGTGTCCTGTACCCCGGCCTCGAGTCGCACCCGGGTCACGAGACGGCCGCCAAGCAGATGCGCCGGTTCGGTGGCATGGTGTCGTTCCGGGCGGCGGGCGGCCCGGAGCAGGCGATCGCGATCTGCAACCGGACGAAACTGTTCGTGCTCGCCGAGTCACTGGGTGGGGTCGAGTCGCTGATCGAGCACCCGGGTCAGATGACACACCTGAGCGCCGCGGGCTCCCCGCTTGAAGTCCCCGCCGATCTCGTGCGACTGTCAGTCGGCATCGAGACCGTTGACGACCTGCTCGCCGATCTGGAGCAGGCGCTCGGCTAGGTCCTTTCCGGACGGAGATCGGGTCATGGACAACGCAACGACGACCTGGGTGGGCGCGACGGCGAAGCAGATCGCCCGTGCGGTCCGGCGCGGTGACGCGTCGGCCACCCAGATCGTCGCCGACCACCTCGAACAGATCGCGGTCACGGACCCGTCGCTGGACGCGTTCCGGGTGGTGCGGGCGGGCGAGGCCATCGTCGAGGCGGAGAAGGTCGACGAGCAGGACGACCTGGCGAATCTGCCGCTGGCCGGGGTGCCGGTCGCGGTCAAGGAGAACACCCCGGTGGCTGGGCTGCCGACGTCGCAGGGCGGTGCGGTCCGTGCGGCCGTCGCCGAGCAGGACCACGAGGTGGTGCGCCGGCTGCGCGGCGCGGGCGCGATCGTGGTCGGCAGCACCCGCATGCCGGAGCTGGGCCTGTGGGCCACCACGGACGACCCGGGCGGCGCGACCCGCAATCCGTGGGATCAGGACCGTACGCCGGGCGGCTCCTCGGGGGGCGCCGCCGCGGCCGTGGCGGCGGGGCTGGTGCCGATCGCGCACGGCACCGACGGTCTCGGCTCGGTCCGCATCCCGGCCGCGTGCTGCGGCCTGATCGGTCTGAAGCCGGGCAGCGGTGTCGTCCCCCGCGAACTGGGCGTGGACGGCTGGTTCGGGCTGGTCGAGCACGGGCTGCTGGCCACCACGGTCGCGGACGCGGCGCTCGGCTTCAGCGTCCTCGCCGGTCGGCGGCCCGCCAAGCTGGTCGAACCGGGCCGGCTGCGGGTCGGGGTCTCGTTGCGCTCGCCCGTGCTGGGTGTGCGCCCGGACGCGCCGAACGTCGACGCGGTCTCGACCGCCGCGCGGCTGCTGGGCGGCGCGGGCCACGACACGGTGACCGCCGACCCGGTCTATCCGACCACGCTGGGCCTGGCGGGCCTGGCGACGTGGTTCGCCTGCGCGTACCGGGAGGCGGAGGCGTCCGGGGTCGACCCGCAGGACCTGCAGCCACGGACCCGCCGGCACGTGCGGCTGGGCCGGTGGGCGTGGCGCCGCGGGTACGTGCGGCAGGAGCAGCGCGACGGCTGGCGGGCGCGGTCGATCCGGTTCTTCGCGGAGCACCGGGTGGATCTGCTGCTCACCCCGGCGCTGGCCGGCCCGCCCCCGGCCGCGTCCGGGCACGCGGGCGCCCGGTGGGGGCGCAACATGCTGACCAACATGCGCTACGCCCCGTACGCGGCGCCGTGGAACGTTGCCGGCCTGCCCGCGATCGTGGTGCCTGTCGGGGTGCGCCCGGACGGGCTGCCGCTGGCGGTGCAACTGGTCGGGCCGCCCGACTCCGAACTGCTGCTGCTTGCGGTCGCGGGCCAGTTCGAGATGCGTAATCCGTGGCGGCGGCACGTACTGGCCTGATCTTGTGCACCGGGCCGGTTCGTGCGCCGGCCCGCGCGGTGGCACGATCAAGCCATGAGCGGCATGGATCTGCTGGAACTCTCGGACATCGAAGCGGCGCGGGAGTTGCTCACGGGCATCGTGCGCCGGACTCCGCTGGAGCGCTCCGGGCCGCTGACCCGGCTGCTCGGGCAGCCGGCGTTCCTCAAGTGCGAGCACCTGCAGCGGGCGGGGTCGTACAAGGTGCGCGGGGCGTACACGCGGATCTCCCGGCTGCCGGAGGCCGAGCGTGAGCGCGGGGTGGTGGCCGCCAGCGCGGGCAACCACGCGCAGGGCGTCGCCCTGGCCGCGGGTCTGCTCGGCATCCGCGCCACGGTCTTCATGCCGGAGGGCGCGCCGCTGCCCAAGGTGTCGGCCACGAAGGGGTACGGCGCCGCGATCGAGTACGCGGGCACCAGCGTCGACGACGCGCTGGTTGCCGCGCGGGCGTTCGCGGAGAAGACCGGTGCGGTGTTCATCCACCCGTTCGACCACCCCGACGTGATCGCCGGGCAGGGCACGGTCGCGCTGGAGATCCTGGAGCAGTGCCCGGACGTGGGCACGATCGTGACCGCGGTCGGCGGCGGCGGGCTCATCTCTGGGGTCGCGGTGGCGGTCAAGGCGATGCGCCCGGATGTGAAGGTCGTCGGGGTGCAGGCGGCGGGGGCGGCCGCGTACCCGGCGTCACTGGCGGCGGGTGCCCCGGTGAAGCTGCAGCGGTGCGCCACGATCGCGGACGGCATCGCGGTGCAGCGCCCGGGTGATCTCACGTTCGCGCATGTCAGCAAGCTGGTCGACGAGGTCGTCACGGTCACCGACGAGGAGCTGTCCGCGGCGCTGCTGGTGCTGCTGGAACGGCACAAGCAGGTCGTGGAGCCGGCCGGGGCCGCCGCGGTCGCCGCGCTGCTCAGCGGCGCCGTGGCGGTGGAGCCGCCGGTGGTGGCGGTGCTGTCGGGCGGGAACATCGACCCGATGCTGCTGCTGCGGGTGATCGAGCACGGTCTGGCGTCTGCGGGCCGCTTCCTGCGGCTGTCGGTACGTACCCCGGACCAGCCCGGGGAACTGGCCCGGCTGCTCGGTGAGATCGCGAAGACCCGGGCCAACATCGTCGACGTGCTGCACTCGCGGCAGAACCCGCGGCTCGCGTTCGGGGAGGTCGAGGTGCAGCTTTCGGTGGAGACCCGGGGGCCGGACCACTCGGCGGCGCTGATCGCCACGTTGCGGGATGCCGGTTACGCCGTGACGCTGGCGGCCGGCACCCCGTAGTAGGTGCTGGGTGAGGCGTTCAGCCGCCGAACGGCTCGAACGTGACGATCGTCACCTTGATGTCGGCGCCGCTGGGGGCGGTGTACGTGACGGTCTGGCCCGTCCCGGCGCCCAGAATGGCCTTGCCGAGCGCCGACTCCGGGCTGTAAACGGTCAGGTCGGTCGTCGAGGAGATCTCGCGAGAGCCCAGCAGGAACGTCTCGGTGTCGGTCTGGTCGTCGTCGAAGTAGATCGTGACGACCGTGCCCGGGGCGACCTTGTCGGCGGTCGGCGCGTCGCCGACCGTTGCCGTGCGCAGCAGCTCCTGGAGCTGGCGGATCCGGAACTCCTGCTTGCCCTGCTCCTCGCGGGCGGCGTGGTAGCCGCCGTTCTCGCGCAGGTCACCCTCCTCGCGACGGGCGTTGATCTCCGCGGCGATCACGGGCCGACCGGCGATCAGCGCGTCGAGTTCGCTCTGCAAGCGGTCGTGGGCGTCCTGGGAGAGCCAGGTCCGCGACGCTTCTGAACTGGACACAGACGATCTCCTTGAGGTGTGAGGCAAGGGAACTGAGCGAATCACCAAGCTTACCAGCGGTGTGCGCACCGACCGGATTGTTGGATCTTGCCCGATTCGACCCTGGCGGCGACAGTGGGTCAGCCGGGCGGCTGACAGTGCAACACCTCACCGACGTACGCCCGGGCCGTGGTGTCGACGGTCTCGGCGGCCCGGATCGTGGTGGCGTCGCCGGTGGCCGCCACGGTCACGCTGCGCTGCCCGACCGCGCTGCCGTCGTACGCGCGGGCGCGCAGCGCGCAGGTGGCCGAACCGCCCGCGGGCACCCGCACGGTGAACTCGATCGTGATCCGCGTGTCGGTGACGTCGGTCCAACGGACGATCTGGGCGTCATAGTCCGGATCGCCGTACTGGTGGTAGAGGCGCACGGACAGCGCCACGGACGCCACGATGACCAGCGCCGCCACGACGATCGGCAGGACCCGGAGGCGTCGTCCGGCGCGCCGCCGCCCGTAGCGGCCCGGCGGGAAGACCGGGGTTGTGGCGTGCGTCTCGCTCACCGTGTTCCGTCTCCTGCAACAGTTGTCAGTGGTATCGGCCAGAATGGCAAAGTCAATCTTCGCAGCAGGTCCGGAGCCGAGCAGCTGCGGGCCGGAGTGCGGCGGCCCGGTCGAGGGAGAAGCAGTGGCTGAGCAGTTGCGCCTGATGGCGGTGCACGCGCACCCCGACGACGAGTCCAGCAAGGGCGCCGCCACCATGGCCCGCTATGTCGACGAGGGTGTCGAGGTCCTGGTCGCCACGTGCACCGGCGGTGAGCGGGGCAGCGTGCTCAACCCGAAGATGGACCGCCCCGAGGTGTGGGCCGACATCGCCGACATCCGCCGCAAGGAGATGGACCGGGCGCGCGAGATCCTCGGGGTGAGCCAGGCCTGGCTCGGCTTCGTCGACTCCGGCCTGCCCGAGGGCGACCCGCTGCCTCCGCTGCCGGAGGGCTGCTTCGGGCTGATGGACCCGGTGGTGGCCGCCGAGCCGCTGATCAAGCTGATGCGCGAGTTCCGCCCGCACGTCGTGACGACGTACGACGAGAACGGTGGGTACCCGCACCCCGACCACATCATGTGCCACAAGATCACGGTGGCGGCGTTCGACCGAGCCGGGGATCCGGATCTGTACCCCGAGCTGGGCGCGCCGTGGCAGCCGCTGAAGCTGTACTACAACTCCGGCTGGACCCGGGCCCGGATGCTGGCGCTGCACGAGGGGATGCTCGCCGCCGGGCTGGAGTCGCCGTACGGGGAGTGGCTGGAGAAGTGGCACGACCGGGAGGACCGCGGCGACAAGATCACCACCCGGGTCGAGTGCGGTGAGTTCTTCGGAATCCGCGACGACGCGCTGCGGGCCCACGAGACCCAGGTGGATCCGGACGGCTTCTGGTTCCACGTCCCGCTGGAGATGCAGCAGAAGGTGTGGCCGACCGAGGACTTCGAGCTGGTGCGCTCGCTGGTCGACAGCCCGATCCCCGAGTCCGACCTGTTCGCGGGCGTGCGGGAGACGGTCGAGACCCACTGAGCCGGTGGCGTACGGTTGAGCTTGTGAACATCGTGGTGGCGGTCAACAACTTCGGCGACACCCGCTCCGGCGGGCTGGCGGGGCCGATGGGCCTGTTCATCATCGTGCTGATGAGCGTCGCCACGGTCCTGCTCATCCGTAACATGAACAAGCGCATCCGCCACCTTCCGGATACCTTCGGTGACGCCGATGTGGCCCAGCGCGATGCCGAGATCGCGCGGCTCGACGCGGACCTGCGGTTGCCCGCCGCCGAGCCGCTCCACCCCGGCAAGGACGGCGGCGAGACGCCGGGGCGCGGTGCCGGTCAGCACCCGCCCACCCCCGACCCTTCCTGACCGGTGCGCCGCCTCCGCCGCCCCAGGGGCGGGTGTGTGTGGACTGTGTCAAGTGGACTCGATCGGCCGACCGGGTGGTCGCGCCCGGTCTGAACATCGACAGCCGCCCGACGTCAACCCCTGTTGCGTTCATCGGGATTGGCTTAGCCTTCCGCCGGGGGCTTTTGCGCCCCTCGACCCTGCGCGGAAGGGGGCTCCGCATGCCGACCACTTTCCGCCAGACCCCTCGTCCACAACGGATGCACGTGCATCCGCGTGTTCCGGCGGCCACCCGGAGAGCTGCATGATCGCCCCGTCGGCGCTGAAACAGGCCGCCCGGTCCCGGACGCCGGGCTCCGGCCCGCTGCGATCCGCCCGGCGCGGCGCCGTACGCGCCTGGACCGCGACCGTCGTCGGCAGCGCGCTGGTCGTCGCCGCCCTCGCCGCCCTGCTGCCCGCCCACCGCCCGGCGGGCGCCCCGTTCACGGCCGCCGCCGGGACGGTCCTCGCCGCGCTGGCCGTGGCCGCGGGCCAGATCGCCCGGCTGCGGTTCCGGCTGGGCGGCGCCATCGTCAGCCTGTCCTGGGGGGAGGCGGCCATGGTCATCGGCCTCGCCACCGCCCCGGCGGGCTGGCTCCCGGCGGCCGTGTTCGTCGGCGCGGCGGGCGCCTGGGCGCTCATGTCGTGGCTCGACGACCACCGCCGCCGCATCGAGATCCTGCACCTGGCCGGATCGCTCACGCTCGGCGCCGCCGCCGGTGCAGCGGTCACCGCCGTGGTCGCCGGATCCGCGGGCCTGCAGACCACGCGCGTCCAGGCGGCCCTGGTCGCG
Organism: Krasilnikovia sp. MM14-A1259; assembly: GCF_047159535.1. Classification (NCBI taxonomy): domain Bacteria; kingdom Bacillati; phylum Actinomycetota; class Actinomycetes; order Micromonosporales; family Micromonosporaceae; genus Krasilnikovia; species Krasilnikovia sp. MM14-A1259. The sequence goes on from NZ_BAAGAJ010000002.1 coordinate 6,097,685, forward strand.
GGCGCGCTCACCTACCTCGCGGTCACGTTCGGACTGGCCGTGATCACCCTGGCGCTGCGCCGGGACGCGCCGGCCGGGCAGATCGTCGCGCGCGCCCTGCACGCCAAAGGCCCGATGCTTGTCGGCAACGTGGTGATCGGCCTCGCCGCGGTGTTCGTGCTGACCCGCGCGCCGCTGTGGCTGCTGTCCTTCGCGCCCGCCCTGTGGCTGCTGCAACGCACCTACCGGTACCACTTGCGGGCCGCGCAGGAGCGGCGCATCTGGGCCGCGTTCGCCCGGGCCACGGCAGCGCTGCCCGGGGCGTCGGAGGCCGAGGTGGCCCACGCCGGGGTGCGCGGCGCCCTCGACGTGTTCGAGGCCCGCCGCGTCGAGATCGAGGTGCACCTGCCCGAGGGCGGCCACCGCCGGTACACCGGCGAGGGGCCCGGCCCGGAGGTCGCCGCGGACGGGCTGCCCGGGCCGGTGATCACCCGATCGATGGCGGTCGCGGGCACGCCGGTCGGCGAGCTGACGGTGTGGCTGGCCGAGCCGACGCTTCCCGCGGGCCGCGACGAGCTGGCAGTCTCCGCGTACGGCGACGCGCTGGCCGGGGCGCTGCACGGCGCGGCCGGGCGGGAGCGGCTGACCGCGCTGGAGGCCAGGGTGGCGTACGACGCGGTCCGCGATCCGCTCACCGGGCTCACCAACCGGGCCGCATTGCTCGCCGAGACCAACGCCCTGCTGCGCGCGGTGGACCGCGACCGGCCCGTCGCCCTGCTGCTGCTCGACCTGAACGACTTCCGGGAGGTCAACGCCACCCTGGGTTACCGGGCGGGCGACGACGTGCTGCGGGTGGTCGCTCAGCGGCTGCTCGATCTGGCCCGCGAGGACGACGTCGTGGCCCGCCTCGGCGACGACGAGTTCGCGGTGCTGCTGCCGACCGTTGCCGCGGCGGCCGATGCACCGACCGCGCTGAGGGACGTGCCGACCCCGCTGTCTCAGGCGTTGCGCCGCGCCCGGGAGGTGGTCGAACGGCTCGCCGCCCCGATGGAGGTCGGCGGGGTACGGCTGGCGGTCGAGGGTGCCGTCGGAGTGGCCGTGGCCACGGCCGGTTCGGCGGATCTCGCCGAGCTGCTGCGCCGCGCCGCGGTCGCCCTGAAGCAGGCCAAGCAGTTGCGGGTCGGCGTCGCCACGTACGACAGCAGCCGGGACGCCAGCAGCACCGACCACCTCGCGCTGCTGGCCGAGCTGCGCGACGCGCTCACCGCCGAGGACCAGATCGTGCTCGCGCTGCAGCCGGCGGTCGACCTGGCCAGCGGGGCGCCGGTCGGGGTGGAGGCGCTGACCCGCTGGCGACATCCCCGCCGCGGGCCGCTGTCCCCGGCCGTGTTCATCGCTGCGGTCGAGCACAGCGAGCTGCTGGGCCCGTTCACCCGGTACGTCCTGGACCGGTCGCTGGCCGCCGCGGCCGGATGGATCGCCGCGGACATCGACGTGCCCGTCTCGGTCAACGTGTCGGCCCGCAGCCTGCTCGACCCGACCTTCCCCGGTCAGGTCGCGGACGCCCTGCTCCGGCACCGGGTGCCCGCCCGGCACCTGGTCCTGGAGATCACCGAGACCGTGGCGATCAGCGACCTGGAGATCGTCGACGAGGTGCTGGCCGCGCTCCGCGAGACCGGGGTGCAGCTGTCGGTCGACGACTTCGGTACGGGCTTCTCGTCGCTCGCGTTCGTCACCCGGGTGGTGGTCGACGAGCTCAAGGTCGACCGGTCCTTCGTGGACAACATGATCGACTCGCCGTCCGCCGAGGCGGTGGTCCGCGGCGCGGTCGAACTGGGCGGACGGTTGCACGCGCGGGTCGTCGCCGAGGGGGTGGAGACCGCCGAGCAGCGGGCGGCGCTGCTGGCCCTGGGCTGCGTGTCCGCGCAGGGCTACCACTTCTGCCAGCCGATGCCACCGGACAAGATCGTCGGGACGCTGCACCGGCTGGGCGAGGCCGCCACCCAGGCGAAGATCGTTCCGCTGCGCGCCGACGACGCGTCCTGACCCGTGTGAGAGGCTGCAGGCGTGAACCGGCTCGGGGATGCGACCTCGCCATACCTGCTGCAGCACGCCGCCAACCCGGTGGACTGGTGGCCCTGGTGCGATGACGCCTTCGCCGAGGCGAAGCGGCGCGACGTGCCGGTCCTGATCTCGGTGGGGTATGCGGCCTGCCACTGGTGCCACGTCATGGCGCACGAGTCGTTCGAGGACGACGAGGTCGCCGCGCTGGTCAACGACGGGTTCGTGGCGATCAAGGTGGACCGCGAGGAGCGGCCGGACGTCGACGCCGTCTACATGACCGCCACCCAGGCGATGACCGGGCAGGGCGGCTGGCCCATGACCGTCTTCGCCACGCCGGACGGCGAGCCGTTCTTCTGCGGCACGTACTTTCCGAAGCCGAACTTCCTGCGCCTGCTCGCCTCGGTCTGCACCGCGTGGGACGAGCAACGCGACGGCGTACTCCAGCAGGGCGCCGCGGTGGTTCAGGCGATCGGCCGCGCCCACCCGGCGGGTGGCACGGACGCGCCGATCTCGGCGGACCTGCTCGACACCGCGGCCAAACGGCTCACCACGGAGCACGACCGCCAGTACGGCGGATTCGGCGGCGCCCCGAAATTCCCGCCTCACCTGGCCCTGCTCTTCCTGCTGCGGCACCACCAGCGCACCGGCTCCGCCGAGGCGCTCGAAATCGTCCGGCACACCTGCGAGCAGATGGCCCGCGGCGGCATCTACGACCAGCTCGCCGGCGGTTTTGCGCGCTACGCCGTGGACCAGACCTGGACCGTTCCGCACTTCGAGAAGATGCTCTACGACAACGCGCTTCTGCTGCGCGTCTACACCCAGCTCTGGCGTCTCACCGGGGACGAGTTCGCGCGGCGCATCGCCGACGAGACCGCCGCGTTCCTGCTGCGTGACCTGGGCACCGAGTCCGGCGGGCTGGCGTCCGCACTGGACGCCGACACCGACGGCGTCGAGGGACTCACGTACGCGTGGACGCCCGCGCAGTTGACCGAGGTGCTGGGGGAGCGGGACGGCGCCTGGGCCGCCGACCTGTTCCGGGTCACCGGCACGGGCACTTTCGAGCACGGCACCAGCGTGCTGGTGCTCGGCCGCGACATCGACGCCGCCGACCCGGAGCTGGTCCGGCGCTGGCGTGACGTACGGGCCCGGCTGCTCACGGCCCGGGCCGCGCGCCCGCAACCCGCCCGCGACGACAAGGTGGTGGCCGCCTGGAACGGCCTCGCCGTCACCGCCCTCGCCGAACACGGCGCCGTCACCGGCGCCTCCTCGTCCCGCGAGGCCGCGGTCGCGCTGGCCGGAGTGCTCGCGGACCGCCACCTGGTGGACGGGCGGCTGCGCCGGGTCTCCCGCGACGGGGTGGCCGGCGCCCCGGCCGGGGTGCTGGACGACTACGGGTGCGTGGCGGAGGCGTTCTGCGCGGTGCACCAGATCACCGCCGACGGGCGGTGGCTGCAGCTCGCGGGACGCCTGCTCGACGTGGTGCTGGCCCGTTTCGGCGCACCCGGCGGCGGCTTCCACGACACCGCCGACGACGCGGAACAGCTGGTCACCCGGCCCGCGGACCCCACGGACAACGCCACACCGTCCGGGCTGGCCGCGGCGTGCGCCGCCCTGATCGCGTACGCGGCGCTCAGCGGGCAGACCCGGTACCGGGAGGCGGCCGACGCCGCCCTGGCCACCGTGGGGCGGGTCATCGGCGGGCATCCCCGGTTCGCCGGGTACTCCGCCGCCGCCGCCGAGGCCGCCCTCGCGGGGCCGTACGAGATCGCGATCGCCACCACCGCCCCGGCCACCGATCCGCTGGTCGCGGCCGCGCACCGGCACGCCCCGCCTGGCACGGTCGTGGTCGCGGGGGCACCGGACCGCCCGGGGGTGCCGCTGCTTGCGGGACGGCCGCTGATCGGCGGGGCCGGCACCGCGTACGTATGCCGGGGTTTCGTGTGTGACCTGCCCGTTACCTCCGAGGCTGAGCTGGTCGCCCGACTCGCCGGTTGAGCAGGGTGCTCGCTACGCTGGCGCCGACATGGATACCAGAACCGGTCTGCCCGTAGTCGGCATGGTGGGCGGCGGCCAGTTGGCCCGCATGACGCACCAGGCTGCCATCTCCCTCGGCCAGTCGCTGCGCGTGCTCGCCGAGTCACCCGACGACAGCGCGGCCCAGGTCATCGCGGACGTGCGGATCGGCTCCCACACCGACCTGGCCGCCCTGCGCGAGTTCGCGAAGGACTGCGACGCGGTCACCTTCGACCACGAACACGTGCCCACCGCGCACATCGAGGCGCTGGAGAGCGAGGGCGTCCGGATCTACCCGGGCTCGGTGGCCCTGGTGTTTGCGCAGGACAAGGGGCGGATGCGGCAGCGGCTGGCCGAGCTGGGTGCCCCGGTGCCGCGCTGGCGGCCGGTGACCGACACGGCGGACATCGCCGCGTTCGCCGCCGAGACCGGCTGGCCGGTGATCGCGAAGGCCACCCGCGGCGGGTACGACGGCAAGGGCGTGTGGGTGCTGTCCTCCCCGGACGAGGCGCAGCGGCTGGTCGCCACCGGCACCCCGCTGATCGTCGAGGAGAAGGTGGCGCTGCGTCGCGAGCTCGCCGCGCTCGTCGCGCGTTCGCCGTTCGGGCAGGTCGCGGCGTACCCGGTGGTGGAGACCGTGCAACGCGACGGCATCTGCGTGGAGGTGCTGGCTCCCGCGCCGGACCTCAGCGACGAGCGTGCCGTGGCCGCCCAGCAGCTCGCCATCGACCTGGCACACGCGCTCGGGGTGGTCGGGCTGCTCGCGGTCGAGCTGTTCGAGACGGACGCTGGCATCGTGGTCAACGAGCTGGCCATGCGCCCGCACAACTCCGGGCACTGGAGTATCGAGGGTGCCCGTACCTCGCAGTTCGAGCAGCATCTGCGGGCCGTGCTGGACTACCCGATGGGTTCGACCGCGCTGACCGCGCCCGCCGTGGTGATGGCGAACGTGCTCGGCGGCGCGCCCGGCGGCATGTCCATCGACGAACGGCTGCATCACCTGTTCGCGGCCGACCCCGGCGCGCGGGTGCACTTCTACGGCAAGCAGGTCCGCCCCGGCCGCAAGATCGGCCACGTGACCGTGCTCGGCGACGACATGACCGAGGTGCGCGCCCGGGCCGCGCGCGCCGCCCGATGGCTGCAGGAAGGCGAGTAGATGGCACCCCGCGTCGGCATCATCATGGGCAGCGACTCCGACTGGCCCACGATGGAGGCGGCCGCGGTCGCGCTCGCAGAGTTCGACGTCCCGTTCGAGGTGGGGGTCGTCTCCGCGCACCGCACGGTTCGCAAGATGGTGACGTACGCGGAAACCGCCGCCGACCGCGGCCTGCAGGTGATCATCACGGGTGCGGGTGGCGCCGCCCACCTGCCGGGCATGGTGGCGGCACTCACGCCGCTGCCGGTCATCGGTGTGCCGGTGCCACTCAAGCACCTCGACGGCATGGATTCGCTGCTGTCCATCGTGCAGATGCCCGCCGGGGTGCCCGTGGCGACCGTGTCGATCGGCGGCGCCCGCAACGCCGGCCTGCTGGCCGTCCGGATGCTGGGGGCCTCGGACGAGGCGCTGCGCAAGCGGATGGCGGAGTTCCAGGCGGGCCTGGAACAGCTCGTGGCCGAGAAGGACGCCTCGCTGCGCCAGCGCCTGATGGGCTGAGGCTGACGGCCCGGGGGTGCTGAGGCCGACGGCCTGGGGCCTCAGCGCAGGCGGACCAGGGCGCCGCGGAGGCGTTCCTGGGTGCGGCGGCGGTTCTCGTTCGTCGCGCCGAGGAAGAGCAGCCCCACGCCGAGCGGCACCAGCACCAGCCACGGCCCGACCAGCGTCACCGCGAAGTGGAGCGCCGCGATCGCCGTGACGACCGCGCCGACCACCACGGGGGCCTGCTGGCGCATCCGCGAGCCGATGATCAGCGTCACGACCCCGCCGAGCAGCAGCACCAGCTCGCGCAGGTCGCCCGCGTCCGTGGCCAGCACGATGCCCGTGGTCGGCACGAACGCGGCCAGCAGCGACGGCCCGTACGCCGCCCAGCTGCTCAGCTCCGGGCGCATCCGCACCTCAAGCACGCCCACCAGCAGCGCGAGCGCCGCGAACGGCAGCGTGTACGCCTCCGGCAGCGCCACATCCGCCAGCGTCATGAACAGCCACCAGCCGACGATCTCGAAGCCGACCGCGAGCCAGAACAGCGTCCGCCGGTTGCCCGGGGTGCGCCCGGGGCGGGACGCGGCCAGGCCGAGCACCGCGCCCCACGCCGCGAGCAGAGCGGCCAGATGCCGGGGCGAGTTCAACGCCAGGGCCCCGGCGAGCAGCGCCGACGCGTAGCCGCTCCACTCGACCGTGGCGGCCTCGCGTGCCGACTCGGGGCGGCCGAGCCGCGGCAGCGTGGCCTCCAGGATCAGCAGCACCGCGCCGACCGCCAGCACGCCGAACGCCGCCCAGGCCGGGGTGAGCCCCGCGACCAGCGCCACCGTGAGCACGAAGAACTGCGCCATCACGGCGGCGAACAGCCAGCCCAGGATGCGGGCGTGGGCGGTACGCCCGACGATGGCGCCGACCAGCCCGACACCCACGGCGCTGCCGAGCGTGAACAGCGTGAGTTGCTGGGTGGCAAGGCTGCCGGCCAGGCCGGCCCCGCCGGCGAGCAGGCCGATGACGAACACGATCGTGCGGGTGTGGCGCAGCATGCTCGCCTGCGTCGGCGCGGGCGGCGGGGTCAGCGCGAGCCCCAGCATCGAGATCGTGAAGACCGCCAGGGCGGCCGTGGTGGACGCCGGCCAGGCCGCGTCGAGCCCGATCGGCGCGATGAGCAACGTGATCGCCAGCCCGGGCAGGACGACCGGGACGGACTCGGCGGGACGGCCGCCGAACCCGGTCGCGGCGAGCGCGGCCGCGACCGTCAGCAGGACCGCGGCGAGGACCCCGGTCGCGTCCACGTTGCCCTGCGTCGGGTTCGTCAGGGCCGCGACCGGTCCCTGCCAGATCGCGTTGAGCTGCTTCATCGGGTCGAACAGCGCGCCGACCAGGGCGGGGGCCAGCGAGATCAGCGCCAGCAGCGTGGGGACCAGCGCGACCGCCACGGCACCGGTGGCCGGGTCTACGAGCCAGCGCCCGCGCAGCCCGCTGGGGCGGACCGAAGTCCAGCGTGGGCGGCGGTGGCCGTGCTCGTACCAGAAGTTCGTGGGGGCGACCGTGATGCCGGGTGCCGGGGTGGCCCCGCGTAGCAGCTCCGCCAGCACGCCGAGCAGGGCGGCGGTGGCGGCGTACAGCGCGGTCGGGTAGCCGGTCGGGAACGACACGAGAGCGGTGATCGTGGCGCCGCCGACCAGGCCGATCGTGGCCCACGGCAGGTACTGCGGAATCCACGGCGCGACCAGGGCGAGCACCGCCAGGCCGAGGCAGGACGCGGCCAGCGCGGCGGTCAGGACGACCGGCGCGGAGTGGGACTGCTCGGCGGTGAGCGCGGCCAGCATGCCCGGCGCGGCCAGCAGCACCGCGGCGGTGGACGCGCCGCCGATCTGAGCCCGGTGCCGAGGCATCCCGGTGTCGTCGCGGGCGAGGGCGAACTCGTCGGCCACCCCGGCCACCGGCCAGTCGGCGACGTCGGTCGGCCCCGGATCCGCAATGGGCGCCGTGGAGCCGGTGGACTCGGCGGGCGGCATACGGGAGTGGTCGGCGGGGAACGCGAGCGTCGTGGCCGTGAGGGCCGTGTCCGTGCGGCACAGCGTGGCGACCACCAGCCCGATCAGCGCGACGAACGCGAGCGCGATCGCGGTGGACCACGGCCGGACCAGCCCCACGGCGACGAAATGCAGCGCGACCACGGCGGCCACGACGGCGCGGGCGAGCGCCGCACGGGGATCGGTGGCGGCGACCGCGGCGATCCCGTACGCGAGCGCCACCGCGCCGCCGACCAGCAGCGGCGCCCACCACGGCAGGCCGAAACACGCCGGGGCGCCGATCGTCGCGAGCGCCGCGCACCCGGCCGCGACGTCGTACGACAGCGGGTGAGGCAGTGCCGCCGCGGCCGCGATCCCGACCAGTACCAGGGCGATCGGCGCCTGCCACGCCCCGGCGGGCGGGACGGCCGCGTGGTGACTCAGGTCGGACGCCCACAGGGGACCGGGCGCGGCGATGACCCGTACTCCGGCGCTGAGCGCCTGCCATCCGGCGATCGCGCCGACCACCGCGCCGGCGAGACCCAGCCCGCGGACCGGGCCCCGGCGCCAGTCCTCCGGCAGCGCCCGCACTCCGAGCGCCACGAGCAGGACGACCAGGGCCGCGACGACCAGCGGGGCGTTCGGGAACGCCAGGGCGGTCACCCGCGCCAGCGCGCCGCAGATGGCCACCGTGGCGGCGGCCGCCGCGATGTCCGGGCCGTCGAGCATCCGGTCGGAGCGCCGCCCGGAGTCGATGGACTTGGCGAAGAACAACAGGCCCGCGGCGGTGAGCAGGAGCGCGCCCACCCACACGTCGGGCGGCGTGGCACCCGGCGCCAGGATCGCGGCCAGGGCGAGCGCGACCGCGCCCAGCCCGGTGCCGACGGTCAGCGGCAGGCTGATCTCCCGCCGGGCCACCTGGAACACCGCCGCGTACGTGAGTGTCCCGGCGACCGCGAGGAACCCGACCGCCAGCGCCGGGACGGTGACGGCCTCGGTCGCGGGCGGGCCGCCGCCGTGGTCGTGCATGGCCAGCACGGCGGTCACCACCGCACCGGGCAGCGCCAGGGCCGCCGCTGCGGAGGCCCAGTCGCCGACCAGCCACGCGAACCGGTCCACCGGGACCTGGCGGGCGCCGATGGCGATCATCATCCCGGCACCGGCCAGCGCGGTCAGCACCGCGGCGGTCAGCCACGACGCGCTCAGGGCGGCAGCCGCGCCGAACAGCCCCACGACCCCGGCCCCGGCGACGTGCGCGATCGCGATCCGCCGGGTACGGGCGGAGAGGCCCGCCGCGCCGAGCCCGATCGCGGCCAGGATCAGCGGCCACGGTGCCTCCGCCCACGGCAGCCCCAACGACGCCGGTACGGCCAGCGCCGTCACCGCGATGCCCGCAACCGCGCCCTCGTGGCGGACGTCCGCGGGCAGCGCCACGGCAGCGGCGACCGTGACCAGCAGTGCGCTGAGCGCCAGCAGCCACCCGGCCGGCGCGGCGCGGGCGATGGCTTCCGCGTACCCGGCCGTGTCCGCGTTCCACACGGGGCGGGCGGCCTGCACCGGGGCGAGTGCCGCGCGCAGCGCGTCCACGGCCACGAACAGCCCGATGAGCGTCAGCGCGCCCGCCGAGGCCAACTGCGGTCCGCGCCGCACCTCCTCGGGCATGAGCCGGACCGTCGCGCCGGTGATCGCCACCGCGGCGGCGGCCACGGCCAGCATCCACGGGGGTGCCGCGACATCGGCGATGCGGGCGCACGCTGCGATGATCGCGAGGGTCTGCACGCCGCCCGCGATGTTGCGGGCGGTGACGTTGTCGAGCAGCCGGGCGGCGGCGGCCGCCACGGTGGCGGCCAGCACCAGGACGACCCCGGAGCGGACCGCGTCGGCCACGGCGTTCGCGCTGATCAGGGCTGCGCCGGCGTACGCCAGGGCGCCGGCGACCGCCGCCCACAGCAGCGCGTACGTCAGCTCGCGCAGCCACCCGACCGACGGCGAGGGGCCGGTGGACTCCAGCGGGCGCGGGCCGCCCGCCGTGGCTGCCGGCGGGGGTGCGGGGAACAGCCGGGTGGGCGCCCATCGGGGACGGCGTGGCCCGGCGAGCGCCCCGATGATCAGATCCGGTTCCTCCGGCTGGGACTCCGGCCGTGGCGGCGCGTCCTCGCCGAACTCACCGGACTCCGGTGCGCCCGTCTCGGAGGCGTCGGAGTCCGGCTCGGCCGACCCGGGCGGCGCCGCCGCGCGGTCGGCGAAGTCACCGGCCCCGGCAGCCCTGGCGTCGGCCGCCGCCTGCTCGCCGGCCGGCCCGAGGCGGACCAGCGGCCAGTGGGGCAGCAGCGGCCCCGTCCGGATGACCGTGGTGAGAAGCAGCAGGTCGATGCCGGCGACCGCGGTCAGCGCCACGCCCCAGCCGGCCGGGCTCTGGATCGCCGGGTACGCCAGCAGCGGCGCGACCGGTTGCAGGGCGACGACCGTGCCGTACCGGGGAGCGCTGAGCCGGGTGGTGCCCGCGTACAGGAACGCGGCCACGGCGGTGATGGCGAACGTGACGCCGAGATACAAGGTCACCGGGATGGCGCCGCTGCCGACCAGCACGCTGTCGTGCAGCGCATACACCGACATCGGGAGCAGGACCAGGCCGACCGCGGAGACCGTCTCGCCGGTCGAGGTCAGGCCGCTCTTCGCGATGCGCGGGGCGACGAGCAGCGCGGCGGCGGTGGCGAGCCCGAGCACGAGCGCGCGGGCGATCGGGTTGCTGACCGCGACGCCCGCGAACACGACCGCGGCCACACCCAGCAGCAGTGCGCCGAGGCCGAGCAGGATGTTCTGTACCGACTGGGTGGAGGTTTCCGGCGGGTGCTCGTGCGGGTGCTCCGCATGCGGCGCGGGCTCCCGGCGCTCCGCGGGCGGAGGACTGTCGAGTAGCGCGGTACGCCCGTCGCCCGCCGCGCGGGCCCCCCGGGCGGTCCCCGGGTGTGGCCGCCCGGACCCCGCCCGGACCCCTGGGCCCGGGCCGGTGGCGCCTCGACCTCGTCCTTGCCGGCCCTCCGGGCCGTGCGCCGGTGGGCGGCCCACCGGTCCCTGGCCCGGTGGGCGGCTCTCCGGGCCTTGCGCCGGTGGGCGAGGCCCGGAGCCGGGAGGCCCCGCGGCGGGCGGACCGGAGCCGGGCTGACCGGGGGCGGCAGCGGACGGCTCAGCCGTGGTGGCTCCCGCGCGAGGCGCCCCGGGGGCGCCCGGAGCCGGGGGACCGGTGACCGGGGTGGCGGGACCGGCATCGGCCGGCGGCCGGCGCCGCAGCCGCTGCTTGCGGGCGGCCTTCTTCGCCTTCTGCGCGTCGGCGTGCGCCAGGATGTCCCGCTGGAACTGGGCCGCCTGCAGCTTCGCGGCGATCTGGGTGCGTTCCTTCGCCGCCGCCATGTCGCGGACCTTCAGCTCCGCGATGGAGGCGTCGATGCGGGCCAGCTCCTCGTCGTAGCTGTCCGGCTGCTGCCCCTGCGCCACGGCACCTCCTCGACCGACCGGCGACGGGTACTCGGGATCAGCGCGCGTGCCCCGCCGGTCGCACGTCCTTACTAGAGCATGCCGGTACGACACCTCATTAGAACAGGCTCAACCGGGTCGAGATCCGTGGAAACGACGGCGAACCCGACAGCGCGGCGGGCTACACCTGTGGGTGGGGGCGCCCCATCCCGCGGTACTGCCAGCCCGCGCGGGCCCACAACGCCGAGTCCAGGCAGTTCCGGCCGTCGATGACGAGGCGTTGCGCGACGAGCTCGCCGAGCGCCTGCGGGTCGGCGTTGCGGAATTCCGCCCATTCGGTGAGTACGCACACCAGCTCGGCGTCCGTGACGGCCTCGGCCATCGTGCCGGCATAGGTCAGCGTGGGCTGGGCGGTACGGGCGTTCTCGATGCCCTGTGGGTCGTAGATCCGGACGTCGGCGCCGGCCTTGGTGAGGGTGGCGGCGATGGCGAGCGACGGCGAGTCGCGTACGTCGTCGGAGTTGGGTTTGAACGCGGCGCCGAGCACCGCGATGCGGGTGCCGGACAGGTCCGGCCCGGCCGGACCGGCCCGGCGGCCCAGGAGTTCGGCGGCGAGTTGCAGGACGCGGCCGCGGCGCCGCAGGTTGACCAGGTCGACCTCGTGCAGGAAACGCAGTGCCTCGCCCGCGCCGAGCTCCTGGGCGCGCGCCTGGAACGCGCGGATGTCCTTGGGCAGGCAGCCGCCACCGAAGCCCACCCCGGCCTGCAGGAAGCGGTTGCCGATGCGCGGGTCGTACCCGATCGCGCGGGCGAGCTGGGTGACGTCACCGCCCGCCACCTCGCACACCTCGGCCATCGCGTTGATGAAGCTGATCTTGGTGGCGAGGAATGCGTTCGCGGCGACCTTGACCAGTTCGGCCGTCGCGAAGTCCGTGACCACCAGCGGCACTTCCCGGTCCTCGGTCGCGGCCAGGTCGAACACACCCTTGTGCGCGGCGTACAGCAGGCCGTTGGCCCAGTCCGTCTTCGCCCCGACGACGATGCGGTTGGGACGCAACACGTCCTCCACCGCGAAGCCCTCCTGGAGGAACTCGGGCGACCAGGCCACCTCCACCCGCAGCGCGGGGTCGGTGTGCTTGGCGACGAGCTGCTCGACCCAGTCCGCGGTCCCCACCGGCACGGTCGATTTGCCCACGATCAGGGCACGGCGGGTGAGATGCCGGGCCAGCCTGGTGACGGATGTCTCCACGTACGCCAGGTCGGCGCCCATGCCGTCCGCGCGCTGCGGGGTCCCCACGCAGATGAAGTGCACGTCCGCGAAGTCCGCCACCTCGGCGTACGACGTGGTGAACCGCAACCGCCCCCCGGCCAGGTTGCGGCGCAGCAGCTCGTCGAGGCCGGGCTCGTGGAACGGCACCTGCCCGCCCGCCAGCTTGGCTATCTTTGCCTCGTCGACGTCGAATCCGAGGACCTCGTAGCCCAGCTCCGCGAAGCAGATCGCGTACGTGGCGCCCAGGTAGCCCGTCCCGAGGAAGGACAGCCGCGGCCGCGGGGCGCCGGATGGCGGCTCCACCTCGGTGAACGCCGTTGCTGTCTGCTTGGTCGGGTAGGGGATGGTCACGCGTGTCTCCGCTCACATGCTGGGGGGCATTCACTGTCTCACGGCGGGTCTGAGCTGTCGCCCATCGTGAGCCGCCCGGCGCTTTGGGGGAAGCGCCGGCCGAGCTGGCAGCGGAGAGGATAGCGGTCGTACCCTACGCACCAGTAACATTTGCCCAGTCGCTGAAGAGAGGGCCCAGTACATGAGCGCGTTCGACGTCTACCAACTGCCGGAGGACCACGAGACCATCCGCGCGGCGGTACGCGAGATCTGTGACGCCCGGGTGGCGCCGAATGCGGCCGAGGCGGACGAGAGCGGCGAGTTCCCGAAGGCGTCGTACGAGGCCCTGCGCTCGTCGGACTTCCACGCCCCGCACATCCCGGCCGAGTACGGCGGCGCCGGGGCGGACGCCCTGGCCACCGCGATCGTCATCGAGGAGGTTGCCCGGGCGTGCGCCTCGTCCTCGCTGATCCCCGCGGTGAACAAGCTCGGCACGATGCCGCTGCTGCTGTCCGCGTCCGAGGAGCTGAAGCAGAAGTACCTGACGCCGGTCGCCGCGGGCGAGGCGATGTTCTCGTACTGTCTGTCCGAGCCTGAGGCGGGCAGCGACGCCGCGGCCATGACCACCCGGGCGGTCCGCGACGGCGACTACTGGGTGCTCAACGGCGTCAAGCGGTGGATCACCAACGCCGGGGTCAGCGAGTACTACACGGTCTTCGCGACCACGGACCCGTCCTCGCGCTCGCGCGGCATCTCCGCGTTCGTGGTGGAGAAGGCGGACGAGGGGGTCAGCTTCGGCGCCCCGGAGAAGAAGCTCGGCATCAAGGGTTCGCCGACCCGCGAGGTGTATTTCGACAACGTGCGCATCCCGTTGGACCGCATGATCGGCGCCGAGGGCACCGGTTTCGCGACCGCGATGAAGACCCTGGACCACACCCGGGTGACGATCGCCGCGCAGGCCATCGGCATCGCGCAGGGCGCGCTGGACTTCGCCAAGGGGTACGTGAAGGAGAGGCGCCAGTTCGGCAAGCCGGTGGCCGACTTCCAGGGCGTGCAGTTCATGCTCGCCGACATGGGCATGAAGCTGGAGGCCGCGCGCCAGCTCACGTACGTGGCGGCGGGCAAGAGTGAGCGCGGCGACGCGGACCTGACCTACTTCGGAGCGGCCGCGAAGTGCTTCGCCTCCGACGCCGCCATGGAGATCACCACGGATGCGGTGCAGCTCCTCGGCGGGTACGGCTACACCCGCGACTACCCGGTCGAGCGCATGATGCGCGACGCCAAGATCACCCAGATCTACGAGGGCACCAACCAGGTCCAGCGCATCGTGATGGCCCGGCAGCTGCTCAAGGACTGATCAGAGCCGCTGCGCTCCCAACGCGCCCGTCCCGCCGCCCCGGGACGGGCGCGTTGCTTTGTGCCCGCCCGGCCCGGTGCGGCCTCAGCCGGTCCGGAGGTGGTCGGGATCGGCCGGCGCGGCGACGGTGCTGGGGGCGTCCTCGGTGGTCAGTGGTAGGAGGATGCGGAAGGTGGTGCCGACGCCGGGTTGGGTGGTGAGCGTGATGGTGCCCTGGGCTTCGGTGATGATCCCGTAGACGGTGGCGAGGCCGAGGCCGGTGCCGTGGTGTTTGGTTTTGGTGGTGAAGAAGGGTTCGAAGACGTGGGTGGCGATGTCTTCGGGCATGCCGGTGCCGGTGTCGGTGATGTTGAGGTGGGCGTAGTGGCCGGAGGGTAGGGGTGGTGGGGGGTTGGTGTCGGGGGTGAAGGTGGTGGGTCCGTCTTCGATGATGATCATGCCGCCGTCGGGCATGGCGTCGCGGGCGTTGATGACGAGGTTGAGCAGTACTTGTTCGATGCGGCTGCGGTCGGCGCGGATGGGGAGGGGGTGGGGGTGGAGGTGGGTGATGAGTTCGATGTGGGTGCCGATGGTGCGGTCGAGCAGGGTGCGGGTGTCGGTGATGATGGTGTTGAGGTCGATGGTTTGGGCGGTGGTGGGTTGTTTGCGGGCGAAGACGAGGAGTTGGCGGGTGAGGTCGCGGGCGCGTTCGGCGCTGGCTTTGGCGCGGGTGAGGTCGTTGTGGGTGTCGGGGTCGGTGGTTTGTTCGAGGGCGAATTCGAGGTAGTTGAGGTTGATGGCGAGCAGGTTGTTGAAGTCGTGGGCGATGCCGCCGGCGAGTTGGCCGAGGCTTTCGAGGCGTTCGGCGCTGGCGGAGCGGTCGAGGATCCGCGCCCGTTCGTCCTCCGCCCGCTTGACGGCGCTCATGTCCCGGGTGATCGAACCCAGGCCGATCACGCTGCCGTGCCCGTCGTAGATCGGTGAGATGCTGGTCGACACATCGACCAGATGGCCGTCCTTGTGCTGCCGCTGTGTGCGGAAATGCGAGACCCTCCAGCCCTGCCGGATGCGATCCATGGACCTGGACATGTTGGTGCGCTCCGCCTGCGGTATCACCTTCATGATGTTCTCGCCGGCCATCTCCTCGGCGGTCCAGCCATACATCCGCTCGGCGCTGGGGTTCCACGACACAACGTTGCCGTGCAGGTCGGTGGCGATGATCGTGTCCTCGCACGACTCGACGATCGCGGCGAGCTTCGACTCGTCCTCGGCTGAGCGGTTGGCGCGGCGTTCCAGCGCGTACTGGCTGTAGGCGACTCCGGCGCTGAGCGCGGTCATCCCGCCGATCACCCACAGGCGCACCTCCTGGTACGCGGTGCCGCCCAGCCCCTGCCAAGTCGAGGTGGCCCACGCCATGGCCATGCCGAACGCCCCGACCGCGAGGACCGCCCACGGCCGGGCCGCGGCCGCCGCCAGCACCGGCCCGACCACGATGACCAGCCCGAACGCGGTCAGCTCCCGCGGCGTCGCCAGGTCCACCACGCTGGTCAAAATGATGATCAGTACGGACAGCGACACGACCCACGCCCGCCACCAGCCATGGGTGAGCGAGCCGTGCTCCTGCCGCCAAGCCTCGTACCGCATGCAGCCCCCTGGAACGGGCGAGCGATCGCGCCTCACTCATCAGCTTCACCCACCCCGCCGATCTACGTGACATTCCGGACTTTTGCTGAAGTCTGTCCTGTGGTGCGATGACCGTCCCGCCGATACCCCGCATTGCGCTGACCGCCGTCGCCCGGCTTCCGGGTTGGTGCACTCTGGCCGAATTTCTCCCGAACGACCGTTGATCGACGTTGGTCGGAATTACCCTCAAGCCAGCGGAGGGGCTCCGGCGCAGGGCCGTACGTGAGAGCGGAGACGCGATGAGCGCGATGGGTGCGGCCGCGGCCGGTCAACCGGCGAGGCGGGCGAAGGCGCAGGCCAGGTCGAAGGCGGCCGCAGTGCCCACCACGGCGTACATCTCGTGGGTGGCGCTGGCGCTGATGACCACCAGCTCGGTCGCCAGCCTGCGACCCGCACCGACCATGGCGGTGTACGGGCTCGCCGCGATCTTCCTGTACCTGGTGCCGGCCGTCGTCTTCCTGCTGCCCACCGCGCTGGTCTCGGCCGAGCTCGCCTCGGGCTGGAGCGGCGGCGTCTACAACTGGGTGGCCGAGGGGATCTCCAAGCCGATGGGCTTCCTCGCGGTCTGGTGCCAGTTCGCCATGACGATCTTCTACTACCCGAGCCTGCTCGCGTACGTCGCCAGCACGCTCGCGTACGTGTTCAACCCGGCCCTGGCCTCCAGCGGCACCTGGACCGCGCTGGTCATCATGGTCTGCTACTGGACCGGCGTCTGGGTCTCCTCGCAGGGCACCAAATCGGTGGCCGGGCTCTCCAGCGCCGGGCTCATCATCGGCACGCTCATCCCGGGCGCGCTGCTCGTCACGCTCGGCGCGGTGTTCCTCGGCCAGGGCAACCCGTCCGCCGCGCCGATGACCGCGAGCAACCTGCTGCCCGCCTGGGCGGGGATCTCCAGCCTGGTGCTGATCGTGAACAACTTCCTGTCCTACTCGGGCATGGAGATGAACGCGGTGCACGTCGGCTCGCTGAAGAACCCGAGCCGTGAGTTCCCGCGGGCGATGTTCCTGGCCATGGGGCTCGTGCTGGCCATCTTCATCCTGCCGGCGCTGGCGATCTCGTGGTTCATCCCGTCGCAGGAACTGTCGCTGACGGCCGGGGTGATGCAGGCGTTCGACACCGTCTTCGCCCAGTTCAGCATGCAATGGGCGACCCCGGTCATCGGCATCATGCTGGTCGCCGCGTCACTCGGCGGCATGCTCACCTGGCTGGCCGGGCCGTCCAAGGGGCTGCTGCTCATCTCCCGGCAGGAGGGCTACCTGCCGCCGTTCCTGCAGCGCCTCAACAAGCACGGCGTGCAGCAGAACATCCTGGTCACCCAGGGCATCGTCACGTCGGTCATCGCGCTGGCGTACGCGTTCATCCCGGACGTCTCCAGCGCGTACTGGATCTTCTCGGTGATCACCACACAGGTGTATCTGATCGCGTACCTGCTGGTGTTCGTGGCCGCGATGCGGTTGCGGCGCAACCAGCCCGACCACCCGCGCGGCTACAAGGCGCCACTGCTCGGCACGCTGTGCGTGGTCGGCTTCGCCGCCTCGTCCGCCGCGCTGATCATCGGGTTCGTCCCGTCGTCGCAGTTCGGCGGCGGCAGCACCGCGCTCTACATCTCGATCATCGCGGTCGGCGCGCTCGGGCTCGGGCTGCTCGTTCCGTACCTGTTCTACCGGTCGCGCAAACCGAGCTGGCGCCTGGCCGAGGCCGAGCAGGGGAGCCCGTCGTGACCACCGAAGACGCGTCCGCATCGCGGGCCACCCGCATCGGCACGTACCTGATCCTCGGGTTCGCGTTCATTGCCCTGCTGGGCATCGGGCTGGCCACATTCCGTACGGGAAAGACCAACCAGCAGGCCAACGCGCAGGCCGACCAGCTTGTCGCGGCGCTGGGCCTGCCCGCATCGGCGGAGGACCGCGTCGCCAAGGTCCTCGGCGACGACGGCGGCATGGTCTGCGCCGCGCCCAACGACCCGCTCGCCCGATCCGAACTGCTCGCCTCGCTGTCCAACGGCGCGGGCGGTCCGGGCACCCGCCCGGTGGTCGCGGACGAACAGGCGGTCAACGGGATGCAGCAGATCATCAACATCTACTGCCCCGACCAGGCGGCCGAGTTTGAGAAGTTCGTCGCGGACCTGAAGGTCGCGAACACCGCGAAGTGAGCCCGGAGGCGGCCATGGGTGTCGACGGCCTGCGCGACAAGATCTCCGCACTGATGCCGAGAGTCCGCACCGACCTCGCCGAACTGGTCGCGTACCGGTCCGTGGCCGACCCCCGGCAGTTCCCGCCGGAGGAATGCGACAGCGCCGCCAACTGGGTCAAGGACCACTTCGCCGAGGTCGGGTTCGGCAAACTGGAGCTGGTCACGACTGCGGACGGCAGCAAAGCAGTGTACGGCGAGCGCCCCGCCGCGCCCGGCCACGACGGCGCCCGCACCGTGCTGCTGTACGCCCACTACGACGTGCAGCCCCCACTGGACGCCTCCGCCTGGCGCACGCCCCCGTTCGAGCTGACCGAACAGGACGGCCGCTGGTACGGCCGGGGCGCCGCCGACTGCAAGGGCAACATCCTCATGCACCTGACCGCGCTGCGGGCGCTCGGCGACGACGTACCGGTCAACCTCAAACTCATCGTCGAAGGCTCCGAGGAGCAGGGCACCGGCGGACTCGAAGCGTACGTGCCCGAGCGCGCCGGCCTGCTCGCCGCGGACGCCATCCTGGTCTGCGACACCGGCAATGCCGCCGCGGGCGTACCGACCGTCACCACCACGCTGCGCGGCCTCGCGAACGTCGTGGTCACCGTGTCCGCGCTGCGCTCCGAGATGCACTCCGGGATGTTCGGCGGCGCCGCCCCCGACGCGCTGGCCGCCCTCGTCCACATGCTCGCCTCGCTGCGCGACGCACACGGCAACACCACCATCACCGGGCTGAGCGCCGACCAGGGCTGGCAGGGCACCGACTACCCGGCGGACCAGTTCCGCACCGACGCCAACGTCCTCGACGGGGTGCAACTTCTCGGCGACGGAACGGTCGCGGAAATGGTCTGGGCCCGCCCGGCCGTCACCATCCTCGGCATCGACTGCCCGCCGGTCGTCGGCTCCGCCGCCGCCATCCAGCCCACCGCCCGGGCCCGGCTCAACCTGCGCGTCCCGCCCGGCATGGACGCCACCCGGGCCCAGGACGCGCTCGTGGCGCACCTGCAGGCCGTCGCACCCTGGGGCGTGCACGTCGACATCGAACGGGAATCGCACGGCGAGCCGTTCCGGGCCTCCACCGGCGGGCCCGCGTACCAGGCGCTCGGTGACGCGATGCGCGAGGCGTACGGGCGGGACATGACCACCGCGGGCCAGGGCGGGTCGATCCCGCTGTGCAACGTCTTCCACGACACGTTCCCGGACGCCGAGATCATCCTGATGGGGGTCGAGGAACCCCGCACGCTCATGCACGCCCCGAACGAGAGCGTCGACCCCGCCGAGATCGCACACATGGCCCTCGCGGAAGCGCTGTTCCTGCAGCGGTACGCCGCGACGTGACCGTACGTGGGGCAGCCGCCCTCTCCGCGGACCATCACCTCTGACCCGCCACGGTTCAGGGCTGGGGCGCCGCGTCCGTCGGCGGCTCCACCTTGTCCGCTGCTGCACTGTCCCCGGCACCCGGATCAGGGGTGTCGCTTGTGGTCTCACGTGCCGGATTCGACTTCACGGGCTTGTCCGCGGCCTTGCCGTCGGACTTTGCGACGGGCGCCTTCGTCGGTTGCGGATCAGGGGCCTTCGCGTCGGGCTCGGGCCCCTTCCCCGGGGCGCCGACCGGAATCGACTGCGTGTTCTCACCCACGAGTGGATAGACGTGACCCGAGCGCGCCTTGATCACCTGGGTCTTCTCGCCGGGATCCCGCGCGATGACCTGGGTTTTCTCACCCACGTCGAGGCGACGCAGCGCCTCGGCGTACGCGGTCAGGTCGTCGGTGAGTTCCTCGGTGAGTTCCTCGCGGACTGAGTCACCGGGCAGCTGAAGGAGGTGCGTCTTCTCCTCGCCGTCCGGAGCGGTGGCCTCCGCGGTGGCCGGGGCATCGCTCGGCCGGCCTTCCGCGGACGTGTCGTCCTGTCCGGCGGCGATGACCGTGGTGGTGGGTTCGTCGGTGTCGGTCGCCTTGCCCGCCGGGGCCGGGATGACGGTCGTCGTCGGCTCCTCCGTGGGGTCGGCGCCGGCCTGCCCGGTTTCGGGGGCCGCCGTGGACGGTGCGGCGGCGGCCGCCACGGTCGGCTCCTCGGACGAGTCAGCCTCGACCAGGGGGCCGCCCGGCATCGGGGCGGTCGGCTCGTCGGTCGCGACCGTCACCTCGGCCTCGTCCGGGACTGTCTTGGCGGCGGGCTTCCCGGAGGCCGCCTCGGCGACTCGCTGGTCAATGGCCGCTGCGCTGGTCGGCTGGTCCTGAGCCGCGTCTTTTGCTGGCTGGTCCTGAGCCGCGTCTTTCGCTGGCTTGTCCTGAGCCTCGTCGTTTGCTGGCTGGGCCGAAGCCGCGTCTTTTGCTGGCTGGGCCTGAGCCATGTCGGTGGCGGGTTGGTCCCGGGCAGTCTCCGTGGCCGGCTCGTCCTGGGTAGTCTCCGTGTTCGGCTGGTCCTGGGCCGCCTGGGCGGCTGGCTGGTCCTGGGCCGTCTCAGTGATCGGCTGTTCCTGGGCTGTTTCAGCGGCCGGTTGGTCCGAGGAGATCTCGGCGGTGGGTTCGTCCGACGGCGGCGCAGCGGCCGGCCCCGCCGAGGTCGCAGCTACCGCGGGTTCGTCGATCCGGAAGGCCGTCGTGGGCTCGTCGCCGGAATCGGCGTCCGCCGGTCGTGGCGAGGTCTGTGCCTTGCCGGGCCCGGTGCTCACCGCTGTCGCCGGCGCCGGCTGACCCGCGGCCCGGTCGATCGGGGGCGTCGCCGCCGGTGTGCCGGTCGGCAACACCGTGGTGGTGTCCGAGTCCGTGCCGGTCGGCAGGACCGTGGTGGTGTCCGTGGCCGCGCCGAGGGGCAGGGCCATGGTCGCATCCGCAGGCTGGCCGGTCTGCAGGAACGTCGTGGTGTCGGCAGGCTGGCCGGTCGGCAGGAACGTCGTGGTGTCGGCGGACTGGCCGGTCGGCAGGAACGTCGTGGTGTCGGCGGACTGGCCGGTCGGCAGGAACGTGGTGGTCGTGTCGGCCGGATGGCCGGTCGGCAGGACCGTGGTCGTGTCCTCGGGCCGGCCGGTCGGCAGCACCGTGGTGGTGCCGGTCGGCCCGCCCAGCCGCATCACGGTCGTCGTGTCCGCGGACTGTGCGCCCGCCATCGGGGGCAGGACCGTGGTGCGCACGGCGGCCAGCGGCGTCCCCACGGCCGGCGCGGCCCCGCGGGCCCGGCCCAGCGTCCCGATGATCGGCAACTGGGGTGGCTCGTACCGGGCCCACCGGCGCGCGCTCAGGGCGGTGCACACCAGCGGCACGCCGAGCAACGCCGCCAGACCGTAGCCGGGCAGGCTCAGGTCGAAGCCCTTGCGGGCCACCTCCGCGGGCCATACATCGGCGTACGACGTGGGCGAGGTCAGCGCCCAGGTGTTGACCGCGAGGAAGACCAGGCCCGCCGCGGAGGGTCCGGCCGGGGAGATCGGGGCGAACAGCAGGATTCCGTACGCCGTACCGGCCAGCAGCAGCACGACCAGTCCTGTGATGGACTCCACACTGCCGCCGCCACCGTCGCGCGCCCGGCTGGTGAGTGCGCCGGTGAATCCGACGCCGCACAGCGTCCACAGCGCGGGAGCCAGCACCAGGGCGTACAGAATCGACCTGAGATGTCGCAAAATTTCCCTCTCCCGCTGTCTTCGCTGCCCGGCACGCTACCCGGGTCCCGCCAGCGCAGGGGAGGCGTCGCCGTACGGTGAGGTTCATGACCGACAAGCTGGACGGACGCCCCACGGCGCACTCGCGCGTCACCCTCAGCCGGATCATGACCGCGATCGACGTCAACCTGTACGGCACGGTGCACGGCGGGGTGCTGGTGAAGTTCATCGACGACGTGGCGGGCGCGGCGTCGGCCCGGCACAGCGGCGGCACCGCGGTCACCGCCTCGATCGACGAGATCATCTTCCTGGAGCCGGTGAAGGTGGGCGACCTGGTGCACGCCTCCGCTCAGGTGAACTGGACCGGCACCACGTCCATGGAGGTGGGCGTGCGGGTGACCGCGGAGCGCTGGGACGCCGTGGGCGGCGAGCCGCTGACCGTGGCGACGGCGTATCTGGTGTTCGTGGCGGTGGACGTGGCTGGGCACCCGCGGCCGGTCCCGCCGGTGGAGCCGGACGGCCCCGAGAACGAGCGGCGGTTCCGCGAGGCGCTGATCCGGCGCGAGCACCGGCTGGCCCGCCGTGCCGCCATCCAACGAGCAAGGGCCGATCATGGGTGATTTCCACAGGGGTTCCGGCGCCGACCTGAATCATGATTAAGTCGGAGGGCCCGAGGGTCGCGAGTCCCGCGGGGAGCTGGCTGACGGGCGGAGAGCTGTGGTGACTGGCAGGGTGCTGTGGACGCCACCGGCCGACGTGCGGGAGACCTCCCGCATGGGCCGGTTTCAGACGTGGCTGCACGCGGAGCGCGGTGTGCAGACGGATGACTACGCTGCGTTGTGGCGCTGGTCGGTGGAGGAGCTGCCCGCGTTCTGGCGCGCGATCTGGGACTACTTCGAGGTCATCGCGCACACCGAGCCCACCGCCACGCTGCCCGACCAGTCGATGCCGGGTGCGCCGTGGTTCCCCGGCGCCACGCTGAACTGGGCGGAGCACGTGCTGCGCCAGCCCGGCCTGGCCGACGACGACCCGGTCGTGCTGGCGTATTCACAGTCCCGCGACCCGATCACGCTCACCGCCGCGCAGTTGCGCGAGCAGGTGCGGCGGGTCGCCGCCGGGCTGCGCCGCCTCGGCGTCGGCCCGGGCGACCGGGTCGCGGCGTACGCGCCGAACATCCCGGAGACGTATGTGCTGCTGCTGGCCACGGCCAGCCTGGGAGCGATCTTCTCGTCCTGTGCCCCCGAGTTCGGCGCCCGCAGCGTCACCGACCGCTGGACGCAGATCGAGCCGAAGGTGCTGGTCGCGGTCGACGGCTATCAGTACGGCGACAAGGCGATCGACCGCCGCGACGAGGTGGCCGCGATCCGGGCGGCCCTGCCCAGCGTCGAGCACCTGGTCACCATCGGCTATCTGCACGGCGGGGGCGACTGGGACCAGCTGGCCGCCGACACGGACGAGCCGCTGACGTTCGCACCGGTCCCGTTCGCCCACCCGCTGTATGTGCTGTATTCCTCCGGCACCACCGGGCTGCCCAAGCCGATCGTCCACGGCCACGGCGGCATCCTGCTGGAGCACCTGAAGATGCTGGCCCTGCACCACGACCTGGGCCCGGGGGACCGGTTCTTCTGGTTCACCACCACCGGCTGGATGATGTGGAACTTCCTGGTCTCCGGCCCGGCGGTGGGTGCGGCGATCGTGCTGTTCGACGGCAATCCGGGCTGGCCGGGTCTGGACGGGCTGTGGCGGCTCGCCGCGGAGGCGGGCGTCACCTACTTCGGCACCTCCGCGCCGTTCCTGCTCGCCTGCCGAAAGGAAGGGCTGGTGCCGCGGGAGGTGGCCGACCTGCGGCTGCGCGGGCTCGGCTCGACCGGTGCGCCCCTGCCGCCCGAGGGCTTCGCGTGGGTGTACGAGGCGGTTGGCGCGGACCTTCAGCTCCAGTCGCTGTCCGGCGGTACGGACGTGTGCACCGGCTTCGTCGGCGGTGCCCCGCTGCTGCCGGTGATCGAGGGCGTCATCTCCTGCCGGTGCCTGGGCTCGAAGGTGGAGGCGTTCGACCCGGCGGGCAACCCGGTCATCGGTGAGTTGGGCGAGCTGGTGGTCAGCGCGCCGATGCCGAGCATGCCGGTCGGGTTCTGGAACGACCCGGACGGCCGCCGGTACCGGGAGGCGTATTTCGACGTGTTCCCCGGCGTGTGGCGCCACGGCGACTGGATCACGATCGCCGAGGACGGCACCTGCGTGATCACGGGCCGCTCCGACGCGACGCTGAACCGCGGCGGCGTCCGGCTCGGCACCAGCGAGTTCTATTCCGTCGTCGAGAGCCTGCCCGAGATCGTCGACTCGGTCGTCGTGCACCTGGAACGCGCCGGCGACCCCAACGGCGAGTTGCTGCTGTTCGTGGTGCTGGCGGACGGCCTCGAGATGGACGACGCGTTGCGCGGCCGGATCCGCGGGGAGCTGCGTTCCAGCCTGTCCCCGCGGCACGTCCCGGACGAGATCCACCAGGTGCGTGCGGTGCCGCGCACCCTGTCGGCCAAGAAGCTGGAGGTGCCGGTCAAGCGCATCCTGACCGGCACACCGGTGGAGTCGGCCGCGGCCAAGGGCGCACTGGTCAACCCGGAGTCGCTGGAGGCCTTCGCGCAGCTCGCCAAGGAACGCGGCGCCGATCAGTCCTGACCGGCACGCTCGGCGCGGCTGGCGTCCAGGAGGGCGCGGCGGTCAGGCCAGGGTGACCGTGACCTTCTCGGTGTCGGCCCGGGCGGCGAGCCGCTCGGCGTCGAGGTGGGCGCACAGCACCACCGAGGCACCCGCCAGCAGCGGGGCGAGCAGCCAGTCGACCGGGTCCGGGTGGACGGCCGCGTCGATCAGGACCCGGTCGCCCGCGCCGAACCCGAGTTCGACGGCGCGCCCCGCGGCCGCCCGGCAGACGGCGTCGTGTCCGAGGTCCCCGACGGCGGCGTCCGGGGGGCGCACCGGGGCCACGGCGGCAAAGCGGTCGCCGTACTGGCGTACCTCGGTCACGTAGTCGGCGAACCCGGCGGGGAGTTCCCGCAGCGGCATGGCGAGCGGCAAGAGCCCGGTCGCGTACCGTTCCCCGGCGGTCCAGGCTTCGGCCTCCGCGGCCCGCTCCGGTGTCGCGAACAGGACCTCCACGGGCTGCGGGCCGTCTCCGGAGGCCACCGTGAGCCCTGCCGACCAGCAGCCGAGCAGGACGGCGGCGGTCTGCCAGTGCGGCGGCAGCAGGACGGCGGCGGCGTCCCCGGGCCCGGTTCCGACGCCGTCGCAGAGCAGGTTCGCGGTCTTGGCCACCCAGTTGTCCAGGGTGGCGCCGGACAGCTCGGCCCGGTCGCCGGTGGCGTCGTCGTAGAACGTCAGCAGCGGCACCGTCGGGTCGCGTCGCACCGCATCGGCGAGGCCCGCGGGGATCGTGGTATTCATCGCCCTCGACGATACTGGCGTCACTCTGCGTAGCGTTGCGGTCTCGCCGTGACGGATCCGTGTGCCGGTGCGGCCAAACCGGATAACACCCCGGTGTCGCGGTCCACGCGGCGGTGCGGGTGCGGCGTAGGCTTGCCAGTGGCCAGGCCCACACCCCCCAAGGAGTCGCCTCGTGACCGCCGGTCGAGCGCCCCGAGTCCTCGTCGACGCCACCAGCGTCCCCGCCGATCGCGGTGGCGTGGGCAGATACGTGGACGGACTGCTCGGTGCCCTCGGCGCCATGGGCACGGACCGGTTCGACCTGGCCGTCGTGGCCCAGCGTACGGATGCGGAGCGTTACTCCCGGATGCTCGGCGACGCCGAGGTCATCGCGGGTCCCGCGGCGGTGGCGCACCGCCCTGCCCGGCTGGCCTGGGAGCAGACCGGCCTGCCGCTCCTGGCCCAGCAGGTCGGCGCGCAGGTGCTGCACGCGCCGTTCTACACCTGCCCACTGCGGGCGGGCTGCCCCGTGACCGTGACCGTGCACGACGCGACGTTCTTCACCGAGCCCGAGCACTACGACAACACCCGGCGGACGTTCTTCCGCAGCGCGATCAAGACGTCGTTGCGCCGCGCCGCCCGGGTGATCGTGCCGAGCAAGGCGACCCGCGACGAGCTGATAAGGCTCCTCGACGCCGACCCGACCAAGATCGACGTGGCGTATCACGGGGTCGACGCGGCGGCGTTCCATGCGCCCACGGATGAGGAGAAGGCGCGCGTGCGGGCCCGGCTGGGGCTCGGCGACTCTGCGTACGTGGCGTTTCTGGGCGCCAAGGAGCCCCGCAAGAACGTGCCCAACCTGATCCGCGGCTGGGCCCGCGCGGTGGGCGACTGGCCGACCCCGCCCGCGCTGGTCATCGCGGGCGGCCAGGGTCATGACGACGACATCGACCGGGCGGTCGCCGAGGTGCCCTCCCACCTGCGGCTGCTGCGCCCGGGCTACCTGCGGTACGCCGACCTGCCCGGCTTCCTCGGCGGGGCCGCGGTGGCCTGCTATCCCTCGTTCGGCGAGGGGTTCGGGCTGCCGATCCTGGAGGCGATGGCGTGTGCGACCCCGGTGCTGACGACACCCCGCCTGTCGCTGCCGGAGGTGGGCGGCGACGCCGTCGCGTACACGACGGAGGACCCGGACCGGATCGCCGAGGACCTGGCGAACCTGCTGCACGACGAGCCGCGCCGGCTCACCCTGGCCAAGGCCGGGTTCGACCGGGCGAAGGAGTTCACCTGGGCCTCCAGCGCGGAGGTTCATGTCAACGCCTGGCTGCGAGTGGCCGGCGGGTGAGGGCGGGGCAGCCTGCCTAGACAAACTTCGTTACACTGCGTGCACATGACTGACGAGCAGGGCGGCCTGTACGCCGTAATTCCCGCAGGTGGCAGTGGCACACGTCTATGGCCACTGTCCCGCGCAGGTCACCCAAAGTTCTTGCATCCGTTGACCGGGACCGACGCGTCGCTGTTGCAGGCGACCGTGCACCGGCTCGCCCCGCTGAGCGACTCCCAGCACGTGTACGTGGTCACCGGCGTCGGGCACGCGGCCGCGGTCTCGCGGCAGCTCGCCGCCGTGCCCGAGGAAAACATCCTCGTCGAGCCGTCCCCGCGCGACTCGTGCGCGGCCATCGCGCTCGCGGCCGCCGTGATCGCCCGGCACGACCCCGAGGGGATCATGGGCGCCTTCGCCGCCGACCACCTCATCGCGGACTCCGACCACTTCATCGAGGTGATCCGGCACGCGATGGCCGGTGCCCGGCAGGGCCTGCTGATGACGCTCGGCATCACCCCCACCCGCCCCGAGACCGGGTACGGCTATCTGCAGTGCGGCGACCCGGTCGGCGCCGGCCCGGTGCGCTCGGTCGAGGAATTCAAGGAGAAGCCGTCGTACGACGTGGCCGAGGGCTACGTGAAGTCCGGCCGCTACCTGTGGAACGCCGGCATGTTCGTCTGGCGGGTGGACACGTTCCTGTCCGAGCTGTCCCGGCAGCAGCCGCAGCTGGCCGCCGGGGTCTCCCGGATCGCCCAGGCGTGGGACGGCCCGGACCGCGAGGAGGTCCTGGGCGAGGTCTGGCCGACCCTGCCGCGGATCTCCGTCGACTACGCGGTGATGGAAGGCGCGGCCGCCGCCGGGCGGGTCGGCACCGTCCCGGGCGACTTCGGCTGGAACGACGTCGGCGACTTCCACACCCTCGGCGAGGTGCTGACCGCGGACACCGCCGGCAATGTCGTGGTCGGCCACGACACGGACGCCAAGCCCGGGGTCCTGCTGCGCGAGACGGAGAACCTGGTCGTGGTGCCCAACTCCGGCCGGCTCGTCGCCGCACTCGGGGTGCGCGACCTCATCGTCGTGGACACTCCGGACGCGGTGCTGGTCTGCCCCCGCGATCGCGCCCAGGAGGTCAAGTCGCTGGTCGACGAGCTGAAGGACAAAGGCGAGCTCGGCTACATCTAGGCCCGGGTCAGCGTCAACGTCAGGGCCGCACCATCCGGCACGGCCGTCGAGCCCAGCCCCTCGGCGGCCAGCGCGGCCCGGACCCGGTGTACGTCCGCGCCGAGACGCAGCAACGCGGCGGGTGAGGCGTCCGGCGCGGCGAAGCGCAGCACCCCTGCGGACTCCCCGACGTGGGTGCCCGGCGCGAGCATGTCCTCAACCGCCGCCAGCGCGCGGGCCACGGCAGCCGGGTCGGCCGGCACGCCACCCGCGGGCGCGTCGGCGAGCCGGGCCGCGTCTCGCAGCCCCGCCGCCCGCGCCTCGGCCGTACCCAGGGAGAACATGTCGCTGTCCGGGTCGCGGACCAGGGCGGCGGCGCCCGGGCCGTCCGCGATGCCCGTACCCGGGAAGCCCCGCACGACCGCGACCGGGACCTGCGCGCACTTGCCCTTGACCAGTTCCCCGGCGGCGGCCAGTTCGTCGATGACCGCCATCTCGGTGAGCTGCAGCTCGTTGCCGTACGGGTCGATCTCGCCGCGGTGGTCCCGCACCGGGGCGATCCCCGCCGCGCCCAGCGCCACGTCCGTGAGGCCGTTGCGCCACGCCCGGCCCATCGTGTCCGACACGATCACGGCCACGTCCAGGCCACGCCCGGCCAGCGCCGCGCGCAGCGCGCGGGCCGAGGCATCCGGGTCGGCAGGCAGCAGCACCAGGTGGGTCTTGTCGATATTGGACGCGTCGATGCCCGCGGCCGCCATGACGAACCCGTGATGGGTCTGCACGATCGCGGTGGGCCCGCGCCGGGCCACCACCCGTGCGGTCTCGGCGGCCAGCACGTCCGCCCGGGCGGCCTCGCGTTCCGGGCCGTCCGCGGGCACCTCGACCAGCCGCCCCTCGGCCTTCGACACGATCTTGCTGGTGACGACGAGGATGTCGCCGTCGCGCAGCCAGGGCGCCGCGCCCACGATCAGCGCGGCCAGGTCGTCGCCGGGCATCACGTCGCCGATGCCGTGCACCGGCAGAATCTCGAGGCCGCCGATCGGCCCGCGCTCGCCGTCCATCAGCTCACCCCCGCGAGGTCCAGGGCGGCGGCGACCATCGCGGCCGTCGCCCGCTCGTCACTCATCCACAGCGGCACCGCCCGGGTGCGGACCCCCGCCACCTCGGCTACGGAGTCCGCGGTGTCGACCAGCCAGCCGTCGAGCAGGCCGCCGCCGGTGCGCGCGCCGTACAGGCCGCCCACCCCGGCCGCGCTCACCTCGACACCGACCGTGGCCAGGCAGCGGTCCGCCATGCCGCGCACCGGCGCGCCCGCGATCACCGGGGAGACCCCGACCACCGGTGCCGGGCCGTCCGCCACGGCCTCCCGGATTCCAGGTACGGCGAGGATGGGCGCGATGCTCACCACGGGATTGCTCGGCGCCAACAACACCACGTCGGCCGCCCCGATCGCCTCCGTGACTCCCGGGGCGGGCTTGGCCGCCTCGGCGCCCACGAAGACGAACCGATGCGTCGGCACGTCGCCGCGATAGCGCACCCACCACTCCTGGAAGTGGATCGCCTTGCGCTCGCCGTCGACGTCGGCCACCACATGGGTCTCCAGCCGCTCGTCGGTCGCCGGCAGCAGCGTGACGCCGGGCTGCCAGCGGTCACACAACGCGGTCGTGACCTGGGACAACGGGTAGCCCGCGGTCAGCATCGTGGTGCGTACGAGATGGGTGGCGGTGTCCTTGTCGCCCAGCCCGAACCAACTCGGCTCGGCGCCGTACTTGGCCAGTTCGTCCTTGACCACCCACGTCTCGCCGGTGCGCCCCCAGCCCCGCTCGGGTTCGGCGGCCCCGCCCAGCGTGTACATGACGCTGTCCAGGTCGGGGCAGATCTGCAGGCCGTGCAGCCGTACGTCGTCGCCGACGTTGACGACTGCGGTCACCTCGGCGCCGATCTCCCGGGCATGCGCGCGCACCCCGACGAGGAAACGCGCGCCGCCGATGCCACCGGTAAGGACCACGATCCGCATCCGACCATGATTGCGCACGACCGTCCGATTCACCGGACCCGGGGGACCGGTGTGACGTGCGTATCCCGTTTAGAGTGGGCGCCGTCCCCGCCCGCGTTCCCCCTCGTCAGGAGTCGCCGTGACCAGCCAATCCGAGCCTCCGGGCGAGGTACGCCCGGCCCTCGCGCACCTGCGGCCCTTACGTGATCTGGCCGTGTACGCCCTGGTGGGCCTGCCGGTGGTGCTGCTGTTCGTGGCGCTGCTGCGGCTGATCCCGTCGGACGTGGGGGAGCAGTTCACGAGCCGTACCCAGGGCAGCTTCTACGATTTCGTGAACCTGCCCGTGCTGCTGTTCCCCATCGGGGCGGTGCTGCTGGCGCTGATCGGGCCGCGGCATCCCAAGGCGCGACTGATCACGCTGGTCGCCCTGGTCGAGTACGCGATCGCGGGATTCCTCGGCGTGGTGTTCGGCATCCTGGTCGGACTTGTCAAGATTGCCGGGTTCAGCGTCCGGTCGGCGTTCGAGGAACTTCTGGTGCGGGTGGCGTGGCTGGCGGTGCTGACCATCGCCACGTACGCGGTCTGGGAGCTGTGGCGCAACCTGTTCGCGGCCCCCAAGCCCCAGCCCGGCGTGTACGGCCAGCCCGTGTACGGCGTCCCCGGCACGTACCCCGGCCAGCCCGGCTACGGCCCCGCCCCGGCCCCGCCCGCCCTGGCCCAGTTCAGTCCGGCTCAGACGAGTCCGGCGGCGCCGAGCCCCGCCCAGTTCAGTCCGGCCCCGCCCGCCCCAGCCCAGTTCAGTCCGGCCCAATCCAGTCCGGCGGCGCCGAGTTCGGCCCAGTTCAGTCCCGCCCCGCCCGTATCGGCGCAGGCGGGCGGTACCTCGGTGAGTCCGACCATGCGGTGGGGTGTGGCCGAGGGCGGCGCCGCTCAGCCGTGGGGTGCGACCGCGGGCGAGTCCGTGCCGGGCGCGCCCGTGGCAACCCAGCCCGCGTCGGCCTATCCCGGGACCATCTATCCGGCCGCTGCCCCGTCCGTGCCGGCTCAGCCGGCCGTGGGGTTCACACCGGAGCTCGGCCGCCCGACGACATACGGCAGCCCTCCGCCGACGATGTACGGCAGCCCCCAGCCGCAGACCTTCGCCGACCCGACCCAGGTCGACGCGACGGACACGCCTGACGACCATACGCACGTGGTCTCGGACGAGCGTCCCGGCTTCGGCCCCGCAGGCGAGGACCCGCCACGCCGCTGAGCGATACCCGCTGCCCCGCGGGTCAGTCGACTCGCCCGGTTCGCTGCCCCGGGGTCAGTCGAATCGCCCGGTTCGCTGCCCCGCGGTCAGTCGGCTCGCCGGGTCGCTGCCCCGCGGGCTCGCCGGTTGCCGGCCGTCGGGTACCGGCTCGCCGGTACTGGCCGGCTGGTACGCCGCCCTGCTGGTCTGTTGCGTCGCAGGTTCGTCGCGTCGTCGGCCGTGTGCCGCCGGTCGTCGGGCGGGCAGCTGACGCCGACGAGTTGCCTTTAGCTCTGATGACGCAGGTGGATCACCGATCGCTCCGATGGCGCACGTGGATCACGAAGGTCCGAGTCGGCGGGTCACTACGGATGGATCAGGCGGCCCACCTCGCGTCCTGGCGAATCGGTCGCCCGTGGTGCCTTGGCCTCCCGATTCATGGGTGGATCAGAGTTGTAGTGTCTCGGGCCGAGCGGTCGTGTCGTGGCTGCCGGTTCATGGGTGGATCAGAGCTGTAGTGTCTCGGGCCGAGCGGTCGTGTCGTGGCTGCCGGTTCATGGATGGATCAGAGCTGTAGTGTCTCGGGCCGAGCCGACGTGCCCTGACCTCCGGTTCATGGATGGATCAGAGCTGTAGCGCCTCGCGCCGACCCGACGCGCCCTGACCTCCGGTTCGCGGACCACAGTGGCCTACCGGCTCCGGGCCGCGTGATCCGGCACGACGGCGGCCGGAACCCGACAACTGCTCGGCTGCGGGCGCGCCGCCGGCTGACGTGGTCCGCGACACGGGCAAACGTGGTCCAGGACACTGCGCAATCGTCCACGACTGTCCGGCGGTCGGCCCGCGATACGGCCTAGGCTGCACGGGTGGCAGACGTGGAACCGGTACCCACCGAAGCGAGCATAAGGCGGGCGCTGCGCCGGGCCGCCGACGGCAGGGCGCTCGACGTGGACGAGGCCGCGACGCTGCTCGCCGCGGGCGGTGGGGCGCTCGACGAGTTGCTGGCGCTGGCGGGTGGTGTCCGCGATGCGGGCTTGCGGGAGGCCGGCCGGCCCGGCGTCGTGACGTACTCGAAAAAGGTGTTCATCCCGCTGACCCGGCTGTGCCGGGACCGGTGCCACTACTGCACTTTCGCGACCGTGCCGCACCGGCTGCCCGCGGCGTTCCTGGAGCGTGACGAGGTGCTCGCGATCGCCCGCCAGGGCGCGGAGCAGGGCTGCAAGGAGGCGCTGTTCACGCTGGGCGACCGGCCCGAGGAGCGCTGGCCCGCGGCGCGGCAGTGGCTGGACGAGCGCGGCTACGACTCCACCCTGGACTATGTGCGCTCCTGCGCGATCGCGGTGCTGGAGGAGACCGGCCTGCTGCCGCATCTCAACCCGGGCGTGCTGAGCTGGGGGGAACTGCAGCGGCTCAAGCCCGTCGCGCCCAGCATGGGGATGATGCTGGAGACGACCGCGACCCGGTTGTGGTCGGAGCCGGGCGGCCCGCATTTCGGATCACCCGACAAGGAGCCGGCGGTGCGGCTGCGAGTGCTCGACGACGCGGGCCGGGTCGGGGTGCCGTTCACCACGGGGATTCTGATCGGCATCGGCGAGACCCGGGCGGAACGGGCCGACGCCATCTTTGCGATGCGCCGGACGGCCCGCGAGTTCGGTCACATCCAGGAAGTCATCGTGCAGAACTTCCGCGCCAAGCCGGACACCGCGATGCGTGGCATGCCGGACGCGGAGCTGCGTGAACTGGCCGCCACCGTGGCCGTTGCCCGGCTGGTCCTCGGGCCGCGGGCCCGGCTGCAGGCCCCGCCGAACCTCATCGAATCCGAGTACGACCTGCTGCTGCGCTCCGGAATCGACGACTGGGGCGGCGTGTCGCCGGTGACCCCGGATCACGTCAACCCGGAGCGGCCGTGGCCGCAGATCCAGGAGCTGGCCCGGCGCAGCGCCGCCGCTGGTTTCGAGCTGCGGGAACGGCTGACGATCTACCCCGAGTACGTCCGGCGCGGCGAGAGCTGGCTGGACCCGCGGCTGGCGGCGCACGTGGCCGCGCTGGCCGACCCCGAGACCGGGCTGGCCCGCCCCGACGTGCTGCCCAAGGGCCTGCCGTGGCAGGAGCCGGACGAGGCGTACGCGGCGGGCGGGCGTACCGACCTGTTCGCCACGATCGACACCGCGGGCCGTACGGGCGACCGGCGCGGCGATTTCGACAGCGTGTACGGCGACTGGTCCGAGGTGGCCGCGCACGTGCCCACCGCACCGGACCGGGTGGACTCGGACGTGCTGGCGGGGCTGCGGCTGGCCGCCGAGGATCCGGCGGCACTGCTGGATCCGCGGCACGAGGACAAGGCGCTGGCGTTGTTCCACGCCGACGGTCCGGCGTTGGACCAACTGGCCCGCCTCGCCGACGACCTGCGCCGCGACGCGGTCGGCGACGACGTCACGTACGTGGTGAACCGCAACATCAACTTCTCGAACGTGTGCTACGTGGGGTGCCGGTTCTGCGCGTTCGCCCAGCGTGAGCGGGACGCGGACGCGTACCGGCTGTCCGTGGAGCAGGTCGCGGACCGGGCGGAGCAGGCGTGGCGCGACGGCGCCAGCGAGGTGTGCATGCAGGGCGGGATCGACCCGAAGCTGCCGGTCACCGCGTACGCGGAGCTGGTTCGGGCGATCAAACAGCGGGTGCCGGGCATGCATGTGCACGCGTTCTCCCCGATGGAGATCGTCACCGCGTCCGCGAAGGCCGGGGTGAGCGTGCGGGAGTGGCTGACCGGGTTGCGTGAGGCGGGCCTGGGCACGATCCCCGGGACCGCGGCGGAGATCCTCGACGACGAGGTGCGCTGGGTGCTGACCAAGGGCAAGCTGCCCACCGCCACCTGGGTGGAAGTGGTGTCCACCGCGCACGAGCTGGGCATCCGTTCGAGCAGCACGATGATGTACGGCCACGTCGACCACCCGCGCCACTGGCTGGGCCATTTCCGGGTGCTGGCCGGGATCCAGGACCGGACCGGCGGGTTCACCGAGTTCGTGGCGTTGCCGTTCGTGCACACGAACGCACCCATCTATCTGGCCGGCATCGCCCGGCCCGGCCCGACGTGGCGGGAGAATCGCGTGGTGCACGCGATGGCCCGGGTGCTGCTGCACGGCCGGATCCCCAACATCCAGTGCTCGTGGGTCAAACTCGGCGACGACAGGACCCGGGTCATGCTCGACGGCGGCTGCAACGATCTCGGGGGCACCCTGATGGAGGAGACGATCTCCCGGATGGCGGGGTCCGAGCACGGCTCGGCCCGTACGGTTGCGCAGCTGAAGGAGCTGGCCGCGGCGGCCGGTCGCCCGGCGGTGGAGCGCACGACGGGATACGGGCGACGCTAGATAACAAATCGGGCTAAATTGGACGCGACGCGCCGACGCGCCGTTACTTTCGGGTGTCTTTGGGAGATAGGGCAGGAACGGGACTCCGAGGCGTCCTGGGCACCTCGGGGAAACGGGCCTATTTATCAGGTTCGGCTTGACGACGCACGTCTTACACGCGTGTAATTTCGGTGGGGTTGTGGGACAGGTGCTGGGGAAATGCACCGGTTCCGCAAGAAACACGCCGCGTGCGTGGGGGGTCAGTGCCGGCATTGCCGCCGGCGCGGAAAAGGAGGCACGCCGATGATGGTGGAAGCGCAGGTTGAGGGCATCGACCTGCTCGGGGACGCCCCCGAGTGGCAGGAGCGGGCCCTGTGTTCGCAGACCGATCCGGAGGCATTCTTCCCGGAGAAGGGCGGCTCGACCCGGGAGGCCAAGCGGATCTGTGGCCGGTGCGACGTCAAGGCGGAATGCCTGGAGTACGCGCTCGGCCACGACGAGCGTTTCGGCATCTGGGGCGGGCTGTCGGAGCGCGAGCGCCGCAAACTCAAGCGCCGGGTGGCCTGACCGCGACTTCTCCTGCGGCGCCGGGGGCGGCCCGTCAGGTCAGTTCGTCAGGATCCACACCCAGCAGGTTGGCGACCTGCTCGATGATCACGTCGTGCACCAGGTCGGCGAGATCCTCGCGATCCATCGCCCGGAACTCCAGCGGCCGCCGGTACAACACGATCCGCGGCGGCAGCTCCTGCCTGCCCGGCCGGCCGGGCAGCAGTCGGGCGAGCGGCACCTCGCCGTCCTCCAGCACATCCGAGTCGTAGACGTTCAGCTCCGGCGGGACGTCCTCGACCGCGAACTCGACGCCGGCCAGCTCTTTGGCATACCGGCGCTCCAGGCCCTCGACTGTGTCCAGCACCAGATCGTCGAAGATCTCCGCTTTCGTGCGGGCCAGCGGCACCGTTGCCGGGACGAGCCGCCCGCGGAGGCCACGGCCGTGCCGGTCACGGCGGGCGGGACGCCCGGGACCAGCGGAACGCGCGGCCCGACCAGGCTCGGCGACACGGCCCGGCTCGGCGGCGCGGCGGCGGTCGGGGCTGGTCGTCACGTACCCAAGCCTAGCCCTCCCGCCGCGCGGGGCGGGGGCGGCGCAGCCCCGCGCGTTGCGTCGCGCGAATTCGCCCCAACGGGGCGGCGTGTCTTCGGCGCCCTGACGGAATCGTGATGCATGGCGGGTCGGCGTGTCGCGACCCCATCGGCCCCGCGCGAGGCGCCGGGACGATAACGTGCCGCCGTGAGGTCACCACGGCGCTGCTCCCGTAACGGCTGTCCCCGGCAGGCGGTTGCCACCCTGACCTACGTCTACAGCGATTCCACCGCGGTCGTCGGGCCGCTCGCCGCGTTCGCCGAGCCCCACACGTACGACCTGTGCGAGCCGCACGCGCGCAGCCTCACCGCGCCCCGCGGCTGGGAGCTGGTCCGTCACGACGGCGACTTCGGCCCGCCCCCGCCGACCACGGACGATCTGGTCGCCCTGGCCGACGCGGTCCGGGAGGCCGCCCGCCCGGCGCCGCCCCCGCGCCCCGAGGAACACGACAACCTGCCCGGCCACCAGACCGGCCGCCGCGGTCACCTGCGCGTCATCCCGCCCGCCCACTGACCTGCACATCGGCTTCACGCCCCGGCGGTCACAGCGCCACGAGCTGGTAACGGGACTTCAGCCACGGGATCAGGGAGCGGTACGCCGCGATCGTGTCCGGCTGTGCGTAGTCGTGGGACAGCACGATCGCCCCGTGACCCGTGTGCCGCTGCACCGCGTGCTGCACCCGCGCCCGGTGTGCGGCATCGCCCTCTCCGGCCGGGTGGTACCAGTCGCGCGGGTCGACCGACCAGTAGATCGACGCCATCCCCAGGTCGGCCGCCACGGACACGAACGTGGGGGTGAAGTTCCCGCCGGGGGCCCGCATGAACCTGATCGATGCCCCGGGCGCGGCGCGCCGGATCGCGTCGTTCGTACGCTGCAGGTCCGCCCTGATCGCGGCCGCCGGTTGCCGGCCCAGCGTGAGGCTGTGCCGCCAGGTGTGATTGCACAGGGTGTGACCCTCGGCGGCGATCCGGCGGACCAGTTCGGGGTGTGCCGCCACGTTCTGGCCCACCAGGCAGAACGTGGCCTTGACGTGGTATTTCGCGAGCAGGTCGAGCAGCTTCGGGGTCTGCGCCGGATCGGGCCCGTCGTCGAACGTGAGGGCCACCGCGGAGGTGCCGGTGCCGGTGGCGCTGTGCGCGGGGCCGCCGAGCCGCATCCGCCCGGTCGAGCCGTGCGGCCCGGGGGGCTGGGGGCGCGTGAGCATGGCGGCGCCCGGCAGGCCCGGGCCGGGCGCGGGCGGCCGGGTCGGGCCGTGGAACGCCGGCAGGCCCGGCCGGGCGTCCACGGTGGATGAGGGCCGGGGCGGCGCGGCGCTCGTGGCGGCGGCATGCGGCGGGGTCGAGGACGGCGTCCCGTCGGAGGCCATGGCCATGGCCGTGCCGCACCAGGCGAAGGCCGCAACGACCAGCGCCGAAGCGACCGTGCGGATGGCCCGCCTGTCAGGGAAACCCATCGTTCTCTCCGTCCCGCGTCCGAACTCGACACCACCACTATGGCTGGAGTGCGCGACATCGAGGTATGCCCACCCATCGGGATGGCATTCATCCGGGAGGATTCCCGCCGTTTTGATGCTGCGGCGCCTGGCGTGACATGATCCCGTTCGTACGTGTTCTGGCAGGCAGGAGCCGTGATGCGCCGCCCTCAGCTGATGCCCGAGGCCGCCGCCGTCGTCTCGGCGTACTCCGGGCCGCGGTTTGCCGGGTCGCGGCGGACGCTGCTCGGCGGGGCGGTGGCGGTGGGCGCCGCGGCACTGGCCGGTTGTGGCATCGAGGGCACGCGGCAGAGCGAGGCAAGCTGCCCCAGCACGGACCTGTCGGCGACCGAGCACCGTCTGGTCTTCGCGAACTGGCCGACGTACATCGACGTGGACGACCGCAACGGGAGCCGGCCCACGCTGGAGGCGTTCGAGCGAAAGACCGGGATCCGGGTCGCGTACCTGGAGGAGATCAACGACAACGACCAGTACTTCGGCAAGATCCAGCCGCAGCTCGCGGAGTGCCGCCCGACCGGCCGGGACATCATGGTGGTCAGCGACTGGCTGGTCGGCCGTCTCGTCGACCTGGGCTGGATGCAGCGCCTCGATCCGGCCGCGATGCCGAACGTGCAGCGCAATCTGCTGCCCTCACTGCGCGGCCGGGCCGTCGACCCCACCGGCACCCACGCGGTGCCGTGGCAGGGCGGGCTCGCGGGCCTGGCCTACAACGGGAAGGTCACCTCCGAGATCCGTACGGTCGACGAGCTGCTCACCCGGCCCGACCTGAAGGGCCGGGTGACGCTGCTCAGCGAGCTGCGCGACACGATGGGGCTGTTGCTGCTGGCCCGTGGCCACGATCCGGGCGACTTCACCGAGGCGCAATTCGACGACGCGCTGGAGCCATTGCGCCGGGCGGTCGACGCCGGGCAGATCCGCCGGTTCACCGGCAACGACTACGCGCCCGACCTCAAGCGTGGCGACATCGCCGCCTGCATCGGCTGGTCGGGTGACATCATCCAGCTCGCGGCCGACGATCCGCGGATTCGCTTCGTGGCGCCGGACTCGGGCGTGATGCTGTACTCCGACGACATGGTCGTGCCCAACCAGGCGGCGCACCGGGCGAACGCGCAGCGGCTCATGGACTATTACTACGATCCGACCGTGGCGGCGACTGTGGCCGCGTACGTGAACTACATCTGCCCGGTCGAGGGGGCGCAGGCCGCGATGGAGAAGATCGATCCGGAGCTGGCCGCGAACCCGCTGATCTTCCCCACCCGCGCACTGCTCGCCAAGGCCAGGGAATTCATGCCGCTCACCCAGCCCGAGTCGCGTCTGTACAACGACAAGTTCCAGGCGGTGATCGCGGGTTGAGCACCGACCTGCAGCTCGCCGGGGTGACCAAGCGTTTCGGCGCGGTGACCGCGGTCGACGACCTCGACCTGACCGTGCCCGCGGGCTCGTTCTTCGCGCTGCTCGGGGCGTCCGGCTGCGGCAAGACCACCACGCTGCGCATGGTCGCCGGGCTGGAGGAGCCCACGGCCGGGCGGATCCTGCTCGGCGACGACGACATCACCGGGCTGCGCGCGTACCGCCGGCCGGTCAACACGGTGTTCCAGAGCTACGCGCTGTTCCCGCACCTGGACGTGCACGAGAACATCGCGTTCGGGCTGCGCCGCCGCCGGCAGGGCGACGTGCGGGCGCAGGTCGAGCGGATGCTCACCCTGGTCCAGCTCGACGGGTACGGCAAGCGCCGCCCCGCCGAGCTTTCCGGCGGCCAGCAGCAGCGGGTGGCGCTGGCCCGGGCGCTGGTGAACAACCCGCGGGTGCTGCTGCTCGACGAGCCGCTGGGTGCCCTGGACCTGACGCTGCGCCGCCGGATGCAGATCGAGCTCAAGCGCATCCACACCGAGGTGGGGATGACGTTCGTGCACGTCACCCACGACCAGGAGGAGGCCATGACGATGGCCGACACGGTCGCGGTGATGAACGCGGGCCGCATCGAGCAGCTCGGCCCGCCCGCGCAGCTCTACGACCTGCCCGCCACGCCGTTCGTGGCGACGTTCCTGGGACAGTCCAACCTGCTCGCCGGGGAGCAGGTCGGCAAGGTCGGCGACGACGTGGCGGTCAGCGCGTACGGCGGGCGGTTCACCGTGCCCGCCATCCGGTCGCGGGCCGCGGGGGAGCCGGTCTTTCTGGGCGTACGCCCGGAGAAGCTGCACCTGGCGGCCACGGCCGACGCGGTGCCCAACGGGCATCAGCAGCTCACCGGCGTGGTCACGGACAGCTCGTACGTGGGGGTCAGCAGCCAGTACCTGGTGCGCACGGCGTGGGGGACCGAGCTGACCGTGTTCGCCGCGAACACCGGTGCGCACCGGCAGGTGCCGCTGGGCGCGGAGGTGATCGCGCACTGGGATCCGCGGCACGCGTTCCTGCTGGACCGCTCGCCGGGGGAGGGTGACCGGACCGGCGCGGCCGACGTGAGCCTGGGCGTGTCCGCGTGACCGCGACCGTCACCCGTGAGGCGGCCCGCGCCGGGCGCCGGCGGGGGCGGCTCGTGCCGTACCTGTTGATTCTTCCGGCGGGGTTGTGGCTGATCGTGTTCTTCGCGGTGCCCGCGGCGGAGCTGTTCGCCACCAGCCTGTACGACCCGGCCGGGTCGCTGGTCGACGGGTACGCGATGACCTGGGCGTTCGGGAACTACCCGGCCGCGCTGGCCGAGTACTGGGAGCAACTGCTGCGGTCGCTGGCGTACGCGGGGGTGGCGACGGCCGCGTCGCTGCTGCTCGGCTTCCCGCTGGCGTACGCGATCGCGCTGCGCGCCGGACGCTGGCGCAACGTGCTGCTGGTCGCGGTGGTGGCGCCGTTCTTCACCAGCTTCCTGATCCGGACGCTGGCCTGGAAGGCGATCCTGTCGGACAACGGCGCGCTGGTCGGCGTGCTGCGCGACCTGCACGTGCTCGCCCCGGACGGGCGGCTGCTGGCCACGCCGTTCGCGGTGGTGGCCGGGCTGACCTACAACGTCCTGCCGTTCATGGTGCTGCCGCTGTACGCCAGCCTGGAACGGCTCGACCGCCGCCTGCTGGAGGCCGCCGCAGATCTGTACGCGGGCCCGGCCGCGACGTTCCGGGCGGTGACGCTGCCGCTGGCCGCGCCGGGGATCGTGGCGGGCACGCTGCTGACGTTCATCCCGGCGGCGGGCGACTACATCAACGCCCAGCTGCTCGGCACGCCGCGGACCGCGATGGCGGGCAACGTGATCGACTCGGCGTTCCTGGTACGGCTCGACTATCCGCAGGCGGCGGCGCTGTCGTTCGTGCTGATGGCGATGATCCTGGTGCTCGTGGTGGCCTACCTGCGAAGGGTCGGGGCGACCGCGGTGGAGGCGCTGTGAGCGCCCGGGCGGGGCGGTGGGTCGCCGACCACCTCGTGCTGGGGCTGGGGCTGCTCGTGCTCGCGTACCTGCTGCTGCCGATCGCGGTGATCGTCGCGCTGTCGTTCTACCGGCCCACGTCGCGGCTGTCGTACGACTTCGGGTCGTTCACGCTGGACTACTGGAAGAACCCGTGCGGCGCTCCGGGCATGTGCGCGTCGCTGGTGCGCAGCGTGCAGATCGGCTTCGTGGCGACCGTGGTGGCCACGGTGCTGGGCACGCTGATGGCGTTCGCGCTGACCCGGTACCGCTTCC
Source organism: Krasilnikovia sp. MM14-A1259 (assembly GCF_047159535.1). Classification (NCBI taxonomy): domain Bacteria; kingdom Bacillati; phylum Actinomycetota; class Actinomycetes; order Micromonosporales; family Micromonosporaceae; genus Krasilnikovia; species Krasilnikovia sp. MM14-A1259. Next base: position 6,138,037 of record NZ_BAAGAJ010000002.1, read on the forward strand.
GGGGCCGGGGCGCGACCGGCGCGCTGGTGTTCCTGCCGATGGCCACGCCCGAGGTGGTGATGGGGTCGTCGCTGCTGGCCCTGTTCGCCGCGACGCGGGTGCCGCTCGGCTTCTGGACCGTGGTCGCCGCGCACGTGATGTTCTGCGTGAGTTTCGTGGTGGTGACCGTCCGGGCCCGGCTGGCCACCCTGGACCCGCGCCTGCCCGAGGCCGCCGCCGACCTGTACGCGGGCCCGTGGGCCGCGTTCCGCCGGGTGATCCTGCCGCTGGCGCTGCCCGGCATCGTGGCGGCGGCTCTGCTGGCGTTCTCGTTGTCGTTCGACGACTTCATCGTCACGAACTTCACCGCGGGCACCACCACCACGTTCCCGATGTACATCTGGGGCGCGGCCCAGCGGGGCATCCCGCCGCAGGTCAACGTGATCGCGACCGTGCTGTTCGGGGTGTCGCTGCTGGTGGTGCTGGCGACGACGGTGCGCCGCCGCCAGCCCCGTTGACCGTCAGGGAGCGGCCCAGAACACGTACGTGGCGTCGTAGGGCACGGACGCCGTCTCGCCGTCCGTGCAGCTACGCGTCGGGGCGACACCGCCCGAGGTGTGCAGCCGCTGGATGTGCGTCACCGGGCTGAGGATGCCGCTGCCGGTGTGGCTGTTGACCCCCAGCAGCAGCTCCGGGATGGCGTCCGGTGACGGCGGTCCGGCGGCGATCCGCGTGGCCGTGACCAGGGAGTCGTCGCGTTCCGACTGCCAGCTCGGGCCCGCGAAGTGGTGGATCGGGCCGCCCTGGCCGACCAGCCGCGCCTCGGGCGTGGACGTCGGGCCGAACACGCCGCCGGCGCACGTGTAGGTCTGGGTGCCCTTCTGCACGTGCACCTCCGCGACCTTCGTCGATCCCGGCGGCGGGGCGAGCGTCGGGTTGGGACTCGGGATCGGATGGGCCGCCTGGACCTCCTGCGCGGACGCGTTGAACGTCACGGCGCCGACCGCGACCACGACCGCCGCCATTCCGGTCGCCGCTGCCGCGCGTACCCGGGACCTGCGGGTGCTGAGCATCAAGATCTCCTCCGTTGCCGGGCGGCGCGGTGCCGCCCCCTGTCGCGTACGGAACGCGGCAGAGGGCGGATCGGTTCGGCCGGAGGGTTGGCACATTCGTGCACAGTGGAGGGACGGACGGCCTAACCCGGTGGGGTGATGACCCGGCTGCGGATCAGGAACCGGACCCCCTCGGGCGACTCCAGCGAGAAGCCGCTGCCCCGGCCCGGCACCACGTCGACGGTCAGATGGGTGTGCTTCCACGCCGCGAACTGCGCCGCGCTCATCCAGAACGGCACCGGCTCGGCCACCCCGTCGATGCGCAGCTCGTCCAGCAGCACGTCGGCGTCCCCGGTCAGGAACTCGCCCTGCGGGTAGCACATGGGCGCGCTGCCGTCGCAGCAGCCGCCACTCTGGTGGAACATCAGCGGCCCGTGCTGCCCCCGCAGCGCGCGGATCAGCTCCGCGGCCGCGGGGGTCACGTCGACACGGTCGCCCATCAGAAGAAGCCCAGGGCCTTCGGCGAGTAGCTGACCAGCAGGTTCTTGGTCTGCTGGTAGTGATCCAGCATCATCTTGTGGTTCTCCCGGCCGATGCCGGACTGCTTGTACCCGCCGAACGCGGCGTGCGCCGGGTACACGTGGTAGCAGTTCGTCCACACCCGGCCCGCCTGGATCGCCCGCCCGGCCCGGTACGCGGTGGTGCCGTCCCGGGTCCACACGCCCGCGCCGAGGCCGTACAGGGTGTCGTTGGCGATGCTGATCGCGTCGGCGTAGTCGGTGAACGAGGTCACCGCGAGCACCGGACCGAAGATCTCCTCCTGGAACACCCGCATCGTGTTGCTGCCCTCGAACACCGTGGGCTGCATGTAGTACCCGCCGGACAGGTCGCCGCCCAGCTCCGCGCGGGCGCCGCCGATGCGGACCTTCGCGCCTTCCTGACGGCCGATGTCCACGTACGACAGGATCTTCTCCAGCTGGTCGTTGGAGGCCTGCGCACCGACCTGGGTGTCGGTGTCCAGCGGGTTGCCCTGCTTCAGGTTCTCCACCCGCTTGAGACCGGCGCCGAGGAAGTCCGCGTAGTGGCCCTGCTGGATCAGCGCGCGTGACGGGCACGTGCACACCTCGCCCTGGTTCAGGGCGAACATGGTGAAGCCCTCCTGCGCCTTGTCCAGGAAGTCGTCGTCGGACGCGCTGACGTCGTCGAAGAAGATGTTCGGGCTCTTGCCGCCCAGTTCCAGCGTCACCGGGATGATGTTCTGGCTGGCGTACTGCATGATCAGGCGGCCGGTGGTTGTCTCGCCGGTGAACGCCACCTTGGCGACCCGGTTCGACGAGGCCAGCGGTTTGCCCGCCTCGACGCCGAAGCCGTTGACGATGTTCACGACCCCGGGCGGCAGCAGGTCCGCGATCAGCGACATCAGGTAGTGGATCGACACCGGGGTCTGCTCGGCCGGCTTGAGCACCACCGCGTTGCCCGCGGCCAGGGCCGGGGCCAGTTTCCACGCGGCCATGAGGATCGGGAAGTTCCACGGGATGATCTGTGCGACCACCCCGAGCGGCTCCTGGAAGTGGTACGCGACCGTGTCGTCGTCCACCTCGCTGAGCGCACCCTCCTGGGCCCGGACGGCGCTCGCGAAGTAGCGGAAGTGGTCGATCGCCAGGGGGATGTCGGCGACCAGGGTTTCGCGTACCGGCTTGCCGTTCTCCCAACTCTCCGCGATGGCCAGTTTCTCCAGGTTCGCCTCCATCCGGTCGGCGATGCGGTGCAGCACGGCGGCCCGTTCCGCGGCGGGGGTGTGACCCCACGCGGGCGCGGCGGCGTGCGCGGCGTCCAGCGCCTTCTCGACGTCCTCGGCGGTGCCGCGGGCGACCTCGCAGAAGTCCTGGCCGGTGACCGGCGACGGGTTCGTGAAGTACCGGCCCTGGGCCGGTGGCACGTACTGCCCGCCGATCCAGTGGTCGTACCGGGACGCGTAACTCATGATCGCGCCGTCGGTGCCGGGTGGGGAGTAGACGGTCATGCGCACCTCCGAACCAGGGAACCGCCCGGGCCCCGCGGACCCGGGCGGCAAGGGGGTGCGGTGACGCTAGGACAGGCGACGTTGCATCGACGTTGCATCGCTGCCCGGCAGGCCGAACTCGGCACTGAGGTGGGCGACGCGGCTCAACGCCAGCGGCCGGGCGGGGGCGCCCGCGGGCAGGGCCGCCGCGTACGCCTGCCACATCGGCAGGTCGTCGGCGCCCCACGGGGAGCGCACCCAGGTCTGCAGCAGGCCCCGGTCGCCGCGGGCCAGCACGGCCACCCGCAGCGGGTCCTCGACCAGGCGGCGCAGCCGGACCACCCCGGGCGCGTCCGAGGCAGGCAGCAGAGGACCCGCGTACGCGGCCAGCGCCTCGGCCACGAGCCCCTGCTCCAGCAGCCGCGGCACGGCGCGAAAGTCCGCGTCCACCTCGGAGCGCAGCCGGTACGGGCGCGAGTCCAGCAGCTCGGGCCCGAGGATGCGGCGCAGCCGGGACAGCTCGGCCCGGACCGTCACCGGGTTCGTGTCGTCCGGGTACAGGTCGAGGGCGAGCTGGTCGCCCGTGCGGCCGTGCGGGTGGGCCAGCAGCAGTACGAGCAGTTCGGAGTGCCGCCGCCCGAGCCGGATCCGGCGTCCAGCGACGGTCAGCAGCGCCTCGTCGCGGCCCAGCGCGGCGACCGCCACCCCGGCGTGGGGCGCGGGCCGGTGGGTGCTCAGGTACGCCTCGGCGGCCAGCGCCGTGGCCCGGACCAGAGCGAGGCTGTGCGGGTTGGCCAGCCGGTCCCCGCCGGTCACGTCGATGGCGCCCAGCAGCCGCCCGGTGGCTGGGTCGTGGATCGGGGCGGCGGCGCAGGTCCAGTCCTGGACCGGACGGCAGAAATGTTCCGTGGCGAAGATCTGCAGCGGGTGGTCGACCGCGAGCGCGGTGCCGGGGGCGTTGGTGCCCGCGTGCGCCTCGTCCCACCGCGCGCCGGGGACGAAGTTCATCCGGGCGGCGCCGTCCAGCACGGCCGGGGTGCCCTCGACCCAGAGCAGGCGCCCGTGCGCGTCACACACCGCGACGAGGTGGTCGCCGTCGTCGGCCAGGCCGCCCAGCAGGTCCCGGAAGATCGGCAGCACGCACGTCAGCGGGTGGGCCGCCCGGTACGCCTCCAGCTCGCCGTCGGTGAGCTCGATCGGCGCGGTGCCCTCCGGGTCGAACCGGGCGTCCGCCGACCGGCGCCACGACTCCGCGACGACCGGCCGCACCGGCGTCGGCCCCACGCCGGGCTCCCCGGCGACGAACCGCTCGTACGCGCGGCCGACCTCGCTGATGCGGGCGGCCGGGTCAGCGCCCGCGTGCAGGGCGAGCCACGGGTTCGACATGCACACCTCCGATCGCACCCAATCCTGGCCCGGACCGCTGCGCACCACAAGAAAGAGGCGACGGTCGATGGACGGCGTACGGGGCGTGGGAAGCCGGACGGCCGGGTGAACGGTCCGAGACGGTGGAGCCCAGCCGTTGCGGCATGCCCGGTACCGCCGCTCCGATACGCTCGGGCAGAGACGGGCACGCCTGAGGAGTGAGCAATTTGTTTGATCTGTCGCAGATCGTCAAGGCGTACGACGTGCGCGGCATCGTCCCGGACCAGCTCAACGAGCCGGTGGCCCGGGCACTGGGCACCGCGTTCGTGGAGATGCTCCGGGAGTCCGGCGACGACCCGGACACGGTCGTCCTGGCCCACGACATGCGCGACTCCGGCCCGGCGCTGGCCGCCGCGTTCGCCCAGGGCGTCAACGCCGCCGGTACGGCCGTGCTGCACATCGGCCTCGCCTCCACCGACCAGCTGTACTACGCCTCGGGAGCGCTGAACCTGCCCGGCGCGATGTTCACCGCCAGCCACAACCCGGCCCAGTACAACGGCATCAAGCTGTGTCGGGCGGGCGCCAGGCCGGTCGGCCAGGACAGCGGCCTGGTCTTCGTCCGGCAGTACGCGGACGATCTGCTCGCCTCGCTCGCCGCGGTCGCCGACGGCGTGGAACGCATCGAGCAGCGCGACGTGCTCGCCGACTACGCCGCGCACCTGCGCTCGCTGGTCGACCTGTCCGGTATCCGCCCGCTCAAGGTGGTGGTGGACGCGGGCAACGGCATGGGTGGGCACACCGTGCCGGCCGTGCTCGGCGACCGGGTCCTGCCGGGGCTGCCACTGGACATCGTGCCGCTGTATTTCGAGCTGGACGGCTCGTTCCCGAACCACGAGGCCAACCCGCTCGACCCGGCGAACCTCGTCGACCTGCAGGCCGCGGTGCGCGAGCACGGTGCCGACCTGGGCCTGGCGTTCGACGGCGACGCGGACCGCTGCTTCGTCGTCGACCAGCTCGGCGAGCCGGTGTCCCCGTCCGCGATCACGGCCCTGGTGGCGACGCGCGAGCTGGCGAAGTTCCCCGGCAGCACGGTGATCCACAATCTGATCACCTCGGCCGCGGTGCCGGAGATCATCACGGAGCACGGCGGCAAGCCGGTCCGCAGCCGGGTCGGCCACTCGTTCATCAAGGCCGAGATGGCCCGGACGAACGCGGTCTTCGGCGGCGAGCACTCGGCGCACTACTACTTCCGCGACTTCTGGTACGCCGACACCGGCATGCTGGCCGCGATGCACGTGCTGGCCGCGCTGGGTGGTCAGGACCACCCGCTGTCGGAGTTCGCCGCCGAGTACGAGCGGTACAGCGCCTCCGGGGAGATCAACTCGACCGTGCCGGACGCCGCGGCCAAGATGGCCCAGGTCCGGGCTGCCTTCCCGGGTGCCGAGACCGACGACCTGGACGGCCTCACGGTGCACGTCGGCGGGGGCGCCTGGTTCAATCTGCGCGCCTCGAACACCGAGCCCTTGCTGCGGCTCAACGTCGAGGCGGCGAAACCGGACCGCATGGCGGCCCTCCGGGACGAAGTACTCGCCATCGTGCGCGGATAGGATCCTCTGGCCCGTTCACCGCACCCGAGCCGAAGGAGCCGATCGGTGGCTCTCGATCCGCAGCTGCTGGAGATTCTGGCCTGCCCGGACACGCATCACGCGCCGCTGACCCATGACGCGGACGCACAGACGTTGACGTGCACCGAGTGTGGCCGCATCTTCGAGATCCGCGACGACATCCCCGTCCTGCTGCTCGACGAGGCCAGGCAGCCCGACAGCGGTCCGGCCGCGGAAAGCGAGTCCTGATGGGCCCGACGAGGGACGGCACCGCGGGGGTGCACGGCCACCGCCACGCCGACGAGTCGTTGCTGGACGACGAACAGGTCATGCTCGGCAACGACCCGGGCGGCATGCTGCGCGCCACCGCGTCCGCGGGCGCCCAGGTCCGCGAGTCGGCCGCGCTGGCCGCCGAGACGGACCTCGGCATGCTGGAGGACGAGGGCCGGCCGCGGGCGGTCGTCGTCGCCGGCATCGGTACGGCTGGGCTCACCGGCAGCATCCTCGCCACGGTCGCGGGGCACCGCTGCCCCGTGCCGATCATCGGGCACCGCAGTTCCGGCGTACCCGGCTGGGTCGGCGCCGCCGACGTGGTGATCGCGGTGTCCGCCAGCGGCCGCAGCCCCGAGGCGCTGGCCGCCGCGGACGCCGCCGCCCGCCGCGGCGCCCGGCTGGTCGCGATCGGCAACCCGGATTCGGAGCTGCAGGCAATGGCGGAGCGCGCCCGCGCGCCGTTCATCCCGGTGCCGCGCCGTGCCCCCGCCCGGGCCAGCCTGTGGGGCCTGACCGTCCCGGTGCTGTTCGCCGGCCGCGCGCTGGGGCTGGTCAAGCTCGCGGAGGCGGACCTGGCGGAGACCGCGATCCGCCTCGACGCGGACGCCGAGCGCTGCCGACCGGGGGCGGAGTCGTTCGTCAACCCGGCGAAGTCGCTGGCGCTGGACCTGGCCGGTTCGATCCCGATCGTGTGGGGCTCGTCGCCGCTGGCCACGGTCGCGGCGCGCCGGTTCGCCGACACTCTGGCCGCCAACGCGCGCTACCCGGTGATGGCCGGGGCGCTCGGCGAGGCCGGCCGGGGCCGGGTCGGCCTGCTCGACGGCGTCTTCGGCGGCCTGGCCGAGTCGTCGCGCGACATCTTCGCCGACCCCGACGAGGAGACCTCCGACGAGACCCGGCTGCGGCTGGTCCTGCTGCGCGACGGCGGCCTGAACCCCGAGGACGAGGCGGACGAGCCGGTCGCGGTCGAGGAACGCCGTGCCGACGCGGTGCAGACCCTCGCCGACCGGCGCGGGGTGCGCTGTGATGTGATCACGGCCGAGGGCGGCTCGACGTTGGAGCGGCTGGCGTCGCTGGTTGCCGTACCCGACTTCGCCTCGCTGTACCTGGCGCTCGCGCACGGGCTGGACCCGATGGCGGTGCCCGCGATCAGCGAGATGAAGGAATTGAGCAACCCGTTGCCGGAGGCGCTGTCGTGAGCACGCCTCCGGCGTGGATCCTGGAACAGCACGGCGGAGGGCAGCGGTGAGCGCAAGCGGGGGTACCAAGGCGATCGTGGCGGCCCTGGGCGCGAACCTGGGCATCGCGGTGACCAAGTTCCTGGCGTGGCTGCTCACCGGTTCGTCGTCGATGCTGGCCGAGGCGATTCACTCGGTCGCGGACTCCGGCAACCAGGCGCTGCTGCTGATCGGCGGGCGCCGTTCGCAACGCCAGGCCACCCCGGAACACCCGTTCGGGTACGGGCGGGAGCGCTACATCTACGCGTTCATCGTGTCGATCGTGCTGTTCTCGGTCGGTGGCCTGTTCGCGCTGTACGAGGCGTACCACAAGATCCAGCACCCGGAGGGTATCCACAGCTGGCAGTGGGTGCCGGTGACCGTGCTGCTGGTGGCGATCGCCCTGGAGGGCTTCTCCTTCAAGACGGCGATCGAGGAGTCCAACCACACCCGCGGCCGGACGTCGTGGGTCGACTTCGTCCGCCGCGCCAAGGCCCCGGAGCTTCCCGTGGTGCTGCTCGAGGACGCGGGCGCCCTCGTCGGCCTGGTCTTCGCGCTGTTCGGTGTGTCCATGACATTGATCACCGGCAACGGGGTCTGGGACGGCATCGGCACCGCGATGATCGGTCTGCTGCTCGTCTCGATCGCGGTCGTGCTGGCGGTCGAGACGAAGAGCCTGCTGCTGGGCGAAGGGGCCAACCCGGAGGACCTGCACAAGATCGAAGAGGCGGTGCTCAGCGGGCCCGGCGTCGACCGGATCATCCACATGAAAACGCTGCACCTCGGTCCGGACGAGCTGCTCGTCGCGGCGAAGATCGCCGTGCCGCGGACGGACCGGGCCGAGGAGGTCGCGCGGCACATCGACGAGACCGAGGCGCGGATCCGCGCGGCGGTTCCCATCGCCCGGGTCATCTACCTCGAACCGGACATCTACCGCCCCGGCCGCTCTGCCGCCGACGGCCCGGCGGTCGCCGAGCCGGTCAGCCCCGTACCTCCCGCGCTGGCGTGACGGCTCCGCGCCGATGTGACGTTCCCGGGCCACTCGTATAAGGTGCCCCACCGATGAGCATCCTTCCGCTGACCGGCGCCATCCGCCCGTACGCCTGGGGGTCCCGGACCGCCCTCGCCGGACTTCAGGGGCGGCCGGTGCCGTCCGAGTCCCCCGAGGCCGAGCTGTGGCTCGGCGCACACCCGGGAGACCCGTCGACCGTCACCGGTCCCGACGGCCCGGCGAGCCTGACCGACCTGATCGCCGCCGACCCGGCCGGCCAGCTCGGGGAGCCGGTCGCGGCCGAGTTCGACGGGCGGCTGCCGTACCTGATGAAGGTGCTCGCCGCGGACGCCCCGCTGTCTCTGCAGGCACACCCGGACGCGGCGTACGCCCGGGCGGCGTACGCGAGGCAGATGGCCGACCCGGACGCGCCGCGGATCTACACGGACCCGCACCACAAGCCGGAGGTCCTGGTCGCGCTGACGCCGTTCGACGCGCTGTGTGGCTTCCGGGCGCCGCAGGTGTCCGCGGCCGTGCTGGAGGAGATGGCGTTGCCGCAGCTCGCTCCGGTCGTGGCCGCGTTGCGGGCCGGGCCGGTGGGCCTGCGGGACGCGGTGCAGACGCTGCTGACCTGGCCGGTCGCGGACCGCCCGGCCTTGATCGAGGCGGTGGTCGGCGCGGCGCTGACCGTGGCCGACGATCATCGGTACGCCGGTGAGTTCGCGCTGGCCGCCGGTCTGGCCGAGCACTACCCCGGTGACCCCGGGGTGCTGGTGTCACTGCTGCTCAACCACGTACGGCTGGCGCCGGGCGAGGCGATCTGGATGCCTGCCGGGAACCTGCACGCCTACCTCAAGGGGACGGGCGTGGAGATCATGGCGGCGAGCGACAACGTGCTCCGCGGTGGTCTCACCCCGAAGCGGGTGGACGTGGACGAGCTGCTCCGGGTGCTGCGCTTCGAGGTGCTGTCCGAGCCGGTGCAGTCCTTCACGGAGGTCGCGCCCGGCGTGGTGACCTGGCCGGTCCCGGTCCGGGAGTTCGAGCTGTACCGCGTCACCCTCGACGGTGCCCCGGTGACGCCGCCGGTGGGCGGTCCCCGCATCGTGCTCGGGGTCCGCGGCGAGGTGACCGTCGCCGGCCGGTCACCGGATGCGACCGCGGTGGCGGTGACTCCGGGTGCTGCCGCGTACGCGCCGGCTGCCGCGGGGCCGATCACATTGTCCGGGGTGGGCGAGGCGTTCGTCGCCACGGCGGCTCAGTAACCCGACGGCGGCTCAGTAACGCCACGGCTCACTAACGCCGGGGCGGGGTCAGTGACGCCACGGCCCAGTGACGCCACGGCGGGTCAGTACCGGCCACGGCGGTCCAGTGTCGCTGCGGCGGTTCAGCAACGCTGCGTCCAGAGCCGTGTTCCGGATGTTGTCAGACAGTCAAATCGGAAATTTCTGGATTTGCTTGACATGGCCGTATGCGGAGTGTGAATCTATAACCACGCAGCGTCATTGGTGATCGGGGGGTCCCACGGACGCGCGCGGTACCAAACCGGGGGGATGAACGGGGCGGTGGGTCACGGACCTGCCGCCTCGTTCGCTGTCCGGGGTGGGTCGCTGTGCCCTCGCGCCGGGGGCACCCGATCGGGGGGATTCGACGGCATCGAGCCCCGTCCATCGTCGGACGGGGCTCGATTTTCGTCGGCGGGCCGGCGGTTGCCGCCACCGGCGCCACCACCCCGGCCTGGGCCGGGGCCCGACCACCATGGGGCCCGTCAATATGTCCATTAGCCCACGTCGGGTCCTGCTCTGCAAGTGCAGAAGGCGATCTGCAAGTTGCGGAAAGTTACCGGAATCCCGGTACGGTGAGGCCGTGCCGAGGCCGACCACCACCGCCCGCCGGGAGCTCGGTGGTGAGCTGCGCCGGCTCCGGGGCGGACGCCGGGGCGCCGCGGTGGCCGCGGCTCTCGGGTGGTCCGAGTCCAAGCTGAGCCGCATCGAGACCGCCCGTACGGGCATTCGCGACGCCGACCTCGACCGCTTGCTCGCCGCGTACGAGGTGACGCAGGGTGAACGGATCCGGTTGCAGGAGCTGGCCCGGCGCGGGCGGGCCCGGGTGTGGTGGAGCGCTTACCGTTCCGCGGTCCCCGACCCGTACGACGAGTACGTGGCGCTGGAGGCGGAAGCCGCGGCGATCAGCGAGTGGGAGTCCCAGGTCGTGCCCGGTCTACTGCAGACCGACGAGTACGCCCGTGCCGTGATCGCGGTCGGCGCCGACCGGACCGACCCGGAGACGGTTCAGCGGCGGGTGGCGTTGCGGATGGCGCGTCAGGCGGTGCTGAGCCGCGACGTCCCGCCCCGGCTGTCCGCGGTGCTCGACGAGGCGGTGCTGCACCGCCGGGTGGGCGGCCGGGCCGTGATGCGGCGCCAGCTGCACCGGCTGTACGACGCGTGCGGCCGGCCCGGGATCGAGGTGCGGGTGCTGCCGTTCGCGGCCGGTGAGCATGCGGCGCTGGCCGGCTCGTTCATGGTCTTCGAGTTCGGCGAGGCGGGCCGGGCGGCGGTGGCGCACGTCGAGGACGCCACGGGAGGTGTGTTCCGGGAGCGGCCGGCCGAGGTGAAGTTGTATCGCAAGTTCTTCGCCGACGTGCGGGACCGGGCGCTGGACCCGGAGGCCAGCCGTGCGCTGGTCGCCCGTACGGGGGAGGGGCTGGACTGACTGCTCATGCGTTGGACCGGATGACTATTCAGTCAAATCCCTCCGAAAGGGGCGTGGCGTTGCCGCAGAACCACGGGACCGTCCCGGCCTGGCGCAAGAGCACACGCAGTGCGGCCAACGGCCACTGTGTCGAGATCGCGCAGGTGGCCGGCGAGGTGCTGGTCCGCAACTCCCGCGATCCCGAAGGCCCGGTACTGGCGTTCGGCGCCGCCGGCTGGCGCGCCTTCCTCTCCGGCGTACGCGCGGGTGAGTTCGACCGCCGCACGCACTGACGGCCCCGCGCAGGTCGGGCGTGGACGGCCGGATGGCCCGCACGGCCCGGGCCATCAGTCCTGTGACCCGGTGAATAGCCGTGCGGCTTGACGAATTCGCCGTCGTGCCGAGTAAGGTATGCCGAGCCTTAGTTAGGAATGCCTTAACAACGGTGCTCCCGGCCGACCCGTCGACCGGCGACGCCCTGGGAGTCGGAGTGCCATGCTCGCCACCTACCTCATCGGCCTGCGCGAGGGGTTGGAGGCCACCCTGGTGGTCAGCATCCTCATCGCGTTCCTGGTCAAGTCCCAGCGCAAGGATCGCCTGCCGCAGGTCTGGCTGGGCGTCGGGGCGGCGGTCGTGCTGTCCGTCCTCTTCGGCTGGCTGCTGAGCTACACCGAGACCACGCTGCTGCGCGGCTACCACAACCAGGAGTTGTTCGAGGCGATCACGTCCATCGCAGCGGTCGTCTTCGTCACCTGGATGATCTTCTGGATGCGCCGGGCCGCCCGGGGCATCGCGGGCGAACTGCGCAACAAGTTGACCGACGCGCTCGCGGTCGGCTCGTTCGCCGTACTGATCATGGCTTTCCTCGCGGTCGTCCGCGAGGGCCTGGAAACCTCTCTGATCTTCTACGCCGCGGTGCAGGGCGCCGACACCAACGGCGGCCCGCTGTACGCCCTGCTCGGCGGCATCGCCACCTCGGTGGCGCTGGGCTACCTGCTGTTCGCGACCGCGGTCCGGATCAACCTCTCGGTGTTCTTCACCTGGACCGGCGCGCTGCTCATTCTGGTCGCCGCCGGCATCTTCAAGTACGGCGTGCACGACCTGCAGGAATCCGGCGTCCTGCCCGGCATCGCGACGGTCGCCTACCACGCCGCGGGCGTCCTCGACCCGTCGACCTGGTACGCCGCCCTGCTGTCCGGGATGTTCAACATCACCGCCGAGCCCACCGTGCTGGAGGTCGTCGCCTGGATCGCCTACGGCGTGCCGGTGCTCGTGCTGTTCCTCTGGCCGTCGCGCCGCCGCACGGCACCCGCCCCGGCCGGCGCATCCGCTGCCCCCGCCGCCGGGGCCACCGACCCCGCGACGGCGGACTCCGCCGCTGCGGTACCCCCTGCACACGCTGAGCCCCAGGCCCAGTCCGCCCCGGCCCCCGCGCCGCACCAGTAAGCCGCGACCACAGGAGAACCCCGTACCATGCGCACCGCCCGAATCCTCGCCCTCGCCGCCGTCGGTACCCTCACCGGCGCCCTGGCCGCGTGCAGCGGCGACAAGACCGACGACGCCGCGGCGGCCGGCGGCCCGATCTCCGTCAAGGCCACGGACACCGCCTGCGAGGTCGGCCGCACCACGCTCGGCGCCGGCACCACGCACTTCAAGATCACGAACTCGGGTGCCAAGGTCACCGAGTTCTACGTGTACGCGGCCGGCGACCGGGTGATGGGTGAGGTGGAGAACATCACCCCCGGCCTGTCCCGTGAGCTGCGCGTCGAGCTTCCGGCGGGCACCTACGAGGCGGCGTGCAAGCCCGGCATGGTCGGGCAGGGCGTCCGCACCGCGCTCACGGTCTCCGGGTCCGCCTCGCCGTTGACCGAGGACGCCGCCCTGGCCGCGGCCAGCGCGGACTACTCCCGCTACGTCCAGTCCCAGGCCACCACGCTGGTCGACAAGACCACGGAGTTCGCCGCCGCGGTGAAGGCGAGCGACGTGGCCAAGGCCAAGGCGCTGTACCCGGTCGCCCGTACGTACTACGAGCGGATCGAGCCGGTGGCCGAGACCTTCGGCGACCTCGACCCGAAGGTCGACGGCCGGGAGGACGGCGCCACCAAGGAGCTGCCGTTCACCGGCTTCCACAAGCTGGAGAAGGACCTCTGGATCACCGGTGACGTGAGCAAGGACGGCGCGATCGCGGACCAGCTCGACGCGGACATCCGCGCGGTCGCGGCGAAGGCCCAGACCGAGAAGCTGTCCCCGCTGCAGCTCGCGAACGGCGCCAAGGAACTGCTCGACGAGGTCGCCAACGGCAAGATCACGGGCGAGGAGGACCGGTACTCGCACACCGACCTGTGGGACTTCGCGGCCAATGTGGAGGGCTCCAAGGCGGCCGTGGCCGCCCTGCGCCCCGCGCTGGAGAAGCGTGACCCGCAGCTCGTGAAGTCGATCGACGGGGGCTTCGCCAAGGTGGACGCGGAGCTGGCCAAGCACCGCGCCGGCGACGGCTGGAAGCTGCACAACCAGCTCTCCGAGGCCGAGCTCAAAGGCCTGTCCGACGCGATCAACGCGCTGGCCGAGCCGATCAGCAAGATCGCCGGCGTCATCTCCGCGAAGTAGGGACTGCGATGACTGAGAGCACGATCAGCCGCCGGCGGGCCATGGCGCTCGCCGGCGCGGGGGTGGCCGGAATCGCCGGGGCGGCCGCGGTCGGCGGCGCCGTCGTGCGTACCGCGCAGCAGTCCGAGACGACGGCCGGGGCCGGTGTCGCCGCGGACGCGATCGCCTTCACCGGCGCCAACCAGGCCGGAATCGTCACCCCGGCCCAGGACCGCCTGCACTTCGTCGCGTTCGATGTGGTCACGAAGGACCGTGACCAGCTCGTCCGGATGCTCAAGGACTGGACCGCGGCCGCCGCCCGGATGACCGCGGGCCACGACGCCGGGCAGATCGGCGCGGTCGGCGGCATCCTGGAGGCGCCGCCGGACGACACCGGCGAGGCCATCGGGCTCCCGGCCTCCGGGCTGACGCTGACGGTCGGCTTCGGCCCGACGCTGTTCCGCGACGCCTCGGGCAAGGACCGGTTCGGCATCGCGGCCCAGCGACCCGCCGCCCTCGTGGACCTGCCGCACTTCCAGGGCGACACCATCGACCCGGCCATCTCGGGCGGCGACATCTGCGTACAGGCGTGTGCCAACGACCCCCAGGTGGCCGTGCACGCCATCCGCAACCTGGCCCGGATCGGCATGGGCGTGGTCACGGTGCGGTGGTCGCAGCTCGGCTTCGGCCGTACCTCCTCCACGACCAAGGACCAGGCCACCCCGCGCAACATGTTCGGCTTCAAGGACGGTACGGCCAACCTGAAGGCCGAGGAGACCGACCTGCTGCGCGACCACCTGTGGGTGCAGTCCGGCGACGGTCCGGCCTGGATGACCGGCGGCGCGTACGTGGTGACCCGCAAGATCCGCATGCTCATCGAGACCTGGGACCGGACGTCGCTCGGCGAGCAGGAGGACATCATCGGGCGTACCAAGGGCAGCGGGGCGCCGCTCGGCAAGGCGCAGGAGTTCGACGAGCCCGACCTCGACGCCAAGCGGCCCGACGGCCAGCCGGTCATCGCGGTCGACTCACACGTACGGCTGGCCCACCCGACGGTCAACTCCGGGGCCCGCCTGCTGCGGCGCGGCTACAACTTCGTGGACGGCTCCGACGGCCTCGGCCGCCTCAACGCGGGCCTGTTCTTCATCGGCTACCAGCGCGATCCGCGTACCGCGTTCGTCCCGGTCCAGACGAATCTCGCGCGACACGACCACATGAACGAGTACATCCGGCATGTGTCGAGCGGTATCTTCGCCTGTCCACCCGGCGTCACCGGCGCCGCCGACTACTGGGGGAGCACCCTCTTCGCGTGACCCGGGTGGCAAGATCGCCTGGGGCGCTTCCACCGGAACCGGAGAGGCAGTGCAATATTGGACCGCATGAGAGCCCGGGTATTGGTGGTCGACGACGACCCCGCGCTGGCCGAGATGCTCGGCATCGTGCTGCGCAGCGAAGGTTTCCTGCCCTCGTTCGTGGCCGACGGTGAGCGTGCCCTGTCCGCCTTTCGGGAGAACCGGCCGGACATCGTCCTGCTCGACCTGATGCTGCCCGGGATGAGCGGCATCGACGTGGCCCGGGCCATTCGTGGGGAGTCGGGCATCCCGATCGTCATGCTGACCGCCAAGAGCGACACGGTCGACGTGGTGCTGGGCCTGGAGTCCGGCGCGGACGACTACGTGGTCAAGCCGTTCAAGCCCAAGGAGCTCGTCGCCCGCATGCGGGCCCGGCTTCGCCGCGGGGAGGACGCCGCTCCGGAGATGCTCACGATCGGGCCGCCCGGCAACCAGATCACCATCGACGTGCCCGCCCACACGGTCGCCCGCGACGGCGACGAGGTGAAGCTGACCCCGCTGGAGTTCGACCTGCTCGTCGCGCTCGCCCGCAAGCCGCGCCAGGTGTTCACCCGGGAGGTGCTGCTGGAGCAGGTGTGGGGTTACCGGCACGCCGCGGACACCCGCCTGGTCAACGTGCACGTGCAGCGCCTGCGCGCCAAGATCGAACCCGACCCGGAGCGTCCGGAGATCATCCTGACGGTGCGCGGCGTCGGCTACAAGGCGGGCACCGGGTAGGCCGTCCACAGGGTGTCCCGGGTTGGTCACCGACCGGCTAACCTTGGCCGGGAGATGCGCGCTCCGACCTGGCTCCCCATGCCCGCCCGCCGCCTGCTGCGGTTCGTCCGGGCGTATTGGCGCGTCGTCATGCGGTGGGCCCGCCGCACCGCGGCGCCCGCCCGCCGCGCCTGGCGGCGCTCCCTGCAGGCCCGCGTCATCACCATCACCCTAGTCGCGTCCAGCCTGCTGGTCGGTGGCTTCGGGTGGTTCGTCGCGGAGCGCAGCGCCAAGATCCTGCTCAACCGCGCCCAGGACGAGGTCTCCGCGCAGACGCGCACGAAGGTGGAGTATGCGTACAAGCAGCTCACGGTGCACCGGCAGGCCCGGGACCCCAAGCTGCCCTCCACCATGCGCGCCACGGTCGACCACCTGGCCGACGGAAACCCGGCGGAGAACGGCGGGGCGATCGTCTCGCTGCGCGCCGCGGAGTACCCCGACCTCAAGCCGGTCAGCTCGGCCAACATCGACACCTCGCTGCTGATCACCCCGGAGATGGTCCGGGCCGTGGCCGGGCGCGGCGGCGAGTACCAGCAGATCCGTACGGCCGAGGTCGGCGGCGTGCAGACGAAGTTCCTGGTGTCCGGCTCTCCGGTTCCGACCAGTTTCGGGCACGTCGAGCTGTATTACCTGGTTCCGCTCACCACGGAGGACCGCGCGGCGAACCAGATCCGGACGACCGTGCTGGTCACCGGCCTGGCCCTGGTGCTGCTGCTGGGCGTCGTCGCCGCCCTGGTGACGCGCCTGGTGGTGACCCCGGTCCGGGATGCCGCCCGCACCGCCCAGCGACTCTCCGCCGGCCTGCTCGACCAGCGGATGAAGGTTTCGGGGGAGGACGAGCTCGCCCTGCTCGCCGCGTCGTTCAATCAGATGGCGGCGAACCTGCAGCGGCAGATCGTCCGGCTGGAGGAGATGTCGCGGCTGCAGCGCCGGTTCACCTCCGACGTCTCGCACGAGTTGCGCACCCCGCTGACCACCGTACGGATGGCCGCCGACCTGCTCTTCGCCGAGCGCGAGGAGTTCGACCCGGCGGTGGCGCGCAGCGCCGAGCTGCTCCAGGCCGAGCTGGACCGGTTCGAGAGCCTGCTCACCGACCTGCTGGAGATCAGCCGGTTCGACGCCGGATTCGCCGCCCTGGACGCCGAGCACACCGACCTGGTGCCGATCGTGGAACGCGTCACCGAGCGCCTCGCGGGGCTCGCCGAGCGGGCCGGTGTGCCGATCGAGGTGCGCCTGCCCGACACGCCCGTGATCGCCGAGGTGGACCCGCGCCGGGTCGAGCGGATCCTGCGCAACCTCGTTGGCAACGCGGTCGAGCACGGCGAAGGAAAGCCGGTCGAGGTGACCCTGGCCTGCGACGACGCGGCCGTTGCGGTCACCGTGCGCGACCACGGCGTGGGTCTCAAAACGGGGGAGGAGCGGCTGGTGTTCAACCGGTTCTGGCGCGCCGACCCCTCCCGGGCCCGGCAGACCGGTGGCACCGGCCTGGGCCTGTCCATCAGCGTGGAGGACGCGCGGCTGCACGGCGGCTGGCTGGAGGCGTGGGGCGCCCCGGGCGGCGGCGCCCAGTTCCGGCTCACGCTGCCGGTGCGCTCCGGGGACCGGCTGGTCGCCGCGCCGTTGCCGTTGATCCCCCGTGACTGCATCCCGGGCCCGCAGTCCGCGGATCCGGCCGAGTCGCCGGGTCGCGCGAATCCGCCCGAGCCGGCCGGCGCGCCCACGGCGGTCCCTGCTTCACCCGCGGCGGCCACCGGTGCGGCCGCGGCGGACCAGCCGGCTCCCGCACCCGAGCCGGATCCCGTCTCCGCTCCGGCGCCGGTGGTTTCGGCGTCGGCCGACCCTGCCGAGGTGACCGGATGAGGCGACGACAGCGTCCGCTGCGCCGGCTGCTGGCCGGCGCGGGACTGGCCGCCCTGCTGCTCGGCGGGTGCGGTATTCCGGCCAACAGCGCCGTGCTGCCGATCGGCCCCGGCCCGTCCACCGGCACGTCGTCGGGCAACGACGTCCCGCCCACCCGCAACGACCGCGACGCCACCCTCGACAAGTCGCTGTTCGTGCAGTATTACCTGCAGGCCGCGGCCGGCGTGTTCGACGACGCCACGAACCGGGTCCGCCAGTTCCTGTCCCCGGCCGCCGCCATCACGTTCAAGCCGTCACCCGACATCCACGTGGTGCGCCAGATCGAGAAACCGCTGGTCAACCCAGGCAGTGACGACGTCACCGTGAAGGTGCAGCAGATCGGGATCCTGGGCCGCAACGGCATCCTCGAACCCACCCCGAACGAACCGGTCGTCGAGCACCACCTCGTGGTCGGTGACGTCCCCGGCCGGTCCGGGCTGTTCGTGCAGAAGGCACCCCCGCAGCTGATGCTCAGCGACGAAGCGCTGACCAACTACTACATCCAGCGCACGATCTACTTCTGGAACACGGA
This sequence comes from Krasilnikovia sp. MM14-A1259, assembly GCF_047159535.1. NCBI lineage: Bacteria > Bacillati > Actinomycetota > Actinomycetes > Micromonosporales > Micromonosporaceae > Krasilnikovia > Krasilnikovia sp. MM14-A1259. Next base: position 6,156,333 of record NZ_BAAGAJ010000002.1, read on the forward strand.
GCACAGCGGCCTCGTGCCGGACGTCCGGTACATGCCGCTGAGCGTGCCCAGCGAGCAGCAGCCAACGGAGATCCTCAAGTGGCTCAGCGCCGGGCCGGCGCCGTGGCTCACCGACGCGGTGGACGCGCTGCCCGAGGGCACCGCCGCGATCGGCAACGTACCCGCGGTCAGCAACGACAAGCTCCAGATCACCCTCAGCGACCAGGCCGTCCCGCCGGACGACCAGCGCGCGGTGGACCGGCTCCGGCGCCAGCTCATGTGGTCGCTGCGGCCGAACCTGCCGCGCGTACTGGAACTGCGGATCGGTCACGGGGACCCCATCGACTACACCGGAACGGACTACCTGACCAGCAACTTCGCGTACCGGCTGGCGGACCGTCCGCAGCGGTTCGTCGTGTACGACGGGCGGATCCGCCGGCTGTCCGGCTCGTCCGCGGCCACGGAGCCGCTGCCCGTGCTGACCGGGGCGGACAACCGCAATGTCCGCGGGGCCGCGATGAGCAGGTCGGACACTGAGGACTACGCCGCTGTGGTGGTCGGCGAGGCGGGCAAGGAACCGACCCTCAAGGTGGGCGTCAGCCGTACGGACGCGCAGGTCCCGTTGCGCCGGGTCGCATTGCCCGGCCAGCTCGGCCACCCGTCCTGGGCGGTCACCCCGGCGGACGAGCATGCGGAGCGCTTCGGGCTGATCCCCGCAGGCGGCGCGCTGTACGCATTCGGCTCCGGCGGCGGCACGGCCCGGCGCGTCGACGCCTCGGTCGACTCCGGCCCGGTCACCGCGGTGTCGGTCGCCCCGGACGGGCACCGGGTCGCGTTCCTTGCGGGTGGACGGCTGTACCTCACGGTGTTCGCGACCGGTGGAGACGCGCCGCAGCTGAGCGCGCCACGGCAGATCCGTACGCCGATGCGCGAGGTCACCGCGGTGGACTGGAGCAGCGAGGGCTGGCTGGTGGTCGCCGGCGTCCGGGCGGACACCCGGCGTGTGGCGATCGTGGACGTGTCGATCGACGGTGCGCTGGAGTACGACCGGCTGCAGGACCTCGGCACGGAGAAGGTCACCTACCTGACGGCGTACCCGGCGAACCCGGCGACCGGGCGGCCCACCTCCGACTCGGTCAGCTACGTCGCGGACGGGGCCGCCTACGACGCCCTGTTCGAGGCGGTCCGGATCACCGTGGCGGACCTCGCCGAGCCGGTGCAGAATCCGCCGGCGGGGGTCGCCCCGACCGCCCCGTTCTTCCTCGACTGACATGCCCGCACCCGAGCTGCTGGGTGCGCTCGCCGATCTGATCCTGCCCACGGCGTGCGCGGGGTGCGACGCCGTACGGGTGCCGTTGCGACTGGGTGCGTGCGCCCGGTGTGTGGCCGAGCTGGAGGCGCTGAGCCCGTACCCGGCCGCGCCGGTGCCGCCACCGCGGGGCCTGCCGCCGTGCACCGCGGTCGGCCCGTACGCCGGTGCCCTGCGGGCGATGCTGCTGGCGTACAAGGAACATGGCCGGCACCGGCTGGCCCGGCCGCTCGGCGCCCTGCTGGCCGGTGCGGCCGCCGCGGCGGCCGTCCGCGCCGGGGCACAGCCGGGCGCTGCGCTGCTTCTGGTGCCGGTGCCGTCGACCGCGAAGGCGGCCCGGAGGCGGCAGGGGGACCATCTGGTTCGGCTGGCCGGGCACGCGGCGCGGCGGCTGCGGGCCGCGGGCTGGGACGCCGAGTTGCGCAGGCCGCTGCAGGCCATGCCACGCCCCGACTCCGCCGGGCTGAGCGCGGCGCAGCGGGCCGTCGCGGCTGAGAGTTCGCTGCGAATCCGCCAGACCCGGATCGGCGTTTTGCAGCGGCGACCGACGATGAGAGGCACGCTGGTGGTGGTGGACGACATCGTCACCACAGGCGCCACGCTCGCCGCGGTGGCAACTCGGCTCACGGAGGCGAACATGCAGGTTGCGGGCGCTGCGGTGCTGGCCGCGACGCAGCTGCGTCGATCGGGTCCAGGCACTGGCCAAGGCCTGCGCCTACCGGCCGCCGCCCGGGCCCAAAGTCCCGAAGCGCTGCCCCGAACGAGGGGTGACGGGCGCGCATCCGCACGTTAGCGTCTTGATGACGAGGGTAAGTGACACGCTTAACCCACCACCGGAAGCCGGCGTCGCGAGACCGACCTGCCGCTTCGGAAAGGAGTCGTCTTCCCGCCAATGGCCCGGCCTCCGCCGGATTCCCGCGAACCCGGCGTCGCCGCAAGCCATACCGCGTCGCAGTACGGCGCCCTCGGCACCGCCGAGCGCCCGCAGAACGAAACGTTGGGGGAGGTCACGAGTGGACATTGTCGTCAAGGGCCGCAACGTAGAGGTTCCGGACCATTACCGGGTGCACGTCAAGGACAAGCTGGGCAAGGTCGAGCGCTACGACCACAAGTTGATTCGGACCGACGTAGAGCTGTTCCATGAGCGCAATCCACGGCAATCCGACAACTGTCAGCGCGTCGAGATCACCGTGGTGACCCGCGGCCCGGTTGTTCGGGCCGAGGCGACCGCCAAGGACTTCTACGCCGCCTTGGACGTAGCGATCAACAAGCTTGACGCCCGGCTCCGGCGTGCCGCCGACCGGCGCCGCGTGCATCGAGGCCGCCGCGCCCCCGTCTCGGTGTCCGCCGCAACGGCGGGCCTGCCCACCGACCTACCGGATTCCGAGGCGAGTGAGGATGCGCTGGCCGAGCACGACGACAACCGCCCATACCGCATCGTGCGCCACAAGGAACACCCTGCCGACCCGATGACTGTCGATGATGCGCTGTTCCAGATGGAACTCGTCGGACACGACTTCTATCTCTTCCACGACAAGGAAAGCGGCCGGCCCAGCGTCGTCTACCGGCGCCACGGGTACGACTACGGCATCCTCAGCCTGGAATCCACACCCTGAGCACAGGCCTCCGGCCGGCGCGTGAGCCACCAGCTCGCGCGCCGGCCGTCGAGTGCCGCCGGGTGCGCCGTCATCCGTCGAGGCGCGCGCCGTCGCGTACCAGATCCTCGGCCAGCAGCGCGAACTGCACGTCATCGCTGCGGCGGCCGTGCGCCCCGGGCAACCGGGAGCGCAGGCGGGCCTCTCGCCGGAAACCGGCCTTCTCCAGCACTCGCTGCGAGCTGACGTTGTCCGGCAGGGTTCCGGCGACCAGCCGGGCGATGCCGGTTTCCGCGAACGCCCACAGCGTCAGCAACTGCACCGCCCGCGTCTGATAGCCACGGCCGCGGAACGCGGGCAGCATGCTGTAACCGATCATCGCCTGCGCGGTCGCGGGCTCCTGGTAGAACAGTCCCAAGGTCCCGGCCGGGCTGCCGTGCACCGCGTCCTGCACCACGAGGTCGGCGCGGTCGCCGTTGAGCCAGTGCGCCTGCGCCCACGCGCACCGGCGCCGGATCTCCTCGGGGGTCGGCGGCACCGGCGGCACGCTGGCGGCGACCACGTCGGGCGTGCTGTGCAGTTCGGTGTAGAACGTGAGGTCGTCGCCGGTCAGCGGGCGCAGGGTCACCACGCCGTCGGTGAGCTCCCCGCCGGGCAGGTCCGGCAGCAGCCGTACAGTCGGACCCGGCGGGTCGTCGGCCAGCCGGCCGTACGCGAGCAGGTCGTCGCGGCCGCCGCCGCGGCCGGGTATCGCACCGCGGCGGACGCCCTCCCGCCGGAACCCGGCCGCCAGGGCCACCCGCTGGCTTGCCGCGTTCTCCCAATGGGTGAGCAGTTCCAGCCGTTGCACCCCGAAGGCGAACGCGTGGCCGCACAGGGCCCGTACCGCGGCGGTCGCCACCCCGCGGCCGCGGGCTTGCGGCGTCACCCAGTAGCCCAGTTCGGCCTGCCCGCGGGCGGGCACCAGCCGCTCCAGTCCCACCCCGCCGAGGAGCCGGTCGGTGGCCGGGTCGGTGATGGCGTACGCGCAGCCGCCCTCGACGAACGCCTCGGACACGGTCTCGCGCAGAAAGTGCACGCCGTGCTGGCGCGTGAACGGCACCGGCAGCGACGGCATGAAGCGCTGGGTGAGTGGATCCGCGAAGCCCGCGACGATCGCGTCGAGGTCGTCCGGGCGGTAGACCCGCAGCCGGACACCGTCGCACTCGATGGTCGGCACGATCATGTGTGTCTCCTCTGCGCGCTCCCGGCCATTCTTCGCCCGTCACGCGGGCGTGTCCGGCAGCAGCGTGTCCGGCAGCAGGGCGCCAACCCAGCAGTCCCGCCGGCCGCCGTCGCGGCCCAGCCCCGCGCGGGCGAGCCCTTCGATGGTGAAGCCGGCCTTCTCGGCCACCCGGCGTGACCCGGGGTTGTCCACCTCGGCGCGCCATTCCAGCCGGCGAAGCCCGAGCGCGGTGAAGCTCCAGGCGGCGATGCCGCGCAGCGCGGCGGTGGCGTGGCCGCGACCGCGCGCGTGCGGCGCGATGACGCAGCCGATCTCCCCGACCGCCGGGTCGGCCGGCCGCACCCGCACATCGATGGAGCCCACGCAGGCGCCGTCGCGCTCCGCGACCGTGAACACCGCCTCCTCGCCGCGCGCCCACAGCGCCGGCACCTCCTCCCGGATGTACCGGGCGAGCTGGGCCTCCGCCGCGAGCGCAGCGCCGACGTCCGGCGGTGTTCGGTAAGGCCCGCCGTACCAGCGGATCGACTCGGGGTCGGCGAGCGCGCCGGCCAGCCCCGGCAGGTCCCGCTCGGCCGGTGGGCGTAGCGTGACCGGCCCGGCCGGCAGCGTCGGCGATGGGTGACCGAATGTGTACGCGGTGCGGCGTACCCAGTCCGGCACGTCCTGGCCGGGCGCGGTGAGCTGACCGGGCAGCAGCCAGCCGAACCATTCGTCGACCCGGGCCCCGTCGCGGGGGCGGCGGTGTGCGGGCACGACGCCTGCCACGGTGAATCCCAGCCGCAGGCCGGTCAGCCGGGAGGCGTGGTTGCCGACCGCGGCGCGCCAGTCGACGCGGACCAGCCCGAGGGCGTGAAACCCCCAGCTCAGAAGCGCCCGGCAGGCGCGCTCGGTGAGCCGCCCGCCGCGCGCCCACGGCGCGGACCAGTAGCCGATCTCCGCGGTGCCCGCCCGCGCGTCGACGCTGTGCAGGACGACCGAACCGAGCAGCTCACCGGTCGCCGCGGCGGTGACCGCGCCGCCGTACGCCGTACCGTCGGCCAGGGCCGCGGTGGCGGCCTCGATGAACTCGGCGGCGTCGCGCAGCGTGAACGGCACCGGCGAGCTGTGCGCCCAGCGGGAGATCTCGGCGTCGTCGCGGGCCCGGGCCAGCTCCGCGGCGTCCGAGCCGCGGAACGCGCGCACCCGCAGGTCGCCGACCTGCAGCTCGATCGGTGCCACCCGGCCATCCTGCCGGACGAGCCGGACACGGGTGTGCGCTGTCAGCGAACGCCGGGCCGTGTTTCGCCATGTTTGCACGGTTAACGGGAGGCTCGGGTCACAGACCGCGCCGGGAGGTGCCTACGATGGGGGCGCAGACTGGTCTAGGGAGAGTTGGCCCGTGTCGATATTGGAAAAGGTCCTCCGTGCCGGTGAAGGACGCATGGTGCGCCGGCTCAAGGCGATCGCGGACGCCGTCAACTCGATCGAGGACGACTACGTCGACCTGACCGACGACGAGCTGCGGGAGCTGACGGAGCAGTACAAGCAGCGGTACGCGGACGGCGAGTCCCTGGATTCGCTGCTGCCCGAGGCGTTCGCGACGGCCCGCGAGGCGGCCCGGCGGGTGCTCGGCCAGCGGGCGTACGACGTGCAGCTGATGGGTGCGGCGGCGCTGCACTTCGGCAACATCCCGGAGATGAAGACCGGTGAGGGCAAGACCCTGACGGGGGTCTTCCCGGCGTATCTGAACGCGCTGTCCGGCAAGGGCGTGCACATCATCACGGTCAACGACTACCTGGCCCAGCGCGACGCCGAGTGGGTCGGGCGGGTGCACGTGTTCCTCGGGCTGACGGTCGGCGTGATCCTGCCGAACCGGCCCGCGGCGGAGCACCGGGCCGCGTACCTGTGCGACATCACGTACGGGACGAACAACGAGTTCGGCTTCGACTACCTGCGTGACAACATGGCGTGGTCCCGGGACGAACTGGTGCAGCGGGGTCACAACTTCGCGATCGTGGACGAGGTGGACTCCATCCTCATCGACGAGGCCCGGACCCCGCTGATCATCTCCGGCCCGGCCGAGCACTCCGCCCGGTGGTACGGCGAGTTCGCCTCGATCGTCAAGCGCCTGGAGAAGGGCAAGGACGGCGCGGGCGACTACGAGGTCGACGAGGCCAAGCGGACCGTGGCGGTCACGGAGCGCGGCGTCGCCCGGGTCGAGGACCGCCTGGGCATCGACAACCTGTACGAGTCGGTGAACACCCCGCTCGTCGGCTATCTGAACAACGCGATCAAGGCCAAGGAGCTCTACAAGAAGGACAAGGACTACATCGTCTCGCAGGAGGACGAGGTCCTGATCGTCGACGAGTTCACCGGCCGCATCCTGCACGGACGCCGCTACAACGAGGGCATGCACCAGGCCATCGAGGCCAAGGAGGGTGTCGAGGTCAAGCAGGAGAACCAGACGCTGGCCACGATCACTTTGCAGAACTACTTCCGCCTCTACGAGAAGCTGGGCGGCATGACCGGTACGGCGCAGACCGAGGCCGGCGAGTTCAACAAGGTCTACAAGGTCGGCGTCGTGACCATCCCGACCCACCGGCCGATGGTGCGCATCGACCACCCGGACGTCATCTACAAGACCGAGAAGGCCAAGTTCACCGCGGTCGTCGAGGACATCGCCGAGCGCCACGACACCGGCCAGCCGGTGCTGGTCGGCACGGTGTCGGTCGAGAATTCCGAGATCCTGTCGCAGATGCTGCGCCGCCGCGGCATCCCGCACAGCGTGCTGAACGCCAAGTTCCACGCCCAGGAGGCGACGATCATCGCGCAGGCCGGCCGTAAGGGCGCGGTCACGGTCGCCACGAACATGGCCGGTCGCGGGACGGACATCCTGCTCGGCGGCAACCCCGAGTTCCTGGCGTCGACCGAGCTGCACCAGCGCGGCCTCGACCCCGTGGAGAGCCCGGAGGAGTACGCGAAGGCGCTCGAAGAGATCATGCCGGCCTGGAAGGAAGCGTGCGAGGCGGAGGCCGCCGAGGTGCAGGCGGCCGGCGGCCTGTACGTGCTGGGCACGGAGCGGCACGACTCCCGGCGTATCGACAACCAGCTGCGCGGCCGGTCGGGCCGTCAGGGCGACCCGGGCGAGTCCCGGTTCTACCTGTCGCTGCAGGACGACCTCATGAAGCGGTTCCGCGCGGGCGCGGTCGAGGCCGTGATGGAGCGGTTCAACATCCCCGAGGACGTGCCCATCGAGTCGAAGATGGTCACCCGGCAGATCCGCAGCGCCCAGACCCAGATCGAGGCGCAGAACGCGGAGATCCGCAAGAACGTCCTCAAGTACGACGAGGTGATGAACAAGCAGCGCCAGGTCGTCTACGCCGAGCGCCTGCGGGTGCTCAACGGCGAGGACATGCACGACCAGGCCCGGCACATGATCGACGACACGGTCGCCGACTACGTCACCGCCGCCACCTCCGACGGGTACGCCGAGGACTGGGACCTCGATCAGTTGTGGACGAACCTCAAGCGTCTCTACCCCGTCGGCGTCACGGTCGACAACCTCGTCGAGGAGTCCGGCGGCGAGCGCCACACCCTCGACCAGGAGTTCCTCGTCGCGCAGCTCAAGGAGGACGCGCAGCGCGCGTACGACGCCCGCGAGGAGGAACTGGGCGCGGACGCGGTGCGTGAGCTGGAGCGCCAGGTGCTGCTCGCGGTCATCGACCGCAAGTGGCGCGAGCACCTGTACGAGATGGACTACCTGCAGGAGGGCATCAGCCTGCGGGCGTACGCGCAGCGCGACCCCGTGGTCGAGTATCAGCGCGAGGGCTTCGACATGTTCGCCCAGATGATGGACGGCATCAAGGAGGAGGCGGTCGGCTTCCTGTTCAACCTGGAGGTCCAGGTCGAGGAGCAGCCGACGGTCACGGTGGACCCGAGCCAGGCGGTGCCGCTGCCGAGTACCGCCGCCTCCGAGGGCGACGGGCAGGTCGAGGTGCGCGCCAAGGGGCTCGGTGGCGGCCACCGGCCCCAGCACCTGCAGTACACCTCGCCCGCCATCGACGGGGAGGCCGGCGCCGGTTCTCCGGTCGTGCAGGAGGACAGTGCCCCGGCGCTGGGCATCGGCAGCTCGCCGGTGCCCGCCAGCCCGGCGCACACCGCCGCCCGCAGTGCCGGCCGGGGCGAGGCTCAGGCCGGCAACGGCCCGTCCCGCAACGCGCCGTGCTACTGCGGCTCGGGCAAGAAGTACAAGCGCTGCCACGGCGCCCCGGGTGCCGTCTGACCGTTCCACGATGTGCGGCCCGCAGGTCTCGCCTGCGGGCCGTCGTCGTTCCCGGCCCGGATGCCGCGGGCGGCCGGTCTGGGCTTGCGGCCGGTTTGCGCTTGCGGCCGGTTTGCGCTTGCGGCCGGTTTGCGCTTGCGGCCGGTTTGCGCTTGCGGCCGGTGGGCAACGCCGCGGTGGTCAGACCAACTGCAGCGTGGTCACCAGCCACGTCTGGTCATGCAGCTCCAGCCGGAGCGCCAGCGCCCACGTCCGGCCGCCGGTGACCAGTAGGACGGTCGCCTCCACCGCGCCCGGTCGCGGCTCGCACAGGCGCACGCGCAGGACCGCCGCGGGTGCGCCACCGCGCCCGTGCCGGTCCGTCGCGCGACGGTGACCGCTCTTGCGCAGCTCCGCCACCCGGTGCGTGCCCACGACCGCCTGCGCCACGACCCGTGCGGCCTGCGACGGCAGGGCGAGGCGGCGCAGGTGTGCGGCGGGCCGGAACCCGTTGAGCACCTCGACGCAAGCGCCGACGAACCGCTGCACCGCGACCCGCGCCTCGGCTGACGCCCCCGCGCTCACGGGTCCCGGGCCCGACGCCGAGCTCGCCGCAACGGCTGAGCCACCCGCGGCGACAGACCCGTGCTCGGCGCCGGCTGAGTCGCCCGCAGCGACGGCTCTGCGCCCGGCAATGCCTTCGGCGGCCCGCCCCGGGTCGGTGCGCCGGGACGCGTCGGCGCCGGGCCATCGGAACGCGGGCTGGTGCGCGGGCGCCCACACCGACGGATCGACCTCGTCGTCGAACGGCGGGTCGCACGGTGGCACCGGACGGATCCGGATCGGCGGCCTGGCCCCTCGTCGCGGTGCCACCTCGACCGTCGTCACACCGTCCACCACCAATCCGTGATTGAGGCCTGATCCTTGCGTTTGCTTTCGTTTGCCTCCGGTCACCGAGTGTGCCGGGGCGCATGTGGGTGCGTCAATGCCCAATGTGGAACGGGATGGATGGTGCGGGTCAGTCCGCGTCGCGCTCGATCAGCGGATTCTGCTGCACCCAGTCGGCGGTCTCGGCGTACTTGCGCTGGATGTACTCCTCCAGCTGGGCGCGTTCGACCCGCCACTGGCCACGCCCGCCGATCTTGATCGCGGGCAGCTCGCCACTGCGGACCATGTGATAGACCTGCGAGTCCGAGACGTTGAGCTCGGCGGCCACGTCGGACAGCAGTAGGAACCTGGCCTCCACGCGACTCTCCCGGCTCGACGACGATGCGGGGCTCAGTCTGCCATCGCTCAGCCGGCGTCGGCGTGTGCGGTGACCGCCCGGCCGGGCAGCGGGCTGGAGTACACGACGCTCGTGGTGACCGCGCCGAGCCCGGCGATCCGGCCGGTGACCTCCTCCAGGTGCCGCATCGACCGTGCCAGCACCTTCATCACGAAGCAGTCGTCGCCCGTGACGTGATGCGCCTCGATGATCTCCGGAGTGCTGTCGAGCAGCGAGTGGAACGGCCGGTAGTTGCCGGTCGGATACCGCAACCGGACCAGCGCCATGATCGTCAGTCCGACCCGCGCAGGGTCGATCGCCGCCCGGTACCCGGCGATCACCCCGGTCTCCTCCAGCCGGCGGACCCGCTCGGCCACCGCGCTGGGCGACATGGCGACGATCCGGGCCAGGTCGGCGTAGCTCGCCCGGCCGTCGGCCTGCAGCGCCTCGATGATCTGCCAGTCCACCCGATCCGGTGTCGATTCCACGGCCATCACGCAAGAATACCGCTGATGCTACGGCCAAGTGGGGCTGAGGCCGTTGTCAGCTACTGTCCGCGAGCGCCTGCGATCCGTACCGTCATGGCCGTGACAATCGACCCCCAACGCGCCGCGGTCCTGTTCGCCGACCGTCTCGCCACCCAGACCGACGCGGCCGACGTGCACGCCGCCCTGGCCGGCGGCAAGCCGGGCTTCGTCCTGATCGACGCCCGCAACTCGGCCGCCTGGGCGCAGGGCCACATCCCCGGCGCGCTGCACCTGCCGCACGCCGAGATCCCCGCCCGGGCCGCGGACCTGCTGGACCTGGCGGTGCCGGTGGTGACCTACTGCTGGGGTCCCGGCTGCAACGGCGCCACCCGGGCCGCGCTCGCCCTGTCCCTTCTCGGATACGCCGCCCGCGAGATGATCGGCGGCATCGAGTACTGGGCGCGGGAGGGCTTCGCGTTGCGCCGCGCCGACGGCGACGTGGCCGTCCCGGCCGACCCCCTCGTCACTCTCGCGCCGCAAAGCCCCGGATCCGCGGCCCCGCTCGCGCCGAGCGCCGACACTCGGCCCGCTGTGCCGGCGGGCCCGGCCTGTGGGTGCTGATCGTCCACGATCGGGACACGCAGCGTAGGTTGGCCTTCCACCGCGGTCATCGGCGGTGTACTACAGGGACGGTCCGACCACAGGGGGAAGAGTGCCGAAAACCGAGCTCGTCCGGGTCTACGTGCCCGCGACCGTGCCGCTGCTGGCTGCGCTGCGGGCGTCCGGGCGGCTCGGCGATGAGCCGACGGTGGCGCATGCGGTGACCCCGGCGTTGCGGGAGTGGTACGCCGAGGGCGACGAGGAGGAACTGGAGTACGTGGCGTTCACCCGGGCCGCGCAGTCCGCCCTGCGCCTGCTGCGCCACGACCCGCAAGCGCCGCGGCGCCGGGTGGTCGTCTCGGCGGACGTCCCGTCCAGCGCACTGGTCCGTGAGGACGCGGAGCTCGGGTCGAGCCAGGTCCGGTTGCCGCAGCCGGTGTCACTGGCCGAGGTGGCGGCCATCCACGTGGACGGCCAGGACGCGGTCGCCGAGGTGGCGGCCGCCGCGGAGGTGGTGGACGAGGCCATGGCCGGCGACCCGGACGCCCAGTTCACCGTGGACGGCGCGGAGGACCACGAGCTGGAGTGGTACGCGGTCTCCGAGCTGGACGAGCTGGCCTAGGCTTCCGCGGCCGCCGTGTCCCGGTCGTCGCGGGCGGGCCCGAGGGTCCGCCCGAGCAGGACGATCGCGGTGATGGCACCCACGAACACGACGATCATCGCGCTGTTCAGCCGGGCCCCGCCGAGCATCCGCTGCACGGTCAGCTCAAGCTCGCTGACCCGCCCGGCCAGGTCGAGCACCCGGGCGCCCGCGGTCCGGGCCAGCGCCTCGGTCAGCGCCAGCAGCAGGCCGGGCCCGGCGCCCGCCACGGCGTACAGCGGCCAGCGCAGCGGCTCCCCGGCCGAACGGCGCAGCACCGTGAACGACACCGCTCCGGCGGCCAGGCCGCCCAGCACGGACTGGGTCAGTGAGAACCATCCCGCCGCCGAGGTCTGCGACGCGGAGGTGCCGCCCGCGCCGAACGCGTCGAGCAGCGGGGTCTGCACCACGTTCAGGGTGAAGCCGACCGCGAACACCGCGATGGCGGCCCAGCACGCCGCGGCGACGACCCGGGGCTCGCGGAAACCGGCCAGCGCCCCGCCGATCGTCGCGGCGGCCGCCACGGTGCCGCCGGCCACGGCGTACACCCAGCCTGCGGTGTTGATCGTGATGATCGGGACCGCGCCGAGCGCGCCCAGCGCCAGCCCGGTGCCGGTGGTGACCGCGAAGCGGGCGCTCGTGCCGCGGGCGCGGCGCCCGGCCAGGCCCAGGACGGCCAGCGCGAGCGCGGCACCCGCCACCAGGGCGGCGGAGACGATCCCGGGCAGCGCGTAAGCGGTCGCGACGACCTCGGTCTCCGCGTCGGCGCGCCCGGTGATCGTGGCGCGGGCCGACCACAGCATCGCGGCCATCCAGAGCAGGCCCACCGCGGCCAGGGCAATCCCGGCGAACGGCACGCGCCGGGCCGATCCGGTGGAAACCGCCGGGGCATGCCCTCGCTTCGCTCGGTCCGCGTGGTCATGCTCCTGCGTCGTCATGCCGGTCAGGGTACGCGCGACCGACTGAGCACCGGTTCCGGCCGTGCAAGGATGGATCGGAGTCGGCCGGAGACCCCTGAGCCGGAGACCCCCCAGAGCCGGAGACCCCGGAGAAGGAGTGCGAGATGGACGCCCAGCTTTCCGTGCCCGAGCCACGGAACGAGCCGGTACGCAGCTATGCCCCCGGCAGCGCCGAGCGGGCCTCGTTGCAGGCGCGCGTGGACGCCATGCGGGGCGAGCGCGTCGAGCTGACCATGACGATCGACGGCAAGCAGTCGATGGGGTCCGGACCGGAGATCGAGGTGGTGCAGCCGCACCGCCGTCACCACGTGCTCGGCGTGCTCGGCAACGCGGACAAGTCCGACGCCGCCGCGGCGGTCGCGGCGGCGAAGCGGGCAGCTCCCGGCTGGCGGGCCCTGCCGTACGCGGAGCGCGCCGCGGTCTTCCTGCGCGCCGCCGAGCTGCTGTCCGGCGGCTGGCGCGACACCCTGAACGCCGCGACGATCCTCGGCCAGTCGAAGTCCGCGCTCCAGGCGGAGATCGACGCGGCGTGCGAGCTGATCGACTTCCTGCGCTTCAACGCGGCGTTCGGCCAGCAGGCTCTCGCGGAGCAGCCGCAGTCGTCCCCGGGCATCTGGAACCGGTTCGACCACCGGCCGCTGGAGGGGTTCGTCTACGCGATCACCCCGTTCAACTTCACCGCGATCGCGGGCAACCTGCCGGCCGCGCCCGCGCTCATGGGCAACACCGTGATTTGGAAGCCGTCGCCGACGCAGCAGCTCTCGGCGCACTACACGATGCGGCTGTTCGAGGCGGCCGGGCTGCCCCCGGGCGTGATCAACCTGGTGACGGGCGACGGCCTGGCGGTCTCCGACGTGGTGCTGGCCGACCCGGATCTGGCGGGCATCCACTTCACCGGCTCGACCGCCACGTTCCGGCACCTGTGGCGTGAGGTGGGCAGCAACATCGACCGGTACCGGTCGTACCCGCGGCTGGTCGGCGAGACCGGCGGGAAGGACTTCGTCTTCGCGCACGCCAGCGCGGACGCCGACGCGCTGCACACCGCGCTGCTGCGCGGCGCGTACGAGTACCAGGGGCAGAAGTGCTCCGCGGCGTCGCGGGCGTACATCCCCCGCTCGATCTGGGAGGGCGGGCTGCGGGACCGGCTGGCGGCCTCCGCGGCCTCCATCACGTACGGTGACGTGACCGACCTGTCCACGTTCGGCGGCGCCGTGATCGACGGGCGGGCGTTCGCCAAGCACGCGGCGGCGCTGGACCGGATCAAGAACAGCGCGGCGGCCACCGTGCTGGCCGGCGGGACCGCGGACGACAGCGAGGGCTGGTTCGTCTCGCCGACGCTGGTGGAGTGCACCGACCCGACGCACGAGGTGTTCACGACGGAGTACTTCGGCCCGATCCTCGGCGTGTACGTCTACGAGGACGGTGCCGAGGAGGCCACGATCGCGCAGGCCGACGCGGCCTCGCCGTACGCGCTGACCGGGTCGGTCTTCGCCACCGACCGGGCCGCGATCGACCGGATCGGGGCGGCGCTGCGGTTCACCGCGGGCAACTTCTACATCAACGACAAGCCGACCGGCGCGGTCGTGGGGCAGCAGCCGTTCGGCGGCGCCCGGGGCAGCGGCACGAACGACAAGGCGGGCTCGATCCTGAACCTGCTGCGTTGGGTGTCGCCGCGCACGATCAAGGAGACCTTCGAGCCGCCGACCGACTGGCGCTACCCGCATATGGGGTAATTGTCCGGTATGGGGCCGTTGCGCGATTCTTCGCGACGGCCCCATTGCCCGGACGGGGTCCGGTGGAGGAAGTTTCGACGACTTTGTGGTCATTGTCGACCGGGAGCGCCGTCTGACCGTTTTCCTGAGGCATCTTACCAGGTCACACGCCTGCTCAAGGGGAAAACGCCCGGTCCAAACCCTCCTGGTCGGACTGTCTGTGCGGGACAGTCGTTTGTGGAGACGCAAAATGGACGGATCGGGCGAAATCCTGGACGCCGGAGCAACAAAGTGGCAGCTTAGAAGGCATGCCCGACTCTCAGATCAATCCCACGGCTGCCGCTCTGCTCGGCCTGCTACATGAGGGGCCGATGACCGGCGGACAGCTCATGGCGGCTGCCGAACGCCGCCTCGGGCCCTACTGGTCGATGACGCGGAGCCAGGTCTACCGCGAACTGCCCGTTCTGGCCGAGATGGGATACGTCCGCCTCGGCAAGCCCGGACCTCGGTCCAGCCAGCCCTACGCTCTCACTGCGTCCGGCAAGCGCGCGTTCAGCCGGTGGCTCGCCGAGTCTCCCGGCCGCGACGCGATCCGCAACCCGGTCGCCCTGCGGGTGGCGTTCGGAGAGCAGACCTCCGGCAGCCAGCTCAAGAGCCTGTACGTCGGCGCCAACGAGTACCACTCGGAGGCCCTGGCGATGGCGCGCGAGCAGGCCAAGGAGGCCAAGAAGGCCGGCGACCAGTACGGAGCCGCCGCGTTGGAGTTCGCGGTGGCCTATCACAAGGCCGCCCTGAGCTGGCTCAAAGCCGCACCAGCCTCATAGAAGCGACACCGAGACGAGCCGCACCTCACGAATGGTGCGGCACCGTGCCGCCCGGCAGGGAATGCCGCCGGGCGGCGCGTAGTCTTACGTCGTGAGTGCAGCCGACTATCCCGAACAGCTCAAGGCCCTCGACGCCACCTTGCGCAACATCGAGAATGTCCTCGATCTCGACAGGTTGCGCCGGGACAAGGCGGAGCTGGAGGAGCAGGCGTCCGCGCCGGACCTGTGGGACGACCAGGCCCGTGCCCAGGAGGTCAACTCCCGCCTGTCGTACGTCTCCGGGGAGATCTCCCGGCTGGAGAAGCTGCGCACCCGTCTCGACGACGCCGGCCTGCTGCTGGAGCTGGGCGAGGCCGAGGGCGACGAGGCGTCGATCGCGGAGGTCGGCGACGAGCTCGTCGCGCTGACCAAGGCCATCGACGAGATGGAGGTCCGGACGCTGCTGTCGGGGGAGTACGACTCCCGCGAGGCGGTCGTGGCCATCCGGGCCGGGGCGGGCGGCGTGGACGCGGCGGACTTCGCCGAGATGCTGCTGCGGATGTACCTGCGCTGGGCGGAGCGGCGCGGCTACCCCACCGAGGTCTACGACACCTCGTACGCGGAGGAGGCCGGCCTCAAGTCCGCCACGTTCGCGGTCAAGGTGCCGTACGCGTTCGGGACGTTGAGTGTCGAATCGGGCACTCACCGGCTTGTGCGGATCAGCCCGTTCGACAACCAGGGGCGGCGGCAGACCAGCTTCGCGGGCGTCGAGGTGATGCCGGTGGTCGAGCAGACCGACCACATCGAGATCCCGGAGAACGAGATCCGGGTCGACGTCTACCGTTCGTCGGGGCCTGGTGGACAGAGCGTGAACACCACCGACTCCGCGGTGCGACTCACCCACGTCCCCACGGGCATCGTGGTCACGTGCCAGAACGAGAAGTCCCAGTTGCAGAACAAGGCGTCCGCAATGCGGGTGCTGCAGGCCCGGCTGCTGGAGCGCAAGCGCCAGGAGGAAGAGGCCAAACTGGCCGGCCTCAAACAGGACACCACGGGCTCCTGGGGCGATCAGATGCGGTCATACGTGCTGCATCCGTACCAGATGGTCAAGGATCTCCGGACCGAGCAGGAGACCGGCAATCCGTCCGCGGTCTTCGACGGGGAGATCGACGACTTCATCGAGGCGGGCATCCGGTGGCGCAAGCAGAAGCAGCTCGCGGGCTGACCTGATCGTCCGTTCGGCGGGGTCTTGGTGATCGCCGGTGCAAAATTACCGGCCCCGGGCGGCTTGGCGTTTTCGTTACACCGCGTAGACTCTGCTCCCGTGATTCAGCTCGAGAACGTGACGAAGACGTACCCCAAGGCGTCTCGGCCGTCGCTGGACGATGTCAGCGTCGGCATTGAGAAGGGTGAGTTCGTCTTCTTCATCGGCCCCTCCGGTTCCGGCAAGTCGACGATCATCAAGCTGCTGCTGCACGAGGTCTCCCCGACCCAGGGCCGTGTGATGGTCAACGCCAAGGACGTCACGTCCATGCGGTCGTGGAAGATCCCGCACTTCCGGCGCTCCATCGGCTGCGTGTTCCAGGACTTCCGCCTGCTGCCCAACCGGACGGCGTACGAGAACGTCGCGTTCGCGCTCGAGGTGATCGGCAAGACCAAGGCGGTCGCCCGCCGGGTCGTTCCCGAGGTGCTGGAGCTGGTCGGCCTCGGCGGCAAGGAGCACCGCTACCCGCACGAGCTCTCCGGTGGTGAGCAGCAGCGTGTCGCGGTCGCCCGGGCGTTCGTGAACCGGCCGCTGATCCTGCTGGCCGACGAGCCCACCGGAAACCTGGACCCCGACACGTCCATCGAGATCATGCGGCTGCTGGACCGGATCAACCGGACCGGCACGACGGTCGTGATGGTCACGCACGACTCCAACATCGTCAACCAGATGCGCCGCCGGGTCATCGAGATCGAAAGCGGACGGATCGTTCGCGACCAGGCCCGTGGCGTCTACGGCTGAAGCCGGGCCCCGCCTGAGTATCGAAGTCGATGTGAGACGCGGAGTCCCGGAAGGAACCCCCCGATGCGCCTGAAGTACGTCCTCAACGAGGTCCTCGTGGGCCTGTGGCGAAACGTCACGATGACGATCGCCATGATCATCACCATGTCGGTGTCCCTGACCATGCTCGGCGCCAGCGTGCTGATGTACATGCAGGTCGACCAGATGAAGAAGTACTACTACGGGGAGATCCAGGTCTCGATCTTCCTGAAGAAGGATGTGACCGACGCGCAGCGTACGGCCATCAACCAGGCGATCGACGGCAACCCGCTGGTGGCCAGCAAGGAGTACGAGAGCCGCGAGCAGGCTTTCGAGCGGTTCAAGGTGCTCTGGCAGGATTCGCCCGACTTCGTCAAGTCGGTGACTCCGGACAGCCTGCCCGAGTCGTTCCGGGTCAAGCTGAGGAATCCGGAGGAGTACAAGAGCTTCGCGGACCAGATCCAGAGCCAGCAGGGCATCCAGGACATCGTCGACCAGCGGCAGTTGCTCGACAAGGTGTTCAAGATCTTCAACTCGATCCAGCTCATGTCGCTCGTGACCGCCGGCTTCATGGCGCTCGCCGCGCTGTTGCTGGTGGGCAACACGATCCAGGTCGCGGCGTACAGCAAACGGCGCGAGGTCGCGGTCATGAAGCTCGTCGGCGCCTCCAACTGGTTCATCCAGGCGCCGTTCGTGCTGGAGGCGGTCGTGGCCGGCCTGATCGGCGCGCTCTTCGGATTCCTGGCGCTGTTCGTCGGCAAGCTGGTGTTGCTGGACGGCCAGTTGCAAGCGCTGACGAAGATCCTCACGCCGATCCCCACCGGCAACGTGATGCTCATGCTCCCACTGCTCGCCGCGGTCGGCGCCGGCGTCAGTGCGATCACCGGATGGGTGACGCTCCGCTTCTACCTCAAGGTCTGACGCTCGGCCAACGGTAGGGTGACCCTCCGTGATGGGTCACCGACGACGTAGCCGCTCCGCGGTGCTGGCGGCGTGCCTCGCCGTCCTCACCGCGGCCGGTGTCGGGCTCGCCACGCCTGCCCCGGCCGCCGCTGACACGAAGGACGACGTCCGGCGCGCCGCGCGGGCCGTCCAGCGCGCGGAAGCCGTACTGGAGAACGCCACCACGACCGCCCGCGCCGCGGCCCGGCGCTTCGCGGTGGCGACCGCCGCCCTGCCCGCCGCCCAGCAGCGGGTCGCCACGGCCCGCGGCACGGTCGCCGCCGCTATGGCCACGGCCAACACCGCCCGCCGCCGGGCCGACGCCACCCAGAACGCGTACCGGGCGGCCGCGGACCGGTTCGACGCCGCGCAGGCCCGGGTCGAGCAGGGCCGCAAACGGGTTGACGAGATCGCCTCCGTCAGTTACATGGGCGGCGGCCTCACCGGCGTCAACATGCTCATCGACGCCGGCGGCCCGCAGGACTTCCTGGACCGGATGAGCCTGGTCAGCCAGGTCATGTCCCGGCAGCAGGACGAGGTCGACGCGCTCGTCGTGGCCCGCCGTGACGCCCGCAGCGTCCAAGACCAGGCGGGACTCGCCCGGCGCGCCGCCGATGAGGCCGCCCGGGCCGCCGCGGACACGCTGGCCGTCGCCCACACGGCCCAGTTCCGGGCCGAACAGGCGCAGGACTCCGTGGTACGCCTGACCCGGTACCGGCGCACCGCGTTCCTGGCCGCGCGGTCCCAGCGTGCTGCCGTGCTGGAGAACTACCGCGAGGCCAAGGCGCAGGAGCAGCGCATCCGGGAGGCCCTGCGCCGCGCCCAGAACGGCCCCGATGCCATCCGCGGGGTGTACGTCGGCGGCCAGCTGCTCATGCCGGTCCGCGGTGCGTGGAAGTCCAGCGACTTCGGCTGGCGCTACGACCCGTGGTTCCACGTGTGGCAGCTGCACGCCGGCACCGACTTCGCCATCGACAGCGGCACCCCGATCCGCGCTGCCGCCGCCGGCCGCGTCATCCAGGCCGGCTGGTACGGCGGGTACGGCAACTACACCTGCATCAGCCACGGCCAGGTGCGCGGCCTCGGCTTCACCACCTGCTACGGCCATCAGTCGAGGATCCTGGTGCACGTGGGCCAGTTCGTCAGCCGCGGCGAGATCATCGGCCGGGTCGGCAGCACCGGGGCGTCCACCGGCGCCCACCTGCACTTCGAGACCCGCTTCGGGGGTACCCCGCGCAACCCGCTGCGCTACCTGCCGGGCTGTCTCTGCTGAGCGGTAGCATGGACAGGCCCGGCGCCGGTCCGCGCCGGCCTTTTCTTTGCTACTTCGGTTCAGCGCCCGCGGGCGCTGCGCGGTCAGGGGGTCGTCGGTCATGCCACGCGAGCAGGGGCGCAAGGTCGTGGCCTCGAACCGCAAGGCACGCCACGACTACGCCATTCTCGACACGTACGAGGCCGGGATGGCGCTCACCGGCACCGAGGTCAAGTCGCTGCGCGCCGGCCGTGCCTCGCTCGTCGACGCGTTCGGTCACGAGAGCGGCGGCGAGATCTTCCTGCACGGCATGCACATCCCCGAGTACACGCAGGGGACGTGGACCAACCACGAGCCACGCCGCGTCCGTAAGCTGCTGCTCAAGCGCGACGAGATCAACAAGATGATCGGCAAGCTGCGCGAGAGCGGCCTCACCCTCGTGCCGCTGTCGGTCTACTTCCACAACGGGTACGCGAAGGTGGAGCTGGGTCTCGCCCGGGGTAAGAAGAGCTACGACAAGCGCCAGGACATGGCCTCCCGCGACGCCCAGCGCGAGATCACCCGCGCCATGGGCCGGCGCAGCAAGGGCATGGACTGATCCCGGGTGCCCCGCGCCACAGCCGTGGCCCGGTGATACCGGAATGACCTGCGAGCCAGGAGACGTTAGGCTGGTACGGCTGCACACCAGTGCGGCATGACAAGGGGGTGACTGGTTTCGACTTCGTCCGTGGAGACAGGGGAAGCGAGCCGAGGAAGCCGACGTCGTCTCGAGAATCGGTCGTCGGAAACTTATAAGCGCCAACGAAAAGTTTGACGCTGACCAGTTCGCTCTTGCCGCCTGAGGTAAGTAGCGTGGTCTGTCGGTCTGGGAGCGCCTCCGTCCCAGTTGCCGGCATCAGCTAGGAGGCTGGCCAACCGGACCCGGTCGCGGGGTCCGTGCGGCGAGATCAATCAGCGACTGGGCCCGTCACACCAACTTGCTCACGTGATCGGTGGGGCCGAGTAGAGACACAGTGAGCTGCGCTCGGAGAAGCCCTGACGAAACAACGAAGGACCCGGGTTCGATTCCCGGCACCTCCACTGCACGGTCATCGGCCGTCTCACCTCGCCGAGGTGGGACGGCCGATGTCGTGTTCGTGCATGCTGTCATGCAGATGCGGCGGCAACCTCAACGGGAAGGAGCCGCCGTGCTGAAGCAGGTTGCCGAGGGTGTGCTGATCCACGAGAGCGAGTTCTGCCTGACCAACGCCGTCGTCGTGCAAGGCCGGGCCGGCGTGCTGCTCGTCGACGCCGGAGTGCTCGGCTCCGAGCTGGCCGCCCTGGCGAACGACCTCCGCGCGTGGGGCCAGGCCTCGTGGCGGGCTTCTCCACGCACCCGCACCGGGATCACCTGCTCTGGAGCGCCGAGCTCGGCGCGGCCCCCGGTACGGCACGGCTGGTTCCCTACGGCAGATCGAAGGGCAGCTTGATGCCGTCGAGTGTGTGCGCGCACGCGCACGTCCGCTCCGCGGGTAGTGCCGCGACCGCCTCCAGCAGCACCTCGCGCAGACGAGTGGTGTTGGCGGAGAAGACCGCGAAAACCTCCTCCATGGTGACCCCGTGGTCACCTTCCACCCCGGCGTCCAGATCGGTGACGAGCGCGATGGCCGAATAGCACAGCGCCAGCTCCCGGGCGAGGACCGCCTCGGGATGGGCGGTCATGTTGACGATCGTGCCCCCGATCGACGAGAACCAGCGCGACTCGGCCCGGGTGGAGAAGCGCGGCCCCTGCACGACCACCACCGTGCCACCGTCCACCGCGTCGACACCGTGCCGGGCACCTGCCGCCAGCACCGTCGCCCGCCCGTGCGGGCAGTACGGGTCGGCGAACGACACGTGCACCGCGCCCGTGTCGTAGAACGACTGCTCCCGGCCGCTCGTCCGGTCGATCAACTGGTCGGGCACCACGAACGTGCCCGGGCCCAGCTCAGGGCGCAGCCCACCCACGGCGCACGGCGCGATGATCTGGCGCACGCCGAGCGACCGCAACGCCCACAGGTTGGCACGGTACGGGATCTTGTGTGGTGGGAAGCGGTGATCGCGGCCGTGCCGGGGCAGGAACGCCACCCGGCGGCCACCCACCTCCGCCACAGTGATCTTGTCGGACGGTGCTCCGTACGGCGTGGACACCTCGTGCTCCGTCGCGTTGTCGAGCAAAGCATAGAGTCCGGAGCCGCCGATCACCCCGACGTCTGCCACCAAAGATGCCTCGGTCATGCGCAGACCTTATCGGTGGCCTGAGACGCAGGCTAATGTGCGATGCATGGCGTTGACTGCTCACCCGGTCACGGCCCGGATGATCCTGCGCCCGGCGATTCGCCGTGGGCAACGGGGGTGCCGTGCATAGCGAGGAACAGCGGATCGGAGGCCGGTCGATGGAGTCGATGACCGGTCAGTTGCTGGTCGCGACCCCCGCACTGAAAGACCCCAACTTCGACCGTACGGTCGTCCTGCTCGTCGCGCACGAGGCCGGCGGCGCCCTCGGCGTGGTCCTCAACCGCGCGACCGAGGTGCCCGTCGCCGAGGTCCTCGGCGGCTGGGGTGAGCTGGCGGGCGAGCCGCCGGTGCTGTTCGAGGGCGGCCCGGTGCAGCCCGAGTCCGCGATCTGTCTCGCCCGCACCCGCCCGGAGGTGAAGAAGCGGGTGGCCGGCTTCCACCAGGTGGCCGGGGCGCTGGGCACGGTCGACCTCTCGATTGACCCGGAGCGGCTGCGGGAGAGCCTGATCGGGATCCGGGTCTTCGCCGGCTACTCGGGCTGGTCCGCGGGCCAGCTCGAGAGCGAGATCGCCGCGGGATCCTGGTTCGTGTTCGATGCGCTGCCGGGGGACCCGTTCGTGAACCGGCCCGACGATCTCTGGGCCATGGTGCTGCGCAGGCAGGGCGACATTCTGGCGGCGGTCGCGCACTTCCCGCCGGACGTCTCCCTCAACTGACGCGCCGGGCCGGGGCCCTGCGCGCGGGGGCATGGCGGGGTGTGTACTATTCCGTGAGTGCCCGGGCGACCGGGTGCCGCAAGGGGCTGTGGCGCAGCTGGTAGCGCACCACACTGGCAGTGTGGGGGTCAGGGGTTCGAGTCCCCTCAGCTCCACCCCTTGATGAGACAGACCAACGCCCTGGTCGGGACCATGATCCCGAAGCCAGGGCGTTCGTCGTTCCGGCGGCTAACCGGCCTTGCGTGCCACTAACGTGCCACTCGGGTCCGTGATCTTGCTCCCACGTGCTGCCCGTGTGCCGAAGGTCGTGCACGTGGAGGCCCAGCGACCTCGGGATGGGTGCCCGCCCCGCCGGCCCTCCTTGGGCGTACTTCGCCAGGTGGATGTCGACATCGCCCGTGAGTCCCTTTGGCAGACCCACCCGCCGTTCCCTGCCTCCGCCTTCGGATCGTCGTCGACTTGTGTGCCGTCTTCCATTTCCGCCGCCGCCACCAGGTAGTCATTGGCCGCCCCCGCGTAGGCCTCGTCCGCGATCAGCATGTCCGGCTTCCCACACGGCCGTCGCGGACTGCACTGAACGGACCCAGCTACCGACCCCACAAACGACCCGGCTCCGCCGGTTCGACAACCACCCAGACACCAGGTAGAACTACACGCCGAGGTCCACCACCTGGGGAATTACGTGAGCCAAACCCCGGGGAATTACCCAAGCGGGAGGAAACCACATGCAACGGGGAAAGACACTGATCCGTGCGGTGACGGCAGTGCTGCTGACAGGGGCGGTGGGCCTCGCGTCCCCGGCGCCGGCCTCGGCGGTTACCGACGGCGGGCCTCCGGGGCCCTTTAACCACTCCTGCTTCGGCTACGTCGGCACTTTCAAGGGCGGCTCGTCGATTCGGTCGGCCGACTGGAATAAAGACGGCCGCACGGACGAGTGCTTCGGCATCGCTCCGGGCCGGACGATCTGGCACGCCTGGCCAAACTCGGGCGGGTGGAAGCAAATGCCGAACAACGGCCGGGCCGACGAAGTCGTAACGAGTTTCAAGAACTCGCGAGGACAGCACGAGGTCACGGTCCGGGTCTTCGACGCCGACGGTCATGAATACTGCTCGACGCTGACGTCATCCTGGCAGCCCTGGGTCCACTGCATCGCCTAGTACGATCCGATCGGTACGCCGCAGTCCGTTCCGGGCCGCGGCGTACCGGTTCCGGGAGCGTGGCCGAGGAGAGCTCCCCTATTCCTCGAAGATCTCCAGCCTCGTCGTGCGCCAGAAGGCGAGCCGCCGCGCCGTGGGTAGGAGGCGCTGAGCCCTCAATCGAGCCGTTCACGGCTGCTGCCCCGGGCTGGTCCATCGTCAGTGGATTCGCGCGTTTTCTCAGCTTCGAGTCGCCGCGGCCGATGTAGCGGCCCGTGACTGCGAGGTATCCGTGGGCCCGGGTGGCTGCCGCGCTCGTCGGCATCGCGGCGGTCCTGGTCGCGTTGGTCGGCGTGACCAACCGACTCGCCGCTGGGAAGCGGTCTCCTTATACAACGGCTGGATGCGGGCCTTGCCGACTTGACGCCCCCGAGCGCGTGGGCGCCGGGCCAGCTGGCGGGATCGATACAGACGCCCTCGCTGCCGACATTGTCAAGCACGCGCCGTTTGCCGGATCGGTTCCCCTCGGCGAGGCGTTGACCATGACGGGCGATCCCGGCTTCATAGCTCGGGTCCGGGTCCTCCGCGGGATCGACGCGGGGTCATACACGGTGTGGATTCAGAACCGCGGGACCGAACCGTTCGATGGTTCGCTCTCGACCGGCGGCGTGCTGCTGTTCACCGGCCAGGGCAGGCCATATCGGCCTGAGGTAAGAACCCTCCCGACCGGGACGGCCCCGCCGGAGGGGATCGGTCCAGAGCGTGAGGCCGACCTTGCCCTCACCTTCAAGATCCCAGCACAGGCCAAGCCCACCGGGCTGGCACTCACTCTCCACCTCGGGCAGTACAACCCGAACGCGTTATGGACCCTGGCGCCCTGATCCGATCGGGATCTTGAACGGCGATTGGTGCAGGGAGCGCTACGGGCGGGCCGGGCGGATCCAGGGGTCGAGGATCAGGTGGTCGAGGCCGATCGCGGCGAGCTTGTCGTACAGCGGCTGCGTCAGCTGGACCATGTTCACCCGCATCTTGCCGTCCTCCGAGGTGACCAGGTAGATGCCCGAAGCGGGGTCGTCCATCAGGGCCCCGACCGCCTGGCCGGTGGTGGTCTGCAGCCTGGCCTCAGCGGCGAGGCTGTGCCCGCCGGGTGCGGCGACCACGCAGAGGTTGTCGGTGTAGATCGCGGTCAACGCCGCCCGGGCCTGGCCGACGTCGCCGTTCACCACTGTGACCACCAGGATGCGGGCGTTCCCGAGGTGCGTCGCGAACGGTGCTGCGAACTGGTCGGCGTGTGCCTGCAGGTAGTCGCGCACCTGGTCGTCGGACCAGTCTTCGCCGTCCCGCCAGCCACCGGCCGGCGCTGGGCACGGTGGGGCGTCCGGCAGGTCGGAGTCCCCGAGCACACCGGCCGACGTGGGCGAGTACGGCATCCGCTGGATGTCGGACAGTCCGATCGGATGCCACCGGCCGCGCAGCGTCACGCCGTCCGTCGGCCTGACGCCCGGCACCGGGATGCCGTACGGGCAGGTATCGCCGCCGAGCGAAATGGGGACCGGCGCCGGCGCGCACAGTTGCGCATCCTCGACCCGGCCGCTCGCTTCGACGAGATCGCCGTCCCGGACGATCAGCTCGGCCCGCCCCACTGGAGCGATCACCGGTACCGGTACCGGTCCCGGTGCGGGTTCTGGTGTCCGGTGAGCGGCGAACCCCAGCGCCCCGGTGGCCAGGAGCGCGGCTGCCGCCCCGGCGAGCGGCACCGACCAGGCCCGCCGCCTCGGTGTCACCGACCGGCTCGCGTCCGACTCGGGCGGCGGTGCCGGGGTGGCCGGCCCGAGATCGTCAACCGCGCTGGGCGGGTCGTCGCTCAGTCCAGGGCAGCGATCAACAGGCACGACTTGTCCTCTGCCAGCTCTGAAGTCCGCGCACCGGTCCGACGCTAGGCGTTGATCGAGTCCTTGGCGTCCCCCGAGCCAGCCAACCGCACGTCCGAACGGAGGAACAGGTCACAATCGACGAGCTCACCCGTCCGAGCGTGGGCGGGGTCAGCAGGACAGCACCTGGAAGATCGCGAACAGCAGCCCGGCACTGACGAGCAGCCCCAGCACGGCCCCGCCCAGGTACGGCCACGGGCGTGGGCGGGTCGCCCCCCACCAGGCCAGCGCGATGGACAGCACCGCGGTCAGCGCCATGGCGGCGCCCATCGGCAGGCCGATGATCACCGGCAGGCGGTGCGCGTCGGCTCCGCCCCGACACGGCTCCGAGGGGGCGGCGGAGATCAGGCCGTACAGGCAGCCGAGCGCCGTGGACACGATCAGCGGGACGGTCAACGACGCCGCGGTCACGGTGGGCCACGTTCGCATGGACCGGGAGGCTAGGCCCCGATCGTCACGGAAACAACACTGCCTGATCTTCCGTACGGTGCCGGCGGGGACAGCTCGTCCCCGTCCCGGGCGCCGTCAGCGCAGGCGCAGGTGCAGGGTCTCCAGCGCCTCGGGGGAGTCCGGCACCTTGATCCGCGGCTCCCGCATGCTGAACCCGGTCACCGCGAACACCGCACCGACCGCCATGAGCAGCACACCCAGGCCGATGACCAGCCAGGTGACCTGTTCCGCGTGGTAGGAGCTCAGCAGGGAGGCGCGCATCGACTCGCCCGCGAGGGCGGCCTGCTGGGCCTGCACCAGCTTCTCATCGGTACGGCCGCCGGCCGCCGGCTGCGCGGACAGCTCCGCGAACGTCTTGCCGCCGGTGACCTGCGCCACCTGCGCCGAGATCAGATCGGCGTACGCCTTCGCGTCGCTGCCCGAGGTGACCTTCTCGCCGGCGTACCGCTTCAGGGCATCCGGAAGCTGGGCCGTGTCCGACGGGAACGCGATCTTCTGGGCGGCCAGCTCGTGCTTGATCGTGGCCTGCTCCTGCGCGCCCTGCAGCATCAGCACCGGGCCTGCACCGGCCATCACGACGCCGACCACGGCCATCAGCACGCTCGCGATTCCCCGCGACCTCCGCATAGTCCTGCCCCCTCCGTACCGTGCCTGGCCCTGTCGTGTGCCTCTGACGTCCGGAAAGATCGGCCGGGGCGCACCGGTTCGTAGGTTTCGTGGGTCACACCGCTGTCCCCGAGCGGCGTCTCAAATGCCGGAATTCTTGCTAAGGGTTGCCTACCCCGCGCCGATGACTTCTCTCGAGCCGTCGGAGAGGGGTCTGCATGCAGCACGCACGTCGTGTCGTCCGGGGTGCACTCTGGGTGGCGGCGCTGGCCGGTGTGCTGGCCGCGGTGGCTCGTCCGCATGGAACGCGGACGCCGCAGCAGGCGTTGAAGGACTTCCTCGTCGTGCTGGCTCCCGGCGCGAAACCCGGTGAGGTGCCCGCGACCGCCGCCGCGCTCGTCGCGCGGGTCGGCGGGACCGTGCACGAGACGTACGCGAGCGGGCTGCTCGGATTCTCTGCCCAGGTGTCGCCGTCCGCGGCCGCCCGGCTGGCGGCCGACCCGGCTGTGGCGTACGTCACTCCTGACCAGGACGTGTTCGCCTCGGCCGCGGAGCAGGCGCCGTCGTGGGGCCTGGACCGCGTCGACCAGCGTGCCCGCCGCCTGACCGGCGCGTACAACTACCCTGCGACCGGCGGCGCCGGCGTGACCGTCTACGTCCTGGACAGCGGCGTCCGCATCCAGCACCGCGACTTCGGCGGCCGGGCCCGGTACGGCTGGGACTTCATCGGCAACGACGCGAAGGCCGACGACTGCGAGGGCCACGGCACCCATGTGGCCGGCACGATCGGCGGCAGCCGGTACGGCGTGGCCAAGCGCGTCCGGCTCGTCTCCGTGCGGGTCCTGGACTGCAACGGCAAGGGCAGCTACGCCAAGATCATTGCTGGCATCGACTGGGTCACCCGCCACGCCGCCCGCCCGGCCGTGGTGAACATGAGCATCGACGGCCCGGCCTCCCCGGTGCTCGACGACGCGGTACGCCGCGCGGTTGCCGCCGGTATCACGTTCGTGGTGGCCGCCGGGAACTCGTCGCGCGACGCGTGCAAGTACTCGCCCGCGCGGGAGCCGTCCGCGCTGACCGTCGGCGCCACGAACCGCAGCGACCAGCGGGCCCGGTTCTCCAACTACGGCCGGTGCGTGGACCTGTTCGCTCCGGGCGACTCGATCACGTCGGACTGGGATTCCGGCAACAACGCCCACCAGGTCATGTCCGGTACGTCGATGGCGGCACCGCACGTGGCCGGCGCGGCCGCGCTGCTGTTGTCGGCGCACCGGGACTGGAAGCCGAGCTCGGTCCGGGTGGCGCTGCTGCGGGCAGCGTCGCGGGGCAAGGTCGGTTCGGCCGGGCGCGGCTCACCCAATCTGCTGCTCTGCACCTGCCGCTGACGGTCCCGCCTGCGGGAGTTCCGGAGCCTGTGCCGGCGGCCTCGCTCCGCCGGGCCGGTGGGCGCCGAGGCGATGACGCCACCTGCCAGGCCCGATGAGGGCGCCCCCGCCGGGTCGGTGGTGCCCTGCTCTGCCGGTGGCGGAAATGATCGACCGTTCTCTGCCGTGGCTGGTCTCCGTGCAGCGTCCGGCTGTGCCGTGCACCCGGCATTCGCCCTGCCGGCCGACGATATATCCGCTGCTAGCGTCTCGGCGATCGGTTGATGATCAACGGATCCGGCTCCCGGCCCGTACACCACCCCAACCACACGATGATGGCGGGCATTCATCGATTTTTGTAAGCGCTGTCGCGTCCATCCGATGTGGTTGGTGGTGCGGCCCGGCCGCGCTCGGTGATGTTTGCACGGCGCGTGAAGCTTCCGCGTCGCTGATCAATGTGGAGTGATGCGGGGAGTTGCCGCGTGGTGACGCGGAGCGTGCACATTTCCCGATTCCCTGAATTGCGGGCTCATCTTTACGGAATTTGAACCGCTGATGCGTGCCGTCCCGTACTGGTGCGTGACAGGCATCGACGGGTTTACGACGAGGAGTGGTGATGAGACTGCGACAGCGACGAGGTTCCGGTAACAACCGCAGGCTGATCGGCGCCGCAGTCTTCGCAGGGGTGCTGGTGGCCGGTGGGGTGACCGGCGTGCAGTTCGCGTCGGCGGGCGAGAACCACGCCATCACCAAGGCGGCCGGGGTCCTCACGGTCGACGGGCAGGACTTCGACGTCTCGAAGTGCGCCCAACTGCAGGTCAACGGCGGTGACGTGATCTGCGACGGGGAGAAGTTGGCCCCTGCCGACCAGAACGCTGCGGACAAGGCGGCACTGTCCGCCGCGGCCCTGGAGACGGCGTGCGACACGTTCGCGGCCGACCAGGGCGCCGCGGACGGAGCGGCCGGTAACGGCAACGCGGCGGCCGGTAACGACAACGCCGCAGGCAACGACAACGCGGCGGCCGGCAAGGGCAATGCGGCGGGTCAGCGCGCCGACAACGCCAAGAAGGCGAAGCGGGCCGCCAAGGCCATGCGTGCCATGCAGGCCAAGAAGGCCCGCGCGGCAGCGGCCAAGGCACGTGCCGCGGCCAAGGGCGCCGGCAAGGGCGCGGCCAACGGCCACGGCAACGCCGCGGCTCAGGGCAACGCGGCCGACAAGCAGAACAACAACCAGAACAACAACGGCGCCGACCAGGGCAACGCGGCCGGGGCTGCCAACCAGAACGCGGCCGGTCAGCAGGGTCAGGACGCCCAGGTGGCGGCCGCCCAGCAGGCGCTGCTGCAGGCGTGCCTCAACCTGGCCGACGCCAAGAAGGCGGCGGACCAGAACGCGGGCAACGCGGGCAACGACAACAACAACGGCGCCGCGAACGCCGGCGACAACAACGCGAACGACCAGGGTGCCAACAACAAGGGTGCCAACAACAACGGCAACGACCAGGGCGCCAACAACAACGGCAACGACCAGGGCGCCAACAACAACGGCAACGACCAGGGTGCGAACGACAACGCCGGAAACGCGGGCGCGCACAAAGGCGGCAAGGCGAACAACGCCAACAACGCCGGTGGCGCAGCGGACAAGGGTGCTGTCAGCAACCAGGATTGACGAAAATCAGGCGCGGCCCGTCACCATCTCGGCGGGCCGCGCCTGACTCGTATCCCATTCTGCTGTCCGGCCTCGAAGTCAATTGAGGTCGGACATCAGAATTACTTTTCGTTGGTGCCGGAAAGCCCCGTCTGCTTGTCGAAGTTCGGCGGCGCATTCCACTTCTGCAGATAGGATTTACCGCAGTTCGTGACCTTGGCCTTGGCCGTACCGTCGGTGTGCGTGTCGGGGTTCGTCACCGTGAGGTCGGTCGGCGTCAGGCAGTGGCCGTCCACGTCGACGATGCGGTAGCTGCTGGTCTTGTCGCCGTCGATGGCGCCGTACATGATCCATTTCAGCTCGGGCGGCACGACGCCGGGCGTCGCGGGGCACGACGTCACCGTCACGTAGGCGTTCGCCGCGATGGAGCGCGGGCTGCGCAGGCAGACGCCGGGACTGCTGGTGCCGGTGGTCCGGAATCGTCCGTACGTCGGTGTGACGAGCGACGTGGAGATCGCGGGCATGGTCCACCGCTGGTTCCACGAGACGTTGCCGTCCGGGGCCTGCTTGCAGAACCACACGATCATGTACGACATGTTGACGTCGTGGTTGGTGACGTCGAGGCATCGGCTGAACTGCTGGTAGTTGATGAGCTGCCCGGTGTCGACCGACGCCATGCCCGCACCCACGGCGGCCTCCGGCCGGAACACCTTCTGGTTGGCGGTGCCGCCGCAGCTGCCGATCACGAGCGGGCCCGCGACCCCCGCGGTCTTCAGGTTGAGGCAGTAGCCGTCGAGGTTGACGCCGTCCGAGGTGCCCTGGAAGTTCGAGCTGTTGTCGAGGCTCCACTGCTGCCGCGCCTTGCGCCCGAGGCACGGCTGGAACGTCACGGCATCGCCGCTCTTGTGCGGCACCGGGGCGTCCAGGCAGAGGCCGGCCGGGTTGACGATCTCGGAACCGATCAGCTTGATGTTGAGGTCGGGGGTGTAAGCGAACGTCTGGTCGCTGCGCAGCGGGGTGATGCACGGCTGCATCTGTACGGCCTGACCCACGGTCGGCTTCTTGCTGGTCGTGGCGTCGACGTCCATGCACAGCTTCGGGTTGGTCGGCTGGTCGAGCCGGATGTTGCCGCCGTCGATGTTGACGTTCGTCGTCTTGAACGTGTACGTCGTCTCCAGGGTGCGGGTGTCCTTCGCGCCCTGGCTGGGTGATGCACCCTTGTCGCCGGTGCCCGTCACGACAACCTTTGCCGTCGTCGGCACGTCCAGCGGCGGGCAGGGCATCGCGGTGCCCGACTCGTCGAAGTAGGTGATCGTCACCTTGTACTTGGTGCCGTCCGGGTTGGTGCCTGCCATCAGGCACGGCGGCAGCGCCTCGGGCGCCCCGGCCTTCGTCACGTCGATGGCCCCGCGAAGTTGCGCGAGCGCCACGTCCACGCCCGTCCGGGCGGACTCCATGGCATCCGTTCGCTCGGAGACCGTCCGGGTGCTGCCGACCTGGCGAACCACGACCGGCACCATCGCGGCGGTGGCGGCCAGGCCGATCGTCGTCAGGAGCAGCGCGAGCGGTAGCGAGCCGCGCTCGCCGTCCTCGCGGGGTCCGGACCAGCGCACGATCCTCAACTCGGCCTCCCTGCACCGCACGCGTTGGTGGTGTCGTTGTGTGAGTCGCTGTCGGTGTTCACCGCCGTGAACGAGGTGTCCACCGTGGTTTCGCTGCCCGCCAGCTTGGTCATGAATCGAATCCGCAGCCGGTCGAACGCCGTGCTGAAGTTCTTGCCGTAAGACGGTGCAATGGACGTCGGGTACGGCGCGGCAGTCGCGTACGGCTGGGTGCCGGCTTCCTGACGGTCGAACGGTGGCTCGCCGGGCGCCACGACGATGTTCGACGCCACGGTGGTCCACGGGCCGGTCGTCAACACGGCTTTGGTGTTGGGGTCGATCGTCCATCGCATGAACGACAGGACCCCGGTGCCGTCCTGACCGTTCGGGGCCGCTTGTGGTTTGGTGTCCAGGCGCAGCCGCACGCACCGGGTCGCGTCGGACTCCGCGAACTCCACGTAGTAGCGATTCCGGTCGGCGGCGACGATGACCGGCGGCCCGGGCTCGGAGATCCACGACGCGTAGCGCAGTTCCCGGTCGAATCGCTGGAACGCGGTGTGCAGCTGGCTCTGCGCGTTGGCGCGGGTGTCCGAGAGATTGTTCGCGCGGTAGACCTGCATGACTCCGGTCGTGAACATCGCCCCGATCACGCTCATGATGCCCATCGTGACCATCATTTCGATCAGCGAGAGACCTTCGTCGTCACGTCGCGTCGCGGCCCGCTGCAGCAGCTTGCGCATCACGTCACCTTCCACGTGAACATCAGCGTCGCGGTCCGGTTCGAGTTGTCCGTCACGTTGATCGAGACGGCGTAGGTGCCGCGGGCGGTGGGCTTGCCGGAGATCACGCCGCTGGAGCTGATCGTCAGGCCGGGCGGCAGGGTGGTGCCGGCCGTCCAGACCTGCTGGCCGGAGCCGCCGGTCGACTTGGCGTTCAGCGACACGGTCGCACCGAGCGCGGTGGTCTGGTCCGGCGACGCCGGGTTCGGTACGGACACCTGCAGGTCACTGGGCTGGTCGTTGGTGATGTTCCAGATGATCGTGTTGGTCGCCGTCCGGCCCGTGGCGTCGGTGACGGTCACGGTCGTGACGTAGCGGGTGCCGAAGGTGGGCGTGCCGGTCACCTTGCCGGCCGAGTCCATCGACAGGCCGGGGGGCAGGATGTCCGCCGACCACTTGTACGGCGTAGCGCCCCCGGTTGCGCCCATGGTGAGGGTCAGGGGGGTGCCGATGCGCGCGGTCTGCGCGGCGACGGCGTTCACCGCCAGCGGAACCACGATGTTCCACTTGAACGTCTTCGTCGTCACCGACCTGTTCCGGCCGTCCGTGACGGTGATCGTGACGTCCTGGTTCTGCGCGGTCGTGGGGGTGCCGGTGATGAGGCCGGTCGACGAGTTGATCGACAGGCCGGTGGGCAGGTTGGTGGCCTTCCACGTCAGCGCGGGGGGCGTCGCCCCGCCGGTCGCGGTCGCCACGTTCAGGGACACGGGCTTGCCGAGGTCGCTGGTCTGGTCGGCGGGATCGGTGATCTTCAGCGCTGGGTAGACGTTCAGCGTGAAGTTCAGCGTGTCCGTCTGGCCCTTGCGGTCCGTCAGGAGCACCGTGACCGGCCAGCTCCCCGCCGTACCCGTGGCAAGCGGGGGCTGCGTGACCGGCGGCCCGGGAATCGGCGGGTTGATCCTGCCGGATGCGGTGTCGTACGGGATCCCCGCGGGCATGCCCGTGATCTTCCAGGTCAGCGCCGGCCACCCGCCGCTGCTCAGCAGCTGCAGGGTGTACGGGTCGCCCTCGTACGTGTACTGGGTCCCGGGATCGACCAGGGCCGGCGGCGGGCGGTTGAGGTCGAACTGCGGGTCGTCGGCGACGCTGGCCAGCGTCGACGCCACGACGATGCACGTGCCGCCCGCACAGCTCGCGGCCGGCCAGTCCACCGACACGACGACCCGGATGTACGGCAGGTACGACGAGTCGCCGACGACGTGGGTCTTCGTGCAGGCCGTGGCCGCGCCCGATGCTGCACCGGCCGCGGTCTTGGTCTGCCAGCACCTGCCCACGTACCACCGCTGGTTGTACGTCACGTTGTTCAACTTCGTCGCGACGGCTTCGGTGGGCAGCGGCGCCTGCGCCCCGTCGGTCGGCAACGTCGAGGCCGCGGCGTCGTACGCGGACTCGGTGTCGGTGAGCTCGGCGGCCACCGTGGGGGGTGCGGTGTTCCACTCGGTCTCGGCGGTCTGCTTACCGCGCCCGTCCAGCATCGTCTGGGGGTCGAGCGCCCGGACGCGCTCGATGGCGTCGTTGGCGAGCTGCACGGCGGTCTGCCGCCAGCGCTGCTGCGAGACCAGGACGACGGAGTTGACCATGAACGGCGCGATCGCGGCCATGACCGTACCGATGATGGCCAGGCCGACCATCACCTCGATGATGGTGACGCCCGCGTCGGCGGGTGGCGTCGAACGGCACGACCGGCGCGCAGTGCGCGTCCAGAGTCGCGCGATGGCGCGGGCCCGACCGGCTGGCATACCCCTCCGTCCGATGGTCGCGTCGGAGCCACGGCGGTCCCGACATCTCAGACGACCCCATCGACCTGCCCGCGGCGGACCTGAGAAAGATCCGCGCGGACTTCGCGGAACCGGCAGCCGATGTGGCACCGGCGGGTGCGGTTCCGCCCGTCGGTCACCGTGAGTAGGCTCTCGGTATGACCTATGCGGTCCCGCCGACACGCACCGCGGCCGTGGTACGCCAACTCCGTAACGAGATCATTTCCGGGGAGCTGCCGCCGGGAACGCTCGTCAAGGACGCCGAACTGGCCGCCCGCTTAGGGGTGAGCATCACCCCGGTCCGGGAAGCCATCGCCCAGCTCTCCGTCGAGGGCTTGATCGACATCGCCCCCAACCGCACCCGGCACGTGACCAAGGTCACCCAGAAGAACGCGCTGGAGCTCATCGACGTGATGAACGTGCTGGCGTGCGCGGGCTTCGAGTGGGGTGTGGAGAACCTGACCGAGACCCACATCGACCTGATGCGGCAACGGCAGAAGGAGTTCGTCGAAGGGCTGCGCGCCGGCAACACGCTGGCTGCCGGCGCCGCCGGCGCAGACTTCAGCACGATCGTGATTCTGGCCAGCGGCAACCGGGAACTGCAGTCGATGGTCGACCTCGTGGTCGCCCGGACCCTGCGGATCCTCGCGATGGGTGCCGAGAGCGAGCTGTGGACCACCTGGATCCGCGGACACGACGCGATCCTGGAACTGCTTGAGGCAGGCGACCGCCGCGGCGCGGTGGAACGGTACCGGCAGATCTATGTGGAGTACCGCGCCCAGGTGGAGAGCCACCTCTTCGACGTGGGCTGACGCTACTTGGTGGTCGCGCTCGGGGCCGGGGTCACCTCGTTGGCCGGCCCGGAAACGAACGCCTTGAGCGTGAGGTTGAGCGTCATCTCATTGGGCTTGTCATTGCTGCTCAGGTTCGACGAGTCGATGAGCAGCGCTCGCGGCTGGACATTCTGCAGCCGGGTGAGGAACGCGCTGAGGTCCTCTGGGCTGCCACCCGCCGTCAACGTGATGGCGAGGGACTCGACGTTGGTCGCACCGGCCACCGGCGTGGCATCGGCGATGGTGAGGCCGCTCACCGGGACGCCCATCGAGTCCCCGATCTTCTGCAGCTCGCGCAGGAAGTCGGGCATGCCCGAACCGGACGTCAGCGCCTCCTGGTAGGAGTCGAGCTTCGCCTGGTACTGCGGCAGTTTGGCGTCCTCCGCCGCCAGCTCCGAGTTCTTCTTCCGGAGCTGGGTGAGCTGTGTCTGCGTATCGCCGGCCTCGCCGTGTCGTTCGTCGGCCTGCGCGTACGTGGGGTGGATCAGCAGGAACCAGCTCGCGACCGTCAAGAGCACAATGAGCACCACTCCGCCGAGAAGCCAGATCCGGTCGACGTGACGGGAGTTCATCAGTTGCCTCCGGTGCTCTTGCAGGGGGTGGTGAACCGACCGCACCTCGCCGTACTGCGGATGTCGGCGTTGAGGCTGAACTGCACGCCGCCGCCCCCGTCGACCTGCGCGACGCTGGTGACGAACGGGTTCACGACCATCGGCACCTTGGCGAGCGAGTCGACGTACCTCGCGACCGCGTTCTTGTCCTTGGCCGTACCCATGATCTGCAGGGTGCCCATGGTGGCGCTGGTGACCGGTGCCGCCGTCTTGGCGGCCGCGCCGGCCTTCGTCTGGGCGTCATCGAGCTTGGCGCTGATGCCCGAGACGGTCACCTCCGTAGTACCGGTGTGCCGCAGCGTGTCCATCAGCGTCGTGTACGGCAGGTCGTCGGCCATGACGGCCTTGAGCTGCCCCACGATCATCGTGGTCTGCGCCTGCACGTCGACGACCTTGCTGTACTTCGCCTGCTTCCGCTTCTGGTCTTCGACCTGCGCCTTGGCGTCGGCCAGTTCCCGGTCGGCGGTGCGTGTCTCGTGCTGGGCGTGCAGGAACCATCCCCCCAGCAGCAGGACGACGCCGACGAGTGCGCCGAGCACCGCGGTGCGGGCACGACGTGCCCGCCGGCTCGCGACGACCTCCTCGGGCAGCAGGTTCGCGGTGATGGTGAGCAGGCGGGTGGCCCGCAGCGGGCTGGCCTGCGGGTCGACGGGCATCAGGGTGGTCGCCATCAGGCTGCCGCTCCGAGGGTCAGGCCGATCGACACCGCTGCCGACGGCACGAAGATGTCGAACCCGCGCGGCTGGGCCTTGCGGGTGTCGCGCAGGCGACCAGCGTTGTCGGCGTACATCACGGCGACGCGCAGCTGTTCCTGTACGTGTTCGGCCAGGCCGGGCATGAGCGCGCTCCCGCCGCACAGCGCCACCCGCGTGACCTGCTTCTGGCGCTCACCGGAGGCGAGGTACGTGAATGAGCTGCGCAGCTCGTTCACCAGCGGGCGGATCGCGTCGGACACCGCGGTCGCGCTGTCCGGGCGCTCGTTGCCGTGCAGCCCGAAACGGCACTTGATGGCTTCCGCCTCGGCCGCGTCGACGCCGAGCCGCTCGGCGATGCTCCGGGTGACCTCCGCGCCGCCGCGGGGCACCGTACGCACGAACAGCGGCTCGCCGTCCGCGTGCACGACCACGCTGGTCACCTCGGCGCCGATGTCCACGATCGCTTCGACCTGCGCATCGAGCCGTGAGGCAGCCCGCAGGAGGGCGAACGAGGCCAGATCGACACCCTGGACCCGCAGGCCGGCCTTCTCCACGGCCTGAACGGCGGTGAGCACCGCCTCCTTGGGTACGGCGATCAGCAGCCCGCGTACGGTCGGGTTGTCGCCCGCCTCTTCGAGCGGGTAGAAGTCCAGCAGCGACTTCTCCACCGCGAGGGGCAGCATGTCGCGCACCTGGAACGGCAGCGACTTCTGCATCTCCTTCGGCGGCAGGTTGGACACGGACACCTCGCGGACGACGAGCTGCGGGTTGGTCACGCCGAGCACGACCCGCTTGGTGTCGAACTTGCACGCCGCCCAGAGCTGCTTGACCGCCGCGGTGACCGCGAGCGGGTCCTGCACGACCCCGGCCTGCACGGCTCCCTGGGGCAGGGGGATCTGGCCGAAGTTGGTGAGCGTGTGGTCCTCCTTGCCGCGACGTACCTCCACGGCTCGGATGGACGACGAGCCGATGTCCAGCCCGATCGGATTGACGCCAGCCATCGGTTTCCTCTCTTCGCTCAGAACTTCGCTCAGACCGCGGGGCCGAGCAGGGACGAATACCAGTGGGAGATCGGCGCTGCCGCGAAGACCGCGAGGAACGCGCCGGCAAGCATGTAGGGGCCGAACGGGATGCGGGTCTTGCGGCTCGCGAGCCGGGTGACCAGCAGGGCCGCGCCGACCACGCCGCCGAGCAGGAAGCCGGCGAAGGCGCCGACCGCGACGGAACTCCAGCCGAGCCAGCCCAGGTAGAAGCCGAGCAGCGGGGCGAGCTTCACGTCGCCGAAGCCCATACCGCGGGGGACCGTGGCCAGCAGCCGGTAGAACCCGTACAGCACGAGTGCGGCGGCCAGGCCGCGAAACCCGGCGGACCAGCTGTGCTCGGCGATCATGGCGGGCGTCAGCAGGACCAGAGCGACGCCGTACGACGGCAGGACGATCTGGTCGGGCAGGCGCAGCACGTCCAGATCGATCGCGGCCAGCGCGACCGCGATGGCGGCCAGGTAGAGGTACGCGGGCAGTTCCCACGACCAGCCGAATCGGGCCGCCACCGCCACGAACAGTGCCGCGGTGCCCGCCTCGACGAGCGGGTAACGGGCGCTGATCGGTGCCGCGCAGTCCGCGCACCGGCCACGCAGCAGCATCCAGCCGAGTACGGGCAGGTTGTGCCGCCGGCGTACCGCGGAACTGCACTGGGGGCAGTGCGATCCCGGCTTGATCAGTGACTCACCGCGCGGAACGCGGTGAATGACGACGTTCAGAAACGAACCCACCGCGAGCCCGAGGAGGCCGACGATGCTGAGCAGCAGCGGCTGCGGCATGGCGGGTCTCCTTTCGCTCGCGGTGGGTGTGGGCGACCGGGTGGCGCAGGGACGGCGCCACCCGGTCGAAGTGCGTCAGGAGCAGGTGGCGATGTTGACCGCGGGGGTCGGCACGGAGACGGAGCCACCCTTGGTGCTGTCGTAGAAGTAGACCTTGCCGCTGCCGCCGGTGTTGTGCGCGCAGACCTTGTACGACGAGGCGGTGCCGACGTAGGTCAGCTCGGTCTTGTCGGACAGGGTGACCAGCGAGGTCGTGCCGGTCGCGGTGCCGAGGTTGAAGCTCGCGGCCTGCTTGCCGGCCGGCGTGGTCGGGTAGGCGTTGCCGTTGTCCGTGTAGTACTGCTCGATCGTGCTGATCGCGCCGCGGACGTCGGACTGGGCGGACTTGTCGGCTGCGCCCTGGCGGTAGTTCAGGTAGACCGGCACCGCGATCGCGACCAGGACGCCGATGATGACCACGACGACCAGGAGCTCGATGAGGGTGAAGCCCTCGTCGCCCTTCGCTGCGCGCAGCCGCTTGATGGTGTCTCGCATGGGTATTGCCTCCGTGCAGTGGGGTGGGTGGTGGGCGGTGCCTGCGGGCTGGGGACCCGCAGCCGAGCTCCAGAGCGTCAGTTGCTCTGGATGTTCTGGTAGATGGTGAACATCGGAAGGTAGAGACAGATCACCATTCCGCCGACCACGGCTCCCATGACGAGGACCATGATTGGCTCGATGGCGGCGGTCAGCGATTCGGCTGCGCTGTCGACCTCCCGGTCATAAAAGTCGGCAACCTTGTCGAGCATCTGACTGATCTGACCGCTTTCTTCTCCGACCTCGATCATTTGGGTGACCATCTCGGGGAAGATCTTGTGCAGGCGCAGTGCGGTGGACATCGGCTGGCCGTCGCGTACGGCGGACTGCACGTCACGCATGGCGACGTTGATGACCTCGTTGCCGGCGGTCTCGCCGACCACGGCGAGTGCCTGCATGACCGGCACACCGACGTTGAGCAGCATGCCCAGGTTGCGGGAGAACCGGCTCATCGCGAGTTTGCGGAACAGCGAGCCGAACACCGGAAGGCGCAGCTTCAGCTTGTCCATGAAGAGCCGCACGTCCTCGCGCGTACGTATCAGGTGCTTCAGCGTCAGCGTGCCGCCGATCGTGACGACCAGGAAGATCGGCCCGATCCACGGCAGGTTGTGGCTGACGTCCACGAGGAACTGAGTGATCGCGGGCAGCTCGCCGCCGAGGTTCTTGAACATCCCCTCGAAGATCGGCACGATGAACTTCAATACCGCGCCGATCAGGACGAACGTGAACCCCAGCACGATCGCGGGATACGTCATCGCGCTCTTGATCTTGCCGCGGAGCGCGGTGTCCTTCTCCAGGTTGATCGCGATCTGCTCCAGGGCGCGGTCGATCATACCGCCGGCCTCGCCGGCCCGGACCATCGCGATCATGAGGCGCGGGAACGCCTTCTCGTGCTTGGCCATCGCCGCCGACAGCGAAACACCACCCGCGACATCCGCGCGGACCTCGCCGACCGCCTTCTTCAGCGCCGGAACGACGGTCTGCTCCTCCAGGATGGACAGCGACCGCAGCAGCGACATGCCCGACGCGGTCATCGTGGCGAACTGCCGCGAGAAGACCGCGAGATCCTTGAGCTTGATCCGGCCGCCGAGGCCCGGGATGCTCAGCTCCCGGCTGAGGCCCTGACCGGCCTGGGTCAGCTCCAGCGGCACCTCGCCGCGCTGGCGCAGCAGGTTCGTCGCCGCGGCTTCGTTGGCGGCCTCGACCGTGCCCTTGGTCTTGCGGCCATGAGAGTCGATGCCGCTGTACTGGTAGGTCTTCGTCGCTGGCATCAGATCACATCCGTCCGATGAGTCGCTTGAGCTCTTCCGCGGAGTGGCAGATCTCCAGAGCCGCGTCCAGGGACACCAGGCCCTCC
Organism: Krasilnikovia sp. MM14-A1259; assembly: GCF_047159535.1. Lineage (NCBI taxonomy): Bacteria > Bacillati > Actinomycetota > Actinomycetes > Micromonosporales > Micromonosporaceae > Krasilnikovia > Krasilnikovia sp. MM14-A1259. The sequence continues at coordinate 6,195,472 of NZ_BAAGAJ010000002.1, forward strand.
CGGACCCGGTCTGCCAGGTGCTGGTCGAACGCCAACATGCCGTCGTTCGCGCCCGCCTGCATGAACGACGGGATCTGGTGCGACTTGCCCTCGCGGATGAGGCTGCGGATCGCCGGGGTGGCGGTGAGGATCTCGCACACCACCACACGGCCCTTGCCGTCGGCCCGCGGCGCCAGCGCCTGGGTGACCACGCCCTGGAGGCTGGCCGCGAGCTGGGCACGGATCTGCAGCTGCTGGTGCGGGGGGAAGATGTCGATGACGCGGTCGATCGTCTGCGTCGCGCTCTGCGTGTGCAGCGTCGCGAGTACGAGGTGACCGGTCTCCGCGGCCGTCAGCGCGGTCGACGTGGTCTCCAGGTCACGGAGCTCACCGACGAGAATGACGTCCGGGTCCTGCCGCAGAGCGTGCTTGAGTGCGCTCGCGAACGTCTCGGTGTCCGCGCCGACCTCGCGCTGGTTCACGATGCTGCGCTTGTGCGGGTGCAGGAACTCGATCGGGTCCTCGATCGTGATGATGTGCGAGGACCGGCTGCGGTTGGCCAGGTCCAGCACCGAGGCGAGCGTCGTGGTCTTGCCGGAACCGGTCGGGCCGGTCACCAGCACGAGCCCACGAGGCAGGTACGCCAGCCGGGACACGGAGTCGGGCATGCCCAGCTCGTCCAGCGGCTTGATCTTGTGCGGGATGGCCCGGAACACCGCGCCGAACGAGTTGCGCTGCACGTAGATGTTGCCGCGGAACCGGGAGACGCCGACGATGCTGTGCGCGAAGTCGAGCTCCTTCTCGCGCAGGAACGTGTCCCACTGCTTCGGGTTCAGCGCGGCACGCGCCAGCAGGGCGGTGTCCGCGGCGTTGAGCTTGCCGTACCCCGGTAGGGGTCGCAGGCCGCCGTCCACGCGGATCATCGGGGGCGAGCCGACCGTCAGGTGCAGGTCGGAGCCGCGCGACTCGACAAGCATGCGGAGCATCTGGTCGAGCACCGCCAGGTCGCCGGAGCCGTCGTAGGCCGGTTCGGCCGGCGCGGCGTAGGGGGCGGCGCCCTGGTCGAGCGTGTGCATAGCGCGGTACCGACAATCTCTGCGGAGGGACTGACGCCCACACATTCGGCAAGGTGGAGGGCCGCTTTAGAGCCCTTAAAGACCGAATTGGGCGCACTGTGGCACTGGTTGGGCTACGATTCGCGACCCGGATGCACAGGGTCACAACAACGCGACGCTGTGTGGTGACCGAGGGTCAGATCGCGACGCGCATGACCTCGCGGACCGAAGTGAGGCCACCGGCTGCCTTGGCCAGGCCGTCCGCGCGCAGGTCGTACATGCCCTGGGCGACGGCCACCTCGCGGATCTCGCCCGCCGAGGCCCGGCGGATGGTGAGCGACTCGATCTCGGGGGAGACCGGCATCACCTCGTGCAGCGCGATCCGGCCCCGGTAGCCGGTGTTGGCGCAGTTACGGCAGCCCTTCGGCCGGTACAGCGCCTCCGGCACGGCCAGGTCCTGGTACGGCCACCGCGCGGCCTCCAGCTCCTCGGCCTCCGGGACGTACGCCTCCTTGCACCAGTCGCACAGCCGCCGGCCCAGCCGCTGGGCGAGTACGGCGTCCAGCGACGAGCCCACGAGGAACGGCTCGATCCCCATCTCGGTGAGCCGGGTCACGGCGCCGGGGGCGTCGTTGGTGTGCAGCGTGGAGAGCACGAGGTGACCGGTCAGCGACGCCTCGACCGCGATCTGCGCGGTGTTGCCGTCCCGGATCTCACCGATCAGCACCACGTCCGGGTCGGTACGCAGGATCGCGGGCAGCACGGCCGCGAACGTCAGCCCGGCCTTGGTGTTCACCTGGACCTGGTTGATGCCGCGCAGCCGGTACTCGACCGGGTCCTCCACCGTGATCACGTTGATCTCCGGCTTGCTGATCCGGCCCAGCGTGGCGTACAGCGTGGTGGACTTGCCGGAACCGGTCGGGCCGGTGACCAGGACCATGCCGTGCGGCTTGGTGAACGACTCGGCGAACCGGGTGAGGTTGTGCTCGGTGAAGCCGAGCTTGTTCATGTCCAGGTCGATGCCGCCGGTGTCGAGCACCCGGAGCACGATCTTCTCGCCCCACACGGTCGGCAGGGTGGCGGTCCGCAGGTCGACCGTGCGGTCCCGGATCAGCGCGGTGATGCGGCCGTTCTGCGGGATCCGCTTCTCGGTGATGTCGACACCCGACATGATCTTGATGCGGGAGGTGAGCGCGGCCATGACACCGCGCGGGACCGTGTCCACCTCGTGCAGCACGCCGTCGATGCGGTACCGGACCCGCATCTCGTCCTCGGTCGGCTCCAGGTGCAGGTCGGAGGCGCGGTTCTGGACGGCCTGCTCGATCAGGTTGTTGACGTAGCGCACGATCGGCGCGTCCTCGACGCTGGTCGCCTGCGCGGTCATGCCCGCGGCGTCGTCCGCCGCTTCGTCGCTGAAGTCGCCCAGGTCGCTGGCCTCGCGCTGGAGCCGCTCGATGATCCGGCGGACCTCGCTGCGCTGCACCAGCACGCACCGTACGGACATGCCGGTGGCCGCGCGCACGTCGTCCATGGCCACGACGTCGCCGGGGTCGGTGACGCCGACCGTCAGCTCGCCGTCGTTGATCATCAGGCCGAGTACGCGGTGGCGCAGCACGACCGGCAGCGGGATGCGCTTGAGCGCGGCCGGGTCGGGGGAGAAACCGACCAGGTCGAGCGTCTTGAGCCCGAATGAGGCCGCTGCGGCCTCGGTCAGCTGCTCCTCGGTGACCACCTGGTCGTTGATCAGGACGGCCCGGACGGATCGGCCACTGCGCTGGGCCTCCTCCGCCGCGGCGTCGACCGCATGCGGATCGACACCGATCTGCTTCAGCGCGTCGAGCAGCGGTCGGAACGTCTGATCCATGTCATCCCCGGGGACGAAAACGAAAGCGAAGAGGGTGTACGTCTGTCCCATCGGACACCCGTACGCCGAACTGAGCGGCGGCCTTGCCATCCGACTGCGGTGGGCGTCACGTCCTGCTCTGGTGCCCGGTGTTCGTTTCCCCGGGCCGCGCGTGTTTCGCTGGTAATGCCCGCGGCCCCCGCCCGCTAAGCGGCCCCCGCCGCATCGCCCGGGCCTGTCGCGGCGGCCGCCCCGGACCGGCGGAACGTCTTGCGGTAGGCAGACGGGGCGACCCCGATGGCCGCGTGCAGGTGCTGGCGCAGCGCGCTCGCGCTGCCCAGGCCGCAGCGCCGGGCCACCGCGTCGACGGCCAGGTCGGTGGACTCCAGCAGCAGCCGCGCGTGCGCCACCCGCTGTTGCAGCAGCCAGCGCGCCGGGCTCAGGCCCGTCTCGGCCCGGAACCGCCGGGTGAACGTGCGCACGCTCATCTGGGCGTGCGCGGCCATCTCCTCCAAGGTCACCGGCTCGGCGAGCCGGTCCAGTGCCCACGCCCGGGTCGGTTCCGTGCCGGACCCGGCGGCCGCGGGGACCGGTCGTTCGATGTACTGGGCCTGACCGCCGTCGCGCCAGGGCGGCACCACACACCGGCGGGCCGCCCGGTTCGCCATCTCACTGCCGTGATCACTGCGGATCAGGTGCAGGCACAGGTCGATGCCCGCACCCACCCCGGCCGAGCTGAGTACGTCGCCGTCGTCCATGAACAGCACCTCGAAGTCCCACCGGACCCGCGGGTAGAGCGCGCGCAGCCGCCGTGCCCACGCCCAGTGGCTCGCCGCAGGGCGGTCGTCCAGCAGCCCGGCCGCGGCCAGCACGGAAGCCCCGGTGCAGATCGACACGACCCGGGCGCCGCGCGCGTGTGCCGCCCGCAGCGCCTCGGCCACCGCGGCGCTCACCGTGCCCTCGGTCACCGGGCTGCCGCCGCCCACCCCCGGAACGATCACGGTGTCGGCCGTGGACAGCGCGGTCAGGTCGTGATCCGGCAGCACCGCGAAGCCGGCGGTGCTGCGCACCGGCCGGCCGCCCTCGGAGCAGATCGTCACCGCGTACCGGCGGGTGTCGTCGGCGTCGCGGGCGGCGTGGAAGACCTGCGTGGGTACGCCGAGATCGAACGCGATCACATGGTCGAGGGCCAGGACGGCGACCGCATGCGTCATGGCTCGATTCTTGCGCATGATGGCCTCCGGGCCACTCGTTTCGGCGACCGAAGATTCGCAGACTCGAACGGTGACCAAACACCGCATCCACCCCGCCTGGGCCGTGGCCGCCGTCGCGTTCGTGGCGCTGGTCGGCGCCGCCGGTTTCCGGGCCACCCCGTCCGTGCTGCTGCGCCCCCTGCACGACGAGTTCGGCTGGTCGCTCGCCACGATCTCCGCGGCCGTCTCGGTCAACCTGCTGCTGTACGGCCTCACCGCCCCGTTCGCCGCCGCGCTCATGGACGCGTTCGGCATCCGCCGCGTCGTGATGGGCGCGCTGCTGCTGGTCGCGGCGGGCAGCGGGCTCACCGTACTGATGAATGCGAGCTGGCAGCTCGTGCTCTGCTGGGGCGTACTGGTCGGGCTCGGCACCGGGTCGATGGCGCTCGCCTTCGTGGCCACCGTGACCAACCGGTGGTTCGTGCAACGCCGCGGCCTGGTCACCGGTGTCCTCACCGCCGGGGGTGCCGCCGGGCAGCTGATCTTCCTGCCGGTTCTCGCGCGCCTCACCGCCGATCACGGCTGGCGCACCGCCGCGCTGACCGTCGCGAGCGCCGCCCTGCTCGTCGTTCCGCTGGTGTGGTGGCGGCTGCGGAACTCACCGGCCGACCTCGGCGTCACCGCCTACGGCGCCCCGCCGGCCGAGGCCCGGGCGGTGAACCCCGCACCTGCCGTGGCCGGGGCGGGCGGTGCCGCGGGTGCCGCGCTGCGGGCCCTGCGGCAGGCGTCGCGGACCCGGGCGTTCTGGCTGCTCGCCGGTGGCTTCGCGATCTGCGGTGCCACCACCAACGGCCTGATCGGTACGCATTTCATCCCGGCCGCGCACGACCACGGCATGCCGGAGACGACCGCGGCGGGGCTGCTCGCGCTGGTCGGGCTGTTCGACATCGCCGGCACGATCGCCTCCGGGTGGCTCACCGACCGGGTGGACAGCCGGCTGCTGCTCGGCGCGTACTACGCGCTGCGCGGATTGTCGCTGCTCGTGCTGCCCGCGTTGTTCGCCGCCACCGCGCACCCGAGCATGGTCGTGTTCATCCTGTTCTACGGGCTCGACTGGGTCGCCACCGTGCCGCCCACGGTCGCGTTGTGCCGCGAATACTTCGGTGCCGGCGGGGCGATCGTGTTCGGCTGGGTGTTCGCCGCGCACCAGGTCGGCGCCGCCGTCGCCGCCACCGCCGCGGGCCTGGTGCGCGACCGGCTGGGGGCGTACGACGCCGCCTGGTACACGGCCGGGGCACTGGCGCTGGGCGCGTCGCTGTTGTCGCTCATGCTGCTGGCCGGCAAACGTGCGGCGCAACGCGGTGGGGCCGGGCCGGCCGGTGCGGGCATCGGGCTGGCGTACCCGGCCGCCACCGCCTCCACCCCGTGACCTGGCAGCGTCATTTCCTTCTTCCCTGTGGCGGTCGGCCCACGTACGGTAGTCGGGACCGCCGTCCAAGGAGGATGCCCGCGTGCCGATCCTGGGTGGACTGCCCCCGCGAAACCCCCGGTTCGTGGGCCGGGAGGACCTTCTCGCCCAGGTACGCGGGCTGCTCGCCAACGGTCCGGTGGCGTTGTTGCCCTCCGCGGACCAGCGGTTCGGTGGTACGGGCCGTACGCAGCTCGCCGTCGAGTACGCCCACCGGTACGCCCAGACGTACGAGCTGGTCTGGTGGATCCCGGCCGAGCAGGCCGCGGGCATGCGGGCGGCGCTGGTCGGGCTCGCGTCCCGCCTCGGGCTGCCGGAGGCGCGTGACATCAACCGGACGCTGTGCGCGGTCCGCGACGCGCTGAGCAACGGCGAGCCGTACCGGGACTGGCTGGTCGTGTTCGAGAACGCGAACCAGCCCGAGGACATCACGCCGTACCTGCCGGGCGGGGCGGGGCACGTGCTGGTCACGGCACGCGATCCGCGGTGGAGTTCGGAGCTCGCCCAGGCCGTGGCGGTGCCGGTGTTCGACCGGGCGGACAGCGTGGACTTCCTGCGGCTGCGTACGCCGGAACTGTCCTTCGTGGAGGCCGAGCGGATCGCCGCGCGCCTGGCCGACGTGCCGATGGCGCTGGCGCAGGCGGCCGCGGTGCAGACCGCGGCGAGCTGGCCGGTCGGCGAGTACCTGAGCCGGTACGACGAGCGCGCCGCCGAGTTACGTGCGGCCGACGGCCTCGAAGCGGGCGCGCCGGAGCCCGACCCCGCGCGGGTGGCGTGGAGCCTCGCGGCGGATGCGCTGCGGGCCGCGTCCCCGGCCGCCGTGCAGGTGCTGGAGCTGTGCGCGTACCTGGCCTGCGCTCCCGTGTCGTGGCGGCTGCTGTGGGCGGCCCGCGGCCTGGACCTGCCCCCGGAGCTGGCCCGGGCCGTGCGGGTCGAGCGGCGGCTGAAGGCCGCGATGCGCCTGATCGGCCGGTACGGCCTGGCCGAACTGGACCCGCCCGGCGAGCATCTGACCGTGCACCCGCTGGTGCGGAGCATGCTCGCCGAGCAGCTCGAAGCCGGGGCCGGGCCGCGCGCCGGCCGGCGTGACATCGTCCGGGCGATGCTCGCCGCCGCCGACCCGGGCGACCCCGACGATCCGACGAACTGGCCGCGGTACGCCGAGATCATCCCGCACCTTGTGCATTGCGACCTGCTCGGCGGCGACGCCGAGGACCTGCGCCAGTTGGTGGTCAACTGTGTCCGGTGCCTGTTCGCCCGCGGTGACTACGACAGCAGCCGGGACCTGGCTGCTCAGGCGGTGCAGCGCTGGCGCGACAGTCTCGGCGACACCGACGAGCAGGCGCTGCTGGCGGCGTTCCATCTGGGGAACGCGTTGCGGGCGGTCGGGCGTACCGCGGATGCGCGGGTGCTGAACGCGCGCACCCTGCGGTCACAGCGTGACGTGCTGGGCGGCGACGACGAGGCGACCCTGGCCACCGCGAACAGCGTCGGCGCGGACCTGCGTATCCAGGGCCACTTCGACCAGGCCCGCCAGCTCGACGCGGACAACCTGGTGCGGTATCGGCGGCTGTTCGGCGAAAGCTACCCGGTGGCGCTGCGCTGCGCGAACAACCTCGCGGTGGATCTGCGGCTGCTGGGGGACTTCCGGGGCGCGCGGGCAACCGACGAGCAGGTGTTGCGCCACCGGCGGGCCGTGCTGGTCGAGAGTCACCCGGAGGTCCTGTCGTCGCGGGCGGGGCTGGCGTTCGACATGTTCGGGTTGGGCGACTACGCCGCGGCGGCCGAGGTACTGGCGGGCGCCAGCGCCGACGGGCTCGGCGAGGACCATCCGATGGTGCTGTGGGCGGGCCGGTTCGCGGCGATGGTGGCCCGCCGCCGAGGGCAGTCGCACGCGTGGCACCTCGCCGAGCACAGCGTCGCCCGGTTCCGGCAGAAGTTCGGCGACCACAATGTCGAGACGCTGGGCGCGCTGGTCACGCTGGCGAACTGCACCCGGGACACCGGCGACCTCGAATCGGCGTACCTGCTGCTGGAGCGGGCCGCGGCGGGTTATCGCGGCGTGCTCGGCGAGGGGCACCCGTTCGCGCTGGCGGCGGTCTGCGGCATCGCCGGGGTGGAGCGGGCGCGCGGGCGGCACGAGCAGGCCCGCAGCCTCGGCGAGGAGGCGCTCGGCGGGCTGCGCCGCAGCGTGGGCAACGACCATCCGTTCACCCTGTGCTGCGCCAACGGGCTGGCCGCGGATCTGCACGCGACCGGCGAGGCGCAGCGGGCCCGGGAGGTCGGCGCGGACACGTGGGTGCGGTCGGGACGGGTCCGCGGCGCCGATCACCCGGACACTCTGGCGTGCGCGTTCAACCTCGCGCTGGATGCGGGCGACGACACCGGACGCGGCTTCGCCCTGCTCGAGCTGACCAAGGCGTACGGCGACCAGCATCCCGTGATGACCGCGGCGGCCGCGGGCCGCCGTCTGGAAACGGAGATCGAGCCGCCACCGCTGTGACGGCCTCGCGACAACCGACGCCCGGCCGGGGAACGGCCGGGCGCCGGGTCAGAGGGACAGGCCGGCGGACTGCCGCTGCAGCAGCGCGGTCATGTCCGCGGCGGGCATCGGCCGGGCGAAGTGGTAGCCCTGCGCCTGCGCACACTCCAGCTCGCGCAGCCGGTCCGCCTGCGAGGCGTCCTCGACACCCTCGGCGACCGGGGCCAGATCGAACGTACGGGCGATCTGCAGCACGGCCTCGGCCACGGAAGCACCCGCAGTCTCCGCCATGGCCTGCACGAACGACCGGTCGATCTTGACCACGTCGACCGGCAGCGCGGCCAGGTGGCTCAGCGACGAGAAGCCGGTGCCGAAGTCGTCCAGGGCGATGCGTACGCCCAGCGACTTCAGGGCGCCGAGCACCCGGGCCGACTCGACCAGGTCGGTCAGGGCGACCGACTCGGTCAGTTCGAGCACGAGCAGCGACGGGGTCAGGCCGGAACGCTCCAGCACGCCGCGGACCTCGTCGACCAGGTCCGGGTTGCCGAGCTGGCTCGCGGACAGGTTCACGTTGAGCTCGAAGCCGGGGACCTGGCGCTGCCACTCGGCCGCCTGCATGCAGGCCTGCTCCAGCACCCAGCCACCGAGCCGCGGCACGACGCCCATGGACTCGGCCAGCTCCAGGAACGCGCCCGGGGGCAGCACGCCGCGCTCGGGGTGACGCCAGCGCACCAGCGCCTCCACACCCACGGTGTGCTCGCCGTCCAGGTCGACGATCGGCTGGTAGTACACCTCGAACTCGTGGTTGTCGAGGGCACGCAGCACCTCGGCCTCGTCGCGGCGACGCTGCTCGGCCGCGGCGAACTGCGCCGGGTCGAACCGCCGGGCGACGCCACGGCCCTCGGCCTTGGCCTGGTACAGCGCCTGGTCGGCCTCGCGCATGACCTCGTCGACCGCGCTGTCCGACCCGCGGGTCAGGGCGATGCCGGCGCTGGCGCGGATGGTCAGCAGGTGGCCGTCGATCTCCAGCGGCTGCGCCAGGTCGCGCAGGATCCGGTTGGCGACCCCGTCGGCGATCAGGTCGTCGGCGAGCCGGGGCAGCAGCACCGCGAACTCGTCGCTGCCCAGCCGCGACACCGCGTCGTTGGAGCGGACGTTCGCGTTGACCCGCTCGGCGGCGGCCCGCAGCATCTCGTCGCCGACGGCGTTGCCGTACGCGTCGTTGATGTCCTTGAAGCCGTCGAGGTCGACGAGGATCACGGAGGTGATGGTGTCGCCGGCCCGGGCGAGCGCGTCGGAGGCGTGCTCGATGAACATCCGGCGGTTGCCCACCTCGGTCAACGGGTCACGGTAGGCCTGCGAGGCGAGGATGGCCCGCTGCCGGGTCAGGTCACGGACCAGCACGGCGTTGGTGTGCGCGCCGAGAAGCTGGCGCAGCAGGACGATCGCGCCGACACCGATGGTCGCGCGGACCATGCCGACACTGATCGTGTCGTGCCCGTACGTGAACAGCGTCGCCATGACGGCCGCGGCGACCGGCGGTGCGTAACGCACCAGCGGCTTGCGCGTGGCCACCACGATGATCGCGACGCCGACCGCTGCCACCACTGCCGCCGCCGTGGTGACGAACAGCCACCCCAGGTCATCGCGGGCCAGTGCAGGCCAGGCGAGCAGCACCAGCGACGCGAAGACCATCGCGTCGTCGACACCGCGCCGAATGCGGGTCAACGCCTTCCCGGTCGGGACCATGGCTCACCTCCAACGGGCCCCTCATCGGTGCGGCAGGGTCCGACATGAGCAAAAGATCTAGGAATTCACCCAGGTGGCGAACGTCACCGGGTCCGCTGAGCTGTCGCCGAGCGCGCGGAACGCCGCGACCACGACCTCCGGCCGCTCGCGCAGGGCGGGCGGATCACACACCAGGGCGAGGCCTGACCACGCGTCGTGGCCGCCCGGATCGGACCGTACGGCCTCGGCGTACGCCCGCCGCGCCACGTCCGTGTCGCCGCGCACGTAGGCGAGGTCGGCGGCCGTCGCCCCGGGAAGGGTCGCCGCGTCGCCGGTGGCCGCCTCGGCGCTGTCCTCGGCGCGGCACCGCTGGTGGGCGAGGTCGAGGCGGGCGCTGGATTCCAGCGCCCTGCTCCCGGCGGGACGCGGCACCGCCGCGGGCAGGGGCGGCGGGGGCAGGGTGCGGCGCCACGCGTCGGCCAGCGCCGCGGCAGCGGCGGGCTCGACCGTGAGGTTGCGCAGCCGCCAGCGCACCCGGTGGTCGGTGTTGGCCCCGGCGGCCAGCCGGGCGACGTCCGCGGGCACGGGTTCGGACAGCCACGGGGTCACCTCGGCTTGCAGCGCGGCCACGAACCGGGCGCCGGCCGCGGTCAGCCCGCCCGAGGCGAGCAGCCGGCGGGCCGCGTCCGCGACCGCCGCCCGCCAGCGGGCGAACTCGAAGCGGGCCGCCCGCCCGGGCTCGGCGCGCCAGAACCGGGTGACCGCCAGGTACGCGTACGCGCCGTGCAGGAGCCCCGACGGCGGGCGGGGGTCGTCGCGCCACGGCGAGTAGCCCGGGGTCTGCGGCCCGGTGTGCAGTTCGAACAGGTACCGCACGGCGTTGAGGATGCTGTGCTGGGTCTCGTGGATCAGACCCACCGCGAGCGCCGCCGGGTCGGCCGGGGTGGACATGGCGACGGCCCCGTACGCGTGCGTGGAGGTCGCGCTGATCCCGCGGGCGGCGGGATCGGGCTGGACCGGGACCACACAGCCCAGGACGGCGGCGAGGGTTTCGGCGGCATCGCGGTGCCGGGTGACGAGCTGCCGCCAGGCGTGCGTGAGGCAGTCGCCCCAGTGCGCGGCCTCGGCGTCGGACAGGGGCTCGACGGGGACAAGCCCGAACCCGGATCGCGCCGGGTCGCCGTCCTCCAGGTGCACGGTCAGGGTCAGCCCGTCGTGGGTGGCCCGGAGGAGCCGTCCGGGTGGATCGAGGCCGGCGGACCGGTCTGCCGTGCGGGCGCCGGCGTGTGCCGGGGGCCGCGTGTGCCGGGGGCCGTTCGGGGTGCCGGGCCCGGAGCGGGCGTGGGCGGCGAGCTCGGCGAGGCGGGCCACCCCGGCCTGGGCCGCGGGGGTGCCGGCACGCAGCCGGGTCAGGCAGTCGGCCGCCCACAGGCCCACCATCGGGCGGGCCAGCAGCCGCCGGACCGCGGTGGGGTCGGCGTGTTCGGCGGCGGCCAGTTCCGCGTACGGTTCGGCGGCGCCGGGGTCGGCGGCGGCGATCTCGCGCAACAGGAGCAGGTGCCGGCTGAGCTGGGCGCGGCGTAGCAGAGCGAGGGTGCCGGGGGCGGGGCGGCCGGCGCCGAGGGCGGCGAGTGCGACGTCGCTGAGGACGTACGGGGCGAACGGGGACACCGTGGTCAGATCGCGGAATTGAACCCGGCGATCGGCTCACCGGGGCCGTCGAGGTCGTCGGCGAGCCGGCGCAGGCAGTGGGCGAGTGCGGAGTCCGTGCCCTCGGGTGGCACCGCGGCGGCGAGGTCGGCGAGCGACAGTCCGGAGACGTCGATCATGACGGAGCGCCATTGCACGTCCTCGTCCGGGCGGCCCAGATCCACGTACACCTGCTCTCGTTGTCGTCCCCGCGGCCGGTGTCGGCTTCCCGACGCCGACCGGCAACGATCGATGCGTTGCCGCTAGGTTACGGCGTCGTCGGGTCGGGTGACCCCCGGGCGGTGCCGGGTGGACCGGGGCTGGCTAGGGTTTGCGTCGCCGTGATCTCATAGAACGCGAACACCGCGAAAGTCGGCATCGGAGGACAAACCGTGCTGGGTCGAAATCTCGAAGCCCCGGCGGACGCGGTCCGCTCGGGGAGCGAGCCGGACCCCGGCCCGCCCGGGGCGAAGGCCGCCGTGGCCGACCGGGTGTCGGCGCTGGCCGACCGGCTGGCGGCCCTGACCGCGTCGGCCGCCGGTGACGACGGCGCGATCCGGGTGACCGTTGCCGGTTCCGGGGCGGTCGTGGGGCTGGAGCTCGACGACCGCGTGCGGCGCCTGCCCGCGGCGGACCTGGCCGAGCAGATCATGGCGGCCGTCCGGCGTGCCCAGGCTGCCCTGGTGGGGCAGGTCGCCGACGCGGTGGCGCAGACCGTGGGCGCGGGCACCGAGACCGGCAAGGCGGTGCTGGAAAGCTTCGCCCGCCGCTTCGGGGTCGACGCGCCGGACGGCGACGTGCTGGACGAGATCGATGACGCGCCCGCGATGCCCGCGCCGCGCCCTTTCCCGACGTTCCACAACCGCCCCACGCTGCCGCACCAGGTGCCGGGCGTGGGCTTCGAGAGCGGACGGGACAGCCGTGCCCGCTGACGACATGCCGGTGCAGCCTGGCTCCGCGGAGAATCCGCCGCTGCCGCGCCGGGGCCCGGCCCCGCCGGTGGAGCAGATGGACAACGCCGAATTGACCCGCCTGGTGGAGGCGGAACACCCGTACCGCGGCAAGGCGCTGTTCGAGCTGTGCGACCGGGTTCCGCACGACGACGACGCGGCGACCAAGGTGGGGATGCTGAGCCGGCTCACGTCGCTGCGCCAGGCCCGGCTGTTCGACCGGGTGTCGCTGGCCTGGTCGGCGATCATCGCGCTGCTGGCGGCGGAGACACCGCACGCGCGGGCCGCGGCGTACGAGGCGTTCGGCGCGCTGGGCCCGCAGGAGCAGCGCGACATGCTGGACTACCTGGAGGTGTCCGCCATCGAGGAGGCTCACCCCCGGATCTCGTGAGCCCCCGCATTCCGTGAGCGAGCCACCGCGATGAGCGCGTGCGCCGGTGTCAGGTGACGACCTTGACGTCCTTCCAGAACGCGACCCGGTCGCGGACCGCCTTCGCGTCGGGCTTGGGATCCGGGTAGTACCAGACCGCGTCGGCGGTGACGTGTCCCCCGGACTCAAGGGTGTAGTACGAGGCCTTGCCCTTCCACGGGCAGACGGTATGGGTGTCGGAGGGCCGGATCAGGTCCTCCCGCAGCGATGAGCGCGGGAAATAGCAATTGCCTTCGACAACCACGGTGTCGTCGCTCTCGGCGATGATCTCGTCGTTCCAGATGGCCTTCGGCATACCCCCGAACGTAGCGCGGAAGCTGGCCTTCGTCCGATATGCGGGTTTTATTCGCCTCAGGTGGGTGAAATGTGGTGAGTCGTCCGTCCGGTGGCCGCCGCGCGTACGAGGATCTAGAGTCGATCCGCGCCGACACCCCCGACGAGAGCGGCCCCCGATGACCCGCCAGTGCACCCTGCCGAGCACCCGCGACCAGGCCCAGCACGCCCTGCTCCTGCTCGGCTCACCGACCCCGCCCCGGCTGCTCGTCGACGTGCACGCCGCACTGTTCGACTCCGACCTCTCCGTGTCCGGCCTCGCCGAGCTGCTCCGCCGGGAGGAGCGCGAGCACGCCGACGGGCGGGAACGGCCGTACCGGATCTGCCCCGGCCTGGACGCCGAGCTTGCCCCCGCGCCCGGCCTCGCCACGCTCTCCACCTGGCCGGTGGCCGACCGCCTCGCCCTGCCCGCGGCCCGCCGCGCGGCCACCCTGACCCGGGTGATCCGGGTCGCCGAATTCGTCGCCGCCGCCCCGCGACCGGCCCCGGGCGCCGCCCGCCTTCTGCGGCGCCTCGCCGACGCGGTGCCGGGCGGCGCCGAGGCGCACGACGTACTCGAACCGGCCGCGCTGGCCGGGGCCGCCCGGGCCGCGCTCGCCGACGGCCGGCTGACGGCGGCCGTCGCCGCCGAGTTGCCCGTACGCGACGCCGCCGCCGCCCGCGCAGCCCGGCTCGACGAGCGGCAGCGGCTGTTCGGGATCGCGCCCCGGGGCCGCGGGTGAGCACCGATGAGGCTGCCGGGACCGCAACACCCAGCCGGACCCCCGGCGGGCCGGTACGGGAGGACGTCCTGGATCGGATTCGCGGTGCCACGCCGCCCCGGCGGCACAACGCCCGCACCGTCGCCGCGCTGACCGGCAACCCCGGCTGCACCCGCCGTGCCGTGCTGGACGCGGCCGGGATCGACAAGCCCCGCCTGGCCGAGCGCGTCGGATTCCCGGGCACGTTCGGGCAGTCCCGGTTCGCGCTGGCCCGCGGCAACAGCTTCGAGGCGATGCTCAAGGCCGACGGCTGCGCCCTGCTGCGCGCGGTGCTGGCCGGCGCGCTGGGCCCGGCCGCCGCCGACGCCGGGTACGACGACCTGGGCGAGGACGCGGACGACACGCTCACCGCGCGGCACGCGCGTACCCGTGGGCTGCTGCGCGCCGTGGACCGTCCCGCGCTGGTGGACCACCCTTTGCTCACCCTGGACGTCGCCGGCCGCGCGGTGTTCCTGGAACCCGACCTGATCGCGTTCCAGGTGGCGGGGCGGTACCACGTGGTGGAGATCAAGTCCTTCGCCATCGTGGACGGCCAGGCGGACAGCGCGAAGGTCTCCGCCGCCGCGGTCCAGGCTGCCGTGTACGTGCTGGCGCTGCGCCGCCTGCTCGCCGAGCTGGGCCACGACGAGGATCTGGTCAGCCATGACGTCGTGCTGGTCTGCCCGGAGGACTTCTCGCTACGGCCCACCGCGGTGGTCCTCGACGTCCGCAAACAGCTCGCCACGTTGCGCCGCCAGCTCGCCCGGCTCTCCTCGGTCGCCGGCCTCGCCGCGGCCCTGCCCGAATCCGTCGGCTTCGACCCGGCCCGGACACCGGCGGAACTGATCGCCGCGCTGCACGCCGTCGAGGCCCGGTACGCCCCCGAGTGCCTGTCCACCTGCGAGCTCGCCGCATTCTGCCGGGACGAGGCCGCGGGGTGCACCGCCGCGCTCGGGCGCCCGGTCCGTGACGCGCTCGGCGGCGTCGAGACGGTCGCCGAGGTGCTCGCGTACGCCGCCGGGACCCGGGCACCCGACCCGCAGCACGCCGAGGCGGCGGAACTGCTTCAGGCCGCGGCCCGGCTGCGCGCCGAGGCCCAGGCTCCCCGGTGAGCACTCTCGCGGCGCTGGCCCGCGCCGAGGCGTACGCGGCCGGGCGAGCGGTGCCGCTGGCCACGGTGCGCCACCTGCACGTACACGAACGCCCGCTGGTGTTGATCCCGCTGGCCCTGGCCGGCGAGGCGAACGCCCCGCTGGCCGTGATGCTGGGCACCGACCGCGCCGCGCCGCGGATGCTGGTGGTCGGCCAGCCCCGCAACCGCGACCAGCGGTTCGCGTTCGCCGCCGAGCTGGGCGCCGCGCTCGCCTCCTACGTGGAAACGTTCACCGGCGTCGCCGAACCGGTCCCGGTGGACCGCGGCCGCGACGTGCGGTACAGGTACGTTGACGCGCCGCAGCTGTGGGTGCCGAATCCGCAGGGCGTGGAGTTCCTGCGGCTGCTCGGCCGTTCCACCCGGTTCCGCAGCGTCGACGGGGAGTATCCGGTGCCCGCGACCGTGCCGCTGCTCGGGCGCTGGCTCACGTTCTTCGCCAACTGCGCGGAGGTGCCGGGCTCGGCGCTGCTGCTCACCGCGGTCTCGGCGCTCGGGTTGCACTGGGCCACCGGCCAGAGCGGCACGGAGGACGCCCACCTGGCCGCCCAGCTCGCCTGGATCGACCCGCCCGCCGGGTACGCCGGCCGCCAGGCCGCACGGCTCGCCGAGGACCCGGACGTGTCGCCGCCCGCGGGCCCGGCCACCGATCCGGACTTCGACAACCGGGTGCTGGCGCCGTTGCTCGCGCTGCCCGACGTCCCGCTGGGCGAGCTGACCGCGGTACTGCGTGGTGTCCTCGACCCGACCTGGCATCTGATGTGGCGCACCCTGGACCTGCTGCGTGCGCTGCCCGCGGGCGCCCACGTGGCGGGGCGGTGGGACGGCGACCGGGACGCGTTCTCCGCGTTCGCGCAGCATCTCGCGGAGGGCGGCGCACCCCAGCCGCGCCGCGACGGGGCGGTCGCCGCGGCGGCCCGCCTGCACCGGCTGGAGCAGGCCGCCGCCCGGTACGCGGTCCAGCGCGCGTTCGACGATCCGCTGGTGATGGCCGAGCACCGGCTGGCGGGGACCGCGTTCGCCGGGGTGGTGACGCTCGCCCAGCCCGACCGCGTCGACGACACCGGCCGGCGGCCCGTGCTGCGCCCGCGCATCATGGTCGCCACCGCCGAGCCGGTCCGGGTGGCTCCGGGGGCGAGCCTCACGTGTCCGGCCCGGCCCGCCCAGAAGGCGGTCGTGATCTCCGTGAACCCGGCCCCGGAGGGCACGGACGTGGTCCTGGAACTGTCCGGCGGGATGGGGCGCCGGCTGGTCGCCGAGCCGGGCAGCGTGGCGGCCGTGGGCGAGCGCGTGGTGTTCACGACGCTCAGCGAGGCGTACCGGCCGCCGGGGGCGTTCCCGGACCCGGCCGACACGCCGTGGACCCACGGCGGGCCACCCGAACCGCATTAGTACATACGTACGATGGATTCCCGGGCTTTGGTCCTGGTCAGTGTGTTCAGGACATGCGCGATGTGATGCGACGTGCTCCACCCGATCCAGCTCGCGGAGCTGCCGGCGCCCCGGGCGGTCCGGGCACGCTGGGCGATCTGGGCGTCGCCCCAGGAGAAGCGGGCGCCCTGCGCGGGCCAGTGCGGCGACCGTACGAGGGTCTGGCACAGGTCCTGGCACCGGTCGTCGCTGCGCCCGCCGCGGCGCGCCCACCGGTAGATCCACCACGCCTGGTCCGTGGTGTAGCGCAGCGTGGGCAGCTGGCGATGGTGCTGCACGCCGAGCCGGCGTACCGGCGAGGTGACGCCGTAGTCGGCATATCCCACGCCCGGTTCGGCCAGGCTCGCCCATACGCGGGCGTCCAGCCGGCGTACCGCGACCGGACGGTCGGCGGGCAGGTCGTCCAGGTTGGGCGGCATGGCGCCGGCGGCGATGGTGATCGAGCGCCATGGCCGGGCGTGCGCCCAGCGCAGGACGTGGCGGGCCTGCTCGACGAACCGGTCGACGTCGGAGCCGCAGGCGGTCTCGGCCAGGTCGACGATGAGGTCCACGCACTCGTGGTCCATTCCGGCGCCGCACAGCAGGCGGTCGGTGGTCGCGGTGGCGGCGGCCGGGTTGGGCGCGTCCACGTGCGGTTGCAGGCGCAGGATCGCGCGGTGCAGGCGTACCCGGGCGGCCAGGCCGTTCTCGCTGAGGCGCCGGTCGGTGTCGTACGCCCGCAGCACCGGCAGCATGGCCACCCCGAGGTCGTCGAGCCGCAGCGCCAGCTCGACGGGCGAGGGCATGAACGGGTCGAGGTCGACCGCCAGCGCGCCCGTACGCGGGGGCAGTTCCTTGACCAGGCGGGGCAGGTCCTCGCCGCGCAGTTCGACGATCGGGGTGACCTGCTTCGCGGCTTCGATGTCCAGGTGATGCAGCGCCGTGAACTCGCCCCGGCGAGGCCGCAGGATCGGCCGGTAGACCCCGTCCACCGTCACACCCGGCGACGTGAATACCATCATTCACCTAGCGTAGCGAAATATGTCCTTAGAGTTACATAGTGAATTCAGCATGAATTCCAACGGGGTGGTTCGCCGGCGCCCGTTGCTACGGTGCTCCGGTGCCGGTCCCCGATTCCGTCGAGACTCCGGCGGCCGCGGCCTCCCGCGTCGTCGCCGCCGTGCTGCACGACCTTGCCGCCACCGGCCACCGTGGTGTGGTGGTCGACTCACCGCCGGGAGCGGGCAAGAGCACGCTCGTGGTCCGTGCCGCCGCCGAGCTCGCCGCGGCGGGCGAGCCGCTGATGATCGTGGCGCAGACCAACGAGCAGGTCGACGACCTGATCGCCCGGCTCGGCGCGGCGGCACCCGAGGTGGGTGTCGGCCGGCTCTCCGCGGTCGACTACACCCCCTCCGAGCGGGTGCGCGCCCACCCCGGCTGCCGGGTGGGTGCCAAGGTGGCCGACCTCGACGGCCCGGCGATCACCATCGGCACCGCCGCCAAGTGGGCGACCGTCCCCGACGGAACCTGGCCGTGGGCGATCGTGGACGAGGCGTACCAGATGCGGTCCGACGCGCTGCTGCGGGTGGCGGCCCGCTTCGACCGTGCGCTGTTCGTCGGCGATCCCGGCCAGCTCGACCCGTTCGCCACGGTCGAGGTGGATCGCTGGGCCGGGCTGTCCTGGGATCCGCTGCAGAGCGCGGTCGCGGTGCTGCTGCGGCACAATCCCGAGTTGCCGGTGCACCGGTTGCCGGTGTCGTGGCGGCTGCCCGCGTCGGCCGCCCCGGTGGTCGCCGAGGCGTTCTACCCGTTCACCGGATTCCGGTCGGGCACCGGCCCGGGCGAGCGCACGCTGGCGTTCGCCCAGCCCGCCGCCACCGCGCTGGACCCGGTTCTCGACACGGCCGCCGCCACCGGCTGGGGGCTGTGCGAGCTGCCCGCCCGGTTCACCGTGCGTACCGACGCGGAGGCGGCGGGCGCCTGCGCCGAGCTCGCCGCGCGAGCGCTGGCCCGCGGAGCCACCGCGGTCTCCGAATCCGGGGGCGCCCCACTGAACCCCGAGCGCATCGCGATCGGTGCCGCGCACCGCGATCAGGTCGCCGCGATCCGCGCCGCGCTGCCGCCCTCGGCCGCCGGGGTCACGGTGGACACGGCCAACCGTCTGCAGGGCCGCGAGTACGACCTCACGGTCGTCCTGCATCCGCTGTCCGGGCGCCGCGACGCCACCGCGTTCCACCTCGAATCGGGGCGGCTGTGCGTGCTGACCTCGCGCCACCGGCACGCCTGTGTGGTGGTCGCCCGGGCCGGGATCGCGGAACTGCTGGACGCGCACCCGTCCACCGAACCGGTGCATCTCGGGGTCCCGGTGAAGTTCCCGGACGGGTGGGAGGCGAACCAGGCGATGCTGGCCCACCTCGCCGCCGTGACCGTCCCGGCCCCGCCCGGCTGACCGGCCTGCGCAGCGATTGTCCGGGGCGCGACGTGCAGCGGGAGTTTGCACCGCCGTCACCGTCCCGAAATGCGGGCGGCCTCTACTGTCACATAGAGGACTCATCCACGATCCGACATGCAACTTGCACGAGCGGTTCGCCGTGCGAGTTGCGTGTCCGTGGGTGCTGACCTGCTGATCCAATGGGGCCGCAAGCGTTTGCAGATGCTGCCGGGATTTCATTCACCGACGTTTTTGAGATCCCGACGGAATCCTCTTCCTGTCGATCTCCGATGGTGAAACTCTCAAGCTAGACGTAGCGCCAGCGACACGGACGGTGGTGGTGCCGTATGCGTCCAGACGTTCTTGTCGGTCCGAGCGAGTGGGTGGTCGAACAGTTCGGCGACAAAGTCGCCGGCGAACTGTGGACCCGGGTCCCCGAGGCATTGAGCACCGCGATCGAGCGCGAGGTCAATGCCCGCCCCGCCACCGCACAGGCCGCGGAACGCGTTCTCGCCAACCCCCGTTGGCCGTTGCCGTATGAAGAGCTGGTGCTTTTCCTCGGCACCCTGCCCGGCGCCGAGATCATCAGTGTGCCGAAATCCGTCTACCAACTCGTACTGATCAACGGACACGTCCTCGTGCCCTGGTGCTACGGCCAGTCGGCCCGGGTGTCGATGGGCGACGCCGAGGTCGGCCGGTCCTTCGGCCGGCTGGTCCGCGAGTTGCTGCGCCGTTTCGGACCGCCGTGGCGGCGTTCGCCGAACGAGGCCCCGCTGCCCCTGGACGCGGTCGACGAGCGTGAGGTGGCGAAGATCTGCGCGGCGATCTCGCGTATCGACCCGCGCCCGGACGTCGTCATCGCCGGGTACGCGGGAGCGCCGAACCTCGGTCTGCTCCGCGCCTGTCTCGGTGAGATCAAGTCGACGGACAACGGCGCCCTGAACTGGGGTCACCTCGCCGACCTGCCCCTGCCGCCCCCGGTCATCCCGCGGCCGCGCCGCATGCACTTCCCCTGATGCCGGTGCGCTCCTGACGACCGGGTGCGGCCCGGCGGCCCGGTTCCCGCTGCGGGGACCGGGCCGCGGCGCGTTCCGGGACCGTCGCAGCCGAGTTTGTAACGATTTCGACGAACCCCGCGCCGACTACGGTACGCATGCGTACGAGTGCGTCCGGTGCGATATCTGCCGCTTGCCGGTGCCGCTGTCGCGCAAGGTTCCACAATAGCCACGCGCAGTGACTATCCGTCATGGATGTTTGCAGATGTCACGGCTATCCGACGCTGCGGGCGGTCGGCCGATCAGCTATTTTCACACTCTGATCAGTGGAGAAGAGGCAGGCCACCAATTTGTTGGATGGCCTGCGAAAACATTCGCCACAGCGATCCCTGTTACAGAAGGCAAGTGACGGGTCGTAATAGTCCAGGGGTCAGCCGAGCCGGGGAGGTGGGGGGCGCATGACGGCAGCCGATGAGCGCGCGCCACGCCCGCGCGCGCTGCGCGACCGCCGTGCCCGCCGCCCCCACCCCGCCGATGACGGCGTGGTGCCCGACCAGCGGCACCCGGCCACGGACGAACCGGTGTGGTTCACGTACACGGTCGCCGCTGACACGATCGTCTGGTCGGAAGGTCTGCGGGTCCTGCTCGGGCGCCCGCCCGCCGGCAACCAGATCAGCCAGCAGGTCCTCGCCCGATACGTGCACCGCGACGACCACGCCCGGGCCCTCGCCGCGATCACCCGCACCTGGACCGGCCGCGAGTCCGTGCGCACCACCGTCCGGCTGATGCGCGCCGACGGCGGCTGGTTCGACGTGGATTGCCGGCTGGAACCCACCACCGGCCCGGACGGTGGGGTGACCGGGGTGCGCGGCACGCTGCGCGACGTCTCCGCGCGCGAGCGGGCCCGGCGCGAGGTCGATCGGCTCAGCCGTCGCGGCGAGACCGTGCTCGCGTCCGTCATCGAACGGGATCCGGCCACCGGCCTGCTCAACCGGGCCCGCTTCGCCGACGAGGTGGACCGCGCCCTGCGCCGCGGCGGGGGAGCACTGCTGGTCATGCGCGTCCAGCCCGACCGCGGCATGGCCGAGCGCGGCGAGGGCCACGAGGGCATGCCTGGTCAGCGCCGCATGGCCGACGGCCACGACGGCACCGCCGGTGAGGTGGGCACCCCCGAACGCCACGCCGAACTGCTGCACCGTGCCGCCCGCGTACTGGAGGGCCTGGTCCGGCCGGAGGACCTGCTCGGCCGCGTCGGCCCGCACGAGATCGCGGTCCTGCTGGCCGGGGTCTCGTGGACGCTGGCCCGGCGCCAGGCGCAGTTGTTCGTCGAAGCGCTGCGCGCCCACCCGTTCGTGCTGCCGGATGCGTGGCTGCGCGCCCGCGCCTGGGCGGGGCTGGTCCGCTTCCAGCCCGGCGCCGAGGCCGGCAGCCACGACCTGCTCATCGACGCCGAGCACGCATGGCGGCAGGGGCGCGAGGCCGACCGGCCGCTGACCCCGGTGCCGCATCCGGTCCCGCCACGCGACCGGCAGGGCACGTACCGCGACCGGGTGGCCGACGCGCTCGGCACGGACCGGTTCAGCCTGGTCGCGCAGCCCATCGTCGAGCTGCAGACCAACGCGGTCGCCCGGTACGAACTGCTGCTGCGGGTGCTCGACGAGACCGGCGGCCCGCAGTCGCCGATCCAGGTCCTGGACACCGCCGAGCGCCTCGACGCGGTCTACGACATCGACCTGTGGGTGGTCGAGCGGGCGATGCAGCTCGCCGCCGAACGCGACGACCTCTGCCTGCAGATCAACCTCTCCGGCCGCTCGGTCGGCGACCCCCGGCTCACGGCCGAGGTCGAGACGCTGATCAAACGGTACGGCGTGAACCCGGAACAGCTCACGTTCGAGATCACCGAGACCGCGCTGATCGGCAATCTCAGTGAGGCCCGGCACTTCGCCGACCGGGTCCGCGACCTCGGCTGCGAGCTGGCCCTGGACGACTTCGGCTCCGGGTACGCCTCGTTCCGGTACCTGCGGCTGCTCCCCATCGACCTCGTCAAGATCGACGGCGAGTACATCGTCAACCTGGTCGACAACCCACAGGACCAGGTGCTGGTACGCGCGCTCGTGCAGGTCTGCCAGGCGTACGGGATCCACACCGTGGCCGAGTTCGTCCAGGACGAGCCGACGCTGCGGATGCTGCGCGAGTTCGGCGTCGACTACGTGCAGGGCTACCTCGTGGGCCGCCCCGAGCCGGTTGACGCGCTGCGGCCGCCGCCCCGGGTACGGCGTTCAAAGAGGCGCTGATCCGGGTATTCGGCCCGGCATGGAGCACTTCACGATCGCGACCGTCGCCGAGCAGAGCCCGGACTTCCGCCGGGTCCTGTGGACCGGAAAGCACACACAACTCGTCGTCATGACCATCCCGCCGCACGGCGAGATCGGCGAGGAGGTCCACGAGGTGGACCAGATCCTCACGTTCGTCAGCGGTGTCGGCGAGGCCAAGGTCGGCGGGCACACCCGGACAGTGAATCAGGGCGACCTGGTTGCCGTACCGGCCGGGACGAAGCACAACTTCATCAACGCCGGCCCGAACCCGTTGGTGCTGTACACCGTCTACGGACCGCCCGAGCACGCCGACGGCGCGGTGCACAAGACGAAGGACGAGGCCGACGCCGCGGAGGAGGCCGGCCGGGACGAGCCACCCACGAGCTGAACCGCGCCGCCGACCGGGAAGCCGCGGCCGGGTGGCCGATCGCCGCGGATACCCGGCGGCGCGGCGCTGCCGCCCGCCGTGGCCGGGTGGCAAGGTGGACGGATGAGCCAGCGAGTCAACGGAGTCATCGCCCGCGCCAAGGGTGCCCCCGTCGAGGTCGCCACGATCGTCGTCCCCGACCCCGGTCCGGGCGAGGCGGTCGTCCGGGTCCAGGCGTGCGGGGTGTGCCACACCGACCTGCACTACCGCGAGGGCGGCATCAACGACGACTTCCCGTTCCTGCTCGGCCACGAGGCCGCCGGGATCGTCGAACAGGTCGGCGCCGGGGTGACCGACGTGGCCCCCGGCGACTTCGTCGTTCTGAACTGGCGGGCCGTCTGCGGCGACTGCCGCGCCTGCCGTCGCGGCCGCCCCTGGTACTGCTTCGCCACGCACAACGCCACGCAGAAGATGACCCTGACCGACGGCACCGTGCTCTCCCCGGCGCTGGGCATCGGGGCGTTCGTGGAGAAGACCCTCGTCCACGCCGGACAGTGCACCAAGGTGGACCCGGCGGCCCGGCCCGCGGCGGTGGGGCTGCTCGGCTGCGGCGTGATGGCCGGGATCGGCGCGGCGATCAACACCGGTGGCGTGACCCGCGGGGACTCCGTCGCGGTGATCGGCTGCGGCGGGGTCGGCGACGGCGCGATCGCGGGCGCGGCGCTGGCCGGGGCCACCACGATCATCGCGATCGACACGGACGAACGGAAGCTCGAATGGGCGCGCCGGTTCGGCGCGACGCACACGGTCGACGCCGGCTCCGCGGACGTGGTCGAGGCGGTGCGCGCGCTGACCGGCGGCAACGGCGCCGACGTCGTGGTCGAGGCGGTCGGGCGGCCCGAGACGTACCGGCAGGGGTTCTACGCCCGCGACCTCGCCGGGACGCTGGTCCTGGTCGGCGTGCCCACCCCCGAGATGACCATCGAGCTGCCGCTGCTCGACGTGTTCGGCCGCGGCGGCGCCCTGAAGTCCAGCTGGTACGGCGACTGCCTGCCCACCCGCGACTTCCCGATGCTCACCGAGCTGTACCGGCAGGGCCGTCTCGACCTGGACGCGTTCGTCAGCGAGGAGATCCGCCTGGAGCAGGTGGAGGAGGCGTTCGCCAAGATGCACACCGGCGGGGTGCTGCGTTCCGTGGTGATCTTCTGACGGAGCGGGGTTATCGATGTGACCTGTGACTATCGGCTTGACGGAAGATTGATCTCCGCTATTACGCTGCGTCGGCTTGATCGACTACCGGGGGAGACACCTTTCGATGCAGCATCTGTACGCGCGGCGCACGGCCGGCGCGCTGACGGTGGCCGGCGCTCTGCTCGCGACCCTGGCCGCCCCGGCATACGCCGAAACTGGGGAACAAGGCATCTCGGCTGACCTCGCCTTTGTCGATGTGGTGGCGGGCGCCGCGGCTGGTTCGCCGCAAGGACTGAACCTGCGGTCCAAGACCAAACTCGACCTGACCGAGGTGAAGATCGCCTACGAGGTGACCGGGCTTGCCGGACTTCAGCTCGTCGTCGCCCCGGGCAGCGGAATTTGCACCAGCGAGTCGCCGACCCGGATCGTCTGCTCGGACCCGCGAGGGCTTTCGCTCGGGCAGCAGATGGTCGAGCAGTACCTGCCCATCGTGGTGAAGGCTGCACCGACCGCCAAGCCCGACGCCTACGGAAAGCTGATGGCCACGTTCTCCGCCAAGGGCGTTGCGCCGATCACCGCCACCGCCGCGGTCCGCGTTCTCGACGCCGAGGAGAATCTCCTGGCCGCCGGTGCTGACCTCAAGGTCGAGGCCCGGCCCGGGGGAACGTTCGTCGGCGGGTCGTCGGTGCGCAACGCCGGTGACGTGCCCTTTGCGGGTGCCGGCGTCATGATCAGCGATGATTTCGCGATCGAGCCCGGAACGACGTACTCCAACTGCACCTACGTCGCCGGGCACCTGGAGTCCTGCACCTTCGACCAGGAGCTGGCGCCCGGGGCCCAGTACGACTTCACGATGCCGTTGCGGCTGCGCACGGACACCTACGCTCCCGGCTTCACTCCCTCCATCGGGTTCGACTGGCGCCCGTCAGACTTCATGAAGAAGTACCGCTGGCACGGAAAGCCCGGTATCGGTGGCGTGTTGAAGCTGGTGCCGCACAAGGGAGCGGTCGACACCGCCAAGCGTGACATGCCGCTCATCACGTACGTCGATGTCACCACGACCGGTACCAACTACCCTGACATCGCGGCCGTCGGTGCGCAGGTCAAGGGCGGTGTCGGCGACGTGGTGACCGCGTCCGTGGGGGTGACCGACCGGGGGCCGGCGGTGGTGGACTTCACCAACAGCGCCCGGATGTGGGGCGGCAGTCATGAGCAGGAGAGTGTTGCCGTCGATCTGACCGTCCCGCCGGGGACGACCGTGGTGTCCGTGCCGCGCATGTGCTGGGAGCTGGTCGACGGCAAGTTGCCAAAGCCGATGGCGCGTGGCTACCTGCCTGACCCCAAGCCCGGATTCTCGAACTACCGCTGCACCGCGGGTCCCCGGATCCCCTCGAGCACCGCCGAGAGTCCGAACATCTTCGACTTCACGTTGCGCATCGACAAGGTCATCCCCGGCTCCGCGGGAACGGTCGAGGTCAACAAGACCTGCAACGTGCCGAACTACAGGACATCTGACGACACGGCCTGCACCAGTCGCATCCAGGAACTGAACCCCGACAACAACACCGCCCCGATCGTCGTCAACGCGCCCGGCGGCGGGTCCACCGACGCGGGCAAGGGCGGCAACCCGGCCGGTGGCGTGGCTACCGGTGCCGGCAAGGGCGGCAACCCGGCCGGCGGCCAGGCGGCCGGCACTGCCTCTGGTGGCCAGGCGGCCGGCGGCGGCAGCAGCCTGCCGATCACCGGACCCACGGCCGGGATCATCGGCGGGGCAGGCCTGCTGATGCTCGGCGCCGGTGTGGTGAGCGTGCTGGTCGCACGTCGCCGCCGCGACCGCTTCGTCGCCTGACCCGCGAAGGCGGACCCGCCTCGGCGGACCCGCCGCAGTTTCTCACGGGCCGGTGCCTGCGCGTTTGTCGCGGGCGCCGGCCCTTCCCGCGGCGTGGGGCACGGAAAGCCACCGCCGGGTACGCCGCCCCGGCAGATACGGCGAGTCCAGCCGCTTCGCCACCACCCCGTCGAGCCCCTGATCGGCGGCGGTCTGCAGGGCGAACTCCCCGCCCCCGGGGAAGTACGGCGGGGTCTGCCAGTGCTCCCCGGCCACCGCGAGCCCCTCCAGCAGCTCACGCCGTTCGGCGTAGCCGATCGACTCCGTGGTGGCGTGGCCTTCCAACCACAGCAGGTCGTACGCGAGGAACTGCACCGGGGTGCGCTCCGCGGCCCGCCGCGCGGCCGCGGAGTCGCGGGGCGCGGTACGCCGCAGCAACAGCTCCGCCGACGGTGCCGCCCCGTCGAACGCGACGATCTCGCCGTCCAGCACAGCCTCGGCGGGCGCCAGCTCGGCGCCCAGCGCGCGCAGCTCCGGGTACCACGACGTCACGTCGTCCCCGGTGGCCGAGCCCAGCCGCACCCGCCCGCCCGACACGTACGCGATCGTGCGGCGCCCGCCCCAGCTCAGCTCGAACCCCCAGGCCGCGTCGTCGGCGGGCAGCCGGGCGGCGGGGGCGGCGAGCATCGGCGCCACCGAGGCGGGCATCGGCTGCCAGCCCGGCTCCGGCGGGTCCATCCGCCGCACCATCCAGTCGTCGCCGCCGGTGCGGAAGAACACGTACCGGCCGTGGGTGCGCTCGCCGTGGAACGTCACGCCGATCTCGTCGGCCCGCCACTTGTCCGTCGTGTACGTGCCGCGGTCGTGGATGAGCATCCGGCCGCCGCCGTACTCGCCGGCCGGGATCTCCCCGGCGAAGTCGAGATACTCCAGTGGATGGTCCTCGGTGTGCTTGGCGAGGTGGTTGCGCTCGCCGTCGCGGGGCAGGCCGCGCGGCACCGCGAACGACACCAGCACGCCGTCGCGTTCCAGCCGGACGTCCCAGTGCAGGCTGCGCGCGTGGTGCTGCTGGATCACGTACCGGCCGCCCGGGCCGGCGCGGGGGCGCTCGGGAGGGACGGGCTCCGGGGTGCGCCGGGGGTCGCGCTTGCGGCGATACTCGTCGAGGCGATCGCTCACCTCCGTATTCTCCGTCCTGTCGTACCCCCGTGCGAGCCTCGGGCCATGTACGCGCAACGGCCGTCCGCGATCCACCCGCTCGTCGTCGCGTGGCGCAGCGTGATCCCGCCGGGCGGCCAGGCCGTCCGCGTGCTCCCGGACGGCTGCCTCGACCTGATCTGGCGCGACGGCACGGTCGTCGTCGCCGGCCCGGACACGGTGGCGCAGCTGCACTCCGCACCCGGGGGCACCTATTTCGCGGCGCTGCGTTTCGCCGCCGGGACCGGCCCGCCGCTGCTGCGGGTGCCCGCGGACGCCCTGACCGACCGGGAGGTGCCGCTGGAGGCGTTCTGGCCGGCGGCCGAAGTACGCCGCGTGGCCGGGGCCGACGATCCGGCCGCCGCGCTGGAGGCGGCCGTCCGGCGCCGGTGGCGCGACCCCGACCCGGAGCTGGTCGCGCTCGCCGCGGGGGCGCGCGCCGGGCGGCCGGTCCCGGCCCTCGCGCAGACGCTCGGCCTGAGCCCGCGTCAGCTGCTGCGCCGCTGCCAGGCCGCCTTCGGGTACGGCCCGAAGGCGCTGGGCCGGATCCTGCGCCTGCAGCGGGCGCTGGCCCTGGCCCGCCGCGGCCGGGCGTTCGCCGAGGTGGCCGCGGTCGCCGGGTACTCGGACCAGGCGCACCTGGCCCGCGACGTCCGGGCCCTCGCCGGCGTGCCATTGGGCGAGCTCGTCGGTCCGCGCCCCTGAGGTGTCGGCCCGAGGCGGGGCGCGTTTGCCGGGCCCCGGGCCTGAGGTGTCAGCCCGGCAGCGGGGCGAACAGGTCCACGGAGTTGCCGTCGGGGTCGAGCACGACGGCGTAACGCTGCCCCCAGAACGCGTCCCACGGCTCCTTGTGCCCGGTGTGCCCGGCCGCCACCAGGGCCGCGTAGGTGCGGTCCACCTCGGCCGTGTCCGCGCACCGGAAGGCGAGGCTGATCCGGCCGCTGCCCGGCGCCGGGGCGAAATCCGGGTCGAAGGAGCGCATCACGTCGTGGGTGTCCCAGCAGATCCGCAGGCCGCCGCCCAGCTCGGCCTCCACATGCGGTGCGGTGTCGGCGGCGGCCGGGATGTCCAGGCCGAGACGGCGGTAGAAGGCCAGCGAGGCCGCCATGTCGGCCACGGCGAGGCCGACGACGTCGAAGGTGAGTGTCATGGCGCCGAGGCTAAGACGGGCGGCGGCGTGATGTCTTGAATGAATCGGACGCTCGCGTCCGTCCACCCGTGCGTGGCTATCGCACCCCGATGGCGACGGGTAATCTCTTGGCTCCGACGCGTGGCCATCCCCTCGGAGGCGTGCCTCGATGACACTGCGCATCCTGATCGTCGGCGCCGGCATCGCGGGCCTCGCCGTGGCCCGGGCGCTGCGGGTCGCCGGGTTCCGGCCGGACATCGTGGAGGAACAGCCGGCCGGCATGATGCCCGCCGCGGGCATCTTCCTGCCGGGCAACGCCGCCCGCGCGCTGCGCCTGCTCGGGCTCGACGCGCCGGTGCGGCCGCTCGGCGATCTGATCTTCCGCCAGCAGTTCCTGGACGCCCGCGGCCGGGAACTGTTCGAACTGGACGTGGCCGAGATCTGGGCCGGGGTGGGGGAATGCCGGGCGCTCTCCCGCGGCGAGCTGCAACGCGTCCTGCTCAGCGGCGTCGGCGGCGCAGTCCGGTACGGCACCGTGGTGCACGACGTGACGATCGTCGACGGGGCGGCCAAAGTGGAGTTCGGCGACGGCGAGATCACGGAGTACGACCTGGTGGTCGGCGCCGATGGCCGCCGTTCCACGGTCCGGGCGCGGGCCGGGCTGGGCGGCCCGGCGACCCCGACCGGCCACGTCGTGTACCGCAGCGTGGTCAGTGGCGGCCCGGCGCTCAGCGCCTGGACGGCCCTGCTCGGGCGACGAGCCAGTTTCGCGGTGATGCCGATGGGCGGGCGGCGGCTGTACTGCTGCGCCGACGAGACGGCCGCGCCGGACACGCCGGCCCCGGCGGACGCGCGGGCCCGTATGCGCGAGCTGTTCGCCGGGTACGGCGGCCCGGTGCCCGAGGTGCTGGAGGCGATCGAGACGGTGCAGGTGGCGCGCACCGACGAGGTGGTGCTGGACCGCTGGTCGGCCGGCCCGGTGCTGCTGGTCGGTGACGCCGCGCACGCCACCGCGCCGACCTTGGCGCAGGGCGCGGCGATGTCGTTCGAGGACGCGGTGGTGCTGGCCGAAGTGCTGCGGGCGAGCCCGCAGGACATCCCGGCCGCGCTGGCGGAGTTCGAGCGCCGCCGCCGGCCGCGCTGCGGCAACGTGCGCGACCGCACGCGGGAGCGCGACCGCACCCGCGACGTACCCCCGGCGCTGCGCGACCCTATGCTGCGCAGGCGGGGACGGCGGATCTTCGCGGACCACTTCCGGGAACTGGCCGCGCCGGTGTGACCCGCACCTGGGCACTTGGTCACCCCGCGCCCGCCAGGGCCGGGCGGGGGACTATTCTGCCAGCGAGGTACGCCATTCCGTACGCGCGTACTGAGTGGGACGAACGAGACACCGGAGGCTATCCGTGACGACCGTTGCGCCGAAGCCGATCGTGACCCGGCCCTATCCGGTCCGACGGCAGGTCAAGGGTTCGGCGATCGCGCGGATCCTGCGCACGACGGACGCGAAGCAGATCGGGATCATGTACATGATCACGTCGTTCGTGTTCTTCATGCTGGGTGGCCTGATGGCGCTGCTGATGCGCGCCGAGCTGGCGCGCCCGGGGATGCAGTTCCTCTCCCCGGAGCAGTACAACCAGCTGTTCACGATGCACGGCACGATCATGCTGCTGTTCTTCGCCACCCCGATCGTGTTCGCGTTCGCGAACTTCGTGGTGCCGATCCAGATCGGCGCCCCCGACGTGGCGTTCCCGCGGCTGAACTCGTTCGCCTACTGGCTGTACCTGTTCGGCGGGACGATCACGATCGCCGGGTTCATCACCCCCGGCGGCGCGGCCGACTTCGGCTGGTTCGCGTACACGCCGCTCAGTGACGGCCTGCACTCGCCCGGCGTGGGCGGCAACATGTGGGTGGTCGGCCTGGCCCTGTCCGGTCTGGGCACGATCCTCGGCGGCGTGAACATGATCACCACGATCCTGACGCTGCGCGCCCCCGGTATGACGATGTTCCGGATGCCGATCATGACCTGGAACATCCTGGTCACCAGCCTGCTGGTGATCATGGTGTTCCCGTTCCTGGCCGCCGCGCTGTTCGCGCTGGCCGCCGACCGGGTCCTCGGCGCACACGTGTTCGACGTCGCCACCGGCGGCCCGATGCTCTGGCAGCACCTCTTCTGGTTCTTCGGCCACCCCGAGGTGTACATCATCGCCCTGCCGTTCTTCGGCATCATCACCGAGGTCATCCCGGTGTTCAGCCGCAAGCCGGTGTTCGGCTACAAGGGCCTGGTGTCGGCGACCCTGCTCATCGCGGCACTGTCGATGAGCGTCTGGGCGCACCACATGTTCGTCACCGGCCAGGTGCTGCTGCCGTTCTTCAGCTTTCTCAGCTTCCTCATCGCGGTGCCGACCGGCATGAAGTTCTTCGTGTGGATCGGCACGATGTGGCGCGGCCAGATCAGCTTCGAGACGCCGATGATGTTCGCGATCGGCTTCCTCGTGACGTTCCTGTTCGGCGGCCTGTCCGGTGTGCTGCTCGCCGCCCCGCCGATCGACTTCCACGTCTCCGACTCGTACTTCGTCATCGCGCACTTCCACTACGTGCTGTTCGGCACGATCGTGTTCGCGGTGTTCTCGGGCATCTACTTCTGGTTCCCGAAGATGTTCGGCCGGATGCTCGACGACCGGCTCGGCAAGGTCCACTTCTGGCTCACGTTCTTCGGCTTCCACGGGACGTTCCTGGTGCAGCACTGGCTCGGCACCGAGGGCATGCCCCGCCGGTACGCGGACTACCTGGCCAGCGACGGGTTCACGTTCCTGAACACGTTCTCGACCATCGGCTCGTTCGTCCTCGGCCTCTCCACGCTGCCGTTCATCTACAACGTGTGGAAGTCGTACAAGGTTGGAGAGCTCGTGACCGTGGACGACCCCTGGGGCCACGGCAACTCGCTGGAATGGGCGACGAGCTGCCCGCCGCCGCTGCGCAACTTCGACCGGATGCCCCGCATCCGCTCGGAACGCCCCGCGTTCGACGCGAAGTTCCCCGAGCTGGCGCACGGCGAGCTGACCCCGGCCCAGAGTGGCGCGAAGGCCGTCACCAAGGGCTGACCGCCGCCACTCAAGGCCCGGGCCCTGCCGGAACCATCGCAACGCCGCACGGCCCGCCCCGCGTTCCGCGGAGCGGGCCGTCGCCGTTTCCAGGTCCGGGGAGCGGCGGCCGTCGCCGTTCCGCCCGAGGCATCGGGCTGTCGCCGTTTCCAGCCGGCCCTGGTGCGCAGCCGGCCTCGGTCCGCGGCTGTGAGGCTCGGGAAGGCGGCGCGACAAAGCCCGCCTGGCGGGTGAGTGACGCCGGGCCCGCCTGGCGGGTGAGTAAGTGAGGCCGGGTCAGACCGCGGCGGTTGTCGTCTCGACCGCCGGGTCAGCGGACGGCGTCGTGGCGTCGTCGGATGCGCGGGTGGCCGCGCGCTGCCGGAGCTGTGCGGGCAGGGCGAGCAGCGCCACGAGCACCCCCACGATCCCGACCGCGGCGAACCCCCACGGCGGCGAGATCCTGTCGATCGCCACCCCGGCCAGCGGGGCCCCCAGCGCAATTCCGACGGTCAGCGACGAATTGTGCAGGCCCATCGCCTCGCCCCGCGCGGCGGCGGGAGCCAGGCGGCTCACCACATCGGCCGTGGCGGTGATCGTGGGGGCGCACAGCGCGCCCGCCGGGATGAGCATCAGCGCGAGCAGCCACCAGTGGTCACCGCCCAGGCCCACCGGGATCGTGAGCAACGCCATCGGGGCGAACAGCGCCAGCGGCGGAAGCCCACGCCGCACCGTGCCGTACGCGAAGCCGCCGAGCAGCGAGTAGGCGGCCCACAAACCCAGCACCGCGCCGGTCCACTCCAGCTCGCCCGCGTCGCGCAGCACGGCCACGACCGCCACGTCGGTGCCGCTGAGCACGAGCGCGGCCGCGGAGGTGACCGCGAGGACCGCCACGAGCTGCGGGCCCAGCCAGGACCGCCGGGGGACCCGGTGGCCCGCCGAGATCGGGGCCTCGTCGGCGCTGCGGATCGCGGGATCGAGCAGGTACAGCCCGAGCCCGGAGACCAGGATCCCGGCGCCGACCGCCAGCATGCCCAGGCGAGGCCCGGCTGCCGTGCACACGAATACCCCGAGCGCCGGGCCCGCCATGAACGACAGCTCCGTGGTGATCGAGTCGAGCGCGAACGCGGGCAGCCGGTGCGTTTCCGGGGTGAGCGCGGCGATCGACTGCCGGGCGACCGCGAAGACCGGCATCATCAGGAACCCACCGATCAGCGCGGCGAGCAGCAGCGCCCAGTACGGCATGGCCTGCGCGGTGGCCCAGAACGTCACCTCGGCGATCGTGGTCAGCGCGAGCACCGGCCGCAGGCCGCGCCGGTCCATGGTGCGGCCCAGCAGCGGCGCCCCCAGCGAGCCGCCGATGGTGAATGCGGCGCCGGTCAGCCCGGCTGCGCCGTACCCCCGGCCCAGTTCCTGCACGACGTGCAGGGTCAGCACCACCGGGCCGGCGGTGACGGGGATGCGGGCGAGGGTCGCGACGGCGAGCAGCGAACGCATCCCCCGCAGGGCGAGCGTCTCCCGGTAAGGCGTGAGTGTCATGTCGGTCCTGTCCTCCGACCTGCCAGTCTCCGCCCGGGGTACGACAACCCCAATGGATTTAGACCGAACTCACCACGGGTGTGCCGGTTGTGGCCACCGAGGCGACCCGGAACTGCTCCAGGGCGGCCTCGGTGGTCGCCGGAGCCACCCCCGCGGTCAGGTCCAGCAGCACCGTGGTGGCGAACCCGGCGGCGACCGCGTCCAGCGCGGTTGCCCGTACGCAATGATCGGTGGCGATGCCCACGACGTCGACCGTGGTCACGTCGCGGGCGCGCAGCCAGTCCGCCAGGGCCTGCCCGTCATCGGTGCGGCCCTCGAACCCGGAGTACGCCGCCGCGTGCGCCCCCTTGTGGAACACCGCCGCCACCCGGTCGGTGACCAGGGCCGGGTGGAAATCCGCGCCCGCGGTGCCGACGACGCAGTGCACCGGCCAGGAGTCGACGAAGTCCGGCGGGTTGCCGAAGTGAGCCCCCGGGTCGACGTGATAGTCCTTGGTCGCCACGATGTGGTCCCAGTCCCAATCCCCGGAGGCGACCGCGCGGGAGATGCCGGCGGCCACGGCGGCGCCCCCGGCGACCGCGAGCGAACCGCCCTCGCAGAAGTCGTTCTGCACGTCGACGATGATGAGCGCGCGGGACATGGGCCCTCCGATCAGGCGGTCGGGACGACGGTGACGGGGATTGCCGGGTCGCCGGCGGAGAGCTTGAGGCCCTCCCACGGGATCGAGATGAGGCATTGCCGCAGGTGCTCGCGCGCCTCGGCGAGCGGCGCGGCGTCGATGACCGTCCCGCCTGCCACGTACGAGCGCTGCAGCAGCCGGTCGTTGGGCCGGTGGTCGGGCACTCCCTGGGAGACCACGATCTCCTCGGTGGCCGTACCCGTGGGCTTGTGCCGCCGGATCGCGGTCTTGCGGCCGCCCACTGTGGCCTTGTTCTCCGAGCGCTTCACCACGGGGCGGCCCTCGACCTCGACCAGCTTGTACACCAGGCCGGCGGTGGGTGCGCCGGAACCGGAGACCACGGCGGTGCCGGCGCCGTACATGTCGACCGGCTCGGCGGCCAGGGTGGCGATCGAGTACTCGTCCATGTCGCCCGAAACGATGATCTTGGTCTCGGTGGCGCCGAGCGAGTCCAGCAGCTCCCGCGAGTGCTGGGCCAGCACGGACAGGTCGCCGGAGTCGATGCGCACGGCCCGCAGGTCCGGCCCCGCCACCGCGATCGCGTTGCGGATGCCCTGCGCGATGTCGTACGTGTCCACCAGCAGCGTGGTGTTCTTGCCCAGCGCCGCGACCTGGGACGCGAACGCCGCCGACTCGTCGTCGTGCAGCAGCGTGAACGCGTGCGCCGAGGTGCCCGTCGTCGGGATGCCGTACTTGGCGCCCGCGGCCAGATTGGACGTGGACGCGAACCCGGCCAGGTAGGAGGCGCGGGCCGCGGCCACCGCGGCGGCCTCATGCGTACGCCGGGAGCCCATCTCGATGATCGGCCGGCCGCGGGCCGCGGTGACCATCCGGGCCGCCGCCGCGGCGACCGCACAGTCGTGGTTGAGCACGGACAGCAGCATCGTCTCCAGCACCACGCACTCGGCGAACGTGCCGGACACCGTCAGGATCGGCGAGCCGGGGAAGAACAGCTCACCCTCCGCGTACCCGTCGATGTCGCCGGTGAATCGGTACGCGGAGAGCCATCGCGCGGTGGTCTCGTCGACGATGCCGGCGCGGAGCAGGAACTCCACTTCGGGCTCGGCGAAGTGGAAGTCGCGGATCAGCTCCCCGAGGCGGCCGGGTCCGGCGACGACGCCGTAGCGCCGCCCGGAGGGCAGCCGCCGGGCGAAGACCTCGAAAACGCAGCGGCGGTCGGCGGTGCCGTCCTTGAGGGCGGCGCTGACCATGGTCAGCTCGTACTGGTCGGTCAGCAGGGCGGGTGGATACGCGGTCACGCTCCCCACCCTATTGCGGCAGCGAACGCAGTGCGGGGGCGAGTTCCGTGCGCCCGCTGACACCGAGCTTCGCGTACACCCGTTGCAGGTGGTTCTCGACGGTCCGCGGGGACAGGTACAGCCGGTCGGCGATGTCTCGGCTGCGGGCGCCGGCGGCGGCCAGCTCGGCGACCTGGCGCTCCCGGTTGGTCAGCGCGGGCTGCACCGACCGCAGCGCCGGGGTACGCAGCGTGTCGCACCCGGCCAGCACGTCCGCCAGCAGCGTGTGGGCCGCCAGTGCGCGTGGGTCACGGGCCGCGCGGAACAGCGGTGCCGCGGTCGCGGCGGCCTCCGCCGCGAACACCCGGTAGCCGCTGGCGGCGAAGTCGCGGGCGACCGCCAGCAGCGCCGCCGGATCGTCCGCGGCGGCGGCTCGCGCGTGCCGCAGCAGCAAGGGCGCGGCCGGGCCTCCGGGGATCTCGGCGAGCAGCCCGGCGATCCGGTCGGCGGCCAGGTCCGCGCGGCCCAGCCGGACGACGTCGTGCCAGGCCAGCAGCTCGTGCCCGGCGAGGCCGTCGGCGCGGAGCCGCCCGGCCAGCTCGGTGAGGATCTGCACCGCACCGGCCACGTCGCCCGCGCACGCGACCGTCCACGCCCGCGCGGTCTCGTGCCACGGGTGGAACAACCGCTCGCAGGTGCCGTCGGCGGTCTCGGCGCTCGCCATCGCCGCGGTGGCGACGGGCAGGTCGCCGCGCAGCGCCGCCGCCAGCGCGCGGGCGGTGTGCGCGAGGGCCGCGTACCGTCCGTGCGCGGACAGCGTCACGCAGGCCTGCTCGGCGCCGCGCAGCGCGTCACCGGTACGCCCGCGAAGCCGTGCGGCGTGCGCCTGCAGCAGCGCCACCCAGCCGGCGCCGAAGCCGAAGCCGCCGGTCTGCGCCAGGTCCGCGAACTCGGCCGTGAGGATCTCGTCGAGCGCGCCGAGGTCGAGGGCGACGCTGACCCGGGTGCCCAGCGCAACGGGCAGCAGGAAATGCAGGGCGGGGGCGTCGCGCCACCACGCCGGGGCGTCCGCCTGGATCTGCGCGACCAGGTCGGCGCTGCGCTGCGGGTCGCCGCCGGCCGCGGCGAGCAGCGCCTGGGCGCAGCGGGCCAGGTTGCGGGCCGACACGTCGGCTCGTGCAGCCGGCCTCCCATCAGCCGGCCTCCCATCAGCTGGCTCCGCGTCGGCCAGCACCGCGTCGGCCAGCTCGCGGGCCCGGTCGAGTTGGTTGAGCTGCAGCCGCATCAGGGCCTCGACGGCGCGGAGCCGCGCTGCCGGGCCTGGTTCGGTCACGGCGTCGGCGGACGCGGCCAGCTCGTCGGCGGCCCCGGCGTGGCCGAGTCCCCAGAACGCCACAGTCGCCCGTAGGGCGACCAGCGCCCCCGCGCTGCCCGCTTCCCCCGCGTTGTCCGCCGCTTCCGTGCGGTGGACCGCTTCCGCGCCGGCGCCGGCAGCGGGGGCCGGGATGTCGTCGGCGGCCGGGGCGGGAGTGTTGATGGCGGCCAGGGCCTCGTGCGGGCGGCCGGACAGCAGCAGCGCCGTGGCCAGCAGCTCGGTCGCCGGGTGTCCCGCTCCCGCGTCCCAGGCGGCGGCCGCCAGGCGGTGCGCGAGCGTCAGGTCCAGCCGCCCGAACGCCAGCGCGGCCGCGTCGAGCAGCCGCGCCCCGTCCTGCGCGGTGCCGGAGTCCAGACGCCACACGGCGACGCGCAGCAGGTCGTCGCGGCGCCGGGCGCCGGTGCCCTCGACCAGGTCGGCCAGCGTGGCCAGCAGCCGGCGGGCACGGCTCACCGGGCACTGGCGGCGCACCACCTCGCCGTACAGGGGGTGGGCCAGGCGGGCGGGGCGGCGGCGGCCGTCTCCGTGCACGCGGATGAGCTCGCGCTCCTCGGCGGCCTCGACCGCGGCCGGGTCGGCGACCGCCAGCAGCAGCGGCAGCCCGATCGGCTCACCGAACGCCACCAGCTCCACGACGTCGCGGACCGCGGGGGCCAGACCGCCGATGTGGGCGTCGACGAGGTCGGCGAGGCTGGGCGCGAGGGCGAGCCGCCCGGTCCAGCGCCAGATGCCGTACGCCCGGGTCATCTCGCCGCCGCCGCGGGCGGCCTGTACGAGCTCGCGCAGCATGAGCGGGTTGCCGCCGGCCAGCGCCACGAGGCGTTGCGCGGACCCGGTCTCCACCGGCCCGCCGAGCATGGCCGCGAGCAGGTCCTGGGACCCGGCCGCGTCCAGCGGGCCCAGCTCCGCGTGCCTCACCAGACCCTCGGTCCACAGCGCGCTGACCGGCGCCGGTACGGCCGCGGCGCTGCGCAGCGTGGCCAGCAGGGTCGCCCCGTGCCGGACGAGCAGGTGCACGAGTGCGGCCGACGGCGGGTCCAGCAGATGGGTGTCGTCGACCGCGAGCACGATGGGCCGGCCCCCGGCTTCGGCGTGCAGGATGTCGAGGGCCCAGCGCAGCAGTCCGGCCTGGGAGAGCCCGGCGGGCGGGTCGGGCGGCAGGATCTGGGCCAGCCCGCCGAACGGCAGGCCGCACCCGGCGACGCTGGCGGCGGCGGTGAGCACCGCGTACGCGTGCGGGTCGAGGCCGGTGACCGCCTCGCGCAGCAGCCGGCTCTTGCCGACCCCGGCGGCGCCGCTGAGGATCAGCCCGGACCGGCGCTGGTCCGTGGCGGTGCTGGTGAGACGGGCCAGCTCGCCGGCGCGTCCGACGAACGCCCAGTCCTTCACCGCGACAGCATATCGATATCCGTCACACCGATGTCACTGCGCGTGTCGTGTGCGGAAATGAGTAGCAACGAGGTAAACGCTGAGTAACGTGGCTGGTCGGCCTGAAGGGCCCGGCAACGTACCGTTTCGCCGGGTGCGGCCCAGACGCGCCCGGGCCCGCCTGGCGGGGCGGACCCGGGCGTCCGCCGGATCTTCCCCGGCGTTCCGGTTCAACAACCGGGCGGATCCGGTGGCACGATGGGGGGCATGGCGTTGCCTCAGGTCGCACCCGTCGAGACGCCGGAGATCGAGGAGGTGCCGGCGGATGACCGGCCGTGGGTCACCATCGTCTGGGACGATCCGGTCAATTTGATGTCGTACGTGACCTGGGTGTTCCAGAAGTTGTTCGGCTACAGCCACGACCGGGCCGAGCGGCTGATGATGGAGGTCCACACCGAGGGCAAGGCCGTGGTCTCCGCCGGGGTCCGCGAACGGATGGAGTTGGACGCTTCCCGGCTGCACGGATACGGTCTGTGGGCGACGGTGGACCAGGTGTGACAGGCCGGTCGACGACGGGCGGACGGTGATGGGGCGGGTGGTCTGAGGAATGTTCCGACGCCACGGCAACCAGTGTGTGGCGATCTTCGCGGTGGACGAGGTCCGTGTGCTGCGCAAGGTCGCCGGCGAGATTGTCGGCCTGCTCATGGACGGCTTCGACCACGACGATCCGGTGGTCGGGCGTCTTTTCCCCGACATCTACCCGGAACGGCCGGACGACTCCGCCGAGTTCCGTCTGTACACCGAGGGTGACCTCAAGACCGGCAAGATCGATCAGGCGGGCGCGATCCTCGCGGCGCTGCCCGACGACGGCCCCGGGGAGGTCCGCCTGGACGGCGAGGAGGCCGAGGCGTGGCTGCGGGCCATCAACGACGCCCGCCTGGCCATGGGGGTGCGGCTGGAGATCCGCGCCGAGACCGACCTC
Source organism: Krasilnikovia sp. MM14-A1259 (assembly GCF_047159535.1). Classification (NCBI taxonomy): domain Bacteria; kingdom Bacillati; phylum Actinomycetota; class Actinomycetes; order Micromonosporales; family Micromonosporaceae; genus Krasilnikovia; species Krasilnikovia sp. MM14-A1259. The sequence goes on from NZ_BAAGAJ010000002.1 coordinate 6,233,636, forward strand.
GGCGAGGAGCTGGACGACGCCGTGGCCACCGACCCCGCCTCCAGCCGCGTCTTCCAGCTCTCCGTGTACGCGTACCTGGGGTATCTGCAGGAGTCCCTGCTCAACGCGCTCGTCGCCGTCCGCTGATCGCGCGTGCGTGAGCACGGCCACGCTCGGCGCGTGACCCGGGCACGGTAGTGTGAAGCCGTGCTGACCATCGACAGCGCGATCCTCGACGCGATCGTCGCCCACGCCCGCCGGGACCACCCCGACGAGGCCTGCGGTGTCGTGGCCGGTCCGGCCGGCAGTGACCTGCCGACCCGCCACATCGCGATGGAAAATGCGGCCCGGTCGATGACGTTCTACGAGTTCGACTCGATGGAGCAGCTGCGCGTGTGGCGCGAGATGGACGACCATGACGAGGAGCCGGTCGTCATCTACCACTCGCACACCGCGACGGAGGCGTACCCGTCGCGTACCGACATCTCGTTCGCGGGGGAGCCGGGCGCCCACTACCTGCTCGTCTCGACCCGTGAGCAGGACTCGGAGGAGATTCGCTCGTTCCGTATCGTGGACGGTGTGGTGACCGAGGAAGAGGTCAACATCGTGGATGCGACGGTGGACGCGTGAAGGGAAGTGCGGACGGCCACGCCGTCCAGTCGTACATGTTCGGGCAGACCCCGACGACGGTCGACTACGAGTGTCGCTGAGCACTGTCGCTCACGCTGACCCGTTTCCCGCGTACACCTTTCTTTCTTCCCAAGGAGCACCTGCAGTCATGGCTATCGAAGTTCGCGTTCCCACCATCCTGCGCAGCTACACCGGCGGCGCCAAGGTCGTGGAGGGCGCCGGCGACACGCTGGGCGCCCTGATCGACGACCTGGACGGCCGGCACTCCGGCCTGAAGGGCCGCCTGCTCACCGCCGAGGGCGGCCTGCACCGCTTCGTCAACATCTACGTCAACGACGAGGACGTGCGCTTCCTCGGCGCGCTGGACGCCAAGCTGTCCGACGGCGACTCGGTGACGGTGCTGCCGGCGGTCGCGGGCGGCGCTCTCGGCTTCGCCGCAGCGGCGGCGCTGCTCGGGCGGTAACCGTCATGGCTCGATACGAGAGCCTGCTCGACGCGTGCGGGGGCACGCCGCTGGTCGGCCTGCCCCGCCTGTCCCCGACGGTGCCCGAGGGGGCACCGCCGGTGCGGCTGTGGGCCAAGCTCGAGGACCGTAACCCGACCGGCAGCATCAAGGACCGCGCCGCGCTGTTCATGGTGCGCGAGGCGGAGGAGTCCGGGCGGCTGCGCCCGGGCGACACCATCCTCGAGCCGACCAGCGGCAACACCGGCATCTCGCTGGCCATGGTGGCGAAACTACGCGGGTACCGGCTGGTCTGCGTCATGCCGGAGAACGTCTCCGCCGAGCGGGTCCAGTTGCTGCGCATGTACGGCGCGGAGATCATCTTCTCCCCGGCCGCGGGCGGCTCCAACCAGGCGGTCGCGACGGCCAAGCAGATCTCGGCGGAGCACCCGGACTGGGTGATGCTGTTCCAGTACGGCAACCCCGCCAACGCCCGTGCCCACTACGAGACCACCGGGCCGGAACTGCTGCGCGACCTGCCCACGGTCACCCACTTCGTGGCCGGGCTGGGCACCACGGGCACGCTGATGGGCACCGGCCGGTACCTGCGGGAGAAGGTTCCCGGCGTCGAGATCGTGGCCGCCGAGCCGCGGTACGGCGAGCTCGTCTACGGGCTGCGCAACATCGACGAGGGCTACGTGCCGGAGCTGTACGACGCGACGGTCCTCAACCGCCGGTTCTCCGTGGGCACACGGGACGCGGTGCTGCGTACCCGGCAGCTCGTCGAGGTGGAGGGGATCTTCGCGGGCTTCTCCACCGGCGCGATCCTGCACGCGGCACTGGCCGTGGCGCATGAGGCGGTCAAGGCCGGCCGCCGCGCCGACGTGGCGTTCGTGGTCGCCGACGGCGGCTGGAAGTACCTGTCCACGGGTGCGTACGGAGGCACGCTGGCGGACGCGGAAGAGGCCCTCGAGGGCCAGCTCTGGGCCTGAGCGGATCGGCGGCGCCATGCGGGGGACAGCTTTGCCGTGCCCTGCCGGCGTCCGCCCGGCGGGGGCCGGCTCAATAGGCGACGGCCAGCCCGACCGCGGTCACCAGTGGCAGCGCCGCGCCGAACAGCAGCAGCCACGGCGGCCGACGCCGGTGGATGGACAGGAACCCGGCCACGGACAGCGCCACGCTGAGCATGCCGCAGAACGCGAGCACCGGCACGTACCAGTCCGGGACGCCGCCGCGGATCGACGAGACGAGCCCGCGGACCCCCACGCCCACCCCGACGAGCCCGAGCAGCGACGCGTAACCGGACATGGCGAGCAGCCGCCGGGTGCGGGGAGCCGGATCATCCTCGGCGGGGAAGCGAAACAGAGCCGAGCGCGGGTGCGGGGGCGCGGATTCATTCACGTCTGTCGCCACGACGCCTCCGGGGGCAGGGGGCCGCAGCCCACAACGATGTTTTTCACGGTGTGCAACGCGTCCAGCTCACGGCCCGTGACGCTCCTGGAAATGACACACGTCACGTCCTGTGTGACATGTGTTGTCGATTTAGCGACAAGTCGATCAGACGTTTACCCGTGGCGCTGGTCCCGGCGTAGGCTGCGCACCGTGATTGACTGGTCTGACGACTCAGCCACCGGCCGGTCGGCTGGGTCGCGGACGACCGAGCGTGAGCCAGAGGAAGCCGCATGCGACTGACCGTCCTCGGGTGTGCCGGCAGTTTCCCCGGCCCCGAGTCGGCCTGTTCCGCATACCTCGTGGAGGCCGACGGCTTCCGGCTGCTGATCGACTTCGGCTCGGGCTCGCTGTCCGCGCTGCAACGCTACGCGGCCGTCGACGCCATCGACGCCATCATGCTCACCCACCTGCACTGCGATCACATGCTGGACGCCTGCACGTACGTCGTGGTGCGCCGCTACACCCCGGGCGGGCCGCTGCCGCCGCTGCCCGTGTACGCGCCGATGGGCGCCGCCGAGCGCATCGCCGCCGCATACAGTTCGGAGGCGGAGCCGGTCGACGACGTCTACACCTTCTACGGACTGCAACCGGGCACCTTCCCGATCGGACCGTTCACGGTGACCGTGGACCGGGTCAACCATCCCATCGAGACGTACGGGGTCCGCGTCGAGCACCAGGGCCGGGTCCTCGCGTACTCGTCGGACACCGCGCCGTGCGACGCCCTGCTGCGCCTGGCCCAGGGCGCCGACCTGTTCCTGTGCGAGGCCAGTTACCTCGACGGCGTGGACAACCCGCCCGACCTGCACCTGACCGGCGGCGAGGCGGGTGAGGCCGCCACCAAGGCGGACGTCGGGCGGCTCCTGCTGACCCATCTCGTCCCCGCCTGGTGCAGCGAGGCATCCACTGTGGAAGCCGCGAGCGCCACGTTCGCTGGCCCGGTCGATGTGGTACGGCCCGGTTCCCGCTACGATCTCTGAGCCTGCCGGGGGGAACGGCACCAGATCGTCAGTTCCTGAGGTGACCACGGGAGTGCCCTGCATGCGCATCGTCCGGCTCGCCAACTTCGTCACGCCCCGGTCGGGTGGGCTGCGTACCGCGCTGCGCAACCTCGGCGAGGGCTACCAGCGGGCGGGCCACGAGGCCGTCCTCGTCGTGCCGGGCCACGAGCCGTCCGACACCGTCACCGAGCAGGGCCGGGTGATCACGCTGCCGGGCGCCCCGCTGCCGCGCACCGGCGGGTACCGCGTACTGACCGGCCGTGGCGAACTCACCCGGCTGCTGGACGACCTGGCACCCGACCGCATCGAGGTGTCCGACCGGTGCACCCTGCGCTGGACCGGCCACTGGGCCCGGCAGCGCGGCGTCGGGTCGATGATGGTCTCCCACGAGAGCCTGGCCGGGCTGCTCGGCGTATGGGGGATGCCCGCCCGCGACTCCCTGGCCGACCGGCTCAACCGGCGCACCGCGCAGGCGTACGACCAGATCGTGTGCACGACCGCGTTCGCCGCCGCCGAGTTTCGCCGCCTGGGCGTGCCGAACCTCGCCGAGGTTCCGCTCGGCGTCGACCTCGCCGGGTTCCACCCGAGCCTCGCCGATCCCGCGGTGCGGGCCCGCTACGCCCGCCCCGACGAGCTGCTGGTCGTCTACTGCAGCCGCCTGTCCGCGGACAAGCGCCCCGAACTGGCGGTCGACACGATCGCCGCGCTGCGCGCGAACAAGATCCCCGCGGTGCTGGTCGTCGCCGGGGACGGGGCTCGGCGCACCGCGCTGGCGTACCGATCGGCCCGGCTCCCGGTGCGCTTCGCCGGGCACCTGTCCGAGCGGTCCGCGGTCGCCGCGCTGCTGGCCAGCGCGGACGTGGTGGTGGCGCCCGGCCCGGTGGAGACGTTCGGGCTGGCCGCACTGGAAGCGCTGGCGTGCGGCACCCCCGTCGTGGTCAACGCGGCCAGCGCGCTGCCCGAGGTGGTCGGCGACGCCGGGCTGGCCATGCCGGGCACCGCGGAAGCCTTCGCGGACGGCGTACGCCAGGTCCTGCAACGCCCGGAATTCGCGCGCCGGGCGGCCGCCCGGGCCCGCGCCGAGATGTTCGGCTGGCCCCGCGCCGTGGCCGGATTCCTGCGCGCACACGGCGCCGTGCCCGCCGCGGCGGCCGCGGCCACATCCCGTCCGCTGTCCGAGCCCGCCCCGTCGCGTCCCGCCCTGCTGCGCCCGGCCGTGCCCGCGACCCGCTCCCCGGCCGGGCACGGCGCGGAAGCCGGCTGGGCCGCGCCCACCGCCGGGCCGGCCTGGGCCGCGCACGCCGCCGAACTGGCCGGGGCGGACGACACCCGCGGCGCCCGGTACGCATAAGGTGACCGGCATGGCACGCCCCGACGGCCGAGCGGCCGATCACCTGCGACCCGTGACCCTCACCCGGCAGTGGAGCATCCACCCCGAGGGCTCCGTGCTGGTCGAGTTCGGCAACACCCGCGTCCTGTGCACCGCCAGCGTCACCGAGGGGGTGCCCCGCTGGCGCAAGGGGTCCGGCCTGGGCTGGGTCACCGCCGAGTACGCGATGCTGCCCCGCGCCACGAACACCCGCGGCGACCGGGAAAGCGTCCGCGGCAAGATCGGCGGCCGGACCCACGAGATCTCCCGGCTGATCGGGCGCAGCCTGCGGGCCTGCATCGACCTCAAGGCGCTCGGCGAGAACTCCATCGTGCTCGACTGCGACGTGTTGCAGGCCGACGGCGGCACCCGCACGGCCGCGATCACCGGCGCGTACGTTGCGCTGCACGACGCGGTGACCTGGCTGGCCGAGCGCAAGTCCCTGGCCGGCAAGCCGGCCGCGGTCATGCACCGCTCGGTGCAGGCGGTCAGCGTCGGCATCGTCGAGGGCGAGGCCCGGCTGGACCTCATGTACGCCGAGGACGTCGCGGCCGAGGTCGACATGAACGTGGTGTGCACCGGCGACGGCGACTTCGTCGAGGTCCAGGGCACCGGCGAGGCGGGCGTGTTCCGCCGCGACCAGCTCGACGCCATGCTCGACCTGGGCGTACGCGGCTGCGCCGACCTGGCCGCCGCCCAGCAGAAGGCGCTCACCTCGTGACCCGGCTGCTGCTGGCCACCGGTAACAAGAAGAAGCTCACCGAGTTGCAGCGCATCCTCGACCAGGCGCTCGGGACGCATCAGGTCGAACTGGTCGGGCTGGGCGACGTCCCGGACTACCCGGAGGTGCCCGAGACCGGGCTGACGTTCGGCGAGAACGCGCTCATCAAGGCCCGCGAGGGCGTCTCCCGTACCGGCCTGCCCACGGTCGCCGACGACTCCGGCCTGGCCGTGGACGCCCTCAGCGGCATGCCCGGGGTGTTCAGCGCCCGCTGGTCCGGCCGGCACGGCGACGACGCCGCCAACCTGGACCTGGTGCTGGCGCAGATCGGTGACGTGCCGGACGCCCACCGGGGCGGCGCGTTCGTGTGTGCCGCCGCCCTGGTGCTGCCGAACGGCCGCGAACACCTCGTCGAGGGCCGCCAGCGCGGACGAATCCTGCGGACCCGCCGCGGCGACGGCGGTTTCGGGTACGACCCGATCTTCCTCGGCGACGGCCAGGACCGGACGAACGCTGAGCTCAGCCCGGCCGAGAAGGACGCGATCAGCCACCGCGGCAAGGCGTTCCGCGAACTGGCCAAGGTCATCGCCCGCGAGCTGCCCCGCTGATCCGGGGCAGCTCGGGGCGCGCCATCAGCGCAGCGGGCCGGTGCTCTCCTCGATCTCGGCACGCAGCGACCGCCCGGACACCGCCGCGCGGGCCTGCTCCAGCACCGGCGCGAGGAACACGTCCGGGCCGGGCTCCCCCGCGAACTCCCCGACCGTCGCGATCGCCGCCCGGCCCGCCGGGGACGGCGTCAGCGGAGCCCGCAACTGCAGGCCGCGTACGGCGCTGAGCAGCTCGACCGCGAGCAGACTGGTCAGGTTGTCCAGGACGGTACGCAGCTTCTTCGTCGCGGCCCAGCCCATCGACACGTGGTCCTCCTGCATGCCGCTGGTGGGCAGCGAGTCCACCGAGGCCGGTGCGGCCAGCCGCCGGTTCTCCGCCACGATCCCCGCCGCGGTGTACTGCGCGATCATCAGACCCGAGTTCACCCCCGCGTCCGGGGACAGGAACGGCGGCAGCTCCCGGGAACGGGTCACGTCCAGCAGCCGGTCCACCCGGCGTTCCGCGATCGCGCCGACCTCGGCCGCTGCGATGGCCAGGAAGTCCGCGGCGAAGCCCAGCGGGGCACCGTGGAAGTTGCCCGTCGACTCGACCCGGCCGTCCGGCAGCACCACCGGGTTGTCCACCACGGACAGCAGTTCCCGCCCGGCCACGGTCGTGACGAACTCCAGGGTGTCCCGGGCCGCGCCGGCCACCTGCGGGGCACACCGCATCGAGTACGCGTCCTGCACCGCGTGCGCCAGGTCGTCCCGGTGCGAGTCCATGACCGCGGAGTCCTGGAGCAGCCGGTAGATGTTCGCCGCGGACGCGGCCTGCCCCGGGTGCGGACGGATCGTGTGCAGCTCCGGCAGGAACGGCCGCTCCGAACCGAGCATCGCCTCGATCGCCAGCGCCGCGGTCACGTCCGCCATGGCGAACAGGTGAGCGGCGTCGTCGATCGCCAGCAGCAGCATGCCCAGCATGCCGTCCGTACCGTTGATCAGCGCCAGGCCCTCCTTGGCGGCCAGGTCCAGCGGGCTCAGCCCGGCCGCGTGCAGCGCCTCGGCGGCGGAGATCCGCATCCCGTCCTTGCCGAGCACCCAGCCCTCACCGAGCAGCACCAGCGCGCAGTGCGCCAGCGGCGCCAGATCCCCGGACGCACCCAGCGAGCCGTGCTCCGGCACCCACGGCGTGATGTCGTGGTTGAGCAGGTCCACCAGGCCGTGCGCCAGCTCGGGCCGCACCCCGGAGCGGCCCAGCGCCAGCGACCGCACCCGCAGCAGGATCATCGCCCGCACCACCTCACGCGGCATCGGCGCGCCGATACCCGCGGCATGCGAGCGGATCAGCGCGTGCTGCAGCTCGGCCCGGCGCTCCGGGGCGATCGCGGTGTTGGCCAGCGCGCCGAAGCCGGTGGACACGCCGTACACGGGACGGCCGGAGGCCTCGATGCCGTCCACGATGGCGCGGCTGGTCCGCATCGCATCGACGGTCGCGGCGGCGATTTCGACCCGGGCGTGGCCCCGGGCCACGGCGAGAACGTCGGCGGGGGTGATGCCGGTCGGTTCGACGATGACGGTAATCATGGGTGGACTCCGTGATGCAGGACGGTTCTGACGAGGGGTACGCCTGGCCGGTAGGCCAGGTGCAGGTAGGAGGGGGCGTCGAGGGCGACCAGGTCGGCGCGGGCGCCGGGCCGCAGCACGCCGACGTCGTCGCGGCGCAGTGCCCGCGCGCCGCCGGCCGTGGCCGCCCACAGCGCCTCGGCCGGGGTCATCCGCATTTCCCGTACGGCCAGCGCGATGCACAGCGGCATCGACGACGTGTACGACGAGCCCGGATTGCAGTCCGTGGCCAGCGCGACCGTGGCCCCGGCGTCGAGCAGCCGCCGCGCGTCCGGGTACGGCGAACGGGTGGAGAACTCCGCCCCCGGCAGCAGCGTGGCCACGGTGTCGCCGCCCGCGAGCGCGTCCACGTCCGCATCGCTCAGATGGGTGCAGTGATCGGCGCTGGCCGCGCCCAGCTCGACCGCCAGCCGCACCCCCGGCCCTTCGGTGAGCTGGTTGGCGTGCACCCGTACACCGAGCCCGGCCTTCGCACCCGCGGTGAGCACGGCACGCGCCTGGTCGCCGTCGAACGCGCCCCGCTCGCAGAACACGTCCACCCAACGGGCGTGCCCCGCGGCCGCGGCCAGCATCGGGCCGGCGACCAGGTCCACGTAGTCGTCGGGGCGGTCGGCGTACTCGGCGGGCACCACGTGCGCGCCCAGGAACGTCGTCTCGTCGGTGAGTTCGGCGGCGATCCGCAGACTGCGGGCCTCGTCGGGGACGCTCAGGCCGTACCCACTCTTGATCTCGATCGTGGTGGTGCCCTGCCGCAGCGCCTCCGCGACCAGCCGCCGCGCGGACGCGCGCAGCTCGTCGTCGCCGGCGGCGCGGGTCGCGGCGACCGTGGTACCTATGCCGCCGCCCGTGTACGGCTCCCCGGCCATCCGCGCCGCGAACTCGGCGGCCCGGTCGCCCGCGAAGATCAGATGCGCGTGGCTGTCGACGAACCCGGGCAGCACGGCTGCGCCGTCCGCGTCCAGCCGGGTGTCGGCGGCGGGTGCGGCCGAGCGGGGCCCCACCCAGGCGACCCGGTCGCCGTCGACGAGCACGGCGGCGTCGCGGACGATGCCCAGTGGCCCTTCCCCGGCCGCCGGGTCGTTGGTGACCAGCTCACCGATCCGGTCGATCAGCAGGGTCCGGCTCACGGCGGTGCCGTTTCCGGTCGAATGCTCGCGGCCCTTGCTCATGGGAGCACCGCCGCGATCGCGTTGCGCAGCGCCGCCGCCACGTCGAAGCCGGTGTGCCGGCCGCCGGTCACGACCGGGCGGCCGTCCACGACGACGTGGGTGACGTCGGCCGCGGTGGCCGCGAACACCGCGCCCGTCGGGTCGACGCCCGCGGTGCGGACCGTGTCCAGCGACACCGCCACCAGGTCGGCGCGGTTTCCGACCGCGATCGCCCCGGCGTCGGTCCAGCCCAGCGCGGTGTGGTTGGCCGCCGCGGCGACCAGCTCGGCGGGGGTGGAGTGGCCGCGCTGCTCGGTGGCGAGCCGCTCGTCCATCTCCAGCCCGCGTGCCTCCTCGAACATGTCGATCACGGCCTGGCTGTCGCTGCCCAGGCTGAGCGGCACACCCGCGTCCGCGAGCCGCCGGGCCGGGCCGATCCCGTCGGCCAGATCCCGTTCCGTGGTGGGGCAGAAGCAGGCGCCGGTGGCGCCCGTGTCGCCGTCGGCCAGGGCGGCGATGTCGCCGTCGGTCAGGTGGGTGGCATGCACCGCGGTCGTGCTCGTGCCCAGCAGGCCGTGGCGGCGCAGCAGTTCGGTCGGGGTGCAACCGTGCACGGCCAGGCACTGCTCGTTCTCGGCGCGCTGCTCGGACAGGTGGACATGCAGCGGCCCGGCCGGCTTCGGCAGTGTTGCCAGTGCGGACGCGGGCACCGCGCGCACGCTGTGCACGGCCGCGCCGATCCGGGCGTGGCCGTCCGCTCTCAGTGCGCTGACGCGTTCGGCCCAGCCGTCCACGTCGCCGTCGCCGAAGCGCAGTTGCACCCCTTCCAGCGGAGCACCGTCCACCGCGGAGCTGAGGTACAACGCGTCGAGCAGAGTGATCCGGATGCCGGCTTCCGCGGCGGCGGCGATCAGCGCTTCACCCATGGCGTTCGGCTCCGCGTATCGGGTCCCGCCCGGTGCGTGGTGCAGGTAATGGAACTCGCCCACGCAGGTGATCCCGGCCAGGGCCATCTCGGCGTAGACCGCCTTTGCCAGGGCGAAATACGTGTCCGGGTCGAGCGTGCCGGCCACGTCGTACATGAGCTCGCGCCACGTCCAGAAGCTGCCCCGCCCGGCATGGGTACGCCCGCGCAGCGCCCGGTGGAACGCATGCGAGTGCGCGTTCGCCAGCCCCGGGAGCACCAGCCCAGGCAGCGTGGCGGCATCGGGACGCGCTGTGGCGCCCGTGGTCACCGACGCGAACCGTCCTTCGTGGACTTCGATGAGTACGTCGGTCGCCACCTGCCCGCCGACCCAGGCCCGCGCAGCGTGGTACCACGTCGGCCCGCTCATGCCGCACCGCCTGCCCCGGCCGGCCGCCACGGCCGTCGGGGAGACTCGGATCGGCTGGTCAGCGGCACGTCAGCTCCTCCAGCACCGTGGCGAGTGCGGTCACGCCGGCGGCGCAGTCGGCGTCGGGGGCGTGTTCGGCGGGGGCGTGCGACACCCCGGTCGGGTTGCGGACGAACAGCATCGCGGTCGGAGCGTGCCCGGACAGCACGCCCGCGTCATGGCCCGCGCCGGTCGGCAGGATCGGCACCCCACCCAGCAGCTTCGCGAGCCGGGCGGCCAGCGTCGAATCGAACGCCACCTCCGGGGACACCGACTCCGCCTCCACGCTGACCTGGGTGCCGTCGCGCCCGGCCCGTTCCACGGCCCGTTTCACGACCGCCTCGACGAGCCGGTCCAGGGTGGCGCTGTCCGCGGCGCGGGCGTCCAGCCAGCCCCGAACCCGTGAGGGGATCGCGTTCGTGGCGTTCGGTTCGGCCTCGACCCGGCCGACCGTGGCATGCGCCCCGGACAGGCGGGCCTCCTTGTTGGCCGCCAGCACGGTGTACGCGAACGTCAGCATCGGGTCGTGCCGGTCCGCCATCCGGGTGGTGCCCGCGTGGTCGCCGTCGCCGGTGAAGTCCATCCGCCACCGCCCGTGCGGCCAGATCGCGGACGCCACCCCGACCGGGGCGTCCACGTCCACCAGCGCCTTGCCCTGCTCGATGTGCAGCTCCACGACCGCGGAGACGCCGGCCAGCAGGTCCGGCTGCGCCCCGGCCGGAACGGCGCCCAGCGCCGCGGAGAACGTGACCCCGTCGCGGTCCGTCAACGCGGCCGCCTTCTCCGGGGTGATCGCCCCGGTCAGCAGCCGGGAACCCAGGCAGGGCACGCCGAACCGGCCACCCTCCTCCTCGGCGAACGCGGCCACGGCCAGCGGCCGGTCCGGCGTCACGCCCCGCGCCCGCATCTCGTCCACGGCCAGGAACGCGCTGACGATGCCGAGCGGTCCGTCGTACCCGCCGCCGTGCGGCACCGAGTCGAAATGTGAGCCGGTCAGCACCGTGCCCGGCCCCCACGGCGCGCCCCACCAGGCGAACAGGTTCCCGTTGCCGTCGTCGGTGACCGCGAGCTCCCGGCGGGCCGCCTGGGCCCGGAACCAGTCCCGCAGCGCCAGTTCCGGCTCGCTGAACGCGTACCGGAGATAGCCGCCGCCGTCGGTGCGGCCGATCGGCGCGATCTCGGCCCACAGGGCGGCGAACGTCGCGCTCATGACCGCATCGGGATGTGTACGCCGGTCGCGTCGGCGACCGCGGTGGCCTGGTCGTAGCCCGCGTCGACGTGCCGGATGACGCCCATCCCGGGGTCGTTGGTGAGCACCCGCTCGATCTTCTGCCCGGCCAGCGCGGTGCCGTCGGCGACGCACACCTGCCCGGCGTGCAGCGAGCGGCCGATGCCGACCCCGCCGCCGTGGTGGATGGACACCCACGACGCGCCGGACGCGGTGTTGACCAGCGCATTGAGCAGCGGCCAGTCCGCGATGGCGTCCGAGCCGTCCGCCATCGCCTCGGTCTCCCGGTACGGCGACGCCACCGACCCGCAGTCCAGGTGGTCACGCCCGATGACGATCGGGGCGGACACCTCCCCGCGCGCCACCATGTCGTTGAACCGGACACCGGCCTTGTCCCGCTCGCCGTAGCCCAGCCAGCAGATCCGCGCGGGCAAACCTTGGAACGCCACGCGTTCCCCGGCCATCCGGATCCACCGGGCCAGGGGGTCGTTGTCCGGGAACAGGTCGAGGATCGCCCGGTCGGTGGCCGCGATGTCGGCCGGGTCGCCGGACAGCGCCGCCCACCGGAACGGGCCCTTGCCCTCGCAGAACAGCGGCCGGATGTACGCGGGCACGAAGCCGGGGAACGCGAACGCCCGCTCATACCCGCCGAGCTGCGCCTCGCCCCGGATCGAGTTGCCGTAGTCGAACACCTCGGCGCCCGCGTCCAGGAACCCGACCATCGCCTCGACGTGCCGGGCCATGCTCAGCCGGGCCCGGTCGGTGAACTCCTCCGGCTTGGTGCGGGCGTACTCCGCCCAGTCGGCCACGTCCACCCCGACCGGCAGGTACGACAGCGGGTCGTGGGCGCTGGTCTGGTCGGTGACGATGTCGATGGCCACGCCGCGGCGCAGCAGCTCCGGGAAGACCTCGGCGGCGTTGCCGACCACCCCGATGCTGACCGCCCGGCGCTCGGCCTTGGCGGCTTCGGCCTGCGCGATCGCGTCGTCCAGGTCGGCGGCGAGCGTGTCCAGGTAGCGGGTGTCGACGCGGCGGCGCAGCCGGGTCTCGTCGACGTCGACGATGAGGCACACCCCGCCGTTCATCGTGACGGCCAGCGGCTGGGCGCCGCCCATGCCGCCGCAGCCGCCGGTCAGCGTCAGCGTGCCCGCGAGGTCGCCGCCGTACCGCTTGGCCGCCACGGCCGCGAACGTCTCGTACGTGCCCTGCAGGATGCCCTGGGTGCCGATGTAGATCCACGACCCGGCGGTCATCTGGCCGTACATGGTGAGGCCGAGCTTCTCCAGGCGGCGGAACTCCGGCCAGGTCGACCAGTCACCGACCAGGTTGGAGTTGGCCAGCAGCACCCGCGGCGCCCACTCGTGGGTGCGGAACACCCCGACCGGCCGCCCCGACTGCACCAGCAGCGTCTCGTCGTCGGCGAGCGTGTCCAGCTCCCGCACGATCGCGTGGAACGACGGCCAGTCCCGGGCCGCCTTGCCGGTGCCGCCGTACACCACCAGGTCGTCGGGGCGTTCGGCCACGTCCGGGTCCAGGTTGTTCATCAGCATCCGTTTGGCGGCCTCCTGGGGCCACCCCAACGCCTGCCGCTGCGTGCCGCGCGCCGCCCTCACGATCATGTCGTCCGTCCTTCTCATGCCTCGAAGATGTGCCGCCGCGCGGCCGTTGCCTCGAACTGCTCCAGGCGGTGCTGCACGCCGTCGGGCGCCGCGTCGCACATCGCCTGCAGCAGAACCATTGCCATCGCCATCGGCCCGGTGTGCAGGTCGAAGACCAGGTGGGTGCCGACCGCCGCGGGCAGCACCACGTCCGCGCACTCGGCGGCCGGGCTGACCGCCGAGTCGGTGACCGCGATGACCGTCAGTCCCGCCGCCCGGGCCTCGCGCAGCGTGTCCAGGGTCTCGCGGGGATATCGGGGCAGCACGATCGCCAGCAGCGCCGCCCCGCCCGCCGCCCGGGCCTGGTCGAGCCGGTCCAGCAGGTGGGTGCCGCCGGTGTCCAGTACACGCACGTCCGGGTGGACCTTCGCGGCGAAATACCCGAAGTACGCCGCCAGCGGCGCCGCCGCCCGCAGCCCCAGCACGGGCAGCGGCCGGCTGGCCACCAGCAGCTTGGCTGCCTCCTGCACCGCGTCCAGATTGTCCAATTGCTCGACGAGCCGGCCCAGGTGCTGAGCCTCCGCGCGGACCGCCCGCTGCATGGGGTTGTCCCCGGGCTGCTGCCCGCCGTCGGCGGGGCGAGGCCCGGCCAGCGCCCGCAGCTCCCGGCGCAGCGCCGGATACCCGCTGTAGCCCAGCGCCATCGCGAAGCGGGTCACGGACGGCTGGCTCACCCCGGCCAGCTCGGCCACCTCGGCCGCTGACAGGTACGCCGCCGACGGGGCGTGCTGGACGAGGCTGTGCGCGATGCGGCGCTGCGTCGGCGTCAGCCGCGCGCCCTGGAACAGGTCGAGCACACGCTCAGCCGTCCTGACAGCTCCGTCATTCACTCCCGCAGCGTATGCATGAAATCTTTCAAACACCAGAGGTGAGCGCCGACTCATCCAGGTGACCTGCACCGACCGCTCCCTTAGTTCTCTCTTAGAACCGTTGCCCGTGGCCCGGCGGCACCGCAGGATGCCTCAGCGTGACCGCTCATCGCCTGTTGACCCCCCGCTGGCTGGCCACCGGCGGCGCCGTCCTGCTCGCGGGCGTCATCGGCGTCGCGCTGCTGCTCCACGACGGCGGGGCCGCATGCGCCGCCCCGCCCGCCACCAGCACCCAGAAGGGCAAGGCGACCTTCTACGACCTGTCCGGCGGCACCGGCAACTGCAACTTCGCCCCACCCGCCGACGACCTGTACGTCGCACTCGGCCGCACCCAGTACGCCGGCGCCACCTCGTGCGGCAGCTACCTCGACGTCACCGGCCCCAAGGGCACCGTCCAGGTCAAAGTGTTCGACTCCTGCCCGGAATGCGCGGTCGGCCACCTCGACCTGAGCCGCACCGCGTTCAAGCGCATCGCGAACGAGTCCGCCGGCGTCGTGCCCATCACCTACCGCGCGGTGCCGAACGCGCCCGCCCCCGGGCCACTGAGCATCACGTTCGCCGAAGGGTCGTCGCCGTACTGGTGGGCGATCCTCATCGACAACCACGCCAACCCGATCGTCTCCGTCCAGGCCAAGGGACCCGGCCGGGACTGGATGACCGCCACGCACGCCTCGTACAACTACTGGATCATCGACAGGAACACCGGGAACGGGCCGTTCACCATCCGGATGACCGACAGCTACGGGCACGTCGCGACCGCCACCGGGGTCAAGCTGCTGCCCACGCGCCGTCAGGCAACCCCCGTACGGTTCACCGGCAAGGCCGTTGCGGCCAAGGGCTCGGGCGCGCCGGCGAAGAAGGCCGAACCGGCAACGTCGAAGCCGGGGGCGTCGTCGGCGCCCGTCGCGCCGTCGGCCTCGGCTTCGGCGTCCACGCCGGCGTCGTCCGTGCCGGTGTCGCCCCGGTCGGACCGGAACGCGGACGGACTCGTGCAGGGCCCGCCGGTGGTGCTGGCGGCAGCGCCCGCCGCGCCGTCATGCGGCTGACAAGGAATCGGCTGACGGGCGCGCCGCTGCGTGATGGTGCGGAAGGGGGGACTCGAACCCCCACGCCTGTTAAGGCACGGGTACCTAAAACCCGGGCGTCTACCTATTCCGCCACTCCCGCCGGTCGCCACGGGGGCGATCGTCGTGAGCAGTGTAGTCGGTGCCGCTACGGCTCGGATCGCACCGAGGCCGCCGCAACCCGGGCCGCACGGGTGTTGAGACCGACCGCGGTGAGGATGTTCGACACCGTCCCGTGTGACACCACCACCGGATCGGCTGGCCGGCCGGCCAGGCACGCGGCCAGCGCCCGCGGACCCAGCATCGGGTGGGCCAGCGCGAACGCGATGACGATCGAGGGATCGACCACCTGACGTCGGCCACGCGGTACGACCGGGACAAGCGATCCGCGCTCCAGCCGTCGTCGGCGCAGCCGATAGATGCGATTGCGGTGACAGGCGAGCAGCCGGGCCGCATCGGCCACGGTGACCTCGGCCCGTTCGAGGCGGTCGAGGACCGCGTCCGCCGACGGACGCTGCGGCAGCGCCGGGTCGTGTACCGGCTCGCCGCGTTCGTCGACGCGGACCAGTGGGGCGTAGGCGCCGCGGCGGTTGCGACCGGCGTACGTCGAGGTCTGGCTGTGGCAGTTCGGGCACAGAAACCGCAGGTTGTCGGCCCGGCAGTCCCAGAAGCGCCCGTCCACGTGGTCGACGTGCAGCGTGAGCCGCCGCCCGGCCCAGCGGTCGCCGATCCCGCAGCCCGCGCAGCGATGCGGGCGTCCCTGTGCGAGCAGCGCCCGGTCAGTGACGACGGCGCGGCCCTGCGTGCTGTCGCCGGGCGCAGCACGAGGATCTCGTCGGGACGGCGCCGTGACGGACTGGGCAGGCCACGCCGGTGGGCCTGCCCGAGGAAGTGGGACCTGTCGATGCCGAAGTGGTCGATGCGCCGACGCACGTGCGCATGGGCGCCGCCGTTCGGCGGGATGCCCAGGTGGCGCAGGACGCCGGCCATGGATGTCGAGGCCGCCACGGCGGCCGCCAACGTGTCCCGGGTGTACCTCACGTACGGCATGGCCGGAACGTATCGACCGGGTACGACACTTCCGGGTACGGCACGGCGGCCGCCACGCGGGTCGGAACCGCATGACGGCCGCCGTGGGTCGGCGGGCCGGGGGGAGCCCCAGCCGGGGCTCAGTACCGGAACAGCGCCAAGCTCTGCTGCAGGTCGTGAGCCACACGCGCCAGCTCGTCGGCCGCGGCGGCGGTGTTCGCCGCGGCGCTGGTGGTCTCGGCCGCCGCATGGGCGACCGCGGCCACGTTGGTGGAGATCTCGTGGGAGCCGGTGGCCACCTCGCTGACGTTGCGCGTCATCTCGTTGGTGGTGGCGGTCTGCTCCTCGACCGCCGCGGCGATCGCGGACTGGGTTGCGTTGATCTGCTCGATCACGCTGCCGATGCCGGAGATCGCGTTGACCGCGGCGGAGGAGTCGCTCTGGATGGCGTCCACCCGGGCGCGGATGTCCTCGGTGGCCCGGGCGGTCTCCTGGGCGAGTTCCTTGACCTCCCCGGCCACCACGGCGAAGCCCTTGCCGGCCTCTCCGGCGCGGGCGGCTTCGATGGTGGCGTTGAGGGCGAGCAGGTTCGTCTGCTCCGCGATGCCCGTGATGATCTTGATGACGGAGACGATCTCCGCGGACGACGTGCCGAGCTGCTGCAGGATCGCCCCGGCCTCGGTGGAGATCCGTACGGCCTCGGTGGCCACGTCCGCCGCGCTGGAGGTGCTGCGGGCGATCTCGTGGATCGAGCTGCCGATCTCCTCGGCGCCCGCGGAGATCGTGGTGATGTTGACGGTGATCTCCTCCGAGGCGGCCGTCACGGCGTGCGCCCGGTCGGCGGAGTGCGCCGCCGACGAGTTCATCTGCCCGGCCACGGCGGTCAGTTCCTCGGCGGACGAGGCCAGCGTGATCGCGTTCTCGTTGATGCCGCGCAGGGCGGCGGTGAGCCGCTCCAGGGCGGTGTCCACGGCCCGGCCCATCACACCGAACTCGTCCCGTCCGGTGTAGCCGAGTCGCTGGTCGAGGCGCCCGTCAGCGAGCCCTTCGAGCACGGTGACGGTCTGGCCGAGCGGGGTGGCGACGGCGTGGCTCAGGGTCAGCGCCAGCACGATGGTGACCAGTACGGCGACGACGATGAGCACGATCGTGACCACCTGGGCCAGCTGGGCGCTGTCGCGGGCGGCGGCCATCTGCTTCTGGGCCGCGGCGTCCTCGACCTTGGCCAGGTTGTCCAGCGACACCGTGATCTTGGCGGTCAGCGGGTCGATGAAGTTGTTCTTGGCGGTCAGGTACTGCTGGAAGTTGTTGGCCTGCGCCGCGGGCACGAGCTGCTTGTCCCGCACGTCGCGGTACTGCTGCAGCGTGGACGAGAACGCGGCCTTGTCCTTCTCGGTGCCCGGGGTCTTGTTGACGACGTACAGCTTCCAGGTGCCGTCGATGTCCGAGTCGAGCCGCTGGATCGCCATCTGGACGTTGCTGACGTCGGCGAGCGGCGAACGCAGGATCAGGTCGCCGGTCCGCGACGTCGCCTGCTGCATGTCGGCCCGGACCTCGCCCAGGTGCTCGATGGCCTGCAGGTGCGCGGAATACATCTGTTCCATCCGCGCGGTGGCGTTGCGCAGCTGGAACAGGCCCATGAAACCGACCGCGACGACGAGCAGGCAGAGCAGCCCGAAGCTCAGGAACAGCTTGTGGCGCACCCTGAGGTTGCGCAGCAGGCCAGTCAAGATCATGCGGCGCGGCTTCGGCGCACGACGCTTGGCGACGTGCGGCTTGCGCGACTTGGCGCCCCGCGACTTCGCGGGCCCCGGCTCGGCGGCAGCGGACATGGGCGGTCTCCTGACCAGGGGCGGAGGCCACCGAGGGGGACCCCGGCGACCGCCGCCGACGGACGGCATTTGGCTGACCGTTTTATCGACCGCCGAGCCAGGAATCCGCGGAATTCACAGGAATCGTGGTCAGTCGATGCCCAGGTCGCGCCGCAGTTTCGCCACGTGGCCGGTCGCCTTCACGTTGTACAGCGCCCGTTCGATGCGGCCCTGCTCGTCGATGACGAAGGTGGAGCGGATGACCCCGGTGACCGTTTTGCCGTACAACTGCTTCTCACCGTACGCGCCGTACGCGGTCAGCACGCTCTTGTCCTCATCGCCGACCAGCGGGAACGTGATGGCGTCCCGCTCGCGGAACTTGGCGAGCTTGCCCGGGCCGTCCGGGGAGATGCCGACGACCTCGTAGCCGTGCGCCTGCAGCGATGCGAGCGAGTCGCGGAAGTCACACGCCTGTGTGGTGCAGCCGGGGGTCATCGCGGCGGGGTACGCGTACAGCACGACGCGGCGGCCGCGGAGGTCCTTGAGGGAGAGGTTGTCGCCGGTGTCCGTGGGCAGCGTGAACTCGGGCGCGGGGTCACCGGGCGCCAGGCGGGCGGTCTCAGTCATGCGTCGACCATATCGGGGGCCTCGGATCTGCGACGCAGACCCGCGACACCGGTCACGGCCGTGCCCAGCCCCGCCCCGAGCGCCACGAGCACGGCGGCGCGGGCGCACCACGCGGGGCCCGGGGCATCGACGACCGCCTGCCGCCAGACCCCCACCTCGGCCAGCCCCGCGAACACGGCCAGCACCGCCCCGCCGACCGCCAGCGGAAACGCGGCGCCCGGTGGACGCTGGGATGCGCGGGTCACGGCCACGACGCCCGCCAGGACGGCGAGGGCGGCCGCCACCACGGCCGGCAGGACGCCGGGAGTGCCGGCGAGCGCCCGGCTCACCGCGTACCCGACGACGATCGTGCCCGCGAGCACAGCGAGCGCCCCGGCGGCCCGGCGGTGCCACCGGCCCGCGGCCGCTACCGCGACCGCCAGCAGCGCGGCGCCCAGCCACCATGCCCAGGCCCGCGGCGGGGGCACCCAGTCGAGGGTGCCGCGCACCTCGAAGGTGCTGGTCGCGGCGCGCAGCGGCACGGTCCAGTCGCTGAG
Source organism: Krasilnikovia sp. MM14-A1259 (assembly GCF_047159535.1). Taxonomy (NCBI): domain Bacteria; kingdom Bacillati; phylum Actinomycetota; class Actinomycetes; order Micromonosporales; family Micromonosporaceae; genus Krasilnikovia; species Krasilnikovia sp. MM14-A1259. The sequence continues at coordinate 6,252,780 of NZ_BAAGAJ010000002.1, forward strand.
GCGGTGGGTGTGCGCCGGGTCGGCCGCCGCCGCGGGCGGCAGGCCGTCGCCGAGCCATCGGGTACGCCGGTCGTGCCAGCGCACGCTCGGCCCGGCGGAGATCCGGCTCCACCGCGGAGCCGCGGCCGGGTCGGCGCCCGCGGGCACCGGCGTGTCCCCGGCCAGGGTGCGGTTCAGGTACGTGGTGGGGGAGGCCAGATTCTCGTACGCCCCGTCCGGGCGCACCTCCAGGTACGGCTCCCCGGAGTACCCGAGCACCTCGACCGGGTGCCCGGTGTGGTTGACCAGTTCCAGCCGCGCCCCCGCCTCGACGGCCCGCACCGTGAGTCCCGGCTGCGGCGGGCTCACCGCGGTCACCGCCACCCGGTACGCGGTGGCGTCGGGCGCGTCCCCGCCGTGCGCGAACGCAGGCGTGGCCGGTACGACGAGCGCACCGGCCACCGCGAGGATCAGGGTGAGCCGTCTCACCCCTTGGCTGCCTCGATCGCCTTGGTCACGTCGGCGGTGCTGGGCATCCCGTTGTTCGGGCCGGTCACCTGCTTGCCCGCGACGACGACCGTGGGCGTGCCGCTGTACCCGCGGGCGGAGAACGTGTCCGTGGCCTTGCCCGCCCACGGCACGTACGTCTTCTTCTTCACCGCGTCGGTGAACGTCGCGTCGGTGAGCCCGACCGTGCGGCCCAGCTCGATCAGCTTGTCGTCGGTCAGCCCGGGAGTGTCCTCGGCGGGCTGGTTCGCGTACAGCACGTCGTGGTACTCGACGAACTTGCCGCCCTGGGCTGCCGCGGCCGCCGCCCCGGCCGAGCGGCTGGAGTACTGGGTGCCCTGCGAGGCGCGGTCCAGGATCGCGACCGGGTGGTACCGCAGGGTGATCTCGTTCTTCGCGGCGAGCTCGCGCAGCGCGGCGCTCGACTGGGACTCGAACGCGCGGCAGACCGGGCACATGAAGTCCTCGTACAGGTCGACCACGACCGGCCCGGAGCCGACCGGGAACGCGGTGCCGTGGTCGACCGCGACGCCGGGGACGACCAGCTTGCCCGCGTCGGCGCTCTGCTGGTTCGAGGAGACCGCCCACCCGACCAGGCCGGCGGCGACCAGGAGGAAGACCACGGCGACGCTGGTCCACAGCGTCACCTTGCGGCGCCGCTCGCGGGCCTTCTGCTGTTCGACGATCCGCTTGGCCTTGTTCCGGTCCTTGCCCGCCTTGCTCATCGTTCCCCCATCCCGGAGTCGTCCAGGGTGCTCGTGTCCTCCCCGGCAGGCAGTTCGCCGAGGAGGTAGCCGTCCAGTGAGAATCGGGTGCGTGGCCGCCACAGCAGGATCCCGGCCAGGACCAGGAAGCCCAGGTCGCGCAGGATCTCCCAGAGATAGCTGGGGTCGATGCCGGCGGCCAGGTCACCGCCGCGGCTGAAGCAGCCGCAGTCGATGGCCAGCCCACGCGCCCACGCCGAGACGATCCCGGCGATGAACACCACCAGCAGGACCGCGGAGATGCCCGCGGTGAGCCGTACCGCCAGCCCGATCAGCAGCAGCAACCCGAGGGCGATCTCCAGGAACGGCTGCGCCGCCCCGACCACCTTGGCCGCGTCGTACGGCATCAGCCGGTACGCGTTGACCGCGCGCCCGGATCCGGCCAGGTCACCGACCTTGGTGGCGCCCGCGACCAGCCAGACCAGGGCGAGCCCGAACCGGGCCACCGTGGAGATCCACAGCCAGACGGCTTCGGTACGGGCGGGTGGGCTCGTGTCCCCCGTGTCCATGTTCACGCCTCATTGGTCGGTGGCGGCGGGTCGCGCGGTTCCCCCGAACCGCTGTGAATCGGCTGGCAGTCCCGATCACCCGCCGCGCACGAGCAAACCGCCGGGAACCCGGTCCCGGCCAGGGCCGTTGGTCCTCTCAGCTGGCCCGGGCGGCGGTGACCGCGGTCACCAGTTCCTCGCGGGCCCGGGCGACCCGGGACCGGATCGTGCCGACCGGCACACCCTCGACGTCCGCGGCCTCCGCGTACGAAAGGCCGAGGACCTGGGTGAGCACGAACGCGGTCCGGCGCTCCTCGCTCAGCGCGCGCAGCAGGTCGGCCGTGCCCAGGCGCAGCGCCGGGTCCGGGTGCGGGGTCTCGGTCCAGGCCTGCGCGGCGAGCCGCGCGTCCAGCCGCCGCCGGCGCACGACCGCGCGCAGGTGGTCGGCGCAGGTGCGCCGGGCGATCCCGAGCAGCCACGTACGCGCGGTGGAACGCGCCTCGAACGCGGGCAGCGCCCGGAATGCCCGCAGGTAGGTCTCCTGCGTCAGGTCGTCGGCGGCCCCCGGGTCGACCAGGGCGGCCGCGAAGCGCCACACCTCCGCCTGGGTGGCACGGACGAACGCGGCCTGGGCCGCGGGATCTCCGGCGCGGGCGGCGAGGGCGAGAGCGGTGGCGTCGTCGGGGGGCGTCACGAGCGGCAATGGTACGCGGCGGAAAATGTCGGTGCCGTCCGGAACCATCCGGGCCGTGCCGACGACTATCCGCCCGTGGCAGAGTGCGGAACGACGACCGGGTGGGCCCGGCGTGCCCCCATCGGGGAGCATGGCCGTCATGACCCGCGCACTCTCGCCCTTGACTCCGGGCGGTCGATCATGACTCAGCCGTTCCCGCCGCACCGGCAGCGACGCTCATGATCCAGGACCGTTTCCGCCGGCGCCGGGCGTTCACGGCCGCTGCGGGCCTGCTGTTCGGGCTGCTCGCCGTGCTGTTGGGCCCGGCCGCCCCGGCCAGCGCGCACGCCGTGCTGGTGGCCAGCGACCCGCAGAACGGCACGATCGTGCCGGACGCACCCAACCGGGTCACGCTGACGTTCAGCGAGTCGGTCCAACCGGTCGAGGGCCGCATCCAGGTCCTCGGCCCGGACGGCAAGCGCGCCGACTCCGGCGACCCGCAGGCAGCCGGGGCCACGGTGACGGTCCCGCTGCGGTCCGGCGGTGGCCGCGGGACGTACGTGGTGAGCTTCCGGGTCATCTCCGCCGACAGCCATCCGATCGGCGGCAGCATCAGCTATTCGGTCGGCGAGACGTCGACACCGCCGACCGGGGCGGGTGACGCCGCGGCGAGCGACCCGGTGGTGCGCACGCTGATCTCGGTCGGCAAATACCTCGGGTACGCGGGCCTGGTGCTGCTGATCGGCCCGGTGCTGGTGCTGGCGCTGCTGTGGCCGCACCGGCTGTCGCGCCGCGGCCCGGCCCGGGTGGTGTACACCGGGATCGGCCTGGTGCTGGGCAGCACCGTGCTGGCCCTGTGGCTGCAGGCGCCGTACGCGACCGGCGGGTCCTTGTTCGACTTCGGGTTCGGTGACGTGCGCGACGTGCTGGGCAGCACGTTCGGCGCGGTCATGCTGGTGCGCCTCGGGGTGATCTGCGCGGCCACGGTGCTGCTGCGGCCCCTGCTGCGGACCGGCGGCGGCGAGTCCAAGGCGGACCTTGCCCTGCTCGGGGCGCTCGGGGTGGCAGCGCTGGCCACGTGGCCGCTGAGCGGGCACCCGACCGCCTCCCCGGTCGCCGGGGTTTCCGTGGTGCTGGACGCGATCCATCTCGCGGCCATGGCGGTGTGGCTGGGCGGGCTGTTCATGTTGCTGGTGTTCCTGCTGCCCCAGGCGGACGCGCGGGAGCTGACCGCGATCCTGCCGATCTGGTCACGGTGGGCGGCCACCGCGGTGAGCGCGCTGCTGCTGGCCGGCGTGGTTCAAGCCCTGATCGAGGTGGCCTCGCTGGACGGCCTGGTGAACAGCACGTACGGGCGGCTCATCCTGGTCAAGGCCGGCCTGGCCGCGGTGGTGATCGCGGTGGCGGCGGTGGCCCGCAACGTGGTGCGCAAGGGCGGCGTGGCGGAGAGCCCGCGTCCGCTGCGCCGGCTGGTCGGTGTGGAGCTGGGCGTGTCCGCGGTGGTGCTGGCGGTCACCGCGGCGCTGGTGCAGATCGCCCCGCCGCGCACGGCCGAGGCGGCCGAGATCGCCGCGACGAAGAACACCACGGTGAGCCAGACGCTGCGGAACTCGTCGATGTCGTTGCAGGTGGACATCTTCCCCGCGACGGTCGGCAACAACTCCCTGCACCTGTACGCGTACACGCCGGACAACAAGCCGCTGCCGGTGGTGGAGTGGACGGCCACCGCCGCCCTGCCCGCCAAGGGCATCGAGCCGATCGACGTGCCGCTGCTGCGGATCACGGACTTCCACGCGATCGGCGACGTCGGACTGCCCGCGGCCGGGGACTGGACGTTCAAGTTCACGGTACGGACCAGCGACATCGACCAGTCCACGGTGACCATGACCGCCAAGATCTCCTAGCTCGTCCCCGCAACGGCCCGGCTGGTGATGTCCCTGAAGGGGCCCGGCCGGGCCGTTGTCATGCATCCCGGGACCTAAGTACCTGTTTGCCCTTTTTCCGGCCGTTTCGGTCTGTATGGTCTGCGGAGTATGACCGGAAAGGGGGACAAGCTGATGCGGGTGATCCGCACGATCCTCGGCATGCTGATGTTGACCATCGGGCTACCGGCCCTGCTCGGGGGAGCAGTGCTGTGGACCGTGATGCAGCACCGCGACGCGGGCGGCGCGTTCAGCGGCAACATCCAGCAGATGACGACGCCCGGGTACGCCGTGGTCGTCGACGACCTCGACGCACTGCTGCGCCGCGACGCCCCCTTCACCCGTTCGGGTGGGACACGCCTACGGCTGACTGCCGCGGCCGCCGACGGCCCGGCCTTCATCGGCATCGCCCCCGCCCGCAAGGCCGCCGCGTACCTCGACGGCGTGCCGCACGCCACCGTACGGTCGATCGACCTCGCCACCGGCGCCCTGCCCGTCGGCATCCAGCAGGTCACCGGGCGGCGCGCGCCGACCAAACGCCCCGGCGAACTGGCGATCTGGACCAAAGCCGCCGGCGGGTCCCTCGACTGGGCCGAACACGACCTGCGCGGTGGCCCGTACAGCCTGGTCATCATGAGCCGCGCAGCACAGGCCGACCTGCACCTGCAGACCACCGCCGAGGTACGCCCCGGCTGGCTGAACACCACCACATGGGCGCTGTTCGTGTTCGGCAGCATGCTGGTCCTGGGCGGCATGATCCTGCTCGCCTGGCCGGTACGCCGACGCGACCTCGTGTACGTGGTCGAACCCAGCCAGATGCCCGAGCTGATGAAGAGGATCGGCCTCCCGCTGCCCTTGCCGCGTTCCGGTGGCGGCCGGCACGCCGCGGCCACCCGCCCCCGTACGCTCGCCGACGCCCTGGCCAAGAGCGGCCGTTCACTGCCGCAGCTGAGCTGGCCGCCGCTGCGTCCGTTGCAGAGGTCCCGGCCCGGTGCCGCGGCCGGGCCTTCCGATGCCGTCCCCGTGGATGCCGTCCCCGTGGATGCCGTCCCCGTGGATGCCGTCCCCGTGGATGCCGTGCCCGTGGATGCCGTGCCCGCGGATGCCGTCCCTGCGGATGCGGGGCATTCGGATGCCGTCTCCGCGGACGGCGTGGCCGGACGCGCGGACGCCCCGCCGGTCTCGACGGCCGGCCAGCCCGGGTCTCCCGCGCAGTCGACCGGTTCCGGCCCCGGCGCCGGTGCCCCAGCAGGGTCCTCGCCGCAGCGTGCCCGCGCGGCCGGTGACGGCGAAACCGGACCGCAGCGCAAGTCGCCCGCGCCCGGCCAGCCGATCGGCCTGATCGGCAGCGCGGCGTCCGGCCCCGGAACCGCCACGCCCGAGCCGGCGTTCGGCCGGCCCGGATACCGATCCATCCGCCGCCGGGGTACGCCCGCGGACGGCGCCCCCGCTTTCGAAGCGTCCGCGGTCGGCGCCTGGGTGGCCGAAACAGCGGCCGCCCGCGCCAAGGAGACCGAGGCGCGCGCCGCGGCGGCGCTGGCCGCGGCAGCATCACGCGGTGCCGACGCGTCGAGTACCACCCCAGCCGACGCGGCTACGCCCGGAGCAGACTCGTCCGCAGCGGACTCGAAGGCGCCGTCGTCCAAGCCCGCCCCACAGGTCGTGGCCAAGGACGCTCCGGGAGCCCGGGGATATGTCACCGGCGCCCGGGCCACGGACTGGGCAGCCACCGGCCTGACCCGAACCGGCTCGAACCGCGCCGAACCACAGGCCCCCGGCGCTGCGACCCGTCCGGCCACCGCGCCGAACAGCGAGCGCACGCCCCGCCTGGCCGCGGCGGCTGAGGGTCAGCGTCCGGTGGGTGCCGAGGTCCGTCCGGCTGTGGCGGCTGAGGCTCAGCGACCGGTGGGTGCCGAGGCCCGTCCGGCTGTGGCGGCTGATGGACTGCGTCCGGCGGGTGCCGATGCCGGTTCCGAGTCCGCTTCGGACGGCCAGCGCAAGGTTGCTGACGGGCCCTCCGCCGCGAAGCCGGCCGCCGCAGTCCCCGCCGTCGCAGGACTCCCGGCGGTCCCCGGCGTTCGCGACCAGAAGGGGCCGTCCGCCGTACCCGCCAAAGACGATGGGGCAGCCACGCCCCGCGGCAAGGAACCCAAGCCTGCGACCTCGGGCCCGCCCGCGGCCGGTTCCGCGACGGCTGCGCCGACCATCCGCCCGGGCAGTCCAAGCCAACCCGGTGCGGGGGGTGCCGACGTTCGGGCAGCGGGCGTCAGCGTCACCGGTGTCGCGGATGGCGCAAAGCCCGGATCGGTTACGAGCGCAGCGGCGGACCGCGCCAAGCCGTCACCGACCATGACCGGTGCGGCCGGGTCCACGACGCCCGCTGAGGTTCGGCCGGCCCCGAGCACGGCTACTGCCGCCAAGGTGGATGGTGCGAAGGTGCGCGGCGGCGGCACGTCGGGCACCGCGCGCGCGGCCGCGGACGACGCCGGTGCTGCGCGGGCGGAGCAGAAGAAGGCGACGGCGCGGCCGAAGATCGGTGGCCTCGGGCCCAAGGCGACCGGCGCCGCCCCGACCGGCACTTCCGCCGGTGCCGCGGCCACCCAGCGCCCGACCTCGAAGAATCCGGCCGCCGCAGCAAAGCCCGGAACGGACTCCGCGATGTCCGTACCGAGCCAGGTGGCGCCGGTGTCGGGTGCCCCGAGCCCGGGTAGTGCTGTCCCGAGCGGCTCCGGTGTCAAGGCTTCCCCGGAGGCGGCCGGTACCGCGGCGCCCGTGCCGCCGTCCGATCGCCCATCCCGGACGATGTCGAAGGCCGCGCCCCCCCGGCCTGCCTCGGGTGGCGCCCGGACCGCGGAGCAACCGACGACACCGCCGCAAGGCCTTGCCGGTCGATCCGCTGCGGTGTCGTCGGACACCGGTGTGAAGGACGGCAGTTCCCGATCCGCCCACGCTGCCGCGGGGTCGCGTGCCAACACGGGCACTGCGGTCGGTGGTGCGGCCGGCGTGTCAACGGCGCCGGTCAAGGAGGCGTCCGCTCCGCCGAAACCGGTGAGCGGACAGCGGTCCGGCGCGACCAACCCGACCGCTCCCGTCGCGGCCTCGGCAGCTCCCGGCGCCGTGGAGGCGAAGGCAGCCGGCGCGGCCAAGCCCGCGGTTGCCGCCACGGAGAAGGCCGCCAGGCCTGCGGTTGCCGCCACGGAGAAGGCCGCCAAGCAGTCGCAATTGTCGAACTATCAGGAGGAGGCAGCGAAGCTCCTGGCCGGAACGCCCGCCCGGCGCAAGCGGGACACCGCTGCCGACGAGCAGCCCCCCACCAAGCCCACCGGCCGGGGAGTTGCAAAACCTCGTAGCGAGTAGTCGAGCAAGAAACGTAGGGCCGCCTCGTCGGGCGGCCCTACGCCGTTCGGGTCACCTACGCGAAAGGGCCCTCCGCGCTGCCGACGTGGAGGGCCCTTTACCGGGGGAACGGAGTAACCGAAGGGGGTTTCGTCCGTTAAGCACAGTTTAGCCCTGACTCGGGGCTGCCGGGAAGATCTGGCCATAAATTGTGCATAACAGACTTAACGTCCCTGACCGGCTGGTATGGCCGACGGCGCAGCGCGTCGACCGGCCGACGCGTAGGCTGTCCGCGTGGCGGATCTTCTGGTGTGGATCGATTGTGAAATGACGGGTCTCGACCTCGGCAAGGACGCGTTGATCGAGGTGGCCGCGCTGGTCACCGACCCCGATCTCAACGTCCTCGGCGACGGCGTCGACCTGGTCATCCACGCCGACGACGCGGCCCTCGACGCCATGCCCGAGGTCGTGCGGGACATGCATGCGAAGTCCGGCCTCACCGAGGAAGTCCGTCGCTCCGCGATCACCATGGCAGAGGCGGAGGACGCCGTTCTGACGTACGTGCGGGAGTTCGTGCGGTCCCCGCGGACCGCGCCCCTGTGCGGCAACTCGATCGCGACGGACCGGGGCTTCCTGGCCCGCGACATGCCGACGCTCGACTCCTACCTGCACTATCGGATGATCGACGTCTCGTCGATCAAGGAGTTGTGCCGGCGCTGGTATCCGCGGGTGTACTTCGGCCAGCCCGCCAAGGGGCTCGCCCACCGGGCGCTCGCCGACATCCGGGAGAGCATCCGCGAGCTCGAGTACTACCGCCGGACGGTCTTCGTACCTCAGCCCGGGCCGGACGTGGAAGCCGCCCGGGCGATCGCGGCCGAGCTGTAGCCCGTCCGGACAACCCGCCCGCGCGTACGGGGAACCCGCTCGACGGGCGGGCGGCGCGTGTGGCTATGATTGTCCGGCGCGTGCCGCGGTGAACACCGCTGCGCGGCGGCATGGTGGTCGTAGCTCAGCTGGTAGAGCACCGGGTTGTGGTCCCGGATGTCGCGGGTTCGAGCCCCGTCGATCACCCCAGAGAAATAGCAGGTCAGAAGGGCCGCGCCGGGAAACCGGCCCGGCCCTTCTGCCATCAGGTGCCCGATTTTGGGAGCCATTTGGGAGCAGCGCTCCGGACGGAGCCCGATTCGGCACCTCTGAACGGGGCCAGCGCGGCATCCAGCAGGCCCACCGACGACCGGGGCGCCAGCGCCGCCGCTCCCGCAGCGCGCCCACCCACAGCTCCTGCAGCACGGCTCGCAGATCGTCGAGCATCCGTGACGTCACGTGACTGTAGACGCCCCCGCATCCCCGGCACCTCATGCCCCATCTGGTGCGACTGCAGAACATAGCCGGCCTCGTCCATCCATGTCTGGTATCCGTGGCGCAACCCGTGCGGCGTGAGCCCGGTCAGGATGGGCGTCCAGCAGGCCAGCCGGTGCTGGTCCGAGACCTTCGGACGGCCACGACCCTGGGGCGGAACGTACGGCTGGCCGGGTCGCGCCGCCGGCCACGACGGCAACGGCCGTCCCGGCCAGGACTGCTGCAGGTCCACCAGCACCGGCATGCTCGGCCGGGCGGGGGAGCGCTGCGGATACCACCCGTCGGCGGCCGGCCGGAACGCCCGGTCGCTGTAGTTGGATCTACGAAAATGCCCGGCTCGCGAGCCCAGGAACGCGTACGAGACGCCCGTGCACCAAGCGATGGCCTCGTCATCCGTGCGAGCCGAGCAGTTGCAGCGCACCGGTGAACCCGATGACAGGTGTGTCGCCAGCAGCTCCGGCAGGAACGGCGGGACGACCACCGTGCGCATGGATCCGTCCTTGGGGCGACCGCGGTAGAAGCGCCCGTTGAGTTCGTACAGCTTCCAGTGGACGTCGATTGCATCGTCCCGGATGCACGTCGGCGACAGCCCGACGATCTCGCTCCATCGCCTGCCGGTGAACGCCAGTGTCACGATGACCGCGAGCTACATGCGGCGGGTCCTCGACCCGGCCGAGAACCCGATCGCCGTGGTGGGCGAGCTGATGGGTGCGCTGACCGAGCCGCCGTACCGCGATGACCTTCCTGGTGCCGGTGAGCTCTACCGGGTCTGGGCCGACCTGTCGGGCATCGTGGACGGCCGGCCCGTCGACTACGGCGACGAGAGTGAGGTCATCGCGGTGCGGGAATGCCGTCAGGCGGCCCAGGACTGGCTCGCCATGCCGCGCACCATCGGCGGGCTCCGTAGATAGGTGAGAGGGCCCTGCGACCCGCCACCGCTGCGTTTTACGACCCCGGCGGTTCCGGGTAGGGCGGCCGTCCGCCTGGCACGGAAAGGGCTGCCGCGCACGCGGCAGCCCTTTCCGTGTGGTGCTGAAGTCGGCCGGGAGTGCTGGCCGTCGGCGCTGCTGCGGACGTCCGTCAGGCCAGGACGGGCCCTTGGCCGGTCGAGAAGGCGAACATGTCGTTCGTGTCCTTCGGGTAACCGACATCGGGGATCTTGCTGCACGTGAACTGAATCAGATCTGTACCGTCACGGCCCGAGCCGCCCTGAACGTTCAGGCACTTCCCGCTACCGACGTTGACGAGCTGGAAGTCGCCGCGTTCGTGCTTGACCCCGTTCTCGTAGAAGTGGCCCTTGACCATTCGCCAACGGTCGCTGGTCGCAACGCCCTGGCAGGGGAACTGAACGACCTTGGCACTGTTGGCCTTGGAGCCACCCTTCACGTTCATGCACAGGTCGCTCTTGTCGTTGATGATGTGGTACGTTCCGTCACTAAGCTTCACGAAGACCCACTTTTGGTGGATTTTGTAGCTGCATTTGAAGATCTGTACCTGGGCATTATGTGCACGCGAGGCTCCCTGCGTTTCCACGCATTTGGAGAACTTAGCCGCCGCGAGGCCGGTGGCACCGGGTGTGGCCCCCGCTTCTGCCGCCACACCGCCGGTCAGTACCGCCAAAGGAGTTGCCGCGACCGCCGCCGCGAAGACAAGTGCAAGGCGTCTCGTCAGTTGCATTCCATCCCCCATGATGAGTCCCGAACTTGATGAGCGACGACCATACAGGACCGGCAACCGGCCGCGGTTACCCGATACATTGGCAAATAGCGATGGCGCCCGAATTGATGCAATTGGCCGGGTGCCTGCACCGGCCATGATCAGCACATCAGAATGACCGAATCGTAACGGTTCCTGGCTCATCGGGAACACGGCCGGACGCGCCCGGAATTCCTGGCCGAGCAGCCGCAACAGCTCGGGCCAGTCGATAGCCGGCGCGATTCCGCCGACACCACAAAGTCCGTTCGGGGTGCTCCGTTGTCAACCGCCCGCGGGCCGTTAACCAGAAGGGCATGCTCAAAGAGGCGGAGAAGTTCTAAAGCCCTTCAGAGCCGGAGGATCCGAAGTAGGGCGCCCGGCGACTGGTGGGCGCCGCGGGAGGTGCAACGGCTTCGACCTTTGTCGGCACACCCACTCAAGATGCCACCCATATACCAAGACCGTACGGGTGCTCGGCTCTCAATCGCCCGTACGGCCGTTAACCCGATGGGGATGACTAAACTGTGACGCAACACCGCACGACAGCCGCGACCTCTATCACCTAGCCGTGCTCCACCTGCGGAACCTGCAGAGACAGGCGCTCAGGCGGTCCAGGGGTTTGGGGCTACCCGGATTGCCGTCCAGCGAGACGTGACCCTTGGCTGAGGATAGGCCCATGACTATAGTCATACCGCATGGTGGGCGCGCGACTGCACCTCATGGGTGCCCACGAAATCCGGGTCAGGCTCGGCGGAGTTAGCCGACAGCGGCCTTATCAGATCACCAGTCGTGCGGACCTCCAAAGCCCGTCGCCGACCTGGAACAGGGCAAAGTCTGGCTGGCCGGGGACGTCGAGACCTGGATCGGCGTTCATCGACCCCAGCAGGCGGGACTGAGCCGCTAACCACTGCACGGCACCCACGATCGGCTCGGTACGGATTCTCCGATGTGCAGACGTGGCTGCGCCGGGCAAGCGGTGCGCCGACCTTGGCCTGCAGCCAGCGACGGGACCGCCTGTACCGGATGCTTACCGAACTCGTCCGACAGCTAGGCCAGGATTCCGCTCCACACCTGATCAACGGGCATGGGACTTCGGTGACGATCTCGCCCTCCGGAGGCGAGGATCCACAGTCCCCCCAAGATCAAAGGACTGGTGCTGGCGGGTCGTGTGGCGTTGGGGCGTGCCCCAGTACTACACCGCAGGGACGTCAGCATGATTCGGTTTAGCCGCTCGGCCTCGCCTTTCCATGCCCGTAACGTGGCAATCGTCGCCAGCGTGTCCGGGTGTTCGTCACTGAGCAGCGAGTGTGTCAGATAGATGCCGTTGCGCCGCCACCCGCACGTGGCTTCGTTCGCGAGTTTGGGCACCAAGTGTTCGCGACTTTCGGCACCACTTTGCCAGCACCGCTCGCCGTAATGTTCGTGAGAACCGGCACCACTCGCGGATCTTGACCGCCCGGTGGCGGCGACGGTCTCTCAGGAGCCCGCTCACGCTGCGTGCAGGCGCTCATGAAGCCCCTCTGAGCCGTGGGTGCGCGGACCTGCCGGTGAGAGTGCGCCGACCATGCTTGCAATGAAGCTGGCCATGGTCGTTATCGTCATCGCCACGTAGGCGATGACGAGCTGCAAGGTGAGCCTTCCGGAGAGGCTCGAGGTTAGGAACGTGGTGTTGGTCGAGACCGGCCTGGCCCTCCGCGGCCTGGAAAGATTTCTCCACAATCCAGGGAGCTCCGGCCACCCACACGAGTTGGACGAGGGTGGTCGTCCGGGATCAGCCCCGTGACTCGAGCACCAGGCCGATCGCCCCGGCGACGAACGCCACTCCGCAGAGCCGGATCAGCCACACGTAGACCCGACTCGGCTCGAGCCCCTCGCTGTTGCGGAACTTCCACCTAGACTGCCGGGCGACAGCAGCGGGGCGTGCCACCATATGCAGACCGATGGCAGCCAGTAAAGCGGCGGCCAACCAGAGCTTCACAGATGGTTCCTCTCAGCCATCAATGTCTCCCAGCAGGGTATACGGAATCGGCAGGCATGCGGCGGTGGTCGTGTGAGTCAGTCCTACTGCTGAGAGCGTCTATTCGACTGTCACGTGTTTCGCCGCCGATGAGCGGCCAGCGCCGCCCAGACAGCAACTCTCCGGACGCATCCTCATCTAGCCGCAGACAAGGCGTGCCCTGTTTCAGACACCCGTCACGGTGCGTGAACGGTGTTCCCGGCCGACGACACGTGAGCGGGTCCCGCTTGGGGTGGTGCCCAAACTCGCGAACATCAAAATAGGTGAGATCTCGGTGGTGCCGAAAGTCAGCGACATCTGGTGCCCAAACTCGCGAACAAAACCACGCACGAGACCTGCTCATTGGGAGCGAGGATGGGAGCGCCGGGGGAGCGGGAGCTGCGGTCAGGGGAGGTCAGGCGTGGTTATCGGGTGCCGAGTAACGTCGCTGACCTGGCGAAATGCAGATGAGCCCGACGCCTGACTGCTAATGACCTTGGTTGTGGTACCGGATGTCGCGGGTTCGAGCCCCTCGATCACCCCAGATGGCCAGTAATTGGCAGAACAGGCCCGGTCACCGACTGGGCCTGTTCTTTGTCGGGCCACTGGTCCGGGCCTTTTCATTTTCAGCGCGCCGGTCCGGGCCTGGGCTGCACGCGGGCGCGGTCGCCGGTTCAGCCGACGGTCTCCAGACCTGAGTCCTCGCACACCTTGGACATCTCCGAGGCCGCCGCGCTGACGGCAGCCACCGCGTCCGGCTCCCGGTCGGTCCCGTGCACCGCCACGGCCGCCTCGTACGCCTCACCCAGCCGTCGTGCCGCATCCGCGACCGGGGCGTCCGCGGTCGCGCTGGCCGCGACGATGTCGTCGACGACTCCCGGCTGCATGAGCGTCCCATCCGCGATCGCCCGGGTCAGCTTTCCGCAGGTCACCGTTCCGGGCGGGTCATCCGCGACGGTGCCGGCGCTGGGTGATGCGGTCGTGGGGGCCGGCGGGGTGGCGGGCCCACCCGAGCATCCGGCCAGCGCAACCAGGAGCACGACAGCGATGAGTGACCGCGGCATCAGCTCAGCGTAGGTGCCGTCGGGGTGGGCCGGCCGGAACGGCGCGGGCCCCGGCCGTGTGACGACCGGGGCCCGCGATGCTGTCAGGGGTCAGGACAACGCACTGCCCTGCTTGTACTGCGACCAGCTCATGTTCCAGTCGGTCCAGCCGTTGCCGTTCTTCAGCGGGCTGCCGGTGCCGCTGACCGTGACCGGGTCGCCCATCATCGTGCGGTCGAAGAGCCACTTGGCCATCTTCTCGCTGACGTTGACACAGCCGTGCGACACGTTGGTCTTGCCCTGGACGCCCTCGGACCACTTCGCCGCGTGGATGAACTGCCCGCTCCACGTGATCCGCTGCGCGAAGTCGATGTCGGTGCGGTAGCCCTTCTCCGGGCCGAGCTCCTCCATCGTGTCGAAGACGGTGTGTTCCTTCTTCTCCATGACGACCATCGTGCCGCTCGACGACGGGGTGCTCGGCTTGCCCAGGCTCACCGGGATGGTGTTGATGACCTTGCCGTCCTGGCGGACCGTCATCTGCTTCGTCTTGTTCTCGACCGTCATCACGAACCCCCGGCCGATCTTCACGTTGACGCCCATATCGGAGCGGCCATACCAGCCGTCACCCATGGGTACGCCCGTGAGCTGGACCTGGTAGGAGACTTCGCTGTACGGCTTCCAGTACGTCTTGGGCCGGTAGTGGATCTCGGTGGGGCTGATCCAGCTCCAGGTGCCCTCCTGCTCGGGCTTCGACGTGACCGTCATCCGCTTCTCGACGTCGTCGCGGTACTTCTCCGGTACGGACCGGCCGAAGCGCACGATCAGCGGCATGCCCACCCCGACCACCTGGCCGTCGCCGAGGAAGCTGGAGACCCGCACCTGCTTCGAGGGCTTCGCCATCGTCGTGAACGTGGACGACGTCGTGCCGCCCTTGCCCTCTTTGGCGGTGCCGGTCACGGTCACGGTGTACGTGGTGCCGTAGCTCAGCGCCTTCTCCGGGTGGAAGACCTTCGCGTCCTTGTCCAGCTCACCCTTGATCACGCTGCCGTCGCCAGCCTTGACCTCGACGCTGGTGTTCTGCGGGTCCTCGCTGGTGTACTTGATGTCCGCCACCGCCTCGACGTCCTTGGCGTCCGGCGCGGGCGAGGTCACTGCTACGGTGCTCTGGGTCGGAGCCGGAGACGGGGCGTTGCCGCCGCCTCCCTGAGAGCCGCCCTGCCAGGACGGCGACTTGTCGTCGCTGCATCCTGCGCTCAGCAGGACGAGGCCGGCCGTCAACGCGGCCGCTGCAACCCGCCACGGCCGTCTGCCGGCGCGGGCGGCCGGGCGGGCTGTATCCAAGCCCGTCGACCGAACTCCACTCGTTCCCATGATCTCCCCACCGTGATGTCGTCCGGGGCCCATCCTCTCTCATGAATGCCAGGCCACCAATCCCGGTTTCGTGCCGCGACGAACGGGACAGCCGTGCAAACCTGCCCCGAACTCCCATTCGGCCGCGCGGTGGCACATGTGTGCCCAACCGGGAGCCGTTCAGGTCACCCCAGATTCGAAGGAACCGGGAGCGCACTGCCCTTGGCGAAGTTTTCCCAGCTCAGATCCCATGCGGTCCAGCCGTTGCCCTGGACCAGCTTGTCGCCCGTGCCGTGCACAGTGATCGGATCTCCGATCAGGGTGTGGTCGAACAGCCACCGGGCGTTCGACGGAGAGACGTTGACACAGCCGTGCGAAACGTTGCGGTGACCTTGGGCACCGACCGACCAGGGGGCCGAGTGAATGTACTGACCGCTCCAGGTCAGTCGCTGTGCGTAGTCGATGGTCATCTTGTAGCCGTTCGCGCCGTCGGTGTCCGTCGTGTCGAACACCGTCGACGTGTGCTTGTCCATCACGACCATCGTGCCGCTCGACGACGGGGTGCTCGGCTTGCCCAGGCTCACCGGCATGGTCCGGACCACCTTGTCGTCCTGTAGCACCGTCATCTTCTTCGTCTTGTTCTCCACCTTCATGACGAAGCTGCGACCGATCTTCGAGGTCGCGGAGCGGTCCTGGTCGCCGTATCGTCCGCCGCCGGTCGGCAGGCCACCCACCGCGATGCGTACGTCGAGCCGGGTGCCCGGCTGCCAGTACTTCGGCGCACGGTAGTAGGCCTGGGTGCCGCTCGACGTCCACGACCAGGTGCCGGGCTGCGGCGGGTCGGTCCGCACGAACATCCGCTTCTGTACGGTGGCCCGATCCTTCTTCTTGATGCCGGGGCTGAACTCGGCCACCACCGGCATCGCCACCCCGTAGGTGTGGTCGTCGAACAAGTACAGTCCCGTACCCGTGCGGCGGGCGGGCTCGGCCATCGTGGTGAACGAGGTCGTCGCGGTCGTCGTGGCGCCGTCCGGGCCCGCGGCGGTGACGGTCGCCGCGTACTGCTGCTTGTGCTTGAGAGGCTTGGCGGGCACCCAGGCCGAACCGTCCGCGCGCAGCTCGCCCGCGACGGAGCCGCCCTTCGCGTCGCGCAGCGTGACGGTCTTGACCGTGCCGCCGGCGAGCTTGAGCCCGATCTCCGTGCTGACCGGAAGGTCCTTCTTGCCGGTCTCTGGGGTGACCGTGAGCGCGAGCGGGGTCGTCGCCGCCACGTCCTTCGGCGCGGGTGCCGGGGGCGCGCTCGACGCCTTCGGGTCGCGGGCGGCCTCCGCGCCGCCCGTGCATGCGGTCAGGGCGAACACCGCCACGACCCCGACCGCCACCAGCGAGTGCCGCCTGCCACCCATGTCATCCCCGTTCTCGACCTTGCGCGGACATCTTGCCTGATCCATGCAAGATGTGTGGGCCGGTTGTGGATGACGTGGCCGGGCCGATCATGTGGGGATACCCGTTGGAGTGGGGGTTCCGGCCCGTGCTATCGTTTCCGACGTTGTCAGCGAGCGCCGCTAGCTCAACTGGCAGAGCAGCGGACTCTTAATCCGCGGGTTGTAGGTTCAAGTCCTACGCGGCGCACATTTGATCAAGGCTCTGATCAGGCATTTTATGCCGGATCAGAGCCTTTTTCATGTCCCTTGTGGACGTTTGCGTGATCCTTGCGTGATCTATAGATATTGATACGCCCCGACAGGGGGCGGCATTCTGCCCAGCGACAGGCACCCAAACAGGGCCAATCTTCGGTGCACCCGGCACCCGGCACCCGGCACCCGCTACTCCTGCACCAGTCCTTGACGTAGCCGATGCATCGCTCGCGGCGGGCTTCTGACCGGCCACGATCGTGTTATCCGGGTGTTGTCGTCGGCGCCACCCCGACCGGAGCGGGATCGTGCTCTGCGCCGGCCGCGCGGCCCTGCGTCACAAGGTCTGAGGACAACTCGGAGTAGCGAGCTGGATGGCCTCGAGCCAGCAACAGGCGGCCGTATCGAACGACCACGAGCACTGCACCCGCGATGGCGCCCACCCACACCGTCGCCTGCGCCCAGGCATCCGCGGAACTCTCGCCCCGCAATCCCTGCCACAACGGGAAGACCACCATCTGCGTCGCCGCGCCGACGGGGATCGTCAAGGCCGCGATCAAACCGAGCACACTGCTACGGCGTGCCGTGGCACCGAGAACGCCAAGCGGAAGCCGCAAACCACTGATCCCATCAACCAGTACGTGATGAAGAATCGGTCATGACTGGTACCGACTAGCGGCTCCATCCCATAGAACCCCACGGTGGCGAAGACGAGCCCCACCACGCTCGCGACCGCCCCCAGAGCTGCCGCCCGGGCTGGGCGGGCTCCAGCACTCGACAGCAAGCCCAGAAGGAAACCCAACGCGGCCCACGACCAGCCGGTGTCGAGGTGTTTGCTGAAGTAGACGGCCGTCCAGGTGACCGCGCCGTCCTCGCTATGCGCTTGGCCGACCACGCCCTGCATCCCGGGAATGTTGTCGACCACCGCGGTGACGGCGCCGAACCCGGCACCGATCGCGGGAGCCAACCAGAGTCGAGTGTGCGTGCGCATCCGTGCAGCCTAGAGATCAATCGCACCGCATCCGCATCATCCGCATGGTTTGCGATCTTCGCGGATCAGGCGCAACCGCCCGAGGCATCGGCCCCACGGTCCGCGGCCATCAGCGGCAAACTAGCGAGCATCGAGCCGCGACCTGGACACGTCCACAACAAGCCGCAGCTAGACGGCCTGATGACCATTGCGGCTCAAAGGATGTACGCATGATCGCACCGCGCGACCCGGCGCAGCGGCCCGGCGACCTGATCACCGCGGCTTGCGCCGCTCGGGCCGCGGCACGCTGCGGACCAGCGGACCGCACAGGTCGGCCGGGGACTCCACGGCGTGCAGATGCAGATCAGCGGGCAACTCAGCCGGCGCCTGCGGTACAGCCTCGACGGAGCGCAGGGCGGCCGGGATGGCCGCAACCGGAACCGGTCCCTGTCCGACGTTCGGGCCGCCGGTCGGCTGTTGCATCGGCTGCAATTCATCCTGGTTCTGCGGCAGCGTGAGCGTCGCGGTTCGGGGCCGCGCGGCGCGCCCGCGTCCCGTAGCACGGACCATGATCTCTTGTCGGCGCATTATCTGGTACTTGCTGGTTTCGTCCAGCATGTCTGAGTCGTTCCTGTGGGCATGACGCCTCTCCCGTGGTGGACACGGTCGGTGAAGTGTCCTTGACGGGAGGGCTCGGGCAGATGGTCGGTGTTCCGCGGGTGCAGCGGCTCCGCCAGGTGCCGGACGACGCGGTCTCCTACACGGTGGTCGGGGGTGATGGCCTGCCGGTGGTGCCGGTCGAGGTGTTCCTGCGGTGGCTGACCTCTGTGGGTCGGTCGCCGAACACGGTCGCCGCGTACGCGCATGACCTGCGTGACTTCGTCGAGTGGTTGGACATCTCGGGCCGCTCGTACCGCGATGTGGATATCGACGCGGTGGCGGAGTTCTTCGCTTGGCTTCGCCGGCCGGTTGCGGCGCGGCCGCGGGGCGTGTTCCTTCTTCCCGCAGTGCCGTCGAGGGTCTCGAACAGCACGCTGCGGCGCAAGCGGTCGACGCTGACCGCGTTCTTCGCCTTCCATGGCCGGCGCGATGGGTCGGTTCCTGCGGTCTTCGGCCAGGTGGTGGGGCCCCGAGCGACGGGGGCGTTCATCCCGATGTTGGCGCACACCCGGCGAGGCGGGCCGTGGCGGGAGCAGCGCAGCCCGATCAACGTGCCGACGCTCAGAACCCCGCCGCCGGCATTGACGGAAGCGCAGGTACGTCGGTTGCTGGGCTCGTGTCGTCGGCGCCGCGACCGGTTTTTGATCTTGCTGTTGTCTGAGACGGGGCTGCGGCTTGGCGAAGCGCTGGGATTGCGGCACAGGGATCTTCGGCTGCGTCAGGGGGAGGTGCACGTCGTGCCGCGGGTCGACAACGCTAACCAGGCGAGGGTCAAGGGTCTGCGGTTCCGAGTTGTGCCCGCAGGCGCGGTGGTGTTCGACGCCTACGCCAGCTACATGGAGTTCGAGTACGGCCGCGTGGACAGCGACTACGTGTTCGTCAACCTGTTCCGGCCGCCGGTCGGCGTCCCGATGACCGACTCGACGGTGGAGAAGCTGGCGGGCCGGCTGCGCAGGGACACCGGCATCGCCGGGTTCACGCCGCATGCGCTGCGGCATTCGTTCGCCACGCGGCTGCTGCGGGCCGGGGTGCCGATTGAGGTGGTCGCCGATCTGCTTGGTCACTCGTCGTCGCAGACGACCGCGCAGACCTACGCCCACTTGACGGTTGCTGATCACCGGCGGGTACTTCAGGCGGCCGGCATGTTCGACTCGGCGACGGTGACGAGGTGAGCGTCACGCACACCCGGGTGGGTTCCTCGACCGGCCTGCTGGAAAGGTTGATGGAGGTGGTGCGGCCGGAGTTCCGCGGTGAGGTTTACTTGCCCAGCCGGGAATCCTCGGTGTTCTACAGCGGTGTGTGTCGGATCCCGTCCTGCGTGGTGGCGCTGTCGCAGCCGATCAAGCGGCTCTGTGGGGGCCATTACGACAAGTGGACACGGGCGGGTAAGCCGTCGGGTTCCGCGATGGACGCGTGGGTGACGGTCGAGGACGTGCGCACCCGCGAGCGAATTCGCCGGCTGACGCAGATCGAGGCGTGCGCGGTGCGGGGCTGTAACCGGTCTGCGAAGGCGTGGACGGTGTGCCACCGCCACGGTCGGGCGTTCGAGGCGCATTACCGCCCGCGCGGGCGCACGATTACCGAGTTCCTCGCCGAGGTGACGTATCTGCCACCGGCAGGCGGCGAACGGGACTGCCGGTTCCCTGATTGCGGGCGCTGGGCGGAAGGCCTGACGAACGGTCTGTGCCGCAAGCATGAGGCCCGGTGGCGAGCGCGTCGGAAGCCCGACCTCGACGATTGGCTGACTGAACTCTCCCGTGGCGGTGACCCGCGGATCAGCTTTGCCGGCCTGTCTCGGCAGTTGACGTTGGAGGCGCAGTTCGGGTTGCAGTGCCGCCACGATGAGGCGAAGAAGAGGACACCGCCGCGAGTCGTCACCAGCGCCCTGAGCTACCTGAAGCGGGCAAGCGTGCACAGCCTGCTGGACTACGACGAGCAGCAGTGGCGGGCGCACGTCGGCACCTGCGTGGTCAACCCCACCAACGAGGGTGGGCTGGCGTTCCTGCTGGACACCCGACTGCGGCTGCACTCCCTGCTGGTCAGTGACGACCCGTGGGCCGACCAGTACCCCCGCGACCGGTGGGACCTGTTCATCGTCAACATCCGCACCCCCCAGACCCGGTACCTGCACTTCGAGGGCATCCCGCAGGCCTGGCTCAAGACCGCGACCAAGCGGTGGGCTCGCGGCCGACTCAGCCGAGGTGTCTCCTCGGCCCAAGTGAAGATCAACATCCAGTCGGTGGCAGTGTTCGCCGCCTGGCTACCCGCGACCGGGCCGGCGTCGCAGGTGACCAGGGACCGCATCGAAGACTGGCTCGCGGCCCTGAACGCCGTGCAGCCCAGTGACTACTCGCGGGCGCGCACGATTCGCTCCGTCGGGATGTTCCTGCGGGACGCGCACCGCCACGGCTGGCTGCCGGACCTGCCGCGTAGCGCCGTGATCGCCGATGACACGCCCCGCCGCCTACGACCGGCACCGCGGTTCATCCCCGAGTTCGTGATGCGGCAACTCGAGCATCCCGACAACGTGGCCAAGTTCGACCGCGACGACGGCCGGGTGCTGCTGCAGATCCTCATCGCCTGCGGCCTGCGGCTCAAGGACGCCCGCTGGCTGCCCCTGGACTGTGTCAGCCGGGACAACGACGGCGCACCTTACCTGTTGTGGATCAACCGCAAGATGCGACGCCACGCGTACTTCCCCATCTCACAGGCCTTGGCCGGGGAGATCGCCGCCCAGCAGGAACGGGTACGACGGCGTTTCCCGCAGGGCAGCCCCTGGCTGTTCCCCGCGCACCAGGCCAACCTGGACGGCTCCACCGCCCTGTCGGACAGCTACTGGCGCGAGCACAGCCGCCGGTGGCTGCAACGGCTCAATCTCACCGACGAGGCCGGTAACCCGGTGCGGGTCACCGCGCACCAGTTCCGACACACGCTGGGAACCCGACTGATCAACGCCAACGTGCCCCAGCATGTGGTCCAGCAACTGCTCGACCACATGTCCCCGGAAATGACGGCGGTCTACGCACGCATCCACAACAAGACGGTGCGCCGGCACTGGGAATCCGCAGTGAAGGTCAACGCCGACGGCCAAGCCGTCACGATCGACCAAGATCACCCGCTGGCCGACGCGTCGTGGAGCCGGCTCAGCATGGTCCGCGCCAAGGTGACCCTGCCCAACGGGTACTGTGGCGCCCCCATCCAGACCGACTGCGAATACGCCAACCCGTGCCTGGACTGCCAGTTCTTCATCACCACGGCGGACTTCCTCGACCAGCACCGCCGCCACCGCACCGAAACCGCCGCGCTGATCAGCGACGCCGAGGCATCCGGGCTGGCCCGGGTCGCGGAAAAGAATCGGCGCACCCTGGGCCGTCTCGACACCATCATCGACGTCCTCGAAACCGCGACCAACGATCAGATCGTCGCGGGCGGACGGCTGGAGGACCTTGATGCCGCCGGCTGACAACACCCACGCGCTGCGCGAGGCCGGACACCGCCGCACCGCCCGAGCCCGCCGCCAAGCCGAAGCCGCAATCTGCCACGCCCAACACGCCGGCCAGCCTGCCACCGTCGCGGGAATAGCCCGCGCCGCCGGCGTGTCCCGATCCTGGCTCTACACCCAGACTGACCTCATCGCCGCCATCACCAGCCTGCGCCGCCACACCACACAAACCGCACGGACCACCCCGCACCCCGCCAGCGAGGCGTCACTGCGCCGACGCCTCGACACCGCTTTGCACCGCATCAAGCAACTCCGTGAAGCCAATGCTGACCTGACCAAACGCCTGGAAATCGCCCATGGCCACATCCGAGACCTGCGCTGCACTCAGACACCAGGGAACCGGCCGTGACGTCGCCACGGCCTGGGGCCCAGGCTCGCCTTCATGGCGTCTTGCCGCTCAAGCCCAGCCCTGGGTCTCTGGTTACCCAGCGTGATGCCATGAAGGCAACCGGCGGTCAGCGGCATCACGGGACGTCGCCTGTCACTCAGTGCCTGTCCTTGAATTTCAAGATCGGGTTCGGGTCGGTCGTACGCTCGCGGCATGACCAGTGGCGGGCGTGGTGCTCGGGGTTGGCTGTCGCTGGTGCCGCGGCAGTGATGCCCGCTGCCTTGTGCCACCCCAGCGGTCATTCACCGCACCGGTGAGTCAAGGTCGCCAGCACGCCGGTCGCCCCGAGCACCCGCGCAACCAGGCCAGAGGCACCGATTACCCGGAAACCGTCGCCGGCTGTCGTCGCCGCGCGGCGGCTATCCAGGAGCGTCCGGATGCCCGCGCAGTCCAGGAACGAGGTCTGCGAGAGGTCCACCACCACCGCCTGGCCGTCCGGCGTTCTGCCGATCGCGTCCCGCAACACGCCCGCCAGGTCGTCGCAGACCGCCATGTCGATCTCGCCGCGCACCATGACCATGATCTGACCGGGCTCGGTGCAGGTGTCGGTCATCACGGGCGTCACCTCAATCGCCTTGCGGGCCATCCGGTGCCGGTTCCAGACCGGTGGCCTGCGAAACCTTGCGCACGTCGTCGGCGCCGAACGCGGTCCGCACCCCCGACACCGACATCCCGGACACCGATGCCAGCTCGCCCAACGTATAGGGGTGCGGATAGACGAACCGGCGTCCATAGGCCAACAGCAGTCGAATCTCCTGGTCAGCCGCCATCAGCCGAACGTGTGCCGCCCGCACCGCTGCCAGCAGCGGATCATCCTGCGGCGGCAGCACCTCGGAGGCCACCGCCCCACGGACCGCCTCGACATCGGCTGCCAACTTCCGCAATGTCACGTTCGTCCGGTACCCGCCTGCGCCCATCGCAAACACGGCAACGGACCGCAACGTTCTGATCGTGGCGCAACGCTCGGACGGAAGCTGCCCCGATCTTGCACACAGTGACGGCAGCCCGAAGGCACCTCCTGGCCCACACGCGGAACGCGCCGATCGGGCCGGACGGGATCTGCCACACGGGCTTACGGTGAGGTGGTGCAGCCGGATCGGTGTGACCCGGAGGTTGCCGCCCTGTTGCTCGTGGCGGAGGTGCAGCTCGCGGTGCTCCGGGGGCAGTTGTCGGACGCGGTGGCCCAGGGGGCGCCGGGCCTGGAGGCGGCCGGGGTGCATGCCGCGTTGGATCAGGTGCAGGCCACGCTCGCCGAGGCCGGCCGGCTGCTGCTGTCGCCGCGGCGATGCCTGGAAGGTGCGCAGCCCGGACACCACGCCCTGCCCCACCGAGGCGCAGACGAGCACTGACGACTGCGGGTTAACAACGGGAGTGTTAACCCGCCGTGAGCGGCGATGACTGATCACGGGGTGACTGATCCTGCGAACCCGCAGGGCTACATCGGCGGCTGGGGCTGTTCGCCACCCGGTGCGGGCACCCGCTCGCGTACGCCTGCACCTAGTCCGGGTGTGGAATGTTCTGGCACGACTTCGATCACGGGTCGAGGAGCGGGACGTCGGTCGATACCGAGCGGCACAGCGCGACCCGGCTGGCGACCCGGGCTGATCTCGACGTGCTACGCCGCGGCGACTCCTGCGAGCTGTGCAGCGTGGACACCACGCCCCGCCCCACCGCACACCCGGCTTCGCGGTCGTTCGGATCGCCGTCACCGTGACGGCGATCCGAACGCCTGGGACGCGCCCGCGGCAACCAGATTCGTGCTAGCTGCGGAAACAGGTTGAGAGACAGCTACTCACGGACGCTTCAGCAGTCGCAAGGCTTCGGATGTTTCTGGATCAGTGTGCTGCCTCGGCGCTGGCGCGGCTGATCCGGAACCACGGGCGTCGGGCGGGCTCGCTGAGGACCGCGAGCGTGACGCCGAGGACGGTCTCGGCGACGCGTTCGGTGAATTTCTGGCCGGCCTGGTTTGGGTGGTCGCCCAGCAGGAGCAGGAACACCAGGTATGTGGTGAACGCCGAGGTGATGTACCAGCGGCTGGCGTGGGTGGCGGCAGCCGCGGAGATCACGACACCTGTGAGGACGGCGAGCAGTCCGTTGGCGGCGTCCGCGGCGAGGGTGAGCACGGCGGCGGCTGCTCCCACGATCACGGACAGGACGCGTCCCGCGCCGCGGGCGCGCAGCAGGTCGGGGTCGGGTCGGGCGACGAGTAGGCAGGCCGCTGGCGCCCATCCTGGATGGTCGAGGTCGAGGCCGATGGCGACGAGGTAGCTGACGGCCGCGGCCGTCCCCAGGCAGAACCCGTAGCCGAGCATGGCCGGGGCCGAGGGGACAGGGCGCTGCGGGCGCGGTTGCGGAGGGCGAGGTTTCCACAGCATGGAGACGGCCCACGCGTAGACGGCGCCGAGCACCATGAGTAGCAGCAGGCGCAGCGCGCTTGCCCAGTCGTCGTACGACAGCCCTACGGCGACCAGGGGTGCGGCGAGCACGAGCAGCAGCTGCGCAGCGGCGACGCGGGTCGTGGCCCAGGCCGCCGCGGCGACGACCGCGACGAGGGTCACTGCGGTCACGAGGGTCGGCAGGTGCGTGAGCGCCGCACCCGTGAACAGCGATACCCCGGTCAGGGCGCCGACGATCAGCAGCAGCGGCCGGGAACGGGCCGTTCCGGGGAACGGCATGATCGCTGAGGGCAGCACACCGAGGGCGAGGGGCACCCCCGCCGCAGGGTTCACGCTGGTGACCGCGATCGCGGGCAACGCGTACACCAGGCCGCGTGCGGCGTCCGGCCATGACCACACGATCGCCGGTGGTTCCGCACGGCCGGGCGCTCGCGCCGCTGCGCGACCTTCGGTCATCACCGCCCCCCGGGCAATGCCAGCAATACCGCAGTTCTTAGGACAACCTCACCGTGAGTTCTACACGATGGAAGGCGGGTTGGGGGCCTGATGTCGGTCGACGGTGGCCGCCCGGACCCGGGGCGCGACATCGAATCGGACGAGGAGACCGGACATCATGATCACCGAGACCGCCTCCGCCGGCCCGAAGGACGCTCAGCCTTCGACGCGGGCGCGTAACGAAGCCATGCTCGCCCTGCTGCCCTTCTCCGATCGGCAGGACTTCGAGGACGTGTCCCGCGGCCTGGTCGAGGCCGCATCGACCGAGGCGATCCGCCGGCCGAACGGGTTCCCGATCTGGGACCTCGGCGCCTACAGCTTCCAGGACGCTCCCACGGCGCCGGCGACGGTGAACCCGAGCCTGTGGCGCCAGGCCCAGCTCAACCGGGTCGCCGGTCTGTTTGAGGTGACAGACCGGGTGTATCAGCTGCGCGGGATGGACATCTCCAACATCACCGTGGTCGAGGGCGACACCGGGATCATCGTCATCGACCCGTTCATCTCCACCGAGACCGCGACCGCGGCGATGGACCTGTACCGCAGGCACCGGGGCGACCGGCGCGTGGTGGCGGTGATCTACACCCACAGCCACGTCGACCACTATGGCGGCGTGCGTGCCCTGGTCAGCGACGATGACATCACCTCCGGCCGGGTCAAGATCTACGCCCCGTCCGGATTCTTGGAGAACGCGGTATCGGAGAACGTCTTCGCGGGCACGGCGATGAGCCGCCGCTCCCACTTCCAGTACGGGATCTTCCTGCCGCGCAACGAGCGCGGCCAGGTCGACATCGGTCTGGGCAAGGCGGTGTCCTCGGGCACGATCACGCTGATCCCACCTACCGACCTGATCGACAAGACCGGCACCCGGCTCACGATCGACGGGGTCGACCTGGAGTTCCAGATGACACCGGGCACCGAGGCCCCGGCGGAGATGAACTTCTACTTCCCGCAGTTCCGGGCCCTGTGCGCGGCGGAGAACGCCACCCACACCCTGCATAACCTGCTCACGCTGCGTGGCGCCGAGGTCCGCGACGCGAAAGCGTGGTCGGCCTACCTCAACGAGACCATCGACCTGTTCGCGGACCGTACCGACGTCGTGTTCGCCTCCCACCACTGGCCGGTCTGGGGCAGCGACCGCATCCGCGGCTACCTGGAGGACATCCGCGACGCCTACCAGTACCTGCACGACCAGACGCTGCGGCTGATCAACCACGGCCTGACCCCTATGGAGATCGCCGAGACCCTCACCGAACTGCCGCCCGGCCTGGCCGACAAGTGGTACCTGCGCGGCTACTACGGCTCGATCAGCCACGGCGTCCGCGCGATCTACCAGCGATACCTCGGCTTCTACGACGGCAACCCCGCCCACCTCAACCCGCACCAGCCCACCGAGGCGGGACGCCGCTACGTCGACCTGGCCGGCGGCCCCGACGCGCTGCTGGACAAGGCCCGGGCCGCGTACGCCGACGGCGACTACCGGTGGGTCGCCGAACTGGTCGACCACCTCGTGTTCACCGACCCCACCAACACCGCCGCGCGGGAACTGCAGGCCGACGCGCTCGAACAACTCGGATACCAGTGCGAGAACGGCACCTGGCGCTCCCTCTACCTGTCCGGAGCGCACGAGCTGCGCAACGGCGTCTTCCACGGCGTCGAACTCACCGTCGCCACCCCGGACACCATCCGCGCCATGAGCCTCGACCTGTACTTCGACTACCTGGGCATCCGCCTCAACGCCGACAAGGCCGCCAAGCTACCCACCCGCACACTCAACTGGGAGTTCACCGACACCGACCAGACCTACGCCGTCACCGTGCGGCACGCCGCCCTCACCTACCGGGCCGGCCGCGGCCTGCCCGACCCGGACGCCACCATCACCTTGACCCGCGCGCTGCTCGATCAGATCAGCATCGGTGACACCACATTCGAGCAGGCCATCAACAACGGCGCCCTGCGCATCGACGGCGACCCCGCAGCGCTGACCGAGCTGCTGGGCTGCCTGGACGAGTTTCACGTCATGTTCAACATCGTCGAACCCTAACCGAGGGCGTTGGCCGTGGCACTGGTCCTGAAGAGGTGCGCGTCGACGTGACCGCCACTGCTCCGGTCGTCCCGCACCGCCGCATCGCGCTGTTCGGGCTCTGCCTGGCAGCCGGACTGGTCTGGCTCGCGTTCGCGGACACCGGGATCGTGCTGCCCACGATCGCCCAGGAACTCGACATCGACCTCACCGACCTGCAATGGGTGAACAACGCGTTCAGCCTGGCCTGCGGGGTCGTCGTGCTCAGCGCCGGGCGCTTCTCCGATGTGTACGGCCGCCGCCTCGTCCTGCTCATCGGCACCGTGGTGTTCGGCACCTTCGGACTGCTCAGCGCGTTCCTGTCCGGCCTGCCGGGGCTGGTCACCGGCCGCGCGTTGATGGGCATCGGCGCGGCCCTGATCCTGCCCGCCACCCTCGCCCTGATCCCGGTCATGTTCGACCGCGACAGCCAACCCGGCGCGTTCGGCACCTGGATGGCCGTGGCCTGGGTCGGCCAGGCCGCAGGCCCGGCCCTCGGCGGACTGCTCACCGCCACCGTCGGCTGGCGCGCGATCCTGTGGATGAACGCACCCCTCGCCGCGGTCGCCTTCTACCTGATACTGCGGTACTGCCCCGAGTCCCGTGACGCCGAGACACCCCGCGGCGTCGACGTCGCAGGCCTGCTGACCAGCGCACTCGCCGCGTTCTTCCTCCTGTACGCGTGCACCGCAGGACAGGAGGACGGCTTCAGCTCCCCGCTGATCCTCACGTGCTTCGCCGCGTCGGCCGTACTGTGGGTCGCGTTCATCCTCATCGAGGCCCGGGTCCGCAACCCGCTGGTGGAACTCCGGCTGTTCCACGCCCGCGACTTCGACGGAGCCCTGGTCGCGAATCTCGTGATGAACCTCGTCTTCGGCGGGATCTCCTTCGTACTCGCGCTCTACCTGCAGGACGTACGCGGATACTCGCCGCTCGTCGCAGGCTGCCTGCTGCTCCCCGCCACGCTCACCATCCTGGTGTTCAACCCGATCGGACAGCGCATCGGGCAACACCACGGCCCACGCGGACCGATCCTGTCCGCGATGTACATCATCGCCCTGGGCGCGCTCGTCGCCGGTTTCCTGTCCACCACGTCGCCCTACTGGCTGCTCGCGGCCGGCCTGCTGGTGCTGGGCACCGGCATCGGGCTGCTCTCCACACCCCTGTCCGACACCGCGGTCGCCGGCCCGCCACCAGAGCTCGCCGGAACCGCGTCCGGGCTGTTCAAGGCCACCAGCATGCTCGGCGGCTCGCTCGGCGTGGCGCTGCTGGCCGCCGCCTCGGGTGCGTTCCAGACCAACACCGGCAGCCGGCTCGGCCACCAAGCTGGGCTCACCGACGAGCAGATCGACAACCTGCGACAGGCATTGACCGCCTCGAAAGCGGGCCAGAACCAGCTCGCCGGCCTATCCGACGCGGACCGCGCCCGGGTGATCGACGGCTACCACCAGGCGCAGGCAGCCGGGGCGGCCGGCGCGGTGAAAATGGCCGCGGTGATCGCACTCGCCTGCGGCCTGCTCCTGCTCTGGCTGTGGCCCCGCTCATGGCACTCGACCGCGGACCGGCAGACGTCCCGTCGGTAGCACGGGGCCGGGACGCACGGGCAGCCGACCAGGCATTGACATGAGCCACGTCTGGGTGGCTCCGGCAGTGTCACGTTGACGGCTGATCTCGGTTGATATCGCAAAGGTCCTACGCACCCGATTTCCGTGAAGTCGATCGCAGGCGCGCACTGGTGATGTATGACCCTTACGACAGCTAGGGTCCGGAACGGGGTTGGGATGGGTGACGCGATCGGTCAGATGCTGGCCTCAGCGGTCGGCATCGCGATCAGCCCGCTACCCATCATCGCTGTGATCCTCATGCTCGTCACCCCGCATGGACGGGCCAACGGGCTGGCCTTCACCACCGGATGGCTGGTCTCGCTAGCGCTGGTCGTGACCGTGGTGCTGCTGATCGGGTCCGGTGCCGCCGCGTCGAGCGGGGCGCCGGTCGGCTGGACGCTGTGGCTCAAACTCGCCCTCGGCCTGCTGTTCCTAGCCCTCGGCGCCAAGCAGTGCCACGACCGGCCACGCGCCGGGCAGCCCACCAGCGAGCCGGGCTGGATGCAAGCGATCGACCAGTTCACTCCCACGAAATCGGCCGGGCTCGCGGCCGCGCTCGCGGTCGCCAACCCCAAGAACCTGGTCCTCGCCGTCGGCGGCGCGGTGTCCATCGCCGGTACGGGCGCGACCGACGGCGCCCAGGCCGTCGCCGCCGCGCTGCTGGTCCTGATCGGCTCGCTGTGCGTCCTGCTGCCGCTTGGCGTCTATCTCGTCGGCGGCCCGCGATCCGCACACGCCCTCGCCGACTGGAAGGGATGGATGGCCGCGCACAACACCGCCATCATGACCGTGCTCCTGCTGGTCCTGGGCGCCAAATACGCTGGCGACGCCCTCAGCGGCCTGACAAGCTGATGCGCCGGCCCACCCTGACCCGGCCGACCGGTTCGGACGTCTCCGCCGGCCTGGTGACCGGCCTGTTCAGCATCCCCGAGGGCATGGCGTACGCGGCGATCGCCGGGTTCAACCCCGTCGCAGGCCTGTTCTCCGGCGTGCTGCCCGTCATCGCGGGGTCGCTGACCGCCCGCACCGTCCTCATGGTCACGACGCTGACCAGCGCGATCGCACTGACGTCGCAGAGCGTGCTGTCCGCGGCCGGGCTAAACCCGGCAGACGCGGGCAACGTCGCGTTGCTGGCCGTCATGACCGGCCTCGTCATGGTGCTCATGGGGGTGTTGCGGCTCGGCGCGGTGATGAGCTTCGTGTCCAACGCCGTGATGACCGGCTTCTCCACCGGCATCGCCCTGCAGATCATCACCGGGGTACTCAAGGACGCCACCGGCTACCAGCCGCACGGACACAACAAGCTGGTGCAGCTCGGAGACTGGCTGCTACATATCGGATCATGGCAACTCGCCACCACCCTGGTCGCGGTGGCCACGGTCGCCGTCTGGGCGCTGGCGCACGCGGTACGCCGACTGGAGACGGTAGCGCTGCTAGTCGCCATGGTCGTCGTGAGCGTCGCCGTCGCGTTACTCGGCACCGACGTCGAACTCGTCAAGGGGATCGCGGCCATCCCCGCCTCACTGCCGCACCTCACGATGCCCGACTGGTCGACGTTCGGCACGCTCGTCGGCGGGGCCGTCTCCGTGGCACTGGTGGCGCTGGCCCAGGCCGCCGGCATCGCACCGACCGTGCCGAACCCGGACGGCTCCCGCAGCGACATGAACCGCGACTTCCTCGCCCAAGGAGCCGCCAACGTCGCCGGCGGGCTGTTCCAGTCGCTGCCCGTCGGCGGCTCCCTGTCCCGCACCGGAGTCGCAGTCGCCGCCGGCGCACGCACCCGCTGGGCAGGGATCTTCTCCGGGCTATGGCTCGCCGTCATCGTGCTGGCCTGCGCCCCCTTGGCCGAACGGATCCCGATGCCGGTCATCGGCGGGCTCATCCTCGTCGTGGGCGGGGAACTGATCTGGGGCCGCCGCCACGACGTCATTCTCGTCTGGCGCACCTCGAAGTTGTCGACCGCGGCGATGGCCCTGACGTTCCTCGCCACCACCCAACTGCCCCTGCAACAGGCCGTCATCCTGTCCGCGGTGCTGTCACTGCTGCTCTACTGCGCGCAAGCGGCCCGGCAGGCCCGGCTCGTCGCACTGGTCCGCGACACCAACCGCCAGTGGACACCAGCGCCCGTCCCCGCACGGCTGACATCGAGATCAGTCACCGTGCTGCACTACGAGGGAGTCAGCCTGTTCGCCGAGCTGCCCCGCATCGACCAACACTGGCCCGACATCGGCGACGCACACCAGCCGGTGCTGATCCTGTCGCTCCGCGGGCTGCCCGACGTGCCGACCTCCGGAATGATCAAACTGCTCCGCCGCCGCGCCACCGAACTCAACCACGCCGGAGGACGCCTCATACTCGCCGGCGTCGACCCTCCCTTGATGGCGACACTGCACAACACCGGCCTCGCCAACGCCCTCGGCCCGAACGGCCTCGTCCCCGACGACGGACCCATCATGGCACCGCTCGAACGAGCCGCGGCGCAGGCCGAACAATGGCTCACCGAGCAAGACTGACACCGCTCCGCCACAGCAAGACCCCAAGGCCCCCGGCGCCCCATGTGATCTCTGGCGGGTGTCTCTGTTGGCATGTCCACGACGCAGAACCGCAGCTCAAGCACCATACGAAGCAACCGAGCTGTGCATAAGGCGTAGTCGGCCCCGGCCGGCACCTAACCCGATCCACTGCCGGTCGACCAGTTCCACGGTGAGGTCGGTACCGGTCCACGGACTCGCCGCGACAAGGATGCTGCCCCGCTGCCGGGCGCGGGCCGCCAGCGACCGCACCACCGAATCAGCTGGCGGTCCGCCCGGGGTGGCGGCGACGATCAGGTCGACGCCGTCGAGCAGGGCGGCGACCGCGGTGGGCCAGTCCGGGCCGGGCGCGGGTACCAGGGCCGTTCACTGGCGATGCCGTAGTCCGTGATCGCCGCGAGCACCCTGAAGTCCGGGATCCCGGCCACCGCCGCCCACGACCCGGCCGCGACGACGGGGGCGATCAACGCCATGAGCAGCGACGTACTGCCGGTCGCGGTGATGACGCTGCCGCGGCGCAGCCCGCCGATGGGGAACAGGTCGGTGAGTTCCCGCAGCACCGGCAGAGTCCGGGAGGCGTCCGGGCCGGTCAGCGCGACGTCGTCGGCGGTGGCCACACTGCGGGCCAGCGCCGCGGTGCGGTCCCGGCCGAGCCCGGCCGCGTTGACCTCGGCGATCACCCGGGCGACGTCCGCCGGGCCGGTGATGCGTCCGGCGCCGCTCCAGGCACGCTCGGCGCTGGCCATCTCGCTCCCTCCCCGTGCGCGTGGCTCCGCGGACGTACGTACGCCAACCGGGGAAGACGGCGAACATGTGTGTGCGACAACGCGGGTTTGTGTGGGTCGGGTCGGCGTTGCGCGGCTGTGGCACGGTGGCGCCGGTGAATCTGCGGGCGCGGTGGCCATGGTCGGGGACCAGGCGGTGGCCTGGGTACGCGGCAGCGGGAGTCACGGCCGGATACGGGCTACTCAAGGCTGGGCTTGACCCGTTTCAGCGGACAGGGTCGATGTGTTGATCTTATCTAGGCGGCCTGGGCTGCTGGTTGATGGCAGTGGGTCGCTTCGTATTCGGCGGGGCTGAGGTAGCCGAGGGTCGAGTGCCGGCGGCGGGTGTTGTACCAGCCTTCGACGTATTCGAAGATTGCTTGTCGGGCTGCGGCGTGGGTGGGCCACGGCTGTCGGTGCAGCAGCTCGGTCTTGATGGTGGCGAAGAACGACTCGGCGACCGCGTTGTCCCAGCATTGCCCTCGCCTGCTGTTCGAGAGCCGTACCCCGTGCCGTGCGGCGAGGCGGGCATGCTGAGCGCTGGTGTATTGGCAGCCGCGGTCGGCGTGGAACACCAGCCCACGGGCGGGTCGGCGCCGGGTCAGGGCGTCGGTCAGGGCGGCGTCGACGAGGTCGGTCTTGAGGTGGTCGGCGACGGCCCAGCTCACGACCCGGCGTGAGGCCAGATCGATGACGGTGGCCAGATACAGCCAGCCCTGCCACGTGTTGATGTAGGTGATGTCGCCGCACCAGCGGCTATCTATCGCGGCCGGGTCGGTGGCGAAGTCGCGTTGCACCAGGTCGGGCCGGGCTGCCGCGGCCGGATCCGCGATGGTGGTGGTCCGCCACCGGCGCGGACATCTGCCCCGGATTCCAGCGGTGCGCATCAGCCGGGCGACGCGTTTACGGCCGTGCCGTAGCCCGTGGGCGGCGAGCTCGGCGTGGACCCGCGGCGCTCCGTACGTGCCCCGAGATTGGGCGTGCACGACGGTGATCTTCTCGACCAGTACCTGGTCGACGCGGTCCCGGTCGCTCTGCTGGTCGCTGGTGTGCTGGTAGTAGGCGGACCGGGAGACCTGCATCAGCTCGCACGCACGCTTGACGTTGTGCTTGCCGGCCTGCTCCGCCTCGATGAACGGGTACACGTTCACCGGGTCTCGTTGGCGAAGAAAGCCGTGGCCCGCTTGAGAATGTCAACGTCCTCGCGCAACCTACGGTTCTCCCGCCGCAGCGCGGCGAGTTCGGCCCGCTCATCCGAGGTCAGCCCGTCAGTGCGGGCCCCGGTGTCGAGGTCAGACTGCTTGACCCAGTCCCGCACCGCGGTCTCGGTCAGATCGAAATCCTGACTGACCTGCCGAATCGTGCGGTCCCCGCGCTGACACAACTCGACGATCTCGGCCTTGAACTCCGGCGTGAACGACCGACGAGGCCGAGGCCGTTTCTTACCCATGCTCTCCATGATGCTGGACATCCTCCCGGAGCCGACCAGGCTCCTGATCTCGGATGTCCGTCAAAGCGGGGCAGGCCCAAGGCCTACTGGGTGTTCGGTGGAACCGCACTGTGGAACATAGCGCCGCTGCCTCAGTCGATGATCGACAAGGCCCGGACGCACACGGCGGATCCTTGGTTCGTGGTGGCCGATGCAGTCACGTTGGTCCTGGCGCTGGCGGGTGTCTTGCTTGCCTTGGCGACGGTACGGCCGTGGCGGCGCACTTTACCGGTGTGGATCGTGCGGTACACGTTGTGGCCGCTGTCCCTGTTGATGGTGCTGCGGGCCGTGGTGGCGGGTTCAGGGGACGTGCGGTGGCTGTTGACCGGAGAACTTGCCCGAACTGCGTTCTGGGACCTGTTTCTGTGGTCGCCACTGTTTCTGGTCTGGGGTTTACTGTGGGCGGCGACCGCCGTTAGCTATGTCCGCCGTGTTGAATTGAGCTCAGCTGACCCACAGAAACCCGAGTAGATCCACATGTGTACTAATCCGTGAGCATAACTCCTGGTGGGGAACCTGGCACGGGCGAGTTGTGACTGCAACGGATAGTTGGCCGTTGCAATGGTTAGTTGGCCACCTGGACTCGCCGGCAGAACCGAGCCGCCGCCTGTGTCGATGCTGGCGGTGATGACGACCCCAGCGGACGGGCCGCAACTGGCCCGCCATGACCGTCGACGAGCAGGCGGCGGCTACGGTAAGTAGTCGACCAGGGTTCCCAACGATGCGCGCTCATGCCGAATTGAGTGCACGTCTGCACATCCGAACGCCTAGGTTGGCGCACATGATGGACGCACCGTGGAAGGTTCAGCAGTACTGCTACTTCTGGCTGGCCAGCGAGGCGGTGGCGGCCGAACAGATCACGGAACTTCTCGGGCTTGAACCGGATCGAACTGCCGTAATGGGAAGCCGTCGGACGTCGCCAGGCCTGGTCCCTGCCGCTCATCGGTGGGAGATCCTCTGTGAGACGCACGGACGGATCGACGAGCAAGCGTCCACCGTTCTTGCGCGCATCGCGCCCGCCGCTGATCGGGTGCGAGCCCTCGTTGACAGCGGCGACGTTGAGGCAGGCCTGATGATGGTTCGCTGGTTCGACGATCCAGACGGCGGGTACAACGCGATGAGCTGGTGGCTGAGCCGTGAGCAGATCCAACTTCTCGCACGGATGGGCGCGAGCGTCGAAT
This sequence comes from Krasilnikovia sp. MM14-A1259, assembly GCF_047159535.1. Lineage (NCBI taxonomy): Bacteria > Bacillati > Actinomycetota > Actinomycetes > Micromonosporales > Micromonosporaceae > Krasilnikovia > Krasilnikovia sp. MM14-A1259. Next base: position 6,287,565 of record NZ_BAAGAJ010000002.1, read on the forward strand.
CGGATGAGTACGCGGGAGATTTCACAGCACATTCGAGCCGGTGACCGCACTCATCTGGCCGCGAGACGCGCGCTACGGACCGTCACGGCCGACCTCGCGGTGGGTGCACGGTCGTGCCGAGGGCAGTGCGCCGGCACCTGGTCGACAAGTTTGAGCTCGAGGATTGGTTCGCGGCTTGCCAGCGCCTGCCTTACCGTCGCTGCCATGGACGACCCAAACGGCCTTCGCCAGCAAACCCGCAAGGTCTTGGAAGCAGCCGGGTGGCACCCCGACCGTGCTGTCGACACCGCGCGGTGGGAGGCCGAATTGGCCGCGGACGGGTTCCCGCCTCTGCACTCGATCGCTCTCCGGTTCCTTGCCGAGTTCGGAGGCATCGACGTTCCTGCTGGCGGTCTTGGCGTCACCCGCGCCCGCGAGCCCTTCACTCTCGAACCGACCGAATGCGCTGGCGAAGCCGACCGATTCATCGAATGGGGCCGGAGCATCGGCCGTGATATCGCTCCTGTCGGCGAGTTGGCCGGTGGAACCTGCGCGTCTGCGTTTCTCGGCATCGACGATCATGCGGAGTTGTACGTCGTGGTCGATCGGCTTGCTACGTTCGGCCTCATGCCGCAGGCAATGGATCGCCTTGTTCTCGGGTACATGCCCCGGAACATCGGCTAACCCTTCGGTAGAGATGACGTCGGACATCCGGATCTAATTCCGCGTGCGTCCTCCCGGCTTGTCGGTGACGCACCGTAGTCCGCGGGAGACTCACTTCGGACCACGCCGATCACCAAAGTGACCAGATTCCGGTTTCGCCCGTCACGACTACTGCCCACGCCCACGGCCCTGATCAACCACAGAGTGGCCAACCAACTCTTGCAGAACGGGCCAATCAAGCGTTGAAGTCGCCTCCAAGGGGCGAGCTCAGAAGGCGTGAGGCGGGCCAACTAGCCACTGTAGTCACAGGAATCCTATCTTGGTGCGAAGAGGCCCCGCCTGTCCTGTTGAGCGACAGCCGGGCCTGTCGCTCAAATCCCTCATCGGTAGTGGAGCCGGAGCTCGGCATGAGGTGGGGTTGAGCCTCGCCGCCGATTGTCTGTGGTGTCAGCCGCTGCTGATCGCCGCCGCATGATGGACCGTCACGAGCCGCCTGGGCCTGCCCCGCTTTGACGGACATCCGAGATCAGGAGCCTGGTCGGCTCCGGGAGGATGTCCAGCATCATGGAGAGCATGGGTAAGAAACGGCCTCGGCCTCGTCGGTCGTTCACGCCGGAGTTCAAGGCCGAGATCGTCGAGTTGTGTCAGCGCGGGGACCGCACGATTCGGCAGGTCAGTCAGGATTTCGATCTGACCGAGACCGCGGTGCGGGACTGGGTCAAGCAGTCTGACCTCGACACCGGGGCCCGCACTGACGGGCTGACCTCGGATGAGCGGGCCGAACTCGCCGCGCTGCGGCGGGAGAACCGTAGGTTGCGCGAGGACGTTGACATTCTCAAGCGGGCCACGGCTTTCTTCGCCAACGAGACCCGGTGAACGTGTACCCGTTCATCGAGGCGGAGCAGGCCGGCAAGCACAACGTCAAGCGTGCGTGCGAGCTGATGCAGGTCTCCCGGTCCGCCTACTACCAGCACACCAGCGACCAGCAGAGCGACCGGGACCGCGTCGACCAGGTACTGGTCGAGAAGATCACCGTCGTGCACGCCCAATCTCGGGGCACGTACGGAGCGCCGCGGGTCCACGCCGAGCTCGCCGCCCACGGGCTACGGCACGGCCGTAAACGCGTCGCCCGGCTGATGCGCACCGCTGGAATCCGGGGCAGATGTCCGCGCCGGTGGCGGACCACCACCATCGCGGATCCGGCCGCGGCAGCCCGGCCCGACCTGGTGCAACGCGACTTCGCCACCGACCCGGCCGCGATAGATAGCCGCTGGTGCGGCGACATCACCTACATCAACACGTGGCAGGGCTGGCTGTATCTGGCCACCGTCATCGATCTGGCCTCACGCCGGGTCGTGAGCTGGGCCGTCGCCGACCACCTCAAGACCGACCTCGTCGACGCCGCCCTGACCGACGCCCTGACCCGGCGCCGACCCGCCCGTGGGCTGGTGTTCCACGCCGACCGCGGCTGCCAATACACCAGCGCTCAGCATGCCCGCCTCGCCGCACGGCACGGGGTACGGCTCTCGAACAGCAGGCGAGGGCAATGCTGGGACAACGCGGTCGCCGAGTCGTTCTTCGCCACCATCAAGACCGAGCTGCTGCACCGACAGCCGTGGCCCACCCACGCCGCAGCCCGACAAGCAATCTTCGAATACGTCGAAGGCTGGTACAACACCCGCCGCCGGCACTCGACCCTCGGCTACCTCAGCCCCGCCGAATACGAAGCGACCCACTGCCATCAACCAGCAGCCCAGGCCGCCTAGATAAGATCAACACATCGACCCTGTCCGCTGAAACGGGTCAAGCCCAGCCCCTCTCAACTGCCTCCGGGGTGGCGCCGCTCATTACGGCCCATCAATTGGCGCACCGGGTGGTGCACCGCGCACCGAGAGCCCAATCGCGGTGCGAAGACGGCCCCGCCTGTCCGTGGCAAGGCCCTGTTCATGCTGGGTAGCCGCCGCCGTGGGGACCTGGCCGGCATGGACCGCGACGCCGCCGCGGCCGCGTGGACCACGCTCATCGAGTGGGTCCGCGACGTCCTCACCGGCGTGTGCGGCGCGGTCGGTGACACCGGCCGGCACCCCTGCATCCCGTCCTGCTGGCGGCGGCATCCCCATGCGGTCGCCGAGCTGGGCTGGCTGTGCCAGGAGTGGTACCGGCTGTACGGGACCGGCACGGGCACCCCCGCCGGCGCCGGGGAATGGCACAACCGGTGGCTGCCCGGCGTCATCCGACGGCTTGCCAAGGAGGCCACCACGGCGAAATGCGGCCTGCACCACGAGCCGACCCGACACCGCCCCGACGACTTCGCCGACGACGCCGCGGCGCTGGGCAAGGCTGTGCGCGACGACGTCGACCGGCGCCGGGCAGCGCCCCCGGCCGCTGGTGCGAGAGGATGACAGGCATGAGCAGCATGGAGGTTTGTGGGGCGCGGCGAGCCTGGTAGCCCTTGGACGGGCACTGATCCACCGGGGAAAAGCCAAGATCACCCCTTGGCGCCAGTTTCCGTTCCGATGTCTCAAGCGCCGTCAGCGGTTCGCGCAGGGCGCGGTGCAGGTTAGCCTAGGCAACACCCGGAATATAGGCTTTGTTCGTGCCATACCGGATCCGTTGGCCAGGCACGCCCGAGACCACGCTGTCCAGCGTGGATGAGCTCGACGTGCTGCTGGACCGGGTTGCCGCCGACCGCGGCGACCGCGGCCTCGCCTGCGACGTCGAGGTGTCCCGCCTGGGTGAGAACGGGGAGCCCCTCGGCGTCGTGCTCGGGGTCGGGCATCCCGAGCGGTCGTTCGTCCACTTCACCAGCGAAACAGGCATGGTGTTCGGGTACGAGGTGGACGTCGGCGTGTCCGGGCCGCGGATCGCCTTCGAAGAGGTGGCGGGCTCGGTGGTCTACCACCCGCCAGCACTGACCCGGGTCAGGCCGGCCATCGCCCGGCAGGCGGCTCGCGAATTCGTTACGACGGGGTGGCGTCCGACCGGCCTGCAGTGGCTGGCACTGACGTGGCGGGCGTGGGTCTCCGACGACGGCATGGATGCCGGCGAAGGAATCCAGTACTGACCGGGCAATGGCATCTTGGGGTGGGAGCCCCCTTCCTGCATGTGCCTCTACTCGATGCCGGTTCGCTGCTTCATCGCGCCGACCTTGGCCCCGAACGTCCAGAACAGCGCCATGAAGACCTGGACCTGACCGGCGGCGCCCAGCGGCTCCAATGCTGCGAAGACGTCGACGGCCTCCAGGTCCACCTCACTCGCCATCCGCTGATTGAAGATCGCCCGCGCGGTGTTCTGCTCCGGGTCGCTGAGCTGCACCGGGAACAGCTTCCGCAGATCGAAGTCCGATGCACAACCGGCACTTTGCGTCCGTTGATGGATCGCCTAACGGACAAGATCACCGCTACCGCTAACCGCTGTACCGGAGGTCTTTCTCAACCCCGAAGCAGCGCCACCACATCGGCCCGGGACCATGGCGGCAACTCCTCGCCGTACGACCGGCCCAACCCGATCGAAGTCCAAAGGACGAGCGCAGAAGGTGAGGGTTATGTAGGTAAACCTCATTTGATGCGGTGCTGTGTGGATGATGAAGGTTCTGGCCCTTCGGCGTCGCCCTTCGGGGGGAGGCGTCAAACCACCTCAAGCTGCGTTGGCTGAAGACCGTCGTGGTGAGCGTTGAGGAAAGGCGCGCCTATGAGCGCGTCAGGTGGGGACCGGGAAGGCGAGGGTGAGCGAACCGCTGATGACGTGTCGAAACAAGAAGATGACATCGAAACCGGGGCGGTTAAATGGCGCCGGGATGAGCCTGGCGGGTGCCCGTCTATTGGCCAGGCGGTGTCCGGCATGGAGGCGGCGCGAGTCCGGTCTGCGGCATCTGCACGGAACGTGGGAAGGCGAGTGCCGATACGGCCGCCGTGCCTCGGTGAGCTGCGGGACGGCGAGAGGGAGCGCGCGGCGCAACGGAAATCGTGAGGCGTTGAGTACCGATGCGGCACCCGCTGGCGGACCGGCCCGTAGTAGCGGGGAAGCGCCTGTAATGGGCGTGGAGCGAAGGGGCCGGCTCATCGGGATCTGTTTACACGAACAACCGGACGAAAGTCTGGGATGACACGGGTGAGCATGTCAGGTCCACAGGACAAGCCGTTTGATATTCCGAAGAGTCTGGTGTGGGAGGCGTACAAGCGAGTCATCCATGAAGGAGCGGGGCCGGTCAAGGCGCGGGGTTTGGCCGGTTTCGTTCGGGGTGTGGGCTGCCGCTGGGCAAGTAGGTAGTGCCACCGCAACGCGGTGGTGCTGATCGTGTGGGGTGGTCGTGTTCGCCAGGTTCCGGGTGATGCCGGAAGGGGCGGGCCGGGGCTCGGCTGCCGGTCATCCATTCGCTCGCGCCGTGGTGGGGGGCATGGTGATGTACGACCGTGACCGGGCGGGGTCAATCAAGAGGGCGACCACGCCGTCGGCCGTCGGGGGTCAGACTCACAGCGACCCGCGTCCGGTCACGTCCGAGCCCGCTCACGCCGCCCGCGCCTGCCTGAGTCGGGGTGCCGAGCCGGTGGGCGGGGACGGTCGAGCCAGCCTCGGCTGACCCGGGATGGGCGCGTGGGGTCAGGTTTTGCGGACCGCGCTGGTGAAGCCTGCGACGAACAGGGTGGCGAAGATCCAGGCGATGAGTTGCAGCGTCCAGCCGGAGACGGTCACGGTTTGCCCGACGGCCGTGGCGGTGGGTTTGCAGCGTTCACTGGCACCGGTTTTGAGCAGGGGTGTGCCGAGGGTCGAGGCCAACCCCGACTTGATCGATGAAGGGGCAGGCCTCACCCGCTGCGGCCGTTGCGGCAGCGGCAGTGGTTTTGGGGATTTCGAGGCCGCCGTGGTGGCCGCCGGCGACGGCGACGGCGACGGCGAGGGCGGCGATGAGGAAGTACAGCGCGCGCCAGGGCTTGTAGCCGAAGCCGAGGGTGATGTCTGTGATCCGGCCCCAGGCGCGTTCACGGCGGGTGGTTCCGGTGCGGCGGAGTTGGTCACGGCGTTGCTCGATGAGGATGTCCCGGGCGTCGCGGTCGTGGCCAGCGGCGCGGTAGGCGGCGGCGAGGTGCTGGTAGGGCTGGGCCGCATAGCCGGGAGTGTGATTGCGCAGCAGGTCCCGCCAGTCCTGCATTGACGCGGGTTGGGGTAGCCCGGTGTAGGTGAGACCGTCCAGGTGCACCAGCGGACCTGGAGGCACCGCGGTACGGGAGACCTGTTGGACGTCGAGCCAGAGTTCGCCCCCGATCCGTCCGCCCGCCAGGTTCAAAACGGAACGTTCGCCGCCACCGGTGGCGGCGAACCCGTGGTGTAGGAACACGCTCTGGTCGACCTGCATGCTGTGGGCGACCAGGGCGGGGCCGGAGGTGTTCTCCCACCGCGCTCCATTGCAGGCCAGCACACCGCCGATGCGGGCGCCGCTCAGGTGGATGGCCCCCTCCTCGCCGGCGCCGGTGGCGACGAGCCCGAGCAGGAGCACGGCATGGTCGACCTGCATATTGTCGGCGACCAGGGCGGGGCCGGAGGTGTTCTCCCACAGCGCCTCCTCGCAGGCCAGTTGACTGCTGATGCGAGCACCGGGCAGGCGGACGGTGCCCTGTGCGCCGGCGCCGGTGGCGACGAGCCCGTCGTTGAGGAACACGCCCTGGTCGACCTGCAAACTGTCGGCGACCAGGGCAGGGCCGGAGGTGTTCTCCCACCGCGCCCCAGCGCAAGCCAGCACACCGCTGATGCGAGCACCGGGCAGGCGGACGGTGCCCCCTTCGCCGGCGCCGGTGGCGACGAACCTGTCGTTGAGGAACACGCTGTCGTCGACCTGCAGGCCGTCGGCGACCAGGGCGGGGCCGGAGGTGTTCTCCCACCGCGCCCCGGGACAAAACAGTTGACCGCCGATGCGAGCACCGCTCAGGTCGATGGTGCCCTGTTCACCGGCGCCGGTGGCGACGAGTTCGCGCAGGAGCGCGCTCTGGGTGACCTGCAGCCGTGCAGCGCTCAGGGCGGGGCCGGAGGTGTTGTTCCACTGTGCCCCCTCGCAGGCCAGTTGACCGCCGATGCGCGTGCCGCCCAGGTGGATGGCCCCCTGTTCGCCGCCGCCGGTGGCGACGAGCTCGCGCAGGAGCGCGTCATGGTCGACCTGCATGCTTTCGGCGCTCAGGGCGGGGCCGGAGGTGTTGTTCCACTGTGCCCCCTCGCAGGCCAGTTGACCGCTGATGCGGGCGCCGCTTAGGTGGACGGCCCCCTGTTCACCGGCGCCGGTGGCGACGAGCTCGCGCAGAAACACGCCATGGTCGACCTGCATCCTGTTGGCGCTCAGGGCGGGGCCGGAGGTGTTCTCGCACCGCGCCCCGTCGCCGGCCAGCACACCGCTGATGCGAGCACCGTCTAGGGAAATGGTGCCCCGCTTGCCGACGCCGGTGGCGACGAGTTCGCGTAGGTCCACTGCCTGGCTGGCCTGTATTTGCTCCGCGACCAGGGCGGGGCCGGAGGTGTTCTCCGACCGCGCCCCGGCACCATCGAGGATGCCTACGCGTGCGTCGGTGACCTTCACCGCCCCGGCCGCGCTATCGGCGAGGACCGTCGCCTGAGAGAGCACGAACATGGACGTGACCACGCGTATGGCGTCCACTGGGGCTTCTTCGCTGTGTGCCGGTTGCTCGATGCGGCATCCGATCAGAGCAACCGCGGGCAGCTGGGCATCGCGCAGGTTGACCCCGTCAGTCAGGTAACAGTCCGACAGCTCCAACCATAGTTTGGTGGTGATGTTCTCCAGGTCGATCCGGCCGGCGATCCGGGCCCCGCGCAATCGCAGGCCGTGCGGATCGGGATCGGCGACGAGCCGGCCACGGAGGAGATCACGGATCACCGAGGCCGAGATCGTCCGGTCCTCGCCCCAGGACCGCATCGCGGCCTCATCGACCGGCCCGTCGCCGGCCAGGTCGAGCTGCTCGCCGCGGGCCACGGACAAGATCAAACTCTGTTCCACGGAACGATGCGTCAGCTCCCCGAGCACTGCCGGGTTTCCGTCAACCGTCATAACAGCCATAATGGATAAAGCGGTCAAACGTTGTGGTGATTCCGTGCCGTCCGGGGGCGTGCGGGGCGCTGATGGTCGTACGGGTCGATGCGGCGCTCGGCCTCTGGGCCTCCGGCACCACCGCGGACGCCCTCACCCTCAATGGCGCCGGCATCGCCGAGCATCCGGATCAGCGGGGCCAAGGTCCGCGTGGAGGTCGACGACGCATGCCTCGCTTCCTGAGGCGCACGACGATGGTGGCAGCCGGGATCGCCCTCGCGGCGATCACCGGCTGCTCCACCGGCCCCGACGGCGGGTCACCCGACCCGCCGTGCGGCGGCACCCCCGCCAGTCGCGCCGAGCTCGGCGTGTCGAACACCGACTGGGCCCCCGACGCCGCGACCTTCACCACCAGCGGTGGCACGCTGTACGTCACCGTCCACGACCTCGCCCGAGGGTCCCTCATTTCCGGGCCCAAAGGGTCGCAGGTCAACGTTTACATCGGCTCGGCGGACACCCCACCCCGGTTGGACGCCCACCAGAACGTGACCCCGCTCGGCTGGAAGGTCGTGGTCGCCGAGGATCACTACCAGCCCATCGAACTGCCCGCCGGCCGGTACTGGTTGCTCGTGGGTTACCCGGCCAAGACGGACCTGCTGAGCTGCACACCGGGTGCCGTCACCGGCACGCCGACACCTCACCGCTTCCCCCCGGCGCCGTCATCACGACCCAGCTGAAGACGTCCGTGACCAACCGGCGATAACGCTGTACCCATGCGGAGGCGCCCCCACCCGATGGCGGGCCCTCCCGAGTGTTAAGCGTCACGGTGACGCCTACCCAAACGGGGCCGGCTGCGATGCCCGCCTGGCATCCCGGGGGGCCTTATCGGCCGGCCGCAGCGCCATCCAAGACAAAGGTATGAGCTGCAACCGTTAGGAAACCTTCCAGGACCCAGGGGCGCTCCCCCCGACACCGAATCTTCTTCATGTGACCGGCGACGTGGCCGGGCAAACGAGGGAGATTCGCTTTGGGTCGCAAGGTTCAGAAGGTCGTGACCATGGTCGGCGCGCTGCTGGCCGGCACCACCGCCGTGATCGGCGCCGCCAGCGCCGCCCACGCCGCGCCCGCCGCGCCGGCAACCGCGAAGGCCAAGACCAAGACCTGCGTCACCAACAACAAGCTCGTCCCCTCCTGCGGAGTCCTGTGGGGCGCCGCCGCCGGCGGCTTCACCACCGCCCCCCGCGACGCCGAACTGAAGAAGTGGGAGAAGCTGTCCGGCCGCGACGCGTCGATCTTCCACACCTACCACAAGGGCGACGAAGTCTTCCCCACCAACAGCGAGATCGCGATGACCACCGACCCCGCCCACCCCCGCGTCCTGCTGGTCAACTGGAAGATCGCCTACGGCTCCACCTGGGCCAAGGTCGCCGCCGGACAGCAGGACAAGCGCATCGACGCATTCGCCCAGCGGATCAAAACCACCTACCCGCAGAAGTTCTACCTGGTCCTCAACCACGAACCCGAGAACGACGTCATCGCCCGCAAGGGCTCCGGCATGGAAGCCAAGGACTTCGCCGCCATGTACCGCCACACCATCACCCGCCTGCGCGCGCACGGTGTGACCAACGCGGTCAACGTCCTCGCCTACATGGGCAACGAGAAGTGGATGGCCCAGTCCTGGTGGAAGGACCTCTACCCCGGCGACGACGTCGTCGACTGGATGGGCCTGGACTCCTACGTCTCCGCCGAGAAGGGCTACTACCACTACGGCCAGTTCGCCGACCTGCTCGACCGCAAAGCGTCGGGCGGCAAGGGCCTGGGCTGGTACGACTGGGCCACCACCCACCACGCCAGCAAGCCGATCATGATCGCCGAGTGGGGCGTCTACCACCGCATCGGCCACCCCGTCGACAAGTCCGCCGGCTACAACAGCGTCCTGCCGGAGCTGGCCAAGCGCCCGAACATCAAGGCCATCGTGTACTTCGACACCAAGCACGACGACCAAGGCGACCGCGACATCAGCATCGACAGCACGCCGGGCAACCTCGCCGCATTCAAGAAGCTCGCCGCCAACCCCATCTTCAACGTCAAAATCGCCTGACCCGCAGGCAACATTCGCACCACGAGCCGCCCGGCACCACGCCGGGCGGCTCGTGCCATGCCAGGCCCTCTCCACCAACATTCGCCGGCCGTGCGTGCGCCAGCCCAGTCGGTGCCCGGCCGGCTGCTGCACCAGCGACCACCCCCGTGCAGATGCCCCCGGCATCGGTCATGCCGCGAACCTGCGACCAGCGCCGAGCCGAGCTTTACTGATGGCGTCGAGTATTGAGGTGTCGTGAGTTTGGGCGCGTGACTGCGTACCGGTTCCTGATCAAGACGGGGACGCTGTCCTGTCTGTTTCCCCGAACCACAGAGACACCGGGCTCACGGCTCGGCGGTAGCACGTCGCCCATGTGTTGCCTGCCGCCTCCTACCAGTGGCGAGGACCAGAAAGCAGCCCGCAACTCCGGCTGTCACCAGCACCAATCCGCTGCCGATGGCCGCCACCCGGTCCGGCCAGGGCAAATCGCGGGGGTGGTGAACCGACCGAGGTAGAACGGCTCGAGCACGGCCCCGACCGGGACAACAACACGTGCCGTCAGCCCCCACCCATCCCGCCGGCGAGCGATCGCGCCCACCAGGCCGAGCGGTCCGCCCAGGACCATCGCAGCCAGAAACCAGTGCGAGTTGGCGACCCAGACGTCCGGACCGAACATGCCAAGGGCGAGCCCCACGCCGTAGTGCAGGACGAGAGCGGTGAGCGGGGCAACAATTCCGGCGGCAACGGCCGGGCCGGGGCGGCGTTGTTTTTCGCTGGAAGCTACTGGCACCCCCCTTCGCCGGTGCCGGCTCTTGACCTGACCTCGCCGTCACGCTGCGCCGAGTGAGGCGATCAGTTCGACCACCGCCTGCACCGCCTCCCGGGGTACCGCTCTGAAGATCAACCACGGACTGACTTGGCTCGGGGATGGCTTTCGGGTCGCTGGTGGGCACCGCGGATCAGGTGCGTCGGCTGTCCTGGTGGGACCGCTCGTCGCCGCATCTCGGCGACCGTTGCCCACGCGATCCGCGGATTGGTCGTATCAGATGCCGGGCAACTTGAAGGGGGAAGCTAAATTAGACCTGATTGTCGCTTAGGCCTGCTTTACTGCACTTCGGAGGTTGTGATCGGCGACTCGGGTCGGAAGCCCACCCCTTCCTCGCGGCGGTCGGGCGGTCCGCGCTTGCCGCTGTACCTGCACGTGGCGCTGATGCTGGTCTTGGCCTTCCTGGTGGCGGTCGGCGCAGGGTTCGTGCTGTGGTCGGAGTTGGGGCGACCGCCGCTGACCGGGTCGTCCGCGTCATCGCCGTCGGGGCCGGTCAGCGTCTCGCCAGTTCCAGGGAGCGGTCCGGGATCGCGTACGCCGTTGCCAGCTCCTGCTGTCGAAGTGGGCTGGACGGTGTCGAACACGTTCGACGCGATGAAGATCGTGCTGGCGTTGGTTGCGGGTATTGGTGGTGTGGTGGCGTTGACGGTGGGCTACCGGCGTCAGCATCTGGGCGAATCAGCCGACCGTCGTGAAGACACCAAGCTGTTCGCCGACCGGTTTGCCAAGGCTGCGGAGTTGCTGGGTTCGGGCGAGGCCGCTGTCCGCCTGGCCGGCGTTTACGCGGTCGCGGCCCTCGCCGACGACTGGGTCGCTGGTCGGCAAACCTGCATCGACGTGCTCTGCGCTTACCTACGAATGCCCTACACCGCACCAGAGGACGAAACGCTTCCTGCGAAGCAGCATCGAGTCCCACGCCCTTTGCTGCGCGACCAGATGCGGCCACGCCCCGCGGTCCCGCCGCAAACCAGCGCATTGCCCAATGCGGGAGCTTCCGACCGAGACCGTCGCCAGGAACGCCAGGTCCGGCACACCATTATCCGGATCATCCGTGACCACTTACGCACGAAACATCCCCACAGTTGGCAGGAACACGATTTCGATTTCACCGGCGCGACCTTCGATGGCGGCGATTTCAGCGGCGCGGCGTTCTCCGGCGGCATGGTGGACTTCGCCAACGCGGTGTTCTCCGGCGGCACGGTGGACTTCCGCTTCGCGGCGTTCTCCGGCGGCAAGGTGAACTTCGCCAACGCGACGCTCTCCGGTAGCACAGTGAACTTCACCAACGCGAAGTTCTCCGGCGGCACAGTGAACTTCACCAACGCGACGCTCTCCGGCGGCACGATGGACTTCGCGTTGACGACGTTCTCCGGTAGCACAGTGAACTTCACCAACGCGAAGTTCTCCGGCGGCAAGGTGAACTTCACCGGCGCGACGTTCTCCGCCGGCACGGCAGAATTCCGCTACGCGACGTTCTCCGACGGCGCGGTGAACTTCACCAACACGAGGTTCTCCGGCGGTGCGGTGGACATCGCGAACGCGACGTTCTCCGGCGGCGAGGTGGGCTTCGCGTACGCGAGGTTCTCCGCCGGCACGGTGGACTTCCGCGGCGCGGCGTTCTCCGGCGGCACGGTGGACTTCCGCTTCGGCACGTTCTCCGGCGGCCAGGCGAGCTTCGCCAACGCGACGCTCTCCGCCGGCACGGTGGGCTTCGCGAACGCGAAGTTCTCCGGCGGCGAGGTGGGCTTCGAATACGCGACGTTCTCCGGCGGCAAGGTGGACTTCGCGTTGGCGAAGTTCTCCGGCGGCAAGGTGGGCTTCGAATACGCGACGTTCTCCGGCGGCAGGGGGAACTTCTACCGCGCGACGTTCTCCGGCGGCGAGGTGGACTTCGCCAACGCGGCGTTCTCCGGCGGTGAGGTGGGCTTCGAATACGCGGCGTTCTCCGGCAGCGAGGTGGACTTCGCCAACGCGGCGTTCTCCGGCGGCGAGGTGGATCTGTCAACACCGGGCGAGTGGAGTGTTCCGCCCCGGTTTCCCGCCCTCCCGCAGCCTGGGCTCCTGTTGCCATCTGGCTGATCTCGTTCCTTGGACCAGGGCGTGGATGAGTCCGATGTCGCGGTGGCTGGTGGCCCGCCGGCCGCGCGAGCCAGGGCCGTCCGGGGACCGGGCTGACCGGATTTGGTGCACGCGTTGGCGAACTGCTTGCCCCGTGAAGGTTCCGAACTTCTTGCCGCGCCTGGGCAGGTGAGCTATTCGGCCACGTGGCGGATGACTGACGCTGTTCGCTTCAGTATCCCTTATGGATCGGCTACGGAGCGTGCACAACGCTGCGACCGGCAACAGGTCGTGTGCTCCGACGGCCCAGGCGCCGGCCTCGACGGCGGCGGGGGAGTACCCGCCGGGTTGCAGCTGCCCACCGGCGGGCAGGCCCGCACCGCGGTGGCGTTCGCGCTCGCCCAGCTCGGCGAGCCATACGTGTTCGGCGCCAACGGCCCGAACGCCTGGGACTGCTCCAGCCTCATGCAACAGTCCTGGGCCGCCTCCGGAGTGGCCATCCCCCGGGTCACCTTCGACCAAGTCAAGACCGGGGTGGCCGTGCCCGGTCTGGCCGCAATGCAGCCCGGTGACCTTATCTTCATCCCCGGCTCACTCGGCTCGGCGAACAACCCCGCCACGTCGGCATGTACATCGGCGTCGGCGCAGACGGCAAGCAGTACCTCGTCCAAAGCACCACACACCGGTGATCACGTGAAGGTGTCGCCCGTAAGCGCCTGGACCAACACCATCGTCAGCATCCGGCGGCCGGTTACCACAGTCGGTAGAGAGTGAGAGACTGACGTATCGACGCACCCCTACATGCGTGGGCAGGACGTTCCCGGCTCCAGCCAGACTCTGCCAGTCACCGGCACACCCCACGTGCGCAAGGAACGCGGCGCCCGCGGTCATACCGGCCTCGGTGAGCCGTTCGGCCGCAGCACACCCCCACGTATGTGGGAGGAGGCGCGCCAGGCCGCGCGGGCGAGCCGCGTCAGCGGCACACCCCCACGTACGTGGGGAGGACGACTCGGCCAGCCTTCCGACCACCTCGTGCGCCGGCACACCCCCACGTGCGTGGGGAAGACGTACCCGCGATCCTCGGCCAGGATCAGCGTCTCGGCACACCCCCACGTGCGTGGGGAGGACCGAGCACGTCTCCGAGGCGGCTCATGCGACCACGGCACACCCCCGCGTGCGTGGGGAGTACCTTCGCCAACTGCAGGTTTACCACTCCGGATCCCAGTTTGGAGGTTCGATATGGGCGGGTTTCTCGCGACACCACCCATCCGTGGCACCGCACCGCCAGCCGAGGCGCCCGCAGCGCTAAAAGGGAGCCGGTGCAGGATGGAATGGCGACATGCCCTTGTTAGGTCGGTTCCGGAACTGGACGGTCATTCGCAAATTCCATGCGCGGGCACGACCCACCGGGCGTTCGCAGCGTTCTGACGGGTGGTCGGCAGCTACGGTCACCGGGGAACCGGGAAGGTGGTCCCGCAAGCTGGCAAGCCAACGCAGCTGCCGCCCTGATCGCCTCCGCAACGTCCGGGCGGTTGTTCAGCAGATTGTTCGACCAGCGTTCGCCCGGTCGGCGGCGCGGGCTCCTCATCATCGCTGCCGCGGCCGCGGCAGTGCTCCTGGTCGCCTGCGGAGCGATGGTGGGCACGTGGAGAAACGGTCCCGGCGAGGACCCGCCACTGCCGCCTGGCTGGGGCCCACGCCCGGCCCGACCGTCACCGGATCCGGGGATGTGCTGCCCTTCGTGGGCTGGTCGCCGTCACCGTCGACGGGGGCCTCGACGTCACCCTCTCCCACGCACACCGAGCCCCATGGGGCCAGCAAGTCACCCACGACCTCACCCAGCGCCACACCGACACCGACACCGACACCGACCCAGCGGACCAACCCGACCCGCGGCACCGGACCAAACACGCCCCGCATAGTCGGCCAGTGGCGGATGACCAGCGGTCACGAGTACAGGGCCATCGACGACACCCTACCGGACAAACTGTCGTACTGGGCCGGACGGAAAACCCGCGTCTACGGCAGCAGCGGCGTGGGCAGCGTCACCTACACCGACTACTCCGTACGCGGCACGGCAAGCGACGACAACGCCATGTGGGAGGTGCTCTACAACGGAACGGCCCAATTCGACTGCTCCGCCGACAACAACAAGATCCACCACTCGCCCAGCGACAAAGCCGGCGACGAAACCATGTTCCGCAACGGCACCCAGGTCGGCAGCCCCACCCCCATCTCGTACTTCCGCGACGGAGCAGAGTCATACACCTGCTCAGCCAACACCCTGCAGATCACCGGTCCGACCTACTCCGAGAGCTACGCCCGTACCTGAAGTGGCTGTCTATCAACCCGTTCTCGCAGCTAGAGCAAATGTTGGCCCACGGCCAGGGGTGACGACCTCAAGCACCCCGGCCGTCACGGGGGCCGAATGCGGTCACGGCGTCGGCATCACTGACCTCCGAGCGCAGGTAGCAGTCAGCCCACGCCTGCCGATCCGGATAGGAGGAGCCCGCGACCACTCTCGCCACCGCCTCGTCGACGTCGATCTCCACCCGGCGCAGCGAGATCTCGCCGTCGCGTAGCAGCGCCCAGTGTCCCCCGGTTGAGCCGTACGGCATGCCGATGCTGCCCGCGTTAACCACGGTCCGCCGGTTGACCAGCCGCACGTACGGCATGTGGGTGTGTCCGCAGACCACCGTGCGGACCTCGTCGGGCAGCTCGGCGAACACCTCGGCCCACTTCTCCAGACGGGTGTCGACGAGCACGACCTCCTCGTCACTGCGCGGAGTGCCGTGGCAGAACACGACCGGGCCAAAGCCGCGGACGTCGAGGGTCACCGGATGCGGCAGCCCGGCCAGCAGGTCGATCTGGGCGGGGGAGAGCTGCGCCGCTGCCCACACGTCGATCGGGTACGCCCCGTCGAGCGCCTCCTTGCGCCCGAGGACGGCGAGCTCACGGTCGGCGTTGCCGCGCACCAGTACGGCGTTGTCGAGACTGGTCAGCAGGTCGAGGACCTCGCCCGGCTGCGGGCCGGCCGCGTGATCTCCGCAGACGACGATGCGGTCGGCGCCGCGCACCTCCGGATGGTCGAGCACCGCTTGCAGCACGGGCAGGACACCATGCACATCGGAAATGACAGCGACAGTTTCGAACATGCGATTGACCCTCGCACAAACAGCGACCGCCAAGGCAGGTTGCGCGGCCGAGGCAGATCCATTCCGAGACCCGCAGGCCATCGAGATCGAGCGCCCTCGGTCGATCCGCGCACCGAATCAAGAAGGGTCACCTCGGCGGCGCGGCGTTCGGATCGGCGTCACCGTGACGGTGATACGAACGGCGCAGACGGCGCCGGGCAGACGAATACAGCCAGCCTTACCAGGGAACCCGAGTACCCCAGGCGCGCCCTTCCGGCCGACGGCCGTCGCCTGGTCGTGGGGCTGCGCGCGTTGATCATCTGCCCTATGCTGCCTGGTCCGAGCTTGACTTGACCTGACGGCGGGGGACCGGCATGGGCTTGATCCCCGACTCGTCTGAGTCGATGCGCGTGGTGGGAACCTCGCCCGACGGCTCGGCTATTTTCCTCGGCGGCCTCGCGGCGGTGCGTCCGTGCGGCGAACCGGGATTTCCGACTCCTTGGTAGGTGTGAGAAATGTTCGAGCTTGATCCAAAGCGATACAGGGCGGTGTGGGCTCTCATCGGCATCCTGCTGGGCGCCGGGTGGGCGGTGTACGGGATGACCGGCGGTGGCCGCACCTTTTTGACCGTCATGGTGGTGCTGTCGATGGTGCTCGGTGCTGGCGGTGCCGTCCTGCTGCGGAGCCGGCGAACCTGACGTCGGCCGGCCGGCGGTAAGTGCAGCCTGGATGGATCAGGCCGAGTAGCGCGGCCGGACGCCTGCCCGTCAGCTGACAGCCGAGCCACACAACGAGGGCCGCCCCCAGCCGGGACGGCCCTCGTTCATGTTTGTGAGCGTCAGCGCGTGGCGTCCAGTGCCGCCACGCCGGCAGGTGCACGGACTACCGAAAATTGCGCGTTGCTGATTCGGCGACGCAGTCCGTCAGAGAACCAATTTCATCCGCGGAGCTGAGGTCATCGTGAAGCCCATCTTCTCGTACAGGCGTTGCCCTTCCGGCGTGGCACTCAGATCGACGCGGTCGGCATCGATAGACCTGGCCCAGTTGAGCACGTCGAGGACAAGCGTCGCCCCATAGCCACGGCCGCGGTGTCCGCCCAGGGTGATGACGTTCGCCAGTCGCACAGTGCGCCCTCTGGTGCACTGAGGGTTCGGTACACCGAGCTCGAGTGTCCCGATCGCCGTAGCGACGATCGCACCAGCGACCTCGACGACAGGAAAGCGAGCATTACTCGGATCGTCAACGAATCGGGCGAACCACTCGGCTGCGTGACTCCTCCACCGCCCCTCCGGTGCTGAGCTGCTGTCGTCGAACAACAGCGCCCACAGGTCCAACAACTCAGCGCCATCGCGCGCGGCGGCCGTACGTAGGAGCCCGTCGTTCATCGTCGTCACGCCGCCATGCTGGCACGGGTCCGATCCGAGTACGTCCCCATTCCCGACTTCGGATGGCGGAGCATGAAGATCATTGACTAGGGTCCGGTGTCATGATCGAACCATCGTCCGCCGTCTCCGACACGGCATCCGAACCCGGGCTTCCCATTCCGGAGACCAAGGACTGGACCTGGGTGCTCGACAAGCCGTGCGGGTTCTGCGGATTCGACAGCCGAGACGTAGCTGCGGCGGACCTGGCAGCAACCATCGCGGGGCTCGCGCCTCAGTGGCGGGAGGTGCTTGCTCGCGACAACGTCGCTGAGCGTCCCGAACCGGGGGTCTGGTCAGCGCTGGAGTACGGGTGCCATGTCCGCGACGTGTTCGGGGTATTCGCCGAGCGAGCAGAGCTGATCCTTACCGACGAGGACGCCCGCTTCGGCGACTGGGACGGCGACGCCACGGCGCGTGCCACACGCTACTGGGAGCAGGATCCGGCGACGGTCGCTGACGAACTCGCGGTGCGGTGCCGGCGCGTCGCGGCGGTGTTCGCGGCGGCGCCCGAGCACGCCTGGGGGCGCCGCGGCTTGCGGTCGAACGGATCGGTTTTCACCTTCGAGTCGCTGGGCCGCTACCTGCTCCACGACGTGGTGCATCACTTAGCGGACGTAAGCAGCCCAGCGCCGCGCCCAGTCGGCTGACCCTTAAGACGTCCTGATTCGCCGCCGATAACGCGGTCGGTTCCTCACCACTCCGCACGGCGCTTGTCAGCCGGAACTCACCGTAGTCACCTCTGGTGTCGCCGTGAACTGCTCCCGCAGCGACGCCAGGCGGACGGCGAGGGTCGGGTGGCCCGGGGGAATCGCACCCCCGGGCTCCCACAGAACGGAACGTGACAGTCTCCCGTCATTCCGCTCTTCTCATCGAACCCACAGGAAGTCGCGGCTCCACGCCCAGTGCTTGAACAGGCCGGGTTCTCGATCGAGGAGCCCGGACCACCATGCCCTGAACCGTTTGTAGCTTCGCAGCCGTCGGTACTTCTTCTGTCAATGGCCAGTCAGATCTCCCCGTAGTGACATTCTTCCGAGCCCATCGCGCCAGGTAGGTGTTGACGCGTTGCAGGAAGGGGTAGAGCTGCGACCGGTAGAACCGGCCGTCGTACGTCATCCAGCCCGACACGATCGGGTTGATCCAATCGGCGAGCTCGTCCAAGTCGAGCCTGGTGCGCCGGTGGATCCGCCATTCACGGACCCGGCCGCTACGGTTCGCGAGCGATATCCAGGCCGTCGATCTGGACCTTCTTGCCGCTCGTGGTCGCTTTGAGCGTTACGGTCCCGGTGCGCAGCGACGGTGAGGACATCACCAGGAAGTACGCCCGGGGCCGTGTGGTGGAGGCGTTCAGGTTGACCGTTGTGAGCAGCGTGCGTTGAGGTAGACCGCGACCCGGCCTCCGCCGGGGCGTTTGGTGGCGATCAGGCCGATGCGGCGCGCCTGGACGCCGGTCCGGTTCAAGGTGGCGCCCTGGCTGGTGGTCTGGCTGATGGTGGAGCTGTAATAGGAGCTGCCGGAAAGGCGCTGCCACCAGCGCCCGGTCAGCGATCGGTCGTCCAGGGCGCGGGTGATGCAGTCTTGCGGGCTCCACGCCGAGGTGCCGCCGGCCTTGTCGGTGGCACGCACGGAGAAGCAGTAAGTGCTGCCCGGGCGGGCCCCGTTGAGGGTGGCCGAACCGGCGAAGGTCTGTTCCCAGCCAGAAGGGTACTTCCAGGCACCGTAGTTGTCGTCGAGGGAGACCGAGGCGGCGGTCGTCCGCTGCCAGGCGGCGGGGTACTGCCAGGCGCCGTAGGTGCCGTTGAAGGCAGCGGTCCGCACGCGGACCGCTGCGGAGGCGATGCCGTGCCCGAGATCCGAGCCCGTCCACCGCGCCGTGATCGAGGAGGACAGGGTCCGGTCGCTGGTCGGTGCGGCCATCCGCGCGTAGGGGGGCCAGTCATCCCAGAGCTTGAAGGAGTGGCTTTGGCAATCCCACACGAACCCGTAACCCTCGGCCAGGTCCACCACAGCCGCGACACAGAGACCGGAGTTGATCGTGCCCCGCGAGGCGAAGTCGTTGGTGATGGTCGGCGGTGTTCACCAGTAACGCCGCCGCCCTCCGCCGCACCTGCGGATCCACGTCCTTCAGGGCTGTCTCGGCGGCGTCTGCCACCAGAAGCCACCCGGGTTTCTGGAAGCACAAGCAGTACAGCAACTCGAAGATCGTCCGCCGCACCGACAGACGGCGATCGGTCGTGAAGGCCAACAGGTGACGGGTGATCAGCCCGTCCCCGTCGACCTCGACTTGGTGGAAGACCTGTGACCGCACATCGCTGCCGGGGACCAGAACATCGCCCGAGACGATGGCCGCTTCCAGCCATCCCCAGTCGTCCAGCGGCGGCATCAGCGCCGAGCCGTTCACAGTGCGAGGCGCGAGGCGCCCTTCCCGTACGTCATGAACCTGATCCTCGCTTACCCCAACCGGACGCGCAAACGTGATCAAAGATCTGATTCCGGGCAGCTCGGCATGCCAGCGCCACGTGAAGTCGACCAGCGAGCGTGGCATCTTCCAATGCCCACGGAGGGTGGCTACTGGCTCCACGACGTCTGCCGCTACTGAGGCTCCCGACCATTTGTACAACGCTCGCGCTCGGCCTGCTGGCGACCCTCTGGTCGAAATCGGCCGGGCGGCGGCGCGGGTTCGGGTTGCAAGGTCGGATGCCTCCGGCGGGAGCACTCGGGCTCTGGGATGGTGGCCATCCCGCCCACCGTCGATCCAGGCGGAGCCGAGCAGACCTGCCCTCCGGTGCCAAGGTCGTCCAGTGGGGCGCTCCACCTTGTCACCGGAGGGGGCAGGCCCGCTCCACGATGTGTGGGTCGACGGCGGAGGGATGGCAGGGCAGGGGTGAGGCGCCAAATCGGGCGCGGACACGATGACGTCAGGGAATGCTCGCTGACCATGGAGGAGCCGTTCGTCCTGGGCAGGGCCGATGCCGCGCGCTGGGTAATCCATCCGCTGCAGGACCCGTACGGTGACGGCTACGTCCTTACGGCCGCCACGGAGCTGCACGACGACGGCGTGAGGGCGGCGACGACGGCCAAGATCGAGGGCGTGATCGCCAATCCGGCGAATACCCTGCCCGCTTTCATGAACGGCCTCGCGACTGACTGGCGAGGATGGGAAGGTGTCCGCACCTGGCATTCGATGGAGAGCCATCTCGTCGTCGATGCTCGACACGACGGCCGCGGGCACGTCTCGCTCCGTGTGAGCCTGCGGGCGCCCGGTCCGAGCTGGGATGACGCCGCTTGGTCGGCGAGTGCCATGTTGGTCTTGGAAGCGGGGGAGGAGATGACCCGCGCTGCGGCGGACCTGACCCATTTCCTGCGGTGGGAGAGGGATAAGGATGGATGAGCCACGGCTGTGCAAGCTGCACCTGTTCGCTGACCCAAGCCTGACCCCAGCCTGACCCCAACCCGCAGCACCGACGGCACGACTGGCACTGGCGCTCTTGGCGCAGACATGTGGTCAGAGCCTTGACCGTTCCCGAGCGGGAGCCCTCCTAATCCGCGGGTTGCAGGTTCAAGTCCTACGCGGCGCACAATTGATCAAGGCTGACAAGTCGTTCTGCGTCCTATCAGGAGCCTTTCATGTACGTATGGACGAGCGCGTGATCGATGCGTGCTAGAGCTTTTAGCACGGCCTGGCACCTGATATGACTGGACGCCCGCAACCTAGCCTGGGAGGAACTCCACGGGCTACATGTCGTAGGGCAGGGACAATTTGGCTGCGGTGGCGGTGGCGTTGCGGGCGAGGGCTTCGCGGGCGCCGTCCGGGCCGAGTGCCATCACTTGACGGACGCGTTCGAGGATCTCGTCCTCCCAGTCGATCGGGTCCGGGCGGGCACGGTTCAGTTCCCCGGCCTGTTCGGCCACGGCCGCAGCGGCCAAGGCTGCTTCCCAGTCACCGCGGATCACGGCCATGTAGGCGTGTTCCTCGGCCGCAATGATGTCCGGTTCGGTCAGGCCGCGCTCCGCCTCTCTCGCTTCCCGCTCCTGCCGGTGGGTGAGGAAGCCGTCGACATCTCCGTAGCGGTCCAAGAACGGGACGGCCTTGCGCAGGATGACGTCCCTGACGTCGGCCATCACCGGTTCGTAGCCGGCCACGGTGTCCGGCTCGGGAAACACCCCGTCAAGCCGCCGTCCACAGGTGTAGCCATAGGCGACCGGGACCGCGAGCAACCAGACGATCACCTCCATCTTGAAGGTGGGCCTCCGGTACACGGGCGGCAGCGGCTGCACCGTCTGGGCCGTCCACCCGACTGGACCCCGCACCAGCCGACCATCCGCGGCGCGCCAGCCCTCCCCTAGTGCGGGTAGCAGGTACGCGTCGAGGGCCTTCTCCCACCTGCCGACGTGCACGTGATCATCTCCTTCTCAGCAACGGACTGCGATCGCAGGCACATTCTTGAACGATCGCGGGAGCTGTTCCTGTAGCTCCCTATACCACTTGGGCTCGAGCCCTCGGGGGCCCGTCTTCAGGTCGAGGAACAGCTCCGGCTCAAGTGCCGCCGCGCCGAACACGACGTCGGGAGCCCTGGCGTCCTGCTCCCAGCCCTACCGTCCGGTGACCGGACTCTTCCACCTGATGGCACGGCGACCGTTGCGGTAGCCAAACTCCGAGAACAGATTGGCCGATTCCGGTTCGTCATCGACGAGTTCCGCGAACCGGGTGTGTACCCGGGTGCCCCAGTGGGTCGCGGACTCTCCGGGCCATTTGGGCACGTCGGTGCAGGCCTGCTTCGCGAGCTGTTCGACCCGGGTCTTCGCCCGCTGTGTGAACAAAGCCCCGGACACGGCGACGTGGCGATCGGAGGAGCGGCGGACCCTGCTCACCTCTACGGATCAGATGGTCGCCGCGCCTTGGCTGTACAGCCAAGGTACCCGGCGGTGAACGACGGCCTCCGACGACTGCCGGCGGATTGAGCAGGAGGGCAAGGCCCGGACCTACGATCGGCAATCTTCTTTATCCGCGGGTTGTAGGTTCAAGTCCTACGCGGCGCATAGTTGATCAAGGCTGTGATCAGGCAATAAGTGCCGGATCGGAGCACTTTCATGCCCCTTGTGGACGTTCGCGTGGTCCGTGCGTGATCTATAGATGCTGGTCCGATCTGACACACGACGGCATTCTGCTGAGCAACAGGTCGTTCTGATCGCCAAACTGAGCGGGCGCATTCGCAGGTGCGCCCATGCGTGGTGACAGCGGGTGCGCCGGCGCGCTCGGGCGCCCACCCTGGGGTGCGCGGGCGCACCGGTGTCCGCTGGCCGGCAACAAGGCGCCGGTGGCTGGGGACCGTGTCGTTCTAGTGCGGCGTGGACTGCCGCGCCACCCCTCTCGCGTTGTACCGGAACCCGCGCCATCTCGATCGTCACCGAATAATGCTGAGCGATCTCTTCGGGTTCCATTCCGCGAGCCGTCGCGCGGACGGGCAGGGGGCGCGGCAGAAGCAGAGCCGATTCGAGCAGATCCGTCACATGGTGCACGATGGCGCCATACCCGCAGCAGGCTCTGGGCCCCTCCGAGCACGTTCTCCACACCTCAGCAACGCGGCACATGGCTCAGCGCGGGAAATCTCGCCCGGACCCTGACGTTGGCACGCCATTTGCCGTTCGCCGGGCGGCAGATGAGCACGGTGAAGCGCTTCGTCGGCTGGCTCCGGGGCGGCACATTTCTGGCCGCCCCGGAGCCGTGCCTGGGTCGAATGCTGGGCGGAGCGCAGCAGCGACGGAAGCCCGGCTCCGGTCACACTTCAGTCGACGAGTGACGATCTCGTCCCTGCAGGATGCGCTGCGGCTTGAACCGGCGAACCTCCTGCGGCCAGCCGCATGCCTCAGCGATTTTGCCGGCCCACATCCGGGCGGTGGTCTCATCCGGCACGTTCACGATGGTCAGGCCACCCAGGAACTCTTTGGTCTCGACATAGGGCCCGTCGGTGAAGATGATCGCACCGCTGGTGGCGTCTGCACTGAAGACCGGGCCGTCCTCTTCCTCCAGGCCCCCAGCGAAGACGAATGCCCCGGCGGCCTTGATCTCGTCGACGACCGCCCTGGCGAGTGGACCGCGCCCGCGGAACCACTCCTCGGTGTGGTCACCCACCCACTGCTGATTGAAGTAGATGAGGTACTCGGGCATGTCCGCTCCTTCTGATCTTCCGGACCCGATGTCCGTCTCTGCATACGCTACGAACGGCATCCGGCAGATCCGACACTCTCCAGCTTGATTTCTGTCAATGGGTCAACGTCGCCCTTACATCAGCCAGGTCCGGATGCCGCAGTCGGCGCCATCCAGGGTGGAACCCGTGATCCATGCGTGATCGACGGTTCTGGCGCAGGACGTCACCTGTCGGCATGAATCGGCAGACCGCCGGGGTCGATTTGCCAATAGACTGGTATGAGACAGCACAAATGGACATCGCAAAGCAGCAGGCGACACTCATGATCGCGGACTCTTAATCCGCGGGTTGTAGGTTCAAGTCCTACGCGGCGCACAGTTGATCAAGGCTCTGATCAGGCATTTTACGTCTGATCAGAGCCTTTCCCATGTCCCCTGTGGACGTTTGCGTGATCCCGTGCGTGATCTATAGATATTGATACGCCCCGACAGGGGACGGCATTCTGCTTAGCGGCAGGGTGCTCAACAGAGCGAACCAGCGGTCGTACCCGCTACTCCTGCACGGAGGAGTAGCACCATCGTGACCCTGCTCGAGACCACCACCAGCGCCGCGGCTTTCGTCGCCACGTACATCGCCCGGCACGCCGGATCTGCGCGGCAGTGGGCGGCCGCAGCATGCAGGCGGGCGGGCCGCTCGGATCGGCACCAGTGACATCGGCGCCGTTGATCAGGATCGACGGCGACCGGTAGTCCCCGACGCGTTCGATGATCGGCACCGTCAGGCCGGCCTCCGCCAGGCAAGCTGCCAACGTGCTCCGGGTAGCGTCCAGGTTCGGGCAGTCCGGCACCGACCGCAGCTCGACGATCATCCGGCCATCCTCCTCCGCTGCTGCCGGTCGCGCCGTTCTCGCATACCGCATGGGCGCTGACCACGGGAAATGCTGCCCTTTCCGGCGGCGCAGCCCGACGCATTGTGGCGCGTTCCGCTCAGACTGCGACGATCGGCCACATACCTCCGGCGGCGGGGAGACACCGGCCTGGGTGGCGCGGCTTCGCAGCCGCGGGCAGTCTCGTCGGACCATGACCAATCCCGGGACGGCGGCCGCTCGACGACACCCGCGAGTACCTCGCCGCGGCGAACGTCGAGGTGCTGCTGGCCGCGGCTCGCGACCGGGGCGCGGTGCTCGGTGAGGCCGTGCGGGATCCCGCCGCCGATCGGAACGGCCGGTACGGCTGGGACGTGCCGGCCGCAGACGGCACGGTCGTGCGCATGTTGATGTCCGGCGTGGAGCTGACCCGCCTCCGCGATGACATCACGGCCCAGGCACTGATTCTGGCGGTCTCGGGTGGCACCGGTCGGAATCCGCCCGGTTTTGATTTGGCCCCGTTGGGAGCTTGGGCTGGCGGTGACGCTGTGTCGCGACGTGTCCGTCTGGTTGGCCCTGTCGATCGCGTTGTGCGCGGGCCTGAGACAGGGAACCTTGTCCGTGCCAGTAGATGGATGGCCGGCCCGAGGATCGGCTGCCAAGTATGGAAGGCCGGGTCCGCGAGGTGATCCTCAGTGCGGCAAGGTGGGGCTATGACGCAGGACAGCGAAGGTGGCTCCCCGGTCGGCGACGATCCGATCCGTCTGTTGCCTTATGACCCGGCGTGGGCGGCTGGGTTTCAGCGGGAGGCCGAGATCCTGACCGAGGTGCTGGGGTCCCATGTCGCGGGCGGAGTGCACCATGTTGGCAGCACGGCCGTCCCGGGTCTGACGGCCAAGCCGATCATCGACATCATGATCGGCGTCGTTGACCTCGACTCGTCGCGTCCGTGCATCGATCTGCTGGCGGGGCTCAGCTACTGCTACGCGCCTCATCGGCAAGATGTCATGCACTGGTTTTGCAAGCCGGCCCCGCAGCGTCGTACGCACCATCTGCACCTGGTTCCGGTCGGCTCTCCACGGTTCACCGATGTCCTGGCGTTTCGTGACTACCTGCGGGCTCATCCCCACGCTGTCCGGCGGTATGAGCAGCTGAAACTGCAGCTGGCTGTCCACCATATCCATGATCGCGATGCCTATACCGACGGCAAAAGTGCCCTGGTCGCGTCGATTACCGCCGACGCGCGTCGATGGCTCGCAGGGCGTGGGTGAACGGCATCGCCACGAACATCTCCACACGCGACCGGGCCACACCGCCCGCGCCGCGCCGCGGGCGGTGACGGGGGCCTGCCCGGGAGGGGTGACAGGGCTCTACCGGCAGGATTCGAGCTGTACGGCGGTCCTGATCAAGCTGGCCAGGGCTGGTGAGCGGCTGTGGGCAGGCCAGGCGATGTGTGTGACGACGGGGGGCGAGTCGGTCAGCGGGATGGCGGCGTGCGCGGACCACAGCCAGGCGCGCGCGGATTCCGGCACGATCCCGACGGTACGGCCCAGGGCGACCAGTTGGGCCAGCTGCGTCTGGTCGTGGATCTCGGGGCCTGGGCCGGGCGGGTAGACACCGTGCCGGGGCCAGCGTGCCGGGGGCAGGCCGGGCAGGTCGCTGATGTCGGCCATGGACAGGGTCTCGCGCGTGGCGAGGGGGTGTCCGGCGGGCAGGACGGCGAGCTGGCCCTCGGTCATGAGTTCCTCGCTGTCGAACCCGGCGAGGGAGTTGAACGGCACGTGCATGAGCGCGACGTCGGCGCTGCCATCGCGCAGCCGCGCCTCCTGGTCGCACATGCGGCACTGCAGGACCTCGACCTCGGCGGCGCCGGGCTGAGCTACGTAGGCGTCGAGGAGCTTCTGGAGCAGCCCGTGAACCGCGGCGGTCTTCACCGCCAGCACCAGACGGTTACGCGCACCGCCCGGGCTGCCGGCTCCGCCGGCGCGGCGGGTACGGCGGGCGGCGGCGGTGGCCGCGTCGAGTGTCGCGCGCCCCTCGGACAGCAGCACTTGTCCGGCATCTGTCAGCGCGACGCCACGGCGGTTGCGTTCCAGCAGGCAGACGCCGAGGCGCCGTTCGAGCTGCTGGATCGCGCGCGACAGCGGCGGCTGGGCCATGCCGAGGCGTTCGGCGGCCCGGCCGAAATGCAGCTCCTCGGCGACGGCCACGAAGTACCTCAGCTCGCGGGTCTCCAAGGTGTCCACGGCCACAGCGTACGTCACTGATACCCGGCGGGTATGACAGCGTACTCGATCGGTGTTGGCCAGCGCGTCCACCTGGGGGCGAGCCTGGACCGCGTGAACGAAACGAAGATCGCGCTGGTCACCGGCGCGAACCAGGGAATCGGCTACGCGATCGCCACCGGGCTCGCAGCCCTCGGACACCGGGTCGCCGTTGGAGCGCGGGACGCGGGCCGGCGCGAAAGCGCCGTCGAGAAGCTGCGCGCCGCAGGGGCCGACGCGTTCGGCGTACCGCTGGACGTCACCGGCGACCACAGCGTCGCGAACGCCGCGGAACTGATCGAGCGGAAGACCGGCCGGCTGGACGTACTCGTCAACAACGCGGGCATCTCCGGACAGCTGGGTGCGGACTGGGCGCAGGACCCGACCACGCTCGACCTCGACCTGGTCCGCACGGTCGTGGAGACCAACGTCATCGGCGTGATCCGGGTGACGAATGCGATGCTCCCGCTGCTGCAGCGCTCGTCGTCGCCGCGCATCGTCAACATCTCCAGCAGCGTCGGCTCCGTGACTCTGCAAGCCGACCCGGACATCGAGATCGGCCCGGTCATGGCGGCCTACGCGCCGTCGAAGTCGTTTCTCAACGCCGTGACCGTCCAGTACGCCCGGAGGTTCGCCGGCACGAACATCCTGATCAACGCCACCTGCCCGGGCCTGGTCGCGACCACCTTCACCGGATTCCATGGCCCCCGAACCCCCGAGCAGGGCGCGGCCACAGCGATCCGGCTCGCCACACTGCCCGACGACAGCCCCTCCGGCGCGTTCTTCAACGACGAAGGCATCGTCCCCTGGTAAGCGATGACCCCTGGCCACATGCCGGGGCGAACAGGTTTCCGCATCGATGTCGCGGAAGGCAACAACACAGCTACCTCACAACGGGCCTACTGGGCCCCGCCGATGACCAAGACATGACCATCTGCGCGGCGTCACCAGAAGACAGACACGATAAATCGCCGATGCAGGGGGACTGTGGATCTAACGGCACCTCTTTGTCAAGGTGCCGGCGTCGGAGGGGTCTCCAACTTGGCGAGATAGTCCCCGCGGGGTAGCCGGCGATTCTGGCGGTCTCGGCAGGCCCCGGCCGGACTGAGCGTGTCTGATCATGGGATTGGAACATGAAGCAGTCAGATGTTGGGGTGGTGTGGCTGCGCGGACCGCTGGGTCACTCTCTGGTTGGGTACGGCTGTCGTGGCGTGTGGAGAGTGTGTGCGAGGAGCGCGACCTGGTCGGTGTGGGCGGGCTCGGGTTGGTAGAGGCTGAGCCGGGTGGCCGAGTCGTCCAGGTGCCAGCTCTGGTGGGTCAGGACGATGTCTCCGACCCGCGGATGATGGAAGGCTTTGTTGGTTGTGCGGCGAGGCCGTACGTCCTGGCGTTCCCACAGCTGGCGGAAGTCGGCGCTGGCGGCGGCGAGCTCGTGGTGAATGCGGCGCAGGTCCGGAGCGTCGGGGTCGGTGCCGGTCCAGTGACGGAGGTTCGCGACGCTGGTGGCCGCGGACCACTGCCAGTTGGCTAGGACCGACCGTGCTGCCGGATGCGTGAAGATGTACCGGATGATGCTGCGCCGTGGTTCGGGCCACTCGTCGAGGCCGGCGTACAACGCGAGCCCTTCGGGATTGCAGGCGAGGACATCGCCGGTACGGGCGAGGATCAGCGCCGGCCAAGGGCGGAGCCGATCGAGAAGGGCCATGGTGGGCGCACTGACGGCCGGTCGGGGCGGTGGCCGTTCAGCCCGGCGACCGGCAGCGTGGTCAGCCAGCCGGTGCAGGTGGTGGCTTTCGTCCGCGTCAAGCCGCAGCGCGTGCGCGAGTGCGGCGATGACGACGGGGCTGGGATTGCGTTCTCGGCCCTGCTCGAGTCGGATGTAGTAGTCGACGCTCAGCCCGGCGACCGCGGCCAGTTCCTCGCGCCGCAGTCCCGCGGTACGCCGGCGGCCGATGGTGCCGGGCAGGCCGATGTCCTGCGGCTGTAGCCGTGCGCGACGGGCACGTAGGAACGCGCCTAGCGGGTGGGATGACGTCATGCGGCCCAGTGTGACAGTTGCTGGCTGGTGCAGCCTGGGTGCGTGGCTGCTAGCCACCACACGGTCTGGTTCGGCGCGGGCGACTCACGCAGGCTCGGTGCATGGCGCACATGTCGAGACGAGCACAGCCGGTCCGATGGAAATTGTGGCTGCTGATGGTCGCCGTGTTGTATCCGCTGATCACCATTGGGGTTACGTTGGCCGCCCCGGTGCTGGAGCCGCTGCCGCCAGCGGGCCGGTTCGCACTGATCGTGCCGGTCATGGTCGCGCTGATGGTGTGGGTGGTCATTCCGCTGCTGCACCGCCTGTTCGGCTCGTGGCTACAGCGTTGACCAGCGGCACACGGGGTTCCGCCGGCGCAGATGCCTTCTGGACGCCTTCTGTAATTGATCACCAGTCACCGAAAGGGTCATCGATGAATGACAAGCTGCCCACGGCCGTCGCCGACTTCTTCGGCGGTTCGAGGACCGCCGACCCGGACGCCTGGGCGCGTCCGTTGGCCGATGACGCGCTGATCCACGACCCGGTCGGACAGCCGCCGTTCACCGGCCGCGTCGCTTTCTGCGAACGGATCACCGGGTTCCTCCCGCACTTTTCGCGATTCGACGGACTAACGCCTACCAACGCGTACCACGGTGGCGCCAGCGTCGCCGTGCACTGGCGCGCGACGGCCAATACGGCCACGGGCCGCGAGCTGGCCTGGACCGGGATCACCGTCTTCACGCTCGACGATCACGACAAGATCTGCCAGCTGCGGGGTTACTTCGACCCCTCCATCTTCGCCTGACCACACGGTCATCGCAGTTCAGCATGCCGCTGCTCGAGGCCTCTGCCACCTTTCGCGCGGAGTGTGACAGCGCTTGTCGGCGGGCGTGCCCTCGGGCCGGCATGAGCTGAAGCCAGGCCCGCGAGCGTCGGGCCCCTCATGCGATCGTGACCCGTAGGCTGCGGCATCCGCGTTGCCGCCACGCATGGACGGGGAGGGTCGTCGAGTATGGCCACAGTCCGGGTTGAAGCCACTGTCGACGTTCCCCAGCAGCGGGTGTGGGAGGCCATCGCGGATGTCGGCGCGGTACACCGGCGATTGTTGCCCGGCCGGGTGGCCGATGCCCGGGTCGAGGGCGACGTTCGCATCCTGCGCATGCCGGACGGGGCGCAGGTCCGTGAAGTCATCCTGGCGATCGACCACACCATCCGGAGGATGGCGTACACGGTGACCGACGGGCACCGGCTGCCGCTGACCTACCACCATGCGGCATTCCAAGTGTTCGACGAAGGCGATCACAGCCGGATCGTCTGGCTGACCGACGTCCTCCCACATGCCATGGCCGATGCGGTGAGGGGGCGAGTCGAGCGGGGAATCGAGGAGATGAAAAGAGTCCTGGAGTCCAACGAGACCGAACGATAGACGAGGCAGGCTCGCAGAGCTCGGACCGTTGCGCTCATCGACTGCGAGCGTATGCGTCCCACAGCGGTTCGGCCGTGACATTGCGTGGCGGGCGGATCGTGGCATTTGAGTACGGCCGGAAGCTGGCGTGCACGCCTCCGACAGGCAAGTATCCTCAGCGGGCACGCCGGGCAAAGGCGGGTGGGAAAGCCCGTTACCAGCACATCGTGCTGAGGACCGAAAGGTAGGAGCCGGGTCGTGTCCGGTTGCACCGGCGCGTCAGCTCGGCGGCAGAGGAGATGCGGCTGACGGTGTTCGAAGCACGCTCGGCTTACTCACTCGCCCACGCCGGTGCCCAGTCGTGGCGGCAGTTCGCGATACTGGTCCAGGTGGGCGAGCGTATCCCGATGGAATTGGCCGCGTATGAGCGGCGGGTCCGTTCCGGCGACTGCTTCATCTGCGCGTTCCTTCGTGGCGACCCGGGTGCCGAACACGAGCTGCTCTACGACGACGGCGTGCACGTCGCGTTCCTCAACCGCTATCCGACCTTGCGCGGATATGCGCTGGTCGTACCTCGTCGGCACGTCACCGATGTCGTTCGCGACCTCACGAGCACGGAGTACCTGGCGCTTCAGGCCGTCGTGCACACCGTCGCGTCGGCGATCAACCAGGTGGTCCCGACCGAACGGACCTATCTGCTGTCGCTGGGTAGCATGCAGGGCAACGCCCACGTCCACTGGCACATCGCGCCGCTGGACCCGGGCGTGCCCTACGAGCAGCAGCAGTACCACGCGCTCATGGCGGAAAACGGAATCCTTCCGCACACCGCCGGTGAGGTCGCCGAGCTGGGCGCCGCCATCCGGAAGGCGCTCACTGCCTGAAGGAGAGCGGCGAGCAACACTCCGCGCTTTCAGCCAGACCAAAGATAGGGACACGCTCTACTACACCTGCGCGGTGATACCGGTGGGGCTCAGCCGGTTGACGCGCGGGCGAGTACGTGCCTGGTTCGGTTGCCAAGGGCCTCGAGGTCGGCGGAGCTGCCTCTCACCTCGATGGTGAGCTGGACGGCGGCCAGCAGGTACTCGAGGGCAATGACGTACTCGTCGAGCGGATCCTCAACCTCGAAATGATCAAGCAGAACCTCGAAGTCAACCAGTACCGCCTCGACGTGCCTGGCAGCCCGGTCAGGATCGCCGTTGCGCTGGAAACAGCGGGCCGACTCGATCATCGCTCGTCCGACGAAGGCGTGACACTCGCCCAGTAGCCGGGTGACGATGCGTCCGACCAGCCCGAGGCCGCGCTCCTCGAGCTGCGGGTCGGGCTGGGCAGCGAACTTCGCGGTGACCTGACGGGCAGCCGCAGCCAGCGCGACACCGTCGACCCACTCCTCGGAACCCGGCGCGGCACAAGGCCGCCGCCCCAACCGCACGATGCACGCCTCGGCCGCGACCGACAGCGACGTCGCTGCTTCGAGCAGGAGGTGAAAGCGCGTCCGACCCGGCTCCTGCGACGCGACTGCCAGGCGGGCGACCTCAAGCGCTACAGCGACGTCGTCGGTGCCATGCGTGGGCTCGCCACGTCTGGCACCCTCCAGCAGAGCCTCCGCGGATGCCCGCTGTTGCGCCGATGGCCCAACAAGATCGTCTTCGACGGGCAGCCGCAGCTCCAGCCGGTAGGACATCCAAGCCAACGGGTCTTTGGGCATGAGCGGTTGCGGCCTCGTTCATGTCCAGAATGCGGTGTCGACGCCCGCGGTCCGATTGCGGGTGGCCCCTACCAACCCGACGCATGGCGTCAGGTCTGGCGCCGCACCGCCGACGGGCTACGCCCTCAACCGTTACAGCGCGTCAACGAGCCGTGACGCCGAACCCGCGTATTGCAGCAGATCCGGATACCGGCGCGCCGTTCAACCTACTGCTGATCGAGGGTCCGTGAGGAGATGCACCGTGCGAGCTGCGACCGGGTTAGGGGCGCCGGTCCAGGGAGTGCCGACGTCGCGGCGATCAAGCTGCGCGTCGGGTGGTCGGAACGCAGGGCTGACGGCAGGGTTTCCGGAGCCTACGGAGAGAATCTGGCGCAGAAATCGGACCCGAGTGAGAGCGATCTTCGCTAACTTCTCGGCATGGACCAGCGCACGCAGGACTTCATCGCGGCCTTTCAGGCGTTTCTCGACGAGGTGGTGGCGAACCATCGGGAGCGTGCTCAGGGTGAGGACGACCGTGCCCTCGCTCCAGTGCTGGAGCGGCATCTCGGCATGGACCCGCGGGGTATTCCGGTGGTTACTGAGGAGGTGCCGGCCTACCGTTTCGTCGATCTGGATGTGGCGCTTGCCGAGCTTCAGGAACGTGACCAGGGGGCGCAACTGCTCGGTATCGGCGGCGGTGAACAGCGCAACCACCACTCGCTCAGCGAGCTGCTGGAAATGGCCGGCCGGTTTCAGCAGTTCCCGGTCGGCGCGGTGGATTACTCCAGCGTCGCGACCGGCCCGCAGAGCACCCGCGAGGCGGTGTCGTTCGGCCTGCGCCTGTTCTCGTACGCGGAGAGCCCGGTTGTCGTGCTGCAACGGGCCGCTGCTCCGCGCTATGGCAGCGCGACCGGACGGATGGAGATCCTCAGCCCGGCACCTGGGGTTGCGGCGGGGCTGATCGCCGAGGTGCACGAGCTGATGGTGCGTCGGTCAGTGCTGCGCGGCCAGGTGTTGACCATGGGTGGTTCGGACTTCGAGCCGGGCGTCGGTGGCATCACCTTTCACCAGCGTCCGACTCTCGCGCCTGATGACATCGTGCTACCTTCCGGCCTGCTCGACCGACTGCAACGACACGTCGCCGGTGTGGCGCGACACCGTGACCGGTTGCGCGCGGCCGGTCAGCATCTCAAGCGCGGTTTGCTGCTCTATGGCCCGCCCGGTACCGGAAAGACGCACACCGTGCGCTACCTGCTCGGCTCGCTGCCCGACCTGACCGTGGTGCTGCTGTCCGGCCCGTCGATCCAGTTCGTCTCTGAGGCCGCCCGGATGGCCCGCGCCCTGCAACCGGCGCTGGTAGTGCTTGAGGACTGCGACCTGGTGGCGGAGAACCGGGATTTCAGCCCAGGCGCCCAGCCGCTGCTCTTCGAGGTGCTGGAGGCACTCGACGGGCTCAGCGACGACGCCGACGTGGCGTTCCTGCTGACCACGAACCGGGTCGATGTACTGGAACCCGCCTTGGCCCAGCGCCCCGGTCGGGTCGATCTGGCGGTCGAGGTGCCGCTGCCTGACCAGAGCGCCCGCCGCCTGCTGCTGGCTCGCTACGCCCGTAGTATCGCTTTCTCGCCCACTGTGCTGGACGAGGTCGCGTCCCAAGCGGAGGGCATGACCGCCTCCTTCATCAAGGAACTGGTACGCCGCGCCGTGCTGATCGCCGCCGAGGCCGGGCGGGACGCCACTGACAACGACCTCACTGACGCCGCCCAGGAAATGCTTGACGAGGCACAGAACATCACGCGCTCGCTACTTGGCTCTGCAGACCCTGATTGACCGCCGGACCGCGCAGACCACTCGCGCAGTGAAGCCGTGAGTGTGCCACCGAGGACAGCATGATCCAACATGGTCACCCCGGCCACGACCGGCGGTCGGAGGCTCCCCCGCCCCAAGACTTCGCCGTGGAGCTCGGTTGGCGGATGCCCCCTCAATGAGACCCGCGGCATTGACGATTTCACCATCACCCTTGCGAGCGGATGCCTTGGCATGCACTCACATCGGCTGCGTCTGTGCGCTCCTGACGACGCTGTCGGCAACGCAGTGCGACCATCCGGGCCGGCCGACGCATCCGCCGGCGCCGCATGGGCGGCGAGTCCGGCCCGAGTCATGGGAAAATTACGCGGAAGATCCGCTCCCGGGGCGATCACCCGGATAGGTTATTCGGGTGAGTGACTGGAATACGGCGATCATCGAGCAGTTCCGCGCCCAAGGCGGCAAGGGGGTGGCCCAGTTCGGGGACGCGCTGCTGCTGTTGCACCACACCGGCGCCCGCACCGGCACCGTCCGGGTCAACCCGCTGGCCTACTACGACGACGGCGACCGTCTGGTGATCGTGGCCTCCAAGGCAGGCGCCCCGCAGAATCCGGACTGGTTCTTCAACGTGCGGGCCAACCCGGACACGACGATCGAGATCGGCTCGGATACGGTCGAGGTCAGCGCGGCCGAGATCACTGGCGACGACTACGAGCAGACCTGGGCCCGGGTGGTCGCGGCGATGCCCGGCTTCGCCGACTACCAGACCAAGACGGCCCGCCGGATCCCGCTGGTCGCGCTGCACCGAAAGAACGAGTAGCGGCGCGCACAAAGCAGGTAGTGCGGCAGCTTCACTGCCCGAAGGGTGCGAGGAGCCACGACTGGGGGTACGCCGCGCAATGCCTGACGGCATGAGCGGACGCGGCGTGACTGATCTCGGCACGACCGGACGTCCTGGCTCTGGCGTCCCGCTAATCACCGTGGCGCTCGGTCGGTGGCCGATGAGTGCGGTCACCGGCTCGAGTGCGCTGTGGAGTCTCCCGCGTACTCGTCTGATTCGACGCTCGCGCCCATCCGCGCGAGTAGCTGGATCTGCTCACGGGTCAGCCACCAGCCCATCGCGTGGTGCCCGCCGTCCGGATCGTCGAACCGGCGAACCATCATGAGGCCAGCCTCGACGTCGCCACCGTCAACGAGGGCCCGCACCTGATCCGCTGCGGGCGCGATGCGAGCAAGGACGGTGGACGCTTGTTCGTCGATTGGTCCGTGCGTCTCACAGCGGATCTCCCACCGATGAGCGGCAGGGACCACGCCCGGCGACGTCCGTCGGCTTCCCATGACCGCAGTTCGGTCCGGTCCAAGCCCGAGACGTTCCGTGATCTGTTCGGCTGTCACCGCCTCGCTGGCGAGCCAGAAATAACAGTACTGCCGAACCTTCCATGGCCAGTCCATCATGAGCGCCAACCTATGCGTTCGGACCTGCAGACATGCCTCGGTGGCGCACCGACTCGGGCGGATGGGCAACTTGAGATCGGCCTTACGCCTGAACCCATCAGCGTCCGGCCGGCTCGTCCGGTTCGCCGATGATGATCACGACCGCGCCCAGCCGCTGCTCGGTTTCGACCCGGCGATGGGCGGCGACCGCCTGCGACATCGGGTAGGTCCGGTCGACAATTGATTGGATCTTCTGGGCTTCGATCATCTCGGTGATCGTTGCCAGGGCCTGTTTCGTCTCCGGGGCGAACGCCACGGTGACGGTCTTGTCGGTGAGCCGGGTGGTCAGCGCCGAACGGGCGAGCACCGAGAGGCGGGGGTTCCCGTTGAGATAACGCCCGCCCGGTTGCAGCATGCCGATGAGACGGCGGTACGGGCTCCCGGGGACCATGTCGAAGATGACGTCGAACGTGCGGCCGGTGGCCGTGACATCGTCGATGGTGTAGTCGATGAACTCGCCTGCCCCGAGGCGCCGGACGAGGTCTTCCTTGATCCCATGGTCGACCGCGGTGACCCGTGCGCCCATCGAGTGGGCGAGCTGGATGGCGTGAGCGCCGATGCTGCCGCCGGCCCCGTTGATCAGCACCTGCTCCCCGGGCTTGATGCTCGCGCGCTGCACGAAATGCAGGGCGTTGAGCCCACCGAGCGGGACAGCGGCGGCCTCGGCGAACGTCATGTTCCGTGGCTTCGGCGCGATGGCGGCGTCCTCGGGAACGACGATGTACTCGCCGTACGCGCCCAGACGCAGGCCGGCGGAACCGTACACCTGATCGCCCGGGGCAAAGGAGGTGACCCGCTCGCCCACAGACACGACCTCACCGGCGAAGTAGCCGCCCAGGACGCGACGCCTCGGCCGGCGGACGCCGAACACGATCCGCAGCGGCAACCAGAGCCATCTCACGGCGTAGCGGAAGCTCCTGAGCTCGCAGTCGGACTTGGTCGCCTCGGCCGCCCGCACCTTGATCAGGACCTGCCGGTCGCCCGCGTCCGGCGCCGGCACCTCCGCCAGATGCAGGACGTCCGGCCCTCCATAGCGGGTGTAGACGATGGCCTTCACGAAGCCATCGGATCTGCCGGCGGCCGCGCTGTCAACCGACGCGCCAGAGTCCCACTGGGCATCGTGCCGGATGAGAGCCTTTCTCTGTCCCCGTGTGGACGTTTGCGTGATCCGTGCGTGATCTATAGATATTGATACGCCCCGACAGGGAGCGGCATTCTGGTGAGCGACAGCGCGCTCAACAGCGCGAGCCGACGGTCGTACCTGCTACTCCTGCGCGGAGGAGCAGCACCATCATGTCCGTGATCGAGTCCGCCGCCACCGCGCGTTCGGCGACTACCCGATCCAGTCCGACGCCAAAGGCCGCCCGGCTGACGAACTGCTCGGCGCATCTATGCTCGCCGCATGGGGAGAGCCGAGTCGGAAGCGTCCGCAGCCGTTGCGCCGGCCATGAAGCAGCTGGTCGAGACGCTGGAGTCCCTCGGGGCGGTACCGCTGCCGTTGGTCCGACACCGCCGCCCGCCCGGTCGGGTTGCGCGCTTTCTGGACCGGGCAATCGGCAAGCCGCCCGCAGGTGACGGCCCGCGCTACCGGGTCACCGGCGATCGGGCCTGGCCGCTGACCGACGGCGGCGACCATCGCCTCGACCTCGCCCTCGCCCTCAGCGGCGAGCTGCTGCTGGCCCCCCTTCGCCGATCGCGTGAGGTGGGCGAGGGAGGTCCTGGGGACCACCTGCACGGCCACGAGGCCGGTACGCAGTTCCTGGTATATCCCTACTCGGCGATGAGCCGGGCATACTGCAGCGTGCTCGCTGACGGGACGGCGCGGGTCATCGTGGAGATCGCCTCCTGGGGCGGCCCGGACCGCGGCGAGTATCTCCTCGGCGACGTCATGGCGGCGACGGTGTGCGCGTACACGTCGGACCCCGTGTGGTATCGCGCTGGTTTTGCCTGAGGTAGGTCAGTGGTCTGCTCGAGCCGCTCGGGACCGATCGAGATGGAGTTCGCGGTCGAGTTACGCGCGGACGGCAAGGTCAAGGCAGGGTTCAAGGCGTGGGTGTTCGCCTAGGCCGGCGCGGAGGCAGGGATCACGCGGGGTCAAACTCATCGGGTGAAGGTCAGCGTTGTCCGTCATAGCGGGTCAGGCCCAACTCGGTCGTGAATTCCATGTCTCGGAGCCTGTCGCCGGTCCTGCTGTAGTTTGGCCGCGTGGATTTGCGGGTGATCGAGGGTCGGCTGGCCGAGACGCGGTTCGGGCAGGGCGTGGAGCGGCGTGCCTTCGGCGAGTTCGTCGGGCCGTGCGGTGAGCTCGCGTCGTTCGCGTTCGGCTGGACGACCGAGTCGGAGCACCATGTCGCCCGGATCACTGTGGGGATAGGTGCCGGAAATCCGGGCGGCGCCAGCTTCCACGCGATCATCTTCAACAACGAGGGCAGCTACGCCTGCACGCTCGTCGACGAGCCGTTCGAGCGGGTACCCGAAGGTGGCCCCGACCTGACCGCGGTCGAGGCCCGCGCGCACGAGGACCTGCCGTTCATCTGGTGGGTAGTGGACCGCGTGATGGAACGCGACCGCCGCGCACGTTGGATGAAGCACTGGCTGCTGGGCACCACCAGCATCCAGACCGGCGAGGTCTTCGCACGGACAGAGCCGATTCTGTACGTCTGCCACGATGCCGATGACGGACTCTGGCAACTGATCGGTGCGAGCGACGCCGATTCCGCGAAGGCCAAGCTCAGTCATCTCTACCATGCCGTGGAACACGATCCGACGCTGCTCGACGTCCTCGACCTCTCGCCCGGCGGGAGCGCCTCCCGGACCGGGCTGGATGAGCCTTGGACCAGCGAGCCGGCATTCGAGTCGTCCCACGAGGGCTGATCAAATCTCGGCCTGCGACCGTTACGCATCGCGCGGTACGCCGCTGGATGACGACCCGTGCAGCGATACTCTTCCGCCGTGCCGAACCGCTTCTACCGCCGTCGTTGGGACGAGACTCGGGGCGATGAGTTCGACGACTGGGGCCACTCGATCTGGCTCTTCGAGGTCGACGATGACGGCTGGCCCGTTCGTCAGGTCGAGGTGTACGACGCAGGTCGCGTTCTCCGCTATGGCCCAGAATATGGCGACGACCGCTACGGGGGGTCTCGGCCAGGCAAGCCTCTATGACTCAGACGAGGACTGGGGTGACTTCGAGATCACGGGCGCCGAATTCGAGCGGGCATGGCGCTCCGGTGCCGTTGACACCCCATAAGGTGTGCGTCGACGCCTCAGCGCCAGCCACGCGCCGACGATGCTGAGCGCGACGCCACCCACCACGGCGCCGATCAAGCCGGTCGCCTCGTACCCACGCTGCCCAGCAAAGCTGAACGACGTGTACCAGTTCCCTCCGATGTTTGCGCCCACGATCCCACCCAGCAGCACACCGAGGGCCGCCGCGCCTGCGACCCCGGCGATGATGACGGCGTTCGACACTCGGCTGCCCATCGTCGATGGGCCTTGCGTGGATTCACTTCTGGGAGACACGACGACACACCTCGCTTCTGCTGATCTTCACCCGAAGACTCCCACCCGCCGCAGTGACGAGCACTCGTCGCGCTACTCGTCCTCACTAGGTACCTGTACTCAACACCGCTCGGGGCTTCCGGCGTCCCCCCCCCGCGGTCAGGCCGAGCCCGACTGTGCTGCCGGCCCAGTCAGATGATGTCCTGACTCGACAGGGTGATTGGAGCGACGATTGCAAATCCTGAAGGTGGCGTCGCGGATTCCCCTATCGCGAACGACGCACTTCTCCCGGCAAATGTGCCTCCGGCGGGAGCGCTCGGGATTCTGGGATGGCAGGAGAGCCATCCGCCCTCCATCGGCCCAGGCATGCCGCGCATACCGCCGCCGGGGGCCGCCAGCGTGACCGGGGCCGTTGCGGTCCGTACGTCATGGCGGCCCCGGCGGTGGCCCGCACCCCGGGGGTGGGTCGACGGAGGAGAAGAGGGGTGGCTGACGCGCTAGTAGGACTTTGTTAGGTCGGGACTGGTTGGTGGCAGTGTGGGCAGAACCCGAGCCAGGTGCCGAGTTGGTATTGCAGGTGCCGTAGGACGGCGTAGAGGCTCAGGGCTGCCGGGTTGCTTTTGGGTCGGTCAGCCGCAGCTGCGTGAGGAACAGTTGGGCGGCGGTGGCGAGGGTGACGTGGCGGTGCCAGCCGATCCAGGAACGGCCTTCGAAGTGGTCGAGGCCGAGGCCGGTTTTGAGTTCGCGGTAGTCGTGTTCGATGCGCCAGCGGCTTTTCGCGAGGTGGACCAGGTCGGCTAGGGCGGTGTCGGTGGGCAGGTCGGACAGCCAGTAGTCGGTAGGTTCGTCGAGGCCGGGCGGCCACTGCACGAGCAGCCAGCAGTCGGGCAGGACGCCGCCACCGTGTGGGGGCAGGCCTTCGCGGACGGCTCTGCCAGCAAGGCGGATCCGCAGGGCGAAGAAGTGCCCGGACAGGGTGCCGGTGCTCTGGTCGCCAGTACTGTCGGGTGGGGGTAGCCGTTCGCGCCAGTGCACGAGCGTGGCGTGCTCAGCGCCGTGGTCCAGGGCGAGGTCTCTGATACTGCGGGCCGGATGCGGATATCGCGGGGTGGGATACTTGCCGACTCCGGCGTAGGCAACCTCGGCCGGTTCGGCGTGACCGGGCTGGGCGGTGGTGCTCGAGGTCGTCGCCACGATCCAGCCGATGCCACGGTCGCTCAGGCCCTGCCGGAACTCGGCGACCTGACCGTAGCCGGCATCGGCGGTCACCAGCGGCGGCCGCAGGCCCCAGTCGGCCAGTTCGTCGATCATCTCCAGGGCCATCAGCCATTTCGGCCGGTAGCGTTCACCGTCAGGGATCTTCGCCGCCGCCCTGCGACGCAGGATCTGTGCGATCCGTTCCTCGCGTGGCACCTCCTTGCGCAGGTGCGGCTTCTTCTTTCCGGCCCGGTCCAGGGTGTTCGGCTGACGGCGCAGCCGGCGGGCGTGACCGTTCGCGACTTTCCCGTGCTGGTCGGGTACGCAGGTCTCGTCCCAGGACTCCGGGACGAACAACCGCCAGTCCAGCACCGCCGATCCCACGTCGGTCGCCGCGTGCACGCTGACCGCGATCTGGCAGTTGCCGACCTTGCCGAGGGTTCCGGAGTACTGCCGGGCCACACACGCTGACGCAGGGCCATCCTTGGCGAAGCCGGTGTCGTCGACCACCCACACCCGCGGCGTGATCAGGCCGACCGCCGCCGTCGCGACCCGCCGTCGCACACCGACCACGTCCCACGTCGAGGAGGTCAGGAACTGCTGCAACTGCTGATGATCCACCCCGAGACGGGCAGCCATCGGCTGCATCGACTTACGCTGCCCATCCAGCATCAACCCGCGCAGATATCGCACACCCGTCTCCCGCTGATCCACCCGCGTCAACCCCGCGAACACCCCAGCGGCGAACTCCTGAAGCTGCTCCCGCACCCGCGCCAGCCCACGCTCGTCCACGCAGCGCAGCCAAGCATCATCACCGACCGGCTACAAGCGACACACCGAAACGACCTAACAAAGTCCTACTAGTCGCTCTTGGGCCAGATGAGACCTTGGTCCGTCCAGACAACACCCTTGTTGCGGCACAAGCAGAAGGGGTGACCAATTGGGTCGGTGTAAACGCGCCAGCCGTAACCGTCCGGGCCGATGGAGTCCTGCTGCAGGGTGGCACCGAGGGCTAGAACGCGGCCCTGTTCGGCCTCGATGTCGTCGACTTCAAAGTCGAGGTGGAACTGCTTGGGATGCTCGCCGTCGGGCCACCGCGGGGCACGGTAGCTCTCCACCCGGATGAAGGCCAGCTCGATCTCGCCGAACTGGATACCGGCCCAGTTCTCGTCGCTGCCCTCCTTGACCGGGCGACCCGTCACCTCGGAGTAGAAGGCCGCCAGCTTCATCGTCTCTGGGCAGTCGATGATGAAATCGGTGAGTCGCAGCATCCGGCAATCTTGCCAGAAGATCTATGAGCCGGACTTGAGACGGCCATGGGGTGCGGTCCGGAAATGCGCCGGATCGTACGGCCGTTCCCCTACTACGCAGTGATAGCAGTGCTCCACCCCAGCACCGGCGTTGTACCACTCGTGCCGACCACAGTCCGACTTGCCCTTACCCGCTATACCGAGGTTGATCAGGAACCAGGGAAGATTTCGGCGAAACCTCGTCCGCCAGCGAAACCGTCCAGAGGTCGTGCCCACATAACTGATCGTAACGACGCAGCTCATGATCGAGGCGGCATCCAATGGGCACGGATACGCCTGACCATCGAGGGAAGCCCACGACGAGGCAACGACGAGCGGCGTTCGTCCTCGACTCCCGCATGACCCCAACCTGCGGCACGATCAGCGCCGCCAGAACGGGGGCACGCGCAGGCAACGCAAGGTCACCACGCCTGGGCTTTCTCATTCCTCGCCATACAGCCATGCGTACAGCCAACTATCCGTATAGCCTCTCGGCGACGGCGTCCACAGCGGCCCGTTCGACCTCGGCGAGCACATGCGGCGCACGTACCATCTCACTCATGATCGTGGCGGAACTCCAGGAGTGGTTGTCGCAACAGAATCCCCACTCACCCGTGCGCATCATGGGCCTCGCCGATTGCGGCGCGTCGGTGCAGGAGTGGGACCTCAACCTTGGCACGGGGCAAGGACCAAGCGACGACATCGATGAAGTGGTCATCTCGTGGGTCCACACGCCAGAAGCCGAATCCCGTTACGAGACGCAGATGCACAGGGGCTGTTCCGCCAGCCGTACCGCCAAGGCGGTCGATCGAGGTGCGCAGGCAACCTGAGCGCGGGTGCGAAGCTCTGGCCGGTGATCAGCGATCCTGGTTGGGGCAGCGCGGGCCGCTCGCGCCACGATGTGCGCGATTCGAGCCGGGTCAGCGGGTGCGGGCGAGACGCCCCGCGACGGTGGGCACCACGATCGCTGCGGCGACGGTGTGCAGCGCGATCAGGGTTGCCGCGGAGCCGGGGTCGAACCCGAACGTGAGGTCCGGAATGAAGGACAGCACTGTCAGGGCGATCGTTGTCCGGATGAACGTGCGCCGCGGCCGGCGTGCCGTGCGGGCCATGACGGCGGCGATGGCGACGCCGACGAGCGAGAACACCAGCGTCAGCTGCGCGAACCCGGCGATGGGGATGCTCGCGCCGGTGCTGTCGGCGAAGGAGATCCCGGCGGTCGACGCGACCGCCGCGAGGCAGGTCGTTGCGGCTGAGGCGACAACGGCCGCCGCGAGGCCGTGCTTCCAGAGTGACTGCCGCTCGGTGGCCGGGACCGGCGCGCTGGGGGTGACGTGGGTGGGTGCCTGGGTGGTGGACATGGCCGGCTCCTTTGCCTCGGCGTGCCGCCCGGTGCGGCCCGCTCACACCTACGCGACGAACGAGCAGCCACGGATTCGACAGGTCGGGGGAAGAAATGTTCTGCCGGGTTGATGCCCGGCGGCGCAGCGCCGGGACGGGTCGGGCGCGGTCCCGGCCGTGACGCGGGCGAAGCCCATCGCGTCAGCGAATGGAACCCGACCGAAAAGATTTCTGCGGCGGGTTGTCGTATCGGCGCGGTGTCGTTCGTGGTGGTGTGGAAGGCGGTCGTCGGGACTGCCGGAACTGAGGAGGACTGCGGTGACGCACTACCTGTTGAGCGTGCACGGACCCGCCGAGCGGGACGAGTTCGGCAACTACGGCTCCAAGGAGGAGATGGAGGAGGCGTTCGCCGCGACCGGCGCCTTCAACGACAGGCTGCAGGCCGAGGGCTACTGGGTCTTCGCCGGTGGGCTCGCGCCGGCGTCGACGGCGACAGTCGTGGACGGCCAGGGCGCGACGCCGGAGATGACCGACGGCCCCTACCTCGAGACGAAGGAGATCATCGGCGGTTTCTGGGTCATCGACGCACCCGATCTCGACGTGGCGCTCCGGCTCGCGGCCGAGGGATCCAAGGCATGTCGGGGCAAGGTCGAGGTGCGTCCGTTCGACGGCCTCGCCTGAGTCGGCTGACCGGACTGATCGATGCAACCAGAAACGGCGGCCGTGGAGCGGGTCTTCCGCGAGGAGTACGGCCGCCTGATCGCCTCGCTCGTACGCCGCTTCGGCGACATCGACATCGCCGAGGAGGCGGCGGGCGAGGCGCTGGTGGCCGCGCTGGAGAGGTGGCCGGAGACCGGCGTGCCGGCCAATCCCGGCGGCTGGCTCACCACCACCGCGGGCAACCGTGCGATCGACCGGATCCGCCGCGAGAAGCAGCGCGACGCCAAGCATCAGGCGGCCCTCATGACCTTCGACGACACACCGCACGAGCCCACCGGGCCGGTCGAGGATGACCGGTTGCGGCTGCTGTTCACCTGCTGCCACCCGGCGCTGGCGCCGCAGGCGCGGATCGCACTGACCCTGCGGCTGCTGGGCGGCCTGACCGTGCCCGAGATCGCGCACGCGTTCCTCGTACCCGAGACCACGATGGCGCAGCGGATCACCCGCGCGAAGAACAAGATCGCGGCAGCGAAGGTGCCCTACCGGGTGCCCGAGGCCGCCGATCTGCCCGGACGGCTCGCCGACGTGCTGGCGGTGCTGTTCCTGGTCTTCAACGAGGGCTACCTCGCCACCGGCGACGGTGACCCGGTACGCGCCGAGCTCACCGGCGAGGCAATCCGGCTGACGCGGATCCTGCGCCGGCTGCTCCCCGATGAGCCGGAGGTGTCCGGCCTGCTCGGGCTGCTGGTGCTCACCGAGGCCCGGCGCGAGTCCCGCGTACGCAATGGGCAGCTCGTTCCGCTCGATGAACAGGACCGCGCCGGCTGGAACCGCGCGTTGATCGACGAGGGTCACCACCTGGTCCGCGAATGTCTCGCGATCAACCGGCCCGGCCGCTACCAGATACTCGCCGCGATCAACGCCGTCCACACCGACGCCCTCTCGGCGCAGGCAACGGACTGGTCACAGGTCGTCGCGCTGTACGACCAGCTGACCCGGCTCGACCCGTCGCCGATCGTCGCGCTCAACCGCGCGGTCGCGGTCGCGGAACTGGATGGCCCGGACGT
This sequence comes from Krasilnikovia sp. MM14-A1259, assembly GCF_047159535.1. Lineage (NCBI taxonomy): Bacteria > Bacillati > Actinomycetota > Actinomycetes > Micromonosporales > Micromonosporaceae > Krasilnikovia > Krasilnikovia sp. MM14-A1259. The sequence goes on from NZ_BAAGAJ010000002.1 coordinate 6,331,492, forward strand.
CGCCCTCGCCCTCGTCGACAGGCTGCCCCTGACGGGCTACCACGCATGGCACGCCACCCGCGCCGACCTGCTCCGCAGACTCGGCCGCAGCCCCGAGGCGAAACAGGCGTACAACGCCGCGATCGCCGCCACGCAGAACTCCGCCGAGCTCGCCTACCTGCACCGCAAGCGCGGCGAGCTGGTCTGAGCAGTCCCATCAGCGCAGAGCAGTACGCGAACCGGTGCGCAGCAACGCGTGGCCGGCGTCCGCCTCGCGGCGCAGCCCGGGCACCCGGCGGTTGCCGCCGTGGGTGGGCAGCCCGGCCTGCTCCGGCTCGAGCCGGGCGCGGCGGGTGGAAAGGAACTGCGCCGGTTGTTCCCTGTTTCGACGCTGCGGCGTGGGGCAGCCATGGAGACGGGGGCTGGCAGCCCCTGGAACACCAGCCACCGCCTGACCGGGGCCGTATCGGGCTTACCTGGAGGTTGCCGCCACCCGGCGACGGCCCACCAGGCGGGCGAGTCGGTGCGGAGAGGGTCCGCGAGGAGGAGTCGAAGATCATGAGAGCAGCCATCTTCCGAGGGCCCGGCGCGGTCGAGGTCGGCGAGCGCCCGGATCCGGTCATCCAGGCGCAGACGGACGCAATCGTGCGCGTGGTGCTGGCCTGCGTGTGCGGTTCGGATTTGTGGTATTTCCGGGGCGAGAGCCCGCACGCGGTCGGGTCGATCGGCCACGAGTTCATCGGCGTCGTCGAGGAAATCGGCGGCGGCATCGACACCCTGGCGCCGGGTGATCTGGTCGTGGCCCCGTTCATCTTCAGCGACATGTCGTGCGCGCACTGCCGAAACGGCTCGACGATCAGCTGTGTGCAGGGCGGAAGCTTCGGCAACGGCACGTTCGACGGTGGCCAGGGTGAGGCGGTGCGGGTTCCGCTGGCCGCCGGCACCCTGGTCCCGGTCCCGGGCGCCGGGCACACCGACGGAACGTTGCGGTCACTGCTCGCCCTCTCCGACGTCATGTCGACCGGCCACCACGCGGCCCTCAGCGCCGGGGTCAGCAAGGGCGACACGGTCGCCGTGGTCGGCGACGGCGCCGTGGGGCTGTGCGCGGTGCTCGCCGCGCACCGGCTCGGCGCCGAGCGGATCATCGCGCTCAGCCGCCACCCCCAGCGTCAGCGGCTGGCGCGTGAGTTCGGCGCGACCGACATCGTCGAGGCCCGCGGACAGGACGCCAACGAGGCAGTGCTGTCGCTGACCGACGGCGTAGGCGTGGATGCGGCCCTCGAGTGCGTCGGCACTGATCAGGCCATCGAGACCGCGTTCGCCGTCGCCCGGCCCGGGTCCACCGTCGGGATCGTCGGGGTGCCGCACGGACAGGTGCCGTTCGCCACGACGTTCTTCCGCAACGTCGGGTGGCGTGGCGGCCCCGCACCCGCCCGGATCTACATCCCGGACCTGCTCGACGACGTTCTCGCCGGCACCATCGACCCCGGCCGTGTCTTCGACTACGACACCGACCTCGCGCACGTCGCCGACGCGTATGCCGCCATGGACCAGCGGCGTGCAGTCAAGTCGCTCATCCGGGTCGGATCGCTGTGAACGCCATCCTCGCCGTCGGCCTGTACGGCACCGCCGGGGTGCTGGCGGAGTTCGGCGACGTCGCGGGGCAACTCACTGCGCGTCATGGCCGAGGCTGCTTCATCATGTCCGGCCGCCCATACCGACCATGTTGCGCGACAGGGACCGGCCGCGCACAGATCGAGCGGCCTGACTACGGTGAACGGTGTGATCCCCTCGGAAGGTGTGGTGCGCGGCCACAACGGCGCCATCATCCAGTATCTCGAAACCGTCCCGGCCGCGCCGAGCACCGAAGCGCCCGTGGTGATCCTGCACGGAACACTCAACACAGGGCGGGACTGGCTCGATGTCGCTGCGCGCATCGCGGAGCGCACCGGTCGTCGCGTCCTCACGCCACACCGCCGGGGGCGAGCCACGAGCGCCGACTTCGGGCCCGACTACGACCTGATGGTCGAGGTCGCGGACCTGTGCGCGCTCCTGGACGGCACCGGGCCCGGAACGGTCCTGATCGGACACAGCTACGGTGCAGTGGTGTCGCTGCTGGCCAGCACAGCACGGACGGATCTCGGTGCGTTGGCGCTCTACGAACCGCCGCTCCCACTCGACAAGCCGGTCACCGGCCGGGCCCTGCACCGCATCCGCACAGCGCTGGATCGGGGCGACCTCGACGCCGCACTTTCCATGATCCACCTGGACGTGCTGGGCGACAGCGCCCACACGCTCGCTCAGCTGCGCACACTTCCCAGCTGGTCGGAACGCCTCGGCCTCGCGGCGAGCTCCTGCGTCGAGCTGGCCGCTCTGGACGAGTTGACCGGGTTCGACCTGTCTCCCTACGCGACACTGACCGTCCCCACCACGGTCATCCAAGGCGCCCGTAGCGACCGTCCGCCGTTCGGTACCCCGGCCCGTGCCGTCGCGTCGGTGATTCCCGGCGCCGAGCTGGTCGTCTTGCCGGGTCACGGTCACGTCGCCAACTTCACGGCACCCCGTGACCTTGCCGACCTGCTCGTGACTGCCATCGCCGCCCCGGCACTTCGTTGACCAGGTGTCTGATCTGCGGCGCCTCGGGCAGACCTTCGGGGTGAAGCCGGGTTCAGTGGTCCGGAACCGGCTCGGCGGGCGGCCGCCAGTCTCGCCTGATCAGCCCGTACACCCATGAGTCCGAGACCTCGTCGTTCACGACGCAGTCTTCTCGCAATGTGCCTTCACGCAGGAATCCGAGCTTCTCCAGGACGCGGGCGGATGCCGCGTTGCGCGTATCGGTCTCGGCCTGAACCCGATTCAGGTTCAGTGTGTCGAAGGCCCACTGCAGCAAGGAGCGCGCGGCCTCCGTCGCGTAGCCGTGGCCCCAGGCCGCATCGTCGAAGCAGTAGCCCATCGACGCGCTCCGGTAGCCGGGTTCCACCGGGTCAGACTGCACCAGCCGATGAACACCCCGTCGGAAACACGGTCCACGGCGAGCCGCGTTCCGGTGCCTTCCTCTGCCATCTGCCGGCACGCCGTGATGAACCGCTCGGCGCGCGCACGTTCGCTCCAGGGCGGCGCGTCCCAGTAGCGCAGCACGTAGGCGCTGCTGTGCAGCGCGAAGAGGGCGTTCGCGTCCGCGTCGGTGAAGGGACGCAGTCGCAGGCGAGCGGTCTGCAGCGTGGGCGCAGGCAGGGACATGGGTGTCATGGTGCCTCTGATCAGCGGGCGGGCGCCACGTTGCCCCCGGTCAGTGCCGGAGGGGATCGGGCGCAGCCTCGGGTCGCAGCCCTCGGCGCAGGGAATCGGCGATCTCGTCACGCCGGCGCAGGGCCGCCCGCCAGCCGACCACGTGGTCGGTGAGCCGGTCGTGGCCGGGTGCGCTCGCTTCGACGGTCCACGGGCGGCGGAACAGTACGCGCGCCACGATCGACACCGTCAGGAGGATGAGCACGGCCACGACGTCGAGCATCACCAGCAGCAGCGGCAGCAAGACCCACCAGAACAGCGCAACCCCCACAACGAACGCGATGAGGATGAATACGACAGCCGCGATCTCGTCGCCCAGGTCGAGGCCGCCACCCCCGCCGCCGCCGGACGTCGGGATGTCGCCGCCGACCTGAAGGGCACCGTCGACCACGTCGCCCGCGCGGCCGGTGCGCTTGGCGCGCCAGCCGCCGAAGCGTCGCGCGAGAGCCCGCCAGCGCGGCGCCCACACCACGCGAACGTTCCACGGGGTGCCCTCGGGTGCTGTGACGGATAGCGTTTTCACGCCGACAAGATACGTGGACCGCGCCCGGACCGCTGATCCGACGTCGCCGTCCGCGCACCGGGTGTCATGGCCGGGTGTGTTCGCGTACGAAACGGTGGTTTCAGGTGGGGAAGGAGATGGCCGCCGGGGTGGTCGCGCCGAAGACGGTGGCGACGAGATCGCTCACGGTGTGCGCGCCCTGAGGGAGCGTGCCGGAGGCGGTCAGGCGGTAGGTGACGGCGACGACGTAGCGTTCGTGGTCGCCGGCGAAACCGACGCTGTGGGTCACCCAGTGGGTGATGCCGTCGTCCGGCTTCTGGGCCCAGCCGTTCTTGTTGCCGGGGTGCATCGACGTGCCGGCGCCCCACACCCCCCAGTGCTGGAATGGCGCCACTTCGCGCAGCGTGGTGACCAGGTAGGCGCGATCGGTGGCGTCCATCCGGTCGAGGACATACGACATCAGGTTCGCGAGGTCCTGCGTCGAGCAGTGCAGGTTGCGCCAGAAGACGGTGTTGCCGGGAACGACGCCGAGCGTGGACATCCCGTACGTATCGCGGAATCGGGTCAGCATGTCGGCGCCGTGGAACGTGTTCCACAGCGCAGTGGTCGCGTCGTTGTCCGAGTTGACCAGGGACAGCCGCATGTACTTCTTGTCGGTGGCGGTGAGCGTGACCTGGCCGGCGTGTGCACGTTCGAGGATCGCCGACGAGAGGGCCAGCTTGATCGTCGAGGCGGTCCAGTTGAGCTGGGTGGTGTTGCCGGCCCGCCAGACCGTGCCGGTCACCCTGTCTCGCACCACGAGGCCGATCGTGCCGGGCTTCTTGGCGATGAGGGCCCGCGCCGTGGCCATGCGGGCGTCGATGGTGGTGGCGGCCGCCGCGGATGGCGCTGTCGAGGGGGAGCGGGACGGCGGTGCGGGGTGAGCCGGTGTTGGCGCCGAGCGGCCGGCGGGGTCGGATGCGATGACCGGTGGCGCCGACGCGACCGAGGACGGCGCCGGGTTCTCCGCCGTGGCGGCAGTACCACCGCACCCGGCGAGGGCGAACACGGAAAGCATCGTGAGGACGAGACGGCTGGCACGCACGCGCGGGAGAATACCGGTGGCCGTCCCGGCCGTGTGCCCCCGCTGATCAATTCGACGTGGCGGGACGGACTGCTCGTCGCCCGGCCGCCCCCGTTCGCCGGAGCCGGCGCCGACTACTCTTCGGCCATGGCATTGACTCCAGACGAGTTCTACCGGCGTGCGCTCGCGGCCGCGGACAGCGAGCACCGCCTTCCCCTGTCTCGGATGACGGGCTGGGAGATCAGTCCGTTCGAGCAGGAAGGACTCCGTGTCACGCCGCTGCGCCCGCCGGTGGCGCCCGAGCCGCCACGGCACGGCGACGATCCGGCGAAGTGCAGCATCTGCGGCGACCGGGACAAGGGCATCTGGTTCAACGAGCGCTGGCGGCTGGACCGGATCTCCGGCGCCGGGGTGCCGCTGATCCTGATGCTCTACCCACGCGATCACTACGACCTGGCCGATCTGCCGGACGAGATGGCCGCCGAGCTCGGCCTGCTGAGTACCCGCATCGTGCGGCACATGCAGGCGGTGCCGTACGTTTCCCGAGCCCACATGTACCGCTTCGGCGACGGCGCCGCTCACCTGCACATGTGGTTCTTTGCCAGGCCCGAAGGCCAGGCCCAGCTGTACGGGTCGTGGCTGCTGGTCTGGGACGACCTGCTGCCGGAGTACCCCGCGGACCTGGCCGATGCGGATGCCGCGCTGGTCGCCGACGCGCTGGTCGCCTCCTCGGGAGGCTCACGCACGCCCGCGGCCTGACGCCCTCATGCCGAAGACCTGTTCCGTCGCCGGCGTCTGCAATGTCCATTCCCGGCTGTTCGGCGGCCGGCATTTGCGGTTGCGTCCAAATCCGGACGTACCGAGCCTTTCATGGGCAATGTCGGGGATATTTCGACACTTGGCTCGTCACAACGGTGTCGCACACGAGTGAGCTCAGGGTCGTCGAAACGGATCCGGCGCAGGGCGGGCCCGGTGGGCGTCACCGTGCGTGGCGAAGCCCCCGAGGGGACGTGGCCTCATCGCCGGTGGTCAGGCTGTGGCGAACTCATCCAACGGGATACGAGACGAGCCAACAAGCCACGGTTGCGCGCCCAGCGGACGCCGAGAACCATGCCCACGAAGGCGGCGGCGACGATCCATTTGCTTGCGCCGGCATGCTTCGCCACCAGACCGAGCAGACCGCCGGCGAGCAGCACCCCGTACTCCAGGCGGCCGACGGTGAGCCATGCTCGTACCAAGGTGCGGATCATGCTCGTAGCTCATCACGTCCGGTGGCCCCGGTGAACGACCGAACAGCCAGAGGGCGCACGAGGATCACGGAATGCGCTGGCCGCGGTGGATCGGACGGCTCCGGGTCCCGGATGAGCGATCGTCGGGAGGCCGTCACCGGCCGTCGCCTGCCGCGAGACCCGCGCTGAACAGGTCCGGGCCCGCATCGTCGTCGGCGGGCCGGCGTGGTGTCAGGACGCGGGTCGCGTAGTCACCGACCGGGATCTGCGCCAAGTCCTTGCCGGCCCACAGCATCAGGGACAGATCCACGCCGGCGACGGGTGCCGGGGCCCGGGTGACGACCCACACCGCGGCCGCGGGCACCTGAGCCACCGCGACCAGCGGCGCCGGCCCGGCGAGCAGGAAGTCCAGGTCGAAATCGGTGAGCATCCGCATCATCGTGGCCCGGTTGCCCGGGTCGACACCTTCGAACGCCTCGTCAAGCCACAACGGCCGTGGCGCGTTCGGCGACTCGGAGTACAGCGCGACCAGCGTCGCCAGCAACGGCTGCAGGAGGGTGACGACCTTCCCGCCGCCGGAGTCGACGCCGTGGACCTTCTTCGTCAGGTCCTTCCACCGGGTTTCCTCGTCACCGTCACCGACCTTGTACTGGGCGACGACGTCGAACCAGGCCCGGTAGTCGAGCAGGTCGGCGAGGCGGTCGGTCCAGTCCTCGGTGCCGACCAGGCCGGCGTCCTGCGCCTCGCGCAGCCGCGCGCCGAGGAACAACTGGATCTGCTGCTGCGCGCTGTCGGACTCGATCGATCCTTCCTGCAACGCCTTCAGAATGGCGAATCCGGCCCCCTGCCCTTCGGCCGGAACCCGCCGCAGCCGCAAGGTGGTCCTGTTCGCCCCGGTCGGATGCTTGCGGAGTACGTCGTTGACGACGTCGAGCAGCCGGATGACCTTCTTCATCCGATCCGCGAGATGGTCGATGAACGTCGATGACAGCAGCTCCGTGTACATCCGGTGCAGCTTCTCGTCATGCGTACGCGACAGCTCCTCGACCAGCGTCTGCAGATGCCGGACCGCGTCGGCCGGGTCGAGCTGGGCGCCGGATGCGTCCACGATCAGGGTGACCGACGGCAACGGATGCTGCTCGTCGGCCTCCGTCGTGACCACCGACCGTCCGCCGGAGGTTTCCAGAACGGCACGCAGCTCCACCAGGGCGCCGCCGAGCAGCCGCGACACGGCCACCTCCGCCCGCCGCGCCTTCTCGTCGAGCCGGTCGGGCCACATCGGCGGCCGCAGCTGATCCGCGGCGGTGCCCGCGTGCGCGAGTGCCGCGTCCAGGTCCCGGCCGTCCGGGGCGGGCAGGTTGCGAGCGTCGGCCAGGCCGGCGTCGACCGGCACCCACCACGCGGTGGCGGCGCCGTCGCGGCGTTCGACGGCGGCGGCCAGGTCGTCGCAGCGCTGCTGCCAGACCGAGCCGGCTTCGCCGGCCGCTTCCGACCGTACGAGACCTTCCCGTTTGCTTGCCGAGATCGACGGCCCGAACTCCTCGACCCGGCGTTCCAGGCGCTCCGCCCGGCTGAACAGTTCCTGCGTGTCGGCGTCCACGGACTGCTCGGCCAGCGTCGCGTTCTCATCCTCGGTACGCGCCGCTCGCGCCTCGTCCTCGGCGGCGCAGGAGGCGTCGCGTACCCGGATCTGTTCGGCTGCCGCCCGGCCGGCGGCGGCGGTGACGGCCGCGGCGGCGGCCTGCTGCCCGCGCAGTGCGAGACGGAGACCGCCGGCGGCGGCCGCGGCGTCGTCGAGCGCCCCGGCGACCGTGTCGAGGTGTTCCTCGCCGGCCGGAAGGACGCTGTCGGCGGCATGCCGGGTGACGTCCCCGGCCGCCGAGTCCGACAGGCGGCACGCGTCCCGTTCGCGGTCGCGCGCGTCCCGGCACGCGCTCGCGGCCCTGTCGGCCTCGGCGGCAGCCGTCGTGTGGGCGAGCCCGGCCGCGACCACGTCGGCGTCCGTGGGAGCCCGGCCGGCCGCGGCGCGCAGACCCACCGCCTGGGCGGTGGCCTGCTCCGCGGCACCGGTCAGCCGGTCACGTTCGGCGCGCAACTCCGCCGCCTGCGCACGAAGGCGGGCGATCCGGCGGCGGCGGGCCGCGGTGCGGGCGGCCGTACCGATCAGCTCTGCGCCGTGCGCGGCGGCCCCGGCCCGGCCGGCCGCCGTCGGGGTCTGCCAGCGTCCGTCGGCGGCCAGGCAGGTCGGCGAGGTCAGCGCGCCGTCGGCGGTCCAGCCGATCCCGGCGAGCATGCGGACCACCGCGCCGGCCAGACCGCCCGCGTCCTCGGCCGGTTGCAGCACCTGCGCGAGCGTGCCCGCGGCGGCCGGGCCGGTGCCTGCGACGACGACCAGGTCGTCGCCGTCGCGATCCGGTGCCCAGCCGCCGTCGGGGGTGACCCATGCGTCCAGCAGGCCCGCGGCTGCCAGGGCCGCCTCCACGCGGTCGAGGATCGTCGGATCGAGGCCGTCGACCGGATCGACCAGCCGCCACAACGGGGCGCCGTCACCGGACGGGGCCGACGGCCGGTCCCGGCGCGTCCACCGCACCGGCGGCTCGGGCTTCGGGTCGCCGGCGTGTTCGAGCAGGTCGGCGTCGCGGTCGGCGGCGTCGGCCCGGTCGGCGGTGGTCTTGGCGTCCGCGCGCAGTTCGGCCGCGCGGGTGGTGAGCGGTTCCCTTGTGGGGTCGAGCCATTCCCGGGTCAGCAGTCCGGTCAGGATCTCCCGCGGCCGGGGCGCCGCTGCCTGGGCGGCGACGGCCGCGATCCACGCGTCCCGGGTCTCGACCGGCGGGCACGTGTCGCCGAGCGTGACCGCCCAGCGTTCCAGGTCGTCGGACAGGACCTGCTGTGCGTGGGCGAGCGTCTGCTCGGTGGCGGTCGCCGCCCCGGCCCGTTCGTCGAACTGCTGCTGCGCGCGGTGTGCCAGGTCGTCGGACGTGTGCCAGGCCGCTGCCGCCTTCGCGGCCGTACGGATCAGTTTCCGCAGCGTGGCCAGCTGCGCGCGGCGCGCGGCGATCGCGGCGTCGAACCGGTCGACGTCACCGGACTCCGCCCACCGCGGCACCTGGTCGCCGAGCCCGGCCGCCATCGCCGTCTCGACCGCGCGGCGGGCGGCGTCGCCGCGTTCCCGCTCGGCGCTGTCCAGGTCGCCCTCGGCCAGCTCGCATTCGGACACGGCCGTGTCGAGCCCGGCCCGGGCCTGGGCCAGACGCTCGGCGTTCTTCTCCGCGCGGGCCTGCGCGGCGTTCGCGGCGGCGCGCAGCCGCCGTGCGTCGTCGGCCCGCCCCAACGCATTCGTGTACGCCGACGACCGCAGCAACTGCATTAGCTCGTTGCGGGTCCGGTCGAGCGCCTCCTCCAGATCGCGGGTGTTGCGCGCCTCCCGGTCGAGGCGTTCCCGAGCGCCGTCGAGTGTCCGCTTCGCGGTGCCGACGTCGGCGCGGGCCCGGTCGACGGCGGCGTCCGCGGCGATCAGCGTGTCGGCGTGCAGGCGCAGCACCGCGTCCGCCCACGGCCGCCACGCCCGGCTCAGGTACGCGGTGATCGCCTTGCGGGCCTCGTCCGCCGAATCCCGGTCCCGGGCGAGCTGTTCCAGCTGCTGCCAGCCCTCGGCCAGCTCGGCCACCTCGTTCTTCGCGACCGGCGGCAGCGCCGAGCGGATCTGGGACGTGAACCAGTCCGGGTCCAGCTTCTGACCGAGATGCGGCGTACGCAGCACCTTCAGCATCTCGATCACGGTCGCGAACCGTTCGGTGTCGTCGAAGCCGAACAGGTCGGTGGCGAGCCGGTCCGCGTACGGGCGCCCCTTCGCGTACACGGTCACCCCGTCGACCGCCTCGACGTCCTTCGGCTCGGTGACGGCCTGACCGGCGGCCAGTTCGAGGCCGGCGCGGACCCGGGCGGTGCCGTGGCAGACCACCCACGCCCGGGTCATCTGCGGTACCCCGCGTTTCGCCTGCGTGTACAGCAGCGTGGTGAAGAATTCCGGCGTGCCGAGCGGGCTGATCCGGCCGTACTCGACCCACGCCCAGCCGCGGTTCGTCGACGCGGACGCGTCGCGCCGGTCCCGGTCGTCGGCGACCGGCTCGACGTAGTAGCGGTACTCCTTGTCGGACTGGCCGAACGTGTCGACGTACTTGCGGTCGAGGCTGCCCGACAGCATGATCAGCGTCGTCAGCGCCATCAGCGTCGACTTGCCGGACTGGTTCTGCCCCACGAACTGCGCGCGGCCGTCCGCGAACCAGTACTCGGCCACATCGAACTCCCACAGGCCGACCGCCCCGGCGCGCAGCACCTGCCAGCGGGTGCGGGTCGGGTCCGGCAGCCCGGCCGTGGTCACCGCGTCCCGCCACGTCGCGAGCTGCGCGTCGGTGGCGGCCGGGCTCGGGGCGGCCAGATCGGTGCGGGTCATCGGGTCGGCTCCGTCGGGTCGATGAGGGTGACATCGGGGTCGCGGTAGCGGCCGGCGACCGGGGACAACGTCCAGGACCGGTCCGCGCCGACGCGCAGCAGGCCGAGCTCGGTGAGGATCGATTCCGCGTCCGCGCGGACCGTGCCGGGCACGGTCTTCTGATCCTTGGACATGTACTCGCCGCGCCAGCCGACGAGATCCTCGACGACCTCGTTGACCTGGTCGTCGGTGAGCAGCACCGGGCCGGCCGGGGTACGGGTGCCGTGCCGCCCGGCGAGGTCGGCCATCAGCAGCGCCACCCAGTCGGCGGCCCGGGCGCGCGGCCAGTCGGCCACGGTCGGCGGGCGGTCCGGGTCGTCCGGCAGCACCAGCACGAGCCCCTCGGCCCGGGCCTCGACCGTGCCGCCGGTCATCTGCGCCAGGTCGGCGGTACGCAGCCCACGGGCCTTGCGCAGCGCGTCCGCGTCCGGTTCGGCCAGGTCGGTGTAGACGACCGCGGGAGTCTCCAGCAGGGCACGCACCTGGCGGACCGTACGGGTGGCGTCGAGGTGCTCGGCGTCGGTGTCCGCCGTGTGCAGGGCAGCGGCCAGCACGTCGGGACTGGTCATCAGCAGCAGGGCGTCCCGGTCGACCTCGTAGCCGGCGCCCGGCCCGGCGCCGTCCTCGGTCCAGTCGGAGAGCATCTTGTCGTCGTCGGTACGCCGGCGCAGCACCCCCCACCCGGCGAGCAGGGCAGCCGCGTCGCGCAGCAGCCTGCGCTGCGGTTTCTGCTCCGGGTCGTAACCGGCGACAGTGACGCCGGGCGCGCAGGTCAGGTCCCGCACCATGTCGGACAACCGTTGCAACGTCACGGTCCCGGCGACGTCCTCGCAGCAGGCGGCGAGGCAGCAGACCAGCGAGAGCAGACGCCGGCCGGGTGCGTCCGCGGGGCGGGACGGGGCGGTGACCGTACCGGCGACCGGCACCCGGATCAGGCGTACGGCCCGGCCGATCCGCTGGATCCGGTACCCGGCCCGGCGGGCGTGGTCCGTGATCTGTCGCTGATGGCGCAGGACGTGCCGGTGCAGGACCCGGTTCGTGGCCGGGGTGAGCAGGGGTTGGGCGAGCAGTCCGAGGAACGCCTGCTGTGCCTCACGGGCGGACGCGGACGTGTTCACGGGCGGCTCGCCGCAGGAGAGATGTGCAGGACGATGTCGGGGTGCACGAGACGGCCGTCCGGGGTGTGCACGACCGCGGCCGGTGCCCCGCGCTCCGGTGGTTCGGTCCGCAGGCGCCAGCGGGCGTCACCGGTGGTCGCCGAACGCCGGCCGTCGCGGTCGGGATGCGCGGCGGCCACCGCGCCGAGCAGGACGAGCAGCATCTGCAGCTCGGCGGCGTTCAGGTCGTGCCACTGCGACAGCCGCTGCCCGGAGCGGGCGAGGATCGCCGCCTCGGTGATCGCGGCCTGCGCGGCGGCCTGCGCGGCCCGGTCCCGGGCGGCGCGTTTCGCGCCGGTCCGGTCGGAGATCCGGGCGGCCGTCCCGGTCGTTGCTTTCGGACCCTGCTTACGCAGGCGGGCTTCCACCGGTACGGGCTCGGCGTCCCAGAACGACACCGCGCCGGGGTTCCCGGCCGGCGGGTTTCCGGCGCCGGGCAGGTGCCGCGCGGAGAACAGGCCGGTCGCGGCGCACCACAGATGCCACGCGGTGTCGTCGTCCGGGGCGGAAGCCAGGCGAGTGGCCAGGTCGACAAGGTCGGCGCGCCGGGACACGTGCCCGCCGACCGCAGCGAGGGTCCGCTGCCCGCGCAGCAACGGCCCGATGGTGTCGCGCATCTGCCGGCGCAGTTTGCGGGCCTGGCAGTGGGGCCCGTCGAACCAGCGGCGCAACGTATGCAGCGTACGCAGGTGAGTGTCGACGAGCGTGTCGATGGCCGGCTCGTCCGCGTTGGCCCCGAGCGTGTGTACCGCGATGCGCCGCCACACCGGCGCCGGCAGTGTCGTGAGTCCCGCGGCGAGGGTGGTGATCGCCTCCGACTGCGTATCGATGCCGGCGCCCCACATGTCGACGTACCGGCGCAGCGTCTCCTGCACGGTGGTGATCTTTTCCTGCGTCGGTGCGCCGGCGAGCGCACCCGCGAGCCGGGCCTGCCAGCCCGCGGCGGCCCGCACCATCGCCTGGTGGGTCGTCGCAATCACCGACCAGGCGGCTGCCGCCGCGGCCGGGTCCGCCCCAGCGGTGTCGCGAAGCAGTGCCAGGTTGGCCGTCAGGATGCCGGGGGCCAGGGTGGCGGCGGCCGCGGCCGCGGTGTCGTCACCGAGAGAGGTGATCGCCCGGTGCAGCTCGGCGACAGTCTCCGTCAGCTGGTACCGGTCCCGGTCCAGAACGAACTCCGCGTCGCGGACCGCTTTGTCCTGGAACCGGTAGACCACACCCCACCGTTCGAGGCGGCTCATCCGATCCTTCAGCTTGAACGCCGGATCGTCGAGCAGCCCGGGATCGGCACCCCACGCGCGCAGGCGGCGATGTAGCAGGTCGGGCAGGTCGGCGGCCGCGACTCCGGTGAGGGTGTGCTCCTGCTCGGCGAGCAGCACGTCCACGATCAGGCGGTACTGCGTCGCGAACCTGCTGGTCAGGTAGCTGGCCTGGAGAAGCCCGCCCGGCAGGCCGGCCAGGTGCCACAGATCCGGACCGTCCGCGGGCCGTTCCTCGTCATCGTCCGGTTCCGCGCCGTCCGGCTGCACCGCCGTCCCCTTTCGTGCCGCGTCTCGGGGCTCGCACCCCGTACCGGCGGCGGACGTGCTCGTCGCACCGACCGGAACTGCTCCGCGAGCATAGGAGCGACCGGCCACCGTTCCGAGTCGGCGTGCGCATCCGGGTGGGCGAACTCACCGTGATCAACGATCGGGCCCACGTCGCTGACCGCTTCTCGGTACGCAGGCTGACATTCCCCTGTCGGGCGGCCCGCATACCGCGAGACGAGGGTCGCCGTGGCCGGTGCTGACGGGCAGACTGTGGCGATGATCCGTACGCTCACCCGCCGGCTCGGCCGTCGACGGTGGTTCGCCGCGGTCTTCCGTCTGCTGGTGCCCGCGGACCGCCTGGTCAGCCGGCTCACCTCCGGCCGCGTGGTGGCGCTCGGGCTGGTCCCTTCGCTGCTGCTCACCACGACCGGCCGCCGTTCGGGCCAGCCGCGCAGCAACCCCCTGCTGTACGTCCGTGACGGCGACTCCTGGGTGGTGGTCGGTTCGAACTGGGGCCAGACGCACCAGCCCGCCTGGGTGCACAACCTGACCGCCGACCCGTCCGCCACGGTCACGGTCGGCGGTGCGGTGCACCCGGTGCGGGCGTGCCGCGCCGACGGCACCGAACGTGACCGGCTGTGGGCGTTGCTGGTCGCGGTGTGGCCCGCCTACCCGGTGTACGCCGAGCGCGCGGGCGGCCGCCCGATCGAGGTGTTCCGCCTCGAACCGACTTCCTGACCTCGAACCCCTCAACTCGGGGCCGTGCCCGCCGACGGTACGGCCATGTGTCGGCGCGACGTACGGCTCTTCCTGCTGGCGACGGCGGTCGCGGTGGCCCTGCTGTTCGCCGGGTACGGCACTGCGGCCGGCGACGTCGCGTACACGGTCGTGTATCTGGCCCTGTGCGGCCTGGCCTGGTGGGCGGCGCTGCGGCTGGCCGATGACCGCCGCCCCTGGCTCCTGATCGCCCTGGCGCAGACGCTGTGGTTCCTGGGCGACGCGACCGAGATGCTCTACAACTACCTCGCCGGTGAGGTGCCCTCGGTGGGGGTGGCCGACGCGTGCTGGCTCGCCGGGTACCCGCTGGTGGCCGCCGCGCTCGTTCGAATGGCCCGCCGCCGAGCCCCCGGCCGGCTGCGCGGGGCGGTGCTGGACGCGGGCACGCTGACCATCGCCGCCGCGCTGCTGGCCTGGGAGTTCCTGATCGGCCCATACCTGGGCAAGGGCTATTCACTGGCCGACACGGTCGTGCCCGCGTTGTATCCGGTCGCGGACGTGGTGTTGCTGGCCGGTGTGCTGGTCGTCGTGCTGTCCCCGGGCACCCGCGGTGTTCCGACCCGGCTGCTGTTCGGTGCGGCCGCGGTGCTGCTGGGCAACGATGTGGCCATCAACGTGCTGCCGCAGCTCGCCGACCGCGGCCTGGTGTCGGAGTGGCTGGGCTACGACGTGTCGTCGCGGCTCGGCACGGTGGTCATGTTCGGCGGTGCGCTGATGACGGCGGCGCTGCTGCACCCGGGTCGTGCCGAGCTGGCCCGCAGCGGTCGGCGGGTGCCGACGCTGCATCCGGCGCGGGTGCTGTTCCTCGGTCTGGCGCTGATGACCACGCCGACGCTCACGATGCTGCATGCCGGCTTCGACACCCAGACGCTGGTCGCGCTGGGCGCCGCGGCCATGTGCACGGTGTTCGTGCTGAGCCGTTTCACGATCGCGGTGCGCGAGCAGGACCGTACGCAGGCACAGCTCGCGTTCCAGGCGCAGCACGACTCGTTGACCGGGCTGGCGAACCGGGCGGCGCTGCGCGAACACCTGGCGCTGGTACGGCCGGACGCCGACCACCCGGTCGGCGTGCTGTATCTCGACCTCGACGGCTTCAAGGAGGTCAACGACGGGCACGGCCACGACGCGGGTGACGCGGTGCTGGTGGCGGTCGCCGAGCGGCTGACCGCGGTGGCCCGTACCGGGGATCTGGTGGCGCGGCTCGGCGGTGACGAGTTCGTCCTGCTGTGCCCGGGGGCGGGTGCGCCGGACGCGGTCCGGCTGGCCGAGCGGATCCTCGTGGCGGTGGCGCAGCCGGTGCCGTTCCGCGGCCATCTGCTGTGTGTCGGCGCGAGCATCGGCATCGGCGGGGATCCGGGTTCGGACTGCCCGGATGCGATCCTGCGCTCCGCGGACGCGGCGATGTACCAGGCCAAGCGGCTGGGCCGCGGCCGCTGGGTGCTGGCCGGCGCGGAGCCCGCGGCGCCCGCGCCGTCCGCGCCGTCCGCGGCGCCCGCGCCGTCCGCGGCGCCCGTGCCGTCCGCGCCGTCCGCGCCGTCCGCGGCGCCCGCGGCGGTGGTCCAACCCGTCCCCGTGCCCGGCGCGGGGCGCCACCGCAGCGCGGTCTGACCGCAGGGGCGCGCGACCCCCGCAGCGGCGGCAACCCGGGGGCGCCGGTGTGAGTCACGCCACATTCCCTCCCGAGGGCAGGCGGTAGCGCGCCGTGGTGAGTCGAATGCGAGCGGTGTTCGTCTCAGCAGGGCGCAAGGGGCGCCGATGGGAGCGGCAACACCGGGCACGGACGATCCCGTCCACGACCGCGACATCACACCGCGGTGCGGTGATGGCATCCCGGTGGCCGTCGCTTCGCCAGGCGAGGACATGGATCAGACGCGTCGCAGTGCCACCGGAACCCCGCACCACCGCGATTCCCGCGCGGGGTCGCGCCGGGTCCGGCTGATTCTCGCCACGACCGCCGCCTCCACTGTGACCGCAGTCACATTCACCGCGCTGCCTGCTGCCGCCTCGACGTCCGCGGTGTCGGTGCAGGCCGAGGGCTTGGCGATCTCGTCCGCGCACGGCGGCACCTACCGCGACAACCGGGCCTCCGGCGGTGCCGCGCTGGCGATCTGGCACAACGCGACCGCTGCCGGCTCGATCACCACCCCGATGCGGGCCAACCGCCTGCAGGTCACCGCGATGGGCGGCCGGTGCGGCACGAAGGACGCCACCCCTCGGGTACGGGTGACCGTCGACGGCCGGCAGGCCGGTCTGGCCACCGTGTCGGCGACCCGCTGGAGCACCTACACGTTCACCGGTTCCTGGGCGCCCGGCCGGCACCGGATCGGGGTCACGTTCCTCAACCAGTACGGCACCCGCACGTGCAACCGCTTCGTCGACCTCGACCGGGTGGTCGCCTCGGGCCCCGCTGCGGCCGCGCCGGCACCCGTCACCCCGCCCGCATCGGCCGCGCCGCCGGTCGCCGAGGGCAAGGCACCGGCCGGGTTCGTCTCCCGCCAGGGGACCGCGCTCATGCTCGACGGCAAGCCGTTCAAGTACGTCGGCCTCAACGCGTACGGCATGTCCGGCTGTGACGGCCCGGCCTGGAGTGACGCCCAGCTGGCCGACTACTTCGCCCGGCTGGCTCCGAACACGGTGACCCGCACGTGGGCGTTCCAGCCGTTCGGCACCGCGCCGCTGGACCGGATCGTGGCGACCGCCGCGAAGTACCGGCAGAAGGTCATCTTCACGCTCGCGGACGGCCGCAACTACTGCGGTGAGCACGACGGTGCGGTCACGCCCGAGGGCGGCGACAAGTCGACCGCCTGGTACACCTCCGGCTACCGGACCAACTACCTGCCGTGGGTCACGACCGTCGTCTCCCGGTACAAGGACAACCCCACGGTCGCGATGTGGGAGATGATCAACGAGCCGGGGTCGTTCTCGTCGTCGGCGTACACCGACGCGATGGTCAAGGGCTTCTTCGACGCGACCGCCGCGAAGATCAAGTCGATCGACCCGAACCACCTGGTCGGCACCGGCGCGCTGTCCGAGGACATGAAGGGCACCGGCAACTACGCCACCGTTCACGCCTCGCCGAACATCGACGTCGCCTCGCTGCACGAGTACGAGTACGACTGGAACAACAGCAACGCGATCGTCACCGGTCACCTCGCGACGGTGCTCGCCCAGATGGCCCCGCTCGGCAAGCCGGTGATCATCGGTGAGACCGGGATCCAGGCCGGGGCGGGCTGCCGGACCAGCGTCACCGCCCGCGACGCCGCGATCCGCCAGAAGCTGACCAGGTACACCGCCTACCCGGCGGTCGCGGGCGTCAACGTGTGGAGCGTCGTGCAGTACAACCCGTACGGCCAGGAGAAGTGCCCGCTGGAGATGCCCGCGAACGACCCGGTGCTCGCCACGGTCAAGAGCGTGCAGTCCACGCTCAATCTCTGAGCGGCGCCGCCGGGGCGAATCGGGTGCCGAGCATCAGCAGGCCACCGGTCAGCGCGGCGAGCACCATGAACGCCCACCCGTCCCGGAACGCGTCCAGCGCGTCGCCCGGCGCGGGCGTACCCAGGATCGCGACGAACGCGGCCACCCCGAGCGCGCCGCCGACCTGCCGGAACATCGACGAGATGCCGATCGCGGTGGAGAACCGGGCGGTGCCGACCGCGGTCACCGCCACGGCCGTGAACGACGGCATGGCCAACCCCACGCCGAGCCCGCCGATGACCTGACCGGGCAGGTACGTGCCGAGGTAGTCCGGGGTCAGGCCGAGCCGGACGGCGTTCAGCCCGATGCCGGCGGCCACCAGTGCGCCGCCGAGCGCGCCGACCGTGCCCAAGCCGATGCGTGGCCCGAGCCGGCTCGCCACGGCCGCGGCCACCAGTGCGGCGAGCGGTCCCGGGGTCAGTTCCAGCCCGGCCCGCAGGACCGAGTGCCCCCACACCTGGGTCAGAAACAGCACCCCGGACAGGATGAGCGCCGAGAACGCCGCGAAGAACGCCATCGCCGAGGCGACCGCGAGCGCGAACGACGGCACCCGCAGGATCGGCAGTTCGAGCACGGGCACGGGGTGGCGCGCGGATCGCCACACGGCGACGGCGGTCGCCGCGGCGGCGAGCGCGAACACGACGCCGGTGCGGGTGTCCGTCCAGCCCCACGCGCGTCCCTTGACCAGGGCCAGGGTGAGCGCGCCGATCCCGGCCATGAGCGCGAGCGTGCCGACGAGGTCGGGCAGGCGCCCGCCCCGCGGGTCGCGGCTTTCCGGCAGGTGGCGGGCCGCGTACCAGATCGAGATCAGGCCGAGCGGCACGTTGACCAGGAAGACCCACCGCCAGTCCGCCTGCACCAGCAGGCCGCCGAGCGGCGGGCCGGCCGCCGCGCCCACCGCGCCGACCGCGGCCCAGGCCGCGATCACGGCCGGTCGGGACCGCGGCGCGAACGCGGGCAGCACCACGCCGAGCGAGGCGGGCCCGAGGATGGCCGCGCCGGCGCCCTGCAGCAGCCGGGCCGCGGTGAGCGTTTCCACGGAACCGGCCGCAGCGCAGGCCAGCGACGCGCCGGTGAAGATCGTGAGGCCGAGGACGAAGCCGCGTTTGCGGCCGTACAGGTCGACCATGCGGCCGGCGGGCACGAGCAGGGCGGCGAAGACGATCGCGTACCCGTTGAGCACCCAGGACAGCTCGGACAGCCCGGCACCGGCGAATTCGCGCTGCAGGTCGGGAAAGGCGATGTTGACGATGAACAGGTCGAGCAGGGAGGCGAAGACACCGATCGAGACGAACAGGAACGTACGCCAGGGATGCGTCGCCGTAAGGGTTTGCGTGGTCATGACCCGCTCCCGGAGGTGGTTAGTTGTTTGATGAAACGGACCATAGATCAGGCAGGTTTCATCACGCAACCCGGAGGGGTAGAGTGGCGGGCATGCTCGGCAGGACGTACGAGGACCAGGTCTGCTCGGTGGCCCGCACGCTGGAGGTGCTCGGCGAGCGGTGGACGCTGCTCGTGGTGCGCGACGCACTGAACGGGCTGAGCCGCTTCGAGGAGTTCCAGCACAGCCTCGGCGTGGCGCGCAACGTGCTGGCCGACCGGCTCAAACGGCTGGTCGAGGCGGGCGTGCTGGAGCGGGTCCGCTACTGCGAGCGCCCCGAGCGTTTCCGGTACGAGCTGACCCCCAAAGGCCGCGAGCTTGGCGTACCGATCCTGAGCCTGATGCACTGGGGTGACCGGCACCTCGCCGGTCCCGCCGGTCCGCCGCGGTTGACCCGGCACCGCGACTGCGGCGGTGACCTGCACGCCCGGCTCGTGTGCGAGCGCTGCGGGCAGCCGGTGTCATCGTCAGGCTTGGACCTGTCGTACGCCGACTGGGTGCCCGCCGACGCTCGCGGCGTCGTCCGCTGACGCGCCAGCCTGGTTTCGACCCGCTCACGAAGGCGCAGCAGCGGCACCTCAGGGCGATCAGCCGGGGCGCATCATGCGCACCATCGACCCCGACGACCGCTGTCTCGATACCACCGGATGATGATCCGCCCGGCGCGCCGTTGCGTCGGGCCTGGCCGCCGCCCGGCCGGGCTTACCGCGCCGGGCGACGCGGGAGGTCGTCGCCGTCGTCGCGGCCCAGCACCTGGATCAACGCCTGGGCGTACCGGCGGGCGGACCCGGCGGTGGCCGCCGCGACACGCCGCCGCTCGCCGGGCACAACGGTGCGCTGACGGGCGAGCTCGCCCCGGAGGGCGTGGAGTTCGGCCAAGTGCTTGTCCAGCAGGCCGAGGACCTCGTCATGCATTCGGGATGCCACCTCCACCACGGGTAGCGCCGTCGCCGGTCCGCACGCATACCGAGCCCGCGCAACCGGCTCCGGCCCCTGCGGTCCATTGAAGGTCAACACCGATGTTCAGCACTAGGTAACCGAGCGTCCGACGGTCCGTAGTGCCGTGGTAAGCCTACCGACGGGATGCGCCGACGTGGATGTCCCATTGCAAAATCTTTGTTTACTTTCACGACGATTCGGTCAACTGCGCGCACCCCCACCGCCCGTGACGCTCGACAGTGGACGACCTACCGGCGATCACCCGGGCACGGCGTCGGCAACCCGGCAATCGCCGGCTGGGTCGACGGCGCGACCCCGTCCGAGCACAGCCGCAGCACGACGGGAGTGCCCACCCGCGTGCCGTTGCGGTCGAAACGCAACGTCCCCTGCGCCGCGTCGCGGATCTCGAAACTGCTGAGGTTGCTGGCGACATGCCCCGGCTCGTACGCCTGCTTGTTGGTGTCCAGCGCGTGCACGGCGCCCGCCGTCATGAACATCGCGTCGTGCGCGTTGACCGCCCACGTGTCCGCGAGCTCCGCGTCGGAGAACGGGAACAGATCCGCATGCGGTGTACCCGCGAACGCCCCGGTGAACGCGGATTTGAAGTTGTCGAACCCCGGCGTACCCGCGAGCTGTGCGGCGCTGGTGGTGGCCGGGAAGAAGACCTTGACGTTGCCGGTGCGCAACACCTGCAGGGCGGCCCGCCGCTGCATCTCCAGCGCATGCGACACCTCCGGCGTGAGCAGCCGGGTCGTGTCCGTGCCCGCGGCGATCGTGATGCCCCGCGGGCACGCCCGGTCCAGCGCCAGGATGAAGTTGGCCAGGTCGACCGCCCGGGCGGTGTAGAACGCCGTCCGCACCGCGGGGTCGGTGCAGATCGGCGCCACCTTGGTGAGGATCTGGCCGGTCGGATCGTTGCCGTCGCTGCTCAACTCGAACGTGATCGGGTCCGGCGCCGGGTCGAGCAGACCGTTGACGTGCTCCACATTGGTGCAGGCGAACTGGTCCTGGGCGTACCCGTCCTGGGTGACCTGCACCGCCCGGCCCCGCCCGAGCAGGCCCACACTGCGCAGGTAGCCGCCGAGCTGGTCGAAGTACCGCTGGTTGGGGTAGGCGATCCGGTAGAACATGCTCAGGCTGCCGGTCGTGCTCTGCGGCGGGTGACAGACCGCGGGGACACCCGCGAAGTTGCTGCGGTCGAACCCGTCCGCGGTCACCAGGTCCGCCACCACCGGGATGCCGCGCCCGTTCAACGTCCGCGCGGCCTCGATCATCTGGGTACGGCTGAGCGCCAGCCCCACCACCGCCACCAGCCGGTCGTACGTGGACAGTTCGTCGACGACCTCCGACCATCCGTTCATGTCCTCGCCCGGGTCGGCGACCAGGAGCCGGATGAACGGCACACACCCGCCCGGCTGGCGCAGGTGGTTCGCCTGCCACTGTGCGACGTACATGCCCGCCAGCTGGTGGAACGCCCGGCCACCCGCCAGCCCGGAACGCCACGGCGCGAGCGAGGCCACGTCGACGAAGCTGCCCGCGGTGCTGGTGCAGTCGGTGGCGCTGCCCGGCGTGTCGACGCGACCCGCCTCGACCCGCTCGTTCTCGGCGTGGATCGCCTCGAGCAGGGCACCGAAGCGACCGCCCAGCTCGGCACCGAACGCCGCGTCGATCGGGGTTCCGCCGTCGGTCACCCCGACGCAGTCACCGCCGCGGGGCCACACGTGCAGGTATGCGCGGGAGAAGGCGTGACAGGAGTTCCAGTGCCGTGGCTGCAGCCGTACCCCGGCGACGGTCAACGCCGCCACCGCGACGACCACGACCGTGATCCAGGTGGCGGGCCGCTTCCACAACGGCCGGGACGGGGCCAGGCCGGGACGTGCGATGGTGGTGACGGGCATGGCGTCCACCCTTTCGAGCCTTCAGGGAGCCGGTGCGGGTCTTACTCCGCGATGAGGGGCTGCTCGTACCGGGTGGCGCGGATGCGGTACTCCCGCGACTGGTGGGTTGCGGCCCGGGCCACGTCCCGGTACTGGTCGGCGACGAGCAGCCGCAGGTCCGCCACGACGTCCGGGTCGGTCAGCCGCGGGTCGTCGAGCCGCCGCAGCGCCACGACCAGGCGTCCGATGGCCTGCTGGAGCGGATCGAAGAAGTCGGCGAGATCGTCGGCACCACCGGACAGCGTGTCGGCCGGATCCGGGGTGGCCACGATCTCGTCGAGCACACCCAGCCACGCGGACGCCGGCATGCCGGGCAGCAGATGCGCCAGCGTGGCCGCCACGGAACGGACCTCGCCCAACGCCAGCTGGTGGTGCAGCAACGCGGTGCGCAAGCGCGGCTCCGCCTCCGGCGCCGCGGTCGTCAGGTCCTTCACGGCCAGCTCCAGCAGCGTACGGAAAACCTTGGTCCAGGAATGCGGATGGCCCGGCGGCCGGGCGGCCAGCTCGCGCAGCGCGAGGAAGCGGGCCGGCGCCGCCATGCGGCGCGCACCGCCCGCACCCACCGGCCACCACGTGTCGCTCAGCGCCACGAGCAGGTCGTGCGCCCGGGCCGTCCGCAGATGATCGGTACGGGTCATCCGGTCGGCCTCGTCCAGGTCCCGGGCCGCCGCCAGCGTCACGAACGTGTCCCGGAACGCGCCGCTGGGCCGGATCGCCGCGTGGGTCCGTTCCGTCATCTCCCGCAGGATCTCGTCCGCGAGCGAACGGGCCCGGTGCGCGTCCGGGTCGGCCGGCTCGCCGTCCAGCAGCTTGTCGACGTCGTGGAACAGATCCGTCTGGCGGGCCAGCGCGTCCAGCAGCAGCTTGGTGGCCAGCGGGTGCCCTTCGGCGAGCCGGTGCACGACCCGGGCGACCCGGTGAACCCCGACCTCGTCGAAGATGTCCTTGTCCCGCACCGCGGCGGCGGTCTCGTTGCCGGACAGCGGCGGCAGGGTGATCCGCAGCCACTTCACCGCATACAGGTCCTCGTCGGACAGTGCCGCCGCCTCCGCCTCGCCCAGCGAACGGCTGTCCGCGGCGCAGGCCACCGGAGCGAGCAGCGGGTCACCCCCGCTGGCGGCGACGACCGCGAGCGGGGCGGGCGGGACCGCCTGGTCGTTGCGAGCATCGCCGAGCAGCGTCAGAAGCCGCTGGCCCGCCGGGCAGTCCGCGTTGTCGAGCAGCAGCTCGGCGCGCCAATGCCGCCAGCCGGAACGCCGGAAACGCCCGGTGGCCGCCGCGTGCAGATCCGCCAGGAACGCCCGGACGAGCATCTCCTCCACCTCGCCGCGGGCCGCCTCGGACTGCCACCAGCGGTGCAGCCGGGCGAGCGCGGCCGCCGGGGTGGTCCGGCCGTCGGTCAGCCGGTCCACGTACCACTGCTCCGCGCGCTTGAGGGCGGATCCGCGGGTCAGCCTGGTCCGGGTCAAAGAGGTGGCCAGGGGCCGCAACGCGGTGCCCAGACCCGGCACGGTCGTCCCGGCGGCCTGGTTCACCGTCTCCACCGCCACCTCGGACAGCACCTGGCCGATCAGCTCGGCGCTCGCCCGACGCTTGCGGTAGCTCTTGAGCGCGCCCGCCATGACGGCGCGCCGCTCCTCGGGGGTAGCGTTCGGATCGATCTGCTGGGCCAGCGCCAGGTGCCCCAGGAACAACCGGTGGAACGGGATGCGGCCGAAACCGGACGGTGGCTTCGCGAGATCCGCCGCGGCCGACAGCAGCAGGATCGACACCTCGTCGAACGTGCTGGTCTTCGTCGCGTCGGCCACCGCGTCGAGGATCGCCACCGGCAGGGCGGCGGCGTGCTGATCGGCCAGCAGGCGCAGCGCGGCACTGCGGCCCGAGCCGCCGGAGCCCTCCAGCGCGACCACCGGACCCGCCGCCATGGGTACGGCCTGGCGCGGATCGACCCGGATCAGGCGGGTGACCAGCGCTTCCAGCTTCTCCCGGCCGTAGAACACGATTCACTCCTCAGCCGCGGGCAGAAGGCGGCCATGCATACCTACTCGCGGGCGGCGCGGCGAAGCAAACCGCGAAGCCCATGTTCACTCGGAAGCAGTGCAGCGGTGCACTCGGGAGTGGACGGCTCTGCTCGACGGGAATCGGTTGTCTGCTCGCCAAGGGGGAGTTGTCTACCTGACAACGGCATCGGCCGCATCATGCTGTGCCATGAGCGGGCGGATTCACCGGCCGCCGAGTCGAGACTGGATGATGCCATGGACGCCCAGGACGATGATCCGATGGTGGCGATCGCGGAGCAGGTCACGTATTGCTTCTCGGAACGCGGCTACGCCTTCGTAGAGGATGACAAGGTGCAAGCCTTGGCCGACGCGCTCAGATCCTTCCTGGAGGCCGAAGGAATCGTGGTCGATCGGGAGCCGAATCGATCCGCCGGCGGCGGCGATTGACTCAGCCGAGGCGGTACGCCCGGTAGACGGTCGACTCGGTCCATTGCCCACTGGTCGTCGTGAGACGTGATCGCAGACTCACGTACCCGTTTGCGCCCGCGTTCCTGACGACGGCCTGCCAGGTCGCGCCCACCTTGCGCACGGGCGTCGCCCGCCAGGTGCGGCCGTCGTCGAAGGACGCGTACACGGTCACGGTCCTGGCCTTCACCGGGCCCATCCGGTAGTCCTCGTACACGCGATGCCGATCCGGCCGGATGCTCACCACCGTGCTGGTGCCCGGCGCCGCGCTGTTCGTGGGGCTCAGCCCTGCGGGCACCATCCGAGGCAGGATCACGTCGGCGAACCGGGGTGCCCCCTTCGGGTCGATCTTCAGGTGGAACACCGCGTCGGTCCGGGGCGACAGTGGTGCTACCGGGATGCGCAGCCCCGGCTGTCGTTGCCGTCGCGCGTTGACCTGCAGGGTGTACCACCCCTTGGTCTTCGTCCGCGCGCTGAACGGGGCGGCCGACCATCGACCACCCTGGTTGGTCCGCCACCGCGCCTTGACCACCCGATGCCTGGCGTCGTACAGGGTGATCCGGGAGCGCTGGACGTCGTCCATGCCCTCGGCCCCCATGATCGGATCGCTGAACATCGACTCCGAGAGGAATTCGATGCCGCCGTTGCGTAGAACGGGCAGATCCCAGGCGGGGCCCCACGCCGAATTGAAATAGCTCTGCCGGTAGGACCTGCCCGCGGCCGCGGTGAACGTGTGCGGCAGCATGTATCCGAGGTTTGTGCTCTCGCCGGTTTCCTTGAATGCGTTCAGGAACCCACCCAACTCCCAGGTACCGGCCGACGCATGCACCGTGGTCGTGCCCGGAAAGTCGACCGAGGAAATGTTGTGTCCGCTGGTGGCACACGAGCCCTGTTCGGTCAGGGTCAGGTCGGCGTACTCGGCGACCGTGGGGCCGCTCTTGAAGGCGCCTTTGACCGTGGCCAGCGAGGCTGTCCGGAAGGTGTGGCCCATCGCCGTCGGGACAGTCGCGCCGGTGCGCCCTGCCACGACGTACGACTCGTGGGCGTCCGGGGCGACCCAGGCTGCCGAGTACGCGAACCGAAGCAGCCGGGACCCATTGGGAATCACGAAAAGCTTTCCCGGGGCGCCCCACCCGTCGAGGGTCGTCAAGCTGTCCCGCAGGCAGATCCGCGCGCTCATTTCCCGGTCGAACACTGCTCCGGGATCCTTGTCGAGGGAGATCCGTAGCGCCCGGCCGCGGCGGGCGTCGATCGTGCTCCTGGTGGTGCCGGACACCGTGACGATCTGGCCGCCGATGGTCTGGGTCTGATCGTGGGACGTCCAGATGTCCGCCAGGACGGCGTACGTGCCCTTGGGCAGTGCCTTCGCCTTGTTCCCGGTGGCCGTGTAGTTGTTGTTGGTTTCCGTGTTGACGAGGTGGAGTTTCGCGGCGACCTTCGCCCCGGTGCGGTCGTACGTGGCGACGGTCAGGGAGGCGGCTGCGGCGGATGCGGGCGCACCGGTGGTCACGAGAGTGATCGGAAACAACACCAGAAACACCAGTGTCGACAAGCAGAGACGCCGCACGGTCGAAGCTCCAGCCGTTCGCTGTGGGGGATGGAGCGGGCATGCTAGCAACGGCCGGCCGGATGCGCAGCCCGTACGTTTCGCCGGACATGGCGAAGCCCGGGGATATGTCCAATCCCCGGGCCTCAGGTTGTCACCGAATTCCCAACACCAGCACATTTAAGGCCGCAGATCATTCGTTACGACGTCGGGTTTTGCCTTTAAACTACCGCCGCATGTTGGAGCAGCGGGCTGGACTTGAACCAGCATCCGACGATCATCGTCTGCGTCCGGTCGACCCGGTGTTCGGTGACGAATGCTGAAGTTGGAGCGAGAATCTGAGTTTGATCGTGGCTGCCTCTGCCAGTTGGGCTACCCCGGCCGGAATGGTGCCGGGGGCGGGGCTCGAACCCGCACTGGGACCACGGATTGTCAGCTTCGGCTTCACCTTCAGCTTTGCGCCTGATGCGGCGCACCCCTGCGCTCCCACAGGGGAATCCGTGACGACTACGCGAACAGGTAGTCGAAGACGGCCGCGCCGATCCGCTGGTCGTCGGCCTCCGTGTTGTTGGCCTCCTCCCGGGCGAACTTGACCGCGGTCTGCAGCGCCACCACCCGGTCGAGGATCTCGTTGACCCGCTTGGCGGGCAGCGCACCGGAGAACTTCACCGTCGTCCAGTACCCGACGGCGACGTCCTCGTAGTAGACCTCGACCTGGGCCGGGTGCTTCTCCGTGGCCTCGGCCTTGACGTGGTTGCGCGGCACCTTCTTGGTACGGATCGTGCGTACCGGCTCGGTCCGCCAGCTGTCCGTCGAGTCGTCGCGCACCCACGTCTCCGCCGCGTCGAGCACCGGCAGCTTCTTCACGAACGTGTGCAGGTCGACGAGCTGCTTCTCCAGGAACAGCAGGTACGACACCGGTACGGCGGCGGCGATGGTCCGGCCGTCGACCACCACGTCGGCTCGCGCCGTACAGTTGGTCCAGTCCTTGGTGGCGGTGACGTCGAACAGGCGGGTGAGCGTGGTCGCGGCCTGCCGCAGGATGTCCTCAGCCTTCATCTGCACCCGGGTCGACTCGGGCGGCAGCTGCTCGCCCTCCTCGTCCTTGGGCTGGTAGGTGCGCGAGATGCCGGCCAGCGGGGCGGTCTTCTGCACGGCCTGGTGCGCCTCGGTCAAATCCGCGAAGGACTTGCTCTTGACGCCCTTCTCCACCGCAATGATCTGGTTGAGCCTGGGCACGATCTCTCCTCTCGGTGCGGCCGGTACGTTAGCACCGACCGCACCCGGAGTGTCGACCCGAATTTCAGGTGAGGAAGTCCGACAGCACCTGCGCCGTGTATTCGCCGCTGTGGTATCTCACGGCGAAGTCGCGCGATGCCAGGCCGAGCTTTGCGGCGCGATCCCGGTCGGCGAGCAGATTCTCCAGCGTTTCCGCCAGAGTCGCCGGCGTCGCCTCGACGATCGGCAGGTCCGGCCCGATCGTGTTCTTCACGCGGTCGCTGAGGTACGCCACGACCGGCCGGCCCGCCGCCATCGCCTCGCAGGACAGCGCGCCGTACGCGCCGGTGGTGAACTGGTCGATGACCACGTCGGCGTCGTGGATCTGGCGGCGCATCTCGGCCCACGACACCTTTTCGACGAGCCGCAGCTCGATGACGCGACGGCGGTCCAGGTCCTCCAGGACCGGCATGATGTGCACGGTGCCCTTGGTCCACTGGGCCGAGGGGGCGTGCAGGACCACGGGCCGTACGCGTTCCATCACCGGCCGGTCGCACCGCCAGGCATCGGTGTCGATCACCAACGGCGTCCACCTTGCTATCGGCAGGTCGTCGAGCAGGTCGGGCGTCGTGACGTAAATAGACAGACCGCTCCGCTCGGCGATCTCCCGGTTCCGCTCGGTGATTTCCGTCAGGCGTTCGACAATGCCGTCGGGTGCGTCCCGGAAGTGGGAGAACGGGTGCTGCGCAAGGTGTCGCGCCGGATGCCGGACCTCACTGCCGTGCCCGAGCAGGGCCACCTTGATGCCGGCGGAGGCCAGCATGGGCAGATCCGCGCCGATGTCGGTGCCGTTGAGGTAACCGAAGACGGGACGGAAGCCGTCCGCGATCAGGTGGGTGTACCGTCCGCGGACGCGTCGCACCTGATCGACCTGCAGTTCGACGCTGCGCACCTTCGCCTTGTCGAGGTAGACGTCGGCCGGGAATCCGAAGCCGGTCGCCGAGGCGTACATGAACACTTCGGCGGAAACGTCCGAGCGCATCCGGCACACCGATTGAGCGAACGCGGCGGCCTGGCCGGCGAAGTTGGCCGGCCCGATCCCCAGGCGTATCCCGGTGGTTGCCAGCGGCCGCCATCGGGGAGGTGCGGATGCCTCATCGGCGAGGGAAGCGGCCGGGTCCGCGGCGCGTTCGTTCACCGTCCACGAGACATCCGGGCGGCTGGTCTCTGGTGTACGGGGGGCGATCCGCCGGTACAGCTCCACCAGCCCCGCACTCTGCTGTTCCCACGACAGCTCATCCAGCAGGTCCTCGGTGATGTGCGACGCCAACACGTCTCGGTCCGCGAATGCCCGGCGCACGGCGCCGACGAAGCTCGATGCGTCGTCGGCGGTGAATACCACGCCGAGCCCGTGCTGTTCGACGAACTCGCGCAGTACCCGCAGGTCGCTGGCCACCACCGGCAGCCGAGCGTGCAGGTATTCCGACATCTTCGTGGGCAGCGAGTTCTCGTAGTTGGGCGTGTGCTGGGAACAGATGATCCCGAGGTCGGCGGAGGCAAGGTAGTCGGCGACGAGGTGCTGCGGAACATACGGGACCACGTGAATCCGTTCCCGTACGCCGAGCTCGCCGGCGAGCAGCAGCAGCGACTCGAGCTCCTCGTTGTTGGAGTTGGCGACGATGGCCAGATGGAACTCGGGCAGCTCGGTCAACGCGCGTACGGCTGTGCCCAGCCCGCGCTCCGCGCATATCCAGCCGACATACACCAGTAGTGGGATCGCCGCATCCAGGCCCGCGACATGGCGTACCGACAGGGCGCCGAGATCCTTGCCGATCACCTCCCGGATCGGTGCGTTACGCACGACCAGCGGTACCTGGGGCAGGCCATAGTCCGCACGCAACAGCTCCGCGAGTTCCGGCGAGACCGTGACCACCGCGTCAGCCTGACGGATGAACTCCTTTTCCATGGCCGGAAAGGAGTGAGCCTGCCGGGGCCGGGTCCACACCGTGCCCCGGACGTACTCGTGTGCGTCGTACAGCCAGCGGACCTGATGGCCTCGTTGCCGGAGTCGAGCGACGGCCTGGGCGGCAGTGCTGATCATCGTGATGTCATTGGCGTGAATGACGTCCGGCGCCAATTCCTCGAGCGCCGTCACGAACGCGTGATCGCAATCCACCTGCTCCGGAAGATCTCGGCGCCAGTCGCCCGTGATGCGATCGCCGCTGCTGGTCCGCGAGTGTTCCCAACCCCACATTCGTCGCCGGAATCGGAAGATGTCGTGCCGCGTCTTCATCCACACCCGGCGGGCGGGGTTCAGCAGCGCATCGGTCCCGGTGGCGGTTGCCAGCCGGCTCTCCTGACACCACAGCCAAGCATGGTGGCCGTTTCGATAACGCCGGTACGTAGCCCGATCCGGCAGGCCGGCTTGAGTCACCAGGGAACGCCAGCTCCGTTGCTTACGCCGCCGATACCTCCGGTAGTTGTCCGGCAGGATCAGACGAACAACCTTGATCGGCCCCATGGCTGATTCTTCCGGTTGCTTCGAAACGCTTCGTCCGATCAGCGTGACATCCCAGCCGTCGCGTGCTGCGGCTATCGCGGCCTTCTGGACCCGTGAGTCGCCCGTGATGCTGTTGGCAACAATGACGGCCAGCCGCGGCGCGGCGCTAAGGTGGCTCAACGTTGGTGACTCTTTCTTCGGCTGGGTCGGACCGTGGGCGTGCGCTTCCCATTGCCAGTGTCCAACGATCGACAGGCAAGATCCGGTGTGGTGAGTGAGTTCCCTCGTTTGATGGAGCAGACCGGGCCAGCCGACAGCCACCGGTCATGGTCACACGCGTTGCTCCAGCACCTCCACGGCTCGCCGCGCCGCCGTTCCGTCGCCGTACGGCTGCCCGCGGTGGGTCGTCGGTGCCGGTCGCGACACGGTCCTCGCCCACCGAGTGGCGCCCAGGATGCTCGGGTTGTCGATCAGAACGTTCCAGCCACCGGTGAGGGTCTCCGGCCACTCCGTCTCGGTCCGCAACGTGGTGCACGGGCGGCCGAGGAGGTACGCCTCCTTCTGCAGTCCTCCGGAGTCGGTCACCACCGCCGTGCTGCCCAGCACGGCGGCAACCATGCCCGCATACGGCAAGGGGCGGCCGACGTGAACCGCGCCGCGCTCCAGCTTCAGGCCGTGTTCGTCCGCCCGGGACAGCAGGCGCGGGTGGGCCAGAAGCAGCACCGGAAGCGGCAGATCCGCCAAGGCCTGGGCGAGAGCTTCGAGTCGTCTCGGATCATCGGTGTTCTCGGCGCGATGCAGAGTCGCGAGAACGTACGGCTCTTCCGCGTCGATCCCGCCCGGCAGCGGCGGGACGGCCACCCGGCGTTCGCGGATCGCGTCGCGCATCCGCAGGCAGACGTCGACCATCACATCACCCACCAGGGCGGTGCGTTCCTGCAGCCCTTCCGCCGCCAGGTGCCGCACGGCCTCCTCGGTCGGGGCCAGCAGCAGGTCCGCGGCGTGGTCGGTGAGCACCCGGTTGTGTTCCTCAGGCATCCGGCGGTTGAACGACCGCAGGCCCGCCTCCAGATGCGCCACCGGCAGGTGCATCTTCACCGCGGACAGCGTTCCGGCGAGGGTGGAGTTGGTGTCACCGTAGACCAGCACCCAGTCCGGGCGTTGCGCCTGCAGGACCGGGTCGAGTGCGCTGAGGCAGGCGCCGGTCTGTGCGCCGTGGCTGCCCGAGCCGATCCCCAGGTTGATGTCGGGATCGGGGATGTCCAGGCCGGAGAAGAAGACGTCCGAGAGGTCGGCATCGTAATGCTGGCCGGTGTGCACGATGACATGATCGTGTCCTGCCGTCGTGAACGCGGCCGACATCGGGGCGAGTTTGACCAGTTGAGGGCGCGCCCCGACGATGCTGACAACCTTCATTGAACGGGCACCCTCCGCCTTTGACCCGGTGTCGCGCTCTTCAACGTCCGCGCTCTGACAGTCGACACGCTGGACAGATGAGGACGGATGACATTCCCCCGTTCGATGGAGTGGCCCTGTCTTCCCCGGGCAGATCCGGATCCGGCGGCGATCATGGCGCCGTCGATCGGAGGTCGACCGGTGGTGGCAATCGGCTCATGCCGGAGTCCGGATCTCAACCACCCCCAGCGTCGTTGCTCCTTTCGCGCCTCATCGAGACGGAGCTGAGCTCGGAGGCGGCACACCGAGACGACTCGTCACCATCGGCACCGCGGTGGCCACAGCAGGAAGGTAGCCATGCCAGGGAGCAATGACGTCATCCCGCCCACCCGGCCGGTGATCGGCGAGCGGGAGATCGAGGCCGCCGTGCGGGTGCTGCGCAGCGGCATGGTGGTGCAGGGGCCCGAGGTCGCCGCGTTCGAACAGGAGTTCTCGGAGCTGGTCGCGGGCCGGCACTGCGTGGCGGTGAACTCCGGCACCTCGGCGTTGTATCTGAGTCTGCTCGCGCTCGGGCTGGGCCCGGGAGACGAAGTGGTGGTGCCGTCGTTCTCGTTCGCCGCGACCGCGAACGCGGTGCGTCTGGTGGGCGCCGAGCCGGTGTTCGCCGACATCGATTCCGCGAGCTTCTGCCTCGACCCGGCGGCGGTGGAGGCGGCGGTGACCGCGCGGACCGCGGCCGTCATGCCGGTGCATCTGTTCGGTCATCCGGCCGCGATGGACCAGATCATGGCGGTGGCGCAGCGGTACTCGCTGGCGGTGGTGGAGGATGCGGCCCAGGCGCACGGCGCGGCGCTGGGCGGGCGCCCGGCCGGGACGTTCGGCGCGGCCGGCTGTTTCAGCTTCTATCCGACGAAGAACATGCATTCGCTGGAAGGCGGCATGGTCACCACGGCGGACGCGGAACTGGCCCGTACGTTGCGGTTGCTGCGCAATCAGGGGATGGAGCAGCGGTACGCCAACGAGATCGTCGGCGCCAACGTACGGATGACCGATGTGGCCGCCGCGGTCGGCCGCGAGCAGCTCCGGCAACTGCCGGAATGGACCCGGCAGCGGCGGGCGAACGCGAAGTATCTCGACGCCGCCATCACCCGGGCGGTGACCCCGGCGGTGGCCGACGGGGCATACCACGTCTATCACCAGTACACGGTGCGGGTGCGCGGTGACCGTGACGCGGTGCAGCAGGGGCTGCGCGAGCGGGGGGTCGGCAGCGCGGTGTACTACCCGACGCCGATTCACCGGCTGCGCCCGTACGTGAATGCCGAGGGTGTACGCGGACCGCTGCCGGAAACGGACCGGGCGGCTCGTGAAGTGCTGTCGCTGCCGGTGTTTCCGTCGCTGACGGAGGCCGAGCTGGCGCGGATCGCCACGGCGGTCGACGGTGTGGCGGTGGCGGCATGAGCGCCGGGGGCCGCAAGCTGCGCGCGGGCCTGATCGGGCTGGGCGCGATGGGACGCAACCACGCGCGGGTGCTGTCCGGGCTGGACGGCGTGGACTTCGTCGGGGTCCATGACCCGGCGGGCGATCCCGGCGGGCTGCTGGGCGTGCCGGTCGTGGCGGAGCTGGCGGACCTGCTGGCGCTCGGGCTGGACTACGCGGTGGTGGCGTGCCCGACCGCGGTGCACGAACCGGTGGGGCTGGAACTGGCGGCCCACGGCGTGTGCGCGCTGATCGAGAAGCCGCTGGCGTTGTCGGTCGACGAGGCGCGCCGGCTGGTCGAGGCGTTCGAGTCGCGGGGCCTGGTTGCGGGGGTGGGCCACATCGAGCGGTACAACCCGGCGCTGCGCAGCCTGCGGACGAGGCTGGAGGCCGCCGAGCTGGGAGAAGTGTTCCAGGTGGTCACCCGGCGGCAGGGCCCGTACCCGCACCGGATCTCGGACGTGGGTGTGGTGCTGGACCTGGCGACCCACGACATCGACCTCACGAGCTGGGTGACCGGCCAGGAGTACGTGTCGATCGCGGCGCGTACCGCGTCGCGCAGCGGCCGGCCGCACGAGGACATGCTGGCCGCGGTCGGGCAACTCGCCGACGGCGCGGTGGTCAATCACCTGGTGAACTGGCTCAGCCCGCTCAAGGAACGTTCGACCGTGGTCACCGGCGACCGCGGCTGCTACGTCGCCGACACGCTCACGGCCGACCTGACGTTCTACGCCAACGCCGCGATCTCCACCGAGTGGGAGGCGTTGCGGACGTTCGTCGGCGTCTCGCAGGGCGACATGATCCGGTACGCGCTGCCCAAGCGGGAACCGCTGCTGGTCGAACACGAGCTGTTCCGGGACGCGGTCGACGGCAAGGACAGCGGCATCGTGTCGCTGCGCGAGGGCCTGCGCACGGTCGAGGTGGCCGCCGCGGTGCTGTCGTCGGCGCGCGACGGCGCCACGATGCGGATCTCGGCATCGGAGGTACCGCATCCCCGCCGCGGGACTCCGGTCCACTTCGCGCCGGGCGCCCTGGTGGACGAGTAGGAGTCCGAACCGATGAAGATCTGTGTGGTGGCGCTCGGCAAGATCGGTCTGCCGCTCGCGGTGCAGTTCGCGAGCAAGGGCCACGAGGTGGTCGGCGCGGACGTCTCCGAGCGTACGGTGCAGTCGGTCAACGACGGCACCGTGCCGTTCCCCGGCGAGGCCGACCTGGACGTGCGCCTGAAAGAGGCCGTGGTGGCGGGGTCGCTGCGCGCCACCACGGACACCACCGCGGCGGTGTCGCGCGCCGATGCGGTCGTGGTGGTGGTGCCGCTGTTCGTGGACGCCGAGGGGCGGCCCGACTTCGGGTGGATGGACGACGCCACCCGGGCCGTGGCCGCGGGCCTGCGCCCGGGCACGCTGGTCAGCTACGAGACGACGCTGCCGGTCGGCACGACGCGCGGGCGCTGGGCGCCGATGCTGCAGCAGGGGTCCGGGCTCACCGCGGGGGAGGACTTCGCCCTGGTGTTCAGCCCGGAACGGGTGCTGACCGGGCGGGTGTTCGCCGACCTGCGCCGCTACCCGAAGCTGGTCGGCGGGATCGACACGGAGTCGGCCCGCCGCGCGGTGGCGTTCTACGAGGAGGTGCTGGACTTCGACGAACGGCCCGATCTGGCCCGCCGCAACGGTGTCTGGGACCTGGGCTGCGCCGAGGCCGCGGAACTGGCGAAGCTTGCCGAGACCACGTTCCGCGACGTGAACATCGGGCTGGCCAACCAGTTCGCCCGGTACGCCGACACGGTCGGGGTGGACGTCGCCCGGGTCATCGAGGCGTGCAACACCCAGCCGTACAGCCACATCCACACGCCGGGCATCGCGGTGGGCGGGCACTGCATCCCGGTGTATCCGCGGCTGTACCTGTGGAACGACCCGTCCGCCACGGTGGTCCGCGCCGCCCGGGAGGTCAACGCCGCGATGCCCGCGTACGCGGTCGACCTGCTGGCCGCCGCGGCCGGTGACCTCGACGGGCTGGGCGTGCTGGTGCTGGGCGCCGCCTACCGCGGCGGGGTGAAGGAGACCGCGTTCTCCGGGGTGTTCGCCGCGGTCGATGCGCTGCACCGCCGGGGCGCCAAGGCGTACGTCAGCGATCCGATGTACACCGCCGAGGAACTCGAGACGCTGGGACTGCCCGCGCACCGCGACGAACCGGTCACCGCCGCGGTGCTGCAGGCCGACCACCCGGAATACCGCACGCTGAGTGCCGCTCAGGTGCCGGGCGTGCGGGTGCTGGTCGACGGGCGGCGCATCACCGACCCGGCGTTGTGGCCGGGCGTGCGCCGCGTCGTCATCGGCGGCTGACCTTTCTCTCACCCGGGCGGTGCCGGTCAGTGACCCTTTCCGGCCCGCACCCGCTCGACGATCGACGCGGGCGGTTCGGCCTGCCGGGAGATGACCTCGCCGCGCTCGTCCACCCAGCCCATGGGCCGCGCCGGGTTGCCCGCGACCAGCTGGTGCGGGGCGACGTCCTTGGTGACCACGGAACCGGCGGCGATCATCGCGTACGCGCCGACCTCGATGCCGCAGACCAGCGTGGCGTTGGCGCCGATGGACGCGCCGTGGCGTACCAGGGTGGGGGTGATCGTCCAGCCGGGGTTCTGCGCGCGGGGGCGCAGGTCGTTGGTGAACACCACGCACGGGCCGACGAACACCTCGTCCTCCAGCGTGACGCCCTGGTAGACGGACACATTGTTCTGGATCTTCACGAGGTCGCCGACGACCACCTCGGCGTCGATGTAGACGTTGCGGCCGAGCACGCAGCCGCCGCCCACCTTGGCGCTGCCGCGCACGTGGGCGAGGTGCCACACCTTCGTTCCCGCGCCGATCTGTGCGCCGTCCTCGACGTCCGCCGTCGGGTGCACGAAGATCGCCGCGCCGGTGTCCACCATCGTCTGGGCTCCCAACGGAGAGGGGTCGTCCAGCGGCCCGCAGCTCGCGCCGGACAACGGGGGGCAATTCGCCCACACCCTACCATCGCGCCGACCGGCGTGCGGTCAGCGGATCTCGAAGCCGGTCAGCCCCTCCGCCGGCTCGTCGTGGGCGCTCAGCTCGGTGACCTCGGCCCGGTCCGGACCCTGCCGGGCCCAGGCCACCAACGCGTCCACGCTGCCCGGTTCGCCCTCGAAGACGGCCTCCACCCGGCCGTCGGGCAGATTACGGACCCAGCCTGTGACGCCGTGCTGCACGGCCGTACGGCGGCAGGTGTCGCGGAAGAACACACCCTGCACCACCCCGGACACCAGGACCCGTGTGCGGACCACCCGGTCAGCCCTCGTCGAGCCGGAACCCGACCTTCATCGTCACCTGCACGTGCGCGATCTCGCCGTCCTCCAGATGACCGCGGATCTCGGTCACCTCGAACCAGTCGAGATTGTGCAGCGTCTGCGACGCCCGCTGGATGCCGTTGCGGATCGCCTGGTCCAGGCCGTCGGGGGAACTGCCGACGATCTCGGTCACCCGGTACGTGTGCGAACTCATCTGTTGCCCCTTCGTCGTGGAAGGACCCGCGCCCATTATCGCGGTGTACCCGCGCCCCCGGACCCGAACACCGCACGGACCGCGGCGGAGTCCCCCATCCGCAGGGCCCGCGCCGCGGCCCGGGCGGCCACGGCCAGGCTGGTCTCGCGTACGGCCTCCTTCACGCCCGCCACCGCGGGCGGCGCCACGCTCAGCTCCCGTACGCCGAGCCCGGCCAGCAGCGGCACCGCGGTCCTGTCCGCGGCGACCTCACCGCACACCCCGACGTGGACACGGGTGCCCGCACCGCGGCACACCGCGGCGATCAGCCGCAGCACACCCGGGTCCAGAGCGTCGGCGAGCGGCGCCAGCACCGGATTGCCGCGCTCGGCGGCCAGCGCGTACTGGGTCAGGTCGTTCGTGCCGATGCTGACGAAGTCGACGTACGGCACGAACGCGGCGGTCTTCAGCGCGGCCGCGGGCACCTCCACCATCATCCCGACGCGCAGTCCGGTGGGCCGTACGCCGCCGGTCCGAGCGACCGCCTCGTCGAGCAGGCGGCGCGCCCGGACCATCTCGTCCACCGTGCTGATCATGGGGAACATGACGCCGACCGGGGTGTCCCGGGCCAGCCGGACGATCGCCAGCAACTGCTCGGCGAGCAGCGCCGGGTGGGCCAGCGCGTGCCGGATGCCGCGCACCCCGAGGAACGGGTTCGGCTCGGCGGGCGTCGGCGCGTACCGCAGCGGCTTGTCGCCGCCCACGTCGAGCGTGCGTACGGTGATGCGCCGCCCGCCCAACGCCTCCGCGATCTGCCGGTACGCGGCCTCCTGCTCGCCCGCATCCGGGGCCGTGTCCCGGTGCAGGAACAGGAACTCCGTGCGGACCAGGCCGGCCAGTTCGGCCCCGCCGTCCGCGGCGGCCCGGGCGTCGGCGGGCGAACCCACGTTCGCGCCCACCGCGATGCGCACCCCGTCCCGGGTGACGGCCGGTGCCGACGCGCGGGCCGCCGCGCGGTCGCGGCGCGCGGCGAACTCGGCGCCCCGCTGCCGGAACGACGCCAGCACCGGCCCGGCCGGAGCCACCGCGACCTCGCCGGTGCCACCGTCCAGTGCGACCGGTGTGCCCGCGCCGACCGCGAGGACGGCCGGTCCCACGCCGACCACGGCCGGGATGCCGCGGGCGCGGGCGAGGATCGCGCCGTGCGCGGTGGGGCTGCCGAACGCGAGCACCACCCCGGCGACGCGCGCCGGATCGAGGGTGGCGGCCTCGGCCGGGGCCAGGTCGGCGGCGATCAGCACCTCGCCCGCCGTCGCGGGATCCGCGGGCGTCGCTGTCGCGTTCGCCTGCGCGGCCGGTCCGAGCAGGGCCCGCAGTACTTGCGCGGCGACCGCGCGCACATCCGCCGCGCGGGCGGTGAGGTACGGGTCGGGCAGCGCATCGAACCCGGCCGCGACCGCGTCCGCCGCCGCCGACCAGGCCTGGGGCGCGGCGTGACCGTGGCCGATCCGGTCGCGGACGTCGTCGAGCAGCGCCGCGTCGTCGAGCAGCAGCAGATGCGCGTCGAAGATGGCCGCCAGCGGATCCCCGGCGTCGCGGGCCGTGGCGTCACGGACCCGGGTCAGCTCGGTGCGCACGGCGGCGACGGCGTCCTCGATCCGCCGCCGTTCGGTGCCGGGATCCTGCGAGGGCAGATCCGGTAGGTCGGGGACGGCCGGGGCGAGATGCCGGGCGGGCCCGGTCGCGACCCCGGGCGAGGCCGCCAGCCCCTGAAACGTCCCCGCCTTTCCGTGCACCGCTTCAGTCGGCGGCTCTGCCGCGCCCACGGTCGTCGGCGTCAGGACGGGCGGCGGCAGGAAAGCCGAACCCGCTTCACCAGCCCCCGTCGGCGCCACGGTGGCGGGATCGGGGTCGTCGAACGCGCGGTCGGCCAGTGCCGCGATCTGCTCGACGGCCCGGCGTGCCTCGGGGCCGGACGCGCGTACCTCGATCCGGTGCCCCTGCCGGGCGCCGAGCGTGGCCACCCGCGACAGGCTGGACGCGGACACCCACGGCGAGCCGGTGTCGAGGTTGCGTATCCACACGTCCGCGTCGAACGTCCGGGCGAGCGCGACGAGCCGGGCGGCCGGGCGGGCGTGCAGGCCGTGCCGGTTGCGCACGGTGAGCGGCGTACCCGGCGTGCTGTCCGTGTCCGCGGGGGCGGGCTCGCCGAGATGGCTCTGCTTGCCGGCCAGTGCCGCGATGGCCTCCGCCGCCACCTCGGCGCGCGGGGCGCCGCCCGCGGCGGTGACCGCCGCGGCCACCAGTCCCTCCACCAGCGGCGCCGGGCACAACGCCACCCGGTCGCGCAGACTGTCGTCGAGCATCTCCACGGCCAACTCGGCGGAGAGCACTGCGCTGCCCAGATCCATCAGGACGACGACCCCGTCGCCGCGGTCGGCGGCGGTGATCGCGGCCGTGATGGCGACCGCGTCCGTGCCGTACGTCGACTCGTCCAGCCCCGCGGCGACCTCGATCGGCACCGCGTCGCCGGGCACCATCTGTGCCGCGAGCGCCACCGCCGCGCGGGCCAGCGCCCGGCTGTGGCAGACCACGACGAGCCCGACCATCAGGCGGGCAGCGTGGCCGCCGCGGCGGCGAGCAGCAGGGCCACCGATGTGGCGCCCGGGTCCTGGTGGCCGGCGCTGCGCTCGCCGAGATAGCTGGCCCGGCCCTTGCGGGCGACCATCGGGATCGTCGCGTCGCGACCCCGCTCGGCGGCGCCGGCCGCGGCGTCCAGGGCCGCACCCAACGGCCGGTCCGCCGCCACCGCGGCATCCAGCGCGTCGGCCGCGGGGGCCAGCGCGTCCACCATCGTCTTGTCACCGGCCGCGGCCTTGCCGCGCGCGACCACGCCGTCGAGCCCGGCCCGCAGTGCCGCGGCGAGGGCGGGCGCGTCCAGGGCTGTCGCGTCCCCGGCCGCCGCTGCCATCCGCAGGAACGCCGTCCCGTAGAGCGGGCCGGCGGCGCCGCCGACCGTGCTGACCAGCGTCATCCCGACGCGCTTGAGCAGGTCCGCCGGCGTGGCGGGCGGCTCGCCGGCCAGCGCGGCGAGCACGGCGGTCATGCCGCGGTCGAGGTTGACGCCGTGGTCGGCGTCGCCGATCGCCGCGTCGAGCTCGGTCAGCAGCTCCCGGTTGTCCGCGACCAGGCGGGCGAACTCGCGCATCCAGGCGGTCAGCGCCGCGGTGCCGGTCCCGGCGGCCATCACGCGCCCCAGCGCAGCGCCGGGGTACGTACCGGCGCGTCCCACAGCCGCAGCAGCTCGTCGTCGGCCCTGCACAGGGTGACGGAGCAGCCCGCCATGTCCAGGCTGGTGACGTACGGGCCGACCAGCGACCGGGCCACCGCGACTCCCGCCGCGTCGAGCAGCGCGGCGACTTCGCGGTACATCACGTACAGCTCGATCAGCGGGGTTGCGCCCATGCCGTTGACGAACGCGATCACCGGGCCGCCGGTGAAGTCGAGGTCGGCGAGGATCGGCTCGACCAGCATCCCGGCGATCTCGTGGGCCGGTGCGGCAGGAACGCGCCGGCGGCCCGGCTCGCCGTGGATGCCGATGCCCAGCTCCAGCTGGCCGTCCGGCAGGTCGAAGGTGGGCTTGCCCGCGGCGGGCACGGTGCATGAGGTGAGCGCGACGCCCATGCTGCGGCCGTTCGCGGCGACCCGGCGGGCCACGCCGGCGACCTCGGCGAGGGGCCGGCCCTGCTCGGCCGCGGCACCGGCGATCTTCTCCAGCAGTACGGTCACCCCGACGCCGCGGCGGCCCGCCGTGTACAGGCTGTCCTGCACGGCCACGTCGTCGTCGGTGACCACCGTGGCGATCTCCACCCCGGTCTCGGCCTGCACGATCTCGGCGGCCATCTCGAAGTTCATGACGTCACCGGTGTAGTTCTTGACGATGTGCAGCACTCCGGCGCTGCCGTCGACGGCCCGGGTCGCGGCCACCACCTGATCCGGAACCGGCGAGGTGAAGATCTCGCCCGCGCAGGCCGCGTCGAGCATGCCGGGCCCGACGAACCCGGCGTGCAGCGGCTCGTGCCCCGAACCGCCGCCCGAGACCAGCCCCACCTTGCCGCGCACCGGCGCGTCGCCGCGTACGACGATCCGGTGGTCGTGGTCGACCCGCAGCTCGGGGTGGGCGGCGGCGACGCCGTGCAGGGCGTCCGTGACCACGGTCGCCGGGTCGTTGATGAGCTTGCGCATCGATGGCTCCTCGCCGGGGACGCTGGAGACACGACCTGACTACCACACGCGGCGCCCGGCGCGGTGGATGCGCGCGGCGGCCGGGGCCGCCCCGTACTGATCGCCGGGGGGTGGTTTGCCGCCGTTTCGGCCTGCCTGGGTTGCGGCATGAGTCACGTCGAAGGCAAAGCAGAGCCGCCGTTGAGGCGGTTCCGCTCAGGTGGTCCCCGGGAACGCCGATGGGACGGCGTTGCCTCACGTCTCGGCGAAAGGCGGGCTCATGCTGGCCCTGGTGGTGGACGACTCGGGCACGATGCGACGCATCCTGCGCCGGATCGTGAGCGGGTTGGGATTTGCGGTGTACGAGGCGGGCAACGGGCAGGAGGCCCTGGACCTCCTCATGGAGATCCCGTCCGTGCCGGACGTGGCGCTGGTGGACTGGAACATGCCGGTCATGGACGGGCTGGAGTTGATCCGCAACGTCCGCAAGCACCCGCCGCTGCGGGACATGTGCATGATGATGGTGACCACGGAGAGCGAGCACAGCCAGATGGTGCGCGCCCTTGCGGCCGGCGCCCACGAGTACGTGCTCAAGCCGTTCACCCCCGAGATCATCCAGCAGAAGCTGGCCTATCTCGGTCTGGTCAGCCCCTGACGCGCCATTTCCCGTTGACGGCGGTCAATGGAGATCGACCCGTGGGTGCCGAAATCCGACTGCAAGGGTTCTGACCCGCGACGGGAAAGAATCCAGCGAAATCGTCTGAACAAACTCGGCCCCGAATTCGGGCGATTACCCCCCAGACCCCGCCGCAAAGGCGGCCGGACAACGGCGTTATCGCGCGTAAACGGTCAACCAGGACAGAAGCCCGACTTGGCGCGAGTTGCGCCGTGGGGGGTGCGGAAATGTATTTCCCGGTCATCTGTACTGTCCGTTCTCATCTTGACACTCGACTTTGGTGACCCCGAAGCTTGGCCTGCAGATGGAAACCGGCGGGATCGCACGGCAGTGATCCGTGATCCCGGCGGGGTGGGTCGGTGCGCCAGCGGGGGGAACCGTGAATGCAGACCGCCCGCGGAGCCCGCAGCGCGCGCAGCAGCGCCCTGGGGCCGCGGGACACGCGCCGCGCAGCGGGGATGCGGACCCGCGTGACGACAATGCCCGTACCGAGAGCCTGGCCGCGGCCGGCACCGGCCCGGCCGCGCCCCGGGTGGCCCGGGCGGTCATCACCGCGGTGCTTTTCGGCTACGTCCTCAATGCACTGATTTTCGTCTGGCGCGACGGGTCCCGCGGGCTGGCGTTCCTCGCGTTCGCGATCTGCCTTTCGACCGCATTCCTGCTGCAGTACGCCCATTCCACAGCAGACGTTCTGAACTGGTCCGCCCGTCGCCGGATGCTGACACTGAGCGCCCAGGCGGTGGTGACGTTCGTGCCGTTCGCGTGGATCGGGCCGCAAGCCGGGTCCACCGCGGGTTTCCTGGCCGGCTCGATGCTGCTGGCCGTCCCCGGCCGGGTGCGCTGGCTGCTGTTCTCCGCGGTCGGCGCGGGCGTTCTCGTCGTCTCCTACCCGCACCTCGGCCCGGTCGACGTCACTTACAGCGTCTACGTCACCCAGCTCACCGGGCTGATGGTGTACAGCGTCAGCTCCCTGGCGCTGCTGGTCGGGGTCATGTTCGCGGCGCGCGGCGAACTGGCCCGCATGGCCGTCGCCCGCGAACGGCTGCGCGTCGCCCGCGACCTGCACGACCTGCTCGGCTTCAACGTCTCCGC
Source organism: Krasilnikovia sp. MM14-A1259 (assembly GCF_047159535.1). NCBI lineage: Bacteria > Bacillati > Actinomycetota > Actinomycetes > Micromonosporales > Micromonosporaceae > Krasilnikovia > Krasilnikovia sp. MM14-A1259. Next base: position 6,373,325 of record NZ_BAAGAJ010000002.1, read on the forward strand.
GATCGTGCTCAAGAGCGAGCTGGCGTACCGGCTGCTGCCCGGTGCCGCCGACAAGGCCCGCCAGCAGATCCTCGACACCTCGGAGGTGGCCCGCCGGGCACTGGCCGACGTGCAGGTCGTTGCGGGCGGCCACCGGCCCCTGTCGCTGGCCGCCGAGCTGGCCACCGCCCGGTCCATCCTCACCGCCGCCGAGATCGAGGTGTCCGCGGAGCCGCCGCCCGAGGGGCTGCCCGAGCGCGTCGACACCGTACTGGCGATCGTCCTGCGCGAGGCCGCGACGAACGTGCTGCGGCACTGCAAGGCGCGGTGGTGCCACGTCGAGGCGGTCGTGGACGGCACCCAGGTCCGGCTGCGCGTCGACAACGACGGGCTCACCGGCACGGCCGGCGGGCAGACCGGCGCGGGCGGCGGGTCCGGGCTGGCCAACCTCAGCGGGCGGCTGGCCGGGGTCGGCGGGCGGCTGACCACCCGCGCGGAAGGGGAGTGCTTCCGCCTGATGGCCTGCGCCCCGCTGCCCGCCACCGCCGCCGACCGGGTCCGTACGCATCCCGAGCGGCACGGCCCGGCCGAGCCCGGCGGTCACGACGCCCCCGCCGATGCGGCCGGACCGCCGTGGCACCTGCGGATGGCCCGGCTGATCACGGTGCTGGTGCTCTCCGGGTACGGACTGCTGATCATGGTGAACGTGCTTCCCCTGGCGCCGACCGGCGCCGCGTGGCTGGCGTTCGCCGGGTGTATGGCGGCGCAGGTGATCGTGCAGCTCGTGCTCGCGTTCTGGCCGCCCGGCCCGCGCCGCACGCTGGTCGGGGGCGCCGTGCTGGCGGTGCAGGCGGTGGCCACGGCCCTGCCGCTGCTGTGGATCCCCGGACCGTGGGGTTCCATGGGCGGCTTCCTGGCCGGTTCGGTGCTGCTGGTGGTGCCCGGCTGGTGGCGGTGGGCGGGCTACGGCGCGGTCGGCGTCACCGTGCTCGCGCTGGCCCTGGCGCATCACACGGCCCTGCAGCAGACCGCATACCTGGTGATCTCCACATTGCTCACCGGCCTGGTGGTGTACGGGATCAGCTCCCTGTCCGGCCTGGTGGCCCGGGTGACCCGGGCCCGCGAGGAGGTCGCCCGGCTGGCCGTGACCCAGGAACGGCTGCGGGTGGCCCGGGACCTGCACGGCGCGCTCGGTGACAACCTGTCCGCGATGATCGCCAAGAGCGAGCTGGCGTACCGGGCGTTGCCGGACTCGGCCCAGCGGGCCAAGGACGAGGTCGCCGAGGTGCTGGAGACCGCCCGCCGGGCCGTCGCCGACGTTCGCGCCGCGGCCAGCGGATACCGGCACATGTCGTTCGCCGCGGAACTGAGCTTCGCGGTGTCCACCCTGTCCGCGGCGGGCATCGACGTGCGCGTGCTGGGCCACACCGACGCCGTGCCGGACGAGGTGGACGCGGTGCTGGCGCTGGTGCTGCGGGAGGCGGCCACGAACGTGCTGCGGCACAGCGACGCCGCGATGTGCACGATCGAGGTGGCCGGCGGCTGTCCCGGCGAGGCCCACGCCGAACGCGCCCGATCCGTACGGCTGGAGGTCCGCAACGACGGCGTCCCGCACGGTCCGGTGCCGGATCTGCACGGCGCGACCGGCCTCGGTGACCTGGTGCTGCGGCTGTCCGCCATCGGCGGCCGGGTGAGCGCCGCGGCGGACGGCGCGACGTTCCGGCTCACCGCCGCCGTACCCGTTACGATGCCGACGCCGGCGGGCTGGGTCGCCTGATGGTGTGGGAGGGGAGTCGCCGGTGCTGAGGATCCTGCTGGCCGAGGACGTGCACATGGTCCGCGGCGCCCTGGTCGCCCTGCTCGACATGGAGTCGGACCTGACGGTCGTGGCGCAGGTCAGCAGCGGCGACAAGATCGTGCCGATGGCGCTGGAGACCCAGCCGGACGTGGCCGTCATCGACGTCGACCTGCCCGTGGTGGACGGGCTGTCGGCCGCGGCGGAACTGCACACCCGGCTGCCACGTTGCAAGACGCTGATCCTGACCGGGATGGGCCGTCCCGGCACGCTGCGCCGGGCCATGTCGGTCTCCGTCTCGGGCTTCCTGCTCAAGGACGCACCGCCGGAACGGCTCGCTCAGGCGGTCCGTGAGGTGGCCGCCGGGCGGCGCATCGTGGACCCGCAACTGGCGGTGTCGGCGTGGGACGTGGGGGAGATCCCGCTGTCCGGGCGTGAGATCCAGGTGCTGCGGCTGGCGGCGGGCGGGGCGGAACCGCCGGAGATCGCCGCGGTGATGCACGTGTCCGTCGGCACGGTCCGCAACTACTTGACCCGGATCGTCACCAAGCTCAACGCCCGCAACCGGGTCGACGCGATCCGCATCGCCACCGAGGCCGGCTGGATCTGAACGAAGCCCTGGCCGGGTGGTGGGTGTCAGCGGACCGTACTCGTCGTGCACGACGCGGGCCATGGCCGGCGGCGTCCGGCCGGCTCAGAGCAGGCCGGTCCGGGCGCGGGCCGGCCAGTCCGCGTCGTTGACGGGCCGACGGCCCGGCACGGGCTCCTCCGGCCGGTGCGCCGGGTGCCCGACCACGAACTCGCCGACTGTGGACTCGGCGCGCCAGTCCAGCCCGAACACGCGCGGGGATGTCTCCACGTCGCCGCTGTCCAGCCGGCACGTCCCCAGGCCCATCGCGGTGGCCACCAGGGTCAGGGTCTGGGTCAGCGCGCCCACGTTCTTCAGCACCAGCGAGTAGCTCAGGCCGTCGTACTTCCAGGACAGTCGCCGGAACCGGGCGGTGATCGTGAGCAGACTGGGCGGACTGGTGCTGAGGTTCGCCGCGACCCGGGCCGTGCCGAGCAGCTCGTCCACGTCCGCGGACCGGACCTCGATGGGTTCCAGCGCGTGGGCGAGGGGGTCGTAGTGGTACACCCCGCGGGTCAGGCCCGCACATCGGTCCACGGTCAGGTACACCTCCAGCTCGTACGATTCGCCCCCGGCCAGGTACGGACGGTCGCTGGCGGCAGGCTCCTCGGGAGCCCCGCCCGGTTCGTTCGCATTGCGGCCCAGCGAGCGCACCCGTGCGGTGCGATACAGCAGCTCGCCCAGCTGGTCGACGGTCACCGGCTCGGTGGCGTAGTGCCGGTACGACTGACTGGCCTCGATCGCCACGGTCAGTGGCGTGTCGTCCGCGACCAGGTCGTCCCACTTCGGGCGGGCCAGCCGGATCGGGTGCCGGGTCAAGGGCGGCTTCACCGTGGGTTCCACGTTGCCCCGCTCACCGGCCGGATACGTGGCGCCGAAGTCGTGGTCGTGGCGCCCCAGCGTGGACCGGGTGTGGAACATCAGGTCGACCGGCCGCCAGGTGGCCAGCACGGGATCGGAGTCCTCCGCGAACTCCGCCGGCCGGAACGCGTCCGAACTGGCCGCCTCCACGACCATCCCGGCCGCCATCAGGTGGTGGATCAGCACGAGGGTGGCCGGTGCCACGCGCGCCGGGTCGACCGGGCGCATCAGCGGGCCGAGCTGGGCCATCGCCTCCGGGCGGTGCAGGATCACCCGGTGCAGCGACAGCGGTGACTCGACCACGAACGAGTTGCCGTCGCTGCGGATCAGCGCGAACCGCGACAACCGCACCGGCTCGGTCAGCGGACCGGTGGGCAGCCGGAACCGGGCCTGCGGGGTGAGCGGGACGACCGACACCAGCGGTTGCTCCCGGTCCACTCCGAACGAGCGGACCACGAGGTGCGGCACCCGGTCCAGCAGCCGGGCGAGCTGCCGCCGGTCGGTGTCGTCGCGGATGACGTTGTCCAGCGAGATCGGTCCCAGGCTCATCCGGCGCATCGCCTCCAGCACCGCGGGACGCGGGCGCGGCAGGGTGGTGTCCTCCCATCGGCTGTGCACCACCACGGTCTCGCCGGGCGGGTCGATCGTCTCCAGGTACACGTCCTCCCGGAACGACCACAGCGGGAAACGCGGCCTGGGCTCGTCGTGGTGGACTGCGGAGTCGGCCATCGTCGTACTCCTGGTTCGTGCTCACAGAAACAGCGGAACGGGATTCAGGTCCTCGTACGCGACCGGCGTCGCGCGGCGGCCCAGCAGCACGGGCACGTCGTACAAGCGGCCGGGGGCGAATCGGGCCCAGAAGTGGCGCAGCCCAGGGATGATCACCTTGGCCACGGGCATGCCGACATCCGGTCGGGTCTGGTCCAGGACCAGGACCTCCAGCCCCCGCCCGGCCGCCAGCGCGGTGAGGTGTTGCAGGTCGGCGTGCAGGTCGTCGTGCGGCTGGTAGCCGTACCCGGCCCGGTCACGGGGCTGCTGCGCCGGGTCGGGCAGCAGGTAGGGCTGGTTGTCCACGGTGGCGTGCTGCCACCAGTGGCGCAGGTGCGCGGAGCTCTCGTCGTAGCCGGAACCGTCCGGGCGGGCCCCGGCGACCGCGGGCATCAGCTGCCCCAGCTCGGTCAGGGCGCGGCGCAGGGCCACGTGCGGGTCGAGGTGGGCGCCGAAGCCGAGCATGATGTCCTGCGCGGGCTTGTCCACCCGCCGGGACACCGCGGCCAGTACGGGTACGCCGAAGTCGGCGGTGACGTCCAGGACCCAGATCTCGCGGCCGATGCTCGCGTACTGGCGGCGGAGCTGGGTGAGCCACGGGTCGTAGAAGGAATCCAGGTCCACCGCGGGATGCCGGGTGCGGTTGTACCACCACAGCGCGACGGCGTCGCGTTCGATCAGCTCCAGGGTGCCCTGCACGACCGCGTCCTCCAGGCTGGCCCCGGCCGCGTTGCCGTTGGAGGTGGCGCGCAGCGCGCGGTGGCCGTCGCGGCGGAAGTACAGCAGGTCGGTGGGGATCAGCCGGTGCCGGGATCCGGTCAGCGACCAGACCGGCGTCCAGTCCAGCACCTCGTGGTCGTCGAACGGTTCGGGCACGTGCTGGAAGTGCATCGACCGGGCGTTCCACGCGGTGCGGTCGCGGTACTGGCGGGCGTCGAACAGCTGGCACGCGTCCGGGTGCACCGCCCACTCGCCGAGCTCGCGGAAGCTGGCCCGTACGGTCGGCTCGTCGCCCAGCCGCGACCCGCAGTACCGTTCGACCGCCTCGCACAGCGCGCCCACCCGGGCCTCCAGGTCGGTGCCGCCCTTGCCGCCCGCCTGCTGGCGCAGCCCGGCCCGCATGGCGGGCATGCTGTCGGCCGTGACGGCCAGATTCGGGCCGGACACGTACGCGTGCAGGAACGCGGGGCCGCGGTCGTCGCGGCGGATCGGATCGGTGATGCCGGTCAGCGGATCCGCCAGATGCCGGTGGCGGTCCCACATCTGCTCGGTGGTCAGCGCCCGGTGACCGTTGCCGGCCTCCCCGGACTTGGGCCTGGTGACCAGCGCGACCGGGCGGCGTACCTGCGTGGTGACCAGGCCGGGGTCGCCGCATGCGGCGCATTGCGGGCGCCGCTGGACGGGGTGGGCGGCACCGGCCAGGGTGAGGGTGTCCCAGGTCCACAGTGCGTCCTGCCGGTCGTCGCGCCAGCCGGCCAGCCATTTGCCGGTCTCCAACGCGGTCAGGTGCAGGCCCAGGGCGCGGGTCAGCGCCAGCGACACCTCGGGCAGGTCGGCGGTGGGTCCTTCGCCGCCCGTGCTGCGCAGCCACGCGTCACCGCGGCGGCGGCCGCGCAGCCGGGCGGCCAGGCAGCTCCAGCACGCGCCGCCGGGCTGGAACACCGGGCCGATCCACACGTCGACGCCGGTCGGCTTGGCGAGCAGCCACGGGCGGCCGGTGACGAGCTGGGCGGCGTTGACCCGCTCCAGTTCCGGGTCGAGGTAGTCGGCGCACAGCACCAGCGAGAACGCCACCGCGGCGGTGTCGTCCGCGACGACCGTGAGCCCGAGCGCGCCCAGCGCGTCGGCCGTGGCGGCCGCGTCGACGCCGCCGAGCGTGACGAGCCGGACCGGGGTGGCGCTCAGCGCGGCCAGCGCGTCGTCCGCGTCCAGTCCGGCCAGATCCCAGTACGCCTCGGCGGCCGCGTCCGTGTTCGCGGTGACCGGGCGGCGCCGGCCGACCAGGTTCGCCGCGCTCAGGCTGCCCAGCAACTGGCCCAGCCGGTCGGGCGGGATGACCGAGGCGATCTCCTGCTGTACCTCGGCGAGGCTGCGGGTGCCGTCGAGCAGCGGTGCGAGGACCTCGATCTGGCCCCCGGACACCGCCACGGTGCCGCGCGCCGAGCTCAGGTACACGGCCTCGCCCGGGACCTCGGCGGCGCGCAGGTGGCGCTTGAAGCCGATCAGCGGTGACGTGACGCCGTCCATGGCCGCCGCTCAGATGCAGAAGGTCCAGGCCGCGGTGGCGGCCTTCGGGTGGTCCAGGTCCTCGATCACGAGGTCGCCGACGCGCAGGCCGGTCTCCGCAACGAGCGTCCCGAAGCCGAATTCGCGGGTCAGCCCGTCGGTGTCGGCGGCGGTGACGAGGTAATCGGTCAAAGTGTTCATGGGTTTCCCCCCTCGTTCTCGATTGGCTGGGAAAATCCTGCTGGAATGACCTGCTCCGGCGATAGTGTCTGCCGCATCAATCGGATGTGAAGATTTCACATCCGGCCGATGGTGCCGTGTGTATAGATGTGTGCCGCGCCCGGGCTACCATCGTCGGCACCAGGTGCAGGTGCGCTGGTACGAGCAGCTCCCGGCACCCGAGAACCGTCAATTACCTGACTTTCCCCAGTCGTATTTCAGCAGTCGTATTTCGGCGCCGATCTAATCGGTGGCAGGAGTGTCGCGCCCATTTTGCCGAGGCTCGGATAGAGGATCCCATGTACTACGATTTGCAGATAAACAGATTGCGCGCCCTGGTGACGGTCGTCGAACTGGGCGGATTCCGGAAAGCGGCCGAGGCGTTGCACATCACCCAGCCCGCGGTCAGCCAGCAGATCCGCCAGCTCGGCAGCCTGCTCAAGGGCCCGGTGTTCCTGTCCACCGGCCGGGAGCTGCGGCTCAGCCCGCAGGGCGAGGAACTGCTCGGGTACGCCCGCCGCATCGTCGCGCTCAACGACGAGGCGGTGGACCGGTTCATGCCGCCGGCCGGGCACATGCGGCTGTCCATCGGGGTCGGCGACCAGCTCGCCGACGTGCTGCCGGAGATCCTGCGCTCGCTGACCCACGGCATGCCGCAGGCCCGGATCAGCGTGCGTACCGGCCTGAGCGAGTCCCTCGAGGGGCAGGTCGCCAGCGGGCACCTGGACCTGGCGTTGCTGCTGCAGCCGCGCCCGCAACGCACCACCGCGACCAGCCACGAACTGGGCCGCATGCGGATGGACTGGTTCGGCCGGCCCGCGAACGGCAAGGGCGCGCTGCCGCTGACCCTGTTCACCGAGCCGTGCACGATGCGGCGGCGCATCGTCGAGGTGCTCAACGCGTCCGAGGTGCCGTGGCGGGTCGCGTACGAGGGGGCCGAACTGGTCGGGCTGCGCGCGGCCACCAAGGCGGGCCTGGGTGTCGCGTGCCTGATCGCCAACGGCGACGAGCTGTGGGACCTGCCCCGCACCACGCGTACGGACCTGCCCGAGCCGCCCGGACCGATCCCGGTCACGATGGCGGTCTCCAGCGGGGCCACCGCGGTCGGTTTCGTGCGCACCGCCCGCCGGGCGCTGCAGAACGCGCTGCACGGGTACCCGTTCGCCGAATGAGGGTTCGAGTCGGGGCGACGACTCGAACCCTCTTTCGACGAGCCGGTGCTCAGTGAGTAACGATGCCGGCGGCGAGGGTGGCTCCGCCGTCCGGGTCGACCAGCAGGCAGGACCCGGTCTGCCGCGACGTCGCGTACGTGTCCAGCACCACCGGCTGTGCGGTGCGCAGCAGCACCCGGCCGATCTCGTTGACCGCCAGCCGGTCCGCGCCGGGCGCGCAGCTCAAGTCGCCCAGTTCCGGGCTGGGCTCGACGTCCTGCACCACCGCGGGCACCGAGCGGGTGCCGTGGCGCAACTCCACCTTTTCACCGACCCGCAACGGCCGGTCGTCGAGCTGGCACACCGTGGCCCGTACCTCGCTGACCGGCTCGGGGGCGGTGTGCGCGGGGGCGATCAGGTCGCCCCGGCCGACCTCCACGTCGTCGGCGAGACGGACGGACACCGACTGCGGGGCCCACGCCATGGGTACGCTCGTGCCGAGCAGGTCGATGGCGGCCACGGTGGTGCTGCGGCACTCCGGCAGCACGGTCACCCGTTCGCCGACCCGCAGCACCCCGCCGGCGAGCTGCCCGGCGTACGCGCGGTGGCGGCCGGAGCGGATCACGTACTGGACCGGCAGGCGCATCGGTGACCCCACCAGGTCGTCGCCGGACGCGACGGTCTCCAGCAGTTCGAGGATCGTGGGGCCGCCGTACCACGGCATGGTGTCCGCGGGCGTGGCGACGTTGTCGCCGTCGGCCGCGGACACCGGGATCGCGGTGACCGCCGCGATCTCGCTCAGGCCCACGTCCTCGGCGAGGGTGGCGAAGTCGGCGGCGATCGCGGCGAACGTGGCCTCGTCGTACCCGACCAGGTCCATCTTGTTCACCGCGAGCACCACGTGCGGCACCCGCAGCAGCGCGGCCACGGCGGCGTGCCGCCGGGTCTGCGTGACGATGCCCTTGCGTGCGTCCACCAGCAGGATCAGCAGCTCCGCGGTCGAGGCCCCGGTGACCATGTTGCGGGTGTACTGCACGTGACCCGGGGTGTCGGCGAGGATGAAACGCCGCTTGCCGGTGGCGAAGTACCGGTACGCCACGTCGATCGTGATGCCCTGCTCCCGTTCGGCGCGCAGACCGTCGGTGAGCAGGGCCAGATCGGCGGCTCCCGCGCCGTGCCGGCGCCGCGACGCCTCCTCGACCGCGGCGAGCTGATCGGCGAGTACGGACTTGGAGTCGTACAGCAGGCGGCCCACCAGGGTGGACTTGCCGTCGTCCACGGAACCGGCCGTGGCGACACGCAGCAACGACGTCGGCATCAGAAGTACCCCTCCCGTTTGCGATCCTCCATGGCCGCCTCCGACGACTGGTCGTCGGCGCGGGTCGCGCCGCGCTCGGTGACCCGGCACGCGGCGATCTCGTCGATCACCTCCCACACGGTCGCGGCGGACGAGTCCACCGCCCCGGTGCAGGACATGTCGCCGACCGTGCGGTAGCGCACCGTGCGGCGTTGCACCGGCTCGCCCGGCCTCGGGCCGCCCCAGTCGCCGGCGGCCAGCCACATGCCGCCGCGCCGGAACACCTCCCGCTCGTGCGCGTAGTACAGCGACGGCAACGCGATGGCCTCCCGCGCGATGTACTGCCACACGTCCAGCTCGGTGAAGTTCGACAGCGGGAACACCCGCAGATGCTCGCCGGGGTGGTGACGGCCGTTGTACAGGCTCCACAGCTCCGGGCGCTGGCGGCGCGGATCCCACCCGCCGAACTCGTCGCGCAGCGAGAACACCCGTTCCTTCGCGCGGGCCTTCTCCTCGTCGCGCCGCCCGCCGCCGAGGACCGCGTCGAACCGGTTCGCCTCGACGGCCTCCAGCAGCGGTACGGTCTGCAACCGGTTGCGCCCACCGCCGGGCGACTCGGCGAGCTGCCCCCGGTCGATGTAGTCCTGCACGGACGCCACGTGCAGCCGGAACCGGCCGCGCGCCACCACCTCGTCGCGGTACGCCAGCACCTCCGGGAAGTTGTGCCCGGTGTCGACGTGCAGCAGCTCGAACGGCACCGGCGCCGGGGCGAACGCCTTGACCGCCAGGTGCAGCATCACCACGGAGTCCTTGCCGCCGGAGAACAACAGCACCGGGCGGGCGAACTGGCCCGCGGTCTCCCGCAGGATGTGCACCGCCTCGGCCTCCAGCACGTCCAGGTGGGAGAGCCGGGACGGCTGCGCCGTCTCGGCCCGGACAGCCATCGTCGTCATCTCAATGTCCTTTCCTCGCGTGCCGGGACCGGCCATCCGCCGGGCGGCGGCGTCCCGTCGTACATCCACTCGGTGACCGCCCGGGCCAGCACGTCGCGGGCGCGGCGCACCTCGGCGGCCTCGATCCGCTCGTCCGGGGTGTGGTCCAGCGCGGCGTCCCCGGGCCCGTACGCGACCATCGGCACGTCGCGCCACGTGGTGGCCAGCGTGTTCATGTCGCTGCTGCCCTTCTTGGCCAGGAACCGCGGGGCGATCTCCGCGGCCCGGAACGCCCGGGAGAACGCCCGTACCAGCGGGGTGCTGCGGGCGGTGAGCATGCCCGGGGTCGCGCGCAGGACCTCGGCGCAGGCGGGCGCGGCCGCCTCGGTCACCGCCGCGGTCAGCGCTGCCAGGTCGGCGCCGGGCGGCACGCGTACGTCGAGGACGGCCTCGCCGATCTGCCGGTCGCCGCCGTTGACCGCGTGGACGCCCAGCACGGCCTGCAACGCGTCCGGTGCGGCCTGCGCGATCCGTTCGCGCAGGCCCGCCAGGATCGTCACGAGCCGGTCCGCGGCGGTGCTGACGCCCTGCCCTGCCGTGTGCCCGACCGGGTGGGACAGCGTCAGCCGCACCTTGAGCAGGCCGTAGTAGCCGATGGTCAGCGCGGCGGAGCCGCTGGGTTCGCCCACGATCACCGCGTCCGCGGGATAGTGGTCGCGGGCGAAGAACGCGCCCGCCGCGGTGTTCTCCTCCTGCACCGCGCCGACGACCCGGACCTGCACCCCGTCCGGGACCGGCAGATCCACGAGCGTCTCCAGGTACGTGACGAGGCTGCCCTTGGCGTCGACGCAGCCGCGCCCGGACAACGTGTCGCCGTCCCATCCGGCCGGCCACCGGTACGGCACCGTGTCCAGGTGGCCCAGCAGCAGCAGGCGCCGGGGCCCGTGCCCGCGCGTGCCGACGAGGTTTCCGGCCGCGTCGATGTGCGCGTCCACGCCGTGCCCGGTGCACCAGTCCATCAGGTACTCGGCGAGTTCCTGCTCGTCGCGCGACACCGACGAGATCTCCACCGCCCGGCCCAGCAGTTCCAGGTCCGCGCCCGGCGCCGCGGTACGCCAGAACCGCGTCCCCGACGCCGGGGCGAGCATGTGCGGCCCGGTGATCGCCACGTCCGCGGCCCCGGTCAGGGCGATCTCGGCGGCCCGGACCTTCTGCCGCATCCGTCCCTTGGCGAGCGGGGCGCCGTCTCCGGGCAGTGCGTCCGGGATCCGGCTGCTCAGGTCGTCCGGGTCGCCGAGCAGGCCGGGGGTGCCGGTGACCAGCCGCAGATGGTCGGCGTCCAGGGCGTTCGCCAGTTCCGCGGCGAGCACGTCGGCGTCCACGTTGAGCGGCCCGCCGTCGTCCACGTCCCCGGCGGGCGGGCTGACACACACCACGTCGTACGCCTGCAGCAGCAGCCGCAGCCGGTCGGTGGCGACGTCCGCGACCGTGCCCGCCCGGTGGTCGCGGACCACGGTGAGCCGGCCGTCGCGCACGGCCCGCAGCGGCGGGTTGGCGCGGGCCCGCACCAGTTCACCGTCCGCGGCGACCGCGGCGAACGTCACGAGTCCCCGATCCGCGAGCGCCTGCTGCACGTGGGGCAGCGTGACCTGCCGGTACGCGGCCACGATGTGCGCCATCTCGTCCGGCGGGCAGTACCTGACCTCGTCGCCGTTGCGCAGTTCCAGCGTGCGCATCGGGCGGCCGATCTGGGCGTAGTGCCGGGCGATCCCGGCCGCGCCGCCCGCCACCACGAGCACCCGCGCCCCGCGCCGCCGGATCACCGCGATTTCGTCGAACACGTTGCTGTGGTCGAGGCTCGCGCTGCCCACCTTGACGACGTACAGCGCCGCCTGACGGGTCCCGGCAACCTCACCGAGTACGGACATGTGCCTGCTCCCTTGTCAGATGCCGCGGGTGTTGCCGCCGTCGATCACCTGGACCGTGCCGGTGACGTACGAGGCCTGGTCGCTGGCGAGGAAGGCGGCCAGCGCGCCGAAGTCCGCCACGTCGCCGATGCGGCGCATCGGGATGTGCCGGGCCACCCGGGCGATCTCCGCGTCCACGTCCGCGCCGAACTGCTCGTCGAGGATCGGGGTGCGGTGGAAGCCGGGTGCCAGCACGTTGACCGTGACGCCGCTGGGCCCGAGCGCGTGCACGAGACCCTTCATGTAGCCGAGCAGCCCGAGCCGGGCCACCGAGGACAGGCCGCTGGCCGGGTCGGGCTGGCGTACCGCCTCCGAGGTGATCATCAGCAGGCGGCCCCAGCCGCTCTTCTTGACCAGCGGCAGCGCGGCCAGCGTGATGCTGACGTGCGGGATCAGGTTCGTCTCGATGGCTTCGCGGTAGTCGCAGACCCCGAAGCTCTCCACCGGACCGAACTGCACCCCGCCCGAGTTGGTCACCACGATGTGCAGAGCGCCGAACGTCTCGGCGGTCTGGCGTACCCACGCCGCCGCGGCCCGCTCGTCGCGCACGTCGACCGGGACGCTGAGCACGTCACCCTTGGCCACGCTGCTGATCTCGGCGTGGGCGCGGGCCAGGCGGCCCGCGTTGCGGCCGCAGATCGACACGTGTGCGCCCTCCGCGGCCAGGGTCTTCGCCACGGCCAGGCCGAGGCCGCTGCTCGACGCGGCCACGAGCGCGACGCGACCCTCCAGACCCAGGTCCATGAGTCGGCTTCCTTCCTTGATTTCGGTACGGGACGTCAGCGGGCCGGCACCGCGGGGTAGCCGTACCGGGCCAGGACCGGCAGGGCGGGTGCGGTGGCGGCGGCCTTTTCCGGTACGGACAGTCCGGTGCGCCACCGCTCGTCGGCGCGGATGACGGTCTCGCCGGACGACAGGCGGTCCGGGTTGCCGGTGACGGTGTGGTTGACGCCGAGCGCGACCCGCCCGGCGGCGTCCACCGGCGGTTCCCCGTCCAGCCTCGCGAACCGCATCACCCGGGCCACGGTCTCCCGCGGTGCGGCGCACAGGTCCTCGTGCCGGATCCGCAGGTACCGTTCGCCCCCGGCGCGGCCCACCAGCTCCGACATCAGGTTGAACGCGGTCCAGAACCCGCTGCTGCGAGCCGGGTGCATCGGGTCGATGTACGCCTTGGCCCGCTTGTACGAGAACGCGGTGGCCCGCGGATCCCGCACGATGTGCAGCACCCGGACGTCCACATCGGAGCGACCGAGCAGCGCCGCGGCCTCGGCCGGGTATTTCGAGCCGTCCACGATCAGGCGTTCGCCGCCGCGTTCGGCGAGCAGCGCGTAGATCCCGGCGCTGCGGCCGACCGCCTCGGTGACCCCGGCCGCGGGTGCGACCGTGCCGCGGGACTCGGCGAGCCGGGCCCGGACGTGCCGGGTCCGCAGGTGGGCCCGTTGCAGCCGGACCATCCGGCGGGCGACCTCGGCGGTGCCCGCGCCGCTGTCGGCCAGCACGGACGACCACAGCTCGCACGCGGTGACCGGGGCGCCGCATCCGCAGGTGGAGTTCGTGCCGTCGCCGAGGACGCCGTTGCGCCACAGGTAGTGCATCTCCCCGACGTGCAGCACCCCGGGCAGTTCACCGAGGACGTTGCCGAGCAGGGTGCTGCCGCTGCGGGTCCAGCCGGTCAGGTACAGCACGCGGGGGCGCGTCACGACGACGCGCCGAGCGTGAGCGCCAGCAGGTGCTGCGGCAGGTGCACGGCCAGGCCGACGCGGGAGGTGGCCTCGACGACGTCGGCGCCGGCCGTACCGGCACCGCGGTGCAGGGTGATGCTCGCCCGGCCGGGCAGCAGCAGGGTCAGCGCGGCCCGGAAGTCGCCGAGCAGCAGCGTGTCGCGGGGCATCATCCGGGTCCGGGACACGGTGATCCCGGCGAGCTGCAACCGGCCCAGGGCGCCGCTGCGAACGAGCTCCCAGTACACGGCGGGGTGCGCGACGATGCCGTCGCACGAGCCGCCGGTCTCCTCCACCTCGGCCGCGGCGGCGGTCACCGCGGTCGCCAGGTCGCCGCGGTCCGCGGTGTCGCTGCGGATGCCGGGCAGCTGCAGCAGGCCCTGGATCGCCCCGTCCGGCGTGCCGTGCAGCAGCGACTGGTTCTCCAGCACGGACAGCCGGACCAGGACCCGCAGGTCCACGAACGTCGCGAGCAGGTCGGGGTGGGCGAGGATGCCGTCGGGCAGGGTCACCGTGACCGTGAGGTCGGTCAGCCGGGTGGTGTCCAGCCGGAGGGCGAACGCGGCTTCCGGGGTGGCGGCGTACGAGGTGCCCGTGGTGGTGAGGCCGCCGCGGGGCGGCTCGTACACGTGGGGGGCGGGGGCGTCCGGCACGGACAGGGTCTTGAGCAGGTGGCGGACGGTGTACCGGGGCCGGGAGGCGAACAGCGGGAACGCGGCGGGCAGGTGGATCCCGAACGGGACGCTCAGGTCACCGCCCCCCGTGGCGTCGCGTACCGCGGCGGCGAACGTCTCGCCCGGGGTTCGCTCGCCGACCGACGGCTGCGCGGTGGACGGTCCGGTGCCGGCCGATGTGGACACGACGCCATGGCCGTTCGGATTCGTTGTGGTCAGCACTCGGCGCTCCTTTCGGGATCGCTGCGAGGAATGGATTCGCAAACACTAGAACCGATCGGGCGAAGATGTACCGCGGCGGCAAGAAGGAATGCTTATACTGGGCCGGTATCGCGGGTTATTGCGACCCCGATAAGCGGATCCGCTCATTCTGAGCAGCGCATTTTATTGGCGATTCCCGGCCTTCACCATTTACGGTTTGGCTCAGCCCGACCATTTCGATCGTGAACCGAGGATCATCATGCCGAAGCTCATGTACGCCCTGGAATGCCCGGAATGCAACGCCGAGGTGGCGGTCGACCCGGAGTCCCGGGTCAGCGAGATCGTCGAATGCCCGGACTGCCGGATCGAACTCGAGATCGCCTCCATGGACCCGCCCAGCCTGACCCCGGCCCCCGAGGTCGAGCAGGACTGGGGCGAGTAGGCGGACGCTGACGATGACTGACGGACCACGCCTCGGCGTACTCGCCTCGCGGGTGCGGTACGAGGAGAAGCAGATCATGGCCGCGCTGGACCGGCGCGGCGCCGCATTCACGCTCCTCGACCCCCGTACGTTGTTCGTCGCCGGCGAATGGACCGGCCCGGACGTGGTCCTCAACCGCGAGGTGGGCCACTTCCGGGCCCTGTACGCGGCGAGCGCGCTCGAATCGGCCGGGGCGGTGGTGCTCAACAGCGCCGCCGCCACCCACATCAGCGGCGACAAGTGGCACACGTCCGCGGCCCTGGCCGCCCGTGGCCTGCCCACCCCGCGCACCGCGCTGGCCGTGGCGCCGGAAGCGGCCCTGGCCGCGTGCGAGCAGATCGGATACCCGGCGGTGGTCAAACCGCTCGTCGGGTCCTGGGGGCGGCTGGTCACCCGGCTGCCCGACCGGGCCACGGCCGAGGCGGTGCTGGAACACGTCGCCGCCCTGCCCTCGCCCCAATCCCACGTCATCTACCTGCAGGAACTCATGTCCACCGCCGACCGGGACCTGCGTGTCGTGGTCGTCGACGGTCAGGCCCTCGGGGCCACGTACCGGCGCGGCACGCAGTGGCGCACCAACGTGGCCCGCGGGGCGACCAGCGAACCGTGCACGCTCACCGGCGAGGTAGCGAAGCTGGCCGTGGCCGCCGCGGACGCGGTCGGCGCGGACATCGCGGGCGTCGACCTCATCGAGGACACCGACGGCCGGCTGGTCGTACTGGAGGTCAACGACCGGGTCGAGTTCCGCGGATTCCAGTCCGCCCACCCCGGCGTGGACGTCGCGGACGCCATGGCGGGACTGCTGATCAGGAGGGCCCAACCATGATCCGCGTTGCGGTCGTCGGCGCCGCCGGGTACATCGGTGGCGAACTGCTGCGCATCCTCATCGGACACCCCGGGGTGGAGGTCGCCGCGGCCACCTCCCGCCAACTGCACGGGCGCCCGGTCGACGGGGTGCACCCCAACCTGCGGGGCCGGACCCGGCTCACGTTCTGCGCCGTGGACCGGCTCGACCACTACGACGCGATCTTCCTGGCCACCCCGCACCGGGAGACGATGGCGCAGATGCCGGAGTTCCTGCGGCTGGCCGACACCGTGATCGACCTGTCCGCCGACTTCCGGCTGCGCTGCACCGACGCGTACGAGCAGTACTACGGGGTGCCGCACGCGGCGCCGCAGCTGCTGGATACGTTCGTGCCGGGGGTGCCGGAGCTGTACCGGGACCGGCTGCGCACCGCCGACCGGATCAGTGTGCACGGGTGCATGGCCAACGCGGGGATCCTCGCGTTGGTGCCGCTGGCCGAGGCCGGGCTGATCACCGGGGAGATCACCGTGGACGCGCGTACCGGGTCGTCCGGCGCGGGCGCCCGGGCCGGCTCGGAGAACCTGCACGCCGAACGCAGCGGCGCCCTGCGCGTGTTCGCTCCGACCCGGCACCGGCACGAGGCGGAGATGGCACAGGCGACCGGCCTGGCCGTACGCATGACCGCCACCGGGGTCGAAGCGGTGCGGGGGGTGCAACTGGTGTGCCGGGCCGCGGTCACCGACGCCGCCGACGAGCGCACGATCCGCGCCGCCTACCGCGCCCGGTACGCCAAGGAGCCGTTCGTGCGGGTAGTCGCACACCGCCGGGGCCACCACCGGTTCCCCGACGCGAAGATCCTGTCCGGGTCGAACTTCTGCGACGTCGGCTTCGCGCTGGAGCCGGGCGCCCCGCACGTCACGCTGATCGCCGCGCTGGACAACCTCGTCAAGGGCGGCGCGGGCAACGCCGTGCAATGCCTCAACATCCGCTTCGGCCAGCCCGAGACCGCCGGTCTGGAGTTCACCGGCCTGCACCCCAACTGAGCCGGCCTGCACCCCAACTGAGGAGGAGACCATGATCACCACCACCCTGCCGGGCGGGCCGGACGCCCTGGACCTCGACGACCCGGTGACCGGTACCGCCGACCTGCGGGCCGCGGCCCTGCGCATCCGGCGGCACATCGTCGACATGTGCGCCGGACCGGAAGGCGGCCACCTCGGCGGCTCCATGTCCCTCGTGGAGATCCTGGCCACCCTGTACCTGCGGGTACTGCGGATCGACCCGCAACGTCCCGGCCACCCGGGCCGCGACATCCTGCTGCTCAGCAAGGGTCACGGCGGCATCGCCCTGTACGCGACGCTGTGCGAGGCCGGGTTCTTCCCACCCGAGGTCCTCGCCGGGTACGGCCAACGCGGCAGCCCGCTGATGGCCCACCCGCACCCCGAGATCCCCGGCGTGGAGATGCCCTCCGGCTCCCTCGGGCACGGCCTGGCGCTGGGCGTCGGGTTCGCCCTGGGCGCCCGCCTCGACGGCACCGACCGGCGCACGGTCGTCGTCATGGGCGACGGCGAGCTGCAGGAGGGTTCCGTGTGGGAGGCCGCGTCGGTCGCCGCCCACCACCGGCTCGGCAACCTGCTCGCGGTCGTCGACCGCAACGGGCTGCAGATCACCGGACGCACCGAGACGGTGGACGCGCTGGAGCCACTGGCCGACCGGTGGCGTGCGTTCGGCTGGCGGGTGCTGGAGGCCGACGGCCACGACGTCGACGAGCTGACCGCTGCGTTCGACGGGGCGGCGGCCGACCGGCCCACGGTGGTCCTCGCGCACACCGTCAAGGGCAAGGGGCTGCCGTTCATCGAGGGCCAGGCCCGCAGTCACTACGCTCGGCTGGGGGAGCGGCAGCAGCAGCGGGCCCACGCGGTGCTCCGGGCGGCCGAAAGGGGCCGATCATGACCGCGGCCGCCGTTGTCCGCTCGTCCCGTGAGGTGTATCGGGACCTGCTCGCCGAGCTGCTGCCGGCCGACGACCGGCTGGTGTGCCTGGACAGTGACACCGGCCTGTTCGACGGTGTCGACTTCGGCGCCGCGGCCCACCGCTACCTGAACGTCGGCATCGCCGAGCACACGCTGATGGGCGCGGCCGCGGGCCTGGCCCGTACCGGGCGCATCCCGGTGGTGAACACCATGGCCGCGTTCGCGGCGTCCCGGGCGATCGAAGCCGTGAAGATCGATATCGCGCTGAACAATCTGCCCGTGCGCATCATGGCCACCCACTCCGGGGTGTCCGCGGGGCATCTCGGACCCACCCACCACGCGCTGGAGGACCTGGCCGTGCTGCGGGCCCTGCCCAACCTCACCGTCGTCGTGCCCGCGGATGCCGCCTCCACCGAGGACCTGGTGCGTCAGGCCCTGGACCGGCCCGGTCCGGTGTACGTGCGGCTCGGCCGCAACGCCACCCCCGACCTGCCACCCGGCCCGCCGGTACGCCTCGGCGAGGCGCAGGTGCTGCGCTGGGGCACGGACGTCACGCTGGCCGCCTGCGGCCCGTACCCGGTGCATGCGGCGCTGGACGCCGCGGATCTGCTCGACGCGGACGGCATCGACGCGACCGTCCTGCACGTGCACACGGTCAAGCCGCTGGACGCCGAGACGTTGCTCGCCGTGGTACGGCCCGGCGGCACGGTCGTCACGGTCGAGGAGCACTGGCGTGCCGGGGGTTTCGGCTCCGCGGTCGCCGAGACCCTCACCGAGCACATCCCGGTACGGGTCCACCGGGTCGCCATGCCGGACGCGTTCGTGCCGGTCGCGGGCGACCAGAAGTACCTGCTGGAGCGCGCCGGGGTCGGTGCGCTCACCGTTGCCGCCCGGGCCCGCGCGGCCCTGGCCCGCCCGAGGAGGGCCGTGCGATGACCGTCACCGAGGACGCACTGCAGTACCGGGCGAAGGGCTGGTGGCGGCGCGAGACCGTGCTCGACGACCTGCGCCGGGCGGTCGCCCGGCACCCGGACAAGCCCGCGTTCGTCTGCTATCAGGACGGCGGGGTCGTGGAGCTGACGTACGCGGAACTGTCCCGGCGGGTGGAGCTGATCGCCGGGAACCTGCACCGGCTCGGCGCCCGCCGCGGCGACGTCGTCACGCTGCAACTGCCCAACTCGTGGCAGCTGGTCGCGGCGATCCTGGCGTGCGCCCGGATCGGCGCGGTCGCCGGCCCGGTCGTGCCGATCATGCGGCGCCGCGAGGTGGAGTTCATGACCCGGCTCACGGCCAGCCCGATCTACCTGGCCGCGGCGAGCTTTTCCGGCTTCTCGTACGCGGAGATGAGCGCCGAGGTGGCCGCGGCCGTGCCGACGCTGCGGCACCGGGTGCTGATCGGCGGTGGGCCCGGCGCCCTGGACTTCGACGCCGAACTGCTCGCCCCGGTCAGCCCCGCGCCGCGGGCGGACGAGGCGGGGCCGGACGACCCGGCGCAGGTCGTGTTCACCTCGGGCACCACGGGCGAACCGAAGGGCGTGGTGCACAGCCACAACACGCTGTACTCGATGAACAAGGCCCAGGCGGACGTGCTCGGCCTGACCGGCGACGAAGTCACCGCGATGGGTTCGCCCACCACCCATCAGGCCGGCTACACGTGGAACCTGGTGATGCCGCTGCTGCTGGGCGCGACCGCGGTGCACGTGGACGCGTGGCATCCGCAGCGGATGCTGGCGATCCTGCAGCAGCGGCGGGTCACGTTCTTCATGGGTGCACCCACGTTCCTGTCCGACCTGATCGAGGCGCAGCGCGACGACCCGCACGACCTGTCCGCGCTGCACTCGTTCGCCACCGGCAGCGCGCCGATCGCGCCGACGCTGGTCGAGCAGGCCGACGCCGTACTCGGCTGCCGGGTCTACGCGCTGTGGGGGATGAGCGAGAACGGCTGCGTGACCATCACCCGGCCGCACGACCCGCCGCTGCGGGCCGCGCAGAGCGACGGCACGGTCGTGCCGGGCATGCGGGTGCGCATCGTGGACGGCCGCACCGGCGGCCCGGTCCGGCCGGGAGGTTCCGGCCTCCTTCAGGTACGCGGCTCCGCCCAGTGCCTCGGCTACTACCGCCGCCCCGAGCTGTACGCGGCGTCGACGAGCCCGGACGGCTGGTTCGACACCGGGGATCTGGCCCGCGACGACGGGCACGGCGGCATCCGGATCAGTGGCCGGGTCAAGGACATCATCGTGCGCGGCGGGGAGAACATCCCGGTCCTGGAGGTGGAGGCGGCGCTGCTGCGGCACGCCGAGATCCGGGACGTGGCCGTGGTCGGGTACGCCGACGACCGGCTGGGGGAGCGGGCGTGTGCGGTGCTGGTGGTCCGGGACCGGCCGCTGGACGTGGCTGACCTGCGGGTTCACCTGGCCGGGCTCGGAATGGCCAAGCAGTACTGGCCGGAGCGGGTGGAGGTCGTCGACGCGCTGCCGCGTACCCCGTCCGGGAAGGTGCAGAAGTTCGTGCTGCGGGACCGGTTGGGGGTGCGGTGATGGACGACGAGCTCACGCCGGAGCAGCGGATCCTGGCCAAGCGGGTCCGCGCGTTCGCGGCCGACCGGGTCGGCCCGTACCGGGCTGCCGCGGACCGCAGCGGCGAGTACCGGCCGGGCCTGCTCGCGGACCTGGCCGCCGAAGGCCTGTTCGCGGTACGCATCCCCCGCGCGTACGGCGGGCAGGAGCTGGACGCGGTCAGCGCCGGGATCGTGCTGGAGGAGCTGGCCGCAGCGGACCTGTCGGTGTGCTATCCGGTGCTCAACGCGGCCCTGGTCGGTGGCGTGCTGGCGGCCAACGGCACCCCCGATCAGCTGGCCCGGTGGTTGCCGCCGATCGCGGCCGGGGAGTCGATCCTCACGCTCGCGCTGACCGAGCCGGGGCACGGCACGGACGCCGCCGCAATCGAGATGCGCGCCGAGCCGGACTCCGCCGGCGGCTGGGTGCTGACCGGTGAGAAGGCGTCCATCATGGTCACCGCGTACGCCACGCACAGCCTGGTCTTCGCCCGTACCGGGGAGCCGGGGCCGCGGGGCATCACCGCGTTCTTCGTGGACCTGCGCGACCCGCGGGTGAGCCGGGAACGGCACCGCGATCTGGGCTGCCGTTCCGGTGGCCGGGGCCGGATCGTGTTCGACGGGTTGCGCGTCGGTGCGGACGCCGTGGTGGGCCGGCCCGGGGCCGGGTTCGTCGAGGTGATGCGCGGGTTCGGGGTGTCGCGGGCACTGATCGCGCTGATGGCGATCGCGGTGGGCCGGGCCGCGTTGGACGAGGCGGTCGCGTACGCGGGGCGGCGCGAGGCGTTCGGCAAGCGGCTCGGGCAGTTCCAGTCCGTGGCGTTCCCGCTGGTGGAGCATCACACGATGCTGCACGCGGCGCGGCTGGTGGCGTATCAGGCGTTGCGGGCGGCGGACGCGGGCCAGGATCCGCGGATCCCGGCGAACATGGCGAAGTGGTGGGCGCCGAAGGCGGCGATGGAGGCGGTCCACCAGGCGCTGCTGACGCTGGGGCAGCTCGGCTGGTCGGAGGACGGCCCGGTGGCGCAGCGGCTGCGCGACGTGATCGGGCTGCAGCTCGCGGACGGCACCGCGGCCGCCACGAAGCTGGTCGTGGCCCGGGCGCTGCTGGGCCGGGAGAGCGCGCCGTAGCCCGGTGCCGTCCCGCAGGACCCCGTCGGTGCCGCCGGCGGGGTCAGTGCCGTGCCGCGGCCTCCGCCGTGCCGTGCCGGTACGTGTGCATCTTCGCCCGCGTGCCGCACACCGCCATCGAACACCAGCGACTGGACCGGTTGCGGGAGCGGTCGTAGAACACCCACTCGCAGCGGTGCTCGCTGCACGCCTTGAGGCGCTGCCAGGACCCGTCGGCGACCGCGGCGACCACCCGGGCCAGGATCATCGCGAGCGCGCCCCGCACGTCGGACTGGGCCGGGTGCAGTACCGGGCCGCTGTCGTCGGTGTCGAAGCCGACCACCAGCGGGCAGTCGCGGGACACGTGCTCCACGGTGCGGCGGGCGGCCGGGTCGGGGGCGGCGCCGTTGTTCTCCCGCAGCAGGGCGCGCAGCGCCTCGCGCAACGCGACCGCCCGGCGCAGGTCCAGATCGTCCACACCGGAGGGTGGAGTGGCCAATCCGTTGCGGTCGAGCCAGCGGGCGAAGCCCGCGGTGGTGGCGAGCTCGTCGGGCCCGAACTCCACGTTGATGCTGTTGAGGAACGACTGCACCAGGGCGAGCGGCCCCGGGGCCACGGCCCTGTCTCCGGGTTGTCGCTGCATGGCCACCACCTTACTGACGAATAACGGACACCGGTAGTGCGTTGTGCGGGGCGCTGCATCGGGGTTTCCGTTTATCACGCGAGAAGAACCGCTAATCACCGGATCATTGTTCGCTCCAGTGTTACCACTCTACCGTTGTTACCGGTAACGCACCGACTGGACAGGGGAGAGGATCGCGATGCAGTTCGACGACATCTGGATCGCCGGAACCGGCGCTGCGCTCGGCGAGCGCGTGCCGATCGAGCGGGCGGTCGCGGACGGCTCGTACCCCGCCGACGCCGCCGCGAGCACCGGCATGGTCTCGTACGCGGATGCCCGGCACGCCCCGCCCGAGCTGGCCGTCGCCGCGGGCCGCCAGGCCATCAAAGAGGCCGCGAACGCCGGCACCGTCGTCGGCGCCGACGCGCTGCACCTGCACAGCCACGGCTACTTCCAGGGCATCGACATGTGGCCCGCCGCCTGCTGGATCGCCGGGCGGCTGCTCGGCGCCCAGCTCACCGGGATGCCGCTGACCGTCTCCGCCGCCTCCAACGGCAGCCTGGCGAGCCTGGAACTCGCCGCCGGACTGCTCACCGCCCGGCCCGACCTGCCCGCCGCGCTGCTCACCCTGGCGGACCGCTTCGCCCCGCCGGTCGACCGGTTCCACCTGTCGCCCGGCATGGTCTTCGGCGACGGCGGCGCCGCCGCGGTCGTGTCGCGAACCGGCGGGCCGCTGCGCCTGGTGTCGGTGGTGTCCGAGGCGGACACCGACCTGGAGGGCCTCTCCCGCGGCGACGAGCCGTTCGGCACCGTGCCGTACCAGCACACCGACACCCGCAAGCGCACCCGCGAGTTCCTGGCCAAGGGCGAGCTGTCGCTGCGCGACGTACGCCAACGCTCCGCGACCCGCACCCGCAGCGTGGTCGACCGCGCGCTCGCCGAGGCGGGCCTTTCGATCGAGCAGGTCGACTGGTACTGCCCGCCGTTCGTGGGCAAGGCACTGATGGCCGACAGTTTCCTGCGCCCGCTGCCCGGGCAGCCGCGCAACCTGCTCACCGACCTGGGCCTGACCACCGGCCACCTCGGACCGGCCGACGGCGTCTACGCCCTGCACCACCTCGTCACCACGAACCTGCTGCGGCCGGGTGCCACCGTGCTCCTCGTCGGCACCGGCATGGGCTTCACCTTCTCCGCGGCCGTACTCGCGGCCGACGGCGGCTGACCCCCATGGGAAGGAACATCGCAATGCACCTGCTCGCCGATACCGTTCCGCGCTTCGCCGCGGTCGACCTACTGCCCACTCCCGCGCAACTGCGCGACGAGATCCCCCTGCCGTTGCGCGCCGGCAACGCCGTGCACCAGGCCCGTGACGCCATCACCCGGGTGCTGCACGGTACGGACGACCGCCTGGTCGTCGTCGCCGGGCCGTGCTCGGTGCACGACCCCGCCGCCGCCCTGTCGTACGCCGAACGCCTGCTCGCCCTCGCCGACCGCACCGCCGACGACGTGATCGTCGTGATGCGCGTGTACGTGGAGAAGCCCCGTACCCGGCTGGGTTGGAAGGGCCTGGTCAGCGACCCGGACCTGAACGGCTCGGACGACCTGGGCGGCGGCCTGCGCCTGTCGCGCCGCCTCATGGTCGAGATCGCGAACGCCGGCCTGCCGGTCGCCTGCGAATTCCTCGACCCGGTGCCGCACCGCTACCTGTCCGACGCGGTGTCCTGGAGCTGCATCGGCGCCCGTACGGTGCAGAGCCCGGTGCACCGGCAGTTCGCCAGCGGCCTGCACATGCCGGTCGGCATCAAGAACGCCACGAACGGCGGGGTGGAGGACGCGGTCGACGCCATCGTCACCGCGTCGCGCGGGCACGTCTTCCCCGGCATCACCGAGGACGGGCAGGCCGCCGTGGTGGCCACCACCGGCAACCCCGACTGTCACGTCGTGCTGCGCGGGGGCAGCGACGGCCCGAACTACACGTCCGCGCACGTCGCACGCGCCCTCGGCCTGCTCGGCGCGGCCGGGCTGCCGCCCCGGGTGTTCATCGACGCCAGCCACGGCAACAGCGGCAAGGACCACCGCCGCCAGGCTGCGGTGGTCGCCGACATCGCCGGGCAGGTCGAAGACGGCCAGCACGGCATCGCCGGGGTGATGCTGGAAAGCTTCATCGTCCCCGGCCGCCAGGAACTCGTGCTGGGCGAGGCGCACCGGCTCACGTTCGGGCAGAGCGTCACGGACGCCTGCGTCGGATGGCGCGAGACCGTGCGCATGGTCGAACAACTCGCCCGCGCCGCCGCCGCGCGACGGCCCGTCCACCGGTCCGCGCTCGCCGCGTAGGGCCGCACCCGCGAAAGGAGACAGTCCGATGGAGTCGACCCACACGTCCACACTGCCGCTGGCCCGCGCCGGGGGCCGCCGTACCGGGGCGGTGCACCACCGGCCGCTCGACGTTCCCGGCGCCGCGCTGTGGCGGCGCCGCGAGTACGCCGAGGCCGCGCTGGCCGTTCTCATCCACCGCTACACCGGCGAGACCGACCTGGTCATCGCGGGTGACGGCGACGTCGCCTGGCCGATCCGGGTCACCGGCGACACCACCGCGTGCGGCCTGCTGGTGGCCATCGGGTCCGCCCCGCTGGACGCCCACGACCCGCGGCCCGCCACCGGCGCCGTGCTCAGCGAAGCTCCTGGCGGGGTGCCGACGGCCGCGCTCACCGTGGTGGTCACCCGCGACGAAGCCCGGCTGCTGATGTCCGCGGACGACTTCGACGATGCCGCCGCCGACCAGTACGCGCTGCACCTGGGCCGCGTCCTGCACACGCTCGCGGCCGACCCGACCATCGCGGTACGCGACATCGCCCTGCTCACCGACGAGGACCGGCACCGCATCCTGGTGGACTGGAACCGGACCGACGCACCGGTGCCGCCCGCGTTCTTCCACGAGGTCGTCGCGGAGATCGCCGGGCGTGCCCCGGACGCGGTCGCGTTGACGTGGCCCGGCGGCACGCTCACGTTCGGGGAACTGGACCGGCAGGCCAACCAGCTCGCCCACCGGCTGGCCGCGCTCGGGGTCGGCCCGCACAGCCGGGTCGCCACCTGCTTCCCGCGCAGCGCGGAAAGCCTCGTGGCGCAGCTGGCCTGCTTCAAGCTGGCCGCCGCGGCGGTGCTGCTGGACCCGGACTTCCCGGTCGACCGGCTCCGGTACATGATCGAGGACGCGGAGTCCGTGGCCGTGCTGACCATGGCCGCCCACGAACCCAAGCTGTACGGCATCTGCCCGGTCGTCCCGCTGGACACCGCGGACTGGCGTACCGAGCCGGACACCGCGGTCAGCGAACCGGTCACCGCGGACCACCTCATCCACGTCTGCTACACCTCCGGCTCCACCGGCCGGCCCAAGGCCGTGCTGGTGCGCCACGGCGCGGCGCGCAACCTCATCCACAGCATGCGTACGGTCCTCGGCATCACCGCCGAGTCCCGCGGCACCTGGCTGGCCGCCCCCGGGTACGGCATGGTCGAGGTCGAATGCTTCTCCGTGCTGGCCGCGGGCGCACCCGTGCAGATCCCGGAGCCGTCCGTGGTGACCTCCCCGGTGTGGCTGCGCGACTGGCTGGTCGCCGAGCGGATCACCCACACGCTGCTCATGAAGGCCATGGCCGAACGGCTGTGGGAGCAGGAGTGGCCCGCCGAGACCGCGCTGCGCAACATCCGCATCTGCGGCGAACGGGTCCAGTCGTGGCCGTCCGGTCTGCCGTTCCACGTCTTCAACCTGTACGGCTCCGCCGAAGCGACCGTGGTCGCCACGTGCGACATCACCGAGCTGGGGCAGCGGCTGGGCGAGCACGGCCGGGCCCGGGAACTGCCCCCGATCGGGCGCCCGCTGCACAACGTCAAGACCTACGTGCTGGACGAGCGGCTGCAGCCGGTGCCGCCCGGCGTGGTGGGGGAGATCTGCGTGGCCGGCGACAGCCTGTCCGAGGGCTACCTCAACCAGCCCGAGGCCACCGCGAAGAAGTGGCTGCCCAACCCGATCGACCCGGCCCGGCACCCGATCCTGTACCGCACCGGCGACCTGGCCAGGTACTGGCCGGACGGCAACATCGAGATCGTCGGGCGTACGGACAACCAGGTGAAGGTGCGCGGCAACCGGGTGCACCTCGGCGAGATCGAGGTCGCGCTGGCCGCGCAGCCGGGCGTGCACCAGGCCGCGGTGCTGGCGCGCAAGGACGAGACCGGGGACACCCGGCTGGTCGCGTACCTGGAGCCGGAGACGGGCGCGGTCCCGTCGGTACGCCAGATCCGGTCGGCGCTGCGGGACCGCCTGCCGTCGTTCATGATCCCCGTGGCGTACGTGGTCGGCACGTTCCCGACCACCACCAACGGCAAGATCGACCGGAACGCGCTGCCGGAGCCGCCGAAATCGCGGCCCGACGTGGGCAGCGCGTACCAGGAGCCGCGCAACCCGATCGAGCAGCGCCTGCGGCAGCTCTGGGCGACCACGCTCGACCTGGAGGGCATCGGGGTGCTGGACAACTTCTTCGAACTCGGCGGCGACTCCATCCGGGCCGCGGCGCTGACCGCGCAGATCCAGGAGTTCTTCCGGGTCGAGACCTCGGTCGACGACCTGTTCGACGACCCCAGCATCGAACGCATGGCGCTGGCCGTGGGCGCCGCGCTGCGCGCCTGATCGGCACCATTCTCCGAGTGTGAATTCGTCATGATCGAATGTGAGGAATTCACGTCCTGGTCGTGACGTCGTCTGTAGGGCGGGCGGCACCATTGGTCCTACGCTGACCTGGTATCGGCGGAAGGGCAGGCGCAGAAAGGAACCGGGGAGGTCCGGTCCGCCCGCTCCACACAAAGAATCGTCGGTCGCCGTTCTGTTCCGGTGTCCACGATCCGAATTCCAGTAATGCGCCGGTGCCCCCCTGCGCGCCGAAACCGAGGCGTGCCGAGATCGGAAAAGAATTCCGACATCGAGGCGGAAGGAAAGGGAAAATGAGTTCTCCCAACGGCGGACGCCCGCCACTCGCGCTGTTGTGCAGCGCGCAGTTCATGCTCACGCTCGACTTCGCGATCGTGAACGTCGCATTGCCGGCGATGCACCGGGACCTGGGCTTCACCAGCGGCAGCCTGCCGTGGGTGATCGGCGCGTACGCGCTGTTCTTCGGCGGCTTCCTGCTGCTCGGTGGCCGCGCCGGTGACCTGTTCGGCCGCAAGCGGATGTTCGTCGCGGGCCTGATCGTGTTCACGCTCGCGTCGCTCGTCGGCGGGCTCGCCACCGTACCCATCGTGCTGATCCTCGCGCGGGCCCTGCAGGGCCTGTCCGCGGCAGCCGTGTCACCCGCGGTGCTGGCCCTGATCGCCGCCGGCTACCCCCAGCCCGCCGAACGGGCGAAGGCCATGGGTGTGTTCGGCGCGGTCGCGTCGGCCGGATTCGCCGGCGGTGTGCTCGCCGGTGGCATCCTCACCGAGACCCTGGGCTGGCGCTCAGTCATGTACGTCAATGTCCCGGTCGGCATCCTGCTGGTCGTCTCCGCGCTGCGCAAGCTCGCCCCGGACCACCAGGGCCACCAGGTCCGCCGCGTCGACGTCCCCGGCGCGCTGCTGGTCACGAGCGCGTTCTGCCTGTTCAGCTACGCGCTGACCATCGCCGCCGACAAGGGCTGGGGTGCCGGCTCGGTGATCTGGCCGATGGTGGCCGGTGCGGTGCTGCTGATCGCGTTCCTGATCCTGGAGACCCGGGTCAAGGAGCCGCTCGTCGCGCTCAGCATCTTCAAGATCCGCAGCGTCACGGGCGGCAACGCGGTGGCGTTCCTGTCCGGCGGCGTCATGTCCATCTCCACGTTCTGCCTGACCCTCTACATGCAGCAGATCCTGCACTACTCGTCGATCAAGACCGGGCTGGCGTTCTTCCCGCAGGCATTCGTGGTCGTGCTGGCCAGCCTTCCGGTGGCCAAGGCGACCATGAAGTACGGTCCCCGCCCGGTGCTGGTCGGCGGCGCGCTGTTCCTGCTGGCCGGTTCCCTGTGGCTGACGCAGGCGTCCGGGCCGGACTCGTACCTCAGCCATGTGCTGCCCGGCGGTGTCCTGCTCGGCCTCGGCGTGACGGTCATGATGATCACCACGGCGTTCGCCGCGACCACCGGCGTGCCGCCGCAGCAGATGGGCCTGGCGTCCGGTCTGTACAACTCGCTGCGCCAGCTCGGCGTGGGCCTGTGCCTGTCGGTCGCGGTCGCGATCGCCGGTCTCGGTGCCCTCGGCAGCGGTGTGGACAACTTCAAGACCGCGTTCAGCCTGTCCGCCGGGTTGTCGATCGTCATCGCGATCGTCTCCGCGGTGCTGGTCCCCGGCCGCAAGCCGGCGCCCGTCGCCGCCCCGGCCAGTTCCGCCCCGGCGGCGGCCCCGTCCCGCGAGCCCGTGGCGGTGACCGACTGACCCTTCTCTCCGCCCCACAGGAACGGCCCCGTCCCCCCGGCGGGGCCGTTCTGTGTCCGCGCCGTCCCGTGGTGTCCGCGGTCCCGTGGTGTCCGCGGTCCCGTGGTGTCCGCGGTCCCGTGGTGTCCGCCGTCCCGTGTGCGCGCCGCCCTGTTCGCGCCGCCCTGTTCGCGCCGCCCTGTTCGTCCGTCCCGTGTTCGCGCTGTTTCGCGCCCGGTCCGTGTGCCCGCGTTCCTCGGTCCCACCATTCGTGCGCCCGGCGTTCGGTGCGCGAGCTGATGACATGGCTCGTGATGGATCCATGTCGTCGACCGCTTCGCCATCGCAGATGGTCCTCGAAGCCCTATCGCTCTGATGTCGGCAATGGATCGGCCACGTCACCTGATCGATCTCGCGGGGTGGGTGGATGTCCCACGCAACCGCACGATTTCCGACCCGCCCCGATTCATTTACGACATCAGACCTGTAAGGGCTTGCAGGAGACCCCCGGGAGTTGCCCTTCCGAGCCCGGCGGAACCGGCCGCCACCCGGCACTGGGCCCGCCACCCGGCACTGGGCCCGCCACCCGGCACTGGGTCACGCCGGACCCAAGCCGCCCCGCTGCCGCGTGCGCGCAACGCAACCGGCGGGGCCGCCACTGTTGCCTCGGCGCCGACTGTCTGTCCGTCACG
Organism: Krasilnikovia sp. MM14-A1259; assembly: GCF_047159535.1. Classification (NCBI taxonomy): domain Bacteria; kingdom Bacillati; phylum Actinomycetota; class Actinomycetes; order Micromonosporales; family Micromonosporaceae; genus Krasilnikovia; species Krasilnikovia sp. MM14-A1259. Next base: position 6,402,392 of record NZ_BAAGAJ010000002.1, read on the forward strand.
GGGGAACAAGCGCTGGGCGGCGGCGCTGCGCACGCTGCTTCGCCAAACCCTGCGCTACTTCGCCAAACCCTGCGCTGCGACTCCGAACCTGCGCCGTTGATCGTTCACGTGACGCGGTTTGCGAGGCGACAACGCATCCTTATCGCGCGACCGTTGTTCTCCCGTGGTTACCAACATAGCGTTTTAGTTGGTAACCACGGGAGGGGAATGATGGCGGAGATCATCGTCGCCGGAGGCGGCATCGGCGGGCTGGCCGCGGCGCTGGCCGTCGCCGCCCGCGAGCACCGCGTCACCGTCCTGGAACGACAGGACACGTTCGCCGAGTACGGCGCCGGCATCCAGCTGGCCCCCAACGCGTTCCACGCGCTGGACCGCCTCGGCGTGGGCGAGCGGGTGCGCGAGCGGGCGGTGTTCATCGACGAACTGCGGCTCATGGACGGCCGCACCGGGCGCAGGCTCGCCGGCATGCCGCTGACCGGCCGGTACCGGGCCCGATTCGGCAACCCGTACGCGGTGGTGCACCGCGGCGACCTCTACGAGGCCCTGCTCGGCGCATGCCGGGCCGACGACCGGATCGAGCTGCGCGCCGGGTGCGCGGTCACGGCGTACACCCAGGACCCAGACCGGGTCACCGCACACACCGCCGGTGGCGAGCGGGTTACCGGCGCCGCCCTGATCGGCGCCGACGGGATCCGTTCCGTGGTGCGCGCCCAGCTCGTCGGCGACGGCCGCCCCCGCGTGTCCGGGCACACCATCTACCGCGCGGTCATCCCGATGCACCGCGTGCCGGCGGACCTGCGCTGGAACGCGGTCACGCTGTGGGCCGGACCGCGGTGGCACTTCGTGCACTATCCGATCGGCGGCGGCGAGTTCCTCAACCTGGCCGCCACCCGCGACGACGGCGCACGCCGCGAAGTCACCGGACAGGCGGTGGAGCGGGCGCACGTGCTGGACCAGTTCCCCGCGCTGGGCGGCGCCGCGCGGCGGCTGCTGGAACTCGGCGACGGCTGGCGCTCGTGGGTGCTGTGCGACCGCGACCCGGTGGACCGCTGGGTCGACGGGCGCGTCGCCCTGCTGGGCGACGCCGCCCACCCCATGCTTCAGTACGCCGCCCAGGGCGCGTGCACCGCACTGGAGGACGCGGTCGTGCTCGGCCGGTTCCTCGCGATCGGGGCGCTGCCGCAGGGCCTCAGCGCATACGCCGCGCACCGCCGGGATCGCACCGCCCGCATCCAGCTGCTGGCGCGGGAGATGGGCAGCCGGCTGTACCACGTCGCGGGCGATGAGGCCCGCGACCGGGACCGGATGCTGGCCGCACTGACCGCCGACGACATGTACGACACGGTCGCGTGGCTGCATGGTCCGGAAGCGCTGGACGCGGGAACAGCGGCGCCCGCGACCCGCCGCCCGCTCGCCTCCCGCGTCCGGGCCGCCGCGCCCCGGGGATCCGGAGCGGGCAGCGTCCTGACACTGGCACCTACCAACAGGGGAACGACGGTAACGGGTGAAGCCTGCGACGGCGCGCCGTCCGTACTGAAGGAGGCGGCGTGAACGCGTTGCGCTGGCTCACCGCGGGCGAGTCGCACGGCTCCGCGCTGGTCGCCACACTGGAGGGTCTGCCCGCCGGGGTGCCCGTCACGACCGCCGACCTCGCGGACGCGCTGGCCCGGCGGCGGCTCGGACACGGCCGCGGCGCCCGGATGAGCTTCGAACGCGACCAGGTCACCATCGTCGGCGGCGTACGCCACGGCCGCACGCTCGGCTCGCCCGTGGCGATCCTGGTGGCCAACACCGAATGGGCCAAGTGGGAACAGGTCATGGCCCCCGACCCGGTGCCCGCCGAAACGCTGGCCGGGCTCGCCCGCAACGCCCCGCTCACCCGCCCCCGGCCCGGCCATGCCGACCTGGCCGGCATGCAGAAGTACGGCTTCGCCGACGCCCGCCCCGTACTCGAACGGGCCAGCGCCCGGGAGACCGCCGCCCGGGTGGCGCTCGGCGCGGTGGCCGCCGCGTACCTGATGACGACCGCCGGGGTGCGGATCGTGTCGCACGTCGTCGAGCTGGGCGGGGTGGCCGCCCCGGCCGGGACGTACCCGCAGCCCGAGGACGCCGGACGGCTCGACGCCGACCCGGTGCGCTGCCTCGACCCGGGTGCGAGCGCCGCGATGGTGGCGCGCGTCGACGAGGCGCACCGGGCCGGGGACACGCTCGGCGGGGTCGTGGAGGTCCTCGCGTACGGGATGCCGGTGGGTCTGGGCTCGCACGCCCACTGGGACCGGCGGCTGGACGCCCGCCTGGCGGCCGCGCTCATGGGCATCCAGGCCATCAAAGGCGTCGAGGTCGGCGACGGCTTCGCCCTGGCCCGGGTGCCCGGCTCGGCGGCGCACGACGAGATCGTGCCGGACGGCGCCGGAGTGCGGCGGACCTCCGCCCGGGCGGGCGGCATCGAAGGCGGGGTCAGCACCGGCGAACCGTTGCGGGTGCGGGCCGCGATGAAACCGATCGCCACCGTGCCGCGGGCGCTGTCCACGGTGGATGTTGCCACCGGGGCGCCCGCCCGGGCCCACCACCAGCGGTCCGACGTCTGCGCGGTGCCCGCCGCCGGCATCGTCGCCGAGGCGATGGTGGCGTTGGTGCTGGCCGACGCGGTCGCCGAGAAGTTCGGCGGGGACAGCGTGGCCGAAACCCGCCGCAACGTCGAGGGATACCTGGCTCACCTGCCCGTGGGATGAGCCGCCGCACCGCACTCAACTCGCACAGACGGAAAGGACACCGCAGATGACCACCCCCACGACGTCGCTGAACTACTTCGAGACCCGCGTCCCGCTGTCCGCCGAGCCGATGGAGGTCGCCGCCGGGCTCGCCGCCAGCGGCCTGTTCGAGTCGTACGTCGTGTACGAGAGCGGCGGCCGCTGGTCGTACGCCGGAGGCGCCCGCGCCGAGCTGACCCTGGACCGTACCGGCGCCCGGCTGCGCCACACCGGCCGTCCCGACGTCGTACGCCCCTGGTCCGACCGGCCGCTGCGGCTCGTCTCCGACCTGCTCGACACGGTCGAGGTCCCCGCGTGGCGGGCGTACGGCTGGGCCGCGTTCGAGCTGTCGTACGCAAAATCCGGCGACCTCGACCACGTCGGCGACGGCCCGCTGCTGCACCTGGTGATCCCCGAGGTCGAGGTGCGCCTGCGCGACGGCCACGCCGAGGTGCGCGCCGCCGACCAGGTCACGCTCGCCGTCCTGCTGGACACGCTGTCCGTCCTGCCGCCCGTGCCGGGCGCCGAACCCCGCCCGCTGGACGTGCGCAACCGCGGCGTCGGCGGGTACCGGGAGTCCGTGGCCCGGGCGGTCGACGAGATCAACCGCGGCGAACTGCACAAGGTCATCCTGTCCCGGGTGGTCGACGTGGACGACGACATCGACCTGGTCGCCACGTACCTGGCCGGGCGGCGCGGCAACAACCCGGCGCGGTCGTTCCTGCTGCGCCTGGGCGGCGAGGAGGCGGTCGGGTTCAGCCCTGAGATCGTCGTCAAGGTCACCGCGGACGGTGAGGTGGTCAGCCAGCCCCTGGCCGGCACCCGCGCGCTGACCCCGGACCTGCTCGCCAACGAGGCGCTGCGGGCGGACCTGTTCGGCTCCGCCAAGGAGGTGTACGAGCACGCCATCTCGGTCAAGGTCGGCACGGACGAGCTGGAGGAGGTGTGCGAGACCGGCAGCATCGGGGTGCCCGAGTTCATGGCGATCCGCGAACGCGGCACGGTCCAGCACCTGGCGTCCCAGGTCGCCGGGCGGCTCGCCCCGGGCAAGCGGGCGTGGGACGCGTTCGGGGCGGTGTTCCCCGCGGTCACCGCGTCGGGCGTGCCCAAGAGCGCCGCGTACACCGCGATCCGCCGCCACGAGCCGGAGGGCCGCGGCCTGTACAGCGGGGCGGTGCTGACCATCGACGCCGACGGGGCGATGGACGCGGCGCTGGTGCTGCGCAGCGCGTACCGCAAGGGTGGCCGGACGTGGCTGCGCGCGGGCGCCGGCATCGTCGGGCAGTCCACACCGGAACGAGAGTTCGAGGAGACGTGCGAGAAGCTCGACAGCGTCGCCCGGTACCTCGTCCCCGCCCGGGCCGGGACAGTGTGATGCGCGTCGACGACGTGTACCTCGCCGGCATCGGCAGCGAGCTGCCCCCCGCGACCGGCATCGCCGACGCGGTCCGCCGCGGCTGGTATGACGAGGCCGACGCCCGGAACTCCGGGTTGCTGAGCGTCCGCATCGCGGGTCACACACCCGCACCCGAACTGGCCGCGCGGGCCGCCACGGTGGCGTTGCGCCGCAGCGGGCACGGCCCGGACGACATCGGGGCCGTGCTGCACAGCGGCACGTTCCACCAGGGACCGGACGGCTGGTCCGCCCCCCACTACGTGCTGCGGCACGCCGTCGACCGCCCGGTCACCGCGATCGAGGTACGCCAGGGCTGCCTCGGCATGATCGCCGCCCTGGAGATGGCCGCGCATCGGCTCGCCGCGGGCACCGACCACGACGCGGTGCTGCTCACCGCGGGCGACAACTTCGGCGCCCCGCTCGTGGACCGGTGGCGCGCGTCGACGCTGTTCGTCCTCGCCGACGCGGGCGCCGCCGTGGTGGTCTCCCGGCGGGGCGGGTTCGCCCGGGTGCGCTCGTTCGCGGCCGTCTCCGACCCGCGCATGGAGGAACTGCACCGCGGCGGGGAGGCACTGTTCCCGCCCGGCGTCACGGTCGGGCGCGGCCTCAACTTCGAGGAACGCAGCGCGTACTGGCGGCAGCAGTGGGCCAGTGGTGCCGCACCGCCGATGGGCAACTTCGGCGACTGTGTGGCCGACGCGGCCGACCGGGCGCTGGCCGACGCGGGCGTGCCGTGGGACAAGGTGGCCCGGGTCTGCCACGTCGGATACGCCCGCGGCCCGCTGCAGGCCATGCTGCTCGACCCGCTGGGCATCGACGCGGAGCTCGGCGTGTGGGACCTGACCCGGCACGTCGGGCACGCGGGCGCCGCCGACCCGTTCCTCGCCCTGGAACGGCTGTGGCTCGACGGCGCCGTCGTGCCCGGCGACCACCTGCTGCTCATCGGCGCCACCCCCGGCATGGAGGCCGGGTGCGCGGTCGTCGAGATCACCGCCGGACACCGGCCTGAAGGAGGCGACCATGCTTGACGGATGCACGCCGTGGCCCGCGCAGACCGCGGCCCGCTACCGCCGCGCCGGATGGTGGCGCGGGGAAACCCTCGGCGACCTGCTGCGGGCATGGGCCACCACGTACGCGGACCGCACCGCCCTGGTCGCCGGCCCCGACCGGATCACATACCGGGAGCTGGACGCCCGGGTGGACCGGATGGCGGCGGGCTTCGCCCGGCACGGTGTGCGGCCCGGCGACCGGGTCGTGCTGCAACTGCCCAACGTGCCGGAGTTCGTGATCGTCGCGTTCGCGCTGTTCCGGGCGGGCGCCGCCCCGGTGTTCTCACTGGCGTCGCACCGGGCCAGCGAGATCCGCCACCTGGCCGAGTTGTCCGGCGCGGTCGGCTACGTCGTACCCCGTGAGCACCGCGGCTTCGACCACACCGCGCTGGCCCGCCGGATGCTGGACGAGGTGCCGGGCCTGCGGCAGGCGTTCGTGCTGGACGGCGTACGCGGCGACCACCGCCTGGTGCCGTTGGCCGACGTGGACGCCGAGCCGGTCACGCCGTATCCGGCGGTCGCCTCCGATGTAGCGTTCTTCCTGCTCTCCGGCGGCACCACGGCGCTGCCGAAGCTGATCCCGCGGACCCACGACGACTACGCGTACCAGGTGCGGACCGTGTCCGAGCTGTGCGGGGTGAGCGCGGACGACGTGTACCTGGCCGCGCTGCCGGTGGAGTTCAACTTCACCTGGGGCTGCCCCGGGGTCATCGGCACGCTGTCCCGCGGCGGCACGGTCGTCATCGCCGAGGACCCCGGCCCCGACCGCTGCTTCGAGCTGATCGCCGCGGAGCACGTCACGATCACCTCGGTGGTGCCCACGGTCGCCCAGCTCTGGCTGGAGGCCGCCGAATGGGGCGACGCGGACCTGTCCAGCCTGCGGCTCATCCAGATCGGCGGCGCGAAGCTGCAACCCGAACTGGCCGCCCGGATCACACCGGCGCTGGGCTGCCGGCTGCAGCAGGTGTTCGGGATGGCCGAGGGCCTGCTGTCGATGACCCGCGACGGCGACGACCCGCACACCGTCGTGCACACGCAGGGGCGCCCGGTGTCGGACGGCGACGAGATACGCATCGTCGGCGAACACGATGAGGACCTGCCGCCCGGGCAGGTCGGGGAACTACTCACCCGCGGCCCGTACACGCTGCGCGGGTACTACCGGGCCGCCGAGCACAACCGGCGCGCGTTCACCGCGGACGGGTTCTACCGCACCGGCGACCTGGCCCAGCTCACCGAGGACGGCAACCTCGTCATCGAGGGCCGGCTCAAGGACGTGGTCATCCGCGGCGGCGACAAGATCTCCGCCGGGGAGGTGGAACGGCACCTGCTGACCCACCCGCTGGTCAGCCGCGCTGCGGTCGTCCCCGTACCGGACGACTACCTGGGCGAGCGCACGTACGCGTTCCTGGTGTGCCCGGCCGGGCAGCCCACCCTGCCCGACCTCAAACGGGCCCTGCACGAGCGCGGGCTCGCCGAGTACAAGCTGCCCGACCGGGTGGAGTTCGTGGCCGCGTTCCCGCTCACCCCGCTCGGCAAGGTCGACAAGAAGGTCCTTGCCGCCGCGGCCGCCGACCGCGCCGCTCCCCGCGACTGGACCGCCACCTGAGAAGGGACCACCGACATGAGCACACCCCTCGCCGCCCCGCCGGCCGCGGACGACCTCCGCCGCGCCGTCGCGGGCATCCTCGGCGTCGACCCGGACGGGATCCCGGGCGACGCGAACCTCGTCTACCTCGGACTCGGCTCCCTGGAGGTGATGCGGCTGGCCACCGGGTGGCGCCGCGCCGGGCTGCGCGTGCCGTTCGCCGACCTGGCCGCCGACCCCACCATCGACGCATGGGCCGCGCACCTGACCGCCGCCTGGGAGTCAGCCCAGGACACGGGCGGTGCCGGATGAGCATGCTGCTGATCCGCGGCGGGCACCTGTACCCGTCCGATGCCGGCGCATCGGTGATCCCGGACGGCGCGGTGCTGGCCGACGGCGGCCGCATCGTCGCCGCCGGACCCACCGCCGACGTCGAGGCGCTCGTCGCGCCAGAGTCGCGCGCCACGCTCCGCACGGTCGACGCCACCGGCGCGATGATCCTGCCCGGCTTCGTCAACCCGCACTGGCATGACCTGTTCGCGTTGCGGTTTCCGTTCAAGGGGGCGCTGCGTCCGGCCACCGACCGCGGCGACGTGGCCGCGTTCATGGCGCTGGGCGGGGACATGCCGCAGATCTCGATGATGTTCGACGCGTTCACCGACCAGATCGACCGGCTCACCCCCGACGAGGCCGTGGCGATCGCCCGCTACTCGATGTGGACCCAGCTGCGGTCAGGGGTCACCACGCTCGCCGACGTCGGCTCGTACAACCGGCCCGAGGCGCTGGTCACCGCGGCCCGCGAGCTCGGCCTGCGCGCCGTGATCAGCACCTGGGCGTCGGACGCGGTGTGCGCTCCGGGTGAGTCGCGGTTCCGGCGTACCCGGGACACCGACGCGGTCCTGCACCGCATCGAGGCGCTGCTGGCCGCGGCCGCCGCCGACCCGGACGGCCTGGTCCGGGCACGGCCCGCGGCCGTCTACGGCACCAACATGACCGACGAGCTGGGCGCGGGCTTCCGCGACCTGATGGACCGGTACGACGTGCCGTTCGCCACCCACGTCGCGGCGCTGCGCAACGAAGCGGAGGCGATGCGCACGTACTACGGCACCACCGGGATCCGCCGCTTCGCGGACCTGGGCCTGCTGACCGACAGGTTCATGGCGGTGCACTGCGGGTTCGCCGACCCCGACGAACGCAAACTGCTCATCGACGCGGGTGTGCACATCAACCACTCACCGGCCAAGTACGGCCCGGTGGGGGAGTCCACGCTCACCGAGACCCGGGTCATCCCGGAACTGCGCCGCGCCGGACTCGACGTGTCCCTGTCCACCGACGGGGCGGCTCTGCCGGTGGGCGGCATGGCCGAGGCGATGCGGGTCACCTGGCAGTCGTACACCGAGATGTACGCCGACCCGACCGAGGTGCTGCCCACCGACGCACTGGCCATGGCCACCAGCGTCGCGGCCCGCGGACTGGGCTGGGCCGACGAGATCGGCAGCCTGGAACCCGGCAAACGCGCCGACGTGGTGCTGATCCGCGCCGACGACTGGCGATATCTGCTCAACCCGCGGCCCCTGGAGGGTTTCCTCACCCTCGGCGGCTCCGCGGACGTGGACACCGTCGTGGTGGGCGGCGAGGTGCTGGTCGCCGAAGGCCGCCCCACCCGTGTCGACGAGGCGGTGCTGCAAGCCGAATACCTGCGCGCGGTCGGCGCGTTCTCGGTCCGCTGCCTCGGCGTGGACCCGGACGCGGTGGCCACCCGGATCCGCCGCCACGAACCCCGGAGAGGCTGAGATGAGCACACGAGTCGCCCTGGTCACGGGCGCGGCCGGCGGCATCGGCGACGCGGTCGTGCGGGCGCTGGCCCGCGACGGCACCCCGGTCGCCGCGGTCGACGCCCGCGCCGACCTGCTCGACCTGCTCGTGAAGGACCTGGCCGCGGACGGCCACACCATCCGCGGGTACGCGGTGGACGTGCGCTCCACCACCGAGGTCGACACCGCCGTGGAACGCGTCGAGCAGACCCTGGGCCCCATCCACTACCTGGTCAACGCGGCCGGGGTGCTGCGCGCCGGGCCCGCCGCCTCGTTCACCGACGACGACTGGGACCTCACGTTCGCGGTCAACACCACCGGTGTGTTCCACGTCAGCCGGGCGGTGTCGGCCCGGATGATCCCCCGCCGCTCCGGCGCCATCGTCACCGTGGCCAGCAACTCCGCCCGCACCCCCCGCTGGCACATGGCCGCGTACGCCGCGTCCAAGGCCGCCGCCACCGCGTTCACCAAGAACCTCGGCCTGGAACTCGCCCAGTACGGCATCCGGTGCAACGTGGTCGCCCCCGGCTCCACGGACACCCCGATGCTGACCTCGCTGTGGAACGGCGACGACGCCCGTCGGGCCTCCATCGAAGGCACCCCGGAGACGTTCCGGGTCGGCATCCCGCTGCGGCGGCTGGCCAACCCGGAGGACGTCGCGGACGCGGTGCTGTTCCTGCTGTCCGACCGCGCCCGGCACATCACGTTGCACGACCTGACCGTGGACGGCGGCGCCGCCCTCGGGACCTGACACCCAGTCCGGGCGGGCTCTGCCGGGCTCGGCACCCGTGACACCCATCCCACCGACGGAGGCACCGATGGCCCTACCGACGATCGCACCGTACGCCATGCCGACGGAGGCGGAGCTGCCCGCGAACGTCGCACCCTGGAGGATCGACGCCCAGCGGGCGGTGCTGCTCGTACACGACATGCAGAACTATTTCCTGCGGCCGTTCCCGCCGCGGCAGGCCCCGCTGACCGACCTGGTGCGCAACATCGCCGCGCTGCGGGAACGCTTCACCGCGGCGGGCGCCCCGGTCGCATACACCGCGCAGCCCGGTGGCATGTCGGACGCGCAGCGGGGCCTGCTGAAGGACTTCTGGGGACCGGGCATGACCACCGACCCGGAACACCGGTCGATTCTGACCGGACTGGATCCGTCCGACACCGACGTGTTGCTCACCAAGTGGCGTCCGAGCGCGTTCTGCCGCACCGACCTGCTGTCGCTGCTGCGCGACCGCGGCCGCGACCAGCTCGTCATCTGCGGGGTGTACGCGCACGTCGGCATCCTGATGACCGCGCACGAGGGGTTCTCCCACGACATCGAGACGTTCGTGGTCGGCGACGCCGTCGCCGACTTCACCGCCGACGATCACGCCATGGCGTTGCGCTATGCCGCAGCCCGGTGCGCAGTGACGGTCTCCACCGCCGCAGCGCTGTCCATGCTGGACGGAGAACCGACATGACATCCGACCTGCTCGACCGCGTCCTGGGATCGGATGGACTCCCGTTCGCGCTGCTGCACCGGCCCGGCACCACGGGCGACGACCGTATCGACGTACTCGTGGGCGACGTGACCACGCCCGCGCGCGTCGCGGACATCCCGCTGCCGCCGCGCGGCTCCCGCGGGCGGCACGAGGTGCTGGCGGTGCTGCCGTACCGGCAGATCGCCGAGCGGGGTTTCGCCTGCCCCGACGACGGCACCCCGCTGCTGGCCCTCACGGTCACCGCGCAGGCCCGGGTCCGCGTCGCCGAGGCCATGCACCGGCTGCCCGACCAGCCGATCCATCTCGACGACGCGACGTTCGACGCGGACGACGACCAGTACGCCGCGACCGTGCGCAGGGTCATCGCGGAGGAGATCGGCCAGGGCACCGGCGCGAACTTCGTCATCAAACGCACGTTCACCGCGACGGTACGCGGCTGGTCAGCCCGGACCGCCCTGGCAGTGTACCGGCGGCTGCTGGGTCGCGACCCGGGTTCACATTGGACGTTCCTGGTGCACGCCGGCGGCCGTACCCTGGTCGGCGCATCACCGGAACGGCACATCAGCCTGGCGTCCGGCACTGCGGTGATGAACCCGATCAGTGGCACGTACCGGTATCCGGCGGACGGTCCGAAGCTGTCCGGGGTGCTGTCCTTCCTGTCCGACGCCAAGGAGGCCAACGAGCTGTACATGGTGCTGGACGAGGAACTGAAGATGATGGGCCGGGTGTGCGAGCTCGGCGGCCGGGCGGTCGGACCGTACCTGAAGCCGATGGCCCGGGTGGCGCACACGGAATACCTCATCGAGGGACACACCCGGATGGACGTACGGGACGTGCTGCGGGCGACCATGTTCGCCCCGACCGTCACCGGCGGTCCGGTGGAGAGCGCATGCCGGGTGATCAGCAAGTTCGAGCCGGACGGACGCGGCTACTACGCCGGGGTCCTCGCGCTGATCGGCCGGGACGCATCCGGCGCACGGGCCTTGGACTCCGCGATCGCGATCCGCACCGCGGACATCGACGCCGCGGGCCGGTTGCGCCTGTCGGTCGGCGCCACGCTCGTCCGCGACTCCGACCCGGTCGCGGAGGCGGCGGAGACCCGCGCCAAGGCCGCCGGCCTGCTCGACGCGCTGCGCGCCACCCCGCCGCCGCGGGCACCCGCCACGGTGGCGGGCAGCCCGGTTCCGGTGGAGGGTGGGCCGGTTCCGGTCGAGGGCGGGACGGTGGTGGTGGCCCGGCTGGGCGAGCACCGGGCCGTGCGCCAAGCCCTGGCGCAGCGCAACACCCCGCTCGGCAGGTTCTGGTTCGATCCGCCTGCCGGCCGCCGCCGCGACCTGCCCGCACTGCGCGGGCGGCGGCTCCTGGTGATCGACGCCGAGGACAACTTCACCCTGATGGCCCGGCATCTGATCGGGTCGCTCGGCTGCGAGGTGCACGTACGCCGCTTCGACGAACAGTACGACCTGCATGCGTACGATCTGGTGATCGTGGGCCCCGGCCCCGGTGATCCGACCGATCCGTCGGACGCGAAGGTCGCCCATCTGCGGTCGGAGACCCGTCGCCTGCTGGCATCCGACATCCCGTTCCTCGCGGTGTGCCTGGGACATCAGGTCCTCAGCACCGTGCTGGGCCTGCCGATCGAACGCAATCCCCGCCCCAATCAGGGCGTGCAACGCGAGATCGACGTATTCGGCCGGTCCGAGCTGGTCGGCTTCTACAACACGTTCGCGGCCCGCGCGGGCGCCGACGTGATCCCCAGCGTGCTGCGCCCCGGGACGGTCGCGGTGTCCCGCGACGCGCGCACCGGGGAGGTGCACGCACTGCGGGGCCCCGGGTTCGCGTCGGTGCAGTTCCATCCCGTGTCGGTGCTGACCCGTTCCGGTGTGGAGATCCTCGGAGACGTTCTCGGTGACCTGCTCACCGACGGCCCCCGTGGGTCGACCCTGTCGTCGCCCGCGACAGCCCGGTCCGTGACAGCCCGGTCCGCGACGCGCGGGTTCGCGGCGTGACGGCCTCAACCGCGAGAGCCGACGCACGGCGCAGCGTGCTGACACTCGGTGAGCGTTGGCCCCGGCCCGGTGCCCTGCCAGCCCTATATCGCTCTGATGCCGTGGATGGATCGAGATCGCCAAGCTCCAATTGATGAACGAGACGACAAGTGCGTACACTGCTGCATCGAGATCGATAAGTGCGTCCGCTGCTGGATCGAGGTAGCCGACCGCGCTCGCTGCTAGATCAAGATCGCCAAGTCGCCTGAGGCCCGTGGGCGTAGGCGGGGTGCACTGCCAGTCGCGCCGTGCCCGTGGCCGATCCATCTGCGACATCAGAGCGAAAAGGGTCGAGAAGACAAGCGGGGTGCGGGGCAGGCCCGTTCCGGTCAGGCCCGTTTCGAAAGGCGCGGCCCGCGGTGACGGGCACCCGAGCGGCCCGCGGTGACGGGCACCCGAGCGGCCCGCGGTGACGGGCACCCGAGCGGCCCGTGGTGACAGCGGCCCGCGCGGCCCGTGGTGGCGGGCGCCCGAGCGGCCCGTCGTGACGGGGACCCGCGCGGCCCGCGGTGGCAGCGACCCGCGCGGAACAATTTTCGATGGCCCGCATAAGCGACCATTATTGCCACTCCATTGCCCCGGAATGCTCGGCGCGAATACCGTCGGCACAGGTCATTCCCCAATGTCACGAGAGAGGGGGCCGGCGTGAAGTTCGGATCATTTTCCGCTTATATCGGCGGCCGGGATGTGGTCGGTGACGATCCGCGATACGTGTATACCGTCGCGGCGCGGCCGATCATCGAGGACACGTTCCCGCGGTTGCGCCACAAGCAGGACCTCGACCGGGGAGCCGCCGATCCGGCCCTGGCCGGCGACGGCGTCGTCGGGGCCTGCCTGGTAGCCGACGCGTCCATGGTGGACCGGGCACTCGATTCGGCCGCGGTTGCGGCCCGCGACTGGCGGCGGGTGCCGGTGGCCGACCGCCTCGAAGTGGGGCGGCGTATCGCCAAGCGGATCCTCGAACACCGCGATCCGCTGGTGGAGATCCTCGTCGCCGAGGGCACTCCGCGGTCTATGGCGGAGCCGATGATCGCCGGCCTGCCGTACACCAGCTGGAGCCCGGAAACCCTGGAGTGGTGCGCCGAGCAGCTGGAGATCCGCCGGTGGGACGGGGAGCGGGAGATGATCCTGCGCCGCGTCCCGGACGGCGTGGTGTGCATCAACCCGCCGCAGAACGCGGCCACGGTCAACGCCCTCAACGGCCTGACCGCGTTGCTGGCGGGCAACGCCGTGGTGGTGCGGGCGCCGCGCGGGGTCGGCCTGAGCTGCATGTACGCGATGCGCGAGATCGTCGCCCCGGTGCTGGCGGAGGCGGGTGCCCCGCCGGGGACCCTCAACGCGTTCTGCGGCCCCCCGATGCTGGAGGACTGGCTGGCCAGCCCGCACGTAGACGACGTGCTGTACTACGGCGGCAGCCGGAAGGGCCTGGAATTCGAGCGGGCTGCCGTGGCGGCCGGCAAGAAGCCGATTCTGGAGCTTGCCGGAAACGACTGCTGTGTGGTGTGGCACGACGCCGATCTGGACGCCGCGGTGCAGAGCGTCACGCAATTCTTCATGAATTCCGGGCAGATCTGCAACGTGCCCAATCAGGTCATCGCGCATCCGGCGATCGCGGACGAGTTGATCGCCCGCCTGGTCGTGGCGACCAAACAGATCCGGCCCGGTTTCCCCGACGAGCCCGGCGTGGTGCTCACCCCGGTGCTGGGGGTGGACTGGTTTTACGGGTGCCTCAACGAGGCTCTGGCCAAGGGGGCCCGCCTGGTGCACGGCGGCCGGCGACTCGAAGTGGACGGTTCGCCGTCGGCCACCGGCTTCTTCGTGGAGCCGACCATCGTGCGGCTGGACGGCCTGGCCGATGCGCGGTCGTTGTCGGTGGTCCGCGACGAGACGTTCTTCCCGTTGCTGCCGATCATCGTCCCGGCCCGCGGCGACGACACCGCGCTGCTCAACGAGGTGCTGCACTTCGTCAACTCCAACCCGTACGGGCTGCGCAACTCGGTGTGGACCAACGGTGCGGCCACGATCGACGCGTTCCTGGACGGGGTCACGAACGGCGGCACCCTGAAGATCAACGACTCGCACAGCGGTTTCCTGCCGTTCCTGCCCAACCAGGGCGGCCCCGGTCTCACCGGCGGCGCGTTCGGCGAGGCGAGCCACCCTATGCTGCGCACGACCCGGCTGCAGGCGGTCAGCGTCCTGCGCCCCGAGGGAGCCACGTCATGACCACGCGCACGCTGACCGTCACGGTGCCCGTTCCCGCCGCGCAGGTTGCCGAGCGGCTCGCCGACGACATCGCCTTCCCGGGGTACGCGGAGGACATCGTCGCCGTCTCCGACGCGGGGGACGGGCGCCGCGCCTGGGTGCTGGCGTTCCGCGGCGGGGTGGCGCGCTGGCTGCAGCATTCGCGGCGCACGGGCGGGGACGGCGAGCCGTACCGTATCGAATTCGAGCAGGTCAGCGGCGATTTCCAGGACCTGCGCGGGGGCTGGACCGTCACCTCGGTGCCCGACGGAAGCCAGGTGGTGTACGAGGTCGGCTTCCGCACGAGCGTGCCCCACCTGGCCGGGGCGATCGACTCGGCCGTCGGGCGGGTGCTGGTCCGCAGCGCCCACGACATCGTTTCCGCCCTGGGCCCGGTACGAGTGACCGGCGGCGGCCACTTCCTGCGGGATCTCATTTCCTGATCCGCCCTGGCGGCACCCGATGGCGGACGCACACCCATCACACGGAGGACAGCAATCATGGAGAACGTCTGCATCATCGGCGCCGGGGCGTCCGGCCTCACCGCCTGCCAGGCGCTGCAAGAACGCGGCATCGGGTTCGACTGCTACGAGTCGGGTTCCGAGGTCGGCGGCAACTGGCGCTACGGCAACGACAACGGCATGTCGTCGTCCTACCGGTCGCTGCACATCAACACGTCGAAGAATCTGTCCGAGTACCGCAGCTTCCCGATGCCCGCGGACTACCCGCCGTTCCCGAACCACGTCCAGATGGCCCACTATTTCGACGACTTCGTGGACCATTTCGGTTTCCGCGACTCGATCCTGTTCCGCACCGAGGTCATCCATGTGCGGCGTTCCGCGGACGGTGGCTGGACGGTGACCGCGCGGCACCGGGACACCGGGGTGGAGACCGTACGCCGGTACCGGGCGGTGCTGGTCGCGAACGGCCACCACTGGGATCCGCGGTGGCCGGAGCCCGGTTTCCCCGGCGCGGACACGTTCACCGGCACCCAGACCCACTCGCACCATTACAAGGTGCCGGACGCGTACGCGGGCAAGCGGGTCGTGGTGCTGGGTTTCGGAAACTCGGCGTCGGACATCGCGGTGGAGACCAGCAAGGTCTCGGCCCGTACGACGATGGCGATCCGCAGCGGCGGGTACGTGTTCCCGAAGTTCATGTTCGGCAAGGCCGCCGACGACATGATCAACCCGTTCATCACCCGGTTCATGCCGCGCGAGACGCAGCGGTGGGTCATGGCCGCGCTGCTGCGTACGACGATCGGCAAGGTCACCGACTACGGGCTGCCCGCCCCGCAGCACAAGCTGTTCAACTCGCATCCCACGGTGTCGGAGACGCTGCTCGCCGCGTTCGGCCACGGCGACCTCACCGCCAAGCCGACCATCAGCCACTTCGACGGCGACACGGTCCACTATGTCGACGGCACCAGTGAGGTCGCCGACGCGGTCATCTACTGCACCGGTTACAAAATCAGCTTCCCGTTCCTGGACGACGGCATCCTCGCCCCCACGGACAACGAGGTCGCGCTGTACCACCGGGTGATCGACCCGGCGCACGAAGGCCTGTACTTCATCGGCCTGTTCCAGCCCCTGGGCGCCACCACGGTTCTGGCGGAGGCGCAGGCGAAGTGGGTCGCCGACCTGCTCGCCGGTACGGCCGCGCTGCCGCCGGTGGCCGAGATGCGCGCGGAGATCGCCGGATACCGTGAGGCGCTCGCGAAGCGGTACGTCGCCTCCAAGCGGCACACCATCCAGGTCGACCACTACCCGTACCTGGCGGAGCTGGCGAAGGAACGCCGTGCCGGTGCGCGGCGGGCCCGCAAGGCTGCCCGGCGCCGTCCGGTGCCCCCGCTGCCCGCGGACTACCAGCCCCGGGAGGTCTCCGTGCATGTCGACGCGGACCCGATGACGGTGTGGCGGCTGATCAGCGACGTCAAGCAGATGGGCCGGTGGAGCCCGGAATGCCGCCGGTGCATCCCGCTGGGGCGTAACCGGGGCGTGGGCGGCCGGTTCATCGGCGTGAACCGGCGCGGCAAGGTCGTGTGGGTCACCATGAACCGCGTCGAGCAGGCCGAGCCCGGCCGGTCGTTCGCGTTCCGCACCATCACCAACGGGGTCCGCTGGGGCTACCGGCTGCAACCGCACGACGGGGGCACCCTGGTCACCGAGTGGTGGGACGTGTCCGGGCAGAGCCCTGCCCAGCGGGCACGGACCGCGTCGTTCGCCGAGATGCTGCTCGACGGGTACGGGGGTCACAACGACGAGCTGCTGCAGGGCATGCACACCACGCTGGCCCGGGTGAAGGCCGAGGCGGAACGGATCACCGGCCCGCGTCCGGCCGTCCCGTCATCCGAGCGCGACGTGGCCGCGGTCGCCGGATGAGGCTGTGCGGGCCCCGCAACCTGCGTGGGCCCGCCGCCGATATCCCGGACGGGTAATTTGAGTACGCGCACGGCGCGGCCGACAACCGAAGGATCTGGTGCGACCGATGACGGATGACAGTCTGACCTTCGCCTCGGAGGAGGACTTCGCGGCCTGGATGGAGGCCAACCACGAGACCGCGGGCGAGGTGTGGGTGGCATTGCCGAAGAAGGGCACCCCGGTGCCGTCGGTTTCCCGTTCCGAGGCGCTGGACGTGGCGTTGTGCTACGGCTGGATCGACGGGAAGGCGTTCTCCGGAAATGTCCCGGAGGGCTGGTGGGCGCAGCGGTTCTCGCCGCGGCGCGCGCGCAGCCCGTGGTCCAAAATCAACTGTGGCCGGGTGGAGCAGTTGATCACGGACGGGCGGATGCGCCCGGCGGGCCTGGCCCAGATCGAGGCGGCGAAGGCGGACGGCCGGTGGGAGAAGGCGTACGCCCCGCCCAGCACCGCCACGGTGCCCACCGACCTGCGGGCCGCGCTGGACGCCGTGCCCGCCGCGGCGGAGGCGTTCGGCAAGCTCAGCCGCAGCAACGCGTATCAGATCGTGGTCGCGGTCGAGCGGGCGGTGCGGCCGGAGACCCGGGCTCGCCGGATCGCCACGTACGTGGAACGTCTGGCGGCCGGCGAGCCGCCGCACGGGCCGCGTCGCAGCCCGTGACGGCGCCCGGTCAGCGGGCTTCGGCGACGTCGAGGTAGTGCTGGTTGTACATCACCCCGAGGATGTTGCCGAACGGGTCGATCACGGACGCGGTGACGAATCCGGGCCCGCGTTCGACCGGCTTCTCGTGCACCGTGGCGCCCATCGACAGCAGCCTGTCGAATGCGGCTTCCACGTCGTCGACGTGCCAGTAGAGCACCGCCCCGGCGGCCTGATCGGTCTTGCCGTGCGCGGCGAACCGGCGGTCGACGATCCCGAGCTCCTGCTGGAAGTCGCCGATCCGGAACTCGACGTACGCGGGTGGGCCCTGCTCGGGGCGGACGAAATACGGTTCGAAGCCGAGCAGATCCGCGTACCACTTGCCGGCGGCTGCGACGTCGTCGGCGTAGAAGCTGACCGTGCTGAGTCCTCGCAACATGGCTGGATCCCCTTCTCCGGTGCGGTCGGGTGAGCACCCTTCACGACAACGACCTCGACCCGGGCCGGTCACGCCCGTGGTCGACCGCCGCCAACCGGTTTTCGGCCATCGTAAGCGTTGTGTGGGTACAAGTCATCTGTGAGGGTTCGTCATGATTCCCGGAGCCCGAGCGAAACCTTCCCGTTTGCCGGGCCGGAGTAGTGTCATAGGACTTTCTCTATGCACTCGGAGGGTGTGATGACGCAGCAGCTCGCGGAGGGCTTCGCCGACCCGGCATTCCAGGCAAACCCCCACCCGGCGTACGCGCACTGGCGCCGCACCGGCCCGGTCCGGCAGGTACGCCTGCCCAACGACATGAACGCCTGGCTGATCACCCGGTACGACGACTCCCGGCGGGCGCTGGCCGATCCCCGCCTGTCCAAGGCGATCCCGCTGGATGCGGCGTCCGCGACCGCGCGTACCCCGTCGATCGCCTCGGCCGTCTCCAAGCACATGCTGGCGTCCGATCCGCCGGTCCACACGCGACTGCGTCGCCTGGTGTCCGCCGCGTTCACCGCCCGGCGGATCGAGGCGCTGCGCCCGCGCGTCGAGGAGATCACCGACGGCCTTCTCGACGACATGCAGGGCAAGGAAACGCTCGACCTCATCGACGCGTTCGCGTTCCCGCTGCCGATCCAGGTCATCTGCGAGCTGATCGGGGTGCCCGCCGCCGACCGGGACCGGTTCCGCTCGTGGTCGACCATCATCGTGACCGGCGCCCTGGCCGGGGACGCACTGCCCGTGGCGACCGAGGAGATGGTCACCTACCTGCGTGCTCTGCTCGCGGAGCGGCGGTCGCACCGCGCCGACGACCTGATCTCCGGCCTGATCGACGTCCGTGACCGGGAGGACCGGCTCACCGAGGACGAGCTGACCTCGATGATCTTCCTGCTGCTCATCGCCGGTCACGAGACCACGGTCAACCTCATCGGCAACGGCGCCCTCATCCTGCTCGACCAGCGTGAGCGGTGGGAGCGCCTGCGCGCCGACCCGGCCCTGCTGCCCACCGCGATCGAGGAGTTCCTCCGGTACGAGAGCCCGGTGGAGACGTCGACGTTCCGGGTCGCCACCGAGGATCTGGAGATCGGCGGGCAGCGCATCGCGGCCGGTGACCCGGTTCTCGTGGTCCTGCTGTCGGCCAACCGGGACGAGGACCGGTTCCCCGCCCCGGACGACATGCACCTGGACCGCGCGCAGAACCCGCATCTCGCGTTCGGCCACGGCATCCACTACTGCCTGGGTGCCCCGCTGGCCCGGCTGGAGGCCCAGGTCGCCTTCGGCAAGCTGCTGGAGCGGTTCCCCGGCATGCGGCTCGCCGTGCCCGCCGAGGAGCTGACGTGGCGCCCCGGGGTGCTGATGCGGGGCCTGCACGACCTGCCGGTCGTCCCGGCCTGAGACTCCCCGGTGCCGACGCCCGCGGGGCGGGTCACAGCGCGACGACGACCTTCCCCCGGGCGTGTCCGGTCTCGACGTACCGGATCGCCTCGGCCGCCTCGGGCAGCCCGAACGTCCGGTCGACGGCCGGTGTGAGCTTCCCTGCCTCGGCCAGCTCGCGCAGCGCGGCGAGGTTCGCCCGGCCGCCCGCCGTCGTGAGGACCCGCACCCGCTGCCGGATGAACGGCGCGGTCAGTCTGCCCCGGACGATCAGCGTGATCGGCCCGAGGACACTGCCACCGCGGAACACCCCGCCGCCGGAGAGGACCAGCGTGCCGGTCGGCGTGAGGGCGCGCCGCAGGTCGCCCAGCGACCGGTTCCCGACCAGGTCGAGGACGAGGTCGTGGTGGCCCGGCCCGGCCGTGAAGTCGGCCCGGCGGTAGTCGACGACGGCGTCCGCGCCGAGCCCGCGGACCAGTTCGGCGTTTCCGCCGCTGCACACCCCGGTCACGTACGCGCCGTACGCCTTCGCGATCTGGACCGCGAACGCGCCCACCCCGCCGGACGCGCCGTTGACCAGGACCCGCTGGCCCGGCTGGATCCGGCCCTCGTCGCGCAGCCCTTCCAGCGCGGTGGTGCCGGCCAACGGCAGCGCGGCGGCCTGCGTGAACGTGAGGTTGGCGGGTTTCGTCTCGATCTCGTCGGCCCGGGCGACCGCGTACTCCGCGAACGTCCCCGGCGCCATGCCGAACACCTCGTCGCCGACGCGGAACCGGGTCACCCCGGCGCCGACCGCCTCGACCGTTCCGGCGAAGTCCCGGCCGCGGACCGCCACCCGCGGCCCCCGCCGCCCGAACACGTCGCCGGCCATCAGCCGCGCCACGTACGGGTCGCCCCGCATGACATGCCAGTCGTACGCGTTGACCGCCGCCGCGTGCACGCGGACGAGCACGTCACCGTCGGCGGGCGCCGGCATGTCTGTCTCCGCGAATCTCAGGACATCCGCGGCGCCGTACCGGTCCTGCAAGATCGCCTTCACCAGGCACTCCCTTCCCTCCAGCCCCAGCCCCAGCCCGGGTGTACGGTGTACACCCGCTCGGATCGACGGTAGGTGTACGCCGTACACCTGTCAAGCCGGACCGGCGCGTCTGGGAGGCTGCGATCGGAGGTGGTGCGCGTGGGCGAGCCCGTGGAGCCGGTGCCGCGAGCGCCGCTGAGCAGGGATCGCGTGCTGCGCGCGGCCGTCGCGCACGCGGACCGGGCCGGTATCGACGCGCTCAGCATGCGCAAACTCGCGCAGGAGCTCGGCGTGGTGCCCATGGCGCTCTACAAGCACGTGGCCAACAAGGAGGAACTGCTCGACGGCATGATCGACGTGGTGGTGTCCGAGATCGACCCCCCGGCCGCGGACGCCGACTGGAAGCCCGCGATCCGGCAGCGCATCCTCTGTGCGCGGCGGGTGCTGCTGCGCCACCCGTGGGCCTCGCAGGTGATCGAGACGCGGGTCACGCCCACCCCCGCGGTGCTGCGGTACATGGACTCGATGATCGGCACGTTGCGCCGCGGCGGGTTCAGCATCGACCTCACCCACCACGCCATGCATGCCCTCGGCAGCCGGTTGTGGGGCTTCAGCCAGGAGGTCTACAACGACACCCGGGGCGGCCCGGTCGACCCCGCCGTGCAGGCGGCGATGTTGAGCCGGTATCCGCACGTCGCCGAGCTGGCGATGGCCGTGTCCCACGAGGACTCGTCGATCGTGGGCACGGGCTGCGACGACCAGGCCGAATTCGAGTTCGCCCTGGACATCCTGCTGGACGGCTTCGACCGCCTGCACCAGCGCTGAGCTACCAGCGCTGGTGCGGTAGTGCCCGGGACAGGATTCGAACCTGCACTGTCCGCGATCTGGGCGCGGCGCCTCCTGCCAGTTGGGCTACCCGGGCGTACCCTCGGCGGGATTCGAACCCGCACCGTCGGCGCGCTCAACGCCGTGCCTCTCCCAGTTGGGCCACGAGGGTGGGATGTCCGGGCCGGCGGGGGTAGCGAATACCCGCCGGCCCGGACCTCAGCGCGTGGCGAGCTGTGCCCAGCCGGGGACCTTCGGAGAGGTCCGCAGCGGCATCCCGGCCTCGGCCGGGGTGCGGTCGCCCTTGCGCTGGTTGCACGGCCCGCACGCGGCGACCGTGTTCTGCCAGGTGTTTGCCCCGCCACGCGAACGCGGCAGGACGTGGTCGATGGTGGAGGCGGCGCCGCCGCAGTAGCCGCACCGCCGCCGGTCCCGGGCGAGGACGCCCGGCCGGGACCAGCCTGGGCCGCGGCCGTACCGCCAGCGGGTCACCACGTACGCGATGAGACGCACCACCCGCGGTACCGGGAACACGCCGATGAGCCGGTCCGGCTCGGCCTCGTGCACCTCGGCCACCTGGCGGCACAGCATCCGTACGGCGTGCTTGAGGCTGACCCGGTGCAGCGGACCGAGGTCGGCGTTGAGAACAAGGACTGCGGTCACCGGGCCCACCTCCCTTCGTGATGTCGTCGTGGGGTGGTGACGAGAGCGACTGCGGGGGGTCGAACCCCGGTCTCCGCCATGGCAAGGCGGCACACTGCCGTTGTGCTACAGCCGCAGGGTGTGCAATTCCGCCGTGCAATTTCCGGGCACGGGCGGGGGCAGGATTCGCACCTGCGCCATGAATGTCGGGCTATGCCGTCGGATCGTTTCGGGGGCATGAAAAAGCCGCCCGGACCTCACTGGGGGAGGGGGCGGCCGATCACGGGCGATGCCGCGTCAGCCACTCCAGCGCCGCCGGTGACCTCGGAACAGGTCACCTGTGACGTGCAGATTTACCGCCAGGAAGGGCAGGGTGAGCCGTTCCCATGCTGCGCTGGACTCGTCGGTCGACCATTTCGTCGGACACAACATAGTGGATTCATCTCCCCTCGGCTCGGCGGTGCCGGTCAATGATGACCTTGGCCGCGCTATTCGTCAATGCTTTTCGCCGTGCAATTCTCGCCGCCGTGTGGCGCCGGAACACAGTCTGCGGAACGGCTTCCATGCGCGCCACCGAATTAGACACAGCGGCAGAAGTGCCGGACATCTTGCGCCTGCGCCGCGCCCGGCCCGGCGAACGTGCGCCGGGCGTGCACGATCGGCTCACGTACCGCGGGGCTGTGTGCGGGTCGCCAGACCAGCGCGAGCACCGCGGGCGCCTCCATGTCGTCGACGGCGCGGGCGACGAGCCGGTCGCGGTGACGGGCCGCCATCGACTCGCTCAGGACGGCGACGGTCAGGGCGCCCGGCCCGTCGGGGATGCCGGCCGTCCCGATGAGCGCCAGGTCGACCGTACCGTCGCGGACCGCTTCGGTGAGCCGGTCGGAGTTGTCCTCCAGCAGCGAGATCTCCTGACCATGCCGACCGTGAGCTGGTTTCCGGGCGACCACGCTGGGCACCATCACAGTCATCGCCGTCAGGAGGAAGCCATGCCGGAGTACGAGCGCGCCATGCGACCCGAGGACATCACCCGCCTGTTCGTCGAGCGGTCCAACGCCGGTGACGCGGCCGGGGTGGCCGCCCTCTACGAGGAGGAGGCGGTGCTCGCGTACCCGCCCGGCGGGCAGACCGTGGGCCGGGAGGCGATCCGTGCGCTGTGGGAGAAGGTGCTGGCCGGGCGTCCCCGGTTCGAACCGGAGCCGTCGCTGCCGACACTGATCAACGGCGACATCGCGCTGACCTCGACCCCGCCGAGGGACGGCGCCGGTGCCCGGGCACAGGTGGTGCGGCGCCAGCCGGACGGCAGCTGGCTGCGCGTGCTCGACCAGCCCGAGTTCATCCCACAGACCCGCTGAGCGGGCTCAGCCGTCCCACAGCACCCCGTGATCGATCAACGGGAAGAGCAGCAGGATCGCCCACACCAGCAGATCGGCCAGCCCGAGCAGTATCGCGGCCACCGCGGCCGGGCGACCCCACCGGCCGGGAGTGCCGCGGCGCAGCGCGGCCACCCCGAGCCCGATGGCCAGCGGCCCGAACAACGGATTGAACAGGAACAACCCCACGGTGCCGCACATCACGGCCGCGGCCGTGCGCCCGTCGAGGGGTACGGGATTGAGCCCGTCCTCGGGCACCACATCCTTGACCATGACGTCCGTGGCCACCACGGTCGGGGCAGCCGCGGCGGTGTCCGGGCGGGCCGCCACCCGTGCCGGCACGGTCCAGCGGATGCGGCGGCGTGCCCGGATCTCCCGGCCGCGGGTCAGCACCAACGCCGCCGCGCCCAGCAGTGCCGCCAGCAGGATCATGATGACCGGATGGCCGCTGAGCATCGCGGTACCGGTCGCGATCACGAGCAGGGCCATCGTGCCTGTCAACAGCTCCACCACAGCTCCTTTCGGAATCGTCTGCAGTGGAGGTACCCGGTCCGTGTCCGGCTATTCCGAACGCGAAAGACGGCTGAGCCCGCCGGGCAGCTGCTCGGCGGGCTCAGCGTTTCGGGGGATTACCTCGTGAAGCGGTACCTCTGCCACGAGCCGGTGGTGGCGCTGTTCACCGAGTCGCCGGCGAACTTCGCGCGCACCCGCCACTTCGAGCCGACCGGGTGCGGCTTGCCGCGCAGCCAGCCCGCGGTGATGCTGTTCTCGTTCAGCGGGGCGCAACTCACGAACGCGACGTGGCGCCACTTGCCGCCGCGGTACCGCTGCAGCGTGATCGCCAGGCAGCCGCCGGAGTGGTCCGGGGACACGCGGGCGCCGTAGAGCGGGTCGACCTTGGACCGGTAGACCTTGTAGCCGCCGGAGGTCTTGTACGAGTACGCCAGGGCCTGCTCGATCCGCGCCCCGGCCGTGGCCGTACGCGTCGCGGTGACCGGCGCGTACCACTGGTCACCGTCGTAGACGGCGCGGAACGTGGTGCGGCGGGTCATCCGCCAGGTCGCCGTGACCACGCCCGCGGAGTTCGCCGTGGCGCAGCGGACCGGCTGACGGCTGTCGCTGATCGGCGTCGCGTACAGGCAGACCCTCCGGTTGTCGTGGGTGGTGCCGAGCTTCGCGGTGAGCCGCGCCGTGGCGCCGTACCTGTAGTTGGTCGCATCGGTGCTCAAGGTCAGGCGGCTGGCGGCGCGGCTGACCTCGACCAGGATGTCCGCGCTGGTCGACGCGTTCGTCACGTCGCCCGCGAAGCTGATCGTGTAGGTGTTCGTCCCGCCGATCGAGGGGACGTCCGTGAGGGTGAACGCGCCGCCGCCGCCGGTCGTGACCGCGGGCAGGGCGTGCTGTCCGGCCGAGTCCGACTTCGTGGCGTTGAGCGTCATCCCGGCGCCGCCCGAGAACGTGCCGGTCAGCGTGAGCCCGGTGTTGCGAGCGACGGTCGACGGTCCGCTCACGGTGATGGTGCTGGGGCTCGGGTCGGCGAAAGCCGGTGCGGCCGGTGCCATCACCGCCGCGCTCACCAGTGCTGCCAGGCCGACGTGTGCCCATCGAGGCGTGCCCACCCGAGTACCTCCGTGTCCGCGGCGGCCGGGGGAGGTCCCGGCACCGTCCGAGGCGGAACTTCGGCAGCACGGGCGGATACCTGAGCGAAAGCTGAGTGCCCCGGCCGGTCGACGGTGTGTGACCATGGCGGGCAGTGGCGGTCCTCACACGCGGGCCGGGACGAAGGGACCACCGGGATGACCGCGACCGCCAGTGTCGATCTCAACAGCGACCTCGGCGAAGGCTTCGGCACCTGGCCGCTGGGCGACGACGCGGCCATGCTCGACGTGGTGACCAGCGCAAACGTGGCGTGCGGGTTCCATGCGGGCGACCCCCGGACGCTGCTGGCCACCTGCACGCAGGCGGTCGAGCGCGGCGTCGCCGTCGGCGCCCAGGTCGGCTACCGGGACCTGGCCGGGTTCGGCCGCCGGTTCATCGACTACGACCCCGCCGACCTGATCGCCGACGTGCTCTACCAGATCGGCGCGCTGGACGGCCTGGCCCGGGCGGCGGGCGGCCGGGTGCGCTACGTGAAGCCGCACGGCGCCCTCTACAACGCGATCGTGCACCACGAACGGCAGGCCGCGGCCGTGGTCGAGGCGGTGTGCCGCTACGACCCCACGCTGCCCGTACTGGGCCTGCCCGGGTCGGTGTTCCTGCGGCGGGCCGCCGCAGCCGGGCTGCCCACCCGCGCCGAGGCGTTCGCGGACCGCGGGTACACCCCGGAAGGCACCCTGGTCCCGCGCGGCGCGCCGGGCGCACTGCTGCACGACCCGGCGGAGGTGGCCGCCCGCATGGTCCGGCTGGTCACCGCGGGCGAACTGACCGCAGTGGACGGAACGGTCCTGCCGGTGCGCGCCGACTCCCTGTGCGTACACGGCGACTCACCCGGCGCCGTGGCGATGGCCCGGGCCGTGGCGCAGGCGCTGACCGCGGCCGGGGTGCGGCTCGCGCCGTTCACCCCCGATACGGTACGGCGATGACCCCGACGTTCCTGCCCTGCGGGCGCGAGGCGGTGCTGGTCGAGGTCGACGGGCTCGACGAGGCCCTCGCGCTGTACGCGGCCCTGCGTGCCGCCGCGCTGCCCGGAGTGGTCGATCTCGTGCCCGCCGCGCGGACCGTCCTGGTGTGCCTCGACCCGGACGTCACCTCGCCGGACGCGGTACGCGCCGCCGTGGCCGGTCTGCCCGCCGATCAGCCCGCCACCGCCGACGCGGGCACCGTGGAGATCGCGGTCCGGTACGACGGGCCCGACCTCGCGGAGGTCGCCGCGTACACCGGGTTGTCCACGGATGCGGTGGTCGCCGCGCACACCGGTACGGAGTGGACCGTGGCGTTCGCCGGGTTCGCGCCGGGCTTCGCGTACCTGACCGGCGGAGATCCACGGCTGGAGGTGCCGCGCCGGGACACGCCGCGGACCCGTATCCCCGCCGGGTCGGTGGGTCTGGCGGGCCGGTTCTCCGGCATCTACCCGGCTGACAGCCCGGGCGGGTGGCGGCTCGTGGGGCGTACCGGGGTGCGGGTGTGGGATCTCGACCGGCCCCGGCCGGCGCTGCTGGTGCCCGGCATGCGGGTGCGGTTCCGGGCGGTGCCCACATGCGCATGACCGTGGTGCGCGCGGGGCCGCTGACCATGGTGAAGGATCACGGGCGACCCGGGCAGGCCGCGCTGGGGGTGGCCCCGTCCGGGGCCGCGGACCGGTCCGCGTACGCCCGCGCCAACCGCGTGGTCGGCAACCCGGCGGGCGCGGCCGTGCTGGAGTGTGTGCTGGGCGGGCTGCGGGTGCGCTTCGACGGGCCCGCGATCGTGGCGCTGACCGGCACGGACGCGGTACTCACCGTGGACGGACGGCGCACCGCCGCCGAGTCCGCGGTGCACGTGGCGGCGGGCGCCGAGGTCGGTGTCACCGCGCCGCGCGACGGGCTGCGCAGCTACCTGGCCGTGCGGGGCGGGTTCGCCGTGGCGCCCGTGCTGGGCTCCCGCTCGGCCGACCTGCTCGCCGGGCTGGGCCCGCCCAGGCTCACCGCCCGCGCCGTACTTCCAATCGGCGACCCACCCGGCGGCGTGGACCCGAGCGGCGGGGACCCGGGCGGCGAGGACCCGGGCGGCGGGGACCCGGGCGGCGGCGACGCGAGTGGCGTTGTGCCCGGCGGCGGCGAGGTGCCCGGCGGCGGCGAGGTGCCCGGCGGCGGCGAGGTGCGGGGCGGCGGCGAGGTGCGGGGCGGGGCGGGGGCGCTGGGGGCGGGGAGCGGGCCGGTGGTGCTGGACGTGGATCCCGGGCCGCGGGACGACTGGTTCACGCCCGAGGCGGTCGCGACGTTTCTCGCCGCCGAGTACACCGTGACCCCGGCCGGCGACGCGGTCGGGCTGCGCATGTCCGGCCCCGTGCTGGCTCGCCGACATCAGCGGGAACTGCCTAGCGAGGCCGTCGTCCGCGGGTCCGTGCAGGTGCCGCCGGACGGGATGCCGATCGTGTTCCAGGCGGATCACCCGCTGACCGGCGGCTACCCGGTGATCGCGGTGCTCACCCCGGCAGCAGCCGACCGCGCCGCGCAGCTTCGCCCGGGCCGCCGGGTGGTGTTCCGACGCGCCGGCTGACGTCACTGCGCGTACGCATCAAGAAGTGACATGTTTCACTGCCTGATTCGATGAATATTGCGAAACGGCAGCTCAGCATGCTTGTGAACAGCGTGCCGGCGCGGTTGCGGACAGTGTTTTGCCCGGCCATGCCACTGATCGGCCACCGTCATTCGTCATGTCGGCATGGACGAGCCAACGGACCAACCCGGGCGGGGCCGGCACCGCGTCCGGAACGCGAAGCGGTGGCGGCGCATCGCGGGGCGGCTGCTCGCGCTCGTGCTGTTCTGGTGCGGCACGGGGACGGCCGCGGCGGAGGCGTACGTGGACTCGGTGCCCATGCCCGAGGCCGCGGTCGCCCCGCAGGCATCCGTGCTCTACTACCGCGACGGACGCACGGTCCTGGCCCGCGTCGGCACGGTCGACCACAGCGACGTCCCGCTGTCCGCGGTGCCGCTCGTCGTGCGGCAGGCCGTGCTCGCGGCGGAGGACCGTGACTTCTACGACCACGTAGGCGTCTCCGCGCGCGGGGTGCTGCGCGCCGCCGTCGCCGACCTGCGGGGCGGCCGTCAGGGCGCCTCGACCATCACCCAGCAGTACGTGCGTAACGCGTACCTGACCCAGGACTTCTCGGTCGACCGCAAGGTGCGCGAGATGGCGCTGGCGGTGAAGCTGGAACGTCAGCTCGACAAGGACGAGATCCTCACCCGCTATCTCAACACCATCTACTTCGGCCGCCGCGCGTACGGCATCGCCGCCGCTGCGCACGCGTACTTCGGGGTCACCCCGGACCGGCTCACCGCCGCGCAGGGCGCGGTGCTCGCCGCGGTCATCAAGGACCCGACCGGCTACGACCCCGCGGTCGACCGCGCCGCGGCGCAGCAGCGCTGGGAGTGGATCGTCGAGGCGCAGCGCACGCTCGGATGGCTCGGCGGCGACGTGGCGTACCCGGAAATCGCGCCCACCGAATCACCCGCCGCGGGCCCGGTCGGGCTGGTCGTGGACCGGGTGGAACGGGAGCTCGCCGCGCACGGGATCTCCGGCCAGACCCTGCACACCCGCGGCCTGTCCGTGGTCACCACGATCGACGCGGCCGCGCAGGACGCGGCCGGCACGGTGATCCGCCGGCAGCTCGCGAACCAGCCCGCCGGCCTGCAGGCGGCGCTGGTCGCGCTCGACCCCGCCACCGGAGGGGTACGGGCGTACTACGGCGGCGACAAGGGCCGCGGCTACTTCGACAACGCGGCTGCCCTGCACCCGGCCGCGTCCACGTTCAAACCGATCGTGCTCGCCGCGGCCGAGCACGCGGGCATCGGCTACGAGTCGCGCTGGGACGGCAGTTCACCGCGGCTGTTCCCGGGCCGCAACGGGGTGCCGCTGAAGAACCACGACGGTCTGCAGTGCGGCGACTGCACGCTGGAACAGGCGATGGTGCAGTCGCTGAACACCCCGTTCTACGCGGTCACCGAGCGCATCGGCGCGGACCGGGTTCGCGACATGGCGGTGAATCTCGGCATTCCCGCGCGCTACGACGGCCGTCCGTCCATGGTGGACGCCAAGGGTGATCCGAAGCCGGGACGCACCCGCCCCGACATCGCGATCGGCCGGTACCCGGTCACCCCGGCGGATCTGGCCAGCGTGTTCGCGACGTTCGCCGCGGGCGGGGTGCGCAACGACCGGTTCTTCGTGCAGACGGCCCGCGAACCCGGCGGCCGGGTCGTCTGGTCGGCCGCCCCGCGCGGCCGGGCCGTGCTGGACGCGCGGATCGCCGCCGACGTCTCCACGGTGCTGCAGTCCGTGGTCAAGGGTGACAACGTGGTGCCCGGCCGGCCGGCGGCGGGCAAGACCGGCACCCAGCAGTGGGCGAACACCAGGGACAACCAGGACGCGTGGATGGCCGGGTACACCCCGGACCTGGCCGCCGCGGTGTGGATCGGCAAGGCAGTGCCGGGCCCGATCCGCGACTCCGCGAACCGTCCCATCGAGGGCGAGAACATGCCCGCCCGGCTGTGGCGCGACTTCCTGCACGACTCGTTGCGGGACGCGCCCCGGACCACGCTGCCCCGGCCCGCGCACGTCGGCCGTACCGACGTCGGCGACGCGGGGCGCAGCCCGGACTCCGTTCCCGGCAAGCGTCCCGCGCCGACCGGCTTCGAGCCGGTCGTGCACACCGCGCACGACGGGAAACGGCTCGCGCTGACGTTCGACGACGGGCCGTCCGCGCAGACCCCGCAGGTGCTCGACCTGCTGGCGAAGTATCACGTCCGGGCGACGTTCTGCATGGTCGGCGAGGAGGTCGCGCGCTACCCGGAGGTGGTGAAGCGGATCGTGGCCGAGGGGCACGCGCTGTGCAACCACTCCATGCACCACGACGACCTGGGTACGCTGCCGCCGGACAAGGTCGCCGACGACATCGCCGCGACCGATGCGGCGCTCGCGGCGGCCGTACCGGGGGCGACCGTGACGTACTTCCGGGCGCCGTACGGGGACTGGGGCGCCTCGGCGAAGGTCGGCGCGCAGCTCGGGCACACCCCGCTCGGGTGGGTGGTCGACCCGGACGACTGGCGGCTGCCCGGCGCCGACGAGATCGCCTCCCGCATCGAGAAGCAGCTCACCGACCGGGCGGTGATGCTGGTGCACGACGGCGGAGGTGACCGCCGGCAGACCGTGGACGCCCTGACCGGGCTCATCCCGAAGCTGCTCGGCCAGGGCTGGACGTTCGACCTGCCGGAGACCACGCGGCCCGGCCACCGCCTGCCGGCCGCCGGGGCGGGCACCGGACTGCCGGGCCCGGGGCCGGACACCCGCCTGCCGCAGAATGCCGCGTCCGCGGCGTCCCCGTCGGCGGCACCGTCCACTCCGGCGTGCGGGTCGCGTTGCGACGAGCAGCCGGGCGATGTCGGTGGGTCGCAGCAGTCTGACGACGGGACATCGACGTGCGGGAAGGCTTGTGGCGTACCCGCGAAGTGACCGTCAGCGGTCGGTGGCGAACCATTCCGCGACCTGGGCGGGCGGGAGGTCGAAGCCGGTCGCCCGGGGGCCGGACCAGTTCACTCCGACCAGCGCCCCGTCGCGTTCGAGGCCGGGCAGCCAGCTCTCCAGCCAGTCGGCGAGCGGGATCTCTACGACTTCGAGGTCTGCGTACGCCGGGACCTGGCTGACCACCCGCTGCGCGCGGGTCGGCTTGGACCAGAACGGCATGGCCCGGTGGCCTTCGGGGTCCCGCGGGGCGGGGAAGCCCCGGTCGTCGCGGACGGTCCAGACCCGGCCCTCGCGGGGGACCTCCCGCTGGAACGCCGACGTGTGCGCGCTGCTGAGCGACATGCCCTCATGGTCGAGGTGCGGAAACGCCCAGGGGGACGAACAGGGAGGAAACGCTCGAAAGGGGGGAGACGCGCGGCCGGCGGGGGCGGCCGGCCGCGCGAGCCCTCCGGCGACCTAGCGGGAGGCCATGATGAGCGCCGCCGGGTCCGTGCAGACCAGCTCAAGCGCCCGGGCGACCACCGCCGGGTCGTACGTCGAGGCGTGGAACGTCGCCTCCAGGTGCAGCACGCCGTTCATCTCGGACGTGGTGAGCGTGACCCCCTCGGGGCCGTTCAGGGTCGGCACGCTCTGGTTGACGCGGCCCGCGGGCTCCACGGCCCACGGCAGGTCGGACAGCACGTCGTGACGCCCCTGGTTGCTGAACGTCAGCCGCGGGCGCGGTTCGGCGGGCGCCTCGGCCGGGTACGGGTCCGGCAGGCCGGGCGCCCCGGTCACCGCGATCTTCGTCTCCCGCAGCAGCATCATCGTCAGCATCCGCCCGCTGGCCAGCTCCGCCTTCAAGGTGGTGTGGATCGCCCGCGGGTCGGTCAGGTCGGCCGGGGACAGGTACTGGCCCCAGCAGAAGTTGCTGTCGATGCTGACGCCCTTGTCCAGATAGCGACGCGCGTCGGCGAGGAACGTGGCACCGTCGGTGTCCGGGTTCAGGCCCAGCTGCTGCAGCGCCGCGGTGAACGCCGCGAACGTGATCGCCGAGGTGGTCACGCCGGGGGCGTGCTCGTCGCGCCACACGCGCATCTTCGCCAGCACGTCGGCCGACCGGGCCGTCTCGACCGTCAGCGACGCGGTCCACGGCTGCATCGCCACGTCACCGGCGTGCGGCGGGCGGGCCAGCTGCATGCTGGACTTGATCCGGCCCACGGACAGGCCGAACGTCTTCCACCACGCCTTGGGCAGCGCGCTGCGGTGGCGCAACATCGGCTCGATCGACGCGGCGCGGCCCTCGCCGGCGGCCCGGACCAGCTCGCGGACCAGCGTGTTGACAGGCCCGGCGTCGCCGTACGCGTGGGCCACCTTCAGCGCCATGTAGCCGCCGCCGACCAGAATCCGCACCGGGTGGTGGGCGCGCTGCTCGGACTGCAGGGTGCGGGTCATCTCGTCGAAGTCCACCGGGCCGTCGCCCAGGTCCGTCACGGCCTCCTGCACGTACGCCGCGAACGCGGCCGCGTCCAGGTGGATCCAGCGGTTGCCGGAACGGTCCAGCCGGGACACCGCGCGGTGTGTCGGGTCGGCCGCGTGCAGGCCGATCAGCGCGTTGCGCAGCCGCTCCGCGGTGACCTGCGTCAGCGGGCCGACCGTACGGATGTACTCCAGCGGCAACCAGGCGCGCTCGCGCAGGGTCAGGCTGGTGGTGGACATGGTTCCCTCCGGGTTCTCGGCCGCGGACTCCCGCCGCGAGGGCAGGACGACGCGCAGCACGGTAGGTGCGACGAGAACAGTCTCGATCGCCATCACGATCGCCACCCAGGTGACGAGCGAAGTCAGACTTCCGCGGCTGCCGCCGTACCAGGCGGCGAGCAGTTCGGCGACACCGGCGAACACGGAGAAGATGCCGGCCTGGCGGACCCGGTCCTGCACCCGGGAGACCGCCAGGAAGAAGTGGTGGAAGACGAACGGCACGTACGTCAGCGTGAGGATGGCCAGCGCGGAGCTGGCGGTGCGGGCGTAGTTCGCGCCGAACACCGACATGATCGGCTCGGCGAGCAGCGCCACCACGATCGCGACCGGCAGGCCGCCACCCAGGCAGATCAGCAGGCCCATGCGCACCTTGGAACGCAGCGCGGCCTTGTCGCCGCTGGCCACCGCGAACAGGGTCAGCGCCACGTTGCCCGGCACCATCGCCAGGAACGACAGCACCATGAACGCGGTGTAGAACGACGCGTTCGCCTCCGCGGACAGCACGGCCGTGACGACCAGCGGCAGCGCGGCGCGCGGCAGGTAGGTCGCGAGGTTCAGCAGGTTGTGGTCGAACGTGGCCTTGCCCCGGCCGCGCAGCAGCGCCGGGGAGGGGCGCAGCGAGTCGACCATGCCGCGGCGGCGCAGCACCCGGGCGAGCACCGCCACGGACAGCACGATGCCGGCGATCCAGGTCAGCAGCAGCAGGCTTCCGGTCAGCTTGACCGGCAGCGCCGCGAGCAGTCCGAGCAGGGCCAGCTTGCTCACCGCGAACCAGGCGTTGCGGGTCAGCTGCATCGGCCCCTGCAGCAGGCCGACCAGTGCCTCGTCCAGCACCAGGGTCACCGCGTTGAGCGCGATGCCGAAGACCAGCAGCACGGTCGCGGCGGTCCCGCCCATGGCTTCTTTCAGCTGCGGCAGGGCCAGCTGCGCCAGCGCCACGTACGCCAGCCCGCCCACGGTCGCCACCGCGCCCGCCACGAGCAGGCACGTCGCGATGAGGTCCCAGCGGCGCCGGTCCATCCGGGGCAGGTCCGAGATGAGCATGGTGCCCATGCCGAACATGCCGATCGTCCCGATCAGCGTCATCGCGGACACCGCGGCGGACGCCTCGCCCACCGCCTCCGCGGATGCGGTCCGCGCCGCAACCCACCAGTACGCGAACCCGAGCAGCGACGTGATGACCGTGGTGGCCATCAGCGAGCCCGCGTTCAGGAACAGATCGAGGTGGCCCTTGAGTCTGCCCACGATGCCCGGCTGGACGGCCGGCGTACCGGTCTCCACGCTCGGCGGCATCGCCTCGGTCGCGGTCACGCGCGAGCTCCGGCCGCCCGCTGCGGCCACACCATGTTCTCCACTACCGCCCCCAGTAGGTGATCTGCCGGAAACGGTAGTTACACCGCGTATTCAACGGCTAGGGGAGAGCGGGTCGCGTTGGGCTTCCGTCCGGAGTCGAGGAATGCGGTTCCGGTCGATGTGGGGGTGCCCGTTCGGACGAGTTTTGAGTTGTCTGAGGCCTCAAACATCGCGGTGATCACATTCCGCACCACCAGAACGTACGCCAGGTGGGTGACGTGATGTGCGCCTCCTCCGATGACACAGCGTCACAGCCAGCCCACGCGTTTGAGGCGGCGGTACAGGATCACGGCAGCGACCACCATCAGGGCCATCACCGCGGGATACCCGTACACGGAGTGCAGTCCCGGCATGTTCTCGAAGTTCATGCCGTAGATGCCCGCGATCGCGGTCTGTACGGCCGCGATCGCCGCCCACGACGCGATCTTGCGCATGTCGTTGTTCTGGTCGACCGACACCTGCGCGAGCCGCGCCTGCAGGATCGAGTTGAGCAGGTCGTCGAAGCCCGCCACCCGGTCCACGGCCCGGGCCAGCCGCCCCCGCACGTCCGCGAAGTACGGGCGCAGCGGCTCGGGCAGCGTCTCGGCGCCGAGCAGCCGGTGCAGCGGCTCCTGCAGCGGCAGCACCGCCCGCTTGAACTCCACCATCTCCCGCTTGAGCTGGTAGATGTGCGCGATGTCGGGGCTGGTGTCGGGCGCGAACGCGCTCTCCTCCAGGCGTTCCAGGTCCTTCTCCACGTGACCGGCGACGTCGAGGTAAATATCGACCATCCGGCTGCAGGCGGCGTAGCCGACGGCCCACGGACCGTGCGCAAGCAGGTCGGGGCGGCGCTGCAACTCCTCCCGCACCGGGGCGAGGGCACCGGCCGCCCCGTGGCGCACCGTGATGACGAAATGCTCACCGATGAGCACGGTGACGTCGCCGGTGTCCACCACCTCCGACGTCGCGGTCAGCTCGTCGTGCTCGACGTAACGGGCGGTGCGCAGCACGAGCCGGGTCACGTCGCCGATCGACTCGACCGCGGGCCGGTGGCCCGCCGCGACCGCCTGCCCGACGGTCAGCTCGTGCAGGCGGAACGCCGTCGCGATCGAGGTCATCGTGGCCTCGTCCGGCTCGTGCAGGCCCAGCCAGACGAACCCGCCACGGTGCCGGCGCGCCTGGCGGCGGGCGTCGGAGTAATGCGGGCGGCCGGGCCGGCGCACCCCGTCGACGTAGACCGCGCAGTCGACGACCGCGGACGGGTTGGGGCGGCGCGGCGCAGGGATGAGCGGCTCCGGGCCGACGAGCCCGGACAGGAGCCGGCGGCCCTGAAGCCGGCGCCGCAGCAGGAACTGGGCGAACGGGCCCGGGGGACGCTCCGCGAGCGGCTGCTCCCGCCGTCGCGACCAACCCAGCATCCGTGCACCTCCGTCGCCTCGCCTGCGCCGGAGGCCGAGGTTAGCGGCCGGGTGCACGAGCGCCCAGGCAGGTCCACCGGCAGGGGCCGGTGGGAGCGCGGCCGGACATGGACGGATCGGCGCCCCCGTGGCGCCGATCCGCAGAATGAAACCTACCGCTCGCCCCCGACAGTTTCGGCGCCGTCGCGCAGACCGCCCCGGCCCGTCTCACGGACCGGCCCCACCACCCGGGCGGGGCGGCGGGGCCGGGAGAAGCCGGGATCGGTCAGTCGACGCCGTACACCGCGTCGACCACGCCGAGGGCCCAGGTCATCCGCCGTGCGGCGGTGGTGGGGTACTCGCCGTACTCGCCGGCGACGTCGGCGGCGCAGCCGCGCACGCCGCCATGGCTGCGCAGAGCGGCCAGGATGGCCGAGGTGACCTCCGCGCGGCTCGGCCGGACACCGGTCTCCAGCGGGCTCACGTACAGCGCTTCCGCGCGGGCGGCGGTCAGCGGGGCGGTCATGGTGCTCATCTCGGGGTCCCTCCCTCCAGCGGGCCATACACCCAGAAGAGCCCCGGACACGCCGGTCCGTACATCGGGTTCTGTCAGCTGCCTGTCAGTCGCGCCGCGGCCGGGCCGGAACGCACCACGAGATGCTCCAGCAGGTCCTTGGTCGCCGCGGTCACCGCGCTCACCGCGGCGTCGAAGGCCTCGGCGTTGTGCGCTGCCGGGGCCCGGAAACCGGAGATCTTGCGTACGTACTGCAGGGCGGCGGCGCGGATCTCGGCGTCCGTGACATCACTGGTGTACGGCTCGCGCAGGGTCTTGATGCTTCGGCACATGGGCCCATCGTCGCCCGTGACCCGCGTTCCGCAAAGGCGTCAGAGCGGGCGCGTCCGCACGTGGTCGTCGTGCCACTGCTCGCCGACCTTGAACCGCTTCGTGCCGACGACCTCGAAGCCGTGCTTGGCGTAGAACTTGGCGGCCCGCGCGTTGCGCTGGTTGACCCCCAGCCAGCACAGTGCCGCCCCGGTACCGCCCGCGGCCTGCAGCGTGGCGGCCATGAGCGCACCGGCGGCCCCGCTGCCGTGGCTGTCCTCCAGCACGTAGAACTTGCTCAGCTCGATGCTCGGCCCGGTCGGGACGACCGCGCGCACATCCGGGTCGGTGATCGGGCCCGACACCAGCATCGCGTAGCCGACGGGCTTGCCGTCGTCCTCGGCGAGCAGCAGGATCCGGTCGCCGTCCGCGAGGTAAGCGGCGAACCGCTGCGCGGACAGATGCTTCGCGACGAACGCGTCGACGTCGCTCTGCGGGGTGCCGGGCGGGCAGGCCAGGCCGAACGTACGGGCGGCGACGTCGTGCAACTCGTCCGCGTCGGCGGCGA
The DNA here is from genome assembly GCF_047159535.1 of Krasilnikovia sp. MM14-A1259. Taxonomy (NCBI): domain Bacteria; kingdom Bacillati; phylum Actinomycetota; class Actinomycetes; order Micromonosporales; family Micromonosporaceae; genus Krasilnikovia; species Krasilnikovia sp. MM14-A1259. The sequence goes on from NZ_BAAGAJ010000002.1 coordinate 6,438,544, forward strand.
CGGCGCGCCGCGTGGTGATCGGCATGGCGCCCACCCTATCCGCCGCCGCGTCGACGCCCGTGGCACAGCCGTAGCCATGAACTGGAAACAGGCCTTAGAGTCGGGCGGGTGGGGCAGCTCGGCGATGTCATCCCGGTCCCGGCCCAGGTGTGGCCGGATCCGGCCGCGGACTTCACGATCGGCCCGGACGCTGCCATCCGGGCCGCGCCCGGCGCCGAGCCGGTGGCCCGGCAGCTCGCGGAGCTGCTGCGGGCGGCCACCGGCCACCCCGTCCCGATGCGGCCGGACGGCACGATCCGGATGGAGCTGCAGGACGGTCACGGCGCGGAGGGGTATCGCCTGGACGTGGCGACCGACGCCGTGACCGTCGCGGCCGAACGACCCGCGGGCCTGCACGCAGCCGTGCAGACGCTGCGCCAGCTCCTGCCGGTCGCCGGGCGTGCGGGCGACGTGGTGCTGCCCGGCGGCCGGATCCTGGACCGGCCCCGGTTCGCCTACCGCGGCACGATGCTGGACCTGGCCCGGCACTTCTTCACCCCGGACGAGGTGCGCTCGTTCATCGACGCGATCGCCCAATTCAAGATCAATCACCTGCATCTGCACCTCACCGACGACCAGGGCTGGCGGCTGGAGATCGAGGGCTGGCCACGGCTCACCGAGATCGGCGGCGGCCCCGGCACCGGCGTCGGCGGCGCGGGGCCCGGATTCCTCACCGCCGCCGAGTACGCGGACCTGGTCGCCTACGCGGCCGGCCGGTTCATCACGATCGTTCCCGAGATCGACATGCCCGGGCACGTCAACGCCGCCCAGGTGGCGTACCCGGAGCTGGCCGGCGACGGCCGCCGGGTGGCTCCCCGCCACGATCGCGCCGTCGGCTACAGCTCGCTGGACGCCGGGCGGGAACAGACGTACGCGTTCGTCGAGGACGTCATCCGCGCGGTCGCCGCACTGACCCCCGGGCCGTTCCTGCACATCGGCGGCGACGAGGCCAAGGCCACCAGCGCCGCGGACTACCGCACGTTCCTGCACCGGGTCCTGCCGCTGGTCGCCCGGTACGGCAAACGCCCGATCGGCTGGCATGAGGTGGCCGCGGTCGACCTGCCGGACACCGCGGTGCCGCAGTTCTGGCGTACACGCGCGGCCGACGCCGGGGTGGCCCGCGCCGCCGCGAACGGTTGCCAGGTCATCATGTCGCCCGCCGACCGCACGTACCTCGACATGAAGTACGCCGCGGACAGCGAACCCGGCCTGGACTGGGCCGGGCCGCTCGACGTGGCCCGGGCGTACGACTGGGACCCGGCGACCCGGCTGGCCCGGGTCGGTGAGCAGGCGCTGCTCGGGGTCGAGGCTCCGCTGTGGTCGGAAACCCTGCGCAGCCTCACCGACGTACAGACGATGACGTTCCCGCGACTGCCCGCAATCGCCGAAGTGGCCTGGTCGCCCCAGACCGCCCGGGACTGGGCGTCGTTCCGGCGCCGCCTCGCCGCGTTCGGCCCACGCTGGAGGGCGCAGGGGATCGCGTTCCACCGCTCGCCCGAGATCCCCTGGGCGTGACGGCGGGATTCCTGGGTGTGACGGCGGGATTCCTGGGTGTGACGGCGGGATTCCTGGGTGTGACGGCGGCGGTCCACCGGACGGGTGCCCGGTACCGGGTGGCGCCGGCCGCCTCTAGGCTTGCCGCGTGGACAGGCACGGCGGGCGGGCGTTGCGGTCGGCCGTCGCGCTGGCCGGGTTCCTCGCCGTCGCGGTGGGCCAGATCGCGTTCGTGGGCGTGCTGATCCTGGTGTTGCTCGCAATGCTGCCGGGCACGCTCGCCGCGCAGGTCGGCGCGCCGTTGTGCATGGCCACCGTCGGGGTGCTGGCGTACGCGACGTGGCGCGCGCTGCGCACCCGCCACGCCGAACCGGCCGGTGTGCCCGTGACCCGCGCGGACGCCCCGCAGCTCTGGGCGCTGCTCGACGCGGCCGCCGCCGCGGCCGGCACCCGGGCACCGGACACGGTCACGATCGTCGCCGAGGCGGCCGCCACCCTGCGGGAACGTACGCGGCTGCTGGGGCTGACCGGCGGGCGCCGCGACCTGTTCCTGGGCCTGCCGCTGCTGCAGGTGTGGGACGTGGCGCGGCTGCGCGCGGTGGTGGCGCACGAGCTGGCCCACTTCTCGTCGCGGGGGGCGCGGTTCGCGCCGCTGGCGTACCGGGGGCGGATGGCGGTCGCCCGGACCGTGCCGCGGATCGTCCGGCGCAACCCGGCCGGGCCGGTGCTGCGCGCGTACGCCGGGCTGTACCGGCGGCTCGACGCACCGTTCAGCCGGGCCCAGGAGCTGGCCGCGGACCAGGTCGCCGCGCGGTTCGCCGGAGCGCACGCCGCCGCCGTGGTGCTCACCGACCTGCCCGTGCTGGACGCGATGCAGCACCTGTTCCTCGCCGAGTACGTCGCTCCCGGCCGGCAGGCCGGGCACACGCCGGACGACCTGTTCGGCGGCTTCCTGCGGATGCTGGCCGCCCGTGCCGACGAGGCCGCCCGCCTGCGCGCCCGGCCGCAACCGATCCCGGGCCGGTGGGACACCCATCCGCCGGTGGCGGAAAGGCTCTCCGCCCTCCCGTCCGCTCCCGACGGCGGGCCCGTTCCTGACGACGGGCCCGCGCCCGGCGGGATCCTCCCCGGCAGAGAGTCGGGCCTTGACGGCGAGCTGGTGCCGGACCTGCCCGGGCTGGGGCGCGCGCTGCAGGAGATCGCGTACCCACCGCAGGGACGCACGGCGGTGGACTGGGACACGTTCTTCGGCGCGGCTCGGACCTCCGAGATGGAGCGGGAGGCCGAGACCGCGCTGACCGCCATCTCCCGCGCCGCGGGGGTGCCCGTGGCGAACGCCGCCGACGTGCTCGACCTCGCCGCGGACAACCGGCTTCGCAAGGCCGCCGAGTCCGTCTTCCCGGATCTGGACGCGGAACAGACCGCCGGGCGGGAAGCGGAGCTGATCACGCTGCTGTTCGCGCTTGCCGCGCTGCGCAGCGGCGTCGCCCGCTGGCGGCACAGCTGGACGGGTACGGCCGAACTCGTCGCCATCGACGGCACCCACCTTGATGTGGCCGGGCCGGCCGCGCTGGTCGCCGATCCCGCGACCGTGACGGCGGCCCGCGACCGGTTGACGGCGCTCGGGATCGACCCGGCCGCACCCGCGGCCACCGGCCGGTCGGCGGCCGGGCGGGCCGAGGTGGTCGGCGGGGTGGTCAACCTGGTGGTCGACGGCGCCCGCACCGACGTGCTCATCGTGGACACCGGGTTGTTCCTGGTGCCCGGGCTGCCCCGCGCCCGCAACGGCTCGGCCAAGGTGCGGCTGGCCCGGTTCGCGGCGGCCGAGGCCGGGGAGCGGGAGGTGGCGGCACCGGGCAGCCGGTTCCTGCCGTACACGGAGGTGGCCGGCGCGGTCCGGACCCGGCGGGGCCCGCGCGCCTGGGACCTGCGCCTGCGCGATGGCGCCACGCTGGGCGTACGGGCCGGGCTGGACTCGGACGAGCTGCCCGGGGGCTGGGCGGCGTTCGACGAGGCGGTGGCCTTTCTCGCCCGTACGCGCGCAACGTCCGACTCGGGGTGAACCGAACGGCCGCCCGGTCCGTGCCTATCAACGGGGACCGACTTCCGACGTATCGGCAACCCGCGCGCCCCTGAGGGCCACACTGACATCAGGTGGTGTTGGCATGGTCGTCGCCACATTTGGGTAGATGGATCCCTGAACGTGCGGCGATGCTGTTCGTCGAGCAGGGAGGGGGCGCTGATGGACCGTGGACCGCTGGCGCTCTTCGCCACGATCGTCGCGGTCGGGCTCGGCCCCGCGATGTGGCTGGGTGCCCAGTTCGGACCGGCCGCCGCACCACCCGCCGGGCCTCCGGCCGTGATCGTGCCGCAGCAGGTGAACAAGGAGGCCGGGGGCGCCGGCGCGGCAGCCCGGGACGACCCGTCCGTGGTGGTCGACACGCGCCCTCGCGGGCGGCTCGTCGAGCTGTCCGGTACGCCTAGGGCGCACAAGCCGCGGAGTTCGCCGCCCACCCCCACCACGCCGTCGGCGGAGCCGAGCCAGGAGCCGAGCGGGCCCGCGTCGCCGTCCGTGCCGAGCACCGACCCGACCGTCACGCCGAGCACCCCGGGCACCGAGCCGACCGGCGGTGGCCAGGGCACGGTCTCGCCGAGCCCTCCGCCCGCCCCGACGGAGACGGGGGCGGCCGCCCGGTCCGAGACCTGAGCGGCGCGGGTCTAGCCCGCCTGATCCTCCGTCAGCGCCACCAGCGGAATCGTCCGGCCCGCCTTCTCCTCGTGCTCGGCGAAGAACGGGTGGTCCTGCTTGATCCGCACCCACTGCCGGTCGTAGTCCGCCCCGGTCAGCGAGGTGGCGTGCGCCGCGTACGTGCGGCCCGGCAGTTCGACCGTGACGTGTGGATCGGCGACCAGGTTGCGGTACCAGTACGGGTCGGTCGCCGCGCCCGCATTGGACGCGATGACCAGTAGCCGGGCGCCGTCCTCGACGTACATCATCGGGCTGGTCCGTTGCTCGCCGGTGCGCCGGCCGCGCGTGGTGAGCAACAGCAGGCGCCGGTGGCCGATGGACGCTCCGCCGTCGGCGCGGAATGATGCGATCAGCGTGCGGTTGTAGGCCAGGATGTCGTCGGGCATGGTCATGGCGTCGCTTCCTCCGCGGGCTCGTCGATGGACGGAACAGTGCCAAACTCATCGACCAAAAAGGACATTAACTGTTCATCTGGTACGCCTTGGTGGTGGCTCCCCGGCCCACCTTTACGTATTCTGCCGAAGGCGCTCGCGGCCCGTTACGATTCGTCAGGCATTGACGACCGTGATGGGCGGTGTGGTGTCGGTCCCCTGCTGAACCCCTCGGGCGGAGCCTGATGAGAACCCGCAACTGGTCGATCCGGTCCAAGATCATCGCGTTGGTGACGGTGCCGCTCACGGCCCTGCTCGCGCTGTGGATCTTCGCGACCGTGCTCACCGCCGGGCCCGCGTTCAACCTGCTGTCCGCCAATACGCTGCTCGACACGGTCGGCCACCCGGGCGAGGCGCTGGTCGGGGAGCTGCAGCACGAGCGCCGCCTGAGCGTGGCGTTCCTGTCCAACCCCAGCAGCGACCCCGCGTTGCTGACCGCGCAGCGCGCCGCGACCGACCGGGCCGCGGCCACGTTCCGCCACCGCGCGACCGGCGACGACGCCCAGCAGGCGGCGAGCCCCACGCTGCGGACCCGGGTCGCCCAGCTCATCACGGACCTCGACGGGCTCGCGGGCAACCGTGCCCAGATCGACTCGCGCCGGCTCGACCCGGTCGCCGCCCAGAGCCTGTACAACGCGATGGTCGACGCCGGGTTCCAGCTGTTCACCGCGACCGCGACGTTCAACGACGAGCGGGTCGACCGGCAGATCCGCGCGCTCACCACGGTGGGGCGCGGCCAGGAGTACCTCAGCCGCACCGACTCGCTGCTCGCCGGGGCGGACGCGGCCGGGCGACTCACCGCGGAGTCACGGCGCGACCTGCTGCAGGCCATCGCGACCGCACGGTTCCTGCTCGCCGACGGCGTCGCGGACCTGCCACCCGCGGACCGGGCCGCGTTCCAGCGGCTCAGTACCGGGCCCGCGTTCAGCCGGTTGCGCGAGATGCAGGACGTGCTCGTCGAGTCCGCCCGGGCGGGGGAGAAGTCGCCGGTCGGCGGCACGGACTGGCAGCCCGCGTACGACAGCTCCACGCTGCAGTTGCGCACGTTCGAGCTGGCCGCGGCGGATTCGCTGACGAAACGCGCCACCCCGCTGGCGATGCGGGTGCTCGGCCGGCTCGCCGTCGCGGGCGTCCTCGGTCTCCTCGCGGTGATCGCGTCGATCGTGGTGTCGGTCCGGGTCGGCCGTTCGCTGGTCGGCCGCCTGATCCGGCTGCGCGGCGAGGCCCTGGAGATGGCCGGTGAACGACTGCCCGGCGTCATCCGGCGCCTGCAGCGTGGCGAGGCGGTCGACGTCGACGTCGAAACCCCGCCGCTGGAGTACGGCAAGGACGAGATCGGCCAGGTCGGCCACGCCTTCAACGAGGTGCAGCGCACCGCGGTCCAGTCCGCCGTGGAGGAGGCGAACGTCCGGCGCGGGATCAACGAGGTGTTCCTCAACATCGCCCGGCGCAGCCAGACGCTGCTGCACCGCCAGCTCGCCCTGCTCGACCGGATGGAACGCCGCGAGACCGAGCCGCAGGAGCTGGAGGATCTGTACCGCGTCGACCACCTGGCCACCCGCATGCGGCGCCACGCGGAGGACCTGGTCATCCTCGCGGGCGCGGCGCCGGGCCGGGGCTGGCGCAACCCGGTACCGGTCATCGACGTGATCCGCGGCGCGATCAGCGAGGTCGAGGACTACAAGCGGATCGACATCCGTTCCGTCGTGTCCTCCGCGGTGCTGGGACGAGCGGTCGGGGACGTCATCCACCTGCTCGCCGAGCTGCTGGAGAACGCCGCGTCGTTCTCGCCGCCGCACACCCGGGTCGAGGTGATCGGCCAGATCCTGCCCAACGGGTACGCGCTGGAGATCGAGGACCGTGGCCTGGGCATGTCCACGGAGGCCATCGCGGACGCCAACCGGCGCCTGCTGGAGCCGCCGGACTTCGACCCGGCAGACAGCGCCCGGCTGGGACTGTTCGTGGTGGCGCAGCTCGCCGGGCGCCACGGCATCCGGGTGTCGCTGCGCCCCTCCGCGTACGGGGGCGTCACGGCGGTCGTGCTCATCCCGGGCGAGCTGGTCACCGCCGAGCCGGGCCGCCCGGCCCTACCCGCAGGCCCGTCACCGGCGGACCCGGCCTGGGACGGCCCCCTGGTCGGCTCCGGTACGGAGGACCCCGCGCGGCGCTCACTGGCGGCGCTGCAATGGCAGGGTTCGGAGGAATTGCGATCCATCACGGTGGCCGGCCGCCCGGTGGCGCTGAACGGCACGGCCACCGAACCGGTGCGCTCCACCGAGCCGATCCAGCTCAGCGAGCCGATGCAGCTCAATGGACCCATGCAGTTCAGGGACCCGGAGCAGTTCAGGGACCCGGAGCAGTTCAGCGACCCGGCGCGGCTCGGCGACCCGGCGCAGCCCGGCGGGCCGGTTGCGGGTGACGAGCCGCAGCGGCCCGCGCTCGGCGGCCCGAGTCGCAGCGCGGTGGCGGACGGGCTCAGCGCGGACGGCCTGGTGCGGCGCCGGCGTACCGCGGGCCGGCGCGCGCCCCAGCGGACCGAGGCCACCCCGCTTCCGGCCGGGCTCGACCGCCCGGATCCGTTGCTGCGCTCGTTCCCCGCGGCGCCGGTGTCCCCGGCACTGTTGCCCACGGCCCCGGTGTCCCCGGTGCCGATCACGGTCACGCCGGTGTCTCCGGCCCAGGTGGAAGCCGTCCCGGCCGAAGCGGTCCCAGCCGGAGCCACCCCGATCGAAGACGGCTCGACCGACACGTCCCCCGCCGGAGCTGCCTCGGCTGAAGCAATCCCGGTGGAAGCAATTCCGGCCGAGGTAAGCCAGGCCGAGGCACGCCCGGCCATGGCACTCCCGGCCGAGGTAAGCCAGACCGAGGCAAGCCCGGCCGAAGTAACCCCACCAAACGGGGCGCCGGGCATGCCGTCCGGACTGGACGGGCTGCCCCGCCGGGTGCGCCAGGCGAGCCTCGCGCCGCAGCTGCGGGAACCCGCGGCCGCGCCGGCCATGGCGCGGGCCCGTTCCCCCGAGCGTGTGCGGGATCTGATGAGCGCCCTGCAGCGAGGCACCAACCGTGGCAGGCAGGCCGCCGCGGGAATTGCGCCGCCGCCCGTTCCGCGTCCGCCCGGCCGCCCCACAGATCTGCCCGGGCGGCCGGCAGACCCGGCCGTAGATGCCGCCCCGGCCCCCAGCGGGCCGTCCGGCCCGGGAGGTTCCGCGGGCGCCGGGGGTTCCGCAGGCCCTGGAGGTTCCGCGTGCGCCGGGGGTTCCGCGGGCGCTGGAGGTTCCGCGGGCGCCGACGGCCATCCGCCGCGCCCGGCGCAGAATCACACCCTCGCGGACGCACCGACTGTTCTGCTTCCGGCCGTGCGGGATGCGGCCGACGCGGACAGCGCTCCGGAGCCGCCACCCGGCACCGGGGACGGCGGCACCGCCGCCACACAGGACGACGACCATGGGAACCGGCCGGAGAAGGACGCATAAGTGGCACACACGAACCAGAGCGCGAACCTCACCTGGCTGCTCGACGATCTTGTCGAGCGAGTGCCGTCGACGGAGCAGGCCGTGGTGCTGTCGGCCGATGGCCTGATGATGGGCGCGTCGGCCGGGCTGAGCAGGGCGGACGCCGAGCATCTGTCGGCCATGGCCGCGGGCTTCCAGAGCCTGGCCAAGGGCGCCAGCCGGCATTTCCGGGCGGGCCCGGTACGGCAGACCGTGGTCGAGATGGAGTCGGCGTTCCTGTTCGTGACCGCGGCCGGCCAGGGGGCGTGTCTGGCGGTGCTCGCGGCCAGTGACGCCGATCTGGGCCTCATCGCGTACGAGATGGCGATGCTGGTGACCCGTGTCGGGGAGTTCATGGGTGCGCCTGATCGGCCTTTCGTGTCCCCGTCCGATGCCCGCTGAGCCGTCCCGCCCGTCCCACGACTGGCTCGATGCCGACGCCGGACCCGTGGTGCGGCCGTACGCGGTGACCCAGGGCCGGGTCGCGCCGGCCGGCGGGGATCTCGACCTGGTGGCGTTCGTGGTGGCCACGGTGCCGGAGGTGCCGGCGATGCCGGCGCTGCTGCCCGAGCACCGGGCCCTGGTCGCCGCGGCCTGGGAGCCGACCTCGATCGTTGAGCTGGCCTCCAAACTGGACCTGTCGCTCGGGGTCGTCCGGGTTTTGCTCGGTGATCTACGCTCGGCAGGACTTATTTCGCTGTACGAACCTCCCGCGGCTTCTCAGCCGCACGACGTCAACGTACTCAAGGCGGTTGTCAATGGACTCCGTGCGCTCTGACCGGGACGCGTCGCGCGCACGCATCCCCGTCGCGCTCAAGATTCTCATCGCCGGCGGCTTCGGCGCGGGCAAGACCACGATGGTCGGCTCGGTCAGCGAAATCCGTCCGCTGCAGACCGAGGAGGTGCTCACCGGGGTCGACGGTGGCGACGACACCTCCGGGGTCGAGGGCAAGCGCACCACGACGGTGACGATGGACTTCGGGCGCATCACCATTACGGACGACCTGCAGCTCTACCTTTTCGGTACGCCGGGGCAGGACCGCTTCTGGTTCCTGTGGGACGAGTTGTCGCAGGGTGCGCTGGGCGCGGTGGTGCTCGCGGACACGCGGCGGCTGGCGGACTGCTTCCCCTCGATCGACTATTTCGAGCAGCGCGGGACGCCGTTCGTGGTCGCGGTGAACTGTTTCGACGGCGAGCGGCAGTTCGCGCCCGAGGCGGTGGCCCGGGCGCTGGATCTCGACCCGGACGTGCCCGTGGTGCTGTTCGACGCGCGGCAGCAGTCGGCCGCCCGTAACGTGCTCATCGAGCTGGTCGAGTACGTCGCGCGCCGCCAGCTGGCGATGGCAGGCCGCTGACCCCCGGACACGACCAGGGAAGTCTGATTGGATGCACTCGTGGGTGCTCATGGTGAGTTCCTTTTCGTCGGCTGTTACACCGGCGAGAGCGGCGGCGAGGGCGAGGGCATCGCGCTGCTGCGCCGTGACCCGGCGACCGGTGATCTGACCCGTCTCGGCCTCGCGGTGACCACCGCGTCGCCGTCCTTCCTGGCCCGCCACCCCACCCGCCCGGTCCTGTACGCGGTGAACGAGCTGCACGCCGGCTCGGTGACCGCGTTCGCGGTGGCCGAGGACGGCGATCTCACGCCGCTCGCGGTGCAGTCGACCGGCGGGCGGCACCCGTGTCACCTGGCGGTGGCGGCGGGCGGGCGGCACCTGCTGGTGGCGAACTACGACAGCGGCAGCGTCGCCGTGCACCCGCTGGACGCCGACGGGGTCCCCGGCCCGCGCTGTGATCTGCTGGATCTCGCCGGGTCGGGCCCGGTGGCGGACCGTCAGGAGGGCCCGCACGTGCACATGGTCTCGCCCGACCCGCACGGCCCGGACGTGCTGGTGACGGACCTGGGGTCGGACCGGGTGTGGCGGTGCCGGCTGGATCCGGCCTCGGGGCGGCTGACGCTGGGCGGCCCGGCCGTGGTCACGGCTCCGGGCACCGGCCCGCGTCACCTGCTGCGGGCGGCCGACGGTGCGTTACTGCTGGTGGGCGAGCTGCGCGGCGACCTTGCCTGGTACCGGCCGGGTGGCCAGGACGGCGCTCTGCATCGCGAGGGCGACATCGCGGCCAGCACGACGCTGGGCAAGAACCATCCGTCGGAGCTGGCGGCGGGCCGCGACGGCCGCTTCGTGTACGTGGCCAACCGCGGTCCGGACACGATTTCGACGTTCGCCTGGGACGGTGCGGCGGCCGTTCTGGTGGCGGAGGTGCCGACGGGCGGATCCTGGCCGCGTCACCTTGCGCTGATCGCCGATCATCTGTACGTAGCGAACGAGCGCTCACACAGTGTCACGGTGTTCCGTCTCGACCCGGACAGCGGGATTCCCCGCCAGCAGGGTGATCCGGTCGGGGAGGCGAGCCCGACGTGCCTCCTGCGCTGGCTTCCCGGGCAGGTCAGCCTATGAGTCATATCGGACATTCAGAATCTTCTAGATTTACACCCTAGAACCCCAGATTAGGCCCAGACCTCGATACTGGAAGAAGTCGAGTGACCACGGAGAGTGGTGAAGTAGTCCCGAACTTCCAATCCGAGTAATTTTCGTCCGAACGTATATGGCAATCAGCTCGCGGGATGCGCAGTATGGACCGCGTGTCAGGTCGCCATCGTAGGAACTTCAATCTCCGAGGAGCGGGCGTCGTTGGTGCCGCGATGGCGATCGTCGTCATCCTCGCCGGGTCATGGCTCGGCTACCGACAGCTCGCCAACTCGGGGTGCACCGGCTCCATCAAGCTGAACGTCGCCGCGGCACCCGAGATCGCTCCCGCCATCGAGCGGACCGCCGCGAAGTGGACCGAGGGTGGCGCCCAGGTCAACGGGACGTGCGTCGCCGTCACCGTCAACGCGATCAACCCGGCCCAGATGGCTGCGGCCATCGCGCGGGAGCACCAGGTCACGCTCGTCGGGCTCGGCACCGCCCCGCAGTCCGTGGTGACGCCGGACGTCTGGCTTCCGGACTCCTCCACGTGGCTGCTGCGGCTCAAGTCGGAGGCCTCCGGCTTCGTGCCCACCGACGGCAAGTCCGTGGCGCAGAGCCCGATCGTGGTGGCCATGCCCGTGCCTGTCGCGCAGCAGGCGGTCGGCTGGCCGGACAAGAAACTGGGTTGGAAGGACCTGCTCGGCAAGATGGTCACCAGCAACACGCTGCGTACCGGCATCGTGGACCCGACCCGCGACGCGGCCGGCCTCGCCGGGCTGCTGGCGCTGGGCCAATCCGCGGGCGCCGGGCCGAACGCCCAGGCGGCCAAGGTCGGCGCGTTGCGCGCGCTGGCCGCGGGCAGTTCCGCGGTGCGCGAAGATCTGCTGCAGAAGTTCCCGCACTCCGAGGAAGCCAACGACATCGCGAGCAGCCTGAGCGCCGCACCGCTGTCGGAGGAGGACGTGGTCTCGTTCAACGCCGAGGGCCCGCCGATCAAGCTCGCCGCGCTGTACCTGGACCCGATGCCGCCGCCGCTGGACTACCCGTTCGCGGTCATGCCCGAGGTCGACCTGACCAAGGCGGCCGCCGCCAACGGCCTGCGCCAGGAGCTGCAGAAGCCGGAATTCAAGAACGCGTTGGCCTCGGTCGGCCTGCGCGGCCCCGATGGCACGAAGGGCGCCGGTTTCGCGACGCCCGTGGGCGCCCCGGAGGCGACCCCGCCGGCCAGCGCGTCCGGCGACTCGCAGGGCGGGGCGGCCGCGAGCGGTCTGGACGCCTCGGTGCTCAGCCAGGCGCTGGGCAGCTGGGCGGCGATCACGCTGCCCGGTCGGGCGCTGGCGGTGTTCGACGTCTCCGGCTCCATGCTCAAACCGGTACCGACTGCGAACAACCTGACCCGGGCGCAGGTCACCCAGCGCGCCGCGTCGCAGGGGCTCAGCCTGTTCGACGACCGGTGGGCGGTCGGCGTGTGGGTGTTCTCGACCGAGCTGCAGGGCAAGCAACCTTGGCGGGAGATCGTCCCGATCAGCCCGCTGACCTCGGCCCGCGGCCAGATCCAGGAGTCGATCCAGAAGCTGACGCCCAAGCCGAACGGCGCCACCGGCCTGTACGACACGGCGCTCGCCGCGTACAAGACGGTGGAGGACAGCTGGCAGCCCGGCCGGGTCAACTCGGTTCTGCTCTTCACCGACGGCAAGAACGAGAACAAGGACGGCATCAGCCGCGATCAGCTCATCAGCGAGTTGAAGAAGCTCAACAACCCGAAGCGTCCGGTCCGCATGGTGATCATCGGTATCGGCGACGAGGTCGACCGCAACGAGCTTCAGGCGATCACGGACGCGACGAGTTCCGGTGGGGTCTTCATCGCCCCCGACCCGGCGAAGATCTCGGACATCTTCCTGGAGGCCATTTCCTCCCGGACCGGCGCCAACCGCTGACGCACCCGGTCGCAGACGGCCGCCGCACCCCACCCGGGGAGCGGCGGCCGTCGCGCTTCCGGGCTGGGCGGGTCGTCGTGCCTGCCTGGGGAGTGCTGTGCCGCACGCCGTCAGCGGCGGTGTGGCGCGTGCCGTCAGCGGCGTGCCAGCCACGCGGCGGGGTCGGCGTGCACCGCGCGGATCACGGAGTCGGCCGCCCCGCGCATCGCGGCGTCCGCACCGAGCGTGGCCGGGCGCAGGGTCACCGGCGCCAGGTCTGCGGTGAGTACGCGGCGCCGCAGTTCGCCCTCGATCGCCTCGCGCAGCATCGGCAGCAGCGGTGCGTAGCTGCCGCCCAGGACGACCGTGTCCACGTCGAGCAGGTTGACCACCGCGGCGAGGGCGATGCCCAGCGCGCTGCCGGCCGCGGTGAGGGCGGTGCGGGCGCCGGGCTCGGCGGGGTCGAGGGCGTCGAGCGTCGGCGCGCCGGCCGCCCGCAGGATGGCCTCCTGGCCGGCGTACTGCTCCAGGCAGCCGCGTCCGCCGCAGCGGCACGGCGGGCCGTCGGGATACACGGGCAGGTGGCCGATCTCGCCGCTCCACCCGTGGGCACCCCGGTACAGGGCGCCGTCGAGCACGATGCCCGCGCCGATGCCGATCTCGCCGGAGACGTGGACGAAACTGCGGGCGCCGCCGCCCGCGCGCAGCTCGCCGAGCGCGGCCAGGTTGGCCTCGTTGTCGACCGTCAGCGGTAGCCCCGCGAGGGCGGGCGTGGCGCCCAGCAGGGCCGCGGCGGGCACGTCCTGCCAGCCCAGGTTCGGTGCGACCCGGACCAGGCCGTCCGCGGCCACCAGCCCCGGTACGGCCACGGCGGCGCCGGCCAGGCCGAGCCCGTCACCCGCCGCGAGTTCCCGGAGGCGCCCGGCGAGCCCGGCCAGCGCGGTCAACGCACCCGGGGCGCCGGTGGGCCGCTGGTCGGCGTACGCAACGAGCCGGTGCCGGACCGTCCCGGTGAGGTCGACGACGCACCCGGCCAGGTAGTCGACGTTGATCTCCAACCCGAGCGCGGCGGGCCCGGCCGGGTTGAGGATGAGCCCGACCGCGGGCCGTCCGGCACCGGTCCGGGGGGCGGGGGCGACCTCGGCCAGCAGCGTCCCGGCGACGAGGTCGTCGACCAGCGCGGAGACCGTGGCCCGGGTGAGCCCGGTGGCGGAGGAGACCGCCGCCCGGGACGGCGGTTTCGGGCTTTCCGCCACGTGCCGCAGGACCAGTGCGAGATTGTGGGCCCGCACGCTGGACTGCCGTACGGGGCCGTCGGCGGCCGCGATCGGACTCCGAGGTGATGCCGCCGCGCGGGAGTGCGCGGCCATCGGGCGGGAATGCACGCCTTGACAATGCCACACGCCCGCCAAATAATTCAACCAATAAACAAATGCGCCCGAGTCCCCACCGGCGGCGCTGATCACCCGTGGAGGTCACCGTGACGGTCCAGCCCACGCGCGACGACAAGTTCTCCTTCGGCCTGTGGACGGTCGGCTGGCCGGCCCGGGACCCGTTCGGCGACGCCACCCGGCCGCCGCTCGACCCGGTAGAGGCGGTGCACCGGCTGTCCGAGCTGGGGGCGTACGGCGTCACGTTCCACGACGACGACCTGGTGCCGTTCGGCGCGAGCGCGTCCGAGCGCGACGCCACCATCGCCCGGTTCCGCAAGGCGCTCGACGAGACCGGCACCGCGGTCCCGATGATCACCACGAACCTGTTCACCCACCCCGTCTTCAAGGACGGCGGCTTCACCAGCAACGACCGCGCGGTCCGCCGGTACGCGCTGCGCAAGGTCCTGCGCAACATGGACCTCGCCGCCGAACTGGGCGCCGAGACGCTCGTCCTGTGGGGCGGCCGCGAGGGCGCCGAGTACGACCACGCCAAGGACGTGCGCGCCGCCCTCGACCGCTACCGCGAAGCCCTCGACGTGCTCGCCCAGTACTCCCTCGACCGCGGGTACGGCCTGCGCTTCGCCATCGAGCCCAAACCGAACGAGCCGCGCGGCGACATCCTGCTGCCCACGGTCGGCCACGCCCTCGCATTCGTGACCGAGCTGGCGCACCCCGAGCTGTTCGGTGTCAACCCCGAGGTCGGCCACGAGCAGATGGCCAACCTCAACTTCATGCACGGCATCGCCCAGGCACTGTGGCACCGCAAGTTGTTCCACATCGACCTCAACGGCCAGCACGGGCCCAAGTTCGACCAGGACCTCGTGTTCGGCCACGGCGATCTGATCAACGCGTTCGCGCTGGTGGACCTGTTGGAGTTCGGCGGTCCGGGCGGCGGCCCGGCGTACGACGGGCCCCGCCACTTCGACTACAAACCGTCGCGGACCGAGGACACCGCGGGGGTGTGGGCCTCCGCCGCCGCCAACATGCGCATGTACCTGCTGCTCAAGCAGCGGGCCGCGGCCTTCCGCGCCGACCCGGAGGTGCAGGCGGCGCTGCGGGCGGCCAGGGTCGGCGAGCTGGCCACACCCACCTTGGGCGCCGGTGAGACGTACGCCGACCTGCTCGCCGACCGCAGCGCGTTCGAGGACTTCGACCCGGACGCGGCCGGCGCATCCGGATACGGCTTCGTCGCGCTGCACCAGCTCGCGGTCGAGCACCTGCTGCGGGCCCGCTGAGCATGAGCCTCGTTGCGGGCATCGACTCATCCACGCAGGCGTGCAAAGTGGTGATCCGCGACGCCGCCACGGGTGCCCTGGTCCGTCAGGGGCGCGCCGCCCATCCCGACGGCACCGAGGTGCACCCCGACGCCTGGTGGGCGGCGCTCGATGAGGCCGCCGCACGAGCCGGCGGCCTGGACGACGTGGCCGCCGCGTCGGTCGCCGGCCAGCAGCACGGCATGGTGTGCCTGGACTCCGGCGGCGCGGTCGTGCGCCCCGCGCTGCTGTGGAACGACACCCGCAGCGCGGGCGCCGCCGCCGAGCTGATCGACGACCTCGGCGGCGGCGAGCGGGGGCGGCGAGCCTGGGCCGAGGCGGTCGGCATCGTGCCGGTCGCCAGTTTCACCCTCACCAAGCTGCGCTGGCTCGCCCGCCACGAGCCCGCGAACGCGGACCGGGTCGAGGCGGTGTGCCTGCCGCACGACTGGCTCACCTGGCACCTCGCCGGCGCGGGCGGGCGATGGTTGTCCGGCGCCGACGGGCCGGCGCCAGGCACGGCCGACCTCGATGCGCTGCGTACCGACCGCAGCGACGCCAGCGGCACGCTGTACTGGTCCGCGCGCACCAACGAGTACCGCCTCGACCTCCTCGAACTGGGCTTCGGGCGGCGGATCGCGGTACCGGAGGTGCTCGCCCCCACCGGGGTGGCCGGTGCACTGCGCAACGGCGCACCGCTGGCTCCCGGCGCGGGCGACAACGCCGCAGCCGCCCTGGGCGCCGGGGCCCGGCCCGGTGACGTGGTGGTGTCCATCGGCACCTCCGGGACGGTCTTCGTCGCCACCGACGTCGCCACGGACGACCCCACCGGCACGGTCGCCGGCTTCGCGGACACCACCGGCCGTTTCCTGCCGATCGTGGTCACCCTGAACGCCGCCCGGGTCCTCGACGCGGCCGCCCGGCTGCTCGGTGTCGACCACGAGGAGCTGTCCCGGCTCGCGTTGACCGCGCCCGCGGGCGCGGACGGCCTGGTCCTCGTCCCGTACCTGGAAGGTGAGCGCACGCCGGACCGGCCGCATGCCACCGGTGCGGTGCACGGCCTCACGCTGCGCACCGCGTCCCCGGCCCACCTGGCCCGGGCCGCGGTCGAAGGCATGCTGTGCGCCCTCGCCGACGGCCTGGACGCGCTCGTGCGGCACGGCGCGCAGGCCAACCGGATCGTCCTGATCGGCGGCGGGGCGCGCAGCGAGGCCGTCCGCCGCATCGCCCCCGCGCTGTTCGGCCTGCCCGTGCTCGTACCCCCGCCCGGCGAGTACGTCGCCGACGGCGCCGCCCGCCAGGCCGCCTGGGTGCTGTCCGGCGCGGCCGATCCGCCGACCTGGTCGGCCGCGACCCCCCAGAAGTACGAAGCCGACAGTGTCCCGTTGATCAGAGAGCAGTACGCGGCGGCTCGCGACGCGGTGGTGGACCGAAAGTCCCGATAACCTGCCACGGTGACGGTCTGGGGCGGCGCCGCGCATCGCGGCTACAGCGTGGTCGTCTTCGTCATCCTCGCCTCGCTGGACAATGTGGCGATCGGCCTGGTCCCCCCGCTGTACGGCAGCATCGCCGCCACGTTCGGGGTCGGCGAGGCCCGGATCGCCCTGGCCACCACCGCGATGTTCCTGATCAGTGCGGTGGCCGCGGTCGTCTGGGCGTACGTGGGGGACCGCACCCACCGCAAACCCGTCCTCATCGCCGGCACGGTCATCTGGGTCCTCGGCACCGGCTGGTCCGGGCTGGCCGGCGGATACTCCGGATTCCTGACGGCCCAGGTCGTCGCCGCGATCGGGCTCGGCGGGGTGGCGTCGGTCAGCTTCTCCGTGGTCAGCGACCTGATCTCGCCGCGCCGCCGTGGACTCGCGATGAGTTTCTGGGGGCTGTCACAGGGCGTCGGCACTCTCGCCGGGACGATGCTCGGCGGACTGCTGGGCCACGACGACTGGCGGCGCCCGTTCCTGGCGGTCTCGGCCGCGGGGCTGATCGCCGCCGCGGCGTACCTGCTGACGTACGACGTGCCGCGCGGCGACAGCCAGCCGGAGCTCGCCGGGATCGAGTACGACGAGCGCATCCACCGCGATGACCTGCCCAAGATCCTCGGCCGCCGGACGAACGTGTGGCTGATCCTGCAGGGCTTCTCGGCGCAGATCGCGCTCGGCTCGCTGGTGTGGCTGCCGGTGCTGTTCCGCTCGCGCGCGGAGGCACAGGGCTACTCGTCCGGGACCGCGGTGCTGGTCGGCAGCGTGTTCGCCACGTTGTTCCAGGTCGGCGGGGCACTGTCCATCCTGGGTGGTCTGATCGGGGACCGGCTGCAACGGCGTACGCCCCGCGGCCGCGCCCTGGTCGCGGCGGTCGGGGTCCTCGCGGCCGTGCCGTTCTACGTGGTGTTGTTCCTCGTGCCGATGCGCATCGGCGTCCCGGACAGCGCGGGTTCGGGCGCGGTGCTGCGGGCCGTGCTCGCGAACGTGTTCACCGAACCGACCGTGGGCGCGTGCTTCGCCACCGCGGTGTTCGCGCTCGCGTTGACCTCGGCGAACTCGCCGAACTGGTTCGCGATGATCGCCGACGTGAACCCGCCCGAGCACCGCGGCACGGTCTACAGCCTCGGCAACCTGGTCAACGGCGCCGGCCGGGCCGGTGGCAACGCGCTGGTCGGTGTGGCGTTCCGCGCGCTGGCCACCGGCTTCCCGCCGCCGCTGAACTACGCGGTCGGGCTGGCCGGTTTCCAGATGTTCTTCATCCCGACCGGGATCATGTACTGGCTGGCCTCCCGCACCGTGGCCCGCGACATGGCGGACACCCACGGTGCGCTGCTGGCGGCGCGCGCCGCGGCGGTCGAGGCCGCCCAACCCGGCCCGTGACCCACCCGGCCGCGTGATTCCGGCCCACCCGGTGCCGCTGGCCCGGGCGCTGCTGCGGGCCACGACGACCGGGCGGGGCGGGTCAGCGCGCCCACACCGTGACGTCCTGGGGAACCCGGCCGTCGGCGGTCAACGGCTCACTGGCCAGCAGCACCTGAGCGCCCGGCGGCAGTTCGGCGGGCTCCGGCCCGAAGTTGGTCAGCACCAGCACGCCGCGGTTACGGAACGCCAGCACGTCGGCCGGGGACCCGACCCAGTCCACGGTGCCGGTGCCCAGCCCGAGCTCGCGGCGCAGCCGCAGCGCCGACCGGTACAGCTCGTACGTCGAGCCGGGCACGTCCCGCTGGCGGTCCAGAGCGAACTCCGCCCACACCCCCGGCTGCGGCAGCCAGCTCGCGTCCGCCGGCCCGAAGCCGTACGACGGGGCGTCGGCCTCCCAGGGGATCGGCACCCGGCAGCCGTCCCGGCCCTTCTCGGTGTGCCCGGACCGGAACCAGGCGGGGTCCTGCCGTACGTCGTCGGGCATCCGGGTGTCCTCCGGCAGCCCCAGTTCCTCCCCCTGGTACAGGTATGCCGAGCCGGGCAACGCCAGCATCTGCAGCGTCGCGGCGCGTCCACGGCGCAATCCCAGCCCCGGGTCGGGCTGCGGGTCCTCGGCCCCGATCCCGTGCCGCCGGGACTCCCCGACGGGGTAGCCCAGCCGGGTCACGTGCCGCACCACGTCGTGGTTGGACAGCACCCAGGTGGTGGGCGCCCCGACCGCGCCGTTGGCCGTCAGGCTGCCCCCGATGACGGTACGCAGTGCCGCCGCGGCCCACGGCGCCTCAAGGTATTCGAAGTTGAACGCCTGGTGCATCTCGTCGGGCCGCACGTACCGGGCGAGCCGGTCGGGGGGCTGCACCCACGCCTCCGCGACCAGGATCCGGTCGCCGGGGTACTCGTCCAGTACGGCGCGCCACTCGCGGTAGATCTGGTGCACGCCTTCCTGATCCCACATCGGTGGCGGCGGTCCCTCGTGGCCGAGCCCGCCGAGGATCGCGTTCGGGTAGTGCCAGTCCGCGAGGTCGGCCTGCTTGATGAGGCCGTGCGCCACATCCACCCGGAATCCGTCGACGCCCCGGTCGAGCCAGAACCGCAACACGTCGACGAACTCGTCGCGGACGTCTCGGTGCGCCCAGTTCAGGTCAGGCTGGCTGACGTCGAACAGGTGCAGATACCACTGCCCGGGCCGCCCGTCCGGCGTCGCTACCCGTTCCCAGGCGGACCCGCCGAACACGCTGGGCCACGAGTTCGGCGGCTCGTCCCCGCCGGAGCCGCGGCCGTCACGGAACCAGTAGCGCGCCCGTTCCGGGCTGCCCGGCGCCGCGGCGAGCGCGGCCCGGAACCATGCGTGGGCGCTGGAGGTGTGGTTCGGCACCAGGTCGATCAGTACGCGCAGCCCCAGCGCGTGTGCCTCGGCGATGAGCTTGTCGGCGTCCGCAAGCGTCCCGAAGATCGGGTCCACGTCGCGGTAGTCCGCGACGTCGTACCCGGCGTCGGCCTGCGGTGACGGGTAGAACGGCGACAGCCACACCGCGTCGACCCCGAGGTCGCGCAGGCTGCTCAGCCGGGCGGTGATGCCTGGCAGGTCGCCCATCCCGTCGCCGTCGCTGTCGGCGAACGAGCGTGGATAGACCTGGTAGATGACGGCGCTGCGCCACCAGTCGTCGGCGGAGGACTGCATACGGCCAGGTTATCGGCCGCCCGCCGGTCAGGAGACGGCCGGCGCCTCCTCCATGACCTCGTCCGGGGTGGGCAAGCGCGGGGCCACCGGGCGCGGCGACGGCCGGGTGCCCGGCGCGCGACGCATCGCCGTCAGCGACGCCTCCTTGAGCGACCAGCCCGCGCTGTCCGCATGGACGCCGCGGCGGGGGATGCCGGCACCGTCGGTGAACTCCTCCTCGGTCAGCGCCTGCAGCGCGCTGAGGGCGAGCCCGAGAATCGTGGCCGCACTGAGCAGGGTGATCGGCACGATCATCAGCATCGGCCGCAGCCCGGTCACCGGCTGGTCCATCTGCGGGTCCAGTTCGACGCGCATCGCCGCCATGCCGGTGTAGTGCATGCCGCACACCGCGACGCCCATGATCGCCGCGGCGCCGGTGATCGGGCCCCACCCCCGTACGGAAACCGTGAACCACAGGGCGGTGGTCGCCGCCACGACCGCGATCACGCCCGATGCGGCAGCCAGTCCGGAGTCGTAATGGATCGTCCCGGACAGATGCATGGCCGCCATGCCGGTGTAGTGCATGGCCAGCACACCGACGCCGGTGAGGATGCCCGCCACCAGGGTCTTCGGGAAGCTGCGACGTCCGTGACCCACCACCATCAGTCCGAAGCCGACGGTGAGTACGGACAGGCCCAGACTCAACGCGGTCATGCGCGGGTCGTAGCGGACCGGGCTGGCCGGGACGTCGAAGCCGAGCATGGCCACGAAGTGCATGAGCCAGATCGCGCCGCCTCCGATCGCGAACGCGGCGATGATCAGCCAGCGGGTACGCCGTCCCCGGGTCCGGGCGCTGCGCGCCCGTCCCGTGCTGAGCAGCCCGAGGAAGGATCCGAGGAACGCCAGCAGGTACGCGGCGACCGGATTGAAGGCTCCGTAGGTGAAGTGATGGACGTGGGCCACAGCGCCGTACCTCGCGTACGTTTCGGATCCGCCCGTCGGATCGTGCGTACGGATTCAGCCACATGTCCGAAGTGTGGGATCGCACGGCGTGTGCGCCTCTTGACTCTTTGCAGTCTGCCGGGTGACCGTCCACAGCAGAGCCGGGGCCGGCCGTTGGCGGGGCCCCGGCTCACGACCGGTAGGGAAGGGGGTCAGGAGGAGAAGATGCTGACGCCGCCGGGCCCGACGAGCAGACCGACGACGATCAGCACGATGCCCCAGAGGAGCTGGCGCCGGAACAGCGCGAGAATGCCGGCGACCACCAGAACGACTGCGAGAATCCAGAGCACTAGGTCCATGTCTGCGCGGTACCCGATCGACCGTTCTCGAAAACCCGCCTTCCCCCGTGCGAGCAGCCGGAGACGGTGCGTGACCTCCCCGGGTACCGTTGACGGGCATGGTCACCGACCTCGCCTTCACCCGCCGCCGCCGACTGCGCACGGTCGCGCTCGTCGGCATCGACGGCTCCGGTAAGACCACCCAGGCCCGCGTGCTCGCGGATGCCCTGGCAGCGCAGGGTTTACGCGCGGCGTACCGGCGCAATGCCGGCGGCCGGCGCTGGTTCGGGCGGCTCGCCGCGAGGTTCGGCCGCCGCGACGCCGAGGAACTGCTGGGGCGCCGGCTCATGCTGTCCGTCGAGTCGCTGCTGCGCTGGTTCGCGATTCTCGACACCCGGCTGCGCCGCCTGCTCACCGGCGAGACCACCATCATGGACCGGTACGCCGTCTGCCAGTACGCGAGCCTGCGGGCGCGCGGCGCTTCCCCGGGCGCGGAACGGCGGGCCCGGCTGGCGTACCGGATATTCCCGCGGCCGGATGTCACGTTCCTGCTGGCGGTCGACCCCACGGTCGCCTACGAACGGATCGAGGCCCGCGGGTACGACCACGAGGAGATGGTGTTCCTGCGCGCCGCGTCGGCGGCGTACGAGTCGCTGCCGGAACACGACGACTTCGTCGTGGTGGACGCGAACCGCAGCCCCGACGAGGTGGCCGCCGCGCTGATGGCCGCCCTGGACGCATGGCAGGCCCGCCCGGCTGCCGTCCCGCGGTTGCCCGCCGTGGTGGCAGGCACCCGCGCGGTGGTGCTGGCCGCAGGGCCTCTGGCGGCGGGCGCCGCGGCGGTGGGCCGCCAGCTCACCGACGTGCTCTGAGCCGGGCGCTCGGGTCAGGCCCGGCCGTAGACCGGGATGGCCGCACCGCTGGTCGCTGCGGACGCGTCGTCCGCGAGAAACCGGATCACCTGCGCGATCTCGGCGGGCGTCACCCAACGGGAGGTGTCCGCGCCGGGCATCGCGGCGCGGTTCGCCGCCGTGTCGATGACGCTGGGCAGGACCGTGTTGCACCGCACGTGATGGCCCTTGTACTCGACCGCCACGGCGTTGGCGAACGCCAGCACGGCGGCCTTCGCGGTCGCGTATCCGGCGGCGCCGGAGAACGGCGCGAGCGCCGCCCGTGACGACACGCACACCACCGAGCCCCCGCCCGCGGCCACGAGATGCGGCAGCGCCGCGGCGGTGACCAGGTAGGTGGGGCGCAGGTTGACCCGCAGCATCGCCTCGAAGTCCTCGACCGGGGTCTCGTGCACCAGCCCCGCCGACGCGTACCCGCCGACCAGGTTGACCACCGCCCGCAACGGCGCCTCCGGTACGGCGGCCGCCGCGGAAACCACGGCCGCGACGTCCTGCGCCGCGGTGAGATCGGCCTCCACGGTCTCGACGTGCGCGGTGGTGGCTTGGGGCGCACGGCCGGTGCGCGGCCGGATCGGGGCGATCACTCGCCATCCGGCGTCCGAGAAGGCGGAAACCACGGCGGCGCCGAGGCCGCCGGTGCCGCCGGTGATCAGCGCGGTGCGTTCCATGCCGACACCGTAGACCCGCGAACGGTGGTGTGCGTTTCGTCACGTGCAGCCCGGGAAAAACGGCCCAGGTAGGGGAAAGTCCAAGGTCCCCCAGGCGGGGGTCACCCTGTCGGCTGAGTGAATAGCGGCGTGGCGTGCCGCATTGTGGCAGGTGGTCCCGTTCCGCGCTGAGACGGGGATCTTTCTCGTGCGGGCTTTTGGTTCAAGACGATCAGTACCCGGTCGATGCTGCCTGTGAACCCATTCGGCTATCGGGCCGTACTGGGTAGTGACGAGTGTCGCAACGCCGGTCGTGATGCCCGTCGCTGTGACGGATGGGGAGCCGATGGTGTCATGAAGTAGGCGACGGGTTTGCGCGCGTGTTCGCACCCACCGCCGGGTGCGGCTCCGAATGTCTGATGCAGGCGTTCCTCAGCAAGTATGCACGCGGCTCTCAGCTATCGCTCAGACATTCGTGACACTTTCGACTCACCAGCCGGAATCACTGCAGGGCGAGATCTGTTGTGTTGATGAAGCGCCGCAATGCACGAACTGCGGACGTTACGGGAGGGCTGATGGACACAGGTATTGCCCGTAACAGGCTTAGTGATGGCAATGAGGGGACCGTGGGCAACGTGGAGAAGAACACCGTGATGCGGACCGATGAGGTCGCCGAGGAGCGCGACCTGGTCGGCGTCTACCTGCACGAGATCTCCCGGACGCCACTGCTGGATGCCGCCAGGGAGGTCGACCTTTCGAAGGCGATCGAGGCCGGCCTCTACGCCGAGCACCTGCTGGACACCGGTGACGTCCGCCGGGGCGTGAGCCGGGAGGAGCTGGAGCGCCTCGTCGTCGAGGGCGCCCGAGCCAAGGACCTGTTCATCCGCGCGAACCTGCGACTGGTCGTGTCGATCGCCCGCCGGTATGTCCGCTCGGGCATGCCGATGCTGGATCTCATCCAGGAGGGCAACACCGGTCTCGTCCGCGCCGTCGAGAAGTTCGACTACGAGCGCGGTTACAAGTTCTCCACGTACGCCACCTGGTGGATCCGTCAGGCCATCAGCCGGGCGATCGCCCAGCAGGAGCGCACCGTCCGCCTGCCGGTGCACCTCGTCGAAGACGTCAACCGGATGCGTAACGTCACCCGTCAGCTCGTCCGCGAGCTGGGCGCCGACCCGGAGCCGGAGCAGGTCGCCGCGGCGCTGGGGGTGACCGTCGAGCGGGTCCACGAGCTGACCCGCTGGGCCCAGGACACCGTGTCGCTGGACACCCCGGTGGGCGATGACGGCGACACCAACCTCGGCGACCTGGTCGCCGACAGCGACGCCCCCTCGCCCGAGGAGATCGTGCTGACCGCGTTGGAGCGCCAGCGCATCGAGGGTCTGCTCAACCACCTCGACGACCGTTCGGCCGGCATCATGCGCGCCCGGTACGGCCTGGAGGACGGCCGGGAGCACTCGCTCACCGAGGTGGCGTCCCGGTTCTCGTTGTCCCGCGAGCGCATCCGCCAGCTGGAGATCCAGGCGCTGGGCCGGCTGCGCGAGCTGGCCCGGGCCGAGGGCCTGCAGGCGGCCTGACCGCAGACAGACGACAAGGCCGGTGTCCCGCAACGGGGACACCGGCCTTTCGTCGTGGTTAGCCGGCTTTCCTCGTGCTCGCGCGTTTCGCGTCCTCGCATCGGACGGGACCGCGAGCGGGCCGGACGGCGAAGCGGGCCGGACCCACCCGGGTCCGGCCCGCTCGAAGAACCGTTGCCTTAACGCACCCGGCCGTAGCCGTACGGCGGCATGACGTCCATCGATCGCTTCTTGACCGGTTCGCCGGCGTGCGAGGCGTCGATGATCTGGCCGTCGCCGACGTAGATGCCGACATGTCCGAGATTGCGATAGAAGACCAGGTCCCCTGGCTGGAGATCGGCGCGGCTGATCCGGGCCGTGGCGCTGTACTGGGCGGCGGCGTTGTGCGGGAGCGACTTGCCCGCGGCTGCCCAGGCTGCCTTGGTCTCCCCGGAGCAGTCGTAGCCCGCGGAGTACGGTCCCTCCGCGCCGTAGTGGTACATCGCGCCGATGGTGCCGTAGGCGTACTTCACCGCCACGCCCGCCGAGCCGGGGATGTCGGGGATGGCGCCGGTGTACTTGCTGCCGCTCGACGTGTCACTGCCGTACGCGGAGCGCCGCATCGAGTACAGCTTCTTCAGATCGCCCTCGATCTTGCTCTTGCGCGCGGCGAGCGCCGTGACCTCGGCGTCCTGCTTCTCCTGCGTGCTCTTGAGCGCGGCCTGCCGTTCGGCGTAATTCTGGGTGGTCTCGGTGAACGTGGCGATGTCGCGCTGGCGGCTGCGTGAGAGCTGGTCGAGGAAGCCCATCCGGTCCATCAGGTTGTCCGGGCCTTCGAGCAGCACGTTCACCGTGCCGACCGTGCCCGTCATGTACGCCGACGAGGCGATGGTCTGGACCTGGGCACTGGCGCTCTTGAGCGCCTCCCGGGCGGGCCCGAGCGACGCGGCGAGCTGCTTCTCGTCCGCCTTCGTCTTCGCCAGGCTGATCTTCATCTTGTTGTACGACTCGACGACGTCCTCGAGCTGGTTGGAGGCCGTCTCGATCTTCTTGTTGATGTCACTGGTGGAGGGTGCCGCATGGGCGGCCGTCGCGCCGGAGCCGGTGACGGCGACGGCGAGGACGGCGACCACCAGGGCCCGAAGCCTAGTGCGGGCGTGTGACAACGGTACGTGGCCTTTCTTCCGCATGGCCGCCTACCGGGTGGCTGACGCCTGGGTTCCCGGCGGGTCTGGGGGCGGGAAGAAGGCCCTACCGCTGGCGCGGATTCACCCAGGTGCTACTCGGCGGTTCCCGGCTCGGCGCGGCGGCCGGCGGAGCGTCCCGCGGGGGGTGGGGCACGCCGGGTACGCCGCGATGATTCGGCGGCGTCGACCCGGCGCCACCGGAGGGATGTGGCTGCGGACCGGATCAACCGCACCAACCTATCGATGCACCGGGCAAAATCAAGGTGTCGCGGAGTGATTCACGCCAATAGTCGTCGTTTTACCAATGATCCCGATAACGCATTGCCATGACGTCGAATCGCTGCGTCACGACAGAGCCACAATTGCGGCTAATCGGACCTACGCGGCGACCGGCTCGGGTTTGACCCATTCGTGGCTCACCTTGCGCTCGGCCCAGAACGACAGGAACGGCACCGTCCCCGCCAGCATCACCAGCGCCATGCGTCCCAGCGGCCACCCGGCCCGCCGCCCGAGGTCGAACGTGAGGGCCAGATACACCATGAACAGAAACCCGTGCACCGGCCCCACCGTGGCCACCACGACGTCGTTGTGGGCCAGGTATTTCAGCGGCATGCCCAACACGAGCACGATCAGGACCACGCCGACGATCCAGGCGATGATCCGGTAGCGGGTGAGGGCTCCCTGCACGTTGCACGTCCTTCGGTTGTTGCGGTCAGCTGTGGCGCGCCGGGCCAGGGTAATCCGTCGGGCGCGCCCCGGGATGCGCCGCCAGCCAGGCGAGATAGTCGTTGTAGGCGGCCAGCTCCGGGTCGTCGGCGCCGCTCGTGGCGCTCGGCGTCACCGGCACCCGGACGGGGCGCCGCACGCTCACCCCGCCGGCCCCGCGCGCCCCGGCGGCCGACTCGCCGGCCGCGGAGTCCTCCGGGCGTGGGGCGTCGGGTGCGGCGGTGGCCCGCCGCCGTTCATGCTGCACCTCGCGCACCCACAGGAAGGCCACGAACCCGGCGAAGACCGGCCACTCGAACGTGTAGCCCCAGCTCAGCGCATTTCCGCCGGCCGCCCGGGTGAACTGCCACCAGCCCAGTCCGCAGAAGCCCGCGACCAGGACGACCGTGACCACGTGGCGCACGAGCCACGCCGGTGTCCACAGCCCCTTCATGCTCCGAGCGTACCGGCGGGGGTTTGGGACCTGGCTGGACGGGCAACCGGGGGACACGTACGAAACTGTGAAGGGGGAGAGTCGCATGGCCGATGTGACGCGCGTGGGCCCGGACGACGTCGGGGCCGAGATGGGTATCGACCCGGCCGGTCTTTCGGACAACGACCTGCTGCGCGAGCTCACCAGCCTGCACCGCACCCGGCTGAACACGCTGCGACACGGCCCGGATGCCGCGCTGGCCAACCACTTGCGCCGCACCGCCGAACTGGAGAGCGAATATCTGACCCGGCACCCCGGCCGCGAGGTCGACCCGTCCCGGTTGACGCAGGACTTCTGAGGGGTTGCGCGATGACTCTCCGCCAGCGATTCGCCGACCTGCCGCGCGCGTACGCGCCGGACGAGCACCGGCCGCTCTACGGGTATGCGGCGGCACTGGGTGCCTTCGGGGCGCTCGCCGGCAGTCTCGCCGGGGCCGCCAAGGTGACCCGGTGCCCGGTGCCGGAGCGCCCCGCGACCTCGGACGTCGTACTGATCTCCATCGCCACGCACAAGCTCAGCCGGCTGCTCGCCAAGGACGCCGTGACCAGTCCGCTGCGTGCCCCGTTCACCCGGTACGCCGAGCCCGGCGGCAGTGCCGAGGTCAACGAGGAGGTCCGCACGGACCGGGGCGCCGTGCGGCACGCCGTCGGGGAACTGGTGAGCTGCCCGTTCTGCCTGGGCATGTGGGTGGCCACGGGGCTGACGGGCGGGCTGGTGCTGGCTCCGCGGCTGACCCGGCTCGCCGCCGTGGCCCTCACCGCCACGGCTGTCTCGGACTTCCTGCAGATGGCGTACTCGATGGCCAAGGAGGCCGCGGAGGGCGGGCGGCGCCGGTCCCTGCCGGATGCGGGCGCGGACCGGCCCGGTCACGCCGCAGCCTCTGCCTGAGCCGTGGTGGACCCGATGGTGTGGTCCAGGTCACAATCGCTGCCGGAATCGACGCGTGCCGCCGACGGTTGAGAGCGGATGTCGGTGTGTCCATGTGTCCCCGGGCCTCAACCACCTGCCTTCGCGGAATACCGTTCGGCTGGAGCCGCGTTGCGCCTTTCGCCGCGAGGCGACCTGCGCACCGACACCTGTGGCGCCCCCGGATCTCCGGGGGCGCCACACTGCTTCCCCCGGCGGCGATTGCCGCGGCGCCCGCGCGGGTAAGAACGCACCGTGACTGACGATCGCCTCGAACGGCCCTCCGCAGACGTGTTCCCCGCGTGGGTGACGGGCGGTGCCGACGGCTACGCGGTGAGCCGTACCGGGACCGGCCCAGCTCCGCGCACGTGTTCCGGACACCGAACGTCGCCCGGGGCCGGGACTTCCGGAGAAGCCACCCGTTAGGGGTACGGCTACCGTGTCCGTCGATCCGCATGGCAATATCGGGCAAATGTCTGCCCCGCATCGGAGTTCCGGTGGCCTGGTGCCGCGCCGGTCCGTGACCGTTGCCGGCGCACCGGCCCAGGTCCGCTTCAGCACCCGGCCGCGGGCGCTGGCCGCGGCGTCCCCGCCGTTGCCGGCCGCCGCCGGTCCGCACCCGGTCGAGCTGGCCGGTCTCCTGCACGAACTCTCCGTGCGGCTGCTGGGCGCCGACGACGTCCCTCAGGCGCTGGCCCAGCTGACCGGCTTCGCCGCGGCCGCCATCCCGGGAGTGGTGCGCTGCTCGGCGGTGCTGATCGGCGACGGCACCCCGTTGACCAAGGCCGCCTCGGGGCCGCGGGCGCAGGCGCTCGACGACATTCAGTACGCCGCGGGCGACGGCCCCGGCCTCGACGCCACCCGTACCCGCACGCTCGTGACGGCCCAGGACCTGCCCAGGGATGCGCGCTGGCCGCAACTGGCCGAGTGCGCCCGCGCGGAGGGGGTCCAATCGGTCGTGGCCATCCCACTCGACGTGCAGCGCACCTCGGTCGGCGCGCTGAGCCTGTTCCTGTCCCGCCCGCACAGCGTGGACCCGGAGGTGCTGCTGACCGCGATGGCGATCGTCGGGCAGGCCGAGGTGCTGATCGGGGAGATCCAGCGGCGGGGCACCCTGCGCGACGGCGCCACGGTCGACCGTGCGGTCGGGGTGATCATCGCCCAGCGGGGGTGCAGCGTCCGGGAGGCCTACGACGTGCTGCAGGACACCGCGCAGCGGCTCGGCCTCGACCGCCGTACGGTCGCCGAGAGGCTCATCGCTGCCGCGGCCCGCAACGCCGAGGCGTGACCGGGCGGGCGGTCAGCCCACCCGCTGGACGACCTCGAACTCCAGCAGCGCGGCGCCCGTGGCGACCGGCTGGGACCGCTCGCCCGCGTGCGCCTGCCGGCCCGAACCGGTCGACCACGCCTGGAAGTCCTCTTCGGTCTCCCAGCGGGTGTAGACGAAGTACCGGGTCTCGCCGGCCACCGGGCGCAGCAACTCGAAACCGAGGAAGCCCTTGGCGTTCTCCACCGCGCCCAGCCGCGCCGCGAAACGACGCTCGAGTTCGGGGCCGGCGCCGTCCGGCACCTCGATCGCGTTGATCTTCACCACTGCCATGGGCTCCAGGTTAGTGCCCACACGAACGCCGGGGGTACGGGCGGCCGCGGCCACCCGTACCCCCGGCGGTGTTTCGTGTCGTCAGCCGCGGCCGGGGGCCGGGCCGTCCGAACCGGCGGAGGCCGGAACCGCCTCGTCCGCGTCCGTTCCTACGGCCCCGGCGCCCGCGGCGGTCGCGGCCGCGCTCTCGGCCGCCTGCTGGTCCACGGCACGCTGGGCTTGCGCCGAGCGCTGTGCCAGCGGGATCTCCGGCAGGAACAGCACCACAATCAGACCGATGATCATCACGCCGAGCGCCATCAGGTAGACGATGTGGATGCTGTCCGAGAAGCCCACCTTGAACGGGTGTGCCATCGCGTCGGCCAGCCTGGTCAGGAACGACGTGTCGCTGAGCGCGCCGCCACCCTGGGACTGCTGCAGCACCCGGGCCTGGTCCGGGTGGGCCGCCACCGCCTGCTGGAAGGCCGGGGTCGACGCGGCCGTGGTGTACGCGCCCTTGATCTTGTCGGGCAGCACGTTGAACAGCACGGACAGGAAGATCGCGGTACCGAGCGTGCCGCCCATGGACCGGAAGAACGTGACCGAGCTGGTCGCCACGCCGATCTCCCGCGGCGAGACCGCGTTCTGCACCGCCGTGATCATCGGCTGCATGTTGCCGCCCAGGCCGAGACCCATCAGGACCATGACCAGCATGGTCTTCCACAGCGGCGTGTCCGCCCCGACCAGTGCGAACAGACCCAGCGACGTCGCCATCAGCACGCTGCCGATGATCGGGAAGATCCGGTAGCGACCCGTACGGGCGATGAGCTGGCCCGAGGTGATCGAGCCCGCCATGATGCCGACGACGAACGGGATCATCTGCAGGCCGGCGACCGTGGGGGAGGACCCCTTCACGATCTGCAGGTACAGCGGGACGGTCATCAGGCCGCCGAACATCGCCATGCCGACGATGGTGCTGGAGGTCGAACCGACCGCGACGGTCCTGTTGCGGAACAGGCGCAGCGGCAGCAACGCCTCGTCGCCGTACGCCCGCTCGGCGAGGACGAATGCGATCAGGCCCAGTGCACCGATGACGAAGCACGCGATGGAACGCGACGAGCCCCAGCCCCATTCACGGCCCTGCTCGGCGACCGTCAGCAGCGGCACGAGGCCGATGATCAGGGTTAGCGCGCCGGGCCAGTCGATGCGGTGGTCCGTGCGGTGGTGCGGCAGGTGCAGCACCTTCGCCACGACCGCCATGGCGGCGATGCCGATCGGCACGTTGAGGTAGAACACCCAGCGCCAGCCGTCGACGCCCAGCAGCGTGTCCTGCCCGGCGAAGAAGCCGCCCAGGATCGGGCCGATGACGCTCGCGGTGCCGAACACGGCGAGGAAGAAGCCCTGGTAGCGGGCGCGTTCGCGAGGCGGCACGATGTCGCCGATGATCGCCAGGGCCAGCGACATGAGACCGCCGGCGCCGATGCCCTGGATGGCGCGGAACGCGGCCAGCTCGTACATGTTCTGGGACAGGCCGCAGAGCATCGAGCCGACGATGAACACGCCGATCGCGAACAGGAAGAAGCCGCGGCGGCCGTAGATGTCGGACAGCTTGCCGTACAGCGGCGTGGAGATCGTCGAGGTGATGAGGAACGCCGTGGTCGCCCACGCCTGCAGGTTGAAGCCGTTGAGGTCGTCGGCGATGGTCCGGGTCGCCGTGGCCATGATCGTCTGGTCGAGGGCGGCCAGGAACATGCCCATCATCAGGCCCGCGAGGATCGTGAGGATCTGGCGGTGGGTGAAGTCCGCGGACATTCCCGGCTTTGCGGGCGCGCCGCCGGGTGGACCGGCCTTCGCCGTCGCGGTGGTACTCGCGTTGCTCACGCATTCTCCCGTGGGGTTGGGGCTGAGTCGCGGCGCATCAGCGCCTCGACGGAGCTGTTGAATTCCTCGAAGAGGTCGGTGAACGTCCGGACCCGCTCGGCGGGCCAGGCGCTCAGCGCCTCACTGAGCAGTGCGTGTCGCGCCTCGTGCATTCGATGGCATGCCTCCTGGCCGGCCTCCGTGGCGGCCAGGCGGGACGCCCGGCCGTCGGCCGGGTCGGCCTCGCGCCGGGCCAGGCCCGCCTTCACCAGCTGGGCGGCCTGCCGGCTGATCGTCGAGGGGTCCGCCTGCTTGACCTCCGCGAGGTCGGTGACTCGCAGCGGGCCCTGATGGCACAGCGGGAAGAGCAGCATGAGCGCCGAGAATTCGGCTCCGAAGTCCCCAACGTTGAGCATGCTCTTGGCGCGGGCGCCCACCCGGGCGAACCGCACAATCTCGCCGGCGAGCCGGCTGACGCCGTCCTCGGCGTCCCGTTCCACCACGTCATGCCGTCCTATCGCATTCGGCGCGCGGCCCTCCGCGTCCGCGGGTGGCCACACTGTGGTTCTGCGTCGTTTGAACGGGCTCGGTCGGCGGCGCCGGTTCTCGGCGGCCGAGGCCCGTCACGGTGCTCATCCGGTGCCGGTCGCTCGGGGCGATCTGGGCCCGGTCTCGGGTCGCAGTGCGCCCGTATGTCTGTCTGCGCGCGGTGGCTCGTCCTGACCCCGGCGCTCGATGCATGTAGCGTACAACTTGTTGGTTAGTGAAAGCATGTTATGTGGCGTGGATCTCCCAGACGCCGGTGACCAGCAGACTCGTCTCTTCGAGTAGCTCAGTGACGGGTACCGGATATTCCGCGATCCGGGAGAAAAGGTGTTCCGGGAGGTACCCGCGGCCCGGGTCGCCCACCAGGACCCGTGCCCCGGAGCGGGCCGCCCGGCGCAGCGCCCGGGTCATTCGCGGGGCCACGGAAGGGCTGTAGAACGCGTCCCCCGCCAGGACCACCTCGGGCTCAGCGGTGTCCTCCGGATCCGGGGCCGCCCCCGCATCCGCGGCGGCCACCCGGACGTCGACGCGGTTCGCGGCGGCGTTGCGGAGCACGGCAGCGCAGGCGGCCGGGTCCACGTCCACGGCCCGGACCTGCGCGGCACCCGCCAGCGCTGCCGCGATCGCCACCAGACCCGAGCCGGACGCGAGATCGAGTACGCGGCGGCTGCGCACGATCTCGGGGTGATCCAGCAGGTGCCGGGCCAGCGCCTGACCGCCCGCCCAGGCGAAGGCCCAGAAGGGCGGTGGCTCGTCGCTGCGGAACTCGCCGCCGGTCAGGTCGAACAGGCCGACCGGGCGGTTCATCTGGAACAGCGAAATTTCCGGCACAAAGGGCACCGGCAACAGGACGGGCTCGATCGGCACCGGATGATTCTGCGGGGCATCACGGTCAGCCGCGCACCATTTTCCCGGTCGTCACCCTCCACCATGGCCCCCGGGCGTACGGGCGCCGGCTGTCCGACGTGGTCGGCGGGCCGCACCGAATCGCGCCTGTGAACCGGCAGCGGGCGCCGCGCCGGCGAGCCCCACCGCAGCGGGATGTCCCACATGCGCCAGACTCTTCGTGGGCGCCGGACGGCAGCCCGGTCAATCGAGGGGGTGCCTCGGCCGAATGACCTGTCATCACAGCCGGTCGGCCTCATCCGGGCGGCAGCCGTACCGGGCGGTAGGCCCCGGCGCGCCCGCGCGGTCCGGCTGTTAATACGGCGAGGCTGCGGGCGCCCCGATTTTAGACTTCGACAACGGTTGTTGACGGGAGGCTGGCATGGGCGACCAAGTGATCACCGTGCTCGTCGTCGACGGCCACCAGACGTTCGCTGAGCTGCTCGGAGTCGCGTTACGCGGTCAGCCGGACCTGCGGTACGTGGGCCATGCCCGCAACGGTGAGCAGGCGATCCGCCTTGCTGCGGAACTGAAGCCCGACGTGATCCTGCTCGATCCCGAGCTGCCCGACGCGGACGGAATCGCGATCGCCGAACTGTTGCGGCACCGTCAGCCGGAGACCCGCGTGGTCATCCTGACGGCCAGCAGTGAGGCGACGCTGGTGGGACGCGCGACGGCGGCCGGTGCCGCGGGATTTCTCAGCAAGAACGGCGCGCTCGGCGACGTGCTCAACGCGGTGCACACCGCGTACGGCGGCGGCATGACGGTGTCCACCGACATCCTCGCGCGGCTGCTGCGCAGCACCACCCCGGTCGTCGGGCCCCGTGCCGGGGGGCTCACCGCGCGCGAGCACGAAGTGCTCGAACTCATGGGCTCCGGTCTCGACCCGCGCGCGATCGCCCGCCGGCTCGGCATCAGTGTGCACACCTGCCGCGGGTACGTGAAGGCGGTGCTCGCGAAGCTCGACGCGCACAGCCAGCTGGAGGCGGTCGCGGTGGCCACCCGGCGGGGTCTGATCCGGCCGGATCGCCACTACGGACGGTAATTCCCCTCGCGACTCATCCGGAAGAGGCCGGGATCCGTACCACTGTGCAGCGCGCCACCTGGAGAATCGTCGGCGCCGGCGCGGGTGGAGGATTCGCGTGGAACGTACAGCTTCCGGAGATGTGGCGGACAACAGCGGCATGTCCGATGCGTCCGTTGCGATCGCCGACCTGCCGTCGGCCTCCGGCGCGCACTGGGCCAACCGGGACTCCGACGCCGACCGGCGGCGTCCCGGCGCCGCCGCCGAGCCGTTCAGCCGCACGCCGACGTCCGGCGCGCTCCCGGGTGACTCGCCCGCAACACCGCGTCAGCGGGCCGGCGGGTCGGCCACAGAGGACACCGGCTCGTGGGCGTTCAGCATCGCGCACCGCGACCACGAGGCCCCAGACAACCGTACGGGCGGCGGGTCGACGTCACACGGCCCGCAATCCGGGCGGCCTCATCCGAACGACCGGCCGGCGACGGCCGAGCACCCGCCCCGGCGCGGTGCGGGCGCGGAGACACTGCCCCGCCGGGTAGTCGGGGCCACCACCGGCGACCTGCCCCGGCGTGTTCCCGGGACTGCGGCGGGCGACACTCTCCCCGCCGTTGCCGGGTCAGCGCCGCACCGCCCGGCGTCGCCATCGCGAGCCGGCAACCCGGGCGACGGGCGCACCGGGCACGGTCCGTCCGCGGAACTGCCCCGACGGTCCCCGGAGACGCCCGCCGACGGAATGCGGGAGGCCCGCCGGTCCGCGAATCCGGCACACGGCGCCGGTGCACCCCGACGTGACGAGGCGGGATACGCCGCCCCGGCGGGTCGCGAGGCGCCGGAGCCCCCGTACGGGCCGGCGCCGCCGGCCACCGGCGGCCGGGTCTCGTTCGGCTTCACTGCCGGCCCGATCAGCGGTTCACACGCGCGCTCCGCCGCGCCGGAATCCCCGGCACCCGTCCTGGCGCGCCCCGGCCCGATCTCGCCCGCCCCGGTCGCGCAGCCCGGCCTTCCCGGCCTGGTCGCGCAGCCCGCTCCCGGACCGGTCGCGCAGCCCGCTCCCGGCACGGTGGCGCAGCCCGTTCCCCGCACGGGCACGAAGCCCGAACGTACGGATGAGCCGGATCCGACGCCCACGCCGGCCATCGGCGACATCGTCAACGGCCCCGGGCGTGAGATCCGGCCACACCGCGCGACGCGCCGCGACGCGGCCGGCCGCAAGGCCGAGGGCCGCGCCGCGGATCGCCACCAGGGTGATGGCCGTAAGGGCGGTCGTAAGGCCGAGGGCGCTGCCGCGGATCGCCACCAGGGTGATGGCCGTAAGGGCGGTCGTAAGGCCGAGGGCGCTGCCGCGGATGGCCATCAGAGTGGTGGTCGTCAGGGCGGTCGTAAGACCGAGAGACATGCCGGGGACAGCCACCAGGGTGATGGTCGTCAGGGTGGCGGTCGTGAGGCCGAGGGGCATGCCGCGGACGGCTACCGGGGTGATGGTCGTCAGGGTGGCGGTCGTGAGGCCGAGGGGCATGCCGCGGACGGCTACCGGGGTGATGGTCGTCAGGGTGGCGGTCGTGAGGCCGACGGGCGCGCGGCGAATGGGCATGCGGGTCGGCGTGCGAAAGACGGGCGTAGCGAAGACGGCCGGAACACGGACGGCCGGAACACGGACGGCCGGGTCCTGCAGGGCGCAGGAGGTTCCCCGGCGCGACGGCGATCCCGGGCCGCGACGGCCGCGGTCGTCGCGCTCGCGGGCGTCATTCTGCTGGCCGGTTCGGTCGCCGGTGTCGTCTTCTTCTCCGGCTCGCACGGCGACATCACCTCGGTGCTGCAGCTCGGCGCCGGTTCGGCGGACCGCCGCACCGCCACCGCCCCACTGGACGGCCGCACCGCCGCGAGCCTTGACGTCGTAGCCGGGATCGGGCGGCTGACCGTACGCAGTGAAGACCTCGGCGACCAGCTGTACCGCATCACCGCCGCGGACGGGTCGACGAGCCTGCCCACCCCGGTGCTCACGGACGACCAGGTCCGGCTGCACGTGACTCCCGACGGCAACGGTGACCCGGGCGCGGTCGACGTCGTACTGTCCGCAAAGGTCCGCTGGACGCTGCGCTTCACCGGCGGCGCGGACGAACAGGTGATCGACCTCAGCGGCGGCCAGGTCGGCGATGTGGCCCTGACCGGGGCGGCCCGCAAGGTCTCGCTGACGTTGCCCAAGCCCGCCGGCACCGTCGCGGTACGCGTGGACGGCGCCCTCGACGAGCTGTCCGTGAAATCGCCCGGCGACGCGCCCGTCCGGGTACGCGTGGAGAGCGGGGCGAAAACCGTCACTGCGGGCACCCGGACCCTACGTGACGTCGCCCCGGGCTCGACCCTGACCCCGCGCAACTGGCAGGTGCCGGACCGCTACGACCTGGACGCGGCGGCCCGGATCACCCTGCTGCGCGTGGAGGCGATCTAACCCGGCCGGCGGCGCGCCGGGACCCGGCGCGCCGCCGGACCCGGCGCAGCGGCTCAGGCCAGTACGCGCAGCCGCACGGTCTGGTTCATGGCGCGCAGCTGCTCCAGCACCTCGTCGGTGTACCCGCCGCTGATGTCGGTGACCAGGTAGCCGTACTCGCCGCGGGTGGTGAGGAGCTGACCCTCCACATTGACCTTGTGGTCGGCGAGTATCGAGTTGACCTGGGCCAGCACGCCCGGGGTGTTGACGTGCACGTGGCCGATGCGGCTCATGCCCTCCTGCAGCGGCAGGGCGACGCTGGGCAGGTTGACGCTCAGCGTGGTGTTGCCCTCTTGCACGAAGCTGGCGAGCTTGTTCGCCACGAAGTTGCCGATATCGGCCTGGGCCTCCTCGGTGGACCCGCCGATGTGCGGGGTGAGGATGACGTTCGGCAGCCCCCGCAGCTCGGAGAGGAACTCGTCGCCGCGACCCTTCGGCTCCTTGGGGAAGACGTCCACCGCGGCGCCGGACAGGTGACCGCTGGTCAGGGCCTCCCGCAGGGCGACGTGGTCGACCACGATGCCGCGGGAGAGGTTGAGGAAGATCGCGCCCTTGGTCATCCGGGCGAACTGGTCCGCGCCGAAGAAGCCCGCATTGCCCGGGCGTCCGTCCACGTGCAGGGTGACGATGTCCGAGGATTCCAGCAGCTCGTCGAGGCTGCCGCAGCGCCGGGCGTTGCCCAGGGCCAGCTTGTCCGCGGTGTCGTAGAACGACACCTGCATGCCGACGCTCTCGGCCAGCACCGACAGCTGGGTACCGATGTTGCCGTAGCCGACGATGCCGATGCGTCGCCCGCGGATCTCGTGGCTGCCGTCGGCCGCCTTGTCCCAGACCCCGGCGTGCATGCCGGCGTTCTTCTCGGTGAGCCGCCGGGTCAGCGCGATGATCTCGGCGAGTGCCAGCTCCACCACGGAACGGGTGTTGGAGAACGGCGCGTTGAAGACCGCGACCCCGGCGCGTGAGGCGACCGGCAGGTCGATCTGGTCCGTACCGATGCAGAACGCGCCGATCGCGACGAGGCTGTTCGCCGCTTCGAGCGCCTTGGCCGTCACCCGGGTTTTGGAGCGGATCCCCAGCAGGTGGACCCCGTCGATCCGTTCGATCAGCTCGGCCTCGTCGAGGGCGTTGCGGACGGACTCGACCTCGTAACCCTGGGCTTCGAGCCGGGTCACCGCGTCGGGATGAATGCTCTCCAGCAGGAGGACTCGTACCTTGGCTTGGTCGATCATCAGTTTCCGTTTCGTGTGCGGTTGCGCCGTCCGGGCCGCCACGCCGAAGCCCAGCTCACGGCACACCAGCGTAGTGCCCTGGGCGAGCGGGCCCGTCGGGGTGTGCCGGATGTCCCATGTTGCTCACTGGGTGAGACGCCCGTGTAGCCACGGCAGCAGCGCGTCGCCCTGAGCGCGCTGGAACGCCCGTACCGTGGGAATGCCGGGCGGCGGCGGCTGCCGGGCCCGGTCCACGAAGTAGCCGGCCAGTGCCGCCATGATCGCGGTGGCCGCGCGCGGTTCGAGGCCGGTCAGCAGCGGCGCCGGGTCGCCGCCGTACACGATGACGTTCTCCGCGAGCAGCACGGTGTCCAGCCAGTCCGGGCCGGTGCAGCCCCACGGCCAGTCGACGAAGATCACCGTGCCGTCGGGGCGGAACAACATGTTGTCCGCACGCACGTCGCAGTGGCACAGCGTGTCGCCGTCGAGAAGCGTCAACGCCCACCAGGCGTGCGCTCGCAGCTCGTCCACGTGGGTGCGGGCCCACGGGTCCAGGTCGGGCGGCGGGTCGGCCGCCACTCGATCCCAGCCGGCGAAGTTGTCCTCCATCCGCTCCCGGGCGGTCGGCAGGCCGGCCACGGGGGAGGGCGTCAGGGCCGTGGCCAGGTGGCGCAGTCCGCGTACGGCGGCGCCGAGCTCATCCGCCCGCCACGGGGTGTGCGGGTGGCGGCCCTCGATGTCCTCCAGGACGAGCACGACCCAGTCGCCGTCGTCGTAGCCGCCGAGATACCGGGGCACCGGCGCGTGCGGGGGCAGCGCCGCGCTGATGCGCGCCTCCTGCCGGGCCAGCTCGGTGGAGCGCTCGTTGAGCGCCGGGCACACCGCCTTGACGAACGCGGCCGTGCCGGCGGCGGTGCGGACCCGGTCCGCGGTGCCCGGGGAGAATCCGCCCGGCTGTGACGTGGCCGTGACGACCGGCGAGCCGAGGATCTCCGTGACCGCGGCCCGGACGTGGGAGGGCACGTCGGCCCACCCGATCCGGACTCCTACGGCAGCGACCATGCCGGGATCTTGGCAGGTCGGCGGGCTGTGCGACACGGACTTTCTGTCCGGGGCCGCTGGTTCTGGCACTCGGCCCGGCGTCGGTCAGCCTGCGGTGGAGCGGGCGAACCGGTAGTGCGCGACCTCGGTCGGCGGCACCCGGGCGGTCACCGCGTAAGCCGCGGCCGTATCGCCGCGCAGGCGCTCCTCGCCGGGTACCGTCCAGGGGGTCGAGATGTGGTGCACGCGCAGTCTGGGCGCTATCTCCTCCCTTGCGTTGCGGATGACCTATCGGCCCCTACCGGCGAATTCAGCCGACCGCAGCTGCCTCATCGGGTCCGCCGCGTACGGCTACGCGACGGCACCCGGCAGACACGTCAGGTCGGGCCGACGGCAACCGATGGTAGGGCGATTCAGCTCACACTCCGATGGGAGCCGACGCCATGAGGTTCACAGGCTTGACCGCCGGCGTAAGGGGAGCCGCCGTGGCCCGGTGGTTCCGCAACCGGCCCATGTACACCAAGATCCTTATGGTCGTGGTGGTGCTGGCCGTGGTCGGCGGCGGCGTCGGGGCGTTCGCGATGGTGCAGATGGCGCGGCTGAGCGGGATGGCGCAGGACCTGTACGCGAACAGTGTGGTGCCGAGCCAGCAGCTCGGGAAGATCGCGGTGGACATCGGCGACATGCGCTCGATCGTGCTGAATCACGCGCTGTCCGACACGCCCGGTGCCATGGATCAGTACGAGCAGGCGATGAAGGCCGGCGATATCACGTTCAACAAGGATGTGGCGGCGTACCGCGCGACGACAGTGGACGCCGCGCGGCTTGATTCGCTCGTGGCGGCGTGGCAGCGGTACCGCACGGTGCGCGACACCGATTTCGTCCCGGCCAGCCGTAATCACGGTGACGTGGGAGCGATCCGGGACCACTCGCTCAACCCGGTCGCCGATTCGGCCATGGCCGAACTCGACCAGCTCATCGCGGCCGAGAACGATTCGGCCACCGCCGCCGCGGCGGATGCGCACGCGCGGTACGTCACCGCCCGTACCGTCACGATCGTCGTGCTGGCTGCCGGGCTCGCGCTCGCGGCGCTGTTCGGAACGCTGGTGGCCCGGGGGCTGGCCCGTCGCGTGCGGGCGTTGTCGGCGGTGATCCGGTCGATTGCGGATGGTGATTTGACGGTGAAGGCGGATGTGGATGCGGGTGATGAGATCGGTGTGATGGCGGGGGAGTTGGATCGGGCTGCGGGGACGTTGCGGGCGACGATTGGGCGGATCGGGGGGAGTTCGCGGAGTTTGGCGGGGTCGGCGCAGCAGATGGCGTCGGTGAGTGCGCAGATGGCGATGGATGCGGAGTCGGCGAGTTCGCGGGCGGAGTTGGTGTCGGCGGCGGCGGTGCAGGTGTCGGCGAATGTGGACACGGTGGCGGTGGCGGCGGAGGAGATGACGGCGTCGATCCGGGAGATTGCGGGTAGTGCGACGGATGCGGCGGGGATTGCGCGGGGTGCGGTGGGTGTGGCTGCGGCGGCGAATGCGACGGTGGCGAAGTTGGGGGTGTCGTCGGGTGAGGTGGGCAAGATTGTGAAGGTGATTACGTCGATTGCGGAGCAGACGAATTTGTTGGCGTTGAACGCGACGATTGAGGCGGCGCGGGCGGGTGAGGCGGGTAAGGGTTTCGCGGTGGTGGCGTCGGAGGTGAAGGATTTGGCGCAGGAGACGGCGAAGGCGACGGAGGAGATTTCGTCGCGTATTGCGGCGATTCAGTCGGATACGGGTGCGGCGGTGGCGGCGATCGGGGAGATTGCTGCGGTGATTGAGCGGATCAATTCGTATTCGGACACGATTGCGTCGGCGGTGGAGGAGCAGACGGCGACGACGAGTGAGATCGGTCGGAATGTGGCGCAGGCTGCGGTGGGGACGTCGTCGATTACGGAGACGATTGCTGGGGTGGCGGAGGTGGCGCAGAGTACGACGGTGGGGGTGTCGGAGGCGAATCGTACGGCGGAGGAGCTGTCGCGTCTGGCGGGTGAGTTGCACACCCTGGTCACCCAATTCACGGTGTGACCCTGTCCCTGCGCCGCACGGCACGTTTGCGTACGTTGCTGTGCCCGTGGGGCCGAACCTCCACAGAGGGTGACTGTCGCGGTCGGCCGGTCATCCCGGGAACTTCTTGATCGGATCACCGAAACTGCTGCTCAGCACTGTCCACGGCAGATCATGATGACTGTCGTGTCTCTGACAGCTCGTCAGCGAAATAAACACCCTCGGTAGGTACGGATCCCTCCGTGGCGGTCTCTTCCAAGAGGTGCCACGGCAACGGGCCGTGGGTGTGCGTGAGAAGGGATCCACATGCCAACCACGAAGAAAGCACTCGTCGGGGCAGTCGTCGCAGCGACCGCGGCTCTGGTGACGCTGAACGTCGGAGCGGCGCAGGCAGCCGAAGGGGATGGCAAGGCAGCGGTCCGCCCGTCCGGGGTGCGGGTGGACGCGTCCCTGTCGCCCGACCGGGCCGCGAAGGCCCACGTGGCGGCGACGCCCGCCGCAACGGCCGCGCTGGCTTCGCTCCAAGCGCGGATCGCCCGTTACGCAGCCGCCAGCGGCGGTAAGTACACGTTCGGCAGTTTCATCGACTCCACCACGGGCCGGATCGTCCTCGATACCAACGCCCCGGACGCCGTCGTGTCGTCGCTGACCAATCTGTCCGGGGCGTCCCTCGCGACCCGCGACGCCGTCTCCCAGATCAAGGTCAGCCGTGCCGCGATCCGGGACACCTTCAGCCGGCGTGACGACGTGCCGGCGTTCTACGGCGGTGGTGGCATCACGAACGGCAGCGGGATCTGTTCCTCCGGCTACGCCGTCCGCAACGGCGCCGGCACGGTGTTCATGACGACGGCCGGGCACTGTTTCGCCAC
Organism: Krasilnikovia sp. MM14-A1259; assembly: GCF_047159535.1. Lineage (NCBI taxonomy): Bacteria > Bacillati > Actinomycetota > Actinomycetes > Micromonosporales > Micromonosporaceae > Krasilnikovia > Krasilnikovia sp. MM14-A1259. The sequence goes on from NZ_BAAGAJ010000002.1 coordinate 6,479,605, forward strand.
CGGTTCCACCGTGTGGACCGAGTCGTTCGGCCGCGTGTACGGCTCGGTGTCGAACCGTCACCTGCCCACCGTCACCGGTGAGGCGTACGACGCGGAACTGATCGGCGGCCAGGCGTACGCCGGGCGGATCTTCACCGGCGGGGTGACCAGCTCCACCAGCACCCGCGTCGTGGCGGCCGGTACGGCCTACGTCGGCTACAACGCCTACTGCGCCAGCGGCCGGACCACCGGTGAGACCTGTGGCCACACCGCCACCAGCATCAGCGGCCAGGTCTGCACCCAGACCGGCTGCAAGTCGCCCGTCATCGTCTACACCGGTGGGACCCTGCCGCAGGGCGGCGACTCGGGCAGCCCGTTCTACGCCAAGGACGCCTCGGGCAACGCCTGGATCCGGGGCAACGTCATCGCCTCCGGCAACGGCAACGGGTACGTGGAGCCGTGGACCACGATCTCGCCCCGGATGGGCCTCAGCATCGTGACCGGCTGACCTGAATCAGTACGCGGATCGGCCGGGAACCGTACGCGGTTCCCGGCCGTTTCGCGCGTCAGTGCAGCTCCAGCGGCCACGGGCCGCCCTGGGACGTGGCCGTGGGCGCGTCGTCCGGGGTGATCGCGACCCGGGCGTACATCTCGTAATCGCCGGGGGGCAGCCGGTCCCCGCCGGGCTCGCACGACATCAACGTCGCCGCGGCGGGAATCTTCCTGCTCTGCCCGGCCGCCAGATCCCAGCGGACGCCGACGGCGTCCTGTGGCATCGGCTCCGTGACGATGCGCCCTTTCCGCACGAGGAACAGGTCCGCCTGGGGCGCGCCGACGCCCTTGACGGCCGCCTGGCTGGTGACCTCGACCAGGCCGGACACGGTCTGCTCGTTCGCCGCGACGCTGGTGGGGAATCGGCCGGTCACGGTCAGCGCCGTCGCCGCGGGTGCGCGCACCGGCTGACCGCAGCGCGGCGCGGTGTCGTCCTGAGCCGGTACAGGTTCCACGGTTGTCTGCTCCTTCCGAGCCATCTCCGGCGGAGCGGTCCCGGGCTGGGAGGCCGCGGCCGCGGGAGCGGCGGGCTGCTCAGTGCCCACGTTAGGCCCGCCGCAGCCGGCTGTGGCGACGACGGTGGTGAACAACGGCACCACCCAGAACAGGTACGACCGGTCACGTGCCATGACAATCCCCCTCCGTACGGTGATCTACGCAGGGTTGGACGTCCGCGGCAGCCGTACGGTTCCGGCTGATTTGTCCGACGTCTGCGCGAGGTCCCGGACTTCGTGGGTCCTCGATCGCGATGGACGAAAGGAGCTGTGCCTGACGACGCGCCGCCGCCCGGCCCGCCCCCGCAGATCCGGCCATCGGCCCAGACGGGTCCGCCGCCCGGACCGGACCGGGCCTTCGATCGGCCGTCGCCCGGCGACCCGGTCCGTGTCGCTGCGCCGCCCCCGTTTCCGCCCGCACCTCCGGGCCTCTATCCCACGCCGGATGATCCGCTGGTCAGCGCGGACTTCGGGGGCTGGTGGAGCCGCAGTTTCCGGCTCCTGAAGGCCGTCTGGCGGCAGGCCGCCATGGTGCAACTCCTCTGGGTGGGGCCGGTCGTCGTCGCTGGAACACTCGCCAGCTTCTTCCTCGGCAGCACCTTCACCGATGTGGTCAACACGCCGGCGGACGTTCAGCCCGACTGGCACCCTTTGCTCCGGTCGCTGTACTTCCTGGTCCCGCTCGGCCTGCTGCTCGGCCTGCTCGGCGCGCTCGCGTCCCTGGCCATGGCACATCTGGTGGTACAGGCCGCCGTCGGCCGGCCGCCGTCGGTCCGGCACGCCCTGCGCCACGCGGGGCCACGCGTCCCCGCGTACATCGGATGGGGTTTGCTCGGTGGTCTTCTGACCATGGTCGGCTTCGTCTGCTGCATCCTGCCCGGCTATTACGTGGCGATCGTGGTGATGATCCTGCCCACCGTGGTGCTGCTGGAACGAGGTCGTGCGGTTGCCCGCTGCTTCCGGCTGTTCCACGCGAGCCCGGGTGCCGCGCTCGCCCGCCTGGCCACAATGATCGGCCTCGGTATTGCCATCGGCATCGTGCAGCAGGTGATTCTCGGCATCGTCACCGCGCCGCTCGGCTCGTTCAGCACCGACCGGATGGCGGGGGTCGCGTTCCTCGCCGTGATGACCCTCGGGGTCGTCCTCTCCGCCATGTCCCAGGTCGTGCTGGCCCCGATGAACGTCACCGCATACGCCGACATGCGGGCACGCCACGAGCCGTTCTCCACCGCCTACCTGACCCCATGACCAGGGCCCTGAATCCCTAGTGGCGGCGGACGGGAGCGGGCTCGGTGGTGGCGACGACACGGTTCCGCCCGTCCCGCTTCGCGGCGTACAGGTTGCGGTCGGCAGTGGCCAGCGCCACTGCCTGGTCGGCCGGGACCGATTCGCTGACCCCGGCCACGCCGATGCTGACGGTCACCGGCAGTTCGCCGGTCACTGCCCGCCAGTCGTGGTCGCTGATGGCCTGCCGGACGCCGTCGAGCTGACGGGCCGCCACGGTCACCGGTCTCGCGGGCAGCACGAGGAGGAACTCCTCGCCGCCGAGCCGCGCCGCAAAGCCCTCCGGCGCGACAGCGGCCAGTCCGGTTTCGAGCAGCTTGGCGACCTGGATCAGCACCTGATCGCCGGTGGCGTGGGAAAGCTCATCGTTGATGCGCTTGAAATGGTCGATGTCGGCGATCGCCACCACCAGATCCGGGTCCGCGGCGACCAGACCCGGCAGTTCCTCGTCGGTGTAGCGGCGGTTCCGCAGCCCGGTCAGCGGATCGCGGCGCCCCTGCTCCCGGAACCGCTCCGCTTCCACGCGGGCTTCGGCGGTTTCGAACTGGACCCACCGGGTCTGTGCCTTCGCGTCGGCTTCCTCGGAACGCATGCTTTCCTGTGCAGCCATGAACAGTGCCTGCGCCGCGACCGCCGCGGCGAAGTCGCCACCGGCGGCGTGCAGCTCGGCCTGTTCCTGATGCACGCGCAGCATGACCTCGGTCAGCTTCCCCTCGGCGCACAGCTCGCGTGACGCAATCAGGCTGGCCTGGGCCCGGTCCAGCTCACCGAGTCTGCGCTGCGCGCAGGCCAGGGTGAGCAGGTAATGGGCCAGCGCTTCAGCCCCGTTGTGGGCACCTGCCTCGTGCCGGGCAATGGCCAGCAGCATCGTCTGCTCGGCCTCGCCGTACTCGCCGTACTCGATCTGGATCGAGGCGACCGTGTCGAGATCCGCGGGGTAGAGGTCGATGCCGTGCGCCTCGGCGTGCTCCAGCAGACGGCCGACCACCTCGCGGGCGCGCGCATACTCACCGGCCTCGTACTCGCTGTAGGCCCAGTTGTTGAGTACGCGCGTCAGCATCTGCCGCTGGTGGAGCTCGCGGGCCAACTCCTCGGCCTGGCCGAACCGCAGCCGTGCCGCGGCCAGGTCTCCGTTGTCAGCGAGCGCGTCCGCCAGCTTGGCGCGGTGCCAGACCTGCATGTGCGGGGAGGCGGTGTCGTCCAACAGTTCGACCGCGCTCAACGCGTGCTCCAGGAAGTTCGCCATGTCTCCGGAGACCCGTTCGGCATAGGCGCATTGCAGGTGCGTGCGGGCCTGGAGCCGGTGATCGCCGTGCACAAGTGCCCACTCGTGGATGCCGTCAATCGTTCGCTGGGCGTCCTCCGCATGGTCGCCGGCGCGGACCAGCATGGTGGCCTTGAGAAACCTCGCCCGGACGACGAGCAGCTCGTCGCCCAGGGCGACGGCCTGCCGCTCGAACTCGGCCGCGGCGGCAAGGATGGCCTCGGAGTAGTCGATGACTTCGTCCTCGAGTGCCAGCAGTGCAGCCGACAGTTCTCCGGCGCCGATCGCGCTGCCGTCCATCAATCCACCTCCACCCGGACCCTTATGGCCCTATCGGCATCCCGGGCAGCTGGCTGAACAACAGGCGGAGAACCGTGGTCCAAGGGGGTCGGCGGCGCGGGTCGCGGCCAGCGTTCACCATTACTCTCAGTGATCCGCTGCGCAGGGTCTCGATCTCACCGCGACCGAGCTTCGAGCCCTTGATGCGAGGACGTGGAGCCACGTTGGCTCCACGAAATCTCGTGGTGATCATCGATCAAGCATCTGACCTGGGCGCGCCCGGCAGGATTCGAACCTGCGACCGACGGATTAGCAAACCTGCCGGGCCTGTCGAATCATCCAACCTAACCGCTCATCATCGTGAACAGGCAAAACGCCCGCATAAGAAGATGGTCGTCTCAGCCGTGATCAGTGGTGTTCATCGACGGTAACGGCGGTGACGGGTAACAAAGTGGGTAACCAACTGGGCCACGTCCTTGGGGCATTTGGCGCGATATGGCTGCGGTAGAGAGTGCGGGCTCCAAGTCTCCCCGGCGCGTGGTGGTGATCCCTCAGGCTTGCGTTCCGGGGTCCGCCTCACGTAGTCGTGATCGGGTGCCCACTTTGGTGCGAGCCCCGGCCGCTTGGCCGCCTGACGCCAGCTCTGCGCACGTGAGGTGATCTTTCCGGGGAGCAATCCAGCATGCCAGCATGGTGACACATCGACATGCTTCAGCTACATTGAGTGAATGCCGAGTAGAGTCTACTTCTCTGACTACTTTCGCGTATCTGAAGACGATCTCGATGCGCACGGGGCGTTGAATATCTGCTTGGTGTCCGATCTGCCAATGTTCATTGACCCGTTCTTGTTGTTCCAGAGCAAGAAGCCCGAGTATCAACTGTTGCATAAGTCTATAATCAGCTACCTGGTCTTCTTGAGGAGCCGCGCAGAACTCGCGACGCGAAACGAAGGTCTTCTAAAGGAGTGGTTCTACTTCGGCGAGGTCAAGCAGAACTGGTTGGGGTTTTGCTTTTTGGGAAACCAGGGTCGCGGACCTGGGATGAAGTTCGCAGAGTCGCTCATCCGGAATCTTAATGTTTTCGTTGGCGGGCAGGAATCCGTCCACTTGGAGCATATCCGACTGGTCGATGATGGGGTTGGTCAGGACGGAGTTAGCGACTTCGCTACAAATTTGATCAAGAGATACCTGCTGGAATATACGCAGGACTTCGCTCGCCAATACGTTGCGCCAGACTTTCGTCGCCGGTTCGTAGTTGAGCGAGTGGACTTTGACTATGGCACCGAAACCTGGGTTAGCGGTACGTTCGAGCTGCCATTCTTGGACCCGCAGAAGGCTGGGATCTCTGTCAGGAAGGGGAAGCGGCGTGCTGATGCTGGCGACTATGTCCTACTTACGCCTACGGATCTCCTTTCCCGTAATGACACCTTCATCAACCGCGAAGATTTGTTGCGGAATTTCGACAAGGTAGTGAAGTCTTGTGAAAACGAAAATCTTCGCGCCAAGATTAATGAGTACTTCAAAAAGATGCTGATGGAGATCGAGGGCGAAAATCCGCGCTATGAGGCGATAGTTCAGACGCTGTGGCGATTCCCTGATTTGAATGAGCTTTATCTCAAGCTCAAAGAGCGCGAAGCGCAAACTGCCGGCAGGCAAAACAGAGACGACGTTGATTACATTCAAACGGTTTTTATCTCAAGGGTGCGCCGGATTATCGATGAGCTGGAGCAGGTAACCGACTTCTATTCATACTCGCCTGACAGCCATGATGAGGCGCTCAAGCGGGTACTGGCGTTTAAGCGTTACGTCGAGGATCAAGACGAATACCGTGTAATAAATAGGCGGGGTAAGCCTTTCAGCGATGAGGCTGAAGTTCAGTTATTCTTCGGGCTAATCTGGTATGGAACTACTTTCGATGTGAACCGAGAGCCTAATAATGGACGTGGGCCAGTGGATTTCAAGGTTTCTTATGGGCGCGACAAGGCCCTTGTTGAACTGAAGTTGGCTAGCAACACAAAGCTTGAGATGAACTTGAAGAATCAGGTGAGGATTTACGAGAAGGCCAATCAGACCCAAAAGTCAATCAAAGTAATCATTTTCTACACTGAACAACAGGAACATCGGGCGTGCGAGATTCTCAAGAATCTCAAGCTCGATAAGGATCCAAGCATTGTCATGATCGACGCTCGCAACGACAATAAGCCATCTGCTTCGAACGTCAGGTAGTGGAAAACTAGTGTTCTGCGGCGTCCGCAAGCTCAGCCACCCCGTAGGCGTTGAGCGCAAGCAACTCGTCGATTAGATCAAGTGCCTCGCGACGGCCCGTAGCAGAGGTTGACTGCGCATATGCCCTGAACACAAGCTGTCCGACCTCCCGCGCATCTCCAGCCGCGCCCGTTGCTATGTTGCCAACATCGACACCATGAACCTCGACAAAACGCCGAGCGCACGCAGTTACGAGTGCGTCGACACGATCTGGCGCGCGTTCGAGCGTAATCAGCAACTGAGGCACGGCATCAGAGAAAGTTTCGGACGAAATGAGAGCGCTCAGGACGCGGGTGAACGGGCGCAATCGCTCATTGCGGAGGGCGCCAGCGACTTCTGCCGCTGCCTTGCGCACGTTTTCGTCGCCGTCATTGGTTAGGCGCATCAATGCATCCTCTGCCACAATGACATTCGTCGAAAACGCCAGTCGGTGGGCGCATACAGCCGCAACGCCCCGTCGAGCTGCGGCGTCCGGGCTCGCGAGGACCGATGCGAGCAAATCCTCTTCACCCCACTCGATACCGGCAAAGGCTGCCAACGCACCGCCGCATTGCCGGACTTCCGCGACCTGCGCGCCCAGCATCCGTGGGATAAGCCGCACCACGAGGGTAGAGTCACCGTTCCCGATATATCTAATGAGTCGCTGGACGGTGCCGACCGCAAGTAATCTGTCATCACCCTGGATCAGCAAGTCGAAAGCCTGAATTGCCTCTGGGCGCGCATGACGGAGGCAGGCTGCGATCACATGGGCAACGCACGATCGAACTGCTATAGATGAATCTTGAGCCATCCGGCCCAAGACGGGCACTACCAGTGACGTGCGGCTCCCATCGGGATCGTAAACAAGGAGATCTCCCAATGTGAGAGCAAGGCTTCCGCGCGCTGTGTTAATTCCATTCGCATAGATCGCCTCGTCAAGACTTTCTCGTTCACCCGTTTCATGGCTGGGCCATCTGTCCTCCGCTGGGTCTTCGGAGGTCAGAGCTAGGTCGATTATTGTTGAGACAATGTCGGCGGGGACGTCATTCTTCAGATAATTGCGGCGAATCGGCCACCCAAGCCACCGGTCATTTGGGGCGAGCCGAAGTGACGCTATGTGGCGCATTGCCGCAAATATTGGAGTCGGATCGGGAAGAGCCTCCGCGTCACCCAAACCCATCAAGATTGCTTCGGTGTAGGCAGGGTTGACGTCGCTACTAAGACGCAGCGTCATGGTGGCGAACCGCGCAGGATCGTTCGACACTTCGCTCTTCAAGAGCTGCGACAACTCATGGGAGCCGCCTCGGAACGTCTTAAAGTCCTCTCTGTCCGCCTTGTGTTTTGCCATTGCACGCAACCAGTCGTCGTCGGACATGCGCTGAGCCGCCTCTGGCGCTATAGGCGACTGGACAGCACGCATCTCAATTGGTTCCGGCGCTTCGGGCTGTTCCACATTGACGAGACGTCTCAGTTCACCCAACCTGCGCCGACCCGTGGAGGACAACCTCGACTCGTCCATGACCGATAGCAGGCAGAACATATACCAGCCGAAGTTCTTCTTCTCCCACGGAAAGCGGAGGCCGAGGATCTCCTGCTCCAGCCGGCTGAACCTCTCGGCCGACAGGTGTGGGTTAATTGCCTGGATGAGTTGACGAGTCGTCCAAACCCCGTTCGACATGTAACCGCTCAGGAACCTAGTAGTACCCCCACCGAGAAGGTCCGCGGCCCAATCGGCATAGTACTCTGCGGCCTCTCCTCGCAGCCCCTCGTATAGGAGCCATTGGGCTGCGTCGTGTTGGTCCGCTGCCAAAGTCTCAAGTAGTGGCTTTGCCGCCTCAGGGTCCGACCCGGCGAACCGGCGAAGAGCGTCAGCGGCGCTAAAGAGGATCGCGTCTTCAAGTTCGTGGAAGTCACTGTGTGGGATGCGGAGGCCGAAATGAGCGTCCGCCAGAAGATGGTCTTTGAATTCCCGTTCCGTCACTCGCATCACTGCGAGTAGGTACGGCGTTAGCATCTCGCAGAAGATTTGCGGAGCGCCTTCCGCTGCCTGCGTCGTTAGCCTGATGATTGCGTGATCGCGGTCAAGGAGGGATACGACCTTGCATGAGTCATCTAATGTCATAGCGTCTGGACGTAGAACGAGGTGTACTGCAAGCAACTCAACTGCCCAGGTCGGCTGGTTCGTTGCTAGGTCGTAAGTAAACATCCACATGTCATGGCCGTACTCACGGATCGTCCCGCTTCGGACTGCGTTGAGGAGCAGATCGAACAAGGGGCGGCTCTCGTGGACGTTCGCAAACCTGACGACCCACATGAGCCAGTTGGCATAGTTCTGAGCCTTCCCCGCGTGTGGCTGGAGAAGCTCAGCCATTCGGTTGGGACGCTCCTTAATTCCTCCAAGTGCAAGGTACATCGCCTGGTTCTGCACTTGTTCATCGCCGCGAGCAAGCCATTCCTCGAACATACCCTCGGCGTCGAGACGCTCGAACCAAGGCAGTGTGCGCAGGGCCAGCCAAATTCGGTCCTCGAACGACGGGTGGGTCTCAAGTATACGGCTCACCGCTTCCCACTCCGCGCACGATGGATCAGGCAGAGAGCGCATGATACCCAAGACGACATCCTTGATATGAAATCTTACACCGTCGTGGGTGAGTAGCTCTTCGACTTCGTCAACGAAGCGTTCTGGCTCCGACGCTCTGAGATAGTTAAGGATCTGGCGGACCTGGGAGCGTCGGAACAGTTCCTGTTCGCTCCCAAGGAGGAACTCGACAATCGTCTGACTCCGGTTCATCCAACCGCGGGTAAAGACATAGCCAAAGAATGCCTCATGAAAGAACGCGATCTGCTGACCATCTCTGGTAAGTACATGTTCGGACACCAGTACGCCAGCATCGACGGCCAAGTTGTCTCGATCGAGAACCGAGACATTCACCGAAAGTCGCTGTCGTGAGCTGATCGCCTCAGACACCCGCTCGGTAACCTCGGCGAATCGGGTTGCCGCACGCCGCTGGGAACAGTCAACCATTTTCCGATCCCAGAAAGCATCGAACAGATTGTCCGGGGTCTGGAACGACAATGCCCCAGCTTCATCCGCGACCGTGTTCAGTAGGACGAGATGCAGAGGAGACCGAAGCAGTGCTATTTGCCTATCGGTCAGCGCTGTTGGGTCGAGATTCATTCCCCGAACGGCTTCTGTGACCTGTGATTCGGACAGCTTCTCAACCTCGACTCGGGCGGACCGCTCGTCCTTCACCAGTTCCCGTATGCGGTGATCGTTTTCGATGTCGAACTTCCGACATGCGAGCAATACTCGCATGTTCGGAAACGCAGAGGCTTCTCTTATCGTGTCTGCGATGGCGTCAAAGCTACGTGGCATACGCCCGGAAGCGAGGCTAACGGCGTCGAGCTGGTCGATTACGAGAACTGATGGGCGATCACCTGCAACGACAGAGAGTGCCGTAACTGGAGAGACAGCTAGTCCGAGTCTCTCACCAAGCTCTGCGGTGGATGAGAAGGGGTCGAGTCGGTCCAACCGGAAACTGAGAACGGCTACTTCCTTTACGCCTAACTTTCCCGCTGCCTGCTGCAAGACAGCACTCTTGCCGTCGCCTGCGTCACCAGTAAGGAGTAGAAGTCGATCCTCACCGTCCAACAAGTCAATTAGCTTGGTCGCTTCATCACGCACGATCGCAGGGTTGAGAAGCTCTCGTTCAATCCCTGTTGTCCATCCTGCTGTGATGGCTGTAACGCGCTCAGCTATCGTAGTCGTTCTCGCGTCTTGTGCTCGGCGGAGTCCGTACTCGGGCAGGCTTGCCTCAATGGCTGCGGCATCGAGTTGGACGCCGAGGTTCTGCTCGACAAGATCGCCGAGACCGACCGCGGCGAGTCGGCCTGTTGCGCCCTCCAGTAACAAGCCTGCGAGTGCGGCGTTCATGTCGTTGATGTTCCGCTCATCGGGCCACTCGATCCAGAACCCGCGAAGGACAGACCATGCAACTTCGGCCGACCCGAAGATGGCGGTAGATGCTAGCTCGTCAAACGGGACCTTTAACTCTCCGGTCATCCAGTGCTTGACGAAAGAGTCCAGATCAGAGGAGCGTCGGACCCTGTCGGTCAATTCCTGCAATGGACGTGACGGAACCCCGGAAACGAAGTGGAATCGGCGGCCCGCCTCCACATGTCGGCGGGCGTTCTCCCAAATACCCTTGTCTTGAAGTGATTTGGGTGTCCAGCTGTTGGCGTTCCCGTTCTGGCGCTTCAATTGGTGAACTTGCACCGAATCGCCGCGACGAAAAGTGAACTCCGCCCCTTCCGCCAGGTCGTCGATATCTTCAACCGTGATGGAGTCGGCGGCACCGGAAAGCACGCGTAGGACGTGCTGTACTGTCCACGCGCCCTCATAGCGATTACCGAACTTATCAGTCTCGCCGCCAGGACGTGGGCTCACGAAGTCTCTCCGAGAAGATCCAGAAGCGTGGTATATTTGATCATTAGTTGTGGCGTTTGACTTGTTCAATCTACATTTTGACAGCTTCACGGATAACGATCAAGGCAGCGAAAGGCCCGTCCTGGCCTGCCTCTCCCCCTACGCGCAGGGCGTCGCAGGCGACGCCCCAACGTTTAGATGAGGTCAAATTCCCCCTCCTTGGCCCGCTGACAAAGATGGACTCCTTGAACTCCGAGGCGTCCATCTTGCCTCGCAGGATGTCAGCCGCAGCGAACAGATGCCGCTCTAGCTGCGGTAACGTCAACTTCCGCACGTGATCCACTCTCCGTCCGCGCGTCCGTGTTTGGCCACGCAGCGCCTGGCGTAGGCCGTGCGCGCAGCGCGCGGGCGAATGCCACGACCTGGTGACTAACCGGCCTGCGTAGAGCCGGTCCGGGCTGCCGCGCTGTGTCGTGACCTGGGCCTAGGCGCTTGCACACCCATGACGGCGCCCATCCAGAGCATGTCTCGGGCACGGGTCATACCGACGAAGAGTTGCCGCTTCGCCAGGGCGAGGCGGTCAGTGTCGGCGAAGCTGCCCGTCCCCGCGCCTCGTACGTCTCGATCGTGGCGTGGGAGAAAGACGTACTTAAATTCCAGCCCCTTGGCCCGAAGGAAGGTGCCCACTTTGACCTCGGCGGTCGGTTGTCCGTCGTAGTCTTCGAGGTTGCTGTTCGGGATGCCCGCACGGGTCAGTAAGCGCCGATAGTAGGCGACCTCCTTCTTCAGGGCGCAGAGCACGGCTGTGTCACCCAGCCGTGAGTCGTCAGGTGAGGCGCCTGCGAGCGCGGTCAGGGCGGCGATCATCGCCTGATCATGCTCCTCGGCTGTGGCTGCATCGACTCTGACCACGCTGCCTTCGTGGTAGCTGGTCTCGACGGTCGGCCCGGTGGTTACGACGGTGCCGTCAATGTCGTCGTAGGGTTGATCTTCGAGGATTTTGAGGGCGGCGTTCAGGATGTCCGCCCCGTTGCGGTAGTTGACTTTGAGAACTTCCGCGCGGCCACCCCGGATATCGATGCCGGCGTCACTCAAGCGGAAACCGCCGGGGTAGACCGCCTGCTGACCGTCTCCGATAAGCAGTAGTCCGTTCGGGGCGTCTCCGACGAGCTGGTGCAGGAGACGGATCCCGACCAAGGGGAGGTCCTGCACTTCGTCGGCGATGACCGCGGCGTACCTCGGTTGGACGGGTTCGCTGCACGCCGCTGCCAGAGCGTCCGTCAGCACGTCGGTGAAGTCGTGTACGCCACGATCGGTGCGCAGCCGTTCGTACTCCTCGTACAGCCGCCAAGCAGCTTCACGGTGGTTGTGTCGCAACGCGGTCCGGCGGCCCGGCCGCGTAGCCGTGTGGTACCGGCCCAGGTCAGTGATGCCTCGGCCCTTGATGACGTACGTGATCTCGTCGTGCCAGTACCGTGGGTTCGGTTCAAGCTCCTCCAGAACTGTCCCTCTCCCGACGCGTAGCCAAGCTCGCGAGAAGCAGCCTTCGGTGACCTGCGGATCCAGCCGGATCTTGACGCCGCGTTCGTCGAGTAGTGCGAGTGCCCAAGCGTGGAGGCTGGAGAACTCCACCCGCTCGACGACCGCGGGGGACAGCCGAGCAAGGAGCTGCGCCTGCACTCGTGGCAGGTTGCGCACGAACGTGACGTACAGAATCTTGCCGATTGTGTGCTCGGCGAGCCATACGGCGCGGTGTAGGCCTACGACCGTCTTGCCGGTGCCCGCCGGCCCGCTGATGCGCGCCGGCCCGTTCCACCGGCGCCTGACGATGGCGAGCTGGTCCGGGTGTAGATAAGTCATCCAGCTCTCGATGGGGCGCGCCAGCGCCGACCGCTGCTCAGCCTCAGCGATGGCATCGACGTCGAAAAGCGATTGGGGCTCCGGCTCCGAAGGGTGGTCCGACTCTTCCGCGGGTTGCTTGTCCAGGTTGGGATTGTCGTAGGCCGGGAACCTGGCGGCGAGTCGCGAAGCTACTCGGCCGGCCTGTCCCGCGGTGAGCCGTCGCGGCAGAGCGGCCAGCCAAGGAGCGACCTCCTTGACACCTCGAAGGAAGACGGTACCCACCTGCTGATCAACTTGGTGGCTGGCGAAGACCATGACGGATGCCGCCGCGGCGGGTGCCATGTCGAGGATGGCAAGTTCGTCTCGGACCCTTTGGGTGATTGCTCTCAGTTTGTTGATTTCCTGCTGGCGATTCTCCGTGCCGGCGTGGAGCTGGCCGTCCACGACTGTCGGCGACGGCCGCCAGTTCTTGACGTCGATGACGAAGACGCCGCCGGGGCCGACCAGAATCATGTCGACGTTGGCGACTGCGTTGCCTGGCCAGCGGCGGTCGACGAGGAGGGTCCAGCCAGCGCCGGTCAACGCGAGGAGGGCGGCTGCTACACGTTGTTCCCCGGCCGCGGCTGCTTCGTATCGGGACGCCACGGCTTGGGCTTGGCGATACCGTCGCATGAGTTCTGCCGCGTACTCACGCTCACGCTGCGCTCGACTGTTTGCTGATCCCCCTGCAGGCACAGACGACCCTCCAATGAAGACGTTCGATTGCGATCCTAGAACGGCGTTCAACGTTCACGAATTGCTTACAGAAGTCGATCTTTGGTGTGTCGCGGAGCCAATCGCGTCGAGGCGGATTCAGTCCTGACTCCGGTCGTAGGCCATGCGGCACGCTCGTGAGGAGCACCAGCGCGCATTGCCAGCATGCTTCTCGTCGTGATCGCGCAGGATCTGATCGGCGAGGGTGTAGTAGTTGCGTTCAGCTCGCCTGGCGCGGTTGAGCAGGTCCTGCCAGTCGTTGCTGTCGTAAGCGTCGGCCAGATTCACTCGATCCTCCGTCACTTGCCTCCGTTGTCGCGGGAAATGGGCAGGTCAAACGGTCTGCCGAAGGCGATACGACGGAACGCGTCGATCTCCCTCATGTGAGCGTCATGGACGTACGGGGTGAGGGCGGATACTGCCGCACTTTGGCATGCCGGAAGGCCGATCTCCCAGAGGGGATGGCCGGTCGAGGGCATTGGCGCATCGGCGTCCCAGCCGAGCAACTGACACATAAGCCGAGCTGTTCGGCGAGCTGCTGGGCGACCGAGCGCCCACATCGGGTCCGCGTAGAGGGCTCGAATATCCCAAAGGTCGCCACGGTCGGGTCCAAGGATCTTGACGGTCTTGTTGCCCTCCCGAAGGCGCGCAAAGCGGTCCAGAGTGAGCCGGAACTTGTCGCGGCGGATGGCTAGTGGGATCTGCTCCAACGCACCGATGCTCTCCTCCGCCAGGCTCTCGACGGCTCTGCCGCCGTGAATCCTCTTGGCGTCAGCCGCCTCGATGCCACGGTTGACCGCCTCCTCCAGCTCATCTCGCCATTTGAAGGACCCGACGCCGGTCGGCCACCAATCAAGGAAGGAGTCGGCGTCCTTGATCTCGGGACGCTCCCTCAGCATGCCTGCCGGCTCCGGGAGGCCGGCCGACTCGTACCAATCGGCAAGCTCGACACGGCCTAACCAGTCGGCCATTCGGAAGAGGACGTCACGCTTGGGTCGCCCACACGCAGCGGCCATTGCAAGATGCAGGACGGCTGGTCGGATGTTGGAGTCCACCGCCTCGTACAGATTGACGCCCCACGCCTCCAGCACCTCGGAGTAGTGGAAGTCCCCGGTGTGCGTGCCGACCGGCAGGCTCAGCGCTTCGGCATAGGCCGCCACGAACGGATGGGCCTCCGCATCGGGCGCGTCCTCGTCGTCGTCCAGGACCATGAGCCGGCCGGTCAGCGTGCGGTGTAGAGGAATCCGGAGCTTGCCGGATTTGGCCCAGTTGTAGGCGGTCCTGCGGGGGATGCCTTGCCGATCGGCCCACTGAGACAGGGGTGTAGGTGGCATGGGAACTACAATGGCACAGATGGCACAGTGCCATCCAGTGCCTACTGTGCCATTTGCGCCAAGCTCTTACGGGGACATACCGGAGAATTAGGGGTTTAGCTCGTACTTCAGGGCAGGAACTTGCCGATATGGGAAGCCCGCGGCGAGCTAACTCAGCTCGCGCAGCCGGGAGCTGAGTTCCCGCAGCGAATCGATACGCAGATGGGCTCGCTGCACCTCGGGCTGTCCGGCGTAGTAGTAGCCCCACGGGCCACGTCGGATGAACACCGTGGTCAGGCCCGCGTTCAGCGCTGGGAGGATGTCGTTGTCGAGGCGGTCCCCGACGTACGCGATCTGCTCCGGTGCGCAGCCTGCCGACTCGATCAGCTTGGCGAAGAACTCGGTCCCGGGCTTTTCGGCCTTCCAGTCGTCCGACGTGGCGATGAGGTCCACGCCGAGGTTCAGCTCGTGCAGCAACCGGCCGGCCCGCGCAGTCTGGTTGCCAGCGACACCGACGAAGTACCCGTCCGCCTTGAGCTGGGCCAGGCACTCGCGAACATCCGGGTACAGGTCCCGCCCGTTGAAGTGCTCCGCCAGGCCGGCCTCGGCCCGGCGCTGCCGCTCCAACGTGAGATCGAACCCGGGCCGGAAGTGCTGGAACACCTCGCGGTAGTCCCGTCCCTGAGCGATGACCTGTCCGAACACCGCCGAGAACGTGTGCCGGGGTACGCCCAGCCAGTCGGCCCAGGTGCCGTACTCGGTGGATTCGTTGATCAATGTTTCGCCCACGTCGAAGTACACGGCGCGGATCGGTCCTGGCGTGCGGCTCGGGTTTGTCATGCGATCAGCGCACCCAATCGTTCATCAAGGTCGACAACTGCGGACGTATGCTCCCACGGCTTCACCTGCTCCCGAAACTCACGGAGCCGGTCCCCGGCGGTGGCGTACCCGGCCATCGCCAGAGCCGTGGCAGCGTCCACGGCGAGGTCGCACGCCCGTTCGAGCTGCACCTCCTCGCCGAGGTGCGAGCTTGCGATGTCCAGCAGGAACACCGCCCGCTGCTTGACGGCGCTCGGACC
Source organism: Krasilnikovia sp. MM14-A1259 (assembly GCF_047159535.1). NCBI lineage: Bacteria > Bacillati > Actinomycetota > Actinomycetes > Micromonosporales > Micromonosporaceae > Krasilnikovia > Krasilnikovia sp. MM14-A1259. The sequence goes on from NZ_BAAGAJ010000002.1 coordinate 6,495,113, forward strand.
AACGCCCCTCAGTGCCGCGGTAAGGGCGGACCGAGCCTCCTCGGCACGACCGAGCTGCAGGAGCGCCCGTCCACGGAAACCGTCGAGTCGGTCGCCGGAGTAGTAGTCGAACCATCCAGGCGGCGCGGCATCGGCCGGTCGCGTCAGCAGCTCGGTCGCTCGGTCGAGCGCCAGGAGTGTGCCAGCGGCGTTGACCGGCGTCAGGATCTCGGATTCCACGGCGGCGATCCAGGACTGCACGAGGGGAACACCGGCTCGGCCGGCATGACGGGCAGCCCCGCCGAGGTAGTCGACCGCGGCCGACGGATTGGCCTCAGCCGCCGGAAGGAAGGCCAGATGGCAGAGAGCTGCCGCGGCGAGAAGGTCGTCGTCCGCCTGGGTGGCCGACTCGTGGGCAAGTCCGTAGTACCCCCGAGCTTCCGTAGGCAGGTGGAGGTCGAAGAAGGTCAGCCGACCGGCCAGGGTCGCTGTTTCGCTACGGGTACGCAGCACACGACGCTTGAGCGCCCCGTCCGGCAGCTCGCGTAGAAGGTCGATCGCCGCATCAAGGTGGTCCCGCACCAACGTCAACAGGTCACGGGGATCGCTGGCGCCGTGGTACAGGTGGCGGTAGACCTCCGTGCTGCGCTCCAGGCGGGCCACGCGAGGATCCGGGGCCCGCATGTCGTGATCCATGAGAGCGAGCGGAGAGGCCGCCATCGCCTTGATGGCTGTGCGCCGGCGCATATCGTCCTCCTGCTGTTCCGGTCCACTCGGTGGCGCTGACGCCCGACGATATGCCGCCACGAGTTGGCCGTCCGTGCCCAGTGCACGGTCGCACACCTCGGCGAGGTCCGCGGATCCGGGTTTCTCACCGCGTTCGACCTGACCGACGTACGTGAAGTCGTAGCTGGTCAGAGCCTGCAACCGCCGCAGCGACAGACCTCGCCTCTGCCGGCTGTTGCGCAGCGCCTGACCGAAAGTCTCGCCGTCCACCTGATCCCCCTGACCAGAGACGGTGTAGGCCACCGTGGGCCTACACCGAGTGGCTTTCGACGCACACACCGTACCGGCCAAGCTCGATCGCAAGGAACGGGGACATCGAGATCGATCAACGGAGCGGCCAATGTCGACACTGCAAGCGGTGGCACCGGCCGCCCTGCCGGTCCTGGCAGACGAGGTGAGTTGGCAACATCCCGCCGCAGACGCGACGGGGAAGTGCCGAGGCTGCCGATGGCACTGGCCCTGCCCGGCGAGACGGCTGGCTGCTTCCGTCGAGGCCCTCGCCGGGACGCTCGCCGGCACTTCGTCCAAGTCTGCCGTCGCGGAGGGGAAGGTAGACGGCAGCGGCACCACCCGATCGCCGTCCGTTGCACCCGTCCGGCTGGACCAGGCCCGTGTTCTGGTTACAGGTGGGGCCGGCTTCGTCGGCGGCCACGTCGTCAACGAACTGTTGAGCCACACCCGCGAGGTCGCGGTCCTGGACGACTTCAGCGCCGGGACCTGCGACAACCTCAGGCAGGCGCAACGCCGTGGCCTCCGGTCGGAGGCTGTCTTCGCCGCGGACGTCCGGTCCGACGATGTGAACCGCATTTTCGAGACATGGAGACCCTCGATCGTGGTCCACCTGGCGGCCCAGTCGAAGGTCGCCAGCTCGATCAGCGATCCGGTCACCGACGCCGCGGTCAACGTCACGGGCACAGTCAACGTGCTCACGGCCGCGGTAGAACACCGGGTCGAGCGGGTAGTGGTCGCTTCGAGCGGCGGCACGATCTACGGGCAAGCCGGCCTGGACGGTCAGCCTGTTTCAGAAGACGCGAAAGGCACCCCGTCCAGCCCGTACGGCACCAGCAAAGCCGCGGCGGACCAGTACGTCCGGCTGTTCGCCGAGCTGTACGGCCTCCGCACCACCAGCCTGGCCTTCGGCAACGTCTACGGCCCTGATACCGCGGGTGGCCTCGGTAGCGGGGTGGTCGCGTCCTTCATCAGCCGAATCCTGGCGGGTCTGCCACCCCGGATCCACGGTGACGGCCAGCAGACCCGGGACTTTGTTCACGTCCGCGACGTGGCACACGCCGTCGGGCTCGCCTGCATCTACGGCCCGGTGTGCCGACTCAACGTCGGGTCAGGAGTCCCCACGTCCCTCATTCAGCTACTTGCCCTCGTGGGCCGCCTCGCCGGCACCAAACCGAACGCTGAGTTCATGCCAGAGGCGCGCGGCGAGGTCCGCCACATCCAGCTCGACACGGCCCGTGCCCGCCAGCTCCTCGGCTGGCGCCCTCACATCGATCTACCGACCGGCATCCGGCAAGTCATCCACGCAGCTCGCACCAACGTCACCGCGCCCTGAGCAACGGAAGGAAGACCATGACCACCCAGCTCTCCATGACACCACTGCCCTGCACCACCGGGGGCGAATCTCGGCTGACCATCGAAACCGGCATCAGCAAGGCGCCCGCCCTGTCGATCATCGAACGCAAGGGATTCGGGCATCCCGACACCCTCGCCGATCACCTTGCCGAGGAACTCTCCCGGGCCTACGCCCTGCACACCAGGGACGCGGTGGGCGCCATCCTGCACCACAACTTCGACAAGCTGGCGCTCCTTGGCGGTTCCTCGCAGGTGCGATACGGGGGCGGCTGGATGGTCGCCCCGGTGCGAGTGCTGGTCAACGGGCGGGCCACGCGTCGTTGTGGATCGGTCACCGTCCCGGTGGACGACATCATCCAGGAGACCGTTCGGCGCTTCATGCAGCGCAGGCTGCCTCATCTGGGCGACCGCTTCGTCGTCGAGTTGAACGTCACGTCGAACTCAAGCCCGGGAGCGGTGCATACCGGAGCCCACGAGCCTGAGCGAACGTCGTGGTTCGCGCCGACCTCGGTCGAGCAGCTCCGCGAGCACCGCGTGCTGCTCTCCAACGACACCTCGATCGGCACCGGGTGGGCGCCGCTGAACGAGGTTGAGCAGTTCGTCCTCACGCTCACCGACGCGCTGTCCGGCGACAGCGACTTCCGTCGGGACCGGCCGTGGTGCGGCACCGATGTCAAGGTGATGGCGCTCGCCGACGAACGCCGAGCCGATTTCGTCTTCTGCGTGCCGCAGATCAGTTCGCAGGTGCCGAGCCGGTCGGCATACGTACGGAACACTGCCGAGATCGTCGAGTTCGCCGAGGACCTCGGCCGACGGTTCCTGCCGGATCGAAAGGTCGGGCTCACCCTCAACGCGCGTGACCTCGTGGAGCGGGACGAGATCTACCTGACGGTCACCGGAAGTTCGATCGAATCCGGCGACGAGGGCGTGGTGGGCCGCGGGAACCGGGCATCTGGCCTGATCACACCGCTACGGCCGATGAACCTGGAAGGCGTCAATGGCAAGAACCCCGTCTACCACGTCGGCAAGCTTTACAACATCGCTGCTCAACGGATCGCGGCCATCCTGCAGGAGCAGTTCGGAGGATTCGTCGAGGTCCACCTGATCAGCGCAACGGGTCAGGCGCTCGCGTCACCCTGGCAGGCCGTCGTCCGGATGACCGGCACCGATATCGACCACCAGGCGGTCGAGGAACGCGTCCAGCACGAACTGGACCGCTTCCCGGCGCTGACCGAAGACCTGCTTGCCGGGCACGAGCGGACCGCGTGAGGAGCAGAAACATGATCGTCGGAATCTGCGACTACCCTTCCGCCTACGCGTTCCCGCCGCGCGGCTACGGCAGCATCGAGCGCTGGTTGTGGGCCGTCGCGGTCGGCGCCCAGGAGTGGGGCGCCACCGTCCATCTCCTCGGGCCGCAATGGCGGACGGACCTACCGCCGACCTTCGGCCGCCTGGATCTCCGGCTCGAAGACCTTCGAGCGCCAGACAAGCGCCTCGATGCGTTGGTTGGGTTGGGCCTTGACCTGATCGTCGCGGGCCACGAGTACCCCGCACTGCCCGCGTGGCGGTGGACCGCGGAACGACTCGGGTGCACCATCGCCACGTTTCAGCATGATCCCCGCTTCGTCCATCCAGCCGGAACCTTCGACGGCAGCCGTACCCGCCTCTACTGCTACTCGGACGAGATGGTCCAGCTCTACCGGGCGCACCATCCGCGCCCGGAGTTGAGCGTCCAGATTGGCACGGATGAGGAACCGCTTCCCGCCCGTGAGGGTGACTACCTGGTCTGGCTGGGGCGGATCTGCGCGGACAAGGCACCGCACCTTGCCGCTCGCGTCGCCGCCCGGCTGGGCCGGAGGCTACGCCTCATCGGTCCTGTGCATGACCGCGAATACGTCTTCCAGCACGCAGCCGACTTTGACACCGCCGAGGTGGCGTGGGTGGGCGAGCTGGGCGGCATGGAGAAGTCCAAGGCGCTGGCCGAGGCCGGCACCCTCGTCTACACCTGCGCGCCCGACTACGTCGAGGCAGGTGCGGCCGTCTTTGGTGACGCCATCCGCGCTGGCACTCCGGTCGCCGCGCTTGCCTGGCGGCCCGGAACCTGCCCTGAGGCCGCGCTGTGCCACGACACGGGTGCGGTCGCCGTCATACCGCCCGGATCCGGTGAAGCAGCCGCGGTGGAGGCGCTCTGCGCGGCTGTCACGGCCACCGATCGCATGGACCCGGGTACGGTGCAGCACGTCGGTCTTCGGCGCTTCGATCCCGTCCGTCATTTCGAGGCGTTGGCGGGCCTACGGTGAACGCCTTGACGGTAGAGCTGCATACCGCGCTTGTCGCCAGGTTCGAGGACCGCTGGGACATCGGGGCCGACGCGGATGGGTTCCGCATGGTGCCGCGCCGACGTACGCTCGCCGGTCGACGACGATCGTGTCCCTCACCTGCGCAGCTTCTGGACGGTCTTCGCCGTGCCCTGGCCGGCGTCGGCCTGCGCGTCGGTGACGCGCTGCTGCCCCAGCGCTGGAACCGCGACACGGACCTGACCATCTCCGCGGTCCAAGCGCTGGATCCCTGGCTGAAGGACCGTAGCCCTTTCGTGTGGCGCGAAGGCTTCCTGGCGCAGCCGGTCGTGCGGTTCACCGGAAGCCGGGCAGTCGACGGCCGCCTTGAGGACGGCTACCTGACTTCGTTCGCCAACGTCTCCTACGTCCAGCGGGTCGGCTCCGCGGACGATCATGTGCGTCTGCTCGACGGCTGGCTGTCGGCGCTCTCGGCCATCGGGATCCATGCCGGCCGCCTGACCATTCATGGGTCCCTCCGCGCCTGGCAGAGGCCCCCGGTTTCTGGCATCACTTTGTTCATCGACTGCGACGGGCGGGGGCTCGGGGACGCAGTCCTCCTGTGGAACACCACCGACCGCCGCTTCATGGCTACGGACATCGGCAGCGGCCTGGAACGGCTGCGATGGCTTCTTGGAGCGCGAACGTGGTCCGAAGCCGCTTTCGGTGATCTCGGCAGTCGGCACGACCTTGCCCTCCTCGACGCCACGCGTACCGCAGTCCTGCTGATCATGGCGGGGATCAAGCCAGGCCCGCGCGGGGTGGGCTCGGCGCTCCGCTCCGTCGCCCAGGACATCGACACCACGATCGCCGCGACGGGCCTCGGCCGGATCGTTCGGGAACACCATCGCTACTGGAACTGCCTCGGACTGTCCGGTACGCCATGGCCACACACAGCAACCCGGCTCGAAGCGGAGGTCCTGCGCCGAACTCGACCTTCCTCCGGGTACCCGCTCAGGCAGGTCGCCTGATGAGCAGCCAACCCAACGGCGTAGGAACCACCATGAAACTGCCCGCGGGAGTGACCTACCGGCTGACCCAGCATTATGGCCCAAGCATCCGGCCATGGCTCGCGTCCGCTCCCCGACAGGCCACCGAGATGGCCGCCTGCTGGAACGTCGAGCTTGACGGCTTCCATGACGACGGCTGGACCTCGGTGCTGGCACACGGATACACCGGGGGCGGCCAGCCCGTCATGATGAAGCTCATCCCTTCGCAATCGCGCTTCAGCTCCGAACTGGCCGCGCTCACCCATTGGGCTACCGACGGCCCGAGCACGGTGTTGCATCACGACCGCGCTCAGCGCATACTCCTGCTGCGCGCGATCGGCGGCGCACCAGGCGGAGGACCACGCCCGGCCGACCATCAGCTGCGGGTCGCCGCAGCCATGCCATCGCTCCATGCTCGTCCCGCACCGGCGACGACGGACCTTCCCGCGCTGGCCGACAACTTCGTCCGCGAGATCCGACCCAGGTTGCTGGCCATCCACCGCCGCGGGACGCTCGGCACGTCCATTCCGATCGACAGGCTGATCAGAGCCTGCGAATGGTCCCTGCGCGGAAACCAGACGCCTGTCGTGCTGCACGCCGATCTTTATGAGGCCAACGTCCTGTTCGACACGGCTGGCGTGCCGGTCTTCATCGACCCCCGAGGACTGCGAGGGCCTGCCGCCTTCGACTGGGCCTTCTGGTGCGCGTTCTACTCGCCAACGGGGCTCGACGAGCGTCTCGCGTTGGCCGGCAGGACCAGCGGGATCGATCGACGCCTGGTCCTGACGTGGGTCGCTGTCGTCGCGCTCAACGGACTTGCGCACCAGATCAACACGGACGACCGGGACGGCGCACGCCGAAGCCTTGCGCTCCTGCGAACGCCGGCCGTCCAGTCCCACCTCCGGGAGCAGCCTTGACGGTGACCTACCTGCTGAGGCGCGGGCGTACCAGCCTTAGCCGCTCGTACACCGCGAACGGTGATCCGTCGCGGATGGTGTTCCTGGACGACGTGGGCATCGAGCAATGCCGCCGCGCCGCAGCGGAACCGTCGGCGGCGAGGATCGCGACGTGCGTCGTGTCGGAGTTCCCGCGTACGCGGCAGACCGCAAGCCTCATCGTGGCGGAGTCCGTTCCGCGGATGATCGATCCGAGGCTCAACGAAATCAGCTACGGCCGGTTCGAGAATGGCCCCTGGATGACCTACGGGACATGGCTGCGGGATCACGGAGCTGACGTCGCACCGCCGGGCGGAGAGTCTCGGCGCGCAGCCGCCCACCGGATCATGGCCGGTCTGCGTCAGCAGCTCGCCATGCCCGGCCCGCGGCTCGTTGTCGGCCACGGACTCATGATCTCGATGATCTTGCAACTCATGCGGAACGGGTCGCTCGACGACCACGACCTCCCGGAAAGCCCCTACGTTCACGCGCTGCCGCTCGCGGATCACCAGCTTCGCGAACTGATCGCCGGCGGAATGAGTCGCGATGGAGGCATTTGAGGGATGTGCTTGGGCGCCTGGCAGGCCAGGTGCACTAACCTGATGAATCGGCTGAACACCGGACGGAGCGACGATGCACGACCCGAGGCACCTGCTCGACCCCGCGACCGATGCTGTCCGCAAGCTGGCCCGGCGGGGGTACAGCCTGGACATGGAGCTGTTGCAGAGGCTCTCCTCCGACCGCAACAGCGCCATCCAGAACGCCGACAACGCGCGGGCCGAATCGAAGCGGCTCGCCTCCGCCGTCCAAGCGGCGGCCCGTAAGGGTGAACCGACGGAGGATCTCGCGGAGCAGGCGCGAGCGGTCAAGCGGCGCATTCAGGAGCTGGAGGAGACCAGCAGCGCGAATGATGCCGCGCTGCGCGACATGCTCCTGCAGATCCCCAACCTTCCCGAGGACCGCTGTCCCGACGGCGACAGCGACGAGTTCGCCGTCGAGATCCGCCGCGAAGGCACACCTCCGGTGTTCGACTTCGACCCGGTGGACCACGTTGACCTCGGCGAGCGCCTCGGCATCTTCGACTTCCCGGCGGCGACGAAGCTGTCCGGTCCACGGTTCGCCGTGCTCAAGGGCGCTGGCGCAGCGCTGGAACGGGCGATCGGCCAGTTCCTCATCACCAAGCAGACGCGGCAGCACGGCTACGTCGAGCACGCCGTCCCGTCGCTGGTGACGCGCGAAACGATGACCGGCACCGGGCAACTCCCGAAGTTCGAGCAGGACCTGTTCAAGACATCCGTGGGTGACCGGGAACTGTTCCTGATCCCCACCGCGGAGGTGCCGCTCACCAACCTCTACGCCGGCACAGCGATCAAGGCCGACCAGTTGCCCGTCGCGCTGACGGCCCACACGCCGTGCTTCCGCTCCGAGGCGGGTTCCTACGGGCGCGATACCCGTGGGCTGATCAGGGTCCACGAGTTCTCCAAGGTGGAGATGGTGCGGATCTGCCACCCTGACGAATCGTCGAAGGAACTGGAGATCATGCTCGGGCACGCTGAGGCCTGCCTGCGCGATCTTGGCCTGGCGTATCGGGTGGTAGCTCTCCCTGCCGGCGACATCAGCTTCGCTGCCCAGTTCACGTATGACATCGAGGTCTGGATCCCGACGCAGGATCGCTACCGCGAGATCTCAAGCTGTTCAGACTGCTCGACCTTCCAGGGACGGCGAGCGAACATCCGGTACGTCGACCGCGACGGCAAGCGTGGCTTCGCTGCAACGCTGAACGGCTCCGGGCTTCCGGTCGGTCGAACGCTTGTCGCCATCCTCGAACAGAACCAGGAAGCCGATGGCAGCGTGCGCATTCCCGAAGTCCTGGTTCCGTACACCGGATTCCGTCGAATTCTCCTCAGCGGTCTGACCGAGTAACATACAGTCACGACGGCTCTGAAACTGTGGCGCAATCTCAGCTGCTAAGACGTAGCGGTGCCAGCGAAACGGGGTAGGGGGTCATACCCCTACCCCGCGAAGCGATGACAGTTGGCGAATGGCTCTTCAGCTCAACATCACAACAAGCTGCGAAGCCGACTGGGGCCGGAGGCCCCTCGAAGGCGTAACGCCTACACAGCTTCGGTTGATCGAAACTTCTTTACCCTCCACCTCTTTCCGCCGGTGATACAGAGCGCTGGCCCGCATCTTCATCGGCAGCGGATTCCCGTGGGCCATCCCGCACACGTTCCGGCGTACCGTAGCGACCCTGCTCGATCAGGCGGGCGTGCCGATCGCTCAGATCGCCGACCAGCTTGGCCACGCTGATCCGGCCATGACCGCCAGCGTGTACCTTGGCCGCGATCTCATGGGCGACAAGCCCTCGGTAGCCGAGCACCTGTGACGCTCAGACGCCAAAACGGGTAACAAAACAGGTAATAGAACACCCAGGCGACGTAGCCGATGGGGCGAATGCCCTGGTGGATACGAGTAGTGGCGCGCCCGGCAGGATTCGAACCTGCGACCGACGGATTAGAAGTCCGTTGCTCTATCCGCTGAGCTACGAGCGCTGGCCAGCACATACTAAGGGCCCCAGGCGCGGCTGACGAGCCTGATGTCACGCGGTGGGGGCCTCGACCTCCGGGTCCGCCGCGTCCTCCGGTGCCGGCGGCACCACGATCTCCGGCGTGCCCGGTGCGGGCAGGAACGCATCCACCCAGCGGCCGAGCTCGCGGAACACGTCCGCGCGAACGTCCTTGCCGGAGAGCGTGAGGTCGTGCATGCCCCCGTCGATGCGGGTGATCGTGACCCTCGGCCCCAGCTGGGGAGACCAGCGCGCGATGTGCTCCACATCGAGCACCGCGTCGGTCACCCGGGCGTCCTCGGACCAGGCGCGGCCCCGGAACGTCCGGGTCGAGCAGGCGACGAGTACGGGTACGTCGATGGCCAGGCCGGAGCGCAGTTTGCTCTGGCCACGCCGAATCGCATCCAGCCACCCGTACCGGACGGGGAAGCCCAGCAGTGGCTTCCAGGCCAGGTCGTACGTCCACTCGCCACGGTGCTCGCTGTGGATGCTCTGGCCGTACAGGCCGAGCCCGGCCACCGGCATCACCCGGTACGGCCAGCGGCGGTTCGCGCCCACCGCGATGCTCATCAGCGGACGGCGCAGCAGCCACGGCACGTTGAAGTCGAAGAACGGGCTGTTGAGGAACAGTCCGTCGACGATGCCCCGGCCCTGCCGTGAGTGTGCCCACAGTGAGGTGATCAGCCCACCCGTGGAGTGGCCGATGACCAGCATCTGGTCGTGCCCGTCGACCTCGCGGATGATTCGTGCTGATTCGTCCAGCTCGGGGTAGTACTCCGTGAGGCTGCGGCAGAAGTTGGGGGTCTGGTGCTCGAGCAGACTCCGGCCGTATTTGCGCAGGTCGAGGGCGTAGAAATCCCACCCGCGAGCGACGAAGAAGTCGGCCAGGTGGGTCTGAAAGAAGTAGTCCACGAAGCCGTGCACATACAAAATCGCGCGCCGCGACGGGACCTCTGCGCGCCGGCGGACGAGCGTGGCCACTACGGGGCCTTCGTCGTCGCTGCCCAGGTCAATGGTGTGCCGCTCGTACGGCGGGCCCAGGACGTCCATATCCACCCCGCCAGGTTACCCGCCGGTACCCCCTGCTGGTCCATACCAGATCAGGATGGATTCCACGGCCTGTCCACAGGCGGCCCCCGTCCACAGCCTGGGGCCGCGCGCCGCGCCGGTGCCGCGCGTTCTGCGGGACGCTGCCTCCCACATCCGAACGGTACGGACGAGCGGTAAGGAGAGGCAGTGTTCGACACAAACATCGTCGTGGTGGGCAACGTGCTCACCGCCCCCGAGTGGCGTCGCACCAGCAACACCAACTCCCTGGTCGCCAACTTCCGGGTGGCGTCGACGGCACGTCGCCTCGACCGGGACAGCGGGCGCTGGGTCGACGGCAACCACCTGCGCGTACGGGTCACCTGCTGGCGCAAGCTCGCGGAGGGTGTGGCCGCGTCGATCGCCGTGGGAGATCCCGTGATCGTGGCGGGGCGGCTCTACACCCGTGACTGGACCGACAGTGAAGGCAACCAGCGCACCACGTACGAGATGGAGGCGGTCGCCGTCGGTCACGACCTGGCCCGTGGCCGGAGCAGGTTCCAGCGCAATCGGCCGGTGCCCGGCACCTCGGCGATGGCCGGCCCGGAGGGGGACACCCAGGTCCGCGGCGAGGCCGCACACCTGGTGCCTGAGAACGAGGCACCCGTCCACTACGGCGACGGCCTCCCGGGCGAGGACGACGGGTTCCTGGACCTGGCCGGCGCCGCCCCCGGCGGGTTCGACCCGCACGCCGAGGGCGCCGACGGCTACCCGCCGTCCGGCACGCCAGCGCAGGACCCGCTCGACGTGCCACTGGATGCCGAGCCCACCGAGGGCGACGACATCGAGATCGCGGTCGAAGCGCTGCCGTCCGACCAGGGCGCCGCCGAGCGCGCGGGTGTGCGCCGCTCGCGCCGACGCCAGCCCGTGCCCGCCTGATCCATCAACCGCCCCCCACGCGCCGCCGTTCCGGGGTCGATTCCCCCCGGTAATCCCCGGAACGGCGGCCTCACCCCGGTGCGTCCCCGGCCGGCTCGTTAGAGTTCCCGCGGAGGTGAGCGACGGTGCGGCAGGGGGCAACGTCGGCCGACGCGGTCGGTCTGCTGATCGGGTACGCGCTGGACACGGCATTCGGGGATCCACGACGGTTCCACCCCGTTGCCGGCTTCGGGACGGCCGCCGCCGCCCTGGAGCGCCGTGTCTATGCGCCACACCGGCGGGCGGGAGCCGCGTTCGCGATGACCGCGGTCGGTGTGCCCGTGCTTGCCGGCGCGGCGGCGGCCGTACTGACCCGCCGGCGCCCGGTCGCCCGTGCCGCCCTGGTGGCCGCCGCGACCTGGACCGTGCTGGGCGGGCGCACGCTGCGGCGCGAGTCCACGGTCATGGCGGGGCACCTGCAGCACGGCGACCTCGCGGCGGCCCGGGGCCGGCTGAGTCACCTGTGTGGCCGGGACCCGTCCGCGCTCGACGCCCCGGAACTGGCCCGCGCCACGGTGGAATCGGTCGCCGAGAACACCTCGGACGCGGTCGTGGCGCCGCTGTTCTGGGGTGCGCTGGGTGGCCTGCCGGGTCTGCTCGGCTACCGCGCCGCCAACACTCTGGACGCGATGGTCGGGCACCGCTCCGCCCGGTATGCCCGCTTCGGCACGCCCGCCGCGCGCCTGGACGACGTCCTCAACCTGCTGCCGTCCCGGCTCACCGGGGCCCTGACCGTGGTGGCGGCGCCGCTGGCGGGTGGCCGGCCGGGCGAGGCGCTGCGGGTGTGGCGGCGGGACCGCAACGATCATCCGAGCCCCAACGCCGGCCAGTGCGAGGCGGCGATGGCGGGTGCGCTCGGGGTGCGGCTCGGGGGGCGCAACGTGTACTTCGGGCGTACGGAGTCGCGGCCGTTCCTCGGCGACGGTCCGCGTCCGTCAGCGGCGCACCTGCGCGGGGCGGCGCGGCTGTCCGGCGCGGTGGGAGCAGCCGCGACGGTCCTCGCCGCCGGTCTGGCACTGGCCCGCTCCGGTGCCGTCCGGCGCTTGCGCACCCCGATGCTGCGCCGCTGGGGATCATCCCGGTGCCGCCCGGCGGCAGGCAGCGGAGGCGTGCGGTGAGCGGGGGACTGCTGGTCGCGGGGACGACGTCGGACGCCGGCAAGAGCGTGCTGACCGCCGGCATCTGCCGGTGGCTGCACCGCCGGGGGGTGAAGGTGGCGCCGTTCAAGGCGCAGAACATGTCGAACAACTCGGTCGTGGTCGTCGGACCGGACGGTCGCGGCGGCGAGATCGGCCGCGCGCAGGCCATGCAGGCCGCCGCGTGCGGGCTGCCCCCGGACATCCGGTTCAACCCGGTGCTGCTCAAGCCGGGCAGCGACATGTCCAGCCAGGTGGTGCTGCTCGGCGAGGCGGTCGACACGGTCACCGCGGCGAACTACCGCCAACTTCGGCCCCGGCTCGCCGAGACGGCCCACGCCGCCCTGGCGCAGTTGCGGACCGAGTACGACGCGGTGATCTGCGAGGGCGCGGGCAGCCCGGCCGAGATCAACCTGAGGGACGGCGACTTCGTCAATATGGGGCTGGCCCGCCAGGCCGGCCTGCCCACGATCGTGGTCGGCGACATCGACCGGGGCGGGGTCTTCGCCGCCCTGTTCGGCACGGTGGCGCTGCTGGAGCCGCAGGATCAGGCGCTGATCAGCGGATTCGTCATCAACAAATTCCGGGGCGACCCGGGCCTGCTCCAACCCGGCCTCGACATGATTGCGCGGGCCACCGGCCGGCCCGTCCACGGGGTGCTGCCGTTCGACCTCGACATCTGGCTCGACGCCGAGGATTCCCTGGCGTACGGGCGGGTCCTGGGCCGCCCCGGACCGCCGCGCGGCAGCCAGTGGCTGCGCATCGCGGTGATCAGGCTGCCCCGCATCTCGAACGCCACCGACGCCGAGGCGCTGGCAGCCGAACCCGGAGTGCAGGTGCGGTTGACGATCGAGCCCGCGGAGATCGCCGACGCGGACGTCGTCGTGATCCCCGGCTCCAAGGCCACGGTCAGTGACCTCACCTGGCTGCGGGAGACCGGCCTTGCCGATGCGGTGCACACCCACGCTGCCGCGGGCAAGCCCCTCATCGGCATCTGCGGCGGGTTCCAGATGCTGGCCGAGACCATCCACGACGACGTGGAGAGCCGTCGCGGGACGGTCCCGGGCCTCGGGTTGCTGCCCGTCGGTGTCACGTTCGGCCCCCGCAAGACGCTCGTGCGTTCCCGGGGCACCGCGTACGGCGAGGTGCCGGTGCACGGGTACGAGATCCATCACGGGTTCGTGTCGTCCGGTGACCCCGAGCCGCTGCTGCGGTATGCCGACGGCACCCCGGAAGGTGCCGTGTCGGGCACCGTCTGCGGCACCCACTGGCACGGGGCGTTCGAGTCCGACGAGTTCCGCCGCCGCTTCCTGACCGAGGCGACCCGCCAGGCCGGACGGCACGGCTTCGTGGTCGCCCCCGACACGCGGTACGGCGCGGTCCGCGAGCGGGCGCTCGACGTCCTCGGCGACCTCGTGGAGAACCACCTCGACACGGACGCCCTGTGGCGGCTGATCGACGAAGGCCCGCCCGCCGGACTGCCGTTCATCCCGCCGGGAGCGCCCGGTGCAGCCTGACCCGGAGCCGGCCGGCAGCACGGTGGAACGCTTCGCCGAGCTGGCGGCCTGGATCCTGGCGAAGCCGCCCCGGCTCGGGCCGGTGCGGCTGGTCGCGATCGACGGCCCGAGTGGGGCGGGCAAGACCATGTTCGCCCGGCGGCTCGCCGGGGTGCTGGGCGCGCCGATCGTGCACACTGACGACCTTCTCGACGGCTGGGCGGACCAGTTCACGTTCTGGGAGCGCCTCGAGCAGCAGGTGCTGGAGCCGTTGCGGGCGGGACGGCCGGCCACGTACCTGCCCTACCAGTGGGATCGCGGTGCGTTCGGCGGTGCTCCGGTCACGATTGCGCCGGCGCGGGCCGTACTGCTGGAAGGCGTGTCGTGCGCGCGCCGGGCGATCCGGCCGCGGCTGAGCCTGGCGGTGTTCGTCACCGCACCGGACGGGCTGCGCCGCGAGCGTGTTCTCGCCCGCGACCGTGCCGACGTTGCCTTTCGGTCGTACCTTGAGCAGTGGCGCGCCGCCGAGCGCCGGCATTTCGCCGCCGATGCCACCGAAGCCCACGCAGACCTGGTGGTGGACGGCGCCGCCGAGCGCCGGGACGACGAGTACGAGCGGATCTGGCAGCCTGCGCCGGCTTGAGCCACGCTGGTGGTCTCCGACGGCAGGTTGCTCCAACGGCGAGAGCGGGGTTGACGATGACGACCGAGGACGAGAGCCGTCCCGTGCGGCGCAGGGTCACCTTGACCGGCATCAGCTCGCGGGCGTGGGAGCATCCGGCCGACCGCGGCGCGCTGACCGCGTTGCGGGAGCTGCGCGGCTTCGACGATCTCGTGAAGACGTTCTTCGGGATGTGGAACGAGCGCGGTTTCCGGCTGTCGTATCTGGCCGGTGCCATCCGCGTCGACCACCGCCAGTATCCGCGGGTGTACCAGCGATTCGCGGAGGCGGCCAGCGCCCTCGACGTCGCCGAACTGCCCGAGTTGTACGTGCACCAGTCGCCGATCATCAACGGGCAGTCCATCGGCATGGACCGTGCGTTCGTGGTCATCACCACCGCGGCCGTGGAGCGGCTGGACGACGACGAACTGCGGGCCATGCTCGGGCACGAGCTGGGACACGTACGCAGCGGCCACGCGGTGTACCGCACGATCATGACGATCCTCACCCGCTGGGCGGCCGGGTTGTCGTGGCTGCCGGTCGGTGCGATCGCCCTGCGCGGGATCATGGCCGCGATGTACGAGTGGTGGCGCAAGGCGGAGCTGTCCGCGGACCGGGCCGGGTTGCTGGCGGGGCAGGATCCGGCGGCTTCGTTGCGGCTGCTGATGAAGCTGGCCGGGGGCGGTGATCTGTCGCAGATCGACACGGCGGCGTTCCTGGAGCAGGCGTCGGAGTACGCCGGGGGCGGGGATCTGCGCGACAGCATTCACAAGATCGGTCTGACCGCGTGGAGCACCCATCCGGTGCCGGTGGCCCGGGCGGCGGAGCTGCGCCGGTGGATCGACTCGGGTGCGTACGCCCGCATCCTGGCCGGGGAGTACCCGCGCCGCGACGACGACGGCGACGCCTCGGTCACCGCGGACGTCAAGGCCGCTGCGGATTCGTACCGGGAGGCGTTCAGCAACTCCCAGGACCCGCTGGCCGGGCTGCTGCGCAAGCTGGGTGGCGGGGCCGCCGACCTGGCCGGGTCCGCTGCCGGCCGGGCCCGCGAGTGGGCGGCCGGCGCCGGACGCGCCCGCGGCGGCGACGACCCCCAGGACGCGCCGCCCCAGTGACCTCGCCGGCCGGATGCGCCCGCGGCGGCGACGACCCCCAGGACGCGCCGCCCCAGTGGCCTCGCCGGCCGGTCGACCCGCCGCTGCGACGACGCCGGGCAGGTGCCACCCCTACCGACGCGGCGGGCCGGCCGCCCCGCCACGGCCCCGGTGTCACCCATGCGGCATAGCATGCGGGCATGAGCCTTTCTGAGGACGAACTGCGCGCCGCGATCGCGCGGGAACTGCCCGGGGTCCGTGCCGACCTGGAGCGGCTGGTCCGCATCCCCGGCATCGCCTTCGAGGGTTTCGACCACAGCCACGTGGAGCGCTCCGCCGAGGCGGTCGCCGAGCTGCTGCGCGGCTGCGGCCTCGACGTCCAGATCGTGCGCGGCGGCGGGCAGCCCGCGGTGATCGGGCACAAGGCGGCCCCGCCCGGCGCCCCCACCGTGCTGCTGTACGCGCACCACGACGTGCAGCCCACCGGCGACCCGGCGCTGTGGCACAGCGACCCGTTCGAGCCGGTCGAGCGCGACGGCCGGCTGTACGGGCGCGGTGCCGCCGACGACAAGGCGGGCGTGATGGCACACGTTGCGGCGCTGAGGGCGTTCGGTGACGACCTGCCCGTGGGCGTGGCGGTGTTCGTGGAGGGCGAGGAGGAGTACGGGTCGGAATCGCTCGACGGCCTCCTCGAAACCCACCGTGAGCTGCTGCGCTCCGACGTCATCGTGATCGCTGACTCCGGCAACTGGGACGTCGGGGTGCCGGCGCTCACCACCTCCCTGCGTGGCCTGGTCAACTGCTTCGTCGAGGTACGGACGCTGGCCAACGCCGTACACAGTGGCATGTTCGGCGGTCCGGTGCCGGACGCGCTGACCGTGCTGGCGCGGCTCATCGCGACGCTGCACGACGACGACGGTGAGATCGCGGTCGACGGCCTGGTGGGCCGCGAGGGCGCGTCCGTCGACTATCCCGAGGACCGCTTCCGGCACGAGGCCGGCATCGTCGACGGGGTCCAGCTCGTGGGGCGCGGCACGATCACCGACCGGATCTGGACCAAGCCGGCCATCGCCGTGCTCGGCATCGACGCCCCCGGCACCGCGGTCGCCGCGAACGCGCTGGTCCCGGCCGCGAAAGCGAAGCTGAGCATCCGCGTGGCGCCCGGCGACGACGCCGCATCGGTGTACGCCGCGATCCGCGCCCACCTCGAAAAGTACGTGCCCTGGGGCGCCCAGGTCGAGGTGACACTGGAGAGCGACGGCGCGCCGTGCGTGATCGACGCGTCCGGCCCGGCGTACGACGCGGCACGCGCCGCGTTCCGCGCCGCGTGGGACGGCGTCGAGCCGGTCGACATGGGCATGGGGGGCTCGATTCCGTTCATCGCCACGTTCCAGGAGCTGTTCCCGGGCGCAGCGATCCTGGTCACCGGCGTCGAGGACCCGCACGCAGCCGCGCACGGCCCCAACGAGAGCCTGCATCTGGGCGAGTTCGCCCGGGTCTGTCTCGCCGAGGCGCTGCTGTTGCGCAACGTGGCGGCTCTGGGGCGCTGACCCATGGCCGAGCTGCGCTGCGACGTGCTCGTGGTCGGTGCCGGCCCCACCGGGCTGATGCTGGCGAACTGGCTGGTCAGGCTCGGGGTCCGGGTCGTCGTGGTGGACGGCAAGCCTGGGCCCACCCGGGAGTCGCGGGCCCTGATCGTACAGGCGCGCAGCCTGGAGGTGTACGACCAGCTCGGCATCGGCGACACCGTCCTCGCGGAAGCCCAGCGGGCGGTGGCGCTCGCGCCGGGCTTCGGCGACCGGGTCTTCGGCCGCATTCCGCTCGGGGCGCTCGGGCAGGACCTCACCCCGCACCCGTACCTGGAGGTGCTGGAGCAGAGCCGCAACGAGCAGATTCTGTACGCCCACCTGCGCGAGCTCGGCGGCGACGTGCGGTGGGGCGAGCAGCTCACCGCACTGGCCGAGCGTGACGGCGGCGTCGAGGCGACCGCGGGGGACACCACGATCCGGGCCCGGTTCTGCGTCGGCGCGGACGGGGCGAACTCGGTGGTGCGCCGCGAGCGTGACATCGCGTTCGAGGGGATCACCAACCCGCACCGGTTCTACGTCATCGACGCGACCGCGGTCGGTGGCCTGGTCGAGGCCGCGGTCAACGTGCGGCCGGGCGGGGACGAGTTCCTGCTCGGGTTCCCGATGGCCGGGCGCGGCAATTGGCGGCTCATCGGTCTGGCACGCGACAGCGACGGCGACGGCGAGGTGACCGAGCAGGACGCCCGTGACCGGATCAAGACCGGCTTCGCGGTCACGTACGGCGACTCGCGCTGGTTTGCCACGTACCGGGTGCATCACCGGGTCGCGGCCGCGTTCCGCGACGGGCCGTTCTTCCTGGCGGGCGACGCCGGTCACGTGCACTCGCCAGTCGGCGGCCAGGGCATGAACACCGGCCTGCAGGATGCCCACAACCTGGCGTTCAAGCTGGCCGACGTCGTGCACGGCCGGGCCGGGGACACGTGGCTCGATCGGTACGAGGCGGAGCGGCGCCCGGTCGCACAGGTGCTGGTGCGTACGACGGACCGGTTTTTCGGCGCGATCACCTCGCAACGCTTCGCCGCACGGGCGTTGCGCCGGGTGGTGGTGCCGCTGCTCGCACCGGTCGGCGTCCGCACCCTGCCGGAGGCGTCCAGCGGTTCCCGGCTGTTCGGGTACGTGGGTCAGCTGCGCATCCACTACTGGATGGATCCGGACGCGAAGCGGCGTGCCGGGGGCCACCGCGACCCCGTCGTGGGGCGGCGGCTGCCGTGGGCGGGCGGCAACTTCGACGTGCTGCGCGCCCTGGAGTGGCAGGTGCACGCGTACGGCGGGATCGACGCGGCCGACGTTCCCGAGCTGGGCCTGCGGGTGCACGTCTTCCCGGCGGCGCCGCAGACTCCGCTGCAACCGGGCCGGCTGTACCTGGTCCGCCCGGACGGCTTCGTGGCCGCGCAGGCGTCACCCGCGGCCGCCGCCGAGACCTTCGCCGCCGCGATGCCCCCGCGCCCGGCCTGAGAGCCAGGTCGACCGCCATCGCGTCGGCCGGCACTGGTCCGAGTCCCGACCGCGGCGGCGGCCGCCGAAGCCGCCCGGCATGCGAGCGACGGGCCCGGATCGTCGGGGGCAGCTGCCGTAGTCGCCCGGCATGCGAGCGACGGGCCCGGATTGTCAGGGGTGGCTGCCAGGATGAGTTCCGTGCGGTTCTCGGATCTGGCAGCCACCTCGGCCGCCGTCGCAGCCACGTCGGGCCGGAAGGCCAAGGTCGACCTGCTGGCCGCGGCCCTGCGCCGCCTCGATCCCGGTGAGCTCGCGGCCGGGTCCGCCTACTTGGCGGGCGAGCTGCGCCAACGCCAGACCGGCGTCGGTTACGCGAGCCTGCGCGACCAGCCGCCGCCCGCGGCCGAGCCCAGCCTCACGGTGGCCCAGGTCGACGCGGCGATCGCGGAGCTGGCCGTGGTCGCGGGTGCCGGATCGCAGGCGCGTCGCCGCGAGCTGCTGGGCGCCCTTTTCGCCGCGGCGACGGCCGACGAGCAGCGCATGCTGGTCGGCCTGTTCGGTGGTGAGCTGCGCCAGGGCGCCCAGGCCGGGCTGCTGGCCGACGCGATCGCGCGCGCCGCGGAGGTTCCGCCGACCGCGGTGCGGCGCGCGCTGCTGCTCTGCGGCGACCTCAAGCAGGTCGCGGTCGCGGCGCTCACCGGCGGCGCGCCGGACCTGGCCGCGATCCACCTGCGCGTCGGCACCCCGCTGAGCCCGATGCTGGCGGGCAGCGCGCCGGATGTCGCCGCCGCCCTGCTGGCGACCGGTGCACCGGCGACGGTGGATGTGAAGCTCGACGGCATCCGCATACAGGTCCATCGTTCGGGCGACGAGGTTGCGGTGTTCACGCGCAGCCTGGACGACATCACCGCCCGGTTGCCGGGGGTCGTGGCCGCCGCCCGCGCGCTGCCGGTGCGCGAGGTGGTGCTCGACGGGGAGGCGATGGCCCTCGACGGGCAGGGCCGTCCCCGGCCGTTCCAGGAGACGTCGAGTCGCGCCGCGACGCGCGGCGCCGGGTCCGGATCGGCCAACGCTGCCGCGCTCGTTCCGTACTTCTTCGATGTGTTGCACCTCGACGGCGTCGACCTGCTCGACGAGCCGGGCCGGCAGCGGTGGGCCGCCCTGGCCGATGCGGTGCCCGCCGGGCTGATCGTGGGCCGGCGCACGGTCGAGACCGCCGAGCAGGGCCTGGAGGCGTTCGCGGCGGCCCTGGCCGCAGGCCAGGAGGGGGTGGTGGTCAAGGCCCCCGACGCACCGTACGACGTGGGTCGCCGCGGGTCCGCGTGGGTGAAGGTCAAGCCGAGGCACACCCTCGACCTGGTCGTGCTCGCGGTGGAGTGGGGCCACGGCCGGCGTCGTGGCTGGCTGTCCAACCTGCACCTGGGCGCGCGGGACCCGGGTACGGGCGCCTTCGTGATGCTCGGCAAGACGTTCAAGGGTCTGACGGACGAGTTGTTGCGCTGGCAGACCGTGCGGTTCACGGAGCTGGCCGTGGAGGACAACGGGTGGGTCGTCATGGTCCGGCCCGAGCAGGTGGTGGAGATCGCGTTCGACGGGGTGCAGGCGTCACCGCGCTACCCGGGCGGGGTGGCGCTGCGTTTCGCGCGGGTGCTGCGTTACCGCGACGACAAGCGGGCGGAGGAGGCGGACACCATCGACACGGTCCGGCAGATCGGCGGCTACAACGCCGCCAGCGAGCGCACGTAGTTGACCTGCTGATGGATGAAGGCCACGTGGTTCTGGTCGGCGACCGGGATGCGGCAGACGTACTGGCGGGGGCCGTTGGTGACGGTGACCTGCACGGTGCCTCGGGGCACTGTCTCCTTGGCCAGCAGGAACAGCAGGCTGAACACGGTCAGCACGCAGAATCCCACGACGGCCGCGATGATCGCCCACGTCGGGATCTTCTGTTCGTTGTGCCAGTAGTCGTTGACCTGCCACGTCGAGCCCGACAGGGGAATGTCGCCCGCAGGAGTGTGCACGACCGTCGACGTGACGGCCAGGTCGCCGATCTGCACGACGACCGGCCCCGGGGCGGCGGGCACCGGGACGGCGGGCACGGCTCGTACGCTCCAGGGGTCCTGACCGGGCGAGGAGTCCGCAGTGGAGGTCACGCTCGCACCTTAGCGGGGCCCCACACGTCAGGCGAGCGCGGTGACCGCCGGCGAAATTCGCCGGCCCTATTCCGGCCGGTCAGCCGCGGACGCGGCGCGCTCCCGGTCGTACCCGTCCACCCGGTCCCCGCCTCGACCGGCCCGTTGCCGGTCGGCCTCCGCGACCCGGTCCCCGCCCTGGTCGGCCCGCTGCCGGTCAGCCTCCGCCACGCGGTCCGTCGGCTGCGGGGCACCGTTCGTCTCGCCGCGTGCCTCCTTGCGCGCCTGCCAGACGAACGCGAACACGGCCATCACGGCGAACAGCCACCATTGCACGGCGTACCCGCCGTTCTGCCACGCGTCCTCGTGGTCGACGGGGATCCGTGCGAACGCGCTGTCCGCCGCTGGTGTCTGGCCGGTCAGCAGGACGTACGCCCCGTACACGGGGTAGGGGAGCTGGGCGGCCAGCCGGGGCACGGCGATGCGCCGGGTGTCCAGACGCCCGTCACGATGCTCGACCGGGGTTGGGCGGCTCTCCGAGCGGTGCACCTGCCCGACGACGGTGACCTGCCCGGCCGGGGCAGGTGGCACGGTCGGCGCGGCGATGGCCCCGCCCGGGGCGGGCGGGATCCACCCGCGGTCGACCAGCACCGCCGTACCGTCGCCGAGCACCAGCGGGGTGAGGATCTCGAACCCGACCTCCCCGTCAACCGTGCGACCGCGCGCCTGGATCTCGTGGGCCGGGTCGTAGCGGCCCGTGACGGTGACCTTCGTCCAGGCGAGGTCCGCTCCGGGTGCGGGTCCCGCCGTGCCGGGCGACACGGGCCGGTCCAGGACGGAGGTGAGCGGCCTCGGGGTGGCCGAGTCGGCGGCATCGATGCGGGCGTTGATCGCGCTGCGCTCGTGATACCGGTGCAACTGCCAGTTACCGAGAAAGACCATGACCACCGCGGCGGCCACGGTCAGCGCCGCGGCGGCCAGCCAGCGGGGCGTCAGCACGAACCGGTACACACTCAGAGGCTACCGGGCGGCCCTGGTAGCCGGGCCGGGCGGCGGCGCAGCGGCCGGGACGCGCCCTCGGAGGGTAGGGTGCGAACGCCGGCGGTCATTAGCACGTCGTCGCCGAAACCGTAATCGTCGGGAGTGCCATTGATGACCGCCCAGCCGCGCCTTGTCGTGAGCGCCCCCTCGTCCGGGCACGGGAAGACCGCGATCGCCGTGGGGCTGCTCGCGGCGGCCGCGGCGCGTGGTCTGCCGGCGGCAGGGTTCAAGGTGGGCCCGGATCACACCGACGCCGCGTACCTCGGCCTGGCGGCCGGCCGGCCGGGCCGCAACCTGGACCCGCGCCTGGTCGGCGCGCATCTGGTGGCGCCGCTGTTCGCGCACGGCGCGAGCGGCGCGCCCCTCGCGGTCGTCGAGGGCGCGATGGGCCTGTTCGACAGCCTCACCGGCCAGCCCGAGATCGACGGTACGGCGGCAGTCGCGGCGGCCCTGCGCGCCCCGGTGGTGCTCGTCGTGGACGTGGCCGCGATGGGGCATTCGATCGCGGCGCTCGTGCACGGCTTCCGGATGTTCGACGAGATGGTGCACCTCGGGGGTGTGATCCTCAACCGGGTCGCCTCGCCTCGCCACGAGCAGATCCTGCGGACCGCGCTGGACGACATCGGCATGCCGGTGCTCGGCGCGGTGCGCCGCGGGGATCTGCCGGCGGTGCTGCCCCCGCGGGCGCAGGGCCCGGTCCCGGTGGCGCACCGGTCGGTCGACGCGGCGCGCGCCGTGCGCCGCCTCGGTGAGGCCGTCAGTGCCACGCTCGACCTGGAACGGCTGCTCGCGCTCGCCGGTTCGGCGCCGGCGCTGCCGAGCCCGGTGTGGTCACCGGGCGATGCCCTGGCCGCGGCGGGCCTGGTGGGTTCGCCGGGCGACGGTGCCGCGGCCGGGGAGGGCCGTCCGGTGATCGCTGTGGCGGGCGGGCCGGGCGCCCCGTACACGTACGTCGAGAACGCCGAACTGCTCGCCGCCGCCGGCGCGGACGTGGTGATCTTCGACCCGCTGCGGGACGAGTCGCTGCCGGCCGGGGTCCGGGGTCTGATGATCGGTGGCGCGCTGCCCGAGGCGTACGCGGAGGAGCTGTCCGCCAACCGGCGGCTGTGCAATCTGGTGGCGCAGTTCGCCCATGAGGGCCGTCCGGTCGTCGCGGAGGGTGTGGGCCTGCCGTGGTTGGGGCGTGACCTGGACGGGCGCCCGATGTGCGCGGTGCTGGACGCGTCGTCGACGACCGTGGAGCGGACCGTCGCGGGCTACCGCGAGGCGACCGCGCCGGTGACCTCGGTGCTGGCCCCGGCGGGCGCCCGGATCACCGGGTACAAGCAGCACCGGGCGGTCGTGACGCCGCGGGCCGGTCAGACCCCCGCCTGGACGTGGGCCGGCGGTGACCCGGAGGGATTCGTCTGGCGCCAGGTGCATGCGTCCCAGCTCGGCCTGCATTGGGCGGCAGCGCCCGAAATCGCCTGCCGGATGGTGGCGGCGGCCCTGGACGGGCCTTCCGCCGCCGGTGCGCCCCACTCGACCGGGCCGAAGGCAGTCGTGCCACTCCAGCCCCTGGGACAACCGCCGGTGCCACTCCAGCCCCTGGGACAACCGCCGGTGCCGCCCCGGCCCGTGGCGAGCCCCGCCGTGCTGTCGCATCCGGTGGCGAGCCCCGCCGTGCCGTCGCAGCCGGTGGCACACGCGGCCGTGCCGCCGCTGCCTGCGGCGCGCCCTGCCGTGCCGCAGCTGTCCGGGGAGCATGCGGCCGTGCCGCAGCTGTCCGCGGCGCATGTGGCCGTGCCGCTGCAGCCCACGGTGCACGCGGCCGTACCCCCACCGGCCGGGGCGTCGGCCGTCGAGGCCGACACGGTGGATGTGGCCGGCGGCTCCGTGTGAGGCAGCGGACGTCCACCTGGTCGACGTAACGTGAAGAGCGCAAACACGCCCGGGTGACGGGAGGAGCAGGATCGTGACCGACCGTGTGCCGCTCGACTTCGACCCGTCGGTTCGTCAGCTGAGGGCGCTGCTGCTGGGCGTCACCGACGACGACCTGACGGCGTCCACGCCGTGTGACCGGTGGTCGGTCGGCGACCTGCTGGATCACCTCATGGTCTTGAGTCTCGCGTTCACCCAGGTCGCCCGGAAGGAGTCGGGTGCCCCCGGGACCGCCGTCCCCGCGCCGGAACCGTCGGCGGTGCACCTGCCGTCGCACTGGCGCAGCCAGCTGCCCGCTCTGCTGGAGGACCTGGCGACCGCGTGGAAGCATCCGGGAGCGTGGGCGGGCACCGCGCAGGCCGACGGCGTGACCCGGCCCGCGTCGGAACTGGCAGCGGTGGCGATCAACGAGCTCACCGTGCACGGCTGGGACCTGGCCCGGGCGACCGGGCAGGACTTCGCCGCGGACCCGCGGATCCTGCATGCGCTGGCCGAGTTCCTGTCCCCGCAGCGGGCGGCAGACCGGGCAGCGGCCACCGGTGCGATGACGGATCTGGAGGACGAGCCGACGCTGCTGGCGAAGGTGGTCGGGCTGACCGGGCGCGACCCGAACTGGCGTCCGGGCGGGCGTCGCCGGCGCGGTCGCGAAGCCCGCGACGCGGCCTGACATTCAGGTACGCCGGGAGGCCGCGGCGCGCGTCGGCGGGGAACGGCTCGCTACGAGTGCCGTAGCCGGTGGTGGAAGGTCCGGTGGAGGGTGCGGTTTCCTCCGTACACCAGGCGGTCGGGTGGCGGGGCGAATTTCAGCTCCGGCTGGCCCTCCAGTGCATCGCGCAGCGTCTGGGCCACGGTGAACTTCGACATCGTGCTGCGGCCCGACCCGACGTAGTGCTTCGGGTTGTCCGGATCCGCCACGAACGCCGCCGCCGCCAGTTGCGGGGTGAAGCCACAGAACCACGCGGTCCGGTTGCTGTCGGTCGTGCCGCTCTTGCCGGCCACCGGCCGGCGCAGGACGCCGTACACCATGGGGGAGGTGGACCAGCCGCCGCAACTGCCGCGGGCGGCGCCGTAGCCGGTCACGCAGCGGGCGGCGTCCGTGGCGGCCCTGGCGACGGCCCTCGTCAGTGCCTGGTGGCAGCGGGGCCAGGCGACGGCGACCCCCTGGTACGCGGTGCTGGTCCCGTCCGGGTTGGTGATCGCGCTCACCGGGATCGGCTCGCAGTAGAGGCCCTGGGCCGCGACCGTGGCGAACACGTTCGCCATCTCGATCGGGGTGACGTCGCTGACGCCGAGCGTGAACGCGCCCCAGTCGTTCGCGTGCGCGGGGCTGGCCAGGGTCCGGTCCACGCTGGTACGCCATTTCAGCCCGAGCCGTTCGGCCATCCGCACCGCGTAGCGGGCGCCGATCCGTTCCTCGACCTGCACCCAGTACGTGTTGACGGATTTGCCGAACCCGCTCCACATGGTCTGCACGCCGCTCATCGACTTGTTGTCGTTCTGCGGGCACCAGTGCCTGCCGCAGGAGGCGCGGCCACGGGTGGTGATGTACCTGGACACGTACTTCTGCGGGGCCATGATCGATGTGGACAGCGGCAGGCCGCGGCTCAGCGCGGCCAGCATCGTGAAGATCTTGAAGGTGGATCCGGCCTGGTAGCCGGCCATGTCCCCGCCGCCGAGCAGCGGGTTGACCGTGTTGGGGTAGTTACCCTTGAGTCCGGCGCGCCGTTTCGCCGGGTCGCTGTGCTCGCCGTTGTGGCGCTGGTCCAGCGAGTACCTCCGGTTCACCGCCATCGCGACGACACGGCCGGTGCCGGGCTGGATGACGACCTCGCCGTGGGCGTACGGGCTGCGGCGCGGCTCCTTGTTCAGCACGTGCTTGAACGCCGACGTCTGGATCTTCGGATCGAGGGTGGTGACGATCCGGTAGCCGCCGCGGCGCAGGGCCTCTTCGCGTTCCATCGGTGTCGCCCCGAACGCGGGCTGCTCCATCCACCACGTACGCAGGTAGTCGCAGAAGAAGCCCCAGTTGTTGTGCGCCTTGGTCATGCTGACGCAGTCGTTCGGCGGGGTGGTGAGCCGCAGTGCGATGGGGGAGTTCTTCGCGGTCGTGGCCTGGGCCGCGGTGATCGTGCCCATCTTGAGCATCTGGTCGATGACGTAGTTGCGCCGTTCGGTGGCCGCCTGCTGGTCCCGGCTGGCCGGATCGTACGCGCTGGGCGCCTTGACCAGCCCGGCGAGCAGTGCGGCCTGGGTGAGGGTCAGGTTCTTCGGCGTCGTGGAGAAGAAGATCTGCGATGCGGCGAAGATGCCGTACGCGCGGTGGCCGTAGTACGCGGAGTTGAGGTAGCGCTCCAGGATCTCCTGCTTGGTGACGCGTTTCTCCAGCTCGATGGCGAGCCGCATCTCGCGCAGCTTGCGGGCGGTGGTCTGCTCGGTGGCGGCCAGCGCCTCCCGCGGGGTTTTCGCGCCGTCGCGCAGGGCCATCCGGACGTACTGCATCGTGAGTGTCGACGCGCCCTGGGAGACGCCACCCGCCTGCTGGTTGGCGACGAACGCGCGGACCACACCCTTGGGGTCGACGCCGTGGTGCTGGTAGAAGCGGGTGTCCTCGGCCGCGACGATCGCCTGCGCGATGTACGGCGACATGTCCGTGAGCCTGGTCGGCTTGCGGTGCTCCTCGTAGAACATCGTGAGCAGCGTCCGGCCGTCGTTGGCGTACACGTACGTGGTCTGGGCCGACGGTACGACCGTGAGCTCGTCGGACATGTTCTCCAGGGCGTCGGTGCCCTCCCGGGCCCCGATACCGGCGATCGCTGCGAGGGGGAAGACCAGGCCGGCGACGACGAGCCCGGCGATGAGCCCGGCACGGACCAGTGGGGTGAACCGGATGGCGTCGGCGAGTCGGCTGCGCAGCACGTTTCTGAAGGTATGGCAAAACCTCTCATGTTTGTACGGAACGGCCGAAGTGAGCGTCCGATCCTCATCCGGCATGCTGGGGCCGTGACGAAGCCGATCGAGGAGGCGCTCGGTCACCACGGCGACGCCGAGGTGGAGCCGGGTCTGATCGACCTCGCCGTCAACGTGCGGCAGCAACCGCTGCCCGCCTGGCTCGCCGAGCCGATCACGGCGTCGCTGAGCGAACTGGCGGCGTACCCGGATGCCACCCTGGCCACCGCGGCGGTCGCGGCCCGGCACGGCCGCGACCCGGGCGAGGTGTTGCTCACCGCGGGCGCGGCGCAGGCGTTCGTGCTGCTCGCCCAGGCCTTGCGCGGGGCCGTGCGCCCGGTGGTCGTGCACCCGCAGTTCACCGAGCCGGAGGCGGCGCTGCGCCACGCCGGGCACGACGTCGACCGGGTGCTGCTGTCCGAGGCGGACGGGTTCCGCCTCGACCCGGCGCTGGTGCCGGAGGATTCCGAGCTCGTGTTCGTCGGCAACCCCACGAACCCGACGTCGGTGCTGCATCCGGCCGCCGATGTGGCGGCGCTGGCCCGGCCCGGCCGGGTCCTCGTGGTGGACGAGGCGTTCGCGGACACCACCCACCGGGCGGGCGTCGCGCGGGAGCCGGAGTCGCTGGCCGGGCGCCGCGACCTGCCCGGCCTGGTGGTGCTGCGCAGCCTCACCAAGACGTGGGGTCTGGCCGGGCTGCGCATCGGCTACCTGCTCGGCCCCGCCGACCTGCTGCCCCGGCTGGCCGCGGCGCAGCCGCTGTGGGCGGTGTCCACCCCGGCGCTGGCCGCCGCGACCGCGTGCGCGTCGCCGACGGCGGTCGCCGCGGAACGCCGCATCGCCGCGGAGATGGCGGCCGAGCGTGCCCACCTGGTGGAACGCCTCGCGGACGTGCCGCAGGTCACTGTTGCGGGGGATCCGGCGAGCGCGTTCGTGGCGATGCGCCTGCCCGATGCCGCCGAGGTGCGCCTTGAGCTGCGCAGACGCGGCTACGCGGTGCGGCGTGGCGACACCTTTCCGGGGCTGGGCGCCGATTGGCTCCGGGTGGCGGTGCGCGACACTGCGACCACGGACGCGTTCATCGCGACCCTGACCGACGTGCTGAAGGAGCGACAGTGACCTTGGAGACGACGCTGGCGGCCATCGCGCCCGCGGACCCCGCGGCCATGGCGGCGGCCCGCGACCTGCAGGCCCGCCTGACGAAGCCGGCGGGTTCGCTGGGCGCCCTCGAGGATCTTTCGGTACGGCTGGCCGGGCTGGCCGGCGCGTGCCCGCCCCCGCTGCCGCAACCGGCGAGCGTCGCCGTGTTCGCCGGGGACCACGGCGTGCACGCCCAGGGGGTCACGCCGTGGCCGCAGGAGGTCACCGCGCAGATGGTGGCGAACTTCGTCGCCGGTGGGGCCGTGGTCAACGCGTTCGCCCGCCAGGCCGGTGCGGACGTGCTCGTGGTCGACGTGGGGGTGAAGGTCCCCGTGCCGGGCGACGCCCCGAACCTGCTGGACGCCAACGTGCGCCGCGGCACCCGCGACCTCGCGGCGGAGCCGGCCCTGACCCGCGACGAGGCGCGCGCCGCCGTCGAGGTGGGCATCCGGGTCGCGAACGCGCTGGTCGACGGCGGCGCGGCCGCCCTGATCGGCGGCGACATGGGCATCGCGAACACCACCCCGGCCGCCGCGCTGATCGCGGCGTTCACCGGCTCCGACGCGGCCGCGGTGACCGGCCGCGGCACCGGAGTGGACGATCCCACGTACGCGCGGAAGGTCGCGGTGGTCGGCGACGCGCTGGCCCGGCACCGCCCCGACCCCGCCGACCCGCTCGGGGTGCTCGTGGCGGTCGGCGGGCTGGAGCATGCCGCGCTGGCCGGGTTCATGCTGGGCGCGGCGGCGCGCCGGGTGCCGGTGATCGTCGACGGGGTCATCGCGACCGCGGCGGCGCTGGCCGCGGCGGCGTTCGCGCCGGACGCGGTGGCCGCGATGGTGGCGGGTCACCGGTCCGCCGAGCCGGGCGCCACGGTGGCCCTGGCCCATCTCGGGCTCACGCCCGTACTGGATCTCGGGCTGCGCCTCGGCGAGGGCACAGGCGCGGTGCTCGCGCTGCCGGTCGTGGCCGCCGCGGTGCGGGTCCTGCACGACGTGGCCACGTTCGACTCGGCGGGGGTCTCGGAGAAGTGAACCTCTATCCGCTCGCGTTGCGCCTGGACGACCGGCGGGTGCTCGTCGTCGGGGGCGGCGCAGTCGCCACCCGCCGGGTCCCCGCGCTGCTGGCGGCGGGCGCCCGCGTCGAGGTGGTCGCTCCGGAGCTGACGCCGGCGCTGCGCGGTCACGTCGATGCGGGGCGGGTCACCTGGCACGCGCGCCGGTTCGTTCCGGCCGATGTGGACGGCGCCTGGCTGATCCAGGTCGCGGTCGACGACCCCGTGGCCGCGGCGCAGGTCAGCGAGGCCGCCGAGGCGGCCCGGGTGTTCTGCGTACGGGCCGACGACCGGACTGCCGCGACCGCCTGGACGCCCGCGGTGACCCGGCACGGCGCGGTCACCGTGGCGGTCACCGACGACGGTGACCGGCGCCGCGCCCTGGCCGTCCGCGACGTCGTCGCCGCGGCACTGGAGTCCGGGCCCCTGGCCGCGGTTCCGGCGGGGCGCTCGCCCGGTGTGCCCGCTCACGCCTCCGCGGAGGGCGGGCATGTCGCACTGGTCGGCTCCGGGCCGGGCGACCCGGAACTGATCACGGTCAAGGGCCGGCGGCTGCTGGCCGCGGCGGACGTGGTGGTTGCCGATCGGCTGGTGCCCGGCATGCTGCTGGGTGAGCTGCGCCCCGAGGTCGAGTTCGTGGACGCCGCCAAGATCCCGTACGGGCCGGCGGCGGCGCAGGAGGAGATCAACCGGATCCTCGTGGAGCGGGCCCAGGCGGGCAAGTTCGTCGTACGCCTCAAGGGCGGCGACCCGTTCGTGTTCGGCCGCGGCGGTGAGGAGGTCGTCGCGTGCGCCAAGGCCGGCGTGCCGGTGACCGTGGTGCCCGGCGTGACCAGTTCGATCGCCGCCCCTGCACTGGGCGGCATCCCGGTCACCCACCGTGGTGTCGCGCACGAGTTCACCGTGGTCTCGGGCCACGTGGCGCCCGAGGATCCGTCGTCGCTGGTGGACTGGGCGGCGCTGGCCCGGCTGCGCGGCACGCTGGTGATCCTCATGGGGCTGAAGAATCTCTCCCGGATCGCGGCGCGCCTGCTGGCCGAGGGCCGGGCGGCGGACACCCCGGCCGCGGTCGTCCAGGAGGGCTCGACGGACGCTCAGCGGGTGCTGCGTAGCACGCTCGGCGAGGTCGCCGACGCCGTGTCCGAGGCGGGCATCCGCCCTCCCGCGGTCGTGGTGGTCGGCGACGTGGTGACCGCACTGGGCTGATCAGGAGGCGTCGATAGCGCCCAGTTCGGTGAGGAACGACTGGGCCCACGACGCCACGTCGTGCGTACGCAGGTGCCGCTGCATGACGCGCATCCGCCGTTTCAGCTCGGGCGGCTCGGCGCCCACGGCGCGCAGCAGTGCCTCCTTGACCCCGTCGGGGTCGTGCGGGTTGCACAGGAACGCCTGCCGCAGCTCCGTGGCCGCCCCGGCGAACTCGCTGAGCACCAGCGCGCCGCCCGCGTCGCCGCGGCAGGCCACGTACTCCTTGGCGACCAGGTTCATGCCGTCGCGCAACGGGGTGACCATCATGACGTCCGCGGCGACGTACATGGCCGCAAGCTCCTGCCGGCTGTACGACTGGTGCAGGTAGTGCACCGCGGGCACCCCGACCTTGCCGAACTCGCCGTTGATGCGGCCGACCTCGCGCTCCACCCGGACGCGCAGTGTCTGGTAGTGCTCGACCCGCTCCCGGCTGGGCGTGGCGACCTGGACCATCACCGCGTCGCCGACCGTGAGCTTGCCGTCGGCCAGCAGCTCGCGGAACGCCTTGAGGCGCAGCTCGATGCCCTTGGTGTAGTCGAGCCGGTCCACGCCGAGGATGATCGTCTCCGGGTCGCCCAGCTCGGCGCGGATCTGCTTGGCCCGGGCCTGCACGGACGGGTCGGCGGCCATGCGTTCCATCTCGCGGGTGTCGATGCTGATCGGGAACGCCCCGGCCTTGACCTTCCGCCCGTCCACCTGGATGGACTGTCCCTCGTAGCGCAGTCCGAGCAGGTGCCGGGCGAGCCGGACGAAGTTCTGCGCGGCCAGCCGCTGCTGGAAACCGACCAGGTCCGCGCCGAGCAACCCGCGCAACACCTCGGCCCGGAACGGCATCTGCATGAACAGCTCGATCGGCGGGAACGGGATGTGCAGGAAGAAGCCGATCCGCAGGTCGGGTCGCATCTCGCGGAGCATCGCGGGCACGAGCTGGAGCTGGTAGTCCTGCACCCAGACCGTGGCGCCCTCCGCGGCCACCTCCGCGGCGGCCCGGGCGAACCGCTGGTTGACCACCCGGTACGCCTCGCGCCATCGCCGCTTGTAGACCGGGGTCTCGACCGCGTCGTGGTACAGCGGCCAGATGGTGGCGTTCGACTGGCCCTCGTAATAGCGCTCCAGCTCGTCGGCGCTCAGCGGCACCGGGTGGATCCGGATGCCCTCCAGCTCGAACGGCTCCGGCGCGTCGCCGTCCCCGCCGGCCCAGCCGATCCAGGTGCCCTGGCGCTGGACGAGCACCGGGTGCAGGGCGGTGACGAGCCCTCCCGGGCTGGGCCGCCACTGCCGTTCCCCGTCGGTGGTGGTGACCTCGTCGACGGGCAGGCGGTTGGCGACTACGACGAAGGAACTGCGTTCGGCCACGCTGAGTGCACCTCCGGGTCGTTTCTTCCCCTATGCCGAGCCTACTGTGCGTAGCGGGGTGGGGCTTGCCGTGGGATGGCGATCGGGTGCCATCCTTGTCAGGTGGAACTGTCCGACGATCATTCCCCGGCACGCAGGCCGTTACTGCTGCCTGTGGTTCTCGCCACCGTCTTCCTGATCATCATCGGGGTCTCGGGGGGCCTGGCGCTGGCGTCCTGGCAGCGGCGAGGAACAACCGACAATCAGGCACAGAACGGGCCGCAGCCGGTGCCGTCGGCGAGCGTCCAGGACTGCCGGGAGGAGACCCAGGCCGTGGCCCCGAGCCACGGCGCGCGGGGCACTCTGCACATCGCGCTGCTGTTGCGTACGCAAACCTCCGCGATCTGGATCTGCCGCGACGAAGCGGGCCAGCTGTTCTACCACGCCAACCGCGGCGGCGAGGCGGCCAAGTGGATCGAGGGGGAGACCGCGCTGTTCCTGGAGGGGGTGCAGCAGGACGGGGACGAGTACAAGGTCAAGTCGCAGGACGGCACGGTGTTCACGGTGACCGCGCAGCGCTTGCTGATCCGTCACAAGGACGGGCGGGTGGAGATCCAGATGGCCGCGGCCGGGTGATCGGCGGGGAATCCAGGGCGTCTCGCCGGGGTTGACGTGGGAGCCGGTTCGGCGGGGTGGAAAGATTGTCCCCCGACCTCGGCCGGTCCGCGGCCAGACCGCGTAGCTGCATCCGGCTCCGCATTTCACGATCACGGAGGTAGGGCGCACCGTGGCCCAGTTCATTTACGTCCTGGAGAAGGCGCGCAAGGCGCACGGCGACAAGGTCGTGCTCGACAACGTGACGCTGAACTTCCTGCCGGGCGCCAAGATCGGTGTGGTCGGCCCGAACGGGGCCGGTAAGTCCAGCCTGCTGAAGATCATGGCGGGCCTGGACATGCCGAGCAACGGCGAGGCCCGGCTGATGCCCGGCTTCACGGTCGGCATGCTGGCTCAGGAACCGAAGCTCAACGACGCCAAGACCGTCCTCGGCAACATCGAGGAGGCGGTCGCGGAGACCAAGGCCAAGCTGGAGCGGTTCAACAAGATCGCCGAGCAGATGGCCACGGACTACTCCGACGAGCTGATGGAGGAGATGGGCAAGCTCCAGGAGGAGCTGGACCACGCGGACGCGTGGGACGTCGACTCCCAGCTCGAACTCGCGATGGACGCGCTGCGCTGCCCGCCGCCGGACGCCGACGTCAGCCAGCTCTCCGGTGGCGAGCGTCGCCGCGTCGCCCTGTGCAAGCTGCTGCTGGAGGCCCCCGACCTGCTGCTGCTCGACGAGCCCACCAACCACCTGGACGCCGAGAGCGTGCAGTGGCTGGAGCAGCACCTCGCCAAGTACGCGGGCACGGTCATCGCGATCACCCACGACCGGTACTTCCTGGACAACGTGGCCAACTGGATCCTGGAGCTGGACCGCGGCCGGGCGTACCCGTACGAGGGCAACTACTCGACGTACCTGGACAAGAAGGCGGCCCGCCTGGCGGTCGAGGGGCGCAAGGACGCCAAGCTCAAGCGGCGCCTATCCGAGGAACTGGAGTGGGTGCGCAGTAACGCCAAGGCGCGCCAGACCAAGAGCAAGGCTCGCCTGGAGCGCTACGAGGAGATGGCCACCGAGGCGGAGAAGACCCGCAAGCTGGACTTCGAGGAGATCCAGATCCCGCCGGGCCCGCGCCTGGGCAACACCGTCATCGAGGTCAAGGACCTGGTCAAGGGCTTCGACGAGCGGGTGCTGATCGACAACCTGTCGTTCTCGCTGCCGCGCAACGGCATCGTCGGCATCATCGGCCCCAACGGCGTCGGCAAGACCACGCTGTTCAAGACGATCGTCGGCCTCGAGCAGCCGGACACCGGCACGGTCCGGGTCGGCGAGACCGTCCAGCTTTCGTACGTCGACCAGAACCGCGCCGGCCTCGGCGGCGACCAGACCGTGTGGGAGGTCGTCTCCGACGGCCTGGATCACCTCATGGTCGGCAAGGTGGAGATGCCGTCGCGGGCGTACGTGGCCGCGTTCG
The DNA here is from genome assembly GCF_047159535.1 of Krasilnikovia sp. MM14-A1259. Taxonomy (NCBI): domain Bacteria; kingdom Bacillati; phylum Actinomycetota; class Actinomycetes; order Micromonosporales; family Micromonosporaceae; genus Krasilnikovia; species Krasilnikovia sp. MM14-A1259. The sequence continues at coordinate 6,528,593 of NZ_BAAGAJ010000002.1, forward strand.
GCTTCAAGGGCCCGGACCAGCAGAAGCCGGTCAAGGTTCTCTCCGGCGGCGAGCGCAACCGGCTCAACCTCGCGCTGACGCTGAAGATCGGCGGCAACGTGATCCTGCTCGACGAGCCGACCAACGACCTCGACGTGGAGACGCTGTCCAGCCTGGAGAACGCGCTGCTGGAGTTCCCCGGCTGCGCCGTGGTCATCTCCCACGACCGGATGTTCCTCGACCGGGTGGCCACCCACATGCTCGCGTGGGAAGGCACCGAGGAGGACCCGGACAAGTGGTTCTGGTTCGAGGGCAACTTCGAGGCGTACGAGAAGAACAAGATCGACCGGCTGGGCGCCGAGGCGGCTCGGCCACACCGGGTCACCTACCGCAAGCTGACGCGTGACTGATCCACACCGTTTCGTGTACGACGCGGCCGTGCGCTGGTCCGACCTGGACGCGTACGGCCACGTCAACAACGCGCGCTTCCTCACGCTCTACGAGGAGGCGCGCGTCGCGATGTTCTTCGTCGGCGCCAAGGCGATGGGGCTGACCTCCTTCGAGGACGGCATCGTCATCGCCCGGCACGAGATCGACTACCTGCGCCCGGTGGACTACGGCGAGCCGGTGCGCGTCGAGATGTGGGTCTCGCAGCTGCGGGCGGCCTCGTTCACGGTCTCGTACGAGCTGTTCGACGCGGACGTGCTGGCCAGCCGGGCGAAGTCGGTCTGCGTGCCGTACGACCTGGCCAACGGCCATCCGCGCCGGCTCACCATGCCGGAACGCCAGTTCCTGACCCCGTACCTGGTGTCATGACGGTGCTGGCTGTCATGCCCTCGCTGCGCTCGGTGCAGTCGGTCATGAGGGTGCTGGTTGAGTCATGCCCTCCTGGCCCTCGCTGCGCTCGGTGCAGTCGGTCATGACGGTGCTGGTTGAGTCATGCCCTCCTGGCCCTCGCTGCGCTCGGTGCAGTCGGTCATGACGGGACACGGTCTGACCGGCGTCAAGGACGCCGGGGCGTACCTGGCGCGGCTGACGCGGCTCGACCCGGGCGCCCCGGTGCGCCTGCGGGGCGGGGAAGGCCGTACCGCGTTGTGGGCCCGGCTGCCGTGGGGGGTGCTGGTCACCCGCGAGGTGGCGGGGACGGGCCCGGTGGACGCCACGGTGTCCGCGGCCGACCTGCTGGACGCGTTGGCCCGCGGGGATGCGGCGCTGCCGTCGCGCCGGGACGCGGCGTGGCGTTGGCCGTTGCCGCCCTCGGCGGTGCGCCCGGTCGAGGCGGTCGCGGCGGCCGAACTGGCCCGGCTGGCGGCGGCCGCCGCCGGCACGCTGCGCGCTGTCACGGCCGGTGCGCTCGGTGACCGGGCGGTCGGCCAGCGGGCGGTGCGCGACGCCCTGCTGGATCACGTGGCGCTGGTGGTGATGCTGCCGGACGGCGGACGGGTCGACGTGCCGCAACGGCTCGTTCAGGCGGTGTCCCGGATGGGGTTCCTGGGACCGGCCGATGTGGACGCTCCGGATACAAGGGTGTGCATGGCGGGACGCTGGGTGGGACTTTCCGCACCATATGGAGTTGCGTGGCTACAGCCGGTCCAAGATCTGGCCGTTACGCCTATAGCGACTCACCCGTTCGGGTGATGGAGCCTCGGCCAACCGGCTTCGCCCTCTCGTTGGGGGGATGACCTCCGGGACCTGTACGGGTACCGTCTGCCTCCGGGTCCACCGCTACGTCCGGCGAGGGCCTCTGGGGAGTGAGGTGTACAACGATGCCGTGGTGGTCATGGCGTCCCGGATCGACCGGGGGCGGCCGGCCGCAGACCGGCGGAGAGGTGGCGTTGCAGAGCAACGTCCGCGTCGGGGTTCCGGCGCAGCGGGAGCCCGGAAAGTCCGGTTCCCCGACCGATCTGTCCACGATCGATCAACCCGACCAGATCGCGCCGGTCACGCTGGCGCGGATCGGCAAGGCCCTCGATCTGCTCGACATCCGGTTTCTCGCTGACGGCGGCGGGAGCCTGCTGGCGATGTGGGAACGGCACGCGGTGCTGTTCACGCTCGAGGGGCCTGACGACGAGATTCTCGTGATGCGTGCTCGCCCGCACACCACCGTCCCGCCCGATTGGGCCGACCGCGCCTATCGCGTGGTCAACGAGTGGAACCACACCCGGCGCTTCTGCAAGGCGTACGTCGGTGACCCGACCGAGCGGGGCCAGCTACCGATCTACGCCGAGCTGCAGGTGCCGCTCAACTCCGGTGCGCACGACGCCCTGCTGGTCGAAATGCTCGACTGTGGTGCCGCGGTGGCGACCTCCTTCGTCGACTGGCTGCACGACGAGGGCGCGCTGCTGTAGCACCCGCCGCTGAGTCCGCTTCCGCAGCAGCTCAGCGTGACCCTGCCCCGGCGATCGCTTCGAAACGTGCCGAAGGGGGCCCGGTCGGGCCCCCTTCGCCGTCACTGGACGTCAGGCCAGCGGGAACATTCCGATCCGGCCGTGATATTCGCGGCCGAGCATGGTCGTGTCCGAGCCCACGATCAGCCCGCTCGGCACGGCCACGAACACCCGGACGCCGACCCCCCGCGACCGTGTCGGATTCCACGGCAGCGCCCTGCCGGTGGCCGGGTCCAGCGCGCCGATGCCCGGCCGGGACACCGCACCCGGGCCGGGACCGGAGCTGTCCGTCCCGTTCGGGTTGTCCAGGTAGCGCTGATGCCCGCCGACGTACACCGCCGGGCCGGTGACCGCCACCGCGTACAGCGAGTCCCCGCCGGTGCGCTGCACCCAGGTCGGGTCGTGCGCGCCGTCGCCGGCCACGTCGAAGCGGGCCGCGGAGTCGCACATCGAGCTCGGCGAGGCCGCCCGTCCCGTGGCCACCACGACGAAGTACTGGCCGTCGGGGGAGAACTTCACCTGACGCAGGTAGGTGTCGAAACCAGCCATGCACGGCTGCTTGTACACGTTGGTGTACCAGCCGGTGACCACGGCGGACGCGCCGGATACGTCGTACATGACGATCTGTGTCCGGTCCAGGCCGTTCGCCCGCAACAGTGCGCCCACCGCGATGAGCTTGGTGCCGTCCGGGGAGATGTCGAAATGCTCGACCCGGGTACGGTCGATCCCGGGCGCGGACAACTTCGGGTCGAAGCCGAGGTCCACCCCGCCGTTCGCGATGCTGAGCCGGGCCAGGCCCACCCGTGTCTTTCCGTTGATCGCGGAGAACGTGCCGCCGACGTAGAGGCGGCTGCCGGAGATCGCCATCGCCCGCACGTCACCCCAGTTGATCCTCGCGGTGAACGAGACGATCCGCGCGCTGTTGAGCAGCGAAAGCCGGGCCAGGCCGCGCTGGGCGACCCGGTTCACGGTCTTGAAGACCCCGCCGACGTAGACCGTGTTGGTGGGGCCCGCGGCCAGCGCGTACACCGCGCCGTCGACCTCCGGGGCGAACGCCGTGATCGCGCCGGTGCGCAGCCCGTACGCGAAGATGTTTCGCCGATTGAACGTCAGCTTTCCGGTGCTGTCCGTCACCTTGGTGAAGGCGCCGCCGACCACGACGATGTCACCGACGACCGCAACGGTCCACACGGTCCCGTCCAGCACGTGCGGCGTGTAGTCGACCGGATCGGCGGAGACGACCGCAGGCTGGGCGATGTCCGCGACCGCCGGGCTGCCGACACCGAGCAGGACCAGCTGGGGCAGAAGGAGCAAAGGCAGAACGGCGGCTAGCAGGCGGCGACGCATGGGCGGCTCCTGGGCTCGGGTCCGCGGGCGCCGGACTACGGCGCGACACGGTTGGACACATGCTCAACGAGCCGGACCCGCGCCAGGATGCGTTTATTGCGGTATTTCTTCCGAATCCATGGTGTTCACCATGAAATACGCCGCTCGCTCCATGTACTCCCACAGCGCGGAGTGGTGCGGCTCCGGCAGCCCGAGCGAGTCCACCGCCTCCCGCATGTGTCGCAGCCAGGCGTCGCGCTCCGCGGGCCCCACCCGGAACGGCGCGTGCCGCATCCGCAGCCGCGGATGCCCCCGCTGCGCCGAGTACGTGTTCGGGCCGCCCCAGTACTGCATGAGGAACAGCGCCAGCCGGTCGGCGGCCGGGCCGAGATCCTCCTCCGGATACATCGGGCGCAGCAGCGGATCATCGGCCACGCCCGCGTAGAACGCGGCCACCAGCCGGCGGAACGTCGGCTCACCGCCCACGGCGACGAAGAAGCTCGCCTCCTCGGGCGTGGCGGGTGCCGGATCCGTTCCGGGCGCCGGGGTCACCGGCAGGGAGTTCGGCTGAGGGTTGGCTGCGCTCACCCGTCCAGTGTGCCAGCCGCCGCCCGCGGGGCGCCGGGCGTGGTGGGGCGGCCCGGCGCCGGGTGCGTCTGTGGGCCGGCGTTCTGCGGCGCAACCTTCGGCGGCCCAGCGGTCTGTGACGTCGCTGTCTGCGGCGCGGCCACCGGCGGCGCGGTCATCGGCGGCGTGGCCTGCGAGGGTGCGGTTGCTTGTGGGGCGGCCGCCGGCGGCGCGGGGGCCGACTCCGCGGCTGCCGCGATGGCGGCCTCGAAGCGTGCGGTTCGTGGCCACCGGGCCGCGAGCGCGGCCATCAGCAGCGTGCCGCCGACACTCCACAGCCCGACGACCGTCGGCACCGCGGCGTGCTCTGCCAGCAGGCCGGTGGCCAGCACCGCGCCACCCTGGGCCAGCTGCATGCTGCCCTGGATGACCGCGAACGCCCGGGCCCGGAACCCGTGCGGCAGGGCCAGCACGAACATCGCGTTGAGCGTGGGCAGCAGGCCGCCCTGCGCGATCCCGGACAGCAGCGTCAGCAGCGCCACCACCTGCGCCGGGGGAGCGGCGAGCGCGGGGACCAGGGCCATCGGCGCGGCGACCGCCAGCGGCCGGATCAGCCGCTGCCGGACGCTCGGCCGAACGAACCGGCTGATCAGTACGCCGCCGATGACCCACCCGACCGGCCCGGCCGCCATGATCATGCCCTGGTGCAGCCCCCGGGTGGCCGGATCCGGATTGCCCTGCGCCGCCCACGCCGCCGCCAGCCCCTCGGGCACGATCGCGAAGATGGTCAGCGTCACGGCCAGCGCGCCGATCGCGGCGAGCACCGGCGTACCGAAGACGATCTTGAAGCCCTCGCCGGTCTCGCGCAGCAGGGGGGCGCGCTGGGCCGGGCTGACGGCGGCCGGCCGGGCCCGGACACCGCTGAGCAGCAGTGCCGCCGACAGCCCGAACCCGACCGTGGCCATCGCGATCGCGAGCCGCGGATTGACCGCGGCGGCGACGGTCGCACCGACGAAGTAGCCGAACACCTGCGCCGCCTGCGCGGTCGTGGTGTTGACCGCCAGCGCCACCACCATCCGGTCGCGGCCCAGCAGCAGCGGCAGCAGCGCCGAGCGGGCCGCCTGGGTGGGCGGACCTGCCAGCATCGCGAGGAAGACCACCACCAGCAACGCCGGGACGGGAATCTGCGGCACCGCCACCAGCGCCATCAGCGCCATCCGCGACAGGTCGCAGATCACCATGACCCGCCGGTACGGATACCGCTCCGCGAGCGCCGCGAGCAGGGGCCCGCCGGCGATCCACGGCAGGTAGCCGATCGCGAACGACGCCGCGGACAACATCACCGACTCGGTGCGCTGGTACACCAGGACCGTGATCGCGGCCCGGGCCAGGTAGTCGCCGATCCAGTTCACCAGCAGCGCCGAATACATGGCGCGGTACTCCCGGACGGCGAACACGTCACGGAACGTGACCTGGCGCTCCGGGCTCACCGCGTCGGCGGGGTGTGCCGACGGCGCGGCAGGTGTGTCGTCGGACACCGGGCCCCCCATCGTTCGCGGACGGCCGTCGGATCGCGGCGGCGGTCGGGCACGTCCGCGGCGGGCTGCGCGTGGTCGGCCCCTGCGCCCGGAGACCGCTATGCCGCCGGGTGAGCCCATCAGCCCATTGAGCACTGCGCGGAACGTGACGGTGCATGTGCAGATGCTTCTGCGGATTCTGCCCGATCGTCCGACTCATGGCTAGGGCGTACGGGTGGATCAGCGACCTTTCGGCCGATCCAGGCATCCACCGATGGGGGATCCGCCCAGGTCAGGTCGCTCCGCCCGGGCGAGTGTCAGATTCCGGCGCGGCGTACGGCTGCGGTACGGCCGCCCGCGGCGCCAGGCGGGACGCGGCGATCTGCTGGGCGAGCCCGGACTCCTCCAGCGCGTCCACCAGCCGGCGGCGCAGCTCCCGCTGGACGGCGGCCTGCCCGTCCGCCGTGGTCTTGGCGATCGTCCGGACCACCGCACCGTCCACGGTGAGCTGTTCCACGCCGACCACCTCCGGCGGCTCCAGGAACTCCGTGGCGTGCTGCGGGTCCTGCGCAAGGTCGAGCGCCGCCGTACGCAGCACGGCACCGGCCTGCTCGGAGCTGACGAAACCGATCGGCAGGTCGATGACCACCATCGCCCAGCCCTGACTCTTGTTGCCCACCCGGACGATCTCGCCGTTGCGCACGTACCAGAGCACGCCGCGGGCGTCGCGGACGGTCGTCACGCGCAGGCCGACCGTCTCCACCACGCCGGTGGCGTCGCCCAGGTCGACCGAGTCGCCTACGCCGTACTGGTCCTCCAGCAGCATGAACAGGCCGGCGATGAGGTCCTTGACCAGGCTCTGCGCACCGAAGCCCACGGCGACGCCGATGATCCCGGCGCTGGCCAGCAGCGGGCCCAGGTTGAAGCCGAGCTCGCCGATGACCAGCAGCGCGGCCATGCTGAAGACCACCGCGGTGACGAGACTGCGCAGCACCGAGCCGATGGCCTCGGCCCGCTGCCGTCGCCGCTCCGGGACGAACTGCCCGTCGGGGGTGTCCTTCACGCGCTCGCGCAACGGCTTGAGCATCGCGGGCATCGAAGCCTGGGAGCTGGTGGCGGTCAGGCGCTTGATCATCCGATGCAGCAGCCAGCGGACCAGCAAGGCGACCAGGATGATCGCGAGGATCCGGAGCGGCTTGACAATGGCGACGTAGCTGCTGAGTGCCAGACCCCTGTTGTGGGTCACGTCGAGGACCTTCTGGCATAACCAGTCGTTCTTGCAGTCGTCGATCGTCGGCGTGCTTATCTCGATGTCGGGCGTGGGCGTCGGAGAGGGCGCAAGGAACAACACGGGTCTGAACCGTACCTGCCCCGGGCGAGGGACCTTGAACCGGACATCTTTCACCCCCGTACTCGGACGTTCATGAGCAGGCCACAGATTGTGCTCGCAATTCCGTCATTCATCAGGGACTATTGGCGCACGGACACCGGAGATCCGGGCCTTGTGCACCGCCGGTGACCGCCCGACCACGCCCGCACGTCAAGCCATGGGAGCCGTTACAGCACCTGCCTCCGGAAGGGTGATCGCGATGCCTGACATACGACCCGCAGTGGGCTCTTCCGCGTTGGTGTTGAACGCTACCTACGAGCCGCTGTGCGTCGTATCGGTGCGTCGAGCGACCATTCTCGTGCTGACCGCCAAGGCCGAGTGCGTTTCCGACGGTGACGGCCTGCTGCACAGCGCCCACCAGACGCTGCCGGTGCCGTCCGTGGTCCGTCTCACCCGGTATGTGAAGGTGCCGTACCGGACCCATGTGGGGCTGTCCCGGCGGGCCATCTTCGCCCGCGACGGCGGCCGGTGTGCGTACTGCCGGGGTTCCGCCGAGACGATCGATCACGTCTTCCCACGCAGCCGCGGCGGTCTGCACGCCTGGGACAACGTCGTGGCCGCGTGCGCCAAGTGCAACCACAGCAAAGGCGACAAGACCCCGGCCGAGCTGGGCTGGCGGCTGCACTCGCCGCCGGCCGCCCCGCGCGGGGTCGCCTGGCGGGTGCTGGGTCACCGCACCCCGGACCCGCGCTGGGCCGACTGGCTCGACCTGCCCGCCCCGGTGGACGCCGAGGCCGCCTGAGACCCGGGGCGCGGCCGCCCCGCGTCAGACCTGGCGGGTGGCGACCAGCGAGGCGAAGACGATCACGTTGTCGGAGTACCCCCGGGCGGTGCCGAGCCACCGGCCACCACACGTCACGAGCCGTAGCTGGGGGCGGCTGTAGTCGCCGTACACCCGGTTGACCGGCAGGTGCGCCTTGGCGTAGTGCTCGACCGAATTGACCTCGAACACCGCGACGCGGCGGTCCCGGCGCAGCACCTCGATCCGCTGGCCCGGCCGCATCCGGTCGAGATCGTGGAACACCGACGGCCCGGTCCGGGTGTCGGCGTGTCCGACGATCAGCGCAGGCCCGAACTGGCCCGGTGTCGGGCCGTCGCGGAACCAGCCCGCCTCGCGGTGCTGGGGCAGCGGCGGCACGTCGACGGATCCGTCCGCGGCCAGGCCCACCTCGAGGATCGGCGCGCGCACCTTGATCGCGGGGATGACGAGCCGGACGGGCGGGCTCGGCTCCAGTACCGGGAACGCCCGCGGCGGTGGCTTGTCCGGCCCGCGGAACAGGTCACGCAGGTCGAACCGGGTGGTCGTGCCGAACCCGGCCGCGACGCAGAACAGGCCCACGAACACCAGCGCGCACGCCACGGCCGCGGTCGGGAAGCGGCGGCGGCCCCGCACGGGCGGGGGCGGTGGCACCGGCCGTACGCCGGGCACCGCGTACCCCTCAGCCCACCCGCCGGCGGCGCCAGGCCGCGGCGGCGAGGATCGAACCGGCCGCGATGGCGACGGTGCCGCCGCCGATGAGCAGCGGCGCCCCCCGGTCGGCGGCGGTGCCGCCCGCGCCGGTCGCCGGGCCGTGACTCGGTTCCACCTTCGTCACCACGTGCAGGGTGCTGGTCGCCTTCTTGCCGTCCGGGCAGGCCAGGTGCACCTCGTACGGGCCGGGGCGGGTCGTGGGCGGCACCTGGACGGTGGCGGTCAGGAAGCCGTAGTTCGGTGCCGCCGTGACCTGCCCGAACGCGTCCGATGTCACCGCCGCGGCCTGGAGGTTGTCCGTGCAGCTGGCGCGCACCGCGATCTCGTCGCCGGCGCGGGTCGTGCTGGGATTCGTCTCGACGAAAACACCCTGGGCGAGCGCGGGGGCCGCGGTCAGGACCCCCCAGGCGAGTGACCCGGCGGTGAGTATCCCGAGCCCCCATGGGACAACCGTGACGGTGGGGACGTACCTGTGCATGACTCCCCCTCACTGCCGTCGGAGGCAGGAACGGCGCGTGAGGGTGATTTTCGCATCGGAGGCCCCGATCCGCGTAGATCCCTACGGCGTGAGACACCAGGTCGAGACCCGAACGTCCGGGACGACCTGCGCTCCGCTACCGTGATGGCGTTCGGATCATTGGGCACGCGGGCGCCTGGGGGCGTTGAGGTTGTCGATTACAAGCACCGTTCTGGTCTATGCGGTCATCCCACTCTCGATCATCGGGATCGTCTTCGGGCTGACGTTCGCCGGCAGCGACCGTGGTCGCCATTCCCGGCGCTACCGCCCCGGCCGGCCGTACGACTTCCAGCCGATCTGGTTCCTCGCCGCGCCCGAGCAGGTGGGCCCTGCGCTCGACCACCACGGGGAGCAGCGGGCGCTGACCTCGGGCGTACTGGAGAACTCCCAGGGCGAGCGCGTGCTGCCCGGTCCCGTAGGAGGCGCAAGTGACAGTTGGTGAGGCGCAGGTTGCCACCATCGACGAGCCCGTCGGCGACACGCCCGGGATCACGCCCGCCGAGGGAGCCGCGGCGCTCGACGGCCCGTTCACGACGCGGCAGCTGCTGCGCCTCGACGAGGCACTGCGCGTCGCCGATCAGCAGACCGGCCTGACGTTCAGCGTCTACATCGGTGAGCTGGACGAGCCGGTGCGTGCGGCCGCCGAGAAGCTGCACTCCCAGCTGGAGCGCAACGCCACCGCGGTGCTGGTCGCGTTGTCGCCGAACCAGCGAGTGCTGGAGATCGTCACCGGGCCGGAGGCGCGTAAGCGCATCTCCGACCGGGACGCCAAACTGGCGGCGCTGTCGATGGTGGCGTCCTTCGGCGGCGGCGACCTGGCCGGGGGCATCATCTCCGGTCTCGACCAGCTCGCCTCCCACGCCGGGCGCCGCTGACCCGGGCGGCCGGGGTCAGACCCAGGCCGACGGCGTGACCCGCACCGGGAACGGCAAGTCGAGCACGGCCGGTTCGGCCCCCTCGACGGTGCGTTCCAGCGTGTAACCGCCGGAACCCAGCACGTACACGTGCAGGGCCACGATGTCCTGCTCCAGCTCCAGCCGCCAGTACCGGGGGATGGCCGCGTCGGCGTACAGGTCTGGTTTGAGCAGGCGGTCGTAGCGGCGCGACGGCGGCGACTCGACCTCCACCACGAGCGCGGCGTCGGCCGGGGCGGACCAGCTCGCCCCCGAGGAGTGGGGGCGCAGCACGGTCACGTCGGGGATCAGGCTGCTGTCGCCGATCTGGACGCCCTGCCGGGCGCACACCCACCAGCCGGGCGGCGCCGCGCTCCGCAGCGTCGTCACGAGGGCCCCGACCGCCGCCTCGTGCGTGGCGTCCAGCGGGGGCGTGACGTGCAGGCTGCCGTCCACGATCTCGTACCGGTGCCCGTCCTGCGGGAACAGATGCAGGTCGGGCCGGGTCCATGCGCCGGCCGGCGCAGTCCAGCGTGTCAGCGAGCCTTGACCCATGATCAAGCCGACCACCTCCCATACCGCGGAGTGTCAGCGTACTCACGCAGGGTGGCCGCCGGGTGTGGTCGGCGCGAAGGCGACCCCAACCGGGGCCGCCTTCGTCAAGTCGGGTCAGGCAGTCCCGGTGTCCCGGGCGCGGGCCTTGCGGGCCCGGATCACCCCGTCGCGGCCCTCGGCCACGAGGCGGCGCAGCGACTGCGGATGCCCCTCGAGGGCCAGCCAGGCGTCCGTCCTCGCGACCGTCTCCTCGGTGACCTGGTACGCCGGGTACGCCAGCAGCACGAACTCCTGCGCCGGCTCACTGTCCGAGTGGGCCCACACGTCGCCGACCACCTCGAAGAACTTCTCCGCGTACGGGGCGGTCAGCGCCACCTGGGTGGACGTCTGGAAGCCCTGCAGCAGCGAGCGGTGCAGCCAGTTGGGCAGCTTCTCCGCCCCGGTCAGCCGCGCCCACACCTGCGCCTTGCTCTCCGCGGTCGGGATCAGCGCCCGGGCGAGCGCGGCCTCCCGCTCACCGCTGGCCGTACGGTCGCCGTTGAGCTCGTTCTCGATCTGCTCGTCGGTGGCCGCGCCCTGCGCGGTCAGCGCCTGCAGCAGCGTCCAGCGCAACTCCGTGTCCACGGTCAGCCCCGCGGGCACCGCGACCCCGTCCAGCCAGCCGCGCAGCGTCGCCAGGTCCTCCTGGCTGCGCGCCGCACCGATGAACGCCCGCGTCCAGGCGAGCTGGAAGCCGCTGCCGGGCTCGGCGGCGGCCATGGCCGTGCGCGCGGTGTCGGCCAGCAGCGCCCAGCCGGTCGGGGCCCACGCCGGGTCCGCGTACATGGCCACCGCGCTGGCGGCCTGCCGCAGGGTCGCGGTGACCAGGTTGATGTCGTTCTCGGCGGGCAGGCCGCTGGCGGCCAGTGCCACGTAGTCCCGGGCCGCCAGCTCGGCGTCGCGCACCATGTCCCAGGCCGCGGCCCAGCACAGCGCCCGCGACAGCGAGGAGTCGATGCCGCCGATGTGCTGGACGACCGTGGCCATGGACCGCTCGTCCAGCCGCAGCTTCGCGTACGTGAGGTCGTCGTCGTTGAGCAGCAGCACGTCCGCGGCCCGCTTGCCGGCGAGCACGGTCAGCTCGGTGCGCTCCCCGCTGACGTCGACCTCGATGAGCTCGCGGCGCACCAGCCGGTCGCCGTCGAGGTCGTACAGGCCGACGCCGATGCGGTGGGTGCGCAGCGTCGGGTACGCGGCCGGCGCCTCCTGCTGCACGACCACCCGCGCGTACGTGCCGTCGGCGGCGATGTCCACCGCCGGGCGCAGCGTGTTGACCTGCGCCGTCTCCAGCCACTGGGCGGCGAACTTGCGCAGCTCCCGGCCCGAGGCCGTCTCCAGCTCGGTGAGCAGGTCGTCGAACGTGGCGTTGCCCCACGCGTGCCGCTGGAAGTAGGTGCGCAGCCCGGCCAGGAACGAGTCCAGCCCGACGTACGCGACGAGCTGCTTGATGACGCTGGCGCCCTTGGCGTACGTGATGCCGTCGAAGTTGACCTCGACCGCCTCCAGGTCCGGCATCTCGCAGTACACCGGGTGGGTGGAGGAGAGCTGGTCCTGGCGGTAGCCCCAGTTCTTGCGCATGGACAGGAACGTCGTCCACGCGTCGGTGAACCGGGTGGCCTGCGTGTTGCACCAGTGGCTGGCCCACTCGGCGAACGACTCGTTCAGCCACAGGTCGTTCCACCAGCGCATGGTGACCAGGTCGCCGAACCACATGTGCGCCATCTCGTGCAGGATCGTGTTGGCGCGCTGCTCGTACTCGTAGTCGGTGACCTGGGAACGGAAGATGTAGTGCGCCTCGGCGTGCGTGACGCAGCCGAAGTTCTCCATCGCCCCGGCGTTGAAGTCGGGCACCCACAGCTGGTCGTACTTCGGCAGCGGGTAGCGCATCCCGAAGTGCTCGTGGAAGAAGTCGAAGCCCTGCTTGGTGATGAGGAACAGGTCGTCGGCGTCCAGGTGCTGGGCCATCGACGCGCGGCAGAACACGCCCAGGTCGATGCCGTCGTGCGAGTCGCGCACCTCGTGGTACGGCCCCGCGCACAGCGCGGTGATGTACGTGCTCATCCGCACCGATTGCTGGAAATGGACCGTCTTGGCGCCCGGCCCGGCGGGCTCGGTGCGCTCCGCCGGCATGTTGGACATGACCTTCCAGTGCGCGGGCACGGTCGCGTGCCACGTGAAGACGCTCTTGAGGTCGGGCTGGTCGAAGCAGGCGTACGCCCGCTGGGCGTCGGCCGTCTCGAACTGGCTGTAGAGGTAGATCTCCTTGTCCACCGGGTCCTGGCTGCGCTGCACGCCCTGCCCGCTCGCCGAGTACGCGAAGTCCGCGTCGACGACCAGCGTGTTCTCGGCCGCGAGGCCGGTGAGCGTGAGGCCCTTCTCGGCCGACCAGTCGGACGTGTCGACCGGTGTCCCGTTCAGCACCGCGGAACGCAGGGTGACGGCGGCGACCTCGATGAATGTCGTGGCACCCGGCTCCGAACAGCGGAACGTGACCGTGGCGGTGGACCGGAACGTGTCCTCGCCCGGGTTCCCCGAACCGTCGGTGAGGTCCAATGCGATGTCGTACCCGGTGATGTCGAGCAGGCGCGCCCGCTCTGCAGCCTCCACCTGGGTCAGGTTCCGAACTCCGGCCACGTTGCCTCTCCTCATACAGAATCTCCGCACCCAGCGCTGGCTGTCGCGGCTGCGGCGGGCGGAGGCAGCACGCCCCCGACCCGAGTTTTCCACGACACCCTATGCGGTCCCTGGGTGGCGCACTTCACCGAGCGCGGAGGAGATCTTCCACGACGCCGCCAACGCGCAGGGTGGAGGATCGACACATGACTGAACGTGCCACCGTTGACATGTGGTTCGACCCGGTATGTCCCTGGGCGTGGATGACGTCCCGCTGGCTGCTGGAGGTCGAGAAGGTCCGTCCCCTCGACGTCCGGTTCAACGTGATGAGCCTGTCCGTGCTCAACGCCGGGCGTGACCTGCCCGAGCAGTACCAGGAGCTGATGGCCAAGGCCTGGGGGCCCGTACGGGTCTGCATCGCCGCCGCCGAAGCCGCCGGCCCGCAGGTGCTGCGAGACCTTTACACCGCCCTGGGTACCCGGATCCACCTGCAGAAATACGAACTCGACGAGAAGTTGTACACCGAGGCCCTGGCGGAGGTGGGCCTCGATGTGGCGCTGGCCGCGGCGGCGGGCACCGACGCCCGCGACGACGCGTTGCGGACCAGCCACGACGCGGGCATGAAGCCCGTGGGCACGGACGTGGGCACCCCGGTGATCCACGCCCCGGGCCCGGTCGCGGGGGAGACGGTCGCGTTCTTCGGCCCCGTGGTCACCCCGGCGCCCAAGGGCGAGGCGGCCGGCCGCCTCTGGGACGGCGTGCTGCTGGTCGCGGGCACGCCCGGCTTCTTCGAGCTGAAGCGCTCCCGCGACATCGGTCCGATCTTCGACTGAAACACCACCGGAAGCCCCCGGTCGGCGTTGAGTGGAGATACCACCCACCCGACCGGAGGCTCCGATGTCCGAGACCGACAGCGTCGCCCACATCACGGTCGCTGTGCAGCGAAGCGCGTGGGCGAGCGTGTGCCCGACCCTGCCGCCGGAGGCCGCCGCGATGGTGGCCCCGCCCGTGGTGGTCACGCTCGGTCCGGTCGGCACCGACGCTGTCCCGGCCGGCCCCGAACCGGCCCCGGCGGCGGTCGACCCGGACCCGGACGCGCCCCGGCACGCCGCCCCGGGACAGCCGCGGCCGGCCTCGGCACCGGGACGTCACCGCCGTACAGCCCGCGCGAACTGACCGGGCGGGCCGCCGGTAGGTTCGTGGCCATGACGGTCGTGCACCCGATCAGCCGGGCCTGGATCACCACTGGCGGCACCGGCGCGCAGAACTACGACGAGTTCGCCGACGACGCCGAGATCACCGCGATCATCGCCGCGAACCCGCACAGCGCGCTCGCGGTCGAGATGCCGCACCGGGCGCCCGACTCGCTCGGCAAGTCGTTCACCGACGCGCTGCCGGACGCGACGGCACGGCTCGCCGCCGAGCAGGCCCGCGGCGGCTACACCGCTGCCGACCAGGTCGTGGTGCTGTACCGGATCACCGCCCCCGGCGAGCCCGCCGCGTACGGGCTGTGGGCCATGGTCGACACGGACCAGATCTCCACCGCCGCGGACGAGCCCGGCCTGGTGATCCGCAACGAGGACGTCTTCATCGCCAAGGTGCGCGAGCGGGTGGCCCTCGCGGAGACGCTGCGTACCCTGCTGTCGCCGGTCCTGCTGCTGCAGACCGGGCGGGGCGAGCAACTGCACACCGCGCTCGCGGCAGCCGCCGACGCGGCCGGCGAGCCCGCCGCGTCCGACACCGACCAGAGCGGCCGTACCCACGCCATCTGGGTCGTCCCCGCGGGCCCCCTGCAGGACGAGCTGACCGGGCTGGCCGGCGGCGGCGAGCTGGTCGTCGCGGACGGCAACCACCGCAGCCTCGCCGCGCAGACCGGGGGGCTGACACGTTTCCTCGCGGTGGTCACGACCCCGGCCTCGGTCGCCATCCAGCCGTACAACCGGCTGGTCAGCGAGCTGCCCGCGGCCGACTTCGTGCCCGCGTTGCGCGCGGCCGGGGCGCAGGTCGAAGAGCTGCCGCGCCCCGCGGCGGTGCCCGCCAAGGGCGCGATCGAGCTGTACGCGCAGGGCCGCTCGTACGCGGTGGTGTTGCCGTCGTCGGCCGGAGAGTCCGCGGTCGACAACCTGGACCACGCCCTGGTCGAGCGGGTTCTGCTGCGCGACGTGCTGGGCCTCGACCCGGGCGACAAGCGCATCTCGTACGTGGGCGGCGACTACTCCGCGCAGTGGCTGCGCGGCGAGGTCGACGCGGGCCGCGCCGAGCTGGCGGTGCTGGTCGCCCCGGTGACCGTCGAGGACTTCGTGGCGGTCAACCTGGCCCGCCAGAAGCTGCCGCGCAAGAGCACCTGGTTCACTCCCAAGGCGCGGGCCGGCCTGGTCCTGGCCGAGCTGGGCTGACGGGGGCGCCGGCCGATGGGACTGCACCCGCAGGTCGAACAGTCGCTGCGGATGCGGCGCCGCCCGCCCGCGGACGCCCTCGCCGCGGACCCGATGGCTCTGCTGCGGTTCGTCCGTTCCGCGATGGAGGAGGCGAACGAGGCCGAGTGCGGCCCCGCGATCCCGCTGCCCGTGGTTTCCGACGTGGACGCCGCCGGGGTCCCCTGCCGGTTGTACGCGAACCGGCACGGCGCCCCGGTGTTCGTCTACCTGCACGGCGGCGGCTGGACGTACGGCAGCGTGGAGACCGTCGACCGGCTGTGCCGTCGCATCGCCGACCGTTCCGGCTGCGCGGTGCTCTCCGTGGACTACCGGCTGGCCCCCGAGCACGTCTTCCCGGCCGCCCTGCAGGATGTCGAGACGGTGCTGGGCTTCGTCCGTACCGAGGGTGAGGGTCTCGGCGTCGACCCTTCCCGGGTGGCGATCGGCGGCGACAGCGCCGGCGGTCAGCTCGCCACGATCGCCGCCCGGCGTCAGCGGGACGCGGGCACCCCGCTCGACCACCAGGTGCTCATCTACCCGGCCATCGATCCGATGACCGCGTCGGAATCGTACGAACAGGTCGGCGGGTACGGCCTGGACCGCGCCTCGATGCGGCTGGCGTGGGAGACGTTCGCGCCCGACCCGCTCACCCGATACGGCCCCGACGTCGCGCCGCTGGCGGCGAAGGATCTGGCCGGCATGCCCCCGACCCTGCTGATCACCGCCGAGTACGACGTGCTGCGCGACGAGGGCGCCGAGTACGCGGACGCGCTGCTGGCCGCCGGTGTCCCCGTGGTGCACGTCCGGTACGCCGGGGTCAACCACGGCTTCGCGCGCAAACTCGCGGTCTTCGATGCGGCTCGATGCGCTGCGGATCACATCGCCGTCACCCTGCGGGCCGCGCTGACGTTCTGAGCCCGGTTTGACAGACTGCGGGTCATGCGCGTCTATCTGGGTTCCGACCATGCCGGCTACGAGCTGAAGAACCACCTCGTCAACCACCTGTCCAAGCAGGGCCACGAGGTCATCGACGTGGGCCCGCACGGGTACGACCCCGACGACGACTACCCGCCGTTCTGCCTGCGGACCGGTGCCCAGGTGGTGGCCGACCCGGGCAGCCTCGGCATCGTCATCGGCGGTTCCGGCAATGGCGAGCAGATCGCCGCCAACAAGATCGAGGGGGTGCGGTCGGCGCTGGCGTGGAAGGTGGAGATCGCCCAGCTCGCCCGGCAGCACAACGACGCGAACGTGCTGGCCATCGGCGCGCGTCAGCACACCCTGGACGAGGCGGCCACGTTTGCGGACGCGTTCCTGAGCACCTCGTTCTCGGAGGACAAGCGGCACATCCGTCGCATCGCTCAGCTCGCGGAGTACGAGCGCACCCGGGAGCTGCCGCCCCTGCCGACGCCGCCGGCCTGACCGGGCCGGCTTCGACCGGGGCCGCCGGTCCCGCGCCGTTCTGGCCGGGCCGGTCTGATCCGAACGGCATGAGTCCGTCCGGTGATCTGTACGCGGATGCTGCGCTCGGCTGCTCATCGCGACCGTGTTCACGATCGTGGAGCTTGCGCGCCCGGGTGGTGGGTCAGCGGCGCGGCAGGTCCTCGCGGGGCGTCCAGTGGCGCCGCACGATCGGCAGGCCGGTGTCCGCCTCGGCCAGCTGCTCCTCGGTCGGGCGGGCGGCGTCCCGCGCCCGGAGCGCCGCACTCAGGCTGACCTGGGACGAACCGGAGCCGACCAGCCCGCGCAGGCCCCGCTCGGACTCGCGGTCGTCCGCACCGCCCGCACCCGCGCCCGAGGTGGGCCGGACGCCCGCGCCGGGCGGCCCCGGCCTGGCCCCGCTCCCGGCAGCCGGCCTGGCCCCGCCCGTGGCAGCCGGTCTCGGCCCGCTTCGGGCAGGCGGCTTGGCCCCGCCCGTGGCAGCCGGTTTCGGCCCGCTTCGGGCAGGCGGCTTGGCCCCGCCGGTGGCAGCCGGTTTCGGCCCGCTTCCGGCCGCGGCGGCTGCGTCGACAGGATCGTCGGCTGCGTCGACAGGATCGTCGGCAGGATCGGCAGCGGCAGCGGACGACGGGGGACGCACGCGGCGGCGTCGGCGCTCGGTTTCGCCCATGGCGCCGAACCTACCGCCGCGCGCCACTCAGAACATCTCGGTGGCGTGCGGCAGCCGATGCCAGCCGAACGCGGTGGAGGCCACCGCCAGCGCCCCCGGCGTCAGTTCCCGGACGCGGCCCGCGGAGCCCAGGGCGGCCAGCGACGGCCCACCCAGGTACGCGGCGCCCAGTTCCAGGACGGTGCAGGACAGGTCGGCCGGGTCGTCGGTGGGCGTGCACGTGGCGCCGCCGGGCCCCGCGGTGAGCCGCCAGCGGCCCGCGTTGGCGGGTAGCAGGACATCGGTCACTTCGATCACCACGTCGACGTCACGGGCGTACCGGCGGGCGGCCAGCGCGCGTGGCACGTCGATCAGGCGGACCCACAGCGCGTCGGAGATCCGGCTGCCGAGCCGCCGGGGCTCGTCGACCAGGTGCAGCAACGGCTCGTCGAGGGCGAGAAGGCCGGCCGTGGCCGAGCGGGTGAGGTCGATGGTGAGCAGGAAGCGCCACAGCGCCGCGTACGTGGCCGGGTCGGTGGCGACCACCTCGCGGACCCGTACCTCGCCGTCGGGGCCGCCACGGTCCCAGCGGGACAACGTGCGCCACAGGGCGTAGCCGGTGGGGCCGTCCGCGGTGTCGTGGACCACGCCGGACAGCGGGGTTGCGCCGTTGCGCTGGGACTCCAGGTCGGCGAGCACGTACCTCCACCACCGGTCGTCGCGGCTGGACCAGCCGGGGCGGTCGGGGCGGAGCTGCTCGTACACCTTGGCCAGGTCGGCGATCGCCTCGGCCGGCCGGACCAGGCGCAGGCGGGCGCCCTGTGCCGGGTCGCCGGCGGGCGTGTGCGGCGGCCGGCCCGGTGCCGGTTCGCGCAGGCTGATCTCGCGGGTCCGGACGTCGATTCGCAACTGCTGGGCGGCCAGGCCGTACCCGAATCTGGGGTAGATCTTGCCCTCGCTGGCCCACAGGACCGCGACCGCCTCGCGCCCGGCGGCGGCGATCTCGTGGAGCTGCCGGTGCATCATGCGGGTGAGAAGGCCGCGGCGCCGGTGGGCCGGTGCCACGCCGACCAGGGTGATGTGCGCGGCCGGGACCACCGCGCCGGGCACGGTCAGATCACGGGTGTACGCCGCCGCGTGCCCCACCACGAGCCCGCCGTCGTCGGCGACCAGGGAGCGTTCCGGCTCGAAGATCGATCCCTCGACGTCGCGGGCCGTCGGCGCCCAGGTTTCGTGGAAGACCTGGCCCATCAGGTCCGTGATCGCGTCCCAGTCGTCCGCGCTGCCGATCCTGAGCTGAATTCCCGCACCGTCCATGGCCTTCTGTGTAACGGACGGCGCGCGCGGCGGCGAGCTATTTGCGGGCTCGTTACTCTCGATGGCAGCAACGACGAGCGCGATGGCCGCAGCAGCGGGCGCTGGGCCCAGGGAAGGGAGCATGATGCCGGACCAACCGCGGTGGTCGGAACGGACCCTCGACATGCCGCCGCAGGACCCTTGGGCGGAGCCGCCGACCGCTTCGCAGCCGACCTCGCCGGGTGTCGTTCACGGTGATGCGTTCGCCACCCAGGCGGTCCCGCCGGGTGTCGCGGGCGGCCAGCTCCCGGGTCAGCCCGATGCGCACCCGTTCTCGCGGGGCCGGGCGCAGGTCAATCCGAATCCGCGGACGAGGCCGTTCGCCGAGCACGAGGCGACCGGTACGGGCTGGCCGGGCGCTGAGGCGCCGCATGAGCGTCATCCCATGGGCTGGCATCTGAAGCAGCTGCGCCGGGGCAGCGAATGGAGCACCGCGGCGTTGCTGTTCGCGTTCGTCTGCTGGGGGGTCTGGGCGATCTCCTCGGGCGGCAAGAAGTCGATGACCGTGCCGATCATCGTGTTCGTGCTGAGTGTCGTGGTCGCGGCGGGCCTGTTCGCGCTGGCACGGTTCGTCGGCGGGCTCGTGCTGGAGCGCCAGTTCGGCCGGGTACGCCGTACCGCGAAGGGTTCGCACCTGGTGGCGGCGCTGTTCCTGGTCGGGGTGGGGATCGCGCACCTGCAGCAGACGGATTGGGTGATGAGCAGCTTCCACTGGGTCGTCGGCCACCTCAAGTGATCTCCGCCGGCTGACCGCTGACCCCTCGGGATCCACCCGAGGGGTTTTTGCGACCTTGACATGTGACCTTTTGGTCACATAACTTTGGGTCATGACGGACGACGATCGGGTGTTCAAGGCCCTGGCCGACCCCACCCGTCGTTTCCTGCTCGACCTGCTGTTCGCCCGTGAGGGCCGCACGCTCACCGAGCTGGAGTCCGAGCTGGAGATGACCCGTTTCGGCGTCGCCAAGCACCTCAGGGTGCTGGAGGAGGCCGGTCTGGTCGTCGTTCGCCGTTCCGGGCGGGAGAAGCTGCACTTCCTCAATCCCGTGCCCATCCGACTGATCCACGACCGGTGGATCGACAAGTACACCGAGCGTCACGTGACGGCGCTCGTCGATCTGAAGAATGCGTTGGAGGAGGAAACATGACCACCGACACCGTCACCGCTACGGCGACCCAGGTCTACCGGGTCTGGATCAAGGCGGCCCCCGAGCGGATCTGGGCCGCGATCACGGATCCGGAGTGGAACGCCCGCTACGGCTACCAGGCGCCCAGCTTCTACGAGCTCAAGCCGGGAGGCGCCTTCCACTCGTCGGCCACCAAGGACATGAAGGATTTCGCCACTGCCAACGGCTTCGACGTGCCGGACACGATCCTCGACGGCGAGGTGATCGAGTGTGACCCGCCGCGGCGGCTCGTGCAGACGTGGCGGATGCTCATGGATCCGACCACCGCGGCCGAGCCGTTCACCCGGCTCACCTTCGAGATCGAGGACGCCAAGATGCAGGCCGGGGTCTGCAAGCTGACCGTGACCCACGAGCTGACCAGCGCCCCCGCCACGGCCGCGATGGTCGCGGGCACCGAGGATTCGGGCGCGGGCGGCGGCTGGGCCTGGATCCTCAGCGACCTCAAGACGCTGCTGGAGACCGGCGCGAACTTCACCGGCTGAGCGGTGGCCGCAGGTGCGCGGCCCCGGAGCCGCGCACCTGTCCGGGTTGACATCGCGCACCTTCTTATCGATTATCAATACATCGATAAACGATAAGGA
The DNA here is from genome assembly GCF_047159535.1 of Krasilnikovia sp. MM14-A1259. NCBI lineage: Bacteria > Bacillati > Actinomycetota > Actinomycetes > Micromonosporales > Micromonosporaceae > Krasilnikovia > Krasilnikovia sp. MM14-A1259. Next base: position 6,549,474 of record NZ_BAAGAJ010000002.1, read on the forward strand.
GCTTCGTTGTCCACCACCGTCCGCCGACGCCGGCCCCTGCGCGGCATCCGGGTCCTGCTCACCCTCATGATCACCGGCAACGTGCTGGTGCTGATCAACGCGCTCCTGGCCGTGTGGGACCGCCAGTTCTTCGGGCATTTCCCGGTGCCCGTCGAGGACGTCTACGGCCCCCAGCCGTACGTCCTGCAGCAGGCGAACCTGCACCTGCACCCGTGGTCGGTCCAGGTGTCCGTGTCGGACCCGACCCTGCTGCAGGCGGTGCTCGCCCCGTTGGCCAACGGGCTTCCGGTCGCCGTCGCTGCACTCGGCATGGCGATCTTCGCCCGGCGCCTGGTCGACCGGGCCGCCGGCCTGCACCCGTTCACCGTGGAGATGGCCCACGGGCTGCGCCGTCTCGGCGCGGTGATTCTCGTGGGCGGGGTGCTCGCCGAGGTGGTCCGAGCCGCCGCGGCGCTCGCGCTGTACCGCACCGCACTGCCGCACGGTCACCCGTTCACCGGCGTCGACTGGCTCGTCCACCTCTGGTGGCTGCTGCCGGGTCTGATGGTGCTCGGATTCGCCCAGGTGATCGCGTACGGGTGCACGCTGCGTGCAGAACTCGACGAGGTGATCTGATGCCGCCGGAGGAGGAGCACCGGGTCGAGATCCACCTCGACCGGCTGCTCGCCGCCCGCGGGCTGACCCTCACGGAGCTGGCCGACCGGGTCGGGCTCACGCTCGCGAACCTGTCCGTACTCAAGAACGGGCGGGCCCGGGCGATCCGGTTCAGCACGTTGACCGCCCTCTGCGAGGTCCTGGACTGCCAGCCGGGCGATCTTCTGACCGTCCGCGTCGGCGAGCGGTGACCCCTCGCCTTCCCGGCGTCTGGCGGAAGCGGTCCCGGCACATGATTCCGGAACCGGTTCCAGCGTTCGGAGAGCGTTTTCCCGGAACCGGTTGCACCAGTGGCTTCTATCGATTGACCGACCGTCTCCTATCCATGCCGTTCTCTTGACGCTCCGGGCGGCGCGGCTGCTTTGCTGTGATGCAACTCATTAAGGGCTTGTTACCGAGAGGACTGCATCGCATGACGACCCACCGCCATGGGCGCCCAGATGCCCGCCCGCAGCGGCCCGGCAACCGGTCCCGCGGGCGCGCGCTGGCACTGAGCCTCGGGCTCATCCTCGCCGCGGCGATGACCGGACCGGCCGCCGCCGGTGCCGCTCCGCCCGGCCCGGCCCACTCGTCCGGCCTCGGCGCGAACGTCACCGTCTTCGACCCCGGCATGCCGGTCGGCGACATCCAGGCCGCGCTCGACGCCGCGTACGCCAAGCAGGTCGACAACGAGATGGGCACCGCCCGCTACGCGTTCCTGTTCAAGCCCGGCACGTACGGCACCACCGAGCACCCGTTGCAAGTCCGGGTCGGGTACTACACGGAGATCGCCGGTCTGGGCGCGTCACCCACCGACGTGGTGATCAACGGCAAGGTCGAGGTCTACAACCGGTGCCTGGAGAACGGCGGCACGAGCAACTGCCTCGCACTGGTGAACTTCTGGCGCACCCTGTCCAACCTGTCCATCGCCGTGAACGCGGCCGGCCAGGACGGTTGCCGCGGGTCGGCCGACTTCTGGGCCGTGTCCCAGGCGGTGTCGTTGCGCCGGCTCAACATCACCGGCGCGAACCTGTCGCTGATGGACTACTGCACCGCCGGACCGCAGTACGCCAGCGGCGGCTTCATCGCCGACTCCCGGCTGCCGTTCGTGGTCAGCGGCTCCCAGCAGCAGTGGATCACCCGCAACAGCGAGGTGGCAGGCTGGTCGAACGGGGTGTGGAACCAGGTCTTCTCCGGCGTGGTCGGCGCGCCCGCGGAGGCGGGATTCCCGAACCCGCCGTACACGACGCTCGCCACCACGCCGGTGAGCCGGGAGAAGCCGTACCTGTTCGTGGACGGCGCGGGCCGCTACCAGGTCCGGGTGCCGTCGGCGCGCCGCAACACGCAGGGGGTCTCGTGGGCCAACGGCCTGACCGTCGGGCATACCCTGCCGCTGAGTGACTTCTTCGTGGCCCGCCCGTCGGACTCCGTGCAGCGGATCAATCGCGAGCTCGCCCGCGGCAAGAATCTGCTGCTGACCCCCGGCGTCTACGACATCGACCGCAGCATCGAGGTCGCGCGGCCCGACACGGTCGTGCTGGGTCTCGGGCACGCCACGCTGACCGCGGTCGGCGGTGCGGTTCCGCTGCGGGTCGCGGACGTACCCGGTGTGATCGTCGCGGGTGTCACGGTCGACGCGGGCACCGAGGAGTCGCCGGTGCTGCTGCAGGTCGGTGCACGCCGCGGCCACGGCTGGAGCACGGTGGCGGACCCGACCACACTGTCCGACGTGTACTTCCGCGTCGGCGGCCCGCACATCGGCAAGGCCGACACCGCGCTGGAGGTGAACAGCGACAACGTGCTCATCGACCACACCTGGGTATGGCGGGCCGACCACGGTGTCGAGGGTCTCACCGACACCCAGCGCTGGCACACCAACATCGGCCGGACCGGCGTCGTCGTCAACGGCGACAACGTCACCGCGACGGGCCTGTTCGTCGAGCACTTCCAGCAGTACAACACGGTGTGGAACGGCGAGCAGGGCACCACGGTGCTGTACCAGAACGAGCTGCCGTACGACCCGCCGACGCAAGCGGACTGGATGAACGGCAACGTCCCGGGCTATGCCGCGTACAAGGTCGGCACGCGGGTGAAGACCCACCGGCTCTACGGCGCCGGGGTGTACGTCTTCAACCAGAACAACCCGTCGATCCACACCGCGAACGGGTTTGAGGTGCCCGCGACCCCGGGCGTGAAGCTGCACCACATCATGACGGTCAACCTCAGCGCGGGCACGATCGACCACGTGGTCAACGGTGTCGGCGGCCCGGCCGACACCACCAAGGTCGGGCAGCCGGTGTACGTCGTGGACTACCCGGCGTCCTGACCGCGCCGCGACGGCGGGCCGGAGCCGGGCAGCTCCGGTCCGCCGTCGTATGTCCGGCCTGCCGGCCGTGCCTTCCGGCCCGCGTGCCTTCCGGCCCGCCGTCATGCGGCCGGGACGGGGGCGGCCCCAGCTCAGCCGCGGCGGAGCACCTCGCGGGAGCCCAGTGGCTGGAGCGGGCGGTTGTTGTCCGGGTAGCCGTCGTAGCCGGGGAATCCGGCCACCACGGCGTGCAGCCGCTCGACCGTGCCCGCGCCGACGAGTACGGGCGTGGGTAGGACGATCCAGCGCACCCCGGTGGTGCAGGGCGGGGTGGTCAGCGAGCCGCCGTACGTGAGATATCGGGTCACGACCGCGCCGTCCGTGGGGCGCCCGGTGCCCGTGGGCAGCAGGTCGGCGGCGCTCGCCGTGGTGCCGGTGTCCGTCTCGGTGCCCGCGGCCGCCGGGGCGGCGCGCGCCGTGCGGCGCAGCAGGCCGGCGGTGCCGCCGAGCGGGTAGCCGCCGGGCCGGGCGACGTCCGCGAGCACGGCCAGCACCGCGGTCGCCCCGTTGCTGTCGCGGTGCACCAGGTGGATCTCCATGGCGTACCGGTGGCCGTTCAGGACGTGCTCGCTGGGTACGTGGACATGCCACTGCACGAGGCGGTAGGTGGTCCCGCCGAAGCGCAGCGTGCCCTGTGCGCCGTCCGGTTGCGGCACCTCGACGACGTGGCCGGTGTTCTCGACGACGAGCGGCACGCGCGGGTAGTCGGCCCGCAGTTCCGGCAGTGCCGCGCGCCGTCCGTTGCCGAGCGCGACCGGTGACTGGTCGCCCTCGCCGCCGCAGGCCGCCCAGTCGGGCGTGAGCGAGGCCCAGTGTGCCGGTCCGTCGGTCCGGGCCGGATCGTGGGTCCAGGCCGGGACGGTGGCCGGCCCGGCCGCCGCGGCGGCGGATGTGGATGCGCCGGCCGCCGCGGCGGCGATCGGGACCGGCGCCGCGGCGAGGGCCGCGGCCAGCCCCGCGGCCCAGGCAGCGAGTACGGAGCGGCGGGCGCGCCGGGACAGATGTCGGCTCATCGGCTTCCTTCCGTGGACACTGCGGGACCGGGCCGTCACTGCGACCGAGTCTGTGGCATCCGGGGAACGCGCCGACATGCCATCTCATGATCTACGCCATCCGTGGGTAAGCCCCGGGAGTGCACGCCGTGACCAGGCCATCCGGCCGAAGCGCTTGCACCGGGCGCCCGGTGCCACTAATCTACAACCATATGGTTGTAGATCGAACGGACGTGCTCGACGAACTCGGCCCCGAAGGCGCCGATCGCGTCTTCCACGCCCTGGCGGACACCACCCGCCGCGACATCCTCGTCCGGGCGATCCGGGCCGAGCAGTCCGTCTCCGCGCTCGCCCGGCACTACCCGATGAGCCTCGCGGCGGTGCAGAAGCACGTGGCGGTGCTGGAAAAGGCCGCCCTCGTGGTCAAGCAGAAACGCGGCAGGGAGCAGGTGGTGCACGTGGACATGGCCGTGCTGCGCCGGGCCGCCCGGCTGCTCAGCGCGTACGAACGGCTGTGGGCGCACCGGGCCCGCGGCATCGAACAAATCCTGGCCGAAGATCAGCGAAAGGAAGCAAACCCGTGACCGTGATCAGCACACACAAGGACGTCGAAGCCCTGACGCTCACGTTCGTCGCCGAGTTCGACGCGGGCATCGCCCAGGTGTGGCAGGTCTGGCAGGACCCGCGCCGGCTTGAGCGGTGGTGGGGGCCGCCGACGTGGCCGGCCACGTTCGACCGGCACGAGTTCGTCGTCGGCGGCCAGTCCCGCTACTACATGACCGGGCCGGAGGGGCAGAAGGCGCGCGGCTGGTGGACGATCACCGCCATCGACGAGCCGCACCGGCTGGAATTCGACGACGGCTTCGCCGACGACACCGGGGAACCGGTGGACCCCGCCGACACCGTCCACATGGTCGTGACGCTCGAAACCGCGGGCGCGGGCACGCGGATGACGACGCTCACCACGTTCGCCAACCCGGAGCAACTGGAGAAGATGCTGGCCATGGGCATGGAGGAAGGCATGCGCCTGGCCATGGGCCAGATCGACGAGGTGCTCGCCGGCGCCCTGCGCTGAGCGCTGCCGCAAACACGCCGACCCGGGCGCGGCGGCGGCCGCGGATTCCCCGATTCCCGGCTCGCCGCGGACCCGGTTCCGGTAGGGATGGGGAGGAACCGGCATCCGACCGGACGCCGACCGGGACCGACGGGGGAGTACGTGAACGGTGCGGGGCCGGCCGTGAGCCGGCGGGCGTTGTTGACCGGTGTCGGCGGCGCCGCGCTGACCGGGGCCGTCCTGGCACCGGGCCGGGCCGATGCGGCGCCGGGCCGGGCCGATGCCGCGCCGCCGCCGGTGGTCCCGGTGGCGGCACGCGGGCGCGCGCTGCGGTTCCTGGACGCGATGACGGCGGCCCACGGCCAGTCCGGCGAGCTGCGGCTGCCCCAGTCGTACGCCGACCAGATCGGGCTGTTCACGACCGGATTCACCTACGACGCCGCGCTGGCGACCCTGGCATTCCTGGACGACGACCGTCCCGAGTCCGACGATCAGGCCCGGCTGCTCGGGCAGTCATTGGTCTACGCCCAGCAACACGACCCGCAGTACTCCGACGGCCGGCTGCGGCAGGCGTACACCGTGGGGCCGTACACGCGCGGCGGCGTGGCCCAGCCGTACGGGTTCGTGCGGCCCGACGGCACGGTCAACGTCGGCGGCGCGTTCGGGTTCAGCGGGTCCGGCACGGGCGAGTGTGCGTGGGCCGCGCTGGCGCTGTGCGGGCTGCACCGGCGTACCGGCGACGACCGGTTCTTCGGCGGCGCCGTCCGGCTCGGCGAGTGGATCGTGCGGACCTGCCGTTCGTCCGGCCCGCTCGGCGGTTTCACCGCGGGCATCGGCCGCGACGGCGGCGCCTTCCGGCAGGTCACCACCACCCACAACGCCGACCTGGTCGCGCTGTTCACGCAGCTCGCCGAGCTGACCGGCGACCGGACGTGGCTGGCCGCGCGGGCCGAAGCGGCCCGGTTCGTGGCCCGCATGTGGAACCCGGTCCGGCAGGCGTTCGCGTCCGGTGCGCCCGACGGGGCGTCCGTCGAGCAGTCCCTGACGCTGCTGGAGGCACAGACCCACGCCTGGCTGGCACTGTCGGATCTCGACCAGGTCGGCTGCCTGGACACGGTCGAGCGCCGGCTGAGCGTCACCGACTCCGCACGATCGCCCAACAGCGCCGTGGCTCCGGGCAGCAGCTTCACCGGCGTAACGGTGTCGTCCGCTTCCCGTACGGCCGACCCGACCGTCCCGATCGAGCCCGGGCTGCCCCGGCCCGACCCGGACGCGGTGTGGCTGGAGGGCACCGCCCAGTACGCGCTCGCGGTGCGGCTGTCCCCGCTCGGGGCGGCGCAGGTGGCCGGCCCGTTGCGGACCTTGATCGCCGCGCAGGCCCGGCTCGGCGCGGGCCAGACGGTCGACGGAAGCCTCCTGCCGCCGGGCGGCGGTCTGCTCGCCGCGACCAGCCCGCTGCATGTCGGGTTCGTGGACTCCGGCTACTTCCCGTACGCGCACGTCGCCGCGACCGCCTGGTACCTGCTGGCCGCGGCCGGCACCAACCCGCTGGGCGGAATCGCCGCGTCGGCGCCCGGACGGGACGACCACACCGCTCAGGGCTGACCATCCGCGCCGGAAGTCGTACGGTGTTGGTACCGTTCCGCGCGGCCCCGAACACGAGGCCCTGGCGTACGTGGAAGGGGGTTCGTCATGGGTTTGTGGGACAAGCTCAAGGGCGAGCTGGTCGACATCATCGAGTGGACCGACGACAGCCGGGACACCATCGTGTGGCGGTTCCCCCGCTACGAGAACGAGATCAAGATGGGCGCCCAGCTCGTCGTGCGGGAGTCGCAGACCGCGGTCTTCGTCAACGAAGGCCAGATCGCCGACGTGTTCACGCCCGGCACACACACGCTGGAAACGCAGAACCTGCCGATCCTGTCGACCCTCAAGGGCTGGAAGTACGGCTTCGAGTCGCCGTGGAAGGCCGAGGTGTACTTCGTCAACACCCGGCAGTTCACCGACTTCAAGTGGGGCACCCAGAACCCGATCATCGTCCGCGACCCCGAGTTCGGCGCGGTGCGGCTGCGCGCGTTCGGCGCGTTCGCGATGCGCGTGGTCGACCCGGCCCGGCTGCTGCGTGAGCTGGTCGGCACGGATTCCCAGTTCCGCACCGAGGAGGTGCAGGAGTACCTGCGCCAGCTCGTCGTCGGGCATCTCGGCGGCGCCCTGGGCCGGGCCAACGTGCCGCTGCTCGACCTCGCCGCCCAGCAGCTCACCATCGGCAACACGCTCGCCTCGGTGCTCACCGACGAGCTGGCGCCCAACGGCATCGCGATCACGAAGTTCATCATCGAGAACGTCTCGGTACCGCCGGAGGTGGAGGCCGCGCTGGACAAGCGCACCTCGATCGGGGTGGTCGGCAACCTGGACGCGTACACGAAGTTCCAGACCGCGAACGCGATCGAGGACGCGGCGAACAACCCGGGCGAGGGCGGGGCCGCGATCGGCCTCGGCCTGGGCATGGCCGCCGGTCAGCGGGCAGTTCAGGCGATGAACACCCCGGGCGCACCGGCCGCTCCCGCGATGCCGCCGCCGCTGCCCGCCGCCGAGTGGTACGTCGGGGTGAACGGCCAGCAGCAGGGCCCGTTCGACCTGACCGGGCTGGCCGCGCAGGCTCAGGCGGGCAGCCTGACCCGGGACACGCTGGTCTGGAAGAACGGCATGGCCGGCTGGCTCGCCGCCGGTCAGGTGCCCGAGCTCGGCAGCGTGTTCGCCGCCGTCCCGCCGCCCCTGCCGCCGCAGTGAAGCCGCTCCGGTGAACCAGTACCCGTGCTCCAAGTGCGGAGCCAACGTCGAGTTCGCGCCGGGCACCACGGTGCTGAAGTGCCCGTACTGCGGGGCGGAGACGCCGCTGGAGGCGACCGGCGCGCGGGTGCGCGAGCACTCGTACGCCGAGTTCGCCGGGCTGCCCCGCAAGCCGGTCGCATCGCTGGCCGCGTACACGTTCACCTGCCGTGGCTGCGGGGCGGTGACCCAGAGTGACAAGATCTCGGATCGTTGCCAGTTCTGCAGCGCGCCGCTGGTCGCGGATGCCACCACGGGCGAGATGGTGGCGCCCGAGGCCGTGCTGCCGTTCGGCGTGGACCGCGCCGCGGTCCGGGAGGCGCTGCGCGGCTGGGCGTCGTCGCGCTGGTTCGCGCCGAACTCGCTGAAGAAGATCACCGAGGCCGAGTCCACGCACAGCACGTATCTGCCGCACTGGACGTACGACGCGCGCACGCAGTCGCAGTACACCGGCCAGCGCGGCGTGCACTACTGGGAGACCGAGACCTACACCGAGGACGGGGAGACGAAGACCCGTCAGGTGCAGCGGACCCAGTGGTGGCCGGCGTCCGGCGAGGTGGCCCGCGACTTCGACGACGTGCTGGTCGCGGGGACCGGCAAGGTGGCGCCGAAGTACCTGGAAAAGCTGGAGCCGTGGCCGCTGAAGGAGGCGGAGCCGTACCGGCCGGAGTTCCTCGCCGGGCACGAGACGCTGCGCTACGACGTCGAGCCCGAGAGCGCGCTGGAGACCGCGAAATCGCGGATGGCCGACGTGATCGAGGACGACTGCCGGGACGACATCGGCGGTGACGAGCAGCGGGTCAGCTCCGTGCACACCAGCTATTTCGACGTCACGTTCAAGCTGATGCTGCTGCCGGTGTGGCTCGCCTGCTACCTGCACGCCGGCAAGACGTACCAAGTCGTGGTCAACGGTCGTACCGGTGAGGTGCTGGGGGAGCGGCCGTACAGTGCCGCCAAGATCGCCGCCGCGGTGGTCGCGGCGGTGGTCCTGATCACGGTGATCCTGATCGCGGTGGCAGCGTCCAAGAACGGATGACAGATCCGGCGGCGGGGGCCCGGCACGGGCCTCCCGCCTGCCGGATGATTCCTCGTCCACCGCGGTCACGTGATCGAGGTGGCGAAGCGGTCCCACACGCGGTGGCGGCCCAGAAGTTCCCGGACGGCGGCGAACGTGTCGCCGCCGCCACCGGGCGCGACGACGCCGGGCGTACCCGTGATCCCGGCCTTGTCCAGGACCTCGGTCCCGCCGTCCCAGGCGCCGATCGCCTTGGCGTGCCGCCACGCCTCGTCGGCGAGCCGCAGCACGCGCGGATCGATCGTGTCCTCGTCCGTGGCAACTCCGGCGGGCACTGGGTCGCGGGCGCGCAGCGGGGCGGCCTTGGCGTCGCGGGCCGGTGTCGCGCCGGGTGCCGGGCGCGGTGCGGCGGCCAGCAGCAGGGCGTCGAACTCGACCGACCGGGCCGTGTCGAACGTGCGCTGCACGGCCAGATCCCCGACCCGTCCGCCGTGCGGCGCGACCACCAACGGGACCAGCCCGGCGGCGAGGACCGCCTCGCGCACCGCGGCGACCGCGGCCAGGTCGGCGTCCGTGCCGACGACGATGCCGACCGTACGGCCGTCAGCGGGCCACGCGGCGCCCACTTGCGACAGCGCCGGGCTGGGTGCCACGTCGGCCGGCGGGCTCGTCGGCTTCGGCGCTGACAGCCCCAGTCCGGTCGCGACCTGGTCGCAGAGCACCGGGTCGATGTCGGCCAGGCATTGCAGTTGCCGCTCCTTGACGGCCTGCTCGGAGCAATTGCCCAGCTCGAACGCGTACGCCGCGACGATGTGCTCCTTCTCGACCGGCGTCATGCTCCGCCAGAACAGCCGGGCCTGGCTGAAGTGATCGTCGAAGGAGACCGGGTTGGCCCGGATCTTCGGTGCCTCGGCCACCCGGACGGGCACGTCGACGAACGTGCTCTCGGCGTCACCGGCCGGCAGCGGACGGCCGCCGCCCAGCGAGTTCGGCCGGTACGGTGCCAGCCCGGTGTGCACGGCCTGCTGGTGGAAGCCGTCGCGCAGCATGTCGTCGACCGGGGCGTGCGGGCGGTTGACCGGGATCTGGGCGACGTTCGGGCCGCCCAGCCGGGTGAGCTGGGTGTCGACGTACGAAAAAAGCCGGCCCTGCAGCAGCGGGTCGTCGGTCACGTCGATGCCGGGCGGCAGGTGGCCGACGTCGAACGCGACCTGCTCGCTCTCGGCGAAGAAGTTGCCCGGCGCGCGGTCGAGCACCATCCGGCCCAGGCGCTGCACCTCGGCCAGTTCCTCCGGCACCATCTTGGTCGGGTCGAGCAGGTCGATCCCCGCGAACGTCTCGTCCGGTGTGTCGGGGAAGACCTGCACACCCAGCTCCCACTCGGGGCAGGCGCCCGCCTCGATGGCGTCGTACAGATCGCGGCGGTGGAAGTCGGGGTCGATCCCGGCGATGAGCTGGGCCTCCTCCCAGGTCAGCGAGTGCACGCCGAGCCTGGGCTTCCAGTGGAACTTCACCAGCACGGTGTCGCCCGCGTCGTTGACCAGCCGGAACGTGTGTACCCCGAAGCCCTCCATGGTCCGGAATGAGCGGGGGAGCGCCCGGTCCGACATGTTCCACATGGTGTGGTGCTGGGCCTCGGTGTGCAGGGAGACGAAGTCCCAGAACGTGTCGTGGGCGCTCTGGGCCTGGGGGATCTCCCGGTCCGGCTGGGGTTTGGCGGCGTGGATGACGTCCGGGAACTTGATCGCGTCCTGGATGAAGAAGACCGGCATGTTGTTGCCGACCAGGTCGAACGTGCCCTCGGCGGTGTAGAACTTGGTCGCGAAACCGCGGGTGTCGCGGACCGTGTCGGCCGAGCCGCGCGAGCCCAGCACGGTGGAGAAGCGGACGAAGACGGGCGTCTCGCGTCCCTTCTTCAGGAAGTCGGCCCGGGTGATCGCCTCGGCGGTGCCGTACCCCGTGAACATGCCGTGGGCTGCGGCGCCGCGGGCGTGCACCACCCGCTCGGGGATCCGCTCGTGATCGAAGTGGGTGATCTTCTCGCGGAGATGGTGGTCCTGCAGCAGGGTCGGCCCGCGCGGCCCGGCCTTCAGCGAGTGGTCGGTGTCGCGCAGCCGGGCTCCGTCGGCGGTGGTGAGGAACGCGCCCTGCTGCGCGGGGCAGCCCGGGACCGCGCCGGCGGGTGTGTCCGCGGCGTCCTTGCGGGAATCCATGTGACGGCTCCTAGCGGGGTGGGGCGTCCGACTTCACCCGACTTACCCCGGCGGCACGCCCTCTAACGGCAGGCTTGAAGCGCGCCGGTTCGGGGAAAGTCCCGAGCCGTGATCCGCACACTGCTGCTCCTCCCGCCGCTGGTGGCGCTGATGGCCGGGGGTTGCGACTCGGTCGATCGGCGGGCGCAGGCGGCAACCGACGTCGCGGTGCAGATGCTGCGCGCCGTGGCGGACCGGGACGGCGCGGCCGCGTGTGCCCTGCTCGCCCCCGAGACCGCGGCCGGCCTGGCCGAGTCGCCCGGCCCGTCGTGCGCCGAGGCCGTTCTCGGTGAGGACCTGCCCGCGCCCGGGGCGGGGCGCGGGGTCGACGTGTACGGACAATGGGCGCAGGTCCGGCTCGACGGCGGCACCGTGTTCCTCGCGGTCTTCCGCGGCGGCTGGCGCGTGGTCGCCGCAGGGTGCAGTCCCCGCGGCGACGGCCGCCCGTACGACTGTGTGCTGGGCGGGAGCTGACCGATGCGACTGATGTTCGTGCTGGTGCTGCTGGTGGTCGTCGCGGGCCTGTCCTGCATCGTCGTGCTCGGGGTGCTGCACCGATGAGAAAACGGCTGCACCGATGAGAACTCGGCTGCGGGACAACTCGCTGGGCCTGGTGTTCGGTGCCCTGTTCGTGCTTGTGCTGGCCGGGCAGGCGATCGCGGGGCATGCCGACTTCAACCAGCAGCAGACCGCCGAGGGGCTGGCCCGAGTCTCGCTGGCGCGTTACCTCACCTCGGCCAGCTTCGGCGTCGATGTCGCGGAGAACTGGCAGTCCGAGTACCTGCAGTTCTTCCTGTACATCTTTCTGACGGTCTGGCTTGTTCAGCGCGGCTCGCCGGAGTCCAAGCAGGTCGACAACCGCGGCCGCGAATCCGAACGGCAGCAGAAGATCGGCGCGTACGCCGAGGACGATTCCCCCGGTTGGGCCCGTGCCCGCGGTCTCCGGTTGTGGCTCTACGCGAACTCCCTCGGCCTCGTGATGGGCCTGATCTTCCTGCTGTCCTGGCTGACCCAGTCGATCGCCGGTGTCGCCGCCTACAACGAGCTGCAACTGAGCAACCGGGAGGACCCGGCGTCGTGGGCGACGTACCTGACCGAGCCCGACTTCTGGAACCGTACGCTGCAGAACTGGCAGTCCGAACTGCTTGCGGTCGCGTCGATGGCGATCCTGTCGATCTATCTGCGGCAGCGTGGCTCCCCGCAGTCCAAGCCGGTCGGCGCCGCGCACATGGCAACCGGCGTGGAAGGCTGACCCGCGGCGTCCCCCACCGGCGGAGCATCGTTTTCGGAAAACCGGGTATCGGCAGGGGATGCGTATCGGATATTTCCTCTCCTGCGAGGAGTACGCGCCCGACCAGCTCATCGAGCAGGCCCGGCTCGCCCAGGACGCGGGTTTCCATGGGCTGTGGATTTCCGACCACTTCCACCCGTGGAACGACGCCCAGGGGCAGAGCCCGTTCGTCTGGTCGATCATCGGGGCGTTGAGCCAGGCCGTCAGGATCCCGGTGACCACCGCTGTCACCTGCCCGATCCTGCGAATCCACCCGGCGGTGATCGCCCAGGCCGCCGCCACCAGTGCCGTGCTGCACGACGGCCGGTTCGTCCTCGGGGTGGGCACCGGCGAGGCGCTCAACGAGCACATCACCGGCGCGCGCTGGCCGTTCGCCGAGGAACGTCTGGACATGCTGGAGGAGGCCGTGGACGTGATGCGGCAGTTGTGGGAGGGCGACTTCGTCACCCATCACGGCCGCCACTACACGGTGGAGCAGGCCCGGATCTACACGCGGCCGCCGGCAGCGCCCAAGGTGTACGTCTCGGCGTTCGGCCCCAGGTCCGTCCAGGTCGCGGCGCGCATCGGCGACGGCTACATCTCCACCCAGCCGGACGCCGACCTGGTCAAGCAGTTCCGGCAGTTCGGCGGCGGCGACAAGCCCGCGCAGGGCGCGTTCAAGGGCTGCTACGCGGCAACCGAGGACGAGGGCGTGCGGGTCGCCCACCGGTTGTGGGGTACGTCCGGTGTGCCTGGCGAGCTGGCACAGGTACTGCCGTCGCCGCGGCACTTCGAGCAGGCCGCGCAGCTGGTCACCCCGGAGATGACGCGGGAGTCGCTACCCTGCGGGCCCGACCCCGCACCGTACGCGGAACAGCTCAAGACGTACGCCGACGCGGGTTTCGACGAGGTGTACGTGGCGAACATCGGCCCCCGCTACGCCGAGTTCATCGACATGTTCCGCCGCGAATTCCTGTAGCCCCGCATGGCGGGCCGCCGTGCACGCCCGATGACCCATTCGGATCAGACCGAAAGGGCGCGCGCAGCAACCTCTGCGCCCCGGACGGCCGGAGTCCGTGGACGAAGCCGCACACACTCGAGCCCTGTGGAGGTGAAGGGCCGGCGGGTAGCATCCGGCGCGGCGAACGGCTGTGGACGGCGAAGGGAACTGGGTGGCGGTGGACGTGGCGACCGCCCTGCCCGGCGCCGGACCGGCCGCCCCGGCGGCCGGGGCCCGCCGGGTCCGTGAGCTGGCCGGGCAACAGCCCGTGCTGTTCATTGTGGACAACGCGGAACATGTGGCCTGCCCAACGTGATGACCACCGAGCTGGTGCACGCCGGCCGCCACGACCCGCAGCACACGATCACCGACGTGATCACGCCCGTGGTCGACCATCTCGACGAGAGTTCCGGGGACCAGCCGGCCGGCTATCGGGCGTTCGCGGCGCAACCCGGCAAGCAGATGTGGCTGTACACGTCGTGCGACGTCTCCGGCTGTGGTGCCGCGGGCGAGAAGGACGCCAAGTTCGCCGAGCCCTGGATCGACTACACCATCGACACGCAGGCCGCGCAGAACCGCGCCATGGGCTGGCTGGCGTACCGGTACCGGTGACGGCACGCTGTTCTACCCCGGCACGACCGCCCGGATCGGCGGCAGCACGCCGATCCCGCTGGAGTCGCTGCGATGAAGATGATCCGCAACGGCTACCAGGACTACGAGTACCTGCGGCTGGCCGACAAGGCGGGTCACGCCGCCCAGGCGCGGGCCGTCGCGAACGGCCTGTACCCGTCGATGCACGTGGCGGCGCCCAGCCCCGCGGCGATCGAGAACGCCCGGATCCGCCTCGCCGCGTTGATCGGCGGCGCCGGCAGCTGATCGGCGACGCCCCGCATCGGTTCACCGCCGCTGCGGGGCGTTCCGGCGGCGCGGGCAACCGCGCAAGAAAGCAGGTCAGGGCAGTGTGACGACCTGAGCCGCGTACGAGAGGCCGGCGCCGAAGCCCACGAGCAGTGCGGGACCCGTCGTGTCGGCCAGGGATGCCATTGCCTGGGGAATGGAGGCCGCGCCGGTGTTGCCATTGGTCGTGATGTCGGTGGCCACCCGGACATGCGGGCCGAGCCCCAGGGCCTTGGCCGCGACCGAGGTGATGCGCAGATTGGCCTGGTGGGGGATGAAGGCCGCAAGGTCGACAGCGGAGATGCCCGCCGCGTCCAGCGCGCGCCGGGCAAGGTCGGGAATGACGGAGGTCGCCCACCGGAAGACCTCAGGGCCCGCCATCCGAAGAATGCCCGCCTCGTCGTACCGCAGCAGCTCGCTCCGGGAGCCGTCGGAGCCCCACACCACGGGGCCGATGCCGCACGTCTGCGCCGGACCGACGACCACCGCACCCGCGCCGTCGCCGAAGAGGAACGCCGTGCCACGGTCGCGCTCGTCGATGATGTCGGTCATGCGCTCGGCGCCGACCAGGACCACGTAGCCGGCCGCGCCACTGCGGACGAGCGCGTCGGCGGTCGCCAGAGCGTACGGGAATCCGGCGCACGCCGCTCCCAGATCCATCGCGGCCGCCGCGCCGGCGCCCAACGCGTCGGCCACCAGGGGCGCTGCGGTGGTTGCGCGGCCGCGGTGGGACATCGTCGCCACCAGGACGGCCGAGACGTCGTGCGAATCGACGCCGGCGCTGGCAAGGGCCTTGGACGCGGCCGCCGTGGCCATCGTCACCAGGTCCTCGTCCTGTGCGGCGCGCCGGCGCGACTCGATGCCGCATCGGCGGCGGATCCACTCGTCGCTCGAGTCGATCAGGGCGGCGATCGTCTCGTTGCCCACCTCGGTCCGCGGGCGGTACGTGGCGACGCTCAGGATGCGCGACCCGGGGTGACCGGCGCGGCGCTGCAAAGGGTTGGCCATGACAAACAATCCAAGCATGCCCGACTGGATGCACTCTGAATGCTTCATTCCTCGCCAGTAACCAAGCGTCAGAGCGAGGCGGGAAGCGAATCCGCGCCGAGACCGGCCGGGCCCCCCAGGTGACATAACGCTCCGTACCGATCGCCTCGCGGCAGATCCATGCCGCGGCCACCTCGAGAGCCTGCCGGCCCCTCTGCGGTCGCAGGTCATCCGGCGAACTGGCATCGCCCCCCTGTTTGATGGCTCACGCGACGAGGTGCATACGACGTGCAAACCGTCGTCTCCCGGCGGACGCTCTACGTCGCACCAAGACGCATCGGGAGCCGTCACAGTCCGCGACGCAGGAGCGCGTCGCGCGCGGCCGACGAGTGCCGTCAGCGCCGTCGACCGGGCCGGTGAACGGACCGCGGTTTCAGGTCCTCACGGCACAGTCGGTGCGCGATCGCCTGAGCCTGAACAGCCGGATCGGTACCGTCGACCGGAACCGCGATGTGGCATCGCCCCGGCATGGGGGTGCCGCTGCCCGGTCCGGGCACGGGCGTAGTGGGCTGAACTCGACCACATCCAGGCGTTCACCGCGGGAGTCCTGCTTTGCGCGCTGCCTCGCCAACGGCTGATGCCAGGTTAGGCCGCCCGCCTTCCACTCGGGCGGCGGGGGCCGGCCTGGATCCCGGGGGAGGGACTGCGGGCTCTGGCACGAGCCTGGGCACCTGACGGCCTAACGGCGCAGGAATGGCACGGCAGGGCGTTCGGAGCTCTGAAACGACGACGGCCCGGGTCCGGGATATACCCGGTGACCTGGGCCGTTACGCTGTGGAGCGGGCGACGGGAATCGAACCCGCGTAGTCAGTTTGGAAGACTGAAACTCTACCATTGAGCTACGCCCGCGAGCCCCGGTTACCCGGGGACCGCGCACCAGGGTACTGAACGCGCGCCCGCCGCGCGAACCGGATCGCCGGGCGGGTGACTCCACGGCACACGCGCCTGGCGCGACCGCATACACTGACGGCGCCACGGGGTGTGGCGCAGCTTGGTAGCGCACTCGCTTTGGGAGCGAGGGGCCGTGGGTTCAAATCCCGCCACCCCGACTGCCACCAACCTCGCAAGCAACAAGGAGTACACCTGTGAAGAGCACCGTCGAGACCCTGAGCCCGACCCGGGTGCGGCTCGCCATCGAGGTGCCGTTCGAGGAGCTCAAGCCGAGCCTGCAGAAGGCGTACCGGGAGATCGGCTCTCAGGTGCAGGTGCCGGGCTTCCGGCGCGGCAAGGTGCCCGCCGCGGTCATCGACCAGCGGGTCGGCCGCGGGGCCGTCCTCAACGAGGCCGTTCAGGAGGCGATCCCGCAGCAGATCCTCGCCGCGGTCCGGGAGCACGAGGTCAAGACGCTGGGCCGCCCCGAGGTGGAGATCACCGAGTTCAACGACGGCAGCCCGCTGAAGTTCACCGCCGAGGTGGACGTCCGCCCGGAGATCACGATCCCGGACCTGTCGACCATCTCGGTCACGGTCCCGGCCGTCGAGGTCGCCGACAGCGACGTGGACGAGCAGGTCAAGGGTCTGCGGGAGCGTTTCGCCACGCTCAAGACCGTCGAGCGCGCCGCCGCCGAGGGCGACTACGTCCAGCTCGACCTGAAGGCGACCGTGGACGGCGAGGAGGTTCCGGGCGGAAGCGCGACGAACATCTCCCACGAGGTCGGCAGCAAGCAGCTCCTGCCGGGCCTGGACGAGGTGCTGGTCGGGATGTCCGCGGACGAGGACCGGACGTTCACCACCCAGCTCGTCGGCGGCGACTACGCCGGGCGTGACGCCGAGGTGCACATCACCGTCCGTACGGTCAAGGACAAGCAGCTGCCCGAGATCGACGACGAGTTCGCTCAGCTGGCCAGCGAGTTCGACACCCTCGAAGAGCTGCGCGGTGACCTGCAGCAGCGGCTCGGCAAGGTCAAGAAGGTCGAGCAGATCTACGCCGCCCGTGACGAGGCCCTCAAGCAGCTCGTCGAGGCCGCCGCGATCCCGGCGCCCGAGGGCATCGTCAAGGAAGAGGTCGAGGGCCGCAAGCAGGCCATGACCGACCAGCTCGAGCGGATCGGCGCCAGCCTGGCGGACTACCTCGCCTCGGAGGACAAGACCGAGGAGCAGATCGACGAGGAGCTCACCGAGGCCGCGACCGAGGGGGTCAAGATCCAGCTGCTGCTGGACACGATCGCGGACGCGGAGGACGTGCAGGTCTCCGACGACGAGTTCGGCCACGAGATCGTGCACCGGGCTCAGCGCGCCCAGATGCAGCCGCAGCAGTACTACGACCAGCTCGTGCAGTCGGGCGCCGCGGCGGCCGTCTTCGGCGACGTGCGTCGCGGAAAGGCCCTCGCGTCGGTCATGGAGCAGGTCACGATGAAGGACAGCGAGGGCAACACCCTCTCGCTCGACGACCTGCGCGCCGAGGGCGAGGACGAGCACGCCGGCCACGACCACTGACGGTGCGGAAGCGGGTCTGGCCGTCACGGCCGGCCCGCTTCCTGCCGTACGGGCCGGCGCCGTGCGCTGTCAGCGAACACCTGCCCGAGCGGGAAGCTCCCGCACGGGGGACCGGTTAGGTTGGTCGTACGACGGACAACCTGCCGGCTGCGTGATCGGGCCGGCACAGTCAGCTGTGAAGGGCTGCCATGAGCGATCTGCAACTCCCGGCGAGTCCCCTCCTGCGGGGCGGCGACTCCATCAGTGGCAACCTCGACGACTCGGTCTACAACCGTCTGCTGCGCGAACGGATCATCTTCCTCGGCAGTGAAGTGACCGACCAGGTTGCGAACCGAATCTGCGCGCAGCTGCTGCTGCTCTCCGCGGAGGACCCCGAGCGCGACATCAACCTGTGGATCAATTCGCCGGGTGGCTCGGTCTACTCCGGCATGGCGATCTACGACACCATGCAGTTCATCGACAACGACGTCGCCACCGTGGCCATGGGCATGGCCGCGTCGATGGGCCAGTTGCTGCTCTGCGCCGGTGCCGAGGGCAAGCGCTACGCGCTGCCGCACGCGCGCATCATGATGCACCAGCCGTCCGGCGGCATGGGCGGCACCGCCGCCGACATCGCCATCCAGGCGGAGCAGATGCTCTACACCAAGCGCATGTTCCAGGAGCGGGTGGCGTTCCACACCGGCCAGGACCAGGCGACCATCGAGGCCGACTCCGACCGGGACCGCTGGTTCACGGCGCAGGAGGCCAAGGACTACGGCTTCATCGACAAGGTGATCACCGGGGCCACGCAGGTCCCCGAGGGCGCCGGAACGCTGAACTGAGGAGCTGAGCAATGACCGACCTGACCATGCCTCCCGGGTTCGCTCCGGTGCACAACCGCTACGTGCTGCCCTCGTTCTCCGAGCGCACCTCGTACGGGATCAAGGAGTCGAACCCGTACAACAAGATGTTCGAGGACCGGATCATCTTCCTCGGCGTGCAGGTGGACGACGCGTCGGCCAACGACGTGATGGCCCAGCTGCTGACGCTGGAGAGCACCGACCCGGACCGCGACATCACCATGTACATCAACTCTCCGGGCGGCTCGTTCACGGCCATGACGGCCATCTACGACACGATGCAGTACGTCCGTCCGGACATCATCACGGTCTGTCTCGGCCAGGCGGCCAGCGCGGCGGCCGTGCTGCTCGCCGCGGGCACCCCGGGCAAGCGGATGGCGCTGCCGCACTCGCGGATCATCATTCACCAGCCGGCCACCGAGGGCGGTTACGGCCAGGGTTCGGACATCGAGATCCAGGCCCGGGAGATTCTCCGCATGCGTACGCAGCTGGAGGAGATGCTCGCCCGGCACTCCGGCCAGGCGGTCGAGAAGGTCCGTAAGGACATCGACCGTGACAAGATCATGACGGCCGAGGAGACCAAGGAGTACGGCCTGGTCGACACGGTTCTGGCCAGCCGGAAGAAGAGCCTGCAGACGGCGGGCGTCGGCAGCTGAGCGCGGGACGTCAGGGGCCGGTGGGAGACGCTACACTTGCTGGCCCCTGACACGCCCGTTTTGGGGGTCGGAGAACAGCCCCTCAGCGGGTAACGTCGAGCCTGCAACCTCAGTAACGCGGGTCGGCAGTCGATGAGTGAACAACGAGGCAGATCGTCCTCAGGCCACGGGCCGGCGCAGGCCGGCCGATGAGCGCAGGGAGAACGTAGGTGGCACGGATCGGCGACGGTGGCGACCTACTCAAGTGCTCGTTCTGTGGAAAGTCGCAGAAGCAGGTCAAAAAGCTCATTGCAGGTCCCGGTGTCTACATCTGCGATGAATGCATCGATCTCTGCAATGAGATCATCGAGGAGGAACTGGCCGAAACCGGCGAGGTGAAGTGGGAAGAGCTTCCCAAGCCGATGGAGATCTGCCAGTTCCTCGACAACTACGTGGTCGGGCAGGAGCAGGCCAAGAAGGCCCTCTCCGTCGCGGTCTACAACCACTACAAGCGGATTCAGGCGGAGTCCTCCGGCGCGCCCGGCGCGGGCAGCGATGTCGAGGTCGCCAAGTCCAACATCATGCTCATCGGCCCCACGGGATGCGGCAAGACACACCTGGCGCAGACCCTCGCGCGGATGCTCAACGTGCCGTTCGCGATCGCCGACGCCACCGCGCTGACCGAGGCCGGCTACGTCGGCGAGGACGTCGAGAACATCCTGCTCAAGCTCATCCAGGCCGCCGACTACGACGTCAAGCGCGCCGAGCAGGGGATCATCTACATCGACGAGGTCGACAAGATCGCCCGGAAGAGCGAGAACCCGTCGATCACGCGCGACGTCTCGGGCGAGGGCGTGCAGCAGGCCCTCCTCAAGATCCTCGAGGGTACGGTCGCGAACGTGCCGCCCCAGGGCGGCCGCAAGCACCCGCACCAGGAGTTCATCCAGATCGACACCACCAACGTGCTGTTCATCGTGGGTGGGGCGTTCGCCGGGCTGGACCGGATCATCGAGACCCGGATCGGCCAGGGCGGCGTCGGCTTCGGTGCACACCTGCGCTCGGTGACCGAGCGGAACACGGACGACATCTTCAGCAAGGTCATGCCGGAGGACATGCTGAAGTTCGGGCTCATCCCGGAGTTCATCGGCCGCCTGCCGGTCATCACGACCGTGCGCAACCTCGACCGGACCGCGCTCATCAAGATCCTCACCGAGCCGCGTAACGCGTACGTGAAGCAGTACCAGCGCTTGTTCGAGCTCGACGGCGTCGAGCTCGAATTCGACGAGGGGGCGCTCGAAGCGATCGCGGACCAGGCGATGCTCCGCGGCACGGGAGCTCGCGGCCTACGCGCGATCATGGAAGAGGTCCTGCTCTCCGTGATGTACGAGGTGCCGAGCAACCCCGATGCCGCTCGCGTGGTCATCACCCGCGAGGCCGTGCTGGAGAACGTCAACCCGACGATCGTCCCGCGCGAGTTCGTCGGCCGTCGCCGCCGCGAGCGCGAGGAGAAGTCGGCCTGACGCTCACCCGGTTCGACCTCGTGGAGGTCGTCGCGCGGATCGAGCGCGACGAACGCCTCCCGGCCGACCCGTGGCTGGACGTCGTGCCACCTCCGGCGCCACACACCGCGGTCGTGGCCTCGTTCCCGGGCCACGTCGTGGTCGCCGCCGACGTGGACCGGCCGTTCGTGGAGTCCTTCATGAACGGCGACGACCTGGCGGCGCCGCTCGGACCGCAGTTTCTGGGTGCGCTGGAGGAGCGGCTCCGCCTGGTCGCGGGCAGCACCGACATGGTCCTGCTGGCATCGCCCTGCGGTGGGGATCCGCAGGCCACGCTGACACCCGTGACCGACAGCGACCATCCTCGGGCGGTCCGCGCCCGGCTGCACCGCTCCGACGTCCAGTGCTGGAGCACCGGCTCGGGCATCATCACCATCGGCCGTGGTGTGACGGGCCGGTGGGAGGCCTCGTTGGAGGTGGACGAGGGCGCACGGGACGCCGGGATGGGTCGCTCCCTCGCCACGGCTGCTCGCCATCTCGTGCCCGAGGGCCGTCCCGTGTGGGCGCAGGTGGCCGCGGGCAACGTGGCCAGCCTGCGGGCGTTCCTCGCGGCCGGATTCGTCCCCGTGGGCGCCGAGGTGCTGTTGAGCCCGCTGAATTCCACGACGCCGTGACACCCGCACGCATCCGGTCCGGCGGGCCGGATGTCGAGGGAGGCGGTGACGAGGGTCGCACCGTACGCTGACACGCATGCGCGTCGCCGTCTGCCAGATGAACGCCCGCGACAACCGCAGCACCAACCTTGCGACCGCTCGCGCGCTGCTCGACCGCGCCGCAGCGGCCGGCGCGGAGCTCGCCGTCCTGCCCGAGTACGTCGACTACCTCGGCGCGGCCGAGGGTGCGCCGAAACCGGAGCCGGCCGACGGCGAATTCGGCTCGTTCTTCGCCGCAGCCGCGCGGGACCTCGGCATGTGGGTACATGCCGGCTCGTTCCACGAAAGCGGCCCGGACGCGGAGCACACCTACAACACGACCCTGGTCTTCGATCCGTCGGGCGACCTGGCCGCGAGCTACCGGAAAATCCACCTGTACGACGTGGAGATCCCGGGGCGAGTGTCCTACCGGGAGTCCCGGTCGGTGGCGGCCGGTGACGAGCCAGTGGTCGCCGAGATCGGCGGCGTACGCGTCGGCCTCTCGATCTGCTACGACCTGCGGTTCCCCGAGCTCTATCGTCGGCTGAGCGTTGACGGGGGAGCCAAAGTCCTCGTGGTGCCCGCGGCGTTCATGATGCACACGGGCCGCGACCACTGGGAGGTCCTGCTACGAGCACGGGCAATCGAGAACCAGTGCTATGTGGTGGCTGCCGGCCAGATCGGTGATCACGAGCCGGGCCGTACCTGCTTCGGACGCAGCATGATCGTCGATCCGTGGGGCACTGTGCTGGCGCAGGCGGCAGACACCGAGGGCGTCGTCACGGCCGAGCTCGATCTGATCCGCCTCGAGACGATCCGGAGCGAACTACCCAGCCTGGCGAATCGCCGTCTGTGACGCCTCGAACCTCACGGGTAGCGCACCGCGACCGGCGGGGTCGCTACAGCGACTGTGCCAAGTAGCTGAGGACCGCGACGCACACCACAGCGCCACCCGCCAGCAGGAGCGCGGCGCCCATTCGCGAGGGGCCGCGCTGCACCAGACGAAAGCCCGCCACGATCACCGTGGCCAGGACGAAAAGGCCAATCACCAGTTGCCAGAACGGCAGCAGAAGGTCGGTCAGTGCTTCGGCGGCGCGCGGCGAGGGAGGACGCATGCCTGCCACTGTGGCACGGACAGTGGGGCGGTTGGTGCTGCTGTGGAGGGGGTCGATTTGCGTTGCGCCCCGCAGTCAAGTAACTTTCTCTCTGCCCGCGGGGAACCCGGACGGAACGGCACGAAAGTGACCGCCCGATCGGTTTCTCCAGAGGTGGCCCGCCGCAAGCGATATGCTTTGCGAACGGTGCCGGGCGGTGCTGGAGTCCGGGGAGACCGGATTGCACCAGCGAAGCCGACCGGGTAGAGTATGTAGGTCTGCAGGAGCCGGGCGGATGGATCACTATTTGATCTCCGGACGGTCTGCAAGGCCAACCCGCTGCATCAACCACCAATAGGTGGGCGTTTGCGCGGGGATCGTGCTTGGGCGATGTCAGCGTGTCTTCGGGTCCGTGAAAACTCGGGGGTTGTGCTGGCGGCCTCGACCAGGTAAGCTAGAGCGGTTGCCCCGAGATCGGATCTTCTGTTCGGAGATGTTGACTTCGGTGTGTGGTTGTTCTTTGAGAACTCAACAGGGTGTTTGATAAGCCAGTGCCAATTGTGATTGTTATGTCCCTGGCCAATCTTTGTGGTTGGTGGGGTTCCTTTGGCAACATTTGTTTGTTGCCGGGATGATTTCTTCAAGTTTTTGTTGGAGAGTTTGATCCTGGCTCAGGACGAACGCTGGCGGCGTGCTTAACACATGCAAGTCGAGCGGAAAGGCCCTTTCGGGGGTACTCGAGCGGCGAACGGGTGAGTAACACGTGAGTAACCTGCCCCATGCTTTGGGATAACCCCGGGAAACCGGGGCTAATACCGAATATGACTTCCGGCCGCATGGTTGGGGGTGGAAAGTTTTTCGGCGTGGGATGGGCTCGCGGCCTATCAGCTTGTTGGTGGGGTGATGGCCTACCAAGGCGACGACGGGTAGCCGGCCTGAGAGGGCGACCGGCCACACTGGGACTGAGACACGGCCCAGACTCCTACGGGAGGCAGCAGTGGGGAATATTGCACAATGGGCGGAAGCCTGATGCAGCGACGCCGCGTGAGGGATGACGGCCTTCGGGTTGTAAACCTCTTTCAGCACCGACGAAGCGAGAGTGACGGTAGGTGCAGAAGAAGCGCCGGCCAACTACGTGCCAGCAGCCGCGGTAAGACGTAGGGCGCGAGCGTTGTCCGGATTTATTGGGCGTAAAGAGCTCGTAGGCGGCTTGTCGCGTCGACTGTGAAAACCCGCGGCTCAACTGCGGGCCTGCAGCCGATACGGGCAGGCTAGAGTTCGGTAGGGGAGACTGGAATTCCTGGTGTAGCGGTGAAATGCGCAGATATCAGGAGGAACACCGGTGGCGAAGGCGGGTCTCTGGGCCGATACTGACGCTGAGGAGCGAAAGCGTGGGGAGCGAACAGGATTAGATACCCTGGTAGTCCACGCTGTAAACGTTGGGCGCTAGGTGTGGGGAGCCTCTCCGGTTCTCTGTGCCGCAGCTAACGCATTAAGCGCCCCGCCTGGGGAGTACGGCCGCAAGGCTAAAACTCAAAGGAATTGACGGGGGCCCGCACAAGCGGCGGAGCATGCGGATTAATTCGATGCAACGCGAAGAACCTTACCTGGGTTTGACATCACTCGAAAACTCGCAGAGATGCGGGGTCCTTCGGGGCGGGTGACAGGTGGTGCATGGCTGTCGTCAGCTCGTGTCGTGAGATGTTGGGTTAAGTCCCGCAACGAGCGCAACCCTCGTTCGATGTTGCCAGCGCGTTATGGCGGGGACTCATCGAAGACTGCCGGGGTCAACTCGGAGGAAGGTGGGGATGACGTCAAGTCATCATGCCCCTTATGTCCAGGGCTTCACGCATGCTACAATGGCCGGTACAAAGGGTTGCGATGCCGTGAGGTGGAGCGAATCCCAAAAAGCCGGTCTCAGTTCGGATCGGGGTCTGCAACTCGACCCCGTGAAGTCGGAGTCGCTAGTAATCGCAGATCAGCAACGCTGCGGTGAATACGTTCCCGGGCCTTGTACACACCGCCCGTCACGTCACGAAAGTCGGCAACACCCGAAGCCGGTGGCCTAACCCCTTGTGGGAGGGAGCCGTCGAAGGTGGGGCTGGCGATTGGGACGAAGTCGTAACAAGGTAGCCGTACCGGAAGGTGCGGCTGGATCACCTCCTTTCTAAGGAGCAACTAGACACTGAAAGGTGTCCAGTGGCCCGCGGTCTGCGAATGCCGGACCGGGGTGCTCGATGGCGGAGACACTGGCTAGTCGGGTTCCGGCAACGGCCGGCCCTTCCTAGTACGCATCCCGTTCGCGGGGTGGGGGAACGGGTGGGCGGGTGCGGCTGGATCTGGCGGTGAACACCCTGTTGGGTCCTGAAAGAACAACCAGGCCCGGTACCGCGTGAGACGTGGTTCGGGCACCCCGGCCGGGAGGCTGGTGGGTCGGCCGGGAGGCCGGGGGTTGTTGTTTCAGTGCCAGGCACGACCTGGCCCTCCATACCATTTCAGCGGATCAGCCCTGTGGGGTTGGTGTGTTGGGGGTTTGGTGGGGGGCGTTGTGGGTTGTGGGTTGGTTGTTGGTTGAGAATTGCACAGTGGACGCGAGCATCTTGTTTTCTGTGGTTAAGTTGTCAAGGGCGAACGGTGGATGCCTTGGCACCAGGAGCCGATGAAGGACGTGGGAGGCCGCGATAGGCCTGGGGGAGCTGTCAACCTAGCTGTGATCCCAGGGTGTCCGAATGGGGAAACCTGGCACGAGTCATGTCGTGTCACCATCATCTGAATTCATAGGGTGGTGGGGGGAACGCGGGGAAGTGAAACATCTCAGTACCCGTAGGAAGAGAAAACAACAGTGATTCCGTGAGTAGTGGCGAGCGAAAGCGGATGTAGCCTAAACCGGTGGCGTGTGATACCTGTCAGGGGTTGCGTTGCCGGGGTTGTGGGATTCGTGGGGGAGATCTGACAGTCTCCCGGAGAGTTACAAAGTCGTGGGTTAGTCGAACGACGTGGGAAAGTCGGCCGTAGACGGTGAGAGCCCGGTAGACGAAAATCTTCGACCTCTTTGGCGAGTGTCCCGAGTAGCGGCGGACCCCTGTAATCTGCCGTGAATCTGCCAGGACCACCTGGTAAGGCTGAATACTTCCTGGTGACCGATAGCGGACTAGTACCGTGAGGGAATGGTGAAAAGTACCCCGGGAGGGGAGTGAAATAGTACCTGAAACCGTTCGCCTACAATCCGTCAGAGCCTTTCGGGGTGATGGCGTGCCTTTTGAAGAATGAGCCTGCGAGTTAGTGGCATGTGGCGAGGTTAACCCGGGTGGGGTAGCCGTAGCGAAAGCGAGTCTGAATAGGGCGTTGAGTCGCGTGTCCTAGACCCGAAGCGGGGTGATCTAGCCATGGGCAGGTTGAAGCGTGGGTAAGACTGCGTGGAGGACCGAACCCACCAACGTTGAAAAGTTGGGGGATGACCTGTGGTTAGGGGTGAAAGGCCAATCAAACTCCGTGATAGCTGGTTCTCCCCGAAATGCATTTAGGTGCAGCGTCGCGTGTTTCTTGCCGGAGGTAGAGCACTGGATGGTCTAGGGGGCCTACAAGCTTACCGAAATCAGCCAAACTCCGAATGCCGGTAAGTGAGAGCGCGGCAGTGAGACTGCGGGGGATAAGCTTCGTAGTCGAGAGGGAAACAGCCCAGATCACCAGCTAAGGCCCCTAAGCGTGTGCTAAGTGGAAAAGGATGTGGGGTCGCATAGACAACCAGGAGGTTGGCTTAGAAGCAGCCACCCTTTAAAGAGTGCGTAATAGCTCACTGGTCAAGTGGTTCCGCGCCGACAATGTAGCGGGGCTCAAGCACACCGCCGAAGCTGTGGCACTCACACATGAACTTCGCGGAAGGACTTGATCCTTTCGTGCAGGTGTGTGGGTGGGTAGGGGAGCGTCGTATGGCGGGTGAAGCGCCGGGGTGACCCAGGTGTGGACGCCATACGAGTGAGAATGCAGGCATGAGTAGCGAATGAAGGGTGAGAAACCCTTCCGCCGGATGACCAAGGGTTCCAGGGCCAGGCTAATCCGCCCTGGGTGAGTCGGGGCCTAAGGCGAGGCCGAGAGGCGTAGTCGATGGATAACGGGTTGATATTCCCGTACCCGCGTAGGAGCGCCAGCGATGAACCTCACTGTGCTAACCACCCGATCCTGCTGATCCCTTCGGGGTGAGGTGGGGGAGGCTGGGATCCTGGTGGGTAGTAGTTGAGCGATGGGGTGACGCAGGAAGGTAGCTGATCCCGGCCGGTGGTTGTGCCGGGGTAAGCGTGTAGGCCGTGCCATAGGCAAATCCGTGGCACATGTGGCTGAGACGTGATGCCGAGCCGATTCAGGTGAAGTCAGTGATCCTATGCTGCCGAGAAAAGCCTCTAGCGATGTTCCGAGCGGCCCGTACCCCAAACCGACACAGGTGGTCAGGTAGAGAATACCGAGGCGACGGGCGAACTGTGGTTAAGGAACTCGGCAAATTGCCCCCGTAACTTAGGGAGAAGGGGGGCCGGACGCGTGAAGCCCCTTGCGGGTGGAGCGTGGTATGGCCGCAGAGAGCAGGGGGAAGCGACTGTTTACTAAAAACACAGGTCCATGCCAAGTCGTAAGACGATGTATATGGACTGACGCCTGCCCGGTGCTGGAACGTTAAGGGGACCTGTTAGCTCTTCGGGGCGAAGCGGAGAACTTAAGCGCC
This sequence comes from Krasilnikovia sp. MM14-A1259, assembly GCF_047159535.1. Lineage (NCBI taxonomy): Bacteria > Bacillati > Actinomycetota > Actinomycetes > Micromonosporales > Micromonosporaceae > Krasilnikovia > Krasilnikovia sp. MM14-A1259. Next base: position 6,576,736 of record NZ_BAAGAJ010000002.1, read on the forward strand.
AGTAAACGGCGGTGGTAACTATAACCATCCTAAGGTAGCGAAATTCCTTGTCGGGTAAGTTCCGACCTGCACGAATGGCGTAACGACTTCCCCACTGTCTCAACCACAGGCCCGGCGAAATTGCAGTACGAGTAAAGATGCTCGTTACGCGCGGCAGGACGGAAAGACCCCGGGACCTTTACTATAGCTTGACATTGGTATCCGAATGCAATTGTGTAGGATAGGTGGGAGCCGGTGAAGCTCGGACGCCAGTTCGGGTGGAGGCAATCTTGAAATACCACTCTGTTGGATTTGGGTATCTAACTTGCGGCCCTGATCGGGTCGAGGGACAGTGTCTGGTGGGTAGTTTAACTGGGGCGGTTGCCTCCTAAAAGGTAACGGAGGCGCCCAAAGGTTCCCTCAGCCTGGTTGGCAATCAGGTGTTGAGTGTAAGTGCACAAGGGAGCTTGACTGTGAGACTGACAGGTCGAGCAGGGACGAAAGTCGGGACTAGTGATCCGGCACTTGCGTGTGGAAGCGGTGTCGCTCAACGGATAAAAGGTACCCCGGGGATAACAGGCTGATCTTCCCCAAGAGTCCATATCGACGGGATGGTTTGGCACCTCGATGTCGGCTCGTCGCATCCTGGGGCTGTAGCAGGTCCCAAGGGTTGGGCTGTTCGCCCATTAAAGCGGTACGCGAGCTGGGTTTAGAACGTCGTGAGACAGTTCGGTCCCTATCCGCCGTGCGCGTTGGATACTTGAGAAGGGCTGTCCCTAGTACGAGAGGACCGGGACGGACGAACCTCTGGTGTGCCAGTTGTCCCGCCAGGGGCACGGCTGGTTAGCTACGTTCGGAAGGGATAACCGCTGAAAGCATCTAAGCGGGAAGCCTGCTTCGAGATGAGGTATCCCACCACCTTCGAGTGGGTAAGGCCCCCAGCTAGACGACTGGGTTGATAGGCCGGAGATGTAAGCCAGGTAACTGGTTCAGTCGACCGGTACTAATAGGCCGAGGGCTTAACCACAACCATAAATTTGGTGCTCAACGCGTCCACTGTGTGATCTCTCAGCAAACAACCACCCCCCCAACACCACCACCACAACATGGTGGCAAACGGTGCAGGGGAAACAATGGTGTGGTTGGCTGGCACATTGTGCCGGTGGTCATAGCGGAGGGGAAACGCCCGGTCTCATTCCGAACCCGGAAGCTAAGCCCTCCAGCGCCGATGGTACTGCACCCGGGAGGGTGTGGGAGAGTAGGACGCCGCCGGACTCAAACCACAAGTGAGGGCCGTCCCGAACCCGGGACGGCCCTCACTGCTATGCCCAGCCACCCCCACCACCACAAAAAGTCCTCCCCGGCCCACACCAGCCCCCGGACGGCAACACCACGCAGGCAACACACCGCGCAACGGAAAACCGCTGCCCCCGGCACACCAGCCCCCAGAACGGCAAACGGCTGCCCCCGGCCCAGACCAGCCCCGAAACCGCAGCCGACTACCCCGCAGTGGAACCCAACCGCTGCAACCGCACACCCGCCCCCGGAACGGCAAACGCTGCCCTCGGCCGAAGGCCAGTCCCGGAACGGCAACGCTGCGGCGGCTACGAACCGCGGAACGAAGACGCTGCGGTGACACACCAGCCGCGAACTGAAAACGCTGCCTCGGCCACAGCCGTTGCTCGCGGCTGACCCTGGGAAGCCGGGCCGTCGGGCGCCCTGGTGCTGTCGCGTGCCATGCGGACCCGCGTGCCCGCCGCAACGCTGCCCTGGTCGGCCGAAGCGGTCCGCTCCCCGGTCCGTATTTCTCCGGTTTGCCACCAGGCATTCCGCCGTACTAATTCTGCCGAGGTCAGTCGCGCTTTTGGGCCGCCTGGCGAATGGTGAGAATCAGGCCCGCGGCGTCGTCCTCGGATCGGTTCGGGAACAACGCCAGCGCCACGCTGCCGTGATCCGCCCAACCGCATACGGCCATGTCGCCGCCGTCTGTGGCGGTCTTGCCGCATTTCACCGTGCCGCCGAGCGGGCCGGCGGGGACCTCATGCACGTGCGTCACGGCGCCTTGGGCGTCCGAGACCATCGCGATGGCTGCGTCCAGGTCGTCCCCGGGCCGCCAGATCAAACCGGTGCCACCAGCGAAAAGAATGTCGTGCCCGCTGGAGTCGGCGTACGCCGCCGCGACGGCGTGGTCCAGGTCGATCTCGGCCGCCAGCGCGGTCTGCAGATAGTCGGCCGTGCTCCGGCCGTTCTCGCTGTCGTCCAGGCGCAGCCCCGCCACCTGAGCGGGGGCGCTGACCGTGGCGTCCTTCTGCGCGACAATTCGCCAGCCGGTCACACCGGCGGCCGCAATGCCGGTGACGCCTGCCGCCAGCAGGACGGCCAGTGCGATGCGGCGGGCACGAGAGCCTGACTTGATGGCCGCTTCGCCGGGGCGGAGGGACTCCGTTCCGTCTGCAGCGGCCTCGCTGTCCGGGCCCCCGGCCGCCGGCGCGACGGCGCCCAACTCGATGGGGCGATTCTCCTCGGTGGCTTTGTCGCCGCGCGCTGTGCGCTCGTCGGCCGGTGGTGTGACAGCGCCCAGCTCGACTGGGCTTCTGTCAGTGCCGTTGCCGCTGGAGGGCGTGGCAGCGCCGAGGTCGACTGGGCCGCTCTTGCCGGTGCCGTTGCCGCTGGCTGGCGTGAGGCCGCCCGGCTCGGCTGGGCGGCCCTTGTCGGTGCCCTTCCCGTTGGATGCGGAACGGTCGTCGGGCGGCGACGCTGGGTCCACCGGTACGGCAGGAACCGTCCCGGCGGTCGTCGAACCGTCGGCGGTGCGGGACGCAGCGCCCGCACCGAGCCCGAGGGCGGCCGGGAGCGGCGTACCTGGGGTGAGTGGGGGGTCGCGTTCGGGCATTGCGCGAGCGTAGCAACTGTCACCCGGGCGAGGCGGTGCGAGCGCAGCGGCCCAGGGCGCCGTCCGTAGAATTGTCGGGTGACCGATGCAGCGCAGGACCGTACCCCTGACAGCCGTCCGACCGGTGGGCTGTCGGCCCAGTACCAGCCGGGTGACGTAGAGCAGCGGCGGTACGAGCGGTGGGTATCGGGCGGTTACTTCGCGGCGGATCCGGCGAGTGACAAACCGCCGTTCTCGATCGTCATTCCGCCACCGAACGTGACCGGTTCCCTGCACGTCGGCCACGCCTTGGACCACACGATCCAGGACACCCTGTCGCGGCTCAAGCGGATGCAGGGGTACGAGGTGCTGTGGCTGCCCGGCATGGACCATGCCGGCATCGCTACCCAGAACGTCGTCGAGCGGCAACTGGCCACACAGCAGTTGTCCCGCCACGACCTGGGCCGCGAGGAGTTCGTGGAGCGGGTCTGGCAGTGGAAGGCCGAGTCCGGTGGGGCGATCCTGGGACAGATGCGCCGGCTGGGCGATTCGGTCGACTGGACACGCGAGCGTTTCACGATGGACGAGGGGCTGTCGCGGGCCGTACAGACGATCTTCAAGCGGTTGTTCGACGACGAGCTGATCTATCGCGCCGAGCGGATCATCAACTGGTGTCCGCGCTGCCTGACCGCGCTCAGTGACATCGAGGTGGAGCACACCGACGACGACGGCGAGCTGGTGTCGATCCGGTACGGCGACGGGGACGACGCCATCGTGGTGGCGACCACGCGGGCCGAGACGATGCTCGGCGACACCGCGGTGGCGGTGCACCCCGACGACGACCGGTACAAGCACCTCATCGGTACCGAGGTGGAGTTGCCGCTGACCGGGCGGCGCATCCCGATCGTGGCCGACCACCACGTCGACCCGGCCTTCGGCACGGGCGCCGTGAAGGTGACCCCGGCGCACGACCCGAACGACTTCGAGATCGGTCAACGGCACAATCTGCCCAGTCTGACCATCATGGACGAACGGGCCGTGGTGACGGTGCCGGGTCCGTTCGAGGGGCTGGACCGGTACGAGGCTCGTCCCGCGATCGTGGCAGCCCTGCGCGAGGAGGGCCGCATCGTCGCGGAGAAGCGGCCGTACGTGCACTCGGTGGGGCACTGCTCGCGGTGCAAGACGACGGTCGAGCCGCGGCTGTCGCTGCAGTGGTTCGTGAACACCGGGCCGCTGGCCAAGGCCGCGGGCGATGCGGTGCGCGACGGGCGGGTGAAGATCGAGCCGGTCGAGCTGGCGAAGCGGTACTTCGCATGGGTCGACAACATGCACGACTGGTGCATCTCCCGCCAGCTGTGGTGGGGACACCGGATCCCGGTCTGGTACGGCCCGGACGGCGAGGTCGTCTGCGTCGGGCCGGACGAGCAGCCGCCCTCGGGTGCGGGCTGGCGCCAGGACGAGGACGTCCTGGACACGTGGTTCTCCTCGGCGCTGTGGCCGTTCTCCACCATGGGCTGGCCGGAGCAGACTGCCGAGCTGGCGACGTTCTACCCGACCAGCGTGCTGGTCACCGGGTACGACATCCTGTTCTTCTGGGTCGCCCGGATGATGATGTTCGGGCTGTACGCGATGGACGGCCGGCAGCCGTTCGACGTGGTCGCGTTGCACGGCATGGTGCGCGACGGGCACGGGAAGAAGATGTCCAAGTCGTTCGGCAACGTGGTCGACCCGCTCGACTGGATCGACCGCTACGGGGCGGACGCGACACGGTTCACCCTGGCCCGGGGCGCCAACCCTGGTTCGGACGTACCGATCAGTGAAGAGTGGTGTCAAGGGTCGCGCAACTTCTGCAACAAGCTGTGGAATGCGACCAGGTTTGCGCTGATGAACGGCGCCACCGTGGCCGGTGAGCTGCCGCCGACCGGGGAACTGTCCACGATCGACCGGTGGATCCTGTCCCGGCTGCAGCACGTCACGGCGGAGGTCGACGAGCAGTTCGCGGCGTACGAGTTCGCGAAGGTATGCGACACGCTGTATCACTTCGCGTGGGACGACGTGTGCGACTGGTACGTGGAGCTGAGCAAGCCGGTGCTCGCGGCCGGCGATGCCGACGGTGAGCGGACCCGGCGGGTGCTCGGGCACGTCCTCGACCAGTTGCTGAGGCTGTTGCACCCGGTGATCCCGTTCGTCACCGAGGAGCTGTGGACCGTGCTTACGGGCGGCGACACCGTCATGCGGGCCGCGTGGCCGGTGGTCGACCGTACCCGGATCGACGACGCCGCGGAGGAGGAGCTGGCCGCGTTGCAGAAGGTGGTCACGGAGGTCCGGCGGTTCCGCTCGGATCAGGGGCTGCGGCCGGGGCAGCGGGTCACCGCCGCGCTGACCGGGCTGGGCAACGTCGGCATCGACGTGCACGAGTCGCTGATCCGTTCGCTGGCTCGGCTGGACAGCCCGGGCGCGGACTTCGCGGCCACCGCGACGCTCGCGGTCACCGGTGGGGTCACGGTCGACCTGGACACCCGCGGCACGATCGACGTCGCGGCCGAGCGCGCCCGGCTGGAGAAGGACCGTGCGGCCGCGGAGAAGGAAGCCGCCCAGTGCCGGGCCAAGCTGGGGAACGAGGCGTTCGTCGGTAAGGCCCCCGAGCAGGTGGTCGCGAAGATCAAGGACCGCCTGGCCGCTGCCGAGGCCGACCTGGCCCGGATCGCCGCGGCCCTGACCGCCCTGCCTGCCGCATGAGCGAGTGCACCGAGCGCAGCGAGGGCCGCGAGCGCATGCGAGGGGCAGGCACTGCATGAGCGAGTGCACCGAGCGCAGCGAGGGCCGCGAGCGCATGCGAGGGGTAGGCACTGCATGAGCGAGTGCACCGAGCGCAGCGAGGGCCGCGAGCGCATGCGAGGGGAAGGCGGCGCATGAGCCGGTACGACGAGGTCGCGGACGCGTTGGAGCAGCGCGGTTTCACCCGGATGGACTTCGACCTGCAGAAGATCCGTGACCTGATGGACGTGCTGGGCAGTCCGCAGCGGGCGTACCCGGCGATCCACCTCACCGGCACGAACGGCAAGACCAGTACGGCGCGGATGATCGATGCGTTGCTGCGGGCGCACGGCCTGCACACCGGCCGGTACACCAGCCCGCACCTGGAGACCGTGCGGGAGCGGATCAGCCTGGACGGTGCGCCGGTGTCCGAGGAGCGGCTGGTCGCCACGTACGAGGAGGTCGCGCCGCTGGCTGCGCTCATCGACGCGCGGGTGGCCGAGCCGTTGACCTACTTCGACATGACCACGGCGATGGCGTACGCGGCGTTCGCGGACGCCCCGGTCGACATCGCGGTCGTCGAGGTGGGGCTGGGCGGTGCCGAGGACGCCACCAACGTCATCGAGGCCGGCGTCTGCGTCATCACGCCGATCGGGTTGGACCACACGGAGTGGCTCGGCGACACCATCGAGGAGATCGCCTGGGCGAAGGCCGGGATCATCCACGCCGGTGCCACGGTCGTCAGCGCGGCGCAGACCGAGGAGGCCATGCGCCCGCTGCTGGAACGCTGCGCCGAGGTCGGTGCCACGATCGCCCGTGAGGGTGCCGAGTTCGGGGTCATGAGGCGCAGCGTCGCGGTCGGCGGCCAGGTGCTCAGCCTGCAGGGGCTGGGCGGCGTGTACGACGACGTGTTCCTGCCGTTGCACGGCGCGCACCAGGCGCAGAACGCGGCGGTCGCGCTGGCCGCCGTGGAGGCGTTTCTCGGGGCGGGGGCGCACAAGCAGTTGGAGCCCGATCTGGTTCGGGAGGGGTTCGCATCGGTCGACTCGCCGGGCCGCCTCGAACGGGTGCGCAGCGCCCCGACGATCCTGCTCGACGGGGCGCACAACCCGCACGGCATGGCCGCCACGGTCAGCGCGCTGGACGAGGAGTTCTCGTTCCGCCGGCTCGTCGTCGTGGTGGCGGTCCTCAGCGACAAGGACGTGTCCGGGTTGCTGGATCTGCTGGAACCGGTCGCCGACCGGATCGTGGTCACCCGCAACAGTTCGGCGCGCGCCATGCCGGTCGAGGAGCTGGCCCGGTACGCCGCGAATGTGTTCGGCGAGGAACGGGTGACGACCGCGCAGAGCATGCCCGATGCCATCGAGGAGGCCGTGGTGCTGGCCGAGGCCGACCTGGAAGGTGAGCTGAGCGGGGTCGGTGTGCTCATCACCGGTTCGATCGTGACGGTCGCCGACGCGCGGAAGCTGCTGAAGCGGTGAGCGCTGCACCACCGTCCGGTGAGGACGCTGCTCCGGGGGGCGCGCCACGGCCGTCGGGGTTGCGGAACCCTGGCGCGGCCGTACGGGGGCTCGGCGCGGGCACGCTCGTGCTGGAGGCGATCGTGCTGCTGCTGGCCATCCAGCCGATCCGCGTGCTGGGCGGCCACTTGAGCGGCTGGGGTGTCGGCGCGGTCGTCCTGCTCGCGGTTGCGTGCGTGGTGGTTGCGGGCAGCATGCGCCGCCGGTGGGCGTGGCACGCCGGTACCGCGATTCAGGTGCTGCTGCTCGCGTGCGGGCTGCTGCACTGGTCACTGGCGGTGCTCGGGCTCATCTTCGGCGCGGCCTGGGCGTACGCGACGCACGTGCGGCGTACCATCCTGGGCTGAGCCGTGGCAGAACCGGCCGAGCCTCAGTCGATCGCCCGCCACTGGGTGATCGCGATGTTGTGCTCGTCCGGGTCGTGGAACGAGGCCGCCCACAGCTCCAGCCGGTCGCCGCGGTTGACCGGGCGGGGTGCGTGCACGAACGGGACGCCTTTGCGTTTCAGTTCCGCGTACACGGCGTCGATGTCGCCGACCTCGAGATTGACGTGGACGAGCCGCCCTCCGGCGCTGGACAGGTCATGGACGGTGCGCAGCACGAGCCGGGTGTCGCCGGAGGCGAGCACGGCGCTGCCCGCCCCGCTGTCGATCTCGAAGAAGCCGAGTACGTCCCGGTAGAACGCGACCGAGCGGGCCAGGTCGGTGACCAGGACCGTGATGCCGACGCCGTGGATGGCGGCGGCGGGGCCGGGGCGGGCGCTGGGATACGCCGTGATCAGCTCGTCGGCGCGTTCGTCCGGCTCGTAGCCGCCGTCGAGATCCGTCCAGGGACGCCCGGCGGGCTGCGGATCGGGCTGCGCCCCGTCCTGCGGGGTCGTGGGCTGCTCGGTGCCGAAGTCCGGGTCGGGCCCGGACGTCGCGTCCGGATCCGGCTGGAGGGTGGTGGCGTCGAGTGCGATGTCGATGTCGTGGTCCCGGTCCGGCGTGCCGCCTTCGGGGGATACGCGCGGGCCTGGCGGCGGCGCGGGGGACTGTGGTGTCGCGGCGGTGGTGGGCGCTGCGTCCGGGGCGGGGGCGTCCGTACCTGGATCGGGGTCCAACGTCGCGGTCGCGGCGCGGGGCCGTGGGCTGGGACGTGAGCCGCTGGGCCGCGGCCCGGCCGGGCCGCTGGGCCCGGCCGTCGCGGCCGGGGGCGGGGGCGGGCTGTCGATGGGGTCGGGTGCGGGCGGATCGGTGTCCGGCGCCGGCGCGGGGGGATCGGTGTCCGCCGCGGGTGCCGGGCGGGCCCGCTGCGGCAGCGGGCCGGGGTGGTCGTCGCGGGCGACGAACTGGCCCTCCAGGACCGTGGCGCCGGGTGCCTCGCGCACCACCACGGAGCCGAGGGGTGCCTCGGCCTGCTCGCCGGTGCGGGGAGCGGGAGGCGATTCGTCGAGGTTGCGGCTCCAGGAACGCTCGCGGAGGGTCCAGGGCGGCGGCTCGTTCTCCCCGAGCAGGTCGTCGGGCAGATCGGTGGGGTCGCCGACCGGGTCGTAGGCGGGCGAATGATGGTCGAGCACCTCGGCGCTTGCCCGCGAGGGTGCCTCGTCCCACGTGATGCGCACCCGGCGCATGTCGTCGACATCCACGGTCACGGGCAGCGTGTCACCCGGGACGGGCCACCGGTCGACCGGGACGCGGGGATCCCGGATGATCACCTCGGAGACCGGCAGGCCGGGGGCGACGACGACGACCTGCAACTCGGCCCGGCCGTACACGGAGGAGGACGGCGGGTCGGAGATGGCCTTGACCTGGGCGGTGCCGCTGATCCAAGCCCGGGCCCCGCGGCGCACGACATTGACCATGGCGAGGGCGATCGCGAGCGCCAGCAGCGCGGCCCCGAGGGCGACGATCGACCAGCTCGACAGGCCCAACCCGAACAGCATGACGAAGACGGCGATGGTGCCGAGCACCGCGGCCAGCAGCTTGCGGGCCGGCGCGATGGGGCGGCCGTTCTGGTTCGCCACTGTGGACCTCCCGAGTATTACCGCAAGGCTAGGCCGCCGCGACGCTATCGGGAAAGTCGGCGTTGTGGGCGGTAGCCGCTCGCCCCGCCGCCGGTACCGATAGGCTGACAGGCCGGTGCCGGGATCCGGCGCCTCGTCCCGTCCCGACCAGGAGGAACCTGTGTCCACCAGCGCTGCCGAGCGCTCGCTCGTGCTCATCAAGCCCGACGCGGTGCGTCGCGGCCTCGTCGGCGAGATCATCGGCCGCTTCGAGCGCAAGGGGCTCGTGATCGAGGAGATGGTGCTGCGCACCATGGACGGGGAGCTGGCCGACCAGCACTACGCCGAGCACGTGGACAAGGCGTTCTACCCGCCGCTGAAGGAGTTCATGACCGGTGGATCGCTGGTCGCGCTCGTCATCAGCGGTGACGGGGCGATCGACGTCGTGCGCGCGATGATCGGCGCCACGGACGGGCGCAAGGCCGCGGCGGGGACGCTGCGCGGTGACCTGTCGCTGTCGAACCGGGAGAACCTGGTGCACGCGTCCGACTCGCCCGACAGTGCCAAGCGGGAGCTGGCGCTCTGGTTCCCGCACCTCTGAACGACCGGCGGGCACCTGCCAACAATGCGACAGTGGCGCCGCTCACAGCAGGGCGAGGTCCCGGCGGTGAGTCGCTGCCGGGTCAGGAAACGAATTCGGTGATGTTCGCATCGAGCAGCCCGAGCAGGGCTCGGCCCGCGGGCTCCAGCCCGTAGAGGACGCGCCGGCCCACCCGGCGGCGGCGTACGACCCCGGCCTCCTGCAGCGCGGCCAGGTGCTGCGACACCGTGCTGGGTGCCAGCCCGAGCGTGGCGGCGAGGCCGGTCGTGGTGACCGGGACGGTCAAGGCCCGCAGGACCGCCGCGCGGCCCCGGCCGAGCAGGATGGCCAGGGGATCGTGGTCGGCGGGGGCGGGCCGTGCCGGGCCGTCGGCGAGCACCGCGGCGCCGCGCGACTGGTACGTCACCATGAACACGTCGGGGTGGTCGCTGGAGCACATCAGCGTCCCCCGGGAGAAGATCAGTGGCACCAGGAGCAGCCGCTGGTCGACCACCCGCAGGCGGTGTTCCGTCGACTTCATCAGCGTCAACACCGGCGGTTCCCAGCGGATGAGCTCGTGCAGCTGTGACAGCACGGCGCCCGGGCCGTCCGCGGCCAGTACCCGGGAACGCAGCAGCACCTCCTCCTCCAGCGCGGCCCGCATCGCCGGCCAGTACGGCGCGATCGCCGCGTCCCAGTAGGCCGCCAGCCCGTCGGCGAGCCGCCCGAACGCGGCGTGCCGGTTGGTGCGGAACGGGCGCAGGGACACCGGTTCGCCGCCCGGGTAGTGCTTCGCGAACTGCTCCTCGACCACCTCGGCCGGGGTGGCGCGCAGCCGGTCGAGCTGTTCGGTGATGGTCGGGATCGACCCGGTCGGCACGGGCGCGAACAGATCGGGGGCGGCGTCGTCGAACTGCAGGTACACGTGCACCGGGGCGGTCGCCGGATTGGTGCGCAGGACCTGGCGGGCGCGCGCCGCCCACGGCCCGTACGGCCAGGGGACCTCGTCGGCGGGGCGCCGCAGCAGGAACAGCCCGACGGTGAGTTCGGCGAGCGGGCTGATCGCGATCCGGGTACGGGCGAGCGTCTGCTCATCGAGTTCGATGCGGATCACGACGGGATCCTAGGCCGGGCGGTCACGTGGGCACGCTCTGCGGAGGTGGCCGGGGCTCGGTAGCGGTCCGCAACCGGCGCCCTGCCCAAGGCGGACGTAGAGTGACCAATCGGGCACCAATTGCCACACTGCGTGCGCCATGTCTTGAGAAAAGACTGACTGTGAGCAACCTCAAGTGAGCTTGGCGTCCGCCGAATCCTGGGGTGACGTGCGACACGATGTTGTGTGGAAGGACGACCCATGGTGCGAATTCTGCGGCGAGTGCGGCTGCGCTCACGGCTGCTCCTCGCGTTCGGTGCGTTCTGCCTGCTGATCTCGGCGATGACCTTTGTCGGGGTGTCCGAGTCGGGCCGTCAGGCGGCGGTCACCGACGAGGTGGCGCGGCTGCAGGTGCTGACCCGTGACGTCATGCAGCTCAAGTTCCGCGCCGCGGACGTCAGCGGACGCCAGCTCGCCTACGCCTGGGACGTGCCGTTTCTCGGCGGCAAGGCGGCCACAGATCCGGAGTCGTCCAACCGCAAGATCTTCCTGGACGTCCTGAAGAGCGCCGACGCGGATCTGAAGGCGGTGCCGGTCGGCAACCTGACCCCGGCCGAGCAGAAACTCCTCGGGGCGATCAAAGCCAGCTTCGCCGACTACAAGAAGTACGACGACCAGGTCGTCGACCTGTTCCGGCAGGACTCCCCCGAGTCGATGAAGCTCGCCAACATGCTGATCCTCGGCAACGGGTACGACTCGTACTACGCGATCATGGACAACACCCTTCAGCTGATCGACTCCGTGCACGTGCGTGCCGACGCGGCGCAGCACCAGGCCCGTGTCGCCGCGCAGCGGCTGCGGATGCTGCTGTTCGTGGGCGCAGGCCTGGCGGTCGTGCTGACCGTACTGATGGGTCTGGCCATCACCAGCAGCGTCGTCAAGCCGGTCGCCGCGGTCGCGGATGCCCTGCGTACGCTGGCTCGGCGCGATCTCACCGGCAAGCTCCCGGTCGAGGGCCACGACGAGCTCACCGTCATGGCCGGAGCGTTCAACGAGGCCACCGCGGCCATGCGGGAGACGCTGGCCAGCGTCGGCGCGCGGGCGTCCGCGGTGGCGTCGTCCTCGCGGGCCCTGGCCGAGGTGTCCGACCGGATGCAGGAGCAGGCCGCGGACACCAGCCTGCAGGCCAACGTGGTGGCGGGCGCGGCCGGGGAGGTGTCCGACAACGTGGCGGGCATGGCGTCTGCGGCCGAGGAGATGAACGCCTCGATCAACGAGATCGCGCGCAGCACCGAGGCCGCGGCCTCGGTGGCCGGCGAAGCGGTGAACACCGCTCAGGAGACCTCTTCCGCGGTGCGCGAACTGATCCAGGCCAGCATCGAGATCGGCCAGATCGTCAAGACCATCACCGCGATCGCGGAGCAGACCAACCTGCTGGCGCTGAACGCGACCATCGAGGCGGCCCGCGCAGGCGACGCCGGCAAGGGCTTCGCGGTGGTGGCCAGCGAGGTCAAGGACCTGTCGCAGGAGACGGCCCGCGCGTCCGAGGACATCATCGCCAAGATCGACGCGATCCAGCAGACCACCGAACGGGCGGCCGCGTCCATCGGGCAGATCTCCGGCGTGGTCAAGCAGATCTCCGAGCTGCAGAGCACCATTGCGGCAGCCGTGGAGGAGCAGTCCGCCACCACCGCGGAGATCAACCGCAACGTCTCGGAGGTCTCCGCCGGTTCGCAGCAGATCGCCCACGGTGTGGGCGGGGTCGCGGACATCGCGGCCGCCACCACCCGCGACGCCGACGCCACCCGGGAATCCGCCCGCGACCTGGGCGCCACCGCCCGCGAACTGGACGAACTGGTCTCCTCGTTCGGCTACTGAGCGCGGCCCGGTGATCCCGGGCGGCCCTTACCGCCCCGGGCCGGGTAATCCGGGTGAGGTGACGCGGCCAAGGCCGGTATCGTGGTCAGCCAGGCGACGAACCGGCCATCACCGGGGAGCCTCCGGAAGAACGGGCGGGCCCACCCCGCCCCAGTAGAACCGGGCGGACCGGCCCGCACCCTCGCCGGACAACGAGCGGGCGTCCCGTACGCGGGGCGCCAAGCGAGGTGGTACCGCGGGCCGCACGGCTCGTCCTCGCAGACCACGACAACGTGAGCTGCCCGAGGAGACGGACCACCGATGGCCTACCCCAAGCACAGCGATGCGGCCGGAGTCCCGGCCAGCCCCGACCTGCCCGCGGTCGAGCGCTCGGTGCTCGAGCACTGGGCCGCCGACCACACGTTCGAGGCCAGCGTCGAGCGGCGCCCCGCCGGTGACAACGGGACAAACGAGTTCGTCTTCTACGACGGGCCGCCGTTCGCCAACGGGCTGCCGCACTACGGCCACCTGTTCACCGGCTATGTCAAGGACGTCGTCCCGCGCTACCAGACGATGCGCGGGCGGCGCGTCGAGCGCCGCTTCGGCTGGGACACCCACGGCCTGCCCGCCGAGGTGGAGGCGGAGAAGCAGCTCGGCATCACCACCAAGGCGCAGATCGTCGATCTGGGTATCGACAAGTTCAACGAGGCCTGCCGTGCCTCGGTGCTCGCGTACACCAAGGATTGGGAACGCTACGTCACCCGGCAGGCCCGGTGGGTGGACTTCGGCAACGACTACAAGACCCTCGACCCGGACTACATGGAATCGGTCATGTGGGCCTTCAAGACCCTGCACGACAAGGGCCTGGTGTACGAGGGCTTCCGGGTCCTGGCGTACTGCTTCCGGTGCGAGACGCCGCTGTCGAACACCGAGACCCGGATGGACGACGTCTACCGGGACCGGACCGATCCGGCGCTGACGGTGTGGTTCCAGCTGGAGTCCGGCGAGAAGGTCGGCGTCTGGACCACCACGCCGTGGACGCTGCCGTCGAACCTCTCGCTCGCGGTCGGCCCGGACATCGAGTACGCGGTGCTGGAGCGCGACGGCGAGAAGTACCTGTTCGGGGCGGGGCGCGTCGCGGCGTACGGAAAAGAGCTGGAAGGGTTTGAACAGACCGGCACCGTCTTCGGGCGGGACCTGGTGGGGAAGCGGTACACGCCGCTGTTCGACTACCTGGTCGAGCAGGGCGGGCCGAACGCGTTCCAGGTGCTCGGCGCGGAGTTCGTGACCACCGAGGACGGCACCGGGGTCGTGCACCTGGCGCCCGCGTTCGGTGAGGACGACCAGAACGTCTGCAACGCGGCCGGGATCCCGACCGTGGTCACTGTGGACGATCACACCCGGTTCACCGCGCTGGTGCCCGACCACCAGGGCACCCAGGTCTTCGACGCGAACAAGCCGGTGATCGCCAAGCTGAAAGAGCGCGGCGTGGTGCTGCGCCACGACGGCTACACCCACTCGTATCCGCACTGCTGGCGGTGCGACACCCCGCTGGTCTACAAGGCGGTGTCGTCGTGGTTCGTGGCGGTGAGCACGTTCCGGGACCGGATGGTCGAGCTGAACCAGGAGATCACCTGGACTCCGGCGCACATCAAGGACGGCTCGTTCGGCAAGTGGCTGGCGGGCGCGCGGGACTGGTCGATCAGCCGGAACCGGTTCTGGGGCTCGCCGATCCCGGTGTGGAAGTCCGACGACCCGAACTACCCCCGGGTCGACGTGTACGGCTCGTTCGCGGAGCTGGAACGGGACTTCGGCGTGCAGGTCAAGGATCTGCACCGGCCGTACATCGATGAATTGACCCGGCCCAACCCGGACGACCCGACCGGGCAGTCCGTGATGCGGCGGGTGCCGGAGGTGCTGGACTGCTGGTTCGAGTCCGGGTCGATGCCGTTCGCGCAGGTGCACTACCCGTTCGAGAACAAGGAGTGGTTCGAGCACCACTACCCGGGCGACTTCATCGTCGAGTACATCGGGCAGACCCGCGGCTGGTTCTACACCATGCACGTGCTGGCCACGGCGCTGTTCGACCGGCCCGCGTTCCGCAACTGCCTCAGCCACGGCATCCTGCAGGGCGCCGACGGTCGCAAGATGTCCAAGAGCCTGCGCAATTACCCGGACGTGTACGAGGTCTTCGACCGGTACGGCTCCGACGCGATGCGCTGGATGCTGGTGTCCTCGCCGGTGCTGCGCGGCGGCGACATGCCGGTCACCGAGACGGCGATCCGCGACGCGGTGCGTCAGGTGCTGCTGCCACTGTGGAACGTCTGGTACTTCTTCAGCCTGTACGCCAACGCGTCCGGCCACGAGGCCCGGCTGCGGACCGACTCGACCCACCTGCTCGACCGCTACGTCCTCGCCAAGACCGGTGAGCTGGTCACGGACGTGCAGCGGCAGATGGACGAGTACGACATCTCCGGGGCGTGCGCGACCGTGCGGTCGTACCTGGACGCGCTGACGAACTGGTACGTGCGCCGGTCCCGGGACCGGTTCTGGGCGGGCGACGCGGACGCGTTCGACACGCTCGCGACCGTGCTGGAGACGCTGTGCCGGGTGGTGGCGCCGCTGGCGCCGCTGACCGGGGAGGAGATCTGGCGCGGCCTGACCGGCGACCGTTCCGTGCACCTGACCGACTGGCCTTCCGCGGAGCCGTTCCCGGCCGACCACGAACTGGTCGCGTCCATGGACGCGATCCGGGACGTGGCGTCGGCGGCGCTGTCGCTGCGCAAGGCCCGGGGTCTGCGGGTACGGCTGCCGCTGGCGTCGCTGACCGTGGCCACGGCCGGGGCGGCGAGCCTGGAACCGTTCGCGGATCTGCTCGCCGACGAGGTCAACGTCAAGGAGGTGCGGTTCAGCGCGGACATGGCGACGTACTGCCGGCAGGTGCTGACCGTGGTGCCGCGGGTGCTGGGCCCGCGGGTCGGCAAGCAGGTCCAGCAGGTCATCAAGGCGGTGAAGGCCGAGGAGTGGGAACTGGTCGACGGCGCACCGGTCGCGGCCGGGGTCACCCTCGCCGAGGGCGAGTACGAGCTGCGGCTGGTCGCGGCGGACGTGGAGAACTCCGCGCCGCTGCCCGGCGGTGCGGGCGTCGTCGTCCTCGACACCACGGTCACGCCGGAACTGGCCGCCGAGGGCTTGGCTCGCGACGTCATCCGGGTCGTGCAGCAGGCCCGGCGCGACGCCGACCTGGACGTGTCCGACCGGGTCACCCTGACCGTCGCCGCATCGACCGAGGTCGAGGCCGCGGTGGACCGGCACCGGACGTTCGTGGCGGAGGAGACACTCGCGACGTCGCTGTCGTTCGGCGAACTCGCCCCCGAGGCGGGCTTCACCGGCGAGGTCGGTGACGGGGAACAGGTGACCGTCTCGGTGTCCCGCGCGGTGTGACAAGCGTCTCCCGGTCCGGCGTCCGCCGCCTCGGCGGCGGATGCCGGACCCCGCAATACAAGATCCACGCGAAGTCGTGGGCGCGGGTCAGATAGCCTCACATCGCCCCCACATTTTGCACGCCCGCCGGAGGAACCGTTGCCGCTGCTCTACTCGATCGGCAAAGTCACTGTCGGTAACGCCATGATCCTCGGTTGGCGACCTCAGGTCGACGGCCTGGAGCACATCCCGGCCACCGGCGGCGCGATCTTCGCCGGCAATCACCTGTCCGTCGCCGACGAACTGTTCCTGGGCGCGGTCGTGCCCCGCCACATCGCGTTCTGGGCGAAGGCGGAGTACTTCACCGGCACCGGCCTCGGCGGGTTCTTCACCCGCAATCTCATGCGCGGCCTCGGCGCGATCAAGGTGGAGCGCGCGGGCGGGCGGGCCGCGCTGACCGCGTTCGACGGGGCGATCCCGGTGCTCAAGGGCGGCGACATGGTCGCCGTCTACCCCGAGGGCACCCGTTCCCCGGACGGGCGGCTCTACCGGGGCCGTACCGGGGTGGCCCGGCTCGCGGTCGGTGCCGAGGTGCCGATCATCCCGGTCGGCATGCTCGGCACGGACGAAGTGCAGCCCATCGGGCAGCCGTACCCCAAGCCCGGCAAGGGGCGCGGCAAGGTCATCGTGCGCTTCGGCAAGCCGATCGAGACGGTCGGGCGGGCGGACGACCGTACGTCGCTGCGGACGCTGACCGACGAGGTCATGGCCGAGATCCAGAAGCTCACCGGGCAGGAGTACGTGCCCCGGTACGCGCCGCCGCGCCAGCAGCAGTCCTAGCCACTGCGGCTGAGTACGGCGTCGCGCAGGACGCCGACCAGTTCGGCACTCTCGTCGATCGAGCGGCGGGTCAGCAGCACCGTGGCCAGGCTGCCGTGGTCGGCCCAGCCGCACACCACGACCGCGCTGCCGCCGTTGCGGCCGACGCCGCAGCGCTCGTGCGCGCCCGCCTCACCCAGGTCGTACGAGGCGAGATCGCCGAGCTTGTAGTCGCCGCCCAGGTGGAGCAGCTCGGCTTCCAGGTCGGCCTCCGGCCGCAGCCGCAGGCCGGTGGTGCCGACGATGGTGACCCGTTTGCCGTGGCCGTCGCCGTACGCGCCGCCGAAGACCTCGTCGGCGGCCAGCCCGGTGTCGCGCAGTTCCTGCTGCAACCGGCCGGTCGTGCGCTTGGCGGCGGCGTCGTTGCGCAGGTTGAGGTCGGCGACGGCGTCGGGGAGGTTCGCTGTCACGGGGTACTGGTGGCTCGCCGGCCACGCGAAGTAGGCCGGAACGCCGCAGCAGCAGGCCGCGCCCAGCAGCATGACCAGGAGCGTTCTGCGCAGCGGGCGGCGTCGGCGGCGCGGCGCGGGCCCCGGCCGCCCGTCCGGGCCGCTGCCGGGGTGGAGCGTGGCGGGACGGCCTCCGGGCGGGGGCATGGTGGGACGGCCTGCGGGCGGCAGTGCCGTCGGTGGGCGGGTGGGTGGGCGCGAGGCCCTCGGCGGTGCCGGGTGGGTCGGCCGCGACCCGGCCGATGCGTACGGATGGTGCGGTGGCGCGGCGGGTGCCGGTGAATGGTGGGCCGGGTCCTGCGGGTGTGCGCGGTTTGCCGGCGGCCGCGGGCGCGTCGGGGCGGGTGCGGTCGGCGGTGCCGCCGGATTGTGGGCCGTGGGCTGCGCGCGGCGGCTCCACCAGCGGCGTTTCGCAGCGGGCGGCGCGCCCGCCGCCGTGACCGGAGGGGTGCGGCCATCCACTGCCGTCCCCTCTAGGTCTGATGACATGGATGGATCGGTCGGACGTCGGCCGGTCGGCGGTGCCGCGACGGGTGGTGCCGCGACGGGTGGTGCCGCGACGGGTGGTGCCGCGACGGGCGGTGCCGGATCGGGAGCCCGTGGTGCCGCGTCGAGCCGGGTCGGCGGGAGCTCCTGCGGGGCGTCGATGCGCGTCGGCGGCAGCACCATCGGCGCGGGCGGCGGCAGCAGATCCCACGGTGTGTCCTGGTCGGCCCACGGATCCACCGGCGGCGTCATCGCCCAGTCGTCTTCCTCCGGTTCCGGAGGGGGAGTCGCCCGAAGCCGTGACCACCACGGGCGCTTGGCCTCACCCGCCGGTACGGCCGCGGATCCGCTCCAGCGCACCGGGGCGGGGGTGGTCGGCGGTTCCGGCGACGCAGGCGTGGTCGACGGTTCCGTCACGGCGCGCGTGGTCGGGGGTCCAGCTGACAGCGGGGTGGTGGCCGCCGCGTCCTGCGGTACCCGGGTCGTCTCGGCTCGGGTGGCGTCGTCCGCGGAGGCGGGTGCGGGACGGGCGTCCGTGGCGGGTGGATTGCCCGGCTGGTCGGAGGCCGGGGGCGAGTCGCCCGGCTGGTCGGCCATCCTTGCTCCCCTCCCCGTGGCCCGGCGGGCCTTCTGCCAGGTTAGAGCCGGGCTGCCACCCGGGCACGGCGGCCCACAACGTCCCTTTCGCTCACATCGGCGCGGTGTGTTCCGCCCGGGCCGGGTGCGGCGGTACGTGATTCCACTCTCGACGGTTACGCTGCGGACGTGCTGGACATGCGGGGTGAGCACGGACGATGGTCGTGTTCGCGGGCACGGGGTGTCGTCGTGCGCGGCGGGATCCGTCGACGGGTGCGGCCGGTCAGGGACGATCAGGGCGAGCGATGAGCGAACGAAGCGGGCCGATGGCCCCGGCGGGGTACGGGCATGGGTGACGACCCGAGCCGGCCCGACGGGACACAGGATTTGCGGCTGCCCTGGGAGGAGGACCCGGAGGAGCTGTACGAGCACGCCCCCTGCGGCTACCTCACGACCCTGCCGGACGGCACGATCGTACGGGTCAACCAGACGTTCCTGACCTGGACCGGCTATCCCCGCGCCGCCCTGGTCGGGCACCGCCGCTTCAGGGACCTGCTCACTCCGGGCGGTCGCAGCTACCACGACACCCGCTACGCGCCGTCGCTCAGCATGCACGGCGATGTGCGTGAGGTGGCGTTCGACATCGTGTGTGCCGACGGGCGACATCTGCCCGCCCTGGTCAATTCGGTGTTGAGCCGCGACCCGGGCGGGCTGCCCCGGCTGATCCGTACGACGGTGTTCGACGCCACCGAGCGGCACGGCTACGAGCAGGAACTGCTCACCGCGCGGCGGGCGGCCGAGGCCTCCGAGCGGCGGGTCGGCGTACTGCAGCAGATCGTCGCGGATCTGGCCGCCGCGCCGACCGAGGCCGAGGCGGCCGAGGCGGTGGTCCGGGCGCCCGGGCCGGCGTTCGGCGCGCTGGACGCCAGCATCTGGCTGGTCGACCCGGAACGTGACCGCCTTTTCGTGGCGGCCACGACCGGGCCCGCCCGGCCGGGCGACGAGGAGATGCCGCGCGCGTCCGCACGCCCGGTCGCGGAGGTGGCCCGCCGCGGCGACCTGCACGTCGTCGGGTCGGTGCCGGAGGCGGACGAGCACTTCCCCGAGCTGGCCGAAACGATGCGCGGCACCGGGCGGCGTACGGTCGTGCTGCTGCCGCTGACCGCCGGGCCCGGATCCGATTCCGGCCCCCCGGACGTGCTGGGTGTGCTGGTTTTCGGGTTCGTGGAGCAGCGCGCGCTCAGCGACAGCGAGCTGCGGGTGGTGCGGCTGCTGGGGCACCAGGCCGGGCAGGCGCTGGACCGCGCCCGCCTCTACGACGCCACCCGCCGCCGCGAGCAGCGGGCGACGTTCCTGGCCGAGACCACCCGCGCGCTGGAGGAACTGCCCCGGCTGCTGCCCCGGGCCCGGCGGCTCGCGGAACGCCTCGTCCCGGAGGTGGCGGCGTGGGCCGAGGTGCGCCTGCGGGTCGGTCCGGCCGGTGTGGTGGCCGACGCGGGCGGCCCGGCGCCGGACGCGTCCGCGCTGGCCGAGCGTGTGGCGGCGGTGATCGCCTCCGGCGAACCCCGATTCGCGGACCACGAGTACACCGAACCGGGCTGCGCGGTGCTGCCGTTGACCGTGCGGGGTCACGTCCTGGGCACGCTCGCGCTGCGACCGGCACCGGGACAGCGGCTGTCCGGGGCGTGCTTCCTCGGCGACCTGGCCGACCGGGCGGCCCTGTCCCTGGAGAACGCCCGCCTGTACGAGCAGGAACGCGCGATCGCCCGGACCCTGCAGCGCAGCCTGCTCGCCGGGGACCTGCCCGCGGACTCCCGGTTCACGGTCGAGACGTACTACCAGGCGGCCGGGCAGGACCTGGAGGTGGGCGGGGACTGGTTCGACGCGTTCCGGATCACCGGCGACAAGCTGGGGGTGGTGGTCGGTGACGTGGTGGGCCGTGGCATCGACGCCGCGACCACGATGGGTCAGCTGCGCAGCGCCATCCGGGCGCTCGCGTCGGCCGAGGCGGGGCCCGCGCGCCTGCTGGAACGGCTGGATCGCTTCGTCGACCGGGTCGAGTCGGCGCGGATGACCACGGTCGCGTACGCGGAGATCAACCTGACCGCGTGCGAGATGACGTACGCGTGCGCGGGGCATCTGCCGCCGCTGCTCGCCGAGCCCGGCAGCGCACCCCGCTACCTGCTGGACGGCCGGTCCGGTCCGCTGGGTTCGCGGGCCGCCGGGGAACGCATCGAGCACCGCATCCGGCTGACCGCGGGGAGCCGGATCCTGCTGTACACCGACGGTCTGATCGAGCGCCGGGACCGGCCGCTGGACGCCGGTTTCGAGGTGCTTGCCCGCGCGTACGCCCGCTGCCGGGACGCCCCGCTGCCCGGTCTCGCCGCGCGCCTGGCCGACCTGCTGGTGGGCCGCGACCACGGTGACGACGTCTGCCTGCTGTGCCTGGCGATGGGCACGGAGGACCGGCTGGAACGCAGCATCGGCGCCGATCCGATGCAGATCGCGCTGTTGCGCAAGGATCTGCGAGGCTGGCTCGCCGCGCACGCGGTGGACGAGGACAGCAGCGAGGCGGTGCTGCTGGCCTGCTCCGAGGCGGTGGCCAATGCGATCGAGCACGGTTACCGCGACGACCCGTTCGGTACGGTCCGGGTGGTGGCGTCGGTGGCGGGTGGTGCGGTGGAGGTGCGGGTGGCCGACCGCGGGACGTGGCGCCAGACGCGCGAGGAGGACTCCCGCGGGCGTGGCCTGCGGCTGATCCGTCAGGTGATGGACGAGGTGGTGATCGCCCGGGGCGAGGGCACCACCGTGACGATGAGGCGGGGCCGCCGGGACGGTCGCTGACCGACGTCCGGGCCGCGGCCGACGTGGGCCGAGGACCCGCGTACCCTGGAGCGTTATGAGTGTCGCATCCGTCTTTCCGCAGCTGGAGCAGTTGTTGCCCCGGGTGAGCAAGCCGATCCAGTACGTGGGCGGCGAGTTGGGTGCCGTCAGCAAGGACTGGGACGCCGCCGTGGTGCGGTGGGCGCTGATGTACCCGGACGCGTACGAGGTGGGCCTGCCCAACCAGGGCGTGCAGATCCTGTACGAGGTGCTCAACGAGCAGCCCGACGTGCTGGCCGAGCGGACGTACGCGGTCTGGCCCGACCTCGAGGCGCTGATGCGCGAGCACGGGGTGCCGCAGTTCACGGTCGACACGCACCGGCCGGTGCGGGCGTTCGACGTGCTCGGGGTGTCGTTCGCCACCGAGCTGGGCTACACGAACCTGCTCAGCGCGCTCGACCTGGCCGGCATCCCGCTGGAGGCCAAGGACCGTACCGAGGCCGATCCGATCGTGCTGGCGGGCGGCCACGCGAGTTTCAACCCGGAGCCGATCGCGGACTTCGTCGACGCCGCGGTGCTGGGCGACGGCGAGGAGGCGGTCCTGGAGATCTCCGGGATCATCCGGGAGTGGAAGGCCGAGGGCTGCCCGGGCGGGCGCGAGGAGCTGCTGCTGCGGCTGGCCCGTACGGAAAGCATCTATGTGCCCCGCTTCTACGACGTCGACTACCTGAGCGACGGCCGCATCCAGCGGGTCGTGCCGAACCGCCCGGACGTGCCGTTCCGGGTCGCCAAGCGCACGACGATGGACCTGGACGCCTGGCCGTACCCGAAGAAGCCGCTGGTCCCGCTGGCCGAGACCGTGCACGAGCGGTACGCGGTGGAGATCTTCCGGGGTTGCACCCGCGGCTGCCGGTTCTGCCAGGCCGGGATGATCACCCGCCCGGTGCGGGAGCGGTCGATCACCACGGTGGGGCAGATGGTGCGCGACGGGCTGGAGTTCTCCGGCTTCAACGAGGTCGGCCTGCTGTCGCTGTCCAGCGCCGACCACTCCGAGATCGGCGACATGTGCTCCGGCCTGGCCCAGCAGTACGCCGACACCAACGTGTCGCTGTCGCTGCCCTCGACGCGGGTGGACGCGTTCAACATCGACCTGGCCCAGGAGCTGTCCCGCAACGGGCGCCGCACCGGCCTGACGTTCGCCCCCGAGGGCGGCTCGGAGCGCATCCGCAAGGTCATCAACAAGATGGTGACCGAGGAGGACCTGATCCGTACGGTCGTGACGGCGTACTCGAACGGCTGGCGGCAGGTGAAGCTGTACTTCATGTGCGGCCTGCCCACCGAGACCGACGACGACGTGGTGCAGATCGCCCGGATGGCACACCATGTGATCAAGGCCGGGCGTGAATCCGCGGGCACCAAGGACATCCGGTGCACGGTGTCGATCGGCGGGTTCGTGCCCAAGCCGCACACCCCGTTCCAGTGGGCCGCGATGACCCCGCCCGAGGTGATCGACCACCGGCTGAAGCTGCTCAAGCAGGAGATCAACAGCGACCGCTCGCTGGGCCGGGCGATCGGCTACCGGTACCACGACGGCGAGCCGTCATTGATCGAGGGCCTGCTGTCGCGCGGTGACCGCCGGGTCGGCCGGGTCATTCGCAAGGTGTGGGAGTCCGGTGGCCGTTTCGACGGCTGGAGCGAGCACTTCTCGTACGCCCGCTGGGTGGACGCGTGCGCCGAGGTGCTGCCGGAGTTCGGCGTGGACCTGGCCTGGTTCACCACCCGCGAGCGGGACCAGCTGGAGGTCCTGCCCTGGGACCACCTCGACTCGGGGCTGGACAAGGACTGGCTGTGGCAGGACTGGCAGGACTCGCTCGGCGAGTACGAGCAGGACGACTGCCGGTGGACGCCGTGCTTCGACTGCGGGGTGTGCCCGGCCATGGACACCGAGATCCAGATCGGGCCCACGGGCCAGAAGCTGCTGCCGCTGACCCCGATCAACGGGATGCGGGTGCCGGCACAGACCCTTTAGCGGCGCTGCGCCCGGAGGCTGGTCACTCCGTTCCGTGATCATCCCATGACTGCTTGTGCTCAAGTGTGGGTCCTCGGTGTCGATAGAGGCCCCGATGAAACTCTTTGCGCGCGCCGCGGTCGCCGCCCTGGTCGCCGCTCTGTCGGTGTTCGGGGCGGGGGTGGCGCACGCCGGCGCGACCGCGGCGGGGGCCGCGTACTCGAACTTCGACGCGGCCGGGGAGCATACCGTCGTGGTGCTGCCGGTCTACTGGACCGCGCCCGACGCGCAGACCACCACGAGTCTGCGCGCGCTCGCCCGGCAGATGGGCGACTACTGGAGCGAGCAGACCAACGGCGCGATCACCGTTCCGGAAGCCAAGATCACTGTCCGTGACTGGATGTCGATCGCCGACCCCGTGACATGCGACCGGGACGCCATCTTCTACGCGGCGCTGGGCGCGGCGAACGAGCGCGCGGGCGCGTACCACAAGCACGTGATCGTGTACTTCCCGCAGACCGCGTACTGCACGTGGAAGGGATCGGGCTCGGCGTATCCCGAGTACGAAGGCAACATCTACCACAGCGTGTACGGCTGGATGTGGATCAACGGGTACACGTCGGTGGACGTCTGGGCCCGCGAGTTCGGACGCAACTTCGGCCTCGGTTCGGCGCGGGCGGCGACCTGCTACAGCGGCGCCACCCAGGTGCCGTTGAGCGACACCTGCTCCACGCGCGACGGTTACGACTACGACCTCATGGGGGCCGACCGCGGGGGCGACCCGTTCACCCTGAACACGGCCCTGGCCGACCGGATCGGGCTGCTCGATCCGAACGCCGTGCGCACGGCGAGCGTGGGCGCCTCGTTCACGCTGGCGCCGGTCAGTTCGCACACCGGCCTCATGGCGGTCAAGGTCCCGCTGTCCGGTTCCTTCCTCTACGTCGAGTACCGGCCGCGGGTCGGCCGCGACGCCAACGAGCCGCCCGGGTGGTCCGGGGTGCAGGTCCGGCAACGCGACACCTGGGGCTACTTCTCGCGAGTGCTCGCGCTGAACCCGGACGGCAGCGACGGCCTGCTCGCCAACGTGGCGGCCCGCGTCGGCGTCGGGTGGGACATCCCCGGCACGTATCTGACGCTCGTGGTCGACAGCGCCGACGCCGCTGGGGCCCGGATCCGGTTCGCCGCCCGGCCCGACAGCACCCCGCCACCGGTCCCGCAAGCGCCCACCGCGGGCGGCACGGCGACCGCCTCCGGCACCGCCCAGCGCGACGGGATCATCGGCGGGAACCTGTACGTCAACTGGCCCGCGCTCGACGATCCGGAGTCCGGCCTGGCCGCGTTCCACGTCTACGTGGACGACACCGAGGTGCGGACCGTGGGCGGCACCACGTTCGCGTCCGACCTGCCGGCGCTGACTCCCGGCGCCCACCGCGTACGCGTCGACGCGACCAACAACGCCGGCCTGACCACGGCCGGCGCGGAGACGACGTTCCACACGGAGCCGGCGCCACCGGCACCCGACGCCCCGACCGTCACCGCGGCCACGCACGGTTCGCAACTCGGTGGCGAGCTGACCCTGGACTGGCCGACGGTGGCCGGCGGCGACATCACCGGCTATCAGATCTACGTGGACGAGGCCCTGCTCGACACGGTGGGTCCCGGCAGCTCCCGTTACCGGGCCGATGCGCTGCCGACGGGGTATCACAGTGCGCGGGTGGCCGCGGTCAACGCCCTCGGTCTCGGCGTGAGCAGCGCCGCGACCGGCTTCTGGGTCGACGCCTCACCGCCGCCGGTGCCGGCTGCGCCGACGGTCACGGCGGCCGTGCAACAGCACGGGGTCCTGCGTGGCGCGTTGCAGGTGAGCTGGCTCTCGGTGAACGACCCGGACTCCGGCACCGTCGCGTACCGCGTATACGTGGGCGACACCCTCGTCGCGGACGCGCCGACCGCGGGCAACCCGGTGCAGGTGAACGCTCAGCCCAGCGGCACGTACCGGCTGCGCGTCGACGCCGTCAACGGCGCCGGACTGACCGCCACCGGCGCGACCACGACCATCCGGGTGGACGGCAGCACGCCGGTCGTGTCGATGCCGACGGTCGTTCTGCGGCCGGGAACCGCCGCGGCGGGCACGCCGGTCACCATCACCGCCTCCGCCGTCGACACCGGCGCCGGGATCTGCGCCATGACCACCACAGTGGACGGCCGGGTGGTCGGCACCGGATCGAGCGGCGCGCTGCGCGTGAACGCGACACTTCCCGCCGGTGGCACCGCGACCGTACGCGTGACCGCCCGCGACTGCGTGGGCAACGAGGCCACCGCGACGACGCCGGTCACCGTGTCCACCGCGGCCGAGACCGCCGCCCGGTACACCAGCGGCTGGAGCACGCGGCGTTCCGGGGCGTACGCCGGCCGTACGGCGAAGGTCTCGGCCCGGGCGGGCGCCGTGGCGACGTACCGGTTCACCGGCTCGCAGGTCGCTTGGATCGGTTCCCGGTCCGGCACCACGGGTGCGGCCACGGTCTACCTCGACGGGAAGCGGGTAGCCACCGCGCAGACCCGTGGCCGTACCGCCAACCGCCAGCTGATCTGGGCCGCCACCACCGGCTACGGCAGGCACACCTTGAAGATCGTGGTCAACGGACCCCCGGGGCGCTCGACGGTAGTCCTGGACGGCTTCATCACGGCGCATACCCCGCAAGGCCGGTGAACGGTTGAACGGGGTGTGCAGATCCCGTTCAACCGCCCGTTTCTCGCCGACCGTGAGCTTGACTATCTGATCGAGGCGGCGTCGTCCGGGCACACGTCCGGCGACGGGCCGTTCACCCGGCGCGCCACCACGCTCCTCGGCGAGCTGACCGGGGCGCGGTCGGTGCTGCTCACCACGTCGTGCACGCACGCCCTGGAGCTCACCGGGCTGCTGCTGGATTTGCACCCCGGCGATGAAGTGATCATGCCGTCCTTTACGTTCGTCTCGACTGCGAACGCGTACGTGCTGCGCGGCGCGGTGCCGGTGTTCGTGGACTGCCGCCCAGACACGCTGAACCTCGACGAGCGGGCGCTGGAGGCGGCGATCACGCCGCAGACCCGCGCGGTCGTGGTGGTGCACTACGGCGGGGTGGCCTGCGACATGGACGCCGTCACGGCGATCGCAGCACGGCACGGCATCCCGGTGATCGAGGACAACGCGCACGGGCTCGGCGGCAGCTATCGCGGGCGGCCGCTCGGCTCGTTCGGCGCGCTGGCCACGCAGAGCTTCCACGCCACCAAGAACGTCCAGTGTGGCGAGGGCGGCGCGCTGCTGATCAACGACCCGCGGTTCGTGGAACGGGCGGAGATCATGCGGGAGAAGGGCACTGATCGCAGCCGCTTCTTCCGCGGCCAGGTCGACAAGTACCGGTGGATGGACCTGGGATCCAGCTATTTGCCGTCGGACGTGCTGGCGGCCGGGCTCACCGCGCAACTGGAGGCGTTCGGAGAGATCCAGCGGCGGCGCCACGCGGTCTGGCGGGCGTACCATGCGGCCTTCGCCGACCTGGATGCGATGCGCCCGGTAGTGCCGCCTGAGGTGGTGCATGCCGCGCACCTCTACCACCTGTTGCTGCCCACCTTGGAACAGCGGCAGGACCTGCTGAACCACCTGGCCGGCCACGGTGTGCAGGGCACGTTCCACTACCAGCCGCTGCACAGCGCCCCAGCCGGGCGGCGGTTCGGGCGTACCGGGCCGGGCGGGTGCCCGGTCACCGCCGCGGTGGCCGACCGGCTGGCCCGGCTGCCGTTGTACGCCGGACTGTCCGATGCGGAGACCGGCCGGGTCATCGACGCGGTCCGGTCGTTCCGTCCGAGCCCGGGCGGCACCCCCACTCAGCGCGGGCACCGCGCCGAGGTGCCGTCGTGACGGCTTCGCTCACGCGGAGCGCTCAGCGGTGACCGCCCTGAACCTGTACGCCATGACCGTCAAAGGTGTGGCCGTCTTCAAGGCGTTGTGCGCGGCTGTGCCCGGGGTGGTTCAGGCGGTCGTGTCGGCCCGCGACCCGGGCACCCGGGACGGCTCGTACGACCGGCTGGAGCGGGCGTGCGCGCAGCGGGCGGTGCCGTTCCTCGACCGGTCCCGGGCGGACGAGGTGCCGGCCGCGGCCATCGCCATGGCGGTCGGCTGGCGCTGGATCATCCCGGAGCGGCCGGGAACCATCCTCGTCGCCTTCCACGACTCGCTGCTGCCGCGCCACCGGGGCTTCAACCCGCTGGTGACCGCGCTGCTCGCCGGTGACGCCGAGACCGGGGTGACGGCGCTGCTGGCCACGTCCGAGTACGACCGGGGGGACATCCTGGGCCAGGTGGCGGTGCCGCTGCCCCGCCCGATCCGGATCGCCGATGCCATCGACCGAGTCGCCGCCGGGTACGCCGAGCTGGCCGCCGACCTCGGCGCGCGGCTTGCGGCGGGGCAGCGGTTGACCGGGGTGCCGCAGGACGAGCGGCTGGCCTCGTACAGCCTGTGGCGCGACGACGCGGACTACGAGATGGACTGGACCGGCTCTGCCGATCGGCTGCGCGACTTTGTGTACGCGGTCGGCCCGCCGTACGCAGGTGCCCGGACCCGGCTCAACGGCCAGGGCGTGCGGGTCTGGGACGTCACCGTCGAGCCGGACGTCGACGTGGCCAACCGCGTACCCGGAAAAGTGATCTTCCTGCGCGAGGGCCGGCCGACCGTGGTGTGCGGTACGGGACTGTTGCGCGTCGACGCGATGACGCAGGACGACGACCCCGCGGCGAGTTGTCTGCCGCTGAGCCGATTCCGCAGCCGGTTCGGCTGATTGAGGAGGGTGACATGGACGCCGGCGACATCCGCAGGCTCGCCACGCTGGAGGACCGGCACTGGTGGTTCGGCGAGCGCCGGGCGATCCTGGCCCGGTGGCTTCGGCAGTTGCGCCGGTGCGGGACCGCACCCGGTACGGCTCTCGACATCGGCGCGGCCGCGGGCGGCAACACCCGGGTGTTGCGTGCGGCGGGCTGGCGCCCGATCGCGCTGGAGTACAGCGCGGACGGCGCCGCGATAGCCCGCGAACGCGGCCTGACCGTGATCCGTGGTGACGCCACGAACCTGCCCTGCGGGTCGAGGACGCTGGATCTGGTCGCCGCCTTCGACGTACTGGAACACATCGAGGACGACTACCTCGCGGCGGCCGAGATCCGGCGGGTGCTGCGTCCGGGCGGCATCCTGCTGGTGACCGTGCCTGCCGACATGCGCCTGTGGTCGGCGCACGATGTCGGCAGCCATCACTTCCGCCGCTACGACCGGGCGTCGCTGCACCGTGTCGTCTCCAAGGCGGGCTTGCACGTGGAGCAGCTGTGGAACTGGAACGTGCTGCTGCGCCCGGTGGTCGCGATGACCCGTAAGCGGGCCTCCGGCAACGAGTTGACGATGATGCCGAGGCCGGTGAACGCCGCGTTGCGTTCCGTGGTGGTGGCCGAGCGGTACCTGCCGGTGCGGCGCGCACCGGGTGTCTCCCTGATGCTGCTCGCCCGCCGGAGTTGACCAGGCGGCGTCGCGCGGACCGGCGTGCGCGGTCAGTGGCGGACCAGCCCGGCGGTCACCGGCCCGGAGGGCTGCTCCGGCAGGTCGATCACGGGGTCGCCGCTGGCCGTTTCCCGCACCAGGTAGGCGGGCCGGCCCATGCCCGCGGTGTGGATCCTGCCGACGTACTCGCCGAGTACGCCGAGCGCGATGAGCTGGGCTGCGGCGAAGATCGCCACCGCGGACGCGATGGTGGTGAAGCCGGCCACCGTCGTGGAGCCGGTGACGTACTGGTAGGCCAGGCGCGCGAACAACACCAACCCGACCGTGCCGATGGCCAGCCCGATCCAGGTGACCAGGCGCAACGGCAGGATGGAGTAGCCCAACAGCAGGTTCGCGGTGTACCGGACGAGCGTGCGTACGGTGTAGCCGGACTTGCCGTTCGTGCGCTGCTGCATCGGCACGGTTACCGCGGCGACGCTGGTGGTGCCCCAGGACAGTGCCACGTCCACCGAGGTGTGCGGGCCCGCGATGTGCGCGAACGCGGCGACCAGGTGGGCCCGGAAGGCCCGGAACGCGCTGAGCTGGCGCGCGTGCCGAACACCGAGCATGCGGGCCATCGCCGCTTTCACCGTACGGGAGGCGAAGCTGCGCAGGATGCCGTGCTCCTCCTGGCCGGCGACGCCGTACACGAGGTCCACGTCACTGGTGAGCGCTTTGAGCAGTTCGGGGATCTGCTCGGGCGGGTGTTGCAGGTCGTCGTCCATGGTGACGATGACGTCGTGCCGGGCTGCGCGCAGGCCGGCGACCAGGGCGTTGTGCTGGCCGTAGTTGCGCGACAACCGGATCGCCCGTACGTCCGGCTGCTCGGCGGCCAGCATGGCCGCGACCTGCCAGGTAGCCGCTTCGCCGTCGTCCACGACGAGCCAGATCTCGTACCGGTCCGTGCAGGTCGGCATGACCCGGCCGAGGCGGTCGACCAGCTCGGGGAGCGTGCCGTACGAGCGGAAGCAGGGAACCACGATGGACACGGCCACGAGAAAGATCCTTGATCAAGTGGAATGTTCGGGAGGGACAATTTGTGAGTCTTTGAGACGGTTATAGTATCTAGCCCGATTTAATACGCCCGTCGCGAGAACCAACGGCCGCGACTCCCCGGAGGAAACAGCGTGACCACGTCGGTCCTCGTGCGCGCCGCATCCGATCAGCGGGTGCGCTATCTCGCGGCCGGTGGCTCGGGCGCCGTGCTCTACTACGTGCTGTTCAGCGCGGCCTGGCTGGTCGTCGGGCGCACCGTGCCGTACCTGGGGATCGCGGTCGGGGTCAGCACGGTCTGCGCGGTCGGCACTTATCCGATCTACCGCGTGCTGGTGTTCCGCGCCGGCGGCCCGGTCGTCGGCGGGTTCCTGCGCTTCTACCTGCTCTGTCTCGGCTCGCTCGGGTACACGGTCTGCGGACTGTCCATCCTGGTCGAGGCGGCCGGCCTGCATGTGCTCGTGGCGCAGGCGATCGTGGTGGTCACCGGCCCGGTGATCAATTACCAGTTCAGCCGGTTGTGGGCCTTCCGCAAGCCCCGCCGGACAGGAGGCGTGAGCCGATGTCGACCATCCCGCTGACCCGCGTGGGCGCCGGTCCGGCCCCGGAGGAGAGCGCACCCGCCGGGCCGGCGCCGAAGCGGCGTGCGGTGCCCGCGACGGTGTTGATCTTCGCCGCCGCCCTCACCGCGGTGTGGAGCGTCGTTGCGCTGCGGGCCGCGGGGCGCGGTTTCGACGTCACCGACGAGGGTTTTTATCTGCTGAGCTACCGGTGGTGGAACAGCGACCACCGCAGTTTCACCGGCGTCCAGTACCTCTACGGCCCGGTGTTCGCGCTGCTCGGTCACGATATCGCAGGATTGCGTACGGTCCGTCTCGGCACCGTACTCATCGCGCATCTCGTGTTCGGTGTGGAGTTCATGCGATGGCTGCGCCCGCGGCGACCGCATGCCCCCGCCACCCGGCTGTGGGAAGCGGCCGGCGCGGCTGCCATCGTCGCGGCCGGTGGCGCGGTATACGCCTGGCCCCCGCAGACCCCCGGCTACAACGACGTCGTCCTGGTGGGCGCGCTGCTCGCCACGGCGGTGGTGTTTGCCATGGCCAGGCACGCCGAGCGCGGTGACCGGGTGCCGGTGTGGCTGCCGGTCGCCTTTGGCGTGCTCGTCGTCCCTGTGCTGCTCGCCAAGTGGGCGGCTCTGGCGCTGCTCGGCCTGATCGCCGGCGCCGCGGCGGTCGCGCTCGCCCCCGGCCGGGTGCGCGCGCTGCTGCGCGCGGCCGGCGCTGCGCTGGCCGGAGCCGCCGCGGCCACCGTGGCGTTCCATGTCCTCGTGGTACCGCTGACCACCGCGCTGCCGCCGATCATCGCGGTCAACCGGTTGATGGCGCAGAATTCGTTCGCGATCCCCACGCTGCTGGCGCGGTATGTGCGGGAGACCCGGCCCACCGTGGAGACCGTCGCCCACGTGTACGCGATCCTGCTGGTCGCGATGGTGGCCGCAACCCTGATCCGCCGCCCCGTCGCCCAGGCGGTCGCCGCGGTGCTGGGCGTCGCCGGGCTGGCCGTGGCGGTGCAGCACACGGTGCGCGACGGCGGGCTCGGCGGCGGCCCGGTCAACTCCGGGAAGTTCCTCGTCCCAATGCTCGCGGCCCTGCTGACCGCGCTGGTGGCAGGCGGCGCCGGGCTGGTACGCGATCGCCGCGCGGCCGTTCAGCGGGCGGCGGGAGCGTCCGACCCGCTCCCAGCCGGTACACGCCCAGCAACGCCCGGTCCGGTGGCCGGTCGTCGGGACGATCGCTGTCCCGCAGCCCGTCCGGGTCTGCGTGCCGGGGTGCTGCTCGGCACGCTCGTCGTGCTGCCGCTGGGCTACGCGTTCGGGACCAGCAACCCTCCGCTCAAGGTGGCGGTGCTGGCGTTCGGCGCGTGGATGGCGATTCTGGTCGCGGTGGTCACCGGGCTGGATCGCCGGGCGCCGGCGGCCCGGGGGCTGATGGCCGCCGTGGCAGCCGGGGCGTTGCTGGTCTCGACGTGCTTGGCGATCGGCGGGTTGTGGCGCAACCCGTACCTGACCGAACGTCTGGACCGGGCCACGGCCGCCGTGCCGGGGGTGCCCGCGCTGGACGGGGTGCGGATCGAACCGGCGCAGGCGCGGGCGTACGCGGACCTGCGCGCCCGCCTGGGGCCGTACCTCACGCCGCCCGGCCGAAAGGTGATCGGGCTGGACATGATCGCCGGGGTCGTCCTGCTGCTGGGCGGCCGGTCGGTGGGGGAGTTCTGGTATTCGGCGAACGACCCGGCGCGCATCCGGGCTGGGATCGCCGCGGAGTGTGCCGACGGTCCACCGTGGCCGGCCGGCCGGGCCCCGATCCTGGTACTGACCCGCCCGGTACGGGCGACCGACGCGGACCTGATCGCACCGTGCGGACTGCAGCTGCCGGACTACCGGCAGCTGGCCCCGCCCGTCGAGACCGGCGGGTTCACCGTGCTCGTTCCGCGCTGATCCGCAGTGGTTCCCACCACGCGCGACGAATGCGGTACCAGTCGACGGTGTCGGCCAGCCCGGCCGCGAAGCCGATCTCGGGGGTGTACCCAAGGGCAAGGATCTTGGTGATGTCGACACTGTACCGGCGGTCGTGGCCGGGCCGGTCGGCGACCTGCCGGACGCTCGACCAGTCCGCGCCGCACGCGTCCAGCAGCAGCCGGGTCAGCTCGCGGTTGGTCAGCTCGGTGCCGCCGCCGATGTTGTAGATCTCCCCGGGTGCCCCTTTGGCCAGCACCAGCCGGATACCCCGGCAGTGGTCCGCCACGTGCAGCCAGTCGCGTACGTTGAGCCCGTCGCCGTAGAGCGGCACCGGCAGCCCGTCGAGCAGGTTCGTCACGAACAGCGGGATGACTTTCTCCGGGAACTGGTACGGCCCGTAGTTGTTCGAGCAGCGGGTGACCCGGACGTCCATCCCGTACGTGCGGTGGTAGGCGAGGCATAGCAGGTCCGCGCCCGCCTTGGCCGCCGCGTACGGCGAGTTGGGCCGCGGCGGGTCGGTCTCCGGCCACGACCCGGACGGGATCGACCCGTACACCTCGTCCGTGCTCACCTGCAGGAACGTGGTCACCGCGGCGTGCCGGGCGGCCTCCAACAGGGTCTGCACGCCGAGCACATTGGTGTGCACGAACGCCGCGGCATCGGCGATCGACCGGTCCACATGCGTCTCGGCCGCGAAGTTGACCACCATATCCGTGCCGGGCAGCACCGTGGCCAGCACCTGCGGGTCCGCGATGTCGCCGCGCACGAACCGGTATCCGGCGTACCCGGCGAGATTGGCGAGGTTTCCCGCGTACGTGAGCTTGTCGAGAACCGTGACCCGGGCGTCCTCGAAACCGGGGCAGCCGCCGTCCAGCAGGTCCCGGACGAACTGTGAACCGATGAAACCGGCACCACCGGTGACCAGGATCCTCATCCGCGCAGCCGGACCGTGCTGTGGTCACCGAGGACGAGCTGGTGGGTGTTGGGGGCGCGCCGGGCCGGCATCACCGTGACGCCCTTGCCGATCAAGGATGCCTCGATCCGGGCCACCCCCCGCACGGTGGACGAGTTCATCACGATGGAGTACTCGATCTCGGCGTCCTCCAGCGTGCAGTCGGCGCCGATCGACGTGAACGGCCCCAGGTACGAGTCGATGATCTTGGTGTCCGCGCCGATCACCACCGGCCCGCGGATCACCGAGTTCTCCACCACCGCGCCCGGTTCGAGCACGACCCGTCCGACGATCTCAGTACGGTCGTCCACCGTCCCGGACAGCCGGGTCTCGATCGCTTCCAGCACGATCCGGTTGCACTCCAGCATGTCCTGCACCCGCCCGGTATCCTTCCAGTAACCGGTGATCAGGTGCGAGTGCACGTGATGCCCGTGGTCGATCAGCCATTGCACCGCGTCGGTGATCTCCAGCTCCCCCCGGGGCGACGGGACGATCGCGCGGACCGCCTCGTGCACCGCCGGGGTGAACATGTACACCCCTACGATGGCCAGATCGCTGGCCGGGTCGTCGGGCTTCTCGGCCAGGCCTACGATCTGCCCGCTGCGGCCCAGCTCGGCCACCCCGTACGAGCGGGGGTCGTCGACCGGGGTGACCAGGATCTGCGCGCTGTAGTCGCCGGTGCCGAACGCGGCCACCAGCTCCTGGATCCCCCCGACGAGGAAGTTGTCACCCAGGTACATGACGAAGTCGTCGCCGGCCAGGAACTCGCGGGCGATCAGCACACAGTGCGCCAGGCCCAGCGGAGCCCCCTGCGGCAGGTACGTGACGCGCAGGCCGAACAGTGAGCCGTCGCCGACCGCGGCGCGTACCTCGTCGCCGGTGCTGCCGACGACGATGCCGACCTCGACGATGCCCGCGGCCCGGATCGCCTCCAGCCCGTAGAACAGCACCGGCTTGTTCGCCACCGGGAACAGCTGTTTTGCGGAGGTGTTGGTCAACGGGCGTAGCCGGGTGCCGCGGCCCCCGGCCAGCACGAGAGCTTTCATGCCGGGCTCAACGATCGGGCGGTGGGCCGGTCGTCCGGGCGGCGAGGGATGATGAGAGCCGACGTCGACGCGAACAGGAGTGCAGCGATTCCCAAGAACCAGCCCCCGGGCGGCCAGGCACCGGTCGTCCAGCGCATCCGGATCCGGTACGCCAAGCGCGGGCCGTTGCGCTTCACCTCGCACCGGGACTTCGCCCGTGCCCTCGAACGGGCGGTACGCCGCGCCGCCGTCCCGATCGCGTACTCCCAGGGCTTCACCCCCCACCCCAAGATCTCGTACGCCAGTGCAGCCCCGACCGGCGTGGCCAGCGAGGCCGAATACCTGGAGATCGGCCTGCAGGCGCCCGTGGATCCGGGCGAGCTGCGCGCCGCACTGGACGCGGCGCTGTCCCCGGGACTGGACGTGCTCGATGCGGTTGTGGCCCGCGAGGGCACCAGCCTGGCCGACCGGATCGACGCCTCCCGGTGGCGGCTGGAGCTGCCCGGCGTCGAGCTCGCGACCGCCGAGACGGCCGTCGCGGCGTTCCTGGCTGCCGAAGAGGTGCTGGTCGAGCGCATGACCAAGCAGGGACGCCGGGCCTTCGACGCCCGTCAGGCAGTGACCGCTCTCGTTGTCTCGGGTGACCCGGATGCACCGTCGGGGGCACCGGGCGCGTCGTGTGCGATAATCGACCTTGTCGTGCGGCAGGTCACGCCCGCCGTGCGACCCGATGACGTCCTCTCCGGCCTTCGTGTCGTGGCTGGTCTGGAGCCGCCGGTGCCGCCCCGCGCGACCCGGCTGGCACAGGGCACGCTCACCCCGCAGGGGGAGATCGTCGATCCGTTGGACGCGGATCGCGAGGACGCCCCCATCGGAGGGCGCTAGCCGCTTCGGCCGGCGTCCCGTTGGCAGACTTCGGCTGCCCGTCCGACGAGGCCGGGGCCGAAACACGTGCGGCGACCCTGCGTGGCAGCGCTCACCCGCGCCCGGGGTTGCCAGGAACTGGAGAACGCCCATGCTCGACAACGAGCCCCAAGACAACTTGGGAGACCAGGGCGGTGAACGGGACGGCGCTTCCGCTCCGTCCGGCGATGCCGCCGCCGACAGCACCACCCCGCGCCGTACGCGGGCCCCGCGCCGGAAGGCGGCCGCCCCTGCGGAGACCGCCGGGACCGACGGCGCAGCCCCGGCCGAGCCCGAGGCCGCGCCCACCCGGCGCCGCCGCAAGGCGGCTGCCCCGCCCGCCGCGGACCATCCCCCTGCCGAGCCCTCCGCCACGGATCCGGCCGCCGTGGTGGAAAGCCTGCTCAGCGACGCTGAGCCCGCCGCGGCCCGGGAGCCGGTCCGGGCGCCCGAACCCGTCGTGGCGCCCGAGCCGGTGCTGGCCGCCGAGCCGGTCGCGGCCCCGGAGCCGGTCGCGGCCCCGGAGCCGGTCGCGGCGCCCGAGCCCGCCCCGGCCGCCAAGGCGACCCGGAGCCGCCGCAAGAAGGCTGCCGCGCCCCCGCCGGTCCCGGCCGAGGACGCCGAGGAGCCGGACGAAGAGGCCGAGCTCGGCCCGGTGATCGCGGTCGTCCCGCTCGACGACGACCTGGTCGAGGAGGAGCCCGCCCCCCGGGCCCGCGCCGCCGCGCTGCCTCCCGCCGTACTGTTCATGCCGCCCGAGCCCGAGGCCGCCCCGGCCCCGCGCAGCCGCCGCGGACGCCGGCCCGCCGCCGAGGCCGGCGAGGTCGCGGCCGAGCCGGTCGCCGCCGAGACGGCGGAGGTGGCCGAGGAACCGGCCGAGCCCGCCCGCCGCGGCCGGCGCCGCCGCCGTGGTGCCGAGGAGCCCGGCGAGGTGGCCGAGACGACCACCGACACCACCGAGTCGCTGCTCGAGGAGCCCGACGAGAGCGCCGACGACATCGACGACGGCGTCGACGAGGATCTCGACGACGAGGACGGCGCCCGTCGCCGTCGCCGCCGCGGACGCCGGGGCCGGGGCCGCGGCAAGGGCCCCGCGGACGAAGTCGAGGGCGGCGACGCCGAGCCCGAGGCTGAGCCCGCCGCCGAGGCCGAACCCGAGGACGAGGAAGGCGAGGAGGGCGACGGGGTGACCCGCCGTCGTCGCCGTCGTCGCCGCAAGGGTGCGGGGGACACCGACACCGGGGGCGTCGAGGACGGCGTGCACACGGTCGTACGGGTCCGCGAGCCGCGCCGCACGGACGAGGTGCAGGGGGTTTCCGGCTCCACCCGGCTGGAGGCCAAGCGGCAGCGCCGCCGGGACGGCCGTGAGCAGCGCCGGACCCGCCCGCCGATCCTGAGCGAGTCGGAGTTCCTGGCCCGCCGCGAGGCGGTCGACCGGGTCATGGTCGTGCGCCAGAAGTCCGACCGTACGCAGATCGCGGTGCTGGAGGACGGCATCCTGGTCGAGCACTACGTCGCCCGGGCCACCTCCGGCACCATGGTCGGCAACGTGTACCTGGGCAAGGTGCAGAACGTGCTGCCCAGCATGGAGGCCGCGTTCGTCGATGTCGGCCGCGGCCGCAACGCGGTGCTGTACGCAGGCGAGGTCAACTGGGACGCGACCGGGCTGGAGGGCCGGGCCCGCTCCATCGAGCAGGCGCTCAAGTCCGGCGACTCCGTGCTCGTGCAGGTGACCAAGGACCCGCTGGGGCACAAGGGCGCACGCCTGACCAGCCACATCGCGCTGTCCGGCCGGCACCTGGTGTACGTGCCGAACGGCAACGCCTCCGGGATCAGCCGAAAGCTGCCGGACACCGAGCGCAAGCGGCTGCGCGACGTCCTGAAGAAGCTCGTTCCGGACGGGGCGGGCGTCATCGTGCGTACCGCCGCCGAGGGCGCCAGCGAGGACGGCCTGGCCCGCGACGTCAAGCGGCTGCAGGCGCAGTGGGAGGACATCCAGGCCAAGGCGGCCGAGGGTGGCGCCCCGCGTGCGCTGTCGGAGGAGCCTGACCTGGTCATCCGGGTCGTCCGGGACCTGTTCAACGAGGACTTCCGCGAGCTGGTCGTGCAGGGCGAGCAGGCGTACGGCGAGATCGAGGCGTACCTGAACGCGGTCTCCCCGGACCTGGTCGAGCGGCTGCGCCGGCACAACGGCACCGCGGACGTCTTCGCGGACAAGCGGATCGACGAGCAGATCCTCAAGGGCCTGGACCGCAAGGTGTTCCTGCCGTCGGGCGGGCACCTGGTCATCGACCGTACCGAGGCGATGACCGTGGTGGACGTCAACACCGGCAAGTACACCGGGGCGGGCGGCAACCTGGAGGAGACCGTCACCCGCAACAACCTGGAGGCGGCCGAGGAGACCGTGCGCCAGCTGCGGCTGCGCGACCTCGGCGGCATCGTGGTCATCGACTTCATCGACATGGTGCTGGAGAGCAACCGGGAGCTGGTGCTGCGCCGGCTCACCGAGTGCCTGGGCCGGGACCGCACGAAGCACCAGGTCACCGAGATCACGTCGCTGGGTCTGGTGCAGATGACCCGGAAGCGGATCGGTGCGGGATTGCTGGAGGCGTTCAGCGAGACCTGCGACCACTGCAAGGGCCGCGGGGTGATCGTGCACACCGAGCCCGTGCCGGAGAAGCGTCCGGCCGGGGCGGCGAACCAGGTCAAGGCCGTGGCGTCGGCTCCCGCCCGGAGCGAGGCGCCGACCGGCCGGTCGCGGCGACGCCGCGGTGGCGCCGAGCCGGCCGCGGCCGAGGTGCCGTCGTCCGTGGATCTTCCGGCCGCGGAGGCGGCGGTTCCGATGGCCGAGCCGGTGGTTCCAGTGATCGAGGCGTCCGCCCCGGCCGTGGACGCCGGCGCGGGCTCGGGTGTCATCACCCCGTCGGCCCCGCAGCTCACCGCGTCGGACGGCGACGACGAGTACGACATCAGCGGGTACGACCTGTCCCGGTACCAGACGTCGGACTATGCCGACGAGGCGGAGCCGTTGCGCCTCACCGGTGCGGACGACCCGGACGCGGCCGACGACGAGGACGAGGACGAGGACGACGACGAGCCCGTGGGTGCGGCGTCCGGCGGTCGCCGCCGGTCGCGCCGGGGCGGGGCACGCCGCCGTACCCGGCCCTGAGCGACAGCGGTCGAGCCGGGTCCGGGAAACCGGGCCCGGCTCCGTCCTGGGAACAGTGACGCCCCCGGGCATGGCCGGTGGTCGATCTCGGATACCCTCGCCGCACCCGTCCCCTGAGGAGACAACCGTGCGACGCCTGTGCCTGACCGCCGTGAGCGGTGCTCTCGTCCTGTTCGGCGCGGGCTGTTCCACCGGCCCGGACAAGGCCGGGCCGGTTGCGGCGCCCGCGGTGGCTCCCGCTGCACCGACGGCCGCCGGTGGTGGCACTTCCGCCCCTGCCGCTGGTGCGGCGTCGGCCGCCGCGTCCGCCGAGGCGGGCGGGGATGCCGCGTTGAAGGGCAACTCCGCCGCCATCTGCGACCAGGCCGCCACGACCGGCGCGCACGCGGGCGCGACGTTCGCGCAGGACCTCAAACTACTCATCGATGCTGAAACCGGGCAGGATTCCGCCGCGGTGACGCAGGCCCGGGCGAAGACGTCCAGGGACGTGCAGAACTACGCGTACGCGCTGGCCGACATGGGCAAGCTCGCCTCCGAGCCGGGCCTCAAGAAGGCCCTCACCGCCATGAGCAAGCAGGTCGGCGCGCTCAAGGGCGACGTACGCAAGCTCGACGCCGCGCAGCTCGCTGCGCTGCAGGCAACGCTCGAGAAGGCCTGCGGAAAGGGCTGACGGGCCCCCGGTTTGGGTGCCGGGCCGCCGATGAAGTACTCTTTCTGACGGCGCATTTTGATGCGTCTCGTTCCTGTGGGCACCGCTCGGGTTAGCGACCGGGGTTGCCAACCCGGGAACCCCCAGTTCCATCCGCCAGCAGCGACCTGCTGCGTAAGTCTCAGGGAGTCCGCGTCCGATGTACGCGATCGTCAAGACCGGCGGCAAGCAGTACAAGGTTGCCGAGGGCGACGTGATCGAGGTCGAGAAGCTCGCGGGTGAGCCCGGCGATGCGGTGACGCTCGCTGCGGTGCTCCTCGTCGACGGTGACGACCTGGTGACCGATGCGGCCAAGCTTGCCAGCGTGGCGGTGTCCGGCGAGATCGCCGCGCACACCAAGGGTCCGAAGATCCGGATCCACAAGTTCAAGAACAAGACCGGCTACCACAAGCGCCAGGGGCACCGCCAGCCGCTGACCCGCGTCAAGGTGACCGGCATCTCGACCGGGAAGTAGGGCGCAGCCATGGCTCATAAAAAGGGTGCATCCAGCTCGCGGAACGGCCGTGACTCCGCCGCCCAGCGGCTCGGCGTCAAGCGGTTCGGCGGCCAGCTGGTCAACGCGGGCGAGATCCTGATCCGTCAGCGCGGCACGAAGTTCCACCCGGGCGAGCTGGTCGGCCGCGGCGCCGACGACACGCTGTTCGCGCTCGCGTCCGGCAACGTGCTGTTCGGCACGAAGCGCGGCCGCAAGACCGTCAGCATCGTCCCGGCCGCGGAGCCGGTGTCGCAGTAGTTCCGCTTCACGACGGGCCGTGGGACGTTTCGTCCCCGGCCCGTTGTTGCGTTCACGGGGACCACGAGAAGTTGGAGATCGCCAGTGACCACGTTCGTCGACCGGGTCGTGCTGCACCTGCAGGCGGGTGACGGCGGGCACGGCTGCGTCTCCGTGCACCGGGAGAAGTTCAAGCCGCTCGGCGGGCCGGACGGCGGCAGCGGCGGGCACGGCGGCAGCGTCACGCTGGTCGTGGACCCGCAACAGCACACGCTGCTGGACTTCCACTTCCGGCCGCACGTGAAGGCCGCCAACGGCGGTGGTGGCGCCGGCAGCAACCGCGACGGCGCCAACGGCAAGAACCTGGTGCTGCCCGTACCGGACGGCACGGTGGTGCAGACCGCGGACGGTACGGTGCTGGCGGACCTGGTCGGCGCCGGGACCGAGTACGAGGTGGCCCGCGGCGGCCGGGGCGGGCGCGGCAACGCGTCGCTGGCCAACGCACGGCGTAAGGTGCCCGGCTTCGCGGAACTGGGCGAGCCCGGCGACCGCCTCGACGTCGTGCTGGAGCTCAAGAGCGTCGCCGACGTGGGCCTGGTCGGCTTCCCGTCGGCGGGCAAGTCGTCGTTGATCTCGGTGCTGTCCGCGGCCCGCCCCAAGATCGCCGACTACCCGTTCACCACGCTCGTGCCGAACCTCGGGGTCGTCCAGGCCGGGGATCAGACGTTCACGATCGCGGACGTGCCCGGGCTGATCCCGGGCGCGGCCACCGGCAAGGGTCTGGGCCTGGAGTTCCTGCGGCACATCGAGCGGACCGCGGTGCTGGTGCACGTGCTGGACTCGGCCGCGCCGGAGATCGAGCGGGACCCCTTGGCGGACCTGGACGCGATCGAGGCGGAGCTGGCCGCGTACGGGGGGCTGGAGGACCGGCCCCGGCTCGTGGTCCTCAACAAGATCGACATCCCGGACGGGCGTGACCTGGCCGACATGGTCCGCGCCGACCTGCAGGCTCGCGGTCTGCCGGTGTACGAGGTCAGCGCGGTGAGCCGGGAAGGGCTCAAGGAGCTCACGTACGCGCTGGCCGAGGCGGTCGCCGCGCACCGGGCCGCCGCCCCGGTGGTCGAGCCGACCCGTACGGTGCTGCGCCCCCGCGCGGTCGACGACACCGGCTTCACGATCGAGCAGGACCCCGAGGGGGTGTACGTGATCCGCGGCCCCCAGGTGGAACGCTGGATCCGGCAGACGAACTTCGACAACGAGGAAGCCGTCGGCTACCTCGCGGACCGCCTGGAACGCCTCGGGGTGGAGACCGCGCTGGCCAAGGCGGGCGCCCAGCCGGGCGACGCGGTGCGCATCGCCGACCGGGAGTTCGACTGGCAGCCGACGTCCGCGGCGTACGTGGCGGGCCCGCGCGGCACCGACCAGCGCCTGGCCGAGCCGGGTGCCCGGACGACCGCGGCGCAGCGGCTGGCCGCCCGCAAGGCCCGCCGCCAGCGTTCCGACGACGAGTTGCTGCACATGTCCGCGGACGGCACGGTGTCGACGATCGCCAACGCGCAGCGCCCGGTGCTCGTCGACGACCTCACCGACGACGCCACGGATGATCTGGACGACACGGACGAATAGCGCCATGGCCAGCTCTCGGCAACCCTGGGGAAACGGTGGGTGGCTAGCGTGGCGAGCGTGTTGATCGAATCGCGGCCCCTCACCGACGCCGAGTTGGGCACGCTGCTGCTCGCCCAGCAGCGGGAGCTGGCCGAGGCCCACGGCGGCGCCGACGACGTGGCGTACGCCGTCCGGGACGCCGCGTCGTACCTGGTCGCGGTGGTGGACGGCCGGGCGGTGGCGTGCGGCGCGTGGCAGCCCCTGGAGCCCGGCGCGGCCGAGCTCAAGCGGATGTTCGTGCGGCCGGCGTACCGGGGACGCGGGATCGCCCGGCAGCTCGTGGTCGCGCTGGAGGAGGAGGCGCTCGCCGCGGGCCGGCCGACGCTGCGGCTGGAGACGGGCACGTACCTGCCCGCGGCGATCGCCCTGTACCGCTCGTGCGGCTACGCCGAGATCCCGCCGTACGGCGAGTACGCGGGAAACCCGTTCAGCGTGTGCCTGGAGAAGCGGCTCGCGGTCTCAGCCCAGTAGGCCGATCGCCTCGCGGGCCCGGCGGACCGTGGCGCGGGCGGTGTCGCGTACCCGGGCGGCGCCGTCGGCCAGCACTTCGGCGACGTACCCGGGGTCGGCCGCCAGCTCGGCGTGCCGGGCCCGGATCGGCGCCAGCGCCGCCTCCACTGCGTCGGTCACCTCGCGCTTGAGGGCCGCGTACGAGCCCAGCGGGCCCGGCGGGGTCCCGGTGCAGCCGGCCAGGATCTCCAGCAGGTTCGTCACCCCGGGCTGCGCGTCCGGGTCGTGCCGCACCACCCCGGCAGTGTCGGTGACCGCGCGGGCGATCGTGCGGCGTACCAGCTCGGGCGGGTCGAGCAGCCCGATGCGGCCCGCCCCGGCCGCGCCGCTCTTGCCCATCTTGGCGTGTGGATCGGCCAGGTCCATGATCCGGGCCGCGGACTCCGGCCGGACCGCCTCGGGCACCACGAACGTCTCGCCGTACCGGGCGTTGAACCGCAGGGCCAGCGTCCGGGCCAGCTCCAGGTGCTGGCGCTGGTCGTCGCCGACCGGCACCTCGCGGATGTCGTGCAGCAGGATGTCCGCAGCCATCAGCACCGGGTAGGTGAGCAGGCTGAGCCGGACCGGGCCGCCGCCCGCGGACTTCTCCTTGAACTGGATCATCCGGGCCGCCTCGCCGTGGCCCGTGGCGCATTCCAGCAGGTAGTGCAGCTCGGTATGCTCGGGCACCTGGGACTGCACCACGATGGCGGTGCGCGCCGGGTCGACGCCGGCGGCCAGCATCACGGTCGCTTGTTCGCGTGTCAGCGCCCGTACCGTCTGCGGGTCGTGCTCGACCGTGAGCGCGTGCAGGTCCGCGATCAGCGCGATCGAATCGTGGTCGTGCTGCGCCGCGGCCATCGGCCGCAGCGCGCCCAGCAGATTGCCCAGGTGCAGGTGGCCGGTGGGCTTGAAACCGCTGAGCCGGCGGGTGCGGGTCACGGTGAGGGTCATGGCGGGCTCCTTCGATCAGGTACGGGGAGCCGCCTCGCGCGCTGGACGCCGCCTGCACAGACACAAACGCGGCCGCCTGCGTGGAGGCGGCCGCGGATGAAGTCATGCGCGTGGGGTCGGACCGCCCGTCAGGACGGCCACCAGCAGAAACTGTGCACGCGCATGCCGACGAGAGTAGCGCAGCCCCGGCGGCCCTGCCGCCCCGGTTTTCCGGGTCTGGGGGAGTGCCGTCGCGGCGGGCAGGCCGGACCGGCATGATGGTCGACATGCCGATCCTGAG
The DNA here is from genome assembly GCF_047159535.1 of Krasilnikovia sp. MM14-A1259. Taxonomy (NCBI): domain Bacteria; kingdom Bacillati; phylum Actinomycetota; class Actinomycetes; order Micromonosporales; family Micromonosporaceae; genus Krasilnikovia; species Krasilnikovia sp. MM14-A1259. Next base: position 6,619,945 of record NZ_BAAGAJ010000002.1, read on the forward strand.
CCGCGACGAGGCGGTCACCCGGGCCGCGACGATCACCGTGACCGGGTACGAGATCGATCTCGATCTCACCACCGGGGCCGAGACGTTCCGGTCCCGCACCACGGTCCGGTTCAGCGCGCAGCCGGGTGCCACGACGTTCGTCGAGGTGGAACCGGCCACGCTCGGCAGCGCGCGGCTCAACGGGACGCCGTTGCCCGCGGACGCGCTCGTGGAGCACCGGCTCACCCTCACCGGGCTGGTGGCCGACAACGAGCTGGTGGTCGAGGCCGACATGGCGTACTCGAACACCGGGGAGGGCCTGCACCGCTTCGTCGACCCGGCCGACGGCAACGTCTACCTGTACGCGCACTCCTTCCTGGACGCCGCCCGGCGGATCTTCGCCTGCTTCGACCAGCCGGACCTGAAGGCGCCGGTCCGGCTCAGCGTCACCGCACCCGAGGACTGGCTGGTCGCGGCGAACGGGATGCCCGCCGGGAAACCGTCCGGTGGCAGGCACGAGTTCGCCCCCACCCCGCCGATGTCGACGTACCTGGTCAGCCTCATCGCCGGGCCGTACCATGCGCGCACCGCGGAGCACGACGGCATCCCGTTGGCGATCTACTGCCGACAATCGCTGGCCGAGCACCTGGACGCCGACGCCGACGAGCTGTTCACGGTGACCCGGCAGTGCCTGGACCGGTACCACGAGATGTTCGACGTGCGCTACCCGTATGGGCACTACCAGCAGGCGTTCGTGCCCGAGTTCAACGCCGGGGCGATGGAGAACCCGGGTCTGGTCACGTTCCGCGACGAGTTCGTGTTCCGCTCCGCGGTCACCGAAAGCGAGCGCGAACTGCGGGCCGTCGTGGTGGCGCACGAGATGGCGCACATGTGGTTCGGCGACCTGGTGACCATGAAGTGGTGGGACGACCTGTGGCTCAACGAGTCGTTCGCCGACTACCTCGGGGTCCGGGTGGCGGGGGACGCGACCCGGTTCCACGGGACGTGGACCACGTTCGCGATGGGTGACAAGGCGTGGGGGTTGCGCGCCGACCAGCGCCCCTCCACCCATCCCGTGGCGCCGGTCGAGGTGGCCGACACCGCCATGGCGCTGCTGAACTTCGACGGCATCTCGTACGCCAAGGGCGCCGCGGTACTCAAGCAACTCGTCGCGTGGGTGGGGGAGAAGCCGTTCCTGGCCGGGCTCAACGCCCACTTCGCCGCGCACGCGTACGGCAACGCCACGCTGGCCGACCTGCTGGCCGCGCTGTCCGAGGCCAGCGGCCGGGACCTGTCCGGGTGGGCCGACGTGTGGCTGCGCCGCGCCCAGGTCAACACGCTGCGCGCCGAGGTCGAATGCGACCCGGACGGCCGGTACACCGCGGTCGCCCTCGCGCAGACCGCCACGCCGGATCACCCCACGCTGCGGCCGCACCGGCTCGGCGTCGGCCTGTACGACCTCACCGCCGACGCGGCGGTGCTGCGGCGGCGCATCGAACTGGACCTGGACCCGGCGACCGACGGCGGCCGCACCCCGGTGCCGGAGCTGACCGGCGCGGCGGCCCCTGACCTGCTGCTGGTCAACGACGGCGATCTCACGTACGCGAAGATCCGCCTCGATGCCGCGTCCGCCGCCGCGCTGCCGAAGGTGCTGCCCGCGATCGGTGATCCGCTGGCCCGTGCGGTGCTGTGGGCCGCGGTGCTGGACACCGTGGTAGATGCCGAACGCCCGGTCGCCGAGCTGGTCGCGCTCGTACTCGCCGCGCTGCCGGTGGAGACCGAGGTGATCATCGTCGAGCACGTGCTGCGCACCACCCGCACGCTGGTGGACCGGTACGCCGTCGCCGAGGCGCGGCCCGCCGCGCTGGACCTGCTCGCCCAGGCGTGCGACCGCATGCTCGGCGCGGCCGATCCGGGCAGTTCCGGGCAGCTCGCCGCCGCCCGCGGCCTGATCGGGGCCACCTCCGACACCGCCCGCCTGCGCGGCTGGCTGGCCGGCGACGGGGTGCCGGCAGGCCTCGCGATCGACGCCGACCTGCGCTGGCTGATCCGGTACCGGCAGGCCGTTCTGGGCGACGCGGGCGCCGACGACATCGAGACGGAGCTGGCGGGCGACCGCAGCGCCACCGGAGAGCAGTGGGCGGCCCGCTGCCACGCCGCCCGCCCCGACCCGGACGCGAAGGCGCGGGCCTGGGCCACCCTGATCGGCGACACTTCGGTGTCGAACCGGCTGGTCGAGTCGGCCGCGGCCGGGTTCTGGCAGCGTGAGCAGTTGGCGCTCACCGAGAGTTACGTCCAGCGGTACTTCGCGGAGATGCCGGAGATGGCCAAGGTCCGGCCCGGCCAGGTGGCGGAACAGGTGGCGATTCTGGCGTACCCGACCGTGGCCGCCGCACCGCGGATCCGCGAGCTGGCCGCGGACCTGCTGGCCACCGCGGACCTGCCGGCCGTGCTGCGGCGGGCGGTCATGGACTGCGACGACGACGTACGCCGGGCCCTGGCCGCCGGGCGGTGACCGTGCCGGGCGGCTGGCCCCGTGCCGGCCGTCTCCGATCCGGGTGACCGGGGGCGGCGCCCGATCCGGGTGATCTACCATGCCCGGATGTCCAACAGGCGACGGATCGGGATCATGGGCGGGACGTTCGACCCGATCCATCACGGCCACCTGGTGGCCGCGAGCGAGGCCGCCGACCTCTTCGACCTGGAGGAGGTGGTCTTCGTGCCCACCGGGCAGCCCTACCAGAAGGGCGTCGTCAGCGACGTCGAGGACCGCTACCTGATGACGGTCATCGCGACCGCCTCCAACCCCCGGTTCCACGTCAGCCGGGCGGACATCGACCGGCCCGGACCCACCTACACGGTCGACACGCTGCGTGAGCTCGCCGCGGTGTACGGCCCCGACACGGAGTTGTTCTTCATCACCGGGGCGGATGCGCTGGCCCGCATCCTGTCGTGGAAAGACGCGCTGGAGATGCTGTCCCTGGCGCATTTCATCGGGGTGACCAGGCCGGGGTTCGAGCTGTCCGACGAGCACCTGCCCGCCGACACGGTCACCCTGGTCGAGGTGCCCGCGATGTCGATCTCATCGAGCGACTGCCGGGACCGGGTCCGTACGGGTAAGCCGGTGTGGTACCTGGTGCCCGACGGGGTCGTGCAGTACATCGCCAAGCGGCGGCTGTATCGCCCGGCTGGCGATGTCGGACGGGTGTGAGAGGCTTGTATCCCGGGAACGCCGGACCAGGTGGTTCCCGGAGGTAAAGGTCTGACGAAGGGAGCCTCTTGCCAGTCACCGAACGCGCTCGTGAGTTGGCGCTGGCCGCCGCGCAGGCCGCCGCCGACAAGAAGGCGCAGGACATCGTCCTCATCGACGTCGCCGACCAGCTGTACATCACCGACGCGTTCGTCATCGCGTCGGCGTCGAACGAGCGGCAGGTGATCGCCGTCGTCGACGCCATCGAAGAGGCACTGCTCAACCTGCCGGAAAAGGCGAAGCCGGTCCGCCGCGAGGGCGAGCGGCAGGGCCGCTGGGTGCTCTTGGACTACGTCGACATCGTCGTGCACGTCCAGCACACCGAGGAGCGCGAGTTCTACGCGCTCGACCGGCTGTGGAAGGACTGCCCGACGATCCCGTTCGTCGACCGGGACATGGTGCAGGCCGACACCTCCGGCGCCGCGTGACCCGCCTCATCGTCTGGCGGCACGGCAACACCGACTGGAACGCTGCCCGCCGCGTCCAGGGTCAGACCGACGTGCCCCTCAACGACCTCGGTCAGCGCCAGGCCGTGGACGCCGCCGAGCTGCTGGCCCGCCTGCGGCCCGCCGCCATCGTCTCCAGCGACCTGCGCCGCGCCGCGGACACGGCCTCCGCGCTGGCCGCGCTCACGGGCCTGGACGTGCACACCGACCCGCGGCTGCGTGAGCGCTACTTCGGCCCCTGGCAGGGGCTCACCATGGCCGAGGTGGCACAGGCCCGCCCGCAGGAGCACGCTCGCTGGAAAGTCGGCGACGACGTCATCGGCGACGACATCGAAACCCTTTCCGATCTGGGCAAACGCGTGGCGGATGGGCTACAGGCCGCCGCCGACCTGGTGCCGCCGGGGGCCACGGTTGTGGCCGCCACACACGGCGCCGCCGCCCGGCAGGGCATCGGGCACCTCGTCGGCTGGCCCACCGAGCAACTGCGCACGCTGCGGGCGTTGCAGAACTGCCACTGGGTCGAGCTGACCCACGACGAGGCACGCGGCTGGCAGATCGGGGCGTACAACGTCGGCCCGTTCACCCAGCAGCCCGTACCGCCGCCGGTCTGAGCGCGCGGCCCGCGGCGGGCGACGCGACACGCCGGGACCGTACGAACCGCACGCCGATCGGTTACCGTGCCCGCATGCCCGTCGCGGTCGTGACCGACTCCACGGCGTACCTGCCCGCGGAGTTGAGCGGCAGGTACGACCTCACCGTCGTCCCGCTCACCGTCGTGGTGAACGGTCACGAAGGGCGGGAGGGGCTGGAGATCGCACCGGACGACGTCGCCCGGGCGCTCGCGGCGCGCCGCGTCGCCGTCAGCACGTCCCGGCCCGCCCCGGAGCGGTTCCTCGCCACGTACCGGGAGCTGCTGGAGTCCGGCGCCGACGGGGTCGTGTCCGTCCACCTGTCGGGCAAGCTGTCCGGAACGTACGATGCCGCCTGCCTGGCCGCGGCCGAGCTGGGCCCGCAGGTCGAGGTGGTGGACAGCGGCACCACGGGGATGGGGCTGGGCTTCGCCGCGCTGGCCGCCGCGACCGAGGCCGGGCACGGCCGTTCCCTGGCCGAGGTGCGGCAGGCCGCGGACGTGCACGCCGCCCACGTCAGCACGCTGTTCTACGTTGACACGCTCGAATTCCTGCGCCGCGGCGGGCGGATCGGGGCCGCGTCCGCGCTGCTGGGCACCGCCCTGTCGGTGAAGCCGATCCTGCACGTGGTGGACGGGACGATCGTGGTGCGCGACAAGGTCCGCACGGCCGGGCGGGCGCTGGCCCGGCTCGTCGACCTCGCGGTGGAAGCCTCTGGAACCGGTGACGTCGACATCGCGGTGCACCACCTCGGGGCGCAGGACCGGGCGGCGGCCCTCGCGGACGCGGTGTCGGTGCGCCTCGGCGACCGGATGCAGGACTGCTACGTCACGGAGATCGGGGCTGTGGTGGCGGCGCATGTCGGCCCGGGCGTGGCCGGGGTGGTTGTGCACCGGCGTCCTTGAGCCCTTCCCATCTCCTTTCTCGGTGGCTCGGGTTCTCGGTGGCTCGGGTCAGTCGGGCGGTGCTCGATGGCCCTGGATCGTGGTCGCTTCCAGGTCCGCGTCGTGGCATACGGCCGGATGCAGGCCCGCGGCGTGTGTCGCGGCGGAGGCCGCGTCCGCCTGAGCGTCGGTGATCTCGGAAAACAGCACGCCACCCGCGGCGAGCCAGGCCGGCGCCTCCGCCGCGACCGCGCGGAAGACATCCAGCCCGTCGGCGCCGCCGTCCAGGGCGGTGCGTGGCTCGTGCAGCCGGGCCTCCGCCGGGAGCAGGGGAAGGTGGCGGGTGGCGACGTACGGGACATTGGCGATCAGGACGTCGACCCGCCCACGAAGACCCGGTGGCAAGGCGTCGAAGAGATCGCCGGCGAAGACCTGGGCGTCCGTGAGGGCCAGGTTGTCCCGGGCGCAGGCCACGGCGACCGGGTCCACGTCGGCCGCGTACAGCTCCGCGTCGGGCACGCGGTGGCGTACGGCGAGTCCGAGCGCGCCGGAGCCGCAGCACAGGTCGACGACGACCGGACGGCGTGATCGGATGTCCCGCGCATGCTCGGCTGCCAGACGGACCAGCAATTCGCTGCGGACCCGTGGCACGAAGACGCCCGGCCGCAGGCGCACCCGCACCCCGCAGAAGTCGGCGTAACCCACCACCTGTTCGAGCGGCTCCCCGTCGGACCTACGCCGGACCAGCGCCATGAGCGCCGCCGCGTCCGTGGCCGCGGCGGCCAGCACGGCGGCCTCATCCTCCGCGAACACGCAACCCGCCGCGCGCAGTGTGTCGACGGCACGGGCCAGGGCCAACGCCGGGATTCCCGAGGTCACCGACCATACCTAGCACACACGTGCGGCGGCCGACGATTCTCCACAGTGCGCGGTCGTCCACAGGCGCTCAGCCGCGGGGAGTTCCACGCCACTACGGTCACGACGTGCGAGACGCTTCCGATCCCGACGAGGCCGTTCGGGCCCGGCTGCGGGCCGTCTTCGGCGCCACCGACCGGGTCGTCACGGCTGCTGATGTCACGGCCCGAGCCGGCCCTGGGCAGTATCCGGGCCGGGCCGATCCGTTTGTCGTGGCGGCTGATGCGAGCGGTGAAGCCGGGCCGGGGCAGCGCCTGGGCCGGGCCGATCCGTTTGTCGTGGCGGCTGATGCGAGCGGTCAAGGCGGGCCGGGGCAGCGCCTGGGCCGGGCTGATCCGTTTGTCGTGGCGGCTGCTGATGGTCGCCGCAGCGAGGGCGGGCTGCCGGTCCGGCGGGCGAGGGCTCACGGCCCGGCGGCATCTGCGGAGCCCGGCGCCGTCGACGCGGCAGGCGCAGCCGCACTGCTTCCGGACTCCTCGCCCGAGCGTGTCGACGCTCTGGCGGCCGCGGCGGCACAACACGCCGGTGGTGGTGCGTTCGGCCCGGCGCCGGGCGGCGAGCGGGCGCTGAGCGGGCTGGCGGCGTTCGATCCCGGTCGTCGCGGCGTCCGGTCGCTCGCGGTCGTCGCGGCGTTGGTGGTGCTGGTGGCCGCGGCGCTCGCGTGGCGGGCACGCCCCCACGTCGAACCGGTTTCGGCCGCTGCCGCGCCGACCGTGGCCGGGCGGGTCGACACGACGCCGGGACCGGCCACGGTCACCACCTCCGCCGCCGGACGATCCGGCGGTAGCGACATCGTGGTGGCCGTGGGCGGCAAGGTCCGTAAGCCCGGCCTGGTTCGGCTCACGCCCGGAGCACGCGTGGCGGATGCGTTGCAGGCCGCCGGAGGTGCCGACCCGGGAGTCGACGTGGCCCTGCTGAACCTGGCCCGCAAGGTTGTCGACGGCGAGCTGATCATGGTCGGTGTCACTGCACCACCCGGACTGGCGGCGGCGCCCGGCACTGCGCCCCCGGGGGCGCCTCCCGGACCCGTCAACCTGAACACCGCCACACTGGCCGACCTCGACTCGTTGCCAGGCGTCGGGCCGGTCCTGGCCCAGCGGATCCTCGACGCCCGGCAGGCCCACGGCGGTTTCACGGCCGTCAGCGACCTGCGCCGGGTGGACGGCATCGGCGAGGCCCGGTACGAGCAACTGAAGGACCTGGTGACGGTGTGAGCCCGGCACCTGACGCCGGGTCGCCGCGTGTCGGGTCGCCGCGCCCGCCGGATCTGCGGCTGGCCGGGTTCGCGGTGGCGGCGTGGCTGGCCGCCCTGGCGGCGCTGCACTCGTCCGCCGTCACCGGAGCGGTACTGGCCGCGGCCGCCCTCGTACTGGCAATCGGCGTCGCCACCGTTCCCGTCGAATGGCTCGACCGCGCGCGCCGCGTCTCCTCGCCGCGCGATGGCGGGTGGCGGCAGGTGGGCGCCGTCCGGTGGATCGTGGTGGCCGGGCTTCTGGGTGCCGCGTGCGGCGAGACCGCGACCGCCGCCCGGGTGGCGGTACGGGACGCGGGTCCGCTCGCCATTCTGGTCGCCCGCGGCGCGACGGTCGATGCCGACCTCGTCGTCCGCGATGACCCGCGGGCGCTGGCCGGTGGGCCGGGGCGGCCGACGACGTATCTGGTTGCGGTGGATCTGGCCGGCGTCCAGGCCCGTGAGCCGGCGGTGACGTTGCGGCTCGACGTGCGCGCGCTGGTGCTGGCCGCGGATCCTGGCTGGCGCACGCTGCTGCCGGGCCAGCATGTCAGCGCGACCGGCCGATTGCTTGCTCCGCGTGGCGGCGACCTGCGCGCCGCCGTCCTGTCCGTGCGGCAGGCGCCCATCCTGCGGGGCCGTCCACCATGGACGCAGCGTGCGGCGGGGGCACTGCGGGCCGGCCTGCAGCGGGCGTGCGCGCCGCTGCCGGACGACACCGGTGGTTTGCTGCCGGGTCTTGTCGTCGGCGACACCAGCCGACTGGATCCGGGGCTGGAGGAGGATTTCCGCGCCACCGGAATGACCCACCTCAACGCCGTGAGCGGTGCGAACGTGGCGATTGTCCTCGGCGTGGTGCTGTTCGTGCTGCGCTGGGCTCGGGCCGGCCCGGGGCTCACCGCGGCCGTGTGCGCGGTGGCGCTCGTCGGTTTCGTCCTGCTGGCTCGCCCTTCGCCGAGCGTGGTGCGGGCCGCGGCGATGGGCGCGATCGGGCTGATCGGTCTCGCCACAGGGCGACCACGGGCGGCGTTACCGGCACTCGCGGCGGGCATCGCGGTGCTCGTCCTCCTTGACCCCGAGCTCGCGGGGGACGCCGGGTTCGCGTTGTCCGTACTGGCCACGGGCGGTCTGTTGCTTCTCGCTCCGCGCTGGCGCGACGCGCTGTGCCGTCGCGGGTGGCCGGCATGGGCCGCGGAGGCGATCGCCGTACCGGCGGCCGCGCAGCTCGCGTGCGGGCCTGTCGTGGCGGGGCTGTCGGGCACGGTAAGCCTGGTCGCGGTACCGGCGAACCTCGTCGTCGTCCCCGCGATCGCGCCCGCCACGCTGCTGGGCGTGGCATCGGCGGTGCTGTCGCCGCTGTGGCCGGCGGGTGCGGAGTTCGCGGCGTGGGCCGGCCAATGGCCCGCCCGCTGGCTGGTGCTCGTGGCCACGGTGGGTGCCCGGGTCCCGGCCGGTGCGGTGCCGTGGCCGGGTGGCGTTCCGGGCGCCCTGTTGCTCGCCGTGGTGACGGCGGGCCTGCTGGTGGCGGCTCGCCGTCCCCTCGTGCGCCGGATCGTCGCGGTGGTCTCCGTCGGTGCGGTGCTCGGCACCCTGCCCGTACGGCTGCTTGCCGCGGGCTGGCCGCCGCCGCGCTGGCTGGTCGTCGCGTGCGCGGTCGGGCAGGGCGACGCGATCGTGCTGCCCGCAGGCCCCGGTCGGGCCGTGGTGGTCGACGCGGGACCGGAGCCGACCGCGGTTGACCGGTGCCTGCGCCGCCTGGGGATCGGCGACGTGGCGGTGTTCGTGGTGAGCCATTTCCACGCCGACCATGTGGGCGGGTTGGCGGGCGTGTTCCGGGGCCGCAGGGTCGGCGCGGTCGTCACCCCCGACTGGGACGATCCGCCCAGTGGCCGGGCCGCGGTGAACGCAGCCGCCGCCGCGGCACGCGTTCCGGTGCAGCCAGTCACGCCCGGCTGGTCGTACGCGGTGGGTGACCTGCGGCTGACCGCGCTCGGCCCGGTGACACCGCTGCACGGCACCAACTCGGATCCCAACAACAACTCGCTCGTGATGCGAGCCGTGGCGCACGGGCACACGGTGCTGCTGCCCGGCGACGCGGAGACCGAGGAACAGGACGCCCTGCTGAGCCGGCTCGGCCCGGAGGTCGTTCGGGCCGAGGTGCTGAAGGTCGCCCATCACGGCAGCGCCTACCAGGAGCCCAGGTTCCTGGCCGCGGTGGATCCCGTGGTGGCGCTCGTGTCGGTCGGGCTCGGCAACGACTACGGCCACCCGAACGCGGCGCTGTTGGCCGGCCTGACGCGCGCGGGGGCCCGGGTCCTGCGTACCGACCTGGACGGCGACGTGGCGGCGGTGGCGACCCCGACGGGGCTGGCCGTGGCGGCCCGTGGCGACCCGCCCGCCGGCGCCGCCCGGGGCACAGGAGGGCCGCGACGGTGACGGCTGCGGAAAGCCGGGTCCGTCGCCGTCGCCACCGGAGCCCGGAAAAGCCCACCCGTCGAGCCCCAGCGATGCGTGCGACACGCCCGGAACATTGGCCGACCGGGTTCGACAGCCGACGATCAGGGCGGATGTGTTCCAGGTCACGTCGGTCGTTGGAGGGTCGCCCTGCGCCTGTTCGGCCCCGGGTGCCCCGAAGGGTTTATGGCGGATCGCCGATATGTCACGTTTCGTGTTCTCTGTTCGGCGGTGAGTGCACAGGAGTGAGGCGAGATGACAACCGTTGTCACCGTGCGACGATGTGGGGCGTGAACGCCGCAGCCCCACCTGTCCCGCTCGTGCTCGTCCTCGGCGACGAGGAGTTGCTTTCCGCCCGCGCGGTCACGGCGGCCGTCGAAGCGGCCCGCGCGGCCGATCCGGGCGCGGATGTCCGCGAGTACGAGGCAGCCGCCCTCACCGCGGGCGAGGTCGCCGAGATGGTCAGCCCGTCGCTGTTCGGCGGCCGTCGGGTGCTGGTCGTCCGGGCCGGCCAGGATGCCCGCAAGGACCTCGTCACGGCGCTGCTGGCGTACGCGAAGAATCCGGACCCCGATGTCACGCTGATCGTCGCGCACCTCGGGGCGGCCAAGGGCAAGGCCTTCGCGGACGGCCTGCGCGCCGCGGGCGCCTTCGTGATCACCGCCGCCAAGCTCAAGGGCGAGCGCGAGCGGATCGCGTTCGTGCGCGACGAGTTCCGCCGCAACGGTGGCCGGTGCGACGAGGCGGCCGCCGCGGCGCTGCTCGCCGCGGTCGGCAACGACCTGCGGGAGATCGCCGCCGCGTGTTCGCAACTGCTCGCCGACACCGACGGCCGCATCACCGAGGCCGTGGTCGCCCGGTACTACCGGGGCCGAGCGGAGGTCAGCGGGTTCACGGTCGCCGACGCGGCGATGGTCGGCGACGTGCCTGGTGCGTTGGAAGCGCTGCGCTGGGCGCTGCACGTCGGCGTCGACCCGGTGCCGATCGCGGACGCGCTCGCCGACGGGGTCCGCACGGTCGCCCGGGTGGCGTCGGCCGGGCGGGGTAATCCGTACCAGCTGGCGAGCACGCTGGGGATGCCGGCGTGGAAGATCCAGAAGGCGCAGGAGCGCAGCCGCGGTTGGACCCCCGAAGGGCTGGTCGACGCGATGCGTGCCGCCGCCGACTGCAACGCTGCGGTCAAGGGCGGCGCGGAGGACCGCGGGTACGCCCTGGAGCAGGCCGTCGTCGCGGTTGCCGCCGCCCGCGGCTTGGGGAGTGGCCGGTGACCCGCACGATTCGGTCCCGGCGGGCCCCCGCGAGTCAGCAGCCCCCGCTCTACGCCAGGATGCTGCGGCTGCGCCATCTCGCCCCCAGCGGTTTTCTGTGCTTCGCGCTCCTCGAGGGCACGGTGGCGGTGGCCGTCCTCCTCGCGCTCGCCGAGCTGGTGAGCTGGTGGGGGGTGCTGGTCCTGCCCGTGACCGTGGCAGCCATGGTGAAGCTCAACGACGTGATCGCGGGCGCGGTCAACCGCCCGGCGGCCGCGGCCGCGGCCGAGCCGGCCCGTACCGGACGGACCGGGCGTAACCGGACCGGCGCGCAGGCGCGGATCCCACGGTTGCGGCCGGCCGGTGAAGCGGTCGCCCGTACCGGTCCGACCCTGCGGTCGGCCGTGGCGCCGCCACCGCCTGAGGGTCTGCTCGTGTGGACACCCCCATACACCGACACGCCCGAATTCGGCGAGGCCGGGCCTGAGTACGCGTCCGGACGGGAGTACGAAGCCGGGCGGGAGTACGAGGGCGGGCGCGACTACGAGGCCGGTCCGGAGTACGACGACGTCGGACACGCGTCCGACGGGTCGCGGCGCGAGTTCGACGATTCCGCCCCCGCGTTCGAGGATGCGGGGTTCCGGTACGAGAATGCCGGGCCGGAGACCGGGTATTCGTACGGCGCTGCCGGTCTCGGGCGCTACAGCCCGGTCGATCTGCGCGCGCGGGTCGACGTCGCCCGCGCGGCGATTCAGGCGGCCACGGCCATCGACGCCCTGCCCCTGGACGAGGCGCCGACCCCACTCAACGAGGCGCCGACGGCGCGGCTGTGGGCGGATGAGCTGGACGCGGAGCAGCGCGCACGGCAGGCGGCCACCCGCCGCTACGAGTAGCCGCGCCCCGGTCGCCTGATCCGTCAGCCGCCGAATGCGTCCCGCTGTCCCGCGGGCGTCAACCGGCATCCCTGCTCGGGGGTACCTGGGTCTGTTCACCTCGGCTCGGGTGTGCGGGCTCCCCGCGCGTCTCCGGACATGACAACGGGCACCGTCGCGGACCTGGCGGTCCGGAGGTGCCCGCAGTCGTCCCGCCTGTCAGGCGGGACGGGACCGCCAGAGCGGCCCGGACAGCTCAGGCAGAGAGCGAGGAAACCCGCTTGGCGATGGCCGACTTGCGGTTCGCCGCCTGGTTCTTGTGGATGACGCCCTTGCTGACAGCCTTGTCCAGCTGACGGGAAGCGTCACGCAGCAGCGCGGTCGCCGTCTCGGCGTTGCCGGCCTCGCTCGCCTCGTTCAGCTTGCGGATCACGGTCTTCAGCGACGACTTGACCGACTTGTTGCGCAGCCGGGCCTTCTCGTTCTGCCGGTTGCGCTTGATCTGGGACTTGATGTTCGCCACGCGACAGCCTTGTCCTGACTAGGTTCGGATGATGTCTCGTGCGAGCGGTCACAGCAGCCGACAACGGCGCGTCACCACACGCGAGGAACCAGGTTACCAGCACCGCCGCGGCCCGCAAAAACGCCCGGGTCGGCAGCGTAACGCCATCACACCCGACCGGGCCGTGCGGAGGCCTCCGCACTCACGCCCAGCCGCGGCGTGCGGCCAGCCATTCCAGCGCCTGGCCCCCGCTGAACCGCTGGTGCTGCCGGCTGTGCGGCGAGGCGCTGCTGGGGCCGCCCGCCGCCCGGACCAGCCAATACCCGGACAGCGCGGCCAGCGCCCCGTCGACCCCGCCCGGGGGTGCCGCCCACGGTTCGATCAGCGCGTCCGCGTCCAGGCCGCTTGCGTACGCGCTGATCAGCAACGTCACCGTGTCGAACCAGGGGGCGCCCAGACAGGGCCAGGTCCAGTCACAGAGCCAGGCGGCTCCCGTACGGTCGATAATCACGTTGTCGACCCGCAGGTCGCCGTGCACCATCGCGGTGCCTGCCGCCAGCGGTGGCAGGGCCGCTTCGAGTGCCGCCAGCTCACTCAGCCGGGCCGGCACCCACGGCGGCGCCGGAGGCAACGCCTCGTGCCCGGCGGCGATGGCCTGCCACGAGCAGAATTCCGCACGCAGAATCCCGTCCAGCGGCGGCAGCCCGACCGCCGACAGCGCCGTGGGCGGGGCGTGCAGCGCGTCCGCGGCGCAGGACCAGGCGTGCAGGGCGGCGGCAAGGTCGGCCGGGTCCCACGGCAGAGCGGGTACGTGCCCGTCAACCGGGTCGAGGCAGAGCACGAACCAGCCGGCCGCGGTCAGCGTCCAGCGCGGTCGGGCGGCGGGTACGGCGGGTGGCAGGGCGGCGGTGACGGCGGCCTCGCGGGCGTACCAGTCGGCGGTCGGATCCGTGGTGGCCGCGGCCTTGACGAACGCGCGGGCGCCGGTGGTGGTCGTCACCGTGGCCGCGAACGCGGTGGTGAAGCCGCCGCCCGCCGAGACCGTGGTGGCGACCGGGGTGCCCAGGCGCGCCTCGATCGCCGCCCGCACCGCGTCCGGCAATGTGGCCCAGTCGGGGCGCACGGCGGTGGCCCCGTACGGAACCTCGGGCAGCGTGACGGCGCGCATGCGGACCATCCTGCCGGGCGCGGACAACGGGTGACCGGCGACCCGGGAGCGGACGCCTTCGCCGCCGAACAGGTCGGCCGGCATGCGGGCCCGGTACCTTTCGCGGGCGTCCACGTACCACGGCGGCGGCCGACGATGTCGCACCCGGCTGGCAGCATCCCCGGCATGAGAACGGACGACTTCTGGGCGGTCATCGGCCGGGCGACCGCCGACCGCCCGGGCACACCGGGCGAGGTGGCCGATCGGGCGGTGGCCGAGCTGGCCGGCCGCGACCCGCAGGAGATCATCGCCTGGGCCCGTCACCTCGACAAGGTCATGGCCGCTTCCGCGACGGAAGACCTGTGGGCGGCGGCATATCTGATCAATGGCGGGTGCTCCGACGACGGCTTCGACCACTTCCGTGGCTGGCTGATCGCGCACGGCCGCGACGTGCTGGCCCGTGCCGTGCGGGCGCCGGATTCGCTGTCCGAGCTGCCCTCGGTGCAGGCCGCCGCGCGCACCGGCGCCGTGTTCGAGGCGGAGGAGGTGCTGTGCGTTCCGGCGCAGGCGTACGAGCGGGCCACCGGCAGCGCGTTGCCGGCGTCCCCGGCGCCGCCCGGAAGGCCGGACCCTGCCCAGCTCTGGGACTTCGACGACGAGGACGAGATGCACCGCCGCCTGCCGCGCCTGTCCACCCTGTTTCTGGCGCCGCCGGAGTGAGCTCGGGCGAGGCCGGCACAGCGTCGCGGAGGTGCTAGGACGCCAGGGCGGCGGAGTCCCGCCAGCGACGCCGCTGCGGCGGGGTGACGGCGCTCGGGTCCAGGTGGATCCGGTTCCGGCCGCCCCGCTTGGCCCGGTAGAGGGCCTCATCCGCCTGGCTGAGCAGGGTGCGCTGGGTGCTGTCCGGGGTGGCCGCGGATACGCCGATGCTGATCGTGACCGGGAGTTCCCCGGTTATCGGCTGCCACGGGTGGTCGGCGATGCGGTGGCGCAGGCCTTCCAGGCGGGCCACGGCCGAGCCCGGGTCGGTGCCGCGCACCACGAGCAGGAACTCCTCGCCGCCGAGCCGGGCGGCGAAGCCGTCCGGGCCGGTCTCCACCGAGTCGAGCAGGCCCGCGACAGTGGTGAGGACCTGGTCGCCGGTCTCGTGCGAGAGCGTGTCGTTGATGCGCTTGAAGTGGTCGAGGTCGAGCAGCGCGATGGTGACCGGGGAGCCGTCGGCGGCGGCGCGGTTCAGCAGGGGCGGCAGGTGCTCGTCGACGAAACGGCGGTTGCGCAGGCCGGTGAGCGCGTCGCGCAGCGCCTGCTCACGGAACCATTCGGCCTGGCGGCGGGCTTCGGCGACCTCGAACATGACCTGCCGGTTACGGGCCTGGACGTCGCGTTCGGCGGAGCTGAGCCGTTCCTGGGCGGCGTTGAACTCACTCAATGCGAGGTAGGCGTCCTTGTAGTCGCCAGCGGCGGCGTGGATCTCCGACAGTTCGAACAGCGCCTGGGCGGCGTTGTACGTCAACGACAGCCGCGCGCTCTCCTGCTGCACCTGGACGGCCGTGCGCAGGGCCGCGGCCAGGTCGCCCTTGCGTCGCTGTACGAGGGCCAGGGTGAGCAGCAGATCCGTCTCGGCGTCGGCGTCCTGGGCGAGTTCCTCGCTGCGCAGGGCGTCGAGCGCGGCCAGGGCGGCCTGCTCCGCGGTGTCGTGGTCGCCGCAGAGCGTCTCCACCCGGGCCACGGTGTCCAGCACCGAGAAGCCGAGCGGCATCCCGTGCGCCTGTGCGACCTCGCGCAGCCGGGCCAGCACGCCCCGGGCCTGCTCGCCGTTGCCCTCCTCGTATTCCGCGTACGCGTAGTTGTTGAGGGCCATGATCCGCTTGTAGACGTTGCCGGTTTCGACCGCGAGCCGGTCGGCCTCCTCGTAGCGCTCGCGCGCGGCGCCGGGGGATCCGGTTCGGGCGAACGCGTCGCCGAGCTTGATCACGCAGGCGATCCGGATCGACACGGGGGTGGTGTCGTCCTGCGCGTTCACGCATTGCAGGCTGTGATCCAGGGAGGCGCCCATGTCGCCCATCGCGCGGTGCAGCCGGGCCAGGACGCGGTGGGCGCTCGCCTGCAGCCGGCGGCGTTCGTTCGCGTCGGCCCAGGCCAGCACATCGGACAGGATCCGTGCCGAGGCGGCCAGGTCACCGCGGTACTCGTGCATGGTTGCCTGCAGCAACCGGGCGCGCCAGAGCAGCTCCGTCTCACCATGTGCGTCGGCCGCGCGTTCGAGCTCGGCGGCGGTGCGTTCGGTCTCGGCGAGGTCGAAGTCGCCGTCGTCCTCGTACTTGTCGAGCATGCGGGCGGCCGCGGCGGGGTCGAACGGCGGTGTGGATTCCGCTCGCGGCGCTGCGCTCATCTCGCCCCCTGTCGAGTGTCCGGTCACCTCTCCCATCGACCGGTGCCCGGTCGATCTGCGGAAGGTCGCGGCGCTAACCTGCCGAGCGCGGCCATTGGGCTGCGCCGGGCAGCCAGGGGCCGGGGCGTGCGCTAAGAGGCCAGGCGGGGGGCGTCACGCCAGCGACGGCGGTGCGGCCCGCTGACCGCCGGGTCGAGGCTGATCCGGTCGCGGCCCTCCCGCTTCGCTGTGTACAGCGCCGCGTCGGCCGTGCCGAGCAGGGTGCTCTGGGTGCTCTCCGCGGTGGCCGCGGCGACACCGATGCTGACGGTGACCGGCAGTTCCCCGGTGATCGGGTGCCAGCCGTGGCCCGCGATCGTCGCGCGCAGGGTCTCCAGCTCGGTCACCGCACCGGCCACGTCGGTGCCGCGTACCACCACCAGGAACTCCTCTCCGCCGAGCCGTGCCGTGAACCCGTCGGGGCCGGTCTCGACCGCATCGAGCAGGCCCGCGACCGCGGTCAGCACCTGGTCGCCGGCCTCGTGCGAGAGGGTGTCGTTGATGCGCTTGAAGTGGTCGAGGTCGAGCAGTGCGATGGTGACGGGGGAGCCGTCGGCGGCAGCGCGGCGCAGCAGCGCGGGCAGGTGCTCGTCGACGTACCGGCGGTTGTGCAGGCCGGTGAGCGCGTCGCGGTGTGCCTGCTCGCGGAACCATTCGGCCTGCCGTCGAGCCTCGGCCACCTCGAACATCACCTGGCGGTTGCGGGCCTGGATCTCGTGCTGGGCGGAGCGCAGCTGCTCCTGGGCGGCGTTGAATTCGCGTACGGCGCGGTAGGCGCGCTCGAAATCGCCGCGGGCGGCGTGGATCTCGGCCAGCTCGTTCAGAGCCTGCGCGGCGTTGTTCACCAGCGGGAGCCGCTCGCACATGCCCTGCACCTCGGTGACGGTGTCCAGCGCGCCGGCCAGGTCGCCGCCGCGCCGCTGCACCAGGGCGAGCGTGAGCATCAGGTCCGTCTCGGCGTCCGCCTCCCGCGCGCGGTTCTCCCGCCGGAAGACGCCGAGTGCGTTGTTCGCCGCCTGCAGCGCCGCGGTGTGATCGCCGCACAGCGTCTCGACCCGGGCGACCGTGTCCAGCACGTTGGAGTTGAGTGATTCGCCGTGCACGATCGCGACCTCGCGCAGGCGGGCGAGGACCGCCCGGGCGCTGTCTCCGTCGCCCGCCTCGTACTCGGTGTAGGCCCAGTTGTTGAGCGCGCCCATGCGCCGGGCCACGATGCCGTGCCCGGCGGCGAGCCGTTCGGCCTGCTCGTACCGTTCCCGCGCTTCCGGGATGGAGCCGGTCATGGCGAACGCGTCGGCGAGCGCGATCAGGCAGCCGATCCGCTGGGAGATCGGGGTGGTGTCGTCCAGTGCGCTCACGCACTGCATCGTGTGATCCAGGGTGGCGGCCAGGTCGCCCATCACCCGGTACAGCCGCGCCAGCACGCGGTGGGCGCGCACCTGCACCCGCCGGCAGTCGTGGATCTTCGCCCAGTCCAGGGCATCCGACAGAATCCGCACCGCCTCGGCGGGCTCGCCGCGGCATTCGAGCATGTCGGCGCGCAGCAGCCGGGCGCGCCAGAGCAGCTCGGTCTCCCCGCTGGCCCCGGCGGCTGACTCGAACCGGGCCGCCAGCTGTTCGGCCCCGGCCATGTCGAAGTCGGAGCTGTCCTCGTATGCGTCGAAGATCCGGTTCGCGTCGTCGCGGTCGAGCGGTTCGGCCGCACCGGTGCCGTGCACGGGAGGCAAAGTGTTCGGCACGCCGTTCATGTCGTACCGATCGACCAGGTGTCCGTCGAACTGACCCCGGGGTCGGCCGGCTGGCGGAAGCCCCCGGGCCCGGGTGTCGGCCGAGCGCTGTCGGCGGGCGTGGGACGATAGGTGGCGGTCGGCGTGTCCGCCGGCCGTCGCAGACGCATCCAGCTCGAGAAGAACGGACGATCGTGCCTGCACCGCTCGACCCCGCGAACGTCATCGGAGCGACCGACCCCGGCCGCATCCGTAACTTCTGCATCATCGCGCACATCGACCACGGCAAGTCGACGCTGGCCGACCGGATGCTGCAGATCACCGGGGTGGTCGACCCGCGCCAGATGCGCGCGCAGTACCTCGACCGGATGGACATCGAGCGTGAGCGCGGCATCACGATCAAATCACAGGCCGTGCGGATGCCGTGGGTGGTCCGGGAGGGCGACCAGCAGGGCCAGTCCGCGGTCCTCAACATGATCGACACCCCGGGCCACGTCGACTTCACGTACGAGGTGTCGCGCAGTCTCGCCGCCTGCGAGGGGGCGATCCTGCTGGTCGACGCCGCGCAGGGGATCGAGGCGCAGACGCTGGCCAACCTGTATCTGGCCATGGAGAACGACCTGCACGTCATCCCGGTGCTCAACAAGATCGACCTGCCGGCCGCGCAGCCCGAGAAGTACGCGGAGGAGCTGGCGAAGCTGATCGGGGTCGAGCCGGGTGACGTGCTGCGGGTTTCGGGCAAGACCGGGGTCGGTGTCGACCACCTGCTCGACGAGATCGTGCGCCAGTTCAAGCCCCCGGTGGGCGATGCGGCGGCCCCGGCCCGGGCGATGATCTTCGACTCGGTGTACGACGTGTACCGCGGCGTGGTCACCTACGTCCGGGTGATCGACGGCAGGATCGAGGCCCGGGACCGGATCCGGATGATGTCCACCGGCGCGGTGCACGAGCTGCTCGAGATCGGGGTGGTCTCACCCGAGATGGAGAAGGCGGGCGCGCTCGGCGTCGGCGAGGTCGGCTACCTGATCACCGGCGTGAAGGACGTGCGCCAGTCCCGGGTCGGCGACACGGTGACCGGCAACGCGCGCCCGGCCACGGAGCCGCTGGGCGGCTACAAGGACCCGAAGCCGATGGTGTATTCCGGCCTGTACCCGATCGACGGCTCGGACTACCCGGCGCTGCGCGACGCGCTGGACAAGCTCAAGCTCAACGACGCCGCGCTGACGTACGAGCCGGAGACCAGCGCGGCGCTGGGCTTCGGGTTCCGGTGCGGCTTCCTCGGCCTGCTCCACCTGGAGATCATCGGGGAGCGGCTGGAGCGCGAGTTCAATCTCGACCTCATCTCGACCGCGCCGAACGTGGTGTACCGCGTGTACACGGAGGACGCCGTGGAGCACGTGGTCACGAACCCGAGCGAGTTCCCCGAGGGCAAGATCGCCGAGATCCACGAGCCGGTCGTGCGCGCCACGGTGCTGGTGCCCAACGAGTACGTCGGCGCGGTGATGGAGTTGTGCCAGAGCCGCCGCGGAAGCCTGCTGGGCATGGAGTACCTGTCCTCGGAACGGGTCGAGCTGCGCTACACGCTGCCGCTCGCGGAGATCATCTTCGACTTCTTCGACCAGCTCAAGAGCAAGACGAAGGGGTACGCGTCGCTGGACTACGAGCCGTCCGGGGAGCAGGTCGCCGACCTGGTCAAGGTTGACATCCTGCTGCACGGTGAGCCGGTCGACGCGTTCAGCGCCATCGTGCACAAGGACAAGGCGTACAACTACGGGGTCACGATCGCCTCGAAGTTGCAGAAGCTGATCCCGCGGCAGCAGTTCGAGGTGCCGATCCAGGCGGCGATCGGCAGCCGCATCATCGCCCGCGAGACGATCCGCGCGATCCGCAAGGACGTGCTGGCCAAGTGCTACGGCGGCGACATCAGCCGTAAGCGCAAGCTGCTGGAGAAGCAGAAGGAAGGCAAGAAGCGGATGAAGATGGTCGGCCGCGTGGAGGTGCCCCAGGAGGCCTTCATCGCCGCACTGTCGACGTCCGACTCGACCGACGTGAAGGGCCCCGGAAAGAAGTAGCCGCGGTTTGGGAACCGGTGGGGCCGGGCACTGTGGGAGCCCGAGGTCGAGCCCCAAGGAGGTTCCCATGACCGTCACCGGCATCATCAGCGCACTCATCGTCGGCCTGATCATCGGCGCACTGGGCCGTCTGGTCGTACCCGGCCGGCAGAACATCCCGATCTGGCTGACGATGGTGATCGGTGTCGTCGCCGCGCTGCTGGGGACGGTGCTGGCCCGCGCGGCCGGTGTCGCGGACACCCGCGGCGTCGACTGGACCGAACTGCTGTTCCAGGTGGTGCTCGCGGCGATCGGGGTCGCCCTCGTGGTCGGGGTGTCCGGCCGCCGCGGTGTCACCCGCTGACCCGACCGGCTCCCGGTGCGGCGCTCAGTAGCGGAACTTGTGCTGGGCGCTGCGCCGGTTCACCCGGGCGGGCAGCTCGTCGATGTGGTCGAGCCGGGGGAGTCGCTCCCCCGGCTCATGACCTTCGGTGACGTCCCGCATCGTGACCACGAAACCCTGGACCAGCCGGTCCTCGCGCAGGTCCCGGTACGTGGCCTCGACGAGCGCCTGGGTCCCGTCCGGGCGCAGCAGGGCGCAGAACACCACCCCGTCGCCCTCGGCCTGCAGGGCCTGGCGTACCTGGCTGCGGTCGTCGGGGTGCACGAGGTCGTACAACGTGGCCAGGGGCGCCAGCTCCGCGACGCCGACGAGCCGGCGCACCGCGGGGCTGGCGTACCGGATGCGCTGGTCGGAGTCGATGACCAGCATGGCGTCCGCGGTGTTGCGGATGACCGCCCGCAGGTACAGGTCGCTGTCGCGGCGGCCCACCGCGTCGACGAGCGAGATGCGGTCCAGTGCCAGCGCGGCCTGCCCGGCCAGGACCTCCAGGGTGTCGCGGGCCGCGCCGAGCAGGTCGCGGGCGCCGGTGAGCACCAGCGCCCCACCGCTCGGCCGGGCCACCGCCAGCGGCTCCAGCCACAACGGGCACACGAGGGTGGCCTCGCCGTCGGTGGTCGACGCCTCGGGCAGCCACCAGCTCCGGTCGCGGATCCCCAGGCTGCCGGGCGAGCCGAGTTCATGGTCCTTGGGCGGCCCGGGATGGTGCGGTGCACCGTCCACGGCGGGCGGAGTCGGGCGGTCGATCCGGACACTGTCCATGAACGACGGCAGGACCCACGTGCCGTCCATGGTGGACGGCAGCGCGTGGGTCAGCTGGCGATCGTCCGTCGCGAACGTGATCCGACGTACCCCGTCGGGCAGCAGCTCGGTCACCGCGGCGCGGACCGCCGCGTCCACGGCGGGCAGGTCGGCGGCGGCCACCAGGGCGGCGCTCGCCTCGCGCAGCCCCCGCTCGCGGGTCAGCGCGGCACTGTGCTGGCTGAGCGAGTCGGCCAGGCGGGTGAACGTCAGCACCACCGTGATCATGCTGGCGGCGGCGATCACCACCCCGTCGGTGACCCCCGTGGTGACCGCCTCGATGAGCAGCACCACCGGCGGCGTCGCCACGGAGACCGCGAGCAGTGCGGCCCACCGGCCCCGCCACGGCGTCGGCCGGGCCTGGTGCGGCAGGGTCAACCGGACCATGGACGGGTGCAGCGCCGCGGCGCCCCACGCCACGTACAGCGCGATGTAGCCGGTGTCCGCCAGGCGGCCGGGGGCCAGCGGGTAGCCGATGTCGGAGGCGAGCAGGCCGAGCGCGCCGATCAGCAGCAGCACTGCGGACCAGTTGCGCCAGGCGGCGACCGACAGGCGGGCCGCGACCACGATCAGCAGCAGATCACCGAGCACGTCGGCGGCGGAGATCGAGCCGACGTGGCTGGTGCCCCCGAGCACGAAGATCCACACGACGAGCAGGGCGGAGCAGGTGAACGCGAGCAGGTCGATCAGCCGGGCCCGGTCGACCAGGACGGCGCCGCCGCGGGTGAGCTGCAGCAGGCCGAGCGCGACGAGCGGGAACATCATCGTGTAACACAGGCCGGCGGCTGCCGTCTCACCGAGCGCGTAGCACGCGTCGCCGCTCGCGAGGCTCGCCAGCGCGCCGGCCAGCAGCAGCCACGGCCCGATGCGGGCGGGCCGGTGCCGGTGGACTCCGACGAGGACAGCGGTGACGCTCGCGACTCCCAGCGCGATCCATTCCACGGCCCCTGACACGCCCCTACTAGTACCAGGGCGGTTGCGGTCTGTCCACGTCGATGTATACGCAGCGCTATCGAGAGCGACGGTCTGTCACGCCACGCAGAGCAATGTGAACGGACGAACGGGATTGCTCACCATGTCACGCACGTTCGTCGATGCCGAGGTCAGCGGAACACTTCGGCGACCACGGTGCGGCCGTCCGCCGCCCCCGTCCCGGTTACCGGCTGCCACTTGCCGCTCGGCGCGCGCCACTCAAGGTCAGCAAACCGTACCCGTTCGAGTCCGGTTTCGCGGGCGTGCGCGACCAGCCAGTGTGCGTACCGCCACCCGGTGCTCGGGTCCGTCACCGCCAACGTGAGGTCGCCGGCCTGCCCGGCACGTGCCGGGACACTGTCGCCCCAGTCGCGCCGCAGCCCCTCGGTCAGGGCCGCTGCCGCCGCGGCGCCGCGCAGTGCCGGCTGGCCGGCCACGGTGCACGCCACCGCGCCCGTGGCACGCCCGGTGAGCGCCTTGGCCAGCACCGCGGACTCGTCCGCCCACTTCTCGTACGCATTCGGGTACGCCGAGCGCTGCACCCGCTGCGCCGCGTCCGTGACCCGCATCTCCTCCCACCCCTTGACCTTCTTCAGGGCGGAGTAGAACCGGTCCGCGGCGTACCGCGGGTCCTGGATCTTCTCGGCGCTGCCCCAGCCCTGGCTGGGACGCTGCTGGAACAGGCCGACCGAGTCGCGGTCGCCGTCGCCGCGATTCTCCAGTTTCGACTCCTGCAACGCGGTGGCCAGCGCCACGACCACCGCCCGTTCCGGCATCTCGCGCCGCATGCCGACGGCGGCGATCGTGGCGGCGTTGGCCATCTGTACGGCGTCCATCGCCACCTGGCCGCCGGCCTGCACGATGCACTCCGGACCGAGGTGCGGCAGCTTGCCGCCCATCGAGTTGACCGCGGTGACCACGGCGACTGCGGCGACGAGGACGAGTACCGCGGCCACGATGACCGGCCGTTTCCGCACGCGCACCCCCTCTCCGCAGGTCCCCCAGCGTAGTCAACGGGTGCGCGTGACTCTGCGATCAGCCGTCCGTGGCGCTGGGTACCCAGGTGGCCGGGCGCTTTTCCCGGAACGCGGCCACCCCTTCGACGCCCTCGTCCGAGCGGAAGTAGCCCGCGGACTCCTCGGACAGCTCGGCCAGATCCTCGCGGATCGAGTCGGACGGCACCCGGCGCAGCAGCTGTTTGGCGCCGGCCAGGGCGAGCGGGCCGCCCCGCACCAGCGAATCGCAGTACGCGGCGACCGTGGCGTCCAGCGCGTCGTCCTCGACCGCCCGGGTCACCAGCCCGATCTCGGCGGCCCGGACCCCGTCGAACACGTCGCCGGTGAGGTACGTCTCGGCGGCGGCGCGGGTGGTCAGCCGCGGCAGCACCGTGGCGCTGATCACGGCCGGGATGACTCCGAGGCGTACCTCGGAGAACGCGAACGTCGCCGTGCGCGTGCAGACCGCGATGTCGGCGGCCGCGACCAGGCCGAGCCCGCCCGCCCGCGCGGGACCGGCGAGCCGCGCCACCACGGGTTTGGGGAACTCCCACAGCTCGGCCAGCACGTCGGCGAGCAGCTCGGCGGGCACCCGGGCGCCCTCCTTGGCCTGCGCGGTCTCCTTCAGGTCGGCGCCTGAGCAGAACACCGGGCCGGTGTGGGAGAGCACGACGGCCCGCACGGCGGGGTCGTCGTGGGCTGCGGTGAGTGCGTCGAGCAACTCCTCCATCAGCTGGGAGGAAAGCGCATTGCGGTTCGCCGGGCTGTCCAGCGTCACGGTGGTCACCCCGGCGGCGGTGACGGAACGGACCAGATCCATGCGCCCGACCTTATCGGCGACCGTGCACACTTGAGAGATGCCCGGCCCCCTGCCCGACGGCGAGCCCGTACCCAGCGACGGCTCGCTGCCCGCCGCCGCCCTGACCGACGTGGGTGCGCGGGGCTTCGGCGTCTACGTGCACGTGCCGTTCTGCGCGAGCCGGTGCGGGTACTGCGACTTCAACACGTACACCGCGAGCGAGCTGGGCGGCGGGGCGAGCCGGGAGGGGTACGCCGACGCGGTCCTGGCGGAGCTGGCGCTGGCCGCGCGCGTACTGGAGAACCCGCCGCCCCGGGTGGACACGGTGTTCGTCGGCGGCGGCACCCCGACCCTGCTCGACCCGGACGACCTGGCCCGCATCCTGGAGGGCATCGACGTCACGTGGGGCCTGGCCGCGGACGCGGAGGTCACCACGGAGGCCAACCCGGAGTCGGTCACCCCGCGCTCGCTGCAGCGGCTGCGCAAGGCCGGGTACACCCGCATCTCGCTGGGCATGCAGTCGGCCGCACCCGGGGTGCTCGCGGTGCTGGAGCGCCGGCACACCGCCGGGCGGGCCCCGCAGGCCGCGACCGAGGCCCGGGAGGCCGGGTTCGACCACGTCAACCTCGACCTGATCTACGGCACCCCGGGAGAGAGCGCGGACGACTTCGCGGCCTCGCTGGCCGCCGCGACCGGCGCCGGGGTCGACCACGTCAGCGCGTACGCCCTGATCGTGGAGGACGGCACCCGGATGGCCGCGCGGATGCGCCGCGGCGAGCTGCCGTACCCGGACGACGACGTGGCCGCGGACCGTTACCTGGCCGCGGACGCCGCGCTCGGCGCGGCCGGTCTGTCCTGGTACGAGGTGAGCAACTGGGCGGCCACGCCCGCCGCCCGCTGCCGGCACAACCTGCTGTACTGGACCGGCGGCGACTGGTGGGGCCTGGGGCCCGGGGCGCACAGCCACGTCGGCGGGGTGCGCTGGTGGAATGTCAAGCATCCGGCGACGTATGCGGCCCGGATGGCCGAGGGTGCCTCGCCCGGCCAGGCCCGGGAGCTGCTCGGCGACACGGACCGGCATACCGAGGACGTCATGCTGCGGGTCCGCCTCGCCGACGGGTTGCCCCTCGCCGCGCTGGACGCGGCCGGGCTGGCCGGGGCGCGCCGGGCGCACGAGACCGGCCTGCTGGACCCGGCGGCGTACGCGGCCGGGCGGGTGGTGCTGACGCTGCGCGGCCGGCTGCTGGCCGACGCGGTGATCCGCGACCTGCTGCCGTAGCGCGTCGGCGATGGCGCCGGGGGTGAACCCGGCGCCACGACCGGGGGACTTACTTGATCATCGAGACTGTCATCGGGTACTGGTACGGCTCGTTGTTGCTGGCCTTGACCCCGGCGATGATGCCGAAGATCGTGCCGACGATCACCGCGGCGAGGATCGGGATGAACCCGATGAAGATGCACGACAGGGCGTAGCCGACCACCGCGATGATGGTCCACAGCAGCTGGAAGTTCAGCGCGGCCACCGCGTGCTGGCGCACGATCGGGGACTGGTTGCCACGGGCCATCATGGCCACCAGCGGAGCGATCCAGCCCAACGCGCCGCCACCGAGGAACGCGCCGGCCGCGCCGCCGAAGTGGGCGACCATGATCCAGGTCTTGTCCTCGTTGGCGCTGCCCGGGCCGTAGCCGCCGTACTGCGGCGGGGTGCCGCCGGTCGGGTAGCCCCCGGGCGGCGGGCCGTAGCCGCCGGACGGCGGGGGAGCGTACCCGCCCGCCCCGGAGCCGGGCGGCGGGTAGCCGCCCCCGGAGGTCGGGGTGCCGTACGTGGGCGGATGAGGTGCCCCGGGCGGAGGCGGCGGAGCCGACCCGGAGGTCGGCTCGTTGCCTGTGTATGGGTTGAACGGCGCGGTGGGGTCCGTAGGGTTCCCCTCACCGGGCGGGCGCGGCGGTTCAGTCATGCCAGACACGGTAGGGCCGCAGCTCAACACGGTCGAGGTCAACATGCCAACGGCGTCGAAGAATAGACAGTCGGCTAAGGGACCCCCGGCCGGGTGGCGCGCGATCATCGCGCCATCGGTCGCGGCGACGTAGACTGGCACTCGCTCAAGCCGAGTGCCAGTGAGGTGCTGTCGACAGAGCGGGGGGAGGGGTCCGATGAGTCTTGATGACCGCAAGCTCGACGTGCTGCGCGCCATCGTCGAGGACTACGTCGCCACTCAGGAACCCGTCGGCAGCAAGGCCCTGGTCGAGCGGCACCAGCTCGGTGTCTCCCCGGCGACCGTGCGTAACGACATGGCCGTGCTGGAGGAGGAGGGCTACATCCGCCAGCCGCACACCAGCGCGGGGCGGGTCCCCACCGATCTCGGCTACCGGCTGTTCGTGGACCGGCTGTCCCGGGTCAAGCCGCTCAGCCCGGCCGAGCGCCGGGCCATCGAGCGGTTCCTGGTCGGCGCGGTCGACCTCGACGACGTGGTGCACCGGACGGTGCGGCTGCTGGCCCAGCTCACCCGGCACGTCGCGGTCGTGCAGTACCCGAGCCTGTCCCGTTCTGCGGTGCGTCACCTGGAGCTGGTGCCGATCTCCACGACCCGGCTGCTGCTCGTGATGATCACCGACACGGGCCGGGTCGAGCAGCGCCTGGTCGAGTTGCCCGCCCCGGTGGGCCCCGACGACGTCACGGAGCTGCGCCGCCGGTGCAACGAGAAACTGGCCGGGCAGAAGCTGGCGGATGCCCCGCCGCTGGTCCAGGGCCTGGTCGACGAGACCGCCCCGGACCGCCGGACCATGGTGGCGTGCCTGGCCTCGGTGCTGCTGGAGACTCTGGTGGAGCGCACCGAGGAGCGCGTCGCCCTGGCCGGTACGGCCAACCTGGCCCGCGCCAGCATGCTGGACTTCCAGGGCACCCTGCGGCCCGTCCTGGAGGCCTTGGAGGAGGAGGTCATCCTCCTCAAACTGATCGGCGAGGTGGAGCCCAGCACCACCCGGGTCCGCATCGGCGACGAGAACAAGATCGACAATTTGCGGTCGACATCGGTGGTGAGCACGGGTTACGGCCCGGGCGCCACGATTGTGGGCGGGCTGGGTGTGCTCGGGCCGACCCGCATGGACTACCCCGGCACCATCGCCACTGTGCGTGCCGTGGCACGCTACATGGGCGACCTGCTGGCCCAGAACTGACGGATTCGCGACGAGTGCCCGCACGGGCGTGGCAGACATGAGGACTCGAAACCCAGTGGCCAAGGACTACTACGGAATTCTCGGGATCAACCGGGATGCCACCGACGACGAGATCAAGCGCGCGTACCGCAAGCTCGCTCGCCAGTTCCACCCGGACGTCAACCCTGACCCGGAGGCGCACGAGAAGTTCAAGGACATCAACGCGGCGTACGAGGTCCTGTCCGACGACCAGAAACGGCAGATCGTCGACCTCGGCGGCGACCCCCTCGCTCCCGGGGGCGGCGGCGGACCGGCGGGCCCCGGCGGGGCCGGGCCGTTCGTCGGCTTCCAGGACATCATGGACGCGTTCTTCGGCACCGCGGCCGGCGGTGGTGCGCGCGGCCCCCGCCCGCGGACCCGTCCGGGCGCCGACGCGATCCTGCGCCTCGAACTCGACCTGGTGGAGACCGCGTTCGGCGTCGAGGCGCCGATCACGGTCGACACCGCGGTGCTGTGCACCCAGTGCACCGGCGCGGGCACCGCACCCGGCACCCACCTGGCCACCTGCGAGACCTGCGGCGGGCGGGGCGAGGTGCAGTCCGTGCAGCGCACGTTCCTGGGCCAGGTCGTGTCGTCCCGGCCCTGCCAGGTCTGCCAGGGCCACGGCACGGTCATCCCGCACCCGTGCCCGACGTGCGCGGGCGACGGGCGTATCCGTACCCGTCGCTCGCTGACCGTCAAGATCCCGGCCGGGGTCGAGGACGGCATGCGGATCCGCCTCGCCCAGCAGGGCGAGGTCGGGCCCGGCGGCGGCACCGCCGGCGACCTGTACGTCGAGATCCACGAGCGCCCGCACGACGTCTACTCCCGCAAGGGCGACGACCTGCACTGCCGCGTCACCCTGCCGATGACCGCGGCCGCGCTCGGCACCCGGCTGACCATCAAGACCCTCGACAGCGAGGAGGCGATCGAGGTCAAGCCCGGCACCCAGCCCGCCTCCACGCTGCGCATCCGCGGCAAGGGGGTGCCGCACCTGCGCGGCCAGGGGCGCGGCGACCTCTTCGTCCACCTCGACGTCAAGACCCCGACCAAGCTGACCGCGGAGCAGGAGCGCCTGCTGCGCGACTTCGCGAAGACCCGCGGCGAGGACGTGGCGGAGCTCAGCAAGCAGGGCGGCTTCTTCTCCCGGATGCGGGACGCGTTCAACGGCCATTGAGTGGCGCTCCCGGTCGTGGCCTGAGGGTCTTTCTTGCCCCAGGTCCGCCGGGGGCCGGGCCGTCGCTCCCGCGGACAACGGGCGCGGGAGCCCATTCGCCGGACGGCTCATGACCGGGCGCCCGCGCCCTGCCAGGTCCGTGCGATCACAACCGGTACCGTGCGGGCATGTCCGCGCCGCTGTTCCTCGTCGATGACCTGCCCACGGGGCAGACCTTCACGCTCGCCGGGCCCGAGGGCCACCACGCCGCCGACGTGCAGCGGCTGCGCGCCGGTGAGGGGCTGATCCTGGCCGACGGGCGGGGCGGGACGGTCGCCGCCTCGGTGCTGCGGGTGGGCCGCGGCACCATCGACGTGGCGCTCGGCCAGCGCACGTTCGCGCCGGCCCCGGACCCGCGGCTGGCCGTGGTGCAGGGGATCGCCAAGGGGGACCGTGGCGAGCTGGCCGTGCAGGCCATGACCGAGGTGGGCGTCGACGAGATCGTCCCGTGGGCCGCCTCCCGGGCGATCGTCCAGTGGCGTGGCGAACGCGGGGTACGGGCCCGGGAGAAATGGGCGTCCACTGCCCGGGAGGCCGCCAAGCAGGCCCGCCGGGCGTGGCTGCCCGCGGTCGGCGGCGACCCGGACTGCTCCACCCCGCAGGTGGCGGCCCGGATCTCCGCCGCGGCGGCCGCGTTCGTGCTGCACGAGGAGGCCACCGACCGGCTCACGGCGGCCGAGCTGCCCGGCTCCGGTGACATCGTGCTGATCGTCGGGCCCGAGGGCGGCATCGCCGACGCCGAGCTGGGCCGGTTCGTGGCCGCCGGGGCGCTGCCGATGCGGCTGGGCGATTCCGTGCTGCGTACCTCCACGGCGGGGGTGGCCGCGCTGTCCGTGCTCGCCACCCGCCTGGGCCGGTGGTGACCGGCCACATCGGTCAGTCCTCGCCCAGCACCGCCCGCCCGCGCGGCGACAACCGGTAGCCGACCTCCAGGCTCTCGGTCAGCCCCAGCTCCTTGAGCCGCCGCACGTCCCGTTTGAACGACGCCAGATCCGGATAGCCGGCCACCGTGAACAGGTCCCCGGCCCGCACCGCCGGCCGCGCCCCGATGAGCCCCAGCACGGTATGGGTCCACGGGCCGCGCCGGGTCGCCCGGTCCATCCGCTCCAGCTCCGCCACCACCTCGGGCAGCCCGGACACGTCCGCGCGCAACGCGATTCGCGGGTCGGCCCCCGCGTATCCCACCTCGATCCGGTACAGCGGGTGCGCCGGATCACCGGGGATGTCGCCGCGCAACGCCGCCACGTCGGGGTAGCCGGCAGGTTCCGCATCCGCCGGCGCGACGTCGGGGACCCGGGCGACCGCGCGTACCTCGACCAGGCCGATCATCGTGCGCAGCCGGGTGCCGGCCCGCACCCGGGCGGTGCGCCAGCGGCGGAACACCACCGACACCCGGCCCGCGCGGATCCGGTCCAGCGCGTCCTCGCGGAACAGCACCCGCCCAGCGTACGGTGCTTGCGGCGCTCCGGGAGCCGGCTGCCGCTCAGGCGCCGGTGACCGGCGTCCCGGCGGGGACGAGCGTGAGCGTGGCCGTCAGTCGCGGGTCGTCCAGCGCGTGCGCGGCCGTGACGTCGTACGCGCCGAACACCGTGCGCCAGCCGGACTCCCAGACTTGCCAGGTGCGCTCCGGCAACGGAATCCGCACCGTGACCCGCTCACCCGGGTGGCCGTCGACGGAGGCGAACCCGGCCAGCCAGCATTGCGGCCGTTCCGGGTCGGGCTCGGTGGGGCCCGCGTACACCTGGACGACCTCCCGGCCGTACCGGGCACCGACGTTGATCACGGTGACCACGGCCTCGTCCGGGCCCACCTCCAGCGCCTCGTACACCCAGGTGGTGTAGCCGAGGCCGTGGCCGAACGCGTACCGCGGGGTGCGGCCGCTGCGCAGCCAGCCGCGGTAGCCGACGAACACCCCTTCGTCGTACCCGACGACCCCGCCGGTGGTGTCGACGGCCAGCACGGGACAGTCCTTCGCGCGCCGCGGCCACGTCGTGGGCAGCCGCCCGCCGGGTTCCGCGACGCCGAGCAGCACATCCGCCAGCGCCGCACCCGCCGCCTGCCCGGGGAACCAGGTCAGCAGCACCGCGGCCACGTCGTCGGCCCACGGCAACAGCACCGGCGAGCCCGCGTTGACCACCACGACCGTACGTGGATTGGCCGCGGCGACCCGCGCCACCAGCTCGTCCTGGCGGCCGGGCAACGCCAGCGACGTCCGGTCGAAGCCCTCCGATTCGACCTGCTCCGTGGTGCCGACCACGACCACGGCCACGTCGGATTCGGCCGCGATCGCGACGGCCTCGGCGATCATGCCGTCGGCGGCCGGGCCCGGCGCCCGGTGCCCGAGCGTGGTCGCCACGGTGTGCGCCAGGCCGGGCGCGATGTGCTGCCGCAACACCACCTCCACGGGTACGCCGGCCGCCAGCCGCACCCCGGTCCGCCGCTCCTGCGGCGACAGCAGAAGTTCGGTACGGCCCGCCCCGGGCGGGTGCAGCGTCCCGGCGAACCGGGACTCCCCGGCGACGACCAGCTCGAACGTGCCGAACCCGGAAACCGCGAACGTGTGCTCGCCCTCTTCCTCCGGGGTGAACACGGCCCGCAGCTCGATCGTCGTTACCTCGCGCGGGGCGAGCCCACCGGGCAGATCACCGATCCAGCGCAGGCCGGCGCCGGGCAACGTGAACGTGTGCGTGGTGCCGCCCGACAGCGTGACCGTGAAGCCGTCGCCCCACTGCGGCCCGTGCGCCGCCGGCAGGAACGGGCGCGGGTCCGCGCCGACCGCGTACGCGACGTCCACCCCGGACAGTGCCCGGCCCAGCCCTTCCAGCGGTGAGACGACGTGCGGCGGCGTCAGGTGGGCGCTGCCCCCGCCCAGGACCCGGGCGTCCATGGCGAGCGCGCCGATCACCGCGACCCGGGTCAGCGCGGCCGGCTCCAGCGGCAGGGCGAAGTTCTCGTTGCGGGCCAGCACGAACGAGCGGATGGCGACCTCGTGGGCGACCGCGTCGCCGTCGAGGTCCTCGGGCGGGGCGGCCACGGCCGGCGGGATCCCGTCCAGGATGCCGACGCGGGCGGCGAGGCGCAGCACCCGCCGTACCTTGTCGTCGACGACGTCCTCGGGCACCTGCCCGGCGCGCACCGCCGCGACCAGCCGCTCGCCCCACGGGTTCTCCATCGCGGGCATCGCGACGTCGAGGCCACCCAGCGCCGCGTCGACCGTGGACCGGGCGGCCCGCCAGTCGGAGACCACCACCCCGTCGAAGCCCCACTCGCGTTTGAGCACGTCGCTCTGCAGTGGCCCGTTGCTCGCCATGGGCAGCCCGTTCACCGCGTTGTACGCGCTCATCACCCCCCACGAACCGGCCGCGACGGCCCGCTCGAACGGCGCCAGGTACAGCTCGCGCAGTGCGCGTTCGCCGATGTGCACGTCCACGGTCATCCGGTCGGTCTCGAAGTCGTTGCCCACGAGGTGTTTCACCGTGGTGCCGACCCCATGCGCCTGGACTCCGGCCACGAACCCGGCCCCGATCTCGCCGCTGAGCAGCGGATCCTCCGAGTAGCACTCGAAATGGCGGCCACCCAGCGGGGTGCGCTGCAGGTTGACCGTCGGGCCGAGCAGGACGTGCACGCCCTTGCGGCGCGACTCCTGGCCGAGCAGCCGTCCGGCGGTGCGGGCCAGTTCCGGGTCCCAGGTCGCGGCGAGCGCGGTGGGGCTGGGCAACGCGACCGACGGGTCGTCGGAGGACCAGCCGGTGCCCCGGACGCCGACCGGACCGTCCGACATGATGAGCGAACGCAGGCCGATGCGCGGCAGGGCGGGCACCGACCAGAAGTCCGCGCCGGTCAGCAGGGAGACCTTCTCGGTCAGGTCCAGCTGGGCGAGCAGAGGCTCGATCACCTCGTCGTACTGGGCCATGAGAGCGCTCCCTCGATCGTCTCGGTCCACTCTAGTCAGCGGGCAGCCGATCTCCTGTCATACCTAGACCCTAGGATCCTTGCGTGGACACCGACTGCTTGTTCTGCCGCATCGTCGCGGGCGAGATCCCCGCGACGGTCGTGCACGAAACCGACACCACGCTCGCCTTCCGCGACATCCAGCCCAAGGCCCCCGTGCACGTGCTGGTGATCCCCAAGGACCACCACCCCGACATCGCCGCGCTCGCGCTCGCCGACCCGGGCGTCGCCGCCGACGTGCTCGCCGCGGCCGCCACGGTCGCCGAGGCCGAGGGCCTGCGGACGGACGGCTTCCGGCTGATCGTCAACAACGGCTCCCACGCCGGGCAGGAGGTCGCGCACGTGCACGCCCACGTGCTCGGCGGCGCCCCGCTCGGCCCGATGGTGTGCCGGTGAGCGCAGCAGACCGCCTGGAGCGCGCCGTCCGCCGGGTCCAGGCCGACGCGCGCGTCCCCGCCCTCTCCGTCGCACTGCACCGCGCCGACCGCGAGCCGTGGAGCTTCACCATCGGCACGTCCGGCAACCCGGCACACCCGCTGGACGCCGACAGCCGGTTCCGCATCGGCTCGGTCACCAAGAGCTTCACCGCGGTGCTGGTCATGCAGGCCCGCGACGACGGGCTGCTCGACCTCGACGACCCGATCTCCGCCCACCTCGACGTCCCGGGGCACGGCGACGCCACGATCCGCCGGCTGCTCTCGCACACCGCCGGATTCCAGCGCGAGCCCCACGGCGACGTCTGGGACACGCTGGTCTCCCCCGACGCTGCCGGCCTGCTCACCGAGCTGGACCGCGCCGAGCGGGTGCTGCCGTCCGGCCGCCGGTTCCACTACTCCAACCTGGGCCTCGCGGTGCTCGGCCAGCTCGTCGCGCGGCTGCGCGGCGGCACCTGGCAGTCCGTGCTCACCGAGCGCATCCTCACCCCGCTCGGGCTCACCGCGACCACGGTGGCGCCCACCGGTGACGCCGCGGTCGGCTACCTCGTCGACGCGTACTCCGACGCGGTCCGCCCCGAGCCGCAGCCCGACCTCGGCGGTGTCGCTCCCGCCGCGCAGCTGTGGAGCACCGCCACGGACATGGCCCGCTGGGCGGCGTTCCTGGCCGGTCCCGAAATCGTGGACCCGGCCGGGGCCGTTCTCTCCGCGGCGACGCTGGAGGAGATGCGCTGGCCGCACACCACCACCGACGAGGCGCTGTGGGCCGCCGGCTTCGGCCTCGGGCTGCTGTTGCTGCCGCAGGGCAAGCGGGTCGTCGACGTGGGCCACGACGGCGCCATGCCGGGTTTCCTGGCCGGCGTCTACGGCCGTCGCGGCGGGGAGGGAAATCCCGGGGCGCTCGGTGCCGCCGTGCTGGCCTCGTCCGGGACCGCGGTCGCGGCCATCGACCTCGTGCACGAGCTGATGGGCATCGCGCTCGAGGCCGACCCCGCCGAGATCAAGCCCTGGGCCCCGGGCGAGCCCGCGCCACCGGCGTACCGTCCCGTCCTCGGCCAGTGGTGGAGCGAGGGCTTCCCGCACGTCTTCAGCTGGCACGACGGCACCCTGCAGGCCCGAGCCGCCGACGCGGCCCCGGAGCGGCCCCCCGCGGTGTTCCGCCCGTTGCCGGACAACCCGGACATCCTGCGCACGATTTCCGGGCGCGAAGTCGGCGAGTTGCTCCGGCTCACCCGCGACGAGCACGGCACCGTGGTCCGCATGCACTGGGCGACGTACCGGCTCACCCGCAACCTGGAGACCTTCGACCAGCGTTCGCCCTCCGACGGCTGAGCGGGGCCCGGCCGCCGCCGCGACCCGCGGATAATGGGATCGGCGGCGGCCGCGCCGAGCGGATACGATGGCACGATCCCCTTCAGGGCGCCGCCTACCAGCGACGGCGACGAGAACGAGAGCAGGTGGCGTAGGCCGTAGGGCCGCCCCATATGACCGGCACCGAACACAGCAGCGCCGCCGCTCGGGTGCAGACCCGGATCGAGGTCTCCGACCCGAAGATCATGGTGAATCTGCTGGGCCCGAAGGACGAGATCCTCAAGCTGATCGAGCGGACCGTCGTCAGTGACGTCCACGTCCGCGGCAACGAGATCACCGTGACCGGCTCGCCCGCCGACAACGCCACCGCCGAGCGCCTGTTCTCCGAGCTCATCGAGCTGATCGAGAAGGGCGAGACGCTGACGGTCGACGCGGTTCGCCGTACGGCCGCGATGCTCGCGCAGAACATCTCCGAGCGTCCCGCCGACGTGCTGACCCTCAACATCCTCTCCCGGCGCGGACGCACCATCCGCCCCAAGACGTTCGGCCAGAAGCGGTACGTCGACGCCATCGACGCCAACACGATCGTCTTCGGCATCGGGCCCGCGGGCACCGGCAAGACGTACCTGGCGATGGCCAAGGCCGTGCAGTCGCTGCAGGCCAAGCAGGTCAACCGCATCATCCTGACCCGGCCGGCGGTCGAGGCGGGGGAGCGGCTGGGCTTCCTGCCCGGCACGCTCAACGAGAAGATCGACCCGTACCTGCGGCCGTTGTACGACGCGCTGCACGACATGCTGGAGCCGGACTCCATCCCGCGCCTGATGCAGGCGGGCACGATCGAGGTCGCCCCCCTGGCCTATATGCGCGGTAGGACTTTGAACGACGCGTTCATCATTCTCGACGAGGCGCAGAACACCACGCCCGAGCAGATGAAGATGTTCCTCACCCGGCTCGGCTTCAGCTCCAAGATCGTGGTGACCGGCGATGTCACGCAGGTCGACCTGCCCAACAGCACGGTCAGCGGCCTGCAGGTCGTCCGGCAGATCCTCGACGGCGTGGAGGACGTCCACTTCGCGGAGCTGAGCAGCAACGACGTCGTCCGGCACCGCCTGGTCTCCGAGATCGTCGACGCGTACGCACGGTATGACGCCGACCAGCAAGCCACGCAGTCCGTCCATGCCGTGCCCGGGCGCGCCGCCAGTGGTGGCCGCCCCGGGCGGCGGCGCTGATCACGGGGGTAACCGCACCTGATGTCCATCGAGATCGCCAACGAGTCGGGAGTCGAGGTCGACACCGACGCGATCCTCGCGGTGGCCCGGCACGCGCTCGACGAGATGGGGGTCAACCCGCTCGCGGAGCTGTCGATCCTGCTCGTCGACATCGACTACATGGCGGAGCTGAACCACCGCTGGATGGGCAGCGAGGGCCCGACCGACGTGCTCGCGTTCCCGATGGACGAGGGCAGCGTCGACCACGGCCCCGGCGAGGCAGGCACGGGTGAGCCGGCCCTGCTCGGCGACATCGTGCTGGCCCCCGAGGTGGCCGCGAAACAGGCGGTGGCCGCGGGCCACACCGCAGCCGACGAGCTGCATCTGCTGACGGTCCACGGCGCGCTGCACCTGCTGGGTTACGACCACGCCGAGCCGGAGGAGGAGCGCGAGATGTTCGCGTTGCAGAACCGGCTCCTGCAGAGCTGGCACGCCGGGCGGCGGGCCGGCTGACGCCGTGGACACCCCGCTGCTCGCCGCGGACGCCACCGGCGGCCTGCCGGATGTGCAACTGCTCAGCTACGCGCTCGTGCTGGTGCTGCTGGCCGGCCTGGCCTCGATGACGGATGCCGCCCTCACCACGGTCTCCACGGCGCGTGCCGCGGAGATGGCCCGCGAGGGTCAGCGTGGCGCGGCGGCGCTGGCCGCGGTCGCGGGTGACGTGGTCCGGCACGTCAATCTGCTGCTCCTGCTGCGGCTGTTGTGTGAGCTGACCGCGACCACGCTGGTCGCGCTGGTCGCGGTGGACACGTACGGGGCGGGTTGGCGGGCCGCGCTGATCACGGCGGGCGCCATGACCGTGGTGAGCTTCGTGGTGGTCGGCGTGGCGCCGCGCACGATCGGGCGTCAGCACGCGTACGCGATCGGCCGGGCCGCGGGACCGCTGGTCCGGGGCCTGGGCCGGGTCCTGAACCCGCTGGCTTCCCTGCTCATCCTCATCGGCAACGCCGTGACTCCGGGCAAAGGGTTCCCGGAGGGGCCGTTCGGGAGTCAGGTGGAGCTGCGCGAACTGGTCGACCTGGCCGAGCAGCGCGGGGTGGTGGAGCACGGCGAACGCCAGATGATCCACTCGGTGTTCGCGCTCGGCGACACGATCGCCCGCGAGGTGATGGTGCCACGTACCGAGATGGTGTGGATCGAGGCGCCCAAGACGCTGCAGCAGGCACTGGTGCTGTTCCTGCGTTCCGGCTTCTCGCGGATCCCGGTGATCGGCGACAGCGTCGACGACGTGCTCGGCGTGCTGTATCTGAAGGACGTGATCCGGCGTACCCAGAGCGGCGACCCGGCGGCGGGCGCCGAGCCGGTCGCCGAGGTGATGCGGGCCGCCACGTTCGTGCCGGAGTCCAAGGCGGTCGACGACCTGCTGTCGGAGATGCAGGCCGCCCGCACCCACCTGGTGATCGTCGTCGACGAGTACGGCGGCACCGCCGGCCTGGTCACGATCGAGGACATCCTGGAGGAGATCGTCGGTGAGATCACCGACGAGTACGACGTCGAGCGCCCACCTGTGGAGCACCTGGACGACGGCGCGGTGCGGGTCACCGCCCGGCTGCCGATCGAGGACCTGGGCGAGTTGTTCGGGGTCGAACTGCCCGCCGACGAGGTCGAGACGGTCGGTGGCCTGCTCGCCCAGACGCTGGGCCGGGTGCCGATCCCCGGCGCGTCCGTGGACATGGGCGGGCTGCACCTGATCGCGGAAGGCACCACCGGGCGGCGCAACCGCATCGACTCGGTGCTCGTGCGGCGGGTGCCCGCCAAGGCCGAGCATCCCCAATCCAGCCCGGAATCCGAAGAGAGACAGCACGCCGATGCCTGATCCGACCATCGCCCCCGCCGCTGCCGATGCGGCGCTGAGCACCGAGGACGCCAAGCTGGTCACGCTCGCCCGCAGCGCGCGGGCCCGCGTCGGGGCCGTCGAGGGCGCCGCGGTGCGCGATCAGGACGGCCGTACGTACGCGGCGGCCAGTGTTGCGCTGCCCAGCATGTCCATCACCGCGTTGCAGCTCGCGGTCGCGTCCGCGGTCGCGGCGGGTGCGACCCGGCTGGAGGCCGCCGCGGTGGTGACCGAGGCGTCGAATCTGGACGGTGCCGGCCACGCGGCGGTGCGTGACCTGGCCGCGGATGCTCCGATCCATGTCGCGGGGCCGGACGGCGCGCTGCTGGGCACGGTCACGGAATGAGCGACGCGCCGCAGTCGCCGCGCGATGGCCGGTCCGGCAGCGGGTCGGGCTCCCGGCCCTCCGCGGGCGCACGGCGTGGCCGTTCCGGTTCCCAACCGCCACAGCAAGCAAAGGGCGGTGACCAGCCTGCGGCCCGCGCAGGGGGTGGCAAGTCTTCGGCCCGCGCCGGGGGTGGCAAGCGCTCGGCCCGCGCGGGGGGTGGCAAGCCTTCGGCCCGAGGCCAGAGTGGTGCCGAACCGGGCGGGCGGCGTGGCCGCGAGGCGGGCAGCCACCGGCACCGGGCGGGCGTGGCGCCCGCAGCGGCCGGGGACGGCGCGTACCGGGCCGGTTTCGCGTGCTTCGTGGGGCGGCCCAACGCCGGCAAGTCCACACTGACCAACGCGATCATCGGGCAGAAGATCGCGATCACGTCGAACAAACCGCAGACGACCCGGCACATCATCCGTGGCGTGCTGCACCGCCCGGACGGCCAGCTCGTGCTCGTCGACACGCCGGGCCTGCACCGCCCGCGTACGCTGCTCGGCCAGCGTCTCAACGACCTGGTCCGCGATACGTGGAGCGAGGTCGACGTGATCGGGGTGTGCTTCCCCGCGGACGAGCCGGTCGGTGCCGGGGACCGCTTCATCTCGGCGGAGATCGCGGAGCTGAAGGCCACGGTGATCGCCGTGGTCACGAAGGTCGACCTGGTCGACCCCGCGACGCTCGCCCAGCGCCTGATCGCGGTGAGCGAGCTGTACGACTTCGCGGAGATCGTTCCGGTCAGCGCGGTGTCCGGGCACCAGGTCGACACGCTGGTCGAGGTGCTGGTCCGGCATCTGCCGGAGTCGCCGCAGCTCTATCCGGACGACGTGCTGACCGAGGAGCCGGAGCAGGTTCTCATCGCCGAGCTGGTGCGCGAGGCGGCCCTGGAGGGGGTACGCGACGAGCTGCCGCACTCGATCGCCGTGCTCGTGCAGGAAATCCTCGTCGAAGGCAACCTCACCAAGATCTACGCGGACGTGTACGTGGAGCGTGACAGCCAGAAGTCGATCGTGATCGGCGCGCGCGGCTCCCGCCTCAAACAGGTCGGCACGCTGGCACGCGCGCAGATCGAGGCGCTGCTGGGCAAGAAGGTCTATCTGGACCTGCACGTACGCGTGGCCAAGGAGTGGCAGCGCGATCCGAAGCAGTTGCGCCGCCTCGGCTTCTAGCCGGCCGCGGCGGCGGCCTGGGCGTTCCACATCGTGATGACGACTCCCAGCACGAAGATCTGTACGGGCATCGGCATGCCCGGCAGGTCGACGGCGACCTGGTCACCCCACATGCTGGTCCGCCGGACGGAGCCCGCCGGGCCCTGGTCGGTGTGCAGTTCCTGGTCGGTGCTCCAGAAGGAGCGGCGCTGGAACCGGTAGGTCTGGCCGCCGGCCTGGACGGTCCAGTTCTTGCGGCCCACCCGGTCGGCCGAGGCGAGCGGCGTGCCGTCGGGGCCGGTCAGGGTGTACCGGGTGCCCCACGCGTTGGCGTTCACCCGGTACTGCTGCCCGTCCAGGTCGAAGGTGCCGCCGGATTTCCAGAACGCGCTGTCCCAGGTGGCGACCGGGCGGCCCTCGGCGCTGATCAGGTAGCTGCTGCGCCAGATGCTGACCCTCTTCGCGATGAGCACCCGGGCATCCTAGTCGCGCGCCGCCCAGGTCCTGAGCTCGGTCTCGGCCTGTTCCCGGTTTAGCGGCCCGAGCTCTGACCGCCGCAGCCGCAGGTGCCGCAAGGCCGCGCCGACCGCGGGCCCCGCAGGGATGCCCAATACGGCCATGACCTCCTCGCCGTCGAGATCGGCGGGCAGTCGATCGAGCGCGCGCTCGGCCTCGGCGCGCCGGTACTGCTCCACCTGGGCGTCGTCCAGTTCGGGTGTCCACCCGGTGCGGGCGCACCTGAGCCAGCCGTCCATGTCGCGTCGCAGGCCGAGGCCGACCTCGGCGAACATGTCGGCCGGGCCCCGGGCAGGGTCGTCGCCGGCGGTGGGGCGGGCGCCGATCAGGTGCAGCGCCGCGTTGATCGGCCACTGGTCGCGGGGGCCGGTGAACGCGGAGTCGACGACCGGTCCCCACACGCGGGCGCCTTCGCGCCAGACTTCGGCGTACTGTTCGCCGTCGCCTCCGAAGAAGGACGCATCAACGCAGGCCAACACGCCATGCCGGGACCATCGGGCGACGGCCGGCCGGATCGGGGTGAATTTCGCTCCCGGTTCGGGGCCGATCCGGCCCGTGTCGGGCCCGGCGATCTCGGCGATCAGGTCGTAGGTCACCAGGATCATGCCCAGGCCCTGGCGCAGCGCGACGACCTCGGCGCGCCGTGTGTCGGCGGCGAGTTCTTGCAGCAGGTCGGCGCGGCCGATGACGGCCTGAAGTTCGTACATGTCGTCCTCGGGGCGGCGGTCTCCGG
Source organism: Krasilnikovia sp. MM14-A1259 (assembly GCF_047159535.1). NCBI lineage: Bacteria > Bacillati > Actinomycetota > Actinomycetes > Micromonosporales > Micromonosporaceae > Krasilnikovia > Krasilnikovia sp. MM14-A1259. Next base: position 6,659,650 of record NZ_BAAGAJ010000002.1, read on the forward strand.
CGACCCTACGCGGTCTGGACCATGGCGTCGCCGCTGGTGGCTTTCACGGTGATCAGATTCGAGGACTTCGCATCGTCGGGGATCTCGACCCGGGTGTCGCCGGAGTGGCTGTCGGCCCGTACGTGGTAGCTGCCCGACGCGGGCACCCGCACGACGGCGTCGCCGCTGGTGGTCTCGGCGGTCACCGGGGCGGGCGTGTTCAGGGTGATGGTCACGTCGCCGCTGGTGGACGTCGCCTGGACCGGGCCGCCGCCGACCCCGTTCGCATCCACGTCGCCGGACGTCGCGTGCAGCGTGGTCGCGCCCTTGGCGCCTTCCACCGTGATGTTGCCGGACGTGGTGGTCGCCTTGACGTCGGCGGCCGCGTCGCGGACCAGGATGTCGCCCGAGTTGAGCGTCACGTCCGTGGCGCTCACGCCGGTGAGGTTGACGTCGCCGGACTGCAGCTTGCCGCGGACCGTGACCCCGGCCGGTGCTTCGACGTCGTAGGACACCGTGCAGTCCGCGCCGCAGTCGGTGTCCAGGGTGAGTACGGTGCCGTCGAGCGTGTAGCCGCGGTCGGGATCGCTGCTGCTGCGTACGGTCCGGGTGATCCGGGTCTCGCCGATGGCCGAGGTGTGCACGGTGACGTCGCCGCTGGCGCCGGTCATCAGGATCTCGGTGACCTTGACCTTCTCGACGTCGTGGTACGTCAGTTGCGCACCGATCCCACCGCAGCCGGCGAGCGCGGCCACCGCCGCGGAGACCATGGTGAATGCGCCGGCGCGCCGGATCAGGGTGGGGTTCATGGTGGAGACGGTATGACCCGCCGTGCGGCCGGACCATCGGTTCTCCCACCCAACGATCCCGGATTCGACCCTGAGATGCGGCTCGGGGTTTGCCGGACCCGGTCGGGCGGTGTCGTACCGGCGGGGCAGAATGGCCGGGTGCCCGCCGGATACCGCCGACAGCTCTACCGCGACGACGCGGTGGTGCTGCGCGTGCAGAAGCTGGGCGAAAGCGACCGGATCATCACGCTGCTGACCCGGCGGCACGGGCGGCTGCGGGCGGTGGCCCGCGGGGTGCGGCGTACGACGTCGCGGTTCGGTGCCCGGCTGGAGCCGTTCGGCCACGTGGATCTGCAGCTGGCCGGTTCCCCCGAGGGGGTGGGCAGCACGCTGCACTCGGTGAGCCAGGTGGAAGCCGTGACGCTGTACGGCAAGCGGTTCCTCGGCGACTACCCGCGCTACACCGCGGCCAGCGCGATCGCCGAGACCGCGGAGCGGCTCACCCCGGTCGAGCGGGAGCCCGCGCTGCGGCTGTTCCAGCTCACCTTGGGCGCGCTCAAGGCGCTCGCGGCGGGCGAGCACGACGGCAGTCTCGTCCTGGATGCGTATCTGCTGCGCGGCATGTCCCTGGCCGGGTGGGCGCCCGCGCTGGCCGAGTGCGCGGTCTGCGGCGAGGCGGGCCCGCACGGCGCGTTCTCCGTACCGGCCGGGGGTTCGGTCTGCCCGGACTGCCGTCCGCCCGGCTCGGCGCACCCCGCGCCGGCCACCCTGGGGCTGATGCTGGCCCTGACCAGCGGCGACTGGACAGTCGCCGACGCCGCCGAGCCGCCGGTGCGCCGCGAGTGCAGCGGTCTGGTGGCGGCCCACCTGCAGTGGCACATGGAGCGCGCGTTGCGTTCTCTGCCGCTGGTCGATCGACGGGAGAGCATGTCGTGACGCGTCCGCCCACCCCGCACCCCTCCGGCGCGACCCCGCCCGACCTGCCACGCGACGCGCTGCCCAAGCACATCGCGATCGTCATGGACGGTAACGGCCGGTGGGCCAAGGAGCGTGGCCTGTCCCGCACCAAGGGCCACGAGCAGGGCGAGTATTCGCTGTTCGACACGATCGAGGGCGCCATCGAGCTGGGGATCCCGTACCTGTCGGCGTATGCGTTCTCGACGGAGAACTGGAAGCGTTCGCCCGACGAGGTGCGCTTCCTCATGGGCTTCAACCGCGACGTCATCCGCCGCCGCCGCGACCAGCTCGTCGAGCTGGGGGTGCGGGTGGTCTGGTCGGGGCGCTCCGGCCGGCTGTGGAAGAGCGTGATCTCCGAGCTGCAGACCGCGGAGCAGATGTCGCGGCACAACACGAAGCTGACGCTGCAGTTCTGCGTCAACTACGGCGGTCAGGCTGAGATCGCCGACGCGGCCGCGGCGATCGCCCGGGACGTGGCGGCCGGGCGGCTGAAGGCGGACAAGGTCAACGAGCGCACGATCGCGAAGTACCTGTACCACCCCGAGGTCCCCGACGTGGACCTGTTCCTGCGCCCGTCGGGGGAGGAGCGGACCAGCAACTTCCTGCTGTGGCAGTCCGCGTACGCGGAACTGATCTTCCTCGACACCCTGTGGCCGGATTTCGACCGCCGTCACCTGTGGTATGCGTGCCAGTTGTACGCCCAGCGGGATCGCCGCTTCGGCGGTGCCGTGCCCAACCCGGTCGCCCCGAGCTGACCCGATTCAGAACCGCATCGCGGCGCACCCCTCGCGCTGGCTTGCTCGGTTCCCTCTTCGCCGTGCCGAGACGGGCTGCCGACCGGTCGGCTCGACCGTGTCATCCGTTCGGTCAACCGCCGCGCTCTGGGGCCTTTGTCTGACTTTTGGAGTGACGCGTTTCACTGCCTGCGCCACGGGCCCGCCGCCGACCACTCGCCGATTTCGGTGTTCAAGAGACACACCGAACAACGACGAGGGACCGCGATGAAGCGCAGGAAGATCACTGTTGGCGTACGGCTGGGGGGCGCGTTCGCCATCCTCGGGGTCTTCATCGCGGGGGCGCTGTTCGCCGGCCTGCGCGGTTCCCAGCAGCAGACCGCGGCCCAGGCCCGGATCAGCCACCTCAGCGTGACCGCGGACCAGGTGCAGCGGGTACGCCTGCTCGCCGAGGACGTGGCGACCTACCAGGCGCAGCTGCTCGGCAGCGCGGGCGCCTACGGCAACGCGGCCGCCGTCGGCAACACCGTTGCGCCGGACCGTAAGGCCATCCTCGCCGCCATGGACGCCGTGCCCGCAGCCTCGCTGACCCCGGCCGAACGTACGTCCTGGAAGGACCTGAAGACGGCCTGGACGGCGCTGTTCTCGACGCTCGACGCGCTCACCGGCCAGCTGCGCGCCGACGAGTCGCCGGCGGCGCGGGTCGCGGGCATGGACAGCATCACCAAGGGGCAGGTCGCGCAGGCGTACGGCAACGTGGTGAAGCTGACCGACAAGGTGCTCGCGTCGATCCAGGGGCGTTCCGTGGCGATGACCGCGCAGGCCGCGGCCGACCTGCGGACCAACCAGATGATCCGGCTCGGCGTGACGCTCGTCGTGTTCGTGCTGGCAACTCTGCTCGCCATCGCGGCGACCCGGTCCGTGACCAGGCCGTTGAAGTCGATCTCCGCGGCGCTGCGGCGAGCGACGGACGGTGACCTCACCGTACGGGCTAAACTGCCGCGCTCCGACGAGCTGGGCGAGCTGAGCCGGGCGGTGGATCAGACCGTCGGTTCCCTGCGCGGGCTGGTGACCCAGGTGGCCGCGGGCGCCGGGTCGTTGTCGTCCGCATCGGTGCAGCTGTCTGCCACCGCCACCCAGATCGCCTCGAACGCGGAGGAGACCAGCGCGCAGGCCGGGCTGGTGTCCGACGGCGCCGGTCAGATCTCCGGCAACGTGCAGACGCTCGCGGTCAGCAGCGAGCAGATGGTGGCGTCGATCCGGGAGATCGCCCAGAACGCGAACCAGGCCGTCGGCGTCGCGTCGGAGGCCGTGTCGGTCGCCGAGTCGACCATGTCCACGGTGACCCGCCTCGGTGTCTCGTCGCAGGAGGTCGGTGAGGTCGTCCAGACCATCAACATGATCGCCGAGCAGACGAACCTGCTCGCCCTCAACGCCACGATCGAAGCGGCCCGGGCCGGCGACCTCGGCAAGGGCTTCGCGGTCGTCGCGGGCGAGGTGAAGGACTTGGCTCAGGAGACGGCGAAGGCCACCGAGGACATCTCCCGGCGGGTGCTGGCCATCCAGACCGACACCGCGGACGCGGTCGCGGCGATCGACAAGATCGCCTCGATCATCAACCAGGTCAACGACTACCAGACGGTGATCGCGACCGCGGTCGAGGAGCAGACCGCGACCACGGACGACATGACCCGCAACGTGACCGCGGCTGCCGACGGCAGCACCGCCATCGCCGGCAACATCGCCGGGGTGGCCGACGCCGCCGCCTCGACCGCGGCGGGCGCCAACCAGTCCCAGCACGCCGCCTCGGAACTCGCCCGGATGAGCACCGAGCTGACCATGGCGGTCAGCGCGTTCCGCATCTGATTTCCGTACGGACCGACGCGCCGCCGACACCACCCCGTCGGCGGCGCGTGCCGTTTCCCGGCACGGTGTGCCGGATCAGCCCGCGTCGGCCGCGGGGAACCGGTCCACGTCGGACGCCACGGCCGGCCGGGTCACGGCTGGGACAGGCGTCGCTCGATGTGCGCGACCTTCGCGTCGAGCGCGCCGGTCACGCCGGGCCGGACGTCGGCCTTGAGCGTGACGCTGACCCGGGGCGCATGCGCGGCGACCGCGTCGACGGCCTGCTTGACCACGGCCATCACCTCGTCCCATTCACCCTCGATCGTGGTGAACATGGCGTCGGTGCGGTTGGGCAGGCCGGATGCGCGGACCACGCGGACGGCCTCGGCGACCAGGTCGCCCACGGCATCGCCCGCGCCGAGCGGGGTGACGGAGAACGCGACGAGCATGCCGCCATCATCGCAGCCCGGCAGGTGCGCGCGCTCAACCGATGATCGGGCGGAACACCCCGGTGACCACGCTGATGGCCAGGATCGCGCCGGCGACGGCGGCCGCCCCTGCCAGCAGCGCGGCGTCCGCCCCGCGAAAGACCTGCCGCCGCGCGTACGTGCGGGGTGCGCCGGAGTCGAAGCCGCGCGCGTCCATCGCCACCGCCAGCCGGGTGCCGCGCCGGATCGCACCGACCAGCAGGGCGAACGTGGTCGCGGCGAACAACCGCAGCCGGGCCACCGGGTTGCGGCCGGCGTCCACCCCGCGCGCCCGCCGGGCCAGCGTGAGCATCTGCCACTCGGCGCCCAGCAGCGGCAGCATCCGGAACGTGGCGAGTGCGCCGATCGCGAACCGCGGCGGTGCCTTCGCGTTCTGCACGAGCGCGTCCGCCAGGTCCGTCGGGTCGGTGGTGGCGAACACGATGACCCCGGGCAGCGCCACCGCGAACACGCGCAGCACCAGCGCCAGCGCGGTGCCCAGTACCCCGGTGGTGATGTCGAACGGCCCCAGCGCGAGCAGGGTGGTGCCCGCCCGGTCCGCCGCGAACAGCACCATCGTCACCAGCACCCCGGCACCGGCCAGTGCCAGCGGCCAGGCGCGGCGGGCCAGCGCCGGATAACGCAGCCCGAACAGCGGCACCACGGCCAGCTCGACCGCGAGCGCGAGGGCGGGCGTCAACGGGTCCAGGGTGAGCACGAGCATCATCGAGAACAGCAACGCCGCACCCAGCTTGGCGACCGGGTTGCGGCGTGCCAGCGGAGCGTCCGGGTCGGCGATCGGCGCAACGGTGAGACTCATGCCGGGCCCGCCCGGCCGTCCAGTTCGTGCACCCGGTCGGCCAGCGCCGCGATGAACGCGTCGTCGTGGGTGACCGCCACGACCCCGTGCCCGTCGTCGCGCAGTTGCGCCAGCAGGTCCACCAGCTCGATCCAGGTACGCCGGTCCTGCCCGAACGTCGGCTCGTCCAGCACCAGCAGCCGCGGGGCGCTCGCCAGCGCGGTCGCCACGCTCAGGCGCCGCGCCTCGCCGCCCGACAGGGTGTGCGGGTTCGCTCCGGCCAGCCGGGTCAGCCGCAGCCGGTGCAGCAGCTCGTCGACCGTCCTGGCGATCTCGGTCGCCGGGCGGCCCAGCCGGCGCGGGCCCAGCGCCAGCTCGTCGCTGACCCGGGCGGTCACGAACTGGTGCTCCGGCTGCTGGAACACCGACCCGATGCGCCGGGCCAGCACCGCGGCCCGCCACCGGTGCGGCGGCCGGGCGTCACCGAACGCCTCGACCGCCCCGGAACCCGGGGGGAGTAACCCGCCCAGGATCAGCGCGAGGGTGCTCTTGCCTGCCCCGTTCGGGCCGGTCACGGCGACGACCTCCCCGGCGTGTGCGGTCAGGTCGACCGCGGCGAGGCGGCCGGGTACGGCGACCGCGCGTGCCCGTACCAGAGGATCGGCCGGCGGGGCGACGGCCTTGCGGGGCGTGACCGGCCGGCCCGGCACCCAGACCCCCTCCTCGGCGAGGCGTGCGCCGTGCGTGGCGAAGACGGTCCCGGGCGGGCCGTCCGCGCGGATCCCTCCACCGGGTTCGAGCACGATCACGCGGTCGACCAGCGGCAGCGCCTCGGCCACCCGGTGCTCCACGAGGATCAGTGTGGTGTCCGGGTCCCGGGTACGGGTGATCGCGTCGCGCACCCGGGCCGCACCGGCCGGGTCGAGGTTGGCGGTGGGTTCGTCGAGCAGCAGCAGCCCGGGGCGCAACGCCAGCACCCCGGCGAGCGCGAGGCGCTGCTGTTCACCGCCGGACAGGGCCGCGGTCGGCCGGTCCCGGGCGTACGGGAAGCCGACCCGCCCCAGCGCAGCGTCCACCCGGGGCCAGATCGCCTCGGCGGGCACCCCGCGGTTCTCCAGCCCGAACGCCACGTCGTCGCCGCTGCGGGCCATGACGAGCTGGGTCTGCGGGTCCTGGAAGACGATGCCCACGCGCTCGCGGGCCTTGTGCGGGTCCAGGCCGTCGATCTCGACCGCCCCCTCGGCCTCGCCGGAGTCCCGGGGCAGCAGCGCGGCCAGCGCCGCGAGCAGGGTGCTCTTGCCCGCCCCGGAGGGGCCCAGCAGGAGCACCCGCTCGCCGTGCGCGATGCGCAGGTCGACGCCGCGTACGGCCCAGGCGCGGCGTCCGGCGTGGCGCCACCCGAACCCGCGCAGCACGACCTCCGCCATCGGTCAGACCAGGGCGCGGTCGCGGCCCGCCGCGAAGCGGTCCAGCACCCCGGTGGGCGCCAGCGCCCGCACCAGCGCCCAGCCGCCCACCCCGGCGATCACGGTGCTGCTGACGATCGTCAGCAGGGCGTACGGGATCCGGTAGCTCCACAGCGCGTACGCGCCGTTCCAGACGAAGAAGTCGAACAGGGCGGCACCGAGACCGGTCAGCGCCCCGGCGAACAGCGCCGCGGGCAGCCGGAACGAGCGGTACCGCAGCGCCGCGAACGCCAGCTCCGCGCCGAGCCCCTGCACGAAGCCCTGCGCAATCACCGTGGCACCCCACTGGTCGCCGAGCAGCGCGGAGATGATCGCGGCCAGCGTCTCGGTGTACAGCGATGCGCCCGGCTTCCGGATGATCAGGCCGCTCAGCACGGCCGGCATCAGCCACACCCCGTACAGCACGGTCTGGGCCGGCGGGAAGAACGCGAACGCCCCCTGCGTGGCTCCCCACAGAATGTTCCACGCCCAGAAGACGACGCCGAACGTGACCGCGATGATCGAAGCGATCACGATGTCGATCGTCCGCCAGCGGTTGGTCATGGTGCCTCCAGCTCTATCGCGAACCGAGAGAAGGCGCGCGCCAGCAACTCGGCTGGAGACGACCGAACTCCCTGCGCTGGCATTACCCAGATCAGGTTCGAGGGTCTGCGGGCCGGCGGCCCGCACTCTCAGCGCTGCGCGCTCCCCTGTCGGATGGCATGTGTTTCGATGACGCTAACACCAGGTCGTGCGGGGGAACAGCGAGGGAGGATCGCGATGGAGATCGAGGCCCGCGGGCTCACCTTCGACGTGTACGCCGACGGTCCGCCCGACGGCGAGCCGGTGCTCCTGCTGCACGGCTTCCCCCAGGACCACCGCGAGTTCGAGCTGATCGCCCCGCGGCTGCACGAGGCGGGCCTGCGCACGTACGCGCTGGACCAGCGCGGCTACAGCCCGGGAGCCTGCCCGGACGGGGTGGCCGCGTACCGGCTGCCCGAAGCGTGCGCGGACGCGGTCGCGGTGCTCGACGCGCTCGGTCTCGATTCGGTGCATGTGGTGGGCCACGACTGGGGTGCCCATGTGGGCTGGCTGCTGGCCGCGGAGCAGCCCCAGCGGGTGCGCTCGTATACGTCCGTGTCGGTGCCGCACCCGCGGGCGCTGGCGACCGCGCTGAGCCGGGAACCGCGGCAACGGCTGCGATTCGCGTACATGGGGATGTTCCGGGCACGGTTCGCGGAACGGCTGATGCTCGCCCGCGACGGGGCGATGCTGCGTTCGATGCTGAAACCGATCGGTCCGCGGGCGGCCGGGTACGCCGCGGCGATGCGCACCCCGGGACGGCTGACCGGCGCCCTGAACTGGTACCGGGCGCTCACGAAAGGCCAGCTCGCGGGCGTCGGGCAGATCACCGTGCCGACCACGTACGTGTGGGGTGAGGCGGACCCGGTGCTGGGCCGCACGGCCGCGCTGGCCACCGGCGACTGTGTCGATGCGGACTACCGGCTCGTCGCGTTGCACGACGTGGGGCACTGGGTGCCGGAGGAGGCCCCCCGAGCACTCGCGGACGCGGTGCTGGAGCGGACGGGTGTTTGACCGTTCGCCGCTGCGGGGATGCCCCCGGGGAACCGCGGGGCGGCACCGGGGAACTGCGCGGGTTTGCGCCGGAGAGTGACCGTGGGAGGGCGGATGGCCCGGGAGAAGGGCGGGCTGCCCGGCGAGACCGAGCGGCAGCGCTGGAACCGCAACTTCGCCGACCTGCTGCAGGAGCTGCGGGTCGCGCAGACCGGGGTGCAGATCCTGTTCGCATTCCTGCTGACGCTGCCGTTCAGCAACGGGTTCCCCCACACGAACCATTTCCAGCGCGGCGTCTACCTGGTGGCGTTGATCTCCGCGGCGTTCGCCGCCACCCAGCTCATCGCGCCCGTGGCGTTCCACCGCGCCCTGTTCCGCCAGGGTCGCAAGCCCGAACTGGTCAGGTACGCGCACCGGATGGCCACGGCTGGGCTCGCGTGCCTGCTCGTCTCGATGGTCAGCAGCGTGCTGCTGATCACCGACTATCTGCTGAACATCTGGGCCGCGCTGAGCCTGACGGTCATCGTGGGCGGTTGGTTCGTGACGCACTGGGTGGTCGTGCCGTACGTGCGGCGGAGCTGGATCGAGGCCGAGGATCTGGAGGAGGACGAGAAGTTCGTCGCGGACGACTGACAGCGGTCCGGCGTACCCGATCAGCGCCGGGCGGCGCGCAGACCCAGGCTGCGCAACTCCAGCGCGGCCAGCGCGTCCACCGCGTCGGGGTCGCCGTCGCGCCAGGACTGTGCGATGTCCGGGCCGAGCCGGGTCAACTCGTTCAGCGGACGGCGCGTCAAGGCGCGCAACGCCAGCAGATCCCGGCCCGCCGCCTGTTCCCGGACCCGGCTGGCCACCCCGGCCCGGCGCATCCACCGCAGCCGCAGCGGCAGCCAGCCCAGCACCACCAGCGTGAGCGGCAGCACCACCACCGTGAACGCGATCAGCAGCGCCACGGTGCTCACGAGTTCCTGCTGCTGGCGCCCCGCGTCGGCCAGCGACCGAGCCGCGTCGGACGCCCCGGTGAAAGGCCTGGTGAGCTGATCACCGACGACGGGTACGCGGCCCACCTTGCCGCCCACGTCGGCGAGGTTGTCGGCGATGCTCGTGCCCGCGCTCTGCAGCTTCGCGCCGGGCACACCCAGTTTCAGGACGGTCGAGTGCACCCACAGCGCGGCGCGGATCCACAGGTAGATCCACAGCACGACGCACAGGTCGGTGACGATCTGGCGGACGGCAACGGGGAGCCGGTCGGCGTACCACTTCACGCGCGACAGCGTCGCATGAAGGGGCGCCCGGTGCAGTGCGGCGCCGCGGGTGTTCAGACCCGGGCGCACCCGGGACAGGTGCCGAAGATCTCGACCGTGTGCGAGACGTCCACGAAGCCGTGCTGACCGGCTACCCGGTCCGCCCATGCCTCCACGGCCGGGCCCTCCACCTCGACCGCCCGGCCACAGGACCGGCACACGAGATGGTGGTGGTGGCCCTGGCTGCACCGCCGGTACAGGTGCTCGCCGCCGGGCGGTCGCATCACGTCGATCTCACCCGCGTCGGCCAGTCCCTGCAACGTCCGGTACACCGTGGTGAGGCCGACCCGTTCGCCGCGGGCCTTCAGCATGGCGTGCAGGTCCTGAGCACTGTGGAATCCGTCGACGGCCGCCAGGACCGCGCTGACCGCGCTGCGCTGGCGGGTGTTGCGGACTGCCGCGGCGGGCTCCCCGGTCACGGGGCGCCCTCCTTCGCGTGGCTGACCGCGTCCGCGACGATGTGCGCGACGTGCTCGTCCACAAGCGAGTACGCGATCTCCCGGCCGCGCCGAGCCCCCCGCACCACCCCGGCGCCGCGCAGCACCCGCAGATGCTGGGAGACCAGCGGCTGCGGCGCCCCCAGCTTCTCCACCAGCTCGTGCACGCACCGCTCGCCCGCCCCGAGCTCGGCCACGATCGCCACGCGGATCGGCGCGGAGAGTGCTCGCAGCAGCTCCCCGGCCGCCTCGTACGCTTCGTAACCGGTCGTCGTCGTCACCGCAGTCACGGTACCGCTCACCCGTGCAGCACCACGTCGGGCGGCTCGGCCGCGACCCGGTCCGGCGTCGCCGGGGCGGCGTGCCGGCGCAGCATCCGCCACGTCCCGGCGCCGACGGTGAGCGCGACGAACGCCGCGATCGCCAGGATCACGATCGTCGCCCCGGGCGCGGTGTCGATCTCGCCGGACAGCCACACCCCGCTCGCAGCGGCCCCGAGCCCGATGACCATGGCCACGGTCATGGTGCTGCGGAAACCCCGGGTGACCTGCTGGGCGGCGGCCACCGGCACCACCATCAGCGCGCTGACCAGCAGCAGCCCCACGGTGCGCATGGCGATCGTGACGGTCACCGCGGTGGTCACCGCCATCAGCAGATTCAGCGTACGGACGGGCAGGCCGGATACCCGCGCGTACTCCTCGTCGGTGCACACCGCGAACAGTGCGGGCCGCAGCACCAGCATCGCGACCAGGACGGCCGCGCCCAGCCCCGCGATCACCGCGAGGTCCTGCGGCGACGTGGTGATCAGCGAGCCGAACAGGTACTGCACGAGGTTGGCGCTGGTGCTGTCCGGCGACAGGCCGACCAGCATCACCCCGCCCGCGATGCCGCCGTAGAACAGCAGCGCCAGCGCCAGGTCGCCGGACGTGCTGCCGCGCTGGCGTACCAGCTCGACGCCCACCGCGCCGGCCGCGGCCACCACCACCGCGGTGATCACGGGGGACTGGTGCAGCAGCAGCCCCACCCCGACGCCGGTCAGCGCGACGTGCCCGATCCCGTCGCCGATCAGCGACAGGCGCCGCTGCACCAGGTAGACGCCGAGCGCCGGGGCGACCAAGCCGATGATCAGCGCCGCGACCAGGGCCCGGATCATGAAGTCGTGGGCGTACAGCGCCATCAGTTCGCCGCCATCCGGTCGGTGGGCGCCACGCAGATGCCGCCACGCGGCTCCTCGGCGTGCGGGTGCACGTGGTCGTGGCCCGGCTCGGCGTGGTGCCCCGCGGGCTCCGGCACCGCACCCTCGTGCGCGATGCGGCCCTCGTGCACGACGACGGCCGTGTCGATCAGCGGCTGCAGCGGGCCGAGCTCGTGCGCCACCAGCAGCACCGTGCCGCCGCGCCCGGCGAACCGGCGCAGCGTGGCCGCGAACGCCTCCTGACTGCTCGCGTCCACCCCGGCGGTGGCCTCGTCGAGCACGAGCAGGTCGGGCTGACCGGCCAGCGCCCGGGCGATGAGCACCCGCTGCTGCTGGCCGCCCGACAGAGTGGCCACCGGGTCGCCGGCCCGGTCGGCGAGCCCGACGTCGTCGAGGGCGGCGCGTACGGCGGCCCGGTCGGCGGCGCGCGGTGGGCGCAGGATGCCGCGGCGGGCCAGCCGCCCCGACGCGACCACTTCGCCGACCGTGGCGGGGACGCCGCCTGCGGCGCCGACGCGTTGCGGCACGTACCCGATCCGGGCCCACTGCCGGAACCGCTGCTGGGGCACGCCGAACAGGTCGATCTCGCCGTCGGCGAGCGGCACCAGCCGCAGCACCGTACGGACCAGGGTCGACTTGCCGGAACCGTTGGCGCCCAGGATGGCCACGACGGTGCCCGGCGCCACGGTCAGCGACACGTCGCGCAGCACGGGCCGGCCGCCGTACGCGACCGCGGCGTGCCGTACGGAGACGACGGGCGCGGTCACGACGTGCATCCCAGACCGGTCCGCAGGGTGGTGAGGTTGCGGCGCATCACGGAAAAGTAGTCCTCCCCGGGCTCGGTCAGCCCCTCCAGCGGATCGAGGACGGCGGTCCGGGCGCCGACGTCGCGGGCGACGGTCTCGGCGACCTTCGGGCTGACCAGCGTCTCGAAGAAGATCGTGGTGGCGCCGGTGCGCTGGGCCTCGGCGGCCGCGCCGGCCAGGCGCCGCGGCGACGGTTCACTCTCCGGCGTGACGCCGGTGATACCGACCTGGGTCAGTCCGTAGCGCCGGGCGAGGTAGCCGAACGCGCTGTGGCTGGTGACGATCTCGCGCCGGGCGCAGGTGGCCAGGCCGGACGCGTACTCGGAGTCGAGGGTGCCCAGGTCGCGGCGCAGCGCCGCGGCCCGCGCCGTGTAGTCCGCCGCGTGCGCCGGGTCGGCCTGGCCGAGCCGGGCGGCGAGCCCGTCGCCGATCGTCGCGAAGCGCTGCGGGTCGAGCCAGACGTGCGGGTCCATGCCCCCGGAGAGCCGGGCGGGCTCCTCGCCGGCCTCGGCGTCGGTGCCGCCCAGCGGCAGCAGCGGCACCGCGGTCGCGGCGTCGAACGCCCGGCCCCGCGCCTCCAGCGCGACGGCCTGGTCGACCGCGGGCTGGAACCCTTTCAGGTACGCGACGACGTCGGCGTCGGCGATCTGGCCGACCTGCCGCGGGCTGAGCTCCACGTCGTGGGGTTCGGCGCCGGGCTTGGTGAGGTTGCCGACCGTGGGCTGGTCCGCGCCGAGGCGCTGGGCGAGGAACTGCAGCGGATAGAACGCGGTGACGATGCGCAGCCGCCCGTCGGCGGCGTCGTCCGCCCGGGCGGTGCAGCCGGTGACGGCGCCGAGCGCGAGGACGGCCGCGGCGGCGAGCAGGGGCCGGAGGCGCGTCATACCGCCAACTGTGGGCGATAATGACAATGATTGTCAAAAGCGCATGCGTGCACCCGTCACAGCGCCTTCGCCGTGGCCGCGGCGACCAGCGCGGCCAGCAGCAGCACCCGCACCACCCGGGTCGGCACGGACTGCACCGGCCACGTCGTGTACGTCAGCCCCGCCGCCCCCGCGGCCACCACGCCCAGCAACGCCGCACCGACGATGCCCGGCAGGAACAGCCCGGCCAGCAGGAAGGCCAGCGCGACGAAGAACGCGGTCGTCGGGTTGACCCCGGCGAGCCGGCGGAGCAGCTTCTCGGACGGTGCCACGGCGACCTCATCTGCAGTGCGTACGCTGACGGTCATGCTGGTGCTCAACCGGTTCCTGATCTCCCCGGACACGCAGGACGCATTCGCCGAGCGGGCGCACGCGGCCCTCGCCGCACTGGCCGCCCGCCCCGGATACCGCAGCGGCCGGCTGACCCGTGCTTTCGACGACCCCGCCTGCTGGACGCTGGTCACCGAGTGGGAATCGGTGGGAGCCTACCGGCGCGCACTGGGCGATTTCGACGTCAAGGTGCGGTCGATCCCCTTGCTCAGTGAATCGATCGACGAGCCGTCCGCGTTCGAGACGCTGGCCGATGCGGAGCCGGGCGGCCCGGTGCGGGTCACGGCCAGTGACCGGGCCGCGCAGCCCTGGCGCTGAGCACTAGTCTGGGGCGCATGACCACGGCGCCTGCGGCCTTTCCGCCACCACCCGCGGGGCCCGGGGCGCCCGCGGCCGAGCCGGTCGTGCCACCGCCCCCGCCCGGTCCCGGCGTGCAGCCGCCGTTCCCCGCGCCGCCCGTGGAGGGGCGCGGCCGGCGCATCGGGCTCGGCCTGGGGATCGGCGCCGGCGTGCTCGTGCTGGTCTGCGGGGGCGCCTTCGCGGCGGCGATCGGGCTCGGCGCGGTGATGACCAGCGCGTTGAACGAGCAGGCCCATGTCGTCATCGGCAAGTATTTCGACGCGCTGGAGCAGGGCAAGTACAACGACGCGTACGCGATGCAGTGCGAGAGCGAGAAGGACCGCCAGAGCGCGGCCGAGTTCACCGCGGTGCAGAGCGAGGCCGGCAAGATCGATTCGTACGAGGTGGGCGACGTCGACCTGGCCGCGGTCCAGTTGACCGTGCCGGTCGACGTGACGTTCGCCGACGGCCAGACCAGCCACGTCGAGGTCTACCTGGACCAGAGCCGCGACACGGGCCAATTCCAGGTCTGCGGCGTGGAAGAGTAATCTCCTGACTCGTCCCATCACCTGATCCCCGCCGACAAACCAGCCGGCGTAGGAGGAACATGCCCGCCGACCGTATCGACGCCGTCGTCAGCCTGGCCAAGCGCCGGGGCTTCGTCTTCCCCTCCAGCGAGATCTACGGAGGTACGCGCTCGGCGTGGGACTACGGTCCGCTCGGCGTGGAGCTCAAGGAGAACGTCCGCCGGCAGTGGTGGCGCAGCATGGTCCAGCAGCGCGACGACATCGTCGGCCTGGACTCCGCGGTCATCCTGTCCCGCGACGTGTGGGCCGCCTCCGGCCACCTCGACGCGTTCGTCGACCCGCTGACCGAGTGCCAGTCCTGCCACAAGCGGTTCCGCGCGGACCACCTGGAGGAGGCGTACGAGGCCAAGCACGGCAAGGTCCCCGCCTCGCTGCAGGAGCTGAACTGCCCCAACTGCGGCAACAAGGGCACCTTCACCGAGCCGAGGATGTTCAACGGCCTGATGAAGACGTACCTGGGCCCGGTGGAGAGCGACGAGGGCCTGCACTACCTGCGCCCCGAGACCGCCCAGGGCATCTTCGTCAACTACAACAACGTGGCCACGGCCGCGCGCAAGAAGCCGCCGTTCGGCATCGCGCAGGTCGGCAAGAGCTTCCGCAACGAGATCACCCCGGGCAACTTCATCTTCCGTACGCGCGAGTTCGAGCAGATGGAGATGGAGTTCTTCGTCGAGCCCGGCACGGACGAGACGTGGCACGAGTACTGGTTGCAGGAGCGCTGGAACTGGTACCGCGACCTGGGCCTGTCCGAGGGCAACATGCGGATGTTCGAGCACCCGAAGGACAAGCTGTCGCACTACTCGAAGCGCACGGTCGACATCGAGTACAAGTTCATGTTCGGCGGCACGGAGTTCGCGGAGCTGGAAGGCATCGCCAACCGCACCGACTTCGACCTGTCCACCCACTCCAAGCACTCCGGCGTCGACCTGTCGTTCTTCGACCAGGAGAAGGGTGAGCGCTGGGTGCCGTACGTGATCGAGCCCGCGGCCGGCCTGACCCGCGCGGTGCTGGCGTTCCTGCTGGAGGCGTACGACGAGGACGAGGCGCCGAACACCAAGGGCGGCGTCGACAAGCGTACGGTGATGCGCTTCGACGCCCGGCTCGCGCCGATCAAGGTGGCCGTGCTGCCGCTGTCGCGTAACCCGGAGCTGTCCCCGAAGGCCCGCGAGCTGGCCGCCACGCTGCGCAAGCGCTGGGTCGTGGAGTTCGACGACGCGCAGGCCATCGGCCGCCGCTACCGCCGCCAGGACGAGATCGGTACGCCGTTCTGCGTGACGGTCGACTTCGACACGCTCACGGACAACGCGGTGACCGTCCGGGACCGCGACACGATGAAGCAGGAGCGGGTGTCGCTGGACCAGATCGAGCGCTACCTGATCGACCGCCTGCCCGGCTGCTGAGAGTCGGCCCGGCAGCACGTTCGACGAACGGCCCCCGGAGGATCTCCCGGGGGCCGTTTCGGGTCAGTGGGGGAGCGGCCCGCCGGCCAGGACGATGACGACCCCGGCCAGGGCGGCGGTCAGCAGCGTCAGGACGGGTCCGCGGCGCAGGGCCAGCGTGAGGACGGCGGCGCCCGCGAGGACGGCGTACTGCCACGGCTGGTCGAGCGCGCGGGCCAGCGGGATCGCGGAGCCGAGGATGGCGCCGATCGCCGCCGGGCCGGCGCCGTCGAGGAACGCGCGCACGCGCCGGTCGGCGCGCAGCCGGTCGAAACGTTCCGCGCCGATCAGGATGAACGCGAACGACGGGCTGAACGCGACGACCGAGGCGAGTAACCCGCCACCGAGTCCGGCCGTGGCGTAGCCGACGACCGCGACGGTCTGCACGACCGGGCCGGGCGTGATCTGGCCGAGCGCGACGGCGTTGAGGAACTGCGCTCCGGTCATCCAGTGGTGATGGTCGACCGCGTCGGCCTGCATGATCGGGATGATGACGAACCCGCCGCCGTAGGACAGCGCGCCCACCTTGAGCGCGACCCAGGCGAGCGGCAGCAGCACCCCGCCACCCACCCCGGCCGCGGCCAGCATCAGTGGTGCCGGTGGGCGACGGTGCGCGTCCGCCGGTCGGCCCGAGGTGCTCCGGTGCAGGCGCTGGGCGAGGACTTCGGCCAGGCCGCAGGCGAGCAGCAGCAGGACCAGCCACGGGCCCACGGTGGCGGCGGCGGCAGCACCGAGCAGCAGATACACGACCCAGCGCGCGCGGTCGGGCGTACTTTTCCAGGCCGGAGGGATCAGGCCCGCCCCGGCATGAACGGCCACCGCGGCAACGGCCGCGCCCGCGCCCGCGCCCGCAGCCCTGACCCACACCGGCGGGTCGCCTTCGAGGAACAGCGCGGCGAGCCCGAGGATCACGATCAGGCCGGGGACGATGAAGGCCGCGCCACCCACCAGCGCACCGGCGCGGCCACGGACCCGCCACGCACAGAAGATCGCGAGCTGGGTGGAGGCCGGGCCCGGCAGCAGGTTGCAGGCGGCGATGGCGTCCTCGAACTCCTGCGCCGCCAGCCATTTGCGGTCCTGTACGCACAGTTTGCGCAGCAGGGCGATGTGCGCGGGAGGCCCGCCGAACCCGATGCAGCCGATGCGGCCCCACTCCCGCAGCACAGTGCCGAGCCCGACGCGGGCCGGAGCCGAGGACACTCAGGAATCCGCGGGCTGGAACAGCTCGACCGGATTACCGGCCGGGTCGTCCAGCACGATCTGCCGGCCACCCGGCCCGCGGACGACCTCGCTGCGGAAGCTGATGCCGGCCGCGCGCAGCCGGGCCACCTCCGCGTCGATGTCGTCGACCAGCAGGTGGATGCGGTTCCAGCCGCCGGGCTCCGGTCGCCGCCCGTCGGGCATGGCCCGGCCCGCCGAACTGGCCGGGCCGGACAGCAGCAGCCGCAGGTTCCCGCGCCGGACGTCGGCGAACGCCGGCAGGAACGTCGTGTTCGCCGTGAAGCCGAGATGGTCGGTGTAGAAGTCGATCGCAGCCTGGACGTCGTCGACCAGGTAGCGGACGTGCACGGTGCTGTCAATCGGGCTGATCATGACTGCGTCTCCTTTCCGGTACGGGCGGCGATGGTGTGCATCAGGACGTCGATCCGCGCGGCGACCTGGTCGGCCACCTGCACGAACGCGGGCAGGCCGGCGGGGTCGGCGGCCGGGTCGGGAATGCTCCAGTGCACCGCGCGGGAGACGCCGGGGAACTCCGGGCAGACCTCCTTGACGCGGTCGCACAAGGTGATCACGAAGTCGAACGCGGTGCCGGTGAACTCGTCGAGATGCTTGGGCCGCGCGCCGCTCAGATCTATGCCCCGGGCCGCCATCACGGACACCGCGAGCGGATGGACCGCCTTCGGACGGCTCCCCGCGCTGTACGCCTCGACCACGCCCGCGCCGCGGTCGCGCAGCATCGCCTCGGCCATCTGCGACCGCGAACTGTTGCCCGTGCACAGGAACAGCACCCGCGCGGCGGCCGGAACCGCGGGCTCGGCCGGGCGCCGGTGCAGCGCCGGATGCAGGGCGCCGCCGGCCGCGTCCAGCAGCCGCCCGCAGCCCGCCACATCGAGCGTGTAGTAGGTGTCGCGGCCGTCCGCGCTGCTACGCCGCCCGGAGACCAGACCGGCCCGGCGCAGCCTGCCCAGGTGGTACGACACCAGGTTCTGGGGCTCGCCCACCGCCGCGGTCAGCTCGCGGACGGCCAGGTCACTGCGGGCCAGCTCGCCCAGCAGACGCCACCGCAGCGGATGACCCGCCGCGGTCACGAACAGCGGCGGCGCGGGCATGGCGTTTTCCCTGGCGCGCCCCATGACCGCAGATTACATCAAACTGATTTGATGCAATAGAGGCCCCGGCCGGCGGCATGCGATGCTCGTCGGGTGACGCTGAAACTCGGAAGCCTCGCGGTCGATCCGCCTGTCGTCCTCGCGCCGATGGCCGGGATCACCAACGTCGCCTTCCGCAGGCTCTGCCGCGAGCAGGGCGGCGGCGTCTACGTCTGCGAGATGATCACCACGCGGGCGCTGGTCGAGCGCATCCCGAAAACGCTCAAGATGATCGCGTTCGCCCCCGACGAGGAGATCCGCAGCCTCCAGCTCTACGGCGTCGACCCCGACGTGACGGCCGCCGCGGTCCGGATGGTCGCCGAGGAGGGCCTCGCGGACCACATCGACCTCAACTTCGGCTGCCCCGTACCCAAGGTCACCCGCCGTGGTGGCGGCTCCGCGCTGCCGTGGCGGCGGCGCCTGTTCGGCCGCATCGTCCGGCAGGCGGTCGAGGCGGCGGCACCGGCCGGCATCCCGGTCACGGTGAAGATGCGCAAGGGCATCGACGACGACCACCTCACGTACGTCGAGGCCGGGCTGATCGCGCAGGAAGCGGGCGTCGCCGCGGTCGCCCTGCATGCGCGTACGGCGCAGCAGCGCTACTCCGGCAACGCCGACTGGGATGCCATCGCCACCCTCAAGCAGGCCCTCGATGTGCCCGTACTCGGCAACGGCGACATCTGGGAAGCGTCCGACGCCATGCGCATGGTGGCGCACACGGGAGCGGACGGCGTCGTCGTCGGCCGTGGCTGCCTGGGCCGGCCGTGGCTGTTCGCCGACCTGTCCGCCGCGTTCGCGGGCACCCCGTCGCAGGTCCTGCCGACCCTCGGTGAGGTCGCCACGATCATGGCCCGGCACGCCCGGCTGCTGGTCGAGGCACTGGAGGACGAGCGGCACGGCTGCGCCGACTTCCGCAAGCACGTCGCCTGGTACCTCAAGGGGTTCCCGGTCGGCGGTGACCTGCGCCGCAGCCTGGCGATGATCTCGTCGGTGGCGCAGCTGGAGGACCTGCTCGGCCAGCTCGACCCGCAGGTGCCGTTCCCGTCGGAGTCGCTGGGCCAGCCCCGGGGCCGGGTCAACGCCCCGGGCAAGGTGTCCCTGCCGTACGGCTGGCTCGACAGCCGGGACGACGACACCGTTCCGGAGGGCGCCGAGATGGACGACTCCGGCGGCTGACCCGCGCCCTCACCGCCCTATGGTCTTGATCACCTGGGCGGTGCGGATGCTGGCGCCGCAGGCGGCGGGTGGCAGCGGGGGAGGGCTGCCCGTCACCGGCGCGCCGGCCGGCCTGCTCGGCGCCGCGGGCGCAGCGTTGCTGCTCCTCGGAGGTACGGGCTACCTGGTCGCCCGCCGCCGTCGCACGCGGTTCCTCGCGTAGGTAGCGGTCCGGAAGATCTCCCGATGGTTGCCACGACCGGATAGGGTTCGACGGCTGTGAACCACCGTCACGTCCTAGCGGCGGCCGCCCTGACCCTGACCGCGGCGCTCACCGGCTGCCAGCCCGGTACGGCGCCGCGGCCCGTCGCCGTGCCGCCGCCACCCGCCTCCTCGCCGGCCGGCCCGGGGCAGCCCGCGCCGGGCGGCAGCGCGGCACAGTCGATCGGCGTGACCGACCCGCACGCCGGCCGCGCCGCCGGCGCCGAACTGGGCGAGGCGAGCCACGTCCCCGCCACGAGCATCGCCGCACTGCCCGCGCCGGCCGGGAAAGGCGCGCAGCCGCGCGGCACCCAGGCGCCCGTGGTCTTCCACGGACCGCGCGACCGCAAGCGGATCGCGCTCACCTTCGACTCGAACATGACCGACTCGATGCTGCGCAAGCTCGCCGCCGGCCAGGTCAAGTCGTACGCGAACACCGCCGTCGTCGACGAGCTGCAGCGGACCCGTACGCCGGCGACGTTCTTCCTGGCCGGTAAGTGGGTCGAGGCGTACCCCGCACTGACCCGGCGGATCGCCGCCGACCCCGGTTTCGAGCTGGCCAGCCACTCCTGGGCGCACGAGGGTTTCCGGGCCGGGTGTTACGGGCTCGGCACCATCGCCCGCGACGGCATGGCCGCCGACGTCGAGCGGTCGTTCCAAGTGCTCGGCCGGTTCACCGACCACCCCAGCAGGTACTTCCGCTTCCCCGGTGGCTGCTACGACAAGGCGGCGCTGGCCGCGATCGCGCCGGTGGGCTGCACCGTCGTCGAGTACGACGACGTGTCCGGCGACGCGTTCGGCTCGGATCCGCGGCGCATCGCGGCGGACACGGTGGCGCAGGCCCGGCCCGGCTCGATCGTCGTCCTGCACATCACCGAGGCCAACGCCCCGAAGACCGCGCAAGCCCTGCCGTCGATCATCAAGCAGCTCCGGGACCGCGGCTTTCAGCTCGTCACGCTCGGCGACCTGCTGTCCTGACCCCCGCTGGGCCCGTCCCCGGCCGGGGCCGGGCGGCTCGGGTTCCCGTCCCGCGTGTGGCCCGGCAGCAGCCGGGCCACGGCCAGAGCGGTGGCCGTCAACGGCAGGGCGCAGCCCGCGACCAGGACCGGGGTCGACGCGACCGCCCCGCCCGCGCCCACCCCGGCGTAGATCGTTACCGCGCACACCTCGGCCGCGAACCCGCTCACCGACAGCACGGTCGCCCGCGCCCCGCTGCCGATGACCTGCTGCAACCGGGTCTCCGCGACCACGATGGCGAACTGCAGCGCACCGAACGCCACCGCGATCGGCACCATGCCCGCGAGACGTCCGCTGAGCGCCCCCGCGGCCAGCAGCCCGCCCGCCCCGGCCAGGACCGCCGCCAGTGTGCGCGGCGCGATCGCCGCCCACCTTCCGGCCAGCGCACTGCCGACCGCCATGCCCAGGGCAGGCAGCGCGAACAGCAGCGGCACCAGTGCGGTCGGTGCGCCGACGGCACGCGACAGCAACGGCAGGTACTCGTCCAGCGCGGTGAAACCCGGCACCAGTGCGGCGACCGCCACCGCGCCGGCGACGATCCGGCTGCGGCGTATCTCGCGCAGGCCCGCGGTCAGGGTCGAGGCGTACCCGCGTACGCCGCCGAACTCGTCGGCCCGCTCGCGGCGGGGCGTCTCCGCGAACCCGAGCGCCAGACACCCGCCCACCGCCGGTACGGCGACGCTGAACGCCCCGACCAGCGGGTAGCCGCCCAGCGCGAACACCGGGGCGGCCAGAGTCGTGGCGGCGAGCATCGACAGGATCGCCACGGTGCCGCTGCGGCCCGCGACGCGGGCGTACGCGTCGGCGGCGCCGACCGCGGACAGTTCGTCGTAGACCAACGCCTCCAGGGTGCCGGACTGCAACGCGCCGCCGACGCCCCAGAGCACGAAACCCAGCGCGAAACCGGTGTACGCGGGCCAGACCGTCCACGTGGCGTAGCCCGCGGCGGTCAGGAACGCGCCGATCGCGTACAGGCGGCGGCGCGACCAGGAGTCGGCCCACGCGCCCGACGGGACCTCGCAGACGAACGACACCACCGACCAGATCACGAACAGCGACGAGATCTGCGCGGTGGACAGCCCGGCGTCCGCGAACAGCAGCGCGTACAGCGGGTAGAAGAGGATGGCTTCCTCGCACCCGCGGACCGCGTACAGGCGCCGGGTCAGACGGCGGGCGGCGTGGCCGCCCTCAGGTCAATTCGGGTGTCGCGTGGCGTCGGCCATTCCGCGACCATGGCACCGCCAGGCCCGCCCGTCAACAGCAATTGTCATCGTGTGGTGGTCCAGAGCGCCGAGGCGGGAAGGGCGGACTTTGAATCTGCCGGGTGATGGGTGGGCGGGACAGGCCGGGACGGAGGGGCGATTCCGCCCCGGCCGGTCCGGTCGGCTCACACGTCGAGGTCCGCCTCGATCATGCGCAGCCGGTGGCGGGCCATCGCCAGGTTCGCGCGGTCCCGGCGCAGTGCCACGTACAGGAAGAGGCCCTTGCCGCCGCGGCTCGTCAGCGGCCGGATCATGTGGTACTGGGTGTCCAGCGTGATGAGGATGTCCTCGATCTTCTCGGACAGGTTCAGCATCTCCATCGCCCGCAGCTTCGCGCGCACCACGTCCGTGTTGCCTGCCGCGGCGACCGTCAGATCGAGGTCCTTGCCGCCACCGAGGGTGCCCAGGGCCATGCCGCTGGTGTGGTCCACGAGGGCGACGCCGATCGTGCCGTCGATCTCCATGATGTCCTTGAGTGCGGTTTCCATGTCAGGCACGGTGTTACCTCCGTCAGGGTGGGGGTGGCCCGCCGGGCCTGGGTGCCGGCGGTGCCGGGTGTCACGTCTGGTGCCGGTGGCAGCGTCATCGGGCGCCACGGCCGCGGATGTGGCGCAGGGCGGCCATCGGTGTACGCCGGGCCAGCGGCCCCGCAGGTCCGGCCTGAGCGGGGATCTCCGGTCCGGTCTGCGCGGGACCTTCCGGCGCCGCCTGGGCCGGGATCCGGGGGACAACGGGTGCCGGGAGCGGCGGGTTGGTGGGCGCCGACGGTTCCCGGTCGAGCAGGCGCACCATGCGCCGTACGCAGCGGCGGGCCTCCAGGTGCACCATGGCCAGATTGGCGTCGCCGGTGGTGACGAGCGTGAGGATCATCTCCGGCCCGGCCGCGTACGACGTGAGGTAGCCGCCGTTGCACTCCACCACGCACTCGCGCAGCTCCCCGTGGTTCACCGCGTGCGCGAACCGGCGGGCGAGCGCGAGATGCGCGGCGGCCAGCGCGGCCAGGACCTCCGGCTCGATGCCCTGGGAGTCGTGCGCCACCACCATGCCGTCGACGGTGGCCAGCACGCTGCCGCAGAGTTCCGGCAACCTGGCCCGCAGGTTGCCCAGCTCCGTCAAGACCGCCGCACCGAATGTCATCCTTTCCTGGCTCCCTCCGGGTGGTGCGCGCGTCACCGCAGCGACCTCAGCGCGGTGCGGATGCGTTTCAGCAGGACCTCGTCGGTGGCCGGGGGCTCCGCCGCCCCGATGTCGACGAACTCCGCGGGTAGCCGGGCCCCGGGCTCGCGCCGGGCGAGCCGGGGCGGCGGCAGGCCCGCGCCGTCCATTCCCGGCGGCTGTTCCGCCGGGGCGGGCACGGCGGCATGAGCAGACGCGGGAACGGCCGCCTGGGCGGTCACGGCCGTTTGGGCAGGCGCGGGCACGGCGGCTTGGACGGTCACGGCCGGATGCTGAGGGGCCAGGATGCGTACGGTCGGGTTGCCATCCGCCACAGCGACGTGTGTACGGGTGGTGATGTCCACGGCGGCGCCGGCCGCCCGGGACGGCCGGACGACGTCCGGGGGGTGTGTCCGTGGCTCCGGCAGCTCCAGCAGGCCGAGCGCGCCGAGCCGGCGCAACTCCTGGATGGTGGCGAAGCCCGCCCGGCCGAGCAACTGGGCCAGGTCGGCCGGGGTGCGCTGGCCGTCGGCGTGCACGATCAGCTCCCACTGCGGCGCGGTGAGCCAGATACGTTCGGCTGGCGGGCGCGCGACCGGGCTGACCGGAGCCGAGTCCAGGTGCGGGAACGGGAAGATCTCGTCCAGCAGCCGTTGGCGGCGCCGCGACTCGTGGTCCACCGCCTCCGGGTCGATCCACACCATCGCGCCCAGCCAGTGCGTTTCTCCCGCGACGAAGTCGGCCCCGGCCGCCGCCGGGCCCAGCGCGAAGTAGGCCGCGTCGTACGTCGCGCCGTGCACGCACAGCTCCAGCTCCCCCCGGGTGAGATGACCCTGGTCCAGCAGCAGACGGCCGACCTGTGACCGCGCGGTGCCGACGTCCAGCGCCGCCTGCCATGTGCGCGCCGCGAGCCGTCCCGAGGCGGTGAGCAACTCGCCCACGCCCGGGGCGGCCGGCGACTCGGCGTACGTGACGAGGCCGTCGGTGAGGTAGAGCGTGCCGCCGGGCCGGCCCGTGACGACCAGCGCACCGGTCCGCCGCTCGGCGGCGGCCTGCCGTAGCAGGCGTCCGGGTGCGGCGGTCTCGGCGGCCATCGGCGTCGCTCCTGTCTGGTCTTTTCTCCGGTACGTCTCAGGTGGATCTGCCGTGCGCCTCAGGTGGTGACCAGTTCGTGGGCGAGTCGTTGCATCCGGCGGCGGGCCACCGCGAGGTTGCCGTGCATCCGGTCCAGCCACACGTAGAGCACCAGCCGGCTGTCGAAGTCGGTGTGCAGGGGGCGCAGCAGGTGATAACCCCCGGCGGTCGTGATGATCAGGTCCTCCAGCAGGTCATGTGGTACGGCGGAGACGAACAGCGACCGGCTGTTGGCCGCCCGTACGACGTCGGCTGTGCCCGCCGCCGTGGCGTGATGATCCGAGTTGGGCGCCGCGCCGGTGGTGGCGACCGGGAACCCGGTCGTGCAGTCGACGATCCCGGCACCGATCGCGCCGGGAATCGCCATGGCTTCCCGCAGACAGTTGTCGACGCCGGGCACATCTCTCCTCAGCCCAGTGATGCTCCCGCCGTTCCCCTGCCCGGCCGCCGGCGGGAAGTCAGGGCGTCTCGCCGCCCTCGGCCGTGCTCCTGCGCGGGCCATCTTCGGGCTGCGCGCCAGAATCCGATCGCACCCGCTGTGCGTCACCGGCCGTGATCGCGGAGGCGTAGCATGATCGCTGCTGTCGAGCGCGGGAGGGCGTATGCCGAGCCGGTGGGAGCAGGTCGTCGTGGACGCGGAGGATCCGGCGCGGCTCGCGCGCTGGTGGGCCGAGGCGCTCGGCTACCGGATCGTCCACGAGGAACCGGACGAGGTGGAGATTCGCCGCACCCCGGACGAGTTGCCCGGCCTGTTGTTCCTCACCGCGCCGGACGCCAAGACGGTGAAGAACCGGCTCCATCTCGATCTGCGCCCCGACGACCAGGAGGCCGAGGTCGAGCGGCTCGTCGACATGGGTGCCCGGCCGGTCGACATCGGCCAGGGCGACGTCGGCTGGGTGGTGCTGGCCGACCCGGAAGGCAACGAGTTCTGCGTGCTGCGCGCCCGGACGCCCTAGTCTCGACCACGTGACCGCGGACGCCGAGCGCCGGGTGCCCGAGCCCGCCAAGGACAGCGGGTACGGGCGCACCCCGTTCGAGCGGGACCGGGCCCGCGTGCTGCACTCCGCCGGGTTCCGGCGGCTCGCCGCCAAGACCCAGGTGCACACCGCGGGGTCCGACGACTTCCTGCGTACGCGGCTGACCCACTCCCTGGAGGTCGCGCAGATCTCCCGCGAGATGGGGGCCCGGCTGGGCTGCGACCCGGACGTGGTCGACGTCGCCGGGCTCGCCCACGACCTGGGCCACCCGCCGTTCGGCCACAACGGCGAGCAGGCCCTGGACGCGGTGGCACAGCCGTGTGGCGGCTTCGAGGGCAACGCCCAGACGCTGCGGGTGCTCACCCGCCTGGAGGCCAAGCTCCCCGGCGCGGGCCTCAACCTCACCCGGGCCTCGCTCGACGCCACGTCCAAATACCCCTGGCCGCGTAAGCCCGGCACCCGCAAGTTCGGGGTGTACGCCGACGACGCGGAGGTCTTCGCGTGGATCCGCCAGGGCGCTCCGCCCGGCGAGCGGCGCTGCCTCGAGGCGCAGGTGATGGACTGGGCGGACGACGTCGCGTATTCGGTGCACGATGTCGAGGACGGCGTCCACGGCGGGTACGTGTCGCTGCGCCCGCTGCTCGACGACGCCGGCGAGCGCGCGGCGTTGTGCGCGGACGCGGCCGCGTACTCGCAGGAGTCCGCGGACGTGCTCGGCGCGACCCTCGATCAGCTGCTGGCCGACGAGGTGGTCCGCGCGGTGGCCGACTACGACGGCGGGTACGCCGCGCAGATCGCGCTCAAACGGATGACCAGCGTGCTGACCGGCCGGTTCGTGGCGTCCGCGGTCGGTGCCACCACAGGCCGGCACGGTCCCGACCCGGTCCGCCGCTACGGCGCCGACCTGATCGTCCCGCGTACGGTCCGTAACCAGTGCGCGTTGCTCAAGGGCATGGCCCTGCGGTACGTGATGCGCGCCCGCGCCGCCGAGCAGTGGTACGAGCGCCAGCGGCAGATCCTGACCGAGCTGGTCGACGTGCTGACCCGGTGCGCTCCCGAGCACCTGGATCCGCTGTTCGGCCCGCTGTGGAAGGCGGCCGGGGACGACGCGGCCCGGTTGCGGGTGGTGATCGACCAGGTGGCGTCGCTGACCGATCACGCGGCCGTGGCGTGGCACCGGACCCTCGTGGCGGATCGCGGGTAGCCCAGGGCAGGATGTACCGGTGGCCAGGGTCAAGGACGAAGACATCGCGCTGGTCCGCGACCGTACCTCGATCGCCGAGGTGATCAGCGAGACGGTGACGCTGCGTTCGGCGGGCGGCGGCAACCTGAAGGGCCTGTGCCCGTTCCATGACGAGAAGACCCCCTCGTTCACGGTCTCACCCGCCCGAAATGTGTACTTTTGCCACGGGTGTGGGGCGGGTGGCGACGCGATCAAGTTCCTCATGGACGCCGAGCACCTGACGTTCCTGGAATCGGTCGAGCGCCTCGCCGGCAAGGCCGGCCTCCAGCTCCGGTACGAGGAGACCGGCCGGGCCCCGACCGGCCCGCGGCCCGCCGCCGGCCAGAAGCAGCGGCTGATCGCCGCGCACGCCGCCGCGGCCGACTTCTACCGCGGGCAGCTCACCACCCCGGCCGCACGGGTGGCCCGGGAGTTCCTGGCCGAGCGCGGCTTCGGCCGCGACGCCGCGCAGCGCTACGGCTGCGGCTTTGCCCCCGAAGGCTGGGACAACCTGACCCGGCACCTGCGCCAGCAGGGCTTCACCGCGGATGAGCTGACCAGCGCCGGGCTGGCGAAACCGGCCCGGTCCGGCTCGCTGATCGACCGCTTCCGGCGCCGCCTGATCTGGCCGATCCGGGACCTGACCGGCGACGTGATCGGCTTCGGAGCCCGCAAGCTGTTCGAGGATGACGACGGGCCCAAGTACCTGAACACCCCCGAGACCCCGCTGTACAAGAAGTCCCATGTGCTGTATGGCATCGACCACGCGAAACGCGAGATCGCCCGGCAGGGCCGCGCGGTGATCGTGGAGGGCTACACCGACGTGATGGCCTGTCACGAGGCCGGGGTGCCGACCGCGGTGGCGACGTGCGGCACCGCGTTCGGGGCGGACCACATCGGGGTGCTGCGCCGGCTGCTGATGGACAGCGACAGCTTCGCCGGCGAGATCATCTTCACGTTCGACGGTGACGCGGCCGGGCAGAAGGCGGCGCTGCGGGCGTTCGAGGAGGATCAGCGCTTCGTCGGCCGTACGTTCATCGCGGTCAGTCCGGACAACATGGACCCGTGCGAGCTGCGCCTGGCCAAGGGTGACCTGGCGGTGCGCGACCTGGTCGCGCGCCGGGAGCCGCTGGTGGACTTCGCGCTGCGGCAGGTGCTGTCCCGCTTCGACCTGGACACGGTCGAGGGCCGGGTGGAGGCGATGCGGCGCGCGGCCCCGCTGGTCGCCAAGATCAAGGACCGGGAGAAACGCCCCGAGTACGCCCGCAAGCTCGCCGGCGATCTCGGCATGGACATCGAGCCGGTGCAGCGGGCCGTGGCCGCCGCCGCGGGCGGCGAGTCCCCGGCCCCGTCCCCGCGGATCCCGGCGCAGCCCGCGGACAGCCCGCAACGGCTGGTCGAGCGGGAGGCACTCAAGCTGGCCCTGCAGCTGCCGGTGCTGGCCGGGCCGATGTTCGACGCGCTGGGCCCGGAGACGTACGGGCATCCGGTGTCGCAGGCCGTGCGTGTGGCCATCGCCGACGCGGGTGGCACGGCCGCGGCGACCGGCGGCGCGGTGTGGATCGAGGCGGTCCGCGACGCGTGCACGGATCTGGGCGGCAAGGCGCTGGTCGGCGAGCTTGCGGTGGAGCCGCTGCACGTCGACGCCGAGCCCGACCCCCGGTACGTGCAGGTGACCCTGGCCCGGCTGCAGGTCGGCGCGGTGACCACCCGGATCCGGGACCTGAAGTCCAAGGTGCAGCGGGTGAACCCCGTCGCCCACAAGGACGAGTACCTGGCGCTGGCCGGGGAACTCTTCTCGCTCGAACAGCATGCGCGTGCGCTGCGCGACCAAGCGGCAGGTGGACTGTGAAGCTGCTCCGACGACGCCCGAAACTGCCCGCGGCTGCCCGCCCCGCCCTGCAGCCCGACGAACGGGTGCTGGCGTGGGCGTACGTCGGTGCCGAGCCGGGCGGCCCGGTGGCCGTGGCGACGAACCGGGGGCTGTGGCTGCCCGACCGTGCCCGGACCGGCTGGCACGAGATCCACAAGGCCGCCTGGTCCGGCCGGGAACTGCGGATCACCCCCGCCGAGGTGGCGGAGCAGCGGGACGGCTACACCGTGCTGGTGGACGGTCCCGTGGTGACGTACCTGCTGCTGGAGCCGTGGGAGCTGCCGGATCAGGTGCGGGCCCGGGTGACCCGCTCGGTGGCGTACACGGAGCACCACCAGCTACCGGCGGGCGGGGTGCGGGTGGTGGGCCGGCGCATCAGCGGCGTAGACGGCCTGAGCTGGGCGGTCCGCTACGACTCCGGCACGCCCGTGGACGCGGAGTCGGTGGTGCAGCTCACCGGGGAGCTCGTCGAGGCGGCGCAGGAGGCCACCGCCCCGCTGCCGTGATTCCGGCGCGGAATGTCGGACCCCCTCACTAGCGTCTGCCGGGTGAGCGACCAACCACTCATCGACGAACCGTTGATCACGGCGCGCGGTCTGATCAAGCGGTTCGGTGACTTCACCGCGGTCGACGGCATCGATGTCGAGGTGCCGCGCGGCGAGTCGTTCGGCTTCCTCGGGCCGAACGGCGCGGGCAAGAGCTCGACCATGCGGATGATCGGCTGCGTCTCGCCGCCGACCGACGGTGTGCTGCGCATCCTCGGCCGCGATCCCCGCCGCGACGGTTCGGCGATCCGGGCGCGGCTGGGGGTGTGCCCCCAGCTCGACAATCTCGACCCCGAGCTGACCGTCCAGGAAAATCTGACGACCTACGCCCGGTTCTTCGGCATCCCGCGCCGGGTGGCGCGCGCCCGCGCCGCCGAGCTGCTCGACTTCGTGCAGCTCAGCGAGCGGGCTACCAGCAAGGTCGAGCCGTTGTCCGGCGGCATGAAACGGCGGCTCACGATCGCCCGGGCGCTGGTCAACGAGCCCGAGCTGATGCTGCTCGACGAGCCGACCACGGGCCTGGACCCGCAGGCCCGCCACCTCGTGTGGGAGCGGCTGTTCCGCCTCAAGCAGCAGGGCGTCACCCTGGTGCTGACCACCCATTACATGGACGAGGCGGAGCAGTTGTGCGACCGGCTCGTGGTGATGGACGGCGGCCGGATCGTGGCGGAGGGTTCGCCCCGGGCGCTGATCGAGCGGCACTCGACCCGCGAGGTGGTGGAGCTGCGGTTCCACGTGG
Source organism: Krasilnikovia sp. MM14-A1259 (assembly GCF_047159535.1). Classification (NCBI taxonomy): domain Bacteria; kingdom Bacillati; phylum Actinomycetota; class Actinomycetes; order Micromonosporales; family Micromonosporaceae; genus Krasilnikovia; species Krasilnikovia sp. MM14-A1259. The sequence continues at coordinate 6,689,305 of NZ_BAAGAJ010000002.1, forward strand.
AGTCCCAGGAGTTGGTCGCGGGCAAGCTCGACGGGGTGGGGGAGCGGGTCGAGGTGCTGCCCGACCGGATCCTGCTGTATGTGGCGGACGGCGACGAGGCGGTGGCCGAGGTGCACCGGCGCGCGCTCGCCCCGGCCAGCGTCCTGGTGCGCCGCAGCAGCTTGGAGGACGTCTTCCTGCACCTGACCGGCCGGACACTCGTGGATTGACGAAGGACGCGCTCGGGTTGCTGCTCAGCCGCGCAGCGTCCGGCCGGGTGACCGGCCGAAAGCCGTCCGGTAGGCGGCGGCGAACCGGCTCCGGTCGGCGTAGCCCCACCGGGCGGCGATCTCGGCGACGGTGATGCCGTCACCGGGCTTGAGGTCCAGTAGCTGTTGGTGGGCGCGTTCCAGCCGGACGCGCCGCAGATAGGACGTGGGGGTGGTGTCGAGATGGCGGCGGAAGGCGAGCTGGACGGCGCGCACGCTGACGTGGGCGGCGCGGGCGATGTCGACCGCGGTGATGTCCAGGTCGGCGTTGGCGTCGATGTAGGCGACCGCGCGCGTCAGCGCCGCCGGGGTGGCGTCGGTGCGGTCGTGGTGATGCGGTTCGGCGAGGCACGTGTTGGGGAACGCGGTCAGCAGCGCGGCGGCGAGCAGCCGGGTGAACGGGCCGACCAGCAGCGGGTGGGTGATGAAGTCGGGCGCGGCCCGCATGGTCTCGGAGACGTAGTCGACGACCCGCAGCCAGCGGCGCGCGTCGGCCGGGTGGGCGGGGCGCAGCGCGGTGAACCGCAGCGGCGGCAGCGGGCCGTCGGGGTGGTTGCAGGCCGCCTCGGCGACCGCCTCCGGCGGGAGGGCGACGACCGACTCCAGCACGGACTCCTGCCGGACGTGGTACGGCCGGTCCGCGTGGGCGTGCAGGCCGAGGTCGCCGGGTCCGAAGCGCTCGTCGAGGTCGAGGTCCGTGCGCACGCCACGGTGCACCCGCCCCACGACGACCGTCGAGACCGGCCCGCAGCGGTATTCGGTGGTGGCGCGGTGATCCAGGGTGTCGAGATGGAACGGTCCACTGTCGAACCGCACGTGCCGGAAACGGTAGGCCCGGTGATCGCCGCTGATGGCCATGGTCGCGTCGTAGGCCGCGGTGAGGTAACGCTGGGCACTGTCGGGGTCGGTGGTGGCGAATTCGACCCGGTGCGGGTCCGGTCGGTGCGGGTTGGTGGCGGGCACGCCACGTACCTCCTCGGTGCGTGCGGCGCCATTCACTTTGCCACGCCGCGCAGCCGCACCGACAGGGCCGCTGCGGCACGCACCCCCGATCGGGGTAACCCGCCGACCGTGGGGCGGGCGTCGTGACCGCGACGCTGTCGGTGCTGGAGTACCACCTGGTCACCTATCGGCGCATCTGGCGTTCCAGCGTGCTGTCGTCGTTCGTGCTGCCGCTGATGACGATGCTCGGCTTCGGGGTGGGCGTGGGGGCGTACGTCACCGGCGGCGTCGGCGGGGTGCCCTATCTGGACTGGATGGTGCCCGGGCTGATCGCGTCGACCGCCGCGCAGGTGGCGATCGGCGACTCGTCGTGGCCGGTGCTCGGCAACTTCGAGTGGATCCGCGTGTATTTCGGGCAGGCCGCCGCGCCACTGCGGGTGGCGGACATCCTCGCCGGGCACCTCGCGTTCGTCGTGTTCCGGGTGGTGTCCAGCGCCGGCGCGTTCCTGCTGATCGCCGCGGCGTTCGGCACGATGCACTCGGCGTGGGCCCCGGTCACGGTGCTGGTCGGCGCACTGGTCGGGCTCGCGGTGGCAACCCCGACGTTCGCGTACGCGTCCTCGGTGCGCAGCGACAGCTACCTGGCGATCCTGTTCCGGCTGGGTGTGTTGCCGATGTCGCTGTTCTCCGGGGTGTTCTTCCCGGTCGAGTCACTGCCGGCCGTGCTGCGCGCGATCGCGTACACGCTGCCGCTGTGGCACGCCGTGGATTTGAGCCGGGCCGCGACGCTCGGCGTGGCACCGGCGTGGCCGGTGGCCGCGCACGTCGCGTTCCTGGGGGCGTGGGCAGGTATCGGTTGGTGGCTGGCGTACCGGCAGTTCCGCCGTCGGCTCGTGGTGTGAGGGGGACGTGATGGTGACTCTGGTGCTGCCACGGCTGGTGGCCTTCGAGGGCTCCAGCCGCCGTTCCGCGTCGGTGGTGGAGCGCAACATGGCTGCGCTGCGCACCGCGTACTGGGTGGTGCTGCTCTCCGGCTTCCTGGAGCCCGTGCTCTACCTGTTCTCGATCGGAGTGGGCGTGGGCGCCCTGATCGGTGATCTGCGGCTGCCCGACGGCCGGGTGGTCGGCTACGCGGCGTTCGTGTCGCCCGCGATGCTGGCCTCGTCCGCGATGAGCGGGGCGCTGTCCGAAACCACCTTCAACTTCTTCGGGAAGATGAAGTACATGCGGCTGTACGACGGGATGCTCGCCACCCCGGTGCGGCCGATCGAGGTGGCCCTCGGCGAGCTGGCCTGGGCGATGATCCGCGGCAACCTGTACGCCGCGGCGTTCCTCGTGGTCATGGTGGCCATGGGCCTCACCACGATCGGGCTGGCCCTGGTGGCGTTCGTGGCGGCGGTGCTGGTCGGGTTCGCGTTCGGCGGGGCGGGCATGGCGCTGTCGACGTTCATGCGGAGCTGGCAGGACTTCGACCTGATGGTGGCGGTGCAGTTCGCGCTGTTCCTGTTCTCGGGGACGTTCGTGCCCGCGCAGGCGTACCCGCCGGTGTTGCGCTGGCTGGTGGAGGTCACCCCGTTGTACCGGTCGGTCCACCTGATCCGCGGGATCACCACGGGCACGTTCACGCCGGGTCAGGTCGCCGACGTGGCGTACCTGCTCGCCGTGGTCGCCGTAGGGCTGGCGGTGGCGGGCCGGCGGATGGAGCGGCTCCTGTGCAAGTAAGGGTGGGCCGCATCCGCGCACTCACCGGTTACGCCGTGTGCGGGGGTGGGTTAGGCCACACTGGTGGCGGGAACAAGGTGGGCGGGCCGCATGCCCGCGGGCGGCGGCCAGGCAGATGCAGCGTCGCACGGGCCCGGAGGGGAATCCCGCCATGAAGCACTTTCACAAGCCTGACGTGAGGACGGACGACGTACGGGCCACCGAGGCCGGCGAACGCGACACCGCACGGCACCTGGAAGACGCCGACCGCGGCCGGTCGGCTCCGGGGGATGCGGACAGCGCGGACGACGGGTCGGCGTCGGGGGATGCGGACCGCGCGCACGATCGGTCGATCCCGGGCCCGGAGGACGGTCCGCGCGGCCCGTCGGACCTGTCGGGGAAGGGCAAGGTCGAAGCGCTCAAGCGGACGTTTGCACAGTTCTCCCAGGACAACCTGTCGGACTGGGCTGCCGCGCTGACGTACTACGGCGTCCTGTCGATCTTCCCGGCCGCCCTGGTGCTGGTCTCGGTGATGGGCATGCTCAGCTCGGATGGTCAGCGGACCGTGCAGGACGCGATCCATGAGATTGCGCCCAACGAGCAGTTGCAGGGCCTCGTCAACACCGTGCTGGTGCAGGTGAAGGATCCCGGCTCCGCCGGGCTGGCCGCCGTCGTCGGTCTCGTGGTCGCGTTCTGGTCGGCGTCCGGGTACATCGCCGCGTTCATGCGCGCCTCCAACGCCATCTACGACGTGCCCGAGGGCCGCCCGATCTGGAAGACGTTGCCGATCCGGGTCGGGGTCACCGCCGTCATCGGCGTCATGCTTGTGGCCTCGGCGTTCATCGTGGTCTTCACCGGCGATCTCGCCCAGGTGCTGGGCGACCACATCGGCCTGGGCTCGGCCGCGGTCACGACGTGGAACATCGTGAAGTGGCCGGTGCTGGTGGTCCTTGTCAGCCTGATGTTCGCGATCCTGTACTGGGCCTCACCGAACGCGAAGACAGGCGGCTTCCGCTGGATCAGCCCCGGCGGCGTGTTCGCGGTGCTGCTGTGGATCGTCGCCTCAGCGGCGTTCGCGATCTATCTGGCCAACTTCGCCAACTACAACAAGACGTACGGCACGCTCGGCGGTGTCATCGCGTTCCTGGTCTGGCTGTGGATCTCGAACATCGCGATTCTGCTGGGCGCCGAACTGGATGCCGAGCTGGAACGCAGTCGCGCCATCGCGGCCGGCCACTCGCCCGGCGACGAGCCTTACCTGCAACTGCGTGACGACCGCAAGTTGAAGAAGGGCAGCGAGAAGGGCCTCAGCATGCGGTAGCCCGGCGCGGGATCCCGGCCGTGATGGGAGTCTCGTCCTCCGTTGGAGTGATCCTGTCCGAACGTGCATTTGATGCACGTAGGCCGTTGCTCTCCGTGGTGTGCCGACTTGTCCTCGACGGGTTCCCGAAGCAGGTCACCGCAGGCAAGCTGATAGACAGGCGGCGATGCGTCCTCGTCCCGGGGATCGTGTTCGGGCCGGTCGCAGCGTCGCGCATCCGTGGGACCGGTGATCCGGCGGGCCGCCCACCCTCGTATCCCGGGACGAGCAACCCACGGATGGAGGCGTCATGGCAACGCTGCGGTCCGCCACGCGAACATCGGAAGCCGACGATCAACTGATCCATACTGGACGCTCACGCACGTTCCGATGCACGTGCATCTGCATCTGCATCGGCGCGGCACCGGTCCAGGGAGGGCACTGATGCGGCTGCGTCACCGTTCGGGCCGAATCGTCCACCTCGGTTGTGGCCTCGACCTTCCGCCCGCCCGTGATCTCACCACACTCATCGCCCAGCTGGACGTGTACGCCGGCGCCGTCCGTGCCCGCCTGGAGGTCGACACCCTGGGAGTCAGCCTGTGGCTGTCACCCGCCCTGGCATCCGCGCTGGCCGGTAACGGCCGTGCCCGGCTACGGCTGCGGGCCGCACTCGACGCCCGACGGCTCGAAATCGTCACCCTCAGTGGCGTACGGTATGCCGACGATCCGTATACGCTGCGTAGTCAGCCTGACTGGAGCAGTACGGCCCGGCTGGATTACACGCTCGACCTCGCCCGCGTCCTGGTCGACCTGCTGCCCGACGACACCGTCCGCGGTGCCGTCACCACCCTCGGCCTGGGGCGCCGCGAGGAATGGGATTCCGAGCGGGAGAAGTCCTGCGCCCGCATCCTTCCCCGGCTCTCCAGCGGGCTCGCCGAGGTCGCCTGGCAGACCGGCCGCGCCGTCCGGGTCGGCTTCCAGCCCGCCCCCGGGCACGTGCTGGACACCGCCGAACGCACCGCCACGGCCCTCGCGGACATCGACAAGGACCGGCTCGGTGTCAGCCTCGACCTCGCCAACCTTGCCTGCACCTGGCAGGACCCGGCCGACGCGCTCGCCCGTCTCGCCGGGGCCGGACTGTCGATCGTCCAAGCCCAGGTGACCGCGGCCGTCGAGGCCACCGACCCGGCAGCCGCCGCCGACGCGCTGGGGGCGTACCTCGACGAGGCCCGGCCATGCCCGGTCACCACACGCGGCGGGGACTTCTTCGAGGACCTGCCCGAGGCGTTCGCCGCCGCGCCACCCGGCCCGTGGCGGGTGCGCTGTCCCGCGCCCCTGCACGCCGATCCGGCGCCACCGCTGACCGCCACCACCGAGGTGTGGCGTGCCGCCGTGCGGCACCTGCTGGCCGGTGACACGCCTGCCACGGAGTTCATCGACGTGGCCACGGACGCGCCGGACATCTCGCGGCCCCCCGGCGCGCCGATCGACATCGCGACGCCGCGCTGGACCCGCCCCACGGACCCGGCCGCGCGGGCCGACTCCGTCGCCGCCGACTATTCGTACGTCCATGCCGAACTCACCGGCCGCGGCCTGACACCCCCCGCCCCGGCCCAGGCCGCCTGATCCCACACGCGACGAGGCCGCCCCGGACGGGACGGCCTCGCTCACGTACGGCGTCAGTACGTCTTGCCGGCGCTGTTCGACCCGGCCAGAGAGTCGGTGGACGCCGTCATGCTCGCGGGGCGCTTGTCCGCAGCCGAGTCCGCCATCGCATGCAGCTTCTCACCGACCTTCGACGAGTTCAGCTTGTCCTTGCCCTCGCTGTACAGCTTGGTGGCCTGCGCCTGGGCAACACCGGCGGCCTCCTGCACCGTCGGGTGTTCCCACACCTTCTTGGCGCTGGCCCGGATCTCCTCGTACTTCTCCCGGCCGGCCCGGCTGCCCAGGACGAAGCCCGCCGCGAGACCGCTGATGAACATGAGCTTTCCGCGCATGGCGGCTCCTTCCGTTCGGTGACGCGCGGTGCGTCTGCTCCGTTACGTACCCATCCTGCCGGTCCGTCATACACGTAACCCGGGGTTTCGCCCGTTCGGCGCGTCCCACCACCCGCCCCGCACAACTCCCGCCGCGTCCTGTACTGTTTATCGGGTCGCCACGACGATCCGGGTTACCCGGCGCGTCGGCAGCGATCCCCTGTAGCTCAATTGGCAGAGCAGCCGGCTGTTAACCGGCAGGTTATTGGTTCGAGTCCAATCGGGGGAGCCTCATCAGCACCATCACGAGCCCCAGGCCCATGGCCTGGGGCTCGATCGTTCATGAGGTCTGCCCCGCCCTCGCGGGGCCGCTGGAGTGGGCCGCTGTCTCGGCTCCGCGGCCCCTGGCTACCTCGGGCGGTCGTCGGCCGCTGCGGCCGGGTCCGCGTACACCAAGATCACGGGAGGCTGGCCCGCCGCCTGGGCCGGCGGACCGGGGCCCCCGGAAGCAGCAGGGACCAGTGCCCGGAAGACCGGGTCGGAGGCCCGTTCGTCGTATTCGCGGTAGTCGGCGGTGGCCTGCAGCCACATCCCACCGTTCGCGAGCCGGCGCGCCGCCACGAACGCTCCGGTTGACATCAGTGCCTCGGCGCCGCCGACCCGGTCCGCGAGATCTCCGGCAAGGATCGTGACCCAGGAATATCCGCGCAGGACCTGCCGGCACCGGCCGACCGTCCAGGACGGGTCCCGCAGTTCACGGCCGGGATGTTGCTTCTTGTCGATCCGGGCCTCGGACGCGGTCTGCCCGCCGTGCGCGTACGGGGCAATGTGCCCGAAGCCCGGATTGACCAGGTCGGCGAGCTCCGCGAACGCGGTCAGCCAGCGCTGCTGGACCTCTGCGCCCGTGGCCGGGTCGGTCGCCTCCGGCGACGGCAGTAGACGCTGAGCTGCAGCCATCCGGGTGCATGCTGGGGCGGAGTGATCTGTGCGCTGAAGGACCGGCGCTGCGCCTCGCCGTACTGGTTGAGCTGTTCGACGTTGAGATAGACCGTGTGCGGGGGTCGAGCAGTTCTTGACGCAGCCAGTCGACGCCGGCGGTCGACAACTAGGTCTCGGTCACTGGTTGGTCCTCCATCGTTGGTCGGCCTCTATTCGTTGGTCACCCGACGATCGGGACTTCGATCGGCACCGGTTCGCCGGGCACACCGACCGGTGCTTCCGGCAGCTTCGGGATCGGGATTCCCCACAGGTCGTCGAAGTGGTCGTTCTTCCAGTCCTCCCAGAATCCGGTCTCCCGAGCCGGACTGGGCGTCGGCGGGCGAGCTGCACCTGCGATGCTGACGCCAGGCCGACCGCGGCGTGAGCGGTCGTATCCGGCAGGCGAGTCCAGGCGGCCGCCACCTGGACGCGTTGCATGGTTCGGTGGCTCGGAGATGGATGCGCGGGATAGGATCGCCGCCGGTACGGGGGCGGTAGCTCAGTGGGTTAGAGCAGGGGACTCATAATCCCTCGGTCGCGGGTTCGAGTCCCGCCCGCCCCACCAGCAAAAATGTGGCGGGAACCCGCTCGGTCCAGCGTCACATGACACGGCGCGTGACGCAAACGGTGCTAGCGTCGGGCTCATGACGTGACAGGCGGCCCCCGCCAGCGACAGCGCGGCACCATCGATGCCCTTCCCAGCGGCGCGCTCCGCGTCCGCGTGTATGCCGGCCCCGACCCGTTGACGAAGCGGCGGCACGACCTCACCGAAGTGATCCCACCTGGATCGAACGCGGCCCGGGAGGCGGAGAAGGCGTGGACCCGGCTGCTGAACCAGGTGGACGAGCGGCGCAACCCGCGGACCAGGGCGAAGGTGAACCAGCTGCTGGACCGGTGGCTCGAAGTGCTCCACGCCGAACCGTCCACGAGGCGCGGCTATGTCCTGAAGATCGAGAAGCATGTGCGGCCGATGCTGGGCGGCGTCCAGGTGGCCAGGGTGGACGCCGAGCTGTTGGAGACGTTCTATGCCCGGCTGCGTAAGTGCCGGGATCACTGCGACGGCCGCCGGTATGTCCAGCACCGGACGCCGCGGCCGCACGAGTGCGACGACCGTTGCCGCCGGCATGCCTGCGTGGGCCTGTCCGTGTCCACGATTCGGCAGATCCACTGGATCCTCAGCGGGGCGCTGGACCGGGCGGTGCGGTGGAAGTGGATCGCGATCAACCCGGCGGAGCGGGCGGACAAGCCGGCGCTGCCGCATCCGGATCCGCAGCCGCCGAGCGTCGACGAGGCGGCCCGGATCGTCACCGAGGCGTGGCGTGACCCGGACTGGGGGACCTTCGTGTGGTGCGCCATGACGCTCGGAGCGCGCCGCGGCGAACTCTGCGCGCTGCGCTGGCAGCACGTCGACCTGGACACCAACGTCGTCGTCACCCTTGCGCAGGGCGATCTCCGTGGGCGCGGGCGGGGAGCTGGTGGTGAAGGGTACGAAGACCCACCAGCAGCGGCGCACCGTCATCGACGCCGATACCGCCGCGGTGATGGCCGAACACAAGCGCCGCTGGGAGGAGCGACTCGATGCGCTCGGCCTGGATCTGTCGCCCGCAGCGTTTGTGTTCTCCGCGTCGCCGGACGGGAGTACGTTCCCTGTGCCGGACACCATGACGCAGCGATATGACCGGCTGGCCAAGCGTTTAGGGATCGACAGTCATCTGCACGCACTGCGGCACTACTCGGCGACGGAGCTGATCGCCGCCGGCACTGACGTCCGGACGGTGGCGGGCCGGCTCGGTCATGGCGGGGGAGGAGCCACCACGTGGCTCAGCGAGGCGGACCAGCGGGCCGCGTCGGCCCTCTCCGGTCGGATGCCGGCGCGCCCGGTGGCCGACAGCTCACCGTCGCGGGCAGCGCAGGTTCGTGCTCCGCGCCGGACACCGGCACCGAGGGCTGCGAAAGAGTCCGCGCACGAGTGGTGGATGAAGGAGATCGCCGCGGGGAGGTCCCCGAGTGGCGCGGACATCGCCCGCGCCGCTGACGTCGATCCGAGTGTGGGTCGGCGCTGGCGTCGCGAGTGGACGACAACCGCGTTGCCGACGTGAGTGCGGTCCTGCGCCACCGGGTCGACTGCTGGGCTGTCGACCCGGTGGCCGGCGACGCGGCTACTTGCTGATCTGGCTGAGTTCGACGATGGCTTGCGCGGCGCGGATGTACTTGTTCCCGGCCAGGTCGGCGACGGTCTTGATGTTGAATGCCTTCTGCAGAGCCTCCGCGTCGGCCTCGCTTACACCGGACAGCGCCGCGACCGGCGCGTTGGCCAGTTCGGCGAGGGAGCTGGACTCGTACGCCTTGTCCAGCACGTCGTCGAGGTTCACAGAGATCACGATCGGGCTCCTTCCGGGAGGCGGCGCCCGGGCGCGACCGCCCGAGCCGAGCCACGACAGTACCCGAGCGAAGCCACGGCGCCACCTGGGTAGATTCCCCCTCCACGCGCCATCCACCCAGCGGGGATTAGCCCGGCACCTGCACGCCCTGCAGCACTACTCGGCTACCGAGTTGATCGCCGCTGGCACCGACCTCCGAGGGTGGCGGGCTGGCTCTCGGTTACGGCCGGGAGAGGAGCCCCCAACGTCGGGTGTACGCAGCGAGGCTGACCAGCGAGCTGCCTCGGCTCTTTCGGGGTAGATGCCGGCCCGACGGGTAGCCGACACGGGTGACGGGCCGTGCTCGTCGACGTCGCATGCTCGTTGCGAAGCTTGCGCCGCCGATTCGTGGTCCAGCAGCAGTATGCGAACGGCATCCCTCCGCGTGTCGCCATAGAACTACGCCATGGTGCACCATCGACGTCACAAATCTTGCGACGGAGGACCGGACATGACAGGTTGCGGCGCGGCGGCGCGTTCCCTTGCCCTGCTCGCCATGGCGGTGCTGCCCGCCACGGCCCCGGCGGGCTGCGGCCGCTCGGCGGCGCAGCAGCCCGCAGGCGAGTCGGCCCCGGCGAGCGCCACGACCGGCCCGGCGGCCGTCGCCGCACCGGCCACCGGATCGCCGGCCACCGGCGGTGCCTCGGCCGACGCCTGCTCCCTGGTGACGGCCGCCGAGGTCAAGGCCGCCACCGGCAGGAACTACGGGTCGGGCACCGCCACACCCGGCGACCTGGTACGGATCTGCCGGTTCACCGCCGGCAACGACATCCTGCTGATCGAGGCATACCCGGCGGGGGGCGACGACGTCTTCCACAAGGCGATCAACGGCGCCGCCAGCATCGCCAACGGCGAGGTCCGCACCGTGACAGACGTGGGCGACCAGGCCGGATACGTCGCACGGGCACAGACGCTCTGCGCGCACCGCGGAACGGCGAACGTCTGTGTGGTCGGCGCGAGCGAGAATGCGCTGACCACACTGGCGCGTAAGGCCATGAGCCGGATGTAAGCCCCGCAACGCCGGTCCGAAGGGCTCCGCTATGAGCAGGAGAGGCAAACGTAACGTCTCGTGATCTGAAGGATGCGAAACGTGACGGTCGTCGCTGTGCGGCATCCGGATGTCTGCCGCCACCCGTGCGCGACCCCTCCATGGCCTGTCTGTGCTGGCTGAGGCCGTTAGGCTGCACATGTGGTCCGGGATGAGCTGTTGCGGCTGCGAGCGAGGGCGGAGGCTGAGGCGGCGACGCTGGCCCAGGATCTGGAGGCGCTGTTCCTGGCATCGCGGGATTCGAATGCCGACGACGAGCACGACCCGGAGGGCGCCACCATCGGCTTCGAACGCGCCCAGTTGACCGCGCTGCTGGCCGGGGCGCGGGAGCGGATCGCCGACGTTGACGACGCGCTGCGTCGGGTGGACGCGGCGACCTACGGCGTCTGCGAACGATGCGGGCAGCCGATCGGCGATGAACGGCTCGCCGCGCGGCCGTTCGCCCGCTTCTGCATGGCATGCGCATAGGGCATCAAGGAGAGTGAACATTCGGGGCGCTTACAATTCCAGCGAAGCGTTGCGGGGCCACGACCAGATGCGCTCAACTGCCACTCCGGAAAGCTGGTGTTCAGCGTCGTGGTGACGCACGGTCAAGGATGGCTGAATCGTCTGTCTGCGCGTCAATGTCGTACCTGTCAACGAGTTCGTCCTGCGAGCCGCGGTCGCCGCGTACCTGGGCCGCTACCGCGGACAGACCAGAATCCACACCGAGTCCGACCTGCGGATCTTCCTCCAGTGGTGTACCGATCGGGAGATCGACCCGCTCGCCGCGGTCCGGGTGGACATCGAGCGGTACGTACACTGGTTGCAGGACATCCGCCGGTACCAGCCGTCAACGGTCTCCCGGCGCCTGTCGGTCGTGGTCGGGTTTACCGGGTCTGCGTCATCGACCAGCTGCTACTGCACGCTTGAGCCGGCGGCCGACGGGGAGTTGATGAGCGATGAGCCTGCTCGGTGATGTCATCCGCCTTTCGCCGGAATTGCGGGAGGAGATTCGAGCCGACGCGGCAACCGCGTACGACCGCGTGACATCGTTTGACGGGGTGGAGCGGCTTGAACTCGACTGGGAATGGAAGGTGTTCGCGCCGCTGTTCGCTGCCGCCGGCTTCCGGGTCAACCCATTCCGCTCCGGGGCATTGTTCCCGGACGAGGAGACCGCGTTCGGCGCCCTGGGCGACGCCCGCTCTTTGGATCCCGATCAGGTGGTGGAGGCATCTGACCTCCTCGAGCAGACACCGTTCACCGTACTTGTCCCGCGTCTGCGCGACGCACTGGTGGAACGGGACACGGTGCGCGTGGACTTCGACCGCGAGTCGCCGACATACGGGCGGCCGCTGCCGCTCCAGCGGATCGTGACGCCCACATTCTCGGATGAGCAGGTCGAGTCCTACCGAATCCGCCTAGCCGATAGGTACGACGACCTGACCAACTTCTACCGCGCGGCCGCGCGTCACGGTCAATGCACGATCTTCTGGGCGGCATGAGATACGAGTCGCACACCGCGGGTGGGTGGATGGCAGCGCATGCGGAGCAGGGCGATTCGCTACAGGGCGCTGTTCGGGTCGCGGTCGCCGCCACGGTGCCGGTCGGTGCCGGTCGGTGCGTCCGGAACTGACCGGGATCGGTGCTGCTCCGCAGAGGCGGGCGAACGCCGCCTCATAGCGCAGGCGATCGGGTTGTCGCGAGCGGTGACGATCAGTTGCCCTGCGGTGCCGACGCCGACGCCGGGCAGTGCGACGAGATCGGGTGCGGCGGTGACCAGGGCCGTCAGATGGACGTCGAGGTCGTCGATCTCGGCCTGCCGGGCCAATTAACGCCGGGCGGCGCTGTGCAGGGCCAGATTGTAGGCCGCAGCCGGGTCGGTGATCGACCCAGGTCGGAGGGCGGCGCAACCGCGGATGCGATGCTTGCCGGTCGGCTCGCGCAGCGGATGCCGGACAGTCTGCGGCGCGGAGACAATGAGGGCGTCGACCTGACCGCTGGCCTGGATGCGAGCTTTCGCCGCGCCGTGCGACCCGTAAGGCTTCCAGGCGCGAACGGATACAAAGGAGGCCCGGAACCGCCAGATCGTGACAGCTCCGGGACCCATTCAAGTGCCTTGCTCCGACTACATTTCAGAGTCTGACTTTGATCCGAGAGTTGATGGAGGCGTCCTTCCAGGCTGGCGGCGCAGTCGTGCACATAAGTCCAAACGTGTAGGTGGTGGACTTCTTGCTAGTGAACCTGTAGGTCACGGAACGGCGGTGGGTCAGATCGCCGAAGGCGACTGGATCTCCGCCGGTTGGCGGGGGTGGTGTGACGCCAGCCCAGGAGTTGCAGGTGTACATTCTGACCTTCCTGGCGATGGTCGTACGAACCGTTACCTTCCGGCCTGCGGTGGTGACCTTAAAGGTGGCGCATACGTAGCGGTTGCAGCGTTTGACCGTTTTCGTAGCCGCCTGCGCTGGTCCCGCGAAACCGAACACGATCGCGATGGCAGTGACGAGTATGGTCAGACGACCGAAAGGTCTGTTCATTGCGTCTCCCGGTTACCTTGCGCCGTTGGCTACCGCAATCTATCGGCCACAGTGGCCAGGGCCTCAAAGGTTGTCATTTGACATCACTCACATGCGAAATCCGGGTGTCAGCCCACAGTGGCCGCCTACTCACAGGTAGTGACAGACGCGAGTCGCCGGGCCGCCGTCGTGGCGTCCCGAGTGCTTCGGGTCCTAAGCCTTGCGCAGGTGACGTACCCGACTTTGCACTTGAACTCGCACGCCGACAAAGGCCGTTGCTTCGGTCCAGCTCAGGGAGGGGGCCGCCCTCCGCCTGAGGCCAGCCTCAACCGCTATCTGTGGCTGAGCCCCGAGTCAGGGGCGTGGTCGAGGTTGATCCAGTAGCGCCTTACCAGGTTGTGCCCGTTGTGGCGGATGCCTTCGAGGACGCCGCCGTTGCGTTCGATCGTGCGGGCTGAGGCGATGTTGTGCGCGAGGCACGGGATGAGAACGCGGTCCAGTCCCAGGGCGGCGCGGGCTTCGGCCAGCATCTGGCCCAGGGCCCAGCTCGCAAGGCCGCGGCGGCGCGCGGACGGGCGTACGCCGTAGCCGATGTGGCCGAATCGGTCGTGGAAGTAGTGGCGCAGGGCGATCCCGCCGAGTACCCGGCCGTCCTCGACGATCCACCGGGGTGAGCCGTGCATCTCGGGCGGGCAGGGCGTCCCGGCCCGGTGGGTCAGCCGGGTCCGCTGGTGTACCCAGGCGGCGAAGCCGTCGGGTGAGTCCACGTCGTCGTCGGCGCCCAGGCCGAAGCCGTCCTCGTGGAGGCCGGGGCCCCAGTCGTCACGACAGTCCAGGAAGGCGGCGTGCAGGCGGGTCGTCGGCAGGATCAGTTCGGGCATGCGGCGACGGTAGCGGGGGCTTGACCGCGCGACGAGCCGCCTTCGCTCAACATCAATCACGGTCAGACGCCGATTCTGGCCCGATGTCTCCGTAACTGCGTGGGGAAGTACGAGCGTGCTTCCTCTGGCCCTTGACGGCCGCGTCAAGCCTCACCAAACGGGGGCCTCGGTGGCATCGAGGGTGTCGTTGAGTGCGGGTCTGCTGACAAGATCTGTGGTTCGCGCCACATCTTTGATTGGGCCTGACGCGGGGCGGCAGGGCCGTGGCCGCCTCCACGGCAGGCGTGGGACTCGGCACCTGCATTAACGACTCGCGCTTCTGATGTGACCGTCCTGCTCCCTGCCAGGTCCCCTCGGTTTCGCATTCCCGCCCTACTCTCCGTATGTGCCTTCCCGTGCACAGTCGAACTCCGGGAGGTCGAAGTGCCCAAGAAGCGCCGCCGCAACAAGAGCAACGCGACCGCCACGGCCCTGGGCATTGGCCTGCTGGCGCTGGCCGCCATTGCGCAATTGGTCCACGATCATCCGTACATCTTCACTTCGATCGCGCTCGTTGCCCTGCTCGGCCCAAGTGCCTGGGTATACAAGAGGTGGAGGGCCATGCGAAAGCTGGCCGCGTACGAACGCCATGTTTCGGTCGTCGACGGCATGAGTGGGTCGGAGTTTGAACAGTTCGTAGCCCGGCTGATGCGTGCCAGCGGCTATCGAGGTGTGACCGTGCAGGGCGGCGCCGGTGACATGGGTGCTGATGTTGTCGGCCGATCACCCTGCGGACGCCGTGTTGTCGTGCAGTGCAAGCGCTATGCCGGCAGCCTGGGCAGCCCTCATGTGCAGCGCTTCGCGGGTACCGCCCGCGAGATTCACGGCGCAGACGTTGCCTTGTTGGTGACCTCCGGCAGCCCGACGGGACCGGCGCGCGAAGTTGCCCGACGGTGCCGAATCGTGCTCGTCGACCGACCTGCGCTCGCGCAATGGATGAACACCCACGTCCTACCGCTGGACCATGCGCTGTAAAAGTCGTGGACTGAACGGATCCATTGGATCCTCGGCGGGGCGCTCGACCGGGCCGTTCGCTGGAAGTGGATCGCGATCAACCCGGCGGAGCAGGCAACGGGCCGCACTGTAACCGGCCGGCGCTGTCGTCTGACCGACCGGGTGACACAGCCCGCCGCTCGTGCTTCTAGTCTTGCGCGGGTGAGTCGATCAAGATCATCCACGCCGGCCGCGGTGGCGTTTGCGGCGTTGGGTTGGCGCGTGCCTTCGCTACTGGGCGTGGTCAGCGCGAACCGCACGGGCACGGCTCGCCGCGGCGAAATGGCAAGCCTGATCACCGCCTCCCGAGGCATTGC
Source organism: Krasilnikovia sp. MM14-A1259 (assembly GCF_047159535.1). Classification (NCBI taxonomy): domain Bacteria; kingdom Bacillati; phylum Actinomycetota; class Actinomycetes; order Micromonosporales; family Micromonosporaceae; genus Krasilnikovia; species Krasilnikovia sp. MM14-A1259. The sequence continues at coordinate 6,704,643 of NZ_BAAGAJ010000002.1, forward strand.
TTCGATTGTCGAAATGAGCTCTTCATGCCCACCCGCCGCCTGAGTGCTGTTCTGATCGTCTTCCTCGCGGTCTCGGCACTGGCTTCACCGTTACTCGCTCTGGCACAGCAGCGAAGCGGTGTGCCGGAGTCCTTGGTCAGGTTGCCGGTCTTCGCCACCGCCGTGGGTGCCGCCGTGGTCTGGTCGATCTGGCGTCCGTACGTGTTGCGGCCGCCAGTAATCAGGACCGGCATTGCACGGACTTGCCTGGTGGCATTCGCCATGGCGGGTGCCGTGGCAGTCGTTCTGTTGATCGTCACCCGCGCCGAGGGATCGCGCTGGCCGCTGCTGAGTCCTTCGACGCTGCCCGCGCCGTTGTTGGTCGTGCTGGTCGTACAACTGCTGGGGGCCGCGGGCGAGGAAATCGGCTGGCGCGGCGTGGTGCAGCCGGCTCTCGAGAGGCGTTTGCCGGTCGTCCGGGCAGGCCTGGTGACGGGCGTACTGTTCGGAATCGGGCACTTCTACGTATTGGCCTCAGGCGTCTGGACCTACCTGGTTTTTCTGATGTCGGCGGTCGGTATGTCGGTGGCCCTGGCCGCGCTCACCGCCGGACATGGCCTTCTGGTACGAATCAGCGCAGCGACGTTGATGCACTGGCTTGTCAATGTCGTGATCCTGACGCTGTTTGCGGATGGTGACGAGTCCCTGCTCTGGACGGTGAACACCGCGGTCGCCATGCTTTCCCTCGGCGCTGTCGCGGCCAAGCGCATGACCGGCAACACGGCAGCCGACAGACAAGGCCAGACCACTGCCGACCCCACCGACCGTCATCCCGTCACGAGGTGAGCAGGTCCTGCGAGTTTGGCCTGCCCTGGCATCCTGCAACGCGTGACGAGGATCAGACTGATCGTTCTGGTGTCCGCGCTGACTCTGCTGGCGGCCGGATGCACGATCCCGAAGCCGGATTCCGGCGAGCGGATCGTTGCACCGGAGCTGACCCTCGCCGGCGGTGCCGGCTGGATTCACGACGTGGCGTTCAGCCCGCGGGCGCCACTGCTGGCTACCGTCACCTCGGCGCGCCCCGAGCTTCGGTTCTTCGACATCGGGGCGGGCCGTCAGGACGGTGTCCCGGTCCGGACCGACCTGACCGACGCGTACGACATGGCCTTCACCCCTGATGGCGGCACTCTGCTGGTGTGCGGGGAAGGATTCGACGGGCCAGCGGGTGGGCCTCGTGGAGCTGTGGGACGTGGCCAGCCGGCAGCGGAAGCGGCCGTCGCTGCGCACCGGCGACGAGTTCGTCACTGCGGTGGCGGTCAGCCCGTCGGGCAACGAGATTGCCACGGCGGGCGGTGATGGCGGCAAATCGATGGTGAGGATCTGGAACACCGCGACCGGCAAGCTGCAGAGGCAGTGGCGGGACGACCATCCGCAATCCGTCCGCGAGCTGGTGTTCAGCCCGGGCGGGCAGTGGCTGGCCAGCGCCGACCACCACGGGCCGGACGACTCCAGCATTCGCCTCTGGGACGTGCGTACCGGCAGGCAGCTCGCCTTCTCCCAATCGGCGAATCCCACCGGCACGCTCGCCTTCAGCCCGGACGGACACCGCCTCAGCTTTCCGTCCTTTTCCAAGATCGTGATGCTCGAGGTGCCGTCGCTGCGGAAACTCGACGAGACGATCGCCGGTGACGCTGTCGAGGACGTCTCCGGCGTCGCCTTCACCCGAGACGGCCGTACGCTCGTCGGGTCGGGCCACACCTACGGCACCTTTTTCCTGTGGGACGCCGCAACTCTGGACGTCATCGACTGGCCCGCACGTGTGCCCGGCCGAACGTTCGCCAGCCGATCGGGCGCGTTCCACCCGCTCACCCCACCGACGATCAGCGGTGACGGGCGAAAGCTGGCCGCGGCCGGCACCTACGTCTGGTCGCTGCCAGTACGCTGAGCGGCTCTGGTGCGTACGGGTGCCTGGTTCCGTGCGTTCTCATGGGAGGATCTGCTGTGGCCAGCTACGAAGTCGCGCTCGTCCTGCTCCTCCAAGCGTCAGGCGCGGTGCTTCTGCAGCACCGCGACGAGCATGCCGAGGTTTCGCCGAATCAGTGGGGCCTGCCAGGCGGCCGCATCGAGCCCGGCGAGACGCCGGAGCAGGCTGCTCGTCGTGAACTGGTGGAGGAAACGGGCCTCACCGTCGCCGATCTGCACCCGGTGTGGTCTGGCCCGCGGCCCTTCGAGGAGGGCTTCCCACACACCGTCACGGTCCACGTCTTCCGCGGCACCACCGATGCGTGTCAGGACGACATCGTGCTCGGCGAGGGACGAGCCATGGTCTTCGTTCCCCGCGACGAGGTACTCGACCGCGAATTGGCGGCCACCGCTGCGATGGTGTTGCCGCTGTGCCTTGGGTTGCCGAGTTGACCCTCCGAGACCCGGCCGGACCCGCTGAAATCTCCGACCTGGCCGAGCTCGCCGCTCGTCCTCAAGGAATCGCGCTCAGCGATTCGTCTCGTACCTGGTGAGGATCACGCCGCGGGGAAACGTCCGCGTCTCCACCAGGTTCAGGTTCACCCAGCCGTCCAGCGCACTGAAGAATGGTGTGCCGTCGCCCACGAGGACCGGATGAGTGACGATCTCGTACTCGTCGATCAGCCCGGCCCGCATGGCCGCCCCCGCGATCGTGGCGCCGCCGACCCTCATCGGCCCGCCGTCCTCGGCCTTGAGCCGGGTGATCTCGGCGATCGCGTCGCCCGTGACCAGGCGAGAGTTCCAGTCGACCTGGTCGATCGTTGAGGAGAACACCACCTTCGGCGTGTCCCGCCAGTTTCGCGCGAACTCGATCTGCGCCGGGGTGGCGCCCGGCCTCTGGTCGCCGGTCGGCCAGTAGGCACTCATGGTCTGCCACAGTCGGCGCCCGTACAGAAACAGGCTGATCGCCCGCTCCTGATCGAGCCACCACTGGAAAAGCTCGTCGCTCGGCCCGCTCCAGTCGAGGTCGTCGCCGGGCGCGGAAATGTAGCCGTCCAGGGTCAGATTCATGCCGTAGATCAGTTTCCGCATGGCGCCATTCCTTCGTTGCGTCGGTGTCGGAAGACTAGACCAGTCGAGCGCAGGAAACTGATCGGTGCGCAATCTGTTCATCCGACGGCATCCAATCCGCCGCAGCGGTGTCCAACGTCGGCAGCGATGGCGGAGGACACCGCAGACGTTGAGCAGTGGGCGCCGAGCACCGCGGGTAGCGGCATTCGCTCCGATCCGAAGACGGGAAGGGCGTCCGCCCCGATGTCAGGCGCGGCGGGAACGGTGGACCCGCCCGCGCAGGATAATCGCGCTGGGATGGGCGAGAACCCGCGGGTCGAGGGCGGGGTCACTGTCGTAGACGACCAGGTCCGCGGGTGCGCCGTCGACCAGCCCCGGCAGTCCGAGCCATGACCGGGCTGTCCACGATGCGGCTCCGATCGCCGCCTCGGACGACAACCCGCCGCGGATGAGCCAGTCCACCTCGGTCGCGATCGTGCCGCACGGATAGCTGTCCGTCCCTGCCAGGACCAGGACGCCGGCGTCCACGGCGGCGCGGACGGTGTCCAGTGTCCCTTCGCAACCCTTCAGCGCCCAGTCGCGTCGCGGGCTGTCCTCGCGTGCGCGCACCTCCGCGATCTTGTCTTGGAAGACGGTCAGCGTGGGGACGAAAGCCGTGCCGTTGTGGACCATGTGGTCGATCAGTTCCTGATCGAGGAACCAGCCGTGCTCCAGGCTGTCGACACCGGCCAGCACCGCGTTACGCGTTCCCTGCGCGGTCTGGCAGTGTGTGGCCACCCGTCCGCCGACGGCGTGGACGGCTTTCACGACCTCACACAGCACCTCGAACGGCAGCGGGGGATAGTCGAAGCCCCAATCGGCGTGGATCTTGCACCATCCGGACGCGGCGGTCGCCTCCTCCACTGCGGCGGCCACCAGCTCCTCCTCGGTGACCTCGCGGCCGTACCCGGGCACGAACCGGTTCGGAGTCGCCAGCCAGCGCCCGGCTGAATGGACCCGGGGAAGGTCGGGATCGGCGTCGACCCAGTCGGGGATGCGGCCCGCCGTGCCTGGCGTACGGACCAGCAGCACACCCGCCTCGCGATGATCCACCAGGTGTTTGCGCAGGATCTCCTCGTCGAACGGGTCCTCGGGGGTGTCGGTGCTGCCCGGGTGCGTGTGGACATCGACCAGCCCGGGCAGTATCCATCCGCCGTCGACGATCAGGTCGCCGCCGGGCACCGGATCGGTACGCAGCCGGTCGCCGTCGATCCAGAACGTCCGCTCTTCCCGCTCGGGCAGAACGACACCGCGCACCTTGAACATGAACAGCCCCCTACCGCGTGGCCAGGCAGGGTCCCGTGACCGCCCGCAACATCGACGAACATAGCGGTCCACCGCTACCCGGCCGCTGCTTCCCGCGGTCACCGCATGAGTAGCTGCTGGCGGGCCTGGTGTCCGTCGGTCGGCTTCGCCAGCCGTTCCTACGGGACGGGGCCGGCCGGAAAGCGGGCTGCCTGCGCGCGTTCCTGGTCGGAGAGCGTGGCCGCATCCACCTGCTCGATGAGTTCCCAGCGACCATGGACCGGGCAACGCTGGAACCGACGGCTCCCCAGGCGTACCGCCTTGAACGAGACCAGCGGCACCCAGATGGTTTCGAACAGTCCTCCGCGCTGACAGCGAACAATGGCCATGCGCCGAGGTTAGGCTCCGTGCGCACCCGCATGCCGGCCGAGTCGGCTCGCCGAGGAATGGCGGCGGAGCATGTCCGGACGGACGGGAGGCTCAGGTGACGGAGACTACGGTGGCCGACGTGATGGCCGAGCTGGCCGCGCTCGAGGACCCGAGGATTCGCGAGGTCAACGAGAAGCACGGTGACGACCACGGCGTGAACCTCGGCAAGCTGCGCGCGATCGCGAAGCGCCTGAAGACACAGCAGGACCTCGCGCGCCGGCTGTGGGACAGCGGGGACAGCGCCGCGAGGTTGCTGGCGCTGTTGATCTGCCGTCCGAAGGCGTTCACGCGCGACGAGCTGGACGTCATGCTGCGCGAGGCGGGTACCCCGAAGGTGCACGACTGGCTCGTGAACTACGTGGTCAAGAAGAGCCCGTACGCCGAGGAGCTGCGCCTGGCCTGGTTCGCCGATCCGGATCCGGTGGTCGCGAGTGCGGGCTGGGCGTTGACCGTCGAGCGCGTGTCGAAACAGCCCGACGGCTTGGACCTCGGGGGGCTGCTCGACGACATCGAGGCGGAGATGAAGGACGCCCCGGCGCGCCTGCAGTGGGCGATGAACCACTGCCTGGCGCAGGTCGGGATCGAGCACGCCGAGTTCCGCGCCCGGGCGATCGACATCGGTGAGCGCCTGGAGGTGCTCAAGGACTACCCGACGCCGCCGAACTGTACGTCTCCGTTCGCGCCCATCTGGATCGCCGAGATGGTGCGCCGCGGAGGAAGATGAACAAGGGTGGTGCCAAAGTGGCACACGGCTGAGCCAAAGTCTCTTGCAGTGGTGCCATCTGTGTGCCACCATGGCACCATGGACTTGACCACGTATGTGAGCAACCTCGGACGTGAGTTCGCCACGCTTGCCGACGCCGGCGGCGAGGAGGCGCGTGCGCTGGTCGAGCGCCTGACCGGGCCGCTCGAATCCGCGATCCGGATGACGCTGCTCGACGCGCTGTCGGCCGCCACCGAGGAGATCACCCGGGATCTCGCCCCGGGCTCGGTGGAGCTGCGCCTGCGCGGCCGTGACCCGAACTTCGTCGTGACCCCACCGCCCACCGATCCACCCGGGCTCGCGGCCGACGACACCGCCACGCCGGCAAGCCGCGCGCCGGACACCGAGCTGCTGATCGCCGAGGAAGGCCCCGCTGCGCGGATCAACGTACGTCTGCCCGAGCAGCTCAAGGCAGCGATCGAGGAGGCCGCAGCCAAGGAGGGGCGTTCGGTGAACGCCTGGCTGGTCCGGGCGGCCGCCACCGCCCTGCAGCGGCCGGAGCCCACCACCGAGCGGCCCGAGCAACGCGGCAGCGCCAGACGCAGCAAGCAGGGTTTCACCGGCTGGGTGCGCTGACCGCGCCGTTCGCCGTCGCCACACCACGCTTCTTCACACCGCGTCCCCCGGCCTGCGGGGACGACTCACCCACCCATGATGCGGGGACAACCATGCCACAGTACGAAACGCCCGGACCGATCTCCGTCACGCTCGAACTCGGCGTCGGCGACGTACGGATAGTTGCCGGCGACCGCACCGACACGATCGTCGAGGTCCGCCCGAGCGACGACGCCAACGAATTCGATGTGAAAGCCGCCCAGCAGATCCGCGTCGACTACAACGACGGAGTGCTGCGGGTGACCGGCCCGAAGGCGCGCCCCTTCGACTACGCCCGCAACCGGCTCAAGTCGGCCGACGTCACCATCGAGCTGCCCGGCGGCTCGCAGATCTCGGCCGAGATGCAGATGGGTGACATCCGCTCCGCCGGCCCGCTCGGCGCGTGCCGGCTCAAGACCTCCGGCGGCAACGTCCAGCTCGACCGGACCGGCCCGCTGCGCCTGAGCACCTCCGCCGGCCACGTCACCGTCGCCGCCGTCGCCGGCAACGCCGAGATCTCCACCGGGACCGGCCGGGTCGAGGTCGGCGAGGTGGAAGGCACCGCGGTGGTCAAGAACTCCAACGGCGACACCACGATCGGCGCGGTCACCGACGACGTACGGGTGCGGGCCGCCAACGGCGACATCCAGGTCGAACGCGCGGGTGCCGGCGTCGACGCGAAGTCGTCCAACGGCAGTATCCGCCTCGGCCGGGTGGCGCGCGGCTCGATCGTCGTCGGCACCGCCATGGGCGACCTGGACATCGGCATCGCCGAGGGCACCGCCGCCTGGCTGGAGGTCAACACCGCGTTCGGGCAGGTGCGCAACCTGATGGACGACATCACCCGGCCCGACGAGACCGACCAGACCGTCGAGGTACGCGGCCGCACCTCGTACGGCGACATCACCGTCCACCGCTCCTGATCCACCCCGGCCCGCAGAGAGGGAATCATGACCACCACGCAATCCCGGGCGGCGATCGTCGCGACCGGGCTACGGAAGTCGTTCGGCGACCAGCTCGTGCTCAACGGCGTCGATCTGCACGTGCCACGAGGCACAGTTTTCGCGCTGCTCGGCGCGAACGGTGCTGGGAAGACCACGACCGTAAAAATTCTGTCCACATTGGTCGGTGCGGACGCCGGTGACGTCCAGGTCGCCGGGCATGACCTCGCCCGCGAGCCGGACGCGGTGCGCGCCGCGATCGGTGTCACCGGCCAGTTCTCCGCGGTGGACAAGCTGCTCACCGGCGAGGAGAACCTGCGGTTGATGGCGGATCTGCACCACCTCACCCGCGACGACGGCCGCAGGCGCGCAACCCGGCTGCTCGCCCGGTTCGGCCTGACCGAGGCGGCGGGCAAGCCCGCCTCCACGTACTCCGGGGGGATGTTGCGGCGGCTGGACCTGGCGATGACTCTGGTCGGCAGCCCGCAAGTGATCTTCCTCGACGAGCCGACCACCGGGCTCGATCCGCGCAGCCGCCGGGACATGTGGCAGATCGTCCGCGACCTGGTGGCCGACGGCGTCACCATCTTTCTGACCACACAGTATCTGGAAGAGGCGGACGAACTGGCCGACCGGATCGCGGTCCTGGACGGCGGCCGGGTCGTCGCCGAAGGCACCGCGGAGGAACTGAAGCGCCGCATCCCCGGCGGACACATCCGTCTGCGGTTCGCCGACCCGCAGGGCCTCGACGCGGCCCTGAAGGTGCTGGGTCAGGCTTCGCACGACGCCGACGCGCTCACCCTGCGGGTGCCCAGCGACGGCAGCCTGCGCTCGCTCAAGGCGCTGATCGGACGGCTCGACGACCGGGCCGTCGAGGTCGACGAACTGTCCGTGCACACCCCGGATCTCGATGACGTGTTCCTCGCCATCACCGGCAACCCCGACGACGAGAAGGTGAGCGCCCGATGAGCTCCGACGCCCTTACCGGCCCCGCGCCGGCGAGCCTCCGTTTCCATCCGCTGCGCGACTCGGCGACGATGCTGCGCCGCAATCTCAAGCGCATGCTGCGGTACCCGTCGATGACGGTGACGCTGGTGGCGATGCCCGTGGTCTTCCTGCTGCTGTTCGTCTACGTGTTCGGCGGCACGCTCGGCGCTGGGCTCGGTGCGGCCGACGGTCGCGCCGCGTACGCCAATTACGTGGCGCCCGCGATCATCCTGATGACCATCACCGCCACGGTCCAGGGGACCGCGATCTCGATCGCCATGGACATGACCGAAGGCATCATCGCCCGGTTCCGTACGATGCACATCGCCCGCGTCTCGGTGCTCACCGGGCACGTCCTGGGCAGCGTGATCCAGGCGATGTTCAGCGTGACGATCGTGATCGGTGTCGCGTTGCTGGTCGGCTTCCGGCCCGCCGCCGGGCTGGGCGGGTGGCTGGCGACGGCCGGCTTCCTGGTGGTGGTGACGTTCGCGCTCGTGTGGTTGGCCGTGGCGCTCGGCCAGGTCAGCCAGAGCGTCGAGACCGCGAGCAACCTGCCCATGCCGCTCGTCCTGCTGCCGTTCCTCAGCAGCGGGTTCGTCCCGACCGAATCCATGCCGGCCGGTCTGCGCTGGTTCGCCGAGCACCAGCCGTTCACGCCGATCATCGAAACCCTGCGGGGTCTGCTGATGGGCACGCCGATCGGCAACGACGGGTGGATCGCGCTCGGCTGGTGCGCGGCCATCGCGGCGGGCGGATACCTGTGGTCGAAACGGCTGTTCAACCGCGAGTCGTGAGTCAGGGAACGTGGCGGTCGCGGTAAGCGCGCTGCAAGGGCTCGGGCTCGGTTCCGGCCACGACCCGGTTGCGCCCGGACTTCTTCGCCGCGTACAGGTTGCGGTCGGCGGTGGCCAGCGCCGCCGACTGGCTCCGCGGTGAGGTCTCGCTGACCCCGGCGACGCCGATGCTGACCGTGACGGGCAGGCCGTTCGTGGCGCCGTGCCAGTCGAACTCAGCGATCGCGCGGCGGATCCCGTCGAGGTGACCGGTGGCCGGCGTGACCGGGGTCGCGGGAAGCACCAGCAGGAACTCCTCGCCGCCGAGGCGGGCGACGAACCCCTCCGGGGCCACCGCCGCAAGTTCGGTCTCCAGCAGCTTGGCGACCTGCACCAGCACCTGGTCGCCGGTGTCGTGGGAGAGCTTGTCGTTGATCTGTTTGAAATGGTCGATGTCCGCGATCGCCACGGCGAGGTCGGGATCGCCGGCGATCAGCGCGGAAAGTTCCTCGTCGACGAAGCGGCGGTTCCGCAGCCCGGTCAGCGGATCGCGGCGGGCCTGCTCCCGGAACCGGTCGGCCTCCTCGCGCGCCTCGGCGGTTTCGAACATGGCCTGCCGGGCCAGCACCTTGGCCTGCTCCTGGCGGGCACGCAGGCTCTCCTTGGCCGCCACGAAGACCTTCTGGGCGGCGAACGCCTCGGCGTACTGGCCGCGGGCGGCGTGCAGTTCGGACTGTTCCTGATGCACGCGGACCAGGATCCCGTGCAGCTCCCGGTCGACGCACAGGTCGCGGGCGGCGTCCAGGCTCTCCTGAGCCCGGTCGGTGGCGCCGGTCCCGCGCTGGGCACGGGCGAGGTTGAGCAGGTACTCGGCCAGGTCGTCGGCGTTGTCGCTCTCCCCGGCGTCGCGCCTCGCGATGCAGGTCAGCATGGTCTGCTCGGCCTGGGCGTACTCGCCGCTCTCGATCTGGATCACGCCGATCGTGTCCAGCTGCGCGAGCTCGAGGTCGAACCCGTGTTCGGCGGCGTGCGCCAGCATCCGGTCGGCGACGTCCCGGGCCCGCGGGAAGCTGCCGTTCTCGTACTCGGAGACGGCCCAGTTGTTCAGCACCATGGTGAGCTGCTCCCACTGGTGCAGCTCCCGGGCCAGCGCCTCGGCCTGGCGGAAACGCGGCCGTGCCGCGTCCATGTCACCGTTGTCGGCCAGCGCGTCGGCCAGCGTGCAGCGATACCAGACCTGCATGTACGGGGTGGCGGTCTCGTCGAGCAGTTCGACCGCGCTCAGCGCGTGTTCCAGGCGCATGGCCGTGTCGCCGGTCAGCCGCTTGATGTACGCCCAGGACAGATGGGTGCGGGCCTGCAACCGGCGATCGCCGTGCTGAAGAGCCCACTCGTGGATGTCGTGGACCTGCTTGGTGGCCGCCGCCACGTCGCCGGTCCGTCTGAGCATGTTGGCGTGCACGAGGCGGGCGCGGGCGATGAGCATCTCGTCGCCCAGGGCGGTGGCCTGCCGTTCGAGCTCCACCGCGGCGACGTAGCCGGCCTCGGCGTGCACGGTGACCTGCTCCTCCTGCGCCAGCAGGGCCGCCGACAGCCGGTCAGCGTCAATCAGTGCGCCGTCCACGAGTCCACCTCCCGCCGTCCTCCGCCTCATCGGTCCGGGCGGGCGGCGCTGAAGCAGTCGGGGGACCTTGCTACGCCATGACAACCGGCGGGCGGGTTCAGCGGGCGACGCGGTCCCGTTCGGCCTGCTTCTGCTGGTACATGCGGCGGTCGACGAGGCTCATGGCGGCGCTCAGTTCGCTGGTCTCGTGCGGCAGCACGACCAGCCCGTGCGACGCCGTGACCGGTACGCGGTCGTGGTCCGCGCGCAGGGCCTGGTTCACCAGGGACATCAGCGCGTCGGGGCTGTCGATGTCCGACGCGCGGGCGAGGACGCAGAACTCGTCGCCGCCGATCCGGTACGCCCCTCCGCGGCCCTCGAGCGCCTCCGACAGTCCCTTCCCGAGGCGGGCGAGCAGCGTGTCCCCGGCGGGGTGCCCCAGCGTGTCGTTGTAGGCCTTGAAGCCGTTGAGGTCGCTGAGCGTGAGGTACAGCGGATCGTCCGCACTGCACTTGGGCAGCAGGACGGCGAGGTCGGCTTCCAGCCGGCGGCGGTTGCGCAGGCCGGTGAGCGGGTCGGTGTTGGCAGCCCGGACGAGCGCGGACTGGCTCTTGCGCAGCATGATCACCGCGTACACGATGATCAGGGCCGCGGTGAGGACGACGACGCCGGGCAGCACGCCGACGCCCGTGAAAACGCCGGGTGCGCCCGGCGCGATGGTCACCACGTACCAGTGGTTGTCGTTGCCGACCTCGGAGGGCACCCGCTGGTACGCGGCCTGGCGGCCGTCGATCTTCATCAAGCCCGCGTCGTCCCAGTTGCCCAGCAGCGGGGAGAACTGCCGGTTGCCCGGATCGCCCAGCGGCGTGCCGGCGGTCTGCGGGCGGGCGCTGTCGATGACGACCGCGCCGCTGTTCGCGTCGACGACCAGCAGGCGTCCGTTCCCGTCGTCCAGCTCGCGGCGGAAGCCGTCGACGGTGATCTCGAATTGCACCATCGCGTGCTTGATGTGGTCGGGCATGAGCACCTGGGTCCCGCTGGAGATGACCCAGTCGCCGTCGGCGGCCGACCGGTACGGCCGGGACTGGCGCACCACGCCCGGGGAGACGCCGAAGACCGGCGCGAAGTACGGCGCGGTGCGGCTGTTCTGGGGCAGCTTGTCGCGGGCGACCGGCTCGCCGTGCACCACGGCGGCGTTGGTGACGCCGGAGACGTCGAGGAAAGCGGCGGTGCCGGTCCGGTCGGCGTACATCCGGCCCATGTGGGCGAGGTCCTGGTTGACCCGTTCGACGATCTGGTCGGTCGGCTTGGCCTTCAGCGGGAGCTGGCCGTGGTCGCCGTACATCTCCCCGCCGTAGTAGTCGACGAACGAGTAGTTGCGGCCGCTGAGCTCGACGATCGTGCTGGCACGTTCGAAGAACTCGCTCATCTTGTGCGAGCCGACCGCGGAGCGCTGGGCGAGTTCGGACTGTTCCGTCTTGAGCGCGCTGGCCCGCCCCGACGCGGCGCTGCCGAGCGCTGCGATCATGAAGATGAGCGCAGCCGTCAGCATCACGACGGTGGAACGCCTTACTGCACTCAACGGAACCTCTTCGCGCGGTCAAGAAGTCTTATGACTTCTAAGGCTCACATCGGTCGTACGTTTTCCGATATGAGGACAACCGGCACGGGTCGGTGAGCGTCGTCGGAAAGGATCCAGTGCGGTGTCCGGCACATTGGCACGTAAATCAGTCGTTCTTGCAGCGGTTGCGCTGGTGACCCTCGCCGCGGCGGGCTGCGGGAAGGCCTCCTCCGGCCAGCCTGCGGCCGCCCACAAGGCGATCACGGTCGGCCTCGCGTACGACATCGGCGGGCGTGGGGACAAGTCGTTCAACGACGCCGCCGCAGCCGGGCTGGAGAAGGCCAAGACGAGCCTCGACGTCCAGATCAAGGAGCTCGAGGCACTGCAGAGCGAGGACGACGACGCCCGGTACGGCCGCCTGAAGCTGCTCTGTGACGCCGGTTACAAGGCCGTCGTCGCGGTCGGTTTCGTGTACGCCGGGAACGACCCGGCCAACGGCCCGCTGGCGCGCGCCGCGCACGACTGCCCGAACACGAAGTTCGCCGCGGTCGACGTCGACACCGTGCACGCCCCGAACCTCACCAACCTGGTCTTCGCGGACGACCAGGGCTCGTTCCTCATGGGCGCGGCCGCCGCGCTCAAGAGCAAGACCGGCAAGGTCGGTTTCGTGGGCGGCTGCACCCTGCCGCTGATCAAGCGGTTCGAGGTCGGGTTCACGGCCGGGGTCAAGGCCGTACGCGCGTCCGCGGGAGTGGCGGTCAAGTATCTGTCGACGCCGCAGCACGCCTGCTCCGGATTCATCAACCCGACCGCCGGCCAGGCGGCCGCGGCCAAGATGTACGCCGGTGGCGCCGACGTCGTCTACCACGCCGCGGGCGGCTCCGGCCTGGGTGTCTTCCGGGCCGCGAAGGCGAGCGGCAAGTGGGCCCTGGGGGTCGACTCCGACCAGTACCAGCTGGTGCCGCCGGAGCTGCGCGACGTCATCCTCAGTTCCATGATCAAGCGGGTGGACACGGCAGTGTTCGAATTCATCAAGTCGGTCAGCGAGGACAAGTTCACCGCCGGCACGGTGACGTTCGGCCTGCGCAGCGACGGCATCGAGTACGCCACCTCCGGCGGCAAGGTGGACGACATCAAGCCTCAGCTGGACGCGTTCGAGCAGCAGCTCAGTGACGGGAAGATCGTCATTCCGGGCGCGGCGGCGGCGAGCTAGGCGCGCTAGGCGCGCGGGCACCGATCGGTGCCCAAACAGATCGGTGCCCAGACAGACGGAAGGCCGGGCATCCACGGGGGGAGATGTCCGGCCGTTCCGTCGTCAATGAAACCACGGACGGCACCTCAGTGCCAGCCCCCAGGGCCGGGTACGGAAGCGGAGTTTTCGGACGGCGGGTAGGTTGGCCGCCATGTCGATGATCGAAGCGGATCTGTTGCCCGAGACCCGGCGCGCTCTGGTGCACCGGCTAGCCACCGGCCAGGTGCAGGGACGGGCGCCCTCGGTGGTCGCCGCCGTGGTGCGCAGCGGCCGTCCGGTGTGGATGCACGGCTGGGGCCAGGTGGACGGTGTCGTGCCGGACGGCGACACCCAGTACCGGATCGGCTCGATCACCAAGACGTTCGTGGCGGTGCTGGTGTTGCGGCTGCGCGACGAGGGCCTGCTCGACCTGTCCGACCCGCTGGACCGGCACCTGCCCGGTACGCCGGTGGGTGAGGCGACCGTCGGCGCCCTTCTCGCGCACACCGCCGGCCTGGCCGCGGAACCTCCCGGCCCGTGGTGGGAGCGCACCCCGGGCGCCCTGCGGCCCGAGCTCGCCGACGTGCTCGGCAAGGACCCGCAGCTGCTTCCCGCCGGTCAGCGCCACCACTACTCCAATCCGGGGTACGCGCTGCTCGGCGCGCTCGTCGAGCGGATCCGGGGCGACGCGTGGGACCGGGTGCTGCAGCGGGAGGTGCTGGCGCCGCTCGGGATGACCCGGACGACCATGCACCAGGTCGCGCCGCACGCCCGTGGTTGGGCGGTGCACCCGTGGGCCGACGTACTGCTGCCCGAACCCGACGTGGACACCGGCCGGATGTCGCCGGCGGGGCAGTTGTGGTCCACGGCCGCGGACCTGGCCCGGTTCGCGGCGTTCCTCCTCGACGGTGACCCGCGGGTGCTGAACCCGGATTCGGTCGCGCAGATGCGGGTGCCCGCCTGCCCGCCGGAGGCGACCGCGTGGGACAGCGGCTACGGGCTCGGCACCCAGCTGCTGCGCCGCGACGGCCGCCTGCTGGCCGGGCACACCGGCTCGTTGCCGGGTTTCGTGGCTACGGTCTGGACCAGCGCCGACGAGGACCTCGGTGTCGTCGCGCTGGGCAACGTGACCTCCGGCCTGCCCATCGGTGGGCTCGCCGCCGACCTGCTGCAGACGGTCGCCGTCCGGGAGCCGCGGATCCCGGAGCCGTGGCGCCCGCTGCCGACGGTCGATCCGGCCCTGCTGGATCTCGCGGGGCCGTGGTACTGGGGGCCGTCGCCGTACGTGCTGCGGCCGCAGGCCGACGGCTGCCTGGAGCTGGCCGCGCTGGCCGGTTGGGCGGAGCACCCGGCTGCGCCCGACCGGCGACGGGCGGTGGGAGGGGCTCAGCGGCTATTTCACCGGTGAGCCGCTCCGGGTCGTCCGCGATGCCGCGGGCGTGGTGACCCACCTCGATGTCGCCACGTTCGTCTTCACCCGGCAGCCCTACGACCCCGCGGCGCCGGTGCCGGGCGGGGTGGACCCGGCGGGCTGGCGGGCGGGTTGAGTTGGCGGCTCTGTCCGGGTATACGGCATAGGCCGGAAGGGTAACCTTTATCACGTGGCGAAGCACGGTCGCAGGTCCTCCTCCGCGGCCGATGCATCGATCGATCCTTCGGTGCGCGGCGATGCGCTGGCGGAGCTCAAGCGGAACCCCGGCGCGGCGGCTCACGTCACCGCCGACCGGCTCGCCGCCCTGACGGCCCGGGCCGCCGCCGCTCCCATCGCGATGATCCATCTGGCCGAGGGCTCCTGGATGCGGCTGATGGGTGCCTGGGCGGTGCCCGAGGCGCTCCCGCGGATGGAGGCGGTGCCCGCTTCGCTCACGCTGTCCGGCCTGGTGATCAAGCACGGTTTCCCGTTGATGATCGAGAACGTGCAGGAGGATGCCCGCGTCCCGGCCGACGCCCCGGCCCGGGCCCTGGGGATCCGTTCCTATATCGGCTTCCCGGTCCGTGACCCCGGCGGACAGATCGTCGGTGTGTGCGCGGTGATGGACACGCGCCCGCGGCACTGGGACTCGGAGGAACTCGCCGCGGTCGACGAGGCCGCCCAGACGTGCACCGCTCTGGTCGGCCAGCGGTACGCCCGCCAGGAGATCGAGGAGCAGCGCAGCTTCCTGGACACGCTGCTGAACAGCCTGGACACCGGCGTCATGGCCTGCGACGCGCAGGGTCACCTGGTGCTGGTGAACCGGTCGTTGCGGGAGCGGATCGGGGTCGCCCCCATCGACCAGCCCGCGGAGCGGTGGCTGCCGGTGCTGCCGGTGACGCGGCCGGACGGGCAGCCGTTCCCGGCCGACGAGGTGCCGGTGCTGCGAGCCCTGGACGGGGAGCAGGTCCACGGCGTGGAACACGTCGCCACCAGCCCCGACGGCGGGCGGCGGCTGTTCGCGGTCAACGCCCATCCGATCACCAACGCGGACGGGAAGAGACTCGGCGCGGTGTCGGTGTTCCACGACATCACCGCCCGCCGCCGTGCGGAACGGTTCCGCGGGTGCGAGCTGGCGGTCACGCTCGCCCTGAACGAGGCCACGACCGTCGAGGAGGCCGCGCCGCGGGTGCTGGAGGCGGTCGCGGGCACGCTCGGCTGGCCGTACGCGGAACTGTGGCTGGTCGAACCGACCCCGGGCGGCGAGGTGCTGCGCCACATCGACCGGTACCGGGGGCCCAGCATGGACATCGACCTGCCCGTGCCGGTGCGTCTGATGCCCGGGGAGGGCCTGGCCGGTGCGGCATGGCAGCGCGCCGAGCCGGTGTGGCAGACCGAGGGCGGCCCGGCGACCTTCATCGAGCCCGCGGACCTGTACGGGCTGCGCACCGCGCTCGCGCTGCCGATCTCCTCCGGCGGCCGGACTCTGGCGGTGATGACGTTGTTCACCGACCAGGACGAGGACCGGCAGGACGCCCTCGTCGCCCTGCTGTCCGGCATTGCCGCACACCTCGGGCAGTTCATCGAACGGCGCCGCGCCGAGGAACTCCAGAACGCCCTGTCCGCCAGCAAGGACGAGTACCTGCACCTGGTCGGGCATGAGCTGCGTACCCCGTTGACCGTGATCGCCGCGTACGTGGAGTTGATCGAGGAGGCCGACCCGGCGACCACCCTGGCCGAGGCCGCGCCGATGACCGCGGCGATCCGCCGCGGCAGCGACCGGCTGCGTCGTCTCGTGGAAGCCCTGCTGGATCTGTCCGCTCTGGATTCCGGCCAGGCCGAGGTCCGCCAGGATCCGATCGACTTCTCCGGGGTGGTCGCCGGGGTGGTCGACGTGGTGCGGGCGGCCGCCGCCCGCAAGCAGCTGGACATCGTCGCGGATCTTCCGGCGGAACTGCCCGTGATCGGCGACCGGGAGCGGCTGGGCCAGATGGTGGCGGAGCTGCTGACCAACGCGAGTACGTTCAGCGCGGCGGGCGGGCGGATCGACGTCCGGTTGTCGCGCGTCGACGACATGGCCGAGTTGATCGTCTCGGACACCGGGGCGGGCATCCCCGCGGACGAGCGTCCGCACGTCTTCCGGCGCTTCTACCGCGGGCAGATCACCACCGAGCAGGCGATCCCCGGCGCCGGGCTGGGCCTGCCCGTGGCGCAGCTGATCGCGCAACGTCACCACGGTGAGATCACCGTGCTGCACAGCAGCGCCGATACGGGGACCACCATGCGTGCGTGTATCCCGGCGGAGTCCGCGACGCCATGATCCGCGGCACCAGAGCTGAGAGTAACTGACACATCACTCTCAGGTTCCTGGCGAGCCCGCCGAATCGTAGGACGGATCTGTGGTCTCGGTTCCGAGCGGCGGTGGGGGCAGCATGAGCGAGCGGGTGGCGGTTCTGCCGCAGGCGCACGCGTACGGCGCAGAGCAGGCCGCGTTCCACGCCAGCCCGGTCGCCATGGCGATCCTGGACGAAAACTACCGGTTTGTACAGGTAAATCCGGCGTTCTGCGAGCTGGTGAAGCGGGACGCCCCGGACCTTCTCGGCGTCGAATGCGTGACCCTGACGCACCCCGACGATCTCGGCGTCCGCGAGTCGGCCCGTGCCGCGGCCAGCGGAGACCCGGCCGCCGTGATCAGCTACGAGCAGCGGTTCGTGCGCCGCGCCGGTGACACCGTCTGGGCCCGGATCACCCTGATCCCGATCCCCGGGCCGCAGGGCCTCGGCTACCGGCTGGTCCAGGTCGAGGACCTCACCGGCCGCCGCCGCGACGAGGCCCGCGCCACCCGGCACAGCCAGATCCTGCTCGCCACGATCAACGCGCAGCGCGCCGTGACCGCCGCCTCCCACGACCGTGGCCAGGTGCTTGAGGTCGTCGCGGACCAGGCGATGAAGGCGTTCCCGTCCGCCGACGGCGCCGTGGTGGAACTGGTCGTCGGCGACGATCTCGACTACGTGGCCGCGATCGGCACGCTGTCCGGGCACCTGGGGACCCGGCTGCCGATCGAAGGGTCGCTGTCCGGCGTGGCCATGTCGCAGCGTACGACGGTGCAATGCCACGACAGCGAAACCGACCCCCGGGTCAACCGGGAAGTCTGCCGGCGGGTCGGCCTGCGCTCGATGTGCGTCGCCCCGCTGTTCAGCGGCGACCGGCCGATCGGCGTACTGAAGATCTCCAGCGCCGAGGTGGACGCGTTCGACGACGGCGACGTTTATCAGATCGAACTCCTGGCCGGCAGCCTCAGTGCCGCACTGCGCCACGCCGAGGAGTACGCGCGCAACGCCACCCTGCTCGCCGAACGCACCGGTGCGCTGGCCGCGCTGGAGGCCAGCGAGCAGCGGTTCCGGGTCGCGTTCGACAACTCGCCGCTGGGCATGGTGCTGACCAGCCTCGACCCGGCGAACCGGGGCGCGTTCCTGCAGGCCAACCCGGCGATGGCCGCGATCACCGGTTACCCGGTCGAGCAGCTCGTCCGGATGCACGCGTCCGACCTGCAGCACCCCGACGACGTCGCCGACACCATGCGTACGGTGGCGCGGCTCGCCTCCGGCGAGGTCGACACGGCCACGATAGAGAAGCGGTACCGCCACGCCGACGGGCACATCCTGTGGGTGCGCATCCGCACCGCGGTGGCCCACGACGGGCAGTCCCCGTCGGGGTACCTGGTGAGCCAGATCGAGGACGTCACCGCCGCCCGCGCCGCCCAGGCCCAGCTCCGCCGCCAGGCGCGCCTGCTCGAACTGATGCCCGCCGCCGTCATCGTCCGCGACCTGGACGGCACGGTCCGCTGGTGGAACGCCGGTGCGGAGGCCACGTACGGGTGGCCGGCGAGCGCCGCCCACGGCAAGGTCACCCACCGGCTGCTGGCCACCGCGTTCCCCGGTGGCTCCAGCCCGGCGGAGCAGACGGACATCCTGCGCCGTGACGGGGTGTGGGACGGCGAGCTCGACCACCTCACCGCGGACGGCCGGACGATCACGGTGCTCAGCCGCCAGGTCCTGCAGGACGCGCTCGACGGCACCGCCACCGTGCTGGAGATCAACACTGACATCACCGCGGTCCGCGAGGCGCAGGCCGCCATGCACCAGAGCGAGCAGCGGTTTCGTGCCCAGTTCACGCACTCCGCGGTCGGGCAGATCGTCCGCGCGCTCGACGGCACCTTGCTGGACGTCAACCCGGCCTTCGCCGCGATGCTGGGCCGCGCCACCGCGGACCTGATCGGCAACCCCACCGACGCGCTGCTGCACCCCGACACCGCCGCCGACATGCGCCACCAGGTCGCCGACCTGTACGGCGGGGAACGTGACGCCTACAGCCACGAAGGCCGGGTCCGCCACGCCGACGGCCACTGGATCGACGTCGAGGCCACGGTGTCCCTGGTACGCGACACCGACGGCCGCCCGCTGCACCTCATCGGCGTGTTCGTCGACATCTCGGCCCGCAAGTCGGCCGAACAGGCCCGCGACGCCGCCGCGGCCGAACTCGCCGACCGCAACACCGAACTCGAAGCGGCCAACCAGCTCAAGCTGGACCTCATCGGCATGCTGGGCCACGAGATCGGCACCCCGCTGACCTCGATCCTCGGGTATGCCGAAGTGGCCACCGAATCCTGGACGACGCTGACCGAGGATCGCCGGCACCAGCTCCTCGACAGCATCCACCGCAACGCCCGGCGCCTCGACGTCATCGTCCGGGAGGTGCTGGCCCTCGTCGCGGTCGACGCCGGTCGCCTCACCGCGCACCCTCAGCCGGTGGAACTGCGCGAACACCTGTGGGCGGCGGTCCTGCACAGCCCTGGCTCCCGGCAACCCGACATCGACTGCCCTCCGGAACTCACCGCGCTGGCGCAGCCCGGCCACCTCGACCAGATCCTGGCGAACCTGCTCTCCAACGCCGACAAGTACGGCGGCGGCGCCACCCGCATCGCCGCCCGGCGCCTCGACGACCACGTCGAGATCGCGGTCGAGGACCGCGGGCCCGGGGTGCCGGCGCAGTTCCGGGAGCATCTGTTCGACCGGTTCACCCGCGCCGACAGCACCGCGGGCACGGTCCGGGGGACCGGCCTGGGGTTGTACATCGTGCGCGAACTCGCCCGGGCCAACCGCGGCGACATCCGCTACGAGCCCGGCGACGACGCGGGTTCCGTCTTCGTGGTCCGTCTGCCCCACTGAACCGGGACCGGCCGCCCCGGTTCAGTGGGTCCAGCGGACGGCGGCGGCGCCCGCGAAGTCCCCGGCGTGGGCGAATCCACCGAGGACGACCAGGTCCCCGTCGCCGACCCGGCCCTGCCGGATCGCCCGGTCCAGCGTGACCGGGATGGCCGCGCCGAACAGGTTCCCGCAGTCGTCGAACGTGTCGGGATGCCGCTGCGCCGACACCCCCAGCCGCTCGTGCCACGTACGCAGGAACGTCCGGTTGGGTTGGTTGGTCACCAGTACGTCCACATCGGCCGGTGTGGCGCCGATGCGACCGCACAACTCCCGTACGACGTCGGGGACCAGGCGGTTGCCGCGTTCCAGCACCTGGGTCACCCCGTCGGAGGTGAACCCGATGCGGATCTCGGAGCTGCCGGGCTGCCAGTACTTGCGGCCGTCGTCGAGCTCGTGGCGCATCTGCCCGGCGTACTCGCCGAGGTGCCGGGTGGTCACGTCCAGCACCGGGCGTTCCGCGGAGGTGGTCAGGTAGCCGACGCCGCACCCGTCGCCCGGGATCGCCGCCTGCGCCATCCGCCGCACCTGCGGCTGGATGAACCACTGCCCGGCCACGTTCTGGGCATTGCAGATCAGCGCGCGCCGCGCGGTCGTGGTGGTGAGGATCTGCCGGGCGAGCTTCAGCATGTACACGAACGAGGCGCACCCGGCGTTGGCGACGTCGATCAGCCACTCCGGGCGCAGGCCCAGCCGCTGCGCCACCTCGGTGCCCGCACCCACGAACGGCACGTCCGGCAGCTGGCTGTGCACCAGCAGCACGTCGACCGCGCGGATGTCGTCGGCGCCGTGCCGGTCGATCAGCGGCTGCGCCGCCCGTTCGATCAGGTCCACGTTGGATTCGTCGGGCGCCGCATGATGGCGCCACCGGGGGACCCGGAACATCGCGTTGTCTCGCAGCTGGTCCTGCGCGCCGGGCACCTCGGTGTAGAACTCGGCGGGCACGGGAGCCCCGGGCAGATAGCCCGCCACATCGGTGAGGCTGACCGTACGCGCCGGTGACGCGATCACCGTCCCACCAGGGTGGCCGGCGCCACGGAGACCGGGCTCCCGCTGTGGTGGCGGTGCTCCAGGATCGTCTTGAGGTTCGCCATCTCCAGCGTGTGTCCGGCGTAGAACAGGTCCCAGAACGCGCCCACCCACGGCCGGTCCGGTGCGGGGGCCAGCTCGGGGTGCGGGTTGTCGTCGTAGTACGGGTGCCGGCAGTTCGTCCACAGGATCACGGAGCCCGGGCGGCCGAGCACGAGCTCGGCGGGCACCACCCGGATCAGGTAGATCATCCACAGAGTGTCGGCCTGGTCCCAGGCACAGTGGTAGTCGACCGTCATGGCCTGCTCGTTCGCGGCCACGCGGCAGTAGATGCGGGTCCCCGGTGCCAGCCGGTCGTCGCCCATCCACAGGCCGGGCGTCCCGGTCGGCCCGAAATCGCGCAGACTGTACGTCCACTCCTCCAGGTGGTGACCCTGGCGCAGGTACGCGAAGACCTGCTCGGGCGGGCAGTCGACGTACTGCTCGATCGTGCAGTAGCGCCCGTACACCTGCTCGTGCGGGTATGCCGGCTCGGTCATCGCCGCGCACCGGGCGATCACCTCGTCGCGTCCGGTGTTCTCCACCCGGATCAGGCCCGGGATGTCAGCCGGCAGGGATGGGTTCGGGTTCATCGATGGTCTCCTCGGCGTCGGCCGGATGCCGGCCGTCAACGGTCAGGAACGGCTGGAACGGGGGGATCTCGTGCGGGTCGAGGTCCACGGCCACGAATGCAGGCCCGCGACCGGGGTCGTTGCCGTGCAGCAGCGCGGCTCGCACCTGCGCGGCATCACCCGGCCGGGCCACCGGCAGGCTGGGGAACGCGGCCGCCACCCCGGCACCGATGTCGGTCGGCCGGAACAGGTTGTAGCTGTACGCGTCGCCGTAGAACAGCTGCTCCCGGGTCACGCACATGCCGTGTGCGTTGTTGTTGAAGATCACGAAGGTGACCGGTGCGCCGTACTCGATCGCGGTGTGCACCTCCATGCCGTGCATGAAGAACGCGCCGTCGCCGGCCAGCACATAGGTCCGCTGCCCGGTGGCGAGCGCCGCGCCGATCCCGGCGCCGAACGCGTACCCCATGCCCCCCATGCCGACCGCGACGACGAAGCGTCCCCGCCGCGGCGCGGGCAGCAGGTGGATCGCCGCGGCCCCGGCGTTCCCGGCGTCCACGAAGACGTGCCCGTCGTCGGGCAGGGCCGCCGCGACCGCGGCCACGGCGTCGATCGCCGACATCCGGTCCGGCCCGCCGGTCACGGCGCGGCCGACGACCGGCAGCGGGACGGGTCCGTCGTGCGGCGGGCACGGCCGGGCCCCGGCCGGCAGCCGCGCGGTGACATCGCGCAGCACGGTACGCAGGTCGCCGCGCAGCGCGACGCCCGACACGTACGGCGGTTCCGGGTCGATGCACACCACGAGCGCGCAGCCCAGCGCCGCCTCCAGAGCGCCGCGGGCCATCGCCGGCCAGCGCGTGCCGATCAGCAGGCACACGTCGGCCCGGCGCAGGCAGTCGGCGACGTTGGGATGGCCCATGACCCCGGCGACCCCGGCGAAGCGGGCGTCGGTGTTGTCGAACACGTCCTTGGCGTCCGGGGTGACCGCCACCCACGCGCCGAGCCGCCCGGCCAGTTCGGCCAGGTCCGCCCGGGCGTGCCCGGCGGCCACCCCTTCACCCGCGATGACCAGGACCCGCTGGGCGCCGTGCAGCGCCCGGACCACGCGGTCGCGTACCTCCCGGTCCACGCGGTCCGGCAGCGGCAGGGCCGGGGGTACCGGCGCCGCCGCGACCTGGGCCTGCTGCACGTCCTTGGGCAGCAGGAGTACCGCGGGGCCGCGCGGGTGCCGCAGCGCCGCCGCGATCGCCCGCGGCAGCAGCTCGGGGATCTGGCCGGCGTCCTCGACCCGGGCGCAGAACCGGGAGACCGGCGCGAACAGCCGGTGCGCGTCCAGGCTGCCCGCCATTCCGCTGGAGTCCTGGAACGCGCCGCGGCCCTGCTGTGCCATCGGCGGCTGACCCACCAGCGCCAGCAGCGGGACCCGCGACGCGTACGCCTCCGCCAGTCCCGGCAGCAGGTTCATCGCCCCGCCGCCCGAGGTGGCCGCGACCACCCCGAGCCGTCCGGTGGCCCGGGCGTACCCGTCGGCCATCGTGGCCGCGGAGAACTCGTGCTTGGCCACCACCGCGCGGATCGGTGGGCCTGCGGCGTACAGCGCGTCGTACAGGTCCTCGATGTTCGCGCCGCCCACACCGAAGACGTGGTCCACACCGGCTCCGGTCAGTT
Source organism: Krasilnikovia sp. MM14-A1259 (assembly GCF_047159535.1). NCBI lineage: Bacteria > Bacillati > Actinomycetota > Actinomycetes > Micromonosporales > Micromonosporaceae > Krasilnikovia > Krasilnikovia sp. MM14-A1259. The sequence continues at coordinate 6,727,804 of NZ_BAAGAJ010000002.1, forward strand.
CCCGGACGAGGAAGTCCACCAGTCGCACGGCCGCCTACCTCGCCGGGGCGGCCTCGGCGAAGGAGCTCGCCGAGATCGTCTGGAAGCGATGGCGGTACTCGGCCGGGGTGACCTCCAGCGCCCGCCCGAACGAGCGGAAGAACGTCTCCGGGGCGCCGAAGCCGCACCGGCGGGCCACCTGCCGGATCGGCAGGTCCGTGGTCTCCAGCAGCTTGCGCGCGTGGGCGATGCGCATCCGTTCCAGGTACTGGCCCGGCGTCATGCCGACCTCGCGGCGGAAGACCCGGGCGAAGTTGCGGGCGCTCATGTTGGCGTGCGCGGCGATCTGCGACACCGAGACCGGCCGGTCCAGGTTGTCCAGGATCCACTCCTGCGCCTCACGGATCGGGCTGGTGTCCGCGAACTGGGCATCCAGCAGCGCGCTGACCTGCGACTCGCCGCCGTGGCGGCGGAAGAACAGCACCAGGAAGCGGGCCAGTTCCAGCGCGAACGCCGCGCCGTGGTCCTCCTCCACCAGCGCCAGCGTCATGTCGATGCCGGTGGACACCCCGGCGGAGGTGATGAACGGCTCGTCCCACACGAAGATCGAGTCGGACTCGACCGTCACCTCCGGATACCGCCGGGCCAGGTCGTCGGTGTACGCCCAATGCGTGGTAGCCCGGCGGCCGTTGAGCAGGCCCGCCTCGGCGAGCAGGAACGACCCGCCGCACACCGAGGTCACCCGCCGTGAGCGCCCGGCCGCCTTCCCGATCCAGGACACCAGGGCCCGGTCGGCGAGCGTGTCGTGCAGCCCCCAGCCGCCCGGCACCAGCAGCGTGTCGATCGGCCCCTCGCCGGCCTCCAGCGGGTCGGCCGCGATGACCACACCGGAGCAGGTGCGCACCAGCGGGGCGGCGGGGGACACGAAGTCGATCCGGTACCCGGACTCCGCGTCACCGAGCAACCGGTTGGCCGTATCCAGCACCTCGACCGGGCCCGTGACGTCGAGCGCCTGGCAACCCTCGTAGGTGACAATCACAATCCGTCGATGCGTCACGACCCCAGCCTGTCGTGCCAGGCGTATCGGCAGCAATGCCAAGGAATTGCCGATTCCTGCCACCGGCCGGGTCGTCCAGGGTCGTGATCAGACTCCGCGGTAGCCGGGGATCTGCCGGCGCTGGGTGGCGCTCGCGGCCCAGTGACTGATGTCCAGCAGGCCGGCGAAGACGACCCAGAACCAGCCCCACCCGGTCAGACCGACACCCGGGGTGTAGAGCACCACGTAGATCAGCGTCGCGAACGGCAGGAAGATGATCCCGAGCAGCGGGAAGATCCAGGTGTCGAACGCGGTGTTCACCAGGACCGGCCGCGCGATCCAGATGATGAACAGGGCCAGCCGCGGGAAGACCCCCGCGAACAGCGCGAACAGGCACCCCATGTCGCCACCTCCAGCCACCGGTCGTGTCGCGATCATCACGCCCGGCGGCCCGGCGGGCGTCACCCGCCACGGATGATTACGGGTACGCCCCGGCCACCATCGAGGTGCAGGTCGGCAAATCGATGGACGTGTCGTATCTCACGGGTAACGTCGGCGACCATGACATCGTTGTCTCGTACCCGCCGCACGGCCGGCGGACTGACCACACTGGTGGCGCTCGGCGCCACCGCCGTCCTGGGACTGACCGCCGCCCCCGCGTACGCTGCGGGTCCACCCCCGACACCGGGCGCCTCCGGCCTCGGTGACCGGTTGTATCCCCTGCTCGGCAACGGCGGCTACGACGTTCAGGACTACGACCTCAGCCTCCGCTATCCCAAGAAGGATCCCCGGCAGACGGTCACCGGCGACGTGACCATCACCGCGCTCGCGACCCAGTTCCTGTCCCGGTTCGATCTGGACTTCGGCGGCGGCTCGGTCGGCGGTGTCTCCGTCAACGGGCACCGCGCCGCGTTCACGCGCTCCGGCGACGAGCTGGTCATCACCCCGAAGTCCCCGCTGCCCAAGGGCCGGCCGTTCCGGGTCACGGTCACCGGGTTCACCGCGACCCCGGTGGAGCCGGACGCGGACGCGCCGGTCGGCTTCGTCACCACCCCCGACGGCACGGTCCTGGCGGGCCAGCCCGCCTCGTCGCACCTGCTGTTCCCCAGCAACGACCATCCGCGCGACAAGGCGACGTACACGATCCGGCTCACCGCGCCGGCCGGCTGGACGGCCACGGCGAACGGCACCCCGCTCGGCGGCCGGCAGCACGGCGACTACGCGGTCTCCACGTTCCGCGAGTCGCAGCCCATGGCCAGCGAGCTCGTGCAGATCGCGGTCGGCGACTTCCTCGTGCAGCGGCAGCCGGCGGTGCACGGCGTGCGGATCCGCGACGTCGTGCCGCGCCGGCTCGCGGACACCCTGCTGCCGAAGATCGCGGTCGAGCGGGACCAGGTGGCCTGGATGGAGCAGCAGGTCGGGCCGTACCCGTTCGGGAACTACGGCTCGCTGGTCATCGACGGCAACCTCGGCTTCGCGCTGGAGACGCAGACGCTGTCGCTGTACGACACGTCGCTGTTCGCCGCGCCGAAGTTCGTGCTCGACCCGGTGATGGCGCACGAGCTGGCCCACCAGTGGTTCGGCGACAGCGTGGCACCGCAGTCCTGGAGCGACGTCTGGCAGAACGAGGGCCACGCCACGTGGTACGAGCTGCTCTACGCCGAGCAGACCGGCGTCTTCAAGCAGTACACCGACTTCGACAACCGCGAGGCGCTGTTCAAGTCCGTCTACGCCCGCGGCGACCAGTGGCGCGACCGCTGGGGTCCGGTGGCCCGGCCGTCCGGAGCGGCGTCGATCTGGGACGTGTTCAACCCGAACGTCTACTACGGCGGCGCACTCGCGCTGTACGCGTTGCAGCAGAAGATCGGCGTGGACCGTTTCCGGGAACTGGAGCGGGCCTGGGTGCGGATGAACATGGGCAAGTCCGCGTCCACGGACGACTTCATCGCGCTGGCGTCGCGGATCGCCCACCGCGACCTGCGCACGTTCCTGATCGCCTGGCTGTACGGGACGAAGACCCCGCCGATGCCCGGCCACCCGGACTGGACGGTGACGGCCACGCCCGCCACATCCACCAAGGACAGCTCCGCCAAGAGCAGCGCGGCCGTTCGCGCCCAGCTCGGCACCGACGAGGTGACCCGGCACCTGCAGCGGCTGATGCGCGCGAGCCACTGACGGCCGAGCGCCCCGGCGGGTTCGACCCTCGCCGGGGCGCTCGGGTGGCAGGGAAGCGTCCGGCCCGGCCCGCCCGGTGCAATGCCGGGCGGGCCGGTGCCGGCGGGTCAATAGCGGAACACCGACGCGAGGTCGTGCAGGCGTCCCGCGGTACCGGTCAGGCTCTCCGCGGCGCGCCGGGTCTCGTCGGCGGCGCCGTGCACCTCGGCCGCCGCCGAGCTGACCATGCTGATCGCGTGACTGATCTGCTCGGCACCGGCGCTCACCGTGCCGGCGCCCTCGACCATCGCGCCCGTCGTGGCGGTCTGCTCCTCGACCGCCGCGGCGATCGTGACCTGGTGCTGTGCGATCGAGCCGATGACCCCGGTGAACTCGCCGACCGCCGTGACGGCCTCGCTGGTGTCGCGCTGGATCTCCTCGATCCGGCGCGCGATCTCCTCGGTGGCGCCGGCGGTGGCCTGCGCCAGCTCCTTCACTTCGCCCGCGACGATGGCGAAGCCGCGGCCCGCCTCGCCCGCGCGGGCGGCCTCGATCGTGGCGTTCAGGGCGAGCAGGTTGGTCTGCGCGGCGATCGCGCTGATCGTCTGCAGCACCTGGCTGATCTGCTGGCTGGATTCGTGCAGCTTGGTGACGTTGCCGGTGGCGCGGCCGGCGCCCGCGACCGCCTCGTCGGCGGTACGGGAGACCTCGCTCGCGTTGGTGCTGATCTCCACGATCGCCTGGCGCAGCTGCTGGGTGCCGTCGGCGATCGACTCGACCTCGGTGCTGGTCCGGCGCGCCGAGCGGGCCACGGTCTCCAGCTCGGTGGCCGTGGCGGCCGCCGCCTCGGTCATCGTGGTGCTGGTCTGCTCCAGCGTCCCCGCCGAGGTGGTGACCTCCTCGACGGCCCGGCGGATGCCGTCCACGGTCGCCTGGAAGCGGTCCATCATCGCGTTGAACGCGACGGCCATCTGGCCCAGCTCGTCCTTGCCGATGACCGGCATCCGGGGGCTCAGGTCGCCGTCCGCCGCGATCTTGATGATCCGCGCATCGTGCCGCAGCTCCCGGGCGATCTTGGTCCAGGTGGCGGCGAGGAAGAACAGGCCGATCGGGGCGAAGGTCACGGGCGCCCACAGCAGGACACCGGCGAGGTCCTGCAGCTGCTGCTGACCGGCGGAGTTCGCGGGCAGCGTCTCTGCGACGGTGGTGACGACCGAGCGCGCGTACAGGCTGAGCGTGAACAGACCGCCGATGAGGACCAGCATGGATAGGCTGGCCCGCGCCTTTGCGGGCACCTTGGCGAACAACGTCAGCATCGATACCTCCAGGAAACTCCCACTCGTGATCGGCAGCACATCCGGAAGTCTGAGAACGACTCTCTCAGGACCAGCGCAAGACGTGCCGATGAGACAGCAATGTGCCCCCGGCCGGGGTGGAGCAGAAGTTCGTCGCATTTTCTGATCAGGTCAAGAACTGGCGCGGCAGCCTCCGGCACGGCGTAGCGATACCGGGATTCTTCTCGGCAGAGTAAGGCCATCGCGCCGCCTCGTCGACGGGAGACCCGCCATGACACTGCGCCTGGCCCCCGGCACCGCCTGGGCCGACGTCCTGTCCCGGGCCACCGCTGTCGCGCCCGAGGCGTTCACCGGCGACCGGCTCCGCAACCACTTCGACGGCTGCTGGCAGGACGCCGGCGAGCCGGTACCGCTGCACAGCCCGGTCGACGGCGGCCGGCTGGCCACGCTCTCGCGGCTCGGCGCACGGACCGCCGCGCAGGCCGTCCGGGCGGCCGCGGACCAGCACTACCAGTGGTCCGAGACCTGGTTGCCGGAGCGCCGGGCCCGCGTGCTGGCGGCGCTGGACGACCTGGGCGCCCACCGCGACCTGCTCGCGCTCACCCAGGTCTGGGAGCTCGGCACGCCCTGGCGGCTGGCCTGCGCCGATGTCGACCGGGCGCTGGACGGCGTGCGCTGGTACCTCGAGCGGATCGAGCGGCAGCTCGGCGACCGTGACCCGTTGCCCGGCCCGGTCAGCAACCTCGCCTCGTGGAACCATCCGGTCGGCGTGCTGGTGCAGACCGAGCTCGTGCAGATGCTCGCCGGCAACGCGACGGTCGCGAAGGTCCCGTCGCAGGGCGGCGCCGTCTGCCTGACGGTCGCGCACGCGCTCATGGCCCGCGCCGGGCTGCCCGTCACGCTGCTCTCCGGCTGTGGCACCGAACTGTCCCCGGTGCTGGTGCGGTCCCAGGAGATCGGAGCGGTCAGCGCCGTCGGCGGGCGCGGCGACGGCGGCGCCATCGCCGCGGCGCTGCTGGACACCGGCAAACGCCACGCCATCGAGCAGGAGAGTCTCAACGCCTGGGGGATCTGGGAGTTCTCCCAGTGGGACCTGCTCGCCGACCACCTGCGGGCCGGCCTGGAGTACGGCAAACAGCGCGGCACCGCGTACCGGCGGTTCGTCGTGCAGCGCAAGCTGGTCGACCGGTTCCTCGCCGCGTACCTGCCGGTGCTGGAGGCGGCCCGGTTCGGCCATCCCCTGGCCGTGGCCGCCGACGGCGACCCACTGCCCGATCTGGACTACGGCCCGCTCATCAGTGCGACCGCTGCCGCCGAACTGCGGCGCCAGGTCGACGAGGCGATCAACGGCGGGGCCGTCCCGCTCTACCGCGGCTCGCGCGACACGGGCCGCTACCTGGCCGGGCAGGACACCAGCGCGTACGTGGCCCCGACCGCGCTGCTCGCTCCGCCCGGGCGGGCCGAACGGCACCGGCATGCCGGGCCGTTCGGCCCGGTCGACACGGTCATTGTCGCGGACACCGAGGACGAGCTGCTGTCCGCGATGAACGCCTCGAACGGCGCGCAGGTGGCCAGCGTCGCGGTCGACGACCAGGAACTGGCGACCAAGCTCGCCCGCGACGTCCGGGCCTTCAAGATCGGCATCAACCGGCCGCGCGTGCGCGGCGACCGGGAGGAGCCGTTCGGCGGCCGGGGCGGGTCCTGGAAAGGCGCGTTCGTGGGCGGCGACCTGCTGGTGCAGGCCGTCACGGTCGGTCCCGGCGACGACCACATGTACGGCAACTTCCCGGGCGGCAGCCGCTACCCGAGCAACCCCTGAGCCCGGCGACCGGCGCAGCGTGTGGTCCGTGTCCCCCTGCACGCTGCGCCCGGTCGCCGTCTACCCTCCGACGGGCGGACCAGCGGGGAAGCGGGCCACGTAGCGGCGCTGCCATAGGGTCTCGACCGCGCGCGGGTCGTAGCCGGCACGCACGTACGCGACCGCCTGCGGCGCCGGTACGCCGTCCAGCACCGCCAGGCAGGCCAGGGCGGTTCCGGTCCGGCCGCGCCCCCCGGCGCACGCCACCTCCACCCGCTCGCCGGCGGCCCGCTCCCACGCTTCCCGCAGCATGCGCGCGGCGAGTCCGGAGTCGCGCGGCAGCCGGAAGTCCGGCCAGGGCACCCAACGGCTCGCCCACGGCACCGGCGGCGGCGCATCGCCGAGCAGGTAGACCCCGAACTGCGGATGCGGGCCGGGCGGAGGCGGGCGGCGCAGGGCGCGGCCACGGATCCGCCGCCCGGACGGCAGCGTCAGCACTCCGGGGGCGTCGAGATCCCAGCCATCGTCCATCCGCCCATCCTGGCGGGCGCCGGGCACATATCGGGTCCCCGTGGGGCGGGCGTACCCGCTAGCATGGCGCCATGCACAGCAACTGCGTCCGTCGCGCGCGACGCCGGGTCCGCCCCGTCCGCCAGCGCTGACGCATGTCTTCCGCCGGCGGGTCGACCCGCCGGCGTCACGGTCTGTGGCACGGATCGGCCCGCCTCCCTGCGTACGGTTCCAGGAGTCTGCCGATGAATCTCGAAGCTCTGCTCTGCACCCGGCTCGCCGCCGCGTTCTCCGCCGTGGCCGGTGGCGACGTGGATCCGGCCGTCCGGCGGTCGCAGCACGCCGACTTCCAGTCCGGCGCAGCGTTGCCGCTGGCCCGGCAGCTCGGCCGGCCGCCCCGCGAGATCGCGGCCGAGGTGGTCGCCCGGGCCGACCTGGCCGGCGTTGCGGTGGCCGAGGTGTCCGGTCCCGGCTTCCTCAACCTGACCGTCGCCGACGAACTGCTCGCGGAGCTGGCGAACACGATCGCCGCCGACCCGCGGCTCGGCCTGGCGGCCACCGGCAAGCCCGAGACGATCGTGGTCGACTACTCCGCACCCAACGTGGCCAAGGAGATGCACGTCGGCCATCTGCGGTCGACCGTCATCGGGGACGCGGCCGCGCGGTTGCTGGAATGGCAGGGCCACACCGTGATCCGGGCCAACCATCTCGGCGACTGGGGCACGCCGTTCGGGATGCTCATCGAGCATCTGGTCGATCTCGGTGACACGGGGGACGGGTCGCTGGCCGACCTCACCGCGTTCTACCAGGCTGCGCGGGTGAAGTTCGACGCCGACGCGGAGTTCAAGCGGCGGGCCCAGCTGCGGGTGGTGGCCCTGCAGGGCGGCGACCCGGACACCACCCGCTTGTGGCGGCGGCTGCTCGCGGCGTCCGAGCGGCATTTCCTCGCGGTCTACGACCTGCTCGGCGTGAGCCTGACCGCGGCCGACTTCGCGGGCGAGAGCAGCTACCATGACCAGCTCGAGTCGGTGGTGGCGGAGCTGGACGACAAGGGGCTGCTGCGGGTCAGCGACGGCGCGCTGTGTGCGTTTCCGGCCGGTTTCACCGGTCGCGACGGAGAGCCGATGCCGCTGATCGTGCGCAAGAGCGACGGCGGCTTCGGCTACGCGGCGACCGACCTGGCTGCGCTGCGGCACCGGGTACGGACGCTCGGCGCCACGCGGATGCTGTACCTGGTCGGCTCGCCGCAGCGCACCCATTTCCAGCTGGTGTTCGCGGTGGCGCGGGAGGCGGGCTGGCTGCCCGGCGGGGTGTCCGCCGAGCATGTCGAGTTCGGCTCGATCCTCGGCGCGGATGGCCGGATGCTGCGCACCCGGGCCGGCGGCACGGTGAAACTGGCCGGGCTGCTCGACGAGGCCGCGCAGCGGGCGTCGGCGCTGGCCGCGGCGAAGACCCCGGACCTGGACCCGGCCGCGCTCGCCCGGGTGGGCCGGTTGGTCGGCACGGGCGCCATCAAGTACGCCGACCTGTCCGCCGACCGGCGCTCGGACTACGTGTTCGACTGGGACCGGATGCTGGCCCTGACCGGAAACACCGGGCCCTACCTGCAATATGCGTACGCCCGGATCTGCTCGATCTTCCGGCGGGCCGGGACCGCCGCGCCCGGGCAGGTGGTGCTGACCGAGGCGCCCGAACGGGCGCTGGCGCTGGAGCTGACCGCTTTCGCGCCCATGGTCTCCGGGGTCGGCGGATCGCTGGACTTCCACCGGCTCACCGGTTACCTGTACGGGCTCGCGACCGCGTTCAGCGCGTTCTACGAGAAGTGCCCGGTGCTGACCGCCCCGCCCGCGGTGCGCGACAGCCGGCTGGCGCTCTGCGATCTGACCGCCCGGACGCTGCGCCAGGGGCTGGACCTGCTCGGCATCGCCACCCCGGACCGGCTGTGAGCGCGCCCCGGCCGCTGGCCGCTCTCCTCGGTCCGTGACGTCATCCACTCTCGCTTGTCGATGTCTTGACGGTTAGGGTGCGGGGGGCGCTCACGAGGCGCCCTCTCGCCCCTCCGAAAGGCACGTGATGACCCTTCCGTCCCGTGTGTCGCGACGCAGCATCCTGGCCGTCGCGGCCGCCTCCGTCGCCGCTCCGATCGCGTTGCCCGGCAGCGCGGAGGCGGGGCCGCGCCGCCCGGCCCCGAAGACGTACGACCTGACCGTGCTCGGCACGTCCGACACCCACGGCAACGTCTTCAACTGGGACTACTACCTGGACCGTGAGTTCGACGACAAGGCGCACAACGACGTCGGCGTGGCCAAGCTCGCCGCGCTGGTGAACCAGATCCGGGCACAGCGGTGCGGCAAGGCCACCTTGGTGCTCGACGCGGGCGACACGATCCAGGGCACCCCGCTGGCGACGTACTACGCCAAGCAGGAGCCGATCACCTCCACCGGTGAGAAGCACCCGATGTCGCGGGCCATGAACGTGCTGCACTACGACGCGGTGACCCTCGGGAACCACGAGTTCAACTACGGACTTCCGCTGCTCAACCTGTGGATCCGCCAGCTCGGGTTCCCGGCGCTGGCCGCGAACGCGGTCGACGCGGCAACCGGGCGGCCGGCCTTCACCCCGTACGTGATCAAGAAGGTGTCGCTCGGGCCCGGCGCGCCGACGCTGCGCGTGGGAATCCTCGGCCTGACCAACCCGGGCGTCGCCATCTGGGACCGGGCCAACGTCGAGGGCAAGCTCGAGTTCCGCGACATGGTGGCGACGGCCGCACACTGGGTGCCGGTCATCCGCGCCCGCGGCGCCGACCTCGTGATCATCAGCGCGCACGGCGGTGACAGCGGCACGTCCAGCTACGGCCCCGAGCTGCCGAACGAGAACCCGTCCGCGCTGATCGCCGCGCAGGTGCCGGGCATCGACGCGATCCTGTTCGGGCACGCGCACGCCGAGGTCGCACAGCGGTTCGTCACCAACGCCGCCACCGGCGCGCAGGTGCTGCTGTCGGAGCCGTCGAAGTGGGGCGAGCGGCTGACCCGGATGGATTTCACGCTCACCCGCGACCGGGGCCGCTGGCAGGTCACCGGCAAGTCGTCGACCACGCTCAACACCAACACGGTGGCCGAGGACCCGGCGGTTCTGGCGGCGGTGCAGGCCCAGCACGCCAAGACGGTCGCGTACGTGAACCAGGTCGTCGCCACGTCCACCGCGGAGCTGTCGGCCGCCGAGTCGCGGTACCGGGACACGCCGATCCTCGACTACATCAACAGGGTGCAGACCGACACGGTTGCCGCCGCGCTGGCGGGTACCGCGGACGCGGCGTTGCCGGTGCTGTCGATCGCGGCGCCGTTCAGCCGGACCGCGGTGTTCCCCCGCGGCGAGGTGAAGATCAAGGACGTCGCCGGGCTGTACATCTACGACAACACGCTGGAGGCGGTCGTGCTCACCGGGGCGGAGGTGAAGGCGTACCTGGAGTATTCCGCGAAGTACTTCGTGACGCTGGACCCGCAGGCTCCGGTGGATCCGGCCACGCTCAGTGACCCGGCGGTGCCCGACTACAACTACGACGTCCTGTCCGGCGTGGACTATGACATCGACATCAGCCGGCCGGTGGGGGACCGGATCACCCGGTTGCAGTTCGGGGGCGCCGACGTGCCGGCCGACGCGCGTTTCGTCGTCGCGGTGAACAACTATCGCCGCAGCGGCGGGGGCAACTTCCCCGGCATCGTGAAGTCGCAGGTCTACAACGCCCAGCTGGAGATTCGCCAGCTGCTCATCGACTGGGCACAGGCCAAGGGTCAGATCGATCCCGCGGACTTCTTCGTCGCCAACTGGCGGCTGGTCCGGGCGGGTGTGCCCGTCTTCTGACCGGCCCCTGGGCTCACTGCTTCTTCTTCATGACCGTCCAATCGCCGGTTTCGTCCGCTGTCACCCGCAGCGGACGGAACCGCCCGCCGTCCAGCGTGAGCTCACATTCGTAGTTGCGCAGGCCGTTGCTGCCGCGGTCGCCGAGCGCCCGGCACGTCGCCTGCGTCGCGGTCAGCCGGGCCGACTTCTGCAGCTCGCCGTCGGTGACGATGTTCTCCTGGAGCTGCTTGAGCACCGCGGTCTCGCGATATTCCAGGTAGGCGGGCACGGCGACCGTCCGGGCCAGCCCGGCGGTCACGAGACCACCGACCACCAGCGCGAGGCAGAAGACGATCCAGTACGGCGCGGTCGACGACCGGATGCGCCGCGCGGACGCGGCGCGGCGCCGCACCGAAACGACGCCGAAGACACCGAACAGGAGTGTCCACACCGCGACGGGCCACACCGCGGGCGGCCGGGGACGGGCCGCCAGGCGCAACTCCTCCGGGTAGCGGACCAGGACCTGACCGTGACGCGTGTGCGGCATGCCCGGGTCGGCCGCGTACGGCGGGGCCGGCGGCTGCTGTGCCCACGGCGGCGCGGTCGGGTACTGCGGCACCGGCAGCCGGGGCGGCGAGAGGTACGGGTCGGACGTGTGCGGGGATCCCGCGAGGTCCTGGCCGTACGAGGCCTGCGTCGTCATGTCGGGGGCCTTTCGAGGAGCGGCCCGGTTGCAACACCGCGCCAGTTCCCGCCCCATCGGCCCCGCCCCGGTGGACTTGACCGGGACCGGGGTCAAGTCTCCCTCTGGAATACCTCAGCGCCGGGTTGACCTCGCGCCGGCCCGCTGGATCAGCCCTCGCCGGCGGTGCCGACGACGCTCGTGCCGCCGCCGATGTTGCCCGTCGTCGGCGTTGTGGCCGGCGGCGTCGTGGTCGGCTGTGTCGGCGGGGCGGTCGTGGTCGGCTGTGTCGGCGGGGTGGTCGTGGGCTTCACCGTCGGGGCGGCGCTCGTCGAGGGTGGCGCGGACGGCGGGGCCGAGCTGGGCGGCGGGGCGGACGCGCTCTCGTGCTGCGGGGTGCCGGTCGTCTTGGTGGGGGCCTTCGTCGGGGCGAAGGTGCGGGCCGGCAGCACCGGCAGGTCCGGCTCGGCCGGGTCCGTGGTGGCCTCGATCGGCGGGGCCTTCGTCGTGCCGCCGGTGTTTTCCCGGCCGCCACCGCCCACCGACGCGAACGCGAGGGCGATGCCGCTGGCCAGGGCGACCAGACCGAGCACCACGAGCAGCCCGGCGAACCGGGTCCGCTGGCCGAAGCTGCGGCGGGGCGGAGCCGCCTCCGGGACGCCGCGGGGCACGGGCACGGTCCGCGGCTGCATGGGCGGGGCGGTGAGCTGGGTGCCGGTCAGCCGGGCCCCGGTGGTGGCGGCGCCGGCCAGCCGGGCCGAGGTGAGGTGAGCCGTGGTCATGCCGGTGCCCGTGAGGCTGCGCCAGTCCATCGGGCCGCCGGCCGCCAGCGCCGCGTCCGCGAACTCGGCCGCGCTGGCGAACCGGTCGGCGGGCGACTTGGCCATCGCACGGCTGATCAGGTGACGCACCGGCAGGGGGACGTCGCCGGGCAGCGGCTCCGGCTCGTCCTCCAGGTGGCGCAGCGCGACCTGCAGCGCGTTGTCCCCGTCGAACGGCGGCTGCCCGGCGATGCAGTGGTACGCCACCGCGCCCAGGGCGTAGATGTCCGTGGCGGGGGTGACGTTGCCCTTGGCCACCTGCTCGGGGGCCATGTACAGGGCCGTGCCGACGATCGCGTTGAGGCCGGTGACGCTGGTGACCGCGTTGGACCGGGCCACTCCGAAGTCGACCAGGATCACCGTGCCGTTCGGCTTGACGATGAGGTTGCCTGGCTTGACGTCGCGGTGCACCGTGCCGTTCTCGTGCGCGGCGTGCAGCGCGTCGGCGGCCTGGGCGACGATCGACATGGTTTCCGCGACGCCGAGCTGGCCCTGCTCCTTGAGCCGGGTGGACAGCGGCTCACCGTCGACGAACGCCATCACCAGGTACGCGCACTGGGTCTCGTCGGCCGGGTCGCCGGCGCTGGCGTAGTCGTACACCTCGACGACGCCGGGGTGGCGGAACGCCGCCATCATCCGGGCTTCGCCGTAGAAGCGGGCGGCGAACTCCGGGTCGGCCATCATGTTCTGCCGCAACACCTTCACGGCGACCGTACGGCCGAGCACGACGTCGGTGCCGCGCCACACATCGCCCATGCCGCCGGTCGCGATGCGCTCGTCCAACCGGTAGCGGTTGTCCAGAAGGTGTCCCGAACTGAGCACCAGCGGACCTTATCTATTAGAGGCGGGCATGGCTCCGACATTTCGCGGCGGAGCCGGGTCGCGGACAACTGTACCGAGCCCCAGCCACAGACCGCTGTCCCACAGGCGACGGTGTGGCGTCACCCTCTGTCAGGATCCGGCGTGAACTGCAAGGCCCGGCCGTCCGGGTGGGCCAGTACGAGCCGGGTGCCCGATATCCGGACCGAAAGCTGGCCACGCAGCAGATCCCGGACGGTACGGTCCAATGCCCGCAGAGCCGGCGGACACTGCGCCGCACGGGTGGTCAGATTGCCGAACGTGACGGTTCCGTCGCCGATGGTGGCGGGGCCGTCGAGCCCAGTGCAGCCGGTGGTGCCGGTGACCCGTCCATCCCGGAACGTCAGATGTACGTCGGCCCCGGCCGGCACGGACGCGGCGGTGCCACCGTCGATCAGCGTCCGCAGTGACCATCTCGGACCGGCCAGCGGGCGGTCGGGTTCGGCGGACCTGAGGTCGATCAGCCGCAGCCGGTCGGTGCCGGTGCTCAGCAGCAGGGTGTCGTCCGTGAGCTGCCAGCGGGGCCCGGCCTGGAGGAAGCCGGTCAGCCACGCGTCCTGCGCCGTCAGGGCGGGTGAGCAGGCCATCAGCGTGCCGCCGAGCTCTGAGACGACCAACCGGTCGTCGTGGGCGGCGACTTTTCCGCTGAGGTGGTTGCAGCCGGCATCGGCGGTCACGGTGTCCGGCTGGAAGGTCAGCCGCACCCGGGTGCCCGGGACCGGTGGCCCGGCCGGGTCGCCGCCGGGCTGTGGCCCGGCCGGGCTGTGGCCCGGCCCGGAGGCGGAGGGCACGGAGACGAACGTCCGGCCGGCGAGGGCCGTTGCGGGGGAGGGCTGAGCGGCGGCGCCGTCCCGGCCGCATCCCGTGATCGACATGAGCGTCACCGCCGCGAGCAATGGCCACCATCTGGTCGTCATACCGGCTCGGACGGCGGCGGTTTCCCGTACGTTCCCAAGATTTCGCATTCAGGCGGGTACGACGAAGGCCCGGCGACGCTGCCGGGTCTCCGCCGCTCGATCACGGGCAGATCACGCCGGGGACAATCCTTCGGCGTAGTCGAACAGGCTCTTGATGTCGTCGTCGAAGTACGGCCCGTCCATCTGGTCGGCGTTGTCGTGGCGGTGGCTCACCACGCTGTTGGAGTAGCCGAGGCCGGTTTGATCGTTGTATTCCTGCAGCCACGGACCGCCGCTGGAACCCTGCGTCATGTTGCACCAGGCGCGTACCTGCTGGTTGTGGCCGTTCCATGTGGTGCCCTGGCAGAAGTACTGGAGATCACCGGGGAAGCCACCGGTCGCCGGGTAGCCGAGAATGGTCACCGTGACGGAGTAGCCCCAGTTCCATCGCAGGCCCATGCCGCCGACCGTGTCGACGACCTTGGCGTTGTAGATGCCGCCGTTGTTCATGATCGCGATGGCCATGTCCTCGTCGCTGTTGCTGCTGTTGATCCACGCGGTCCGGGTCGTCAGGCTGCCCGCCACGAACTGGCCCACCGGCGAGCTGCCCTGCCGGAAGCCGGGCACGAAGATGAAGTTCGAGTACCAGCCGCCGCCCGCGCCGGCGTGCACGCAGTGCCCGGCGGTGAGCACCAGGCGGCGCTTGCCGCTGTTCAGGGCGCTGGCGGAGCACTGGCCGGTGCCGCCGGGCACGGTCACGTACACCTTGCCGACGACGATGGACTGGTTCAGCGCGCTCAGACCCCGCGACGGCAGCGCGGGGGCGATGCTGCCGGGCTTGCCGTGCGGTGCCGCGGGCGTACCGGAACCGGACGGGTCGGGCGCCTTGAGGTCCAGGTCCACGGCGGCGGCCATGCGCGCCGGGGTCCAGTACGCCTGAACCGCCGCGACGGCGGCCGGGCTGGTCACCGCCTGCCCGTCGGCTGTCCGGGCGACCGTGCTCGCGTTCCCTGACGCCGCGGCGGACGGCTGGGCCTGCGCCACCGCGCCCCCGCTCAGCGTCACCACCAGGGCGGTCGCCGCGACGGACGCCGATCTGATGATCGATCTCATACGGAATTCCCCTTTCCGTAAATGACATTCGATGAACGAATTTAATTGATCCATTTCAATATCGCTGTCCGGCGGCCGACTCGGAATGGGGATGTGCGATGCATTTGTTAACAGAAGGCGCCGCCACCAGGCGTGCTGCGCGGTGAATGTGAACGCGCGCGATGCAAAGCCGATGTGGTGCGCGTAAAGGAAGAAAAACGCCGCTCTCGGCACCAGGCGGGGCAGAACCGAGCAGGCGCGGCGGACCCTTCAATCCGGACCTTCCCGGCCTGGAAAGCAAATCTTGTGCGCCGCCGCCATCCCCGCTTCCAGTGGTGACCATCTGTTGTGATGCAGGTCACTCCGGGTAATTGGCTGGACGCCGCTCGATAAGATCGGCCTTGATTTTCATACGGGGCGCACAGCCGCCTGTCAGGTTCACGGACTAACCTTTCGGTCAGTTTCACCAGAGCCCAGCGGGGGATGCAGAGTGTGCCCCCGGCGGCGGCCCGCAGAAGTACGCTGCGTTGCGGTCCGCGCACAGAGGAGACGCCCGGGGCATCCCGGGCGGGTGGAGGTAGTGCCGTGACGCTGTCGATAGTGACGTCGACGCTGACCACAGGCGTGGTGGAGGTCTCGCCCCTCGGCGAGATCGACGTCGAGAACGCCTACGAGATCCGGGAAGCCGTCGCCGCCCAGCTCGCTGCGGCGAAACCAGCCCGTATCGAACTCAACATGCAAGGCGTCACGTTCATCGACTCCACGGGCATCAGTGCGCTCGTCGCCGCGTTCCAGCTCGCGCGCGTCGGCGGCACGCAGCTCGTGGTGACCCAGCCGAGCCGGTTCGCGCACCGCCAGCTGTGGGTGGCCGGGCTGCTGGGCCTGTTCGGCACCCCCCAGCCGCACGACGAGTCCGGCACACCGGCCGGCGCTCCCGCCTGATCGACCGGCCGGGCCCGTCTGTCGACCTGCCCGGCCCGTCAGTCGACCAGCCCGGCCCGGAACGCGGCGATCGCGAGCTGGACCCGGTTGGTGGTGGCGAGTTTCTCGAACAGGTGTGTCACGTGGGTCTTCACGGTCCCCTCGCTCAGGAACAGCCGCCCCGCGATCTCCGCGTTGGAGTGCCCCAGCCCTACCTCGACCAGCACCTGGCGTTCCCGCTCGGTCAGCGCGTCGAGCCGGGCCAGCGCCTCGCGGCGGCGCCGGGACCGGTCTTCCGCGGTGAACCGCGTGATGACCTGCCGGGTGACCGCGGGGGACAGCATCGAGTCACCGGCGGCGGCGAGCCGGACGGCGTGCAGCAGCTCGGCCGGCGGGGTGTCCTTGAGCAGGAATCCGGTCGCGCCCGCCTCCAGCGCCTGGAACACGTCGTCGTCGGTGTTGAACGTGGTGAGCACGACGACCGCGATGGCGGGCTCGGCCGCGCGCAGCGCCGCGGTGGCCGAGATGCCGTCGAGGCGGGGCATCCGGATGTCCATGAGCACCACGTCCGGCCGGCACCGGCGGGCCGTGTCGAGCGCGGCCCGGCCGTCGGTGGCCTCGCCGACCACGGTGAGGTCCTCGGCCGACTCGATGATCATGCGCAGGCCCGCGCGGACCAGGGCCTCGTCGTCCGCCAGCAGTACCGAGATCATGACCGGCCCTCCGGCGTCGCCGAGTGTTCGATCCACGGCACGACCGCGGCCAGACGCCAGCCCTCGGCCCCGTCCGGGCCGCTGTGCAGGTGGCCACCGACCAGCCGGAGGCGTTCGGCCAGGCCGATCAGTCCCGCACCGGAGCCGGGCAGGTCGAGCGGGGCTCCGGTGGGCGGACCGTTGTCGATCGTGACCCCCACCGTCCCGTCCGTGTGACGCTGCACCGTGACCGTCGCCGGGGCGCCCGGGGCGTGCTTGCGGGCGTTCGTGAGCCCCTCCCGGACCACCCGGTGGACCACCCGGGCGGTCCCGGGCGGCAGGTCTCCCGCGTCGTCGCACAGCGTGACGGAATTCCCGGCCTGTGTCGCTGCCCACACCAGCTCCTGCGGGTCGCCGACCGGCTCGGTCAGCGGGGCCGGAGCCTCACCTTCCTGCAGCACCCCCAGGACCGTACGAAGCTCCTGCAACGCGTCGCGGGCGGTGACCCGGATCAGTCCCGCGGTCTGGGCCAGCACCGGCCGCCCGTCGGCATGCAGCTCGAGCGCACCCGCGTGCAGCGCGATCAGCGACACCTTGTGCGCCAGCACGTCGTGCATCTCCCGGGCGATGCGCGTGCGTTCGGACGCCCGCGCTTGCTCCTCGCGCAGCACCCGGGCGGCCTCGGCGCGCTCGGCGCGTTCCCGCAGCGACTCCTGCAACGCCCGGCGGGTCGCGGTGTACACCCCCACGCCGAGGGCCAGGCCGGTGATGACCGGGCCGATCATCAGGTCGTCCGTACCGAGGTGCCCGTCGTCGATCCAGGACCATCCGGCGATGCCGGCCCAGCCCGTCCCGGCCAGCGCCCAGAGGTGCCGGCGGGGAGCGTGCACCCCGGCGGCGTACAGGCCGGCCAGCAACGGGGCGGGGTTGCCGGACAGCGGGTAGGCCACCGCGCCGGCCAGCGCGGCGAGGTGCGGCCGGGTACGCCGCGTCCACTGCGCCGCGGTGCCCGCCAGCCCCGCCAGTGCGATCACCGGGCGCGGCAGGCTCACCCAGTGACCCTTCACCGCGAACGCCGTGAGCAGCAGGCAGACCAGCACGACGGCGCCGTCGGCGACGCGCGGGTCGGCGAACAGAGCCCGCCACGAGACCGGCATCTGGATCTTCACGCGGGGCAGCCTATCGACGGCGTCCCGTCCCGCCCAGGCCGCCGAGGCGGAGCGGTACTGCGACGGAAGTCGTACCCGGCTTGCGACCCGGCGGCGATGTGACCGCCCGGACCGGACGGCAGGCTCAGCGCATCCCTGATCGTCCGTTCCTGGAGGAGCCTCCATGCGCCTGCCGTCCCTGATCATCGGTGTGCTGCTCGGCGTCACCGCGATCCCGGCGCCCAGCGCCGCCGCGGTCCGGTCCCAGCCCGGCTGCGGCCGCGTGACGGCCGCCGCGGTGGCCGGCTACGCCGACAGCACCATGCCCCAACGGCTCAGCCGCGACCGGGTGCCGGGCGCGGTGATGTCGGTGGTCTCCGGCGGCCGCACCCAGTTCGCCCGCGGATACGGCTTCGCCGACGTGGCCCGGCACACCCCGATGGATCCGCAGCGCTCGCTCGTGCGCATCGCGTCGATCACCAAGCTGTTCACGTGGGCGGCCGTGATGCAGCAGGTCGAGGCCGGACGGCTCGACCTGAACGCCGACGTGAACCGGTACCTGACCGGTTTCCGCGTCCCTGCCACGTTCCCCGCGCCGGTGACCCTGGGCGCGCTGCTGAGCCACACCGCCGGCTTCGAGGACCGGGTCATCGGCACGGGCGCGCGCACCGCGGGCGATGTTCCGCCGCTGGCCGACGAACTTGCGGCCGCCATGCCCGCGCGGGTCCGCCCGCCGGGGGAGATCACCGCCTACTCGAACTACGGCGCGGCCCTGGCCGGGTACGTCGTGGCGCAGGTGAGCGGCGAGCCGTGGGACCGGTACGTGCAACGCCACCTGCTCGACCCGCTGGGCATGGCGCACAGTACGGCCACCGAGCCGGTGCCGCCGGCGCTGGCGGGCGACCTGGCCCGCAGCTACGACTCGGATGCCGAGCCGCCGGCGCCGATCCCGTTCACGTTCGACACGCTGAGCCCGGACGGCGCGATCAGCGCGAGCGCCGCCGACATGGCGAAGTTCATGACCGCGCACCTGGACGGCGGCCGCGGCATCCTGTCGCCGGACACCACCGCGCTCATGCACGCCCGGTCGTTCGGTGCGGACCCGCGGCTCGGCGGGTACGCCCACGGCTTCATGGACCGGGTCATGAACGGGCACCGGGTGCTGATGCACGACGGCAGCTGGGAGGGGTTCCAGAGTGCCCTGGTGCTGGTGCCCGGATGCGACCTCGGCCTGTTCGTCTCCGCCAACGGCACCAACGGCGTGGACACGGTCAGCGCCGTGGTCGACGGCTTCATGGGCCGCTTCGCGCCGCCCACCGGGGCGGCCGATCCCACCGGAGCACCCGTTGCGGGCGTGGGCGGCACCTCACCGGCAGTGGCCCAGCCCGGGTTCTACGCACCCACCCGGCGCGCGGCCACGACGGTCGAGAGACTCACCACGCTGCTCGGCGAGTTCCGGCTGACCGTGGCGGGCGACGGCACGGTGCACTTCAAGGGCCGTACCTGGATCCCGCAGGGCGACGGGGTGTACCGCCGCGACGACGGCAAGGACCACCTGATGTTCCGGTCCGGCCCCGGCAGCGCCCGGTACGTGGCCACGGACGGCCCCGCGTACGAGCTGCTGGGTTCCGCCGAGGAGCCGCTGGTGAACGCGGCGGTCGTGCTGGCTGTGCTCGGATTGGGGCTCAGTGCCGTCGCGGTGCCCCTCGCGGCGGGGTGGCGGCGGTTGCGGCCCCGCGGCCCGGTACTCGCTGCCCGGTGGCGGGTGTCCAGGGCGCTGGCCGCCACGGCAGCGCTGCTGGCCGTTGCGTTCCTGGTGGGTCTGACCGTCACCCTCACCACAGGTACGGGCGACTTCCTCTATGCGGTGCCCACGTCGTTCCGGGTGCTGCTGACGCTTCCGCTGGTCATGCTGGCGCTCGCGGCCGTCGCGCTGGCCGGTACGGTCACCGGCTGGCGCGGCTCCGGCGCCCGCGTGGCGTCACGGATCCACCAGGTGGTCCTGCTGGCCGTGCCCGCCGGGCTGACCTGGTTTCTGTGGCAGTGGAATCTGCTCGGCTGGCAGTTCGGCTGACCGCTCTAGTGGGCGGCCACGGCGAAGTGGATCCCCTCCAGCTGCAGCCGTACGTCGAGGGCCTCGCCCGGGGCGCGCAGCGGCGTCACCACCGCGAAGCCGTCGGCGAGGGCGGCCAGGTCGGTGCCCTCCTCCAGGGGTTCGTCGGCGGCCTGCACCGCGGTCCGGACGTAGCCCTCGCCGGCCTCGGCGATGCTCATCTGCACCTGGCCGAAGCGGGCCAGGCCGGCGCGGCGCACGCCGCGCACACCGTCGGGGTGCAGGTCCGGCACGTTGAGGTTGAGAATCGTGCCGGGCGGGGTGTGCACGAGCGTGGGCAGCAGCTGCACGGCCAGGTCGGCCGCGGTGCTCCAGTGCCGCAGCTCGTCGTCGCCGCGGTCCATGGCCGCGCCCCCGCTGATCGCCGTGGCTGCGGCGGGGGTGAGCACGTCCAGCGAGACCGCAAGACCGTGCAGGCCGGCGTGGGAGGCGGTCAGCGTCGCCCCGACCGTGCCGGAGTGGACGACCGCCGCGCCCGCGTTCGCTCCCCGGTTGATGCCGGACAGCACGATGGACGGTGGCGGCCCGAACGCCTCCCGCAGCGCCAGCAGTACGATGAACGCGGGGGACGCGGCCACCGCGTACGCGGTCACGTTGGTGGTGCCGGGCAGTTCGCGCGGCTGCACCACGATGCGCCCGTCCTGCTCGACCGCGGTCATGGCGGCGCTGCTGCCGCTGGCCTCGGTGAGCGGGGCGGCGACCACCAGGTCATGGCCGGCCCCGGCGACCGCGCGGGCGAGCCAGCGCAGCCCGGGTGCGTCGATGCCGTCGTCGTTGGTGATCAGGATTCTGGGCTTGGTCATGTCGGCGCCGAGGTGGGATGGGGCACAGGCGCACTCATGCCCACAAGTGTCACCGATGGGCCGGTTGCGCGTGGCGGATCGCCGAAGTTGAGGTCAGCGCGGCTCGGCGATGAGGTCCTGCACCGCGCCGGTGAGCTCCGGGTGCGTACGCAGCAGGTCTTCCAGCCGGACCCGCCACCGGCCGAGCTCGATGTCGGTCATCCGGCGGTCGCCCCCGGTCTGGGTCCGCGCGTCGAGCAGGCGAGCACGGGTGTCGGACAGTTCGCCGTAGAGGTCTTCGCCGAGGCGGCTGACCACCTGGCCGGCGAAAGCGGCGTACTCCGGTCCGCACGCGGCGCGGACGAACGCCCGGGCGCCCTCCCAGGCCACCCGGGGTTGATGGATCACGGGCACAGCCATGGTTTCCCTCCGCTTTTGCATAGCCACGAAGTGTAAGGAGGTCGTGGGTCACGATCCGGCCGTCGGCGCAGCCGGTGACGGTTGTGACGATCGTGCCCAATGAGGGGTGATGATCGCCATAGCTGTTCACCAGTCGGCAGGCGCGCAGCCGCCCCCGTTGGCCGGTTCGACCTGCAATGTCGCATGATCGATCGCGAAGTCCTCGTGCAGGGCGTGCCGTGCGGTGGCGAGCACCGCACCGAGCTCGGCGGTCGGCTCCAGCTGAAGGTGGGCGGAGGCCACCTCCATTCCCGAGGTCAGGGTCCACAGGTGCAGGTCGTGCACCCCGCAGACTCCGGGTACGGCCGCGAGTCGGTCCCGGACGACCACCACGTCCAGGTGTGCGGGGGCGGCCTGCACGAGGATGCGGGTCGCGGTGCGGGCCAGCCCGAACGTACGGGGCAGGATCATCAGGGCGACCGCGACGGCGACGATCGGGTCCGCGTACGCCCAGCCGGTGACCGCGATGATCACCGCGGCGATGATCACCCCGGCGGAGCCGATCAGATCGCCGATGACCTCCAGGTACGCCCCCCGCATCGAGATGTTCTCGCGGGCGCCGGACCGCAGCAGGGCGAACGCGATCAGGTTGACCACGAGCCCGCCGCTCGCCACGACCAGCATCGGGGCGGCGGGCACGGCGGGCGGCTCGGTGAACCGACGGACCCCTTCGATCAGCACGTATCCGGCGACGCCGGTGAGCAGCACCGCGTTGGCGAGGGCGGCGAGCACTTCCAGCCGGTACAGGCCGAAGGTGCGCTGGGGGTGGGTGTCCGCGCGGGCGGCGGCGGTGATCGCGGCCAGGGCCATGCCGATGCCGAGTACGTCGGTGAACATGTGGCCCGCGTCGGAGAGCAGCGCCAGTGAGCCGGTGGCGATGGCGACCGCGGCCTCGACGACCAGGTACGCGGCCAGGAGAGCGGCGGCCCACCACAGCCGGGCGCGGTGTCGCGCGCCGGCGCGTAGCACCTGGCCACCGTGGTCGTGCCCGGCTCCCATTGCCCCACCTTTCCGGCGCGGCGGCGCGCCCCGGTCAATGTATGTTCACATTGCTATGTGTGCAAGTTGCGGTTCGGTAGCCGACTTGGGGTACTGGCGAGAGAAATGTTCGATCTGTCGGGAAAGGAAGCTCTGTGCCCGGACGTACTCTCGCGATTGTCGCGCGCCCAACGGCGACGGGATGTGGCTGCGCGGCCGCACGCTGTACGTCGTACAGAACCGGCTCGACGTCATCGCCAAGATCGGCTGGACCGCGCGGACGGCCACGGCACGGTGCTGTCGCGCACCACGGACCCGCACTTCGACGTGCCCACGACCATCGCCGAGTTCGGCGACCGGTTCTACCTGCCGAACGCGCGCTTCACCACGCCGGCGACCGCGGACACGCCGTACACCGCCGTGGCGGTGCCCCGGCCCCTGATCACGGGTGCCAGGCGGGGTCCGTGCCGACCGTGGTCAGGCGCTGGGTGGCCCGGGACAGTGCGACGTACAGCGTGCGCACGCCGGGCCGGTCCACCGCGATCTCGCCCGGCTCCACCAGCACCACCGCGTCGTACTCCATGCCCTTGGCCTCCAGCGCGGTGACCACCTGGACGCGTTCGGGCAGGCCCGCCACCCAACCGGTCACCTCGTCGTGCCGCGGCACCGCGGTGATCACCCCGACCGTGCCGTCGACCTCGGTGAGCTGCTTCTCCGCGGCTTCGCGCACGGCCGCGGGCAGCACCGCGGCGTCCACCACGACGTCGACCGGCTCGACCCCGGTGCTGCGCACCGCCGAGGGCAGCGGCAGATCCGGCATGATCACCCGGATCACCGACGCGGCCACCGCGAAGATCTCCGAGGAGTTGCGGTAGTTCGTGGTCAGCGCGTACGTGCGGCGGGCGCGCGAGCCGAGCGCCCGGTCGCGGGCCCGGTCCAGCTCCGCGGGGTCGCCCGCCCACGCGGTCTGGGCCGGGTCGCCGACGATCGTCCACGATGCGTACTGGCCGCGGCGCCCGATCATCCGCCACTGCATCGGCGACACGTCCTGCGACTCGTCCACCACCACGTGCGCGTACTCGCGGTAGTCGTCGTCGCGGCGGATCTGCTGGGCGCGGGCCGCGGCCTGCCGGTCGGCGTACGTGCTGACCTCGCGTACCCCGTCGCGCACGTGGAACGGGTCCCGGTTGCGCCGCTGCGGCTGCCTCGGGCGGCCCATCAGCTCGTCCAGCTCGTCCAGCAGCGCCACGTCCGCGATCGTGGGGCCGTGTTCGCCCAGCGCGTCGAACGTGCCCTGCAGCAGCTTGATCTCCGCGCGCGAGAGCACCCCCTCCGCGTACGCCTGCAGCCGCGCCGGGTCGGCCAGCCAGCGCAGCACCCGCATCGGGGTGAACCGCGGCCACCACGCCTTCAGGAACTCCCGGAAGTCCTGGCGGTCGGCCAGCTCCGACTCGAACTCCGCCCGCTCCGGCAGGTTGCGCAGGTGGGCGCGCGCCTGGGTCCACAGTGCGCCGAAGACGCCGTCGAAACCCGCGCCGCGGACCTCGTTGCGGCGTGCCCCGCGCGGCAGGGCCCGGCGCCGGATCCGGTCCAGCTCGGCCGCGTCCAGGCGCAGCAGCGTGCCCCGGTACAGCAGCCGCAGCTCGGTGGGGGCGCCCGGCACCGCGTCGTGCGAGGCCCGTTCCAGCACCGTACGCATCCGCAGCGACCCCTTCACCGCGGCCACCGCGGTCGGATCGGTGCGGCTCGCGTCGTAGCCCGCCATCAGCGAACCCAGCGAGCGCAGCGTCGCGGTGTCCTCGCCCAGCGACGGCAACACGGTCGCGATGTAGTCGACGAACACCCCGGACGGGCCGACCACGAGGATGCCGCCGCCCGCGAACCGGTTGCGGTCGGAATACAACAGGTATGCCGCCCGGTGCAGCGCGACCGCGGTCTTGCCCGTACCGGGGCCGCCGGTGACCACGGTGACCCCGGCGGCGGGGGAGCGGATCGCCTCGTCCTGCTCGCGCTGGATGGTCGCGACGATGTCCCGCATGCCGCGGCCCGTGGCCCGCGACAGGCTGGCCAGCAGCGCGCCGTCGCCGACCACGCGCATGTCCGGCGGGGCAGCCTCCGGGTCCAGCAGGTCGTCCTCGATGCCGGTGACCCGCTCACCGCGGGACTGGATCATCCGGCGCCGCACCACGCCGAGCGGCTCGGCGGCGGTGGCCCGGTAGAACGCGGCGGCGGCCGGGGCGCGCCAGTCGACGACCAGCGGGTGGGACTGCTCGTCGCGGATGCCCATCCGGCCGACGTGGTGCACCGCGCCGGTGCCCAGGTCGAGCCGCCCGAAGACCAGGCCCTCGTACTCCGTGTCGAGGGCGTGCCGGCGGCGGGCCGCATGGAAGACCATCGCGTCGCGCTCCACCAGAGCCCCGTGGGTGCCGACCCCGGCGAGCTGGTAGCCCTCCTTCTCGGCGCGGGATGCGGCGCGGCGCAGCTCGGCGAGCCGGGTGTACACCCGATCGACGTGCTGCTGCTCGGCGGCGATCTCCTGCTGCAGGACGCTGGCGTCGGTCAAGGTGGCTCAGGCTCCCTGGAAGAACACGGTCGGCGATTCGCTGCCACCTGTGCGGGCGCCAGGGGGCAATCGAACTTACTCCTGTCGGGGTGCCCGCGTCGATGTCGGCACGCCCTGCAGCAGCGCAGCGTTGTCTCCAGCGTACGTTGCGTTAGATCTTGGTTCCGGGGCTTGCCGGTCCGGGCTATGCGGCCCGGTCGTAGCCGCCGCGCCGCTGGGCCCGAGCCCGGCGCCGCGCCCGCTGGGCCGCCGTGCTCCGGGCGGCACGCTCTGTCACGGCGATCAGCGCCGCGGTGACCTCGTCGGGCCGCTCCACGATCAGCATGTGCCCGGCGCCGGGGCAGACGGTCAGCTCCGTACCGGGCAGTGCGTGCGCGATCGACGCCGCGCATGCCGGCGGGGTCAGCCGATCGCGGTCGCCGACCAGCACCGCGGCAGGTACGTCGCCCAGCTCGGCGAGCGTCTGCAGCCGCTGCTGGGTGCCGATCGAGGCCCGGAAGCCGCCGATCGAGCGCAGCGATGCCCGGGCCACCGCACGCATCGTGACCTCGACCGCGTCCTCGCCGTGTCCGTCGCCGAACAGCAGCCAGCGGATCCCCGGGCGCAGCGCCGGCAGGACCGCCCGGTGCGGCCGCCACGCCCCGCACCGCGCCAGTACGCCCGCGCCGGTCGTCTCGGCGGCCCGCAACAACACCGCGAGCTGGGGGGACAGGCCGTAGCTGGTGTGCGTCGTGCCCTCGGCGGTGGTGGCCGCGAACAGCAGACCCGCGGCCCGGGAGGCGAAGTCCTCCGGGTGCCGGTGCGCGTACTCCATGATCGTCATGCCGCCCATCGAATGGCCGGCGAGCACCACCGGGCCGCGTGGGGCGTACGTGTTCAGCACCTCGGCCAGGTCGTCGCCGAGCTGCGGAAGCGTCGCGGACAGCCGCCGGGTGGCGGTCGAGCGCCCGTGCCCCCGCGCGTCGTAGGCGACCACGCGGACCTCGTCGCGGGCGTTCAGCGCCCGGATCTGGTGATGCCAGGTACGGCGATCCAGGCACCAGCCGTGCAGCAGCACGACGGTCACCGGTGCGTCCACCGGCCCGCTGGTCTGCACGTGCAGCCGGACGCCGTCGGCGAGCGTCAGCTCGGAGTGGTCTGGCATGGGCACCTCCGCATGTACGGCCCCGTTGTACCCACGGGTAATAAGCATCACGCGCCGATGACGGAATTACCACTGCCGAAACAGATCTTCGTCGGCGATCTGTCCGATGTCTTGCCTGGTGCCCGATACCCGTTTCGGCGGTGTACCCGCCGGTAACACCGACCGTGACGTGATCTCGCTCGCAGTAGCTGACCGGCGGCGACCACTCGACGACAATCGGGGCTTATGACGGCCTCCACGCCCGCTGCCCAGCCTGGTGCTTCCGCCCAGCCCGGCGCTCCCGTTCAGTCCGGCACCGCCGCCCCGCCGCCCGGTGTCAGCGGCACCGCGGCCGGTGCGCCGATCACCCGTCCCGGCGACGCGCTCGCCAACCTGCTCGCGGGCAACAAACGCTTCGTCACCGGCCGCCCCGCGCACGGCCACATCGTCGCTGCCGCGGCCGCCGCGTCCGGCGGGCAGCAGCCGCACGCGGTGGTGCTCGGCTGCATCGACTCGCGGGTGCCGCTGGAGGCGATCTTCGACCAGACGTTCGGGTCGATCTGCGTGGTGCGTTCCGGCGCGCACGTCCTGGACCGCGCGGTGCTGGGATCGGTCGGCTTCGCCGTCTCGGCCCTCGGCGTCCCGCTGATCATGGTGCTCGGGCACGTCCGGTGCGGGGCGGTGGCCGCCACCGTCGAGGCGCTGAAGGACGGGCGGCGCCCCGAGGGCGACCTTGGTTACCTCGTCGACGAGATCGCCCCCGCGGTGCAGGCGGTCGGCACGGACGACCCGGACGTGGAGGGCAAGGCCATGCGGATCCACGTTGCGCGTACCGTGCGGCGGCTGCGCGACGCGCCCGGCGTGGCGGAGGCCGTCGCGGCCGGCCGGGTCGAGGTGGTCGGCGCGGTCTACGACCTCGACACCGGCTGGGTCGAGCAGCTCTGACGCCACCCTGAACACACACGAAGGCCCTCCCGGATGAACCGGGAGGGCCTTCGTCGATGTTGCGGGTGCTCAGCCCTCGAAGACGCCGGCGTCCACGAGACGCTTCTCGGTGGCGTCCCAGCCGTCGTTCGGGTGAGCCTCGCTGAGCGCGCCGAGCTCGGCCCGGATCTTGGCGCCGTGTCCGGCGGCCGAGAGGACCCGGATCTCCTCGACGAACGCCTCGGAGTCGGTCTTGAGGTGGTTGGTCTTGCCGTTGGTCAGGTTGCGCACGTACGCAAAGCGGCCGTTGGCCAGCGGGATGAGGTACTTGAACTCACCGAGCACGCTCAGGGCGCCGCTCTGACCAGCCTGGCCGGCGCGGACTGATGCGCGGGCGGTCTTGGAGGTGTTGCTCGCCACGGCGGTACTCCTTGAGAAGCTGGAACAAGCAGGTGGTCGGCAGAAATTGCCGCGGCAATCCTACACGCTTCGACGAATGCCGTGCCGCCGGACCGGGTCCGAACGTTGAGCAGGGTGTGCCACTACGGCCAGTCTCTTTGTCGATATTGCGGTTTCTCTGGCGCACCATCCGTACCACCCGGCATCATGGGACACGATCAACCGCGGTCGAGGTCGTAGGGGAAGACGCACCTCGGTCCCCGGGAGGTCACCGTGCCAACGTGTGGCGTCGTATACGTCCACTCGACCCCGCTCGCCGTGTGCCAGCACGTCGAGTGGGCGATCGCGCGCGTCCTGACCGCGCCGGTCAACCTGCACTGGACGGCCCAGCCGGTCGACCCCGGCATGCGCCGCTCCGAGTGCAGTTGGACCGGGCGCCCCGGGACCGGCGCGGAGCTGGCTGCTGCCCTGCGGCAGTGGCCCATGGTCCGTTTCGAGGTGACCGAGGAACCCAGCCCGGGCTGCGACGGCGAGCGCTTCATGCATGTGCCCGGCCGGGGGCTGTTCCGGGGCACCACGGGCGCATCCGGCGACATCCAGATCGGCGAGGACCGGCTGCGCTCGATCATGGCGTCGGCCCGGGCGCCGGAGGCCCTGTCCCACGCGCTGGACAAAGCGCTGGGCACCGCGTGGGACGCGGAGCTGGAGCCGTATCGGTACGCGGGCGACGGCGCACCGCTGACCCTGCTCACCCGGGTTGGCTGAGCGCGCCACCCGGACGCCTGATTGTGCCGGTGTTGCCCGGACCTGTTCCAATGTCGCTCGTGAGAAAGGTGCTCCGGATCGCGTCGGCGTTACCGATCGTCCTGATCTCCGCGGCATGCGGCGACGACCCGGCCACGCCGGCCGCCGCCCCGTCCGCCACGACCCCGGCCGTGGCGGCTGTCGCGTCGGGGGATCCGGCCGAGCGGGCCGCCGCCCTCGTCGCCCAGCTGTCCGACGAGGACCTGGCCGGCCAGGTGCTGATGCCGTACGCGTACGGAAACTCCGCGACCAGCGTCGATGCGGCCTCCGCGGCGGGGAACCGGCGCCTTGCGGGCGTCGACACCCCCGCGGCCATCGTGGCGAAGTTCCGCCTCGGCGGGCTGATCCTGGTGAGCTTCGCGGCCGACGACCCGACCGGTGCCACCAACCCCGCCACCAACGTGGAGAACCCGCAGCAGGTCCGTGAACTCACCGCCGGGCTGCAGAACGCCGCCGCGCAACTGCCCGCCCGGGCCCCGCTGCTCATCGGCACGGATCAGGAGTACGGGGTGGTCACCCGGATCCGGGACGGCGTGACCATGCTGCCCTCGGCGATGAGTTTCGGGGCGGCCCGTACGCCCCGGCTCACCGAGGCCGCGTGGCGTGCCGCCGGCTCGGAACTGGCCGCCATGGGGATCACGGTCGACTTCGCACCGGTCGCGGACACCCTCGGCGCGCAGGGCAGCCCGGTCATCGGCTCCCGTTCGTACGGTGACGATCCGAAGGCCAACGGCGACCAGGTCGCCGCGGCCGTGCGCGGCCTGCAGGGTGCGGGGGTGGCCGCCGCGCTCAAGCATTTCCCCGGCCACGGGCACACGACCGGCGACAGCCACGACGAGCTGCCGGTCGTGGCGCAGAGCCGGGACGCGCTGGAACGGCAGGACTGGCCGCCGTTCGCCGCCGGCATCGAGGCCGGTGCGGGCGTCGTGATGTCCGGCCATCTCGACCTCACCGCGGTCGACCCTGGAGTGCCCGCCACGTTCTCCCGCAAGGTGATGACGGACGTGCTGCGCGGTCGCCTGAAGTTCACCGGCGTCGCGATCACGGACGCGATGAACATGGCCCCGGCCCGCAAGTGGCCCGCCGGTGAGGCGGCCGTGCGCGCGCTCAACGCGGGCAACGACGTGCTGCTCATGCCGCCGGACATCGGAGCGGCCCGGGACGGCATCCTGGCCGGGCTCAAGAACGGCAGCCTGCCGCGGGAGCGTCTCGTGGAGGCGGTCACCCGGGTCCTGACCCTCAAGTTCCGCACCGCGGCCAGTGCACAGCCCGAGCTTTCCGTGCTCGGCGCGGCCGAGCATCAGCGAGCCGTGCTGGCCGCCGACGCCGCCGCGGTCACCGTGCTGCGGGGACGCTGCTCCGGGCCGCTGGTCACGGGCCCGGTCACGGTCACCGCGTCGGGCGGGCGCGAACTGGCCCGCAGCACCCTGGTCACCGCGCTGCAGGAGGCGGGCGTACCGGTGCAGCCGTCCGGCGGCACGGTGGTCCACCTTGTCGGGTACGGCGACCGGCGCGCCGACCTCAGCGCCGCCGCGGCGGTCACGGTCGGCATGGACGCCCCGTACCTGTTGTCGGCGGCGGATTCGCCCACGCTCGTGGCGACGTACTCGTCCAGCAAGCTGTCGCTGACCGCGCTGGCCGCGGTGATCGCGGGCAAGGCCACCGCGCCGGGCCGCTCACCGGTGCCGGTCGCGGGCCTGCCGCGCAGCGCCTGCGTGACCTGAACCGCAGCATGCGAAACGCCCGGCCGGACCTCCGGCCGGGCGCTTCGCTGTGGATCAGAGCGGGATGTTGCCGTGCGCGCCGCGCGCCGCCGGGGCGGCGGCGAGTGCCTCGGCGATCCGGCGCCGCGTCTCGCTGGGCTCGATGACCGCGTCCACGACGCCGATCTCCAGGGCGCGGTTGACGCCGCCGGCGACCTTTGTCTGTTCCTCGATCAGCTCCGCCCGCAGCGCCTCACGCTGCTCGTGCGGGGCCGCCGCGAGCTTCTTGCGGTGCAGGATGTTGACCGCCGCGCTGGCGCCCATCACCGCGACCTCCGCGTTCGGCCAGGCGAACACCGCGGTGGCGCCCAGCGAACGGGAGTTCATGGCGATGTACGCGCCGCCGTACGCCTTGCGGGTCACCAGCGTCACCCGCGGCACCACCGCCTCGGCGAACGCGTGCAGCAGCTTCGCGCCGCGGCGCACCACGCCGTCCCACTCCTGGCCGAGGCCGGGCAGGTAGCCAGGCACGTCGACCAGCACGATCAGCGGTACGCCGAGCGAGTCGCACATGCGCACGAACCGGGCCGCCTTCTCGGCGCTGGACGCGTCGAGGCAGCCGCCCAGGCGCAGCGGGTTGTTCGCGATGACCCCGACCGTACGGCCGGCGAAGCGGCCCAGCGTGGTTACCACGTTCGGCGCCCACTTGCCGTGCAGCTCCACGCCCGGCTCGTCGAGCAGCGCCTTGACCACCGGCTTGACGTCGTACGCCCGGTTGGCCTCGGCGGGCATGGCCGCGCCGAGGTCGTGCCCGGCACTGTTCTCGGCGTCGGCGGGGCTGAGCCGGCCCTGGTGGCCCAGCAGCGCGGTGAGCTTGCGGGCCTCGCGGATCGCGGTCTCATCGTCCTTGGTGGTGATGTGCACGACGCCGGAACGCCGGCCGTGCGGCTCGGGGCCGCCGAGGCGTTCCATGTCGACCTGCTCGCCGGTGACGCTGCGGACCACCTCGGGGCCGGTCACGAAGATCCGGCCGCCCTTGCTCATGATGACGATGTCCGTGAGGGCGGGCCCGTACGCGGCGCCGCCGGCCGCCGGGCCGAACACGACGGAGATCTGCGGCACCCGGCCGGATGCCCGGACCATGGCGGCGAAGACCTGGCCGACGCTGTCCAGGGCGACCACGCCCTCGGCGAGGCGGGCGCCGCCGGAGTGCCAGAGGCCGAGCACCGGCACCCGGTCCCGGATGGCGGTGTCGATCGCGTCGACGATGTGCTGGCAGCCCTCGAGGCCCATGGCGCCACCCATGCGGGTGCCGTCGGTGGCGAAGGCGATGGCCGGGGTCCCGTCGACCTCGCCGCGGGCCCACAGCACGCCGGAGTCGTCCCGGGGGGTGGCCAGGCGCAGGGTGCCGTCGTCGAACATCGAGCGCAGCCGCAGCTCGGGATCGCGGTGGTCGACGGTGGAGGAGTCGGTGGCGGGAAGAGTAGCGGTCACGGTGAGGTCTCCAAGTCGGGGTGCGAGGTCACGCGCGGGTGAAGATCAGTGCCACGTTGTGGCCACCGAAGCCGAACGAGTTGTTCAGCGCTGCCGGAATCTCCATCGGCCGCGCCTTGTGGGCGGCCACGTCGAGCGAGAGCCCGTCGTCGGGATCGTCGAGGTTGATCGTGGGCGGTACGACGCTGTCCCGGATGGCAAGAATCGTAGCGATGGATTCCAAGGCCCCCGCAGCGCCGAGAAGGTGCCCCGACATCGACTTGGTGGACGTGAGCACCGGGTGCCCGCCGATGGCGGTCCGGACACCGTGGATCTCCGCCATGTCGCCGACCGGCGTGGCGGTGGCGTGGGCGTTGACGTGCACGACGTCCACCGGGGACAGGCCGGCGTCCTGCACGGCCCGCTTCATCGCCCGGATACCGCCGAGGCCCTGCGGGTGCGGCTGGACGATGTCGTAGCCGTCGGAGGTCATGCCCGCGCCGGCCAGCCGGGCGTACACGGTGGCGCCGCGGGCGGCCGCGTGGTCGGCGCGTTCCAGCACGATCGCGCCGGCACCCTCGCCGAGGACGAACCCGTCGCGGGCCTTGTCCCACGGCCGGGACGCCTTCTCCGGCTCGTCGTTGCGGGTGGACATGGCGCGCATGGCGGCGAAGCCCGCGATGGGCAGCGGGTGGATGACCGCCTCGGCGCCGCCGGCCACGACCACGTCGGCCCGGCCGGAGCGGATGATGTCCAGGCCCCAGGCCAGCGCCTCGGCGCCGGTGGCACACGCGCTGGCCATCGAGTGCACCCCGGCCTGTGCGCCCAGCTCCAGGCCGATCCAGGCCGCGGGGCCGTTCGGCATGAGCATGGGTACGGTGTGCGGGCTGACCCGCCGCGGCCCGGACGCTTCCAGGATGTCGTCCTGGATGAGCAGGGTCTGCGCCCCGCCGATGCCGGTGCCGAAGCTGACCGCGAGCCGTTCGGGGTCGAGGCCGGTGTCGGCCAGCCCCG
This sequence comes from Krasilnikovia sp. MM14-A1259, assembly GCF_047159535.1. Lineage (NCBI taxonomy): Bacteria > Bacillati > Actinomycetota > Actinomycetes > Micromonosporales > Micromonosporaceae > Krasilnikovia > Krasilnikovia sp. MM14-A1259. The sequence continues at coordinate 6,759,861 of NZ_BAAGAJ010000002.1, forward strand.
CGTCGGCCCAGGCCTCCTGCGCGGCGATCAGCGCGATCGCCTCGGCGCGGTCGAGCCGGCGCATCTTGATCCGGTCGATCACCTCGGAGGGCTCGACCGCGAGCTGCGCGGCGATGCGTACGGGCAGTTGGGCGGCCCACTCCTGGGCGAGCGGACTCACCCCGGAGCGGCCGGCCAGCATGGCGTCCCAGGTGGACGCGACGTCCCCGCCCAACGGGGTGGTCGCGCCGAGCCCGGTGACGACGACGTCGGTGGTGCTCATGTCAGTGGTTCGCCTCGATGTAGGACACGGCGTCGCCGACGGTCTTCAGGTTCTGCACCTCGTTGTCGGGGATCTTGACGCCGAACTTCTCCTCGGCGGCCACCACCACCTCGACCATGGACAGCGAGTCGACGTCCAGGTCGTCGGTGAAGGACTTCTCCTCGGCGACGTCGTCCGGGTTCACCCCGGCGACCTCCTCCAGGATCTCGGCGAGGCCGGACGTGATCTCAGCGCGGGTTGCCATTGTCGGTTGGTTTCCTCTCGATGGTGGGACTTGCCGGCGGCCGGGTCGGGCTGCTCAGGGACAGCGCACGACCTGGCCGGCGTACGTGAGGCCGCCGCCGAAGCCGAACAGCAGGACCGGGGCGCCCGAGGGCACCTCGCGGCGCTCGATCAGCTTGGACAGGGCCAGCGGCATGCTTGCCGCGGAGGTGTTGCCGGACTCGACGATGTCCTTGGCCACGACCACGTCGGGGCCGAGTCCGAGGCGCTTGACGATGCCGTCGATGATGCGGGTGTTGGCCTGATGCGGGATGAACGCTGCCAGTTCCTCCGGCTGAATTCCGGCTTTCTCGCAGGTCTGGCGTGCGAACGGCGGCAGCGCGGTGGTCGCCCAGCGGAAGACGATCTGGCCTTCCTGCTTGATGTACGGCCGCCAGCCCTCGATGCGCAGCACGTCGCCCTTGTCCGGCACGGAGCCCCACAGCACCGGCCCGATGCCGGGCTCCTCGCCGTCGGGTACCGCGGTGACCACGGCCGCGCCCGCCCCGTCGCCGAACAGCACGGCCGTGGTGCGGTCGGTCCAGTCGGTGACGTCGGACAGCTTCTCGGCGCCGATGACCAGCGCGTTGCGGGCCGCGCCGGCGCGGATGGCGTGGTCGGCGGTGCCCAGCGCGTACGAGAAGCCGGAGCATGCGGTGTTCAGGTCGTATGCGGCCGGGGCGGTGATGCCCAGCCGGGCGGCGACCCGGGTGGCGACGTTCGGGCAGCGGTCCACCGAGGAGCAGGTGGCGACCGTGACGAGGTCGATGTCGGCCGCGGTCAGCCCCGAGTTGGCCAGGGCCTTCTCGGCCGCGGCCGTGGCCATGTCGGCCACGGTCTCGGAGTCGGCCACGCGGCGCTGCGCGATGCCGACCCGGTCGCGGATCCACTCGTCGTTGGTCTCGATGATCTTGGCGAGGTCGTCGTTGGTGACGACGCGCGAGGGCTGGTAGTGGCCCATCGCGACGATGCGGGAACCCGCCGTCATGCCCTGCTCCCTTCTGTCGCGATCCCCCGGGTCACTGCTGTCCGCCGATGCGGGCGACCGGCTGGCCGGGCGCCACCGGGTCGTCGTGGTGGGCGAGCCACTCGGTGAGTACCCCGCCGGCGTGCGCGGTCACCTCCACATTGCCCTGCCGCGTGACGATCTGGCCGATCGCCTGGCCGGCGCGCACGTCCTGACCTTCCTCCAGGCCCTCGGCGGGCTGGAACATGCCCGCGCTCGCCGCGACCGCCACGTGGAACAGCGGGGTCGGTTCGAGGCTGGGTGCCATGCCGTGCCGGGCGATGAGGTCGCGGGCGGCGGGCAGGTCGTCGGGGGTGTTCAGCGTGACGATCTCGGGGACGCCGTGCGCCTTGAGCTCGCGCTTGATCAGGCCGGCCAGGGTGCCGGCCGGCGGGAGTTCGATGACCCCGGTGACCCCGAGGTCGCGCAGCGTACGCATGCACAGGTCCCAGCGCACCGGGGCGGTCACCTGGCGGACCAGGCGCTGCAGCATCTCGCGGCCGTGGATCACCGCGGCGCCGTCGAGGTTGGACAGCAGGATACGGGCGGGGTCGCTCACGGTCACCCCGCCGGCCATCGCGGCGAGTGCCTGCTCGGCCGGCGACATGTACGGGGTATGGAACGCGCCCGCGACCGACAGCGACACGATCCGGGTCTTGGCCGGCGGTTCGGCGGCGAACTTGCCGAGCGCGTCCGTGGCGCCCGCGACCACGATCTGGCCGGCGCCGTTGCGGTTCGCGGTGTACAGGCCCAGCTCGTCGATGGCGGCGAGCACCTCGGCCTCGTCGCCGCCCAGGACCGCGGACATACCGGTCGGTTCGGCCTTGCACGCGGCGGCCATCTCGCGGCCACGGACGCCGGCGAGGGTGATGGCGGCCTCGGCGGGCAGCACTCCGGCGAGGGCGGCGGCGCCCAGTTCGCCGACGCTGTGCCCGGCGACCAGGCCGACGTCGTAGAGGGGGAGGTGTTCTCCGGCGATCAGGGCGGCCGCCACCAGCAGCGGCTGGGTGCGTGCGGTGTCCTTGATCTCGTCCGCGTCGGCCTGGGTGCCGAGGTGGATCAGGTCGACACCGGAGAGCGCAGACCACCACCGCAGGCGGGCGTCGGTGCCGGGCAGGTCGAGCCAGGAGGAGAGGAAACCGGGCTTCTGGGCGCCCTGTCCGGGCGCGAGTACGGCGAGCACGTCTTGACTCTTCCGGATGCGAGGCTGCGACGCGGTAGCCGCCAGGCACGAAACCGTACTACGAGCGTTGTGGTATTCCTACAAACCGCTGGTTGATACGCGAGTTTTGCCCTGGTTTGTCAGCTCGCGGGGTCGAGCCGGCCGATCGCGAGCGCCATCCGCAGCGCGAACGCGTCCCGCCCGTCCAGCGGGGACAACCCGGTCACCTCGGCCACCCGCTTGAGCCGGTAACGCACCGTGTTCGGGTGCACGTACAGCTCGCGGGCCGCGCTCTCCAGCACCGCACCCGCGGAGAAGAACGCGTCCAGTGTCTCCAGCAGGCCCCCGCCCGCCCGCAGGACCGCCCCGTACGCGTCGTGCCGCAGCGCCCGCCGCGCCTCCAGATCCCCGGCCAGCGCCCGCTCGGGAAGCAGGGCGTCCGCGCTCACCGGCACCGGAGCGCCCGGCCACGCCGGGACGGCCCGGAACCCGGCCAGCGCGGCCCGCGCCGACTCGGTGGCCTGATCCAGCGACGGTACGGCCGGCCCGACCACGATCGGCCCCTCGCCGAAGCTCGCGGCGAGCTGCCCCGCGGTCGCGACCGGATCCAGCACCCCGCCCATGACCACCACGAGCCGGTCGCCGTGCACCCCGCCGATCACCTCGATCCGGGCCCGGCGCGCCGCCCGGTAGACGGTGTGCAGCACCGCGGTGATGTCCCCGCCGGGGGAGCGGCCCACCACGACCGCGACCGGTGGGGCGTCCGCCCAGCCCAGCGCTGCCGCCCGGCTGGCCAGTACGTCCGGGGAGTCGCCGCGCAGCAGCGCGTCCACCAGCAGGGCCTGCAGGCGGGCGTCCCACGCGCCCCGCGACTCGGCGGCGCGGGCGTACACCCGGGCGGCGGAGAAGGCGATCTCCCGGGAGAACTTGAGGATCGCGGTGGTCAGCGCCTCCTCCTCGCCGGCGGCGGCGAGGTCGCGTACCTGGGACTCGGCCACGTCGATCGTGACCTTGATCAGCTGGACGGTCTGGGTCAGCGTGATCGACCGGGCGAGCGCCCGCGGCGCCGCGGCGAACACCTCGTCGGAGATCTCCTGCGGGCTGCTCGCCGCGGCCCCGCCCGAGCGCAGCCACTCGACCAGCGAGCGCACCCCCGCCTGGGCCACGAGCATGACCCACGACCGCTGGTCCGCGGGCAGCGCCCGGAACCACGGGAGGGTCTCGTCCATCCGGGTGACGCTGGCGGTGGCCAGCGCGCCGGCCTGCCGTTCGATGCGGCGCAGTGTGGCGGCGAGCGGCGGCTTGTCCGCCCCCGCCCCCGGCGTCACCGTCTGTGCCACGCGGTCCAGCGTGTCACGCCCGGGCGCGGCGCCCGGAGCGGGCACCGGGATTTTTCGTTGCGGCGTCGAAGGCGAAAATTTTTTCCGGCCATGTGCCCCGGCTTGGGGTCGGGTGTCCGAAATCGCGGTGCGCCCCGGCTGCAACTTCGGTCGGTGACCTGGCAGGGTTTCGCCTAGCATTGCCGGCCACGGCGCAGCTGAAGGTAATGCCGGGCCCGTCGGTGCCGATGAAACGTCGAGCACCACGGCACACGAGCGGGTGTGCCGGGACGACAGCGAGGGGGGCGAGATGACGGATCAGCCGGGCATTCCGATGCGCGCGGACGACGATGCTCTCCCCGCCGACGAGGCACAGCCACCGGTGGCCGCGTCCGCTGCCGACGAGCCGGTCGGCGACGTCCCGCACCGTGGCGCCTGCCGCACCACTCTGCACGGCTGGGCCGGAGCGCACCTGCACGGCGCGGTCCGCCCGCGCCGCCGCGCGACCGGCCGCGGCCGCCCACCGGGCCGGTGGTGCTGAGCGCCTCACCCACTCGGGTGGTTGGTGAGGCGGGACCGGGCGCGTCCGGCGCCCTGCGGGCACTCGCCCGGACACCGTGACGAGGTGGACGACAAACGGCGGCTCATCCTCGATCAGGCCTTGGCACTCGTGGACGAGCAGGGGCTGGGAGCGATGTCGATGCGGGCCGTCGCGGAACGCGTCGGGCTCACCTCGATGGCGTTGTATCCGTACGTCGGGGGCAAGGACGCCCTACTCGACGGGCTTGTCGACCTTCTGCACGACGAGCTCGGGACCGCGTACGGGTCGGAACTCTCCGAGATCGACTGGCGCGACCGGCTGCGTGCCCTGGGCCGGGCGGTGCGGAGCCTGTCCCGTAAGCATCCCGCCGCGTACCCGCTGCTGCTGAACCGGCCCGCGGCCGGAGCCTCCGCAGCCTGGCTGACCGCGGCGTTGCGCGGCACCCTGCACGATGCGCACGTGCCCGCCCCGGCCGTGCCGCGGCTGACCCGGATGATCTGCGCGTTCCTGCTGGGCTACACCACCGGTGAGGTCACCGGCGGGCTGCCCCCGGGTGACGACGAGGCGCAGGCGGATGCGGTCGCGGAATTCGACGCCGACCTGGAGGACCTGGTCCGGCTCGTGGAGGTGGCCGCCCAGCAGCGGTGAGCCGGTGTCAGACCTTGCGGCGGATCAGGTACGCGATGCTGCCGACCCCGATGAGGATCACCACCAGCACCGCGCCGTTGACCATCATGAGCCGGCGCATCTGGGTCAGGAACGCGTTGACGCCGGCCACCGGGTCCAGCTCGTCGACCTCCACGTCCTCGCCCATGCCGCCGCCGATGCCGCCGCTGAGCACGTCCGGCTTGGCCTCCAGCGGCACCCCGCTGACGCGCAGCGACTCCGACATGCTCAGCCGCCCGTAGAACCAGCCGTCCGAGCTGCGGCCCTCCGGCTGGCGGCCGGGCCGGTGTGCGCGCGGCCCGCCCTTGGCCAGCGGGAACAGCTCGTACACCTGGGCCGGGTCGTCCTTGACCATGACGGTGACCGTGTACTTGGGGCCGAGGCGCCCCGCCGGCGGGGCGACGGTCTGTGCCTGCGCGGTGGCGAGCCAGCTCACCTCGCTCAGCATCCGGTCGAAGATCTGGGGGTGGGCGGCGTCGACGACCAGCTTGCCCTCGAACTCCTGGCCGGTGATCTCCAGAGAGGTCGGCTTGTCCGGCGCCTTGGGCCCCGCGAGCGGGCCGGCTGCGGTGAGCGACCGGGCGGCTGCGGGCAGTGCAAATGCGGTATGGTCCGATGCGGCATGGGCCGGTACGGGCGCGAGTCCGAAAGCGAGCACGCCGGCAGCCGCCGCCGCTCCGGTCGCTGACATGAGCCGTGCAAACGCCCCTCGTACCATCGTCCGGCCTCCCCGCCCCGTGGACATGGCTTCGTGTAGAGCTGGTCGCGCCACGGCGGACAGGTGGATCCGGCGTCGGCACGGCGTGGTACTGCCAGCCTTTCCCGGACGGCGGTCGGCAGGCATCTGCCGAATGGCCGAATGGTTGCTATCAGGGAACGGCTGAGCGGCGACGACAGCCGTTGATCAGCGGCCGAATAGTACCCACAGATCGCAAGTTGGTGGGGCGTGGTCACCCGTCTAGCTGACCGTCATGCTCGCGCGACTGTCCGCTATGGAAATCGGATCACTGGTGCAAATCTGGCGTGCCCTCGCCCGGCGCAAATCACCGCAGCTCACCGTGAAACGCACATGGCGGCCAACGTTTCAGGCCCGTTTCGGCCGCCGAAACGGCCTCGATGTGGCGGGTGATACACGTCAATGTGGCGCAGCGAACACCGGGGCGCCGCACACCGGTGCGGCCGGTGCCTGTGCGGTCACGCCGCCAGGCGGGTGCGGGCCGCGGCGAGCCGGGCCAGGGTGCGCTCGCGACCCAGCGCCTCCAGCGACTCGAACAGCGGCAGGCCCACGGTGCGCCCGGTCACCGCGACGCGGATCGGCGCCTGGGTCTTGCCCAGCTTGAGCCCGCGCTGCTCGCCGACGCTCTCCAGCGCGGCCTTCAGCGGCTCCGCCGTCCAGCTGTCCAGCGCGCCGAACGCCTGCGCGGCGGCGTCGAGGATGTCGGCCGCCCCCTCCTTCATGGCCTTCGCCCAGGACGCGTCATCGACCGGCGGCTCGTCGAGGAAGAGGAAGTCGACGTACTCGACGATCTCGCCGAGCACCGCGATGCGGGTCTGCGCGAGCGGGGCCACTGCGGCGAACACGGCCGGGTCGAACGCCTCGGGCCGCCACGGCGGCGCGGGGATCGTCTGCGTGCCGTACAGCCAGGGGCCGCAGGCGGCGGCGAAGTCCTGCGCGGACAGCGCCCGGATGTACTCGCCGTTGAACGCCCGCAGCTTCTTGACGTCGAAGAACGCGGGGGAGTGGTTGACGTCCTCCAGCCGGAACTCCTGCTCGATGACGGACCACGGCACGATCTCCCGGTCGCCCGAGGGTGCCCAGCCGAGCAGCATCAGGTAGTTGCGCATCGCGTCCGCGAGGTAGCCCTCGTCCCGGTACGCCTCCAGCGCCACCTTGTCGCGGCGCTTGGACAGCTTCTGCCGCTTCTCGTTGACGATGACCGGCACGTGCGCCCACACCGGCGGCTTGACCCCCAGCGCCTCCCAGAGCAACTGCTGCTTCGGGGTGTTGGGCAGGTGCTCCTCGGCGCGCACCACGTGGGTGATGCCCATGGTCATGTCGTCCACGACGTTGGCGAGCAGGAACACCGCCGAGCCGTCGCTGCGCGCGATGACGAAGTCCTCGATCAGCTTGTTCTCGAACGTCGGCTCGCCCCGGACCAGGTCGACCACCACGGTCTCGCCCTCGTCCGGCGTACGGAAGCGCAGCGCACGCCCCTCGCCCGGGCCGAGGCCCCGGTCGCGGCAGAAGCCGTCGTAGCCGGTGTGCTTGTTGCCGGTGCGGGCGACCGCGTCGTCGCGGGTGCAGTCGCAGTAGTACGCCTTGCCCTCGGCGAGCAGGCGGGCCGCCGCCGCGGAGTGCTCGGCCGCGTACGACGACTGGAAGAGCGGGCCCTCGTACGCGCCCTGGGCGATGCCGATCCACTCCAGCGCGGTCAGGATGCCCTCGGTCCACTGCGGATGGTTGCGGGCGGCGTCGGTGTCCTCGATCCGCAGCACGAACACGCCGCCGGACTGCTGAGCGACGATCCAGTTCTGCAGGGCGGAGCGGGCGCTCCCGACATGGAACATTCCGGTCGGAGACGGGGCGAAGCGTACGCGTACTGTCACGCGCTCAGCCTACCTAGGCGACCGAACGGATTTTCACCACCATCACAGACCCGAGCAGGGTGACCGCGGCGGTCACCGCGTACAGGGTGGGGTAGCCACCGAGGTGGGTGACCAGCGGGGCGGCCAGCGCCGGGCCGAGCACCTGCGGCGCCGCCGTCGCGATGTTGATCACCCCGAGGTCCTTGGCCCGGTCCGTGGCGGCCGGCAGCACCTGGGTGATCAGCGCGGTGTCCACCGCCAGGTACACCCCGTAGCCGGCGCCCAGCAGCACCGACCCGGCCAGCGCCGCGCCCCAGGTGGGCCGGATCGCCAGCAGCAGCGCGGCGACCGCGATCACCGCCCCGGACCAGACCACGAACGGCTTGCGCCGTCCCAGGCGGTCGGACAGCCGCCCGCCGACCACCGCGGTGGCGACCATTCCCAGCGTGTACAGCAGGATCATGATCAGCAGGCCGGTCTCGGGGTCGGCCAGGCGGACCCGGTCGGTGAGGAAGTACAGCAGGTACAACGTGCCCAGCGCGTTGCCGAGCTGTACCAGGAAGCGGGTGCCCCACGCCCACATGAAGTCCGGGTGGTCACGGAACACCGCCCACCACGGCGGGGTACGTTGCCGCGCCGGAGCCTCGTGGTGGGCGGGCAGCGGGTCGTCCGGGGTCAGCAGTGCGAACGGCACCGCCAGCAGCACCACCAGCACGGTCATCGCCAGGTAGCCGCTGGCCACGCCGGTCACCAGGGCGGTGCACAGCACCGCACCCAGCACCAGCCCCAGCGCCTGCGGCATGCCGACCCAGCCGGACACCAGGCCGCGCTGATGGATCGGCACCCGATCGGGTACGGCCGCGGACAGGCTGGCCAGCATCACGTTCAGGCCGACCTGGGCGCCCGCCCAGCCCGCCGCGACGCCGGCGACCGTGTCCTGCTGTGCCAGCAGCACCAGCGACACCGCGGAGACGGCCGTCCCGCCGAGCGTCCAGACGTGCCGCCGCCCGTACGCCCGGCCGCCCAGGCGCAGCCGGGTCCGGTCGGACAGTGCACCGGCGAGCGGGTTGACCACGATGGCCACCAGCGCCCCGACGCCGGTGACCCACCCGAGCGCCGCCTCCTTGCCGGTCACGCCGAGCGCGGTGATCTGCTCGGGCAGCAGGATCTGGACCGGGGTGAAGAAGGCCATCCACAGGCCCAGGTTCGCGGCGAACAGCAGCCCGATCCACGAGCGCCGGACCGGTGCGACCGGCTCGGCGAACGCCGCCGGCGCGCCCTGGGTGACGCTCATGGCCCCTCCCCGAGAACGCGAAAGTTGCTCGGAGATTAGTGGATGCCGAGGGGCCCGGGAAGGGCCCGCGATCAGCCGCCCAGGCGCAGCTCGCCCCGGCGGCCCAGATTGACGATCGCGACGAGCAGTCGTGCGTTGGCAATCTTCTCGTACGACCAGCCGAAACCGCCCTCGGCCGCATCGATCACCAGGCATCCGTTCTTCATCGACACGTCCGTGATCTGCGCCCAGATCGCCTGGCCGTCGGGGCACGACACCCCGTCCGCGCGGGCCCGGATGGCGCCGAACTCCAGCTCCCGGCCGGCCGACAGTGCCTCCAGCGCGGGCCCGAGCTTCGCGCGAGCCACCCCGGTCTCCAGCCCCTCGGCGAGCACGGTGACCTCGGTGTAGCCGCCGTCGAAGATGAGTTCCGGCGCCCCTGCCCGGTGCACCGTGTAGCGGTAGTCGGTGCGGTAGCGGTTCTGCGTCGCCTGCCACACGCGCTCGACGTTGATGAACAGCTCCTGCACGTCGGCGAACGGCACCATGTCCACCTTCCCCGGCGTGGCCAGGGCGAACCCGTGCTCGAACAGCACCAGCGCGGACCGCTGCTTGGGCATGATCAGCATGATGGTGATCGACCCCCCGATCAGCAGCGCGCCGATCAGCGCGCCCGGAACCCCGACCGAGGAACCGATGAGGAGGCCGCCGAACAGTCCCACCGCGATCAGCACGATCGACCCGAGGATCAGGCCCGCGTACAGAAGAAGGAATTTGCCAGTGGCGATGCCGGCCCGGTAGTGGGTCCGGGTCTGCTGCCCGAGCCGCCCGGCCGCGGCCCGCTCGGCCGCCGCAGCGAGCTCCGGCGCCGCCACTCCGGCGTTGGCCATCCCGATCTTCTGCTCTTGGTTGGTCTCTGATGTGTCCGCTTGCATTCCGGCTCCCCGTGTCGGTAAGCGGCAGACCCTAACAGCAGGCCAGGATGCGCGGGGGCCCGCCGCGAAGCGACGGGCCCCCGGGCCGGATACGGGTCAGCTGTCCCCGCCGGTCTCCCCGACCGGTGCCGCGTTGACGTCGTCGATCGCGTACTTCTTGGCAGCCTCCGCCGGGACGTGCGGCGGCACCTCACCGCGTAGCGCGAGCTGTCGCAGCGTCGCCACCGTGATCGACTCCGCGTCCACGTGGAAGTGGCGGCGCAGCGCGTGCCGGGTGTCGCTCATGCCGAAGCCGTCCGTGCCCAGCGACGTCCAGTCGTTGGGCACCCACCGCGACACCAGGTCCGGTACGGCCCGCATCCAGTCGCTGACCGCCACCGCCGGGCCGCGCGAGCCCTCCAGCTTGCGCGCGATGTACGGCTTGCGCGGCTCGTCACCCGGGTGCATGAGGTTGTGCTCCTCGGTCTCCACGGCGTCGCGGCGCAGCTCCGTCCACGACGTCACCGACCACACGTCCGCGCCCACGTTCCAGTCCTGGGCCAGCAGCTGCTGCGCCTTCAGCGCCCACTGCATGCCCGTGCCGGAGGCGAGCAGCTGCGCGCCCGGGCCGCCGGTCTGCGGCGCCGCCGCATACCGGTAGATGCCCTTGAGCACGCCCTCGACGTCCACCCCGTCCGGCTCGGCCGGCTGCACGATCGGCTCGTTGTAGACCGTCAGGTAGTAGAAGACGTTCTCCTGCTTCTCGCCGTACATGCGGTGCAGGCCGTTCTCCACGATGTGCGCGATCTCGTACGCGAACGCCGGGTCGTACGCCACCACGGCCGGGTTCGTCGCCGCGATCAGCATCGAGTGCCCGTCCTCGTGCTGCAGGCCCTCGCCGTTGAGCGTGGTCCGCCCCGCGGTCGCGCCCAGCAGGAAGCCACGGGCCATCTGGTCGGCCGCCGCCCACAACTCGTCCGCGGTGCGCTGGAAGCCGAACATCGAGTAGAAGATGTACAGCGGGATCATCGGCTCGCCGTGCGTGGCGTACGCCGTGCCCGCCGCGGTGAAGCTGGCGCACGAACCGGCCTCGTTGATCCCCTCGTGCAGGATCTGGCCGTTGGTGGCCTCCTTGTAGGACAGGAACAGCTCCCGGTCCACCGACGTGTACGTCTGGCCGTGCGGCGAGTAGATCTTCCGCGTCGGGAACAACGAGTCCATGCCGAACGTACGCGCCTCGTCCGGGATGATCGGCACCCAGCGGGCCCCGAACTCCTTGTCCTTCATGATGTCCTTGAGCAGGCGGACGAACGCCATCGTGGTGGCGACCTTCTGCTTGCCCGAGCCCCGCTTCACGTCGCCGAACTTCTCCGTGGCCGGGATCGCCAGCGGGATCGACGTGGTCCGCCGCGACGGCAGGTAGCCGCCCAGCTCCTGGCGCCGCTCCTGCAGGTACTGCACCTCCTCGGACTTCTCGCCCGGGTGGAAGTACGGCGGCAGGTACGGGTTCTCCTCGAGCTGCTTGTCGCTGATCTCCAGGTGCAGCGTGTCCCGGAAGTGCTTCAGGTCGTCCAGGGTCAGCTTCTTCATCTGGTGCGTGGCGTTGCGCGCCTCGAAGTGCGAACCCAGCGTCCAGCCCTTGATGGTCTTGGCCAGGATCACGGTCGGCTGTCCGGTGTGGTTCACCGCCGCCTGGTACGCCGCGTACAGCTTGCGGTAGTCGTGGCCGCCGCGCTTGAGACCCCAGATCTCGTCGTCGCTCATGGCCTCGACCATCTTGCGGGTGCGCGGGTCACGGCCGAAGAAGTGCTCACGTACGTACGCGCCGGACTCGCCCTTGTAGGTCTGGTAGTCGCCGTCCGGGGTGACGTTCATGAGGTTGACCAGTGCACCGTCGCCGTCCGCGGCGAGCAGCGGGTCCCACTCCCGGCCCCAGATGACCTTGATGACGTTCCAGCCGGCGCCGCGGAAGAACGACTCCAGCTCCTGGATGACCTTGCCGTTGCCGCGTACCGGGCCGTCGAGGCGCTGCAGGTTGCAGTTGATGACGAACGTGAGGTTGTCCAGCTCCTCGCGGGCGGCCAGGCCGATCGCGCCGAGCGACTCCACCTCGTCCATCTCGCCGTCACCCAGGTACGCCCACACCCGCTGGTCGCTGGTGTCCTTGATCCCGCGGTTGTGCAGGTACCGGTTGAACCGGGCCTGGTAGATCGCGTTCAGTGGGCCCAGGCCCATGCTGACCGTGGGGAACTCCCAGAAGTTCGGCATCAGCCGCGGGTGCGGGTACGACGGCAGGCCGCCACCGGGGTGCGACAGCTCCTGGCGGAACCCGTCGAGCTGGTCGGTGCTGAGCCGGCCCTCCAGGAACGCCCGGGCGTACATGCCCGGCGAGGCGTGCCCCTGGAAGAAGATGTGGTCGCCGCCGCCGGGGTGGTCCTTGCCGCGGAAGAAGTGGTTCATGCCGACCTCGTAGAGGCTGGCGCTCGACGCGTACGTCGAGATGTGGCCGCCCACACCGATCTCCGGGCGCTGCGCCCGGTGCACCAGCATCGCGGCGTTCCACCGCACGAAGCGGCGGATCCGGCGCTCCAGGCTCTCGTCACCGGGGAACCACGGCTCCGCCTCCGGCGGGATCGTGTTGATGTAGTCGGTGGCGGTCAGCGGCGGGACGCCGACGTGCCGCTCCCGGGCGCGCTCCAGCAGGCGCAGCATGACGTACCGGGCTCGTTTGGCCCCGCGGTCGTCGATGACTCCGTCGAGCGACTCCACCCACTCCGAGGTTTCCTCGGGGTCGATGTCCGGGAGCTGGCTCGGCAGGCCATCGCTGATCACCGGACGCTTGCGCTCCGTGGCCACAGGCATTCCTCTGGGTTCGTGTCGGACCGCGGGCCCCTCGGGTCCGGGCGCGCGGGAATGTCTCCATCCTGCCCCCTGGCGGTGGCTGGCGTCACGCCTACCGGCCCCGTACGCGACGCTCGACACACGTACTGACCAGTAACTTCTTATCCTTCGAGGAACGAGAAGCGGACCTGCCGGCTCGGGTTGTCGCCGTTCGGGTCGACGAGGCAGATCGACTGCCACGTACCCAGCATGATCCGTCCGCCGATCACGGGCAGTGTCGCGTACGGTGCGATCCACGCGGGTAGCACGTGGTCACGGCCGTGCCCGGCCGAGCCGTGCCGGTGCCGCCACCGGTCGTCGGCCGGCAGCAGCTCGCCGATCGCGGTCAGCAGGTCCTCGTCGGATCCGGCCCCGGTCTCGATGATCGCCACCCCGGCGGTCGCATGCGGCACGAACACGTGCAGCAGCCCGTCGCCGCGGCCCTCGGCGAAGTTCTCCGCCTCCCGGGTGATGTCGTGGACGGTGGGCCGGTCGCCGGTCCGGACGGTGATCACCTCGGTACGCACCCGCCGAGTCTGTCACGCCGCCCCGGCACGGTCAGCGGTCAGTGACACGTCCCGCCGCCCGAATCGGTGAAGTGCGACCCCGGCACGGCCAGGAACTGCCACCGGTACGCGCCCGCCGACAGCGTCAGCTTCAGCACCCCGAACGTCCGGTCGTTGCGTACCTGGCTGTGCGCCGCCCGCCGCCCGAACGTGTGCAGCGGCGCCCCGCCGGTGCCGACCACGAACGCCCGGATACCGCGCGCCGGGTCCGAGCGCCCGTCGGCGTCCTGCGGCGCGAACCGCTCGTACGTGTGGTTGTGCCCGGCCAGCAGCAGCTCGGCGCCCGCCGCGTAGAGCGTGCGCACCAACGGGCGGGTGGCCGTGTCCGGCGGGTGGCGGGCGACCGACGTGAACAGCGGATGGTGGACGATCGCCACGGTGCACCGCGCGCCCGAGGCCGCCAGATCCGCCCGCAGCCAGCGCTGCTGCGGCGACCCGGTACGGCACCCGCCGGCCACCGCGCCGCAGTTCGTGTTGAGCACCACGACGTGCCAGCCGCCCACGTTGTACGAGTAGTAGCCGCGGCCACGCGGTCCCGCCGCCCGGCCGAAGTAGGCGAAGTACGGCGCGGCCCCCGCGACGTGATACTCGTGATTGCCCGGTGCGGGCCGGGTGCGGCCGCGGAACCGGCCCCAGCCCGGCCCGTAGCACCGCTGGAAATCCGCCGCCGTGCCGTCGGGATAGGCGTTGTCGCCCAGGGTGAACACGGTGCCCGGCTGCGCCGCCACGAGCGCGGCCGTCCGGTCGTCCGCCGATCCCTCGCAGGTGGCGATGTCGCCGGCGCCGATCAGGACGGCGCTGCCGGCCGCGGCGGCGCCCGGCGGCGCTGCGGCCGCGTTTCCCTGTGCCTGCCCGGCCGAGCCGCCCGCCGACGGCACCGGGCCCGCTGTCCCGGCGGGTGCCGTGCCCGCCCCCGATGGCGCCTTGCCCACCCCGGACTGCGCTGCGCCCGTCCCGGACGGGCTCGCCGGACTGCCGGCCGATGTGGCGTGCGGCCCGGCATCCCGCGGAGCTCCGCCCGAGCAGCCGGTTGCCGCGGTCAGCAATGCGATCACGGCCACGACACCGGCCCGTTCGAGCCCCGGCCTGCCCCCCATTGCCGCTCCCCGCTCGCTGTCTCACGTGTACAGGTCGAGGACCAGGAACGTCAGTGCCACCGCGGCGAACCAGACCGCCCCCAGCGCCAGTCGCACCACAAGCGACCGCAAGATCATGTATCGAGTACAGCACCGGCCGAGGGGCCGCCGCAGCGCTTCGGGGAAGTTGTCAAGGCGTACTTCTGACATGGCACCCCTCGCGCGGGTCGGCAATGCTGGGTCGCGTGACCACCCCGCAGAACCTCGACGAGCGGTTCCGCGACGCGGTGTCGGCGCTGCCGTCCCCGTCCTCGCGCCGTACGCCCGACGAGCCGGTCCGCGACGGCGCCGCCATCTCCGGCGCGCGGGCCCGCATGCTGTTCGACGCCCAGCTCACCAGTCGCCACCTCGACCTCGCCGCCCGATGGTTGCGCAGCTTCCACGAGGGTTTCCAAGCGGTCGGCTCCGCCGGCCACGAGGGCAGCGCCGCCCTGGCCGCCGCCGTGCGCGCCGACGATCCGGTCCTGCTGCACGACCAAGGCGCGGCGTTCACCTGCGCCCGTGCCGCCGCGGCGGCCCCGGCGACGGTCCCGATCACCCTCGCCGGGGCCGGCCCAGGTCAGGACGCCGCGACCCCGGCCGCCGACACCGCATCCGGGACCGCCGACCCGCTGGTCGACACCGCCCGGGACGTGCTGCGTGGCGTGGTCGCGTCCGCGAGCGAACCCACCTCCGGCGGCCGGTACACGATCTTCGGCCGTACCGATCTGCACGTCGTCCCCACCGCCCCGACGGCCGCCGCGCACGTTCTCCGCGCGGTCGGCCTCGCGTTCGGGCTCACCCGTACGGGTGAACTGGGCGGGGGCGTGCACCACCGGTGGCCCGTGGACGCGATCGTGATCGCCTCCCTGTCCGCCGCAACGATCGACCACCTGGCGGCGGTCACCGCGCTCAACACCGCCGGGCGCTACGACCACGCCGGACAGCGGCTTCCGCTGCTGCTGGTCTGCGAGGACGACACCGGCGCGGGCGCCACGTCCACCGGGTGGGCCGCCGACGTGCTGCGTTCCCGGCCCGGCCTGCGATACACGGCCGCGGACGGATGCGACCTGGTCGCCACGTACGAGGCCGCCGCGGAGGCCGCCACCTGGGTCCGGGAGCACCGCCGCCCCGCCGTGCTGCACCTGTCGATGGTGCCGCTCCTGCGCCCCGCCGGGGCGGACTCCGGCGCCGCGGCCCGCGCCGGGATGGCCGGCATCCCGGCCGCCCGCGCCGCCGCCACGATCCCCGCCGCCCTGACCGGCTCGATCGCCATCCCCGCCGCCCGCACGCCCGCGGATCACGCCACGGATCTCGCCCGGGACCCCCTGGTCGGCACCGCCCGGCTGCTCGTCGACGCCGGGCTGGCCACCCCGGGCGAAATCATCGCCCGCTACGACGAGGTGGGCTGGCAGGTCCGCAAGGTCGCCGAGGAGGTCCTGGGCGAACCGAAGCTCACCACGGCCGTCGAGGTCATGGCCCCGGTCGCCCCCCGCCGGCCCGTCCGCGTCGCCCGTACGGTCGCCGAAGCCGCACGGGTCTGCGGGGCCGCCGACCGGTCGGCCGCCTTCGGTGGCCGGCCGCCCGAGCAGGCTGGGCCGCTGACCCTGGCGCAGACGATGACCGCCGCGCTCACCGACGCCCTGCTCGCCGCGTCGAACGGGGTCGTGTACGGCACCGCCGTGACGGCCCGCGGCACCGGCGCGGGCATCACCGCGCCACTGCGCGAACGGTTCGGCCCGGAACGCGTCTTCGACATCCTCGGCGACGAGACCTCCGTCCTCGGCCTCGGGTTCGGTCTCGCCCTGGCCGGGCTGCTGCCCATCCCGCAGATCCGGCACCTGACGGCCCTGCACCACGCCGCGGCCCAGATGCGCGGCGAGGCGGCCACGCTGCCGTTCCTGAGCGCCGCCGGGCTGCCCACACCGATGGTGGTGCGGGTCGCCGGGCTCGCCCGCCCGCAGGCGGCCGACGACCAGGCCCCCGACGACCACTCCGTCGCCACCCTGCGCGACGTGCCCGGGCTGATCGTGGCCGTACCGGCCCGCCCCGACGACGCCGCACCCATGCTGCGCTCCTGCCTGGCCGCCGCCACGGCCGACGGCTCCGTCTGCGTCTTCCTGGAGCCCGCGGCGCAGTACCACGCGCGGGACCTCTACCAGCCGGGCGACGACCAGTGGGTGTCGGCGTACGCGCCCCCGGACGAGTGGGCCGCCGGACACGTCCCGATCGGCCGCGCCCGGACGTACATGATCGGTTCCGGGGAAGACCTGACCATCATCACGTTCGGCAACGGCGTACCCATGTCCCTGCGGGTCGCGGCGCGCCTGGCCGGGCAGGGCCACGGGTCCCGGGTGGTCGACCTGCGCTGGCTCAATCCGCTGCCCGCCGCCGACCTGACCAGGGAGGCCGCGGCCACCGGCCGGGTGCTGATCGTGGACGAGACCCGCCGCACCGGCGGTGTGGGCGAGGGCATCCTGGCGACGCTGGTGGACGGCGGATACGTGGGCGCCGCCCGCCGGATCGCCGCCGCCGACACCTTCATTCCGCTCGGACCGGCGGCGCAACACGTCCTGATCGGGGAAGATGCCATCACACAGGGTGCCCACGCCCTGCTGGCGCGGTAAATTGCCTCACACTCGGTGCGCCACTTGCGCCCGGGCCAGCAAGTGTGTGGACTACCCCCAAACAAGGTCGGCGCCCGTGGCCGACCACACAGCAAGAGGTGAGGAGGCATTCGACAGTGAGCGCGACCGCTGGTCAGGCCGCCGACGGCGTACGTAGCCTGGCGGACCGCTTCGGCCTGGAGCCGAACATGGTGGTCATGGAGATGGGCTACGACGAGGACGTCGACCAGGATCTCCGTGAGGCCCTGACCGAACGCGTGGGAGAGTTGGTCGACGAGGACACCGACGAGGTGGTCGACGCGGTGCTGCTCTGGTACCGCGACGGCGACGGTGACCTGTTCGAGCTGCTCACCGACGCCCTCGGCCCCCTCGCCGACAACGGCGTCGTATGGCTGCTGACCCCCAAGGCGGGCCGCGACGGCCACGTCGAGCCCAGCGAGATCAGCGAGTCCGCGCCCACCGCGGGCCTGCAACAGACCTCCACGGTCAACGCCGGCAAGGACTGGACCGCCCACCGGCTGGTCTCGCCCCGGGGCGCGAAGAAGAAATAGCCGCGATGCCTGTCGACATCGGCGCGCCGGCGCCCGACTTCGCCCTCAGGGACCAGAACAACCAGGAGATCACGCTCGGCGACTTCCGGGGCCGCAAGGCGGTCCTGCTGGTCTTCTACCCGCTCGCGTTCACCGGCACCTGCCAGGGCGAGCTGGGCGAGATCCAGGCGCACCTGCCCGCGTACGCCAACGACGCCGTCCAGGTGCTTACCGTGAGTGTCGACTCGCCGTACAGCCACAAGGTGTGGGCCGAGCGGGAAGGCTGGGACTTCCCGCTGCTCGCCGACTTCTGGCCGCACGGGGCGGTCGCCCGCGCGTACGGGGTCCTCGACGAGACCCGCGGCCACGCCGAGCGGGCCACGTTCTTGATCGACGCGGCCGGGGTGGTGCGCCTCGCCGAGGTGGGCGCGCCCGGCCAGGCGCGCGACCAGCGGATCTGGCGGCAGGCCATCGCGGACCTTGAGGCGGACATCAGGGTACGATGACGGCTCCGGTTCGCCGTGCGAAGCGGGCGCGTAGCTCAGTGGGAGAGCACTCGCCTTACAAGCGAGGGGTCGTTGGTTCGAAACCAACCGTGCCCACCGTTCCGACCAGCAGCGGAGCAATCCGCAAGATCCATCGGGCGGCTGTTGACAGCAACGAGGTTCAGGACAGCCGCCCATCCAACTTGCCGAGCGTCTGACGCATCGCGTCCGGGTTGGCGTGCGAGTAGATCTTCAACGTGATCTTCACGTCGGCGTGCCGTGCGATCGCCTGGACGACGTGCGGCGGTACGCCCAGCTCCATGAGCATCGATACGACGGTGTGGCGGAAGTCGTGCAGCCGGATGCCGGGGAGCCCGGCCGTTGTCCGGAGGCGGGCGAAGTGCCGGTTCGGGTTGCGCGGTTCCATCGGGGTGCCTAGCTCGGACGGGAAGACCACAGCACAAGCACTTGTTGCGGAACCCGTCGAGGAACGTCCGTACATGTTGGACCTGAAGTCCGTAATGCGGCCCGAAACGGGCCGCCAACGCCGCCGCCCAGGGCGTCATGGGCCGCCGGCCGGGAGATCGCCGGCGGCCCATGCCAACGCCCGTCGGCTGGCGTGGGAAGCAGGTCCGGGCCGCGGCGAGCTGCCGCGTCAGGCCGTCGGGCGGGCTGCGGTCGTCGGAGCCATGCGCGGCGGCGCGCATTGTGTCCGGGCCGCCCCTCCAAGCTCAAGGGCGCTTCGCGTCGCGCGCGCCGGCCTGGCGGCCGCCCGTTTCAGCGTCGCG
Organism: Krasilnikovia sp. MM14-A1259; assembly: GCF_047159535.1. NCBI lineage: Bacteria > Bacillati > Actinomycetota > Actinomycetes > Micromonosporales > Micromonosporaceae > Krasilnikovia > Krasilnikovia sp. MM14-A1259. The sequence continues at coordinate 6,778,842 of NZ_BAAGAJ010000002.1, forward strand.
CGTCACCGCACCCGTCACCGACTCTCGACGCCAGTTGGCCGCGCGTGAGGACGTTATTGACGCCGAGGGGGCGAGTCGAATCCGCTGTACGTCGGTCCGGACAGCGGCGGCGATATCCGATCAACACCACGCCGACGGGTGGGCGATCCAGGCTTGGCCCTGGCACCATGCGCTGCATGGAGATTCTGCCTGGTGAAGGTGTAGCGATGGCGAAGGTCGGGGAGGCCCGCGACGTAGTTGAGAGTCGGCTGGGGCCGCCCCTCCACCCTGGCCGGGCGAGCCGCGCGGTGTATGCGACAAGCCCGTTGCTGGTGCTGACCTACACGGATGACGAGCTGGTCGAGTTGGTCGAGATCAAGTACTCCGGTGACGGCGCGGAAGAGGTGTTCTTCGACGGCGTCCAGCTGACGTTTCGGTTCATGGACGACGTGGTGGCCGATCTGGCGGCGAAAGGCTACCGATACGAGCCCGTTGATATCGGCTACCGTTTCGAGCCTGGCTTCGCGATCTTCTCCATGGGCTCGCGCTGGGCGGGGGATCTGGATCCGGACGCGTCCGAGGACGATCCCCGTCAGGTTTGCGAGGGTGTTTCGGTCGCCACCTACGACTACCTCGCAGATCCGACCGAGGAAGAGATCGAGGCGTACATCCGTGACCAGGAAGCCAAAAAGTAACAAGGCGACAGCCCCGAAGCCGCAGAAGTCCGCCGCATCATCCGGGAAGCAAATGAACGCTTGCCCGGAGAGCGGGAGACGCGCGCGTGAGCTACCGCCAGACAGCGCCATGCGGCTTGATGGAGGGAGGGCCGATCGAGACCGAGTGGTGGCCGGGTGACCAACCGAGTGAGAACCGAGAAGAACAACGCCGGAGATCCCGGCACCAGTCTCGCTGAGGTTCGGCACAGCTAAATCCCACTGATCTCGATGCTCGCGAGTTTGGCCGCCCCCTCGGCTGGGACGGGGTACGCCTGCCGTTGGCCGGCGCACCGCGCATACACGGTGACGGGCGCCGGAGGCGGGACGTGCCCTTGTCCGCGGCAAATCCGGACGTCCGGTGCCGGGATCCGATCAGGCCGACGGGGAACCTGTTGTGTTCGTCGCCCGCCAGATCGGCCAGTTCTGGGGCCAGGTGTCCGGCCACTCGCCGGTAACGGCGTCCTGGGCGGTGCCGGAAAGGTCGAGCACGCTTCGGGTAAGTCGTTCGGCCACGTCGGCTATGTCGGCCGATCTCGGCGGTAACCAGTCATCGAAGCGCCCGTCGATGGCGTTCGCGACCAACGTCCCAGCCTGTTCCGCCGGAACGCCGGTGGCGGTGAGAAACCATTTGAGAACCGTGCGGCACGAGCCAGGCCAATAGTCGTCGTCAATGACCCATGCGATGGCGGTCCGCATCAGGGCTATGGTGGCAGACTCCCAGGTGGCGGCGAGATCGGCCGGTCCGGCGACTGCAGCCCGCTCGAGCAAGGGTAGGAACTCGTCGAATCGCTCGGCGATCCTCTCCAACCACCGCCGCCAGGTTCGCAGCGAGTCGGCGGCGAACGCCGGCGCGTCGGCCGGCGGGGGAAAGCGAGTGACCCAGTTGTACGGCCCGCGACCCTCGGGCGACCAATACCAGAAGTAGGCCCATGGCCCGTAACGACCGGACAAGCCGATGCTGACCGCCTCGCGCCATTGCTGGAACTCGGACTGCCCAGGCCCGGGCAGCCCCGTTGGCATTGATGCCGCAACGTCGCTCGGGTCGAACGGGTACAGCGCCGGGTCGACCTCCGTCCAGGAGCTCAGAGTCGGCCGCAATCCGGGTCGGTACCCCACCATGGATGGGCATCATGCCAAGAGACCACTCCGACGTCGACCCGATATCCAGAGACGCCTGTGCAGGGCAATACACCCGAGTCGCTTCATGACCGTCTGCACGAAGTGCAAAGGGGCTCCTGACAGCAACCCCGACAGCAACCGGGAAAGCGAGGGGTCGTTGGTTCGAAACCAACAGTGCCCACCGTTCCGACCAGCACCGGAACGGGCCACCGATCTCTCGGTGGCCCGTCCGGTCTCAATTAGACCCCGGGTTCGGGTTGAAAGCGTCGCAACTTCCGCCTCGCCGGGGTCTTCCGATCGATCAAGCCGCCGCGCCGCTGTCGACAACGCTCATGGGCACGACAGCACGGGGCAGCCGACAAGCGTTAACCGCTCCAGGGGCCGGGGGCCGGTCCACGAAACGGTCCTTCGATCTCCGCGCACTCTGCCAGCGGGATGTCGTCGCCGTCACTGCCTTTGACGTCGGCCGGTGCGCTGGTCGCTAGCAACGGCGGACTGTCGACGCCGGTCCAGTCGGAGGCGGGCATTTCGCTCAGGCGGCCGGCTTCCGCCAGGCGAACCTTTGGTTGGGGTTGGTGACCTCGCAAGGTCTCTGGTGCAAGGGCTTCCCCACGGACTGGTTTGACTCCATGCATCCATTGGTGAAACGGTTCAGAAATTGGTGGTAGTCGAGTTTTCCCTCTTTGTAGTGGATGTCGTTGTTCAGGTCCCAGAACTCACTCTTGGCGCAGGTATGCTGGACAATCTCGGCGTTGGGATTTCTGGAGTTGTCTTTGACCTGGATGCATTTCCCGCTGTTGATGTTGATAACTTCCCAGTTGTCGATGCCAATAAAATGGGTGAAGCGCCACCGTTGATTCGGAGAATTCGGCCGACAGGTGGCCAACTGGATCGGCGCATTGTCGGACTTGGAGCTGTCGCGAACCTCGACGCAACGAATCTTGGCGGCATTCGACCTCAGGTCCAAGTCGAAGGCGATTTGCCATTCGCCCGTCACTGGCGGGGGATCCGTGCTGGCGGCAGCGGGGCTACTGCCAGCGAAGGCGGCCAGAGGGACTGCGGCGAGTACGGCCGCCATGACAGTGGAGAGACGTCTACCGATTCGCAATGCAAAATCCCCTCGTGAATTATGGATCGAGGGCAACATACACAAACCCGTGTCACCGCCACGTATGGGTATTGTCATGATCATGTAATTCATAGGCTGGACGAATTTGCCTCAGAAATGCATCGCCACGCAATGAAGCGCAGAGATATCCGATTCATCTTGAAGCCATACGTGATCTATATCTGCATCAAACCGTAGAACGATCTCTAAACCGATCTAACGTATAGATCGGCCCAAGGAACTCGAACCACCCCCTCGGTTCGTATTCCAGAGCAGCCCCGCCACCTTGGGCAGCGCCTTCCAGGCGTCGTGATCGGCACAGGGGTCGGGGCGCCCATTCTGCTGGACCCAGCGCCTTCCTCCCAGAGCTGCGCGGCGCTCGCCGTGCCGGTCGGGGGACACGGTGTGGCTGTGCCCCCGGACCCTCGGCTGCCCTACCCGTTCTGCCCGATGGCTACGCGGAGCAGACACCGTTCTGTTCGCAGTGCCGCGTGAGCAGAGTGAAGTTGCCCCGGCAGGCTGACGAATCGGCCCGCAGCCACGCCCGTCGCCTCCATCATCGGGGGAGGTGGCGGAAGGGATGGGGTGCTGTGGGGACGCGATCGCTTGGCGTTCGGCGTACGGTGTGCCTGCTATTGGCGGGAGTGTTGCTCAGCCTTTCCCCGCTGAGCGCACCGCCGGCAGCGCAGGCGTCGACGCCGGCCTGGACGCATGACGGCTACGGCCCCGGCAACACGGGCTACAACCCGGCGGAGTCCGTCGTCAATGCCAGCAGGATCAAGAAGCTGCGCCTTAAATGGCGGGCGACGCCGCGACCGGATATCGGGGACTGCCAGGAGCAGACCACACCGGTGGTCGCCAGCGGCCGCATGTTCATGATTGATGGCGGTGGAGTCGGTGCCTACAGCTTCAAGACCGGACGTCGGCTGTGGAACAACACGACATTTCTTCAAGATCTGGTTCACCGGACGATGACCGTCGCCGGCGGGCTGGTCATCAGTACGGGCTACAACTGCTTCGGTGTCAGCAATCCCAGCGGGCACATCATCGCGTTCGATGCGAAGACCGGCAACGTGCGCTGGACCGTCCTTGAGGGAAGCGCAACGGAGAGTGTGGTCGCGGACCGGGGCATGCTGATCAGTTATTCGGTGTGTGAAATCTGCTCCAGTTACCTGGTCAGTGGCTACCGAGCAAGCGACGGCGCCTCCATGTGGGAACAGGAGGGGGCGCTGGGCAACCCGGTCTCCGCCACCGGGCGGCTTCTGCTCACCGGAGTCGACGCAGGCTCGTTCGCGGTGGCCGCTACGACGGGAAGGGTCCTCTGGAGGTCGGACACCGCGTGGTCGGTGCTCGCCTCCAACCCCGCAGGCAACCAGTTCTATGTCAGCGGGCCCGACGACCAGCTTGCAGCCCTGAATGCCGCGACAGGCGAGGTCATCTGGTCGACCCCGATGGCGGCCGGCAAATTGGCCGCGGATGGCCGCCGCGTCTATGTATCGCGCGAGGACAACGTCACTGCGTACGACGCGGAAGACGGCCGCCCGCTTTGGCGCCGGGCAGGCGTACCGAACAGTCGACCCATCCGGGCCGGCGGCCTGCTGTACATGGCGGGAATCATCTTGTCGCCGACGAACGGGTCGTTGGTGCTGAGCGCGACCTACAGCTCGCAGCTTCACCACGCGGTGGTGATCGGAGGCCGCGTGCTGCGGGTCAAGGACTACGAGGTGCAGGCCTACGGTCCGTAGGAGTGGAGTGCGGGAATGTACGGGGGCCTGCGCACAGCCTGACCACCGAACCACGGAGGTTTTCGCCGCCGATGGCAAGCGGCTGGTGGAAAAGGCTTCACAGTAGCGCCTCTCGGGTAGCGCCTGAGGCGCAGACGACTCTCCGAGGTCACGGCCACGTGCGGACCGCGCCGGGCAGGCCGCCCATTCCCGAGTCGGGGGTGCGCACGAACGCCTGCAACTCTGGTAGCTACCAGCAGTTCGAGGTGTTCAACGGCTCGGTCGCAGGGACCGTGGTCCTCAAGAGCCTCGGCATCTGGCAGAACAAGGGGCTGCACCGCTGCATCCAGGTCGACGACGACGGCGACACCATCACGCCGCACCCCTGCTACGTGTGATTCCCTCCCGGCAGAGCTGACGCGGCGCACCCTGGCACGCAGGCCGGCCGCGCGGCCGGCCTTACGCCTTCGACGATGGCGGCCGGGCACGGCCTGGTCACCGGGGGAGCACGCCCGCACCCACACGAGGACCGGCAATTCCGAGGTTCACCGGGCATCCGCGGAATGGCATCAAGCGCCAGGGCGGCAGAGGTCGTTCGTCCGGTCGGGCGCTCCACCGTGCCGTCCTGAGGCAGGCCCACTCCACGGTGTGTGGGTCGGGCAGGCGGGATGACCAGGGGCGATGGCACTGGACCGAGGTGGCCGTGGTCGCTAGGGTGTCGGGCGCTATGGAGCTCATGGACTACGTGTTGGCGCCGGTTTACCTCGTGATGGTGCCCGTCCTCGTGATGGGTTGGCCGTTGCTCGCGGTGGGTGCCGGGGTGCTGCCCGCTTCGGGCCTGCTCGTCGTGCTTCGTGAGCGAACGAGAACACGTGCCCTGGACACGCCGAAACGGCGCAGGCGTGCCGCATGGTTGCTGACAGCCGGGACCATGTTGACGGCAATCGCCGCCTACGGCTACGGGCTGAGCCGGACGGCGGGATTTGGGATATCGCACGATCCTAACGACGACCTGTGCAGGTGGAAACTCCCAGACGGCATTTATCACGAACAAGGGGCTACTGAGGGTTCTGCGACCCTGTTTCCACTGCATGACACCACCTGCGGCCCAGAGCTGGTGCCGGGGTTCGTCAACCCGCTGCTGGTCGGGTCCGCAGTCGTCTTCGCGGCATTAGTGGTAATCATGGTCTGGACGAAGATCATCGCCTCGCGTCGGCTGAACCAGCCGATCAGCGCTTGAGCCTTGACGTGTGATCGACCCCGCTACGATGCGGCGATGACGATGGCTGCTCGGACCACCGCTCGTGTCAAAGGCCGCCCCGGCGTGAAACTTCTGATGACGGCGCAGTACGTCTTTGTGGCCTGGTATGCCCTCTGCGGCTACCTCGTGCTGGCGCGCGCCGCGCATTTCGCCGGGCACTGGTACGTGCCGTCATTCAACGACGGCTACACCTCCGAAGCCGACTTCTCTGCGGACTGGGCCTGGGCAGTCCCGGCCAAAGCCACAGTCGCGATGGCGCCACTGATCGCCTGGGTGTCGCTGTTCGTGTCGTCGGCGGTCTTCCTGATCAGGGGCGCCGCCGGAAGCCGGAAACTCACCTTCGCTCTCGTCGGCAGCTCAGTCCTCACGGTGTTGGTCGTTGTGGTGTCCTTTACGCCGGCTGGTCTTTCGGTCAGTAACTGGCTGCTTGACTGAACACCTCAGGGATGGTCACGAGATCCGGCTCCAGCTCGGTGGAGCCGGCCGGCAGCGGAATTCATCACGTCACCCGCCGCGCCGGCTTCGCCGGCGCTAGGCTCCTTCATCGTGGATTTGCCGGCGTCGGAATTGAACTACGTTGCGGATGTTCGGATCACGAGGAACGAGAGCGACGACAGCCAACGGGTTGCGGCGTGTATCTGGGCTCGTGCCACGGCCAGGCGGGACAACCTGCTTGTCCCGGCCCCGGTCGAGGCGAAGCTGCCCGGTATCCAACGCCGGTTGTCGACCGGTGCCGGCTCCCTGCACATCGCCTACCTGCGGGGCGAGGCGGCCGGTTTCGCGCTCGTCGTGACCCATGAATCGGCGCTCGAACTCGTCTACCTTGCCGTCGTTCCCGAGGCGTGGGGAACCGGAATCGGCAGCAGCATTCTCACCTATGTGGACGATCAGGCCCGTGTGGCCGGAGTTGATGGCCTCGAACTCTGGATCATCGATGACAACGAGCGTGCCATGCAGGTTTATGAACGGTCTGGCTGGAAGCCCACCGAGGACCTCAAGGTCTCATCGGGGCGACTGGAGCGGCGGCTCGTGAAGGAACTGGGCGAGCGGCTCGAATGATGTCGGCGCCCGGCTCAAGATCCCCGGACCCAGCCATTCCCGTCGCGCCGTAGTGCCGGCAGGGCGCCACCGTCCAGAAGACCCCTCAGGTATCGATACTCGCCTTCGATGCGGCCATGATCCGCGCTGGTAGCCCACGTCGCCCGGCTGTAGTGCCCACCGTCGGCCCGTGCGGGCGGGTCCCAGGTGAGGGAGTAGATGCGCTCGACACTGGGCATGCCCGCGGCAAGCACGTGCAGCGCGCGGCGGTGCCACCATTTCACGATCGCAATGACCGTACGTACCTGACCCAGGCGTTCCTCAATGAGTGGTCGCGCGAAAGCGACGTTCTCGACCGTGGTCGTGGACTCCCGTTCAATCAGCATCTGCTCGGGGGCGACACCTGCGTCCTGCAACAGCCGGGCGTGGACCTCGCTCTCGACATGCTCGGGTACGCGCCGATTCGGACCACCGGTGAGCACCACCAACGGGGCCAGCCCGTCGCGCAACATCGAGGCTGTGGGCGCGACCGGCTGGGGCAGGGTTGAACCGAAAAGAACGGCTACGTCAGCCACCGCCAGCCCCGGCGCGGTCGCATCGACGAGTTCCGTGATCTGGGCGACGGTTGCGGTCATGTCAGGCACGGTAGCGATCAGACGCTGCCAACCTGCGTCCGGAACTCCCTCGTCGGGATCCCGGGTGCGCGGTAGACGCCGAGGCTCGGGATGGCGAAGCACTCGGCGACGACGCGGGGCAATCCGAGCTCATTGGAATCGTACGGAATGCACTATTCGTCCCATGGTTGGCCGAACAGCCGATGCCGTTGCCGAATTCGACCCAGTGCGCATGGTCCGAGTCGTCCGACATGCTGATCCGGACGTGCCCTGGCGCCGCCCGACGTGGGGAGAAAGTGGGTCCACGACAGCCTTCCGCCCAGCTCAGGCACCCGATTCGCGGTTGGCGCGAGCAGTGATCGTTGGGCAGCATGGCGGGGTGCCAGAGTCATCTCCGTACCCACAAGCACGTCAGCAGGCCCAGGCCCTCGCCGAACGGGGCGATCTCGACGGGGCTCGCGACGTGCTCGAGCGGGCGGTCGAGCAAGGGCGCGCCGAGCGTGCCGCCGGCGACCGGGAACTGCTGACCACCATGCTGCAGTTGGCCGGCCTGTACCGGCGGTCGGGCGATCCGGCGGCGGCGCGGCGTCTGCTCGAGGAGGCGTACGAGTCGGGTCAGCGCGTCGGTGAAGCGGACCCGGTGATGGTGCGGATCGCGTACGAGCTGGCGGGCGTGGCCGATGAACTCGGCAACCGGCACGAGGCGCGCAAGAATTTCGAGCGCGTGGCACAGTTCGGGCCGGGCGTGCTCGGCGTCGATCACCTGATCGTCCAGCAGGCTCGCACGTTCCTCTCCGGTGGCCCTCACCCGGTTTCCACACCTCCGGCACCCGCCTCGCCGGCCCCGGTGCCCCAGGCCTCGGCTCCGCCGCCGACTCCGGGTGCTCCGTCTCCGGTGTCTCCGGCCTCGGCTTCCCAGGCGTCGGCTCCGGGCTCGGCTCCGGGCTCGGCTCCGGGCTCGGCTCCGACATCCCCGGCGCCGGCTCCGTCTCGTGCGTACCCGGCCCGGGTGCCCCAGGTCCCGGTTCCGGCGACCCGGGCATTGTCGTTCCCGGTGACACCGCCTGCGTCCGTGCCGCCCGTACCGGTCGCGTCGCCCACCCCGCCGGAAGGCCGGCGCTCCCGTACACCTTGGGTGCTGGCCGGGCTCGGCGTGGTCGTGTTGGTCATTCTCGTCGGAGTGGGCGTCGTCCTGCCGCGGCTGAGCGGCCCGGCCAAACCCGGTGGCGTCGCCGCGCTGGGTGGGCCACCGGCAACCGTGACCACCGGGTCCGTGCCGACCGGGGACGCCTCGAAGGGACCGTCGGCCACCGGTACGACCGCGACCGCGAACACCACCCCGCCGTCCTCGGCACCCGGTACGTCCGCGCCGTCATCGACCGCCACCTCCGCGCCGCCGCCGACTTCGACGAAGGCCGTGACCACCCGCATCACCTCACCGGCCAAGGGCAGCAAGGTGTCGTGGCCGTTCGATGCGCAGTTCAGTGTCTCGGCCGCGGACGTGTCCGCCACCTCGTCCGGCACCGTGCTGTTGTTGTCGGTCTGCGTGGGCGGGCAGTGCTACCTGGAAGGGAAGCTCGAGTTCACCGACGGCGTACCCGACCCCCGCACGATCAGTCTGGGGTCGACGAAGGAGGAGGGGAACCACGTGGCCTGGTCCCTGCGCCTCGACCGGATCTCCCAGGCGACCTACGACAAGCTCGTCAAGGAGAAGGAAGGCAAGCTCGCCGACGGCACCTGGGGCGCCGAGGGCAGCTCGATGTCCCTGCTGAATGCCACCCCGGTCAGCAAGGTGACCGTCACGAAGTCGGTGTGAACTCCCGAACGACCTCGGTGCCGGTCTCGCCCGGGGCCTCGGTTTCGCGGGTGACGCGGTCGGCCTCGACGAAACCGGCCTTGGCGGCAACGGCCGCCGATGCCGTGTTGGCGGCGTCGTGGCGGATGACCACCCGCTCGATGGCGGGCTGCGTGTGTGCCACCCGGGACAGCGCGGTCACCGCGGCGGTCATGTGGCCGCGGCCGGCGTACGACGTACGCATCCAGTACCCGATTTCCAGCACACCGGGACCCATCCGGGTCATCACGCCGATGCAGCCGACCAGCTCACCGGCGACGGTGAAGATGGCGTAGTTGAACTCGGTGCCCTTGTCCCAGCTCTGCGAGGACCGCTCGATGTAGGTCTGCGCGGCGGCGAGGTCGTACCCGTCGTGCGCCCACGGCAGGAACGGTGCAAGCTGTGGCAGCGATTCGCGGATGGCGGTCAGGGCTTCCTGCGCCCACTGCGGCCGCCACCGCCGCAGCACCAGCTCGCCGACCTCGATCGTCTCAGGCAACTTCATGGTCACGAGCTTTCCGACCCGGCGGTGGCCAGGCAACCCGTTTCGGGATCCGCGAAGTGCCGGCGACGCTTCCGCCAGCGGTACAGCGTCCTGGTCCGGCCGATGAATCGTGTGAACGCCTCGCGCGGCGGGCACGGCTCGTTCCCGGCCTTGTCGTGAGCGCTGCGGGGGCGTACGCCGGTGTGGTGCTGTGGCCAGTGATCATCAGTGCCGTCGTCATGGCGTGCGTGATCATCAGTCTCGCCAACTCGCCGTACGAGTAGCGCGGCCCGGCTGGTGAGGTCGGCAACAGTGATGCCCGGGCGGCCGGCGGGCGGCTATCCTCGGACATGTTGCCGCAGATGCGGTCATCCCGGACGAGGGCGCGTCGTACCCGGCCTGTAAAGACGACCGTGTCGAAGGTGGCGTGGTCGTCATGGCGTGGTTGGTGCTGGTTCTGTCGGGGCTGCTGGAGTCGGTGTGGGCGGTCGCGCTCAGCCGGGCGGGCGGTTTCACCCGCCCCGTCCCCGTACTGATCTTCGTGGTTGCTCTGGTCCTGAGCATGTCCGGGCTCGGGTACGCGCTGCGCACCATCCCGGTCGGCACCGGGTACGCGGTGTGGGTCGGCATCGGCGCCGCGGGCACCGCATCGGTGGGCATGCTCGCGCTCGGCGAGTCCGCGAGCCTGCCGCGCGTGCTGTGTCTGCTCCTGGTGGTCGCCGGGGTGGTAGGGCTCAAGCTGTTCCACTGACCTGAGCCCCGGGGCGGCGGCGTCACGGGCGGAAGCGGTAACCCATCCCGGGCTCGGTCAGCAGATGCCGGGGGCGCGCGGGGTCGGCCTCCAGTTTGCGGCGCAGCCGCGCCATGTACTGGCGTAGGTAGTTCGTCTCCGTCTGGTACTGCGGGCCCCACACGTCCTGCAACAGCGCCCGCTGGCTGACCAGCTTCCCCGGGTTGCGCAGCAGATGCTCCAGCAGCTGCCACTCGGTGGGGGTGAGCCGGACCTCCGCGTCGCCGCCGGTGACGCAACGGTTGGCCAGGTCGACGGCGTACCGGCCGAGCGCCACCACCGGGGTGCCGTCGTCGACGGGCTGGGCCCGCCGGGTCACCGCGCGGATGCGGGCCAGCAGCTCGTCGACGCCGAACGGCTTGGTGACGTAGTCGTCGGCGCCCGCGTCGAGCGCGGCCACCTTGTCCGTGCTGTCGGCGCGGCCGGACAGCACGACGATGGGTACGGGTGTCCGGTCGCGCAGGCCGCGGATGACCTCCGCGCCGTCCATGTCGGGCAGACCGAGGTCGAGGATCACCAGGTCCGGTGGGTGGTGGACGGCGGCGCGCAGGGCGGAGCCGCCGTCGGGTGCGGTGTCGACGTCGTACTGTCGCGCGCGCAGGTTGATGCGCAGCGCCCGGACGATCTGCGGATCGTCGTCGACCACCAGGATCCGGGTCATTCGCGGCCTCCCGCGGGCAGGGTGAGGATCATGGTGAGGCCGCCGCCTGGGGTCTGTTCCGGCACCAGGGTGCCGCCCATGGCCTCGGCGAGCCCGCGGGACAGGGCCAGCCCGAGACCGACGCCGGTCTCGTTGTCGCGGTCGCCGAGTCGCTGGAACGGCAGGAACACGTCGCCCCACCGATCCGGCGGGATGCCGGGGCCGTGGTCGATGATGCGGAGCTGGATGGTGGCGCCCAACGCGCCGACGGTGACGACCGGCGGCCGGTCGGCCGGGCTGTACCGCAGCGCGTTGGTGATCAGGTTGACCAGGACCCGTTCGAGCAGGCCCGGGTCGGCGTGCACCGGGGGCAGATCGTCCGGCAGGTGCACCGTGACGCCGTGTCCGGCCGCGCCGAGGTCGTCCAGGGCCCGCGGTACGACCTCCTCGGCGCCGACGTCGATGGCGGTGAAGCCGAGCGCCCCGGCCTGCAGGCGGCTCATGTCGAGCAGGTTCGCCACCAGCCGGGCCAAACGCTCCAGCGACTCGTCGGCGGTCTCCAGCAGTTCCGCCCGGTCGTCGGCGTCGAACTGGACGTCGGAGCTGCGCAGGCTTTCCACGGCCGCCTTGGCGGAGGCGAGAGGCGTACGCAGATCGTGGCTGACCGCGGCGAGCAGCGCCGACCGCATCCGGTCCGCCTCGGCCAGCGGTTTCGCGGCGGCCGCCTCGGCGGCCAGCCGTTCCTGGCGCAACGCGACCGCGGCCTGCGCCGCGAACGCCGCCACGATGCGCCGCGCCGACGCCTCCAGCGGGCGCCCCCGCAGCAGCATCACCAGGTGCCCGTCGGCGGGGACCGCGACCTCGGCCACCCCCTCGGATGCCGGGGCCGGGTCGCCGACGACCGTCACCACCTCGCCGTCCTCGAGCAGGATCACCGACTCCAGGTCGAAGCTCTCGCGGAGCCGTTCCAGCAGGGCGATCAGCGGGCGCGCCCCGCGCAGCACGCTGCCGGCCACCGTGGCGAGGGTCTGCGCCTCCGCGGACGCCTGCGCCGCCTGCCGGGTGCGGCGCGCCGCGGTGTCGACCACCCAGCTCACCGCGAGCGTGATCACGAGGAACGCGGCGAGGGCGATCAGGTTGTCCCGCTCGGCGATGGTCAGCCGGCCGACCGGCGGGGTGAAGAACCAGTTGAGCAGCAGGAACGACGCCGCCGCGGCGAGCAGCGCCGGCCACAACCCGCCGATCAGGGCGACCGCCACGACGGCCGCGAGGAACAGCAGGATGTCCGTGGTCAGCGACAACGGCGGACCCAGGTGCAGCAGCACGGTCAGCGCGGGCAGGCCGACCACGACCGCGGCGAACCCGGCCAGGCGCCGTTCCCACGACAGCGCGGCCGGAGGGTGCGTGTTGTCGGCCGCGGTCCCCGGCGTGCTGCGGACCATCGCGTCACCCCTTCCGTGCCCCTGCTGTGATCCTGCCCCGGAACGGGCCCCAGACCGGCATCGGGGTTTCTTGACGCTTTGTTAACGCCCTCCGCCGGTCGGCTGGGCCGTCGCGGTGCCACGATGGTCTGGCGGCGCGTGGGGCGGCGTTCGGGGGAGGATCGATGGCCGTTGCCGAGAAGGCTGCCGGGGTGAGTTCGGAACGGTTACGGACGTGGCTGATGTCCGGGCTGGCCGACCGCTCCCAGCAGCATCAGGGCCCGCACTCCCAGCCGGGCGAGCAGCCGCACGCCTGGTGGAAGGTCATGTGCCTCACCGGCGTCGACTACTTCTCCACCCTGGGCTACCAGCCCGGCATCGCGGCCCTGGCCGCGGGTGTGCTGTCTCCGATCGCGACGCTCGTGCTCGTGCTGGTGACGCTGCTCGGTGCGCTGCCGGTGTACCGGCGGGTGGCGGTGGACAGCCCGCACGGCGAGGGCTCGATCGCGATGCTGGTCAAGCTGCTGTCGTTCTGGAAGGGCAAGCTGTTCGTCCTCGTGCTGCTGGGCTTCGCCGCCACGGACTTCATCATCACGATCACCCTGTCCGCGGCGGACGCGACCGCGCACGTCGACGAGAACCCGTACTGGCCCGAGAGCCTGCGCGGCCACGAGGTCGTCGTGACGCTCGTGCTGCTCGCCCTGCTCGCCGGGATCTTCCTGAAGGGGTTCACGGAGGCCATCGGCATCGCGGTCGCCCTGGTGGGGGTGTATCTCGCGCTGAATCTGGTGGTCGTGGCGGACGGCCTCTGGCGGGTCGTGACGCACCCCCGGCTGGTGGAGGACTGGACGAGCGCGCTGACCACCCAGCACGGCAATCCGGCGCTGATCGTCGGCATCGCGCTGCTGGTGTTCCCGAAGCTGGCACTCGGCCTGTCCGGCTTCGAGACCGGGGTCGCGGTGATGCCGCACATCAAGGGCGACCCGGACGACGCGCCGGCGCAGCCGCGGGGGCGGATCCGGGGCGCCAAGAAGCTGCTCACGGTGGCCGCCGGCATCATGAGCGTCTTCCTCATCGCCAGCAGCATCGTGACCACGGTGCTGATCCCGCAGGAGGCGTTCCAGAGCGGGGGACCGGCGAACGGGCGCGCCCTGGCGTACCTGGCGCACGAGAACCTGGGCAGCGTCTTCGGCACGGTCTACGACCTGTCGACGATCGGGATCCTGTGGTTCGCGGGCGCGTCCGCGATGGCGGGCCTGCTCAACCTCGTCCCCCGTTACCTGCCCCGGTACGGCATGGCCCCGTCCTGGGCCCGGGCGGTACGCCCGCTGGTGCTGGTGTTCACCGCGACAGCGTTCCTCATCACCTGGATCTTCGACGCGGACGTCGACGCGCAGGGCGGCGCGTACGCCACCGGTGTGCTGGTGCTGATCACGTCCGCGGCCACCGCGGTGACGCTGTCCGCGCGTCGCCGGCGGCAGCGGGGGCTGACCGTGGCCTTCGGGATCATCTCCGTGATCTTCACGTACACGACGGTCGCGAACGTGGTCGAGCGTCCCGACGGCGTCAAGATCGCGGCGTGTTTCATCGCCGGGATCCTGGCGGTGTCGCTGGTCTCGCGCGTCTACCGGGCGTTCGAGCTGCGGGTCACGCACATCGAGACCGACGAGGTCACGGACCGGTTCCTGCGCGAGTGCGGGCGCCGCCAGATCCGGCTGGTCGCCAACGAGCCGGACAGCCGCGACGCCGCCGAGTACAGCGAGAAGATCGCGCAGATCCTCGCGGACAACGACATGGCCGACGACCGGGACATCGTCTTCGTCGAGGTCACCGTGGTCGACGCGTCCGACTTCGAGACCGAACTGCACATACGCGGTGAGGTGCTGCACCACCGGTACCGGGTCATCACGCTGGACAGCTCGTCCGTGCCGAGTGCGCTGGCGGCCCTGCTGCTGCACGTCCGCGACACCACGAACCGCCGTCCGCACATCTACTTCGAATGGACCGAGGGCAACCCGGCGGCGAACTTCCTGCGTTACCTGATCTTCGGTCAGGGTGAGGTCGCCCCGGTGACCCGGGAGATGCTGCGCCAGGCCGAGCCGGACCGCAACCGCCGCCCGCACGTCCACGTCGGCTGACCGCGGCTCTGCTCCACACGGGAAACCCGGCCACCGGGGGTTGCCGCGTGTATTCCGGTAAACGGGTCGGCCGTCAAGTCACAAACCAGGACTCCTTCGGGTGATTCCGCCGGACGCCTCCGATTCATCAAAATGTGTGCATACACCGTGGGCGGCGGCCTGAGGAGGAGCGGTGCGTGCACGACAGGTCCACCTCCTGGAGGGGAGCACGTTCGTCGTCAGCGATCCGGCGGGCGACATCGACGCCCGCCCGGACGAGCCGGCCGGCCTGTTCTACCGGGACATGCGGCACCTGTCGCGCTGGCAGGTCCGGCTCAACGGCCGCGAGCTGGAGGCACTGTCCGGCGACGCCATCGAGTACGACGAAGCGCTGTTCTTCCTCGTGGCACCGACCGGCTCGCCGTACCGCAACTCGTCGGTGGTGCTGATCCGGCGCCGCCACGTCGGCGACGGCATGCAGGAACACCTGCAACTGGACAACCACGGCGGCGAGCCGCTGCGGGCCGAGATCAGCCTGCTGTTCGCCGCGGACTTCGCGGACGTCTTCGAGATCAAGGACCACCTGGCCAAGGTGGGCCGCTTCTACCACCGCCTCGAAGAGGACCGGGTGGTCCTCGGGTACGAGCGGGCCGACCTGCGCCGGGAAACCACCATCGAGGCGCCGGGCGCGTTCTTCACCGAGTCGTCGCTGGCGTACCGGGTGGAGCTGCAACCCGGCGAGACGTGGCGTACGGACATCGAGATCTCCGTGGCGACCGAGCACCTGCGCCCGGTGCCGAAGCTGTCGCACCAGCCCAACATCCCGGGCACGCTGGACAGCTGGCTGGCCGCCGCCCCGAGCCTGGAAACGGACTGGCAGGACCTGCAGCGCATCTACCGGCGCAGCCTGGTCGACCTGGCCGCGCTGCGGTTCTTCCCGGAGACCGTGCCGAACTCGTCGCTGCCCGCGGCCGGGCTGCCGTGGTTCATGGCGCTGTTCGGCCGCGACAGCCTGCTCGCCAGCTACCAGGCGCTGCCGTTCGCCCCGGAGCTGTGCCGCACCACGCTGCGCGCGCTGGCCGCGCAGCAGGCCGCCGAGTTCGACGACTTCCGCGACGCCGAGCCGGGCAAGATCCTGCACGAGCTGCGGCACGGGGAACTGACCCACTTCGGGGAGCGCCCGCACTCGCCGTACTACGGCTCCGCGGACAGCACCCCGCTGTTCCTGGTCGTCCTCGACGAGTACGAGCGGTGGACCGGCGACCGCGCCACCGCGCGGGAGCTGGAACCGGCCGCCCGGGCCGCGATCACCTGGATCGAACGGCACGGCGACCTCGACGGCGACGGCTACCTCGAGTACCGCACCCGCAATCCGCGTACCGGCCTGGTGAACCAGTGCTGGAAGGACTCGTGGAACTCGATCGTCCACCCCGACGGTACCCTCGCGGCCGGACCGCCCGCGGTGTGCGAGATCCAGGGGTACGCGTACGACGCGCGGCGCCGGGCGGCCCGGCTGGCCCGCGAGGTGTGGCACGACCCGGTGCTGGCGGATCGCCTCGACGCCGACGCGGACGCGCTGGCCCAGCGGTTCCACCGCGACTTCTGGCTCGACGACACCGGCTGCTACGCCCTGGCCCTGGACGGGTCGAAGGCACCCGTACGCACGCTCACCTCGAACGTCGGGCACCTGCTGTGGAGCGGCATCGTCCCGCCCTCGCACGCCGAACGGGTCGTCGCCCACCTCACCGGCGACCGGCTGTTCTCCGGGTGGGGCATCCGCACGCTGGCCAGCGGGCAGCTCGCGTACAACCCGGTCGAGTACCACAACGGGACGGTGTGGCCGCACGACACCGCACTGATCGCGGCGGGCCTGGCCCGGTACGGCTACCGGGAGGAGGCGAGCCGGCTGGCCGTGGCCACGCTGGAGGCGGCCCGCTACTTCGACGACCGGCTGCCCGAGGTGTTCGTCGGCTACGACCGGCACGTCACCCGCATG
Organism: Krasilnikovia sp. MM14-A1259; assembly: GCF_047159535.1. Lineage (NCBI taxonomy): Bacteria > Bacillati > Actinomycetota > Actinomycetes > Micromonosporales > Micromonosporaceae > Krasilnikovia > Krasilnikovia sp. MM14-A1259. The sequence goes on from NZ_BAAGAJ010000002.1 coordinate 6,795,683, forward strand.
CCGGTGGAGTACCCGACCGCCTGCTCCCCGCAGGCGTGGGCGACCGGGACCCCGCTGCTGCTGCTGCGCGTGCTGCTGGGACTGGACCCGACGCCGGAACGGCTGATCAGCAAGCCGCACCTGGTCGCGCCGATCGGCACGCTGGCCTTGCGCGGCCTGCCCGGCCGGTGGGGCCGCGACGAGGCGTACGGCACGCCCTGAGGCTCGCCGAGGATCCACCGCGCCCGTTGTCCGGGTAGGCGGCGATGTCGGCGCGCCCGGACAGCTCATCGTCCTCCGCGTCGCACGTCCGCGCCCGATTAAGCGAATCTTCAGCGGTGTTCGCCAGGGTGGTGCCGACAACCGGAGCAATTGAAGAAGGTCGATCTTTCGGCTCTCGCTCAAGAGCTTCGACACGGCTGTCCACTGAGGAGGAACACGCATGAAAAGAATGTTCGCCATGCTCATGGGTGCGGCGGCGCTCGTGCTGTTCGCGCCGGCCGGTCCGGCCGTCGCCGGCCCCGACGGCACGGGCGTGAGCGAGGCCGTCAAGGCCGACCATCACGGCTGCCCGGAAAAGTACCTCTGTTTCTGGGCCAGCCCGAACTACCACGATGGCCCGGGCATGGTGAAGGACGACAACGAGGACTTCCGCAAGCTTCCCCACATTTCGTGTCGGACGGGGACCTGGGACAACTGCATCAGCTCGGTCGTCAACAACGGTCAACGCTGCACCGTCTACATGTGGTCGGGCCTCAACTACGGGGGTTCGTACCACAGCCTGGCCATCGGAAACGAGAAGCCCGACCTGAGCCAGTGGTACTTCAACGATGCCATCAGCTCCAACCATTGGTGCACCCCGAAGTGATGCCGTCGCGACCCTGGCGGCTGGGGTGCCTCAGCCTGGTTATCGCGGTCGGGCTGTCCGGTTGCGCACAAGCGCGACCGGACAGCCGGCCGGCGGGCCCGCCGGCGACCCTCGACACCTCGGCGGTCGACCTGGTGACGCACTCGGGCAGTTGGCCGGGCACCGAGCAGATCCTGATCGATGCGCTCGACCGATTCACCACGACATGCCTGGCCGGCCAGGGATTCCCGCGCCCCCGGTTTCCCGCGGCACCGCGGCCGGTCGCCCCCGAAAACGAGTCGGCCGTCATCGACCTGCCCCAACGCCGCGCGTCCGGATACGGCATCGCCACCCACCCCCGACGGGACGATCCGTCGATCTCCGCCGAACCACCGGACTCGTACGTCGACAGCCTGCCCGCGCCGGAACAGCGCCGCTACGCCTCGGCGCTGCTGGGCCCACCCGACAGGACCCGCACGGTGACCCTGCCGGATGGCGCCCAGGTGACGGTGCGGGAGCAGGGATGTGTCCCGGCCGGCCGGCGGCAGCTCGCCGGCGATGTGGCGACCTTCGCCCGCATGAGCTACTTCCCGGAAGAGCTCGGCAACCGGCTGGCCGACCAGGCCACGACCACGCCGGACTACCTCGCGGCACTGGCCGGGTGGCGCTCATGCATGGCGGCCCGTTCGTTGCGTTACGACAGTCCCGAGCAGGCCCAGAAGGCGCTGCGCAGTGAACCGCACCGCGACACCGAACAGTTCCGGAAACGCGAGATCACCGTCGCGGTGGCCGACGGTGACTGCGCCGCCGGGGCGCACCTCGTCGCCGTATCCCTGGCCGCGCGGCGCAGGCTGGCCGCGGCGATGCCCACCGGCGACCGGGCGGCCCTGGCCGAGCTCGCTCGCGAACGTGACGCCGCCGTCATGCGCGCCAGGACGATCCTGCATGACTGAGCCGGCGCGGCGCACGCGCCGCCACGCCGCGTGCGGCGCCGTCGAACACCAAAGGAGATCTCCATGCACCGTCGGCGTCACCGCCGACGGGGTGTACGGACCCCACACCGACAAGGCGCTGAAGTGGTACACCGTCTCCGGCTGCCGCCGCCTCTGACGCCGACGATTCCCCTACCGGAAAGGAAACCCGAGTGTTTCAGCACCTCCGCCGTGCCGTCGTCACCGCAGGACTGGCCCTGCTCGCCACGGTCGCCGCGTACCCGGGAAACATCACTGCCGCCAGCGCGGTGGCGTCGTTGAAGGGCCTGGACGTCTCCTCCTACCAGGGGAACGTCAACTGGGACGCGGTCAAGGCAAACGGCGCCGCCTTCGCCTATGTGAAGGCCACCGAAGGCACCAGCTATGTGAGCCCCACCTTTGCGCAGCAGTACAACGGCTCCTACCGGGTCGGACTCATCCGCGGCGCCTACCACTTCGCCCTGCCCGACAAGTCCTCCGGTCGCACCCAAGCCGACTACTTCGTCGGTCACGGCGGAGGTTGGTCGCGCGACGGCCGTACGCTGCCCGGTGCCCTCGACATCGAATACAACCCGTACGGCGCCCGCTGCTACGGACTGAGCCAATCCGCCATGGTCAGCTGGCTTTCGTCGTTCATCAGCCAGTACCACACCCGCACCGGTCGCTGGGCGGTGATCTACACGACCACCGACTGGTGGACGAGCTGCACCGGCAACTACGCAGGCTTCGCTCGTAACAGTCCACTGTGGATTGCGAACTACAACGGCACGGCGAGCCCCCTCCCGCACGGCTGGTCCGTCTACACGTTCCACCAGTGGGCCTCGTCCGGCACGTTCCCCGGCGACCAGGACAAGTTCAACGGCGACGCGGACCGGCTGAGAGCCCTGGCGAACGGCTGAGCCCGTTCACCGAAGCGCTCGACAGGACATGCGACACGGGGGCGACGGCGGGCCCGGCTCGAAGGCCGGGCCCGCCCGCGCCCGCAGGTTCAGAAAAGGACCGTCGGTTGATTCCCGACCGGGCCGTGTGTGTTGATACCGCATCCGGTTCGCAAGGTCTGCGCTTCCTGCCGCGCCTGAGCGGCCGCGCCGCGGTCGCCGCCGTGGTCGTGCACCTGGGCGAGCACGTCCAAAGTATCGGCACACCAGTACGGTGACTGGATTCGCCGCCAGGTGGTCAGGGCGGTCAGCGCGCACTGCCGCGCCTGGCCGAGCCGCCCGCCGGCCAGGTGGGCTCGCGCGAGGGTGCGCAGCGTCGAGGCCTCGCCGAAGCGGTTCCCCGCGGACCGGAACACCGACAGACACCACGCCAGCAGCCGCTGCGCCTCGTCCTGCCGGCCCTGGTCGAGCCAGACGTCGCCGAGCCATTCGGCGGCGTGCGCGTCGAACAGGACGTTGTCGAGCTGCTGGGCGACGCCTCGGGCCCGCTCGTAGTAGCCGGCCGCCGCGCCCGCCTCCCCGCTGACGCGATGTACGTGGCCGAGGCAGCGCAGCGCGGTGGCCACGCCCGGGAGGTAGTCGATGGCGGTGCTGCGGGCCAAAGCCTCCTCGAAGCACAACCGGGCGACAGGGAGGGCCCCGCGTTCCATGTACACGGCGCCGCATCCGTTGACGGCATAGACGACGCCGCGCGGGTTGCCCAGGTCCTCGGCGAGCAACCGGCCCTGCTCGAAGCAGGACAAGGCGCGGTCGTACCGCCCCAGCAGGCGGCACACATAGCCGAGCCCGGCGAGCGCGGCCGCGCGGTACGCCGGCTCGCCTGCCGCCTCGGCCAGCGCTTCCTCGAAGGAGGCCGCGGCGAGGTCGTACCGGTCCTGGATGGTGTGCAGCTCACCCAGGTTCCGCAGCAGCGCGGCGGTGATGGTGTTGCGGCCGCCGTGCAGCCGCACGGCGGCCAGGGCCCGTTCGTGGGTACGCCGCCAGTCGTCGAAACAGCTCCGCGCCTCGAACAGCCGGGCGAGCGAGGCAGCCAGCTCGCCGGCCAGTTCGTGCGCGCCGTGCTCGATCGCCTGGTCCACGACGGAGCCGACGGCCGCGCGCTCGCCGTCGAACCAGGCCAGCGGGTCACCGATCAGGGTGGTCGCGGCGTCGTCCGGCAATACCCAGCCGCGGCACGAGTAGTCGACCAGGCCCAGGAAGTCGCTGCCGAGGTCCCCGCCGCACCGGCTCGCGAGGTCCAGGTACGCGGATCCGACCCGGCGCACCGCCGCGTCGCGCACCGCGGCGCTGTCCTCCTGCTCGGCCCGCTCCCGCGCGTACAGACGGACGAGGTCGTGAAACTGGTAACGCGACTCGCCCACGGCCTCCAGCAGGTGCACGTCGACGAGGCTTTCCACCGCCCGTTCGGCCACGTCCACCTCGATCCCGAGCAGCGCGGCGGCCACCCATGCCGGGAAGCTCTCGACGTCCAGCAGGCCCAGTGCCCGGAACGCCGCCGCCCGCCGCCCGTCCAGGCCCTGGTAGCTCAGGCCGAGGCTGGCGCGCACGGCAAGGTCTCCGGCCGCCAACTCGTCGAGCCGGCCACGCTGGTCACGGAGCCGCTGCGCGAGCCGGGCGAGCCGCCAGTTCGGACGGGCGACGAGCCGGGCCGCGGCGATGCGCACCGCCAGTGGCAGCCGGCCGCAGATGGCGATGATGGCCTCGGCGGAGTCGGGCTCGGCCGCCACCCGGTGGGCGCCGACGCCGCTGCCGAGCAAGGCGAGAGCCTGGTCGCGCGTCAGCATGCCCAGGGGAGTCCGGTGCCCGGTGAGGCCGGCCAGACAATCGCGGCTGGTCACCAGTACGCCGCAGGCGGCCCCGGAGGGCAGCAGCGGCCGCACCTGGCCCTCGTCGGCGGCGTCGTCCAGCAGCACCAGCACGCGGCGGCGGGCCGTCAACGTACGGTAGGCCACCACCCGTTCGTCGAGCCCCTGCGGGACCGCCGGCGGGGGCACGCCGAGGACCCGCAGGAACGAGCCGAGCACGTCGTACGGGCTGGCCGGTTGCGGATGGGCACCGCGTAACTCGGCGAAGAGCTGCCCGTCGGGGTACCTGCCCTCGACACGGTGGCCGACGTGCACGGCGAACGCCGTCTTGCCGGCCCCCGGTTGGCCGGTCACCAGGGTGACCGACGGGCCCGTGCCGGCCAACGCCGCAGCCGCCCCGGCCAGTTCGGGCTCGCGGCCGACGAGCCACGGCACGTCGGGCGGCAACTGCCGCGGCGGCCGGGGTCGCCCGCGTGGTGCGGGGTCGAGAACGCGCTCGGTCAGATGGGACGGCGGCATCCCGGACAGGATCGCCTCCTCCATCGCGCGTAGCGCAGCGCCGGGCTCGATGCCCAGCTCCGCAACCAGGGCACGTCGCCCCTCGCGGTACGCGGCCAGCGCCTCGGCCGGGCGCCCGGCCTGGTAGAGCGCCAGCATGATGCGCAGCCGAAACCCCTCGTGCAGCGGGTCCTCGGCCACCAGCGCGGTCAGCAGCGGCAGGAGTTCGGGGTGCCGCCCCAGACGAAGGTCGACGTCGATGCACCGTTGCCGGGCGGCGAGGTGTGACTCCGCCAGCTCGGCCGCGGCCGCCGCAACGAACGGCAGGTCCAGCCCGCGCAACGGGCTGCCATGCCACAGCGCCAGGGCTTCGTGCAGGCGGGCGGACGCCTCTTCCGGCTGCCCGTTCGCCAGGGCCCGTTCCGCGCCGGACACGGCGTCGTCGAAGTCGTCGACGTCCCGAGCGCCTGCGGGCAGGTCGAGCTGGTAGCCGCCGGGCCGCGTGAGCAGCACCGGGCCGCCGCCGTGGTCGGCGAGAGCCCTGCGCAGCCCGGACACGTACACCTGGACCTGGTTACGGACGCCGGCGGGCGGGTCATCGCCCCACAGTGCGTCCACGATCCGGTCGGTCGACACCGCCCGCCCGGGCTGCAGCGCGAGCAACGCCAACAGGCCGCTGGGCTTCGGGCCGCCGAGTGCCACCGCCATGTCGCCGGCCCGCACCTCGAACGGGCCCAACAGGTGGATACGCACCCAGTCCCCCCGGTGCTGAACCGTATCGGACAGATCGGTACGAGTATCCCGCAGGCGTCGGCATGTCCTTCGATGGGTCGGGTATCCGGCTCATCGAGCAACGTCTCAGTGGGTGAGGTTCAGGGAGGCCACGTAACCGGCCCCGTTGCCCTGGGTGTTGCCGCCCGTGACGTAGACGTCGCGGCCGTCCGGGCTGGTCGTGATGTTGTTGGCCAGGCGCAGGCCGGAACCCGCGGAGCAGCCGGACGTGTTGACCGAGATGCAGCCCGACGTCCCGGTCAGCTGGGTGAGCGCCCCGGTGGCGTTGTCGTGCCGGAACGCGGCGACCCCGTTGCTGCCGTACGCCGAGACGAACGCGAACAGGCCGTCCGCGCTGAACGTCATCCCGGTCGGCCCGTTGATGGCCCGGGCGCTGCTGCACCCGGCCACGGTGGTCCCGCCGGACAGGTACAGGCACACGCTCGCGGCCTGGGTGAGCACACCCGTGGTGGTGTTGCGGGTGAAGATGGCGACCGTGTCATGGTCGTACCCCATCACGTACACCGTGCGGCCGTTGGGCGCGATCGCCACGTTGTACGCGCCGTACAGGCCGGAGGCCGTCGTGCAGCCGGTGACAGCGCCCTTGCTGACATCGTTCATGCAGGCGTTCGAGCCGCCCGGCTGGGTGAGCACACCCGTGGTCGGGTTGCGCTGGAACACTGCGACCGAGTAGCTGGCGTACGACGCGACGTACAGGCTGGTGCCGTCGGGCGTCATGCGCATGAAGTACGGCTGGCCCAGGCCGTAGCCGGTGGCGCAGCCGTTGGCACCCGTGGCGCTGGTGCACCCGGCCGTTCCGGACAGCTGGGTCAGCACGCCGGTGGCGGAGTCGCGGGCGAACGCGGCCACCGAGTTGGTGGAGTACGAGGACACGTAGACGAACGCCCCGTCCGGGCTGATCGCCACCCCGTCGGCGCCGCCGATGCCGCGGGCCGAGCTGCAGTTCGGCACGTTGGTGGCGCCGGTGTCGTACAGGCAGCGGTTCGGGTTCGCCAGCGGGGTCAGGGCGCCGGTGCTGGTGTCGCGGTTGAACGCCGCCACCGTGGAGCTGCGGGAGGCCACCGCGTAGAGGTTCTTGCCGTCCGGGCTGACCACGACGTCGTAGACGCCGTTGAGGGCCCCGGTCACGGTTGTGCACCCGGTGATGCCGGCGTTACTGACGCATTTGTTGTTGGTGGTGGTCAACTGGGTGAGCGACCCGGTGGTGGTGTTGCGGGAGAATTCGGCCACCGCGTTGCTGGTGGAGGAGCCGGCGTACACGTTCTTGCCGTCCGGGCTGACCGCCACGGCCTGGCCCTCGACGATGCCGGTGGCCATGGTGCAGCCCGCGGATCCGTCGTCGCTGAAGCACTGCGGGGACGCGGTCTGGGTGAGGCCGAACGTGGCGCGGGCCGTGAACGACGAGGCCGGGCCGGACGCGGTGGCCGAAAAGGCGGCCAGGCTCGTGGGCAGCAGCCCCAGCCCGGCTAGGCACAGCACCGCGAGCAGCGCGATTCCGGCACGCAGGCCGACGGCAGCGCGACCGCGCCGCGCAGCCGGGCGCTGTCCGCGGCGAGCCCTCCATGCGGCAGCCATCGGTCCTCCCTCCGGGTCTACGTCGGCAGGGGCGCGCCGGACTTGAGCGTTCTCGATCAGCGCACGCGCCGGGCGACGCTGCCGCCGCGGCCGGGTTTGCGGTTCCGCTTCGGCTGCGCCTTGCCCGGGTGCTTCAGCGCCGACCCGCTGTTGACGGGCCGCTTCGGCACCGGCCGGGCCTGCGGTTCCGCCTCAGCCGGGGCCGCTTTCGGCTTGGCCGGGACCTGCGGGGCCGCCTTCGGCTCGGCCGGCTCCTGCGCGGCCGGCTCCTGCGCGGCCGGCTCCTGCGGGGACGCCTCCGACTCGGCCGGGTTGTCCGGGTGTGCGGGCAGTCGCAGCACCAGCCCGAGCGCGGTGAGGACCGTGAGCGCCTGCAGCACGAACATCGCCGGGCGCCCCTCGCGCATCTCCAGCGTGGCCAGCCCGATCCGGGGCACCAGCAGCCGACCGATGCCGTGCACGTTCTCCGGCGCCGTACGGAACGGGTCGTTGCTGCCGTTGGCGTCGCCGCGGGTCAGCAGCAGGCCGTGCTCGTCGAAGCCGACGATGCGGTGCGTGAGAGTGTTGCCGCGGTGCACCTGGTCCGGGACCGTCACCACCTGGCCCACCGCGGGGTGCCAGTCCGGTCCCGGCGGGGAGCTGATCACCACGTCGCCGCGGTGCACGCGCGGGCTCATCGACCCGCTGACGATCACCGCGGGGGTCCAGCCCCAGGCCAGCGGCATGATGGTCCACGCGAGGACCGCCGCGCCGGCGGCCAGCAGGCCGATTGCCACCAACCGCAGTACCGGCAGGGACCAGCGCAGCGTCGGCCCCGTTGCGGACTCGGGGGCCTGCTGGTCCCCGATCGCGGACGGCAGCTTCGCCACGGCGTCGATTGCCGGGCGGCCCCGGGTTGCGGAGTCGGGGCCGCCCGGAAGCTTCCGGGTCGACAGCGGCGCGGTGGTGGCGGTCATGGTCAGCTCGCCGCTTGCCAGTTGAACGTCGCGCTGGCGGTGGCGCCCTGGGCGCTGTCCGGCGTCGAGGCGTTCACGGTGTACGAGATGTGGTAGGTCCGGATCTGGCCGGCGCCGGTCGGCGCGAACGTGCCCACGCCCGAGGTGAAGTCGGTCTTGGTGGTGCCGAACGAGGCCAGCGTGCCGGTGTAGGTCGGGCCGCCCGCGGCGGCGAAGCCGGTGCAGCTGCCGAAGTCGCCGCCCGTGCCCTCCTCGATCACCAGGTCGATGTACGGTGCCAGCGCCCCGGACACAGCCGAGCTGTACAGCTTGACGTTGCCCGACAGGCTGCCGTTGTAGGTCAGCTTGATGCACTTCTCGCCGGTGGAGCCCGGGCGCAGGAGGTTCGCCGAGAACATGGCCGAGCCGGAGTCGTCGTCGCTGAGGGCGACGGTGCCGGCGTTCCAGGAGTCCGCGGCGTTGTTGGTCGACGCCGTGAACGCTGCGCTGGAGGCCTGCCACATCACGCCGGTGCTGAGGCCGATACCAGCGACGACGGTCGCGGCCGCCGCCATCATGCGCATTCCGCCACGCTGCATCAGAAGTTCCTTCCTTCGACCGGAGCTCTGAGCGCCAACCGGTGCTGTCGACGTCAAAGGTCGGCGGCGAAGGTCAACCCAGGCTCAATCGGTCTTCAAGGAACCGGCAAGGATCCGGCGGGACATTCCGAGGCGGGCGGAACCGGTTCAGCCCAGGTCGTGGGCGCAGTCGTACCCGTAGTCGCCGCCGATGTCGGTGACGTGCATGCCCGCGGGCATCCGCAGCGGCGGGGGCGGGGTGACGGCGCGCGGGGTGCGGCCGTCGGCGTCGTGCGCCTCGTCGTACTCGTACTCGTCGCAGTCGGTCTGCGGGACGGCCGTGTCGGTCATGGCGAACCTCCGCGGAACTGGGGCAGTTCCCTTCATGCTGCCTACCGGGCGAGCCCGGCGCCAGGGATTCAGGCCCCCGGGCTACCGGTGCCACGGCCGGCCAGCGTCGCCCACACGGTCTTGCCCAGCGGGTGCCGGGGCAACGAACCCCAGCCGGTCGACACCCGCTCGATGATCACCAAGCCGCGGCCCCGGTCGCGCAGCGGATGCCGGTCCGGGTCGGCTTCGCGCGGGGCGGGTGGCGCCGGATTCTCGTCCCGGACCGCGATGGTCAGGTTGCCGTCGCGCAGGTCCACCGAGACGATCACGTCGCCCCGGCCGTGCTCGACCGCGTTCGCGGTCAGCTCGCTGACGACGAGCTGGGCGTCGTCGATGGCGTCGAGTACGTCCCACTGGTGGCAGGCGCGCGCCACGAGACGGCGGCTGGCGGCGGTGGCGTCCGGGGTCGCCGCGTACCGTTCGCAGACCCACGGCGGGGTGACCATGCCGCCCGGGTTGCGCAGCGCGTGCGCGACCGCCTCCTCGACGCTCCAGTACAGCGAGCGGGTCTGCACCAGCCATCCGAGCCGCAGTGCCAGTGCCGGGCTCGGGTGGGCCCACAGCAGCAGCAGGCCCGGCCGCCGGCCCGCCCCCGCATGCAGCTCGACCAGCGTCGCGACGTCGATCTCGGCGGCGATGTCCAGGTGCGCGAGGTCGACGACGACCGCGCGGGGCTGCTCGTTGAACGCGTGGTTCAGCGCCTGCACGAAGAGGGTCTGGCTGCGCGCCGTCCACCGGCCCGAGGGGCACAACACGATCAGACCCCGGGCCAGGTCGGGCTCGGTCCCCACGGTGAGATCGGCGGATTGCGCGGTCATCGTGCGACGGACACCGGGCCGGCTGCGGGCTGCATGGTGGCCCCAGTATGCCCGACCGCGGCCGGCCGCTGCCGCCGGACGCTCGACGGGCGGCCCAAACGCTGTCACGCGACCTCCCGGGCACGGCGACCCCGGCGGCATGTCACGCCACGCCGCGCAGGTGATGCGCCCCCACCAGGGGCCTCAGCGGTAGAGGCCGTCGGTGTACGAGGGGCCGTAGTAGCGCTCCAGCTCGGCCAGGTCGTCCTCGGGGCGCTCCACCGCCTGGGCGATCCGGGCGCGGCTGGGCACGTCGCCGGGACGCCACGTCTCCGGGCGCCACAGCTCCGACCGCAGGAATGCCTTCGAGCAGTGGTAGAAGACCTCTTCGATCTCGACCAGCAGGGCGAGCACCGGGCGGTGGCCCTTGACCCGCATCTCGTCGAAGAACTCGGCGTCGCGGACCAGGCGCGCCCGCCCGTTGATCCGCAACGTGTCGCTGCGGCCGGGGACGATGAAGATCAGGCCCACGTGCGGGTTGTCGATGACGTTGTGGAAGCCGTCGGCGCGGCGGTTGCCCGGCCGCTCCGGCAGCGCGATCGTCGTGTCGTCCAGCACCAGTGCGAACCCGGCCGGATCGCCCTTGGGGGAGACGTCGCAGCGGCCCTGGGCGTCCGCCGTGGCTACCAGGCAGAACGGGGAGGCGGCGAGCCACTGCCGGTCGTACTCGTGCAGCTTGGGACGTGCCTTGTGGGCCACCCGTGGAATCGGCGCGCCCAGCAGCTCCCGGATCTCGTCGTGCGAGGTGACCTCGTGCATGCCGCCGACCCTATCCTCCGGGCAGACGTGAACACGGCGTCACGGTAGCATCGCTTAACGTCGATGCGTGCTTGACCCGGTGCGCGGGCCACCGGGAGAGTCTAGACATGACGGACGCACCGCAGAATCTGTGGCGCAACCGCGAATTCGCCCTTCTCTGGATCAGTCAGTCCTTGTCGGACCTGGGCACCGCCACCGCTGCCCTCGCCGTCCCGTTGCTGGTCCTGTCGCTCACCCATTCGCCGGTGCAGGCCGGGCTGGTCGGCACGATCGGTCTCGTCGCGGGCCTCGCCTGCCGGCTGCCCGCGGGCGTGCTGGTCGACCGGATCGACCGCCGCCGCGCGATGCTCGCCTGCGACGTGGTCAGCCTGGTCGCGTTCCTCCTGCTCGGCCTCGCGGTGCTGCGGGGCGGGACACCGCTCGGCGTGGTCGTGGCGGTGGCCGTGATCGGCACGGTGAGTTCGTCGATCTTCCGCACCGCAGAGCAGTCCGCGCTGCGCAACCTCGTGCCCGGCACCCAGCTACCCGCCGCGGTCGCCCGCAACGAGGCCCGCACGTACGCGACGTCGCTGGCCGGGCCGCCGCTGGGCGGGCTGCTGTTCGGGCTGGGCCGGGCGTTGCCGTTCTTCGGCAACGCGGTCACCCACCTGGCCTCGCTCGGCGGGGTGCTGCTGCTGCGCAAACCCCTGCAGGAGACGCGCGACCACACGCGCGGCGGGCACGCGGCGGCCATGGCCGAGGGGCTGCGGTTCGTGTACGCCAACCCGTTCCTGCGCGCCATCCTGCTCATCGCCGCCCCGCTCAACCTGGCGATCGACGCGATCATCTTCACGATCATCGTGACGCTGCAGCGGCACGGAGTCGCGCCCGCGCTGATCGGCACGGTGCAGGCGGTCGTCGCGGCAGGCGGCCTGCTCGGGGCGTTCGCCGCGCCCGCGCTGCAACGGCGCATGCGGTTGCCCGTACTGATCCGGGGCATCTGCTGGCTCGCGGCTGCGCTGATGTCGACGTGCGCGTTGCTCACCACCAGCGTCGCCGCGGCGGTGCCGGTCGCGCTCGCGGTGTTCCTCGGACCGGCGTGCAACGCGGCCCTGTTCGGCCACCAGGCGGCGATCACCCCGGACCGCCTGCAGGGCCGGGTGGTCAGCGTGATCTTCTTCGCGGCGACGTCGGCGTCCGCGGCGGCGCCGCTGCTGGCGGGCGTACTGATCGCGGGCTGGGGCAGCACGGCCGCGGTCATCGTGTTCTCCCTGACCATGGCCGGGGCGGCGATCGCCGCCACCGTGAGCCGCGGCATCCGCGCCATGGAACCCGTCCCGGAGCGGGCGGGCTGACCCCGGGCCCGACGCGGTTGCCGCAGGTCGCTAGCGTGCGGCCGTGGATCCGAGCGAGACGACCGCGGCCTTCGACCGGCACGAGCGCGAGCGCTGGGCCGGGCGAGCAGATGCGTACGTCCGCAGCTTCGCCCGCCTGTGCGCCCACCCGGCGGCCCGGGTGCTGGACGCCGCGGACGTGCACGACGGCACCGCGCTGGTCGACGTCGGCACCGGGCCCGGAACGCTGGCGGCGCTGGCCGTGGCCCGCGGCGCCCGCGTCACCGCGCTGGACGCCGACCCCGCCATGATCGCGAGCGCCCGGCGCGCCGTCCCGGCCGTGGACGGGTACGTGGGCGCACTGCCCGACCTGCCGTTGCGCACGAGCACGTTCGGCGCGGCGGCCGCCAACTTCGTGCTCAACCACGTGGGCGACCCTTCCGCGGCCACCCGCGAGCTGGCGCGGGTGGTCGCCCCCGGCGGCCGGATCGCGGTGACGATCTGGCCGTACCCGCAGCCGCCGCTGCAGCGGCTGTGGGGCGAGGCGTACGCGGCCTCCGGGCTGGCCGCCCCCGCGGACCTGCCCCGCCTCGACCCGGCCCGGGACTTCCCGCGTACGGCGGACGGCCTCGGCGCGCTGCTGACCGGCGCGGGACTCACCCGGGTCGAGGTGCAGACCGTCACCTGGACGCACCGGGTCGACCCGGACGAGTGGTGGGCCGGTCCGGCCGCCGGGATCACCACGTTCGGCCTGCTGTTGGAGCGGCTGCGCGGCGACGAGGTGGCCCGGGTGCGCGCCGCGTACGACCGGGTGGCGGCCCCTTACCTGAGCGGCGGGATGCTCGCGTTGCCCACGGCAGCGCTGCTCGGCTCCGGCGTCAGACCCGGCTGAGCCGGTCGCGGTAGCGCGTGGCGAACGGCTCCGCCCCCGCGCCGATCTCGCGGTGCAGCCGGTGGGCCGCGGCGGTGGCCTGCGCGATCATTTCCGGCGGGTAGCCGTACCGGTCGCGGTGCACCGCGAACTCGTCCTCGCCGGGCAGGCGCTCGACCGTCCGGCGGTGCGGACGTCCGTCGTACTTGGTGAACGACACCTCGACCTCGGTCACAGCAGCCCCAGCCAGTCCCGGTACGTGCTGCCGAACGGCTCGGCGCCGTCGGTCAGGTCGGCGTGCAGGCCGGTCGCCGCGGCCCGCGCCTGCGCGACGACGTCGGCCGGGTAGCCGAACACGGCCGTGTTCGCGGCGAACTCGTCCGCGTCGTCCAGCTCGACCGTGCCGTCGCGGTACCGGACGAGGTCCAGGTCGAGATCGATGAGGGTCACCTCGGAGGGGCCGCTCCAGCGGGCCGGTGCGGTGATGTCGCAGTACACGTCCCGGCGGCTGGGCGCGGCGAAGAACACCGCACACCACCACTGGTCGCGGGGGACGAGCCGGACCGCGTTCTGCTGCGTCGGGGCCGAGGGCTTGCCGCCGTAGCTGTAGTGCACGATCGTGCCCGTCGGGGTGCCCAGCCAGGTGCCGTGCCGGTCCTCGCCCAGGTGGATCGTGGTGACCCGCCGGTGCGGGCGGCCGTCGTATTTGCGCAGCACCACATCCACCCCGTCCATGCGGGGAAGGGTAGCGGCCGGAGTCGATGGGGAGAACGGCCCTGCGCAGCTCGCACCCGGGATGCACCCCACACCGGCTCAAGTATCGGCCTGCGTGCCCGATTCGAATGGCGCCTGCGGTGCGAGCCGCAGGTGGGCGGGCCCCGGTCGCACCCCCTCGGCGTCCGGGCCCGCCCACGGTCAAGGGGGGCACCAATGACTCAGGTCGAGGCTGAGTTGCACATCGGGATCGACGCCGAGAAGGTCGTCGTGTCGCCGCATCGGCTGCGTATGCGCACCGGCCGTGCCCACCGTTCCCGGGCTGGACTGGTGCTCGAGGTCGTGCCGGCGGCGCCGAGTGGCCGCAGCCGGGAGAGCCGGGTCGCGATCGTCTGGCAGCTCGGTCTCGGGCTTTTGATCTGCTGTGTCGTGCTGAACGCGTTCGGGCTGCCATGGCTGGTCCCGGCGCTGGTCTCCGCCTCCGTGGTCGTGCTGGTCGGCTGGGCGCAGGCTCGGGCGGCCCGCCCCGGCGTGCTCGCGTCGCCGCGCGGCGACGACGGCCACGTGCTGCGGGCCCGCGAGGAGCGGATCGCCTACGAGCGGGCGGTCGCGGTGTCCCACCGGATCCGCCGGACCTGGCCCGCGCTGCGCGGCATGATCGACCCGGCGGAGGCCGACCACACCCTGACCCGGGCCCTGGAACAGCTTGCCGCGCTGCTGGCCCGCCGGCAGCAGATCCGCGCGCTGCGTGACGAACTGATCGAGGCCGCACGCCAGGAGCTGCCGGCCGACAGCCCGGCCGCGGAGGCGCTCGCCGCGCAGCGTACGCGGGTGGAGGAGTTGTGGCGCGAGACCGGCCTGACCGCGAACCGGATGCTGCGCGGCATCGCCGCGGCCGCGCACGCGGGGGAGACCTTGCTGCGTGAGCAGGAGATCGGCCGGACCGCCCGGGACGCCGAGATGGCGATCAGCCGGCTGGCCGCGGTGGGTGCCGCCGCACCGGCCGAGGCCGGGCCCGAGCTGGCCGAGCGTACGGCGGCCGTGGTCAAGGCATATCGCGAACTGGCCGCCTTCTAGCGCCGTCGTCCCGCCGGACGCCACCGTCCATTTAGGCGGAGTTCTTTCATTCCATCGAGTGACTCGACCCTGCATGTGGATGTCGATACGTTGTGAGCGTCATGTGTGCCCCCGCTCATGCCCCCGAACCGTCCCCCGGCCGCCCTGACGAGCGGGTGTCGGGCGGGGCGTTCAGCGGTGCGGGCGGCCGGATTCCTCACCGCGGCGCACAGGCCCCGGCGCGCGCCTCAGCCCGCACGGCGCGAGGTGGACAGTTGCCGGGGGACGGTCAGGATCTGCCGGGTTCCGTGCAGGCGGCGTGCCGGGTCGGCGCGGCGCCCGAGGGCCGCCAGTGCGTCGCACAGCATGGTCTGCACGGCGTCCGCGGCGGGCAGTCTCCAATGGATCTCGTCGGGGGCGACCGCCCAGTGGACGGGCCCCTCCGGCATGCGGCTCGGCGCCGCGGGCACCCACGACCCCCGGCCGTGGCGTACGACGTCGAGGCAGGCGTCCAGTTCCGGCCGCAGCGGTGTGCCGGGCTGGACGAAGAACATCCAGCGGCCCGCCGGGGTGACCGCGACCGGGCCGCGGCCGTCCGCGTGTTCGCGGCCGAGGACGCCCGCGTGCAACCGGGCGGCGCCGAGTGCCCGCAACCCCAGCGCGGCGGGCACGTCGACGACGTCGAACGTCGTGCCGGTGGCGAGCAGCACGGTGTACGGCCGGTGCCGCCACCAGTCGGTCACCCGGGCCCGGTCGGTGCTGGCATCGTCCTCCCAGGACTCCAGTGCCGGGTGGCAGCCCATGATCGGGCAGCCGGCCCGGCCACAGGAGAACCGGTCGCCGGTCAGGCAGGCACCGGGCGTCACCGCCCAGCCTTGCGCTGCGTAGCGCCGGGCGGCGCGACGCAACCGCCGACGCTCCACACCGAGCCGCTCAGCGACACGTACCGGGACGAAAGGTTGCCGCTTGCTCCACTGCATGGTTCGAAAACCCCGATTCTCCGACTCGCCGCCGCTATAGCAGGCGGTTGTGCCGTCACCAAGCGCGACACGCATCGTTGGTTCGAGCAGATTCACCCTTTGCAAGTTGCATGAGAAACTACGAGCAGCGGTGAGCAGACGATCACACACCCTGTGCGACCAGCGCGGGCGGGTGGGATCCACACTGCAGACGACACACCGGTTTGCTCACCGGCAGGGGTCGCCGGATGAGTTGGGGAGGCACCGTGGACGAGCTGCCGATCGGCCGCCGCGTCGCCTATTGGCGCGGCCGACGCAAGATGTCCCAGCAGGTCTTCGCGGACCGGTTGGGCAAGTCCAAGAGCTGGGTCGACAAGGTGGAGCGGGGGGTCCGCCGACTCGACAAGTTCTCGGTCGTGTACGAAATCGCCGACGTGCTCCAGGTGGATGTTCAGCTGTTGCTGGGCAAGGACGTGGAGCGGCGTCCGGAGACACAGAACTGCATCGACCAGGTCGAGGTCGAGGAGATCCGCGCGGCGCTGGAGCGCTACGACCAGATGAGCGCGTTCTTCCAGGCGGTGCCGCATTCACCGCCGTTGTCGGAGATGCGCAAGGCGGTCAGCCATGCCTGGCTGACCTACCAGCATGCCAAGTACGGCGTGCTGGCCCGCAAGCTGCCGCAGCTGCTGCGCGACGCGCAGGCCGCGGACAGCGCGTACGCGACCGGGCCGGACGCCCGCGACGCCGCCCACCTGCTCGGGCAGGTGTATCAGATCGCGTCGTCCGCGCTGCGCAAGGTCGGCGAGCACGAGCTTTCCTGGCTGGCCGCGGACCGGTCGATCGCGGTGTCGCAGCGCGCCGGTGACCAGTTGCTCGCGGGCATGGCCAGTCACCGGGTCGGCATGGCCCTGCTGTCGCTGGGCCGGGTGCGGTCCGCGCTGGAGGTCAATGTCAACATCGCCAACCGGCTCGCGCCCACGCAGGAGACGATGAGCCCGGAACGCCTGTCGGTGTACGGGTTGTTGCTGCTCACCGGCGCGATGGCGGCGGCCCGGATCGGTGACCACGCCACGGTCCGTGACCTGGTCAGCGGGGCGGAGCAGGCCGCGACGGCGCTCGGCGGTGACTACAACTACTACTGGACGTGCTTCGGCCCGACCAATGTGGAGCTGCACCGGGCCGCGGCCGCGGTGGAGCTGGGCGAGGGTGGCAAGGCCATCGAGACGCACGAGAAGCTCGACCCGGAGTCCTTCGCCGCGATGCTGCCCGAGCGGCGGGCGCATCATTTCCTCGACATCGCGCGGGGCTACACCCAGATCGGCGACGTCGAGAAGGCCAGTGAGATGTTGCTGGAGGGGGACCGCCTGGCGCCGTCCGAGATCCGGTGCCGCCCGCTGGCGCACGAGGTTCTTTCGGACGTGCTCCGGCGTACCCGGGGCACCCCGCCGGCATCCATCGCGGAGCTGGCCGAACAGATGGGAGTGGGCGTATGAGGTGGGTCTCTCGGTGATCGGGGAATCCTCGTCCGGGGTGCTGTACGTGCTGGTCTGCGGCTCACCCATCGCCCGCGACGTCGGCGTCCTCGTCGACCTCGCCCAGCGGGACGGCTGGGAAGTGTGTGTGATCACCACGCCGGACGGGCGCAAGTTCGTCGACGTGGCGGCGTTGCAGGCGCAGACCGGACATCCGGTACGTACCTACTACAAGAACCCCGGCGACCATGACGTGCTCCCGCCGGCGGACGCCATGATCGTCGCGCCGGCGACCGTGAACACGGTCAACAAGTGGGCGGCCGGCATCACGGACACGCTCGTGCTCGGCCTGCTCGTCGAGGGGTACGGCTTCGGCGTGCCCACGGTGGTGGTCCCGTACACGAACAAGGTGATGGCTCTGCACCCGTCGCTGCACGAAAGTCTCGCCAAGCTGCGCGACTGGGGTGTCCGGGTGCTGTACGGCGACGACGTCATGCGCCTGGGCGGCCCGGGCCAGACCGACCGGTTCCGCGGCCAGTTCCCGTGGCGGCGCGCATTGCAGGCGGTCAGCAACCCGTTCGCCAGTGACAGCCGAGTCGAACCGGGGGCGCTGTCGTAGCCAGATAGAGTTAGCGCCCGTGACGACCGACCCTGCACCCACCGTCCGGGAGGTGGTGGCCGCCCTCGACCGGCGGTATCCACCTGCCTGGGCCGAGCAGTGGGACCGGGTCGGGCTGGTGCTGGGCGAGTTCGAGGCCGCGGTGCGCCGCGTGCTCTGCGTCGTCGACTGCGTACCCGAGACGGTCGAGCAGGCCGTCGAGGTCGGCGCCGGCCTGATCGTGGCGCACCACCCGCTGCTGCTGCGGGGGGTGTCCTCGCTCGCCCCGGACACGTACAAGGGCCGCATCGTGCACCGGCTGATCAAGGCCGACGTGGCCCTGTACGTGGCACACACCAACGCCGATGTGGCGAATCCGGGCGTCTCGGACGCCCTGGCCGCCCGGCTCGACCTGACGGCTCTGCGTCCCCTGGTGCCCGCGGAGGGCGCGGCGGCCGGCGAGGGCCGGGGCATCGGGCGCATCGGCGAGACGGCGACGCCGGTCACGCTCGCCCAGTTCGCGGCGTTCGCCGCGCGCCGCCTGCCGCCGACTGCCGCCGGGGTCCGCGCGGCCGGCGATCCGGAGCGCCTGATCCGTACGGTCGCGGTGTGCGGCGGCGCGGGCGACGGCTTCCTGAGTGCCGCCACGGCCGCGGGCGTCGACGCGTACCTGTGCGCCGACCTGCGCCACCACCCCGCGAGCGAGCACCTCGCCGGGGGCGGACCCGCGTTGCTCGACGTCGCCCACTGGGCCGGCGAACGGCCGTGGCTCGACGAGGTGGCCGCCTGGCTGCGCACCGACCTCGGGGTGGACACGGTCGTGTCCGACCTCGACACCGACCCCTGGACCGTTCACGCGGTCAGCCGAACGGAAAAGGAGTCCCGTACGTGAAGGCCGCCCCGGACGCCCAGCGTCGCCTGCTCGACCTGCAAGCCATCGACACCGCCCTGGCCCAGCTCGCCCACCGCAAGCGCACGCTGCCCGAGCTCGCCGAGATCGACGCGGTCGCCCGCGAGCTGTCCGCGCTGGAGGACGAGCGCGTCCGCGCGCAGGTCGCGGTCGACGACCTGGACCGGGACATCTCCCGGTACGAGAAGGACATCGAGCAGGTCCGGGTGCGCAAGGACCGCGACCAGCAGCGCCTCGACGCCGGTGGTGCGTTGCGCGAGATCGAGGGCCTGCAGCACGAGCTGGCCACGCTCAACCGGCGCCAGTCCGAGCTGGAGGACGCCGAGCTGGAGCTGATGGAGCAGCGCGAGGCCGCCGAGCAGACCCGCAACGGGGTGTTGCAGCGGCTCACCGAGGCGACCGAGCGCCGCACGGCGGCGGAGCGGCGCCGCGACGAGGCGTACGCGGAGATCGCCAAGGAGCAGGAGTTCAAGTCCTCGGCGCGCGGCCCGCTCGCGGCGGACCTGCCCGCCGACCTAATCTCCCTGTACGACAAGATCCGCGAGGATTCGGGCCTGGGCGCGGCGCTGATGCGTTCGGGCCGGTGTGGCGGCTGCCGCATCGAGCTGTACGGCGCCGACCTGGCCCGGGTGAAGGCTGCACCGGCCGACGACGTGGTGCGGTGCGAGGAGTGCCGCCGCATCATGGTCCGTACGTCGGAATCGGGCCTGTGAGCCTGCGGGTCGTCGTCGAGGCGGACGGTGGTGCCCGGGGCAACCCCGGGCCGGCCGGTTTCGGCGCGGTCGTGCGGGAGACCGCGACGGACGAGATTCTGCTGGAGCGTTCCGGGGCGCTGGGCGTCGCGACGAACAACGTGGCCGAGTACTCCGGCCTGATCGCCGGCCTGCGTGCCGCCGCCGAGCTGGGCGCCACGCACGTCGCCGTACGGATGGACTCCAAGCTGGTCGTCGAGCAGATGTCCGGCCGCTGGCAGATCAAGAACCCGGGCCTGCGCCCGCTCGCCGCCGAGGCGGCCGGGCTGGTGAGCCGGTTCGACGAGGTGACGTTCGAGTGGATTCCGCGGGATCGCAACCGCGCCGCGGACGCGCTGGCCAACCGGGCGATGGACGAGGCCGCGGGCAAGCCGGTCCGCGACGTCGACCCGGTCCGGGTGGTCGAACCGGCCCGCAACGCCGGGTCGGCCCGGGACGCCGGGCCGCAGGCCGACGAGCCGGCGCCCACGGCGTCGTGGGCGCCGCCGTCGCTCGACGACGCGACCCGGCTGATCCTGGTACGCCACGGCGAGACGCCGCTGACCGCGCAGGGCCGCTACTCGGGCCGGGGTGACGTGCCGCTGACCGACGAGGGGGAGGCCCAGGCCATGGCCGCGGGCGGGCGGGTCGCGGGCATCAGCCGGGACGTGGCCGCGGTCGTGTGCTCGCCGCTGGCCCGGTGCGTGCGCACCGCGGAGCTGATTGCTGCCGAGCTGGGCGGGGCCACCGTGAGTGTGCTGCCCGACCTGATCGAGTGCGACTTCGGCGAGTGGGAGGGGCTGACGTTCGCCGAGGTGCAGCAGCGCTGGCCGGGTGAGCTGGCCGCGTGGCTGAAGTCGACCAGTGTCGCCCCGCCGGGCGGGGAGTCGTTCCAGGCGGTCGCGAAGCGCGTCCGTGGTGCGGTGGCGACCCTGCTGCAGGCGTACCCGTCGTCGGCGGTCGTGGTGGTCTCGCACGTCTCGCCGATCAAGCTCATCCTGCGCGACGCGCTGGCCGCGGGCGACGCGTTCCTGCACCGGTTGTTCCTGGACGCGGCCGGGGTGTCCGTGGTGGACACCTGGCCCGACGGCGGCATTGCGGTACGGTCGGTCAACGAGACCGCTCACCTGCGCTGACGCGTATTGACCGGTTCTCCGGGGAGGATTAACTTCATCGATCAGGAAACTTTGTTGCCTATTCCTGATTCTCCCCGCCCTGGAGGGCTCATGAGCGGATACTTCCGCCGCCTCGTCGCCGTGACCGCCGCCTGCCTCGTCGCAGGCGCGGCCACCCCGGTCGCGGCGCAGGCGCACGGCAGGCAGGCGTACCGCACGGTCGGGTACTTCACCCAGTGGAGCATCTACGGCCGCAACTTCCAGCTCAGCAAGGTCGACGCGTCCGGCGCCGCAGCCCGCCTCACCCACCTCAACTACGCGTTCGGCACGGTCACCGCGGACGGCCTGTGCGCCTCAGCCGACCCGTGGGCGGACTGGGGCACCTCGTTCCCGGCCGACGCAAGCGTCGACGGCGTCGCCGACGCGCCCGGCCAGCCGCTGGCCGGCAACCTCCACCAGCTCGCCGAGCTGAAGGCCAAACACCCCGGGTTGCGCGTGCTCATCTCGCTCGGCGGGTGGTCTGGCTCCACGTACTTCTCGGACGCCGCGGCAACCGCGCCGAACCGGCAGCGCTTCGTGGCGTCCTGCGTCGACCTGTGGCTCAAGGGCAACCTGCCCGGCCTCGCCGCCGGGGTGGCCGCCGGAATCTTCGACGGCGTCGACCTCGACTGGGAGTGGCCCGCCTCGGAAGGCAATGCGGGCAACGTGATCCGGCCCGACGACAAGCAGAACTTCACGCTGCTGGCCGCCGAGTTCCGGGCCCAGCTCGACCGGCTCGGCCGGGCCGCCCACCGGCACTACGACCTCAGCGCGTTCCTGCCCGCCGCCCCGGCGAAGATCACCGCCGGGTTCGAGGGCGGCAAGATCTTCAAATACCTGGACTTCGGTACGGTCCAGGGCTACGACTTCCACGGCTCCTGGGAACCCCGTACCAACCAGCAGTCGTCGCTGCGCGTCCCCGCCGAAGCCCCGGACAACCCCGACTTCTCCGCCCAGAACGCGATCGACGCGTGGGTGGCGGCCGGGGCGCACCGGCGCGACCTCGTACTCGGCATCCCGTACTACGGCCAGGGCTGGACCGGGGTCACCGGCGGCGGCGACGGGCGCTTCCAGCCCGCGACCGGGCCCGCGCCCGGCGTCTTCGCGGCCGGCACCGAGGACTACAAGACGCTGAAGGCGCTGCCGGGCAACGGCTTCCGGGTGTACCGGGACTGGCGCGCCGGGAACTCGTGGCTGTTCGACGGCACCACGTTCTGGACGTACGACGATCCCGCGCAGATCCTGCAGAAGACCGCGTACATCCGGGGCGCCGGTCTCGGCGGCGCGATGGTGTGGTCCCTCGACGGCGACGACGCCAACGCGTCGCTGACCAGGGCCGTCTCGGCGGGACTCGGTTCCCCGCGCCGGTGATGATCCGCCAAGGCTGACGTGGTGTGCCGCTCGGCGCACCATGTCAGCCGTTCGGCGCACGATCAAATTATTCGCCCGCGCCGCTCGTTAGCCTCCTGAATGGAGACCGTGACCCGCGGTCACCACGGCACTCCGATGAGGAGGTACGGCTCATGGCCGAGCCCGCTGAGCCCGCACCCGCCACCGAGGCGGGGCCCGCCCGGCGCACCGATCACAGCCCGTGGAACTGGCTGCTGCTCATCCCGATCGTGCTCCCGCTGCTCACCCCGCTGTACAACCGGGACGCTCCCCGGCTGTGGGGGTTCCCGGCGTTCTACTGGATACAGCTCGCCTTCATCTTCGTCGGCGTCGCGACCACCACGGTCGTGTACCGGATGACGAAGCGGAGGTGAGCACCGTGCGCGACCACATCACCGAGATCGTGATCTTCACCGTGCTGTTCCTGCTGGTCAGCGGCATGGGTTTCGTGGCGGCGCGGTGGCGGGCGCCGCAGGACATGCGGCACCTCGACGAGTGGGGACTGGGCGGGCGCAGCTTCGGCGGCTGGATCACCTGGTTCCTCATCGGCGGCGACCTGTACACCGCGTACACGTTCGTGGCCGTGCCGGCGCTGATGTTCGGCGCGGGCGCCGCGGGCTTCTTCGCGGTGCCGTACACGGTGATCATCTACCCGATGGTCTTCCTCGTGCTGATCCGGCTCTGGTCGGTCTCGCACCGGCACGGGTTCGTCACCCCGGCCGACTTCGTGCGCACCCGGTTCGACTCGCCCATGCTCGCCCTGCTCGTCGCGATCACCGGGATCGTCGCCACGATGCCCTACATCGCGCTGCAGCTCGTCGGCATCGAAGCAGTGCTCAAGACCATGGGGGTCACCGGCGACAGCCCGCTCGCCCGGCACGCACCGATCATCGTGGCGTTCGCGATCCTGGCCGCGTACACGTACCAGTCCGGGCTGCGTGCACCCGCGCTGATCGCCTTCGTCAAGGACGCCCTGATCTACGTGGTGATCCTCGTGGCGGTGCTGTACCTGCCGTACAAGCTCGGCGGGTGGGAGCACATCTTCTCCGCCGCGGACGCCAAGTTCACCAAGTCGCCGGCACCCAACGACGGCATCCTGCTCAACGCCAACAACCAGCTTCAGTACGTGACGCTGGCCCTGGGCTCGGCGCTGGCGCTGTTCCTGTACCCGCACAGCGTCACCGGCGTACTGGCCAGCCGCAACCGCAACGTCATCAAACGCAACATGTCCGCGCTGCCCGCCTACAGCCTGCTGCTGGGCCTGATCGCGCTGCTCGGCTACATGGCCATCGCCGGTGGCGTGAAGCCGCTGCCCGGATCCAGACCCGGCGCCGTGGACAGCAACACCGTCGTGCCGTTGCTGTTCGACCAGCAGTTCCCCGCGTGGTTCGCCGGGATCGCGTTCGCCGCCATCGGCATCGGCGCGCTGGTCCCCGCCGCGATCATGTCCATCGCCGCGGCCAACCTGTTCACCCGCAACATCTACAAGGAATACGTACGTCCCGACGCCACGCCCGCGCAGGAGGCACACGTTTCGAAGATCACGTCGCTGGTGGTGAAGATCGGCGCGGTCGCGTTCATCCTCTTCCTCGACCCGCAGTTCTCCATCGACCTGCAGCTCATCGGTGGCGTCATCATCCTGCAGACCGGGCCCGCGGTCGCGCTCGGCCTCTACAGCCGGTGGCTGCACCGCGGCGGCCTGATCGCCGGCTGGGTCGCCGGCATGGGCCTGGGCATGTGGATGCTCTACCAGATCCCGAACGCGACCACCGGCCGCCAGCACTTCGGCGGCTCCGCGTTCCCGCTGTCCGACTTCGGCTTCGACACCAAGCGGACCATCTACGTCGGATTCGTGGCCGTGCTGGTCAACCTGCTCGTCGCAGTCGTCGCCACGCTGATCCTGCGGGCCGCCAAGACACCGGAAGGCGTCGACGGCACCACGGCCGACGACTACTTCGCCGATGAGGGAGACCCGCGCCTGGAGAAGTCCCGGGTCACCCCGGACACCGTCGGCTCCTCGACCTGACCCGCTCCCCGGGCGAGCGCCGCCGTCACGGGGCCGCGGCGCTCGCCCCTACCCGCCAGAGAACGCCCGGAACAGCAGGTACAACCCGATCGCGGTGCCGAACGAGACGATCACGGCACGCAGCACGGCGGCCGGCAGCCGGCGGGCGAGCCGGGCACCCGCGTACCCGCCGACGATCGTGGCCGGCGCGACCGTGAGCACCGCACCCCAGTGCACCGGGCCGAAGATCGCAAAGACCACGATCGTGACCAGGCCGATCGAGGCCGACAGCACGTTCTTCAGCGCGTTGATCCGGTTCAGCGTCTCGTCCAGGACCAGCGCCAGCGCGGCCACCAGCATCACGCCCAGCGCCGCGCCGAAGTAGCCGCCGTACACCGAACCGACGAACACGACCACCTGCAGCGTGACCGCCCGGCGGCGCGGCGACAGCGCCCGCGGATGCCCCACCAGCGCCCGCAGCCGCGACTGGAACGCCAACGTCGCGGCCGCCCCCAGCACCAGAAACGGCACCACCAGCTCGAACGCCCGCGCCGGCGTGGCCAACAGCAGCGCACACCCGCCCGCCGCACCGAGCAGACACGTCGGCACCATCGCGCGCAACCGGTGCCCCTGCCCGGTCAGGTCGGCGCGGCTGCCCACCACGCTGGAGACGTACCCGGGGCAGACGGCGACCGAA
Source organism: Krasilnikovia sp. MM14-A1259 (assembly GCF_047159535.1). Classification (NCBI taxonomy): domain Bacteria; kingdom Bacillati; phylum Actinomycetota; class Actinomycetes; order Micromonosporales; family Micromonosporaceae; genus Krasilnikovia; species Krasilnikovia sp. MM14-A1259. The sequence goes on from NZ_BAAGAJ010000002.1 coordinate 6,820,476, forward strand.
TTCGTCACGTTGGCGGCCACCGGCGCCAGGCCCGCCGCGAGCAGGCTCGGAAACGTGATCAGCGAGCCGCCACCCGCGATCGCGTTGATCATCCCCGCGGCCAGGCCGGCGGCAACAAGAAGCAGAACGTGTGCGAGATCCATGATCTGTCCGAATCTACGGGCCGCCGCCCGTTCCCCGGATCCGGCCCGGCTACCATGGCTCCCGCGACGGACGAGTCGGCTGGGCGGTCGCGTCGGCACCCTCAGGGGTGCCGCCGAGGAACGTCCGGACTCCGCAGAGCAGGGTGGTTGTTAACGGCAACCCGGGGTGACCCGCGGGACAGTGCCACAGAAAACAGACCGCCGGCCGCACTTCGGTGCGGCCGGTAAGGGTGAAACGGTGGGGTAAGAGCCCACCAGCACCCCGGGTGACCGGGGTGGCTCGGTAAACCCCACCCGGAGCAAGGCCAAGCAAGGCCAGGGCCGTGAGGCGGTGGCCGGCGCAGGCGTTCGAGGGCTGCTCGCCCGAGCCTGCGGGTAGGCCGCAAGAGCCTGTCGGCGACGGCAGGCCGAGATGGATGACCGCCGCCGGTGACCGAGAGGTCGCCGGAGACAGAATCCGGCGTACAGGCCGACTCGTCCGCCGCCCTACTGCTCTGGGTGGTTCTCATGGCCCTTGAACCGATGTTTCGAACGTCAGTGCGACTACTCGGGTTTGTGTGGGCGCTAAGTGGCTCTGTTCCCGAACCCCGTCGTCGCGGAGTCCCTGCCCGACCGGCTTATCAACACCAGCCACCAGATCTGCATGAACGGACCCAGCTACCGACCCCACAAACGAACCGCTCCGACGGTTCGACAACCACCCAGACAACCAGGTAGAACTACACGCCGAGGTCCACCACCTGGGGAATTACGTGAGCCAAACCCCGGGGAATTACCCAAGCGGGAGGAAACCACATGCAACGGGGAAAGACACTGGTCCGTGCGGTGATTGGAGTGCTGCTGACAGGGGCGGTGGGCCTCGCGTCGCCGGCGCCGGCCTCGGCGGTTACCGACGGCGGGCCTCCGCCGAGCTATAACGACGGCTGCTTCGGCTACGTCGGCACTTTCAAGACCGGCACGACGGTCCACTGGGCCGACTACAACGGCGACGGCAACAAGGACGAGTGCTTCGGCATCGCTCCGAGCCGGACGATCTGGCACGCCTGGCCGGGCTCGGGCGGGTGGAAGGAAATGCCGAACAACGGCCGGGCCGACGACATCGTAGCGTTGTTCCGACAGCCGCCGCCTACGGGGCGCCCCACGATCGAGGTCTATGTCAGCGGCAGCAATCATTACTACTGCTCGACGCTGACGTCATCCTGGCAGCCCTGGGTTCGCTGCCCATAAATTAACGCGATCCGATCGGTACGCCGCTGTCCGTTCCGGGCCGTGGCGTACCGATCGCGGAGCGCGGCCGAGATAGTTCCCCTATTCCTTCGAAGATCTCCAGCCTCGTCGTGCGCCAGAAGTCGAGCCGCCGCGCCGCGACGGGCTGCGGCGATCGCCTCGGAGTCATTGGGGCATACGGACCACCGCCATTGGCTCGAAGGTCCATCCACCTACCTCTGCCTCGGCGGAGTCACCCTGCACCTACCCACGGAAACCCGAGTAGTCGCACGTCAGTACTGGTCGGCGTTGGTCGAGATCGGTGGCCGTTTGACGGCCCAGGCGGCCCGGAGACGGCCCAGGAACGATCTTGGTTGGCATGGACCGGCCACTCATTCGGCTGTTGTGGCATCCCGTCGCGCAAGCTTCGCTCGGGCGGTCTGGTTGCCTCCGGTGTGCGGCGGGGTGCCGACTGGGCTGGCCATCCCGGAGTCGCCCGGGTCCAGGGCTGAAAGCCTTGGCCGCCGGAGGCCCTACCGTCTGGCCGCCGAGCGCATCAGCGATCATCAGGCGATGAAGCGTGGGTCGTTGCTGCGGTGCGAGGCGATCGCGTGGGTGGATGTGGAGTGGCCGGGATGGATTCGGGTTCGCCTGGAGGACGCGGACGGCCGATCGTGGTACCTCGTTGACAAGGTTCCTGTGTTCGGCCTCGACATTGGGCCGGAGGCGCGGATGCCGATGCCGCTGCATCTGCTGTGCGATGTTGTCAGTGAGGACGGCGACCATCTCGTCGTTGTACCGCGTTGGCGCATCCAGGCCGAGGATGGCACCAGCCAGTTCCGCGTACGGCGAGACCAGCTCACGGCTGCCGGCGCGTAGACGTCGAGCGGCACGAGCAGCGGCCGGTGCGCCTACTCGGATTGCTGGCGCGGTGCCGGGATGGTCTCGTCGGTGAGGCGGGTCAGGGCGCGTCCGGCTTCGCGCTCGACGAGTAGTGGCACGAAGTCGCGGATTCGTGCGGTGTCGAAACGTTTGTGGATGTCGGTGACGTAGCCGGCCACGGTGGCGTCGTCCAGGCCGGGGAAACGTTGCTGGAGCACAGTGACGACCTGGCGGATCGCCTCGCGCTCGGCGTCAGCCGCCTTCTGTGCAACCTCGGCATCGTTAGTCACATCCTGTATTCAACCCACTACCACCCACTGTGGACAACGGGGGGACACACGTAGTGCGGCGATCACTCGTTCGAGGTAGCCCGGAGGTCCATCAAAGCTCACCGCACACGTCCGACCAGCTCAGACATGAGGCTGCTCGGCGCTGGTAGGAGTGCGTGGCAGTAGCGACAGCGGGTTCGAAAACCCATCGTTTACCTACTGGACATCCGAGGTTTCGCGCATGTCGGTGTGGTCACGAGGCATCGTGATGTCGTTCCGGTGAGCCTCACAGCGTCGTGAGGCGACATTGAAACACGGCATTACGGGGGCTGGGCACACCGATACAGCTTCGACGTCCTCGTCGGATCTGGACGGATGCCCTGGTCGAGGCCCCTGCCATCAATCTGATCAGCGAGCCGTCTCAACATGATTGTCGTTCGTGAAATCGCTCTCTCGGTTCATGGGATGGTTATCAAGTTGAGCCCGACACTCCGGTCGACACGGGCAGATATGCGGTCGTATCGTTGCGCGGGTGCTGAACAGGAGGTAACGAAGGGTGTACGGAATGGATGCGCCATCGCTCGACGTGCACACGGAACCCGACGGGACTGTCATCATCCGGCCCCTGGGCCGGATCGAAGCAGCCGATGCCGTGCGACTCCAGCAAGTACTCGTGCACACCGTCCGGAAGGTCCGGCCGCCCCGGCTCGTCCTTGACTTCGGTGCGGTGTCCCGCCTCGACCCGATCAACGCGGGCACCGTCTCCGCCGCGTGCGGGCTCGGCGATGACCACCAGGTCGCCGTGTTCGTCCACAACCCGTCGAGCCGGATCGCCGAACAGCTCGCCGCGGCCGGTGTTCCACCCCACCGGCTGCGGAGAACAACCGCGGTGGCTTGACCTCTCCCCTGTCCTTCGGCCCGGCACAACATCAGAGCCCCGGACCTCCCCTGGCACGAACGGACCCCCGAGATCGGTGCGTGGAAAGTCACGCGAGCCGGTTGCGAATCCGGCTGCCTACGGCGGCGACCGCGCCCCACGCGGCCAGTGGAAGGAGCGAGGCAGCGACCGTGACGGACCAGCCGATCGCCGCCTCACGGGCTGTCGTGTCGGTCGCCGCGCTCCACCCGGCTGCCGCTACACCCAGGAGCACTGCCACGACGCCAAGAGCCACTAGCCACTGCAGGCGGCCGATCACCTCGCCGATCACCACCGAGGGCAAGAGCGCCAGCGAGGTCACAGCGCCGCCGACAACCGCTGCGACGAGCATGAGAAAGGGGCCTGCCAACGGGCCGCCCGGGTCGGCGCCGGTGACCCCCGCGAATACCAGCAGGCCGGCATAGCCCGCCGCCCCCTCAACGCAGAACACCAGCCAGGCCGCTGCCGCCCCCGCGATGTGCCGGGCGATGGTGAAATACATCGCTGCCTCTCAATCATCTGAACGCTACATTAAGGCTCGCCGCAGACATGTCCGTAGCACCGAGAACATCAAGATGATCTTGCACTGTTCCATGACCAGGTTCCTTGCCGCAACCAGCCCGCACCACCGGACCACCGGGCAAGATCAGACGCACCAAGTAGCCGCAATCCGCGCTCCAGCCGCTGTCGCCGACTACTCACCGTAGTGGCAGACGTGGAGCGCCGACCCCGCTCGACGTCGCGGGGTCCCCGTCTACTTCGCGTCCCCGACGCTGCACTTTTGGCGTACCCGGCTCCGCCACCGGAACCCGTACGCCGACACCTGGTCGAGAACGACGTGGCCCATTACTTCGAGGTAGATGGCTCGCTGCTGGACGCCTACGTCTCTTCGCGGAACGCGGCGAGGCTGCCACCACCCTGCACATCCGACCGACCGCCGCCGTCCGCGTCACCGCTACAGGATGGACACGAGGGCGCGGAACGTCCCTTCCGTCACGGGACATGGTTGACAGTCGCGTCGTCAGCATCGCTGACGGCCGTGCAGATGCGCTCCGAGCCCAAGTGCGCACCCGCCTAACTTGGCTCGCCAGCCGTGCCAGGAAGTCCGCCTCTTCAGTCGGTCAGAACAGCCACCGCGGTTCGTGGCGCCAGTGTTGCTTTTCGATGGTTGCATCGGCATCCGGCGCCGCGTCGGCGGCCAGGCGGAGCAGCGCCCGACTCATCCGAGCACGGCGTGCGTCGTTCGGAGAGATGTCGCGCCAGCTTTCCGGCATGGACCGGGCTTCGTCGAGGGTCATGGGGAGAGCGGCCAAGCAGGCGCGGGATACCTCGATGGGAGGTGCCGAGCCGTAGCGCGCCCAGTGGTACGTCCATTCCTCCGGGCGAAAGACGTTCGCCTGCCGGGCTCGGTCCAAGAACCAGAGCCGCAGCGCCGTCCATTCATCGGCGCGGGCCGGCTGGTCGCTGATAAGGACGGAAAGGGCAGTGAACACCGCAGCGTAGTCGTCCGCCATGCGCGGACGCTGGGCCAGCCAGTCGGCCCACGCACTAGTTCCTGCCGTGCCGAGGGCGCGCATCTCGTTACGAAGGGGACCCCACTCGTGCTTGCCCGGCGTCGGCATGGCTATCCGGTCGATCGTGACGTCGTTCAGCTTGCCGGGCAGGGTGCCCCGGTCTTTGTCAGTTGCCACCTTGGCCGACACTGCGGACGCCGCGACCGTGTACTCGTTCAAGCGGCCGGGAACACCGTTCGGCATGAGCACGGACTCATACCCGTGCTGGAGCAACTCCGCTGCAATGGATGACCACTCCGGAGGCTCGTCCAGCAGGTAGGCACGAATCGTGATTCCATTGCACAACCAGGGCGCATACAGCTGATCGCGATCGTAGAAGGCGGTGACGAGCCCCCAGTCGCGCGTCATGGTCAGGCCGCTGGCGAAATACCGCTGCTCGAAAGCGCGACCGTAGGGGTCCGACATTTCCGCGCCGGGAACGCCCCGATCCGGGTACCCGAGCCGCGAAGCCAGGTCCTCCGGGTTCGCCTCAAGCGGTACGCCTTCGATACATCCGGTGGCGAGCGCTTCCAGACACGCCTCGGTGACCTCATCGACGGTCCACTCCACAAGCCCCACGCTGGCGGAGGCTACCGGCTACCGGTTGATCCGGCTACCCGAAGTCGTCACCGCCAAAGACGTGTTTCGAGCCGGCCGGAGCCGCTCGGCGACGATGGTGACGGTCAGGACCGCTCGGAAACGACCGTCAGCTTGTCGTTCCGGGTAGCGATCAGGGTCAGAAACGCCTGTTCACCCCAAGAGGTGGATCCCTGGCAGACCTCGCCGGGTCAGGGATAGCGCGTCCAGGATGACGCGCATGGGCTTTCGTGGCGGGCAGGACAGGCTCTGCTGGGCAGCGATGAGGGCCTCCTGTCTGCTCGGCTTCGCCTGGACGGAGGATGACGGGATGGCTCACCATCCCCGAGCGCCGGAGCGCCGGAGCGCCCCGCCGGAGGCGTTAACCCTTACAGAAAATCCTCACAAGATCAGCCCGACATCCGTTGTCGCGTCGCGGCTGATGCTCGACATACGCGTCCCATCCGATGCTTGACATGATCGTGTGAATCATCGGCACTACCGAGAGGAAGCGACGCGGTGGCACGCACGATCTTGTATCTGATCCGTCATGGCGAGCAGGCACCCACAGCCGACGACGGCACAGATGGCGGTCTCTCGGAGTTGGGACGTCGGCAGGCGGACCGGCTGGGTCAGCGCCTTGTGGGCGTGCCGTTCGCCGAGATCCACCACAGTCCGCTACCACGGGCCGTTCAGACCACCGACGTGATCGCTGGATACCTGCCCGATGTTCCGAGGCACGCATGCGAGCACGCAATGGACCGTACGCCGATGCCATCCGTCGAGCGCCGTATTCAGTACCCCGAACGCTTCCTCGCCTGGCTCGACGGGGTCCCAGCCCATGAGCGCGACGAGAACGCCGTCGCTCTGCAGGCCGCGGTCGAGCGCTTCGCCCGTACAGACACCCACGATCGGCATGAGCTGGTCATTACGCACAACTTCGTGATCGGCTGGTTTGTCCGGCACGTCCTCGACGCTCCTGCATGGCGTTGGATCGGTCTCAACCAGGAAAATTGCGGCGTGACCATCGTGCAGTTCGACGCCGACCTGCCTCCCACTCTGGTCAGCTTCAACGACATCGGGCACCTCTGATCCGGACAGGCCCCGGCTCGTGGTAACCGTCTTCAAGATCTTTCGTAAGATCGTCGGATGGTGGAGAGCGAGCGTCGGTCCTCCTCTGGATCACGTCAGTGCTCAGCATCGCTGCTTACTGAAACGCGACGGCAGGCTCGTCTTCGAGGGCCAGGACCTTTCCGTGAGGCGGCTGCCAATACGAGTACGCCGTCACGGTTCAGCCCGCTGACCTGCCGCGGGGTCGTGCCCGCGCTGGGCAGCACCGAGGGCGACGACGTACTGGCGCTACTCAAGGCCGACGCGGAGCGGGTCGTCACGACCGGTGGGAAAGTTGGCTGCGCGGCCTGGGTATCGAGCCTGGCTTCTGGTTCCGGGTAGGCGACTGAACGCGCCCCGTCCCGTGCGGTGGCGAGTGTCGTCGCGTGCGCCGGTCAGCAGAACGTCGCGCCGCTGGCCTTCTCCAGCCTCGCCCATTGATCATTCGTCAGGTCCTCACGCGCCGCGTTTGGTCACCGAACTGCAACAACGGCGGCGTGGATTGCGGCATGTCCGTGGAGCGCATGCTATGGCCAGCGGCATGATGCGCACATGAGCCTGTTCACGGCGTCGGTCACCGACGTACGGCCGCTGCTGCGTGATGAGCGTCAGGATCTTCTGCGGTTGCTGCAGGCGCTCCCGGCCCAGCAGTGGCAGATGCCGAGTGCTGTCCTTGGTTGGACCGTCAAGGACCTGGCTTTGCATCTGCTCGACGATGACCTTGGCTGGCTCTCTCGTGGCCGTGACAAAGACTCGAGCGGCACGCTCGAAATGGGCGACCACGAATCGTTCGTGGTTGCGTTGGCGGGGAAGAACCAGCGGTGGATCGATGGTGCTCAGGGGATGAGCGGGCGGGTGATCACTGAGCTGCTCGACTGGTCGGGTCAGCAGATGGATGCCTTCTACTCGTCCATGGACCTGCTGGGCGAGGGCCACGTCAGCTGGGCTGGTGACGGCACGGTCCCGATCTGGTTCGACATTGCGCAGGACCTGACCGAACGGTGGGTTCATCAGATGCAGATACGTGAGGCCGTAGGCCGGGTCGAGGGCTTCGCCGAACGCTACCTTGCCGTCGTGTTGCGTACCTTCATCTGGGCTCTGCCGCACCAGTACCGCGTGGTGGCGTCGGCCGGGACCACCGTGCAGGTTGATCTGGCCGCCGGTGGCGCATGGCTGCTGGTCAGCGACGGCTTGGGACGGTGGTCGCTCGATGAGGGTTCGGAGCAGGCGCCGGACGCCCGGGCTGAGTTCACGAGCGATGCTGCCTGGCGGTGGTTCACCGGGGCAGCACTGCCGGAGAACGGCATGCTCCTCCAAGGTCCAGCCGAGCTGTGTCAGCCTCTGCTGGCCGTGCGAGGCATTCTCGCTTGACCTCAACATCACCCACCCTGCACGCCGCCCCGGCGAGCGTTCCGCAGGCAGGCTGCTCGTATGTAGAGCCGCCGTTCCTGCCCAGGGCCAACTCCGTTCGGCACAGCCTTGACTATCGCGTCGACCTCCCACCAGGGCTCGTTGTCGAACACCATCTCAGCGAGCACATTGGTCACTTTCACCAATAGCGCTCCGAGTCCGAACCGGTAGTCCTTCTCGGCAAGTTCGTACACGGCTCCCACCTCCGGGCTCAACGGTCCATCACCTGCCACCGTCGCAACCCGTTGAGCAGCACCATCATCGTCCTGTCGTCCACATACCACCGGTCATCGATCACGTTCGGCACGGGTGCTCGACGGACCGGCTCCTTCGGCGGGTGGGTCTCGGGCGCTTGCTGCGGCAGTCCGTCAGACACGTTGACCACCGCCGCCTTCGATCGGTGGGCATACCAAGGTCGACCCTCCGCATTGCGGACACCAGCGGTTCTTGACCTTGAAGCTGAGCAGGCCACTGAGGAAGCCGAGCAGCAGAGCCGCAACGACAGCAACAAACAGCAGCATCGTCACCCCTTGTGATCACTTGTATCGTGTGGGTACAGATGCTCACGCTGGCGGGTATCAGATTGCAACGTCCCAATCGGCAGTTTTGTGCGTTGATCTTCCATACCTGCCAGAAACCTGTTTGACGTGCCACATTGGTTATTGGAACCTGCCAAACTGGTAGGTTCCCAGGTGCCAGAATGGAGGGCCGCCTGCCGTGACGGAGGAGACCAACGGATCGACAGTTCCTCGCCGAAGCCTCGGGCTCGCGTTGGAGTCGGCGCGTAAGCGGGCCGGGTTCACCATGCAGCAGGCGGCCGACCGGGTGGGCGTTTCAGTGCAGACGATCCGCCGTGTCGAACGTGGCGAGGTCTCGACTCGGCCCTCGTTGGTGGAGGTGCTCTGTGAGTACTACGACATTCCGAAACCCATGCGTGACGTACTGATCGGCCTCGCGAAGGAGAGCAAGTCGCGGGGCTGGTGGCATTCCTACGGCGATGTGATCCCTCGGTGGTTCGAGCTCTACGTGAGCCTGGAGCAGACGGCCCGGCGCATCCGGGAGTACGCACCACAACTCGTGCCGGGGCTCCTCCAGCACAGTGAATACACGGGCCTCGTGATCCGCATCGACCTGCCGCACCTGGGTGACGAAGAGGTGTCCGCTCGGATCAAGTTGCGGCAGGAACGTCAGCAACTGCTGACCCGCTCGTTCCCCTCTCCTCCCGAGGTGGAGGTGATCATCTCCGAGGCGGTCCTGCTGGGCGAACCGACTGCCGACGGTGTGATGCGGTCGCAGGTGTGGCACCTGCTCAAGGCAACCGAGCTGGCCGCAGTCACCTTGCGTGTGCTGCCACTTCGGGCGGGACCGCACCGTTCGTCCGCCAGCGGCGGCTGGACGCTGATGGACTTCTCCAGTGACAACGGATACAACACGCCGCCGAGCACGGTCTACAGCGAAGACGTGACGGGGGCGATCTACCTGGACAAGCCCTCTGAGATCGAGACCTACGAGGAAGTGTGGGCAGCCCTGGATCGGGCAGCCCTTGGTGAAAGTGAATCCATAGAGCTGATGTCTCAGCGATTGAAGGAGCTGACAGACCGTGAAACATGATACGGATCTGACCGGGGCTCAGTGGCGTAAGTCCACCCGGTCCAACGGAAGCGGTAACTGTGTCGAGGTCGCCACCAACCTGTCCGGCCTGGTAGCCGTCAGAGACACAAAGGACGGCGGCACCGGACCCGTCCTGTTGTTCACGCCCGCAGAATGGGACGCCTTCATCGGTGGCGCGAAGGGCGGCGAGTTCGACCTCTAGTCACGTAGCTCACCACGCAAGAGGCGTCTCCTGAGGGAAGGGGGGCGCCCTTCTTGCTGTCTGGAAGAGCTCGAATTCTGAGCGTGGTCGATCTTGGCTGCTAGGGTCCGGTGGGTGCGCGCCTTGATGATCATCGTTGTTTCCGTCCTCGCCACGATGGGAGTCGCCGCCTGCAACCCCTTCGTCGAGTCCGACAAGTCGCGTATCGAACGGGAAATCGACGAGAACGCGCGGTTCACGGTCTACCTCCGGACCAACTCGACGGAGCAGCAGAAGACCGACGTGCAGGCTCGCCTCCAAGCGCTGCCAGGCGTGACGAGCACCCAGTTCGAAAGCCGTGCCGAGTTGTACGAGCGAGTGAAGCAGCACTACGCCGATGAGCGGACACCCATGCCGGCGGGCCTCGACCCGGAGCACCTCCCGGAGGATTTCGAGGTCGCAGTGCGCGACCAGGCCACGATTCGGCAGCTTCGGGACTCTCCAGTCGCCGAGGAGCTGCGAAAGCTTCCGGGGGTACAGGACGTCCGCTTCTACTGCACCACCGTCGAGGAATGCGGGCGCGACCTTGACCAGATGAGGAGCAAGGCGCCCCGCTGAACGGTGCCGCCGCCTGAGCACGGGCCGGCCACGTCAACCGGTGGCACACTGGGGGACTATGCGCAGGTCACTCGGGGCGGGCTGGTCGATCTGGCTGCCGGACGGATGGAGCCGGGAACGCACGGACTCCCCGTCGGTCACCTGGCAAGCTCCGGGCAGGAGCGTGAGGTCCTTCTCGGGGCTCGAGTATCGATGCGCCACGACCCTGGACGTTCTTGCCGACATCGAGCGTGATCTGCCGCCGAACCCCACCGGTAAGGTCAGCGAGGGGCGGCTCCCACGGGGTCGGCTTCCGGGCCGCGTGGTTCTACCGTGACCCCGGCTTTGGGCTCCGGTTTGCCCTCCTCGGCTACAGCTTCACCGGCGTTGAGGCCACCGACTACCTGGACACCTTGTTCCACTGCAAGGGCGCCGACGACGCCGAATGGGCGTTCTCCGCTTGGCGGTCCATCACTCACGAGCCCGAGGCGACGTCGGCCGGGGATGAACCGCAGCGGTGAACCGCCTCCCTGACTGCCACCCGTTCGGGGTCGTCCGGAGGGCCATCAATGCCTGCCGCGCCCCTCGCCCGGCTCGGGCGGGAACAGGGCTCGGGTGCTGGTGAGGGTGCCTTGCCGCGGCGGCTGTGCGGGCCGGGAATCTTATCGTTCACCAATTGCTCATCCAGCGTTTCGCGAAAGTCGGCCTCGTGGCGAGGCATCGTGAGATCGTTCCGGTGGGCCTCCCACTGTCGTGAGGCGACACCGGGAAGCGGCACCGCGGGGGCTGGGCGCGAGGACATTCCTCGTCGGGTTCGGAAGAAACGCCCAGGCTGTGACCCTGTCATCAACCTGTCATTCAGCCTGCTCAACATCATCGCCCACCCGTGAGAACGCTCTCTCGTGATCGTTGGATGGTTGTCACCTGGAGCCCGACACTCCGATCAACGCGGCACAAATGCGGCCGCATCGATGCCATAGAGCTGAACAGAAGGCAACGAGGGGTATACGGAATGGATGCACCGACGCTCGACGTGCGTACGGAACCCGACGGGACCGTCATCATCCGGCCGCTGGGCAGGTTCGAAGCGGCGGACGCCGTGCGGCTTCAGCAAGTTCTCGTGCACACCGTACGGAAGGTGCGGCCCTCCCGGCTCGTCCTCGATCTCGCCGCGGTGTCCCGCCTCGACGCGATCAACGCGGGCACGGTGTCAGCGGCCTGCGTGCTGGGCGACGACCATCAGGTCGCGGTGTTCGTCCACAACCCGTCGAGCCGTGTCGCCGAGCAGCTGTCCGCGGCCGGCGTGCCACCGCACCGGTTCCGACGGACGACCGCGGCGGTCTGACCCGGCCGCGCGCACGACACTCATCGGGTGCCGTCCGGGCCGAGGTCGATCCGGTAGCTGCGGGCGGGACCGAACCGGGTCTCCACGATGCCCTCGAGCACGCCGCCCTGGCGTTCGATCACCCTGGCGGAGGCGAGGTTGTCGGGCGCGCACATGATCCGTACGTGTGCCAGGCCGACCCTGCGCGCCTCGCCCAGCATCCGGCCCAGTGCCCACGTGGCGACGCCGCGCCCCCGCGCCGAGGGCCGGACGCCGTAGCCGAGGTGACCCAACGGGGGTGCGGCGCCGTCGAACTCGTACCGCAGCGCGATCCCGCCGAGCACCTGATCCCCCTCGACGATCCACCGGAACACGTGACCGCTGTCGTGGTGCCTCGCGGGATCCGCCGCATCGGTCAGCCGGGCGACCCAGGCCGCGAACCCGGCCGCCGACCCCACGTCGTCGGATTCCTTCAGGGCGAAGCCGTCCTCGTGCAGCCCCGGGCCCCACTCCTCGTGCGCCTCGGACCACGCGCCGTGCAGGTGGATGGTGGGTGCGATCAGCTCCGGCATCCGACGACCGTAGCCGCCGGATGCCGGATCGGCACAACGAAAGCTGCGGGCCGGCACCGCACCGGTGCCGGCCCGCATCACGGTGCGGCTCAAGGCAGTTGGGAGACCCGGTCGACGACGGCGGTGGTGAGGACGGCCCTCGTGCTCACCACGTCGCCGGCCCGGAACGGCGCGACGGCGCGGACGACGGTGGTGCGTTCGCCGAGGAACGCGTGGGTGCGTGGGTCGAAGATGAGTTCGGTACGCGCCCCCCGCGCCTCGGGCATCGCGATCGCCACGCCCGCCCGTCCGACCTCGTCGGTGGTGGCCCCGACCATCGTGGTGCCGGGAATCTCGGCGAGCGCACCGAACACGGCCGCCAGTTGCGCGGGCGACAGGTACGCCTCCCGGATGAGGTCGCCGGCGGTAATGAACGCCTGCTCGTCACGGGGGTTGTCACCGTGGCTGTTGCGGTACAGGTACGCGCGCATCTGGTCGGCCCGGGTCGGCAGGTCCGGCTGGTACGCCGGATGCGGCGTACATGTGCCGGCGTCGCCGGCCGCGCCGACCGGCCTGCCGTCCTTGCACCCGGGCAGTGCGTCGCGCTGCCAGGCGCCGGTGCTGCCCTTGGGCCGCCGCAGCAGCAGACCGGCCCTGGTCCCGTCCACGGACAGCCAGATCCGCCGCTGCTTGGCCTTCCGCGTGCTCTCGATCGTCCCGTCCGCGGTGGTGCGGGACTCCTGGGCCGAGAAGACTGACTCGACGTACACGAACTTGTCGGGGCTGATCGGGGGCGCGGGCTGCGCTGCCTCGTGGGCGGCCGCCGCCCGCAGCACCTCGGCTGCGGCGGCCTGCGAGGCCGGCGGCCGATGGCCGACGGAAACCACCTGAGACACGAGTACGGCGCCGGTCGCGACCGCGGCCAGGCCGCCGCCGAGCGCCACCCGCCCGGTACGCCCGAGGCGGGCCCAGCCGGACCGGGCCGGGCCGTGGAACTGCGCCACCGTCCGCTCCCTGGTCGCTGGGGACGGGCCGTCGTCGGTGGGGTCCAGTGCCGCCCCGAGTTCCTTGACAGCGGTCAGCTCTCGCATCATTTCTCCTCGTCGAAGTCGATGGGGTTGGTGTCGCCGAACGCTGCGCGGACCTGTTCGCGCGCCCGGTGCAGGCGGGACCGCACCGTGCCGAGCTTGATGCCCAGCGCGTCGGCGACCTCCTGATAGGTGAAGTCGTTCCACGCCACGAGCAGCAGCACGTCGCGGTCGCCCGGCTTCAGGGCGGCCAGCGCTGCCACCAGCCCGGCCCGAGCCGCGGTCGCGCTGACGTGCTCGGCCACCCGGCTCGCCAGGCCGTCGTCCACCGGTTCCGGACCGGTACGGGCCAGGGCCCGGTAGCGCGCCATCTCGGTACGTTTCCGGCCGGCGATCTGTTTGGTGATGATCCCGAACAGCCACGGCCGGGCGTCGAGATAGCTAAGGTCGTATCGATGCCGCCGGCGGAAAGCAGCAAGGAACGTCTCGGACACGACGTCGTCGGCGCACTCCGGGCCGAGCCGCCGGGCGGCGTACCGGAACAGTTGTTCGGCGTACCGGTCGTACAGCAGTGAGAAGCATTCGCCGTTGCCCAGCGAGGCTCTGATGACCGCGGCGTCGTTCGGTCTGGCGCCGACGTCGTCGGCGAGCATGGTGGTGTGAGCAGACAATGTTTTCCCCTCGCCCGTTGACAGGAACACCCATGTCTCCGCGCCGGGCCGCAGAAGAGTTCACGCCCCGGCGGGCGGGCGAAAAGCCGTTGCACGTTGACGCAGGTCATCCAAGGATGCGTGGCCATGTCCAAGGAAGTTGTCGCGTTGTTCGACCGGGTCGCCGATCGCTACGACGAGGTGTTGCCGTTCTTCGGTGAGCTCGGCCGGCTCTGCGTCGACCGTCTGCCGGCTCCCGGCCCGGGAGGACGCCTGCTGGACATCGGTGCCGGCCGGGGCGCGATCGCGGTCGCGGCCCACGCCAGGGGGTATGCGGTGACCGCGACGGATGCCTCGCCTGGCATGGTCGAGCGGCTGCGCGCCGACCACCCCGAGTTCGACGTACGGGTGATGGACGCCGGCCGGATCGACGCCGACGACGACACGTTCAACGTGGTCACGGCAGGCTTCGTCATGCACCTGCTCGACGACCCGCAGGCCGCCGTACGGGAGATCAAGCGGGTCCTGAAACCGGGCGGGATCTTCGCGATCACCGGCCCCGGGCGGATGCCGGACGGGTTCGAGTTCGCCGACATCTCGCACGCGCTGTTCGCGGAGTTCTCCCGGTACCTGCCGCCGGGCGGCAGCATGGGCGAGCCGTTCGACGAACTGGAGGCGCTCGCCGAGGCGGGGTTCACCGACATCGACGAGACGGATCTGCGCATCGAGCTGCCGGTCGCGGACGCGGAGACGTTCTGGCAGTGGTTCCAGACGCACGGCACCCGCAAGTTCCTCGACGAGCTTGACGCCGACCGCCGGGCACAGTTCCGCGCCCGGCTGATCGACGATCTGGAGTCGCGCGATCGGATCGTCCTGCGCGGGTACGCCTGGTTGTCCCGCGGCCGCGCCTGAGACGGGCGCGGTCACAGCACGCGGGTGATGCCCTCCGCGGCGATGCGGGCGCCGAGCGTGCGGCGATCCAGGTTCGCGCAGATGACGATCGACGCGCCCGCGGTCAGCGGGGCCAGCAGCCACGCGACGGGCTGCTCGTGCGCACCCGCGTCCACGAGCAGGCGGTCGCCGGGATGCAGATCCAGTGTCGCGGCGATCTCCTGGGCCAGGCTCTCCCACTCGCGGAACGTCGTGCCGTCGGGGCTCGCCGCGTCCGTGCCCAGGATCGACCCGTACGGCGGGGTGCAGTCGGAGTACCGGGCGACCTCGGTGAGGTAGTCGCGGTACCCGGCGGGCACGTCGACCGGCGACGGTGTCCGGTGCGGCTGCAGGCCGAGGACGAACCGGTGCCGGGCCGTCGGCACCGACTCCAGCCAGCTGTCCAGGCGCTGGCGCGACACGAACACGGCCTCCACCGGCTCGTCGGCGTCGAAGTCGGGCGGCGGTAGCCCCGCGGTCGCCCACGGCCGGAACGACACCGCGATCCCCACCGACCAGGCGCCCAGCAGCACGGCGGCGCTCTGCCAGTGCGGCGGCAACAGCACCGCGGCGCGGTCGCCGACACCGAGCCCGCACCCGTCGTACAGCAGGCCGGCGGTCCGCGCGGCCCAGGAGCCGAGGGCGTCCGCGGTCAGGACGGTACGTTCGCCGGTCGCGTCGTCGCAGTAGGTGAGCAGTGCCTGGCCCTGGCGTGCCGGTGCTGCGCCGCTGTGCACGGCGGTGCCGGCGGAGACGTTCGGCTGCATCGCGACTCCCCGCGCGTACGTGACCGATGGTGCGAGCAGACATTACCGCCTGCCGCGTGCGCCGCGGCCCGGATCACCTCACCGTTACCCGTCTGCGCCGCGACGGCCCGCGGACTTCATCCGTCGCGGGGGATCTGCGGGCCCGATGGATTGGGAAGCCTGGTCAGGGTCCGGCACACCCACGATCCGGGAGGCTTCGCATGCACGGCTGGCTGATGTGGGGACTGTTTCTGCCCATCCTGCTCGTCATCGCCGGCATCGTCACCCTGCGACGCAAGAAAGGCCGCTGACCCCGGCGTGCGCCGGACCGCCGGATGTCGTGGCGGCTTCGGTGGCGCGGCTGGCAGAGTGGGCCCGTGGATCTCGACTCCGGCGCCGGGCTGTTGCACCGGCTGACGTCGTACTCGCCCGACCGGGAATGGGATGTGCCCGCGGACGACCCGCGGGTGCGCCATGACCTCACCCCGAACGACTTCGACACCATGCCGCCGCCGATCAAGGAATACCCGGACGGCCTGCCGGTCCTGGACCTGCCGCGCGATCTGCCCGACCCGGGGGTGCCGGCGACCGCCGTGCTGGCCGGGCACCGCTGCCCGGCGCAGCCGCTCGACGCGGCCCAGCTCGGCCGCATCCTGTTCCTCGGCGCCGGTGTCGTGCGTACGGCAGAGCGGCGTGGCCGCCGGTACATGTTCCGCGCCTCCGGCTCCGCCGGGGGACGTTTCCCGCTGGAGGTGTACGCCTCGACCCGCGGAGTCCGCGGGGTGCCGGACGGCGTGCACTGGTACGACCCGGTGCGCCACGCGCTGGTGCAGGTCGGGCCGCCCGCCTCGGGCGAGGCGACCACGCTCGTGGTGACCGGGGTGCCGTGGCGCACCGGCTGGCGGTACGCCGAGCGCGGCTTCCGGCATCTCTACTGGGACGCGGGGACGCTGCTGGCGCAGTTGCTCGCCGCGGCCGACGCGGCGGGTCTGGATCCGCGCCTGCGCACCGGCTTCCCGGACGCGGCGATCCGTACGCTGGTCGGCGCGGACGGGGTGCACGAGTACCCGCTGGCGCTGCTGTCGCTGGGCGACGCCGCACCCGCGATCGGCGCCGGTGCTCCGGCGTCGGCGGGGCACCTCCCGGCGGTGGAGTTCCCGCTGTGCACGGCCGCGCAGCGGGCGGGCGAGCGCGACGAGCTCGGACAGCCGTGGCCGCAGGGCGCGCCGCCGGCCGACGCGGCGCCGCCGGCCGAGGCGCCGCCGGGCTCGCTCGACGCGGTGACGTTGCGGCGCGGGTCGCAGCGGCGCATGGACCGTTCGCGGACCGTGCCGCGACCCGTTCTCGAATGGTCGATGGCGGCCGCGCTGCGCGGCATCGATGTGCCGCACTGGGTGGCGGTGCACGGGGTCGACGGGGTGGCGCCGGGGCTGTACCGGTGGCCGGACCTGGACACGCCGCTGAAGGCGGGCGACCTGCGGGCCGAGCTGGAATGGTTGTGCGTGGGCCAGAGCCTGGGCGCGGAGGCGGCGTACGTGGCGATGGCGGCCGTGCCCGCCGCGGAGCTGGACGACCACGGCTACCGGGAGGCGCAGCTCGCCGCCGGGATCGCCGAGGGCCGCCTGCATCTGGCCGCGTACGCGCTGGGGGCGAGCGCCACCGGCATGACGTTCCTGGACTCCGGGGTCCCGAAGCTGCTGGGGGAGCCGGACGATCTCGTGTCGCTGCTGTTCACCTGCGTCGGTGTGCCGGAGTACACGGGGCGGGCGGGTGGCGGGCCCGGCGCCCCGGTCGAGGTGCGTCTGATCAATTCCCGGCTCGCCGAGGACTGAGCGGGCGGACGTCGCGCCGCGGTGATCGAGGAACCGGCTCCTGGACTCGATCACCAAGACGTCCATTGAGGATCACAGTTGCGCCCCGGCGTGACGCGCGTCGTGGGACTCAGGGATGATCTCCTGCGGTGTCACATCGCCAGATGCGGTGTGACATCGGGCGCGAGCACTGTCCAGGTTGCACGGTTCGGCGTCTGACCTGCGGGTTCATGTCCACACGCGAGGCCCCGGAGCGGCATCGGGGGTGGTCGCGTTGACGTGCAACTTGCGTACTCCTAGTGTCTGACGAGTGACGTCCTGTTGAACCTGGTAGTGATACCGATACGGTCGCGCCATGCGGGGCACCCTGCGGCCGTGAGGAGTCTTTGGTGACTGTCGCGATTGGCATCAACGGGTTCGGGCGGATCGGCCGCAGCCTCATGCGCATCATCGGGGCGGGCCCGGAGAGCGGGCTGACCGTTGCCGCGATCAACGACGTCGCCCCGCTCGACCGCCTGACGTACGCGCTCAAACGCGACAGCCTCCGCGGCGGCTTCCCCGGCACGGTCACCGCCCGGCCGGACTACCTGGTCGTCAACGGGCGGCCCATCCGGGCGTTCAACGAGAGCAGCCCGCGCCAGATCCCCTGGTCGGCGGTCGGCGCCGACGTGGTCATCGAGGCCACCGGCCAGTTCCGCAGCGGTGACCTGGCCCGCATGCACATCACCCACGGCGGCGCCCGCAAGGTGGTGGTCAGCGCGTCCGCCACCGATCCGGACGCGTTCCTGGTGTACGGCGCCAACCATCACACGTACGACCCGGCGCGGCACGACGTCGTCTCACCCGCGTCGTGCGGCGTCAACGCGCTGACCGTGATGGCGAAGGTGCTGCTCGACCGGTTCGGGCTGCGGCAGGTCAGCACGTCGGTCGTGCTGTCGGCGCAGGGCTGGCAGCGGGTGCATGACGCGACGTCGGGCACCTCGCGCGACGATCCCCGGCTCGGCCGCGCGACCGGCGAGAGCATCGTGCCGCACGACCACGTCGTCGGCGACCTCATGCGGGTGGTGCTGCCCCGGCTCGGCGACATCCGGTACAGCTACTACTGCGTGCCCACCCCGGTCGGGTCGCTGGCCGAGTTGTCCGGGCAGGCGGAGCGGCCGCTCACCGTGGAGGAGATCAACAGCGCGATGGCCGAGGCCGCGGCGGGGTCGCTGCTGGGGGTTCTCGCGTACGACGCGGACCCGGTCGTCTCGATCGACGTGAAGGGCAATCCGGCGTCCTGCCTGTTCGACCCGTCCGGGACGCAGGTCACGGCGGACGGCGGGCTCAAAGTCCGCGGTTGGTTCGACAACGAGTGGGGTTTCTCACACCGCCTGTTGGACCTGGCCCGCCTGGTCGGGGGCGAGCACCCGTCCCGGGCGCTGGCCCAGCGGACCTGGAGCGTGGTGTAGAACTGGGCCGGTGACGACCGGCGACGATGTGCGCGCGGCGACCGCCCGGATCGCGGGGCGGGTGCGCCGTACCCCGGTTCTGCGTGACGGGGCCGCCCTGTTCAAGCTCGAGTACCTGCAGCACACCGGGTCCTTCAAGGCCCGCGGCATGCTCAACCGGGTCCTCGCCGCGGCGCAGCGCGGTGCGCTGCCCCCGGCCGGGATCATCGCCGCGTCCGGCGGCAACGCGGGCCTGGCCGCCGCGTACGCGGCCCGCGAGGTGGGCGTGCCCGCCGAGGTGTTCGTGCCGGTCACCGCGCCGCCGGTCAAGGTCGCCAAGCTGGGCAAGCTGGGTGCCCGGGTGGTGCAGACCGGCGCCGAGTACGCGGAGGCGTACGCGGCGGCGGTCGTGCAGGCGGAGGCGACCGGCGCGCTGTTCTGCCACGCGTACGACGATCCCGACATGGTCGCGGGCAACGGCTCGGCGGGGCTGGAGTTGCTGGAGCAGCTACCGGACGGCTTCGACACCGTGCTGGTGGCGGTGGGCGGTGGCGGCCTGGTCGCCGGCGTGGCCGCCGCGCTGCACGGGCACGCCCGGGTGGTGGCCGTGGAGCCGCAGGGCTGCGCGACGCTGGCCTCCGCCCTGGCCGCGGGCGCGCCGGTCGACGTGCCGGTGTCCGGGGTCGCGGCCGACTCGCTGGGTGCCCGCCGGATCGGGCGCATCGGGTACGAGGTGGCGGTCCGTACCCGGGTGAGCTCGGTGCTGGTCAGCGACGAGGCGATCGTCGACGCGCGGCGCCGGCTGTGGCAGGACTACCGGATCGTGGTGGAGCACGGCGCCGCGACCGCGCAGGCGGCGCTGACCGGCGGGGCGTACGTTCCGGCGGCGGGGGAGCGGGTGGTCGTGCTGCTCTGCGGCGCCAACACCGACCCGGCCGACCTGGGCTGAGCGCCGCACGGCCCCGCGTGTGGCCTGGTCAGGCGCCGGTTAAGTGCTTCGCCGCAGGTGAGGATGTGACGTTCGGCTCGTGGCTTCGCCGGGCCCGGGGGCGTATGGTCGATGGCGCACTTGAAGCGTCAAGTGCAGGAGAGAGGCCGTCATGTCGTCAGAGGTCCGCACCCGGGTCACGGTGCCGCTGAAGTTCGCCGACGGATACACCACGACCGCAGAGGTCGTCACGTTCACCGGCCTGGCCGACGGGCGGGAGCACCTGGCCCTCGCGCTCGGCGACGTCGCGAACGCCGACGTGCCGCTGGTGCGCCCCCACTCCGAGTGCCTCACCGGCGACGTCCTCGGCTCCCAGCGCTGCGACTGCGGCCCGCAGTTGCGCGAGGCCGTGGAGCGCATCGCCTCCGTCGGCGGCTACCTGCTCTACCTGCGCCAGGAGGGCCGCGGCATCGGCCTGTACGCCAAGCTCGACGCGTACGCGCTGCAGGACGGCGGTCTGGACACGTACGAGGCGAACCGGGCGCTGGGCCGCGACGACGACGAGCGGGACTACACCGCCGCCGCCCAGATGCTCACCGCCCTCGGCGTCGGCCCGATCGACCTGCTGACCAACAACCCCGACAAGCCTGCCCAGCTGCGCAGGCTCGGGGTCGACGTACGCGACGTGGTGCCCACCGGGGTGCACGCCTCCGCCGCCAACGTGCGGTATCTGGCGGCCAAGGTGGCGCACACCGCGCACACCATCGCCCTGCCGCTCGCGGTCTGAAATACCGGCCCCTCAGTTTTTCCGGCCGCGGCCGAATCTGTGGGGGTGGGAATCGAAGCAGTCAACTCGCGGATCGCCGACATCCAGAGCCGAATCATCGCGCTGCAGACGGCGCCGGCCACCGCGGCCGCCGCGAAGTCCACCTCCAGCACCACGGGGACCTCAGGCACCGCCTTCGCCGACTACCTGGCCGACGCGGTGACCAACCAGTCGACGTCCCCGACGTCCTCGACGACATCGGCCAAGACCTACACGCTGAACGCCAAGGGCGTCCCGACGGACCTGGCCGCGTACGGCAACGGCAAGATTCCGGCGAGCGCGCTGGGGCAGGTCGGCGACACCCGCCACCGCCTGTGGGCGCCGGCCGCGGAGTCGCTGACCAAGCTGATCGCCGACGCCAAGCGCGACGGCGTGCACATCGGCATCACGGACTCGTACCGCTCGTACGACGAGCAGGTCGACCTGGCCAAGCGGAAGGGCCTGTACTCGCAGGGCGGGCTGGCGGCCAAGCCCGGCACCAGCGAGCACGGCTGGGGCATGGCCGCCGACCTGGACCTCAATGCCAAGGCGCTGTCCTGGATGCGGGCCAACGGGGCCAAGTACGGCTTCGACGAGAACGTGCCCCGCGAGACGTGGCACTGGGCGTACAAGCCGAACGGGGTCTGACCGGTCTCAGACGCGGCAGATCAGCTCGCCGTGCAGCACTGACAGCCAGCCGTCCGGATCGGCGGCCCACCGTCGCCACCCGTGCGCGATGCGTTCCAGGTCCGCGGCCGTGGCCTCGCCGCCGGCGGTCGCCAGGCGGGCGAAGTCGGAGTGCCGGATCCGGTCGGCCCACAGGCCGCCCCACCACGCGCGATCGGTCTCGTCCGCGAAACACCATGTGCTCGACGTGGCGGTGACGTCGGTGAACCCGGCGGCGTGCGCCCAGGACAGCAGGCGCCGGCCGGCGTCCGGCTCGCCGCCGTTGCCGCGGGCGACCCGCTCGTACAGGTCCAGCCACTCGTCGAGCTCGGGCAACCGGGGAAACCAGGTGAACGCCGCGTAGTCGCTGTCGCGGACCGCGACCAGGCCACCGGGGCGGGTGACCCGGCGCATCTCGCGCAGCGCTCCGACCGGATCGCCGAGATGCTGCAGCACCTGATGGGCGTGCACGACGTCGAACGTGGCATCCGGGAACGCCAGGGCGAGCGCGTCGCCGACCGCGAAGTCCACCGTCGTGATGCCCCGCCCGTGCACCTCGGTACGGGCCAGGTCCAGCGCCGCGTCGGTGACCTCCAGGGCGGTGACGCGGCCCGGTGTGACGCGTGTCGCGAGATCGGCGGTGATCGTGCCCGGCCCGCAGCCGACGTCCAGCACCCGCACACCGGAAGAAAGACAGGGCAGAAGGTACGCGGCGGAATTCTCTGCGGTGCGCCAGCGGTGTGAGCGCAGCACCGACTCGTGATGCCCGTGGGTGTAGACGGCAGCCATGTCTCAGGAGTACTCCGTCGTCCCGGATTTCAGGAAGAATATCCCAACATGCGGACCCGATAAGGGATTTTTGCTGGTGCCGGCCGCTCACCGGTTGGGATGCCGGGTTCGGCGCGTGGAGCCCAGGCCGTACTTTGGGCACATGAGGATCGGCATCTTGGGCGCGACGGGACAGGTCGGTGGCGTCATGCGCCGCATCCTGGCCGAGCGCCGGTTTCCCGTTGACCAGCTCCGGCTCTTCGCCTCGGCCCGTTCCGCCGGGCGCACCCTGCCCTGGCAGGACACCGAGGTGACCGTGGAGGACGCGGCGACGGCCGACTACCGCGGCCTCGACATCGTCCTGTTCTCCGCGGGCAAGGGCAGCTCCAAGGAGTACGGCCCCCGCGTTGCGGAGGCCGGCGCGGTGGTCGTCGACAACTCCTCCGCCTGGCGGATGGACCCGGACGTCCCGCTCGTGGTCGCCGAGGTCAACCCCGAGGCGGCGCGGCAGCGGCCCCGCGGCATCATCGCCAACCCCAACTGCACCACGATGGCCGCCATGCCGGTGCTGCGCCCGCTGCACGACGCGGCCGGACTCGTGGCCATGGTCGCCACCACGTACCAGGCGGTGTCCGGTGCCGGGCTGGCCGGCGCGGCCGAGTTGGACGAGCAGGTGCAGAAAGTCGCCGACCGGGCCGCCGAGTTGACCCACGACGGCACCGCGGTCGAGTTCCCGGCACCCCGGATGTTCCCGCGGACCATCGCGTTCAACGTGGTGCCGCAGGCCGGTTCGATCGTCGACGACGGCAGCGACGAGACCGACGAGGAACAGAAGCTGCGCAACGAGAGCCGCAAGATCCTCGGCCTGCCTGACCTGAAGGTGTCCGGCACCTGCGTACGGGTGCCCGTGTTCACCGGCCATTCGTTGCAGGTCAACGCCCGCTTCGCGCGCCCGATCAGCCCGGCCCAGGCCCGCGAGCTGCTTGCCGTGGCGCCCGGTGTGGAGCTGTCCGACATTCCGACGCCGCTGCAGGCCGCCGGCCGCGACCCGTCGTACGTGGGCCGGATCCGCGCCGACGAGACCGTCGAGCACGGTCTGGCGTTGTTCATCTCCAACGACAACCTGCGCAAGGGCGCTGCCCTCAATGCGGTCCAGATCGCCGAGCTGGTCGCCGCGGAACTCGGCTGAAACCGCCCGGCCGTCCGTTTTCGACGCCCGTCCCGCCGCCCGGCGGGACGGGCGTCGTCGTCCTCTGGTCCGCTCCCGGGGGCCGTGGATCTACGATCCACAATGGAAGAGCTGGGCTTTTTGCCGGAATCGGTAGCGCTTGGCCGGTTCGGGGTGCACAGTGATGGCATGAACGACAGTGGGCCGGGCAAAGGCGCCTATTTCTGGTGCCTGCGCCACGACCGTGTCGAGACCGGCGACGACAAGTGTCCTGCCCAGTACCGGCTCGGTCCCTACCCCTCCGCTGACGACGCCACGCATGCACTCGAGACGGTCGCGGAGCGCAATGTGGCGTGGGATGCCGAGGATGCCCGCTGGACAGGGGAGCTCAGCTAGGCCGGCGTCGACGTCTGGTGTCCAAGCCGGAACCTCCGCACTCTCCAGGCGGAGACGAGCCCGCAGTCATCGCAAGGAGGAACAATCCCCATGGCCGAAGCCAAGAAGGCCGCGAGAACGGCCGCCGCCCGCACGGGCGCGGGCCGCGCGTCGCCGACGGCCGCGAAGAAAGCCGCCGCGACGAGAAGTCCGGCGCGCAAGACCACAGCGACGAAAACCGTAGGCGCGAAAGCGGCGAAGAGGACCGCGGTCAAGAAGACCGCGGCGAAGAAGACCACCGCCAAGGCCACCACGAGGCCGGCGGCGAAGAAGACGGCGGCGAAGAAGACGGCCGCCACGAGGCCCGCAGCGAAGAAGACCGCCACCAAGTCGGCAGCGGCGAAACGGACCGCCGCCAAGAAGACCGTGGCGAAGAAGACCACAGCCAAGAAGACCGCCGCCAAGAAGGTCGTGGCGAAGAAGACGACCGCCAAGGCGACGAGGCCGGCCGCGAAGAAGACCGCCACCAAGTCGGCAGTGGCGAAACGGACCGCCGCCAAGACCGTGGCGAAGAAGACGACCGCCAAGAAGACGACGGCCAAGAAGGCCGTGGCGAAGAAGACCGCCGCCCGGAAGGCCGTGGCGACGAAGACGACCGCCAGGAAGGTCGCGGCGAAGAAGACCACGGCCAAGAAGGCGACCGCCAAGAAGACGACCGCGACGACGCGGCCGTCCGCCACCAAACGGGCCGCCACCAAGACCACCGGCGTGAAAGCCGTCGGAGTCGCGAGGAAGGCCACCGGCGCCAGGACCGCCGCGAAGAAGACGGCCACCAAGGCAGCCGGAGTCGCGAAGAAGACCGCGGCGACGAAGACGACCGCCACGCGCCGCGCGGTCAACGCCGGGGCGGCGAGGACCCGGACGACCAGCGCGGGCAAGGCAGCCAACGTGGCCCGGCTCGGCGGCACGACCAAGACGTCGGCCACCAATGCCGGCCGGGTCCGGGCACCCGCCTCGGCCGCCGCCGCCCGAAAGGCCGCGGCCGGCAACAGCCGCCGCACCGCAGCCGCGGGCACCGCCCGCAAATCGGCCGCCACCCGGGCCACGACCGCGGCCCGCAACGCGGCGACGACCCGCGCGACGGGCGCCACCCGTACCGCGGCTGCCGCCCGCCGGACGGCCGCCCGGGCCTGAGCACCCTACGGCGATCTGCTGTGCGGCTGATTCCGGCGCGGGGTCGGCCGCACCACGATCGTGGGAGAGCGAGGTCGCGTACCTGCTGGTAGGAATGAGGCGTGCCGATCAACCGGGTGGTGCGCGCGCCACAAATCGACTTCTCCGTGCTGCGGCGTGAGCTCCGGCTCCCCGGTGAATACCCGGCCGAGGCGCTGCGCGAGGCGCAGGAGGCGGCGGCGCGCACACCCACGGCAACCGGTGCCGACCGTACGGATGTCCCGCTGGTCACGGTCGACCCGGCGACCTCGCGCGACCTCGACCAGGCGCTGTGCCTGACCCGCCGCACCGGCGGCGGCTACCGGGTGCAGTACGCCATCGCCGACGTCGCCTCGTTCGTGCGGCCCGGCGGCCCGCTGGAGGCCGAGACGTGGGTCCGCGGCCAGACCGTGTACCTGCCCGACGGCAAGGTGCCGCTGCACCCGACGATCCTCAGCGAGGGCGCCGCCAGCCTGCTGCCGGACGCCGACCGGGCCGCCGTGCTGTGGACGATCGACATCGACGCCGAGGGCGACATCGCCGCGGTGGGCCTGGAACGGGCCCGGGTCCGCAGCCGGGCGAAACTGGACTACCCGGGGCTGCAGGCGGCCGTCGACGCGGGCCGCGCCCCGGAATCGGTGGCGCTGCTGCCCGAGGTCGGGGCGTTGCTGGCCCGTCGGGCGGCCGGCCGGGGCGCCATCAACCTGCCGATACCGGAACAGGAGATCGAGGCGAGCGGCGACGGCTGGCGGCTGGTGCTGCGGGCGCCGCTGCCCGTCGAGGAGCACAACGCGCACATCTCGCTGCTGACCGGCATGGCCGCAGCCTCGCTCATGCTCGACGGTGGAGTGGGGCTGCTGCGCACGATGCCGCCGCCGCGGGCCGAGGCGGTCGACCGGTTGCGGGCCGCGGCCGCATCGCTGGGCGTCGCCTGGCCCGACGGGGCGCCGGTGGGTGACGTCGTGGCGGCTGTCGACCCGGGCAGCCCGCGCGGGGCGGCGTTCGTGGACCAGGCCGCGGACCTGCTGCGCGGCGCGGCGTACACCGCGTTCGCGGGGGCGCCGCCGGAGCAGACCGGGCACAGCGGGGTCGGTGCCCCGTACGCGCATGTCACGGCGCCGCTGCGCCGCCTGGCCGACCGCTACGCGACCGAGGTCTGCCTCGCGCTGCACGCGGGCCGATCCGTGCCGGACTGGGTACGCGAGGCGCTGCCGCGGCTGCCCGCGAGCATGTCCGCGACCGACCGCGTCGCCGGCGCGGCCGAGCGGGGCGCGATCGACCTCGCCGAGGCGGTGCTGCTCGCGGACCGGGTGGGCGCCACGTTCGACGCGGGGGTGCTGGACGTGGACGATGCGCCGCGCAACGGCTCCCCGGGCCGCCGCCCGCCCGGCGGCACGATCGCGATCGACGCGCCGGCGGTGCGGGCCCGCTGCACCGGGGAGCTGCCGCTGGGCGAGCGGATCCGGGTGCGTCTCACCACGGCCGACCCGCTGACCAGGACGGTCCTGTTCGCCCGCGCCTGACCCGGAACGGTCCTGTTCGCCGCGGCCGATCCGAGTCCTGGTCGCCCGCGACCGACCCGGGCGGGACCCGCACCGCGGCCCGCCCGGACGGCAGTGCCTAGCTGAACGTGTGCTCCGCGGTCGGGAACTCGCCGCCGCGTACCTCGTCGGCGAAGCGCCGGGTGGCGTCGGCCAGCACCCCGGCCAGGTCGGCGTAGTGCTTCACGAAGCGGGGCGCCTTGCCGGTACGCAGCCCAGCCATGTCCTGCCAGACCAGCACCTGGGCGTCGGTGTCGGGACCGGCCCCGATGCCGACCGTGGGGATGCTCAGCTCCTTGGTGATCTGAGCGGCCACCTCGCCGGGCACCATCTCCAGCACCACCGCGAACGCGCCCGCCTCGGCGACCGCTCTGGCGTCCGCCACGACTTCCTCCGCGGCACGGTCGCCGCGGCCCTGCACCCGGTACCCGCCGAAGACGTGCTCGCTCTGCGGGGTGAAGCCGATGTGCGCCATCACCGGGATCCCGGCCCCGGTCAGCGCCGCGATCTGGGCGGCGACCCGGCGCCCGCCCTCCAGCTTGACCGCGTGGCAGCCGCCCTCCTTCAGGAACCGCACCCCGGTACGCAGGGCCTGCGTCGGCCCCTCCTCGTACGACCCGAACGGCAGGTCGCCGACGATCAGCGCGGTCTTCGTGGCGCGTACGACCGCCCGTACCAAGGGCAGCAGCTCGTCGGCGGTGACCGGGATGGTCGTCTCGTAGCCGAACACGTTGTTGGCCGCGGAGTCCCCGACCAGCAGCACCGGGATGCCGGCGGCGTCGAAGATGCCGGCCGTGTACTGGTCGTAGGAGGTGAGCATGGCCCAGCGGTCGCCGCGCTCCTTGGCGGCGATCAGGTCGCGGGTGCGGACCCGGCGGGTCGGTGGGCCGCCGTAGAGGGTGGGCACCTCGGTTTCGGACATCGTCGTCTCCTTCCCTCGAGGCCGCGCGGTGCGGTCCCCGGGTTGTGCCCTCGATCGTCGCACCGCCGGGCCGTCCCCGGTCAGGGTTGAGTGCAGGTCGTCACAGGCCCTCGCGGAATCTGTTCGTGATGGGCAGCCGCCGGTCCCGGCCGAACGCCTTGATGGAGATCTTCGTGCCGGGCGCCGCCTGGCGGCGCTTGTACTCCGCGAGGTCGACCATGCGCAGCACCCGGTCCACCAGCGCCGGTTCGTACCCGGCCGCGATGAGGTCGTCGCGGCCCGCGTCGTTGTCGATGTAGCCGGTGAGCACCGCGTCCAGCAGGTCGTAGTCGGGCAGCGAGTCCGCGTCGACCTGGCCGGGGCGCAGCTCGGCGCTGGGCGGCTTGGTGATCGAGTTCTCCGGGATGGGCGGCTGGTCGCCACACGCGGCGGCCTCGGCGTTGCGCCAGTTCGCCAGCCGCCACACCATCGTCTTGGGCACGTCCTTGAGCGGGTTGAAACCGCCGACCGAGTCGCCGTACAGCGTCGAGTAACCGACCGCCAGCTCGCTCTTGTTGCCGGTGGTGAGCACGAGGTGGCCCTCCTGGTTCGACAGCGCCATGAGGACGACACCGCGGACCCGGGCCTGCAGATTCTCCACGGCCAGGCCGGACAGTGACAGGTTCGCCAGGAACGCGTCGACCATCGGCTGGATCGGCTCGACCCGGTAGTCCAGGCCGGTGCGCTTGGCCATGTCGGCCGCGTCGTCGCGGGAGTGCGCCGAGGAGAACGCGCTGGGCATCGAGACGCCGAAGACGCGGTCCGGGCCGATCGCGTCGACCGCGATCGCGGCCACCACGGCCGAGTCGATGCCGCCGGACAGGCCCAGCACCACCGAGCGGAACCCGTTCTTCTCGACGTAGTCGCGCAGCCCCAGCGTCAGCGCGGACCAGATCTCCGCCTCGTCGCCGATGCGTTCGGCGACGCCGCCGACCACCCGGTCACCCGTCACCGGGCGCAGCGTGCCGGGCAGCTCGATCCGCTCGATCGCCATGTCGTCGTCGCGAGACTCCTCGCCGTGCAGCGACTCACCGGAGCGCCGGGTGAGCTCCGGGCCGGAACCCTCGACGTTGGGGGTCTCGTCGGCCGCGGGCAGCTCCAGGTCGTGCACCAGCAGGTCCTCGACGAACTGCGGGGAACGGGCCAGCAGCCCGCCCCGCGCGTCCACGATGATCGAGTCGCCGTCGAAGACCAGCTCGTCCTGGCCGCCGACCATGTTCACGTACGCGACCGTGGCGCCCGCCTCGGCCGCGCGGCGCTGCACCAGCGGCAGCCGGACGTCGTCCTTGTTCAGCTCGTACGGCGAGGCGTTGATGTTGACGACCATCCCGACCCCGGCCCGGCGAGCCGCCGCGAACGGCCCACCGGCCTGCCACACGTCCTCGCACACCGTCAGCGCGATGTCGATGCCGCCCAGGCGCACCACGGTCAGCGTGTCACCGGGCTCGAAGTACCGGTCCTCGTCGAACACGCCGTAGTTGGGCAGGTGGTGCTTGAAGTACGTGGCGGCGACCCGCCCGCCGTACAGCAGGGCGGAGGCGTCCCGGCGGCCGCTGCCCGGGGCCGCGTCGGCGCTGGTCGGGGCGAGCCCGTCGGCGTCCACGTAGCCGACCACGACGGCCAGCTCGCCCAAGCCGTCCGCGGCCAGGTCGGCGGCGAGCGTGCGCAGCGCCGACTGCGAGGCCCGCACGAACGAGTCCCGGAACACCAGGTCCTCGATGGGGTAGCCGGTCAGCATCATCTCGGGGAACGCGACGAGCTGGGCCCCGGCGTCCGCGGCCGTCCGGGTCCAGCGCCGGACCGCCGCGGCGTTTCCGGCGATGTCGCCGACCGTCGAATTCACCTGGGCCAGAGCGATACGCATCGAGGGCATGCCCTCATTGTTCCCCAGCCTGGCACGGTCACCCGGCCCGGCCTGTTCTACCGTTCGGTGATCACCACGGGAGCTCACCCGGAGCATTCCCGGGCGGCATGGTCAGCGTAATCTCGGCGTAACGGGACCGGGGGACACTGACCGCCGAGCGGGCGGACCGGGTTCCAGCCGCTGGCGTACGAGGGGTTTGACGTGGACCGACAGCAGGAGTTCGTGCTTCGCACGCTCGAAGAACGCGACATCCGTTTTGTCCGGCTATGGTTCACCGACGTGCTCGGCACCCTGAAGAGCGTGTCCGTGGCGCCCGCCGAGCTGGAGAGCGCGTTCGAAGAGGGCATGGGCATCGACGGCTCCGCGATCGAGGGCTTCGCCCGGGTCTACGAGTCCGACATGATCGCCATGCCGGACCCGACCACGTTCCAGGTCTTCCCGTTCGAGGGTGGCGCCAGCGGCGAGAGCGCCCGGATGTTCTGCGACGTGCTGCTGCCCGACGGCAGTGCCGCGTGGGCCGACCCGCGGCACGTGCTGCGCCGCATGCTGTCGAAGGCCGCGGAGAAGGGCTTCACCTTCTACACGCACCCCGAGATCGAGTTCTTCCTGGTCCAGGACGCCCCGGCGGACGGCTCGGTGCCCGCCCCGGTGGACAACGGCGGCTACTTCGACCACACCACCCACGCCGTGGCGCGAGACTTCCGCCGCCAGGCCGTGCTCGCCCTGGAACGCATCGGCATCTCCGTGGAGTTCAGCCACCACGAGGTCGCCCCCGGCCAGCAGGAGATCGACCTGCGCTATGCCGACGCGCTGACCACGGCGGACAACATCATGACGTTCCGGCACGTGGTCAAGGAGGTGGCGCTGACCCAGGGAGTGCGCGCCACGTTCATGCCCAAGCCGTTCACCGACCAGCCGGGCAGCGGCATGCACACCCACCTGTCGCTGTTCGAGGGTGAGCGCAACGCGTTCTATGACGGCGACGACCCGCAGAAGCTGTCCAAGACCGCGCGGGCGTTCATCGCCGGGCTGCTCGTGCACGCCCGCGAGTACACCGCGGTCACCAACCAGTGGGTCAACTCGTACAAGCGGCTGTTCCCCATGCAGCTGCCCGACCGCATCACCGAGTCGCCCGCGTTCGTCAGCTGGGGGCACCTCAACCGCTCCGCGCTGGTCCGGGTGCCCGCGTTCGGCAAGCCGAACTCGGCGCGGGTCGAGGTCCGTTCGCTGGACTCGGCCACCAACCCGTACCTGGCCTTCGCGATCATGCTCGGCGCCGGGCTCAAGGGCATCGAGGAGGGGTACGAGCTGCCCCCGGGCGCCGAGGACGACGTCTGGTCGCTGTCCGCGGCGGAGCGCAAGGCGATGGGGTACGACTCGCTGCCGGAGAACCTGTCCGAGGCGATCGACGTGATGGAGAAGTCGGAACTCGTGCCCGAGGTGCTCGGCGAGCACGTGTTCGACTTCTTCCTGCGCAACAAGCGCGCCGAGTGGGAGCAGTACCGCCGCGAGGTCACCCCGTACGAGCGGCAGCGCTACCTCGCGCTGTGACACGCGAATTTCGGCCCGGCGGTGGATCACCGTCGGGCCCCGGTCCGTTACGGTGCCTGCGGCAGATCACGTACTGAGGAGACACCGTGCTGCAAGACTTGCTTGAGGGCGCCGGGCGCAGCGTCGTGTTCGGACTGGCCGGCATCGGGCTGATGGCCCTCGGGTACCTGCTCGTGGACTGGCTGACCCCGGGCAAGCTGAAGGATCTCATCTTCGTCGAGCGCAACCAGAACGCGGGCCTGCTGCTGGTGGCCAACCAGCTCGGTATCGCGCTGATCGTCTTCACCGCGATCTTCACCAGCTACGACGAGTTCGGCAAGGGTCTCGCCTCCACGGTGATCTTCGGGCTGATCGGGATCGCGGTCATGGGCTTCGCGTTCCTCGTCCTGGACTGGCTGACCCCGGGCAAGCTCGGCGAGGTGATCTGCACGGTCGACCGGCACCCCGGGGCCATGGTCAGCGCCGCGTCGCACTTCGGCGCCGCGCTCATCATCTGCGCCTGCATCGCCTGACCCGGCGTCACCTCAGTCGGGCGGTGCCTCCGGCGTGCGGCCGAACGTGCTGATCGCCGTCCCGCCGGAACGGCGGACCCGGGGCACGTCCTCGGCGATCGCCGCCGCCACTATGATCACCGGGATTGCGGCGAGCTGCAGCACCGCCTGCACGTGCCCCAGCGGGATCACCGCCAGCACCGCCAGGGCCGCCACCACCCGGTACAACACCCCGCTGATCCGCAGCAGCCGCAGGAAGACGGCGTGGCCGAGCTGGTACAGGGCCACGCCGCCGCTCAGCGCGATCGCCTGTCCCCAGTGCAACGACTCGAACGCGTGCCCGACGGTCTTCTTCACCCCGACCGCGGCGATGACGATGCCCAGCAGCATCGGGTAGTGCGCGTACCCCCACGCGTCGCGGGCCAGCGCGGCCCGGCGCCGCGGATCCGTGATGCCCGCCAGCACGTGCTCGGAACGCTGGTCGTCACCCGCGAAGTAGATCCACCACAGGTAGTACGCGATGCACAGGCCGAGCACCGCGACCAGGATCTCGCCCGGGCCCCGCAGGAGCCCGCCGAAGCCCACCCCGACGGCCACGATGGATTCGCCGATCGCGACGATGACCACCAGGCCGTGCCGTTCGACGAAGTGGCCCGCGGCGATCGAGTGCATCTCGATGCGGTGCAGGTAGCCCGCCGAGATCTGCACCAGCGGCGCGGCCACCCAGCACAGGTGCCGGTACGGCTCGGGCAGGAAACCGCCGGTCAGCACGAGCAGCGCGGCCAGGATGTTCATCGGGGCGAGCCGGCGCATCGCCACCACCGCGGCCGGCCCGGCCTGCAGGAACAGCGCCGAGTGCACCACGTTCACGACCAGGTAGCTGAACCCGAACAGCCACCCGTACGCCCCGAACGCCCGCGGGATCGCCAGCGCCATCAGCAGGAAGCCGGTCATGCCCGCGAGCAGCAGCGTGCGCCGGGTGGTGCTGCTCGGCGCGACCGCGTTGGTCAGCCACGCGTAGCCGGAGTACATCCACCAGATCACGAACAGCATCAGCAGGATGTCGGCCAGCGTGCGCAGCGTGAGGTCGGCCGCCAGCGTCGTCGCGAGCTGGGTGATCGTGAAGACGAAGACCAGGTCGAAGAAGAGTTCCAGCGTCGAGACGCGGATCGCCGACTCGGTCGCGGTGGCGGGCTGCGCCATGCCGGGAGCCTAGGCCGCGTCCAGGTGCGAGGCGAGCACCCCGGCCTCGGCGCGCAGCCGCTGCGCGTGATCGGGGCGCTGCAGGCGGGCGTACTCGTCGGCCGCGGTCAGCCGTTCGGCGATTTCCGCGCGGACGATCCGTTCCACCTCGGCCTCGTCCTGCGCCCGCCGGGTGGCCTCGGTGACGCCCAGCCCCGCGTGTGCCTTCGCGAAGGCGCTGCCGTCGGGGGGCGGTTCGGCGGAGGGCGTCAGGGTGATGGCGGCGGCGTTCTCGATGGCGGCCAGCGTCGCACGCAACGCCGCCACCGCGGCGGCGTCGCGGGCCTTCATCGCCGGGACCAGTGCGGACTGCAGCCGCTCGCGCAGCGTCGGCATGTGAGGGCGTACTCCCGTTCTCGCGTCGGTGGCCTGACCGTACCGGCCCGGCGCGGGCGAGTGCCGCAGAATTCCCGGCAATAGGTGCTTGTCGATGTCTCGGGCGGCGACCCGCCGTGGTCCGGACGCCCGGGGCGGCGGGCCATTCGTTAGCCTCGGGGGGTGGGGACAGCGCTGGTGGTCGAGAACGACCCGACGGACGATCTGCGCCGGCTCGGCGACTGGTTTGCCGAGGCCGGGCTGGGGGTGAGCGTGGTGCGCCCGCACCGCGGCGAGCCACTGCCGGAAAACCTGGACGACCACATCGCGCTGGTGGTGCTGGGCGGCGAGCAGGACGCGTACCCGAATGCCGCCGGGGAGCCCGGCGCGCCCTGGTTCCCGGCGGTGGAGGCGTTGCTGCGCAAGGCCGTGCGGCACCGGGTGCCGACGCTGGGCGTCTGCCTGGGCGGCCAGCTCCTGGCCGCCGCGCACGGCGGCCTCGTGGAGCGGAGCACGGCCGGGCCCGAGATCGGGCCCGCGCTGGTCGGGCGGCGCGACGCCGCGGACACCGACCCCCTTTTCCGGTACGTGCCACTGCTGCCCGACGTGATCCAGTGGCACAGCGACGAGATCACCGAGCTGCCCACCGGCGCGGTGCTGCTCGCGGCGTCGACCAGGTACCCGCACCAGGCGTTCCGGCTCGGTGACCGGGCCTGGGGGGTCCAGTTCCACATCGAGTGCGACGTCGCGATGATCGCGGACTGGGCCACCGACTCGGCGATGCTCGCCGAGCTGGGCTACGACCCCGACGCGGTCGTCGCCGCCACCGCCGACGTGCTGCCCGACGTGGAGGAGGTGTGGCAGCCGTTCGCCGCCCGGTTCGCCGCGCTGGCCCAGGGCACCCTGCCGGACGCGGACATCCCGAACCCGGGCACCGGCCCCACCCTGCCGCTGCTGGGCCTGTGAGGGCCGGCGTGACCACGGACGCCGGCCGGTGACCCGGCTCAGCCGGCTCGCCCGGTACGGCTTCGACGACGCCGCCCGCGCCGCCGAGCTGCTCGGCGAGTCCGGGCTGCGACTGTGGGACGCCGACGCGCAGGAACCGCGCGACGGCGACGGCGGCGAGCTGCTGCACGCGCTGGCCCACACCGCCGACCCCAATCTCGCGTTGCGTCAGCTCCACCGCCTGGTGGAGTCGGCGGGGCGCGCCGCGATCCGCGGCACCGGCGGCTCGGTCGCCACGGCCCGCGGACCGATCGCGGACAACCCGGCCGCCGCGGCCGTCCTGACCGCCCTGTACGGCGACGCCGGCCTGCGGCGCCGGCTGCTGGCCGTACTCGGGGCCTCCGCCGCACTGGGCGACCACCTCGTCGCGAACCCGGACGAGTGGCAGGAGCTGGCTACCGGCAAGACCGGTATGCCGCCCAACGCCGAGGGGCGCCTGGAGTTCGGCGACGCGGCGGGGGAGGGGCCCCCGACCGTGCCCGCGCTGCGCCGGGCGTACCGGGTCTCGCTGCTGCGGATCGCCGCGGCGGACCTGACCGGGGGCCGCGGCCTGGAGCCGACGATGGCCGCCCTGTCCCGGCTGGCCGACGAGACGCTGGCCGCGGCGTACGCGATCGCCGTGGGCGAACTGCCCGGCGCCGCGCCTCGGCTGGCGGTCGTCGCGATGGGCAAGTGCGGCGGCAACGAGCTCAACTACGTCTCCGATGTGGATGTCATCTTCGTCGCCCGCGGCGACGAGGACCTGGCCGCCGGCACGACGGTCGCGGCGCGCCTCATCGAGATCTGCGGGCAGGTCGCCTGGCAGGTGGATGCCGCGCTGCGGCCCGAGGGCAGCCGCGGGCCGCTGGTGCGCACGCTGGCCAGCCACGACGCCTACTACCGCCGGTGGGCGCGGACGTGGGAGTTCCAGGCGCTGCTCAAGGCCCGGCCCGCGGCGGGGGATCTGGCGCTGGCGAGCGAGTGGATCGACAACCTGGCGCCGCTGGTGTGGCACGCCGCGGAGCGGCCCGAGGCGGTCGACGACGTCCGCGACATGCGCCGCAAGATCATCGAGAACGTCCCGCCGAAGGAGCTGGCCCGCGAGATCAAGCGGGGGCCGGGCGGGCTGCGCGACATCGAGTTCGCGGTCCAGTTGCTGCAGCTCGTGCACGGCCGCATCGACGAGACGCTGCACGAGTCCGGCACGCTGCCCGCACTGCGCGCGCTGGTCGCCGGCGGCTACGTCGGCCGCGAGGACGGGGAGACGCTGCTGCGCGGGTACCGGTTCCTGCGTTCCGTCGAGCACCGCCTCCAGCTGCAACACCTGCGGCGTACCCACACCGTGCCCGACGACGCGGCGGCGCTGCGGTGGCTGGCCGCCGCTCTCGGGTACACCGCGGTGCCCGGCCGCGACGCGGTCGAGGAGTTCCGCGCCGACTGGGTCGGCCACGCCGCGCAGGTCCGCCGCCTGCACGTCAAGCTGCTGTACCGGCCGCTGCTGGAGGCGGTGGCCCGGGTGCCCGCCGATGCGTTGCGGATGACGCCCGAGTCGGCGGGCCGCCGGCTGGAGATCCTGGGCTTCGCCGACCCGGGCGCGGCGCTGCGCCACCTGCAGGCGCTGACCGGCGGGGTAACCCGCACGGCGGCGATCCAGCGCACGCTGCTGCCGATGCTGCTGCAGGAGTTCGCGGACGCGCCGGAGCCGGACCGCGGCCTGCTCAACTACCGGCACGTCTCCGACAAGCTCGGCAGTACCCCGTGGTATCTGCGGCTGCTGCGCGACGGCGGCCCGGTGGCCCGGCGCCTGGCCCGGGTGCTCAGCCTTTCCCGGTACGCCACGGACCTGCTCACCCGCGACCCGGAGGCGCTGCGCCTGCTCGCCGACGACGCCGAGTTGCAGCCGCGCCCGGCCGACGTGCTGCGCGACGGCTTCCTCGCCGCCGCCGAGCGGTACGCCGACCCGCAGAAGGCCATCGACGCGGTGCGCGCGCTGCGCCGCCGGGAACTGTTCCGCGTCGCGTGCGCCGACATCCTCAGCCGCGCCGGCGACCTGGCCCCCGCCCACCCGCTCGACGTGGACGCGATCGGCATCGCGCTGTCCGACGTCACGGACGCCACGCTGGGCGCCGCGCTGCGCGCCGCCCGGCGGGCCCGGCCCGGCCCGGACGGCCTGCGGTTCGCGGTGATCGGCATGGGCCGGCTCGGCGGGTACGAGATGAGCTACCCGTCCGACGCCGACGTGCTGTTCGTGTACGACGCCCCGGCCGAAACCCCGGAGAACGAGGCGTCCGCCGCCGCGCACGCCGTCGCCGAGGAACTGCGCCGGCTGCTGGCCGCGCCCGCCCCGGACCCGCCGCTGGGCATCGACGCCGACCTGCGCCCCGAAGGCCGCCAGGGGCCGCTGGTGCGCAGCCTCGCCGCGTACGCCCAGTACTACGCCCGCTGGTCGCGGGTCTGGGAGTCGCAGGCGCTGCTGCGCGCCCGGTTCGTCTGCGGCGACGGCGGTCTGGGCCGCGAGTTCGAGCTGCTCGCCGACGGCATGCGGCACCCGGCCGGAGGGCTCACCCGGGAGCAGGTCATCGAGATCCGCCGGATCAAGGCGCGGGTGGAGACGGAACGGATGCCCCGCAACGCCGATCCCCACACGCACACCAAGCTGGGCCGCGGCGGGCTCGCCGACGTCGAGTGGGCGGTCCAGTTGCTGCAGTTGCGGCACGCGTACGACGTGCCGGAGCTGCGCCTCACCCGGACCCTGGAGGCGCTGGACGCCGCCCGCGACGCGGGCCTGGTCGACGGGTCCGACGCCGCCGCGATGGCGGCCGGGTGGACGCTGGCCGCCCGGGTCCGCAACGCGCTCACCCTGGTCCGCGGCCGGCCGACGGACCAGTTGCCGCAGCACGGCGTCGAACTGGCCGGGGCGGTGCAGCTGCTCGGCGGCGGCGACCCGGGCGAGTTCGTGGACAGCTACCTGCGGGTGACCCGGCACTCCCGCGCCGCGATGGAACGCGTCCTGGAGTCCTGACGGGTCAGGAGGTCAGCGTGTACCGGCCGGGGGAGGGGACCCGTACGACGGTCCACTCGCCGTCCGCGGCGACCCGCGCCCCGTGGTCGGCGCGCAGCCAGCGGGACCAGCGCACCCGTACCCGTACGTCCCCGGCGGCCGGGGCGTCGAACGTGACCGCGGCGGCCGTGTGCGCCACTTGCCGGGCCGGGGCGGCGACGACCGGCGTGGGGTCGGCGACCGCGTACAGCCGCCAGTGCGCATCGGACCAGACCGGCCTCAGGTACGGCAGCCCGCCCGCGATCAGTCGCGCCTCGGCACGGCCCACCCAGGACAGCTCGGTGTTCGGTACGGCCACGTACTGCACGGCCTCCCGGGCGAGCCAGTCCCGGTAGCTGTCCGCGGTCAGCGGCACGCCGGTGCCGGCGGCGCCGGGAACGGTCGTGAAGAACAGCGGGTTGCGGCCGATGTCGGCCTGCCGCAGCCACCCCCGGGCCAGCGGCACGTCGCCCAGGTACGCCGCCTCCCAGTAGTCGCGGGTCGGCGGCACCTCCACCCGCCCGGTCAGCGCCTCGCCCGCGAGGTGTGCCCGCAGCGGCGCGAAGAACGCCGGGTCGGCGGTGGGGTTTCCGACGTCGCGCACATCGGCGACGACGACCGGCGGCAGCCACCAGGTCACCGCGACCAGCAGGGCCACCAGCGCCCACCCGCGCCCACGCTCAGGCACGCGGGATGTCCGGGCGCGCAGCCAGCCGGGCGTGCGGGCGCAGGCGGCCAGCACCGGCAGCGCGAACATCACCGCGAGCCGGGTCGCGTTCAGCCCCACCGGGGTGTGCACGAGGGCGGCGGCGACCACCCCGGCCGCGGACAGCAGTGCGCCGTACCGGACCGGGCGCTGCGGCACGAACACCGCCACGATCAGGCTCACCCCGGCCGCCCGGATCGCGTCGGCGTGGCTGATGTTCATCCACCCGCCGTCGCCGAACAGGCCCGCGCTCAACGCCAGCGGCACGGCCGCGGGCACGGCCACCAGCAGCCCGTCCGACCACCGGCGCGCCGCCAGCAGCGCGACCCCGGCCAGGCCGAGGAACAGACCAGCCACCGGGCTGGTCGCGGACGCCAGCAGGGCGGCAGCCACAGCCGCCGCCCGCAACCGCGGGTACGTGAGGGCCAGCAGCGCCGCCAGGCCCAGCGCGACGCCGAGCGCGTACGTGACCCGGCCGGACAGCAGGTTCGCGGCCAGGCACACCACGCCGAGCAGGGCGCCCGGCAGCGGCCGGGGCACCGCGGTCCGCCGCAGCAGCACGGCGAACGTCACCGCGGACGCCACCAGGGCCAGCACCCCCGTGGCGCGGACTCCCAGCAGGGCCATGACGGGCTGTGACACGAGGCTGTAGCCGAGCTGGTTCACCCCTGCGTACCAGCGCAGGTCGACGACCGACCAGCCATGGGTGGCGAAGAAGTCCGCGCGGGCGACCTGGGCGGACAGATCCGAGCCCGGCCGCGGCAGGAGCAGGTACGCCACACCGAGGGTCACCGCCAGTCCGGCGGTGACCGCTTCGGTTCGCCACCGGGCCCACACGGGCACCGACCCTACCTGGCTTGTGGAGCGGCGGTAGCTGGCTGTCACGGTAGGGTGGCCGCCATGCTCCGCGCCCGTCTCGTCCGCTACGGCGGCCTGGTGGGCAGCGTGCTGCTGGCGGTGACGGCCTATCTGGGCGGCGCCACGTCGCCGTGGCACCCGACCATGACGCCACGGACGGTGTTCGCCGGCGCCGACGGGGTGCTGCTGCCGTTGACCTGGTTGCTCGGCACGGTTCTGCTGATCGCCGCCTGGTGGCTGGGCCGGACCGCGGTGCCGTCGCTGCGCTGGGCGTACGTGACGGCCGGGTTGTGGGTCCTGCCCCTGCTGCCGGTGCTTCCGCTGGGCAGCTACGACGTCCACTCGTACGCCTGCCAGGGCTGGGCGCTGGCCACCGGGCACGACCCGTACGCGGCGGGGGTGCGGGAGCTGGGCTGCCCGTGGACGCAGGCGGTGGCCCCGACGTGGCGTGACTCGCCCGCCCCGTACGGTCCGGTGTTCCTGGTCCTGGCGGCGGGGGCGGCCAGGCTGGGCGGCAGTCTGGCCGGGACGGTCGCGGTGCTGCGCGCGCTGGCCGTGCTGGGGGTGGCGTTGATCGGGGCGTGCCTGCCGGTGCTGGCCCGGCGGCACGGGGTCGCGCCGGAGCGGGCCGTGTGGCTGGTGCTGGCGTGCCCGCTGGTCGTGGTGCACCTGGTCTCGGGGGCGCACAACGACGCCGTGATGGTGGGCCTGCTGGTCGCGGGCCTGGCCGTCGCGGCGGCCGCCGCCGTCCCGGCCTCGCCGAACAGCCCGGATTCGCCAAGCGGCCCGGATCCGTTGGGCGGCCCGGATTCGCCAGGCGGCCCAGATTCGTTGGGCGGCGCGGCCTTGCCAAGTAGCGCGGCCTTGCCAAGCGGGCTGCCCTCGCCCGGCGGCCGGGCGGCGTCGAGGTCCGGCGGCCCGCTGGGGCGTGCCGGGCTGCTGGCCGGTGCGGGGGTGCTCCTGGGGCTCGCGATCGGGGTCAAGGTC
The DNA here is from genome assembly GCF_047159535.1 of Krasilnikovia sp. MM14-A1259. Taxonomy (NCBI): domain Bacteria; kingdom Bacillati; phylum Actinomycetota; class Actinomycetes; order Micromonosporales; family Micromonosporaceae; genus Krasilnikovia; species Krasilnikovia sp. MM14-A1259. The sequence continues at coordinate 6,859,862 of NZ_BAAGAJ010000002.1, forward strand.
ACCGCGATCGTGGTGCTGCCGTTCGCGGTGCTGGCGGCCGTGTCCGTCCGGGCGGTCAGCACGACAGCCGGGCCACAGGCGAGCGGGCCCGGGACGGCCGGGGCCGGGGACCGGCGTGTCCCGTGGCGGGCCTTGTGGGTACCCGGGGCCGTGATCGGCGCCGCGGCGGCGGGCGCCCTGGCCGCTGTGTCCTTCGTCACCGGGCTCGGGTTCGGTTGGGCGCGCAACCTCGCCGACAGCGGGGTCTCCGTACAGTGGACGTCCCCGCCGACCGCGGTGGGCCTCAGCGTGTCGACGCTGGCCAGGGGGTTCGGCGCGAAGGTCGACGCCGTGCCGGTGACCCGGCTGCTCGGCGTCGCGGCGCTGGCGGTCGTGCTGGTGGTGCTGTGGTGGCGTGCGCGCAGCGGTGGGGCGTTGCTCGGTGCCGGGCTGGCACTCGCGGCGACGGTCGCGCTGGCCCCGGTGTTCCACCCCTGGTATCTGACCTGGCCGCTCGCGGTGCTGGCGGCCACGACGCGCGGGGCGGCCCGGTGGCTGGCGGTGCCGTGCGCGATCGCCGCGGCGTTGTGCCTGCCCGACGGCTACAACCTCGCCCTGGCGACTCGGGCCCAGGGCGCGTTCGCCGTGACCGCGCTACTGGTGGTGATACTGGTGGTGCCGTGGGTGCGGACGCGACGCCGGACGGCCGAGCCGGCTGGATCTTAATCACTGTCAGAGGTGTGGGCTGGGCGCTGTCTCGTATCCTGACGCGCATGCTCACCCCCCGTACGGTCCGCTATCTCGGCCTGGTCGGCAGCCTGCTGACAGCGATCTGCGCCTATCTGGGTGGTGCGGAACTCCTGCGCGGCCACGCCTACAACGTGGTGAAGATGCTGCGGGGTGACCTCGGGGTTCTGCTGCCGGTGTGCTGGGTGGCGGGCACCACGCTGCTGATCGTCGCGTGGTGGTTCGGGCGCAAGGTCGTGCCGTCGACCCGGTGGGCCATGGTGACGGCGGGGCTGTGGGCGCTGCCCCTGCTGGCGTTCCTACCGCTGGGCAGTGAGGACGTCTACTCGTACGCCTGCCAGGGCTACGTCCAGCTGGCCGGCGGTGACCCGTACGGGACCAGCGCCCAGGTGTTCGGCTGCCCGTGGATCAGCTCGGTGTCGCAGGCGTGGCGCGATTCGCCCGCCCCGTACGGTCCGCTGTTCCTGCTGTTGTCGGCGGCCGCGGTGCGGGTCGGCGGCAACCTGGTGGGCATCGTCGCCATGTTCCGCCTGATCGCGGTCGCCGGGGTGGTGCTGATCGCGGCCGGGGTGCCCGTGCTGGCCCGGCGCGCCGGGGTGTCGCCCACGACGGCCACGTGGACCGTGCTGGCCTGCCCGCTCGTGCTGGTGCACCTGGTGTCCGGGGCGCACAACGACGCGGTAATGATCGGCCTGCTGGTGGCGGGTCTGGCGCTGGTGGCCTCCCGTCCGGACGCCGGGGCCAAGCCGGCGGTGGCGCCGCTGCTGCCCCGTTCGGCGGCGCTCGTGCTGGGCGGTGCGCTGCTCGGTCTCGCGCTGGGGGTCAAGGCGACCGCGATCGTGGTGCTGCCGTTCGCGGTGCTGGCGGCGGTGCCGCGCGGGGTGTCGTTGCGGGCGCTGGTGCGGCCCGCCGCGGCGGTCGGCGGTGGCGCACTCGGGGCCCTGGCCGCGTTGTCGTTGCTCTCGGGGCGCGGCGTGGGCTGGGCGTACGGCCTGCTGCGCAGCGGCGACACCGTGGAGTGGACCTCGCCGTCGACCGCGGTGGGGGTGACCCTGACCCGGTTCGTGGCCGTGTTCGGCGTCCACGTCGATGCGCTGCCCGCGGTCCGGCTGATCGCCACGGTGTTGCTGGTCCCCGCGCTGGTGGCGTTGTGGTGGCTGGCCCGCCGGGGTGACGCTCTGCTCGGCGCCGGGCTGGCCCTGGCGATGACCGTGGTGCTGGCCCCGGTGTTCCACCCGTGGTACGCGATCTGGCCGCTGGCGGTGCTCGCCGCGACCTGGTCGCGGAGCGAGGCGACGTTCACCCGCTGGGTGCTGGTGCCGTGTGCGGTCGCGGCGACGCTGGCGATCCCGGACGGGTACAACTGGGCGCTGGCCACCAAGACGCAGGGTTCCGTGCTGATGACCGCCGCGCTGGTCGTGCTCGCGGTGTGGCTGGTCCGCCGGTACCGGGCAGTCCTGCGCCCGCGCACGCCGGAGAGTTTCCTCGCCCCGGAGAGCGCCGACGCGCACTGACCGGCTCCCGGGGCTCAGCGCGGAGTGGCGGGGTCCGGGGCGTTGCGGCGGGCGAGGGCGACCAGGGCGTCCGGCTGGTCGGCGTAGAGCCGCACCTCGGTGACGTTTTCGGCGCGCCCGCTGGGCAGGTCGAACGCCACGGGCTGACGCAACACCAGGTCGACGCTGGTCTGGCGGCCGGCGCCGATGCTCAGCACCGTGCCTGAAGCGTCCTCCTCCAGGTGGACCGTGCGGCTGGACGGCAGCGACCGGTACCGCCCGCGCGCCGACGCGACCGCGTCCCACGGGACGAGGAGTTCGAAGGTGGCGCCGTTGCGGATGCGCAGGCCGGCTGGGCCCGCGACGTGGGGGTGCATGCGCAGCATCGCCATCAGGCCGATCATCCAGAGCAGGCCGTAGATCCCGAGGACCAGCACGGTACGGCGTAGGTGCTCCCACGGCAGGACGTGCCGCAGGATGAGGTCGAAGATCGGGATCTCGACCGCGGACAGCACGATGAACGCCCACAGGATGGCGTTGACCGCTCCGAGGTAACTGAACGGCTTGGCACCCGCCTCCAGCGGCAGCGGCCGGCGGAGGATCCAGCGGCAGAGGCTGCGCCACATGGCCCACTCGTACGCGACGATCTTGCGCAGCAGCGACATCGGAGTCCTCCCCTTCGCATTGCAGTCGCAATCTTAAAGGCGGCGCCCGATCCATGTCAATGCGACTGCAATGTGAAAGCATGGGGGAATGCCGAAGAGGGTCGACCACCAGGCGCGCCGTACCTTGATCGCGGACGCGCTGATGCGGGTCGCCGCCACGAGCGGGCTGGAAGCGGTCAGTCTGCGGCATGTGGCCGCCGAGGCGGGCGTGACCTCGGGCATGGTGCAGCACTACTTCGCCACCAAGGACGAGATGATGGGCTTCGCCCTGGAGGTGATCAAGGAACGCAACGAGGCCCGCGTCACCGCGGCGGTCGAGGCGCTCGCCCAGCCGTTGACGCCGTACGCGCTGGTCCGCACGATCCTCGTGGAGCTGCTGCCGCTCGACGAGCAGCGGCGCGCCGACGGCCGCGTCGCCCTGGCGTTCCTCGCCTACATCGCCGTGCGCCCCGCCGCCGCGGCCCGGATGCGGGCGGACACCGACCAGATGGTCGGGTTCATCGCCGAGCAGATCCGCGCCGCGCAGGCCGCCGGTGACAGCCCGGCCGGGCTGCACCCCACGCACGCGGCGGCGGGTCTGCTCGCTGCCATGGAAGGACTCGGCGTCTACCTGCTCGGCGGCCAGTACGACCCGGACATCGCGGTGTCCGCACTCGACACGCAGCTCTCCACGATCTTCATCTAGCGGGCCCTGGAGATCAGGGCTGCTGCCGACGCCGACGACGGCCCGGGGCGGCGATCCAGAACAGGAACGCGCCGGTGGCCGCGATGGCGGCACCGCCGGCCATCTCGCCGACGAGCCGACCGCCGTCGATGCCCGTGACCGGAAGCCGGTTGCCCTGCCCGCCACCGGTCGGGCCACCGTTGCCCTGCTCGCCGCTGCCCTGTCCGCCGGGGTTGCCCGCCCCGCCGCCGGCCAGCGGTGTCACGCGGACCGTGAACCCGGTGACGGTGCCCGAACTCACCCCGGTCGCCGTGAGGCTCAGCACGCCGCCCGCCACCAGGTTGGTGATCGAGGCCGGGACCGTGAACGTGAAGTCTCCGCCGGCGGTGGCGCTGGTCGAGCCGATCAGCGTGCTGCCCTGGGAGATCTGGACCGTCTCGAGCGGAATGAACCCGGTCCCCCGGATGCTGACGGGCGCCCCCGCCGGCACGGCCGCAGGCGCCACCACCGTGGGTGCGACGCCCGGCACGTACGGCGCGGCTGACGCCGCGGTCGGCCCGGCAAGCACCGTGCCGACCGCCGCAGCGAGGGGCAGGAGAAGACGGAGCGAGCGCACGATGACCCCCTTGTACCGATAACATCCACTTTGACGAAAGTTAGCAGGGTAAAAATTCATTGGTCTGGGTATTTCCGATTGTTAGCCCGGGCGTGCTCCGCAGCCGCGCGGGCGCCCACGCAACGGAGGCGGGCGGGGTGCCGGCCACCAGGTGGAAATCCAGCGTCTGCCGTGCCCCCGGCCGCAGATCCACGGTCACCTTGCCGACGACCCGGCCCCGCTCGGCCCCGACCGCCCACGACACCGGGCGACCGTCGCGTGCCGCGTCCACGATGTCGCCTCCGGTCGGGCTGAACACCATCACATGCGTACGCATCGTGTACGGGTCGCCGGCCAGGCCCAGTCCGAGCACCGACCGGGCCAGCCCGTGCGACGGTGCGCTCGACGCGAGCGTGACCCGCAGGTGCAGCTCCCGCGCCCCGCCGGCCGGGCACGTCTCACTCAGCTCCGCCGTGTGCCGCAGGTAGTACCCGAGCTTGGCGCCGCTGCCGTCGTTGAGGAAAACGCCCACGGTCGGTGCGGCGCCGTCGTCCGCCGGCAACGCACCCGCCAGCACCGTCGTGTCCAGCAGCCGCTGCTCCGCGGGATGCGCGCTCCACAGCAGGATCCGCCGCTCCCCGGCGGCGCGCGCCAGAGCGGCCAGCGCGGGCCGCGGCGAGATCCGGCCGCGCAGCAGTGTCCCGAATACCGCGTTGGCGGCGTCCAGGAAGAACCGGTCCTGGCCGGCCTGGGTGCCGAGACGCTGGTAGACATCGGACAGGAGCACGCGTACCGCGTTGCCGGCGGTCAGCGTCCATCCTCCGCGGACCGGGACCGGCCCGGTGGCCTGCAGGATCAGCGACAGCGCCACCGGATCCACGGCGATGACACCGTCGACGCGCAGGCCGGTGCGCTGCCGGTACATCTCGCGGATCAGCGTCGCGGCCGTCGGAAAGTCGGGCGTGAGGTTCACGTCCGCGGGGTAGACGGCGGGCAGGTCCCCGTAGAGTCCGCGCAGGTCCGGGTCCAGGCGGGCCACCGGCGGATAGAAGGCGTGCATCTCGCTGGAGGTCGCACCGGTCCGCAGGACCCGCATGCCACCCCGGTCGGCGCGGACCGTGGCGAAGGCCCCGGGCATGCCGCCGGTCGCGCGGACCTCTGCGAGATTCTGGAACAGGATCAGATACGTACGGGGGCCGCCGTACCCCAGCATCGGCGGCAGCAGCCGGATCGCCCGGGCGGCGGTGCCGATGTCCGCGGCGGCACGTTCCAGACCCGTACGCAACTCGGCGATCGCCGCCGAAAGCTGCGGTGCGAGCCGTCCCGTGGGGATGGTCGAAAGCTCATCGAGCGCGGACCGGACGGCCCCGCCCGCGGCATCGACCTGCGCGGTCAGCGGGGTCAGGCCGGCCAGCCGGACGGTCCCGTTCCGGGGCGCCAGCCGTGCCGGGTCGACGGCGTTCGCGAGGCCGAGCAGCTCGGGCAGGCCGTGCTCGGCCAGATCGTCGACGACCCTGGCCACGGTCGCCACCGCGGCCATGTCGGGGCCGACGCGCGGCAGGCGGGAACCGAGCCCCCACAGCGGGCCCTCGGTCGCGGACCGCGCGGCGTGCGCGTGCGTCCGGAGGTCCGCCAGGATGCGCTGTGCCGCCGGCACGTCGCCGTGGTCCAGCTCCTGGCGCAGTTGCTGCGCCAGCCGGCCGACCGCGAGCAGGTCCGTGCGGGTGTGCTGCCCGGTGGAGTAGAGCCGGTCCACGCTGACGCCGGCGGCGACGAGCGCCAGCACGGCCACGATCGCGCCCCAGCGAACTCCACGCCGGATCGTCGCCCGGCGGACCGCCAATTCATGCATATATTTACTTTATGCAGGGTTCTGTTCCGCGCCGGAACAGTGCGTTCTGCCACCTGTTCGGGGACGCCCGCGTGGCGAGTGCACCGAGCGCAGCGAGGGCTGCGAGCGCAGGCCCGGCGACATGACCACGGGAACGACGACGCGGCGGCCGCGCCGGGGAACCCGGGCGTGACCGCCGCTGCAGCCGGGGCCCGTCGCGCAAGCTTCGCGCTCGGCCGGTCGATGGCTTGCTCGCTGTGCACGAGGGCAAGCCGGTTTACTGCGCTTGGGTGTATTGGGCGGGTGGCTGGCCGATGATGCTGGTGAAGTCGCGGGTGAGGTGGGCTTGGTCGCTGTAGCCGAGCTCGGCGGCGAGCGCGACGAGGTCGAGGCGGGTGCCGTGCGCGGCTCGGGCGGCGGCTTCGTGGAGCCGGTGGCGGCGGATGACCCATTTCGGGCTGACGCCGACGTAGTCGGCGAACAAGCGTTGTAGCCGGCGCATGCTGAGGCCGGATTCACGGGCCAGGTCGTCGACGCGAGTGATCCCGGGCTCGTCCGCCGTGCGGGCGACGATGGCGGCAACCAGTTCGGCGGTGGGGTCAGCGTGCGGGGGTGCCCGTTCGGTGAGGAACTGGTCCATGAGCGTCACCGCGGTCGGGTCGTCGGCGGCGAGGATGGAGTCGGCGACCTCGCTTCCGGGCGGGCCGAAGACGGCATCGACGGGTAGGTAGCGGTCGGTGATGGAGGAGACGGGCGCGCCGAGGAAGGGCCGGAAGCCGCCAGGGCGGAAGCGCACGCCGAAGACTCTGCCGGCGTCGTGGAGGATCTCGGAGAACTGGCCGCGGGGCACTCCGGCGATTCGGCAGCGGCCGGGCTTGAACGTCATGTTCACGGCCGGGTAGGGCAGGACCTGCTGTCGGTAGGGGTCTTGGCCGCGCAGGTCCCAGGCGACAATCCAGTAGTGGGCCACGAACGGGTGCAGCGCTGCCGCGGCTGCGGGGGCGGTGAACTGGAACTTTTCCTGTCCTGCGCCGTGGTTGAGGATGGCCGGCACGGGTGCAGGTTACCAAGATCGTTTGGCGTCGTGTTTTTTCAAGACCAGCCGCGGGACCGCGCCTAGCGTGCGCTTATGCAACCTTACGGAGTGTTGGAGAAATCGGTCGCCGGGGCGGCGGCCGTGGTGCGGGGCGTCAAGCCGGAGCAGTTCGGCGGGCCGACCCCGTGTCAGGACTGGGACGTACGCACGCTGACAAACCACCTGCTGCAGGTCGTCTCCGCGCTCAGCCTCGCCGGCCGGCGCGAGGCCGTGCAGGGTGAGTTGTGGGCCCAGGACCTGATGTCGTCGCAGGGGTGGGCCGACCGTTTCGATGAGGAAGGCCGTGCCGCGGTGGGGGCCTGGGCGGATGCGACGGCATGGGACGGGACTGTGACCATGGGCGACATGGCGATGCCGTCCCTGATGATCGCGAGCATGCTCGCCAGCGACCTGGCGATCCACGGGTGGGACCTGGCTCGGGCCACCGGACAGGACTACCGGTGCGACGACGACGTCGCGGAACTTGCCCACCGGTTTGTCGCCGACATGGGCGAACAGGGGCGGCAGATGGGAATCTATGCGGCGCCGCTTTCCGTCGCCGACGGCGGCGCGGTCTTCGACAAAGCTTTGGCGCTCAGCGGCCGAGACCCGCAATGGACACACCCGGCGAGCTGACCTGAAGCCAAGGTGCAACCCATCAAGCGGGCGACCTCGGTGAGCGGCTCGTCGCCAACCTGGATCCGCGCGCTCGGCAGAACGCAAGCGGCGGTCACACTGGCCGGGAGCCAGCAGTGACCGCCGCTTGGCGCGTTGTCGCCGCGATCTCGGCGTCAGCCAAAACCGTAGGTCAGCGGGCTAGAACACGTCAGACGTTGTAGTACATCTCGAACCAATCAGGGAACGGCGCCTGGCTGCCAGAACTCGGCGAGGTGGGCCGGTGACCTGCTTCGTCGCCTGTCATCGATTGCCGTCGTTTCACGCTGCTTTCCAGGCCGGGTTGGGCCATATCTGGGCCGGATGATCTTTGCCAGCGAGGGGCTGGGGGCGGACAGCCGGCCCCAGCCGCGGAGGGCTCGGCAGTGCGCCAAGTCGGATGGCCCGAACCGATGACCTCTTCTGTGTCAAATTGGTCAAGATCGATCTGCGATGTGCATGTCTGGCTATACGTGCCGCTCAGAGCGTTGGCCGTCGTTGGTCTGGGGGAGTTGCTGTGGGGAGTTCTGCAAGATCGTCTCCCAGATTTCTCCCACGAGCGGCATGCCGGTGGGTGGTGTGCTGTGCCAGTGCGACGCCGGACGCGGTGGGGCAGCTGCTCGCCGACCCCCTGTCGGCCGGGTCGAACCACCGGATTAGGAGACACGAGCTCGGTCCGCGATGGTGCCCGCTCCTCTGGGCCGGCCACCGGGTGCCAGTTGCACCGGTCCGAGGTCGTGCGGCGTGGTTGCTGTCGCGTGAGCCCGCCTCGGCAGCGGATGGCCTGCGACTTCAGGGCGAGCACAGCGGCGCTGCGGCGTCGATCGGGTGTGGGCCCCCAGGGACCCGCTTTCACTGGGTGACGGCGGCCACTAACCACGCAATGGGCAACAACGCGGGCAACGCCGCCAGCGACCCGAGGATGGTCGCCGACTTGATTTCGGTCTTGGCGGCCAGGATCCCGAGCACAAGGAGGCTGACGAGCCCCGACACCAACAACGTCGGAGCCCCGACGAAGAGGCCGAACATAAGCCAGCCGCCTCGATCCGAGAAGCACATGCTGTCATCGCACGCCGCAGAGGCGGCCACAGGTTGCCGATCGACGTACCACAGAAACGCCGAGGCGACTGCGCCGTACCAGGCCACGCAGACAAGGAAAGCCAACCCGGGGTTGCCGGTCTTGTGCCGATCGCTAGGCCGGCGGGGCAGGCGTTCCGCGTCTCTCATTCATCGATTCTTACCTTCAAGGTCAACAGCGCTTGACCCCCATAACGTTGGTTCGCGGATCCCGCTGGTCAGTGCACGTGCATCGGGACTCAGGATGCACCGTGGGAGGTCGTCCTAGCCGTAGCATGCGGTCCCACTTTGGCCTCAGGGGGCCACTCTAGGGACGCTGAACTTGCGGGCTCTTTGTCCCGAATTAGGCCCGAAGTCTGGATCATGGTGGTCGTCTGCTTGTCTGCGCTGGTCAAGGCGTTGGCTGGTGTCGGGCTCGGGGCCTGTACGGGCCCGAATGCAAGATCCACTCCCCGCTCACTCCCCAGCACTTGCCTTCGGCAGGTGCTGGCATCCCGTCGCGCAAGCCTCGCTCTGCCGGGCCGCGCCTGCCTGGTCCAGGTGGAGCGCCCCACTGGACGACCGACCTGGACCAGGCAGGCGCGGTCTGGTTGCCTTCGGTGCGCGATGGGTCGCCGACGATCTTGGGCATCCCAGAGTCGCCCGGGTCCAGGGCGGGTAGCCCTGGCCGCCGGAGGCTGCGTCCGGGTCGTAGGGCCGGAGGCCCTACCCGCCGGAGGCAGAACTGCTGCGGTCGCCGCCGAAGCCTTCGATGTGCGTCGGCTGCCACTGGGGCGGGGGCCAGGGCGCCTCCACGAAGGGCGGCGGCGCGTGCAACCGGAAGAGATCTCTTCCCAATGCCGCTGCGACCTTCGTGCTGTGGGCATTGAACATTTGGTAGTTCTGAGCCTGCAGAATCGCCATGCAGACGAAGGCGGGGCCGAAGCTGATGAACGCGATGTCAAAGCCGGCCAGCACCACCACATCGATCAGCTTGTTGGGCGCCCCCAAACGCGTGCAAACCGATGCCAGCGCCAATTACAGCCGCACCGGCAAACCACGCCTGACAGCCCCGAATGAAGACCCGCCAGGGCGTCGTGCGCCGGGCCCGTTCAAGCCATGCCGATGTCATCGCTGTCTCGTGCCACCGTTTCTCATGTCCCGCCGTGATCACGCCACGGCTGAGCTGGTGGTGCAGCGTCTGACCTCATGGGGCGGTCGCCAAACCGCCGAGAGGCTTTGGTACGGGCGCGAGTGACGGGAACTCCCGGTGCCCGCCACCCGATCGCCCGTCTGTGCAGCACCGGGATTGCAGCCGTCCACGACGGTAGGGGAGGGGCCCAGCCTCGCATCGCCGATTCGGTCGCACCTGTCCCGTCCAACCTGCCAAGCCCGAACCACCTTGTCCTCCGTCGGCTGATGTGCGACACAGGTCCGCCAACTGATCCGCGACACCGCGGCGCCAGGCGCGGTCTGAGAGCGCATCTGGTCCCCGGTGTCGTGTGCCGTTAAGGTGCAGCGCGTGGAGGAGGTATGGGCTGTTTCCCCAAGCACGAGCGGGACGGTAATGGTGACGTTGCGAGTCGGTCCGCCTCGTCCGCTGGTCGCTGTTCTATCGGATGCGGAGCTGGCGAGCGTTGTGAACGTGCTCCCGGAGGTGGCTGAGGCCGTACGACGCGGCGAGTTCAGCAGGATCCAGCTCGCGGCGGTGTTTCGGGCGACCATCGGACGCGATCCGTTCCGGCAAGCGATGAAGGCCGCGGGTCTGCCAGCTCTGACTGCTTGGTGGGCCGATGTTGCGTACATCGTCACCGGTCTGGGTTTCGCCGCCAGCCAGGACAGTCTGTGGCTGCGGCTGGTGGGCTGGACGCTCGCGGCCGGCGCCTTTGGCGACCTCGGCAGACACATCTGGCGTCGGCTCCGCTGAGGGGCGAACCGCAGCTCCTCGTCGCTGCGAGGAACAGGCGGGACTCACCGATAGAGACCAGACGCCTGACAACAAAGGTTTCTAGAACTGCCGCACATCCGCCAATGACTCGCGACATGATCGACCCTGGAATCGCTGCACTCATTCCACCTGCAAGGAGCGGCGTCACATGAGTGACTTGTCCCGCATCAGAGCAACGAACTCCGCTGTCTGCTGATCGGTGAGCGCGGTGGCCGGCAACGCCATCGCAGCCAGGCGAGAGACGCGGAGAACCCAGAAGTCGCCCCTGCGTTGGACCTTCGAGAACGTCGACCACTCCCGGCGGCTGCTCCGCCCCGGCGCGGACACGTGATAGGCACTCTCGTCGATCGTCACGGTGACCGTTCCCGTGCAACGGTAGCCACGCATCTGCGTCCGAATGACAAGCTCGTAGAGAACGAACATGATTACAGCGGCGAGAATGGCGGATCGGTCGCCCAGCAACCCCAGCAGGACAAGCATGAGGCAACCGCCGACGAGCGCTCGGTGCAAGAGGCGATGGCATGCGCGGTAGGCCCGGACCAGGCTCCGGGGCGTTGCCTCGAAGGAAGCGACCAACACCTTTAGACCCCTCACCGCGTAGCCCACCGTTGCCATGAATCCCATTACATTCCGTGGTCAACGGATACCTCCTCCCGGAGGAGAAGCGGGCGGGAACTTGGTCATGTCGCACTCACCTGAACGGCCATGCGACCGCTCGGTAACCCTGAATAGCCGCGACCCGGATCCCGAACTTGCTGCCCGGTCTAGGGCCTCAAGCAGAAGACCGCGACCCAGGCGTAAACGATCCTCGTCGGTGGCACAATTTTGTCGGGCTTTTTCGGGTCTCATGACCTGCGTGACGGATCGGTATCAGGACGTGCGCGACACTCCGCCGAGTGTTGGTGGAGATCAGCGTGACGGAGCAGCGGTATCAGGCAGTCCTGAATGTGCGTGCCGGTTCGACGGTCACGGACGCGGCGGCCCGGCGGCGCCTGGCCCAACGAGCCAAGGACGCGAGTCGTTTACCCGCTGGCCAGGTTGTGTTGCGCGAGATGCTCCCGATCTTCGTGTGGCCCGTACGGTCTCCGGCGCTGCACGGGCACCACAGCCGCCGCGTTGACGCGTAGCCGGTAGGCCGATCTGCGGGCAAGCGGTGGTGACTAGATCGAACGGCTCACGTGACGTGACGGTATGTGCGGCGCCTGGGAGCCCAATGGTGACGAGTCCACTGGGCTCCCGATCCTCGCGTGCGTGCGCGGCAGAAAACCTCAGCGATGAGACGTGGTGTGGGCGTTGTTGACGCCTCCGGCGTACAGGTCTTTCACACTCTTCTCGACGTCGGCCAAGGACATCGCCTCTTTGGCCTTGGAGTAGATCCAGTTGACCCGCATGTCCCACGTGCGCTTTCCGGCGAAGGGCAGATCAACGAGCCAGGTGCTGAATTGGACGCGCATCAGCTCACGGGGATACGTCTTACCGCTGCTGCTGAATACCTTACGACCATCGACTGAGTAGGTGACGGCTCCCTTGTCGACGGTGAGCATCACAATGTGCCAGCCCTGTAGGTTTCCCACGACGGCGCGGGTGGCCCGGTCGCCTTGCTTTGCGCTGCGCCAGCTCGTGAGGTCGAGTTTGGGGCCCTTCGCTCCCCAACCACCGTTAGGCTGATATTCGAAGTCGAGTTCACTGTATTTCGGCGATGACGGCGATGATGAGATCGCGCAGAAGGTTTCGTTGATATGGTCGCCATTGCGTCCATCGCCCGGTTTATCGTTGATGTAGATCCGAGCGGCGAGTGTCCCCTCGGAGAAGACATCGCCCGTGCTGAGCAGTTCGGCCTGCCGGGTGCCGCGTTTGGTTCCGTCAGTGCTGGTCCGCAGTTGAAGAGCCTGCCCTCCCATGGCGGTCTCATCGGCGGGGAAGCTGATCGCGTCGGGCGACCAGGAACCGAGGATCCCCGGGCCGCCCCCCTCCGTGCGAGATTTCCAGCCGTTAGCTGCCAGCGCGGGATCCGAGGGACCGGTGTAGTGGAAGTTGTCGAACATGACCCCAGCAGGCAGCCCGGTTACGGCGGGCGGAGACGTGAGGGCCTCGGAGTCGTGCGGGCCCGGCTCTTCACCCCAGCTGAGCGCGCCACGTACGTATGCGGTCACCGACTTTGATGGCGCATAATGGGTGACCTTCGCGTCGAACGAGTGGTCGTTCTGCTGGTTCATTGTCTTGTGGTCAAGTCGGTAAAACTGCAGTCCGATGCCCTGGGTGGTTTGCCCGGGCGCCAGGCTGCCGGCGTCGGACGTGAATCCGACCATGAGATAACGGTCAGCTCCCGGTGCCGACTTGGACGGCTCCCCGATCGTGTGCGTGATATTTGAACATCGGAGAGCTGTCTGAAAACAGTTCGCACCGTACGAGGAGCCGTCTGCGCTGAAGTAGTACCGCAGCTTCACATCGGCAAGCACTACCGTTTTGGCAGAGGTGTTGATGACCTCTAGCCATGGCTTGCCCGCCTTTGCGTCCGGCGTGTCTGTTCTGTAGCGGACGGTCAGCGGGATGGCTGCAGCCTCGTTGCCGGCGAACAATATGGGCATTTTACCCATGGCATAGAATGAACCGGCGGCTGCAACAATGACCACTGGCAGTATCGCGAGTGCGTACCTGCGGAGGCGACTGGAGGCTGTCCGTCGCATGCCTTTGTAAGCTTCATCAGGAACCTGAAGCACCACGGTGTAGGCACTGTTAGGGCTCGCAGCGATCCGCTTGTCCTTGCGGAGGCGCTTCTTGGAAGCCGCATAGATGAAAACTGACGTGATAATCGTCACGACTGTCACGGCAAGAACGATCAAGTCCATCTTGGCCACGTAGTTCACGGCCACGGCGATTCCCGCCAGCGCCACAAAAGCGCCCAATCCCTTGAGTGAGTTCATCCGCGTTCGTCTACTTCCACGCTGAAACGCGTGTGAAATACGACTTCAAGATGGATGAGACGAGCCAGTAGGTACGCACTATGGTGTACACCAGTTCGGGGACGAGTAATGCTTCGACCAGCATCGCCTTCCAGCCGAGGTTGCGCACTCGCAGGGCGGGATAGATGATCCAGAACGCCAGCAGGAACCAGAAGATTGGCTGCTGAGCGAAGCCGTGCGCAAACGCCGCGGCAAGCTGCGAGGAACCCCAACCGAGGAGGTAGGCGGCACCGACGATTCCGAGAACCGTCGTCACGATGGCGTGCCAGGTGAACTTGGTCCATCCTCGCCGGCGTAGGGCATCCACCGTTCCGCGGGTCCAGCGCTCTCGCTGCTGAAGCAGCTGACGCAGGGTCGGCATGAGATCCGTGTACGCGACGCACAGCTGGTTGGCGGTCACCTTCCAACCGGCTTCTTTGAGCGCGAGCGTGGTCTCGTAGTCTTCGACCAGGTTGCGGTGATCCTCCCAGAAGACGTGACCTCGTGAATCGATCAGCTCTTGCAGCGCCGCCGCCCGGTAGAAAGATCCGGCTCCTGACATGGTGTGGACGTCGCTGCGATAACGCGAGTTGGCCGCTCGGCCGTACTCAATGATCTGCATTCCGAGCAGGAACCGCTGCCACGGATTGCGCCATAGGTTGAAGCGGCCAAGACACACGGCACTGACGCCTCCGATATCCAGGTCGGAAGCCATCACGTTGATGGCGCGCTCAATAAACTTCGGGTGCAGCTCGGTGTCGGCATCCATTGCAAGGATGTGTTTGACCGAGGTGTTCAGTTTTCCACCCACCTGCTGCCGCAGCCACTCGAGGCCATAGTTAAGCGCACCGGCCTTCTTGTGCGGATTGTTGCGCAGGTTGAGAACGACAGTCGGAGGCGTTTGGGGATCACCCGCAAACTGGGCGGCGTAGCTCTCGGTGCGATCGGTCGAGTTGTTGACAATCACAACGATGAGGTCCGGGCGGCGGGTTTGCCTGTGCAACGACTTCAAGGAAGTGAGAATCCCAACTTCCTCATCGCGGGCCGGGACGACGACGACCGTGTCGTACACGGCTACGGGGCGCGCCGCAGCGGGCCGGTGGGCGCTCCCGTGAATCCCGTTCAGCACACGTGGTGCTCTATTCATAGCACTACGTATAGGTGCGCCTGTCAATGCTTCTCCCCGTGCCATGGCAGATATCTGCCACCCCCGCTTAGGGCAGCGAATGGTAGCACAACAAGACGCTGATGTATGTCCCTCTGAGTTTGCTGACAGGGATTCAAGTGCGACTGAATCCTGAAATGTCCAAATAATCAGACACCGTGCTACGCCGGTGCTCGAACCGTAAAGTGATCGAAACCACGCGAGGGCTCGATGTTCTGTAGTCGAGATCTGACGTTCTGATACATACCCCAGCATCGATGGCCGTCTCGATAGGGCACTTCGGGAACGATCACCGCCAGTTCGCTCCCATGTGCACGCTCCCTTGCGGGTAGAGGTTTAGGCGTTCGTGTTATCAGGAGTGTGGCCGCCAACCTGCGTGTATTGGGAAGTATAGGAGTGACGGTGACCGTCGCCGGTGCGTTTCCTGATCACTTGTGGGCCGTGAAGGGTTGGAACAGGTGCCGTAGGTATGTCATCTGTTCGGGGGTGGCGAGGCTGCGTTTCGGTAGGACGATGCTGAATCCTTTGATGGTGCCGAGTTCGACGAGGAAGAGGTTTTTCGTTTCTCGTACGCGTCGCACTGCTGGCCAGGTGTGAACGACGGAGCTGGGTCCCTGGGTGATGTGGATTCCCGTTGACGGATCGATCCGGGCGTATACGGTGGCTCGCGCTGCCGGGTTGGCTCGCCAGGCAAGTGCCACGATGAGCGCGGGGAACGCCTTGGTGCCACCACAATGCCCAGCATCATGGCCAGCAGCGAGATATCGCCGGTACTCATGTCGAATTTGCCGAACGCCAGGGCCAGAAGCAACTGCCCGGACATACATAGGCCCATGATGCTGACCCTCGCCTTCCTCAACCGCTATCCGACGCTGCTCGGCTACTGCCTCGTCGCGCCCAACGGCACCTGGAAAGCTGGGTGCAGGACATGGAACCGCCGGAATTCCTCCGATTCCAGAGCGTGGCGCACGCCGTCGCGCGAGCCATCGCAGCGACCGTGCCCACCGAGCGCATGTACTCGATGAGCCTGGGCAGCCAGCAAGGCAACGCACACCTGCACTGGCACCTGGCACCCCTGCCACCAGGCGTGCCATACCACCAGCAACAGTTCCACGCCGTCATGGGCGAAAACGGCATCCTCGCTGCCGACGACGACGCCCAAGCAGCGCTGGCCCGCGAGATCCGCAGCCATGTCCAGATCTGACGGCGAGACGTATCTAACTTGAGTCCGAACTTGACATCCGAACTCGCGTCCCACCAGACGTTTTACATGATCACAATGCGGGGCACTGAGGCGGGCGCCAGGAGAACTTGGGGGACTGTGGATCTAACGGCACCTCTCTTTGTCAAGGCGTCGGGGCCAGAGAGGTGCCGTTACCGAGACAGTCCCGAACTTGGTCCGTGCCTGGGTCCGGGGGTGTTCCTGATGGCCGTCGATGACCGGTGGTACCTCAAGGAACGCGGACCGGACGGCGCTCGCCTGCTGTCCAAGAGGCACGGGCGCGGCAGGCGCTGGCGTGTTCGATGGGTAGACGATCGGGGTGAGGAGCGGGAGCAGCTCTTCGAACGAAAGGCGGACGCGGAACGCTTCGACGCGAACGTACGTGCCGACATCAGCCGGGGTCAGTACATCGACGACAGGGCAGGCCGAATCACCGTTGCTACCCTCGCCGAGCAGTGGCGGATCGGCCAGCTGCATATCGACAGCACTGCGATCCGCGTGGAGCACGCCATCCGGCTGCACATCGTGCCGGGCCTCGGACAGCTCCAGGTCGGGCAGGTGCGCCCGAGCAAGATTCAGGCGTGGGTGCGGGACCGGAGCCTGGTGCTCGCGCCCACCACGCTGCGGGTGGTGTACGGCTACCTGAACGCCATGTTCGCCTCGGCGGCGCGGGATCGGATCATCGCAAGTTCTCCCTGCGTCGACATCCGGCTACCTGCGATCGATCGGGGCAAGCGGGTCATTCCGTCGCCTGAGCAGGTGCACCGGCTGGCCGAGCTGCTGCCGGACAGGCTGTCGGCGGCGGTCTACGTGGCCGCCGGTTGCGGGCTGAGGCTGGGCGAAGTTCTCGGCTTGGAGGTGGAGGACGTCGACTTCGAGCGAGCAGAGCTGTCCGTGCGTCAACAGCTCAAATCGCACAAGGGTCGTGGGCCGTACCTGGGCCAGCCCAAGACGAAGACGAGCATCCGGACTGTCGAGCTGCCGGACGTGGTAGCCGGCCAGCTCCGGGAGCATCTGAAGACGCTGGGGGAGCCGATCGAGGTCGACGACGACACCGATCCGCGTCGACCGACCAGACGGAAAGCGGCCCTCATGTTCCGAGGGGCCGACGGCGGGCCAGTCCTCGCGTCGACCTTCTCGCGGACGTGGACACCGGTACGAGCGAAGGTCGGTCTGCCGATGCGGTGGGGTTTCCACGGCCTGCGGCACTACTACGCGACTCTGCTGATTCACGCAGGCGCAAGCGTCAAGACGGTGCAACTGGCGCTCGGCCACTCCGCGCCGACGGTGACGCTCAACGAGTACGTGCACGAGTGGCCCGACGTACTCGACCGCACACGGTCGCTGGTCGACGGGGCGCTACAGCTGGCGCCGGATGCTCTTCCCCGACTCAAGGAGGTCACCGACGTGGGCGTGCCACCGTCGGTCCAGGTCGGCTGCTAGGCCGTCGGGGATCGCGTCGCCAGACTCGATACTGTCGAGTTCCAGGCCATCAAGGTGCAGCTCGTGATCGATGTCTACGGCCGACTCGATGTCGATCCGTATGCACATCGCTGAGCCGTTCTCGACTTCGACCTCCATGATGTCGGCGCAGTAGGCCGGGCCGAGGCTCGGCCGTTCGGGACGGTCATCGGCGTCGGCCGCGACGGCCACGGCGCGGGCCTGTACCTGATTGCGGTGCTCGGGCCACACGAGATAGAAGACGTCGCCGACTTCGACCGAGTCGTTCGCCACATGCCACCGGTCGGTCCAGCGGTCCCCCTCGACCGCATACGAGAAGATGTCGGACGCGTCGTAGTAGATGTCGTGGTCGTCGCGGAGCCATCGGGTCGTCGTCATGGCGCTCACCGTAGTGCTGCCCTGAAACCAGGCGCCGGCCGCCTCTCGACGGGCCCGCTGCGGTTACGTGCGATCGGTACGGCAGCTCGTCGGTGGGATCGGATCCCCACTTTGATGCGCCGCCTTGGGGACGAGAAACGGCGGCCACCCAGGCTGTGAGCCGGAGGTGACCGCCGTTCCCGAGACTGGGCCCAGTCTGGGCCCAAGATCAGATCAGCGGGTGGAACCGCTGGTCATGGCCATGATCAGGCCTAGACGTTGTAGTACATCTCGAACTCGTGCGGGGTCGGGCGCAGGCGCACCGGGTCGATCTCGTTGGCCCGCTTCCAGTCGATCCAGGTCGAGATCAGGTCGTCGGTGAACACGCCACCGGCGGTCAGGAACTCGTGGTCGGACTCCAGCGAGTCGAGCACCGCGTCCAGCGAGCCCGGCACCTGGTTGACGTTGCCCCACTCCTCCGGCGGCAGGTCGTACAGGTCCTTGTCGATCGGGGCCGGCGGCTCGATCTTGTTCTTGATGCCGTCCAGGCCGGCCATCATCTGCGCCGCGAACGACAGGTACGGGTTGCCCGACGGGTCCGGCACGCGGAACTCGACGCGCTTGGCCTTCGGGTTGCTGCCGGTCACCGGGATCCGGGTGCAGGCGGAGCGGTTGCGCTGCGAGTACACCAGGTTGACCGGGGCCTCGAAGCCGGGCACGAGCCGCCGGTACGAGTTGACGGTCGGGTTGGTGAACGCGAGCAGCGACGGCGCGTGGTGCAGCAGGCCGCCGATGTACCAGCGGGCGGTGTCGGACAGGCCCGCGTAGCCGGTCTCGTCGTAGAACAGCGGCTCGCCGCCCAGCCACAGGCTCTGGTGGGTGTGCATGCCGGAGCCGTTGTCACCGAACAGCGGCTTGGGCATGAAGGTTACGGTCTTGCCGTGCTCCCACGCGGTGTTCTTGATGATGTACTTGAACAGCTGCATCTGGTCGCCGGCGTGCAGCAGCGTCGAGAACTTGTAGTTGATCTCGGCCTGGCCGGCGGTGCCCACCTCGTGGTGCGAGCGCTCGACCGTGAAGCCGACGTCGAGCAGCCGGCGCACCATGGAGTCACGCAGGTCGGAGTAGTGGTCCACCGGCGACACCGGGAAGTAGCCACCCTTGTACGCGGTCTTGTAGCCGCGGTTGCCGCCGGCCTCCTCGCGCCCGGAGTTCCAGGCGCCCTCGATCGAGTCGATGTAGTAGAACGCCTGGTGCGCGGAGGTCTCGTGGCGGATTGAGTCGAAGATGTAGAACTCCGCCTCGGCCCCGAAGTACGCGGTGTCCGCGATGCCGCTGGAGGCGAGGTACGTCTCGGCCTTCTTGGCGACGTTGCGCGGGTCGCGCGAGTAGGCCTCCCGGGTGAACGGGTCGTGGATGAAGAAGTTCAGCGCCAGCGTCTTCTGCGCCCGGAACGGGTCGATGAACGCCGTGGTGACGTCCGGCAGCAGCATCATGTCGGACTCGTGGATGGCCTGGAACCCGCGGATCGACGATCCGTCGAAGGCGAGGCCGTCGGTGACGACACTGTCGTCGAACGATTCCACCGGCATGTTGAAGTGCTGCATCACACCGGGCAGGTCACAGAACCGTACGTCGACGAACTTGACGTCCTCGTCTTTGAGGTATCGCAGGAGTTCCTCGGGATTGGCGAACACACGTCCTCCTGGCACTTTGCATCTCAAACCGGGGCGGCGTCACCGCCACGTCGCTAGACTCGTCGCGACGTTATGGGCCCACAGTTGCCCAGGCGTGTCCCTATTGTTTCCTTCGTGTTACGGGCGCGTTTGGCCTGGTCGCGACCCCCGGAGGTTAGCGTCGCGGCGCGCCGTACCCGGCCTGAACAGCCCGAAGATCACCCCACCCGGGTACGTCGGCCGAACCCGCCCGTTACAGTCACCGCTTGTGGCAGCGCGCGCGAACGACACCCCGCCCACCGGCGCCTACGACCTGACGACGGTCGAGCCGGCGCCCTTCGGCCGGCGCTTCGCCGCCCTGCTCATCGACTGGGCGATCTGCCTGATGACCGCCGCGTTCTACGCCGACCCGCGGATCGTCGCGTGGCCGCCCGTACTCGTCCTGATCGTGCTGAACACGGTCGGCATCGGCCTGTTCGGACAGACGCCGGGCATGGCCCTGGCCGCGGTGCGGTGCCTCGCCATCCGCGACGGCGGCGCGATCGGCGTGGTCCGGGGGCTGCTGCGGGCGGTCCTGCTCGCCATGCTCGTTCCGGCGGTCATCATGGACGGCGACCGGCGCGGCCTGCACGACCGCGCCGCCGGGTCCGTCGTGATCAGCAAACCGCGCTGACCGTCGCATGGCACTGCGTCAGCGGGGGCGCTGCTGGCGGAACGCGCCCTTGGAGGGCCGCATGTTCTTCGGAATCGCGCCCTTGGGCATCTGCGGCCGGGCCATCAGCGCGCCGAGCCGCTTGTCCAGTGCGTTCACGTCCTTGCCGGTGAGGTTGCGGGGCAGGCGCATCACCGTGGTGCGCAGCTTGCGGATGGAGAGCTGACCCTCCTCCGTGCCGATCACGAAGTCGTACAGCGGGGCGTTGCCGATCACCTTGCCGAGGCGGCGCTTCTCCTGGCTGATGAGGTTGCGGACCCGCTGCGGCTGACCCTCGCCGAGCAGGATCACCCCCGGACGGCCGACGACCACGTGCACCATGTCGAACTGGGTGGTCGAGCTGGCCGCGGGACGGACCCGCCAGTCGCCGCGCATGTTCTCCAGGATCGAGGCGGCGGCGCCGGGCTGACCCTCGGCCGCGTTCATCATCGCGGCGTTCGACCGCAGGTTGAGCACGATCAATGCACCCAGGACGGCGATCATGACGCCGATCGGGATCCAGATCACGCCCCCGCCCAGGAGGACGACCAGCACGGTCACCGCGAGCGGGATCAGCACCGCCGCGACGACCAGCGGGACAAACCACTTGTCCTGCTTCGCCGTGAACGACACGACCTGCCCGATCTGCTTCAGGCGCGTGCCGAACGACACCTTCTCCTGGGGTTTTGCCATACCCGGGAGTGTAGTGGTGGCGGATCCGGGCGCCGCGCGCCGGATCGACTGAGTGCCTTACCTCCGGGCTGCTCCCGCGCAGGCCCGGGTAAGGCACCTGAGGCCGCGGACATGCGGCAACGTCCCCATGTGGCACGGCCCCCTTCGCGCGAAGAGTCGAGGTCAGCAGGAAGCACGAACGATCGCGAAGGAGACCCCGATGTTCCTGTACTCCGACCCCGGTGTCCGCCTCCACCTCCACCACCAGCGCGCCGAGGAACTGCACCGCGCCGCCGACACCCGCCGTCGCGCCGCCGCGGCGCAGGACGAGACCCGCCACGGCCGGCGGATGCGCTGGACATGGCACGGCCGCTCCGTACGCCAGGTGCGTGCACCGGTCGCGCCGTGACCGTCGCGCCGACCCTGTCGTACGTCCGTGGCATGCTCGATTTCGTGGTGCGCAGGTGTAGCAGTGAGGTCCTGGTCGGCCGCGAGGCCGACCTGGCCGCGCTGCGCGACGCGTTGAAGGCCGCCCGCAGTGGCGAGCCGTCCGCGGTGCTGCTCGGCGGCGAGGCCGGGGTCGGCAAGACCCGCCTGGTCGAGGAGTTCCGGCGCACCGCCGAGGGCGAGGGCGCGCAGCTGCTCACCGGCCAGTGCCTGGAGCTGGGCGAGGAGGGCCTGCCGTACGCGCCGTTTGCGGGCGCGCTGCGCCAGCTCGTGCACCGGGACGGGCCCGCGGTGTTCGACGGCCGCGAGGCCGACTTCGCCCGGCTGCTGCCCGAGCTGGGTGCGCCCGGCGCCGACCGGCGCGGGCACCTGTTCGAGCTGGTCGGAGCGCTGTTCGCGCGCCTCGCCGAGCAGCGTCCGCTGGTGCTCATCATCGAGGACCTGCACTGGGCCGACCGGTCTACCCGCGACCTGATCGCGTTCCTGGCCCGTTCGGCGCGGTTGCCGCGGGTGCTGATCATCGCGACGTACCGGACGGACGAGTTGCACCGCGGGCATCCGCTGCGGCCGTTCCTGGGTGAGTTCGAGCGGGTCCGCGGCGTCCACCGGCGCGAGCTGGACCGCCTCGACCGCGACGGCACCGCCCAGTTGCTCGCCCAGCTCGGCGGCGGCGAGCCCGAGCCGCACACGGTCGACAACATCCACGCTCGGGCGCAGGGCAACCCGTTCTTCGTCGAGCAGCTGGCCGCCTCCGCCGCGCAGGGCTGCGGCGACATCCCCGACACGTTGCGCGACCTGCTGCTCACCCGCGTCGACCAGCTCGCCGAGCCGGCCCAGCAGGTGCTGCGGGTGGCCGCGGTCGGTGGCACCCGGTTCGGCCACGAGCTGCTCAGCCGGGTCGTCGGCGGGTCCGAGGCGGAGCTGGAGTCGGCGCTGCGGGCCGTCGTCGTGGCCCAGCTCATCGTCGTGGACGGCGCCGGGGGCTACGAGTTCCGGCATGCGCTGGTGCGGGAGGCCGTGCACGACGACCTGCTGCCCGGCGAGCACGCCCGGCTGCACGCCCGCTACGCCGAGGCGCTGGAGGCCGAGCCCGAGCTGGTCGGCATGGGCCGGGCCCCGGCCGAGATCGCCCACCACTGGCACGCGGCCCACGACCACCCGCGCGCCCTGGTCGCGGCCAAGCGGGCCGCCGACGAGGCCGGGCGCCGCTTCGCGTACGCGGAGCAGGCCCGGCTGCTCGACCGGGTGCTGGAGCTGTGGGAGCAGGTCGGTGACCCCGCCGCCCTGCTCGGGGAGAGCCACCTCGACCTGCTGGAGGAGGCGGCGCTGGTCGCCATCGACGCGGGCGACCACATGCGGGCGTTGAAACTCACCCGGGCCGCGCTCGGCGATCTCGACGCGGTCGCCGAGCCGGTGCGTGCCGCCCGGCTGCTGGTGCGGCGCGGCAAACTGCTCGACAACGCGGGCACCAGCGACGGCGCGGCCGAGTCCCGGGAGGCGTACCGGCTGCTGCACGACGCCCCGCCGTCCGTGGAGCGGGCGATGCTGCTGGCGGACGTGGCGTACGCGCTGGCCGCGGTCGACGGCGAGGAAGCGGCCCGGGTCGCGCAGGAGGCGGTGGCCGCCGCCGGTGAGCTCGGCGAGGTCGCCGCCGAGGTGTCCGCCACGATCACGTACGGGCAGGTGTGCGCGGGCCGGGTGACGGCCGAGGACGGTCTCGCCACGATGCAGGCGGCGGCCGGGCGGGCGCGCGCCTCCGGCCACCTGCCGAACCTCACCCGCGCCCTGGTCAACATCTCCGACACGCTGTTCGAGCTGGGGCGGTACGAGGAGTCCGCGCGGGCCGCGGCCGAGGGCGTGCCGCACGCCGACCGGGTCGGCTTCGGGCGCACCACGGGGGTGTTCCTGTTGGCCAACCGCGCCGAGGCGCTGATGGCGCTGGGCCGCTGGGACGAGGCGGACGCCCTCTGCGCCGAGGCGGCCCGGCTCGACCCGCCCGGCACCCTCGCGCTGCCGTGGCTGCGCCTGCGCGCCCGGCTGCGGCTGGCCCGCGGCAACGACGGAGCCGGGCCGCTGGTGACCCGCGCGGTAGGCTTCCTCGGCCGTCCCTTCCTGCACCGCGACAATCGGCTCTCCCTGCTGGACCTGCGCGTCGAGGCGGCCCTGCACGGGGGCGACACCGCCGCCGCGGTCGCCGCGGCCCGGGCCGCCCTGGCCGAGCCGACCATCACCGAGCGCCCCCGCTACGGCTGGCCGCTGCTGGCCTCCGCAGCCACCGCCGCCGACCGAGCGGCCTCCGGGCCCCAGCCGTCCGTGGTCCAGCCGTCCGTGGTCCAGCCGTCCGTGGTCCAGCCGTCCGTGGTCCAGCCGTCCGTGGTCCAGCCGTCCGTGGCCCAGCCGTCCGTGGCGGGGGCGCCGGTGGAGGGGGACCGGCTGCGGGAGCAGATCCGCGCTCTGGCCGCCGCCACGCCGCAGCGGCAGGCCGTCGACCGGGCGTACGCGGCGCAGGTCGCGGCGTTGCTCGACGGTGGCCAGGAACGCTGGGCCGCGACGGTCGCGGCGTGGCGTGCGGACGGCCAGCCGTACCCGCTCGCCGTGGCCCTGCTGGGGCTCGCCGAGGCCGCCGCGGGTGCGGGGGACCGTTCCGGTGCGGGTGCCGCGCTGGAGGAGGCGGTCGCGGTGGCCGCCGCGCTGGGCGCCAGCCCACTGAGCCAGGCCGCGGACACCCTGGCCCGCCGGATCGGAGTGCGATCCGCGGCTCCATCGGGTCCGGCCGACGTGCTCACCGCGCGCGAGCGTGAGGTGCTGCGCCTGGTCGCCGAGGGCCAGAGCAACGGCCGCATCGCCGAGCGGCTCTACATCTCACCCAAGACGGCGAGCGTGCACGTGTCCCGGATCATCGCGAAACTCGACGTCGCCAACCGGGTCGAAGCGGCCGCGGTGGCCCACCGGCTCGGCCTGCTGGACGAGCGTTGACCATTGCGGTCGGCCGCGGGCGGCGAGCGCCCGCGAGATGAGCGGGTGACCCGGCGCGGTCAGCCGCGGGCGGCGAGCGCCTGCGAGATGAGCGGGTGACCCGGCGCGGTCAGCCGCGGGCGGCGAGCGCCTGCTGATAGAGGCGCCCGGCGCGGTACGACGAGCGCACCAGGGGACCGCTCATCACACCGGCGAAGCCGATCTGCTGGGCCTCCTCGCCCAGCTCGATGAACTCCTCCGGCTTCACCCAGCGCTCGACCGGGTGGTGCCGCGGGGTGGGGCGCAGGTACTGCGTGATCGTGATCAGCTCGCAGCCGGCGCCGTGCAGGTCGCGCAGCGCCTGCGACACCTCGGCGCGTTCCTCGCCCATGCCGAGGATCAGGTTGCTCTTGGTCACCAGACCGGCGGAACGGGCCCGGGTGATGACCTCCAGGGAGCGCTCGTACCGGAACGCGGGGCGGATCCGCTTGAAGATCCGGGGGACGGTCTCGACGTTGTGGGCCAGCACCTCGGGAGCGGCGCCGAACACCTCGGCGAGCTGCTCCGGCTCGGCGTTGAAGTCCGGGATGAGCAGCTCGACGCCGCACCCGGGCTGCAGCTTGTGGATCTGGCGCACCGTCTCGGCGTACAGCCAGGCGCCGCCGTCGGGCAGGTCGTCGCGGGCGACACCGGTGACGGTCGCGTACCGCAGACCCATCGTCGCCACGGACTCGCCGACCCGGCGCGGCTCGTCGGCGTCGAACTCGGCAGGCTTACCCGTGTCGATCTGGCAGAAGTCGCAGCGCCGGGTGCACTGGTCGCCGCCGATGAGGAACGTCGCCTCCCGGTCTTCCCAGCATTCGTAGATGTTGGGGCAGCCGGCCTCCTGGCAGACGGTGTGCAGACCCTCCTTCTGCACCAGCCCGCGCAGCTGCGTGTACTCGGGGCCCATCTTCGCCTTGACCTTGATCCACGGCGGCTTGCGCTCGATCGGAGTCTCGGCGTTGCGCGCCTCGATGCGCAGCATGCGGCGGCCCTCGGGAGCAACTGTCACGACGACGAGATTACGCCCGAGACAAGATCATGCGGGCGGTGGGCGACGAGGCTCACGTCGGTGGTCGTGTGACCGCCCTCACCGCCGTACGGGGAAACCGTTTTCCCTGCATGTCCACGCGCTGTTAGCGTGCTGCCACGGCGACGACGGAACCGAGTACCGCCCCGACCCCGCCGGCCCAGAGAGCCACCGTAGCTGTGAAGGTGGCCCGGCGCCGGGGCGCGAAGACACTCCCGAGCCGAGCACGACAAGAGGCGCCGCTGCGGCGGCGCGAAGGTGTGGTGGCACCGCGAGGATCCCGCTCGCCCACACCTCCCTGGGGCCGCGTTGCAGACACCAGAGGAGGTACCCGCCATGCAACGCATCCTCTCCACCGAACTGGCCGGTCACGTCGGCGAGACCGTCACGATCGCCGGCTGGGTGCACCGCCGCCGGCTGCTCAAGGCGGTCGCGTTCCTGATCGTGCGCGACGCCACCGGGCTCACGCAGGTCGTCGCGACCTCGGCCGTGGACCGCGCGCAGGTCGAAGCGCTGACCGAGGAGACCGTCGTCGAGATCACCGCCACGGTCACCGCGAACGCCGCGGCGCCCGCCGGGGTCGAGCTCACCGCGCCGACGGTACGGGTGCTCAGCGCAGTGACCGTACCGTTGCCGGTCGAACTGCACCGCCCCGCGCCGACCGGGACCCTGCCCACGCAGCTCGACCACGCCGCGCTCGCACTGCGGCACCCCGCCCGCGCGGCCGCGCTACGGGTGACCGCCGCCGCCACCGCCGGGTTCCGGGCAGCGCTGGAGGCCCGGCGGTTCGTCGAGATCCACACCCCGAAGATCGTCGCGTCGGCGACCGAGTCAGGAGCGAACGTGTTCCAGCTCGACTACTTCGGCCGTCCCGGCTACCTGGCCCAGTCGCCGCAGTTCTACAAGCAGGCCATGGTCGGGGTGTTCGAGCGGGTGTACGAGGTCGGGCCGGTGTTCCGGGCCGAGCCGCACGACACCGCCCGGCACCTCGCCCAGTACACGTCGCTCGACGCCGAGCTGGGCTTCATCGCCGACCACCGCGACGTGATGGCGGTGCTGCGTGACGTCGTGGCGACCATGCTCGCCACGGTCGCCGAGCGGACCGGCATTCCCGTGCCGGGCGTTCCGGAACAGATCCCGGCGGTGCATTTCACCGAGGCGCTGCGGATTGCTGGGGCGCCGGCGGACGAGCCGGACCTCGCCCCGGCGCACGAGCGGGCGGTGGGGGAGTGGGCGGTCCGCGAACACGGCTGCGATTTCGTGTTCGTCACCGGATACCCGATGCGTAAGCGGCCGTTCTACACCCACCCGCAGCCGTCGGACCCGACCTGGTCGAACAGCTTTGACCTGCTGTTCCGCGGGGTCGAGCTGGTCACCGGCGGGCAGCGCCTGCACCGGTACGCCGACTACGCCGCGGCGCTGGCGGCCCGCGGTGAGGGCGTCGAGGCGTACGCGGGCTACCTGGACGCGTTCCGGTACGGCATGCCCGCGCACGGCGGCTTCGCCATCGGCCTGGAACGCTTCGTCGCCCGGCTGCTCGGCGCGGCCAACGTGCGGGAGGTGGCCGCGTTCCCGCGCGACCTGCACCGGCTCACGCCCTGACGCCGTCCGGGCCCGTGGTGAATGGCCAGGGGCCCGGTCGGTCAGGCGAGCAGGGTCGGCAGGTGGCGTTCGACGACCGGGAGGACCTCGGAAACCGGCACCGGGCGGCCCAGCTCCGTGGACAGGGAAGTCACACCGGCGTCGCGGATGCCGCACGGGACGAAACGGTCGAAGTTCGACAGGTCGCAGTCGCAGTTCAGGGCGAAACCGTGCTGCGTGACGCCGCGCGCGACACGGATCCCGATCGCCGCCACCTTGCGGTCCGGCCCGCGCTCGTCGGCGCGCACCCAGGCGCCGCTGCGCCCCTCCACCCGCTCCACCGCGACCCCGAACTCGGCGCACACGTCGATGAGCATCTGCTCGGTGCGCCGCACGTACGCGACCACGTCGACCGGGTCCGGCAGCTTCACGATCGGGTAGCCGACCAGCTGGCCCGGCCCGTGCCAGGTGATCCTGCCGCCGCGGTCCACGTCCACCACCGGCGTGCCGTCCAGCGGGCGGTCCTGCGGCTCGGTGCGCTTGCCGGCCGTGAACACGCTCGGGTGCTCCAGCAGCAGGATGGTGTCCGGGCGGGCACCGGCCACCACGTCGTCGTGCAAGCGGCGCTGCTCCTCCCACGCCACCTGGTAATCCACCAGGCCGGGACGCAGGACCGTGAGCGTAGAAGTCGTCACCGTTGCAGCGTAGTCCGGCCCGCGCGGCGCCCGCGTCAGCCGCCGGGCGTGACCGGGTCCACCCCCGGGCGGATGCGCCACAGCAGCACGTCGTCGACCCGTTCCGGCGGGCCCAGCAGCGCGGTCGTCGTCTGCTCCAGCGTCGAGCGGAACAACAGCCCCTGGGAGCCGATGATCTTGTCGGCGAGGAACACCGCGTCCACCCCCCAGTACGCGAAGTCGCGCCGTGCCTGCTCCCGGTCCTCGTCCGTGACCGGTGCCAGGTAGCCGTAATGGGCGGCCTGTTGCAGCAGCCCCTCCGTGGGTCGGGTCGGGGAGCCGATGCGGCCCTTGCCGTCGTGCCCGCCGGGACCGAGGAAGTAGCCGCCCGGGATCCGGAACACCGGCCCACCCCGCGCCAGCGTGTACGCCTGCCAGCGTTGCGCGTCCGGCGCGGGGTTCGTGGCCAGCGGCAGCGCGGTGAGCACGCCGCCGTCGGGGACGTACCGGCGCCAGGTGCCGTCGGCGATGAACCGCGGCTCCGGCGCCCGTTCCGCGGTCACCAGCGGGACCGGCAGCAGCGGCAGCAACGCCACCGCGAACGCCGTCACCCAGGCGGCCTTGCGGCGCGGCCCGGCCATCGTCACCACCCGCTCGGCGGCCAGCGCCAGCAGGATGCCGAGGACCCCGACCACCACCAGCGCGTACCGGGTGGGCAGCGCCGAGTCGAACAGCGGCAGGTGGGTCAGGGCCGCGTACGGCATCGGCAGGTGGGTCTCGTGGTCGAGAATGCGCAGCCGCGGCCCCCACGACAGCACCGTGAACACCGCACCGACCAGCAGCAGCGCGCGCAGCGTGGCCCGGCGGCCGGGACCGGCGTGGCGCCACAGCCCGACCGTCGCGAAGCCCGCCAGCACCACCAACGGCAGCCCGAAGAACGACGCCTGCTCGGTCGGGTTCGACGCCAGGTCACCGCGGTCCAGCCCGGCCCAGCCGGCCAGCGACCGGCTGGCATAGCTGACGTATGCGGCGGCGTCCTCGGCGAAATGTCGCTGGTTGAAACCGGTGCCGGAGAACGTCTGCGGCCCGGCGAAATGCATGTACAACGGGTACGCCAGCAGCGCACCCGCCACTACCGAGGCCACGCCGAGTGCGGCCAGTACGGTCGGGGCCGCCGCCCGTGCCTGCGCCCGGGTGGCCGGCGCGGCCGCCCACGCCAGCACGAACACCGCGGCGGCGAGCGCGGTGAAGAACAGCCCCTCCGCGGCGATGCAGAAGCCCAGCGCCAGCACCACGCCCAGCGCAACGCCGTTGCGCAGCCAACGGCCGGGCCGGCGCAACGCGAGCACTCGCCACAGCACCAGCGGGGCGATCCAGCCGGCGGTCCAGTTCAGGTGGCCGTTCGCGTGGGAGACGAAGCCCGGGGCGAAACCGCAGAACAGCCCGCCCAGTGCCGCCGCCACCCGGTGCGCCACGAGGTGGCGGCGCAGGAACAGGTACCAGGCGAACGCGGAACCGGCCAGGTTGAGCGTCAGGATGGCCACGAAGCTGACCTGCGGCCCGGCCAGCATCGTCAGCGGCGCGAACGCCAGGATGTACGCGGTGATGGACGTGTTCGCGGCCAGGTTCACCCCGACCGGCGCGTTCAGCAGGTGAGTGAAGAACGGGTCGCCGCCGTGGCGCAGCAGGTACACCCCGTACCCGAGGAGCCCTTCGAAGAACGCCTGGTCGCCGGGGTTTGCCGCGATGGCCCGGGTGCCGGGGGAGACCCACAGCCCCGCGGTCACCCAGACCCCGAGCAGCAGGGACGCCGCCGCCATCAGCAGATCGGCGATCCACGCCCGGCGGCTCCGGGACGCGCCGGGCTGCGCGACCGGCGGGTCGGCGGAGGTCGTGGCGACGGGCACGTGCCGCACGTTAGCAAGCCGAGGCCGCTGCGGCCCGGTCCTGCAACGAATTCAGCGGGTCGCGCTCGGCGCCGGGTCGAGCGCGGCGTGCAGGGCGGACTCGACCGTCGGGTGCTGCCAGGTGAATCCGGCGCGGCGCAGCACCCCCGGCATCACCCGCTGGCTGCGCAGCGCCTCGTCGGCGAAACCGCCGAGCGCCACCCGCAACGCCACGCCCGGGATCGGCATGACCGTCGGTCGGTGCAGCACCCGCCCGAACGCCGCGGTGAACGCGGCATTGGTCACCGGGTCGGGGCCGACGACGTTGACCGGCCCGGCGATGTCGGTGCGTTCCAGCAGCACTTCGATCGCGTCCAGCCAGTCGGACAGCGCGATCCACGGCACCCACTGCCGCCCCGCGCCCAGCTTGCCTCCGACACCCAGCCGGAACGGCAGGAGCTGCGGCTTGAGCAGGCCCCCGTGGGCGTCCAGGGGCAGGCCGGTGCGCAGCAGCACCACCCGGGTGCCGGCGTCCTCGGCCGGGCGGGCGGCCGCCTCCCACACCCGGCACACGTCGGCCAGGAAGCCGGTCCCGGCGGGTGCCTCCTCGGTGACCTGACGGTCGCCGGTGTCGCCGTACCAGCCGACGGCGGAACTCTGCAGCAGCACGCTGGGACGCTCCGCGGCCGGCAACTGGCTGATCGTCCGGGCGATCGTGCCGGCGCTGTCCACCCGGCTGGTGCGGATCACATTGCGGAAGCCCGCGGTCCACCGCTTCTCCGCCACCCCCGCACCGGCCAGGTTGATCACGGCGTCTGTTCCGGACACCCGCGCGGGATCGAGCTGCCCGGCGGACGGCTTCCAGAACGCCTCGCCGGGCGCGTCCGGCTCGCGCCGGACCAGTCGGACGATGTCGTGGCCGGCGGCGCGCAACCGGTCGGCCAGGGCGGTGCCGAGGAAGCCGGACGCGCCGGCCATGAGGATCCGCATGGCTCCCATCATTCCCAGTTTCGGCTCTTGTGTGCACAGGTGTCCCCGGGTAGGGGTCGATACGGACGAGGGCGCACCGGCATCCGCCGGTGCGCCCTCGTCGGACGTACGTGGGTCAGCTCAGCCCGAGGTCGCCCTCGAACTGGCCGGCCTCCAGCCGTTCCTTCAGCGTCACGAGGAACCGTGCGGCGTCCGCGCCGTCGACGAGCCGGTGGTCGTACGACAGGGCGAGATACACCATCGAGCGGGGCACGATGACCTCGCCGAGGTCGGGGTCGTCGAGGACGACCGCCCGCTTGACCACCGCGCCGGTGCCGAGGATGCCGACCTGCGGCTGGTTGATGATCGGAGTGTCGAACAGCGCGCCGCGGCTGCCGGTGTTGGTCAGCGTGAACGTGCCGCCGGACAGCTCGTCCGGGCTGATCTTGTTGGCCCGGGTGCGCTCCGCGACGTCGGCGATCCGCCTGGCCAGCCCGGCCAGGTTGAGGTCGCCCGCGTCGCGGATGACCGGGACGACCAGGCCCTTCTCCGTGTCCACCGCGATGGCCAGGTGCTCGCCGTCGTGGTAGGTGACCGTGCCGGCCTCCTGGTCGATCGACGCGTTGACGACCGGGTGGGCGCGCAGCGCCTCGACCGCCGCCAGCGCGAAGAACGGCATGAACGACAGCTTCACGCCGTGCTTGGCGAAGAAGTCGTTCTTGGCGCGGCCACGCAGCTGGGCGATCTTCGTGACGTCGACCTCGACCACGGTGGTGAGCTGCGCCGAGACCTGCAGCGACTCCACCATGCGTCGGGCGATCGTGGCGCGGATGCGGGTCAGCTTCTCGGTGCGGCCGCGCAGCGGGCTGGGCGCCGGCTTCGGCGTGGCGGCGGGGGCCGCCGGACGGGACGCCTGCGCGGCCGGGGGCGCCGTGGCGGCAGCTGCCTTCTCGGCCGCCTCCAGCACGTCCTGCTTGCGGATGCGCCCGCCGACCCCGGTGCCGGTCAGGGTGGCCAGGTCGACGCCCTTCTCGGCGGCGAGCTTGCGGACCAGCGGGGTGACGTACCCGGCGTCGCCGGCACCGTTCGCCTTGACCGCCTCGGCGGCGGGGGCGGCGGCCGGCTGGGCCGGGACGGTCGGGGCCGGGGCGGACTCGACCGCGGGCGGCTCGGGCTGCGCCGGCGCGGCCGGGCGGGCCTGCTGCGGGGCCGGTGCGGCGGCCTGCGGGGCCGGTGCCGGCGGGGCGGGAGCGGCCGGGGCGCTGCCCGGCGTACCGACCACGGCCAGCACCGCGCCGACGTCGGCGGTCTCGTCCTCGGCCACCTTGATCTCCACCAGGGTGCCGGCGACCGGCGACGGGATCTCCGTGTCCACCTTGTCCGTGGAGACCTCCAGCAGCGGCTCGTCCACCTCGACGGCGTCGCCGACCTGCTTGAGCCAGCGGGTGACCGTACCCTCGGTGACACTCTCGCCGAGGGCGGGCATCTTCACGGCTGTGCCCTCGCCGCCGGCCGGGGCCGCGGTCTGCGGCGCCGGGGCCTCCTGACCCACGGGCATCTCGGTGGACGGGGTGGTCGGCGCGGCGGGCTCCGGGTCGGCCTGCGGGGCCGGGGCCTGCTGAGCCGGGGCCTGGGACGCGGGCGCCTCGCCGTCACCGGCGATGACCGCCAGCTCGCTGCCCACCTCGGCCGTCTCGTCCTCGCCCACGACGATGCGCGACAGGACACCCGCCGCGGGGGCGGGGATCTCGGTGTCGACCTTGTCGGTGGAGACCTCCAGCAGCGGCTCGTCCGCCTCGACCCGCTCGCCCTCCTGCTTGAGCCAGCGGGTGACGGTGCCCTCGGTGACACTCTCACCCAGCCGCGGCATGGTGACCGATACCGGCATCTCTTCGAACTCCTTAGGACCTGCGGTAGTGGATGGGCGGGGCTCAGGCGTGCGCGTGCAGCGGCTTGCCCGCCAGCGCGAGGTGGGCCTCGCCGAGCGCCTCGTTCTGCGTGGGGTGGGCGTGCACGAGCTGGGCCACCTCGTCCGGGTACGCCTCCCAGTTGAAGATCAGCTGCGCCTCGCCGATGAGCTCGCCGACCCGTGCACCGACCATGTGGACGCCCACGACGGGGCCGTCGTTGACCCGGACCAGCTTGATGAAGCCCGCGGTCTTGAGGATCTGGCTCTTGCCGTTGCCGCCGAGGTTGTAGTTGTACGTCGACACCTTGTCCGCGCCGTACTGCTCCTTGGCCTTGGCCTCGGTGATGCCGACCGACGCGACCTCGGGGTCGGAGTACGTGACCCGCGGGATGCCGTTCTCGTCGATGACCGCCGGGTTCTTGCCCGCGATCTCCTCGGCGACGAAGATGCCCTGCTGGAAGCCGCGGTGGGCGAGCTGCAGGCCGGGGACGATGTCGCCGACGGCGTAGATGTTGCCGACGCCGGTGTGCAGCCGCTCGTTGGTGATCACGAAACCGCGGTCCAGCGTGATGCCCTGCTGCTCGTACCCGAGGTCCTGGGTCGTCGGGCCGCGGCCGACCGCGACCAGCAGCAGCTCGGCCTCGATGGTCTCGCCGCCCGCGATCGTGGCGCGCACGCCGTTCTCGGTGTGCTCGACCTTCTCGAACGGCTTGCCGGTCTTGAACGCGATGCCGCGCTTGCGGAACGCGCGCTCGACCTGCTTGGAGATCTCCTCGTCCTCCGCGGCGACCAGGCGGGGCAGCGCCTCCACAATGGTCACGTCCACGCCGAAGGACTTCCAGGCGCTGGCGAACTCGCAGCCGATCACGCCGCCGCCCAGCACGATCGCCGAGGCGGGCACGTGGTCCAGGCGCAGCGCGTGCTCGCTGGCGATCACCCGGCGGCCGTCGATCTCCAGGCCGGGCAGGCTGCGCGAGTACGAGCCCGTGGCGAGCACGATGTTGCGCCCGGTGTAGCGGCGCCCGTCGACCTCCACGGTGTCCTTGGCGACCAGCTTGCCGGCGCCCGCGACGTGCGTGATGCTCGGCTGCTTGAGCAGGCCCTGCAGGCCCTTGTACAGCCGGGCGACCACGCCGTCCTTGTACGCGTTCACCCCGGCCATGTCGATGCCGACCAGGTCGGCCTTGACCCCGAACTGCTCGCTCTCGCGGGTCTGGTCCGCGACCTCGCCCGCGTGCAGCAGCGCCTTCGTCGGGATGCAGCCGCGGTGCAGGCACGTGCCGCCGACCTCGGCCTTCTCGATGAGGGCGACCGTCAGGCCCAGCTGGGCGGCGCGCAGGGCGCATGCATACCCACCGCTGCCGGCGCCGAGGATCACGATGTCGAAGGTGTTCGGCTGGCTCACGTCAACTCCAAGGTCGCGTCGTCACCACGTGGATCTCACTATGGAAACGGTCACAAGTCGTCCAGGTCATCTTGTCACTTGCAGCGCCGATCGATGCAGCCAGGTGCCGAACGACACCCGGCGGCGACGTACCCTTTCCGCAATCGACCGTGAGGAGTGCTCCGTGGCCTGGTTCCGGCGGCGCAGAGAGCCTGCGCGGCGCTTCGGACGCCCGGTGGATCGTGCCGATCTGGAGCATCTTGCGGAGTTTGTCCGGTCCCGTCGGGGCGTCGAGGCGTTCGTCGAACCCCGCACCAGCGTGACCGAGACCACGGTGTTGCTCGTGGCACACGACGGCGAATGGACCCGCCGGCGCATCGAGTCCCCCGAGATCGCCCGCCGCTTCGCCCACCAGCTCGCCCTGCCGATCTACGACGTCCGGCTGCTCGGCTACCCCCAGCGCATGCGCGACTACAACAGCCGCCAAAAGCGTAGGAGATGAGTTGCGCCAGACCGGCGATCGCCGCCGGTGACTCGGGGTTCTGACGACTGCGGGGTGTGCAGTCGTCAGAACCCCGAGTCAGCGGTGTATCAGGCGATCGCCCGCGGAGCGAAGCGGAGCCGGCCAGCTCAGCCGTTGGCGGCGATGTCGTCCACCAGGGCCAGCAGGGTACGGACCGGGACGCCGGTGCCGCCCTTGGTCCAGTAGCCGGTCGCCTCGCCGGTGTGGAACGACGGGCCCGCGATGTCGAGGTGCGCCCACGGCACCCCGTCGGCCACGAACTCCCGCAGGAACACCCCGCCCTGCAGCATGTGGCCGGCGCGGTCCATGCTCGCGTTCGTCTGACAGATGTCGGCCACGTCCGACTCCATGCCTTTGCGGACGTCGTCGGGCAGCGGCATCGGCCACATCGGCTCGCCCACCGCCGCACCCGCGGCCTTGACCCGCTCGCAGGTCTCCGGCTCGCCCATCACACCGGAGATCCGCTTGCCCAGCGACACCACCTGGCCGCCGGTCAGCGTCGACGTCTCGAACAGGTAGTCCGTGCCGTCCGCGCAGGCCCGTGCGATCGCGTCGGCCAGCACCATGCGGCCCTCGGCGTCGGTGTTGAGCACCTCCACCCGCTTGCCGTTGAACATCGTGATGACGTCGCCCGGCCGGTACGCCGTACCCGACGGCATGTTCTCCGCGATGGCCAGGTAGCCGGTGACCGCGACGTCCGGCTTGAGCGCGGCCACCGCCAGCAGGACCGCGGCGACCGCGGCGGCGCCCGCCATGTCGGACTTCATCTCCCACATGCCCGCGGCGGGCTTGATGCTGATGCCGCCGGTGTCGAACGTGATGCCCTTGCCGACCAGCGCCACCCGCTTCGGGTTCGCCACTCCGGCGGGGGTGTAGCTCAGCTTCACCAGCCGCGGCGGCGCCTCCGAACCCTGGCCGACCGCCACGATGCCGCCGTAGCCGCCCGCCTTGAGCGCGTCGAAGTCCAGCACCTCCACGGCCAGGCCGGTGCCCTGCGCGGCCGCCGCCACCGCGTCGGCGAACTGCGGCGGGCGCAGCTCGTTCGGGGCCTGGTTCACCCAGTCGCGGGTCAGGCGCACCGCGCGCGCCACGATGGAGGCGCGCTCCACCTCGGCCCGGGCGGCGGCGTCCGCCGCATCCGGCACGTACACCTGCAGCGCGGTGACCGGCTCGCGGCGGCTCGGCTGCGGCTTGGTCTTGTAACCCGCGAACCGGTACCCGCCCAGCAGTGCGCCCTCCAGCATGGCCCGCAGCACCGCGGGCGCGTCCGCGTCGTCCGGCAATGGCAGCGCCAGCGCGACCGTGGCGCTGCCCGCCAGGGCGCGTACCGCGGCGCCGGTGCCCCTGCGCAGCGTCTCGGCGTCCGGCGCCGCGCCGGACGGCTCGTCGCCCAGGCCGACCGCCACCAGCAGCGGCGCGGACACCGTGCCCAGGGTGGCCAGCTTGGTGACCTCGCCCGGGGCGCCGGTCGCGCCGAGCAGGGCCAGGGTGGCGGTCAGCTTGCCGTCGAACGCCGCGGCGATGCTCTCCGCGCCCGACGCGGGCAGCACGGCGCCGCCCTCGTCGGGCTGGCTGTGCAGGCCGATGACGATCGCATCGACGGCCAGCTCGGCGGGGTCGCTGTCGACCAGGCTGAGGGAGGGGACGGACTGGGTCACTCGAGATCTCCGCGGACGTCCGGGACCGGACCCGCGCCTCCTGGGCGCGACCGGCGCAATGGGCCCCGACCGGCACGGGTCGCGCCGCTCGGTGGTATCTCGCCGACTCTAACGACAGATGCGCCCCCGTCGTGCGAACGGGCGGGATCGCGTCGATCGTCGCGGCGCGCCGCGCGGTAAGTTGACCCCCATGTCCACCGAGGTCGCTGGCACGCTGTTGCGTTCGCCCCTGCACGAGCGCCACGCCGCGCTCGGCGCCAAGTTCGCCGCCTTCGGCGGCTGGGAGATGCCCCTGGAGTACGCGGGCGGCGGGGTGATCAAGGAGCACACCGCGGTGCGTACGGCGGTCGGCGTCTTCGACGTCTCGCACCTGGGCAAGGCGTCGGTGATCGGCTCCGGCGCCGCGGACTTCGTCAACTCCTGCCTCACCAACGACCTGGGCCGCATCGCCCCCGGCAAGGCGCAGTACACGATGTGCTGCGACGAAACCGGTGGGGTGGTCGACGACCTGATCGCGTACCTGTACGGCCCGGACGACGTCTTCCTGATCCCGAACGCGGCCAACACCGCCGAGGTGGTGCGCCGCCTCGCCGCCGCCGCGCCGGCCGGGATCACGGTCACCGACGAGCACCGCACGTACGCGGTCCTCGCGGTCCAGGGGCCCGGGTCCGCCGACGTGCTGACGAAGCTCGGCCTGCCCACCGAGCTGGACTACATGTCGTTCATGGCCGCGCCGGAGATCGTCGTGTGCCGCACCGGCTACACCGGCGAGCACGGCTACGAGCTGGTCATCCCGTGGGACAAGGCGGGCGCGGTCTGGGACTCCCTGATCGACGCCGGGGTGCAGCCGTGCGGGCTCGGCGCCCGCGACACGCTGCGCACCGAGATGGGCTACCCGCTGCACGGCCAGGACCTGTCCCTGCAGATCAGCCCGGTGCAGGCCCGCGCCGGGTGGGCGGTCGGCTGGTCCAAACCCGAGTTCTGGGGCCGCGACGCGCTGGTCGCGGAGAAGACCGCAGGCCCGCGCCGCAGCCTGCGCGGCCTGGAGCTGGTCGGCCGCGGCATCCCCCGCGGCCACATGCAGGTGTACGCCGGTGAGCAGCTCATCGGCGAGACCACGAGCGGCACGTTCTCGCCCACGAAGAAGGTCGGTGTCGCGCTGGCCCTGCTCGACACGGCCGCCGGGCTGGCCGACGGCGACGTCGTCGAGGTGGACATCCGCGGGCGGCGTACCGAGGCACGGATCGTGAAACCGCCGTTCGTGCAGCCGTCGGTGCGCTGAATGGCGGTCACCTACGAGCAGGTGCGCGCGTGGGTGCTGGAGCTGCCCGGCACCCGCGAGGTGATGGTGGAGCAGTGGGGGCACCCCACGCTGCGGGTCGGCGACAAGATGATCGCCGGTGGCGCGCCCGGCTCGCCCACGATGTCGGTCAAGGCCACCCGGGAGGAGCAGGCCGAGCTGATCGCGGGCGCGCCCGGGACGTACGCGGTCGCCGAGTACGTCGGGCGCTACGGCTGGGTCCGGGTCGAGCTCGCCACCGCCGACCCCGCCGAACTGCGCCAGGTCGTGGTGGAGGCGTGGCGGCGTACCGCACCGAAGCGGCTGGTCAAGGAGTACGACGCGACGCGGTAGCGCTCAGCCCAGGGCAAGACCGATCAGGGCGACGGTCGTGGCGGTCTCCACGGCGGCGCCAATGACGTCGCCGGTCACCCCGCCGAAGCGGCGCACCGCGTGGCGTACCAGCAGCAGCGCGGCCAGGCTCGCGGCGGCGACCGCGGCCGGGCCCTGCCACGGGCGGCCCGGGACGGCCCACACCGCCGCGGTCGCCACCAGCACCACCGCGGCGGCCGCGACCGGCGCCGGTACGGTCCCCGCCACCAGCGCGCCCAGCCCTTCGGGCCGCGCCGCGGGCACCCCCCGGCGGCAGGCCAGCGGCACCCCCAGGCGCCCCGCCGTCCACGCCACGACCACCGCGCCCGCGCCGGCCCCGGCCAACGCGCCCGCCTGCACGAGCAGCGTCAGCGCGATGGCCGCGACCCCGAACGGGCCGATGTCCGGCTTCTTCATGATCTCCAGTGCAGCGCCGGAGGACCGGTACGAGCCGAGCGCGTCCACCGTGTCCGCGAGCCCGTCCAGGTGCATTCCGCGGGTGAGCAGGGCACCGGCCGCCACCGCCAGCGCCGCGGCGAGCTGACCCGGGGCACCGGCCGCGCGGCCCGCCGCCAGCACCACGGCCACCGCCACGCCCAGCAGTGCACCAACCGCCGGGGCGGCCGCCATCGCCACCGCCGCGACGCCACGGTCCACCCGGCCGGCCCGCAACGGGAACACGGTCAGCGTGGTGACCGCCAGCCGTACCCCCGCCGCGAGGTCACGCACCGGGGGCGCGGGCCGGGCCGGGACCGTCCGGTTCGGGCTCGGCGAACTCGGCGTCGTCCCAGCCGTCGTCACCCGGCGAGTCCAGCAAGGCCGGGTGCACCGCGAGGGATTCGGCGAGGCCGATCGCGCTGCGGACCAGCGGCAGCGCGGCGAGCGCGTTCGCGCCCTCGCCGAGGTCCAGGCCGAGCTGCAGCACCGGGGTCAGGCCGAGCACGTCGGCGCCCTGCTTGACCAGCGCGAGCCGGCCCGCCTCGGGCAGCAGGCACCAGTGCCGCGACTGCGCGGCCAGATCCCGGGCCACCAGCCCGGCGGCGACGCCGACCGGGCCGTCCAGCAGAACGGGCAACCGCCGGGACGCCGCGCCCAGCAGCACCCCGGTCGCCACGGCCACGTCCGCGCCGCCCAGCTGGGACAGCACGTCGCGGGCCCCGCGCGGCTCCCGGCGGATCCGGTGCAGCGCGTCGCGGACCGCCGCGCAGCGCTGCATCCACGCCGTGTCGTCGTACCGGCCGCCGGGCAGCAGCACCCGCGGCAACACGGCGACCGGCTCGGTGCCGGTGCAGGCGGCCATCACGGCGGTCGCGGCGGCTTCCGTACCCGTGCCGCAGGCGCCGAGCACCACCGCGTCGCGCCCCTCGTCCGCGGCCTGCTCGGCCAGGGCCCAGCCCTGCTGCAGGGCGGCCTGTACGCCGTCCGCGTCGAGCACCGGCCCGTCCTCCATGGCGCCCGCGGCCGCGACCCGGACGATCTGGATGTCCGCGCCCGCCTCGGCGGCCAGCCGAGCCAGTGGGCCGGCGCCGGCCGAGACCTCGGCGAGGCGGCGTTCCGCGTCGGCCGGGTCCGCACCGGCGGCGGCGCCGCCGGTGTGCTCGCCCGCGATGAGCAGGAGCCGCACCGGCCCCCACGGCCGGGGCACCGCGGTGCCCTGGGCGCTGGCGCTGAACTCCACCGCCTCGACGAGCGCGCCAAGGCCCGCCCCGGGCAGGTCCAGGGTTTCCAGGCGGTCGCGGGCGTCCGGGCCGGAGTCGTTGTCAGGCAGCGGCAGATCCATGCCCGGCGCGATGCTCGGCGGTGCCCCGGTGGTGCCGGGATCGGCGGTGACCGGCGGGGCGACCAGTGTCGGCGCGGCCGGACGGTCCGCGGCCGGGATCGGGGCGGGCGTCACCATGACCGCCCCGGTGGGGGGTGCGCTCGTGGCCGGTGACCGGTCCGCGCCGTCCGGCGGCGGGCTCGTCGCCCCCGGCGCGGCGTGACGGTCGCGCTGCGGTGCGGGCCCGCCGTCCGACTTCAGCCAGATCGGGCGGCCCGCGACGACCATCACCACCCGGTCGCAGGCGGCCGCGACGGCCTGGTTCGCGTCGCCGAGCGCGTCCGTGAAGGCCCGGCCCACCGGCGTCGTCGGTACGAGCGAGAGCCCGACCTCGGGGCTGACGACCACGACGCGGCCGGCGCACTCCCGGATCGCGGCGGCGAGCGCCGCAATCTCCGCGTCGGGTCCGGCCCCGCGCGCCGGGTCGCCGCTCGGGCCGGCCGGGTCGCCGGTCGGGCGCGCCGGGTCGAGCAGGGCGGCCACCCAGCCGCCCAGGTCGTCGACGAGCAGCGTGTCGTCGGGCTTGGCGTCCGCCAGCAGCACGGCCAGCCGCTGCGGGTCGGCGCCGGTCTCCTCGGTGCTCCAGGTACCCGGCCGGCGCCGCTGATGGGCCTCGATCCGGGCCCTCCACTCGGCATCGTCGGGCGCCCCGGCGGCCGTGGCGAGGTAGCGGACCGACGACGCGTCCGCGACCAGGGACTCGGCGTACGCGGACTTGCCGGAGCGGATCCCGCCGAGCACCAGGACGGTGTGCCACCGATCAACGGACATGCCCCGTACCTTAAGGCCGCGGCCGGTCCGGGTGCGGGCGGCCCCGAACGGCGCCCGTGAGGCCGTAGGGTGGACGGCGTCGGGCAACCTGATCGACACGAGCTGACGGACACGAGGGAGGCTTGCGGCATGCCGTGGAGTTGGCGGTACGAGGGTGTCGACGGTCAGGCGATGGCCGGGCCCGCGGAGACGTTCAGCAGCCAGGCGGACGCCGAGTCGTGGATCGGCCAGGCGTGGCGTGAGCTGGCCGGCGCCGGGATCACCGCCGTCACCCTGGTCGAGGACGACCGGGAGGACTACAAGATGAGTCTGCTGCCGGCCGAGTGAACGTCTCCAGCTCGGTGGGGCCGCGCAGCGCGTTCGTCCCCAGCCCTGTGTTCGTCGGCATCGTCGCGCTGACCGCGGTCAGCGGCTGGATGGCGTGGACCGCCTTCGGCAACGTCCGGGTCGACGTGTTCCTGTTCGTCGTCTGCGGCTGGCTGCTGTCGCTGTGCCTGCACGAGTACGCCCACGCCGCGGTCGCGTACGCGTGCGGTGACCGCGGCGTCGCCGAGCGCGGCTACCTGCGGCTCAACCCGCTGAAGTACACCAGCCCGCTGCTGTCCATCGTGTTGCCGATCATCGCGGTGGTGCTCGGCGGCATCGGCCTGCCCGGCGGCGCGGTGTGGATCGACCACTCGCTGGTCCGTACGCGACAGCGCGAGTCCCTGATCAGCCTCGCCGGCCCGGCCACCAATGTGGTGTTCGCGCTGCTCATCGCGGTGCCGTTCGCGCTGGGTGGGGGCGAGGACCTCGGCTTCAGCGGCGGGGAGATCATCGGCGAGCACGCGAACTTCTGGATCGCCCTGGCCTCGCTGGGCTTCCTGCAGGTGACCGCGAGCGTGCTCAACTTCCTGCCGGTGCCCGGCCTGGACGGCGGCAACATCGTCCGGCCCTGGCTGAACCGGGAGTACCAGCGCGCCTACGACCTGTTCGCCCCGTACGGATTCATGCTGCTGTTCGTGCTGCTGTGGCAGTCCCGGGTCAACGTGTGGTTCTTCTCGTTCGTCGGTCTGCTGTGCGACG
Source organism: Krasilnikovia sp. MM14-A1259 (assembly GCF_047159535.1). NCBI lineage: Bacteria > Bacillati > Actinomycetota > Actinomycetes > Micromonosporales > Micromonosporaceae > Krasilnikovia > Krasilnikovia sp. MM14-A1259. The sequence continues at coordinate 6,901,119 of NZ_BAAGAJ010000002.1, forward strand.
TCGTCGGCATCCCGGACCTCGCCGGACGGGTGGGCCTGGAGTGGATGCGGTTCTGGGCCGAGTTCTGAGCCCGGCCCAGAACCGCACCGGTCAGGGGCGGCGGGCCGGGCTGGCGGTGTGCGCCGGGTCGCGCTCGGCGATCGGGTCGAGGATCTCGTCGATCGCCTTGAGCAGGTCGGCGTCGAGCTTCACCCCCGACGCCTTCGCGTTGTCGTAGACCTGTTCGGGGCGCGAGGCGCCGACGATGGCGGCCGAGACGTTCGGGTTGTGCAGCACCCAGGCGACCGCGAGCTGCGCCATCGACAGCCCGGCCTGCTCGGCCAGCGGCTTCAGCCGCTGCACGGTCGTGAGCACGTCGTCGGCGAGCAGCCGCTGGATGAACCCGGCGCCGGACTCGTCCGTGGCCCGGGAACCGGCCGGGGGTGGCTGACCCGGCAGGTACTTGCCGGTCAGCACGCCCTGGGCGATCGGGGAGAAGACCACCTGGCCCAGGCCCAGTTCCTCGCACGTGGGCACGACCTCCGCCTCGATGACCCGCCACAGCATCGAGTACTGCGGCTGGTTCGAGACGAGCTGGAACTTCAGCTCCTTGGCCAGCTCGACGCCCGCCCGGATCTCCGCGGCCTTCCACTCCGAGACACCGATGTAGAGGGCCTTGCCGGAGTGCACGATGTCGGCGAACGCCTGCATCGTCTCCTCCAGCGGAGTCGAGTAGTCGTACCGGTGGGCCTGGTAGACGTCGACATAGTCGGTCTGCAGGCGGCGCAGCGAACCGGCGATCGACTCCATGATGTGTTTGCGGGACAGGCCGCGGTCGTTCGGGCCGGGGCCGGTCGGCCAGTAGACCTTGGTGAGGATCTCCAGACCCTCCCGGCGCTGCCCGTGCAGTGCGCGGCCGAGCACCTCCTCCGCGCGGGTGCCCGCGTACACGTCCGCGGTGTCGAATGTCGTGATGCCCACGTCGAGGGCGGCCCGCACGCACGCGGCGGCGGCCTCCTCCTCGACCTGGGAGCCGTGAGTGATCCAGTTACCGTAAGCGATCTCGCTGATCATGAGGCCGGAACGGCCGAGGTGACGGAACTCCATGCCCGCGACCCTACTCGCCCCTTACAGGACGGGCCGGTCGTCCGCCTGCCGCTGGTCCAGCTCGTCCAGCACGGCGGCCGGGTTCGGGTGTACCACCTCGACGAGCGGATCGCCCGTACGGTCCAGCGCGCCCCACCGCCCGTCCCGGTCACCGACCAGGAACGCCGTCGGATGGATCAGCAGCGCGGCATGTGTCGCAGCCACGACCTCCCGGCCGCTGCGGTCCACCACGCCCTTGCGGTTGCCCGCGTCCACCACGGCCAGGCCCTCGTCGCTGAAGCCGTCCAGCAGCCGCCCGCCCGCCAGCGCGGTCGCGAAACCGAGATACTTCGGCTGCACCACGAGCCGCCCGGTACGGTCCACCGCGCCCCAGCCGACGCCGCGCCGCACCGGAGCCAGCCCGCTGTGGAACGCCCGTACGTCGTCGAAGCCGCCCGGCACCACGACCTCGTTGGCCGCGTCGACCGCGAACCAGCCGCCGGTGCCGTCCCTGGTGACCCACGCCAGCCCTTCGGCGAACGGTCCGACCCCCAGGTACCCGGCGTCCACGCCGATGACCGTGGCACCCGCGGCGTCGATCAGCTCCCACGCGCGCCCGGCCGGACGCCGTACCCACGCGAAACCCTCGTGGAACGGCGCGACGTCCGCGTACTGCTGCGGCACCACCAGCGTGCCGTCCGCGTCCGCGTACCCCCACCGGCCCGACTCGTGGTCCTGCGACGGCTGGGGCCGTACCGGCTGGCGCCGGACCTCCTCGGCCGTGCGCGCGAACGGCCCCCAGCCGGACTCACGGACCCGGGCGTGCACCGCGTCCAGGGCCGACTCGACCCGCGCCACGAGCCGGGGATCCTCGACCCGGCACAGGTCCAGCGCCCGTTCGAACAGCGTGCACGCCTCCAGGTAACGCCCCTGCTCGAAACGTGAACGAGCGGCCAGCTCGGCGATCGCCGCCCGCAGCGTGTGCGGCAGCTCGGCCGAGTCGGCCTCGGTGAACTGGCGGTCGGCCTCGGCGTACTCGCCGCGCCACTGCAGCACCCGCGCCAGGCGGACCCGGACGAGCGCGGTCAGGTGCAGGTCGGTGGTCGCTTCCGCGTGGCTCAGGGCGTCGTTCGCGTCCGCGAGCGCCGCGTCCAGCTCGCCCAGCGCGCGGCAGGCCACCGCCCGCAGGCTCAGCAGCCGGGCACGGACGGCGTTGCGCTCCGCGTACTCCAGTTTGTCCGCCAGGCGATCCCGCACCGCCCGCAGCGGGCCGAGGTCGTCGGCCAGCTCCCGCAGCGTTTCCGGGCACAACCGCCATGGGTACGTGGCCAGCACCTGCTCGGGGTCGGTCCGGGCGGCCACGGGGGCCGGGCCGGTGGTTCCGGTCGATGCGGCCGCGGTCTCGACGGGCTCCGCGTTGGTCGCCTCCGCGTTGGTCGCTTCCGCGTTGGTCGCTTCCGCCACGGCGGTGGGCTCGGTTTGGGTCGCTTCCGTCAAGGCGGTGGGCTCGGTCTGGGTCGCTTCCGGTACGGCCGCCTCGGTCTTGGCCGCCTCCGGCTCGGCGGTTTCGGTCAGCGCTGTGGATTCGGTGGGCTGCGCGGCCTCGGCCTCGATGCCGGGGCGGACCGGAGCTTCCAGAGTGGAGGATCCGTCGCTCGCCGCGTCGGTCTTGGCCGCCTCCGGCTCGGCGGTTTCGGTCAGCGCTGTGGATTCGGTGGGCTGCGCGGCCTCGGCCTCGATGCCGGGGCGGACCGGAGCTTCCAGAGTGGAGGATCCGTCGCTCGCCGCGTCGGCTGTGGACGAGGTGGTCTCGGGCAGCCGGTCAACGGCCGGATCCGCAGTGGGCGGTAGGTCTGCGTCGTCGGACACGGCCGTGTCCGTGCCGGGCTCTGTCGCCGGGGTGGTTTCCGTGTCGACCGCGGTCAGGGTCGGATCGTGCGGCGTCGGCTCGGATGCGGGCGGCGTTTCGGGCGCCGGCTCGTCCGTCGAGTCCACGTCGAGGGCTGCGGGTGCCGTGGCGACCGTGTTCATCTCTGCCGGTGCCGGTGCAGGCGCCTTGGCTGGGTGGGCTGCGTCGGCTGGGTCGGCTGCCTCGCGCGGGGCAGCGCTCTCCGCGGCATCGGCGGGTGCGCCGTCCGGGGAATCCGATGTGGTCGCGTCGGCCGGTTCTGCCTCGGCGTTGTCCTGGTTCTGTTCGTCGGGCCCGACGACAGACTGCTGTGCTTCCTGCTCCGCAGGTGCCGTTTCCCGCGCATCCACCTGCTCGGCGACTGATTCCTGCAGGCCTGTTTCGGCGTTCGCCTGCTCCCGCTCGTGCGTTTCGGCGGCGACGAGCGTGTGCGCGTCCGTTTCGGTGGCGATGAGTTCCGGCGCGCTCGGTTCGTCAGTGACAGGCGTGTGCTCGTCCGGTTCGGCGGCGGGCTTCTGATCGTCCGCTTCGATGGCGCGCGGTTCCGGCTCGGCGGGACCGGCATCGGACGGGTCCTGCGCGTCGCGCGTTGCCGGGGCAGGTTCCCGCAGATCGGATTCGGGCGGAGTGTGAACGGCCGGTGCGGCGACCGCGAGCGGCGCGTCGGTCGTCGCCCCGGAGTCGTGTGTGGACCCGGCGGGCGGGTTTGTGGTCGGCCGCGGCCCGAGTGTCGGCGCGCCGAGTCCACTGAGCTGCAGCAGCCAACCGAGCCCACGCGATTCGCTCTCGGGCTGGTCAGCGGCGCTGTCATCGTTGTCGGCGCCTGCCGTGGTCCCCTGCGCCGACGGGTTGGCAACCGCATCGACGTCCGCCGTTGCCTTCCGCGAGGAGTGGCGGTTCAGCCCTGCCTCGTCGGGGGAGAGCGGCACGTCGCCGTTCTCGACCGGCCGGTGACCGGACACGTCGCCCATCGGGCGCCGGGCGGCGTCGGCATGCTCGTCCGCTTGGGCGTCGTCACGCCGTGGCGGCGCGGAAACGGGCTGCTCGGCGGCAGGGGGCGCCGAAATCGGTGCGAACCAGCTCGTCGGCGGCACAGGCGCCGGCGGCTTGGACGCAGGCGCCGCGCCCTGCGGGTTGGCGGGCGCAGCGGCGGGCTGTGCCGGCGCAGTCTCGGCGGGGGATGCAGCGCCCGACGGGGCCGCGGGTGTGGTGACGGCTGCGGGCTGGGCTGGGGCTGGGGCCGCGGGTGTACTGACGACCGCCTGGGCTGGCGCTGGGGCCGCGGGTGTACTGACGGCCGCGGGGGCAACGGGTGTGCTGACGGCCGCCTGGGCTGCCGCGGGGGCAACGGGCGTGCTGACGGCCGCCTGGGTGGGCGCCGCGTCCGCGGCCGGGGAAGCAGCGTCGACCGACAGCCGCTCGGTGATCGTCAGGTCCGCCGGAGCCTGCGGACGCGGCGCGGCCGGTTGCCGCGCAGCCGTGTCGGGGCGCTGAACGGCATCGGGCCGTGTGGCTGCGGGCGTCGTCGGGGTCTCGGTGCGCGCCTCGTCCCGGAGGCCGGCAGTCGATGACGACTCGGCACGCGGCGGGACGGGCCGAGGAATGACCTGGCGTGCCTCGTGTGAAATCTCGTGCCGCACGTGCGGGTCGTCGCCGGTCGTCGGGGCGTGCCGAGGCTGCGGCGACGGGTACGGCGTCTGCGGCATCGGCCGGTACTGCACCGGGGGCCCGGCTTCCGGTACGACGCGCGGCGGCATCGGCGGAGTTCCGGCTGCCGGTGGCGACGGCTCGCGCCGGGCGAACGGGGACGCCTCGGTGCCGGGCGCCGGGCGCGGCACCGCCGGCAACCCGAACGGCGGTGTGTCGTCGGCATCGCGGCGCCGGCCGTCGAACGGGCGGGCGGCGGAGCCGTGTTCGGGCGCGCCGGATGCCCGCCCGTACGGCGGTGCCGGTGGCTGCGGGCCTCGTGGCGGTGCGGAGGCGGGGCGTGCCTCGGGCAGCGGTACGCCGGACCGAGGCCCCCGCGGCCCGCCCTCGGGATACGCCGCATCGGGGCGGGACCGGTCCATCGGGCGTACGCGTGCCTGGTTCTCGGGCCTCGGGCCCGACGGGTGGGGTGCCGGCGGCTGGTGTCCGGCCTGGTCGTGTCGCCATGCGCCGGGCGGTGGCACGGCGTCCCGGGGCGGTGCGCCGTGCGTGTCTGCGCTGCCGTCCTGGTACGGGACACCCGATTGTGGCCGGGCGTCCGGGAAGCCGGGCTGACGCCGGCCGTCCGGATAACCCGGTCGCGGCGGGCCGTCCGGGTAGCTCGGCTGCGGCCGGGAACCCTGGTGGCCCGGCTGGGGCCGGGTGTCCGGGTGACTCGGCTGGGGCCGGGTGTCCTGATGGCCCGGCTGCGGCCGGGGACCCTGGTACGGAGCGCCGGAGCGCGGCCGGGCCTCCGGCGCACCGCCGTGGCGCATTTCGCGGGATCCGCCGGGCTGAATGGACGGATCCGGCCATCCTGGCCGGTGGCCGTGCGGGGGCATGGGGTGTCCGCTGCGCGGATGTGGCACGTCACCGGGCCGCTGCGCAGCCTGTGGCTCACCGGGCCAGGCTCCCGGCTGCATGTCACCCGCGCGCATCGGCGGCGGGGCGCCACCGGGCGGGTACGGAGGTTGCGCCCCGCGCGGACCCGGCCGGGCCGGCGGTTGCGGGGGACCGGGCCGGTGCGCGGTCGGCGGCGCACCGGCGGGTCCGGGAAACGCCTCGGTGCCCGGGAAAGCGCCAGATCCCGGGTACCCGGGCTGGCCCGGGTGTGCGGGCTGGCCCGGGTGCGGCAAAGGTCCAGAGCGCGGGGAGGGCCCGGGGCGGGGGGAAGGCCCCGCATACGAGGAAGGCCCGGGATGTGGGGCAGGGCCGGACCCTCGGTACGAGGAAGACGACCCGGGGAAAGGAGCAGCCGGCGAGCCGGGCTGACCACGATCGGCCGGGGAGATCGGGCGCGGATCGTCGAAGGGCCCGCCGACGTACGGGGTGGCGTCGCGGCGTACCGGTGGCATCGGACGGCCGTCACCGCCGGGCTGCGCCGGGGCGTCACCGCGCGGCGGCGTTCCACCCCGGCCGTCCCGCGGCGGCACGATCTGCCCGGAACGACCCGGCTGCGCCGGAGGGGAGTCGCCGGGACGTGACTGCGGTGCAGACGCGGGCGGCGGCGAGGAGGGGGCCGCGGGCGGGCGGGCGTTGCGCTCGGCCATCCGGGGGCCGTAGTAGTTGGCCAGCGCTTCCTGCAGGTTCGGCTGCGCGTCGCGGAACGGCGTACGGCTGTCGAGCGGTCTCATGGGCTGCGCCATCGGCCGGTTCCACGCGGGCTGTTCGGCGGCGTTCGCGGCGCGCCGTCCCGCGGCGGAGTCGCGGGACGGTTGGTGGATGTCGGCGCCCTCGGTCCAGGCGGGCGGATCGGCGGGCGGGGGATCGACCGTGGGGTCGAACACCGGGGTGTGCACCGCGCGCAGGCGCCCCTGGTCGCCCGGGTACCGCTGGCCGGGCACCGGCTCCCACTCCCAGGTGATCTCGTACAGCCAGCCGGGTTCGTCGTCCCAGCCGCCGCCGCCCGCGTGCGAGCTCCAGCCGTTCATCGGGCACCCGAAGGGGTAGCCGATGCTTGGCGACGCTCCGTCACGGCGAGATCCACCTTGTCGAGGTATCCGGGCGGTGGCGGGGGTGCACACCGGGTAGATTCGCCCGGCTTCGGTGCAGGGCTATCGGGGAGGAGATTAACGGCGCGGACGTACCGGACGCCAGGGTGCCGACGATCTCTCCGCGTCGTCCGTTCCGCGGGGTCGCGACGACGTTCGGCGCGCTCCGGTGGGCGGGTTTCCGACGCCGGGCATCCTATCGGCAGGCCACGACGGCTGGATCGTCCACCGGCACCGTCCGCGGGTTCGCCGCGGTCCCGGCCGGGCGGCCGTCGCGGCGGGGGTCCGTCCGGCCGGATCGACGATGCTCGGCCTCACACGTACGTGTGAGCAGGCCGAGGATCACCTAACGTAGCCGCTTGTGCTCACCGGACGACCGTGGGTGACCAAGCGTTGGGGATGAACAGCCGCGGACTGCCGCCGCCGCCCGCATCGGCGACCCACACGTCCGTGGTCCGGGCCGCCATCGGGCCGCTCTGCAGGCCGTACAGGACGTGCTGGTCGTCGAGCCACTCCGGCTGGTCGTCGATGCTGCGCGTCTCGGCGAGCGGGGTCTGCCGCCCGGTGGCGAGGTCAAGCACGGTCAGCCGCCACTGGCCGTCCGGCAGGTCACCGTGCTTCTTGTACGCGATCCGCGTGCCGTCCGGGGACAGCGACGGGCACTCGACGTCGTCGAACAGCGCGGTGAGCCGCCGGGCCGCGATGCTGCCCTGGACGAGCCAGGTCCGGCCGCCGACCAGGGCGGTGGCGTAGAAGCGGTCGTCGTCGGCGAACGTCACGCCCCAGAAGTTGCGGTCCCGGTCGCGGCGCACCTTCCCGTCGACCACCAGCGCGAACGTCTCCAGGTCGTACGGTTTCCCGCCGTTCGCGGGGCTGATCGTGGTGCGCGTGGAGAACTTGCCGGGGCTCGTGTACGAGTCGCCGTACACGAACGCCGTGACCGCCGCCTGGCCGGCGTCGGGCGAGAGCCGGGTGCGGCTGTACAGACCGGCGAGCTGACCCAGGTCCCGTTCCGTGGACCAGTCGGGCCGCAGCAGCCGGACCTGGTAGCTGCGGGTGGCCAGGACGGTGCGTGCGGACAGGCATACGGCCCGGACGCGGGTGGCGTACAACCGGTCGCAGCTGGCGGGGGTGATCGCGCGGGGCCCGGTGGGGTCGGTCAGCGGGACCACCGCGACGTGGCCCTGATCGGCGCCCGCGCCGGTGTTGCGGAACGCCACGTGCGGGCCCGCGGACACCGCGGCCCAGTCGCCGCCGGTGGCGGCGTGCGGCGCGCGTTCGGCGGCGTGCCGGGACTCGTTCCGGGCATGGACGACGTACGCGACCGCGCCGAGCACGGCGACCACGGTCACCGCGAGTACGGCGATCAGCCGGGCACGGTCACGGCCGCCCGCGCCGGCGTCCCCGTCCGCGACCGGCATGTCCGGTGGGCCGTCGCTCACCGGTCTCCGCTCGGGCCCGCCGTCATGGTGCTCATCGGTCTCCGTTCGGGCCGCGGTCATCGGTCCTCGTCGGGCGACGCTGCGACGGGGGCACCGGCCGCCTCCGGCGTGCGGCCGGTGCCGCGCAGCAGCACGGTCGCCACCGGCAGGGCCGTGGCGAGCAGCACCGCGAACGCCATCAGCCCCGAGCGCGCCCCGACGGCCGACCATAGTGCACCGAACGCGACCGACGAGGCGAAACGGGCGACAACCGTGACGGTCTGGGCGGCGGCGATGCCACTGGCCCGGGTCTCGGGCGTGACCAGGCGGCTGACCAGGGCGGGCAACACCCCGTCCGTGGCCGCGTAGAACGTTCCCAGCAGCGCCAGCACCGCGACGATCATCACCAGGCCGCGGCTCGGCCCGGCCGCCACGAGGTAGACCGTCAGCAGTGCGAGGTGCCCGCCGAGCAGGACGCGGGCCCGGCCCACCCGGTCGGCGAGGCGGCCCAGCGGCAGCGCCAGCAGCAGGTACGCCACGTTCGTGCCGACGTACAGCAGCGGGAACCACCGGATGTCGAGCCGACCGTGCTGCTGCAACACCAGGTACAGAAAGCCGTCGCCGACCGTGACCGCGCCGAGCAGCGCGCACGCCAGCAGCGGGCGGCGCAGCCGCGGCCCGGTCGTCACCTCGCGCAGCACGGCGGCCAGGCGTACCCGGGTGCCCCGGTTGGTACGCCGGTCCGGCACCAGCAGCACGAGGACGGCCAGGCCGACCATGGCGAACGCGAACGACACCACGAACACCGCGTTGTACCCCTCGGGCACGACGGCCAGCAGCAGGAACGCAACGAGCGGCCCGAGCGCGGCACCGATCGTGTCCAGCATCCGGTGCACCCCGAACGCGCGGCCCAGGGCGTGTGGCGGGGAGGCGTTCGCGATCAGCGCGTCGCGGGGCGCGGTGCGCAGCCCCTTGCCGAGCCGGTCCACCGTGATCACGCTGGTGATGGCGGCGAGGCCGTGCGCGGGCAGCAGCGCGATCCGGCTGAGCGCGGACACGCCGTACCCGACCACCGCGATCCACTTGGCCCGGTCGCTGCGGTCGCCCGCGTACCCGCCGACCATCCGGACCAGCGCGCTGACCCCCTGGTACGCGCCGTCGACCAGGCCGTAGCCGAGATAACCCAGTCCCGCCTGCGCGGTCAGGTACAGCGGCAGGACCGCGGCGACCATCTCCGAGGAGATGTCGGTGAGCAGGCTGACGATGCCGAGCAGCAGCACCGTGGTGGCCACCCGGCCCGCCGCGCGACCCGCGGAGGCCGCCGGGCGGTCGCGCACGGTCACGTACACGGATGTCCTGCCTTTCGGTCTCGGTCCACCGGCGGGGCGGTCCGGCGCCGCGTGGGTGGACCTGGCAACCCGGCCAGCGTGGCGGGGCGGGGGAGCGTATCGGTGCACGGCGGGGTGCGGCTGCGGTGCGGCGCACCCCCGCACCGGTTTTGCACCCGGGTCGCACCGGGCGCGCACTCCGCACCCGCCACCGTGCAGGGATGAACCACCTGAGGCTGCGTCGCCGGGGCGGGCGAATGACCGTGTTCGCCGCGCTCGCGGCGATCGTCCTCGTGCCCACGGTGGCCTCGGCCGCGGTGGTGGCCGCCCGTTCCTCCGCTCCCGGGCGCACGGTGGTGGCGCAGCAGCTCCCGTCGGCGGAGGGCCAGCTCATCGCGGTCGTCGGCGACATCTCCTGCGCACCCACCAACCCCATGTACCGCGGTGGCGAAGGCGACAAGCCCGGCTGCCGGCAGGACGCGGTCGCCGCGGAACTCGCGGGGCAGCGGCTGGCGGCCTTCCTTCCGCTCGGCGACCTGCAGTACGAGGAGGGGAAGCTGGACGAGTTCGTCAACGTCTACGACCAGTTCTTCGGCCCGTACAAGGCGATCAGCCATCCGATTCCGGGCAACCACGAGTACAAGACGCCCAGCGGGGCCGGCTACTACGGCTACTTCGGCGCCGCCGCGCACAAGGACACCCCGTACGGGGTGCCGGGCACGTACAGCTACGACGTCGGAGCCTGGCACCTCATCGCGATCAACTCGAACCTGTGCGCTCCGGTCACCCCGTGCAACGACACCAGCAACATGATCAAGTGGCTGAAGGCCGACCTGGCCGCGCACCCGAACCGCTGCACACTCGCGTACTGGCACCATCCGCTGTACTCGCTGGGCGCGCACGGCGCGTACGCACCGATGACCCCGGTCTGGAACACGCTGTACGACGGTGGGGTGGACGTCATCCTCACCGCGCACGACCACAACTACCAGCGGTTCGCGCCGCTGGGACCGGCCACCGCGATCGACAACGTGACCATGGCGCCGCCGACACGCGAACCGGAGTCGCAGGGCATGCGCACCTGGGTCGTCGGCACGGGCGGCGCCAACAACTACGGCCTGTCGAGCGACCACCCGGACGTCCAGCAGGTCACCGACGCCAAGTTCGCCGACACCTCGGTCGCGCTGTTCGGGGTGCTGTTCCTGCGCCTCAACGACACCGGCTACCAGTGGAACTTCGCCGAGGCCAAGCCCGCCACGTCGTCGTTCTCCGATTCGGGAGTGGGCACGTGCCGCTGATCCGTACCCGGCCGCGTCAACTGCTGGTCATCGCGCTCGCCTGCATCGCCGTGCTGCTCAGCGGCAGCGTCGCCGCGGTCGCCGCGACCAGACCGGCCAAACCGACCGGCTTCACCGCGACCGCCGGGGTGGGCCGGGTCAGCCTGTCCTGGCGGCTGCCCAAGGGCGCCACCGCGGTGGACGTGCTGCGCAACGGCGAGGTCGTGGCCAAGAAGGTGCACGGCACCAAGTGGTCCAGCACCGTCGTGCGCAACGGCGTCACCTACAAGTACGCGGTCCGCAGCGTCGACTCCCGCGGCCGCAAGTCCAAGGCGACGACGGCGAAATCGGTGACTCCGCTCCCGCCCCCGCCCGCACCCACCGGGGTGACGCTGCGCAACCAGGACAGTCAGGTCACGATCACCTGGAACACGCCGGTGCCGTCCCCGGCGGTCACGGTGCGCCTCCTGCTCAACGGCGCCCGGGTGGCCTCGCTGCCCACGTCGGCGGGCTCGTTCGTGATCGCCAACCTGCGCAACAACCACTCGTACCTGCTGACCGTGCAGTCGGTGAACCGCAACGGCACGGTCTCGAGGTCGGTGAATCTGACTGCCGTGCCCACCGCCGCCGGGCAGCGCAGCCCGTTCGGGCTCACCCCCGCCGCCGGCGACGCGCGGGTCGACCTGACCTGGTCGTCGACCGCGGGCGCGCAGCGCTACCTGCTGTACCGCAACGGGAAGTACCTGCGTACGGTCAACGCCCCGGTCACGCACAGCACCGACACCGGCCTGACCAACGGGGTCACGCTGCAGTATCAGGTCCAGGTGGTGGTGGCCGGGCAGTCCTCGGCCCTGTCCCCGGCCAGGGCCGCGACACCGCTCGCCGTGCCCGGTGCCCCGGGTCCGCTGGTCGTCCGCGCCCGCGACGGCGCGGCCGCGCTGAGCTGGGAGGCCCCCACGGGCTCGGTCGCCGCGTACGAGCTGCGCCGCGACGGGGTCGTGGTCGCCGACCTGCCCGGCACGGCTATGACGCACACCGACACCGGGCTGAGCAACGGCACGACGTACCGGTACACGCTCATCGCCCGCAACGCCAACCAGGCGACCGGGCCGGCGAGCACGGCCGCCACGGTCGTACCGGCTCCTGCCCCGGCCGCCCCGGCCGCCCTCGCCGCGGGGGCCGGTGACAGCCAGGTGATCCTGTCCTGGTCGGCCGCGAACGGCATCACCCGCTGGCAGCTCCTGCGCGACGGGCTGCCGCTGGGCGGCGTGCAGACGGACACCACGTTCGTGGACACCTCCGCGCTCAACGACGTCACGTACGGATATGCCCTGGTGGCGATCGGCGCCGACGACCAGCAGTCCGTGCCGTCGCCGGCGGTGTCGGTGACCCCGAAGGCGATCCCGCCCGCCGTCCCCACCGGTGTGGCCGCGGACGCCGGGGACAGCGAGGTCACCGTGACCTGGGACATGCCCGTGCCCGCCCCCGCCCGGTACCGGGTGTACCGCGACGGCACGCTGGTCACCGAGACCGTCTCCTCGCCGGTACGCGACGGCGCGCTGGACAACGGCACCGCGTACCACTACACCGTCACCGCGCTCGACGGGCGCGGCGTCGAATCGGGGGAGTCGCAGGCGGTGACCGTCACCCCGGTCTCGCCGGGTCCGGACGCCCCCACGCTGCAGGCGCGCAGCGGCCACGAGGAAACGCTGCTGACGTTCACCGCGGCGGCGGCCGGCAAGCCGGTCACCGGCTGGCGGGTGCTGCGCGACGGCACCGAGGTTCGCACCGGTACCGACAGTGCGATGACCGTCCGGGAACTGACCGACGGCCGGGTGTACCGCTTCCAGGTCCAGGCCCGCTACGCCGACGGCACCGGCTCCGCCCTGTCGCCCGTGGCCGTGGCCACCCCCACGGCGCCGTGGCGCGCCGTCGCGGTCGGCGCCGCGTTCGCCTGCGGGCTGCACGTCGACGGCGGCGTACGGTGCTGGGGCGCGAACGACGGCGGCCAGCTCGGCGACGGCTCCACCGTGGCGATCGCGAGCGGACCGGTCGCGGTGACCGGCCCGGGCGGCGTCACCCGGATCGCCGCGGGTACCCGGCACGCCTGCGCGGTGGCCGGTGACGGTGCCCTGTGGTGCTGGGGCGCGGCGCCCGGAGCACCCGGATCGTCCACGGCGCCGGCCGTGGTGCCGGGCCTGTCCGCGGTCACCGCGGTCGCGGCCGGCGGCGCGACGACGTGCGCCGTGACCGCGGGCCAGGTGTGGTGCTTCGGCGACGGCGCGGCCGGCCAGCTCGGCGGGCCCGCGTCCAGCGCCACCCCGGTACGGGTGACGCTGCCCGCCGCGGCGACCGATGTCGCCGTGGGTGCCCGGCACGCCTGCGCCCGGTTGACCGACGCGACCGTCGCATGCTGGGGCGCGGACGACAAGGGTCAGCGTTCGGGCAGCCCGTCGGCGGCAACCTCCGCGGTACGGGTGACCGGCCTGACCGGGGTGTCCGCGGTGAGCGCCGGGACCGACCACACGTGCGTGCTGGCCGGTGCGACCGTGTCCTGCTTCGGCGCGGGCGACGTCGGGCAGCTCGGCCGCCCGGTCACCGCGTCCGGCTCCCCGGCTCCGGTGGACGTGCCGAACGCGGTCGCGGTCAGCGCGGGCAACCACTACACGTGCGTGACCCTGCTGTCCGGTCAGGCCCGCTGCTACGGGGCGGGCGGTGCCGGGCAGCTCGGCGACGGCAGCGGGCGGGACCGTTCGGCGCCGGTCGCGGTGCTCAACGTGGACACCGCCACGGCGGTGGTCGCGGGCGCGGGCGACACGAGTTGCGCGCTGACCCGCGACGGGTCGCTGTGGTGCTTCGGGGCGAACGGCTCGGGGCAGACCGGCACGGGCCAGACCCAGCGCCGGACGCAGCCCAGCGAGTCGATCGTCGGCCTCGACGGCGCCACCCGGCTCGCCACGGGCGTCGACGCGAGCTGCATCATCCGCGACTCGGCCGTGTGGTGCTGGGGCCCGAACCGCTTCGGCGCTGCGGGCTCGGCGGCGGGCATCCCCGTGCCTGTCCCGGTGAAGGTGCCGTTGCCCGCGACCGCGGTCGCCCGGTCCGTGTCGGTGGGCGCGGCGACGGCGTGCGCCACGACCACGATCAACGAGCTGTACTGCTGGGGCGCCAACGACACCGGTCAGGCCGGTCAGACCGCGTCACCGACGGCCGGCGTCGCCAAGGTGCCGCTCACCCCGATCGCCGACGTCGCGGTCGGCCGCGAGGTGACCTGCGCGCGCAAGTCCGGCGGCACCCTGTGGTGCTTCGGTACGTCCAGCCTGCTCGGTGCCGGCCTGACCGGGACGCAGCCGCACCCGGCGCCGGCCGAGGTGCTGACCGCGCAGGGCGAGCTCACCGGAGTCTCGCTGATCACGGCCGGCGACCGGCACGTGTGCGCGGTGAACCAGTACAACTCGGTCAATCCGCAGTCCGGTGCGGTGTGGTGCTTCGGCGACCCGGGCGCGGGACGGCTCGGCTCGGCGTCGTCGGGCTCGCTGGCCGCGCCGATCCCCGGCCTGGTCACCGTGACCAGCATCGGGGCCGGCCGGGCACACACCTGCACGGTGTCGCAGACCCCGGCCAAGACGCTGTCGTGCTTCGGTGCGGGCGGTTCGGGTCAGCTCGGGCTGGGCGACACGACGGACCGCTCCGCCCCGACGGTGGTGCCGGACGTGGGCGCCTCCAAGGTGGCACTGGGCGGCGACGTCACGTGCGTCAAGAGCCCGAACGCGCAGGGCTGGTGCTTCGGTGCGAGCGCGGACGGGCAGACCGGCAACGGATTGCTGCGCGCGAGCGAGCCGGAGGCTCAGGCGGTGTTCAACAGCGCGGGCTACCTGCCGGCGGCCGCGTTCGCCACCAACGGCGCGACCTCCTGCGCGCTGCTCACCAACGGTGCGGTGAGCTGCTGGGGGATGCACACGCTGACGTCGTTCGGCGACGGCGCCGGGTACGCCTACCCGATGGTCCCGGTGATCGACTGATCGTCGGCGGGGCGGTGGGGCTCAGACCTTGGCGCCGAGCTCGATCTGCGGCTTGGGCACGCGCATGCGGCGGAACGTCAGCCCGCGCATGATGCCGTACAGGTAGAGCGAGCCCATCTTCTGGGTCGTCTTCGGGAACCGCTCGCCGACCAGCCGCTTGACCCGGCGCGAGATCAGGACACTGTCCACGATCACGCCGATGGCCAGCAGTGCCCACAGCAGGTTCGAGGCCAGTTGCACCGCGGCCGGCATCCGCCCCGACGAGCCGATCAGGACGATGAGCGCGCCGGCGAAGAACCAGGTGCCGACCGTACGCCGGGAGTCGACGATGTCGCGGACCAGGGCGCGTTCCGGGCCGCGGTCGCGGGCGAGCAGGTAACGCTCGTCGCCCTGGCGCATGCCCTCTGCCGCGTCGGCGCGATCCTGACGCTGCCGCTCGCGCATCTGCTTGTACGCCTCGCGCCGGTTGGCCGGCGGGGTGGCCTCGGAGACCCGGCGGCCGGTGGCGGCGCGTTTCGGGGTGGCCTGGCCCAGCTCCTTCTTGCTCGGCGTGTAGCTCTTGGGCCGCGACGCGGCCGGGGTCTCCGGGGTCACGGACTCGATGGCGTCGGAGACGACGTCGGTGGACTTGCGGCGAAACAGGGAGGGCACCCGCAAAGCGTAGCGGTCCTGGCCAAGAGCGCCTGCGTGGCCCTCGGCGCGCTCGGGCCGGACGGCCGGCCCGAGCGCGGTGACCTCAGAGTCGCTCGACGTGGGCGCCCAGCGCCGCGAGCTTGCCCTCGAAGTCCTCGTAGCCGCGGTTGATCAGATCCACGCCGTACACCCGGGAGGTGCCCTCGGCGGCGAGCGCGGCGATCAGGTGGCTGAAACCGGCCCGCAGGTCGGGGATGACCAGGTCCGCGGCGTGCAGCTTGGCCGGCCCGGCGATGACCGCCGAGTGCTTGAAGTTGCGGCGCCCGAAGCGGCACGGGGTGCCGCCGAGGCAGTCCCGGTAGACCTGGATGGTGGCGCCCATGGCACCCAGCGCCTCGGTGTAGCCCAGGCGCTGCTCGTACACGGTCTCGTGCACGATCGACAGGCCGCGGGCCTGCGTCAGGGCCACGACGAGCGGCTGCTGCCAGTCCGTCGCGAGGCCGGGGTGTACGCCGGTCTCCAGCGCCACCGCCTGCAGCTCGCCGCCGGGGTGCCAGAACCGGATGCCGCCTTCGGTGCCCGGCACGCCGGGACGCGAGGCGCGGGCGTCGGTGACCTCGAACTGGCCGCCCACGGACCGGAACACGTTCAGGAACGTCATCATGTCGGCCTGCTGTGCGCCGAGCACCTCGATCTCGCCGCGGGTGGCCAGCGCCGCGGCGGCCCAGCTGGCGGCCTCGATACGGTCCGGGATCGGCTTGTGCCGGTAGCCGTGCAGGCGCGGCACGCCCTGGATCTCGATGACCCGGTCGGTGTGCACCGTGATGATCGCGCCCATCTTCTGCAGCACGCAGATCAGGTCGATGATCTCCGGTTCGACCGCGGCGTTGCGCAGCTCCGTGACGCCCTCGGCCCGGACCGCGGTGAGCAGCACCTGCTCGGTGGCGCCCACGCTGGGGTACGGCAGCTCCAGCTTCGTGCCGTGCAGCCCGTTCGGGGCGGTCAGGTGCATGCCTTCGGGGGTCTTGTCGACGACCGCGCCGAACTGCCGCAGCGCCTGGATGTGGAAGTCGATCGGGCGGGGCCCGATGTGACAGCCGCCGAGGTCCGGGATGAACGCGCGGCCCAGGCGGTGCAGCAGCGGCCCGCAGAACAGGATCGGGATACGGCTGGAGCCGGCGTGCACGTTGATCTCGTCGGTGCTGGCGCTCTCCACGTTCGTGGGGTCCATGACGAGCTCGCCGTCGTCTGCGCCGTCGCTGACCTTGACGCCGTGCAGCTCCAGCAGGCCGCTGACGACCTCGACGTCACGGATGCGCGGCACGTCGTACAGGTGGCTCGGGGTCTCACCCAGCAGCGCCGCGACCATGGCCTTGGAGACCAGGTTCTTGGCACCACGGACGCGGATCTGTCCGTGCAGTGGGGAGCCACCGTGTACGACCAGGACGTCGTCGGTCAACGCAACCTCCAGCGTGGGGCGTCAGCGCCCGTGGAAACGGGGGGTGGGGCGCGCAGGTCGGGGGGAGACCCGCGGAAGCGCCGCCCGGGCACTATAGCGCTGAGTGACGATTGCAGAAACCACCAGAATGCTCAGGATGGCACGAATTGCTGATCTCCCGCATTGCTCAAGAAATCTTGAGGGCTCGTTCGGGTGACCGACCGTGACGCTGAGTGACGCTTAGCTACGGCAGGGCGAGCATCTGGTCCAGAGCCGTCCGGGCCTGGTGCGCGGTGTCCGGATCCACCGTGATCTGGTTCGGCACCCGGCCGGCCACCAGTTCCTCCAGCGCCCACACCAGGTGGGGCAGGTCGATCCGGTTCATCGTCGAGCAGTAGCAGACCGTCCGGTCCAAAAACATGATCTGTTTGTCCGGGTGGGCCAGTGCGAGCCGGCGGACCAGGTTCAGCTCCGTCCCGACCGCCCACGCGGAGCCGGCCGGCGCGGCGTCCAGCGCCTTGATGATGTACTCGGTGGAGCCCACCTGGTCGGCCGCACGGACCACCTCGTGCCGGCACTCGGGGTGCACCAGCACGTTGACGCCGGGCACCCGCTCGCGGACCTCCCGGACGCTGTCCAGCGTGAACCGGCCGTGCACCGAGCAGTGCCCGCGCCACAGGATCATCTTGGCGTCGCGCAGCTGTTCGGGGGTGAGACCGCCGTGCGGCTTGTGCGGGTCGTACAGCACGCAGTCGTCGAGGTCGAAGCCCATCTCCCGCACGGCCGTGTTGCGGCCCAGGTGCTGGTCGGGCAGGAAGAACACCTTCTCGCCCCGCTCGAACGCCCAGGTCAGCGCGCGCTTGGCGTTGGACGAGGTGCAGACCACCCCGGAGTTGCGGCCGACGAAGCCCTTGATGTCGGCCGACGAGTTCATGTACGTCACCGGCACGACCGACTCGGCGATGCCCAGGTCGACGAACAAATCCCAGGCGGTCTCCACCTGACCCAGCACCGCCATGTCGGCCATCGAGCACCCCGCGGCCAGGTCGGGCAGCACGACCCGCTGGTGGTCGCCGGTCAGGATGTCCGCGCTCTCGGCCATGAAGTGCACGCCGCAGAAGACGATGTACTCCGCGTCCGGCCGGGCCGCCGCCTCCCGGGCCAGCTTGAACGAGTCGCCGGTCACGTCCGCGAACCGGATGACCTCGTCGCGCTGGTAGTGGTGACCGAGCACGAAGACGCGGTCGCCGAGCGCCGCCTTGGCCGCCTCGGCACGTGCCACCAGGCCGGGGTCGCTGGGCGCGGGCAGGTCGCCGGGGCAGTCCACCCCGCGCTCGCTGGCCGGGTCGGAGCCGTGGCCGAGCAGCAGCAGGGCGGTCGCGGTGGGGGAGGGTTCGGTCCAGGTCGACGTCACGGCACCATGTTTCCACAGCGTGACACGCGAGAAATCGTGTCCTATCCCACGCCGGGCGCGCGCGGCCGCCCGGTGCCGGTCACCACCCGGCGCCCCCGGTAGGTTCCCGGGGGTGCGCGTCCTGATCTGTCCGGACAAATTCGCCGGAACGCTGCCCGCCACCGGGGTGGCCTCCGCGCTGGCCGAGGGCTGGGCCGCCGCGGCGCCCGGCGACGACCTCGTGCAGCGGCCGCTGTCCGACGGCGGCCCTGGCTTCGTCGAGGTCCTCGCGCAGGCGCTGCCCGCCCGCCGGGTCCCGGTCCGGACGGTCGACCCGCTCGGCCGCCCGGTGCCCGGGGAGGTGCTGCTGGCGGGCGCCACGGCGTACGTGGAGAGCGCCCAGGCGTGCGGCCTGCACCTGCTGACCGGTGCCGAGCGCGACCCCAACGTCACCACCTCGTACGGCCTGGGGCTGCTGCTCGCGGGCGCGGTGGAGGCCGGGGCCACCGAGGTCGTGGTCGGCCTGGGCGGCTCCGCGGTCAACGACGGCGGCGCCGGGATGCTCGCCGCGCTGGGCGCCGCCCCGGTCGACGCCGCCGGGTACGCCCTGCCGTACGGCGGGGCCGCGCTCACCGCCGCAGCCGGGCTGGCCGCCGCCCCGCAGCTGCGCCAGGTCGCGCTGGTCGCCGCGACGGACGTGGACAACCCGCTGACCGGCCTGTACGGCGCCAGCAGCGTCTACGGCCCGCAGAAGGGCGCGTCCCGGGCGGACGTGCTGCGCCTGGACGCCGCCCTGGAGCACTTCGCGGGGGTCCTGGAGCGGGCGTTCGGCACCTCCGGGCTGGCCGGGCGCCCGGGCGCGGGAGCCGCCGGTGGCGTGGGCGCCGCCCTGCTGGCCCTCGGCGCCCGTACGGTCTCCGGCGTCGCCCTCGTCACGGAGCTGATCGGGCTCGGCGCCGAGCTGGACGCCGCCGACCTCGTGATCACGGGGGAGGGGGCGTTCGATCATCAGTCGCTGCGCGGCAAGGTGTGCGCCGGGCTCGCGGGCGCCGCCCGGGACCGGGGCCTGCCCTGCGTGGTGGTGGCCGGACGGGTGGAAACCGGGCACCGGGAAGCCGCGAACGCCGGGGTGAGCGAACTGCACTCGCTCGTCGAGCATTTCGGCGACGAGCGCACCGCGCTGGCCGAGCCGGCCCGCGGACTGTGCGAGATCGGTGCCCGGCTGGCCCGGCAATGGAGCCGTTGAGCAGGGGTTCAGTAGGTCAATCGGGTGTTGGACACATCTCGCCCCCGCCGATTGGGAATGGCCCGGGTGCGGGTTAGCGTTGGTTGACTACGCATGACCTCTTCCATCGCACCATCCGCCTTCGCAGGGAGAACCGCAGTGACCACTGAAGCGCACACCGAGTCGACCGAGGCCCCGGCCGCCGCGCCGACCGGCGTCATCCTGACCGACGTCGCCGCGGTGAAGGTCAAGGCCCTGATCGAGCAGGAAGGCCGCGACGACCTGCGGCTGCGGATCGCCGTGCAGCCCGGCGGCTGCTCGGGCCTGCGGTACCAGCTGTTCTTCGACGAGCGCTCGCTCGACGGCGACGTCGTGGCCGACTTCGACGGCGTCGAGGTCGTCGTCGACCGGATGAGCGCGCCGTACCTGGCCGGTGCCACGATCGACTTCGCGGACCGCATCGACGCGCAGGGCTTCACCATCGACAACCCGAACGCGCAGAACTCCTGCGCCTGCGGCGACTCGTTCCACTGAGCCGCTCCGCACCCACGCACGACCGGCCGTCCCCGGGGGCACCACCCCAAGGGGCGGCCTCGCCGTGTCTGCAACGCGGCGCAGAACGGTCCGGCGGGGGCCGGACCGGTAGGCTCTCCCGGTAATCCCGCCGACCCGACCACGAGGGTTCACATGAAGATCGCCGTCACCGGCTCGATCGCCACCGATCACCTGATGCACTTCCCCGGCAGGTTCGCCGACCAGCTGATCGCGGACCAACTGCACAAGGTGTCGCTGTCCTTCCTCGTCGACGACCTGGTCGTGCGCCGCGGCGGGGTCGCCTCGAACATCGCGTTCGGGATGGGCCAGCTCGGGCTGAGCCCGATCCTGCTGGGCGCGGTCGGCGCCGACTTCGCGGACTACCGCTCGTGGCTGGAGCGGCACGGCGTGGACTGCGACTCCGTGCATGTCAGCGAGGTGGCGCACACCGCCCGCTTCGTCTGCACCACCGACGACGACCTCAACCAGATCGCCTCGTTCTACGCGGGCGCGATGTCCGAGGCCCGCAACATCGAGCTCTCCCCGGTCGCCAACCGCGCGGGCGGCCTCGACCTCGTGCTGATCAGCGCGAACGACCCGGCCGCGATGATCCGCCACTCCCAGGAGTGCCGGGCCCGCGGGTTCGCGTTCGCGGCCGACCCGTCTCAGCAGCTCGCCCGCATGGACGGCGCGGACGTGCTGACCCTGATCCAGGGCGCCGACTACCTGCTCACCAATGAGTACGAGAAGTCGTTGCTGGAGACGAAGGCAGAGCTCACCGACGCGCAGGTGCTGGAGCACGTCAAGATTCGCGTCACCACGCTGGGCAAGGACGGTGTGGAGATCACCGGCCGGGGCATGGAGCGCATCCACGTGCCGGTGGCCCGCGACGTCGTGGTGGGCGACCCCACTGGCGTCGGCGACGGCTTCCGGGCCGGTTTCTTCGCCGCCGTGAGCTGGGGGCTGGGGCTGGAGCGCGCCGCACAGGTCGGCTCGCTGGTGGCCGCGCTGGTGCTGGAGACGGTCGGCCCGCAGGAGTACGACATCCGCAGCGACTTCTTCGCCAAGCGCCTCGCCGACTCGTACGGCGACGAGGCCGCCGCCGAAGTCCTGCCACACCTGCCCGCCTGATCCGCGGATGGTCCTGGCCGTCTTCGCCGGCCTGCCGGGCGTGGGCAAGAGCACGCTTGCCCGGCAGGTCGGCTCGGCGCTGCCCGCCGCCGTCCTCGCGGTCGACGCGGTCGACTTCACGCTGCAGTCGTACGAGGTCACCGAGCCCCGCCCCGGCTTCGCCGCGTACGCGGTGGTCGCCGCGCTGGCCGAGACGCAGCTCACCATGGGGCACAGTGTGATCATCGACGCGGTGAACCCGGTGCGCGCCGCCCGGCAGATGTGGGTGGATCTGGCCGAGCGGATGGAGGTGCCGTTGCGGGTGGTCGAGGTGGTCTGCGGCGACGACGCGGAGCACCGCCGCCGGGTCGAGGCCCGCTACGCCGCCCGCGACCACGAGGGCGTCCCCGACTGGGTGCGCGTGCTGGAGCGGGCCACCGAGTACGAGCCGTACCTGGGGCCGCGCCTGGTGGTGGACACCCACCTGGCCAAGGACCCGGTGCCGCAGGTGGTCGACTACCTCAGCTGACCCGGCGCACGTCGAAGCCGGGGCCGTCGGCCGCCCCCACGTACTGCTGGCCCTTGAGACGGCACCACGCCGGGATGTCGTTGGCCGCGGCCGGGTCGTCCGCCAGCACCCGGACCACCTCGCCGACCGGCACCTGCGGCAGCCGCCGGGCCAGCGCGATCACCGGTAGCGGGCAGCGCTGGCCCAGACAGTCCAGAATGATCACAGCCCGCTCACCCCGGCCGCCGCGCGCAGCTCCGAGACGATGCCGGGCAGCACGGCCAGGAATCTGTCCACGTCGGCCTCGGTGGTGCCGCGGTGCAGCGACACCCGTACGTTGCCGTGGCTGAGCACCCCCATCGCCTCCAGCACGTGGCTGGGGCGCAGTGTGGAGGCGGTGCACGACGAGCCGGACGAGACCGCGAACCCGGCGCGGTCCAGCGCGTGCAGCAGCGCCTCGCCGTCGACGTACAGGCAGGAGAACGTGACCAGGTGCGGCAGCCGCTGCGCCGGGTCGCCGACGACCTCCACGTCGGGCACGCTCGCCGCGACCCGCGCCCGGATGCGCTCGACCAGCGCGGACAGTCGTACCGCCTCGGCCGCCGCCGCGGCGGCCACGGCGCGCAGCGACGCCGCCGCGGCGACGATCGCGGGCAGGTCCAGCGCGCCGGCCGGGTGCGGCCGGTGCCGGTCGTCACCCGGGTACGGCGCCAGCCACCGCACGCCCTTGCGCACCACCAGCAGTCCCACCCCGGGCGGCCCGCCCCACTTGCGGGCGCTGCCGGTGAGCAGCGACCAGCCCGCCGGTACGGCGGTGTGCCCCAGCGACTGGGCCGCGTCCACCATCAGCGGGACCCCGGCGGCCGTGCACGCCTGAGCCGCCTCGGCCACCGGCTGCACCGTGCCGACCTCGTGGCTCGCGCTGATCAGGGCGGCCAGCGCGACCCCCGGGGCGGCCACCGCGTCGCGCCACGCGTCCAGATCCAGACGGCCGCGCACGTCCACGCCGACCGGCGCGGCGTCGCCGTGCAGCGCGGCCGCGTGCAGCACCGCGGAGTGCTCGATCGCGGAATGGACCAGCCGGCTGCCCGCCCGGCGCCGCCCGGCGAGCCCGCCCAGCACCGCGGCGTGCGCCGCGGCCGTGCCGCTGGCGGTGAAACTCACCTCGTCGGGCCGCACCCCGAGCACTTCGGCGACCGCGCCGTGCGCCGCGTCGGCCAGCTGCCGGGCGCGGCGGGCGCTCGCGTACAGGCGGTCCGGGTCGGCCCAGCCGTCCTCCAGCGCCGCCAGCAGCGCCTGCCGGGCCACGGGGTGCAGCGGCGCGGCGGTGGCCGCGTCAAGGTACGCCGTGGCACCGGCGTGATCGCGCGTGTATTCCACCTCAGGAACGGTATCGTCCAGCTTGTCGGCGGAACGCCTGGGTGAGCCGAAGATCGGACCCCGCAACCGGACGGTAGGGCCTGGTCGAGTAATGTGCGACCGTCGGTGACGCCTTGCCGCCGGTGTCCGGATCCGCGCTCACGGGGCGCTCACGGCGCTCGGCGCCAAGCGGCGCTCATGAGGGGCTCGGCGCCAGGCGGGCGCTGCATAGGAGGCAGGAGCAGGTGGGCGTAAAGAGTTCGGCCGCACGGCCACGAGCAGTCCGGCTCGCCGGGCTCGGCGTCGGTGGGGCGTTGCTGCTGACCCTGCTCGCGGGCTGTTCCGCGGACAGTATCGGTGCGAAGTTCGGCAACTTCGGATGGCCGAGCAACGGCGTGAGCCTGCAGGCACACAAGATGTACGACCTGTGGATCGCGTCGGTGATCGCGGCGCTCGTGGTCGGTTTCTTCGTGTGGGGCCTGATCTTCTGGTGTGTGATCCGGTACCGCAAGCGTGGCGACGAGTTGCCCGTGCAGACCCGGTTCAACATGCCGATGGAGGTTCTGTACACGGTCACCCCGGTGCTGGTGGTCGCGATCCTCTTCTACTACACCGCGATCGTGCAGACCAGCGTCGACAAGCTGTCGAAGAACCCGGACCAGGTCGTCGAGATCGTCGCGTTCAAGTGGAACTGGCAGTTCAACTACCGCGACGGTCAGGGCATCGGTGCGAAGACGGTCGCCTCGACCGTGGGTTCGTCCGATGTGATCCCGCTGCTCGTGCTGCCGACCGGTAAGAAGATCCGGTTCGAGGAGACCAGCCGCGACGTCATCCACTCGTTCTGGGTGCCGGAGCTGCTGTTCAAGCGCGACGTGTTCCCCGGCAACACCCGCAACGTGTTCGAGGTGACCCTCGACAAGGAGGGCCGCTACGTCGGCCGGTGCGCGGAGCTGTGCGGCACGTACCACGCGTTCATGCAGTTCGAGCTGGTCGTGGTGTCGCCGGACAAGTTCGACCAGTTCCTGAAGGCGAAGGAGGCCGGTGACTCCACGCCGGAGGCGATGGCCGCCATCGGCTTCACCGGTAAGCAGGCGTTCGCCGTCACCACCAAGCCGTTCGACACGCGCCGGCAGAACCAGAGTTGGTACCAGCCGCAGACGGCCATCGGGAAGTAGGGGACCAGATGAAGACCGAATACAAGATCTTCAGCGGGGTCGCTCTCTTCCTGTTCGCCGCCGCGGCCACGTATGCGACGTGGACGCACCTGGCGAACGACCACACCGAGTGGGTCGGCACCGTGGCGCTGATCCTGTCCGGCCTGCTGTGCGCCATGTGCGGCGGCTTCTTCTGGTTCGTGGCGCGCCGCATCGACCTGCGCCCGGAGGACCGGGAGGACGGCGAGATCGCCGAGGGTGCCGGCGAGATCGGCTTCTTCAGCCCGGGCAGCTACTGGCCGTTCGGGCTGGCGCTGGCCGCGGCGATCGCGGCCATCGGCCTGGTGTTCGTGATGTGGTGGCTCGTCGGGGTCGGCCTCGTCGCGGTCATCTTCTCCGCCTGCGGCCTGCTGTTCGAGT
The DNA here is from genome assembly GCF_047159535.1 of Krasilnikovia sp. MM14-A1259. Taxonomy (NCBI): domain Bacteria; kingdom Bacillati; phylum Actinomycetota; class Actinomycetes; order Micromonosporales; family Micromonosporaceae; genus Krasilnikovia; species Krasilnikovia sp. MM14-A1259. The sequence continues at coordinate 6,925,592 of NZ_BAAGAJ010000002.1, forward strand.
ACTACTCCGGGACCCGGCACACCGTCGAGCACTGACGTACGCAAGGACACGGCCCGCGCCCCCAGGGGGACGCGGGCCGTTGTCGGTTCGCCTCAAGCGGCGCGGCGCTGCTGCGGGGCCACCCGGTGGCTCCGCGTGTCACTGGTCGGCATCCACACCCGCAGGGTGGCCGGGACCAGCACTTCCGCCGTACCGCAGCCGGTGCAGATCAGCTCGGGACAATCGTCGGCGTCCTCGCCCGCGGCCATCTCGAACAGCATGGCGCGCCGGCACGTGACGCAGTGCATCTCGCGTTCTCGCACGGGTGTCTCCTCTTCGCCGGAAGGTGGAATTACCCGAAATCCTGAGAAAACGCTGTCATGCGATCGGGGCACAGCGGTGGACGCTGCCCGGCGTGTCGCGCAGGCAGCTCACCGCGTACCGAAGATGATCTTTTCCACAGCGGGACCGGGCGTGATCATCGCCTCAGGCGGGCTCCGCCGCCTTGGCCTCCTGGGCCGCCTTGACCCAGCGCTGCAGCAGGGCCGTCGCCGCGCCCGAGTCCACGGTGGCCGCGGCCCGGTCGATGCCGGCCCGCATGGCGTCCGCGAAGGTGCCCGGGAAGCCCGCGTGCGCGGTCAGCGCCGCCGCCGCGTTGAGCAGCACCGCGTCACGGACCGGACCGGTCTCCCCGGCGAACATCCGCAGCGCCGCGTCCGCGTTGAACGCCGCATCGCCGCCCCGCAGATCCCCGGGCGCACTGCGCGGCAGGCCGAGGTCCGTGGCGTCCACCACGGCCTCGGAGACCGCGCCGTCGCGGGCGATCCAGACCCGGGTGGGCGCGGCGGTGGTGAACTCGTCCAGGCCGTCCTCACCGCGCATCACCAGCGCCGAGTCGCCGCGGCGGGCGAACACCTCGGCCATCACCGGGGCCATCCGCAGGTCGAAGCAGCCCACGGCGGCAGCGCGGGGCCGCGCCGGGTTGGTCAGCGGGCCCAGCATGTTGAAGAACGTGGGCACGGCCAGCTCGCGCCGGGTGACCGCGGCGTGCCGCATGCCGGGGTGGTAGCGGGCGGCGAAGCAGAAGCCGATGCCGGCCTCGGCCACCGTCCGGGCCACCCCCTGCGGGCCCAGGTCGAGCGGGATGCCGAAGTGCTCCAGCAGGTCGGCGGTGCCGCAGGCGGAGGACGCCGCCCGGTTGCCGTGCTTGACCACGCGGACGCCGCTGGCGGCGACGATCACCGCGGCCATGGTGGAGATGTTCACGGTGTGGGCCCGGTCGCCGCCGGTGCCCACCACGTCCACCGCGTCGTCGCGGACGTCGTCGGGCAACGGCACCAGCGTGGCGTTGCTCAGCATCGCCTCGACGAGGCCGGCCAGCTCGGCCGGAGTCTCGCCCTTGGCGCGCAGCGCCACCGCAAACCCGGCGACCTGCACCGGGCTGGCGGTGCCGTTCATGATCTCGCCCATCGCCCAGGCGGTGTCCTGGGTCGACAGCTCTTCGCCGCGCAGCAGCGCGCTCAGCAGGTGTGGCCAGGTAAGTGCACCCATGGCGGGGCCTCCGTCCGGGGGGTACGGCGGGTGGTGACGGCGACCTCGGCGTCACCCTGCGCAGGTGTGGAACGTCAGCCGATCTGACCCAGCGGGATCGCGCCGGCGCGGCGGGCGCGCAGCATGCCCGCCACGGTCTGGCCGGTGGTGACCGGGTCCAGCGGGTGGACCAGGGTCTCGTCGACCTGGGCGAACGCGGCCAGCCAGCGGTCTGCCGCGCGGGCGATGACGACGCAGGTGGGCGGCGGCACCTTGTACTCGTCCTTGACCTGACGGGCGATGCCCAGCCCGCCGGCGGGGGCGGCCTCACCGTCGAGGACCATCAGGTCGATCTCATACGTGTCGAGCAGCTCGCGGCACTGCTCCCAGGTGGCCGCGTCGACGAACTCCACCGTCAGGTCGGCGGCGGGCCGGCTGCCGATCGCCAGCCGGATGCGGTCGCGCACCGCTGGGTCGTCGCTGTAGAGCAGGATGGTGTAGCGATCCGGCTCGTCCCGGTGGCTCTGTGCATCGCTCATGTCGTGCCCGGCTCCCACGCTCGTAGCTGCCCGCTGATCGTAGCGAACCGGTTATTCCGCGTCCGATTGCGGGCGCACCTGCGTCGCGGCGAGCCGGGCCTGTTCCGTGGCGGCCTCCTCGGCCTGCGGGGCCGCCTGCTCCGCGGCCTGCACCAGCGCCTGCTCCGCGGCCTGCGCGCGGGCCTGCTCCGCGGCCTCCTCGCGGTCGAGGGCGCGGTCGATGCGGCGGGCCTCGCGCTCGGACTGGCGGATCCACTGCACGACCAGGATGCCGAGCATCGTGACGCTGACGATCTCCCCGCCCGCCCAGAGGATCCCGCCGGCCACCACCTGGTCGTTGCGAGGGTCGGCCCAGGCCAGGTGCAGGGCGGGGTACCAGTCGCCGCCGAGCAGGGTCTGGCTCTGCATGATGGTCAGGCCCAGGACGGTGTGGAACGGCACGGACAGCACCATGAGCAGCGCCCGCGCCGGGTACGGCCAGCGGTTCGGCAGCGGGTCGAGGCCCAGCAGCGGCCAGAAGAACAGGCAGCCCGTGACGATGAAGTGGGCGTGGATGAACTCGTGCGCCCACGGGTGTTCGAGCGTGTACCGGTACAGCCCCGTGAAATACAGCACGAACGGGTTGGCCACGAACAGGCCGAACGCGACCAGGGGGTATGTCAGCACCCCCACGACCCGGCTGTGCAGCACCGCGAGCAGCCGCCGGCGGGCGGGTTTGGCCAGCGTACGCAGGGCGAGCGTGACCGGCGCCCCCAGCGCGAGGAAGATCGGGCCGACCATCGACAGGACCATGTGCTGGACCATGTGCACCGACAGCAGCGTGGTGTCGTACGCCTCCAGCCCGCTGACGGTCACCGCGGCGATCGAGCCGAGCCCGCCGAGCAGGAAGGCGACCGACCGGCCGGTCGGCCAGGCGTCGCCGCGCCGCCGCAGCCGGTGCACCCCGTACCCGTAGAGGGCGGCGGCGACCAGCAGGCCGAGGGCGATCAGGCTGTCCAGCCGGACCTGGGTGAAGATCTCCGCCACCGTGAACGGGGGTGGGACAGTGTCCCCTACCGGGCCCGCGAGGGTGTGGGTTTCGACGAGCTGCACCACTCGAGGCTAGGCCGAACCCGCGGTGGCCCGGTCACCGGGCGTCGACACGTACCGGAATGGGCCCCCCGCGACACGTTGCGGTGATCGCGGGGCAATAATGAGCCCGTGACAGCGGCCCCAGCCATCGACAAGAGCCGGATCCACTCGCTGACGCGCCCCAACATGGTGAGCGTCGGGACGATCGTGTGGCTCTCCAGCGAACTCATGTTCTTCGCGGCATTGTTCGCGATGTACTTCTCGATCCGTGCTGCCGACTACGGCATGTGGGAAGAGCACACCCCGAAGCTGAACATCCCGTACGCGACGACGTTCACGGTGATCCTGGTGCTCTCGTCGGTCACCTGTCAGCTCGGCGTGTTCGCGGCGGAGAAGGGTGACGTGTTCGCGCTGCGGCGCTGGTTCGCCATCACCTTCGTCATGGGCCTGATCTTCGTGCTCGGCCAGGCGAACGAGTACCGCCACCTCGTGGGCGAGGGCATCGCGCTGAACCACGACGGGTACGGCTCGATGTTCTACCTGACGACCGGCTTCCACGGGCTGCACGTCACGGGCGGCCTGATCGCCTTCATCGTCTACATGATCCGCACCACGATGGGCCGGTTCACCCCGGCGCAGGCGACCTCGGCGATCGTGGTGTCGTACTACTGGCACTTCGTCGACATCGTGTGGATCGCGCTGTTCTCCATGATCTATTGGCTGCAGTAGCCGCCCGCCCGCCCCAGGTCGAAACTCAAGAGGATTCAGGCCCATGACTTCTGACACCCCCGCCGGTCGGCGCTTCCGGGTGTTCCGCCGACGGCGGTCGGCGCCCAGCCGGGCGCGGCGGCGCATCGGCGCGGCGGTCCGCATGCTCGCCGCGCTCGCCCTGGCCGGTGGCGTGTACACCGCCTTCGCCCCGGGTGCGTTCGCGCAGGACAACACGCAGCTCTCCGCCGCTGCCCAGGAGGGCAAGGCGCTGTTCGACAACAGCTGCATCTCCTGCCACGGGCGCGACGCCCGAGGTGTCGAGGGTCGCGGGCCCAGCCTGATCGGCGTGGGTTCGGCCTCGGTGGAGTTCCAGGTCGGCACAGGCCGCATGCCGATGGCACGCCAGGAGGCCCAGGCCGAGCAGAAGACGCCGCAGTTCACCGGTGACCAGGTCAAGCAGCTCGGCCAATACATCCAGGAGCTGGGTGGCGGGCCGCAGGTGCCGGCCGGGCCGCTGACGGTCGACCCCGAGGCCAACCCGGGCACGCTGTCCGAGGGCGGCGAGCTGTTCCGGCAGAACTGCACCTCCTGCCACGGCTTCGGCGGGGCCGGCGGCGCGCTGTCCTCCGGCAAGTACGCCCCGAGCCTGCACGACGCGACCGCGGACCAGATCTACGCCGCGATGCTGACCGGCCCGCAGAACATGCCGGTGTTCGGCGACAACGAGATCACCCCGGACCAGAAGCGCGCGATCATCACGTACGTCACGTACCAGCTCCAGCAGGATCAGGACCCGGGCGGCGTGTTCAACCTCGGCCGGTACGGACCGGTCACCGAGGGCCTGGCGATCTTCCTGGTCGGCATCGTCATCCTGGTCTTTGTGACCCTGTGGATCGCCGGCAAGTCATGACCGAGCGCACCGAGAGCAGGACAAGAAAGGCACGGCCATGACCGATACGAAGGACGAGGGGCAGACCGGCGGCACCCAGCCGGTCGACCTCAGCGACCCTCGGCTGTCGCGCTTCGAGATCGTCCGTGAGGGGGCGCGGCGTGACGACATCGAGATCGTCACGTACGAGTCGCAGTTCCCCCACCCGCGCTCGAAGGGCGAGAAGCGGATCGAGCGGGCCATCGCCCTGCTGTTCGTGATCGCCGGGATCATGGCGCTGGCATTCCTGGGCGCGTACATCTGGTGGCCGTGGGAGTTCGAGCTGGGTCACACGCTCAGCGACTACTACACCCCGATCCTGGGCATTTCGCTGGGCATCGCGTTGCTGGCCATCGGCCTGGCCATCCTCGCGTGGGCCAAGAAGCTGCTGCCGCACGAGGTCGCCATCCAGGGCCGCCACGACGGCCCCTCCAGCGACGAGGACCAGCAGATCGCCGGCCAGACGATGCTGTTCACGGTCGACGAGCTGGGCATCCAGCGCCGCCCGCTGCTCAAGGGCGCGGTCGCGTTCGGCCTCGCGCCGATCGGGCTGGTCGCGGCCGCCCCGCTGATCGGCGGCCTGATCAAGAACCCGCACAAGCCCGACCGCGGTCAGGACCCGCCGCTGTTCCGCACCGGCTTCACCCCGCGCGACGGCCAGAAGATCCGCCTGACCCGTGAGGACGGCAGCCCGATCCGGCCCGAAGACGTCAGCGTCGGCGGCCAGATCACGGTCTTCCCCGGCGTCCCGGGCGGGGCCACCAACGAGTACGCCGACTCGCCGACCCTGCTCATCCACCTGCGCGAGGATGACGCGGCGAAGACGCGGGAGAATGCGGCGCCGATCAACCAGGGCCTGATGTGGGGCAACTACGTCGCGTACTCGAAGATCTGCACCCACGCCGGCTGCCCCGCCAGCCTGTACGAGCAGATGACCAACCGGTTGCTCTGCCCGTGCCACCAGTCCCAGTTCCTCATCACCGACAACGCCCGCCCGATCTTCGGGCCCGCCACCCGGAGACTGCCGCAGCTGCCCATCGCGGTGGACCCGGAGGGATACTTCGTGGCGACGGGTGACTACAAAGAGACCATCGGGCCTGACTTCTGGGAGCGGCCATGAAGCGCCGAAAGCTGGACATCGGCGCCATGCCCGGCGCTGCCGCGGCTGGCATCGACGAGCGGTTCCAGGTCGCCACGCCGCTGCGCCGCCTGCTGAACAAGGTCTTCCCGGACCACTGGTCGTTCCTGCTGGGCGAGATCGCGCTGTTCTCGTTCATCATCCTGCTGCTCAGCGGCACGTTCCTGACGCTGTTCTTCGACCCGTCGATGCAGGACGTGACGTACGACGGCGCCTACCTGGCGCTGCGCGGCCAGGAGATGTCCTCGGCGTACGCGTCGTCGTTGCACCTGTCGTTCGAGGTGCGTGGCGGGCTGTTCATGCGTCAGCTGCACCACTGGGCGGCGCTGCTGTTCATGGCGTCGATCGTGGTGCACATGGCACGCATCTTCTTCACCGGTGCGTTCCGCAAGCCGCGCGAGACGAACTGGGCGATCGGCCTGGTGCTGTTCCTGCTCGGCTTCCTGGAGGGCTTCACGGGCTACTCGCTGCCCGACGACGGCCTTTCCGGTACGGGTCTGCGCATCGCCTCCGCGATCATGCTGTCCATCCCGGTGGTCGGCACGTGGCTCTCGGCGTCGATCTTCGGCGGCGAGTTCCCCGGTCACCTGATCATCGGCCGGTTCTACATCGCGCACGTGCTGCTGATCCCGGGCGGCCTGCTCGGCCTCATCAGCGCCCACCTGGCGCTGGTGTTCAAGCAGAAGCACACCCAGTGGCCCGGCCCGATGCGGACCAACACGAACGTCGTCGGCGAGCGCATGTTCCCGCGGTACGCGCTCAAACAGGGCGGCTTCTTCGCGGCAGTGTTCGGCGTCGTGGCACTGATGGCCGGCCTGTTCCAGATCAACCCGATCTGGCTGTTCGGGCCGTACCGCGCGTACGAGGTGTCCTCGGCCAGCCAGCCCGACTGGTACGTCATGTTCATGGACGGGCTGGTCCGGCTCATGCCGGCCTGGCAGATCACGTTGCCGTTCGGCGACGGGTACAGCATTCCCCCGCTCTTCTGGCCCGCGGTCGTGGGGCTGGGGGCGCTGACCACGATCCCGATGTTCTATCCGGCCATCGAGGCGCGGCGGCTGAAGGACAAGCGGATCCATCACCTGCTCGAACGGCCACGGGACGCGCCCGAGCGCACCGGTGTCGGGGCGATGGCGTTCACGTTCTGGATCGTCGCGACGCTTTCCGGCGGCAACGACGTCATCGCGGACAAGTTCCACATCAGCCTGAACGCGATGACCTGGGCCGGCCGTATCGGCCTGATCATTCTGCCGCCACTGGCGTACTTCATCAGCATCCGGATCTGTCTCGGCCTGCAACAGCACGACCGGGAGGTGCTGGCCCACGGCGTGGAGACCGGCATCATCAAGCGGCTGCCCGACGGGCGGTTCATGGAGGTCCACCAGCCGCTCAGCCCGGTGGACGATCACGGCCACCCGCTGCCGCTGGACTACGCCGGCTGGACCGTACCGAAGAAGATGAACCGGGTCGGTGCGCTCGCGCCCGCGATCAAGGGCTTCTTCTTCCCGGTCGAGAAGCCGGCGGAGGCCCCGGTGTCGCCCGCCGTGCCGCCGGTGACCCGCGAGGAGCGCGAGGAGATCACCTCCGGTCGCTGACCAACCGCACGACGAAAGGGCCCGCCACCCGGCGGGCCCTTTCGCGTTACGCGGAGATCAGTCGGCGTCGGGCAGGCCGATGGCGAACGCATCCTCAAGGTCGTGCTTCGAGTACGCCCGGAACGCGATGTGCGACTCCGTGTTCACCACCCCCGGGGTCTTCGAGATGCGGCCCGCGATGACCTCGGCGATGTCGTCGAAGTGCGGCACCCGGACGATCGCGATGAGGTCAACGTTGCCGGCCACCGAGTACACCTCGCTGACGCCGGGCAGTTCCGCGAGCGCCTGGGCAACCTCGGGGATGGAATCGGTGGCGCAGTCGATGTGCACGATCGCGGTGTTCACCTGCGGGGCTCCTCGCTCCAAGCTGGCCGAATCGGATGGGCTCATGCTAGCCGCGACGGCGCACACCCATGCGGCCGCGCCTGCTTCCTGACGACGCGGGCGCCCGCCGTCCAGCGGCGCCTGTTCCTGGCGCCTGCCGTGCGGCGCCGTCTCAGGCGGCGACGGTCACGTCCGGGGCTGCGCGTACCACCTGGTGCAGCCGTTCGCCGGCGGACACCGTGGCGCCCGGCCACACCACACAACGGTCGATGTCGCCGTGCACGAGCGTCCCGGCGCCCACCACGGATCGCTCACACCGGCCCGTGACGGTCGCCGCCGGGTCGATCAGGCTTTCCCCGCCCGCGGCGTGCAGGTTAGCGGCCAGGTAGTCCGCGGGCGTGCCCGTGTCCAGGTACAGCCCCTCGAAGTCGACCAGCTCCAGCTCGCCGTTGGCCTCCGCGGGCCGCCACACCGTCCGTACGAGGTCGCTGGGCTGTGCGGTCAGGTGGCGGACCCGCCGCCACGGCAGCAGGGAGAACCCGGCGAAGCGGCGCCCGCTGAAACCGCCGGGCGTGCCGGGCTGCAGGGGCCGGGTGAGCATCCGTACGGTCTCGCCGTCCCAGCCGTCGAGCAAAGCCGCGATGTCCTTTCCGGGCTCGCGGTGTGCATCGACCAGGTAGGCGTCGGCGTTGCCGACCAGCACGCCGCGCCCGTCGATCCAGCCACGCAGCCGCCCGATCCCGCCGGACGTCCCGAGCGGGCCGTCCGGTTCCACGGACAGGTACGCGCGCCCACCCACGTGGCGCACCACCTGCCCGGCCAGGTACGCGGCGTTGACCGCGGTCGTCTCCGGCCCGGTCAGCCCGAGCCCGGCCAGCCGGTGCAGGGCCCGGTCCAGCAACGCCACGTTGCCGACCGGGCACAGCGCCTTGGGCAGGTGTTCCGTCAGCGGGCGCAGCCGCTGCCCTTCCCCGGCGGCCAGAACCACCGCGCAGACACCGATCACGAGGCGCCGCCGGGTGCCGCCTGCGGGCCGATGCCGTACAGGCCCAGCAGCAGTTCCGTGGCGGAGGTCAGCGGCGGCAGGTCGTCCAGCGGGAACCAGCAGGCCTCCAGTACCTCACCACCGTCCACGACCAGCGTCGTCCGGGAAGCCGGCACGGCTGCCGTGAACACGGTGTCCACCCAGCCTTGGGCGTGGACGATCGCGTTGGGCACGGCCGGGGCCAGCGCCGACGGATCGAGCATCACGCCGGTTTCCTCGAACAGCTCCCGGGCGGCGCCCACGCGGGGCGGCTCGTGCCGCTTCAGCAGGCCCGCGGGCAGCCCCCAGCCACGGCCCGGTGGCTGGCGCAGAAGCAGCAGCCGACCCGGCTGCGGGGCCTCCGAGTCATGGATCAGGTTCACCGCGCCGACGAGGTACTTCGGGGCGATCAGGTGAACGAGCCGACGGCGCACCCGGCCCGGCAACCGGTAGAACGTCTGGTACGCGTAGCCACGCAGTCGCCGGTGGAGATTCACCCCGTCAGGCTATCGGGGGCGCAACCCACCCGCCGAGCCCGCGTCAGTCCGGGTGGTCCACCAGCGCGATGAGCTGCTCGACGACATTGTCCGGCTCAAGGCTGCGCTCGGTGACCGCGACCAGCATGGTTTCCAGGTCGGGGTAGCCGAGCTCCTCGGCGAGGCGGCGCAGCGGCACCTCGCTGGCCAGGCCGCGGTCGTGCTTGCGTAGGGTCAGCCCGATCGTGGCGCGGCCCAGGCGCACCTTGTCCGCGATGCTGATGCCGGGGGCGTCGGCCTCGGCGAAGTAGCGGTTGATCTGCATCTGGGCGTGGGTCGACTTGACGAACCGCAGCCATTCCTTGCGGGGGCCGCGCGGGGCGTCCGGCTCCACCTCGACGTGCCCGTCCGCCTCGGTGAAGATCTCCACCACGTCGCCGTCGCGCAGCGGGGAGCTCAGCGGGGCGAGCCGGCCGTTGATCGTGGCGGCGAGGCACTGGTCGCCGGTCTCGGGGCTCAGCTCGTACGCGAGGTCGACCGGGGTGGAACCGGCGGGCAGTTCCACCGTGCTGCCGTCCGCGAACACCTGGATCTGGGCCTCGGCGAGGTCACAGCGCAGCGAGGCGAGGAACTGCCCGGCGTCCGTGGTCTCCTGCTCCCAGTCGAGCACCCGCCGCAGCCAGGCGAGCTGATCGGAGCCGGGGGTCTCGACCGACTCGGACTTGGGATAGCGGAAGCCGGTGGCGACGCCGTACTCGGCGCAGCGGTGCATCGACTCCGTACGGATCAGGACCTCGACGAGGCGGCCGTCCGGCCCGGTCACCGTGGTGTGCAGGGAGCGGTAGAGGTTGTTCTTCGGTGAGGCGATGAAGTCCTTGAACCGGCCGGCGACCGGGCGCCACCGGCCGTGGATCGCGCCGAGTGCGGCGTAGCAGTCCGTGTCCGGCCCGTCGATCACCACGGCGATGCGGGGCAGGTCGAACGGCACCGTGTAGCCGCCGGCGACCGTGTCCTTCCAGATCGAGTAGTAGTGCCGGGGGCGCGGGGTGACCTTGGCGTCCACCTTGGACCGGCGCAGCGCGCCCAATGTCTTGGAGGTGACGTCCGTCAGGTACTGCGCCCAGCCGGGCCGGTTCTTCACGTGGTCGTCGATGCGGGTGTACGCGTCCGGGTGCAGGTGGAACAGCACCACGTCGTCGAGGTCGCGCTTGAGTGCCTGGATGCCGAGCCGGTCGCACAGCGGCACGAGCACGTCCAGAGTGGCGGTCGCGATGCGGGCGCGGGAGGCGGGGGAGCGGGCGTCCAGCGTACGCATGTTGTGCAGGCGGTCGGCGAGCTTGATGACCAGCACCCGGACGTCCTTGCCGGCCGCCACGATCATCTTGCGGATCGTCTCGGCCTCGGCGACCTTGCCGTAGAACGCCTTGTCGAACTTGGTCACGCCGTCGACCAGGTGCGTCACCTCGGGGCCGAAGTCGCCGTGCAGTGCCTCGAGCGTGTAGCTGGTGTCCTCCACGGTGTCGTGCAGCAGCGCGGCGACCAGGGTGGTGGTGTCCATGCCCAGCTCGGCGCAGATCTGCGCGACCGCGAGCGGGTGGGTGATGTACGGGTCGCCGCTCTTGCGTTTCTGCCCCTCGTGCATCGTCGCGGCGATCGAGTAGCTGCGGCGCAGCATGGCGACGTCGGCCGAGGGGTGGATGGCCCGGTGGGTCCGGGCGAGGGCGGCGACCGGGTCGTCGTCGCCGCTCTGGAAGTTCAGCAGTGAGCGCAGTCGCTGGGAGAAGCTCGCCTCGGTGGGTGCCGTTGACAAGGCGCGGCCGAACACGGCGCCGTGACCGGCGTCGACATCCACCCGGACACCCCCTCACCGATCTGTCACGCGCGCACCGCTAACACCACCCGAGGGCCCGGTCGCACACCGGAGAACCGCGACCGGCGGCGAGGCTGCCGGAATCCGGCGGACCGGAACCGGCTCACCGGACTGCCGGCCGGACGGCGTGCCGCCCGATCTGACGCGTCGGTAACCCCGCGTGCCCTACAGCCTATGCGAGCGGCGGTCATCCGAACGGTCAGTTACCGATGAGCAAACGGCCGAGTCCCGGCTTGACGCCGCGGCCTCAGCCCTGGTGAGCAGGCTACTGAACCGCGCGGCGCCACGGGCCGGTGACACCCAGTCACCAGAAGTTTCCACCAAGCGGGTGTCGGGCCGGTCGAGCCACGCGAGGATCCGCTCGGTCTCCTCGGCGGACGCGGCCGGGACCGGGCCCGGGCCGGGCCGCACGGTTTCGGCGGTCGCCCGGGCCGCATCCAGGGTCGGGCGTGGGTGCTGGCGCGGGAGAGAGGTCGCCGCGGCGGCGAGCCGCCCGTACCGGACCACGATGATCTCCCACCCGCCGAGCTGGTCGCGGCGGGCCGCGACCAGCTCGGCAAGCCGGGTCAGCGACCCGAGGCGCTGCATCCGGACCGTGGCCCGCAGCAGAGCGATCAGCCGGGACCGGACCACGGCCGCCTCCTCGTAGCGCTGCCGGTCGCTGAGCGCGGTGATTCGGGCCAGCAGGGCGTCCACGATCGGTTCCGGGTCGCCGTGGGTGGCCGTGCGGAAGGGCAGCGCCGCGCGGTGCGCGTACTCGTCGGTGGTGATCCGGTGTTCGCAGGGGGCCGGACAGCGGCCCAGCTCGGCCAGCGCGCATGCCGGGGTGGGGGTGCGCACGGACAGCCGGTGGGTGCACTGCCGCAACGGGACGGCGTCGTGGAACCCGGCGGCAGCCAGCTCCGCGGTACGCCGTGACGAGAACGGGCCCAGATACGTCGCGTCGTCGTCGGCGAGCTGGCGCACCACGGACAGCCGCGGATACGCCTCCGTGGTCAGTTTCAGCCACACCACCCGCTCGGGATACTTCGACCGCCGGTTGTACGGCGGCGCGTGCGCCGCGATCAGCCGCAGCTCACGCACCTCGGCCTCCAGCGAGTGGGCGCATTCGACCGCCTCCACCCGGGTGGCCGCGGTGAGCATCTCGGAGATCCGGGCCCGTTTCTCGCTCGCGGTGAAGTACGTCCGCACCCGGGTGGCGATGTCCTTCGACGTGCCGACATACAGGGCGCGCTCGTCCGCGCCGCGGAACACGTAGACCCCGGGCGCGTGCGGCAGCCCGTCGGCCAGGTGCCGCTTGCGGCGCTGGGCCGGGGTCACCGCCTTGGCGAACTCGATCGCCTCGCCCAGCGTGTGCACCCGGTGGCTGCCCAGCCGCTCGATGAGGCCGTGCAGGACGTCGACCGTGGCGCGGGCGTCGTCCAGCGCCCGGTGGGTGGGCTCGACCGAGGCGCGGAAGAACCGGGCGAGCGTGGCGAGCTTGCGGTTGGGCACCTCGTCGCGGGTCAGCGCGCGCCGGGCCAGTGCCGCGGTGTCGACGACCCGCACCTGCGGCCACGGGTAGCCGTGCCGGGCGCAGGCGGCCTTGAGGAATCCCACGTCGTACGGCGCGTTGTGGGCGACCAGGACCGCGCCGCGCAGGAACTCCAGCAGGCTGGGCAGCACCGACTCGATCGGCGGGGCGGGCGCGAGCATCGCCTCGGTGATGCCGGTCAGCACCGTGATGAACGGCGGCAGCCGCTCGCCCGGGTTGACCAGGGTGGCGAACACCCCGAGCTGCTCGCCGCCCCGCACCTTCACCGCGCCGATCTCGGTGATCCCGGCGCCGTCGGGGGCACCGCCCGTGGTCTCCAGATCCAGAACCACGAACGTCGTGTCCCGCAGGGACAGCGCCGCCGGTGCGACGGAGCCGTCGGCGCTCAGGAGGGTGTCCAGAGTGCCCTGCACGTATGCCGGTTGTGCCACGGCGCGCACATTAGGGCGGGGGTACGACAAACCGCGGGGCCGCCCGAAAGGTGATCACCTCTGTCCCTGGACGGACCGGTCCGTTGCGGTGGGAGACTGGTACCCATGTCCGCGGACCCCTCGTTCGGCGCCCGCCTCCCGGAGGAGGCGGTCACGGACGTGTCCGGGGTTGAGCCGGCCTTGCCGGAGCCGGTCCGCGCCCGGGTCACCGCGCTGGTCGCGGCGGCGCTGCCCGCCCTGGCCGCGGAGGAGGTGCCGGTGCCGTTGCGGCGGGTCGTGCGGTTCGCGCCGAACCGCCGGGCCCGGCTCGGCGGTCCCGCGATCGCGGCGCAGCTGACCGCGGACCCGCTGTTCCGGCAGCGGATCGGCGCCCGGATCGTGACGGACGCCGGTGACCTGGGCGCCGCGATCACCGACGGCGTCGCCCCGGCCGCCGCCGACCCGGTCGAGGTGGCCGCGCTGGCGTATCTGGCCCGCCCGGAGGGCTGGCGGGCGCTGGTCGAGGCGGCCGGCGACGCGGTGCGCGCCGAGGCGGACAGCGCCGCCTCGGCGAGCCTGATCCGGGATGCCGAGCAGCGCGCGACGCGCGCCGAGCACGACCGCGCGGTCGCCAAGGTGGAGGCGGACAAGCTGCGCGACGAGCTGGCCCGGGTGCGTGAGGAGCTGGGCCAGGTCCGCGAGGAGGCGCGCAGCGCGAGCCGCGCGCTGCGCGAGGCGCAGGCCGCGCAGAAGCGCGCCACGGACCTGCTGGCCACGGAGAAGGGCCGCGCGACGCGGGCCACGGCCGATCATGAGGCAGAGGTACGGCGGCTGCGCACGAAACTCGCCGAGGCGGAGGCGACCGCCGCCACGGGCCGGCAGAGCGCCCGGGACGCCCGGGCCGCGGACGACGCCCGGCTGTGGCTGCTGATCGAGACGATCGGGCAGGCCGCGTCCGGGCTGCGCCGGGAGCTGGCGCTGGGGCCGTCCGACCGGCTGCCCGCGGATTTCGTGGCCGACGTGGCGGCGGACCGTCCCGGCCAGCAGGAGCGGTCCCGGCCGCGGGCCCAGGACACCGACGACCCGGCGCGGCTCGACCAGCTGCTCGCGCTGCCCCGGGCGCATCTCGTCGTGGACGGTTACAACGTGACCAAGCGCGGCTTCGCGGAGATGTCGCTGGAGAATCAGCGCAAGCGGCTGATCACCGGCCTGGGCGGGATCGCGGCGCAGACCGGCGACGAGGTGACGGTCGTGTTCGACGGCGCGGAGCGGGTGCACGGGCTGCCGCCGGCGCCACGCGGCGTCCGGGTGCTGTTCTCCCGCAAGGGCGACACCGCTGACGAGCTGATCCGCCAGCTGGTGCGGGCCGAGCCCGCGGGCCGGCCGATCGTGGTGGTCTCGTCCGACCGGGAGGTCGCCGACGGGGTACGCCGCCACGGTGCCTACCCGATGGGTGCCGACTCGCTGCTGCGCCGGCTGGCGCGTTCCTGAGCTGCGGTGCGGTGTTCTTGTCGTACCCCTCGCATAGCGTGACGGTCACCGATGGTGGTCGGTCCGCGACACGTTCCCCCGTCGACCCTTCCGGTCGACATCGCGGCCGGTCACCGGCGCGGAGGGAGAAGAGATGATCATCGATTGCGGGCAGTGCGTCGAGCGGACCGAGGCGTGCCACGGCTGCCTGGTCAGCACGCTGTACGACACCCCCGACGGCATCGCCGATCTCACCGGTGACGAGTTGCGGGCCGTCGAGACGTTCGAGCTGGCGGGCTTCGAGGTGGAGCTGCTGGCGACGCCGCCACCGCCGGTCGTGGTGCCGATGCGCCGCCCCCGCCGGGTGGCATGATCACACCCTGCGTGATCATCCGCGGTGGTTCTCTACGATGGGCGGCCATGAGCCCGCGAGCTGACGGATGACCCCCCGCCTGTGGGCGGCCTGTGCCCTCGCCGCCCTCGTCGTCGCGCTGATCGTGGCGGCGGCGCTGACCGTGCCGTGGCACCGGCCGCCCGCCCCGCGCGCCGATCAGCTCGCCGCGCTGCGCGAGTTCCCGCCCGAGCAGGTCGCGCGGGCCCGCGCCTTCCACGCCCAGCTTCGCCCCGGGACGTACGGCGCGCTCGTGCTCGGGCTGGTCGCGGCGCTGGTGCTGGGGCTGACCCCGCTGGGCGCGCGCCTGGTCGAGCTGGCCGGGCGGCCGTTCGGCGGGCACTGGGCCGCGCAGGCCGTGCTCGGCGGGCTCGTCGTGGTGTTCGCCGTCGAGCTGCTCACCCTGCCGTTCGCCGCGTGGCGGCACACCGTCGCGGTGCGGTACGGGATCTCCACCCAGTCCTGGGGCGGCTGGGCGGTCGACCTGCTCAAGGGCTACGCGGTCGGTGCCGTGATCGGCGGCATCGCCCTGTTCGGCTTCTTCGCGGTCGTGCGGCTGTCACCGCGCTGGTGGTGGGCGTTCGGGGCGGCCGGTGCGGCGGCGCTCGTGGTGCTGCTGTCGTTCGTGCTGCCCGTGGTGGTCGAGCCGGTGTTCAACAAGTTCACGCCGATGGCCGACGGGCCGTTGCGCACCGAGCTGCTGGAGCTGGCCCGCCGCGACGGGGTGCCCGTGCGCGACGTGCTCGTGGCGGACGCGTCGCGTCGCACCCGTGCGGTCAACGCGTACGTGTCGGGGTTCGGGCCGACCCGGCGCATCGTCGTGTACGACACGATGCTGACCGAGGCCGACCCCGCCGAGGTGGTCTCCGTCGCGGCCCACGAGCTCGGCCACGCGAAGGATCAGGACGTGCTCACCGGCACCCTGATCGGCGCGCTGGGCACCGCGGCCGCCGTGGTGGCCCTGTTCCTGCTCGGCGGCTGGGGCGCCCTGCTGCGTCACGCCGGGGTCGGCTCCGTCGGCGAGCCCCGGGCGATCGCCCTGCTGCTCGCGCTGGGCACGGTCGCCGGGCTGGTGGCCGGCCCCGCGCAGGCGTTCGTCACCCGGCGGATCGAGGCCCGGGCCGACGCGCACGCGCTGGCGCTCACCGGCGACGCGGCCACCTTCGAGGCCATGCAGCGCCGCCTGGGCTCGGTCAACCTCTCCGACCCGGACCCGCCGACCTGGGAGTACGTCATGTCCGCGTCACACCCGTCCACGGTGGAGCGGATGGCTGCCGCCCGCGCGTACGCCCGGGGGGAGCGCTGATGGGCCGCACCCTGCTGGTCACGAACGACTTCCCGCCCCGGCCGGGCGGCATCCAGCAGTTCGTGCACAACCTTGCGGTGCGCCAGCCGTCCGGGTCCGTGGTGGTCTACGCCTCCACGTGGCGGGGCGCGGCGAAGTTCGACGCCGAGCAGCCGTTCGAGGTGGTCCGGGAGGACACCGGGGTACTTCTGCCCACCCCCGCGGTGGCGCGCCGCGCGGCCGAGCTGGCCCGGACGCACGACTGCGACACGGTTTGGTTCGGGGCGGCGGCCCCGCTCGGCCTGCTCGCCGCCGGGCTGCGCCGCCGCGCCGGGGTGCACCGGGCGGTCGGGGTGACCCACGGGCACGAGATCGGCTGGGCGGCGCTGCCGGGCGCGCGGCACCTGTTGCGCCGCATCGCCGACGGCACCGACGTCCTGACGTACCTGGGGGAGTATCAGCGGGTCCGGCTGGCCCGGGCGCTGGGCGGGCGCACCGAGTTGCACCGGCTGGCCCCGGGGGTGGACGTCGACGCGTTCCATCCCGATGTGGACGGCTCGTCCGTCCGTGCCCGGTACGGTCTCGCGGACCGGCCGGTGATCGTGTGTGTCTCGCGGCTCGTGCCGCGCAAGGGGCAGGACACCCTGATCCGGGCGCTGCCCGCGGTGCGCCGCCGGGTGCCGGGGGCGGCGTTGCTGCTGGGCAGCGGCGGCCCGTACCGGAAAACCCTGGAGCGGCTGGCCCGCGAGCACGGCGTCGAGTCCGATGTGGTCTTCACCGGCTCGGTGCCCTGGGCCGAGCTGCCCACGCTGTTCGCGGCCGGCGACGTGTACGCGATGCCCTGCCGCACCCGTGCGGCCGGCCTGGACGTGGAGGGCCTCGGCATCGTCTACCTGGAGGCGTCCGCCACCGGCCTGCCGGTCGTCGGCGGTGACTCCGGCGGCGCACCGGACGCGGTCCGCGACGGCGAGACCGGCTTCGTGGTCGGCGGCCGCGACCTCGACGTGCTCGTCGGCCGGCTGGTGGAATTGTTGTCCGATCCGGCCAGGGCGCGTGCGATGGGTGCGGCCGGCCGGGCCTGGGTCGAGCAGGAGTGGCGCTGGGAACGCCAGGCGGACCGGATGAGGGCCCTGCTCGACGGCTGACGCCCGCTCAGCGTGCGGTGGTGGCCGCGACCGGTGGCTTCGCTGCGGGTGGCTCGGCTGGGGGTGGCTCTGCTGTGGCCGGGGCGCGGGTGAGCCTGCGCGACGCGGGCACCAGCAGCGGTGCGGCCGCCGCCACCGCGAACACCAGGGCGCACACCACCAGCACCCGGTTCATGCCGAACGTCTCGGACAGTGGCCCGGCCAGCGCGTTGCCCACCGGCAGCAGCACGCCGGGCCACACGTACGCGAGCGCCCACAGCGGCATCAGCAGCAGGGCGAACCATCCGGCGCGCAGCAGGCGGACCGGGCGCAGGCGCAGCGCGACCGCCGCGCCGATGACACCGCCGAGTCCTTCCGCCGAGGCGACGAAACCGGCGGCACCCGCCCCGCCGAGGCGTTCGACCGCGATCACCTGAACGAGGACGAACACGACGCCGTTGGCGATGTGGTACAGGGTGGCGGACAGCACGCCGGCCAGCAGCCAGTCCCGGGTGCGGATCTCGCGCCATCCGGCGCCGAGGTCGTGCCACATCCCGGCGCCGGGGGCCCGTTCCGCGCGGGCGCGGATGAACAGTGCCGCGGCGGCGGAGGCGAGGAAGCTCGCCGCGTTGACCGCGAAGCCGGTGCTGGCGCCGAACCGGGCGCCGGTGAGGCCACCGAGGGCCGGGCCGAGTACGGAGCAGCAGGTCTGGACGAGGCTGAGCGTGGCGTTGGTGGACTGGCGCCGGGCGGGCGCGACGAGCAGCGGCTTGAGGGCCATGAGGGCGGGGGAGAAGAACGCGCCCGCGCCGGCGGAGGCGGCGGCTAGCGCGCACAGCGCCGGAAGGCTGTAGTGGCCGGAGCCGAACATGATCGCCATCGCTGCCGTCGTGGCGAACCGGACGACATCGGCGGCGATCATGACGCGTTGCGGCTGCAGCCGGTCGGCCCACACACCGCCGAAGAGGGAGGCGCATGCCGAGAGAGTAATTCACCATCTAACTATTCGGTAGTTGATAGTCAACTACTAGTCATAGGTGGCAGGATGGGCGGCATGAGCGAGCAGCCCCGCGACGCGGTGGACCATCACGTCGCACGCTGGGCCGACTACTGGAAGAGCGACCCCGTGTTCGCGCCGGAGGTCGAGGGCGCGCTGGTGCGGATGGACCACATCCTGCGCCGGATGCGCCGGGAGGACGCGGCGGCGTTCACCGACCGTGACTTCACCCTGGAGGATTACAAGACGCTGCATGCGCTGATGGTGCAGCCGTACTCCACCGAGGCCACCCCGGCCCAGCTCGCCGCCACCGTCGGCGTCACGCGGGCTGCCATGACCAGCCGGCTGGACCGGCTCGCGGCGGCGGATCTCATCACCCGGGAAGTCGGGGCCAATGACCGGCGCCGCGTGGTGGTGCGGCCGACCACGACCGGACGGGCGGTGTGGGAACGGCACATCTTCGAGGGCATGGCCCGCGAGCAGCGGCTGCTGCAGGCGCTCGACGTGACCGAGTTGCAGCAGCTCAATGCGTTGCTGCGCAAGGTGATCCGGTCGCTCGACGAATGAGGCGGGAGACCACCGTCCACGGGGGACAAACCGATCCGCCCGGCGGATGCCGGGCGGATCAAAAAAAAGTTGATCAGAACTTCGGGGCGTCCGGGGCCTCCAACAGCCCCAGCCGCAACGCGGTCATCAGCGCCTGGGCCCGGTTGGCCGCGCCCAGCTTCTCGTACAGCTTGGAGATGTGGGTTTTCGCGGTCGACTCGCTGACGAACAGCTGCTTGGCGATGCCCGCCACGCTCATGCCGTCGGCGAGCAGGCGCAACACCTGACCCTCGCGCGGCGACAGTTGCGGCCCGGACGGGGCGAGGCGCCGTTTCATGGCCTCGGCCAGGTCGGCGGCGGTGAACGCGCTGGGTGCACTGGCGGCGTGCCGGGCGGCGGCCACCACCTCGTCGGCGGGCGCCGTCTTCGGCACGAACGCGCTGGCTCCGGCCTCCAAGGCGCCGAAAAGCTGGTCGTCACCCGCGTACATGGTCAGCACGACGATGCCCATGTTGGCGTTGTTCTTACGCAGCGCCCGGGTGGCCTCCAGGCCACTGCCGTCGGGCAGGCGCAGGTCCATGATGACGACGTCGGGCTGCAGGGCACCGGCCTGCCGGACCGCCTCCGCGGCCGTGGCCGCCTCACCGACGACCTCGAACTGCCGGTCCCGCTCGAATGCGTGCCGCAGCCCCTTACGGATCAGATCATGATCGTCGACAAGCAGCACCTTGGTGCGGGTCGTCGGCAGCGGACTGGTCGACATGCTCGGGTTACTCCCCTTCTGGTGCAGAAACGCTATCCCGCACGCTATCGCGCCGAGTCGAAGTTCCAAGCTTTACCGCAACGGTTGTCCCGCTGGGGTGTCGCGGTCTGATCTCCAGACGGCCCCGGATACGTTCCGCTCTCTCTGCCATGATCGCAAGGCCGTACCTCCCGTCGGGGCGGTCGTCCGCGAAGCCCTTGCCGTCGTCAGAGACCTCGATCTCCGCGTACGGCGGGTCGACAGTCCAGGTGACCCACAGGTTGGACGCCCCGGCGTGCTTGCGGGCGTTCGTGATGGCCTCCTGGGCGATGCGCAGCAACTCCGCTTCCGTGGCGGCGGGCAGCCGCGCCGTGGACTCGTCGAACGTGAAGTGCACCCGCAGACCCGCCGAGGTGCCCAGGGTACGGGCGTACTCGGCGATCGCCGCGGCCAGGCCGCCGTTTCGGTCCACCTCCGAGCGCAGCTCGAACAGGCTCAGCCGCAGCTCGGTGATCACCCGGGTCACCTCGCCGCGCAGGATGCGCAGTTCCTCGGCCGCCTCCTTTGCCTCCTCCGGCAGTGTGGCCTGGGCGTTGTCGATCCCGTAGCCCACCATGACGAGCTCCTGGGCCACGCCGTCGTGGATCTCGCGGGCCAGGCGCTGGCGCTCCTCGTTGGTCGCCAGCGAGCGAACCTCGTCGAACAGCAGTGCCGCCTCCAGCCGCAGTGCCGCCGGGCCGGTCACCTCCAGCACCTCCGACACCACCGCGGGCGGGTACGCCTGCGGCACGTCCGCCTCCAGGATCACCAGCCCGATCGTGCGTACGCCCGCGACCAGCGGCACGACCAGCGAGGACACCTCGGCGCCCGCATGCGTACGGGCCTGGGAGCGGCTGGCCACCTGCGGCTGCTGGGACGCCCATGCGTCCGCGATCGCGGAGTCCGCGTCGAGCGTGACCTCCCAGTCGACCCGTTCGGCGCCGGTCTGGGCGAGTACCACGAGCCGCCCGCCTCCGCTGGCCGACAGGACCGCCGCGCGGCTGCCCGGGGCCACCGCGCGCAGCTCCTCCAGCAGGTGCTCGGAGATGCCCCCCGGGTCCAGGGTGGCCCCCGGCAGGGACCGGGCCACGCTGCGCAGTTGGGTGAGCAGCCGGGTGGCCTCCGCGTACGGTTGGGGCTGCTGCTCGGCCGGCTGCATGAGCTGGCGCATCGTGTCCGCCGCGAACGTGACGATCGCACCGAGCACCAGCCACTGGCCGCACGCGGCCAGGTATCCGGGCTGGGTGATCGGGGGGACTCCCTCGCCCATCAGCCCGCCCCCGACCATCGCCACGGCCGCGACCCCCAGCAGCGCCGCGCCTTCGGTGGGCCGGCGCCGCAGCGCGGCCGTGAGCAGCGGCACCGCCAGGTACGGCAGCACGGCCTCGGCGCCGAAACCGGCATCCACCGTGCCGGTGGCGTCCGCGGCGGCGGCGACCGACCCGGCCGCGAGGCCGGTGATCGTGACCTCGGCGAACCGGCCCAGCGGGGCCGCGATCCGGTGGTCCGGGGTGAGCAGCGCGGGCAGCGCGGCGACCGCCAGCAGCGCGATCCAGCGCAGCTCCGCGATGTCCTGCGTGGCGATCAGGGTCAGCGCACCGACCAGGGCGAGCATGACGATGCGTGCGGCCACCGCGAGCGGCTGGACCCGGGCGGGGGTGCTGGCTGAGGTTGGCACGTGACGGATGGTAGACCCGAGCCCGCCGGTGTCCGCCATGTGCGCCTCAGGGCCCGGTCGCCGGGATCCGGCCCCGGACGCGGTAGCCTCCGAGCATGGCGGACACCTCGACGCAGTCCATCCAGGTACATGCGCCCCTCGACCGGGTGGCCGCGGTGATCTGTGACTTCCCGCAGTACCCGCAGTGGGCGGATGCGATGAAGGAGGTCGAGGTCATCGAGGAGTACGAGGACGGCTACGCCAGCCAGGTCCGTTACGTCATCGACGCGGGCGTGATGGCCGACGAGTACACCCTGCAGTACGAATACGCCGAGGACCTGTCGCGCGTCGAGTGGCACCTGGTCGCCCCGTCGAAGACGCAGAAGTCCCAGCGCGGCTCCTACGACCTGGCCGACAACGGCGACGGCACCACCACGGTCACGTACACCCTGGAGGTGGAACTTGCGATCGGCATGCTCGGCATGTTCCGCCGCAAGGCCGAGAAGATGATCATGGATACGGCGTTGAAGCAGCTCAAGCGCCGCGTCGAGAGCCTCGCCGAGGCCTGAGCGGCCGGCAGGGCAGGCAGGAGCACGACATGCCAGGCACCACCGGGTCGGCGCGCCAGGAGGCCGAGCGACTCGTCGCCACGGTGCTCGCGATGGCCGCGCAGCATGGCCTGACCGGGGCCGAGCGCAGCCCCGGCGACTCCCATTCCGGTACGGCCGGCCGCGTCGCCGAAGGGTTCACCCTGCTCGGGGACACGGTTTCCGGCCTGCTGGGCCAGCTCGCCGGGCCCGCCCCGGCACCCGGATCCCGCACCGGCGGCGCCGCACAGCCGGGCAGTGCCGCGCCGTCCGATTCGGGGCACCACGAAGGTGGCTGGTCCACCGGCAGCGCGGAGTGCTGCGTGTGTCCCCTCTGCCGGGTGATCGCCACGATGCGCGACCCCAGCCCCGAGGTCGCCGAGCGACTCGCCACCGGAGCGGGCGACTTCGCCGCCGGCGTTGCCAGCCTGCTGCGCGCGTTCTCCAGCATGTCGGCTCCGCGCCCGCCGGCCCCGCGCCGCGGTGACGCCGCCGACGCGCCGCAGCCCGACCCGGACACGGCCTGGTCGGCTGCCACGCGCGCGCCGCGCCCGGCGGAGCCGGAGCGTACGACCCGGACCGCGCGCCCGGCGGAGCAGGAAAGGTCGGGCTCGACCCGGACCCCCAGCCCGACGGCCGGTGCCTCGGGCGTGGCAGAAGCCGAAGTGGGTGACGCATGGTCGGCCGCGACCCGGGCTGCCGTCGACCGGCCGGCGCCCGGTGGCACGGGCACCCGGCCGGTCCCCGCACCCGTGCGGCGAGCCGAGCCCGGAAAGGGCTCGCTGCGCCCGGCCGGCCGCCGGCCGCGCCCGCACGACGATGCGTGGGCCGCCGCCACCGCCGACCCCGAGGGTGGCGTTCCCGACATGGCGCCGTCGCCCACCGTGGATCATGATGTTCCCGGCCGTACGGCCTCCGGACGGGCGGGGGCCGGGACCATGCCGGCCGCATCGGCGGCCGAGGACCGCGCCGCGGGCACGGGCGACGACGCCCGAGCCGGCGCCGCGGGGTGAACCAACAGAGGGGACGGGCAGCGTGACGCTGACCATCGGAATCGACGTCGGCGGCACCAAGGTTGCCGGCGGGGTGGTCGACGAGCAGGGCAACGTGCTGGCGCAGGTCCGCCGCAGCACACCCGCCAAGGACCAGGCCGGGACCCGGGACACGATCGTCGAGGTGGCCGCCGAGCTGGCCGCGGCGTACCCGTCCGCCATGGCGATCGGCATCGGCGCCGCGGCGTGGATCGACGCCACCGGTTCGACCGTGCTGTTCGCGCCGAACCTGGCCTGGCACGACGAGCCGCTGCGCGACTACGTGGCGAAGGCCGTGGGTCTGCCCACCGTGCTGGAGAACGACGCGAACGTCGCGGCGTGGGCCGAGTTCCGGTTCGGCGCGGCGCGGCAGGCCGAGGACTCGATGGTCATGATCACCGTCGGTACCGGCATCGGCGGCGGCGTGGTGCTCAACGGCGGGCTGTGGCGCGGCGCGAACGGCATCGCCGGCGAACTGGGCCACATCCAGTCGGTCCCCGACGGCCACCCGTGCGGGTGCGGCCGGCTCGGCTGCATCGAGCAGTACGCCAGCGGCAACGCCCTGGTCCGTTTCGCGCGGGCGGGGGCGCTGCGCGAGCCCGAGCGCGCCGCGGGGCTGCTGGTCCAGGCCGGCGGCGACCCGAACAAGATCAGCGGCAGCATGGTGACGGAGGCCGCGCGGGCCGGCGACGAGGTGGCCCGGGACGCGTTCGCCCAGGTGGGCTACTGGCTCGGGGTGGCGCTGGCCGACCTCGCGCAGATCTTCGACCCGCAGGTGCTGGTGGTCGGCGGCGGCGTGGTCGAGTCCGGTGACCTGCTGCTGCTGCCGACCGAGCGGGCGTACCGCGACCAGCTCGCCCAGCGACGCCGGTTCCCGGTCGCCGACCTCAAACCCGCGGAGGCGGGCAACGCCGCCGGGGTGGTGGGGGCCGCCGACCTCGCCCGCCGGATCTGAGCCCGGCGGGCCGGAGCGGACGGGAGGAGAGCGCGGCGTGACCGGGGTTCCGTTGCGGGTGCTGAGCTACAACGTGCACGGCCTGCGCGACGACCGGGCCGCCCTGGTCGGCCTGGTCCGCGACCTGGCCCCGGACGTGATGATCGTGCAGGAGGCGCCGCGCCGGTTCCGGTGGCGCCACAAGTGCGCCGCGCTCGCGGACGACTTCGGGCTGGTCGTCGCGGCCGGGGGCCTGCCGTCGCTGGGCAATCTGCTGCTGGTCAGCCTGCGGGTGAAGGTGCACGAGACGTGGTGTCTGCGCTACCCGCTGACCCCGGGCCGGCACCTGCGGGGGGCGGTGTTCGCGCGCTGCTCGGTCAAGGGCGCCCGGTTCACGGTCACCGGCTCGCACCTGGCCACCGACCCGGCGGAACGGCCGGGCCAGGCCGAGCGGTGGAAGGCCGCCGCCGCGGGGGTCGACGGCCCGCTGGTGGTGGGCGCGGACCTGAACGAGGGGCCGGGCGGCGGGGCCTGGCGTACGGTCGCCGACGGCCTCACCGACGCCGTGGCCGACGGTGGCGGGACCCCGACGTTCCCGGCGACCCTGCCGCGGCAGCGCATCGACACGTTGTTCGTCTCGCCCGACATCGAGGTGGCCGCACACGACGTGGTGGACTCCGAGCGCGCCCGGCTGGCCAGCGACCACCTGCCCGTCCTGGCGGATCTTTTGCTGCCTTCCTCGTAGGCGCGCATTCTGCAAAGATCGCCGGGTGCACGACTCCGGAGAGGTTGCGGACCGCCACGCAGCGGTGTGCGTGATCGGCGCGGGCGCCAGCGGCCTCGCGGCGGTCAAGAACTTGCGCGAACACGGCTTCGCCGTCGACTGCTACGAGCGCGAGACGTCCGTCGGCGGCGCCTGGAACTGGCGCCACGACCGCAGCCCGGTGTACGCGGGCACCCGCCTGGTCACGTCCCGGGCCCGCACCGAGTTCCCGGACTTCCCGATGCCGGACACCTGGCCGCAATACCCCGACCACACCCGGGTGCTGTCCTATCTGGAGCGCTATTGCGCCCATTTCGGCCTGGCGGAGCACATCTGGTTCGGCACCGAGGTCGTTTCGGTGGTGCCGGCCGGCGACGGCAGCTGGGATGTGACCACGCAGAGCCCGGGCGGCGGCGCCTCCCGCGTCCAGCGCTACGCCGCCGTGGTGGTCGCCAACGGCCACAACTGGGCGCCGTACCTGCCCGTGTTTCCCGGCGCCGACGACTTCCGGGGCCGGCTGATCCACGCCTCGGCGTGCAAGGATCCCGCGCAACTGCGCGGGCGCCGGGTGCTGGTGGTCGGCGGCGGCAACACCGGCTGTGACCTCGCGGTGGCCGCGGCCCAGCACGCCACCGAGGTGTGGCATTCCACCCGGCGCGGCTACTGGTACGGCCCGCGGTATCTCGCCGGGCGCCCGGTCGATCAGGTGCTCGCCCGCCGGCTGCCGCGCCGGGCGGCCCAGTGGCTGTACCGCCGGATGCTGCGCCTCGTCGTGGGCGACCTGACCCGCGCCGGTGTGCCGGTGCCCGACCACCGGCCGTTCGAGAGCCATCCGGTCCGTAACGGCGAGCTCGCCGACTACCTGTACGACGGCCGGATCGCCGCGGTGCCGGACGTGGCCCGCTTCGACGCGCGCGGGGTGGTGCTGGCCGACGACCGGCACATCGAACCGGACCTGGTCGTCGCGGCGACCGGCTACCGCCCGCGGTTCGAGTTCCTCGCGCCGGAGCTGCTCGACACCGACGCGCAGGGGCGGCCGGATCTGCACCTGCACGCGTTCGCCCGGCGCCACCCCACGCTCGCGGTGGTCGGCCTGCTCCAGCCGGACGCCGGGCTGTTCCCGCTGGCGCACTGGCAGAGCGTGGCCGTCGCCCGCTGGCTGCGGCTGTACGCCACGGACCGGGACCGGGCCGCACAGGTGCAGCGCCGCGAGTCGACCCGTCCGCTGCGTAGCTGGGCTCCCCGCCGGGTCGTGCCGACCCCGAGGCACTGGTTCGAGGTGGAGTCCACCCGCTACCTGCGGGTCCTGGAGGACCTGCTGTCCCGCCTGGAGCCGGCATGAGATCGCACCTGTTGCGGTACGCCGACTGGGCGTCCCCGGTGCCGCCGGTCGCCCGGGAGGTGCACAGCGCGCTGCCGGACAGCGACGAGGGCCGCCCGCCGCTGCTGTTCGTGCCGGGGCTGGGGCACGGCCCGTGGGCGTTCGCCGAGCACTGGCTGGGCCATGCGGCCCGGCGGGGCTTCCCGGCGCATGCGATGGCGCTGCGCGAGCGAGGCGGCCTGCGGGCGTACGCGCACGACGTCGTGCAGGTGGCCGCGGGCCTGCCCCGGCAGGCCGTCCTCATCGGGCACGGGGCCGGGGCGCTGGTGGTCGCGCGGGTGCTGGCCCGGTATCCGGCGCGCGCCGCGGTGCTGGTCGCGCCGGTGCTCGACGGCTGGGCGGGGCTGCGCGCCGCGCTGCGTACCAACCCGCTGGGTACGGTGCCCGCGGCGTTCGGCGGGGCGCTGCGGCTGAGCCGGCGCCAGCTGTTCAGCGCGGAGCTGCCCGCCGAGCAGGCGGACGCGTTCCGTGGACGCCTGGCCCCGGCGGGCGCGCGTACGCAATGGCAGGTCCTCATGGCCGGGGCGCCGCCCCGGCCGGCCGGGCCTGCACCGGTGCTGGTGGTGGGCAGCCCGGACGACCGGGTCGTGCCGCGCAAGGCGCTGGACCGCGCCGCCGGCCGGTACGGCGTGGCCCCGCTGCTGTTCCCCGGCATGGGTCACGACCTGATGCTCGACGCGGGCTGGGCGGAGCCGATCGACGCGATCCTCGAATGGCTCGGCAAGGAACTGGCACCCGGCACCTCCTGACCGATCAGGCGGGGGGCCTTCGGCGGGCCACGGACCGGGAACGGGACGCCACCGCGCGGGCCTTGGCGGCCACGCCGCGTGACTTGGGCCCGGCGGCGCCGCTCGCGGGCAGGCGGTCCGCAAGCCGTCCACTGTCGTCCAGTGCGGTCAGATACGCCCGTGCCCACGCGATGATGTCGTGGCCGCGCAGGTGCTCGCGCATGGCTCCCATCCGGGCGCGCAGGTCGGCCGGGTCGGCCCGCATCGCGCACAGCAGGGTTTCCTTCAGCCCGTCGACGTCGTGCGGGTTGACCAGGAACGCGTGCTGCAACTCGTCGGCGGCACCGGCGAACTCGCTGAGCACGAGCGCGCCTGCGACGTCCTCGCGGGCCGCCACGAACTCCTTGGCGACCAGGTTCATGCCGTCGCGCAGTGGCGTGACGACCATGACGTCGGCGGTCCGGTACAGCGCCGCCAGTTCGGCGCGGTCGAACGGCTGGTTGAGGTAGTGGATGGCGGCCTCGCCGACCCGGCCGTACTCGCCGTTGATCCGCCCGACCTCGCCCTCGATCCGGTCGCGCAGCGAGCGGTAGCTGTCCACGCGTTCCCGGCTCGGCACCGCCACCTGGACCACGACGGTGTCGCGTACCTTGATGCGCCCGTCGCGCAGCAGTTCGCTGTACGCGGTCAGCCGGTGCTCGATGCCCTTGGTGTAGTCGAGCCGGTCCACACTGAGCAGTACCCGCCGCGGTTCGCCGAGGTCGTGGCGTAGCTGGCGGGCGCGACTGACGACGGCCGGGCGGCGGGCCAGCGACTGCATCTCGGCCACGTCGATGGAGACCGGAAACGCGCCGGTGCGCACGACTCGGGCGTCGGGCAGCGTGATCTGGTCGTCGGTGGCCTGCGCGGCGAGCAGTTTCGCGGCGAGCTGGGCGACGTTGTGCGCGGCCTGTGGCCGCTGGAATCCGACCAGGTCGGCGCCGAGCATCCCGCGCAGCAGTTCGACGCGGCGGGGCAGTTGCATGAACAGCTCCGGCGGCGGGAACGGCACGTGCAGGAAGAACCCGATGAGCAGGTCGGGGCGCAGGTCCCGCAGGTACTGCGGCACCAGGCTCAGGTGGTAGTCCTGGACCCAGACCGCGGCGCCGGGTTCGGCCACCTCCGCGGTGGCCTGCGCGAACCGGTGGTTGACCGACTGGTACGTCTCCCACCAGTCACGGTGGAACACCGGCGGTTCGACCGCGTCGTGGTAGAGCGGCCAGAGGGTGGAGTTGGCGAATCCCTCGTAGTAGCCGCGCAGTTCCGCCTCGCTGAGGGCGACCGGCCGGATCTGCAGGCTGCCGAGGTCCGGCAAGATCGGGGCGCGGCCGGTGCCGCCCGCCCAGCCGACCCAGGTGGCGGGCGTCTGTTCGAGGATGGCGTGCAGGGCGCTGGTGAGTCCGCCGGGGCTGCGGCGCCACTCGCATGCGCCGTCGGGCGCGGCGTTGTCATCGAGGGGCAGGCGGTTGGCGACGACGACGAGAGAGCTCTGACGCATCACGAAAGGTTACGTCAGGACTACGCAGAGATACAGCGGTGAGTCTCGATGAATCTCAGACGACCGCGCCGTCATCGAAGTCGTCGTCGTCATCGTCCTCGCCGGAACGCAGCCGCCAGACCAGCGTCACCGCGCCCGCGATCACCGCGGTGAAACCGGCGAGCGTGACCAGGTTCTTGTCGATCGGCAGCAGGCTGGGCCGCAGGAACAGCAGGAAGCCGATGACCACCCCGAGCACCCCGGCGACGGTGTACTTCGAGATGTGCGGCAGCGGGGGCGGCGGCGGTGGGGTGTACCTCTCGTCGTCGTCCTCGGTGCCCGGCGTGTCGGTGCCGAACGTGTCGAGACCGTCCAGCAGCGAAGGCTCGGGCGGCGGCTTCGGGTCGGTGCGCCGCCGGTTCAGCGAGACGCCGGAGAAGTCCGTGGCCGACGGCAGCGTGCCGGACGGGCGCGACCGGTCGGCGGGCGGGGAGGTCGGGTCCGTGGCGGGTGGCTCGGGCGGGCGCGTCGGGTCCAGGTCCTCCGCGGCGGGCCACGGGGCGGCGGTGGGATCGACCGCGGTGTGGAAGCCGGAGATGATCTTCGCCCACTCGGCGTCGATCTCGCTCTGGCTGCCCCCCGGAGCCGATCCGCTGTCCTGCCGTGGGGCCGGTGGGGCGGATGGGGCGTCGCCGGTGAGCCGGTGCAGGTGCCCGCGCGCCACCTCCAGATGCGTACGGTCGACGTACAGCCGGTCGGTGGGGAGGGCGGGCAGCGTCGTGGTGCGCAGGATCGGGTTGAGATCCGCGGAGGGCTGCAGGTACGCGGCGATGCCGCCGGCCGCCAGCACGTCGAGCAGGTGCTCGCCGATGCGCGGATCGACGTCGCCCGCGACCGCATAGTCGGCCGCGTCGAGCCCGTTGTCCCGCCGCCCGCGACGGGCGCCGCCCGCAGTCACCTCACACACTCCCTCGCCCCTACCGTGTCTTGAATGGTGACACGACAGGCACCGGTTGCGGGAGTGCGTTGTGGCGTGCCGCTCCCGCTTCGTACGCTTCCTGTGCCCCCGCGATCACCATGTGCGTGCAGGAAAGGACATCAGTGTTCTACTGGCTGCTCAAGTTCGTGGTCTTGGGGCCTCTGCTCAAGCTCATTTTTCGGCCTGACGTCGACGGCCTGCAGCACGTGCCGCCGTCCGGGCCGGTGATCCTGGCGTGCAACCACCTGTCGTTCTCCGACTCGATCTTCACACCGCTGGTGGTGCGGCGGAAGGTGACCTTCGTCGCCAAAGCCGAGTACTTCACCGGTAAGGGGATCAAGGGCTGGCTCATGCGGCAGTTCTTCGTCGGCACCGGGACGATCCCGGTGGACCGTTCCGGTGGCAAGGCGGCCCAGGCGGCCCTGGAAACGCAGTTGCGGGTGCTGCGCGGCGGCAACATCGCGGGCATCTACCCCGAGGGCACCCGCTCCCCGGACGGCCGGCTCTACCGCGGCAAGACCGGCGTCGCGCGCCTCGCGCTGGAGTCCGGAGCGCCGGTGGTCCCGGTGGCGTTGATCAACACCGACGAGATCCAGCCGACCGGCACCCTGGTCCCGAAGGTCCGCCAGGTCCGCATCCGGTTCGGCACCCCGCTGGACTTCTCCCGGTACGCCGGGGCGCGCGGCGACCGGTTCGTCGAGCGCGCGATCACCGACGAGATCATGTACGAGCTGATGACGCTCTCGGGCCGCGAGTACGTCGACGTCTACGCGTCGAGCCTCAAGAACACCGCGGTCCCGGCCCCCGCCGCGGGCTGAGCGAGCAGTATTCCCGACGAACCGGGGCCTCGGCTCAGGAGACGTGGAACCCGTTCTCCAGGTAGACCGAGGTCCCCTCGGCGCGGGCCCGCACCGCGGCCGCGACCCGGCGAGCCAGCAGCTCCGACAACCGTGCGTCGGCTTCCTGCGCGGTGCACCACGCCCAGCTGCGCAGTTCGTCGGCGGGCAGCCGGATGCCAACGGTCTGCTCCGGGGTGAGCACCCCGCCGTCGAACACGATCATCAAGCCTTCGGTGCGGTCCGGACGCGGCGGCACCCAGTCCGTGACCAGCACCCGGCCCGGCTGTACCGGCAGACCCAGCTCTTCCTTCAGCTCCCGCACCACCGCGGCATGCGGCGACTCGTCGGCCTCGACCGCACCGCCCGGGACTTCCCAATACGGCTTGTACGTCGGCTCGACGAGCAGCACCCGGTCATCCGGGTCGGTCAGCAGCAACCCGGCACCCATCCGCTTGCGGGGCAGCGTCGCCGTGAAGTCGTCGGTCACCGCGCCAGATTAGCGGGCCCGGCGCTGCGTCAGGCGGCGGTCATCCCGGCGCGGCGGCGCAGGGCGGAGACGTCCGTGACGACGATGCGCCGGCCCTCGGTTCGCAGCCAGCCGCGGCTGGCGAACGACCCGATGGCCTGGTTGACGCTCTGCCGCGAGCCGCCCGCCATCTCGGCGAGCTGGCTCTGGTTGAGCTCGATGGTGATCATCGGCGCCTGGCTTTCCCCGGCGAGCCGGACCAGGGTCTTGGCGACCCGTCCGGGCAGGTCCAGGAAGACGTGGTCCGCGTTCTGCTCGGTCAGCCGGCGGATGAGCGCCCCGACCGAGCGCATCACCGCGTCGAGAATGCGCGGGTTGGAGTGCACCAGCTCCATGAACGCCGCCCGGGACAGCGCGAGCGCCTGGCAGTCCTCGATCGCCTCGGCGGAGGCGGACCGGGTCGACGCGTCGAGCAGCGAGACCTCGCCGAGCACGTCCGGCGGGCGGGCCACGGTGAGCACCGCGCGCTCGCCGGTGGGCGCGGTGCGGAACACCGCCACCGCACCCCGCTTGAGGATGATCAGCGACTCGCCGGGGTCGCCCTCGACGAAGAGGATCTGACCCTTTCGGTACGTGCGCGGCACGGCCGCGGCCAGAACGCGCTGCCGGACGTCGGGCTCCAGGCCGGCGAACATGTCCACGCCTGTGAGCGCGTCGCCGGTGTCCTGCGGGCGATGCTCCACGCTCAATCCCTCCCCGGTCGGGACCACGGTCACGTCGGGCGGGGCGCCGGGCCCCCACGACGCGAACGATCACTCTTAGCATGAAGAGGACCGTGGACGCCATTTGATACGTCCCCGTCACAACTCGCGCACACCCGATCATGTCTCGTCGCTCGCTGCCTGTACACCCTTTCTGTGCGATGCGTGACCGTCGCCCTCGGTGTCCGTCGAAGTCGCCGTCCGCGCCGGAAGAATCGCCGCCGTGCCGGACCACGACCTGCTCCGCGCCGTACTGCGCGAGAACTGGCACCTCGTGCCGACCGCGATCACCGCCCGGCGGGGCGGGATGCTCTCGCGGTCCTGGGAGGTCGAGGCCGGCCCCCAGCGTTACGTGGTGCGCCTGGTCAGGCTGCTGGAACGCCAGCCCGTCGAGGCCGGGCTCGCCGCCGCCGGACGCCTGCGCGGCCGCGGCATCGCCGCGGGGGAGCCGGTACGCACGCTCGGCGGCGCGCTCACCGTGACCACCGCGCTGGGCGCGCTCGCGGTGCTGCGCCGGACCCCGGGCCGGGCCCTGACCGGCGGCGACCCGGTCGACCAGCAGTGGTGGGGCGACCGGCTCGGCGCCCTGCACCGGGCCCTGCAGGGGTACGTCCACCCGGGCCTGCGCCGGTGGAACCTGCTGGACACCGACGCCGCGCACCTGTCCGGCGAGCCGTGGCTGCGCGCCGCGGTCGTCGACGCGGTGACCGCGGCGACCCGGCTCACCGTGACCGACCGCCTCACGTACGGGGTGCTGCACGGCGACCCGGCGCCGGAGGAGTTCGTGGTCGACCCGGCCACCGGCCGCGCCGGGGTGCTCGACGGCGGCACCTCCGGCACCGGCCCGCTGGTGTACGACGTGGCCGCCGCGGTCGCGTACGCGGGTGGCCCGGACGCCGCGGCCGAACTCGTCGACGGTTACCTCGCGGCCGGGCCGGTGCATGGCGACGAGCTGGACGCGACGCTGCCGGTGCTGCTGCGTTTCCGCTGGGCGGCGCAGGCCGACTGGTCGGCGCGCCGCCTCGCGGAGTGCGCGCAGGCACCCTCGGCAGCGCGCTGCCGTGCCGAGGCGGGCGAGGTGCTGGACCGGGCCCGCGCCGCGCTGCGCGCTCTCGGTGACTAGCGATCGGGCCCCTGTGTGTCCGAGGTGGCGGGCGTGGGCGAGGATGGACCACGATGGTCTACCGCTATTTCTACGACTGTGAGTTCATCGAGGACGGCCGCACCGTCGACCTCGTCTCGATCGGCGTCGTCGACGAATACGGCCGCGAGTTCTACGCCGTGTCCACCGAGTTCGACGACTCCCGGGCCGTGCCCTGGGTGCGCCGCAACGTCCTGGACAAGCTGCCGTCGCCGGCCGACCCCGCGTGGCGTTCCCGCGAGCGCATCCGCGACGACCTGTACGCGTTCCTCACCGAGCCGGTCCACGGCCGCGACGAGCACATGGAGCTGTGGGCCTGGTTCGCGGCGTACGACCACGTGGCGCTGGCCCAGCTCTGGGGCGCCATGCCCGCGCTGCCGCGGGAGATCCCCCGCTTCACGAAGGACCTGCGCCAGCGCTGGGACGAGGTGGGCCGTCCGGCGCTGCCGGGAGCCTCCGGCCGCCACGACGCGCTGGTGGACGCGCGCCACAACCTGGCGCGCTGGCGGGCGATGGGCGGCTGACCCTTCCGGTACGCCACCCGGAGCGACGGTTTCGGTGTACGCCACCGCGGGGCGTAGCGAAACTGTCAGACTGTAGCGGGGCGCTTTGGCCGGGTGAGCCACCGGCGACTACAGTGCGTTTCTGCGGCCCGCCCCGGGCCGGCAACGCTGCCGACGGCTTCCTGGGGCTCGCTGGGCTATCTACATCTCGCGACCGACCCGATCTGGGAGGACGAGTAATCATGCGCATCGGCGTGCTTACCGGCGGCGGCGACTGCCCCGGTCTCAACGCGGTGATCCGGGCGGTGGTCCGTAAGGGCGTCGCCGTCTACGGCCACGAGTTCGTGGGCTTCCGCGACGGCTGGAAGGGCCCGCTGGAGGGCGTCACCAAGCCGCTCGGCATCGCTGAGGTGCGCGGCATCCTGCCGCGCGGCGGCACCATCCTGGGCTCGTCCCGGACCAACCCGTTCAAGATTGAGAACGGCGTGGAGCGGATCAAGGCCAACCTGGCCGAGCAGGGCGTCGACGCGCTCGTCGCGATCGGCGGCGAGGACACCCTCGGCGTGGCCACCAAGCTCGGCGACCTCGGCGTCAACGTGGTCGGCGTGCCGAAGACGATCGACAACGACCTCAACGCCACGGACTACACGTTCGGCTTCGACACCGCGGTGAACATCGCGATGGAGGCCATCGACCGGCTGCACACCACCGCCGAGTCGCACCACCGCACGCTCGTCGTCGAGGTGATGGGCCGGCACGCCGGCTGGATCGCCCTGCACGCGGGCCTGGCCGGTGGCGCCAACGTCATCCTGCTGCCGGAGCGGCAGTTCGACGTGGAGCAGGTCGCCACGTACGTGACCAAGCGCTTCCAGGTCGAGTACGCCCCGATCGTGGTGGTGGCCGAGGGCGCGCAGCCGCTGGAGGGCCAGATGGTCCTGCACAACCAGGAGCTGGACGCGTTCGGGCACGTCCGCCTCGGCGGCATCGGCCAGTGGCTGGCCGAGCAGCTGGAGGAGAAGACCGGCAAGGAGGCCCGCACCGTCGTGCTCGGCCACATCCAGCGCGGCGGCACCCCGACCGCGTTCGACCGGGTGCTGGCGACCCGCTTCGGCCTGCAGGCCATCGACGCGGTGAACGAGGGCGACTTCGGCAAGATGATGGCGCTGCGCGGCACGGACATCGTGCGCGTACCGCTGGCCGAGGGCACCGGCGAGCTCAAGACCGTACCGATCGAGCGGTACGACGAGGCCGAAGTCTTCTTCGGTAGCTGAGCAGTCGTTCGAGGAGGGCGGGCCGCCGGCCCGCCCTCCGAGCATTTGGAGGACGCATGCACACCATCGCCGTGATCGGCGCCGGCAAGATCGGCGAACTGGTCCTGTCCGGCCTGCTGCGCTCGGGCTGGCCCGCCGAGAAGCTGCTGGTCACCGCGCGTCGCCGGGAGCGCGCCGCCGAGCTGACCGAGCGTTACGGGATCCGGGTGGTGGACAACCTCGCCGCGGTCGGCGAGGCCGACGTGCTGGCCGTCGCGGTCAAACCGCAGGACGCCGGTGCGCTGCTGGACGAGATCGGCGCCAAGGTACCCACGGACAAGCTGGTCGTGTCGTTGTGCGCCGGGCTGCCGACGTCGTTCTTCGCGCTGCGTCTGCCCGAGGGCACCCCGGTGGTGCGGGTCATGACGAACACCCCGGCCGTCGTCGACGAGGCGATGACCGCGATCTCGGCCGGGCCGCACGCGACCGGCGCGCATCTGGCCATCGTGGAGGAGATGTTCACCCCGCTGGGCGCGACGATCCGGGTGCCGGAGTCGCAGCAGGACGCGGTGACCGCGCTGTCGGGCTCCGGGCCCGCGTACTTCTACCTGCTCGTCGAGGCGATGATCGACGCGGGCATCCTGCTCGGGCTGCCCCGTCAGGTGGCGCACGAGCTGATCGTGCAGACCGCGATCGGATCGGCGGTGATGCTGCGCGATTCCGGCGAACACCCGGTGAAGCTGCGCGAGCAGGTCACCTCGCCCGCGGGCACGACCATCTCGGCGATCCGCGAGCTGGAGAACCACGGCGTACGCGCCGCACTGCTCGCCGCCCTGGAAGCCGCCCGGGACCGCGCCCGCGAGATAGCCGCGCAGAGTTAGTTGGCTCCGCTTCGCTCCGCGGCGATCGCGGGGTGACTGGCTGGTGTATCAGTACCAGATGGCGATCTTGGTGTTGTCGGCTTCCTCGGGGGGGTCGGGGTAGGACTGCGCCGTGCCGGTGGCCATGCGGTGGGCGCTCCATGCCACGGCGGCGGCGTCGAGGATGTCGTCGGGTGGGGCCTGGCCGGCCGGGCCGAGGCTGTCCGGCAACGAGATGCCCTGCTTGGCGAGCAGCTCGCGGCGCTGGGCCTGACCGGCCCACGTCTTCTTGGCGTACTGCAGCGGGGCGCCCGCCATGGTGCGGAACGACACCTCGGGATGTGCCTCGAACAGCAGTCCGGGGTGCCGCTCCCAGATGGCGTTGGCTTCCAGCAGCTTCGGGCGCAGCGCCCACGACTGGCGGCTGATGCCGGTGCCGGTGAGCTGCTTGCAGACGCGGTTGGCGGCGGCGAAGTCGGGCTCCTGCCACACCGCGCGCGGCGGAACCCGGAAGACGCTGCTGCGGCGCGGGCCGAGATGGTCGGCCGCCACGGCGTCGGCGGCCCGCCAGCGGTCCGGCAGCATGCCGAGGGGGACGTCGACGCCGATCACCGCGGCGCCGGAGCTGCCCGCCACGATCTCGTACAGGGTGGAGGCGAGCATCGCGCGGCCGAACGCGCCGTCGCGCAGCTCGACCCCGACCCAGCCGAGGGCGTATGCGTCGACGCCGATCACGTGGATGGTCATCGGCGCCGGTCCACATCGGCCGCTGTGCCGGTGGCTCCTTCGGTGACGTCGAAGTTGGTCATGAGCGCAGACTACGCGCCGTGGCGGATCGCTGGCACGCCGTCGCGCCGACTCCCGCAAAGTTATGGAGCCGGTTAATCCCTGGGTCACATCTTGACGCACGTTCATCGATGTGACTACCGTCTCTTCACATCCTTTTGGAAAGTTTCCTAAATATTTCTGGAGACGCCGTGAAGAGATCCACCCGTCGCGCCCTGTGCGCCGCCGTCATCACCACGGCCGCCGTCGTCCTGGTTCCCGTCGCCCAGGCGTCCGCCGCCACCGCCTGCGCCGCGGCGTGGGATTCCGCCAAGGTGTACGTCAAGGACAACACCGCGTCCCAGAACGGCCACAACTACGCCGCGAAGTGGTGGACCCAGAACGAGAGCCCCGCCACCCACAGCGGTCAGTGGGACGTCTGGTCGGACCAGGGCACCTGTGACGGCGGCACGCCGCCGACCACCCCGCCGACCACCCCGCCAACGACCGACCCCACGACCCCGCCCACCACGCCGCCGACGACGAACCCGCCCAGCGGCAAGAACCTGGTCGGCTACTTCGCCGAGTGGGGGATCTACGGCCGCAACTACCACGTCAAGAACAT
The DNA here is from genome assembly GCF_047159535.1 of Krasilnikovia sp. MM14-A1259. NCBI lineage: Bacteria > Bacillati > Actinomycetota > Actinomycetes > Micromonosporales > Micromonosporaceae > Krasilnikovia > Krasilnikovia sp. MM14-A1259. Next base: position 6,962,101 of record NZ_BAAGAJ010000002.1, read on the forward strand.
CGTGACCAGCGGCTCCGCGTCGAAGCTGACCCACATCCTGTACGCGTTCGGCAACACCACCGGCGGCCAGTGCTCCATCGGCGACTCGTACGCCGACTACGACAAGGCGTACACCGCGGCGGACAGCGTCGACGGCGTGGCCGACACGTGGGACGCGGGCGCGCTGCGCGGCTCCTTCGGCCAGCTGCGCAAGCTGAAGAAGCAGTACCCGAACATCAAGGTGATCTGGTCGTTCGGCGGCTGGACCTGGTCCGGCGGCTTCACCCAGGCCGCGGCGAACCCGACCGGCTTCGCCGACTCCTGCTACAACCTGATCAAGGACTCCCGCTGGGCGGACGTCTTCGACGGCATCGACATCGACTGGGAGTACCCCAACGCCTGCGGCCTGTCCTGCGACTCCAGCGGCCCCGGCGCGTACGACAAGGTGATCAGCGCGCTGCGCAACAAGTTCGGCAACAACTTCCTGATCACCTCCGCGATCTCGGCGGACGGCAGCAACGGCGGCAAGCTCGACGCGGCCGACTACGCCACCGGCATCCAGAAGCTCAACCTGGTCTTCCCGATGACCTACGACTACTACGGCGCGTTCAGCCCGCAGGGCCCGACCGCCCCGCACTCGCCGCTCACCTCGTACCCGGGCATCCCGCAGCAGGGGTTCTGGTCCGACGCGGCGATCCAGAAGCTGAAGGGCAAGGGCGTGCCGTCCAGCAAGATGCTGCTCGGCATCGGCTTCTACGGCCGCGGCTGGACCGGCGTCACCCAGGCCGCCCCGGGCGGCACCGCGACCGGCGCGGCCCCGGGCACGTACGAGGCCGGCATCGAGGACTACAAGGTGCTCAAGGGCTCCTGCCCGGCCACCGGCACCGCGGGCGGCACCGCGTACGCCAAGTGCGGCAACAACTGGTGGGGCTACGACACCCCGGCGACCGTCGGCGGCAAGATGGACTACGTCAAGCAGCAGGGACTCGGCGGGGCGTTCTTCTGGGAGTTCTCCGGCGACACCAGCAACGGCGAGCTGATCACCGCGATGCGCAACGGGCTCGGCTGAGCCGCAGTCCTGGATAGTGGGGCGCCGGGAACCTCCCGGCGCCCCGCTTTCGTCCCCGCCGTACGCTGCTGGCATGCGCCGCGAGTGGCATCAGCTCAGTCATCCGGGGGTGGGCAACCCCGCCCTCAAGACGTCCCGCCCATCCACCGACTCCGCCGAGGACGAGGCCCTCGGGCTCGACAAGTGGCGCGGGCTGCCCCGCGTGCAGACGCCGCCGTGGGCCGACCCGGACGAGGTCGCCGAGGTCTGCAAGGTCCTCGACAACGTGCCGTCGATCGTCGCGCCGTACGAGGTCGACCAGCTGCGCGTCAAGCTCGCCGACGTGTGCGAGGGCCGGGCGTTCCTGCTGCAGGGCGGCGACTGCGCGGAGACGTTCGCGGACAACACCGAGAGCCATCTGCTGGCGAACGCCCGCACGTTGCTGCAGATGGCGGTCGTGCTGACGTACGGCGCGTCGATGCCGGTGGTCAAGGTGGCCCGGGTCGCCGGGCAGTACACCAAGCCGCGGTCGGCGCCCACGGACGCGCTCGGCCTGCCCGCGTACCGCGGCGACCTGATCAACTCGCTGGACGCCACCGAGCAGGCGCGGGTGGCCGACCCGCAGCGCATGATCCGGGCGTACGCGAACTCCGCCGCGGCGATGAACATGCTCCGCGCGTACCTGTCCGGTGGCCTGGCCGACCTGCACGGCCTGCACGACTGGAACAAGGACTTCGTGCGCGCCTCCCCGGCGGGCGAGCGGTACGAGGCGATCGCCCGGGAGATCGACCGGGCCCTCGACTTCATCCGTGCCTGCGGCATGACCGAGAACGAGGCCCTGCGTACGGTCAGCCTGTACTGCTCCCACGAGGCTCTGGCCCTGGAGTACGACCGCGCGCTCACCCGGGTCTCCGGCGGCCGGGCGTACGGATTGAGCGGGCACTTCCTGTGGGTGGGGGAGCGGACCCGGCAGCTCGACCACGCGCACATCGACTTCATCAGCCGCATCGCCAACCCGATCGGCGTCAAGCTGGGCCCCGGCACCGCCCCGGAGACCGCGATCGAGCTGTGCGAGAAACTCAACCCGGACAATGTGCCCGGCCGCCTCACCCTGATCAGCCGGATGGGCAACGGCAAGGTGCGCGACGCGCTCGCCCCGATCGTCGAGAAGGTCACCGCCGCCGGCGCCAAGGTGGTGTGGCAGTGCGACCCCATGCACGGCAACACGCACGAGTCGAGCAACGGCTACAAGACCCGCCACTTCGACCGGATCGTCGACGAGGTGCTCGGCTACTTCGAGGTGCACCGCGGGCTGGGCACCCACCCGGGCGGCATCCACGTCGAACTGACCGGCGAGGACGTCACGGAATGCCTCGGCGGCGCCCAGGGCATCGAGGACCTGGACCTGCCGGACCGGTACGAGACCGCCTGCGACCCCCGCCTCAACACCCAGCAGTCGCTCGAACTGGCGTTCCTCGTCGCGGAGATGCTGCGTGGTTGAGCTGCTGCGGTCCACGACCGGCGGGCCGGTCGTGGACCTGCGCTCCGACACGGTCACCCGGCCCACGCCGGGGATGCGTGCGGCGATGGCCACCGCGGAGGTCGGCGACGACGTGTTCGGCGACGACCCCACGGTCGCCGCGCTCGAAGCCGAGGTGGCGGCGATGTTCGGGCACGAGGCGGCGCTGTTCGCGCCGTCCGGCACGATGACCAACCAGATCGCGCTGCAACTGGTCGTGCCGCGCGGCGGGGAACTGCTCACCGGCGCGGACGGGCACGTCGTCACGTACGAGCTGGGCGGGGCCGCGACGCTCGGCGGCATCTCCACCCGTACCTGGCCCGCGGTCGGCGCCGACCTGGACGTCGCGGGGATCGCCGACATGATCCGGCCCGCGGGGTTCCCGTCGCTGCCGACGTCCGCGATCGCGGTCGAGCAGACCCACAACCTCGGCGGCGGGGGCGTGGTCAGCCTGGACGCCCTGCGCGGGCTGCGGGCCGCCGCGGACGCCCACGGGATCGCCGTGCACTGCGACGGCGCCCGGATCTGGCACGCGCACATCGCGGACGGGGTGCCCCTCGACACGTACGGGTCGCTGTTCGACACGCTGTCGGTGTGCCTGTCCAAAGGGCTCGGTGCGCCGGTCGGGTCGCTGGTCGTCGGCAGCGCTGAACGGATCACGCAGGCCCGGGCCGTCCGCAAGCGGATGGGCGGGGGCATGCGGCAGGTCGGCATCCTCGCCGAGGCCGGCCGGTACGCGCTGCGCCACCACGTCACGCGGCTCGCCGAGGATCATGCCCGGGCGCGGCGGCTGGCGGAGGCGCTGGAGCCGTTCGGGGTGGTGGACCCGGCGGTCGTGCGTACCAATCTCGTGCCGCTGGATCTCACCCAGGTCGCGCTGGACGCGCCCGCGCTGGCCGCCGCGGCGGCCGAGCAGGGCGTGCTGCTGGCCGCGATGCTGCCGCGCAGAGCCCGCCTGGTCACCCATCTCGACGTGGACGACACCGCCCTCGACCGGGCGATCGACGTGCTGACCCGGATTCTGCGCGTCGCGGGAACCTGACCCGCGGAATCTGGTTGTATCGGCCCATGCCGTCGACCGTGAGGGAGTCGTGATGGGGCGCCGCGCCATCGGTACGTTCACCGCCGTGCTGGACCCGGTGCACCTCGACGACGAGGCGGTCAGCCTGGCCCGCGTCGACAAGGCGATCGACGGTGACCTGGTCGGTACGGGCCGGGCGCAGATGTTGACCGTCGGCACCCCGGTCGAAGGTTCCGCCGGATACGTCGCCATCGACGTGATCTCGGGGAGCCTGCACGGGCGTCGCGGGACGTTCGTGCTCCAGCACAGCGGCATCCTGGACCGCGGCGCGGGAACCGCGACCGTCACGGTCGTGCCGGACTCGGGCACCGACGAGCTCGTCGGCCTGCGCGGCACCTTCCACATCGAAAACCTGGCCGGCGAGCACCGGTACGTCTTCGAGTACGACATCCACCCGGACTAGTCCCGCGCCCATGTAAGCGTAGTTACCGTAACTACGCTTACATGTGGATGGAACTGCCGCCCACCGGGGGGAGCAGGCTCTTGAGCAGGGCGATGTCGGCCGCGTGGCCGGCGTGGCCCTCGGTCGGGGTCTCCACCACCACGGGCACCCCGGCCACCGCCGGGTGGGCCAGCAGTTCCGCGAACGCGGCGGTCCCGATCCGCCCTTTGCCGATGGTCTCGTGCCGGTCGCGGGTGGAACCGCAGCCGTCCTTGGAATCGTTGGCGTGCACGAGCTGCAACCGGTGCGCCCCGACCGTCGCGACCAGCTCGTCCAGTGTGGCGGTCATCCCGCCCGGGGTGGCCAGGTCGTGCCCGGCCGCCCATGCGTGACACGTGTCGAAGCACACCCCCAGCCACGGGTGGTCCTCCGCCGCCGCCAGGTACGGCCCGAGGTCCTCGACCTTCGAGGCGAGGCTGCGCCCGCCGCCTGCGCTCGACTCCACGAGCAGCCGGGGCAGGCCCTGCGCCGAGGCCCGGTCGAGCATCGGCAGCAAGGCTTCGCGGACCTGATGCAGGGCCTTGTCGTCGTGCGCGGGGTCGACGGAACTGCCCGCGTGGAAGACCACCGCGGTCGCGCCGATCGCCCGGCCGCGGTGCAGCGCATGCTCCAGGGTCTGCACCGAGCGCTGCACGGTCAGCTCGGTGGGGGAGCCCAGGTTCACCAGCAGGGAGGCGTGGATGTACGCGGGCAGCCCCCGCTCGCCGCAACCGTCGCGGAACAGTGCGTCCTGGGCCGGATCGCCCGGCGGCAGCGCCCATCCGCGCGAGTTGGACACGTAGACCTGGACCACTTCGGAGTCGGCCGCGTCCGCGTACGGCAGGGCCGCCTTGGCCAGCCCGCCTGAGGACTTGGTGTGCGAACCGATCCTGCTCAGAAGCACTTGAGGACGACCAGGGTCTGCGGCGGCACCGGGGTGTTCTCCCCGGGGATCTGGACCCGCACGGTGGCGTTCGGGTTGACGTCCATCTGCACCTGCAGGTTCAGCGCCTGCAACTGCTGCTGCGCCTGCTGGCACGGCAGGTCGATGACCCGGGGGACGGTGACCAGCCCGGGACCCTTGCTGACGTCGAGCTTGATCTCGTCGTCCTTCTGCGCGCCCGTGCCCGGCTTCAGCGACTGGCCGATGACCACGTCGGTGGGCTGGTCGCTGTCCTTGTACTCCTCCACCACCGTGAGCCCGGCCCCCTGCAGGATGGTACGAGCGTCGTTGATGTTCTTGCCGACCACGTTCTCCACGTTGATCGGGGCGCGGCCCTTGCTGACCGTGACCGTCACGGTGTCGCCGGGCTTGAGGGAGGTGCCGGCCTTTGGATCCGTGGAGATCACCACGCCCTCGGGGAGGGTGTCACTGAACTGGCCCTGGCCCTCCTTGAGCTTGAGCTTCACGGCGTCCATCTCGCCGCGGGCCGCGGACAGCTCCATGCCGCCGACGTCGGGCACCTGATAGCGCTCGGGGCCCAGCGACAGCGTCAGGGTGATCGACCCGCCGTGGACCAGCCGCTGCTTGGCGGCCGGGCTCTGGCTGAGCACCACATCCTTGGCGACCGATTCGTTGTAGGCCGGGTCGCCGTAGACCAGCGTGACGCCCTCCTGCTGCGCGTACGCCTCGGCCTGCGCCTTGGTCATGTTCACCAGCTGCGGTGCCTCGGTGTAGCGGCCCAGCGTGACCCACCAGGTGCTGCCCAGCACGGTGAACACCATGAGCGCCACGGCAGCCATCAGTGCCAGCCGGCGCCGGTCGCCGAAGCGTCCCGGTCGGGCCGGCCCGAGGCTCGCCTGTGCGGCGGAGAGGCGGCGCTGCTCCCGGGCGCTCGGCTGGGGCAGCCGCGCCCATGCCGGGCGGTCCTGCACCGCGGGCATGGCCGTGGTGATCGCGGGGACCAGGGCGGTCGCGTCCGCGGGCCGCTCCCGGGCCGGCACCTGGCGCAGCAGCGCGGTCTCGACGTTCGCGGCGCCCAGATCGTCGCGGACCACCTGCACCTCGGCGAGCAGTGCTCCCGCGTCGGTGGGCCGGGCCCCCGGGTCGCGCCGGGTGGCGCGGGCGACCAGGTCGTCCAGCGTCGTGGGCAGGCCCTTGACGATGCTCGACGGGGCGGGCACGTCGTTGTCCACGTGCTGCCAGGCCACCTCGACCGGGTCGGAACCGTCGAACGGCACCCGGCCCGTCAGCATCTCGAACAGCACGATGCCCGCCGAGTAGACGTCCGTCCGGGCGTCGGCGTGCCCGTCGGTGACCAGTTCCGGTGCCACGTACGCGACCGTGGCCATCAGCTGGCCGGAGTCGTCGGTCGCGCTGGCCTCGACCGCGCGGGCCAGCCCGAAGTCGGCGACCTTCACCACGCTGTCGACCAGGTTCGCGATGCCGCCCGAGGGGGCTTCGGCGACCAGGACGTTCTCCGGTTTGACGTCGCGGTGCACCAGGCCGGCGCGGTGCGCGGCGGCGATCGCCGCGAGCATCTGCTCCAGGATCGCGCACGCCTCCACCGGGTTGAGCCGGCGCCGCTGCGTGAGCAGGTCGCGCAGCGTGCGCCCCTGCACGTATTCCATGACCAGGTACGGCAGCCCCTGGTGACGGCCCTGGTCGTAGACCGCCACGACGTTGGGGTGGGTGAGCCGCGCGATGGTCTTCGCCTCGTCGGTGAACCGGTCGACGAAATGGACGTTCGTCGCCTGCGACGGGTGGATGATCTTCAGCGCGACGGTGCGTTCGAGACGCTCGTCGGTCGCCGTGTACACGGTCGCCATGCCACCACGGGCAACGCGACCGGTGATCCGGTAGCGCCCGTCAATCGTCGTGCCGACCAACGTGTCGGCGACTGTGGTGTCCATCGGCGTGAAGTGTATGTGCCCTTCAGGTGGCGGCAGCCCAGCATGGCACAGCCGGGGCCGAACAGGTATGCCCACACGCCCGTACCGGGGTGTATGCCTTTAAACGGACATCTCCCCCATGGGGTGCGGGTCTGGGCTCGGCTCAGCGGTGCGGGCGGTGCGGCCTCGGTTGCTGGCCGTCCGGGAAGTCCGTGTCCGGGGACGCACTCGGCTGCGGCGACGGCGGCGTGGCCGGATAACTGGACGTCGGCGGCGACGAGGTCGGGCCGGCAGGCACGCTCGGGCCCGTGGTGGGCGTCGGCACCGGGGTCGGCGCGGGGGGCGTGGGCCGTTCGTGGGTCGGCGTGGGCGTACGCGTGACCGGTGGCGATGTGGCGGGGCGGTCGTGGTCCGGAGGTTCCGGCCGCCGGCGGGGCGTCGTCGCGGCCACCGCTGTCACCGGCGCGCTCGTCCCGGCCTGCGCAGGTGCGCTGGGCGGCGGCGCCGACGGGACGGCGCTCAGGGCCTCCGACGCGGTGGCCGCGGCCGGCATCCCGTCCGGTTCCCGTGCGGCCGGCCCGGCCCCGCCCGCCGGAGTTCCGGCCGTTTGCGGGTACGGCGGTGCCCCCGCCGCCGGTGTCCCCGGCGAGGTACCGCTGGTCAGGGCGAGATACCCGCCCCCCGCGCCCGCGGCGACCACCAGGCCGAACGCGGAAACCACCACGATCCGGCGCGGCGCCACGACGTGACCGGCGGCCGCGGCGGCCCGGTGCGCCCCGCCGAGCCGCATTTCTGCCCGGCGTGGCATCACCCACCGGCGCACGTCGTACCACAGCGAGCGCCACGCGCCGGCCAGCTCGGTGCGTACTCTGCGCCACGCGTTCATCGGGACACCTCTGCGTTCTCATCGGGCCGGGATCGTCGCCGGGCCACGGCGTCCGGATCCGCGTGGTGCGGTCCGGGCGAGTTCTGGCAGGCTGTGCGGGTGAGCGATTCCGCAGTGACCGTGGGTGCGGCGGCCGGACCGCCCGCCGGCCCCGCCGAGTGGATGCCCCTGCCCGATGTGGCGGAGCACCTCGACATCTCGATCAGCAAGGTGCACCAGATGATCCGCGACGGCGCGCTGCTCGCCGTCCGGCGCGACGGCATCCGGGTGGTGCCCTCGGAGCTGGTGGCCAACAGCACGGTGCTCAAGCACCTCCCCGGCGTCCTCACCCTCCTGCACGACGCCGGGTACAACGACGAAGAGGCACTCGGGTGGCTCTACCAGCCCGATGAGGCGCTCGACGGCAACGCCGCCCGCGGCCTCGGCGGCCCCCGGGCCCGGGAGGTCAAGCGGCGCGCGCAGGCACTCGGCTTCTGAGCCGCCACATGCGACACCTCACGTACGTGTCCGTGCTGGCCGGATGCCTGGCGGCCGCGGCGTGGCTGGAGCCGGCGCTGAAGGTCAACGTGCTGCGCCGTTGGCGCCGCCTGCTGCTCACGATCGTGCCGGTGGCGGTCGTGTTCGCGCTCTGGGACATGGCCGCGATCGCGGCCGGGCACTGGACGTTCGACCGCGCTCAGATGACCGGCGTGGTGCTGCCGGGCGGCCTGCCGCTCGACGAGGCACTGTTCTTCCTCGTGGTGCCGTGCTGCGCGGTGCTCGGCTTCGAGGCGGTTCGGGCGGTGCTGCGCCGCCCCGCCGGCGACGAATGAGGTACGCCGGGCCGGTGCCGCGATGACCTACACGGCGGCGGCGGTGCTGGGGGTGGCCGTGGCGCTCGCCGTGGACCTGGCCGGACTGCGTACCCGGCTGGTGCGGCGGGCGGTCTTCTGGGCGACGTACCCGATCGTGGTCGCGTTCCAGCTGCTGTCGAACGGCATCCTGACCGGCCGCCGCATCGTCGTCTACGACCCGGCGGCGATCGTGGGCTGGCGCATCGCGTACGCGCCCGTCGAGGATCTGCTGTTCGGCTTCGCGATGGTGCTGCTCACGCTGTCGGTGTGGGTGTGGCTGGGCCGCCGCGGCGTGCAGCGCGACCCGCGTGCGGGCGACGGCAGCCGCCTGCTGCGCGAGCGCCGGTAACGCCCGGCCGGCGTGGTGCGCGCCGCCCGCGGCGAGCCGACCGGCCGTCAGCCGGTGCGGCGGGTGGCGGCGTCGGCCAGGTCGTGCAGCACCGCACGCGCCTCGGGCTCGACGTCCGCGGCGGCCAGCGCCGCCAGGGCCTGCGTGGTCAGCGTCGCGATGCGCTCCTCGGTGCGCGCCAGCGCCCCGCTGCCGCGGATCAGCGCCCGAAGCCGGTCGACCCCCACGGCGTCCAGGCCGGGGTCGCCCAGCCCGGCCTCCAGGGCGGCACGGCCCGCCTCGTCCAGCGCGGCGAACGCGGCCGCCACCAGATACGTACGCTTGCCCTCGCGCAGGTCGTCGCCCGCGGGCTTGCCGGTCTGCGCCGGATCCCCGAACACGCCGAGCAGGTCGTCGCGCAGCTGGAACGCCTCCCCGATCGCCAGCCCGAACGCCGAGTACGCCGCGGAGAGCTGCGCGGACGCCCCCGCCAGCGCCGCCCCGAGCAGCAGCGGCCGCTCGACCGTGTACGACGCCGACTTGTACCGGGCCACCTTGGCGGCCCGCTCCACCGACGTGTCACCGGTGGCCTGGGTGAGGACGTCCAGGTACTGGCCGACGGTCACCTCGGTGCGCATCTCGTCGAACGCCACCCGCGCCCGGGCCAGGTCGGCCGGGTCGAGACCGCACGAGTGCAGCATCTCGTCGGACCAGACCATCGCCAGATCACCGAGGAGCACGGCCGCGCTGTCGCCGAACGCCGTCGCCCCGCCGCGCCAGCCCAGCGCCGTGTGCCGGGCCGCGAAGCGGCGGTGCACCGCCGGCTCGCCGCGCCGGGTGTCCGAGCGGTCCATCAGGTCGTCGTGGATCAGGGCGCTCGCCTGCACCAGCTCCAGCGCGGCGACCGCCGTGACCACCTGGTCGGAGTCGAAACCCCCCGCGCCCCGGTACCCCCAGTACGCGAACGCGGGGCGCAGCCGCTTGCCGCCGCCCAGCACGAACGCCTCCATCGCGTCGGCCACCTCGTCCAGCGCCGGGTCGATCGCGAGCAGCCGCGCCCGCTGGGTGGCCAGGAACGCGGCGAGGGCCTTGTCGACGCGGGGCCGCAGACCCGCCCGCTCAAGCGGTGAGGTGGACGTCACGCGGCCAAACTAGCCGGTCACGCGTCGATCGGCATGTCGGGCCCAGCCGGTAGAGTCACAGTGTGTCTCTCGGTCTTCCGTCCCGGCTGCCCGCGTCACCGGCGATCGGTGACCTTATCCGGGAGTCCGCGCCCACGTTCAGCTTCGAGTTCTTCCCGCCCAGGACCGCCGAGGGTGAGCGCCTGCTCTGGCAGACGATCCGCGAGCTGGAGTCGTTGCAGCCCAGCTTCGTGTCGATCACGTACGGGGCGGGCGGCACCACCCGTGACACCACGGTCGCGGTGACCGAGCGGGTGGCCACCGAGACGACCCTGCTGCCGATGGCCCACCTGACCGCGGTCAACCACTCCGTCGCCGAGCTGCGCAACGTGATCGGGCGGCTGGCCGGGGCGGGCATCCGTAACGTGCTGGCGGTGCGGGGCGACCCGCCCGGCGACCCCATGGGCGAGTGGGTGCGCCACCCCGACGGGGTGCGGTATGCGGAAGATCTCGTGCGCCTGCTGCGCGAGTCCGGCGACTTCAGCGTCGGCGTGGCCGCGTTCCCGTACAAGCACCCGCGGTCGGCCGACATCGACAGCGACACCCGGCAGTTCATCCGCAAGTGCCGGGCCGGGGCGGATTTCGCGATCACCCAGATGTTCTTCGACGCGGACGACTACCTGCGCCTGCGGGACCGGGTCGCGGCCGCGGGCGGCGACACACCCATCCTTCCTGGTGTGATGCCGGTCACGCGGATGGCGACGATCGAGCGGTCCGAGCAGCTGTCCGGGGCGCCGTTCCCGCCCGCGCTGCTGCGCCGCTTCGAGCGGATCGCCGGCGACGAGGCGGCGGTGCGGGCGCTGGGCATCGAGCAGTGCAGCGAGATGTGCGCCCGGCTGCTCGACGAGGGCGTGCCCGGCATCCACTTCATCACGCTGAACAGATCCACCGCGACCCGCGAGGTGTGGCAGCAGCTCGCCGCCCGGGTCCCCGCCTGACCGGCCCCGCCGAGCCCGGATGACCGAGCGTCGGCCTGCGGACGACCGCCCTCGGCGGGGTGTCGGCCCGGCAGGCGTCTCCTGGGAGCGGTACACGGCGGCCTGGTCGGCGCTGCACGGCGGCTTCAACCCGGCCGCGGCCGGGCGGGTGGTCCGCGGCTGGATCCGCCTGGCGTACCGCGGTGGCCGCCTCCTGGCGAGTCTGGGGGTGGCTCCGGCCGTGATGACCGCGGCAGGTCTGTTCCTGTGTGCGGCCGTCCCCGCCGCGGCGGTGCGGGGACCGGCCGGACTGCTGGCCGGCGCCGTGCTGGTGCTGCTGGCGGCGGTCGCCGACGCCCTGGACGGCGCGGTCGCCGTGATCACCGGTCGGGCCACCCGGCTCGGCTTCGTGTACGACTCGGTCGCCGACCGGCTCGGCGAACTGGCCTGGCTGGCCGCGTTCGCACTGGCCGGGGCGCCGGGCTGGCTGGTGGCCGCGGCGTTCGCGGCGAGCTGGTTGCACGAGTACGTGCGCGCCCGTGCCGCCGTGGCCGGGATGCACGAGATCGGCACGGTGACGATCGGGGAGCGGCCCACCCGGGTGGCGGTGGCGGCCTGCGGGCTGCTCGGCGGCGGGCTCGCGGGCCTGGCCCACCCCGGCGCGGAGGCGACAGTGCTCACCGTTGCCGCCGCGATCTGGCTGGCCCTGGCCCTCGGCGGGCTGGCCCAGCTCACCGCCGCGGTGCGCCGCGGGCTGCGGTGACCGGGCGAATTCGGTTGTCCGCAGTAGACGATCGTCTTACGGTCTTGGCGCCGGCAGGCTCACTACCGGCGGCGGTCGGCGGGTGTGACGGGGGCGCTTCGCCGGCCGCCGAGCCGTCCCGAACCACTGCGCGCGGGAACCCGGGGCCGGTCGTCCCTCGCCTGATGAGACATCGGGCTGTCGACACGCATTGCGCCGACAGCCCGACCGGTCGTCTCCGCCCGGGATCTGCACCGGGAGACAGAGGGTTCAGCGCTTGCGGACGGCCTTGCGGTAGTCGCTGTTCAGGCGGCCGATGAGGGTCAGCGGGATGCCCTTCGGGCACACCGTCGTGCACTCGCCCGCGTTGGTACAGCCGCCGAAGCCCGCCTCGTCCTGTGCCGCGACCATGTCGATGACCCGGCTGTCCCGTTCGGGCTGCCCCTGCGGCATCAGGCCCAGGTGGGCGACCTTGGCCGCGGTGAACAGCATCGCCGAGCCGTTCGGGCAGGCCGCCACGCACGCGCCGCAGCCGATGCAGGTGGCCGCCTCGAACGCGGCGTCCGCGTCGGCCTTCGGCACCGGCGTCGCGTGCGCGTCCGGGGCCGTGCCGGTGGGTGCGCTGATGTAGCCGCCCGCCGCGATGATCGAGTCGAACGCGGTGCGGTCCACCACCAGGTCCTTGACGACCGGGAAGGCGGCGGCGCGCCACGGCTCGACGTCGATCGTCTCGCCGTCGGTGAAGTGCCGCATGTGCAGCTGGCACGTCGTGGTGGCCCGCTCGGGGCCGTGCGCCACGCCGTTGATCATCAGGCTGCACATGCCGCAGATGCCCTCGCGGCAGTCGTGGTCGAACGCGACCGGGTCGTCGCCGTCGAGAATCAGCTTCTCGTTGAGGACGTCCAGCATCTCCAGGAAGCTCGCGTCCGGCGAGATGTCCTTGACGTCGTAGGTGACCATCTGGCCGGAGTCTTCGGGGCCGTTCTGGCGCCAGACGCGCAGCTTGAGATCCATTACTTGTAGCTCCGCTGGGTGGGGTGGACGTACTCGAACTCGAGCTGCTCCTTGCGCAGCGTCGGGGGCTCGCCGGTGCCGGTGAACTCCCACGCGGCCACGTAGCTGAACTCGTCGTCGTGGCGCAGGGCCTCGCCGTCGGGGGTCTGGCTCTCGCCTCGGAAGTGGCCGCCGCAGCTCTCCGCGCGGTGCAGCGCGTCGATGCACATCAGTTCGCCCAGCTCCAGGAAGTCGGCGACGCGGCCGGCCTTCTCCAGGTTCTGGTTGAGCTGTTCGCCGGTGCCGGGCACCTTCACGCGGGTCCAGAACTCCTCGCGCAGGCCCCGGATCAGGCCGATGGCCTTGCTCAGGCCCTCCTCGGTGCGTTCCATGCCGCAGTACTCCCACATGATGTGGCCGAGTTCGCGGTGGAACGAGTCGACCGTACGGTCGCCGTCGACGCCGAGCAGCTTCGCGATCCGCTCCTCGACCGCGGTGCGGGCCGCGACGACCGCCTCGTCGGTCTCCGACACCTTCGGGTACGGGCCGTTCGCGAGGTAGTTGTTGATCGTGTTGGGCAGCACGAAGTAGCCGTCCGCGAGACCCTGCATCAGCGCCGAGGCGCCGAGCCGGTTCGCGCCGTGGTCGGAGAAGTTCGCCTCGCCGACCACGAACAGGCCCGGGATCGTGGACTGCAGGTCGTAGTCCACCCACAGCCCGCCCATCGTGTAGTGCACGGCCGGGTAGATGCGCATCGGCACCTCGTACGGGTCCTCGCCGGTGATGCGCTGGTACATCTCGAACAGGTTGCCGTACTTGGCCTCGACGGCCTTGCGGCCCAGCCGGCCGATGGCGTCCGCGAAGTCCAGGTAGACGCCCAGGCCGCCGGGGCCGACGCCACGGCCCTCGTCACAGACGTTCTTGGCCGCGCGCGACGCGATGTCGCGGGGCACCAGGTTGCCGAACGACGGGTAGATCCGCTCCAGGTAGTAGTCGCGGTCCTCCTCGGCGATGTCGGCGGCCGGCTTGCCGCAGTCCTCCCGGCGCTTCGGCACCCACACCCGGCCGTCGTTGCGCAGCGACTCGCTCATCAGCGTGAGCTTGCTCTGGTGGCTGCCGGACTCGGGGATGCACGTCGGGTGGATCTGCGTGTAGCACGGGTTCGCGAACAGCGCGCCCTTGCGGTGGGCCCGCCAGCTCGCGGTGACGTTGCAGCCCTTGGCGTTCGTGGACAGGAAGAACACGTTGCCGTAGCCGCCGGAGGCCAGCACCACGGCGTCCGCGAGCTCGGTCGTGATCTCACCGGTCACCATGTCCCGGACCACGATGCCCCGGGCCTTGCCGTCGACGATGATCAGCTCCAGCATCTCGTGCCGGGCGTTCATCTCGACGTTGCCGAGGCCGATCTGCCGCTCCAGGGCCTGGTACGCGCCGAGCAGCAGCTGCTGACCCGTCTGGCCCCGGGCGTAGAAGGTCCGCGACACCTGGGTGCCGCCGAACGAGCGGTTGTCGAGCAGGCCGCCGTACTCGCGGGCGAACGGGACGCCCTGCGCGACGGCCTGGTCGATGATGTTCACCGACTCCTGGGCCAGCCGGTACACGTTGGACTCGCGGGCGCGGAAGTCGCCGCCCTTGACCGTGTCGTAGAACAGCCGGTAGACCGAGTCGCCGTCGTTGCGGTAGTTCTTCGCGGCGTTGATGCCGCCCTGCGCGGCGATCGAGTGCGCGCGGCGCGGGCTGTCCTGGTAGCAGTACGACTTGACGTGGTAGCCCTGCTCGGCCAGCGTCGCGGCCGCGGAGCCGCCGGCCAGGCCGGTGCCGACCACGATGATCGTCAGCTTCCGGCGGTTCGCCGGGTTGACCAGCTTGGCGGAGAACTTGCGGCGCTCCCAGCGGGTCTCGATCGGGCCGTCCGGGGCGGCGGTGTCGGCGATCGGGTCGCCCTCGTTCCAGAACTCCATGGTCACTTCACCAATCCGGTCAGGACCGCGAACGGCACCGACAGGTAGCCGGCCACCAGGACGACGGACAGGACGAGTGCGATCGCGCGGGCGCGCCGCTCACCGCGGGCGGTGCGCTGGCCGAGCGTGCGGGCCGCGCTGAAGATGCCGTGCCGCAGGTGGAAGCCGATGGACACGACCGCGAGGACGTAGAACAGCGTCACGTACCAGCGGCCGGGTGCGAAGTCGGCCACCACATTCGCGTACGGGTGCTCCGAGTCCCCGACCGGGTTCAGCGTGCCCGTGGTCAGGTCCAGGATGTGGTAGATCACGAACAGCAGGATGATCACGCCGCCCCAGCGCATCGTGCGGGCCGCGTAGCTGCCCTGCACCTTGGGCCGGTGGGCGTACCGCACCGGGCGGGCCTTGCGGGCCCGGCGCGCCAGGATCGTCGCGGCGGCGATGTGCCCGAGCACCGCGAACGTCAGCCCGGTGCGCTGGATCCACAGGTACCACTGCTGCGGCAGCAGCGGCGTACCGATGCTGCGCAGCCAGTGGGCGTAGTGGTCGAACGCCTCGCCGCCCACGAAGATCTTCAGGTTTCCGGCCATGTGCGCGAACAGGAACAGCACGAGCAGGATGCCCGTCACGGCCATGAGGAGCTTGAGCGCCACGGAGGAACGGGCGCCGCGCCGGACCGGCTTAGCCGGACGCGCGGGGGCCGCCGCCTTGGTGGGACGCGTTCTGGTGTCTACCGCCACGCGGGGAACGGTAGGAAGGCCCTGGACCATTCGTCCAATGCATGATCGACGCAGTAACGATAGACATAAGCTATAGGAATGCAGCTCCAACAGCTCAGGTACTTCACAGCCGTGGCACAAAGTCGGCATTTCACTCAGGCCGCGGAATCCCTGGCTGTGAGCCAACCGACACTGAGTAAGCAGATTCACACCCTCGAAGGCACCCTGGGCGCCCCGCTGTTCGAACGCATCCGCGGCGCCGTCACGCTCACCGAGGCCGGGGAGGCGCTGCTGCCCCTGGCCCGCCGCATCCTCGCGGACGCCGACGCGGCCCGCGACGCGGTCGCCGAGATCGTCGGGCTGCGCCGCGGCGAGGTGCGGCTCGGCGCCACCCCCAGCCTCTGCTCATCGCTGGTCCCGGCCGTGCTGCGCGACTTCCGCGCCGCGCACCCCGACATCACTTTGTACGTCACCGAGGGCAGCTCCCAGGACCTCAGCGCCGACCTGCTGGCGCACCGCCTCGACCTGGCCCTCATCGTCTCGCCCGAGCAGGGCGTCGACCCGGCCCTGGAAGCCACCGAGATCCTGCGCGAGAGCATCGTCGTCGCATCCGTCTCCGACCGCCGGCCGCCCATGGTCGACAACCAGGTCGTCCTCACCGACCTGCGCGACACCCCGCTGGTGATGTTCCGCCCCGGCTACGACATCCGCGACGTCACGTTGCAGGCGTGCCGGCGGGCCGGGTTCACCCCGCGGTTCGCGGTCGAGGGCGGCGAGATGGACGCGGTGCTGGCGTTCGTCGAGGCTGGGCTCGGCGTGGCGTTGGTGCCCAGCATGGTGCTGGTCAACCGGCCGCTGCTGCGGGCCACCCCGCTCGCGCCACCGGGGATGCGGCGCACCATCGCGCTGGCCCACCGCCGGCGCGCGGTGCTGCCGCACGCCGCCGCGGCCCTGCGCGCCACGCTGCTGGAGCACATCGGTACGGGCGACACCCTGCCACTGGGCGTGCGCGCCCTCTGACCGGCACGCCCCCCGACCCACCCGCACCCCACCCGCAGCCCTCCCCGATCCACCTTCGACATCAGAGCGAAAGGGGCCGACTGCCAGGGCTGTAGCCCGACGCCAGAGCGTGGGCGCGGGCGGCCCGATCCATTTCCGACATCAGACCGAAAGGGGCCGACTGCCAGGGCTGTAGCCCGAGGCCAGAGCGTGGGCGCGGGCGGTCCGATCCATTTTCGACATCAGACCGAAAGGGGATCGGCCACCGGAGGAGAGCCGGGGCCGGCGGGTCCGATCAGGTCGGCGACGATGCGCGCGGACAGGGTCACCATCGGCAGGCCGCCGCCGGGATGCGCCGAGCCGCCGACCAGGTACAACCCGGGCACCGGCCCGCGGTTCGACGGGCGCAGCAGCCGGGCCGCCGTGCCGTAGATCGCGCCGCCCGGGGCGCCTGTGGCCGCGGCCAGGTCGGCCGGGGTGCGCACCTCCGCGAACCTCAACCGGTCGCGCACGTCCAGGCCGCGCCGGGCCAGCACCGCCAGGACATGATCGGCGTACGCCGCCGCCAGCCCCGGGCGCCACCAGTCCACCGCCCCCCACCCGGTGCCGTCCCGAGGCGCGTTGACCAGCACGAACCATGCCTCGTCCCCCGCCGGGTGCACCGTCGGATCGGTGGCCCGGGTCACGAACACTGCCGGATCCGACGCCGGGCGCGCCGGCCGGCCCGCGCCTGGATCGCCGAAGACCGCGTCGAACTCGGCGTCGTAGTACCCGGGGAAGAAGACCGTGTGGTGGGCCAGCTGCGGCGTCTGCCCGCGCACGCCGAGCAGCAGCGCGAACCCGGCGAGACTGCGATCGGCCAGCCCGGCCAGGCGTCGCGGGCAGGGCAGCAGGTCGCGGTACAAGTTCAGCGCGTCCGCGTTCGCCACCACGGCGTCCGCGGGTGCCGCAGCACCGCCCGCGAGATCCACTCCGGACACCCTTCCCCGCTCGACACGGATCGCGGTCACCGGCGAGGACGGCACCACGGTCACGCCCAGCGCCCGGCACCGGGCCAGCAGCGCATCCGCCAGCGTGTGCAGGCCGCCGGGCAGGTACCAGCCGCCGAACGTCAACTCCGCGTACGGGATGGCCGCCAGCGCGGCCGGGGCCCGGCGCGGGTCCGCCCCGGCGTACGTGGCGTAGCGTTCCACCAGCATGCGTAGCCGCGGATCGCGCAGGTACCGGCGGCCCAGTGCGCGCAACGACTCACCCGGTGCGACCGCGGCCAGGTCGGTCACCCGCCACGACAGCGCGGCCAGCGACGCGGCGGACACCGGACGCGGCAACACCGAACGCCACGACGCCCGCCAGATCCGGCGCGCCCGCCGCCAGAACCGGTCCCAGTCGGCGGCGGCCTGCGCGCCCAGCGCCACCGCGATCCGCTCCCGGAACACCTCCGGGTCCGACGCCGAGTCCAGCACGGTGCCGTCCGCGAAGACGTGCCGTACCACCGGGTCCAGGGCCACCGGGGCCAGGTCCAGGCTGAGGTCCGCGAACACGTGCGGCAACGTGAGCAGGCTCGGCCCGGTGTCGAAGACGAAGCCGTCCCGTTCGTACCGGCCGAGCTTGCCGCCGACGGTCTCGGACCGCTCGTGCACGACCACGTCGTGGCCCGCGGCGGCCAGCCGGGCCGCCACGGCCAGGCCACCGACCCCCGCCCCGATCACCACGACCCGGCTCACACCGGCCGTCCCCGCCAGTTCGGCACCCCGTCACCGCCCGACATCGAGGCGACCTCCGGCCACCGGCCGTCCCCGCCAGTTCAGCTCCCCGCGCCGGCGCCGCGCGAACGAGCGCGCCACCAGCGCCGCGAACGCCACGATGGACGCCGGGTGCGCCAGCGCGTCCGGCCAGGCCCGGCCGCCCGTCGCAGCCGCCGACACGACCCGCCCGGCCACCCCCAGCAGGTACGCGCATCCGCACCACGCTGCGGCGGCCACGTCACCGGCGGCCAGGAACCAGGCCGTGGCGACCGGCGGCGCCGCGTACAGCAGGAGCAGCAGCGCCACGGCCACCGCAGCGCCCGCCGGGGAGCCGAACGACGCCCACAGCGACTTCGCGTACCCGTCGGACAGCTCCCGCCACGACCCGTACATCCGGCAGTCGGCCACCCGTGAGCCGTCGGCCAGCGCGATCCGGGCGCCCGCCCGTTTCACCGCCCGGGCCAGCCCGATGTCCTCCAGCACCGCGCCGCGCACCGCCGCATGCCCGCCCGCCCGCTCGTAGCCGGCCCGGTCCGCGACCAGCCACTGCCCACCGGCCGCGGCCAGCGACGGGCGCGACGAACGTTCCATCGCCCGCAGCGGCAGGAACGTCAGCCACGACCACTGCAGCAGCGGCTGCACGAGCCGCCCCGCCCCGGAGATCCGCGGGTACGGCGACAGCAGATCCACCCCGGCCGCCCGCAGCAGCGCCACCGCGCCCGCCACCGCGTCGGGCGCCAGCACCACGTCCGCATCCACGAACACCAGCACGTCCGCGTCGGGCGCGGCGGCGGCCAACTGCACGCAGGCGTGCGGCTTGCCCAGCCACCCGGGCGGCGGCTCGGTCCCGGTCAGCACGCGTACCCGGTCCCCGGCAATCGCGCGCACCACCTGCGCGGTGCCGTCGCGCGACCCGTCGTCCAGCACGATCAGCTCCAGCCGGGGGACCCCGGTCTGGGCCAGCAGGGCCCGCAGGCACGGCGTGACCCGGTCGGCTTCGTCGCGCAGCGGCAGCAGGACCGCGACCCGTTCCGCGGTCGTCGCGTGACGCTGCGGGCGGCGCAGCAGGGCGGCGTTGACCGCGGTGTGCACGGTCAGCGCCAGCCACGGCAGCAGCAGCGCGGCGATCACGTCGGCCCCGGACCGGCCGCGCGGTCGCGCAGCAGCCGCACCGCCAGCGGGACGACCACCACACCCATGAGTACGCCGCCCCACAGCGCGGACGCGGGCAGGCCCAGGAAGACGGCGTGCGCAAGCACGCACGAAGCGTACGTCCAGAACCAGAGCACGATCATCGGACCGTCCCGCGAGTCCGCGGCGGATGCGGCGGGTCCCGCCGCGACCGCCAGCACCGCCACGAGCAGCAGCGCGAACCCCAGCCAGCCCAGATAGTTGCCGACCGGAACGCCCGGCACACCCGGCAGCGCCGGGATGGGGGAGCGCCACGCCCAGTAGCCCTCGGCGACCATCTGCGGATCCAGGAACAGATCCCACGCGGCCAGCCCGGCCCCGGCCACGACGATCCGCGCCACCCGCCGCCGCACCAGCCGCAGCGCGGCCAGCCAGGCGGGCCACGCCATCCACGTCCACGCCAGCGGGATCACCAGCGGCACACCGAGCAGCCGCGGCCCCAGCCGGCCGGAGTAGTCGTACGCGCCGAACGGGAACCCGCTGGCCACCCCCAGCGCCTCCACCGCGAACCCACCCAGGATGGCCGTGGCGGCCAGCGCGGCGGCGGCGCGGGCTCCGCGGGTGAGCAGCGCGTGCGCGACCGACAGCAGGCAGCCCAGCAACACCGTGCCGACCGTGAGACCGGCCCGCGCCGCGCCGCCGGTCAGCGGGTAACAGATCTGGGTCAGCACCACGGCGCCGAGCAGTGCCCAGAGCAGGCCCGCCCGTGCCCGCCAGGGCATCAGATGCCGACGATGCCGGGGGCGTCCTCGGGCGCGGGCCGTTGCGCCGGGGGCAGGTCGCGGCCCAGGATCGCGAACGCCCGCTCGTCACCCGGGAAGTAGAAGTCGCGCAGCACGTCGACGAAACCGAACCGCCGGTACAGCCGCCACGCCCGCGAGGTCTGCTCGTCGGCCTCCGGCGTGCTCAGCAGCACGGTCGCCCCGGCCGCCATCGCCAGCAGGGCACGCAGCTGGCGGGCGCCCACGCCGTGCCCCTGCGCGCTGGGGCGTACGTGCAGCTCCACCACCTCGAAGCAACTCGTGAGCCAGCGGTGGCGATCCGGTTCGGTCAGTGCGCTGCGCACCTGGTCGTGCCACCACTGGCCAGGGCCGGACGTGTACCCGTACCCGAAACCGGCGAGGCGGCCCTCGGTGGTCAGCGTGGCCACCGCCCGGAACCCGGGCCGGCGGGCGTGCGCGCCGATGTACCCGCGCCGCGTCTGCAACAGCTCGGCGCGGTAGCCCATCGCCTCGCCGTACACGCTCACCACGTCGTCGAGCCGCCGGAGCAGATCGTCCGGCTGCCACGGCACCAGCCTCATCGCTGCGCCCGCCCTCCCTCGCGCCACCCCAGTACGGCGCGATCGCCGTCGATCCCACGCACCGCGAACCTCGCGAACAGGTCCTCCGCGTACCACCGGTCCACCGGGGTACGCGCGATCACCGCGCGGTGCTGCGGCGTACGGTACGCGAACCCGGCGAGATCCGCCGCGCTGCGCCACACGGTGACCGTGCCCTGCCAGCCGATCGGCGCCTCCCCGATGCCGAACCGGGCGAGCAGCCCGGGCGCCCGGTGCAATGCGGAAACCACCGGCGGCACCGCCCGCCAGAACGTCACCGCCCGGGCGGGCCGCAGCCGGGCCCGGGTCAGCGCCAGCACGCCCGCCGCCGGGGCATCCCGGTAGGCGTCGCCCGGCGCCCCGAACGGCGCCACCCGGGACCACAGCCCGCGGCTGGCCAGTGGTGTCAGATCCAGACGTGCCGACCCGTTCGCGACGCCGGCCCAGCCCGCGCCGACCGCGTGCACGGCGTCCGCAGCGGGCTCCTCGGCCCACGTGAGCAGGGCCGCGTACCGGGTGAGGTCGGCGTCGCCCGGGCCGAACCCGGTGCCGGTCCCGGTGCCGAGGAGCTTGGCGAACCGTACGCCGGGCAGCGCCCGCAGCCGTCGCGGCTCGCGGGCCATGCGCAACAGCGCGGCCCCCAGCGCGCGCCGCGGTACCCGCCACACGTGCAGCGTGGCCAGCGCAGGAACGGCATCCACAGGTGCACGCTACGGTGCGTCGCGCACCCGGGCCACCGCCGGCTGAGCCACCGCCGGCCGAGCCGCCGCCGGGCGGGTCACCGCCCGAGTCACGGGAGCCGGAACCGGCGTCAGTCGCGCGGCAGGTGGGTGGCGAACCAGTCGATCATCGCGGCGTCGACCACCTTGGCGACCGGCGACTGGGGGGCCGGCTGGTCGCCCGGCCGTTCCGCCAGCGGGTGCGCCAGGCCGGGCACGGTGACCAGCCGCCCGTCAGGCAGCGCCGCAGCCAGGTCCGCGGCGTCGGCGCGGAAGGACGGGTAGTCCTCCTCCCCGCTGACGACCAGGGTGGCGGCCGGCAGCTCGGCCGCCCGGGCCACGAAGTCGAGCCTGGCCGCGGCCGCCCGCGACGCGTCGTCCCACCGGTACGGCTCGCCGGTCATCGACTCGACGAGCGACACCACCGACGTGGCCCGGATCGCGGCGTTGACGACCGCGACCGCAGCCACCGGCACCGTGCCGGACGCCGCGACCGCGAGCGCGACCGCACCACCCAGCGAGCCACCGACGATGCCGACCGGACCATCGGCGAACGGGAACCGCGCGGCGAGCTCGGCCCAGGCCGCCGGGAACTCCTCCGTGGCCTGCCGCACGACCGGATCGGCGTAGCCCATCATCGGGTCGCGCCGGGACAGCTCGTACCCCTCCGGGAACGCCCGCGCACCGCTCCACGGCATACCCAGATACAGCCGCCAGGCGTCCACATCGGCCAGCGGAAGGGCCGCCGCGAATGCCGCGTCGGTGCAGGGCGCGTCCATCAGGTGCCAGGCCACCACCACGGGTGCCGGCCCGTCGCCCGAGCCGGGTGGCAGCAGCGTGAACGGAACCTCATTGGCCGTGCCCTGGATGCTCACGGGTGACACCCTAGCCTTCGGATACGACCTGTTCTGCCGCTCGACCATTGCCCTCGCCGTTCCGGTCCGCCGCTGTCCTACGTGGCTTCGACGTCACCGTCGTGGGTCTGCGCTTCGGCCGGATCGACGTCGTCTTCCTGGCCGGTGGCCTGCTCGTCGTGGCCGCGGGGCTCTACGCCATCCGTGCGCTGCGGGGCGTCGACCGGAGTCCCGCGGAGCCCGAAACTGCGGTGCCACAGGACCTTGTCACCACGTCAGCGGAGGACTGAGCGCTATTCGACCTCGGCGGGCGAACCGGCGGTGACGCGCAGCAGCTCGGCGTACGTGGTGGGGAAGACCGCGCGGGGCACGCCGCCCGCGGCCCAGATGACCGGAAACTGCGCGAGGGCCGTGTCGACCAGGGTGCGTACGGGCTTCGGGTGTCCTACCGGCGCCACCCCGCCGATCGCCTGCCCGGTGTGCTGCCGGACGAACTCCGGGGTGGCCCGCCGCAATTTCGCGACACCCAGTCCGGTCGCCACTTTCGCGGTGTCGACCCGGTGCGCGCCGGAGGTCAGCACGAGCAGCGGCTCGCCGTCCGCGTCGAAGATCAGCGAGTTGGCGATCTGTCCCACCTCGACCCCGAGCGCCGCTGCGGCTGCGGCGGCGGTGTGCACGGCCTCGTCCAGCACGACGATTCCGGGGGTCGCGCCGTCGGCGGTACGTGCGTCCGCGGCCCGCAGCGCATCCCGTACGGCCTGCACGTTCGGATGGTTCTCCATCGGGCCATTCTGCCGCGCGGAATGGCCCGGCGGGCGTCACCAGGCGACGACACCCTGGGTGCTGGGCTGGAGTGTGCCGATGCTCATCGCCCGCATCGTGATGTTGCTCTTCTCCGCCGCCGGGAAGCCCTCGAGTTTCGCGTTGAGGCCGTCCGTGCTCGCCTCCAGGTTGAACTTCATGCCGTTGCCGACGGCGCAGTGCTCGTCGCTCTTGTCGCACACGGTCCACTTGATGCCCTCGAACGCGGTGCGGCCGGGCTTCAGCACGATCGGCGTGGCCTTGCCGGGCTCGTCGACGTTCTCGACCGCCGCGTCGACGACTTCATCGGCCGCGTTGGTCAGCGAGATCGCCGCCCGCCCTTCGACCTTGCACGCACGGTGCGAGGTGTTCGTCAGCGTCACCAGTCCCTTGCGGGTGGCCCCCGTGACCGACTGCGGCTGGAAGGTGACCACGGCCGTCATGTCCTTGGTCCGGCAGACGGCTACCGTGCTGCCGCCCTGACCCGAGCCGCCGGTTTTGCCGCTGCCGGTCTGGCCGGTCTTGGCGCTGCCGGTCTGGCCGGCCTGGGCACTGTGGGATGCGGCCGGGGCGGCCGGCGCGGACCCGCCCGCGGTCGGCGCGGTGGTCGCGGGGGAGGTGGAAACGGTGACCCCGCTCGCGCACGCCTGCTGGGTGAGGGCCAGGCCCAGGGCCACCGTGGCCAGGGCGGCAACGCGAACAGTGCGGTACGTCATCTAAAGCTCCTCGGGATCAGTGACCAGCCGTTTCGTCGACCATCCTGATCAGGGGAGGCGCGCCCGGACATGGACTGCCCCGCGTCTGGCACGAACTCGGGACCGCCGCTCGCCGCATCGGCGGTCCCGTCGCTCTGCGTGGTCAGGGTGTCGGCCTCGCGAAGTCGCCGGCGTGATCGCGGGCCCACTGCGCGAACGTCAGGGCGGGTCTGCCGGTCAGCCGGGCCACGGTGTCGGTGACCGGCTCGGGATGTTCCACCATCGAGGCCTGGCCCGCGATGATGGCCGCGACGACCTCGGCCGGCAGGCCGGGGAACAGCTCGGTTCGAGCTTCGTCGGCGTTGATCTCCTCGAAACGCAGCGGATGCCCGAGCGCCTCACCGATTGCGGCAAGCTGCTCCACCTGTGTCAGTTGTTCCGGACCGGTCACGTGGTACGCCTCGCCGGAATGCCCGTCCTCGCGCAGGGCGAGCACCCCGACCGCGGCCACGTCGGCCTCGTGGATCAGTGCCCGCTTCGCCGCGGGAAGGATCCAGCGCAGCACGTCGGACCGGCGGATCTGCGCAGCCCAGGGCAGGGTGTTGGCGGCGAACCCACTGGCGCGCAGCAGTGTGTGTTCCGAGGCCGTCGCGGCGATGAGGCCCTCGAGGTGGGCGTGCGAGCCGAGGATCCCGCCGTCCGGCTCTGCGCGCCGGTCGGGCACGGTCGGCACGCCGTGCGCGGACAGGTAGACGATCCGCCGGACATGCCGGCTCAGCGTGGTGACCAGCTCACGCGCGGCCGCATCGGCCGTCACGGTGGGGAAGACCAGAAACACCGCATCGACGCCCGCCAGCGCGCCGGTCACGGTTTCCGGTACGGCCAGATCCCCGGCGACGATCTCGACGTCCGGGCCGAGATCTGCCGACGCGGTGGCCGGATGGCGGGACAGCGCGCGTACCCGTACGTCACCTGCGGCTGTCAACTGCGCGGCGACCTGTCCGCCCACCCGGCCGGTCGCACCGGTCACCAGCACGGTCTGTCCACTCGCCATCGTCATGATCTCCCCTTTGTCCGGTGGCCGCCGGCCTGCATGCGGCTGTCCCGGACGCTAGGGGCTCAAGTGCACTTGAAGGCAACCCCCGGGTACGGCAGCATCGGCGGATGGAAACGGAGTGGCACGTCGCCGGGCTGACCGTCGGGCAGGTCGCCGAGCGCATGAAAATCGCGCCGTCGGCGGTGCGCTGGTACGCCGATCAAGGGCTGTTGCCCCATGAGCGGGTGGCGGGCAACCAGCGCCGGTTCTTCGCCGACGTCCTGTGCCGGGTCGCGATGATCCGTGCGGCGCAGCGGGTCGGGCTCAGCCTCGGCGAGATCCGCGTCGCGTTGGACGCGCTGCCACCCCGGCAGCCACCGACCCGGCAGGACTGGGAACGGCTCGCTGCGGGGCTGCGCGAGGTCCTGAACGCCCGGATCGACGAGATGTTCGCCCTGCTCGACGCGATGACGCCACAGCATCCCGCCTCGGCGTATCCGCGCGGCTAAGCCGCGCGGCTCCTGCGGGCCCGGCCGATGGACGCGCCTGCGCAGACGTAGGCCAGGGCGGTGGACGCGCAGGTCAGGGCTCGCCGGGCCGGGCCGCGGTCACCAGCGGTTCGGCCGAGGGAGTGCCGGTCTCGGGCGTGATCCGGGCGGTCTCGGCCAGCGTGACCCCGGCCAGCACGAGGGCACCGCCCGCGAGCTGGGCCGCGTTCAGCGCCTCGCCGCGGCCCAGGACCAGCCAGGCGACCGCCGCGGCGATCACCGGCTCCACCATGCCGAGGATGCCGACGCTGGTCGCGGGCAGGTGCCGCAGGGCGCCCGCCACCAGCAGGTACGGCAGGATCGACCCGAACAGCACCACGGAGCAGCAGAGCAACACCACGGGGATGCCCGCCTCGCTGCGGGACAGCGCCGACCAGTCGGCGGTGCCGGGGGTGACCGCGCGGATCAGCAGGCCCGCCGCGGTCGCCGCGGCGAACGCCCAGGTGGTCAGCGACAGCGCGTCGCGGTGTTGCACGCCGCGGGCGCCCAGCACGTAGTAGAACGTCAGCAGCACGGCCGCGCCCAGCCCGGCGGCCACGCCCAGCCCGTCGAGGTGGAACTCGCCCCACACCTCGGCGACGCAGGCGAGCCCGGTCAGGCTGAGCACCAGCCCGGCCCACAGCCGCGGGCGCACCGGCTGGTGCTGGCCGAAGCGCGCCCACAACGCCACGAGCAGCGGCGCCATGTATTCGAACAGCAGGGCGATGCCGACCGGCATCCGGCTGATCGCGACGAAATACAACATGGGTACGAGGCAGAAGCCGCTCACGCCGTACACCAGGAGCAGGGGCACCTCGCGGCGCTGGAGCGCGAGCCGCCGCGGGCCGGGTGGGATGAGCAGGCTCAGCACCAGCAGCCCGGCGAACGCGCCCGCGGCTCGCAGCAGGGTGAGCTGCGGGGCGGGCACGCCCGCGCGGAGGACGAGCTTGGACACGGTGCCGTTGACCGCGAACAACGCCCCTGAGGCGAGCACCATCGCGACGCCGAGCGCCGGTCTCCGTCCTGTCACGGGTCGAGGGTACCGGTACTCCTTACAAGCGGACCGCTTTCGTGCTGGTCTCCCACAGTCTGGCGGCCACCGCCGGGTCCCCGGCCTTGCCCCGCGGGCGGGCGGGCTTGTGTCCCACGTAGTAGGCGCCGTCGGTCACGCCGTCCGCGGTGGCCAGCCACACCAGCAGCGCGCCCGCCTTCTCCGGGGTGGTCAGGAACGGGGCGTACCGGTAGAACAACCGGAACATGGCGCTTTCGCCGAAGTTGCTGCGCACGACCCCGGGGTGGAACGACACCGAGACGATGTCCGGCCAGCGCCGGGCCGCCTCCGCGGCGAACGCGATGTTGGCGGCCTTGCTGCCGCCGTACGCCTGCCACATCCGGAACCGTTCCGGCGAGGAGACGAAGTCGTCGGGGTCCAGGTCGCCGCGCGCGTGTGCGTCCGAGGCGGTGTTGACCACCCGGCCGTCGCGCAGCCGCTCCCGCAGCAGGCCGGTCAGCAGGAACGCCGCCAGATGGTTGCCCTGGATCGTCGACTCGAAGCCGTCCACGGTGCAGCGGTAGGAGCTCGGGATGCCGCCCGCGTTGTTGGCCAGCACATCCACCTTCGGGTACGTGTCGCGCACGTGGGCGGCGAGCCGGCGTACGTCGTCGAGCACCGCGAAGTCGGCCCGGACCGCGTCCGGTTCCCGGCCGTCCCCGGCAGCGCGGACCTGGGTGGCCGCGTCGGCCAGCCGCTGCGGATCCCGGCCCGTCATGACCACGTGGTCACCGCGCTGGGCGAACAGCCTGGCCGCGGCCAGGCCCACCCCGGAACTCGCGCCGGTGACGACGACGGTGCGTGTCATCCGTATCCCTCCCCTTGGTCTTGGGCGTGTGTGTCGCGCCCATGGTGCATCCTGATACCCGATGAGCACCGATATCCATGTCCCGGCCTGTGTCGATCGCGCGGACGCTGTGGCGCCGCCCAAGCATCCGCTGGGCCGGTGGCTGCTGCAGCACCGGGTGCAGCCGGTCGGTCCGGAGGCCGAGGAGGGGCACGGCAAGCCGCAGGCGTGGTGGAAGGTGATGTGCCTCACCGGCGTGGACTACTTCTCCACGTTGTCCTACCTGCCGGCCATCGCGGCGCTTGCGGCGGGCGCGCTGTCGCCGCTGGCCACGCTGCTCATCGTCGCGCTGACCCTGTTCGGCATGCTGCCCATGTACCGGCGGGTGGCGCACGAGAGCCCGCACGGGCAGGGTTCGGTCGCCATGCTGGAGCACCTGCTGCCGTTCTGGCGGGGCAAGCTGTTCGTGCTGGTGCTGCTGGGCTTCGTCGCCACCTCCTGGATCATCACGATCACGCTGTCCGCCGCGGACGCGACCGTGCACATGGCGGAGAATCCGAACTTCCCGGACTTCCTGCACGGGCACAACGTGCTCATCACGGTGGTGCTGCTGCTGGTTCTCGGCTTCGTGTTCCTGCTCGGCTTCAGCGAGGCGGTCGGCCTTGCCATTCCGCTGGTCGCGATCTTCCTCGCCCTCAACGCGGTGGTCACGGTCGTGGGCATCGGCGAGGTGATCAGTACGCCGGGAGCGTTCTCGACGTGGACCCACGCACTGAGCGAGCACGGCACCGGGTTCTTCCAGATCCTCGGCCCGTCGATCCTCGCGTTCCCGGCGCTGGTGCTGGGCCTGTCCGGCTTCGAGACCGGGGTCAGCATGATGCCGCTCATCGCCGCGGAGGGCAAAACCCCCGAGCAGCGGCTCGAACGGCGGATCCGCAACACCCGCAAGCTGCTCACCGTGGCCGCCCTGATCATGAGCGTCTACCTGATCGCCACCAGCTTCGTCACCACGGTGCTGATCCCGCACGAGGCGTTCCAGGAGGGCGGCCCGGCGTACGGGCGGGCGCTCGCGTACCTGGCGCACGAGCAGCTCGGTGAGGCGTTCGGCACGGTGTACGACATCAGCAGCATCCTGATCCTGTGGTTCGCCGGTGCCTCCGCCATGGCGGGCCTGATCAACATCGTGCCCCGTTACCTGCCCGGCTACGGCATGGCGCCCGAGTGGGCCCGCGCGGTGCGCCCGGTGGTGCTGGTCTACACCGCGGTCAGCATCGGCATCACGCTGCTGTTCCGCGCGGACGTCAACGCGCAGGCCGGGGCGTACGCCACCGGCATCCTGGCGATGATGGTCTCCGGGGCGGTGGCCGTGACGATCTCCGCCGCGCGGGCCCGGCAGCGCGGCGCCACGATCGGCTTCACGATCCTCACGCTGATCCTGCTGTACGCCCTCGGCGACAACATCATCGAGAAGCCGGACGGCATCGCCATCTCGGCGGTGTTCGTGGCCGCCATCATCGTGGTGTCGCTGATCTCGCGGATCACCCGGACCACGGAGCTGCGCGCGGAGCGGATCGAGTTCGATGAGGATGCCCGCCGCTTCATCGCCGATTCCATCGCCCACGACGGCGAGCTCAACATCGTCGCCAACCGCCGGCAGGCCGGAGACCTCGCCGAGTACGACGCCAAGGAGCGCGAGCAACGCGGCATGAACCCGGTGCCCCGCGCCGCCGACGTGCTGTTCCTGGAGGTCGACGTGATCGACCCGTCGGCGTTCAGCAACGTGCTCACGGTGCACGGCGTCGAGGTGGAGGGTCACCGGATCCTGCGTACCCAGAGCCCGGCCGCCCCGAACGCGATCGCGGCCATTCTGCTGGCGCTGCGGGACGCCACCGGGGTGCGCCCGCACTGTTACTTCGAGTGGGCGGAGGGCCGCCCGCTGGTGCACCTGTTCCGGTACCTGCTGCTCGGCCGGGGGGACACCGCCCCCGTGGTCCGCGAGATCATCCGGGCCAGTGAGCCCGACCAGGGCCTGCGCCCCGGCATCCACGTCGGCGGCTGACGCCGATCGCCTCGCACGTTTGCGCAGGTGGAGGGCGCCGTTCCCGCCTGCGCGCGAGCTGCTGAAGAACCTCGTTCGGGCGGGGTCCGTCGATGTTGCTTTTTTGTCGGAGGGGGGTGTTACTCTCTCCTCAAGTTAGAACGCGTGTTCGATTCAGTCGAACGTGCGTCCTAGCGACTCGGGAGCGGTGATTCGCGGCTCGGCTCCCGGAGTGCGGCGCCCGCGAAGTGCCGCACGCGAGGTCCGGGCATTCGCGGGTCCGGGTCCTCACCAGGCAGGATCGTCGTCCGCCGCCCTCGACCCCCGGGCGGCGGGCGGCGAACCCGCCGGCTCGTCCGGCCGGGTGTGGTGTGGGGAAGCATCCATACCCGGCCGGCGCGCCCTGACCGCTGTGCCTTCCTCCGCAGCGATCGGTTCGACCAGCACGTCGGATGCGACATACGCGAGGAGAGATCATGGCGAGCCACTCGGCGGCGGGCGTCATTCAGGCAACCACGCCGGCACACGCGCCGACGGCCGGGCCCGAGGCACCCACCGTTCCGGCGCACATGCTGCCGCACCGCACACCCACCCAGCTCCTGACCATCGCCCGGCAGGGCCTGGCCGAGGCGGCGCAGACCCGCCCCGACGGCCTGCGTTACGCCGCGGCCCACCTGGCCGCCCTGCGCGCGGCCGCGGCGGTGCTCGCCGCCCGGGCCCGTCCCGCCGCGCCGACACGGCGCAGCCGGGTCACCAGTGTCTGGTCCCTGCTCGTGCTCGTCGCCCCCGACTTCGGGGAGTGGGCCGGCTATTTCGCCCTCGGCGCCGGGAAACGGGCGGCCGCCGAGGCCGGAATCCCCCGCGTCGTTACCGCGCGCGAGGCCGATGACCTGCTCCGCGCGGCCGAGCAGTTCGTCGCGGTGGTCGAGGCGTCCCTGGGCCTGAGCTACCAGCCACCCCTGGCCGCCTGACCCCGCTCCGCGTAACAGATGTCAGTCCAGAACTCCTGCTGCTGACCCGCAATTCCGGGGTGGCCACACAGGATCGTCGAATCGAGCGGGGCAGCATGGCGGGGCGCATGATCAATGGTGCGGCTGCCCTTGCTGAGCTGGTGCGGGCGGCCGGCGACACCGACGAGCCGGGC
Source organism: Krasilnikovia sp. MM14-A1259 (assembly GCF_047159535.1). Lineage (NCBI taxonomy): Bacteria > Bacillati > Actinomycetota > Actinomycetes > Micromonosporales > Micromonosporaceae > Krasilnikovia > Krasilnikovia sp. MM14-A1259. The sequence continues at coordinate 6,992,449 of NZ_BAAGAJ010000002.1, forward strand.
GTGCACCGGGTGCTGCCGGTGCTGCCGGAGCTCAGTGGCCTGCTACCCAGCCGGGGACTGCGCCGGGGCAGCACCGTCGCGGTCGCGGCGGGCCGCCCGGTGACCCACCCGCGCCCATTCGAGAGCAGCCCTGTCGAGAGCAGCCCATTCGAGAGCCGCCCTGTCGAGAGCACCACCGCCGGCACCCCCCGCGGTGAATCCGTGACCGGGAGCGGGAGCACCTCCCTGCTGCTCGCGCTGCTGTCCGCGGCCTCACGTTCCGGTTCCTGGTGCGCGGTGGTGGGAGTGCCCGCGTTGGGCGTGCTCGCCGCGGCCGAGAGCGGGATCATCCTGGACCGGCTCGCGCTCGTACCCGAGCCCGGCCCCGAGTGGCCCACGGTGGTCGCCGCCCTCATCGACGGCGTGGACGTGGTCGTGATCGCCGTACCCGGTCCGGTGTCCGCGTCCGTCGCCAGCCGGCTGGCCGCCCGGGCCCGCCAGCGCGGCAGCGTCCTCGTGCCGTACGGGCGGTGGGCCGGCGCCGACGTGACCCTGCAGGTCCGGGACGGCCGATGGGAGGGCCTGGGCGCCGGGCGTGGACGCCTGCGTCGCCGTGAGGTCACCGTCACGGCGCAGGGTCGCGGCGCCGCCTCCCGTCCCAAACGCATGACCATGTGGCTGCCGGCCATCGGCGTGGTGTCACCTCCGGGGGCCGCGCCACCCGCCCCGGGCCCCGGGGACGCCGGGCGAGAGGACCGGAGACCGCCGCTGGCGGTGGTGCCGGCGTGAGCACCGGCGATCGTGGCGGCACCAGTGGCCCGCGGACGCTTCTCCTGTGGTGCCCGGACTGGCCGGTCATCGCCGCGGAGATCGTGGACGGGGTGCCGGCTGCCGAACCGGTGGCGGTGTTGCGCGCCAACCGGGTGCTGGCCTGTTCCGAGTCGGCCCGCGCGGACGGGGTCCGCCGTGGGCTGCGGCGGCGCGAGGCGCAGAGCCGGTGCCCGCGCCTGACCGTCGTCGAGCACGACCCGGGGCGCGACGCGCGCGCCTTCGATCCGGTGGTGGCCGCGGTCGAGGAGGTGGCGGTGGGGGTGGAGGTGATCCGCCCGGGTTCCTGTGCGCTGGCCGTGCGCGGGCCCGCCCGGTACTTCGGCGGTGAGCAGGCGGCCGCCGAGCGGATCGTCGAACACGTCGCCCAGGAATGCGCCGTGGAGAGCCAGATCGGCATTGCGGACGGGGTGTTCGCGGCCGGGCTCGCCGCCCGTACCGGGCAGATCGTGGTGCCGGGCGGGACCCGCGCGTTCCTGGCGGGGATGCCGGTCGAGGCGCTGGAGCGCCCGGATCTGGCCGACCTGTTGCGCCGGCTGGGCGTCCGGACGCTCGGTGACTTCGCGGCCTTGCCGGCGGGGGACGTGCTGACCCGGTTCGGGTTCGACGGGGCGCTCGCCCACCGGTGGGCGGCGGGCCTCGACCATCGACCGCTCGCGGTCCGCAAACCGCCACCGGACCTGGACGTCACGCAGGAGTACGACGAGCCGCTGGAACGCGTCGACGTGGCGGCGTTCGCCGGTCGCGTCCTCGCCGAGCGGCTGCACGAGCGGCTCGCCGCGTACGGGCTGGCCTGCACCCGGCTCGGCATCGAGGCGATCACCGCCGACGGGCAGGAACTGCACCGGGTGTGGCGGCACGACGGCATGCTCACCGCGGCCGCCATCGCCGAACGCGTGCGCTGGCAGCTCGACGGCTGGCTCACCGGCGCCCGCCGCGGTGGCCCCGCGCGGCCCACCGCCGGTCTGATCCGGCTGCGGCTGGTGCCCGACGGCGTGCTCGTCCACCTCGGACTGCAGCCCGGCCTCTGGGGCGACACCGGCGCCGACCAGGAACGGGCGCACCGCGCGCTCAGCCGTATTCAGGGCCTGCTCGGCCCCGACGCGGTGATGACACCGGTGCTGGGTGGCGGCCGGTCCGCCGACGACCAGGTGCGCCTGGTCCCGTGGGGGGACGAACGCGTGCCCGCCCGCCCCGGCACCGCGCCGGCGGACCCGTTTCCTGTCTCCGCGCCGGCGGACCCGTCTGCGGCCGGTGCCCCTGCGGAGTCGTTGCCGGTGGCCGGGTCGGAGGCTGATGGGCGGGGTCCGGCTTCGCCGCTTCCGCCGCTCCCGTCACTGTCCACCCGGCCCGGGTTGCAGGCTGTCCCCGAGGACGTGCAGTCCGGCGGCGATCGCTACAGCTCTGATGTCGTATCCGGATCGCCCGCCACCGGAACGCGGACAAGTCCCGGCGCGGCCCTCGGCAACGACCACACCGCCGGCCACCGGTCCAGCGGCGGCGGCTTCGGCGACCGGTCCGCCAGTGGCGGCGACTCCGGCGATCGGTCCGGCAGGGGTGGCGACTCCGGGGACCGGTCCGGCAGTGGCGGCGGCTTCGGCGATCGGTCCGGCAGGGGTGGCGACTCCGGGGACCGGTCCGGCAGTGGCGGTGACTCCCGGCCTGCCGCGTCTGTGCGGCGGGCCGCAGCCGGTGACGGGCGGGCCCGCCGCACCGAGGCCGTGGAGGCCCGTCGGCTGGCTGCCCTCCCGCCGTGGCCGGGCCGCCTGCCCAAGCCGGCCCCCGCGCTGGTTCTGCCCCAGCCGTTGCCCGCCGTGGTCCTCGATCTCGACGGCGAGCCTGTCCGGGTCAGTGCTCGCCTGGAACTGTCCGGCACTCCCGCGCGCCTGCTCATCGGTGTCTCGTCCATGGGCCGAAACGGCGCGCTCACCCGGAGAGCCGGGCGATCCGAATACGACATCAGACCGGTAAGGCCCGCGACTGATGCCGCCGCGGTGAGCGGGCGGGCGGACATGCAAGGGCGGGCGGGCGTGGGTGGGCGGGCGGACATGCAAGGGCGGCCCGACATGCAAGGGCGGGCGGGCGTGGGTGGGCGGGCGGATATGCAAGGGCGGGCGGACGTGGGTGGGCGGGCGGATATGCAAGGGCGGGCGGACGTGGGCGGGCGGGCCGACATGCGAGGCCGGCCCGATGCGCACGGGCGAGTTCAGGCGGGGGGCGGAGCTGATGTGGAGGGGCGACTCGCGGGTGACGGCATCGAGATCGTCGGCTGGGCCGGGCCGTGGCCGGTGGACGAACGGTGGTGGGCTCCGGCCGAGGCGCGCCGCCGGGCCCGGTTCCAGATCGGCCTCGGGGACGGCCGGGCTCTGCTCCTCGCCCTGACGGGCGGCCACTGGGCGATCGAGGCGATCTATGACTAGCGCCGGGCGGGGGACGAGCCACGGGCAGGCCGGGGGTGGGCGGTGAGCTTCCACAACCCCCGGATGCCCTGGTCCGAGCTGGAAGGCAGGCTCAGCGGCAAGCCGGAGCGCCATCTGTACGCGGTCGACCCGCTCGCCGTGGACGCCGACGGCGGCGACTCACCCGCGTGGACCCGCAAACGGCAGCCGTACACCGCCGCACCGGCGCTGGTCCGCGGAGACGATCCCGTCCCGTACGCGGAGCTGCACTGCCACACGAATTTCAGCTTCCTCGATGGGGCCAGCCATCCGGAGGAACTGGCCGAGGAGGCGTTCCGGCTCGGCCTGCGCGGGCTGGCGGTCACCGACCACGACGGGTTCCAGGGAGTGGTGCGGTTCTCCGGCGCGGCCCGGGCGCTGGGCCTGCCCACGATTTTCGGCGCGGAGCTGTCGCTGGACCTGTCCAAGCCGCAGAACGGCGAACCCGACCCGGAAGGACGCCACCTGCTGGCGCTCGCCCACGGCCCGGAGGGCTACGCCCGGCTGGCCAGCACGATCTCGCGTGCCCAGCTCGCGGGCAAGGAGAAGGGCAAACCGAAGTACGGAGACCTGGAGCAGGTCGCCGAGGTGCTGCGCGACCACGTGTTGGTGCTCACCGGGTGCCGCAAGGGCAGCGTTCCCCGGGCACTCGCCACCGGCGGCCCGGTCGCGGCGGCCCGGGAGCTGGACCGGCTCGTCGCGCTGTTCGGGGCGGCCAACGTTGCGGTGGAGCTGACCAGCCACGGCGACCCGTACGACGACGACCGTAACGATGTGCTGGCCGAACTGGCGGCCGCACGCCACCTGCCGGTGGTGGCGACGAACAATGTGCACTACGCGACGCCGGGGCGGCGGAAACTGGCCACCGCGCTGGCGGCGGTGCGGGCGCGGCGCAGTCTCGACGAGATCGACGGGTGGCTGCCCGCGGCGGGCACCGCGCACCTGCGCAGCGGGGCGGAGATGGCCCGGCGGTTCGCCGCGTACCCGGATGCGGTGCCGAATGCGGCCATGTTCGGTGAGGATCTCGCGTTCGACCTGAACCTGGTGGCGCCGAAGCTGCCGGACTTCAAGATTCCGGAGCCGGGGCACACCGAGATGAGCTGGCTGCGCGAGCTGACCATGCGCGGCGCCCGGGAACGCTACGGGCCGCCGCAGGCGCATCCGAAGGCGTACGCGCAACTGGAGCACGAACTCGCGATGATCGAGACGCTGAAGTTCCCGGGCTACTTCCTGGTGGTGTACGACATCGTCCGGTTCTGCCGGGAGAAGAACATCTACTGCCAGGGGCGGGGTTCCGCGGCCAACTCGGCGGTCTGCTACGCGTTGCGTATCACCAATGTGGACGCGGTCGAGTACGACCTGCTGTTCGAGCGTTTCCTCGCCCCCGAACGGGACGGCCCGCCGGACATCGACGTGGACATCGAGTCGGACCGGCGCGAGGAGGTCATCCAGTACGTCTACGAGAAACACGGCCGCGAACACACCGCCCAGGTCGCCAACGTGATCACCTACCGGCCCCGGTCGGCGGTACGGGACATGGCGAAGGCGTTCGGCTTCTCGCCCGGCCAGCAGGACGCGTGGAGCAAGCAGATCGACCGGTGGGGCAGCGTCGCCGCGGTCGACGTGGACGACATCCCGGAGCAGGTGATCGAGTTCGCCAACGAGGTGCAGAACTTCCCCCGGCACCTGGGCATCCACTCCGGCGGCATGGTGATCTGCGACCGGCCGATCATCGAGGTGTGCCCGGTGGAGTGGGGCCGCATGCCCGGCCGCACCGTGCTGCAGTGGGACAAGGACGACTGCGCGGCCATCGACCTGGTGAAGTTCGACCTGCTGGGGCTGGGCATGCTGTCCGCGCTGCACTACGCGTACGACATGATCGAGTCCGATCTGGACATCAGCACGATGCGCCTGGACGACCCCGAGGTGTACGAGATGCTGTGCCGGGCCGACTCGGTCGGGGTGTTCCAGGTGGAGAGCCGCGCGCAGATGGCCACGCTGCCCCGGCTGAAGCCGCAGACCTTCTACGACCTGGTGGTCGAGGTGGCGCTGATCCGGCCGGGGCCGATCCAGGGCGGCTCGGTGCACCCGTACATCCGGCGCAAGAACGGCAAAGAAGAGGTCACCTTCCCGCATCCGCTGATGCGCAACGCGCTGGAGAAGACGCTGGGGGTGCCGCTGTTCCAGGAGCAGCTCATGCAGCTGGCCATCGACGTGGCCGGGTTCAACCCGGCCGAAGCGGACCAACTGCGCCGCGCGATGGGCTCGAAACGCTCCGCGGAGAAGATGGACCAGATCAGGGAGCGACTGTACGCGGGGATGGCCGCGCGCGGCATCACCGGCGAGCTGGCCGACGACCTGTTCCTCAAACTGTCCGCGTTCGCCAGCTACGGCTTCCCGGAGAGCCACGCGATGAGCTTCGCCTACCTCGTGTACGCCAGCGCCTGGCTCAAGCGCTACCACCCGGCCCCGTTCTGCGCGGCGCTGCTCAACGCGCAGCCGATGGGCTTCTACTCGCCGCAGTCGCTGGTGGACGACGCCCGCCGGCACGGCGCCGAGGTACGCCGCCCCGACATCAATCTCAGCGACGCGGCCGCCACGCTGGAGTCGACCCCGCAGACCCGGTGGGGTTCGGTGCCCGGTGAGCCGCCGCACGCGTGGGGGCTGGGCGGCCCGGCCGTACGCATGGGGCTGTCCAGTGTCCGTACCGTCGGTGAGGAGCTGGCCCAGACGATCGAGCGGGAGCGGGCGCACGGGCCGTACCGAAGCATGGCGGATCTCGCCCGGCGGACCGGATGCTCGGCCGCTCACCTGGAGGCGCTCGCGACCGCGGACGCGTTCGCGGGTTTCGGCCTGTCCCGGCGTGAGGCGTTGTGGGCGGCGGGCGCGGCCGCGCAGGACAAGCCGGACCGGCTGCCCGGTACGGTCACCGGCACGGACGCCCCGACGCTGCCCGGCATGTCTGACATGGACCGTCTGGTCGCGGACGTGTGGGCGACCGGGCTGTCCCCGGAGACCCACCCGGCGCAGTTCCTGCGCGCCCAGCTCGACGCCGCGGGCGCGCTGCCGATCGCCCGGCTGGGCCGCGTCGAGGCGGGCACCCGGATCCGGGTCGGCGGGATCGTCACGCACCGGCAGCGGCCCGCCACCGCGGGTGGGGTCACGTTCATCAACCTGGAGGACGAGACCGGCATGCTCAACGTCACCTGCTCGCCCGGCCTGTGGCAGCGGTACCGGCGGGTGGCCCGCACCAGCGCCGCGTTGCTGGTCCGCGGCCGGCTGGAGCAGAGCGAAGGGGTGCTCAACCTGGTGGCCGACCGTCTCGACGTGCTCACCCCGCCGGTCACCCCGGCGTCCCGCGACTTCCGCTGAACGCGCGGTCCCGGCGCGCGACCCGGGCGAGGGCTGCCCGTGGCCGATACGCTGCCCGGGTGGACAGCACATCGACGCGCCCGGCCCGGCCCATCGTCACCGCCCGTACCGCTGCGGTCTGGCAGGTGCTGCGCCGGGAACAGCAGCGCCAGGGCGGCCGCGAACTGACCGTGCTCGACGTCGGCGGCGGCACCGGCGGCTTCGCGGTGCCACTGGCCGAGGCGGGGCACCGGGTCACGGTCGTCGACGCCAGCCCGGACGCGCTGGCCGCGCTGGACCGCCGCGCCGCCGACGCGGGCGTCGCCGACCGGGTCCGCGCGGTGCAGGGCGACGGCGACGCGCTCGGTGGCCTGGTCGCGCCGGGCAGCATCGACCTGATCCTGTGCCATGCCGTCCTGGAGGTGGTCGACGATCCCGCCGAGGTGGTCGCGGCGATCACGGCCGCGTTGCGGCCCGGCGGTGCGCTCAGCCTGCTGGTCGCCGGGCGGGCGGCGGCCGTGCTGGGCCGGGCGATCAACGGGCACCTGTCCGCGGCGGCCGCCCTGCTCGACGACCCGGACGGGCGCGCCGGAGCGCGCGACACACTGCGGCGCCGCTACGACGCCACGAGCGCAGCGGCGCTGCTCACGGCTGCGGGCCTGACGGTCGAGGAGGTCCACGGCGTACGGGTGCTCGCCGACCTGCTGCCCGCCGCGGTCGTCGAGTCCGACCCGCAGTTGCTGCTGGACCTGGAGTCGTCCCTGGCGACCCAGCCACCGTTCCGCGACATCGCCGCCCAGTTGCACGTGTTCGCCCGGCGCCCGTGACCGAGGGCCGCGCGCCGCTGGTCGTGCCCGCGGACCACCTGCCCGCCGGGGCGCTGACGCCGGTCTGGCCCGCGTACGGCACGGGCAGCCTGGCCGACCTGCTGCCCGGCGTGTGCGCGCTGCTCGGGGTGCCCGGTGCCGCGGACGTGCTCGACCTTGGCGCGCACCTGGCCGGGGTGGACCGGATCGCGGTGCTGCTCGTCGACGGTCTCGGCGCGTACCAGTTTCCGGTGATGGCGCCGCACGCGCCGACGCTGGCCGGCCTGGCCGCCGGTGGCCCCGACCGGGTGCGGACGCTGACCTGCGGGTTCCCGTCCACCACCCCGGTCAGCCTGGTCACCCTGGGCGCGGGCACGCCGCCGGGCGCGCACGGGATCCTCGGTTTCACCGTACGCAAACCCGACGGCGGCATCCTCAACCACATCCACTGGGACGACGACCCGGACCCGCGCGACTGGCAGCCGGTGCCGACCCGGCTGGAGGCCGCCGCGGCGGCCGGCGTGGCGGTGACCGCGGTGACCCGGCCGGAGTTCGAGGGCAGCGGGCTCACCGTGTCCGCGAACCGGGGTGCGGTGTTCGCCGGCGCCGCCGACCACCCCACACTGGCCGACCGCATGCTCGCCGCGCTGCGCGCCGGACGTGGCCCGGCGCTGGTGTACGGATACCACCCCGACCTGGACAAGGCCGGGCACGAGGACGGGGTGGACTCACCGTCCTGGCGGGCCGCGGCGCGCGGGGTCGACGAGCTGCTCGATCGCCTCGTCACGGGTCTGCCGCCAGGTGCCGCGCTGCTGGTCACCGCGGATCACGGGCAGCTCAACGTGCCCGCGGACGGCCGGGTGGATCTGGCGGACGACCCGGCGCTGACCGACGGTGTGACCGCCGTGGCGGGGGAGCCGCGGGTGCGTTACCTGCACACCGCGGACGGCGCTCGCGACGACGTGGCCGCCGCCTGGCGCGAACGGCTGGGCGAGCGGGCCTGGGTGCTGACCCGCGACGAGGCGATCGGGCAGGGCTGGTTCGGCCCGGTGCCGCCGGGGCACGCCGGACGCATCGGCGACGTCGTGGTGGTCTGCCTGGACCGTACGGTCGTGGTGGCGTCCGGGTGGGAGCCGCCGATCGTGGGCCGGCTGGTGGCGTACCACGGCTCGGTCACCGCCGCCGAGATGACCGTGCCGCTGCTGATCGTCCGCTGAGGCCGGGCCGCGGTTCTTGTCGTACCCGGCGGTTAGGTTTCGCGGCGTGGGACGCAGTCAGGCGATGCGCAGCGGCGGGCGGGACCCGCGTTTCGGCCCGGCGGCCGACGATGCGGGCTGCCCGGTGCTGCACGTCGACATGGATGCGTTCTTCGCCTCGGTCGAGGTCCGCCGCCGTCCCGAGCTGCACGGCAAGGCCGTGGTGGTCGGTGGGGTGGGCCCGCGCGGGGTGGTGAGCTCCGCCAGCTACGAGGCGCGGCGGTTCGGGGTGCGCAGCGCGATGCCCTCGGCGCGGGCCCGCGCGCTCTGCCCGCACGCGGTGTTCCTGCCGCCGGATTTCGCGGCCTACTCGGCGGCGTCGCGGGCGGTGATGAGCATCTTCCGCGATGTCACGCCGCTGGTCGAGCCGCTGTCGCTGGATGAGGCGTTCCTCGACGTGGCGGGCGCGCGGCGGCTGCTGGGGCGCCCGGCCGCCATCGCCCGCCGGATCCGCGCGCGGGTCCAGGAGGAGCAGCAGCTCACCTGCTCGGTGGGGGTCGCGCCGAGCAAGTTCGTGGCCAAGCTGGGTTCGACCCGCGCCAAACCGGACGGGATGATCGTCGTTCCGCAGGCCCTCGTGCTGGATTTCCTGCATCCCCTGCCGGTCGACGCGCTGTGGGGCGTCGGCGAGCGGGCCGCCGAGACGCTGCGCCGCCTGGGCCTGTCCACGGTCGGTGAGCTGGCCCGGGCGCCGCTGGGCATGCTGCGCCGGGCGGTGGGGGAGGCCGCCTCGGCGCATCTGCACGAGCTGTCGTGGGGGCGGGATCCCCGCCGGGTCGAGCCCGAGCAGGTGGAGAAGTCGATCGGCGCCGAGCTGACGTACGACACGGACGTGTCCGATCCGGCGGTGATCCGGCGGAGCCTGCTCGCGCTCGCCGACAAGGTGGCGGTGCGGCTACGGGCGGCCGGGGTGGTCGGCCACACGGTGTCGATCAAGGTCCGGCTGGCCGACTTCCGGACGGTGAGCCGGTCCCGCACGATCCCATCCGCCACGGATGTGGCGCGGGAGATCTTCGCGACCGCATGGGCGTTGTTCGATGCGTACGGGGCGACCGAGCAGATCCGGCTCATCGGCGTGCGGGTGACCGGGCTGGCCCCGGCCGCGACCGCGTCACGGCAGCTCACACTGGGTGAGCCGGAGCGCGGCTGGCGGGAGGCGGAGACCGCCGCGGATGCCGCCGCGGCCCGGTTCGGGGCCGGGATCGTCGGTCCAGCCAGTCTTTTGGGACGAACCGATCTTCGGCGGACCGAAAATCACCCCTACTCGACGGTCGTCCCGCTTTCCGACCCGCCAACCCCCTCGTAGACTCGAAGGAAGGCAGCCGAACGGCTGTCTTGAGTCATCGGTCACACTCAGTTGTCCGGGGCACCTTGCCTGCCGGTCATACTGCAGTACCCCCGACCCCGCCTGGGGGCCGGACATGCGCCCGGGGAGGAATGCCGTGCCGCTCTCGGAGCACGAGCAGCGGCTGTTCGATCAGATCGAGCGGTCGCTTGCCGAGGACCCCAAATTCGCCTCGGCCGTGCGGGCCAGTGACCCGCGTTTCCACGCACGGCGCCGGATCCTGGTCGCCGCGTTCGTGATCGTCGCCGGCCTCGCGTTGGTCGTCTACGGCACGGTGAGCAGCAACACGCCGCTCGGCGTGGCCGGGTTCGTCGTCATGCTCGGCGCGGCCGCGTACGCGATGCAGTCGCGTCGCAAGGGGCAGGCCCCCGACCTGCACGCCGTCGGCGGCAGCGCCAGCCGTCGCACCCGGCAGGCCCGCAAGGCGGGCTTCCTCGACCGCCTGGAGGACCGCTGGCGCCAGCGGCCGGAGGGTCACCGCTGACGCGCTGACCGGCAGCGGGCGACGATATGGCGGCCATTGCGGCCGCCATCGCCTTTTTCGTCCGCATCATCCTGCGGTGGCCGCTACGGCCACCGCATTTGCTGTACCCACGCACGCATCCCGCCGACGTTCGTGGCCGATTCGCCGGACCGCTGATGCGGGGCGGACCGGGCGGGCGTCACGTCAGCGGGCGCGTCCGGCCAGCAAGCGGCGTGGGCTGAACCGGGACACCGCTTCGCGGCCCCGCCCGAGTGCACTGATCCAGCGTGCCGACCGGTCCGCCATCCCCAGCCGCCAGCGCAGCAGGACCGAGGGCGGCAGCAGCACCGCGGCGATCCGGGTACGCCGCCCGGCGCTGCGGGCCAGCCCCTTGCGGACGTGGCCGAGCGCGTCGGTCAGCTCGCCGCCCTGCAAGGGCTGGCGGGCGTACCGGGCGCGTTCCTCGGCGCGGCCGAGCAGCGTGGCCGAGTCGGCCGGGACCCCGGTGAGCGTGGCGTCGCGGACCAGCCGACCCGCGGTGACCCGCGGAGTTTCCGTGGGGTCCACCGGAACCCGGTAGTCGATCATCGTGTCGACCAGTTCGTCCCACGCCGCGTGCGCGTCCTCGCGGGCCCGTACGGTCTCCGTGGTGACCGTGACCTCGGGTGATCCCGGCGGTCCGGCGTTCGCTGCGACGGCCGGTTGCGGGGCGACCGTGGCGTGGTGGCGACGGCGGCGCCGCAGGGCGCGCAGCGTCGCGGGCACCAGCAGCAGCGCGACGACCAGGGCCACGGCGGCGATCACCCACAGCGGCGTCGAGGGGCCGGAATCCGGTGGGGTCGCGCCGACCGTGCCCGGGTCCTTGTCGATCTGGCTGCGGCCCTTGCGGTCGACGTCCTCCTTGCCGCTGGACGGGTTCACCCCGGGCGCGGCCGCCGAGCTCGACGCGGAGGCGGTGGCGGTGGGGCGGTCGACGTCGGGCGCCCAGTCCGTACGGCTGGAGCCGGTCACCCCGGCCGCGGGCGTGGCGTCGAACGGCACCCAGCCGAAGCCCTTGAAGTACACCTCGGTCCAGGCGTGCAGGTTCCGGTTGGTCAGCACGTACGTGTCGCCGTCGCGGGTGCCGCCGCGGGTGAAGCCGAACGCGACCCGCGCGGGCACCCCGGCCTGCCGGGCCATCCACGCCATCGCGGCCGCGTACTGCTGGCAGAAGCCGACCTTGTTCTTGAGGAACGTGGCGATGTCGGAGCCGGACGTGCCGGTCTGGGTCTGCAAGCTGTAGACGAAGCCGTTCTCCCGGGAGAAGTGCTTGTAGATCGCCATCGTCTTGTCGTAGTCGGTGCGCTGGCCCTTGATCAGCTTGGTGACCAGCTTCGCGACCTGGTCGTCGCGGGGGACCGTGGTGTACTCCGTGCGCAGCGGGTTGTCGCGGCCCAACGACGTGGCGGTACGCAGCAGCGCCGGGGTGGGGCGGGAACGGACGTAGTCGAAGGAGTACTTCTTGCCCTTGGTCGTCGTCCGGTTCGAGTAGAAGACCTGCATGGCCGGGTCGTACGACCAGCCGCCGTCGAGCTTGTCGGTGTCGACGACGGTCGAGTAGACCGGCGCGAGCGGCATGTTGAGGTTGTTCGTGACCTGCACCGTGGCGTGGTACCGCTGGTACGACGGGACGTCGGTGGCGTCGTCCTCGCGCGGGTCCGGCAGCCCCTTCGCGACCGCCTTGCCGCTGGGGGAGCGGTTCGTGAAGCCCTGGTCGGTCACCACGTCCGCGACCCCGAAACGGAGGTAGAACGGGTCCTGCTCGGTGGTGGTGACCCGCACCATCTCGGTGGTGCTGTTCTGGACGAGCTGCCCGCTCAACGACGCGAACAGGTTGACCCGGCCGTTGCCGGGGCCGAACCCGCCCGAGCCGGCGCCCGCCCCGGTCTGGGTCAGCCGCGACAGCAGCCCGGTGGTCAGCCCGGGTACGGCCAGCGGCAGCAGGACCGCGGCGGCCACGCCGATGACGGCGAGGCGGCGGCCCGCGGCGGCCAGCGGCGACGGCTCCCACACGTCGACGTCGCGCCCGTCGCCGGTGAACCGGCGCCCGAACCGGCGCACCCGGTCGACGTTGTCGGCCACGAGCAGCCACAGGAAGCCGGCCGCGCCGATGATGAACGGCAGCACCGGCACACTGTCGACGTACACCGCGACGGGCACGGAGTAGATGGCGAGCATGGGCAGCCCGGCCAGGGCGGGGCGGCGCATGACGACCGTGATGAGGTCGACCGCGATGGCCACCGCCCCGATGCCCAGCACCGTGACGAACAGCAGGCCGTCGAGGTCGGGGACGGGCACGGCGTACGCCCGGGTGTCGTTGCCGGCCTCGGTGAACAGCCGGCCGAAGTGCTCGAACGTCTCCGGCGTCGGCACCAGCGACAGCAGTTCCTCGCCGCTGGGGAACATCCACGTGAGCACCAGCAGCCACACCGTGATCATGCTCAGCGCCTGCGCCCAGGTGGGGAACCGCAGCGTACGGGCCAGCACCGCCGCACCCGCGATGAGCGCGACGATCAGCACGCACTGCATCAGCCAGGTCCACCCGGCGAAGATCGCCGACAGTGGCGCGGCGGCCAGCAGCGTGGCGGTGGCCGCGACGATGCCGAGCCGGCGGTGCCCGGTCATCGCACGCCCCCGGCCACGGTTTCGGCCATCGCGGCGCGCCAGGCGAAGCCCTGAGACCCGCGGGCGGTGGCCGGCCACAGCGAGGGCAGCGCCTCGCCGTGCGTCACGGGCACCGAACGCCATCCGCTGCGCACCAGCGCCAGGGCCGCCGCGGCGTGGGCCTTGTCGGCCTCGGCGCGGTCCGTCTCGTTCATGCTTTCCCAGGTGGAGCTGTCGATCGGGAAGCCGATGCAGGTGGCGCCGTTGCCGCGCAGCCCGCTGAGCACTTCCGCCTCGGCCACGGTCAGCGCCCCGAACAGGCCGATCACCAGGCCGCCGTCGGAGCGGCGGCGGACCTGCTCGACCAGCGTCGTGATGTCACCGCTCTGGGTCAGGGCGACGTCGGCCAGGGTGTCCAGGATGATCCCCTCGCCGCCGGCCTCGACCGCGTCGACGTCGACCCCGGAACCGGTGACCAGGCGCAGTTTGTACCCGTTCTGGCGCAGGTGCACCGCGATGCTGGCGGCGGCGGAGACCGCCCACTCGAAGCTGGCGGTCGGTCCCTCGCCGCGGTGGGCGTACAGCCGGGTGTCCAGCACGACCGTGGCGCGGCTCTCCCAGGGCTGCTCCTCGCGGCGCACCATCAGCTCCCCGGTACGGGCGGTGGAACGCCAGTGCACCCGGCGCAGGTCGTCGCCGCGCCGGTACTCGCGGGTGGCGGCGTCGTCCTCGCCGTGCACCGCCACGGACCGGGCCCGGCTCTCCCCGGTGCCGTTGTACTCGCCCGCGAGCCGCACCGCGGGCAGTGCCACGACCTGCGGGATCACGGTGAGCTTGTCGACGCTGGGGAACGAGCGTTCCAGCTCGCACAGCCCGAACGGGTCGGTCAGCCGGATCACCAGCGGGCCGATCGCGTACCGGCCGCGCACGTCGGCGCGCACCGTGTACGCCACCGAGCTGGCCTGGTGCGCGCCGAGGCGTTCCAGCACCACCCGGGGGCGGCTGCCCAGCGCGTACGGCAGGCGGTCCTCCAGCAGCAGCGTGCCGGTCGGCAGCCGGGACAGGTTCTGCAGGCGCAGGATGACCCGGGCGCTGGTGCCGACCGGCGTGCGGCCCGGGTCCAGCGAACGGGTGCACGCCAGCTTGTACCGGCTGCGCCCGACGTACATCGCGGCCAGCAGCGGCAGCGCCGCCAGCAGTACCGCCACGCGCAGCAGGTCCCGCTCGCCCAGCACGAACGCGGAGACCGTCGCGGCCGCCGCGGCGGCCAGGAACGAGCGACCCCGGGTGGTCAAGCCCCGCAGGGCCTCCCGCATGGTCATCGCCCCCGGGAGTCGAAATTCGCCCGCCCGTCGCCCGCCGCGCGGGTGTCGTACGGCGAGCGGGCCCGGTCGTGCGGCAACGGCAGCCGGTGCACGATCTCGGCCACGATCGCGTCCGTGGTGCGCCGGTTGAGCTGGGCGTCCGCGGTGGGGATGATGCGGTGCGCGAGCACCGGGACGGCCAGCGCCTGCAGGTCGTCGGGCAGCACGTAGTCGCGGCCCTCCAGGGCGGCGACCGCCTTGGCGGTGCGCAGCAGCTGCAGGGTGCACCGGGGCGAGGCGCCCAGGCGGATCTCGGGGGCCTCCCGGGTCGCGGTGACCAGCGCGATCGCGTACTGCTGGACCGCGTCGGCGGCGTGCACGCCGCGCACCGTGGCGATGAGGCGGCGCACCAGGGCGGCGTCGGCGACCGGGCGCAGGCTGTTGAGCGGGTCCACGGCGCCGTGGCCGCCGAGCATGGCCAGCTCGGCGCGCGGGTCCGGGTAGCCCATCGCGATGCGGGCGGTGAACCGGTCGCGCTGTGCCTCGGGCAGCGGGTACGTGCCCTCCATCTCCATCGGGTTCTGGGTGGCGATGACCATGAACGGCGACTGCAGCTCGTACGTGGTGCCGTCGACCGTGACCTGCCGCTCCTCCATGCACTCCAGCAGGGCGGACTGGGTCTTGGGCGAGGCCCGGTTGATCTCGTCGCCGACCACGAGGTTGGCGAAGACCGCGCCCGGTTTGAACTCGAAGTCCCGAGTTTCCTGGTTGTACACGCTGACGCCCGTGACGTCACTGGGCAGCAGGTCCGGGGTGAACTGGATGCGCCGTACGGAACAGTCGATGGAGCGGGCGAGCGCTTTGGCGAGTTTCGTCTTGCCGACGCCGGGCACGTCCTCGATCAGCAGGTGGCCCTCCGCCAGGAGTACGGCGAGCGCCAGCCGGACCGTCGCGCTTTTGCCCTCGATGACCTGTTCGATGTTGGCCATGATGGCTTCGCTGGCGGCGCGGAACTCGTCGCTCGACAGCGGGCCGCCGGGCTGGTCCCAGGATGGCGTTGTCAACGGGTCTCCTCCAAGTGCGTTCATGGCCTCCCCGTGCCTTACGCAGGAAAGGACCCGAAGGTTCGCGGGCGGCCGGCGGTCCGTAGGCCTCCGGCGCTCGCCGCCCGTTCTCACAGGTTATCCCGGCCGCGACACATCACCGACCCGGTCGAACGGGCCCCTTACGGACAGTGATCCAACGGACACGCATATCGACTGAGTAAAGAATGGAACATCGGTCTAGTTATATTTGCCGATCTCCATGATCGTCCCATCCACGGGCCACAAGACGTGGGGTGGGGATCCGGCGCGGGGGTTGGGACTCGGCGGGCGGGACCACCTGAGCCCGGCCGAGAGGGGCCTTGAATGAAACCGTTGTCAGCACCGTCGCTGAACCGGCGGTGGGGGGCAGCAGCCGCAGGCGTCGTCCTGCTCGCGGGGCTACTCCCCGCGCAGGCGCATGCCGCACCGAAACCCCGGAACGCCGTCGGCGCCACCGGACAGACCGCCGCCAAGGGCGAGGAACTCGCCAACTACGACTCCCGGGCCGCGCTGACCGCGCCGGCCCGGCCCACCGTGACGGGCGAGGCCGCGGGCCTCGCCGCCAAGCGCCTGGCCGCCGCGGCCAAGCCGGGCAGCCCGTCGCGCAACCTGCGTGATCAGCTCGGCCTGCAGGGCATCGTCGACCTGGACCACGCCACGGGTACGCCGCGCCGCGTCGCCAAGCTCGACGGCTTCCTGACCGGGGCGAGCCACGCCAAGCCGGCCAAGATCGCCCTCGACTACGTCAAGGCGCACGCCGACGTGTTCGGCCTCAGCGCCGCCGCGATCGACCAGCTCCAGCTGCGCCAGGATTACGTCGACATCGCGGGCACCCACCACCTCAGCTTCATCCAGAGCGTGGGCGGGGTGCCGGTGTTCGGCAACGGCCTCAAGGCGCACGTCGCCAAGGACGGCCGCCTCGTCCAGGTGGACGGCGCCCCGCTGGCGTCGCTGCCCGGCAGCGCCGGCAGCAGCAAGCTCAGCGCGGCCAAGGCCCGCGAGGCCGCCGTGCAGAACGTGCTCGGCAACTCGAAGGCCAAGGTCACCTCCGCGGCGGCCGGCCCGACCAAGGTCACCGGGTTCGCCGACGGCGGCAACGCCCAGCTCGTGATGTTCCAGACCGCGACCGGGCCCCGCCTGGCGTGGCGGGTCGTCTCCGTGGACGAGGGCTACGTGCACGTCGTCGACGCCGCGGACGGCACCGTGCTGTACCGGCAGAGCACCGTGGCGCGCGACAGCGCGTCGGCGTTCCCGAACTACCCGGGTGCGCCCGCGGGCGGCCAGCAGGTCAGCGTCCAGCTCGGCAAGTGGCTGCCGAACAACTCGCCGAAGCTGGCGGGCAACGTCGCGCACGTCTACTCCGACGTCGACGACGACAACAAGGCGAGCCCGAGCGAGGAGATCTCCCCGGCCGGCAAGGGCAGCTTCACGTACCCGTTCAGCGACTTCAGCGCCGCGGCGGCGGAGACCGGCTGCGATGCCGCGCACCCGTGCTCGTGGGACCCGAAGACGCCGAACTCGTGGCAGAAGAACCGCGAGCAGAACGCCGCCCAGCTCTACTACTTCCTGGGCACGTGGCACGACCACCTGAAGGCCGACCCGATCGGGTTCACCCGGGCCGCGGGCAACTTCGAGGCGGTTGACGACGACGCGGTGCAGGGCCAGGCCATGGACGGCGCGAACGTCGCCAACGGGCTGCCCGACGCGAACCACGTCAACAACGCGAACATGAACACGCTGCCGGACGGCACCCCGCCGGTCATGCAGATGTACCTGTTCCAGCCGGTCCCCGGTGGTCCGTTCATCGCGGGCAACTCCGGCGACGAGGCCGACATCGTGTACCACGAGTACACCCACGGCCTGTCGAACCGCCTCGTCGTCGACGTGAACGGCGTCTCGACGCTGGGCTCGATCCAGGCCGGCTCGATGGGCGAGGCGTGGAGCGACTGGTACGCGCTGGACTACCTGGTGGGCCAGGGCCTGGAGAAGGACACCGCCAAGGTCGGCGACCTGCGCGTCGGAGGCTACGTCGGCAAGGGCCAGAACCTGATCCGCACCGAGCCGGTGGACTGCCCGGTCGGCACCACTGCCGCGGACTGCGCCGGCACCCCGGGTGCGGGCGCGGGCGGCTACACGTACGGCGACTTCGGCAAGGTCGCGGGCCGGCCCGAGGTGCACGCCGACGGTGAGATCTGGGCGCAGACGCTGTGGGATCTGCGTACCGCGATCGGCAGCAAGCAGGCGCTGAACCTGGTCACCCGGGCGATGGAGCTGTCCCCGGCCAACCCGTCCTACCTGGACGAGCGCAACTCGATCCTGCAGGCCGACACGATCGTCAACGGCGGCAAGCTGAGCGCCAAGATCTGGAACGTCTTCGCCAAGCGGGGCATGGGCTACTTCGCCGGTGCCATCGACGGCGACGACGCCCAGCCGGTCGAGGACTTCTCCCTGCCGCCGGCGCCGGGCACCCCGCGCGGGACGCTGTCCGGCAAGGTGACCGACGCGGACACCAAGGCACCGCTGGCCGACGCGGTCGTCGGCTTCGGCGGGCACGCGTCCGGCTTCGCCGGCGACTACGCGGCGACCACCGGGGCGGACGGTACGTACACGATCACCGACATCCTGCCCGGCACGTACCCGAAGGTGTTCGTGCGGGCGTCGGGTTACGACACGCAGTCGCGGACGCTGTCGGTGGCCGCGCGGGCCAACGCGGCCGACTGGGCGGTGCGGCGCGACTGGGCGTCGACCGGCGGTGGCAGCCACGTCGTGTCGTTCGACGGCGTCGACTACACCAAGTACGGGTGTGGCCCGGCGGCGCTGTTCGACCAGTCCTCGGGTTCCGGCTGGGTCTCCGATGCCAAGCTCACCGGGGCCACGGCGATCGAGCCGCGCGCGGTCGTGCTGGAGCTGCCGAAGGCGGTCGACATCGCGGAGCTGACGATCAACCCGACCGCGACGTGCGGCGACGGCGGCAGCGCCTCCACCGGCGACTACAAGCTGGAGACGTCGAAGGACGGCGTCACGTGGACCGTGGGCTCGCAGGGCCACTTCACCCCGGCCGACCGCAAGGCGAACTCGGTGGCCCTGGCCGCCGGCAGCGGTAACGGTGTGAAGTTCCTGCGTTACACGATGCTCGGCACCCAGGTCCCCGACCTGCAGGGCACCTGCCCGGGCGCGTTCAGCGGGTGTGAGGACGTGGACTCCACCGAGATCGGGGTCTACGGCACCCCCATCGGCTGAGTTGACCAGGGCGTTCCGGTCGTCCGTCTGCTTCGGACGGCCGGAACGCCCGCTGCGTGCCGTGAGTGCGCGTGTGCGCAGAGTGCCCCAATGCTACGGAGAGTCGGCTCACAGTCACGAATATCGACTGAGTAACGAACTCGATAACGGTCTAGTTATCTCTGCTCATGGAGATGAACATCACCCATCGACTGGCCACAGACACGAGGTGGATTCCGGCGCGGGGGCGTGAGGCTCGGCGGACGGTGCCCACCTGAGCCCGGCCGAGAGGGGCCTGAATTGAGACCGTTGTCAGCACCGTCGCTGAACCGGCGGTGGGGGGCAGCAGCCGCCGGCGTCGTCCTGCTCGCGGGGCTACTCCCCGCCCAGGCGGACGCCGCACCCAAACCCAGAAGCGCCGCGGGCACCGCGGACAAGCCGAGCAAGGGCGAGGCACTCGAGAACTACGACTCGCGTGACTTCCTGAACCCGCCCGCCGCAAAGCCCGCGGTCACCACGAAGACCGGCGCCGTCGCCGCGCAGCGGCTCGCCGCCGCGGCCCGGCCCGGCAGCCCGGCCCGCAAGCTGCGCGACAAGCTCGGCGTCCAGGGCATCGTCGACATGGACCGCGCCACGGGTACGCCGCGCCGGGTCACCAAGCTCGACGGCTTCCTGACCGCCGCCAGCAGCAAGAAGCCCGAGGCCGTCGCCCGTGGCTACGTCAAGGCGAACTCGGACGTCTTCGGCCTCAGCGCCACCGCGGTCGACCAGCTCCAGCTGCGCCAGGACTACGTCGACGTCGCGGGCACCCACCACCTCAGCTTCATCCAGAGCGTGGACGGCGTGCCGGTGTTCGGCAACGGCATCAAGGCCCACGTCGCCAAGGACGGCCGCCTCGTCCAGGTCGACGGCGCGCCGCTGGCCGCGCTGCCCAGCACCCCGGGCGCGGCCACGCTGACCGCGGAGAAGGCCCGCGCCGCCGCGGTCGACAACGTCTTCGCCTCGTCGAAGGCCAAGGTCGTCACGCGTGGCGGCGGCGCCACGAAGACCACCACGTTCTCGGACCACGGCTCCGCGAAACTGGTCATGTTCCAGACCGCGGCCGGCCCCCGCCTGGCGTGGCAGACCATCGCGATGGACACCGGCTTCATCCACGTGGTCGACGCCCAGGACGGCACGATCCTGTTCCGGCAGAGCACGGTCGCCAAGGACAACGGCCTGGCCTGGCCCAACTACCCGGGCGCCCCGTCCGGCGGCAAGCAGGTCAGCGTCGACCTGAGCAAGTGGCTGCCGAACAACTCGCCGAAGCTGGCCGGCAACATCGCGCACGTCTACACCGACGTCAACGACGACAACGTGGCCAACCCCAGCGAGGAGGTCGCCCCGGCGGCCAAGCGCAGCTGGCAGTTCCCGTTCACGAACTTCACCGCGCAGGTCGGCGGCGGCTGCACCGCGGCGTTCCAGTGCTCCTGGGACCCGAAGGTGCCGTACTCGTGGCAGAAGAACCGCGGCCAGAACGCGGTGCAGATGTACTACTTCCTCGGCACCTGGCACGACCACCTGAAGGCCGCCCCGATCGGGTTCACCCGGGCCGCGGGCAACTTCGAGGCGGTCGACGACGACGCGGTGCAGGGCCAGGCCCTGGACGGCGCCGACACCGCGAACGGCCTGCCGGACGCCCAGCACGTCGACAACGCGAACATGAACACCCCGCCGGACGGCACCCCGCCGACCATGCAGATGTACCTGTTCCCAGACCCGCAGGACGCGACCGACCCGTTCATCGCCAGCAACTCCGGCGACGAGGCCGACATCGTGTTCCACGAGTACACCCACGGCCTGTCGAACCGCCTCGTGGTCGACGCGAACGGCGTCTCCACGCTGGGCACCGTGCAGGCCGGCTCCATGGGTGAGGCCTGGAGCGACTGGTACGCCACCGACTACCTGGTGAACCAGGGCCTGGAGAAGGACTCCGGCAAGGACGGCGACCTGCAGATCGGCAAGTACGTCGCCGGCGGCGGCCCGTTCCGCAGCGAGGCGCTGGACTGCTCGGTCGGCAGCACGTCGGCGGCCTGCCCCGGCACCCCGCAGGCGGGCCCGGGCGGCTACACGTACGGCGACTTCGGCAAGGTTGCCGGCCGGCCCGAGGTGCACGCGGACGGCGAGATCTGGGCGCAGACCCTGTGGGACCTGCGCAAGGCGATCGGCAGCACCACCGCCGAGAACCTGGTGACCCGGGCCATGGAGCTGTCCCCGTCGAACCCGTCGTTCCTCGACGAGCGCAACTCGATCCTGCAGGCCGACCTCGTGGTCAACCACGGCCGGCTGCAGAAGACGATCTGGAAGGTGTTCGCGCACCGCGGCATGGGCTTCTTCGCCGGTGCCGTGGACGGCGACGACGCCAACGTGGTCGAGGACTTCTCGATGCCGCCCGCGGCCAACACCCCGCGCGGCTCGGTGTCCGGCAAGGTCACCGACACCGACACCGGTGCGGCCGTGTCCGGTGCGACCGTCGGCTTCGGCGGGCACACCTCCGGCTTCGCCAACGACTACGTGGCCACCACGGGGGCCGACGGCACGTACACGATCAGTGACGTGCTGCCGGGCACGTACCCGAAGGTGTTCGCGAAGGGCGCCGGGTACGACTCCGTGGTCAAGACGGTCTCCGTCGGTGCCCGGGCCAACAAGGTCGACTGGCCGCTGCGCCGCGACTGGGCCGCCACCGGTGGCGGCAGCAGCGTGGTCAGCTTCACCGGCCCGGACTACACCGAGTTCGGGTGCGGCCCGAAGCAGATGTTCGACCAGTCCGCCGGCTCCGGCTGGGGCTCGGACGTCGTCGCGGACGCCAACGGCCAGAACGTGGTCGTCAAGCTGCCGCACGCGGTCGACATCGCCGAGCTGACGCTCGACGCGACCGCGACCTGCGGTGACGGCGCCAGCGCCTCGACCGGCAAGTTCCGGATCGAGACGTCGGCCGACGGCAGCACCTGGACCGTCGCGGCCACCGGCCAGTTCACCGCGGCCAACCAGAACGTGGCCAACCCGGTGCCGCTGACCGCGGGCAAGACCGGCGTGCAGTTCATCCGGTACACGATGCTGTCGACCCAGGCACAGGACGGCGGCAAGTGCACGACGCCGGACGCGCCGTTCAGCGGTTGCCAGTTCATGGACTCGACGGAGCTCGCCGTCTACGGCACCCCCTCCGCCTGATCCGTACGGTTCACCGGCCCGTCCCGCACTCAGCGGGGCGGGCCGGTGGCATACCTGATACCCGGCCGTCACCGCACCCGGTATCATCCCCACATGGCCCGGTCGTTTCTGCTCCTTAGCCGGCCGCACTGAGTCGTCCCCGACGACCGGTGCGGCGCCCCCTCCTGCGTGAGGGGCTTTTTTGTGCCCTGAAGCAGGTCCGACCCCGTCCACGACTTCCGCGAACGAGATGATGACGATGAGCGAGTCCGACACCACGGCGGACGTCCCGCCGTTCCGATACACCGCGGCGATGGCCGGCGACATCGAGGAGCGCTGGCAGGCGTACTGGGCCGAGAACGGCACGTTCCACGCCCCCAACCCGGTGGGCGAGCTGGCCGACCCCGAGCACCCCCGCGCCGGGGCGCCGAAACTGCACGTGCAGGACATGTTCCCGTACCCGTCGGGGGCCGGGCTGCACGTCGGGCACCCGCTGGGCTACATCGGCACGGACTGCTACACCCGCTACCAGCGGATGGCCGGCTTCAACGTGCTGCACCCGATGGGCTTCGACGCGTTCGGGCTGCCCGCGGAGCAGTACGCGGTGCAGACCGGCACGCACCCGCGTACGACCACCGAGGCGAACATCGAGCGGTACACCGGCCAGCTGCGCCGGCTGGGCCTGGCGTACGACGAGCGCCGCACGTTCTCCACCACGGACCCCGGCTACTACCGGTGGACCCAGTGGATCTTCCTGCAGATCTTCAACTCCTGGTACGACCCGGCCGCCCGCAAGGCCCGGCCGATCGACGACCTGATCGCCGAGTTCGAGGCGGGCACCCGGGCGACCCCGGACGGCCGGGCCTGGTCCGCCCTGACCGGCGTCGAGCGGCGCGAGGTGATCAACGGCTTCCGCCTGGCGTACGTCAGCGAGGCACCGGTCAACTGGTGCCCCGGCCTGGGCACCGTGCTGGCCAACGAGGAGGTCACCCCGGACGGCCGCAGCGAGCGCGGCAACTACCCGGTCTTCCAGCGCAGCCTGAAGCAGTGGATGATGCGGATCACCGCGTACGGTGACCGGCTGGTCGAGGACCTGGACACGCTGGACTGGCCCGAGCCGGTCAAGCTGATGCAACGCAACTGGATCGGCCGCTCCACCGGCGCCCACGTCGACTTCCCGCTGGTCGGCGACGGGGTCGTCAGCGTGTTCACCACCCGGCCGGACACGCTGTTCGGCGCCACGTACATGGTGCTGGCGCCCGAGCACGAGCTGGTCGCGTCGATCGTGCCGGCCGCGTGGCCCGAGGGCACCCATGCGGCGTGGACCGGCGGGCACGCCACCCCGGGCGAGGCCGTGGCCGCCTACCGGGCCGCGGCGGCCGCGAAATCCGAGCAGGAGCGCACCGCCGACGCCAAGGTCAAGACCGGCGTGTTCACCGGCGCGTACGCGGTCAACCCGGTCAACGACGCGCGGATCCCGGTGTTCATCGCGGACTACGTGCTGGCCGGTTACGGCACCGGCGCGATCATGGCGGTGCCCGGCCAGGACGAGCGGGACTGGGCGTTCGCCGAGGTCTTCGACCTGCCGATCATCCGTACGGTGCAACCGCCCGGGTTCTCCGCGCCGTCCGGAGGAGCAGGCGCCGGAAGCGGCACGGCGCCGGACGGTTTCGAGGGCGCGTACACCGGCGAAGGGCCGGCGATCAACAGCGGGTTCCTGAACGGCCTGGGGATTCCCGAGGCCAAGGCTGCGATGATCGGCTGGCTGGAGGAGCGCGGCCACGGCCGCGGCGCCACCACCTACCGGCTGCGCGACTGGCTGTTCAGCCGCCAGCGCTACTGGGGCGAGCCGTTCCCGATCGTCTACGACGAGACCGGCCTGCCGATCGCCCTGCCCGAGTCGATGCTGCCGGTCGAACTGCCCGAGGTGGACGACTTCTCGCCGCGCACCTTCGACGCGGACGACGCCGACAGCGACCCGGAAACCCCGCTGTCGCGCGCCAAGCAGTGGGTCGAGGTCGAGCTGGACCTGGGCGACGGGCCGAAGCGCTACACGCGGGAGACCAACACGATGCCCCAGTGGGCGGGTTCGTGCTGGTACGAGCTGCGCTACCTGGACCCGCACAACGACAAAATCTTCGTCGACCCGGAGAACGAGGCCTACTGGATGGGCCCGCGCAAGCCGGGCGACTGCGGTGGCGTCGACCTGTACGTCGGCGGTGTCGAGCACGCCGTGCTGCACCTGCTGTACGCGCGCTTCTGGCACAAGGTGCTGCACGACCTGGGCCACGTCTCGTCGTTCGAGCCGTTCCGCAAGCTGTTCAACCAGGGCTACATCCAGGCGTACGCGTTCCGCGACGCCCGCCAGGTGATCGTCCCGGCCGAGGAGGTCGTCGAGCGCGACGGCAAGTACTTCTACGACGGCCAGGAGGTGTTCCGCGAGTACGGCAAGATGGGCAAGTCGCTGAAGAACGTGGTCACCCCGGACGAGATGTGTGCCGAGTACGGCGCGGACACGTTCCGCGTCTACGAGATGGCGATGGGCCCGCTGGACGTGTCGCGGCCGTGGGAGACCCGGGCGGTGGTCGGCTCGCAGCGCTTCCTGCAACGGGTGTGGCGCCTGGTGGTCGACGAGGAGACCGGCGCGGTCCGGGTCGGTGACGAGCCGCTGGACACCAAGACCCGGCGGCTGCTGCACCGGATCATCGACGGGGTCCGCGGCGACCTGGACGAGCTGCGGTTCAACACCGCGATCGCCAAGCTGATCGAGCTGACGAACGGCCTGACCCCGCTGCCGGTGGCGTCGCGCGAGGCGGTGGAGCCGCTGGTGCTGATGATGTCGCCGTTCGCCCCGCACCTGGCGGAGGAGCTGTGGCGCCGGCTGGGCCACGACGGCACGCTGGCGTACGCCGACTTCCCGCAGGCCGACCCGGCCCAGCTGGTGGCCGAGTCGATCACGTACCCGGTGCAGGTCAACGGCAAGGTGCGTGGCCGGGTCGAGGTCGCCCCGGACACCGCGGAGGCGGACGTCCGGGCGGCGGCACTGGCCGAGGTCGCCGAGGCGCTGGCCGGCCGCGAGCCGAAGAAGGTCATCGTCGTGCCGGGTCGCCTGGTCAGCGTCGTGGTCTGACCCGCCGCACACGAGAACGGCCCGCCGCGAGGCGGGCCGTTTCCGTATGTCCGGGGCGTGGGTGGATCAGGCCGGGACGGCGGCGGCCTGACGGCGGCGGGTCGCCATGCGCCAGCGCAGCACGATCACCGCGGTGAGGGCGAACCCGATCAGCGCGGGGGCCAGCGTCAGCGCGTTCATCTTGCCGGGGGCGGTGACGGCCGCCCCGAGCACGGCGTACGAGATCGTGGACGGGACCGCGGCCAGCGTCGTGCCGAGCAGGTAGCGCTTGCGGCACACCGACGTCGTGCCGTACGCGTAGCCGACCAGGCCGTACGGGGCGAGCGGCAGGAAACGGACCAGCAGCACCGCGGAGAGCCCGCGCCGGTTCAGCCAGCCGTCGAGCTGGGCCATCCGGCTGCCCGCCCGCGCGCCGAGGATTCCCCGGCCGGCCCACCGGCCGGCGTAGTACGTGGCGACCGCGGCGATGACGGCCGCGGCGAGCGCGGTGACCGAACCGGTCGCGGGGCCCAGCAGCGCGCCGCACGCCATGGTGATCGCGGTGCGGGGGACCAGGACGGAGAGCAGGACGCCGCCGAGGATCGCGATGGCGACCGCGGCGATCGGGCCGAGCGCGAGCACGGACTGGGCGATGGCCTGCAACGGCAGCAGCGCGGCGGCGGCGGCGAACGCCGCGATGGCGACGGCGAGCACACCGAAGCGCATCAGGCGGTGACGGCGGCCGGGGCCGGGCTCGGGGTGCGGCGTGACGGTCGGCTGAGTGGCCTGAGGATCCGCGGAGTCAGCGCCCCGCGGGGCGATCAGGATGTCAGTCATGCAGCGTGCCGCTCCAGTCTCGTTGCCGGTCGAGGACTAGGTGGTGCTGGTCAGGCGCTCGCCGCGGCGAGCCGTTCGCTCCGGAGCCGGTCGGCCCACGTGTCATCCAGTGGCGAAAGGTTATCGACGCCGATCGCCCATTTCAGGAGCAGATCGGCTATCGCCGGGTTGCGGGCCAACGCGGGCCCGTGCGCGTACGTGCCGAGGATCTTTCCGGCCCACGCTCCCTCGGTGCGCCCGTCGTTGCCGATGCCGGCGGTGACCCGGGCCAGCGGGGCGACGCCGGGGCCGAGATGGGTGCGGCCGCCGTGGTTCTCGAATCCGGTCAGCGGGGGCAGGCCCAGCCGCGGGTCGATGTCGCCACGAACCTCGCCCACGGCCCGGGTCTCGCCGCGGTCCGAGGAGATGTCGAGCAGGCCCAGCCCGGCGCACTGAGTGCCCTTGGCGAAGAACGACGTACCGAACAGCTGGTAACCGGCGCAGATCGCGAGCACCGCGGCGCCCTGGCTGACCGCGCGGTGCAGGCCGCCGTCCGCGATGAGCCGCTGCGCCGCGAGCGCCTGCGGGCCGTCCTCGCCGCCGCCGATGAGGTAGATGTCGGCGGAGGTGGGCATCGGCTGGTCCGAGCGGACCTCGTGGGTCTCGACCGCGATGCCGCGCAGGGCCGCGCGGCGGGCGAGGATCAGCAGGTTGCCCCGGTCACCGTACGTCGACAGCAGGTCGGGGTAGATCCAGACGATCCGCAGGGTGCTCTCAGTTGACACGGTCCAACTCCGCTCGGATGTCCTGGAACGCCGTGTAGTTCGCGATCACCTCGAGGCGCCCGGGCGGGGTGGCCCGCAACGCCTCGTCGAAGTTACTAACGTGCGTGAACGCCACGTCGTTCACTTCGAGGCGCACGGCGAGGTCGTACGCGCGGTCACCGGTGATCAGTACGGGCCGCCCGCGCAGCGGGGAGAAATCCACGTCGTAGAGCCAGGACGTGTCGAGGCCGTCGGGGTCGCGGGCGTTGACGGACAGCAGCGTGGGCGCCTCCTCCGCCATGTCGAACGCCTCCAGCCAGCTTGCCGGATTCTTGGCCAGCAGCAGCCGTACGTTGCGTCCGTCCCGCTCCACCTGGGCGTACCGGCCGGCGACAGAGGCGACCGAGGCGAGCCGGGGGACGGCCTCGATGGGACGGACCCCGAACTCCGCGGCCACGGCCAGCGCGGTGGCGGCGTTGCCCAGGTTGACGTGGCCGGGCAGTTGCAGCTTGACCAGGTGCCAGTCGCCGCGGGGGTCGAGCACGCCGTCGTCCTCGACGCGCCATTGGGGCTGCGGCCGGCGCAACGCGCACCCGGTGCACCGCCAGTCGCCGCCCTCGCGGTGGATGGCGGAGCCGCACTCGGGGCAGACCCAGGAGTCGTCGTGCCAGCGCTGCCCGGCGCTGAACCAGGTGACGTGGGGGCTGCCCACGGCGGCCCAGACGACCATCGGGTCGTCGGCGTTCGCGACGACGTGGGCGTCCGGGTGGGCGGCCAGCGCGGTGCGCCACAGCTGCGCCATCATCGCCACTTCCTTCGCCCGGTCGAGCTGGTCGCGGGAGAGGTTGAGCAGCGCGATCACCCGCGGCGTGGTCGCCTCGATGACCCGGGCCAGATAGTGCTCGTCCACCTCCAGCACCGCGAACGGGGTGGCCCCGGCCTTGGCCAGGGCCGAGGTGTGCCCGGTGGGCATGTTGGCGCCGAACGAGTTGGTGGCGACCGGCCCGAGCACGCCGAGGGCGGCGGCGGCGAGGCGGGTGGTGGTCGTCTTGCCGTTGGTGCCCGACACGAGCGCGATGGCGCGGCCCGCGGCGAGATGTGCCAGCAGGTCGGGGTCGATCTTGAGGCCGATCCAGCCGCCGATGACCGAGCCGTCGCCGCGTCCCGCCGCCCGTGAAAGCGCGGCCGCGGTACGCGACACGGAGCTCGCGACCTTGGCCCGCAAGGGCATCTTCCCGTCCGTCACGCAGGCGAGGGTACCGGAGCCGGGCACTACGTGGAGTGGTCGTCCGGCCCGTCCGCTCCGTGACGGATCTCGTGCTTTCGGTGGACTGCCGGATCGGCCGGGTGGCGTCCGCAATGGTCTTTTTGGGAGGCTTGGCGCCAGAAACGGGGGAGTCCATCCTGGAGCATGATCGGCCGTCGTGGTGCTTTTTGTGTGTTCTGATTCACCCGTAACCATCACCCACTGGTAATCACAAGGCAACGCTGTGTGGCGGCATTTGTCGCGCCGTTGCCATAACCGGACACGCGCCAGCGTGCCAATATCTTCTGTTAACGATCTTGATCCAGCGTTGAACTTCGAATTCGGCTAGGAAGGTTTCTGGTGGTGAGCGATCGCTCGCCGCTCGTGTCGAACCGAGCCACGCCGAGCCCTGCCCCGGCCCGGGCGACACGACCATGCACCGCGCGACCACACACAAGGCAATGGGGGGCAGGGACGGGGGACCCAATTCCGGTCCGCTCGGTGCTTCCGCCGGTTCGGCGGGGGTGCCGGACCTCGGGGTGAAGCCGCCAACGGCGGCCGGGCAACCTTCCCGCCCGAACCCGACAGCTAACCTCGCAGGCGTGCCGGAGGGAACTCTCTACCGTGCACGAACGTCGTTCGAGCCGGGGCCGCCGCATGTCCGTCGGTACCGGCACCCTAGCGTTGTCCCTGGGTCTCTGCCTCTGCGCCGGCCAGCTGGTCACCACGCCGGCCGCCGCGGCAGCCGCCACCAGCACCGCCACCAACCTGGCGGCCTCGGAGGCGGTGACGCCCAGGATCACCGATCGGGTCAACAAGAGCACGATCAAGTGGGGCCAGGCCGTCTACGTGACGGCGACGGTGATCGACCCGGGTACCGGCCAGGCCGTGACCACGGGCTCGGTACGCCTGCAGGCCAAGCGCAACGGCAAGTGGCAGACCCTGGTCACCCGCGGGCTGGGTGCCAACGGGTCCGCCGCGTTCAAGACGACTCCCAGCTCGACCACCTGGTTGCGCACGGAGTTCACCGGGGCGGGCAGCTACCGCGGTACGGCCACCCGGGCTGTCAAGATCAATGTGACGTCCAGCGGGGCGAAGATCCTGGCCGAGGCTGAACGGCACCGCGGTGCGCGGTACCGGTTCGGCGCCTCGGGTCCCCGGGTCTTCGACTGCTCGGGCTACACGAAGTACGTGTACAAGAAGGCCGCCGGCAAGAACCTGCCGCACACGGCCAACGCGCAGCAGCGCGTCGGCACGGCGGTCAGCAAGTCCGACGCGCAGGTCGGTGACCTGATCGTCTTCCGTTCCGGCTCGCACGGCTACCACGCGGCCATCTACGCCGGTGGGGGCTACATGTGGGACTCGCCGCACTCCGGCGCCACGGTGGGCAAGCACAAGATCTGGAGCAAGAACTACGTCGTGCGGCGCGTCGCCGTGTGAGGTAGCGGTACCTCCTGCATCACGACATCAGTGGGGCGTGACCCGGTTCGGGTCACGCCCCACTGTCGTTGCCGGCCCTCCACTTTCCTCCCCGCGCCGCGATCCGAGGGGCTGTGCAACCCCCGAACGTCTGGATTCGCGGGGATTTCGTGCCCGACTGCGCCGCATGTCGGAAACATGATCTGCCCGATCGGGCGCTCGGCCCTCCACCGCGCCTCCATGTGTCTGACGTGCGCTTTCGTCTGCGAACCGGGCTCGCGAAACGCGGCATTCCGGTTGCGGGTGGAGGGAAGTGGAGTAAGGTGGAGCGCATTGGCAGGCCGAGTTGGGACCGGCTCCAGGTGGACATGACACCCCTTGGGTGAGATGGCACCAGCGGGCGGCTCCCCGGAGGACTTGCCGGCCCGAGCGAAACGGCGGACCGCGAAACCGCCTGGGGGCAGGGGGTAAGGGCCGATGTTCCTCGGCACGCACACCCCGCGCCTCGACGACAAGGGCCGGCTGATCCTCCCGGCGAAGTTCCGGGACGAGCTGGCGGGAGGTGTCGTGATCACCAAGGGGCAGGAGCGCTGTCTCTACGTCTTCCCGATGCCTGAGTTCCAGCGGATCGCGGGGCAACTGCGCGAGCAGCCGGTGACGCACAAGGCGGCCCGGGCGTACAGCCGGGTCTTCTTCGCGAGCGCGCACGACGAGGTCCCCGACAAACAGGGGCGGGTCACCATCCCCGCGCACCTGCGCGAGTATGCGGGACTCCACCGCGAGCTCGTGGTGATCGGGGCCAGCACGCGGGTGGAGATCTGGGACAAGCAGTCCTGGGAGCAGTACCTCTCGGCGAGTGAGGACGAATTCGCCGACATCGAGGAGGGGGTGCTGCCCGGCGGACTGTAGGGCGCCACCGGGTGCGGGCCGTGCAGGCGGCTCGGACGTCGCTGCCGCCGTACTGCGAGATCTCCAGCCGCTCCCGCTCCTGGCGCCTCTTCCCCGGCGCCAGGCGCGTGTCCGGGGTCGGGCGCGCCCACACGTCAGGGCACGAGCGGATGGGGATCTGGCGGTACGGAAGACGACCGGGCAACCGGGTGGACGTGGAAAAGAGCAGGGCAATGGGGGTCGACATGGGGGAGCTTCGCGGCACGCACGTGCCGGTGCTGCTCGAGCGCTGTCTTGAGCTGCTCGCTCCCGCCCTCGACCGTCCGCACGCCGTCCACGTCGACTTCACGCTGGGACTGGGCGGGCACGCCGAGGCCGTGCTCGACCGGTATCCGAACGTGGTCCTCATCGGACTGGACCGCGACCGGGAGGCGCTCGCGCACGCCCGGCACCGGCTGTCCCGCTTCGCCGACCGTACGCATCTGATCCATGCGGTCTACGACGAGCTGCCGGACGTGCTCGCGGATCTCGACCTGGCGTCGTTCCACAGTGGCCTGTTCGACCTGGGCGTCTCGTCGCTCCAGCTCGACGAGCCCGACCGCGGGTTCGCCTACGCCCGGGACGCGCCGCTGGACATGCGGATGGACCAGAGCCGCGGCACCACGGCCGAGGAGGTCGTCAACGGGTACGAGCCCGCCGAACTGGTCCGCATCCTGCGGCAGTACGGCGAGGAGAAGTTCGCGTCCCGCATCGTCTCGGCGATCGTGCGGGAGCGGGCGAAGGACCGGATCACGTCCTCGGCGCGACTTGCCGACCTCGTCCGGGACGCGATCCCGGCCGCCGCGCGGCGTACGGGGGGCAATCCCGCGAAGAGGACGTTTCAAGCGCTACGGATAGAGGTAAACGGCGAGCTTGTCGCGCTGGAGGGGGCCGTACCGGCCGCCTTGGACCTGTTGGCGGCCAAGGGCCGCCTTGTGGTGATGTCGTATCAATCGTTGGAGGACCGGATCGTCAAACGCGCCATCGCCGCGCGGGCACGCAGCACCGGGCCGATCGACCTGCCGGTCGAACTGCCGGGGACAGGACCGAAGCTGCGGCTGCTGACCCGCGGGTCGGAGCCGCCGAGCGCGGCGGAGGTCGCGGAGAACCCGCGCGCCGCGTCGGTGAAGTTGCGCGCGGTGGAACGCATCGACGATCAGCGCCAGACACCGGAGGGCGACCGCGAACGCCCCCGGATGTCGGCGACGCACGGGGGGCTGGGCCGGTTGCGCCCGCGTAGACAGCAGGAGGGGGAGGGAACATGAGCGAGCGTACGGCGCCGCGGTCGGGGGGCCGGACCGCGCAGCGCATCGGGTCGCAGCGCACCAGCCGCGAGCGGGGCACGCCCGCGCCCGCGATCGACGAGGTCCGCAGCGTCGGCGGTGCCCGGGGGGAGCGCCGGCAGCCGGCGCCGGGCACGGCCCGCCGCGCGGATTCGATCCGCGGCGGCACAGCGCGCGGCGAGGGCGCGAACCGAGCGGACGGTGTGCGCCGCGGCGTGGTGCCGACGCAGGGGACGGCCGCGCTCAAGCTGGATGGGGCGCAGCCGGCCGCCGACGCCGCGCCGCGACTGCGGGTCGCGCCGCCGGCGCCGATCCGGGCGCCCCGGGCGCCGTTCGCGGTCGTCGTCATCGCACTCGTTGTCGCCGGGGTGCTGGGCATCCTGCTGATCAACACCAAGACGAACGAGAACACGTTCCGGATCAGCCGCCTGCAGGACCAGAAGGCGCGGATGGACGCGCACCAGCAGCAGCTGGAGAACCAGATCGCGGGGTACGAGAGCACCGGCAACCTGGACGCCGCCGCCCGCCGGCTGGGACTGGTCAAGGCGGACACGCCCGCGTACATCCGGCTGCCCGACGGAAAGATCATCGGGGTGCCGAAGCCGGGGAATGGCCAGCCCGCGGTCACCGCTCAGGAGCCGGGCAAGGGGGCCGATCGCAACCGTACGGCCCGTGGCGGTGTCCCCGGCACCGTCCAGGGTGGTGCGTCGCAGAACGGGGCCACCACTGTCCGAAATGGCGCGCCGCCCAACGGTACCTCCGGGACCGGCACTGTCCAGGGTGGTGCGGTCCAGGGTGGCGCGGTCCAGGGCGGTGCAGCTCAGGGCGGTGCGGTTCAGGGTGCTGCCCCGCAGGCCGGCGGGCCGCAGGGCGGGCAGGCGGTCGCGCCGCAGAGTGGCGGGCAGGTGGCCGTGCCACAGGGCGGCGGTCAGCCCGTGGCGCCGCAGGGCGGCGGGCAGGTCGCTGTGCCGGGCACCGGGCGGTAGGCCGGATGCCATCGCGTGCCGACGAGCCGCCGCGCCGGGGTCCACAGCCCCGGCGCGGCGCGTCTCGTGACCAGCCGGCGGCCGACGGCCGCGAGACCGAAGCCGATCACGGGTTCGCGGGCATCGGTGACGCCCGTGCCTACACGCCTCGGGGACGTACCGTCCGCGAGAGCGACCAGCGCAGCCGCCGCCCGCGCAGCGGCCGCACCACGGACCCGTTCCGGCCCGCGTTGCAGGTGCTCGACGACGACCAGCCCGGTCCGCGTCGCCGCACGGACGATGCCCGGGGAGCGGCGAACGGGCAGCGGCCCGCGACCGCGGACCGGAGCGCAGCCGGCCGGCAGCGGTCCGCAGAGCAGGCGGGAAAGCAGCGGCCGGACGAGGCGACCGGAAAGCAACGGCCGGCCGAGCGGGCCGGGAAGCAGCGGCCCGCGGATGCGGGCGACCGGCATCAGTCGGACGAGTCGATCGGCAAGCAGCGGCCGTCGGATTCGAGCGGCCGGCAGCGGTCGGGAGACGCGAGCGGCCGGCAGCGGTCGGGAGACGCGAGCGGCCGGCAGCGGTCGGGAGACGCGAGCGGCCGGCAGCGGTCCGTGGACGCGGCCGGGCGGCAGCGATCTGCGGACCGGCGGGCGGGTGGTGCGCAGCGGCCGTCGGACCCGGGCGCGGCGGGCGGCTCCCGCAGCACGGCTCGCGGCGGGCGGCGGGACGTGGCGGACCGGCGTACCGGAAATGGCAACGACCGGGAGCGCGCCGGAGCACCGGCGCCCCGGCGGACCGCGGGCGGCCGGCCCGGCAACGCCCCGCGGTACGCGCCCAAGCGGCCGGTCGCGGCCATCCCCCCGGAACCCCCGAAGCTGGCCAATAGCACCCGGCGGTTGCGTCTGGGCACGGTGCTGGCGCTGACGTTGTTCGTGACCATCGGCGTGCGGCTGGTCAGCATGCAGGTCATGGAGTCGTCCGCCGACGCGCAGAAACTCCTGGCGCAGCGCAACAACCGGCTCGCCGAGGTGGTGCTGCCCGCGCCGCGGGGCAGCATCCTGGACCGCTCCGGGGCGGTGCTGGCACACAGCGTCGAGGCACGGTACATCTACGCAGACCCGGAGCTGGTGAAGAGCCCGGCGGCCGCCGCGGCCCAGCTCTCCCCGCTGCTCGGCATCGCCCCGTCGAAGCTGATGCAGCTCATGGCGCGCAAGAAGAGCCCGTTCGGTGGCTGGTCACGCTTCCAGTACCTGGCGCGTGGTGTGGACATCGCGGTCGCCGACCGGATCGCGGCCATGAAGCTGCCCGGCATCAACTCCGACCGTGACGAGCGGCGCGACGTGTTCGGCGCCGACCTGGCCGCGAACCTCATCGGCTTCACCGGCGAGGACCACACCGGCCTGGAGGGGCTGGAGGCCCGCTACGACGAGCTGCTGCGCGGCACCGACGGCGAGCGGGTCTTCGAGCGCGGCAACCCGCGGGTGGACAAGGGTGAGCTCGCCAAGGAGATCCCGGGCGGCTACCACCACGAGACCCCGGCGCAGCCGGGCACCTCGCTGGAGCTGACCATCGACCGGGACCTGCAGTTCGAGGTGCAGCGGTACCTGGCCGACGACATGGAACGGGTCAACGCCACCATCGGTGCCGCCGTGGTGCTCGACGTCCAGACCGGCGAGGTGCTGGCCCAGGCCAGCTACCCGCCGTACAACGCGGCGAAGCCGTTCGATGTGAAGCCGGCCGACCGGGATGACGTGGCCAGCAGCGTGGTGTCCGACCCGGGCTCCACGCACAAGGTGTTCACGCTGGGGGCGGCGCTGCAGGAAGGCGTGATCACCCCGGACTCGGCCATCACGGTCGGGCCCGCGCTGATGCGGGGCGGGGCCCGCTTCGCGGACACCCACCCACAGACGCGGGGCACCCAGCTGACCGTGCCGGGGGTGCTGGCGTACTCGTCGAACGTCGGCACGATCCTCATCGCCGACCGGCTCGGCAAGCAGAAGCTGTACGAGTACCAGCAGAAGTTCGGCCTCGGCAGGCCCACCGGCGAGGGCACCCCGGGCGAGGCGGGCGGGCGGCTGCTCACGCCGGAGCAGTGGAGCGGCTCGGCGACGGGTTCCGTGCCGATCGGCATGAGCGTCGACGCCACGCTGATCCAGATGGCCGCCGGGTACGCGGCGATCGCCAACGACGGCACGTACGTGCAGCCGCACCTCATCAAGGCCACCGTCTCCGGCACGAACGGCGCGGTGACCCCCGCCCCGGCGCCCGAGACGCACCAGGTGCTCAGCCCCGCGGTCGCCCGTGAGCTGCGCACGATGATGGAGGCCGTGGTGGACGTCAAGGGCGCCACGGGCACCCGCGCGGCGGTCGACGGCTACCGGGTGGCGGGCAAGACCGGCACCGGCAAAATGCTCATCGACGGGCACTACACCAGCCACAACGCCGGTTCGTTCATCGGCATGGCGCCCGCGGACAACCCGCGGTTCGTGATCGGGGTCTTCGCGGATGTGCCGAACGGCACCGGCGGCGAGGTGGCCGCCCCGGCGTTCCAGAAAATGATGTCGGACGCTTTGCATCGCTACCGGGTGCCGCCGTCGGGCACGAAGCCACCGAAGTTCAAGATCTATCCGTAGTGGCTGTGGCGTTGGCGTTGAGGTGCCGGGCACGGGGTAGGGTCTGACGCCGTGTCCGGCATTCCGCGTCCCCAGGGCCTGTCCCCGTACCGGCTGGCCGATCTCGCCGCGGCGCTGCCCGCGTCCCTGACCGGCGCGGACGTTCCCGTGACCGGGGTGACCCACGCCAGCGGTGAGGTGCGTCCGGGCGATCTGTACGCCGCACTGCCGGGCGCGCGCCGGCACGGCGCCGAGTTCGTCGCCGCGGCGGCGCAGGCGGGCGCGGTGGCGGTGCTGACCGACCCGGCGGGGCGCGACGCGGCTCTCGCGGCCGGTCTGCCGGTGCTGGTCGCCGACGACCCGCGGGCCGTGCTGGGCGCCGCCGCGTCCGCGATCTACGGCGAGCCCACGGCCGCGCTGACCCTCATCGGCATCACCGGTACGGCCGGCAAGACTTCCACGGCGTACCTGGTGGAGTCGGGGTTGCGGGCGGCCGGGCTGACCACCGGGCTGATCGGCACCGTGGAGACCCGCCTGGGTGACTTGGTGATCGACAGCGAACGCACCACCCCGGAGGCCACCGACCTGCA
Source organism: Krasilnikovia sp. MM14-A1259 (assembly GCF_047159535.1). Taxonomy (NCBI): domain Bacteria; kingdom Bacillati; phylum Actinomycetota; class Actinomycetes; order Micromonosporales; family Micromonosporaceae; genus Krasilnikovia; species Krasilnikovia sp. MM14-A1259. Next base: position 7,028,089 of record NZ_BAAGAJ010000002.1, read on the forward strand.
CGCATTGCTCGCCGTGGCGGTGCAGCAGGGGGTCTCGGCCGTGGTGATGGAGGTGTCCAGCCACGCGCTGAGCCTCGGCCGGGTCGGCGGGGTCCGGTTCGCGGTCGGCGGGTACACCAACTTCGGGCAGGACCATCTCGACTTCCACGCCGACACGGACGACTATTTCGCGGCGAAGGCCAAGCTGTTCGACGGCCGGTGCCGCGCCGAGGTGCTCAACCGTGACGATCCGGCGCTGGCGCCGCTGTTCCGGCCCGCCACGATCAGCTACTCGGCGGCGGGCGACCCCGGCGCCACCTGGTACGCCGCGGACGTCCGGGAGTCGGCGTTCGGTCAGGAGTTCGTGGCGCGCGGCCCGGCGGGCCCGGTCGCGGCCGGGGTGGCGCTGCCCGGCCGGCACAACGTCGCGAACGCGCTGCTCGCCATCGCGAGCCTGAGTGCCGCCGGGGTCGACCCGGCGGTGGCCGCCCGCGGGGTCGCCGCCTGCCCGGGCGTACCCGGCCGGCTGGAGCGTGTCGACGCGCCCGGCGACGTCCTCGGGGTTGTCGACTACGCGCACAAGCCGGACGCGATCGTGGCCGCGCTGGCCGCCCTGCGGGAACTCGCGAACGCCCGCGGGGGGCGGCTGCTGGCCGTGCTGGGCGCGGGCGGCGACCGGGACCGCGGGAAGCGGCCCCTGATGGGCGCCGCCGCGGCGCGCGGCGCGGACATCCTGGTCGTGACGGACGACAACCCGCGCACCGAGGATCCGGCCGCGGTGCGTACGGCGGTCCGGCAGGGCGCGGAGCAGGCCGGCACGCCGGCGAAGATCGTCGAGGTGGCGGGCCGTCGCGCCGCGATCGACGAGGCGGTACGGTACGCCGGCCCCGGCGACGTCGTGGCGGTACTGGGCAAGGGACACGAGCGGGGCCAGGAGGTGGGCGGCGAGGTGTTGCCGTTCGACGACCGGATCGAGCTGGCCGAGGCGCTGACCGCCCGGGCGAGCGCGGGAGGGGCCCCTTGATCACGATGACTCTCGGCGAGATCGCGGAGGTCACCGGCGGGCAGGTGGTCGGCGCCGAGCCGGGTGCGCAGGTCACCGGGCCGGTCGAGTTCGATTCCCGGAAGATCACTGCGGGCGGGCTGTTCGTGGCGTTCGCGGGGGAGAAGGTGGACGGCCACGAGTTCGCGCCGGCCGTCATGGCCGCCGGGGCGGCGGGCGTGCTGGGCACCCGTGACGCGGGGGTTCCCGGTGTGGTCGTGGCCGATCAGCTCGACGCGCTGGCCCGGCTCGCCCGGGTGGTGGTGGACCGGCTGGACGCGCTGACCGTGGTCGGGCTCACCGGCTCCTCCGGCAAGACCACCACGAAGGATTTCATCGGGCAGCTGCTGGCCCGGCTCGGGCCGACCGTGGCGCCGCCGGGATCGCTGAACAACGAGCTGGGGCACCCGTACACGGTGTTGAAGGCCGGGCCGGACACCCGCTTCCTGGTGCTGGAGATGGGGGCCCGCGGGGTCGGGCACATCCGGCATCTCGCGCAGGTGGCGCCGCCGCGCATCGGGGTGGTGCTCAACATCGGTGCCGCCCACCTCGGCGAGTTCGGCTCGGTGGAGGGCACCGCGCTCGCCAAGGGGGAACTCGTCGAGGCGCTGCCCGCCGACGGCGTGGCCGTGCTCAACGCGGACGACCCGCTGGTGGCGGCGATGGCGAGCCGCACCCGCGCGCGGGTCGTCCGGTTCGGCGAGGCGGAGCAGGCGGACGTGCGGGCGGTCGACGTCACGCTGGACGCGCGCGGGCGGGCCGCGTACACGCTGGTCGCGGGCGGGGAATCGGCGCTGGTGCGGCTCGCGGTCACCGGCCGCCACCAGGTCGGCAACACGCTGGCCGCGGCCGCGGTCGCGCTGGCGGCGGGTTTGCCGGTCGCCCAGGTCGCGGACGCGCTCGGCGAGGTCGGCATCGCGTCGGTGCGGCGGATGGACGTCTTCGACCGGCCCGACGGCGTGACGGTCATCGACGACTCGTACAACGCCAACCCGTCGTCCACCGAGGCCGCGCTGCGGTCGCTGGCCGCGTTGGGCGCGGGCCGGCGGACGGTCGCGGTGCTGGGCTACATGGCCGAGCTGGGCGAGTACGAGCGTTCCGGACACGAGCAGGTCGGCCGGCTCGCCGCCGAGCTGGGCGTGGACCGGCTCATCGCGGTGGCCGAGGCCGCCCCGATCCTGGCGGGCGCGGCCACGGTCGCGTCGTGGACGGGTCAGGGGTTGCACGCCGCCGACCAGGCGGCCGCCATTGCGGAACTCGACCTGCGCCCCGGCGATGTGGTGCTGGTCAAGGGGTCCCGATATCGCACGTGGGAGGTCGCGGACAGCCTGCGGCCCGAGGGGGTACGCCGGTGAGGGCAGTCATCGTCGCGGCCGCGGTCGCCTTCATCATCTCGCTGTTCGGCACACCGGTGGCGATCCGGGTGTTCACGGCGCTGAAGGCGGGCCAGCCGATCCGTTCCGTGGGGCCGGCGACCCATCAGGGCAAGAAGGGCACGCCGACGATGGGCGGCGTGGCGTTCATCGTGGCCACGGTGCTCGCGTACGTGGCCGGGCACGTCGCGCTGACCACGCTGCCCGAGCAGCAGATCGCCCAGGTCGGCCCGACGATGACCGCGCTGGTGCTGCTGGGCCTGTTCGTGTTCTGCGGCGCGGTCGGGTTCCTCGACGACTTCCTCAAGGTGCGGCGGCGCCACTCCGGCGGCCTGAGCGCCAAGGGCAAGCTGCTGGGCCAGCTCCTGGTCGGCACGGGCTTCGGCATCGCGGCCCTGTACGTGCCCAGCACCAACGGCCAGACCGTGGCGAGCGAGCACATCTCGTTCATCCGCGACATCAGCTTCCTCGACGTCGGCAAGGTCGGCTCGGTGCTGATCTTCGTGTTCGTCATCATGTCGATGTCCAACGGCGTGAATCTCACCGACGGCCTCGACGGGCTGGCCACGGGCGCGACGATCCTCGTGCTCGGGGCGTACACCCTGATCGGGTTCTGGCAGTACCGGCACTGGTGCGCGGACCGGACGTACGCGGCCAACCCGCACAACTACTGCTACGAGGTGCGCGACCCGCTGGAGATCGCCCTGATCGCCGCCGCGGCGGCCGGGGCGTGCGTGGGCTTCCTGTGGTGGAACACCTCCCCGGCGCGGATCTTCATGGGTGACACGGGCGCGCTCGGGCTGGGCGGCCTGGTGGGCGGGCTGGCCATGGCGACCCGTACGACGCTGCTGGCGATCATCATCGGCGGCCTGTTCGTCATCATCACGATGTCCGTGGTGATCCAGATCATCTCGTTCAAGACCACCGGCAAACGGGTGTTCCGGATGTCCCCGTTGCAGCATCATTTCGAGCTGGCGGGCTGGAGCGAGGTCAATATCGTGGTGCGCTTCTGGATCGTCGCCGGTATCTGTGTGGCCATCGGCTGCGGTCTGTTCTACAGCGACTTCCTGGCGGTCATGGGATAGGTCTCACAAATCCCGGCGACACGCGCCCGGGTGTGTCGGCTGGGCGGGCATGCGCCGGGATGATGACCACATGGCGGAGGACCAGCGGGCGCGCCCGTCACTGAGCCGGCAGTTCCTACCTGCCGTGCACGGGCTGCTGGCGCGGCCGCTCAGCTCGTACTACCTGCTCATCGCGAGCTCCGGGCTGCTGCTGCTGATCGGGTTGACCATGGTCTTCTCGGCCACCAGCGTCAAGGCGTACGCGCAGCACGGCAACGCGTTCTCGATGATCGGCAAGCAGGCGGTGTACGCGCTGCTCGGCCTGGTCGGCTTCTGGATCTGCCAGCGGCTTCCCGCCCGTACGCTGCGCACCCTCGGCACGTACGTGCTCGGCACGGCCGTGGTGCTGCTGGTGGTGCTCGACCTGCTGATGGCGTTGAAGAAGGTCGGGCTGCTGCATTCCGCCAAACTCGGCCCGGTGCACTCGGAGCTGCTCTGGCTCTACCTCGGACCGATCGGGGTCCAGCCGTCCGAGCTGGCGAAGCTGGGCGTGGTGTTGTGGGGGGCGGACCTGGTGGCCCGCAAGGGCCCCGCGCTGGGCCATTGGCGCGAGCTGGCCACGCCGCTGTTCCCGGTGGTCGGGCTGCTGTTCGTGCTGGTCGGCTACAACGACCTGGGCACCATGCTGGTGCTGCTGGCCCTGATCGTGGGTTTGCTGTGGGCCGCCGGGGTGCGGCTGCGGGTGTTCGCCGCGTTGGGCGTACTGGGCACGGCGGGTATCGGGCTGCTCATCGCGGCCGCGTCCCGCGGTGCAGGATCCGGGGCGGTCGGTGAGGAGAACTACCGGTTCGCCCGGATCGCGAATTGGCTGCAGCCGCCCGAGAACTGCTCCATCGGCGCGTGCTACCAGCTGCTGCAGGGCCGCTCGGCGATCTACGAGGGCGGCTGGTTCGGCGTCGGGCTGGGTAAGAGCGCGCTCAAATGGGACTGGCTGCCGCAGGCGGACAACGACTTCATCTTCGCGATCGTGGCCGAGGAGCTGGGGGTGGTCGGCTGCGCGGTGGTGCTGGCGCTGTTCTCCGTGCTCGCGTACACCGGTTTCCGGATCGCCCGGCGGGTCGAGGACCCGTTCCGGCGCATGGCCGCCACCGCGGTCACCACGTGGCTGGTCGCCCAGGCAGTGATCAACATCGGCGGGGTGGTGGGGCTGCTGCCGATCACCGGCCTGCCGTTGCCGTTCATCTCCGCGGGCGGTAGCGCCCTGGTCGTGGTGATGGCCGCGATCGGCATCCTGGCCTCGTTCGCCCGGGCCGAGCCGGACGCGGCGCGGGCCCTGCACGCCCGTCCGCCCGCCAGGTGGGTGCGGCTACTCTGGGCCCCGCTGCCGCCGCTGCCCCCGCCGCGGCGGCCGGGACCGTCGCGTCCCGGCGCCGCCTCCGCGGGCCGGGCAACCGCGAGCGCCGGAAAGGGCCGTCCCTAGCCGGTTCGGGCGGGGTGGGAGAGGAGACGGTGATGGCTCTGCTGCGGTCGGTCGTGCTCGCCGGGGGAGGTACCGGCGGCCACATCTACCCGCTGCTCGCCTTCGCCGACTGCCTGCGCCGGCATTTCCCCGAGGTCCAGATCACCACGCTGGGCAGCCCGAAGGGCATGGAGAACGAGCTGATCCCGCACGCGGGCTACGACCTGCGGGTGATTCCCGCGTTCCAGCTGCCGCGCTCGGTGAACCTCGACCTGCTGCGCACCCCGGACCGGATGTACAAGTCGGCGCACGCGGCCGGCAAGGTGATCGACGAGGTCCAGGCCGACGTGGTGGTCGGCTTCGGCGGGTACGTGTCCGTGCCGGCGTACCTGGCGGCGTGGCGGCGGGAGCTGCCCATCGTCGTGCACGAGGTGAACGTGCCGCCCGGCGTGGCGAACCGGGTGGGCATGAAGTTCACCAAGAACGTCGCGGTCGGCTTCCCGCACCAGCCACAGCTCGCCGAGTCGCTGCGCCACGCGCGGGTGGTCGGGGTGCCTTTGCGTACCGGCATCACGGGTCTCGACCGGGCCGCCCTGCGCCCGGAGGCTCTGGCGCACTTCGGGCTGCGCCCCGACCTGCCGGTGCTGTTCGTCTCGGGCGGCTCCTCCGGCGCACGGACGATCAACCTGGCGGTGGCCGGGGCGGCGAAGAAGCTGGCGCACGCGGGCGTGCAGGTGCTGCACGTGCAGGGGGGCCGCAACGACCCGTTCGACGTGCCCAGCGACCTGCCGGTGCCGTACGTGGTGGTGCCGTACCTGTCCGACATGCAGCTCGGGTACGCGGCGGCCGACCTCATGCTGTGCCGCGGCGGGGCGATCACGGTGGCCGAGACCACCGCGCTGGGACTGCCCGCGATCTACGTTCCGTATCCGTACAGCAACCAGGAGCAGCAGCGCAACGCGCGGCCCGTGGTCGACGCCGGCGGCGGGCTGCTGGTGGACAACGCGGAGCTGAGCCCCGACTGGGTGGAGCGTACGGTGATCCCGCTGGCCCGTGACCCGCAGCGGCTCGCCGCGATGGGGTCCGCGGCGAGCGCGTATGGTCGCCGCGACGGCGACGAGGCGCTGCTGGATTTCGTCTGCCAGGCGGTGGCCGGGCGATGAGTGACCGGGGAGCTTGGGGAGTGGAGCGGTGAACGCGGCGGAGCTGACGCCGGCCGGCGGGCTGACCGCCGAGGATCTCGGCCGGGTGCATCTGATCGGCATCGGCGGGGTGGGCATGGGCGGGCTGGCCCGCCTGCTGCTGACTCGGGGGGTGCCGGTCTCGGGCAGCGAGCTGCGCGAGTGGCCTGCGCTGGCCGCGCTGCGGGCGCTGGGCGGCACGATCCACATGAGCCACGAGGCGTCCAACCTGGACGGCGTCGACACGGTCGTCTACAGCACCGCGATCCCGCAGGACCACCTGGAGCTGGCCGAGGCGCGCCGCCGCGGGCTGCGCGTGCTGCACCGCTCGGAGGCGCTGGCCGCGGCGATGACCAACCGCAAGACCATCGCGGTGGCCGGCACCCACGGCAAGACCACCACCACGTCGATCATGACGGTGATCCTGCAGCACGCCGGTCAGGACCCGTCGTTCGTCATCGGCGGGGAGATCTCCGAGGCCGGCTCCAACGGCCACCACGGCACCGGACCGTACTTCGTGGCGGAGGCCGACGAGAGCGACAAGTCGTTCCTCATCTACCGCCCGCACGTCGCGATCGTCACGAACATCGAGGCGGACCACCTCAACAACTGGGGCGACCTGGACGGGCTCAAGGCGGGTTTCCTGGAGTTCGCGGAGCTGACCGACGCGGACGGTTTCGTGGTGACCTGCGCCGACGACCCCGGCGTGGCCGAGCTGATCGCGGCGCTGCGCGAGCGCGGCCGCACGGTCTACACGTACGGGGAGTCCGCGGACGCGACGCTGCGCATCGCGTCGGTGGCCTCGACCGTGCAGGGGGTCCGCTACGAGGCGTTCCTGGAGGGCAAGCCGCTGGGCGAGTTGCGCCTGGCGCTGCCCGGCCGGCACATGGGCCTGAACAGTGCTGCCGCGGTGCTCACCGCGTTGAAGCTGGGCATCGGCATCGGTTCGATCGCCGAGGCGCTGGCCTCCTTCCCGGGGGTGCGGCGGCGCTTCGAGCGCAAGGGCACCGCCGCGGGCGTGCGGGTCTACGACGAGTACGCGTACCACCCGACCTCGGTCAGTGCGGCGCTGCGCACGCTGCGGGAGGTGGCCGGCGACGGGCGGCTGGTCGTGGTGTTCCAGCCGTACCGGGTGTATCGCACCCGCGATCTTCAGGCGGAGCTGGCCGAGGGGCTGGCGCTGGCCGACGAGGTCGTGGTGATGGAGGTGTTCGGCCCGGGCGAGGTGCGCGGGCCGGGCGAGGGCGGGGTGGCGCTGACCGCCGCGATCGACCTGCCCGGCGAGCACAAGGTGTTCGTGCCGTCCTGGGCGGACGTGCCCGCCGAGGTGGTGCGCCGCAGCCGCCCGGGTGACGTGGTGGTCACCATGGGCGCCCCGCCGATCTCGCTGATGGGCGACGAGCTGCTGGTGGCGCTGGCCGAGGCCGACGGGCGGTAGCCCGGTGCCCGGTGGCCGTTCCGCCAAGACCAAAGGCATGAACACCGGCGAAGGCCGCAACTGGCGGCTCGTACGGGCGGACACTGACGCGGTGCCGTCGTCGGTGCGGCGGTTCATGGCGCGGGCGCGGCGCCGCCGGCTGCGCGCGGCACTGCCGTGGGCCGTGGGCGCGGGCGTGGTCGCGGTGCTGGGTGTCCTGGTGTGGATGGTGTACGGCACCTCCCTGCTGGGTGTGCGCGAGGTGCGGGTCGTCGGTACCGAGTCCCTGACCTCGGCGCAGGTGGAGCAGGCCGCGGCGGTGCCGATGGCCGAGCCGCTGGCCCGGGTGGACCTGGATGCGGTCCGGGCACGGGTGCAGGGTCTCGCGCCGGTGGACCGGGCGGTCGTGTCGCGTTCCTGGCCCGGCACGATCGAGATCGAGGTGGTGGAGCGGCGGCCGGTCGCGGCGGTGCCGCTGGACAAGGGCCGGTTCATGCTGCTCGACGGCGCGGGGGTGGCGTACCGGACGGTGCCGTCCGCCCCGGCGGGTCTGCCGCTGGCCCGGCTCGCTGCGCCCGGCCCGGCGGACGTGAACACGCGGTCGGCGCTGACCGTGCTGGCGGCGCTCACCGACGAGCTGCGCGAGCAGCTGGTGGAGATCTCCGTCATGGCTCCCGCGCAGATCCGGCTGGAGCTGCGCGGCCATCGGTCGATCGTCTGGGGCGACGACACCCAGAGCCCGACGAAGGCGCAGGTGGCGACCACGTTGCTGAAACAGCCGGGCGCCACCATCGATGTCAGCGCGCCCGAGGTCGTAACGATCCGTTGACTGCCGATCGGACATTAGGTCCTAAACGGCGCATTAGTTCCGGGGTTACGGGTGAGTCGGATACTCATCACGCACGGAGGGGCCGACACGCCGGGGCGGTCCTTGGTTCGGGACTGGCGTCCGAATACCTTGCGTCGAGAGGTCGAGAGGTTGACATAACCATAAGCCTCTAGTAGAGGGTGAGGGTTTCCTCGCCCTCCCTTGTACGGAGCGGACACGAGGCGGTCTGGCCGACCGCGGGGCCTTCGTGTCCGCCAACCCTGGAAGGGAAGGCTGAGCCCGATGACACCTCCACACAACTACCTTGCGGTCATCAAGGTCGTCGGCATCGGCGGCGGCGGCGTCAACGCCGTGAACCGCATGATCGAGGTCGGGCTCAAGGGCGTCGAGTTCATCGCGATCAACACGGACGCCCAGGCGCTGCTCATGAGCGACGCCGACGTCAAGCTCGACGTCGGGCGGGAGCTGACCCGCGGGCTCGGCGCGGGGGCCCAGCCCGAGGTCGGCAAGAACGCCGCCGAGGACCACCGCGACGAGATCGAGGAGGTGCTCAAGGGCGCCGACATGGTGTTCGTGACCTGCGGCGAGGGCGGCGGCACCGGCACCGGCGGCGCGCCGGTGGTGGCGAACATCGCCCGCAAGCTCGGCGCACTCACCATCGGCGTGGTCACCCGGCCGTTCTCGTTCGAGGGCAAGCGCCGCCAGGTGCAGGCCGAGTCGGGCATCGACGAGCTGCGCAACCAGTGCGACACGCTCATCGTCATCCCCAACGACCGGCTGCTCGCGCTCGGCGACCGCGGAATCAGCATGATGGACGCGTTCCGCCAGGCCGACCAGGTGCTGCTCTCCGGTGTCCAGGGGATCACCGACCTGATCACCACGCCGGGTCTGATCAATCTGGACTTCGCCGACGTCAAGAGCGTCATGAGCGGCGCGGGCAGCGCGCTGATGGGCATCGGCAGCGCGCGCGGCGACAACCGCGCGGTCGAGGCCGCGGAGAAGGCCATCTCCAGCCCGCTGCTGGAGCAGAGCATGGACGGGGCCCGCGGCGTCCTGCTCTCCATCGCGGGCGGGTCCGACCTGGGCCTGTTCGAGATCAACGACGCGGCCCAGCTCGTCACGGACGCGGCCCACCCGGACGCCAACATCATCTTCGGTGCGGTCATCGACGATGCGCTCGGCGACGAGGTGCGGGTCACGGTCATCGCGGCGGGCTTCGACGGGGGTACGCCCTCGTACAAGCCGGCCGAGCCGGCCCGCAAGGCGCAGCCGGCCGCCACCCCGCCCGCGGCCGCCCCGGCGTCTGCCGCGCCGGTGAACACCGCACCGCAGGCTGCCACGACCCCGCCGCCGCGGCGGGTCCTGTTCGACGACGTGGACGTCCCGGACTTCCTCAAGAACGGGTCCTGAGGGGCGGCGTGACCGCCGCCGACCGTCGCGCCGAGCTCGCCGGCGCCCGGCAGGCCGTACTGGAGCGGATCGCCCGCGCCTGCACGGCGGCCGGGCGTGACCCCGCCGAGGTGACCCTGGTCGCCGTCACCAAGACGTACCCCGCATCGGACGTGCTGCTGCTGGCGGAACTGGGGATCACCGACGTCGGGGAGAACCGGGACCAGGAGGCCGCCCCCAAGGCCGCCGCGCTCGCCGCGGCCGGGGCGCACGTGCGCTGGCACTTCGTCGGCCAGCTGCAGCGCAACAAGGCCCGCTCGGTCGCCCGGTACGCCGACGTGGTCGAGTCCGTCGACTCGATCCGGCTGGCCGCCGCCCTGGACCGGGCGGCGGCGGACACCCGGACCGCACCGGTCGACGTGCTGGTGCAGATCAGTGTCGACGGTGACCCGGCTCGCGGCGGCGCCGTCGACGAAGCCGACGATCCGGACCACGACCTGTGGCGGGTCGCCGGCGCGGTGGCCGCCGCCGACAGCCTGCGCCTGGCGGGCGTGATGGCGGTGGCGCCCCGCGACTGGGAACCGGACCGGGCCTTCGCGACGCTGGCGGCGCTGTCGGCCCGGCTGGCCGAGCGCTATCCGGGCGCCACTGTGGTCTCCGCGGGCATGAGCGGGGACCTGGAGGCGGCCGTCCGGCACGGTGCGACACACGTCCGGATCGGTAGTTCTTTGCTCGGGATGCGCAACACGCTGCGGTAGCCTTGCGGCGGGCAGCAAACTACATACGTGTTGTTTCGCGCGACGTGCCTCCAGGATGGCCGCGGCGCCCGACGGCACAGCGTCACGACGGGGCCCGATGACGGCCCCGGGTAAGCGGGGCGCGGCACGCCGAGGGGGAGCGGGCCGTACCACGGACGGAGGTTTTGGGGGCATGGGCACGAGGTTCAGCGCCGTACGGGACGAGGTGGGGGGCATGCGCGAGTGCAGCGAGGGCCGCGAGCGCATGCGAGAGGTGGGGACAGCATGAGCGCGTTGCGGAAGGCCGGCGTCTGGCTCGGCCTCGTCGAGGAGGACGACGAGCGCTACGACGACCGCGGTTACCGCGAGAGCGGTTACCGCGACCGTGACCGGGATCGCGACCGGGATCGCGACCGGGACCGGGAGCGCGACTCCGGGTACCGGTACGCGGACGAGTTCGCCGACGATGACGACGAGGTCGACGAGGCTCCCGCGCTGCCGCGGGCCCGCAGCTTCGAGCGGGTCCGGCCGAGCGAGCGGGTGTCGCGCATGGACCTCGACCGCGAGGAGAGCCGCGCCGAGCGGGCCAGCGTGCGCTCGATCACCCGGCCGTCGTCGTCCGCGAGTGAGGCCACCGGCGCGCTGAGCTACCAGACCCGCGACAACCTCGCCCTCGCCCCGCAGGCCCAGCCGCACCAGCGCCCGCCGGAGGAGGAGCAGCGGTACCAGATCACGACGCTGCACCCGACGACGTACCGGGAGGCCCGCACGATCGGGGAGCACTTCCGGGACGGGGTTCCGGTCATCATCAACCTCACCGAGATGGATGAGGGGGATGCGCGCCGGCTGGTCGACTTCGCCGCCGGTCTCGCCTTCGGGCTTCGCGGTACGATCGAGCGCGTGACCAACCGGGTTTTCCTGCTCTCACCGGCGAATGTCCAGGTCACCGCGGAGGACAAGGCCAAGATCGCTGAGGGCGGCTTCTTCAACCAGAGTTGAACCCTAACGAGGGATCCGCCGGACGTGCTGTCGATCGTGTTCCAAGTCCTGTACCTGTTGGTCTACGTCTTCTTCCTGGCGCTGCTGGCGAGGTTTGTCCTGGGTGCGGTCCTGCAGTACGGCCGCCGGTGGCAGCCGCGTCGGGGGGCCTCCGCGGCACTGGAGTTGGTGTGGAGCGTCACTGATCCACCCTTGAGGGCGTTGAGGCGTGTGATCCCACCGCTGCGAATTGGTACCGTGAGCTTGGACCTGGCGTCCCTGGTCCTGCTGGTTATCCTGTTCGTGCTTATGGAATTCGTGTTAGCGCGCCTGATCACTGTGTTCAGCGTGTGACAGGGCGTGCCCCACGCGGCCGCGACTGACCCGAGGAGTTTCGATGCCGCTGACCCCGGCCGACGTGCACAACGTCGCCTTCAAAAAGCCCCCGATCGGCAAACGGGGGTATGACGAGGAGGAGGTCGACGCCTTCCTGGACGAGGTCGAGCGCGAACTCGCCCGTCTCATCGAGGAGAACAACGAGCTGCGCGCGCAGGTCGAGCGTGGTGGCCGGGGTGGCGCGCCAGCCGTCTCGGGTGCCGACCCCCGGCTGGCGGCGGAGCTCAACGACATGAAGGCCCAGCTCGACCGGGTCCAGCGGGACAAGGCTGCCGCCGAGCAGGCGGCGCGGCAGATGCAGGCCGAGCTCGAGCAGGTCCGCGCCCAGGGCGGCGTCGGCGCCGGTCCCACCCCTCCCGGCGGCGACGGCGAGCAGCAGGCGCTGCGGGTGCTCATGATGGCCCAGCGCACCGCGGACGACCACGTCGCGGACGCTCGCCGCGAGGCCGACAAGCTGCTCTCCGACGCCCGTTCCAAGGCGGAGGAGGTCACCCGCGAGGCTCGCGCCAAGGCCGACGCCCTCGAGCGGGACGCGCGCCAGCGCCACCAGGAAGCCATGGGCGGCCTGGACGCCAAGCGCTCCGCGCTGCAGAAGCACATCGAGGAGCTCAAGCAGTTCGAGCGCGAGTACCGCACCCGGCTCAAGGCTTACCTGGAGAGCCAGCTGCGTGACCTCGACGGCCGCGGCCAGGGCCTGGAGGCCGAGATGGCGCGCGCCGACGCGAACCGCTCCGTGGGCGGCTCGGGTGGTCTCGCCGCGGCGGGCCTGGCCGGCTCGTACGGCGGTGGCCGCGCCAACTCCATCGAGACCGGCCGCTGACCCTCAAACCTTCAGGAATCGTGACGGACCGACTGCGGCGGGGATGAGCCCATGATCGTTGCCAGTCTGCTGCTCATCCTCGTCGCGGTGACGCTGCTTGTGTTCGGCGTCGCCGGCGGGTCGAGCATGCTGCTCATCAGCTCCATCGTGGCCAGCCTGCTGGCCGCGGTCGCGCTGGTCGTGGGCGCCCGCCGGGCATCCGCCCGCCGGGCCGCCGCCCGCGACGTCGGCGGGGCCCTCGGGCCCGCGGCCACCCGCACCAGCGGGCGTGACCGCGACGCGGCGGGCGGCGCACCGCACGCCGAATCCGCCGCGTTCACCGAGCGGGCCACGCCGGCCGCAGCCACCGCCGTCTACGCGGGCGAGACCGCCCGCTCGGGCGCCGCTGCCGCCACGGGCTTCGCGGACGAGCCGGGCGGCACGCGTACCGCCGTCTTCGATGACGAGCCCAGCCTCACCGACGACCCCGGTGACCCGGGCCTGCGGGGCTCCACGGTCTTCCCGGAGGAGTCCGACGCCCCGGAGTATCCGGACGAGACCGGCGCCCTGGAATACGGCGATGACACCGGCTCCGCTGCGGCGATGGAGTTCGGGCCGGACGCCCCGGCACTCGACGCGGGGGATGCGGGCCTCCTGGCCGAACCCGGCGCGTTCGACGCCACCGACGATCACCCTCTGGGTGCCAGGGTGGACGACGACCCCGGCAGCGGATACGACGCGCCGCTGGTACCGGAGGTCGGCGACGACCGCGACCAGCACCGGGACCACGCCGACTACGACCACGCCTCCTCGGTCATCGACGCGGCCCGCAGCCAGGAGGAGGACGAGTCCTGGCGGCGCGACCCGGGCGACTCCGCGGCCCGTGCTGACGACGAGTCCTGGGCAAGCGATCCGGGCGACTCCGCGGCCGGCTCCGGCCTGGGCCTGCTCGACCAGCTCGACGTGTCGGGCCGGCCTGGTCCGTCGGGCCAGCCTGACCTGTCCGGCCACGCCGACCTGCTGGGCCACGATTCGGTGAGCGGGACCGCCCCGGCAGGCTTCACCGCGGGACCGTCGTTCGACGAGCCGGTGGAGGAGTTCGGCCGGCCCGACCCCGACGACCCCGCCGACGAGCCACTGCCGCAGGCCGAGCGAGCCGCGGACGCCGTGCGCATCGCGCGGATGGACGCCGAGGTGCTGGTCGTCGACGGCCGGCCGCGCTACCACGTGTCGGACTGTCCGCACCTGGTCGGGCGGCTCACCGAGCCGTTGCCGGTGTCCGAGGCGGTCGAGCTGGGCTTCACCCCGTGCGGCCTGTGCCGCCCGGTCGACCGCCTGCTCGCGGCGGCCGCCCGAGGCTGACCCCGACCGCTCCGGCGATGACGGCAGGCGGAGTGCCGCCCCCGAGCACCGGCCACGCCGAAGATCGGGACAATGAGGCATGGCCAACCGGCGTACGCCCGCACCCGGCGACCGAGAGCTCTCCGTCCCGGTCCGGGTGCGCCCCGGCGCGGGCCGGACCCACGTCGGGGGCCGGTACGACGGCCCGCACGGCGCCGCCCTGATCATCGCGGTGGGCGCTCCGGCGGTGGACGGCAAGGCCACCGAGGCGGTACGCCGCGCGCTCGCCGACGCCCTCGGCGTACGGGCGGCGGCCGTGACGCTGCGGATCGGGGCCACCAGCCGGGACAAGGTCTTCGTGGTCGCCGCCGACGCTGCCGACCTCGCCGCGCGGCTGAGCGCGCTGCGCGACGGCGTCGCCGGGCCGGTGTGACCGGTCACCTGGACGCCGCCCTGCTGATCGGGGCTGCCGTCCTGCTGGTCGCCGTGGCGGCGGTACGCCTGTCCACCCGCGTCGGTCTGCCCAGCCTCCTCGTCTACCTGCTCATCGGGATCCTGCTCGGCGAGGCGGGCCTCGGCATCCGGTTCGACGACGCGGAGCTCACCCGTACGCTCGGCTTCTGCGCTCTGATCGTGATCATCGCGGAGGGCGGGCTGACCGCCCGCTGGAGCACTCTGCGCCCGGTGCTGGGCCTGTCCGCCACGTTGGCCACGGTCGGCGTGGCGGTCAGCATCGTGGTCGTCGGGGTGGTCGTGCACCTGCTGCTCGGCCTCGACTGGCGTCTCGCCCTGCTGTACGGGGCGGTGCTGTCCTCGACGGACGCTGCCGCCGTGTTCGCCACGTTGCGCCGCCTGCGGCTGCCGCCGCGGCTGGTGGCCACGCTGGAGGCCGAGTCCGGCATGAACGACGCGCCGGTGGTGCTGCTCGTGGTGCTGCTGGCCAGCCCCGCCGCGGCGTCCCCCTGGTGGCACGAGCTGGTGCTGCTCGTCTACGAACTCGCCGTGGGCGCGGCGATCGGCCTGTTCGTCGGCGCCGCCGGGCGCTGGCTGCTGCGCCGGGCGGCGTTGCCCTCGGCCGGGTTGTACCCGATCGCCGCCGTGGGGCTGACCGTGCTCGCGTACGCGGCGGGCGCGGTCGCGCACGCCTCCGGTTTCCTCGCCGTGTACGTGGCCGGGGTCGTGCTGGGCAACGCCCGGCTGCCGCACCGCCGGGCCATCCTCGGCTTCGCCGACGGGCTGGCCTGGGTGGCGCAGATCGGCCTGTTCGTCCTGCTGGGCCTGCTGGTGTCGCCGAGCCGCCTGCCGGGTGCCCTGGTGGCGGCGCTGGTCGTCGGCGGGGCGCTGGTGCTGCTGGCGCGCCCGCTGTCGGTCGCCGTCTCCGCCCTGCTGGTCCGCGGCGCGCCGGGGTGGCGGGGGCAGGCGTTCCTGTCCTGGGCGGGGTTGCGTGGTGCGGTGCCGATCGTGCTTGCCACCATCCCGCTGTCGATCGGCACCCCGGGCGCCGAGAAGCTGTTCGACGCGGTGTTCGTCCTCGTGATCATCTTCACGCTGGTGCAGGCCGGGACGATCGCGCCGGTCGCCCGCCGGCTCGGGATCACCGCACCCGCCGAGGCGGCGGAGGTGCAGGTGGAGTCCGCGCCGCTGGAGAACATGCACGCGGACCTGCTGCAGATCGGCGTGGCACCAGGATCCCGGCTGGCGGGGGTGCACATCGACGAGTTGCGACTGCCCGTCGGGGCGGTGGTGACGCTCGTCGTCCGCGAGGGGGCCGGATTCGTCCCCGCCCCGGACACCCGGCTGCGCACGGGGGACACCCTGCTGATCGTGGCGACGGCCGACGTCCGCGACACGGCCGAACGGCGGCTGCGGGCGGTCAGCCGGCGCGGACGGCTCGCCCGCTGGTTCGGCGAGGAGGGCCGGGAGGTGCCCTGAGCGCGGCGTGTCGGTTGTCCGACCAATCGTCCGGGTATTTTTCGCCCCGGTTCGGGGTATCCCGGCCGGTGCGCCAGGTTGTCGCGGACCTGCACGTTCCGTATCCTTGCGAGCCTCCGGTGTGCGCGGCGGTTTCGTGCACGCCGTTTGTGCACGTGAGGGATCATGGCGGCGGCCTGCCCACAGGCCGCGCCGGCCGGGCGCGCGGGGGCGCGACCGGCCCGAAAGGGGACGGGTGGGCACGGGCGGGGACACCGCCCGCCACTGGTCCCGCAACCGCCGATGCCGCGCTCGTCGCGGCGAGGGAGCGACGATGGCCAAGGCAACCGACACCAGGCCCGCCTCGACCGCCAAGGCCGGGACGAGGCGGTCGCGCAGCGCCGCGGAGACCGAGAAGATCCGCGTGGCGCTCACCGAGCGCCGCGACGAGCTTCAGGGCGAGTACGACCAGACCCTCACCGAGATCGCGGAGCTCCAGCGTGAACGGCTGACCGACTCCGCCGGCGACGACCAGGCGGACACCGGGACGAAGACGTTCGAGCGCGAGCAGGAGATCACGCTCGCGAACAACCTGCTGGAGCGGATCAACCAGGTGGAACGCGCCATCGACCGGCTCGGCGAGGGCAACTACGGTTGGTGCGAGCGGTGTGGCAACGCCATCCCGGTGGAGCGGCTTGCGGCGTTCCCGTCCGCGACCCTGTGCGTGTCCTGCAAGCAACTGGAGGAACGACGCTGAACGCCGACGAGGCAGCGGGCGGTACCGCCGTGACCGCGTCCGGGCCGGATTCGTCGCCGGGCCCCGCACCGCGGGCCGTGGCGTTGCTGGCGGGTACCGCCTTGCTGGCCGTCGCGGCGGACCAGATCGTCAAGGAGCTGTCCGTCCAGCACCTCGACCCGGCCGAGCCGGTGCGCATCCTGGGCGGGCTGATCTACCTGTCGCTGCTGCGCAACAGCGGGGCCGCGTTCAGCCTGGGCAGCGGCCACACCTGGGTGTTCCCGGTGATCACGCTCGCGGTGATCGGGTGGATCGCCTGGATGACCCGGCGGCTGCGGTCGATTCCCTGGGCGGTCAGCCTGGGGCTGGTGCTCGGCGGGGCCCTGGGCAACCTGGGCGACCGGCTGTTCCGCGCCCCCGGCCCGTTCCAGGGCCACGTGGTCGACATGATCAGCGCGTTCGCGCCGTACGGTGAGAAGTTCGCTGTTTTCAACGTCGCCGACAGTTGCCTCACGATCGGTGTCTGCCTGGCCATCGTGCTGGAACTGACCGGCCGCCAGCGTGACGGCAGCCGAACCCGGCGGACACCCGACCAAGGATCTGAAGGGGCGCGCCCGTGACCGCACCCGGGCTGCGTCCCGCGGGGGACCGGCGTTCCCTTCCCGTGCCCGACGGCCTCGACGGCATGCGCCTGGACCAGGCGGTGTCCCGCCTGTTCGGGCTGTCCCGGACGGCTGCCGCCGCGCTGGTGGAGGCCGGGGACGCCCTGGTCGACGGCATTCCCCGGCCCAAGAGCGACAAGGTGAGCGCCGGGGCGTGGCTGGAGGTCACCCTGCCCGCGCCCGCGAGCGCGCCGGTCGTGGTGGCCGAGCCGGTGCACGGCATGCGGGTGGTGTACGACGACGACGACATCGTGGTGGTCGACAAGCCGGTCGGGGTGGCCGCACACCCCAGCCCGGGCTGGACCGGGCCGACCGTGATCGGCGGGCTGGCCGCGATGGGCCAGCGCGTCGCGACCAGTGGCGCCGCCGAGCGGCAGGGCGTCGTGCACCGCCTCGACGTCGGCACCACGGGACTGATGGTGGTCGCCAAGAGCGAGCACGCGTACAGCGTGCTGAAGCGGGCGTTCAAGGACCGCGAGGTCGACAAGCGGTACCACGCGGTCGTGCAGGGTCACCTGGACCCGTTGCGCGGCACGATCGACGCACCGATCGACCGGCACCCCAGCGCCGACTACCGGTTCGCGGTGATGTCCGGCGGCAAGCCCAGCGTCACCCACTACGACACCGTGGAGGCGTTCCGCGCGGCGAGCCTGGTGGACGTGAAGCTGGAGACCGGCCGCACCCACCAGATCCGGGTGCATTTCGCGGCACTGCGGCACCCGTGCGTGGGCGACCTGACGTACGGGGCGGACCCCACCCTGTCGGCCCGGCTGCGGCTGGACCGGCAGTGGCTGCACGCCCGCGAGCTGGCCTTCCTGCACCCGCGTACGCAGGACGAGGTGCGCTTCGTCGCCGAGTACCCGCAGGACCTGGCGTACGCGCTGGACGTGCTGCGCGACGGGAACTGACCGAGGGCCCCGCGTGGGTCCGGGCGGTTGCCCCGCCGACCGGTGCGCCGTTACCCTCGTCGTCCGGGCCCGGTGTGACTTCCACCTCACCTGCTGATCCCGGCGGGGGGTCCGGACCGTGCCTCCGGGTATCGGAGAAGAAGCAACACCGCGCCACCGGCCCCCGGCGGGGCCGGCCGCCGATGTGCCGTCTGCGTCGGCGGGAGCATCCCGCGGCCCGTCCAGCCGTTAGACCCACGTCGGCGCCCCAGCCGGGGGTGCCGGTCGGTCACGGACGGGTGTGCATGCATCAACGATGTGCCGCCGGTGGATCAAGGCCAACCGGCGGAAGGCATTGGGGAGTGGCCCGAATAGGGTTGGCCTCCGTAGCCTGTCTAGGGCGGTGTCGCCCGTCCGGGGACATCGCGAGTCGGCGCAGGGAGGACGAGCCGTGGATGGGACCGAGACCGGCTGGGGCCGGCCTGCGGAACCAGCCCCGCGATGGCGGGCGCTGCTCGATCGTGCGCGCCACGGGTCCCGGACGGCCGACGACACCGAGGGCGCCGACCACGACGAGTCCGCCGAGGCGTACCGGCCGGCGCCGGGCACCCATCCGATGCCGAGCCGTCCGGTGAGCCCGCCGGAGCGACGCCCGTTCAATCCGCTCGACCCCCGGCACCAGGCCGACCAGCGTCCGCCGGAGCAGCCCCGGCCCGCGTCCGAGCCGCGCCCGGTGAACCCGTTCGATCGCCGCCCGGTCAATCCGCTCGACCGGCGCGTCGGGCGGACCGCGGACCCGCGCCCGGTGAGCCCGGCCGAGCCGCGCCCGGTGAACCCGTTGGACTCCCGGCGGCAGTCGCGCCTGGCCGACGGCTTCGGTGGCCGCGCCGACGGCGGCGGGAGCCGGTCCGACGATCTCAGTGGCCGCTTCGACGGCTTCGCCACTCGCGCCGACGGCCTTGCGCCACGCGCCGAAGGCTATGCCGGCCGGGCCGAGGCGGAGCAGCAGCACAGCTTCTTCAACCCGGCCACGCGTGCGGTGCCACCACCGATCGCCCGGGTGCTCCCGGAGAACGGGTACCCGGCGGCGCGCGCGGCCGCGGCCGTCGGCCCGGCGTCCGTGCTTCCCCCGCCCGCCCCGGTCGCACCCCGGCCCGCGCCGCCGGTCGTGCCGGCCCCCGCTCCGCCGGCCCCCGTGCTGCCCGCCCCGGCCCCGGCCGCGCCGACCTCGCCCGCCGGGGCCCGCATCGAGTGGCGCCAGGCGCGTCCCGACGAGGACCTCGAACGGGCCGTCGCGGTGATGCGCCGCAAGCTGGGCACCCCCCGGGTGCTGGCGTTCGCCAACCCGAAGGGCGGGGTGCACAAGACGACCGCCACGGTGCTCGCCGCGGCGACCATCGGCAGCGTCCGCGGCCGCGGCGTGCTGGCCTGGGACGACAACGAGCTGCGCGGCACGCTGGGCCTGCGCGCCGGCAGCGCCCGGCACGCACGGACGATCCGGCACCTGATCGCCGACCTGCTGACGATCGAGAACATGCACGGCGAGGAGCTGCTCAGCGAGCTCGACGACTACCTGCGGCACGCCTCCGACGGCTCGTACGACGTGCTGGCGGGGGAGGAGAACCCGCGGTTCGCGCAGCGGCTCGACCAGCACACGGTGCGGCGGGTGATGGACCTGCTGCGGCGCACCCACGACGTGATCTGTGTGGACACCGGCAACAACGTGGAGAGCGTCAACTGGCAGACCGTGATGAAGGCGGCGGACCAGCTGGTGATCACCACGGTGCCGCGCGAGGACGCCGCGTTCACGGCCGACTGGATGCTGGACCTGCTCGACGACACCGGCATGGGCGACATCGTGGCCAACGCCGTGACGCTCATCTCCTGCCCGTCGCCGGGCAAGCTGCCCTTGCTGGACGACCTCACCAAGCACTTCGCGACCCGGACCAGGGCGGTCGCCGTGGTGCCGTACGACCCGGCCCTGGAGGTAGGCTCGTCGATCGAGTACGGCGACCTGCAGCCGGAGACCCGGGCGGCATGGCTGCGCGCCGCCGCGGTGATGATCGAACCGTTCGCGCAATGACCCGGGTGTCCCCCGTGCCGGATGTCGGGGGTCGGGGCTAGGCTTCCCGTCGTCGGTTGTCGGCCGGGCGAAAAGGGGGCTGCCGGGTGTCTGACTCGTTCGTGCACCTGCATGTGCACACCGAGTATTCGATGCTCGACGGAGCCGCCCGGCTCAAGGATCTGTTCGCCGAGGCCAATCGCCTCGGCATGCCGGCCGTGGCGATCACCGACCACGGCAACATGCACGGGGCGTACGACTTCTACAAGCAGGCCACCGCGGCCGGGGTCACCCCGATCATCGGCGTCGAGGCGTACGTGGCGCCCGAGTCCCGCTTCCACAAGCAGCGGGTCAAGTGGGGCCGGCCGGAGCAGAAGAGCGACGACATCTCCGGTAACGGCGCGATCACCCACATGACGATGTGGGCGCGCAACGACGTGGGCCTGAAGAACCTGTTCAAGCTCAACTCGCGCGCCTCGATGGAGGGCCACTACG
Organism: Krasilnikovia sp. MM14-A1259; assembly: GCF_047159535.1. Lineage (NCBI taxonomy): Bacteria > Bacillati > Actinomycetota > Actinomycetes > Micromonosporales > Micromonosporaceae > Krasilnikovia > Krasilnikovia sp. MM14-A1259. The sequence continues at coordinate 7,048,826 of NZ_BAAGAJ010000002.1, forward strand.
TCAAGTGGCCGCGGATGGACCTGGAGCTCATCGGCGAGCACGCCGAGGGCATCATGGCCACCACCGGCTGCCCGTCCGGCGCGGTGCAGACGCGGCTGCGGCTGGGACAGTTCGACGAGGCGCTGCGGACCGCCGCGGCGTACCAGGAAGTGTTCGGCAAGGAGCACTTCTACCTGGAGCTGATGGACCACGGCCTGGACATCGAGCGCCGGGTCCGCGACGGCCTGCTGGAGATCGGCCGCAAGCTGGACATCCCGCCCCTGGTGACCAACGACTCGCACTACACCCACGAGGCCCAGGCCGAGGCGCACGACGTGCTGCTGTGCGTGCAGACCGGCAGCAACGTCGCCGACCCCAACCGGTTCCGCTTCGACGGCGCGGGCTACTTCGTCAAGAACGCCGACCAGATGCGCGCGGTGGACTCGTCCGAGGCGTGGCAGGTGGGCTGCCGCAACACCCTGCTGGTGGCGGAGAAGGTCGACACCACCGGCATGTTCACCTTCAAGAACCTGATGCCCCGCTTCCCGGTGCCCGACGGGGAGACCGAGGAGAGCTGGTTCCGCAAGGTGGCGTTCGAGGGCCTGGCCCGCCGCTTCCCGGGCGGCATCCCGGAGACCCACATCAAGCAGGCCGAGTACGAGCTCGGCGTCATCATCCAGATGGGCTTCCCGTCGTACTTCCTCGTGGTGGCCGACTTCATCCAGTGGTCGAAGCAGCAGGGCATCGCGGTGGGCCCGGGCCGGGGCTCGGCCGCCGGCTCCCTGGTCGCGTACGCGATGGGGATCACGGACCTGGACCCGCTGCCGCACGGACTGATCTTCGAGCGGTTCCTCAACCCCGAGCGCGTCTCGATGCCGGATGTCGACATCGACTTCGACGAGCGTCGGCGCGGCGAGGTCATCCGATATGTGACCGAGCGCTGGGGCGACGACAAGGTCGCGCAGATCGCCACGTTCGGCACGATCAAGGCCAAGGCCGCGATCAAGGACTCGGCCCGCGTCCTCGGCTATCCGTACGCGGTGGGTGACCGGATCACCAAGGCGATGCCGCCCGCCGTGATGGGCAAGGACATCCCGCTGACCGGCATCTTCGACCCGGAGCACAAGCGGTACTCCGAGGCCGGTGAGATCCGCACGCTGTACGAGACCGACCCGGACGTCAAGAAGGTCATCGACACCGCCCGCGGCATCGAGGGCCTGATCCGGCAGACCGGCGTGCACGCGGCCGGGGTCATCATGAGCGCCGAGCCGATCATCGAGCACATCCCGCTGATGCGCCGCGACGCGGACGGCGCGATCATCACGCAGTTCGACTACCCGACCTGCGAGACGCTCGGTCTGCTCAAGATGGACTTCCTGGGCCTGCGCAACCTGACGATCATCGACGACGCGGTCCGCAACATCGAGCTCAACCACGGCACCAAACTGGACCTGCTGGCGCTGAAACTGGACGACAAGGCGACGTACGAGCTGCTGGCCCGCGGTGACACGCTCGGGGTGTTCCAGCTCGACGGCGGCCCGATGCGTTCGCTGCTGCGGCTGATGAAGCCGGACAACTTCGAGGACATCTCCGCGGTCCTCGCGCTGTACCGGCCCGGCCCGATGGGCGCGAATTCGCACACCAACTACGCGCTGCGCAAGAACAACCAGCAGGAGATCACCCCGATCCACCCGGAGCTGGAGGAGCCGCTCAAGGAGATCCTGGGTCCCACGTACGGCCTGATCGTCTACCAGGAGCAGGTGCAGCGCGCCGCGCAGATCCTGGCGGGGTACTCGCTGGGCAAGGCCGACCTGCTGCGCCGCGCCATGGGCAAGAAGAAGAAAGAGGTCCTCGACAAGGAGTTCATCCCGTTCCGCGACGGCATGCTGGAACGCGGTTACTCCAAGGAGGCCATCCAGGCGATCTGGGACATCCTCGTCCCGTTCGCCGACTACGCGTTCAACAAGGCACACACCGCCGGCTACGGCCTGGTGTCGTACTGGACCGGCTATCTGAAGGCGAACTACCCGGCCGAGTACATGGCCGGGCTGCTGACCAGCGTCGGCGACGACAAGGACAAGATGGCGATGTACCTGGCCGAGTGCCGGCGCATGGGCATCCAGGTCCTCCCACCGGACGTCAACCAGTCCGCGGGCCCGTTCACCCCGGTCGGCACCGACATCCGCTTCGGCCTGGCCGCGGTCCGCAACGTGGGCCATAACGTGGTCGAGGCGATCGCCCGCTGCCGCAAGGACAAAGGCGACTACACCGACTTCTACGACTTCCTGTCCAAGGTGGACGCGGTCGCCTGCAACAAGAAGACCGTGGAATCGCTGATCAAGGCCGGGGCATTCGACTCGATGGGCCACACCCGCAAGGGCCTGCTGGCGGTCCATGCGGAGGCGATCGATGCGCACGCCGACGTCAAGCGCAACGAGGCGGCGGGGCAGTTCGACCTGTTCGGGGCGTTCGGCGACGAGAGCGGGGCAGGTTCGGCCACGGTCGCGATGCCGGTGATCGGCGACGCCGAGTGGGACAAACGCGACAAGCTTGCCTTCGAGCGGGAAATGCTCGGCCTGTACGTCTCCGACCACCCGCTCGCCGGGCTGGAGCAGATCCTGGCGAACGCCGCGGACACCACGATCGCCGCCCTCAACGAGGAGGGCTCGATCCCCGACGGCCAGGTCGTCACGCTCGCGGGCATCCTCACCGGCGTCCAGCGCCGGATCACCAAGCAGGGCCGCGCGTGGGCCTCCGCCACCCTGGAGGACCTCGCGGGCGGCGTGGAGACCCTGTTCTTCCCGAACACCTACGAGGTGATCGGCCAGTACATCGCCGAGGACGCGATCGTCGTCGTCAAGGGCCGGGTGGACCGGCGCGACGACACCCCGCGGATCATGGCGATGGACATGTCGATGCCGGACGTGTCCCATTCCGCCGACACCAAGCCGATCACCCTGACCATGCCGATCACCCGGTGCACCCCGCCGCTGGTCGACCAGCTCAAGGAGATCCTGGTCAGCCATCCCGGCGACGCCGAGGTGCACGTCCACCTGCAGAACGGCAGCCGCACCACGGTGATGCGGCTGGGCGGCGTCCGGGTGGCCCCCACCACGGCGCTGCGGGCCGACCTCAAGACCATCCTCGGCCCGGCCAGCGTGAGCTGACCGGCGTGCAGGGGCATCACAGGCAGCATCCAGCGGGACCTGGCAGGATCGGGGGGTGAACCCCAGTCAGGAACCGGCGTCGCCGCACGGCGCGGAGCCGTCGTACCCGTCGCCGCCCGCGGCGGAGCCGTCGTACGCGCCCACGCCGCCGCCCCGCGCGGAGCCGTCGTACCTGATCCCGCCGCTGGACGCGCCCGCGCCGGCGGGCGACTGGGCACCACCGGCCGCGCCGCCGCAGCCCGCGACCCGGCCGTGGCGCCGTACCGTCTCGGCGGGTGCGCTGACCGCGCTCGTGGTCGCTCTGGCCGGGGTGCCGCTGGGCCTGATCTGGACATGGCTGGCACCGTCCGTCCCGGTGCTCAACGCCGGGGCGAACGGGATCGTGGTCAACGACCCGTCGCCGGAGCAGTACATCGCGGCCGACGGCTGGTTCGCCATCCTCGGGTTCGTGTTCGGCCTCGCCGTCGCGATCACCGCCTGGATGGTGCTGCGCCGGTACCGCGGGCCCGCGCTGCTCGTCGGTGTGACCGTGGGGACGCTGGCCGCGGCCGCGGCCGCGTGGGCGGTGGGCCGGGAGGTGGGCCTGCACGCGTACGAGCAGTGGCGGGAGACCTCGGCGCCCGGCGCCACCTACTCGGCCCCGCCCGACCTGCACGCCTACGGTGTGCTGCTGATCCCCGCGTTCGCCGCGGTCATCGTGCTGACGCTGCTTGCGGGCTGGTCCAGCGACCCGGACCTGGACCGCGCGGGGGCCGGCCCGGGCCACGACGAACCCTCGGCCGCACCCGGCGCGGACCTGTTGCCGGGCCCGGGGTCCGTCCCGGGCTGGACTGACGGGCAGCCGCCCGCACCGGCCGGCGACCTACCGCCGACCCCCGGCGCAGGCGCCAACCGCGCCTGACGGGGCTCCCTGACCCTTGCGGGGCTGCGGGGTCAGTTGGGGCTGGCGGGGCGGGCCAGGTCGGAGAGCGGGACCGGGACCGCCCGGACCCGAGCCAGCAGCCCGGCCTCACGGTTCAGCAGCCGCAGCTCGGCGCGCAGCCGCGTGGTCGTGTCCGGCGCCGCCAGCAGCTCCTGACGTTCCTCCAGCGTCAGCTGGGCGGTCGCCGCGACCAGGTGCGACAGCACGGTCGGGTCGTCCGGGACCTGGTCCAGCACCTCGGTCTCGGGGCGCAGCAGATCCAGGTACGTCCGCAGCGCGGCCAGCACCCGCGGGGCCAGTGCGTCGGCCACCTCGTCCGCCTGCTCCTCGTCGGGCAGCCACTCCACCTCGGCGGCGAGATACGGGTGGGTGTCCGCATCGAGGCTCAGGACCCGGAACCGGCGCCGGCCCACGGTCACGATGTCGAACCGGCCGTCCGGCAGCTCGGTGACCTGCCGCAGCTCGGCGGTGCAGCCGACGTCGAAGATCTGGGACAGGGTGACCGGCGCCTCGTCCACGATCGGCTCGTCATCGTCCTCGGCGGACGCCTGCGGAGTCTCCCAGCCGCGGCGCAGCGTCACCACGCCGAACTCGTGCGGGCCGTCGCCCGTGGCCGCGACCAGCTCGCGGACGAGGACCCGGTATCGCTCCTCGAAAATGTGCAGCGGCAGCACGAGGCCGGGAAAAAGGACTGTGCCCAGCGGAAAGACCGGCAGAATCGTGCCCACGGTGCGAGCGTATCGGTCCGGTGCGGCGACACGCGCGGCCGGTGCAGTGATCTTCGCGGGTCGCCCGGCAAATGCCGCGCGAGCCGCCCCGGCAACGCCCGGCGGTCCGCCCCGGCAACGCCACGCGGTTCGCCCCGCAACGCCATGCGAGCCGCACCGGCGAAAGCCACGAAGGCCGTGTCAGCCGTGCGGCGCCGGCGGTCCCACGCCCTGGAACGTGGCCGGTCCGGTGTCCGCCCCGCAGCCTAGACTGGGCCCGTGCTGAACCGGATCGACCTGCGCGGCTCCCGGCGGGACCCGCGCGGCCTGCTGCCCCGAGCCCAACTCGACGTCTCCGTCGCGGTAGAGAAGATCCGCCCGGTCGTCGAGGCGGTCCGCGAGCATGGGTTCCCGGCGATCCGGGAGGCGACGGAGCGCTTCGACGGCGTACGTCTGGAGCGTCTGCGGGTGCCCGCCGACGCGATCGCCGCGGCGGCGGACGGCCTCGACCCGGACGTGCGCGCCGCCCTGCTGGAGGCCATCGCCCGGGCCCGCAAGGTGCACACCGACCAGCGGCGCACGGACGTCACCACCCAGGTGGTGCCCGGCGGCACGGTGACCGAGCGCTGGGTGCCGGTCACCCGCGTCGGTCTGTACGTGCCGGGTGGCCTCGCGGTGTACCCGTCGACCGTGGTCATGAACGTGGTTCCCGCCCAGGTGGCGGGCGTGGAGAGCCTGGTGGTGGCGAGCCCGCCGCAACCGGACAACGGCGGCCTGCCCGACGCCCGGGTGCTCGCGGCGTGCGCGCTGCTCGGTGTCGACGAGGTGTATGCGGTCGGCGGCGCCCAGGCCGTCGCGATGCTCGGCTACGGCTGTGCGGGCGCCGACGAGGCCGACCGGTGCAAGCCCGTGGATGTGATCACCGGGCCGGGCAACATCTGGGTCACCGCGGCGAAGCGACTGCTGCGCGGCGTCGTCGGCATCGACGCCGAGGCGGGCCCTACCGAGATCGCGATTCTGGCCGACGACACCGCCGACCCCGTACACGTCGCGGCCGACCTGATCAGCCAGGCCGAGCACGACCCGCTCGCGGCCAGCGTGCTGGTCACCGACTCGACCGCGCTGCTGGCGGCGGTGGAGGCCGAGCTGGCCCGCCAGGTCGCGGCGACCAAGCACGAGGCCCGGGTCCGCGAGGCGCTGACCGGCGTGCAGTCCGGGGTGGTGCTGGTCGACGACGTGGAGCAGGGCCTGCGGGTGGTGGATGCGTACGCGGCGGAGCACCTGGAGATCCAGACCGCCGATGCCCGGGGGATCGCGATGCGGGTGCGCAACGCGGGCGCGATCTTCGTGGGGGCGTACTCGCCGGTGTCGCTGGGCGACTATGCGGCCGGTTCCAACCACGTGCTGCCGACCGGCGGCTGCGCCCGGCATTCCTCCGGGCTGTCGGTGCAGTCGTTCCTGCGCGGCATTCACGTCGTGGAGTACGACGAGGCCGCGCTGCGCGACGTCGCCGGGCACGTGGTGGCGCTCGCCAACGCCGAGGATCTGCCCGCGCACGGCGACGCCGTGGCGGTGAGGTTCCGCCCATGACCACGATCGACGATCTGCCGATCCGTGACGACCTGCGCGGCCGCAGCCCGTACGGGGCACCGCAGCTCGACGTCGCGGTGCGGCTGAACACGAACGAGAACTCGTATCCGGTGCCGGACGCGGTGGTGGACGCCATCGCCAAGGCGGTGCAGGCGGAGCTGCGCGACCTCAACCGCTACCCGGACCGGGACGCGGTCGCGTTGCGGACCGACCTGGCCGCATATCTGGGGTACGGGCTCAGCGCGGCGCACGTGTGGGCCGCCAACGGCTCCAACGAGGTCCAGCAGCAGCTGTTGCAGGCGTTCGCGGGGCCGGGGCGTACCGCGCTGGGTTTCGGCCCGTCGTACTCGATGCATCCGCTGCTGGCCGCGGGCACCGGCACCCGCTGGATCGGCGCGCAGCGGGCGGCCGACTTCGGGCTCACCCCCGAGTCGGCGGTCGCGCAGGTCGCCGCGCACGACCCCGACCTGGTGTTCCTCTGCTCGCCGAACAACCCGACCGGCACGGCGCTCGACCCGGCCGTCGTCGACGCGGTGCTGGCCACGGCGCGCGGCATGGTCGTGGTGGACGAGGCGTACGCGGAGTTCGCCCGGCCCGGCACCCCCAGCGCGCTGACACTGCTGCCGGGGCATCCGCGGCTCGTGGTCACCCGCACCATGAGCAAGGCGTTCGGGTTCGCCGGTGGCCGCCTGGGCTACCTGGCCGCCGACCCGGCCGTGGTGGACGCGGTCCAGCTGGTGCGGCTGCCGTACCACCTGTCGGCGCTCACCCAGGCCGCGGCCCGGGCCGCGCTCGCGCACCGCGCCGAGCTGCTGGTCACGGTCGACGCGATCAAGCAGCAGCGCGACCGGATCGTGGCCACGTTGCGCGGGCGCGGAGTGCAGGTCGCGGACAGCGACGCGAATTTCGTGTTGTTCGACGTCGGCGGCGACCAGAGCCAGGTGTGGCGGCAGCTGCTGGAGCACGGCGTGCTGGTCCGCGACGTCGGGCTGCCGGGCTGGCTGCGTGTCACCGCCGGCACCGAGTCCGAGACTGATGCTTTCCTGTCCGCGATGGACACCGCCGTGATGGAGATCGAGGCATGAGCCGCACCGCCCGCATCGAACGGGTCACCAAGGAGACCAAGGTGCTCGTCGAGATCGACCTCGACGGCACCGGCCAGGCAGAGCTGAGCACCGGCGTCGGCTTCTATGACCACATGCTCCACCAGCTCGCCAAGCACGGCGGGTTCGACCTGACCGTGCGCACCGAGGGCGACCTGGAGATCGACGCCCACCACACCATGGAGGACACCGCGATCGCGCTGGGTGAGGCGTTCGCCCAGGCGCTCGGCGACAAGGCCGGCATTCGCCGGTACGGTTCGGCCACGATCCCGATGGACGAGGTGCTGTGCCGGGCCGCGGTCGACCTGTCGGGCCGGCCGTACGTGGTGCATGAGGAGCCGGCGCTCGCGCCGTACATCGGGCCGGTGTATCCGACGAGCATGACCCGGCACATCTTCGAGTCGTTCGGGCATGCTGCGAAGGTGACCCTGCACGTCAGCGTGCTGCGCGCGGCCCGCGAGGGCGGCCATCCGGACGCCCACCACGTGGTGGAGGCGCAGTTCAAGGCGTTCTCCCGGGCGCTGCGCGAGGCGGTCGAGGTCGACCCGCGCAACGCCGGGGCGCTGCCGTCCACCAAGGGCGTGTTGTGATGGCGATCGCGTTGTTCGCCCTCGCGGGGATCCTGGTCGGCGGCGTGGTGTCGCTGGTCCGGCAGGGTGCGACCAAGTTCAGCATCGCCGTGGTCGCGCTCCTGGCCGCGCTGGCCGCCGCGGGCGGGGTGGCGTGGCTGATCCCGGGGGACAGCTGATGGCGTCGGTGGTGGTGCTCGACTACGGCTCGGGCAACCTGCGTTCCGCGGAGCGGGCCGTCGCCCGTACCGGCGCGGACGTGACCGTGACCGACGACCTGTCGGCCGCGGCCGCCGCCGACGGGCTGGTCGTGCCGGGGGTCGGCGCGTACGCGGCGTGCATGGCCGGGATCGACGCGCTCGGCGCCGGGCCGGTCATCGCGGAACGGGTCGCCGCCGGGCGGCCCGTGCTGGGCATCTGCGTGGGCATGCAGATCCTGTTCGAGTCCGGGGTCGAGCACGGGGTGGAGACCAAGGGGCTGGGGCTGCTGCCCGGCGCGGTGACCCGGCTGGCCGCCCACCGGATCCCGCACATGGGCTGGAACACGGTCGCCGCCCCGCCCGGCACGACACTGCTCGCCGACGCGGGGCCGGACACCCGGTTCTACTTCGTGCATTCGTACGCGGCGTCCGACCTCGACGCGCTGCGCGAGGCGGGGGCGCTGGTCACCACGGCCACGCACGATGTGCCGTTCGCGGCGGTCGTGGAGCACGGCGCCCTGTCCGCCGCGCAGTGCCATCCGGAGAAGTCCGCGGACGCCGGCTTCGCGCTGCTGCGCAACTGGGTGTCCACGCTGCCGGGTGAGAGTGGGAGCTGCGCGACCGGTGAGTAAGGAGCGGGCCCGGCGGCGGGCCGCCCGGCTCGCCGCCGCCGAGAAGCAGAAGGCCGCCCGGGCCCGCCGGGTGGCTCGCCGGCAGCGGCGGCAGGCGGTGCTGCGTTCGCTCACCCCCCGCCGGCGTAGCGCCGGCCGGTTGCACCGGCGCAGCCGGGCCGAACGCACCGGCATCCTGCTGGTGCCCCTGGTCGCCGCGGTCGCGGTCTGGGTCCTGGTGCCCGGCATCGCGCTGCGGGTGGTGCTGACCGTCCTGATCGTCCTTGTCCTGCCCGCCCTGGTGGTCCTCGTACTGGGCCGCCGATCCTAGGAGACATCACCGTGACTTTGACCCTGCTGCCCGCCGTCGACGTCGCCGACGGCCAGGCCGTGCGCCTCGTGCAGGGCGCCGCCGGCTCCGAGACCAGCTACGGCGACCCCGTGGAGGCGGCGCTCGCCTGGCAGAACGACGGCGCCGCCTGGGTGCACCTGGTCGACCTGGACGCCGCGTTCGGCCGCGGCTCCAACGCCGACCTGCTCGCCGACGTGGTCGGCCGGCTCGACGTGAACGTGGAGCTGTCCGGCGGTATCCGCGACGACGAGTCGCTGCGCCGCGCGCTGGCCACGGGCGCCGCCCGGGTCAACATCGGCACGGCCGCGCTGGAGGACCCCGAGTGGTGCGACCGGATCTGCGGCGAGTACGGCGACCGCGTCGCGATCGGCCTCGACGTGCGCGGCAGCACCCTGGCGGCCCGTGGCTGGACCCGCGACGGCGGTGACCTGTTCGAGGTGCTGGGACGGCTCGACAAGGCCGGGGCGGCACGCTACGTCGTCACGGACATCACGAAGGACGGCACGATGCGCGGCCCGAACCTGGACCTGCTGCGCGAGGTGTGCGCCCGTACGGACGCGCCGGTCATCGCCAGCGGCGGGGTGTCCGCGCTCGACGACCTGCGCGCCCTGGCCACGCTGGAGCCGATCGGGGTGGAGGGCGTGATCGCCGGCAAGGCCCTGTACGCGGGGGCGTTCACGGTCCGTGAGGCCCTGGCCGCCCTCGCCGCCGCATGATCGGCCGGTTCGGCTCCGGCGGCCGCTGGGAGCAGGCGTACGGGTACTCCCGCGCGGTCCGTGCGGGGGACCGGGTGTTCACGGCGGGCTGCACCGCCACGGTGGGCGGGGTGGTGCAGTGGGTCGGCGACCCGCATGCGCAGACGCTCACCGCGTTCCACATCGCGCTGGAGGCGTTGCGCGGCGCGGGCGGGTCGATCGAGCAGGTCGTGCGTACCCGGATGTACATCACGGACGCGGCGCACGCGGACGCGGTGGGCCGCGCGCACGGCGAGCTGTTCGGCGACGTACGGCCGGCGGCCACGCTGGTGGTGGTGGCGGGGCTGCTGCACCCGGACATGCTGGTCGAGGTGGAGGTCGAGGCGCTGGCCGCGGCGGAGGAGGGGTCATGACGGTCGCGGTGCGGGTGATCCCCTGCCTCGACGTGGATGCGGGACGGGTCGTCAAGGGCGTGAACTTCGTCGACCTGCGGGACGCGGGCGACCCGGTGGAGCTGGCCGCCGCGTACGACGCGCAGGGCGCGGACGAGCTGACGTTCCTCGACGTGACCGCCTCCTCGGACGGGCGTGCCACGATGCTCGACGTGGTCCGGCGTACCGCCGAGTCGGTGTTCATCCCGCTCACGGTCGGCGGCGGGGTGCGTTCCGTGGACAACGTCGACACGCTGCTGCGGGCGGGCGCCGACAAGGTGGGGGTCAACACCGCGGCCATCGCCCGCCCCGAGCTGATCGCGGAGATCGCGGACCGGTTCGGCAACCAGGTGCTGGTGCTGTCCCTGGACGTGCGCCGGGCGGCGGGCACCGACAGCGGCTGGGAGGTCACCACGCACGGCGGGCGCCGCAGCGCGGGCCTGGACGCGGTGCAGTGGGCGCAGCGGGTGGCCGAGCTGGGCGCGGGCGAGATCCTGCTCAACTCGATGGACGCGGACGGGACGAAGAGCGGCTTCGATCTGGAGCTGATCGCCGCGGTCCGCGCGGTGGTCGACATCCCGGTCATCGCCAGCGGCGGGGCGGGTGCGCCCGGGCACTTCCCCCCGGCGATCACGGCGGGTGCCGATGCGGTGCTCGCGGCCAGTGTGTTCCACTTCGGAGAGCTCACGATCGGTGAGGTGAAGGAAGGCCTGCGCGCGGCCGGGCACGCGGTGCGTTAGCGGCCGTCGGCGAGGCGCAGTGAGTACTCGCGGACCGCGGACTGGTAGGTGGCCTCGCTCAGGGCCCAGTCGCCGTCGCCGGGCCGGCAGCCGCGGTTGAGCTGGGTCTGCATGGTCAGCACAGCCGACGACAGGCCGCTGAACGGCCGGGTCCGCCAGAGCTGCTCACCGGCCGAAGCCACCTCGACCAGGTCGTCGTCCACAGTGATCAGCTCGGCGCCGCAGAGCCGCCGCACCGACTCCTCCAGCTCGCCGCGGCTCGGCACGCTGTGGTGCAGGAAGTCGGCGGCGGCGAGCACGTCGGCGAGGCTGGCGCCCGTCACGGGCAACGCGGCGTGCAGGGCGCGGTCGCGTTCCAGCCGCGCGGCGATGACCACGGCGACGAAGATCCACGCGTCGTTCCATCGCCAGCCGCCAGCCCCCATGCCGCAATGATGCCGTGTGCGTGCCGCGCCGGGAAGCGAATGTGGCTGGGTGATCAGACGCTCACCCATCAGCGCCCGGCCGGCGGGTGGCATCGGCGGGCCAGTTCCCCCGGTCGATGTCACCCGCACGTGCGGGCCGCCGGTGCAAGGGTGCGGTTTGCCGTCGTCGGGCCCGCTCAGGCGGTGGCGGCGAGCGTGGCCTGCCCCGGCTCCCGCAGCGTGAAGCGGGGGATGAAGACCTGGGCGAGCGGGCCGATGGCGAGCGCGTACGCGATCGTGCCGACGCCGACCGTGCCGCCCAGCAGGAAGCCCACGGCCAGCACGGCCACCTCGATCGTGGTACGCACCAGCCGGATCGACAGCCGGGGGAACCGGCCCACGATGCCGGTCATCAGCCCGTCCCGGGGGCCCGGGCCCAGCCGGGTGCCGATGTAGAGCCCGGTGGCGACGCCGTTGAGCAGGATCCCGGCGACCAGGTACGTGACGCGCACGGGCAGGCTGCCCCCGGACGGCAGCACCGCGAGGGCGCCGTCCACGACGAGGCCGATCACGACCAGGTTGGCGATGGTGCCGACGCCGGGCCGCTGGCGTAGCGGGATCCACAGCAGCAGGATCGGTACGCCAGTGATGATCACCACGGTGCCGAAGCTGACCCCGGTGGCCCGGGACACGCCCTGGTGGAACACGTCCCACGGGGTGAGGCCGAGGCCGGAGACGACCATGAGGGCCATGCTGAAGCCGTACAGGGTCAGGCCCGCGGTCAGCTGGGTGAGGCGGCGGATCGGACGGAGAAAGCGGACAGTGACCTGATCGGTGTTGCCAGTCGTTGGCATAGCTGCCACTCTGAATGCCAATTGCGCGGCCCGAAAGGGCCAATCTGGCGGAGGTGGCGGTGACGACGTCGGTACGCGGCGGCCAATTGGCCCGGCTGCTGGGGCAGTGGCACTCCTTGCCGGGTCGTCACAAGCGACCCGACTACGACGCGCTCGCGGGCGCGATCCGCGGGTTGCTGTCGGACAGCCGCCTGCCGCTGAGCGTGCGCCTGCCCGCCGAACGGGAGCTCGCCGAGTCCCTCGGGATCAGCCGCACTACGGTGTCGGCGGCGTACCGGTCGCTGCGCGAGACCGGGCACCTGACCAGCCGCCGCGGCGCGGGCAGCTGGACCACGCTGCCGACCGGACACCGGGTCGGCAGTTCCGGGTTGTGGGCGCCCGACGACGGCCTCGACATGATCGACATGGGGGTGGCCGCGTCGGCGGGACCGGTCGAACTGGTCGCCGCGGCCCGGGCCGCCGCCGACGACCTGCCCCGCTACCTGGGCAGCGCCGGCTACCACCCGACCGGCCTGCCCGAGCTGCGGGCCGCGGTCGCGGAGGGCTTCGCCGCCCGGGGCGTGCCGACCAGCGCGGAACAGATCCTCATCACCAGCGGCACCCAGCAGGCCCTCGACCTGGTGCTGCGGTTGTCCGTCCCGGCCGGGGCGCCCGTGCTCGTGGAGTCGCCCACATACCCGAACGCGCTGGCCGCGCTGTCGGCCCGGCGAGCCCGGATCAGCACCCACGGGCTGGACCCGCGCACCGGATGGGACGCCGAACTGCTGCTCGGCGCGCTGCGGCAGACCCGGCCCCGGCTCGCGTACCTGATCCCGGAGTTCCAGAACCCGACCGGTCATCTCATGCCCGCCGGGCTGCGCGAACGCCTGGTCGGGGCGGCCCACGCGACCGGCACCGAGCTGGTCATCGACGAGTCGTTCGTGGATCTGTCGCTGGACGGCTCACCGATGCCGCCGCCGGTCGCGGTGTTCGACCGGCACTCACGGGTGGTGTCGATCGGCGGGATGAGCAAGGCGTACTGGGGTGGGCTGCGGATCGGCTGGGTCCGCGCCTCCGCGCCTCTGGTGCAGCGGCTGGCCGCGCTGCGGGTCGGGGTGGACATGGCCAGCCCGGTGCTGGAACAGCTCGTCGCGGTGCGCCTGCTGGCCCAGGAGCAGGAGATCGTGGCCGCCCGCCGGGCGCAGCTCACGTTCCGCCGCGACACTCTGGTCGCGGCGCTGCGCGAGCTGCTGCCCGAGTGGCAGGTGTGCGTACCGGGCGGGGGTGTCACGCTCTGGGCGGAGCTGGACGGGCCCATCTCCAGCGCGCTGGCCCGGGCGGCAGAGGACGTCGGTGTCCGGCTCGCGCCGGGCCCCCGGTTCGGGCTGGACGGCACGCTGGAGCGTTTCGTCCGGCTGCCGTTCACGCTCGCCGCCGACGACCTGACCGAGGCCGTACGCCGGATCGCCGCCGTGCGCCACGACCTGGACCGGGCCAGCCGGCCCGCGTGGCGTACCCCGGCGGTCATCGCGTAGCGGCCCGGGTCGGTCAAGATGTCACCCTCGTGCGTCGCGATCCGTCACAGTGGTGGACGGGCCGTAGCGGCCCGATGTGACAGGAGGCACGCATGATCAAGGGCATCCGCAACATCGTCCACCCGGTCGCGAACCTCGCGGCGGCGACCGAGTTGTATCGCACGTTGCTGGGCGTGGACCCGTACGTCAACGAGCCCTACTACGTCGGGTTCCGGCCGCCGGGTGCGCCGGAGGTGGGCCTGGATCCGAACGGCCACCCCAAGGGCATGAGCCACCCGGTGACGTTCTGGCAGGTCGACGACGCGGCGGCGGCCGTGAAGGAACTGGTTGCCGCGGGTGCCCGGGAGCACCAGCCGGTCAAGGACGTGGGTGGGGGTGCGCTGACCGCGCTCGTGCGCGACGCCGACGGCAACATGGTCGGGCTGTTCCAGGCACCCTCGGCGTGACGCGACGGGCCCGGATCCGCACGTGCGGATCCGGGCCCGGCAGAACTCGCGGGTCAGATCTGGGCGAGGCTGCCCGCGTACATCTTGTCGATCTCGGCGGCGAAGTTCGTCTCGACGCTGCGCCGCTTGATCTTCATCGACGGGGTGATCTCGCCCTGCTCGATGCTGAGGTCGCGCGGCAGGATGGCGAACTTCTTGACCGTCTCCCACCGGTTGAGCTTGCCGTTGAGCTCGTCGATGAAGCCCGAGATGAGTTTCTCGGTCTCGGGCGCGGCGACGATGTCCGCGTACGTGCGGCCGTCTAGCGGCCCGCCCGCGGCCCAGGCCACGATGGCGTCCTCGTCCAGCGAGATGAGCATCGTGACGTAGTTGCGCGCCTGCCCCACCACCACGGCCTGCGACGTGTACGGGCACACCGCCTTGAACATGCCCTCGATGCTCGACGGCGCGATGTACTTGCCGCCGGACGTCTTGACCAGGTCCTTCTTGCGGTCCGTGATGGTCAGGTTGCCCTCGGCGTCCAGGTTGCCGATGTCGCCCGTACGGAAGAAGCCGTCCTCGGTGAACGCCTCCGCCGTCTCCTTGGGCAGATTGTGGTAGCCGCGCATGACCGGGGCGCCGCGCAGCAGGATCTCGCCGTCGGTGTCGATCCGGACCTCCAGATCGCCCAGCGGCTTGCCGACCGTGCCGATCTTCAGATGGCCCACCCGGTTGACGAAGTTCGCGGCGCTGGTCTCGGTGAGGCCGTAGCCCTCCGAGATCGGCAGGTTCGCGGCAGCGAAGAACTCGGCGATGTCGCGGCTCAGCGGCGCCGACCCCGACACCAGTACGCGCAGCCGCCCGCCGAGGCGCTCCTGCAGCTTGCTGAAGACGAGCTTTTCCGCGATCGCGTACTCGGTGCGCAGCCACAGGTCCACGGGCTTGCCGGCCTGCTCCAGGCGGACCTTGCGCTTGCCCGTGGTGAGCGCCCAGCTGAAGATCTTCGCCTTCAGGCCGCCCTCGCCGAGCGCGGTGGTGACGGTCTTGTTGTAGATCTTCTCGAAGATGCGCGGGGCGGCCGCCATCAGCGTGGGCCTGATCACGGTGAGCTTTTCCACGAGCTTGTCGACCCGGCCGTCCACATAGGTCGGCACGCCCACGTGGATGACGCCGCAGAGGATGGTCTTGCCGAACGAGTGTGACAGCGGCAGCCACAGGTACTGCAGGTCGTCGGGGTCGTACAGGCCGAGGTCCTCCTGGGCGATGCCCTCCCAGGTCCAGCCGCGGTGCAGCAGCTCGACGCCCTTGGGGTGACCCGTCGTGCCGGACGTGTAGATGAGCGTCGCCACGTTCTCCGGGGCGATGGCCTCGATCGCGCGATCGATCAGGCCGGGGTCGCGGGCCAGCGCGGCGCGGCCGCGTTCCTCCAGGTCGGCGAGCGTGAGCTGGGGCGGCTCGGCCTCGGCGTCGGCCAGCCCGTCGATGAGGACGACGTGGGTGACCGAGGTGTCCACACCGGCAATCTTGAGCGCCTGCTTCGGGTTCTCGGCCACCAGAACCTTGGAGCCCGAGTCGGCGATGATGAACGCCGCATCCTCGGGCTCCGTGGTCGGGTAGACGGTGGTCGTCGCCCCGCCGGCACAGTTGATCGCGAGGTCCGCCAGGATCCATTCGAGGCGGGTGTTCGACAGGATCGACACCCGGTCTTCCAGGCCCACGCCGAGCTCGGCGAGCCCGGCGGCCAGCGCGACGGCCTTGTCCTTCACCTGCGCCCAGGTCAGCCATGCCATGCCGGTGTCGTCCGAGTTGGGACTGGCGAACGCCTGCTTGTCCGGGGTGGCCGCCACCCGCTTCAGGAACATGTCCGGGATCGACCGGTAGGGAACGTCGAGAGCCATCGGGCGCCGCCTTCGTGCCGGTATGAGATGAAACGGTTGCAACGTAACAGCCGTGTTACCCGAGAGTATTGCCGGTGTGGCCTGAGGGCCATAGCCCCGCCGCAGTCCGTTGATCCTAACCAGCACCGGCCGTTCGGCCGAGGTGCAGCGCCGCGCCAGCGGGACGATCCCGGCGGTATATCCCAATCGGGATGGAGTGGCGGCCGTCGATGCCCCGTAACCTGGCGTCAATAAACCGACCACCGTCGATATTTGCGGGTCACGAGCACGCGGACGGGTCGGCCGGCAGGCGCGAGAGAGGAACACCATGGCGATTCGACGCCCCCTCGGCGGCCAGGCCCTGGCCGTCAGTCTGCTCGTTGTGGCGACCGCCACGGCCGCGGCGGCAACCCCGGCTGCGGCGGCGGCACCGACGGGACAGGTCCGGTTCGCGAGCACCGCGACGGCGATCCCCGGCAGTTACATCGTGGTTCTCAAGGACGGCACCCACGGCACCCGGCCCGGCATGGCGGCGGCTGCCGCGAAGGCCCGCGGCCTCGCCTCCGGGTACGGCGCGCAGGTCCACTACACGTACGGGGCTGCGCTCACCGGCTTCGAGGCGAGCATGAGCGACGACACCGCCCGGCGCATCGCCGCCGACCCGCGGGTCGCGTACGTCGAGCAGAACCAGAAGGTCTCGCTGCTCGAGACGCAGAACGGGGCCACCTGGGGCCTGGACCGCGTCGACCAGGCGGCCCTGCCGCTCAGCGGCACGTACACCTACCCGACCACGGCGAGCAATGTGACCGCGTACGTCATCGACACCGGCATCCTCTACTCGCACGCCGACTTCGGTGGCCGGGCGACCCCCGGCTACGACGCGGTGGGTACCGGCGGCGTCGACTGCCACGGCCACGGCACGCACGTCTCCGGCACGATCGGCGGCGCCACGTACGGCCTGGCCAAGCAGGTCCACCTCGTCGGGGTGCGGGTGCTCAACTGCTCCGGCAGCGGCACCACCGCCGGGGTCGTCGCGGGCGTCGACTGGGTGACCCAGAACGCCAGCAAGCCCGCCGTGGCCAACATGAGCCTGGGCGGCGGCGCCAGCAGCACCCTCGACGACGCGGTCGCCGCGTCGATCTCGTCCGGGGTCACGTACGCGCTGGCCGCCGGCAACTCCAACGCCGACGCCTGCAGCACCTCACCGGCCCGGGTCGGCGCCGCGATCACGGTCGGTGCGACCACGAACACCGACGCCCGCGCGTCGTACTCGAACTACGGCACCTGCCTGGACATCTTCGCGCCCGGCACGTCGATCACCTCGGACTGGGCCTCCGGCGACTCCGCGACCAACACCATCAGCGGCACCTCGATGGCGTCGCCGCACGTGGCCGGCGCGGCGGCGCTGGTGCTGGCGCGCAACCCGTCGTACACCCCGGCGCAGGTTCGTGACGCGCTGGTCGCGGACGCCACCTCGAACGCGGTCAGCAACCCCGGCAGCGGCTCGCCGAACCGCCTGCTGTTCGTCTCCCAGTAGCCGCACGCACGAACGAGGCCCCGTGGCAAAGCCACGGGGCCTCCACCTGGTTCGCCGACGGATCAGTCGTCGGAGCCGTGCCGGCCGCTGCCGTGGTCGTCGCCACCCCGGTCGTCCCCGCCGCGACCCCGGTCGTCGGCGGTGGTGTCGTCGGAGCCCTGGCCGCGGCCACGGTCGTCGGCGGTGGTGTCGTCGGAGCCCTGGCCCTGGCCCCGGCCGCGGTCGTCGGCGGTGGTGTCGTCGGAGCCGCGGCCCCGGTCGTCCGCCACGGAGCCGCCCGAGGCGCCCTTGACACGGTGCCGCGTGACCGCGCCGGTCGCCTGGTCCACGTCGATGTCGTGGCGCACCCCGCCGGCCACCACGTCGACGTCCCAGACCGCGCGGCCGTGCTCGGTCTCGGCCTCGATGCTGGTGACCCGGCCGCCGCCGGTGGCCCGCAGCGCGATCGCACGGGCCGTGTCGATGCTCACCACACCGGCCGCGGTCGGCGCCGCGGTCGGTGCGGAGGTCGAGTCGTCCGACCGGGACGGCGCGATGGGGTCACCGTTCGGCAGCATGGGAACCGCCCGGCCGCCCTTGTCGTCGGCCCGCACGTGGGCGGCGGAGTCGTCGGCGCCGGACGAGGCGAGCGCGGTGCCGCCGACGCCGAGCGCCGCGGCGAGCCCGATGGCGAGGGTGCCCGCGGTACGAAAGCTGATCATCGTCTGTTCCTCCGGTGCTGGTGACAGAGCTGATGTCTGTCGGACAGGAAGCACCTTCGTGCGCCGGGGGCTATGGCCGGGCTGTGTGATCGTTAAGCGCACGCTAAGAGGCCAAGAGTTTTGTCTGATTCAGGACCTTGGTCCGAATCCGGTAGATTCTCATGCCGGACGCTCGACGGCCGATATCACCGCACGTGGGGATCGGGCTGACAGCGGTACGAGGTTGGATACCGGCCGGCGGCGGGCTCCGCGACGAGGACTGGGCCGGCCGGCACCGCCTCCTGACCACGCTGCTCGCGGGCTGCGTCGTCGCCCTGACCGCGTTCGGGGCGCTGCAGGGCGGGCTGGGCCGGTCCTGGCTGGTCAGCGTCATCCTCATCCTGCCGTGCGTGGTGGCCGCGGCCGTGCTGCCGCCGCGGCGGCTGCCCTCGACGTTCGTGGCGCTGGGCTTCACGATCGCCTGCGGCGGGTTCGTCGCCATGACCCACGGGCTCACCGAGTCGCATTTCGCGTTCTTCGTCGCCGTCCCGGCACTGGCCCTGTACCGCGACTGGACCCCGTTCGGGATGTTCCTGGTCAGCACGACACTGCACCACGCGGTGTTCGGGACGCTCGTCAGCGACCGTACGTACGACCACCACAGCGCGATGGTGCATCCGTGGCTGTGGGCGCTGCTGCACGGCGTCGCGGTACTGCTCGCCGCCGCCTTCCAGGTGATCGCGTGGCGGCTCACCGAGGCCGAGGAGTCCCGGGCCCAGGACAACCTCGACGCCAGCCAGGCCCAGCTCAGCGTGGCGTTCGACGAGACGCCGGTGCCCATGGCGATGATCGCGCCGGACGGCGTGCTGCTGCGCACCAACTCGGCGTACCGGAACTGGCTGGGGCTGCCCGATGAGCTGCCCGCCGGGTACACGGTGCGCGACCTGCCCCTCAAGCCCGTCGACGACAACGGCGGCCCGCTGTTCGACGATCTGGTCCAGCGGGCCGATCCGGTCACGCTGACCCGGCGCTACCGCCGCGGCACCGACGGCGCCCTGATCTGGGTCGAGATCCACAGCACCGGCCTGCGCGACCGATGGGGCAAGCTGCGGCTGATCTTCGTGCACTGCCGCGACGTCACTCGCGACCGCGAGCACGAGGCGGCGCTGCGGCGCCAGGTCCGGCAGGACCCGCTGACCGGGCTGCTGTCCCGGCAGGCGTTCGAGCAGGATCTGGCGGCGCTGCTCGGCGAGGACCCCGCGCCGGTCTGCGTGCTGTTCCTGGACGTCGACCGGTTCAAGTCGATCAACGACGGCTCCGGCCACGCCACCGGCGACACCGTCCTGCGGGCGCTGGCCGCGCGGCTCCAGCAGTGCGTACCGCCGGAGTCGCTTCTGGCGCGCCTCGGCGGCGACGAGTTCGTGGTCGCGGTGCGCGCACCGATCGCGGACGGCGTCCGGGTCGGTGCGGCGGTGCTCGCGGCGCTCGCCGAGCCGCTGCCGGTGCCCGGCGGCAGCGTGCGGCTCGGTGCCAGCGTCGGGCTGGCCGTGGCGCACGGCGCCGACCAGGCCGCACAGGTCGTCCTGGACGCCGACACCGCCATGTACGCCGCCAAGCGCGCCGGCGGCCACCGCCTGAAGATCTTCAGCGACCAGATGCGGGTCACCGTCCAGCAGCACCTCGTCGCGGAGTCCCGGCTGCGGGCCGCACTCGACGGGGACCGCGAGACGAACCTGCCGGTGTGGTTCCAGCCGATCGTCTCGGCCACCACCGGGCACATCCTCGGCGCCGAGGCGCTGGTGCGGCTGCGCACACCGGAGGGAGAGATTCTCGCGCCGGGACACTTCATCGGCGCCGCCGAGGAGACCGGCCTGGTCGTGCCGCTCGGGGAACACGTACTGGCCGCGGCGCTGCGGCACCTGACGCGGTGGGACCGTGAGCTGGGCTACGTGTCGGTCAACGTGAGCCCGCGGCAGCTCGCCGAGACCGGATTCGTCCCCCTGCTCACCGGCCTGCTGGCCCGCGCGCCGGGCATCGACCCCGCACGGCTGGTCCTGGAGATCACCGAGACGGCCCAGCTCGTCACGTCGACCGACCTGCACGAACGACTGCGGGCGATCAAGGCCTTGGGCGTACGGATCGCGCTGGACGACTTCGGCACCGGCTACAGCTCCCTGACCTGGCTGCAGTCCGTCCCGGCGGACGTGGTGAAGCTCGACCGTACGTTCGTCGCGGGCCTGGCCACCGACGCCCGCAAGGCGTCCATCATCTCCGCGGTGCTGTGGCTGGCCCGCTCGCTGAACATGACCGTCGTGGCCGAGGGCGTCGAGGAGCAGGACGACTGGAACGCGCTGCGCGCCGCCGACTGCCAGGCCATCCAGGGCTACCTGTTCAGCAGACCGCTGCCGCCGGCGGAGTTCGACGCGCTGCTGCGCGGGGACGCCCGCCAGGCTGCCTAACGGGCCGGGCCGGTCAGCTCCAGGACGACCCGGGCGCCGCCGCCGCGGGCCGGCTCGACCCGCAGCACCCCGCCGGTGGCCTCGGCGGCCTGCCGGGCGATGTCCATACCCAGCCCGGTCGAACCCGACCCGGACGCCCCCCGGCGCAGCGCGGTGTGCGGAAACCCCGGACCGGCGTCCGACACGGTCAGCACCGCGCCGCCGCCCGGTCGCGCGGTCAGCGACACCCCGAAGTCCGTGCCGTCCGGGGTGTGCGCGAACACGTTGCCCAGCAGCGCGTCCAGCGCCGCCGCGAGGTCGTCGGCGGGCACCGCCACCGGCAGCGGCGTGCCGGGCAGCTCGTGGCGTACGCCCCGATCGGTGTCCTCGGCCAGCACGGACCAGAACGCGACCCGGTCGGCCACCACCGCGGTCGCGTCGCAGCCGGCCCGCGGGCGGTGCGTGCCGCGGTGGCGGGCCTCCCGGATGACCGCGGTGACGGCCCGTTCGATGGCGTCCGCCGCGTCCGCCACGCGTGCCGCGTCGTCCGGGTCGCGCAGCGACTCCGCCTCCAGGCGCAGCGCGGTCAGCGGCGTACGCAACCGGTGTGACAGGTCGGCGACCTGCTCCCGCTCCTGACGCAACAGGTCCTGGATGCGGCCCGCCAGGTGGTTCAGCGCCCCGGCCACCTCGCGCAGCTCCGGCGGCCCGGCCGGCGACGCCCGCGCCGACAGCTCCGCCCGGGCCAGGCGATGCGAGACCGCGGACAGCTCCGCGATCGGCTTCACCAACGTACGGGCGAGCCGGTCCGCGACCAGCAGCCCCAGCAGCACCAGCGCGGCGCCGAGCCCGGCCAGCACCAGCCACGCCTGGGTCACCCCGCGGGTCAGCGCCGCGCGCGGCACCACGGTACGCACCACGGCCGTGCCCTGCGCGGTGACGACCGGCACGACGATCTCCCGCCCGGCCGGGCTGTCGACCGTGAACGACTGCCCGTCCACCCGCGCCAGCCGCACCGCCGCGGTCTCCGGCGCCGGCGTGCCGAGCACCCGCCCGTCCGGCAGGTACACCGTGACCGGCACGGACACCCCGCTCAGCGAGAGTTCCAGCTCGGCCGAATCGCTCGTACCCACCAGCGGGACGATCGCCCGGACCACGTCGTTCGCGCCGCTGACCGCCCGGTCCGCGGCGACCTGGCGGACCAGCAGCGCCAGCGGCACCAGGAACGCCAGCAACACCAGGCACGTGGTCGCGGCGACCAGCAGCGTCAGCCGGCGCCTCATCCGGGCTCGCTCAACCGCACGCCCACCCCCCGGAGGGTGTGCAGATAGCGCGGCTCCTGCGCGGTCTCGCCGAGCTTGCGCCGCAGCCACGACAGGTGCACGTCGACGGTCTTGTCCGCCCCGCCGTACGGCACCTGCCACACCTCGGCGAGCAGTTCACGCTTCGTCACCACCTGCCCGGCGCGGCTCGCGAGATGGTGCAGCAGGTCGAACTCGCGCGGGGTCAGGTCGAGCGGGGCGCCGTCCAGCGACGCGGTCCGGGCGCCCGCGTCGATGCGCAGCCCGCCGACCGTGAGCGCGGCCTGCTCCGGGCGGTCCGCGGCGCCGCGGCGCAGCACCGCCCGGATCCGGGCGTCGAGCTGCGCGGCCGTGAACGGCTTCACCACGTAGTCGTCCGCGCCCGCGTCCAGCACCTGGATGATCTCGGTCTCGTCGTCGCGGGCGGTCGCCACGATCACCGGGACCGCGCTGACCGCCCGCAACATGCGCAGCAGCTCCCGGCCGTCCAGGTCTGGCAGGCCCAGGTCGAGCACGACCAGCTCGGGGCGTTCGGCCAGCGCGGTCTGCAGGCCGTCCATCGCGGTGTGCGACGCGGCCACGGCGTGGCCCCGGTCGCGCAGGGCGCGCAGCAGACTCGTACGGATCGCCGCGTCGTCCTCGATCAACAGCAGGTGGGCCACCGCTGCACGGTAACCCGCACACCGCCCGTCACCAGGCGTGTTAACCCTCCCTTAGCGCCTGGCAGTCGTCGCTTTAGCCCAGCGCCGGGCATCATCGTCGAGTGACCCGACGTACCGTGCTCGTGACCGCCGGCTGGTTCGGCGCGGCCGTGCTGGCCGTGCTCATCGGGCTCGGCGCCGTCCACGTGATCGGCAGCGGCCTCACCTCGGAGGCCGGGCGCCCGCGTACGGAGGCCGAAGTGGCGAGCACCCTGGCCGCCCGGCAGGTGCCCGAGTCCTCGCCCGCGGTCCCGCCGGCCGGCGTGACGCCGTCCGCGCCGGAGCCGTCCGCCCCGGCCCCGGCGGATTCAGCGCCGTCCCGCACGCCCGCAACGCCGTCCGCCTCCACCGGGGCGGGTGCCTCGCCGTCGCCCACGGCGGTGCCGCGCTCGTTCCACACCCGCGGCGGCATCGTGGTCGCACGGTGCAGCGAGGGCCGGGTCGAGATCGTGGCGATGTCACCGCTGACCGGCTTCGCCGTGCACGAGCGCGATCAGGGGCCGAAGGACCAGGCCGAGGGCGAGTTCCGCGGCACGGCCGACGACCACGACCGGGTACGGGTCCGCGTCACGTGCGTGGCCGGCCGGCCCAGCCTGTCCGAGCGCGACGACTGAGCGGGCCCGTCCATCACATGCCCAGGCGGGCGGTGCGCAGCCGGTCGGCGGCCGCGTCGGGCCCGTCGACCTGCACCCGGGCGGCCCGCTGCCGGCCCGACAGGAACATCACCAGCTCGCCGGGCTCGCCGCTGAGCACCACGGCCGGGGAGCCCGCGCTCGGGGCGCCGACGCGCTGCTCCCCGACGCCCGGGGCCACCACCAGTACGGGCATCCCCAGCCGTCGCAGCCGCAGCCGGGCGGTCAGCCGCGCGGTACGCCACAGGGCCTGCCGTTCGCCCTCGTCCAGAGTGCGGGGGGTCCAGCCGGATCCGGCGCGGCGGATGTCCTCGTGGTGGATGAAGAACTCCACCGTGTTGGCCAGCTCGTCGGTGAGCGGGTTGCTGACCGGGCTCCACCACGGCGGGTTGCGCACCTCCTCGACCACCCGCTCGTACGGCTGCGCCGCCTTGGCCGTCCGGATCCGCTCGGTGTAGGCGGCGAACCGGGGCACCACGATGCCCGCCCCGGAGTCCGGGCGGCGCTCGCGGATGACCAGGTGGGCGGCCAGGTCGCGGGTCGTCCATCCGGCGCACAGCGTCGGGGCGTCCGGGCCCACCTGCAACAACAGGTCCGCCACGGCCGCGCGCTCCCGTTGGGCGTAGTCGCTCATGGGGTGATGGTATGGGCGGATCCCGTACCCTCGCATCGATGTGTCCGCGGACACACCGGTAATTCGGTGGCCGGTGCGGAACGGTTCGGCAGGATGGATCGGTAAGGCCGGGAGACCCGGCGGTGACTTACGGCCGTGAGACCCGGCAGCAAGGTGGGGATGTGACCGCGAGGGCCAGCCGGGACGTGCTGGGGCGGGGGCTGCGCGTGCTGGGCCACGCGATCCGTACGGAACCCCGGCCCTTCGTCGTCGGCACCATCGGCAGCGTTGCCTTCGGGCTCCTGGTCATCGCGAACTCGTATCTGGTCGGCGCGGTCATCGGGCACCTCGTGGTGCCCGCGTTCGCGTCTCACCGGGCGCGGCCCGCGGCGCTGGCCGCGGTCGCCGCGGTCTTCATCGGGATCAGCGTGCTGCGGGTCGGTGGCATCTTCGGCCGCCGCCTGGGCGCCGGGTTCATGCAGTTCCGGCTGCAAGCCCGCTACCGCCGCGCGGTGACCCGCCGGTACCTGTCGCTGCCGCCGTCGTGGCATCAGCGGCACGCCACCGGCACGCTGCTGTCCAACGCCAACTCCGACGTCGAGGCGGCGTTCGTGCCGATCGCCCCGCTGCCGTTCGCGGTCGGCACGATCGTCATGATCGGCGCGGCGGTGATCTCGCTGTTCCTCACGGACTGGGTGCTCGCCCTGGTCGGGGTGACGCTGTTCCCGGCGCTGTTCGGGCTCAACCTCGTGTACTCGCGCCGGATGTCGCCCCGGCAGATCCGTGCCCAGCAGCTGCGGGCCAAGGTCAGCGCGGTCGCCCACGAGAGCTTCGACGGGGCGCTGGTGGTCAAGACGATGGGCCGCGAGGCGGACGAGTCGCAGCGGTTCGGGGTGTTCGTGGCCGAGCTGCGCGACGCGCTGATCTCGGTGGGCCGGCTGCGCGGCCTGTTCGACCCGCTCATGGACAGCCTGCCCAGCGTCGGCACGCTCGCGGCGCTGCTGCTCGGCGCCTGGCGGCTGGAGGCCGGTGCGATCAGCGTCGCCGAGCTGGTCAGCGTCGCGTTCCTGTTCACCGTGCTGGCGTTCCCGGTCCGGGCCATCGGCTGGGTGGTGGCGGAGCTGCCGCGCAGCGTCGCCGGCTGGGAGCGGGTCCAGGCCGTGCTGGCCGCGGACGGCGACCTCACGTACGGGACGATGACGCCCGCCGGGACCGGTCCGGCGGCGCTGGAGTTCGACCGGGTCCGGTTCTGCTACGCCGACGGCCCTGACGTCCTGCACGACGTGAGTTTCACGGTCGCACCGGGCAGCACCGTGGCCCTGGTCGGCGCGACCGGCTCCGGCAAGTCGACGATCGCCGCGCTGGCGGTGCGCCTGGTCGACCCGGCGTCCGGCACGATCCGCCTGGACGGCATCGGGCTGCCCGAACTGACCGCGCCCGCCCTGGCCGCCACCGCGGCGATGGTGCCGCAGATCCCGTTCGTGTTCGACGACACGATCCGCGGCAACGTGACGCTCGACCGCGACGGTGTGGACGACGACGCCGTGCACGCGGCGCTGGGCCTGGCCGAGGCCGACGGGTTCGTGGGCCGTCTGCCCGGGGGTCTGGACACCGCGGTGGGCGAACGCGGCACGTCGCTCTCCGGTGGCCAGCGGCAACGGCTGACCCTGGCCCGGGCGCTGGCCGGGCGGCCCCGGCTGCTCGTGCTCGACGACGCGACCAGTGCGGTCGACCCGCGGGTCGAGGCGGCGATCCTCGCCTCGCTGCGGCGCCACGACTCCGGCGCGTCCATCCTCGTGGTCGCGTACCGGCGGGCCACGATCGCGCTCGCCGACCGGGTCGTCTACGTGGAGCAGGGCCGGGTGGCGGCGACCGGCACGCACGCCGAGCTGATGGCGTCCGTGCCCGGCTACCGCGACCTGGTCACCGCGTACGAGCAGGCCGAGGCGGAACGCGAGCCCCAAGGCACCGAGGTCGCCGCATGAGCGAGTGCACCGAGCGCAGCGAGGGCCGCGAGCGCATGCGCGGCTGGCTCGGCATGAGCGAGTGCACCGAGCGCAGCGAGGGCCGCGAGCGCATGCCAAAGGCAGGCGCCGCATGAGCGTGACGGTGGAGCGGGAGGAGGGCGCGTTCGCCACGGTGCGGCGGGGGGTCGCGCTGTCGCCGGAGCTGCGGCCCGGGCTGGCCGGCACGCTCGCGCTCGCGGTGGTCGCGATGGCCGGGCGGGTGGCCGTACCGATCGCGGTCCAGCAGGGAATCGACCGGGGGATCCGCGGTCCGGGCGGCCCGGACCTGGGTGTGGTCCTGACGATCGTGGTGTTCACGCTGGCGGCCCTCACGGTGTCGACGACGTGCGGGTACCTGATGACCCGCCGGTTGTTCACGGTCAGCGAGACCGCGCTCGGGGCGTTGCGGGCGCGCACGTTCCGGCACATCCACGATCTGTCGATGCTGCATCAGCAGGCGGAGCGGCGCGGCTCGATGGTCTCCCGGGTCACCGGGGACGTCGACCAGATCACCCAGTTCCTGCAGACCGGCGGGATCATGCTGCTGCTCTCCTCGGGCCAGCTCGTGGTCACGACCGTGGTCATGCTGATCTACTCGTGGCAGTTGACGGCGGTGGTGTTCGCCGCGTTCGTCCCCGCGGTGGTCATCATCCGGCTGTTCCAGCGCCGGCTGGCCGTCGTGTACCGCCGGGTGCGCGAGCGCACCGGCACGATGCTCGGGGTGATCGCCGAGAGCGTGGTCGGCGCGACCGTCATCCGCGCGTACGGGGTGGCCGGGCGCACCGGGCGCCGCCTCGATCACGCCATCGACGACCTGCGCGGGGCGCAGCAGCGGGCGTTGCAGACCAGCGTGATCGGGTTCTCCACGGGTGAGCTGGCGGCCGGGGTCGCGATCGCTTCGGTCGTGGTGGTGGGTGTGCTGCTCGGCGTCGACGGCGAGTTGACCGTGGGGCGGCTGACCGCGTTCCTGTTCCTGGTGACGCTGTTCATCCAGCCGGTGCAGATCGCCACCGAGGTGCTCAACGAGGCGCAGAACGCGGTGGCCGGCTGGCGCCGGGTGCTGGACGTCCTCGACATCGACCCGGACGTGGCCGACCCGGACGAGCTGGGGACGGCGTTGCCGGAGGGCCCGCTGTCGGTGCGGTTCGCCGACGTGTCGTTCCGGTATCCCGGCGGCCCGGTCGTGCTGGCCGATGTGGACCTGGAGATCGCGCCGCGGACCCGGGTCGCGGTGGTGGGGGAGACCGGCAGCGGCAAGACGACGTTCGCGAAGCTGCTGACCCGGCTGATGGACCCGGTCGCGGGCGAGGTACGGCTGTCGGGTACGCCGCTGACCTCGGTGCGGTTCGCGTCGCTGCGTTCGCGGGTCGTGATGGTGCCGCAGGACGGGTTCCTGTTCGACGCCACGGTGGCGGAGAACATCCGTTTCGCCCGGCCGGAGCTGACCGACGCGGAGCTGGCGGCCGCGTTCGGGGAGCTGGGTCTGGCGGACTGGGTGGCGGGCCTGCCGGAGGGGCTGGACACGTCGGTCGGGGAGCGCGGCGAGGCGCTGAGCGTGGGGGAGCGTCAGCTGGTCGCGCTGGTGCGGGCGTACGTGGCCGACCCGGATCTGCTGGTGCTCGACGAGGCGACCAGCGCCGTGGACCCGGCCACCGAGGTGCGGCTGCAGAAGGCTCTGGACACGGTGACCCGGGGGCGTACGACGGTGGCGATCGCGCACCGGCTGTCCACGGCGCAGGCCGCCGACGAGGTGATCGTGGTCGACGCGGGCCGCGTGGTGCAGCGCGGCCCGCACGCCCGTCTGCTGGAGGACCAGGACTCGATCTACGCCAAGCTGTACGCGAGCTGGCTGGAGCAGACCCGCTGAGCGTTCAGCGGGCGTAGAACTCCACGACGAGCTGCTCGTCGCAGAGCACCGGGATCTCGCTGCGCAGCGGTTCGCGCAGCACGGTGGTGCGCAACTGCGCCAGCTCGGTCGACAGGTACGGCGCGGTCGGCCCGTCCACGTGCGCGCCCGCGGCGGCGAGCAGGAACGGCGGCTTCTGGCGGCTGCTGTCGCGTACGGCCACGACCTGGCCGGGCTTGAGCCGGTACGAGGGCCGGTCCACCTTGCGTCCGTCCACGGTGAAGTGTCCGTGGGCGACGAGCTGGCGTGCCTGGTAGATGCTGCGGGCGAACCCGGCGCGGTGCACCGTGGCGTCGAGGCGCCGTTCCAGCAGGGCCACCATCGTCTCGCCGGTCTTGCCGCTGCCGCGGTGCGCGTCGTCGTACGCCCGGCGCAGCTGCGCCTCGCTGACGTTGTACTGGTGCCGCAGCCGCTGCTTCTCCAGCAGCCGCACCTGGTAGTCCGAGGTCTTGCGGCGCGCGCGCCCGTGCACGCCGGGCGGGAACGGACGCCGCTCGAAGTACTTGACGCACTTGCGGGTCAGCGGGATGCCGAGCGCGCGGGACAGCCGGACCTTGGGGCGGGAGTTGTTCACGTCGTTCTCGCTCCGATCGAGAGGTGCTACGGTTAGGCTCACCTTACTAAGGTGAACCTAACCAGCGCCATGGCCCCCCGTCCTACCTGCCCCCCGTCCTGCCTGCCCCCCGTCCTGCCTGCCGCCCACCGTCCCGCCTGCCGGAGGTACCCGCCCATGCACCCCAGCCCCGCAGAGGTCGCCCGGACGCTCGCCGCCGGGCACCTGCCCGCGACCGCCCACATCTCCGGTCACCAGGGCTCGCTGCCGGTGCGCCACGTGACCGACGCGCGGGGACGCGTCCTGCTGCTCGCCCCGCGCGACGGCGCACTGGCCGACGCGCTGCGCCCGGCCGCCGGCACCGACGACACCGCGATGGTGCTCGACATCCCCGACGTGCCGCCGATCGCGGGCGCCCCGACGCTGGGCCGGGTCTGGGTGGTCGGGTGGGCCCGCCTGCTCGACGGCGCCGAGTCCCGGGCGGCCGCTCTCGACTACGCCGACACCGACGCCACCGGTGACCTGCTCGACGTCGGTGACTCCCAGGTGCTGTACCGGATGGAAGTCGCCGAGGTCCGCCACGAGCGGCACGGCACGCTGCACGAGGTCGACCCCGACGAGTACGCCGAAGCCACCCCGGACCCGCTGCGCGCCATCGAGTTCGACCTGCTCACCGACCTGGCCGACCATCACGTCACGCAGGTGGCGGCGTACGCCCGGCGCTGCCTCGGCGCCGCCGCCCGCCCCGGCGACGAGCCGCGCGTGGTCCGCCTCGACCGGTACGGCCTGGTCGTCCGCGCGGGCGCGCGGCTGGCCCGGCTGCCGTTCCCCGCACCGGTCGCCGACCGCCACGAGCTGGCCCGCCTGCTGCACCCGGTGCTCTGCCACCACTGCACGGCCTGACCCGTCGCGGGGCCCGCCCGGCCGGGCCCCGCGGTCTCAGAGCTCGCCGGTGAGGTACCGCTGCACCGTGGGGCCGATCGCCGCGACCAGCTCCTCCGCGGGAGCGCTGGCCACCGGCTCCACCTTCAGCACGTACCGGACCGCGGCCAGCCCGGCGACCTGCGTCGCCACCAGCGCGGCGCGCATCGGCGCCTGCGCCGGGTCCAGGCCCAGCTCGACGACCGCCCGCCGCAGGATCTGGGTCACCACGAACTCGCGCATCAGCCGTGCGGTCCAGTCGTTGCTCATCGCCGAGCGCAGCATGGCCACCGCCGCCCCGCCCGCCGGGGAGTCCCACACCGACAGCACGAGCCGCACGAGCCGCTCGCCGGCCTGCTCCCGAGGCCCGGCCAGGGCCTGCGGCACCAGCTCGGCCGGGTTGATCGGCGAGTTCATCGCCGCCAGGAACAGCTTTTCCTTGGTCCCGAAGTAGTGGTGCACCAGGGCCGGGTCGACCTGCGCCTCCGCGGCGATCGACCGGATCGACGCCTGGTCGAAGCCCCGGTCGGCGAATGCCGCGCGGGCAGCGTCCAGAATGGCCTGCCGGGTGTCCTGATTGCCCGGCCGCCGCCCGCTGCGCCGCCCGGCCGTTCCTGACTCGCGGCGCCTGCGGCCGATTCCGGCGGAGCCCGCCGGGTTGCGCCCGCCGGTGTTCCCGGTGCGCCCGGCAGGCTCCGCGGTGCCGGTCACGGCGTGCGCCGCCGCAGGGTCGCCGCGGCCAGGATCAGCGCCGCGACGGCCGCGGCGGTCACGATCATCAGGTCGCGCCACATCGTCGCGGTCGCCGTGGCGTGCGCGCCGACCTGACCGAGCGCCTCGACCGCGTACGACAGGGGCATCACGTTGCTGACCGCCTGCAGCCAGCCGGCCATCTCGTCGCGGGGCACGAACAGGCCGCACAGCAGCAGCTGCGGGATCACGACCACCGGCAGGAACTGGACCGCCTGGAATTCGGTACGCGCGAAAGCACTGCACAACAGCCCCAGCGCCACGCCCAGCACCGCGTTGACGATCGCGATGACCACCACCAGCCCCGGGCTGCCCATGGTGTCGAGCCCGAGCAGCCCGTACGCCGCGCCCACCGCGACCCCGGCCTGCACCGCGGCGGCCAGGCTGAACGCGATGCCGTACCCGAACAGCAGGTCCACTTTGCCCAGTGGCGTGGTCAGCAGGCGCTCCAGCGTGCCCGTGGTGCGCTCGCGCAGCATCGCGATGCTGGTCACCAGGAACATCGTGACGAACGGGAAGACGCCCAGCATGATCAGCGCGATCCGGTCGAAGGTCGCGGCGGCGTCCTCGTACATGAAATACAGCAGTGCCAGCAGCAGCGCCGGGACCACGACGAGCAGCCCGACCGTACGCCGGTCGTGCCGCAGCTGGCGCAGCGCCCGCGCGGCCGTGGCGATGGTGATCCTCGGGTTCATGCCGTCACCTCCGCGCTCTCGCGCTCGCGGATGAGGCGCAGGAACGCCTCCTCCAGGTCGTCCGTGCCCGCGGCCGTGCGCACCGCGGCCGGGGTGTCGTCGGCGATCAGCCGGCCCTCGCGGATCAGCAGCAGGCGATCGCACCGGCCGGCCTCGTCCATCACGTGGCTGGAGACCAGCAGCGTGGTGCCCCGCGCGGCCAGCTCGTGGAACTGGGCCCACAGCTCGACGCGCAGCACCGGGTCCTGCCCGACGGTCGGTTCGTCCAGCACCAGCACGTCGGGACTGCTGAGCATCGCGCAGGCCAGCGACGCGCGGCTGCGCTGGCCGCCGGACAGGCTCACCACGAGCTGGCCTGCCGCGGCGGTCAGGCCGACGTCGGCGATCGCGCGGTCGGCCTCGGCGGCGCCCAGACCGTAGAGGGCGGCGAAGTAGCGGGCGTTCTCCCGGACGGACAGGTCGGCGTAGACGCTGGGGGCTTGGGTGACGTACCCGACCTTGCGGCGCAGCGGGGGCGATCCGGCGGCCTGGCCGAGCACGGTCACGGTGCCGGAGCGGACGATCTGCACGCCCACGATGGCCCGGATCAACGTCGTCTTGCCGCTCCCGCTCGGCCCGAGCAGGCCGGCCACGATGCCGGTGGGCACCGTGCAGGTGATGCCGTGCAGCACGCGGCGCTTGCCGCGGTCGACCACGAGGTCCTGGACCTCGATGGCGCTCTCCATCACGCCCTCCTCAGAATTCACTGACCGTTGAGTTCAACGCTAGATGAATTCCTTGGCTCGAGTCAACGCCCCACGCGGGCGAACAGATCCGGATGCGACGAGGCCCCGCCGGACCGGACGGTCCGCGGGGCCTCGGATGGTGCGGTGACGCGATCGCGTCACAGGGACAGGATGCGCTCCAGGAACTCCCGGTAGCGGTGCATCGCCATGCGCATGCTCTCCGTGTCGGGCGTTGCGGTGTTCCGCAGCGGGTCCAGCGCGTCCCGCTCGGCCAGCAGTGACTCGGTGAGCTCGTGGACCGCCTCGGTCAGCAGGTCGTGGGCGCGGGTCAGCGCCGCCACCGGATCGTCGACGAACCCCGCCTTGACCTCGTGCCACTCGGCCCGGAAGTGCGCGACCCCCGCCTCGTCCCAGAACGCGATCTCGGTCTCGCCGACGTCGCCCGGACGCAGCGCGCCGCGCCTGTCCGCGGCCGGGGCGTCCTCGCCACGGTCGCGGCGACGCCCGCCCGGCTCGTCCACCGGGTCGCTCGCCCGGCGGACCGGCACGGCGATCTCGTCGTCGCCCCGCCGCGCGGGCCGGGGCACCTGGAGGCCGAGCGCGTCGTCGGCCGCACCGCGAGTCGCGCCGCCGGAAGACCGTTCGGCGATGGCCGGGCCGTCACCGGCGCGACCGTTGGTGGCCTGCCCGCCGACCGCGGCCCGTCCCGCCGTGCCCAGACCCGCGGCGGCCGGCGAGCCCGGCATCGGCATCGGCGCCACGGAACCCGGCAGCGGGGCGGACGATGCGGCCCCGGTCCGCGCCGGGGGCGTCGTCAGTCCGGCGGACCCGAGAGGCGCGGCCGGCAGCACGGGCGGCGTCGCCCCGGAGCTCGCCGGTCCGGTCGTCGCCGCCGGCGACACCGGCCGTCCCGGCGCGGGCAGCGGGGACCTCGGCACCTCGGATGTGGCCGACGTGCCGGAACCGGGCGTCATCCCCGCGAAACCTGTCGTCGGAGCCGACCACGCCGTCTCCGAGGCCGCGGTGTCCGCCCGGCCGGAGGTCGACGGCAGGCCGGCGTCGGCCGGCCCGAACGGGAAAGCCGTCGCCGATCCCGCGGTCGTGGGTGAGGTGGATCCGTTCGGCTGCGGGTTCATGGGTTCGCCGTTCGTCGCTGGAAGGTGAGGGGTGGTGAGAGCGAACGGGTCGGCCGGTCGCGGACCGGGCCAGCCCGGCGCCGGGCTCTCGGACGGCGTGCTCCCGTTGGCCGGGGTGCCCTGGAACGGCGGCGGGGGCGCCGGCGGGAGTCCGTTCACCGGCCCGGGGTGCGCCGCGGAGGCACCGTTGCGATACGTCCGGTCAGTGTCCGCGGGCGGGAATCCGTTGTCGTCCGCCAGGTCCGGCCCGATGCCCGGCGCGTCGGCGTCCGGCGAGCGCTGGGCGGGAGCGGGCATCCCGTGCGACGGCCAGAAGCGGGCGACGCCGCGCGACTGCGGGACGTTCTCGGGGTCGGAGGTGGGCTCCATGGGTCAAAGACTCCCGTCGCGAGGGGGCGCGACCCGCAGGGACAGCGCTGCGGGCGGCGACGCGGGCACCCGGAGGCGCGGCGCCCACCGACCGTACCTTTCGGGGCCACGGCGCACACCCCCGGGACGTCCGGCCCGGGCTCACCTCCCGGCGGCAGCTTGCGTCGCCCGTGGTCTTGCCCCGGCGAGGCGGTTCCGGTCGGCCAGCAGCAGCGGAAGTCCGTACACGGTGAGCAGCCATGCGACGAGGATGAGGCGGTCGGCCTGGCTCGCGTCGGGGTGGCCGATTTGATTGCCGACCCCGGCGAGCGCGGTGGCAAATATGGCGAAGCCCACGACCGTTCGGGAACGGATGACCCCCCATGCGGCCACCGCCCACGTGGCGAGCAGGAGCGGGGCGGCGAGCTGGTCACCGGCCCACGAGACCCAGAACCGGGCGTTGGAGCGGAGCCAGTGAAGGGTGGGATCGGGTACGTCCGGTCGACGGAAATGCTCCGTGGCCAGATCCTGCATGCTCTCGGCGCCGCCGGGCCACCCCAGTGCGGTCGAGACGGCGTACAGGACGACAGCAGCCGCCGCGGATGCGCCGGCGACCTGCAGCAGCCGGCGTGTCGGATGCCCGGCCCGGCGCGCGAAAAGCGCGGCGAGCGCGGCGCTCCCGGCCAACGCCACGGCAAGCAGCAGGAACTGGGAGTACTTCACGAACAGTCCGCACCCGACGGCCGCGGCCATCAGGGCCAGACCCAGACGTGTGCGGTGGGTCATCGTGTACGCCACGCCCAGTAACGCCAGCGCGACGAGCGTCAGCGTCATCCCTTCCGCGAGCGGCGCCATCGTCCAGTACCGGGGCGGAAGGATCAGAAACAGCACCTGGCCGAGCACGGCCTGCCGGAGCGGCGTACCGACCACGCGCAGCAGCAGGAAGACGAACACGCTGCCGATCAGGGTCCAGATCAGCGTGGTGAGCCACATTCCCATCCGGGGGCCGAGGACGGCGACTCCGGGGGCGAAGATCACGGCGACACCCGGCCGGGACAGGAAGATGCTCTCGTAGCGCGGCGACAAGATCGCCGATCCGCGGGTGATCCCGGGCCCGTAGCGGTTCTCGGTGGTCAGCGCGTTCTGGGCGTGGAGCTTACGCACGCATGCGTCGGCGGCGCGGTCGGCGCTTTCCGACGGCCGCCCGAACGGGCTCATCAGCCGGGGCCGGCGATAGGCGTCGCAGTAGGTCTGGATCGTCGTCTCGCGGTCTGCCTGCCGGCTGTCCCCGAGGAGGTCCAGCGTCTGCGCCAGGTACTGCGCCGAGTCCGGGTAGAACTTGCCGGGCGCGGCCGTGAGCTGGGCGGCGGAGAACAGCGTGGCGACCACGAGCACCCACACCCACGGCTTCATGGCAGCCCGTCGGAGCGGACGCTTCAGTTGGGTGAGCATGGTTCGCGAATCAACTCCCTTGTGTCCGGTGCTGCCCCGAAGACGGGGATCGGTCCCCGGAGGGATACGACGGCCGGGCGCCGAAGTTGTCCGCGAATCGGATGAGTCGTTCAAAAGGGGAGTCGTGCCGTGGAGCGGTGACGCTGCCGCCGATGTGATCTGAACGATCGGCCCATGCCGGTGACGGCCTTTCGGTCGAGCGGGCGGATCCGGCCGGTGGAAACCAGGTCGGCCGTTCAGCCAGAACCGTGAGCTCGATCGATCCCCTTACGAGGCGCAGCCGTATCCCTCTATCCCGATTTCACCACTGAGCAACACCCGCACCAGCATTCCGAGCTCTTGTCAAGACACCTATCAATATGCCGCCGCGGTGATTAGCCTGCCGATCCTCTGATAGTTGATCTACGGGGTGAAGCATGTCGGAAAGCCGGCGGCACCAGTTCGGTACGACAGCACGGCGGTGCGCGGGACCACGATGGACACGTGGGATCGCGGCAGGGCTGCCGGCAGCGTTGGTGGCGGGACTCCTGGCCGTTCCCGCAATGTCCGCCGATGCGGCCGCGGCGGCTCCGCTGTCGGCCGTTCCGGCGGACGGTGCACCGAACGAGGCAGCCGCGCGCAGGGCGGCGGTGAAGTCCGGTACCCGGGTGGAGGTCAGGCCGGCCCGGACCGAGTACAGCCAGTTGTTCGCGGAGCCGACCGGCGCACTGACGTATGAGACGTCGGTGGTGCCGCAGCGGGTGCACCAGCGCGACGGCTCCTGGAAGAACGTGGACCTCACGCTCGCCGCGGGCCCGGACGGCTGGCTGCGGCCGAAGGCCTCGGTGTCCGACGTCCGCTTCTCCGAGGGCGGCGAGGGCCCGTTCGCGCGGCTGACGCGGGGCGGCAAGAAGATGACGCTGAGCTGGCCGCTGGGTGCGCTGCCGAAGCCGACCGTGGCGGGGGACACCGCGACATATGCGCGGGTGCTGCCGGATGTCGACCTGGTCGTGCGCGCCACGGACACCGGCCTGTCACACCTGCTGGTGGTGAAGACCGCGGCGGCGGCCGCCAACCCCAAGCTGCAGGAGGTCACGTTCGATCTGGGTGGGGACACCACGGTGACCCGGCTGCCGGACGGCTCGCTGCGGGCGGTGGCGGGCACGACCCTGGTCGCCGAGGCCGACGAGCCGGTGATGTGGGACTCCTCGGACCTGGTCGCGCCTGCCCGAGTTGCGCAGCTGCCGGGGCCGGCCGCCGTCCCGGGGTTCGCGGCACCGTCGCCGGACCAGGCGTCGGACTTCCGCAACACCCGCTCGTCGGCGCACGGTCCGGGCGACGCCGCGCGGGTCGCGACGCTGGGCGCCAAGCTGTCGGGCAAGGGTGACCTGCTGCTGCGGCCCGACATGTCGCTGATGGGTAGCGGCGCGCGCTTCCCGGTGTTCATCGACCCGTCGTGGAGCACGGCGCAGAACAAGTGGGCGTACGCGACGAACAACAACAGCAACAACAGCGACACGTCGGTCGCGCGGGTGGGCGCGGACCCGGACTCCGGGAAGATCTACCGGTCGTTCTTCCAGTTCCCGATCGACAAGATCGCGAAGAAGTACGTGCGGAGCGCCACCGTGCAGATGGTGCTGGATCACTCCTGGTCGTGCGGGAGCACGAACACGTCGATGTTCAAGGCGGGGACGTTCACCACGCCGCGCGCTGCCTGGAGCACCACGCTGAGCACGTTCCTGGGCACCGTGGCCTCGCACGCGAACGAAGGCAGCGGCTGCGCGGATTCCCCCCAGCCGGACATGACGGTCAACTGGACCAACACCTCGGTCACCACGATGGTGAACACGGCGGCCAAGGGGTCCGCGCCGAGCGTCTCGGTGGCGTTCTCCGCCCGCGACTCCAACGGCAGCAACGAGAGCGACCACACGCGGTGGAAGAAGTTCTTCCCGGCCAAGGCCAAGCTGATTGCGGACGTCGACGCGATCCCGGGCAAACCATACGGCCTGCAGATCGGCGGGATCGGCTGCAACTCGTCCGGGGTGAAGATCAACACCCCGTCGGCGGCGCTGTCGGCCGTCGTCCCGGACGCGGACACCGGCCAGGCGCTTAAGGCGTCGTTCGAGTGGGACGAGGTCCCGGCCTCCGGTGCCTGGGTCTACAAGGGGACCGCCCAGGCGTCCGCATCAGCCGGCTCGCGGGCGTCCACCACACTGCCTTTCACCAACGGCAAGACGTACGCGTTCCGCGCCTACAGCACCGACCCGTCCCCGTACTCACAGGTCAGCCCGTATTCGGACTGGTGCGTCTTCACCGTCGACACGACGGTGCCCAGCCTGAATCCGCCGGTGTGGCAGTCCATGCCATCGGGTCCCGGCCAGCCGGGCACGGTGACTCTGTCCTCGCCGGACACCGACGTGGTCACGTTCAGGTACGGCTGGAACGAGTCGGTGACCTCGTCGGTGGCCACGACCACGGTCGCTGGGGTGACCGGCCGGTCGGCGACGGTGACGGTGACCGCGCCACGGTACGGCCTCAACACGCTCTACGTGCGGGCCCTCGATTCCTCGGGCAACTTCACGCCCGCCGGGTACACCTTCGAGGTGGGCCGCCCGTCCCCGGCGGTGGCGCGGTGGGGTCTGGAGACGTATCCGGGCGTAGACGAGTCCGCCGCGCAGGCGGACAGCCAGCCCTCGCTGGCCGGTGACACTCCGCTGAGCCCGACGAGCCTCACCTGGACGCCGGACGCGCACCTGGTGGGTGGGAAGTCGGCGACGTTCGACGGCACCTCGTCGCAGCTGGCGACCGACTCGTCGGTGGTGGACACGACGAAGTCGTTCAGCGTCGCGGCGTGGGTGCGGCTGGGCAGCCCAGCCACCGAGACGACCGTGGTGGCGCAGGAGGGCAGCGACGCGGCCGGCTTCGCGCTGGGCACGGTGCAGTCGGGGTCGCCGGCGGCGCCGCACTGGTCGTTCACGATGCGTGACACCGCGGCGCAGTCCAGCACCGCCCGCGTCGCGCTCTCGTCGACCGCGGCGGACGTGGGCCGGTGGACGCACGTGGCCGGTGTGTACGACAAGGCCGCCGGGCAGATCCGCCTCTACGTCAACGGCGTCCTGGCCGGTGAGGTCGCCCGTACGGCAGCCCCGTGGCCGGCCGACGGCCGCCTGACCGTGGGCCGCGGTCAGGCCGGGGGTGCGGCGGCCGGCTGGTTCAAGGGCAACGTCGCAGACGTGCAGGCGTTCGACCGGGTGCTGGTGGCGCAGGACTTCGTGGGTCAGCCCGCGAACGACGCCGGTGGCGTGGACGAGCCGGGGATCCTGGCGCCGGTCGAGGTTGGCCGGTGGGACTTCCAGACCGCCGCGCCCTGCTACGACGCGTCCATCCCGGACGACAGCGTGTGCCGGGCCCCCGACGCCGGTACGGAGTGGAACCGGCGGCTGGCGTTGACCCAGGGCACGGGCGTGGGCGCCGGCCGGACCGCCTCGTCGCAGGGGCTGGCGTTGTCGGACACCCACTTCGTCGATGACCCCGCCGACCCGTTCTACGGTCAGAAGGACAAGGAGCTGGGCACGTCGCAGCGCAACCCGGCCGCCGCGGGCGACGCCCCGTCGTGGCAGGAGGGGCCGGTGCTGCGTACCGATCAGTCGTTCACCGTGTCGGTGTGGGTGCAGCCCAGCAAGCTGGACACCACGATGACGGCGGTCGCGCAGCGCGGGACCAAGATGTCGCCGTTCTACCTGGGCACCCGCAAGTCGACCGTGAACGGGGTGACCGGTCCGCGGTTCGAGGTGATGACCGTCAACACGGACCAGGACCTCGGGGAGACGTACGCGCATGCCATCGCCCCGACCGTGCTGGGCGCCGACGACCTCGACGACTACACCCATCTGGTGATGGTCTACGACGCCGAGGCCAAGGAGGTCCGGCTGTACGTCGACGGCGTCCGCGCGGGCGACCCCATCAAGAACTGGACCGGGTGGAACGCCGCCGGCCCGCTGTCGGTGGGCAGCGCGTGGTGGTCGTCCGACAACAGCACCGGCGCCTGGTACGACCAGTGGTTCGGCGGCATCGACGACCTGAACCTGTACCAGGGCGCGATGAACGACGCGCAGGTCGCCGATCTGCACGAGCAGCAGATAAGCCAATGACCCGATCCGGTGGGCGCCCGGCACAAGGGCGCCCACCGGAAACCCCTCGCGTTTCCTGACCGGCTTCCCTTCCCTCGGGAGTACCGCACCGTGAACATCCTTGGTTCCTCGCCGGCCGCCCGTCGTGTCCCGCGTTGGCGGCTCGCCCTCGGCGCGGTGCTGGCCGGGCTGCTGGCAACGTCGTCGCTGGTCGTCACCCCGGCCCAGGCGGACAAGACCCCGTCGGTGCACCTGCCGGGGCAGAAGGAGAAGTTCGACACCGAAGGCGGGGAGGTGGCCGGTAAGGGCTGGAAACCGAAGAAGCATGCGCCGCTGCACCTGCCGGCCCCGGAATGGCCGGACGCCGGCTCCGCGACGGTCGCCGTGCCCGGCAGGACCGCGAAGGTGAAGTCGGCACGAGCCGGGACCACGCCGGTGTCGGTGAGCCGCGGCAAGGGCGCCGCCGGGGACCGGGTCTCGGACCTCACGGTGCAGGTCCTCGACCGGTCGAGCCTGCCCGAGCAGTGGAAGCACGGCCTGGTCACCCGCGTGTCCGCGCCCACGGGTGGTGGTGCGGCGACGGTGTCGGTGGACTACCGCGCCTTCCGGTACGCCTACGGCGCCGGCTGGGGCTCCCGGCTGCGCCTGTGGCAACTCCCCCCATGCGCGCTGACCACCCCGGACGAGGCCGCCTGCAAGGCGGTGCCGTTGCCGTCGAGCAACAACCCGGCCGCCGGAACGGTCACCGCCGACGTCCCCGTCGCCGCGGACAGCACCGGCACGATCAAGGGCGCCGCCTTCACCGGTGACGCAGCGGTGACCACGGTGCCCGCGCTCGATCGGGCGCCGGGGCAGTTCCGGCCTGCCGCCGCAGCGACCGGGGGCACCCTGCTCGCCGCCGCTGCCGCGCCGTCCGGGGACGCCGGTGACTACACCGCCACTTCCCTCGCCCCCTCCTCGACCTGGGCCTCGGGCAGTTCTTCCGGTGCGTTCACCTGGTCGTACCCGATGCGGACCCCGCCGTCGTCCGGCGGGCCGGAGCCCAAGATCGGTCTTTCCTACTCGTCGGCCAGTGTGGACGGCCGTAACGCGGCCACCAACAACCAGCCGTCCTGGATCGGTGAGGGCTTCGACTTCTGGCCCGGTTACATCGAGCGCCGCTACGTGCCCTGTGCCGAGGACAAAGCCGGTTCTCCCAACAACCCGGCGCAGACCGCGGACCTGTGCTGGCGCTCCGACAACGCGGTGATGTCGCTGAACGGCTCCAGCACGGAACTGGTGTACGAGTCGGGCAAGGGCTGGCACGGCCGCACCGAGAACGGTGCGAAGATCGAGAAGCTGACCGGCGCGAGCAACGGCGACAACGACGGCGAGCACTGGAAGGTCACCACCACCGACGGCACCCAGTACTTCTTCGGCCTGAACCGCCCGGCGGGGCAGAGCAGCGACACCGACTCGACGTGGACCGTGCCGGTGTACGGCAACCACTCCGGTGAGCCGTGCCACGCGGCCGCGTTCACCGACTCCGACTGCGCGCAGGCGTGGCGGTGGAACCTCGACTACGTCGTCGACACCCGCGGCAACACGATGTCGTACTGGTACACCAAGGAACTCAACCAGTACGCGCAGGAAGTCACCAGCAGCAAGAACATCTCCTATGTGCGCGGCGGCACCCTGGCCCGCATCGACTACGGCACGTGGGACCGCGGCGCCACCGACCGTAACGTGAACCCTGCCGCGCAGATCGTGTTCCAGAACTCGGACCGGTGCATCGCCACCGACTGCACCACCCATGACGCGCAGCACTGGCCGGACACCCCGTGGGACCAGGAGTGCAAGACGAGCGCCACGTCGTGTGACGACTACTCGCCGACGTTCTGGTCGACCAAGCGCCTCACGAAGATCACGACCCGGGTGTGGGACACCACCGTGGCCACGCCGGCGTGGCAGGACGTCGACTCGTGGACGTTCGGGCACACGTTCCCGGCCACCGGCGATGGCACCGACCCCGGTTTGTGGCTGTCCTCGATCGTGCACACCGGCCTGGTCGGCACGCCGATCGCCCTGCCGCCGGTGACCCTGGAGCCGGTGTCACTGCCGAACCGGGTGATGACCAAGTACAACACCAGCAACAACTGGCAGCGGCTGTCCAACATCTACTCCGAGACCGGCGCCCGCACCCAGGTCATCTACTCCACCCCCGAGTGCACCGCATCGAACCTGCCGTCGGCGCCCAGCACCAACACGAAGCTGTGCTACCCGGTCATCGGGCCCGACCCGTACGACCCGGACGGCCCGGACATCACCGAGTGGTGGCACAAGTACGTCGTGCGCCAGGTCCTGGAGACCGACGTGCAACTCGCGGACGGTCACCAGACGCCGACCAAGACCACCTTCTACACGTACGAGGGTGACCCGGCGTGGCACTACGCCGACGACGACGGGCTGAGCAGGCCGAAACGCAAGACCTGGGACCAGTTCCGCGGCTACGCCACCGTCACGACGCAGGTCGGGGACACCGCCAAGACGCTGACCCGCACCACGTACCTGCGCGGTATGAACGGCGACAAGGCCGCACCCTCCGGCGGCACCCGCACCGTCACCGTGCCCGCGTCGCTGGGCTCGGAGACCGTGTACGACGAGGACCAGTTCGCCGGCATGGTCCGCGAACAGGTCACCTACAACGGCACCACCGACAAGCCGGTCAGCAAGACCGTCAACGTGCCCTGGCGTTCCCTGGCGACCGCGTCGCGCACCATCAACGGCGACACCGTGACAGCCCATTACGTCAACACCCGCGTCGCCTACACCGGCACCGCGCTCGGTACCGACGGCGACCGCGGCTGGCGGGTCACCGGCAGTCGCAGCGACTTCGACGACACCTACGGCACCACCAACTGGACCCAGGACGACGGCGACATCGCGGCCAGCGGTGACGAGAAGTGCACCACCTACAGCTACAACCGCAACACCGCCAAGAACATCGTCACCCTGCCCCGGCAGGTCACCACCACCGCGCTGACCTGCGGCACCACACCCACCAACGGTGACCAGGTCATCTCCGACGCGCTCAGCTACTACGACGGCGCGACCAGCGCGGGCACGGCACCGGTCTACGGGCAGGTCACCCGCAGCGACACACTGAAGGACTGGACTCCGGCCGGCGGAACCGCCTGGCAGACCACCAGCCGAACCAGCTACGACGCGTTCGGCCGTCAACTGACGACGACCGACATCAGGAACAACACCACCACGACCGTGTACAGCCCGGCTACCGGGCTGGTCACCAGCCGTACCGACACTAATCAGCTCGGCTGGGTGACCACCACCGTGACGAACCCCTACTGGGAGAGCAAGACCAAGGTCTCCGACCCGAACGGTCGTCTCACCGAGATCACGTACGACGGGCTCGGCCGCACCAGTCAGGTCTGGAACATCGGCTGGTCCAAGGCCGGCAACCCCACCACCCCGTCGGTGCGCTACTCGTACGCGTACTCGGCGAACCGGTCCACCTACCCGTACGTGCAGACCGACACGCTCAACGCGGCCGGGAACTACGTGACCGGGTATCAGATCTTCGACGGGTTCCTGCGTAACCGGCAGACCCAGAGCCCCGCGGTCGGCGGCGGCCGGATCGTCACCGACACCATCTACGACGCGTGGGGCCGGGTCGGCTCGACCTACAACCCGCACGCCGAACCCGGCACCGCCTCCGGCACCCTCTACTGGGAACCCGAAGGCTCCGTCCCCGCATTGACCCGCAACCTGTACGACCGCGCCGGACGAACCACCGACGCCATCTTCATGGCCAGTGACGGCGTCACCAACCTCGTCGAGAAATGGCGCACCACCACCGTCTACGGCGGTGACCAGACCACCGTCATCCCCCCGGCCGGCGGCACCCCCGCCACGACCGTGACCGACGCCCGCGGCCACACCGTCGAACTGCGCCAATACACCACCGCGTCCGGCATCGACGGCGCCTACGACACGACGAAGTACGCCTACAACCGCAAGGACCAGCGCACCGCGGTCACCGACCCCGCCGGCGACCAGTGGACCTACAAGTACGACCCCAGAGGCCGCCAGACCGAGGCCAACGACCCCGACGCCGGCCGCAGCACCTCCGCA
This sequence comes from Krasilnikovia sp. MM14-A1259, assembly GCF_047159535.1. Taxonomy (NCBI): domain Bacteria; kingdom Bacillati; phylum Actinomycetota; class Actinomycetes; order Micromonosporales; family Micromonosporaceae; genus Krasilnikovia; species Krasilnikovia sp. MM14-A1259. The sequence continues at coordinate 7,091,600 of NZ_BAAGAJ010000002.1, forward strand.
TACAACGACTACAACGAGCTCGTCACCACCACCGACGCCCGGAACAACACCCTCGCCTACACGTATGACTCGCTCGGCCGCAAAACCGCCGTCTACGACAACTCGACGACGGGCACCAAACGCGCCGAGTGGATCTACGACAAGCTGTACACCGGCATCACCATCCGCGGGCAGATGACCCAGAGCATCCGGTACGACAACGGCAATGCCTACAAATGGCAGGCCATCAACTTCACCCAGCGCTACCAGCCCACCGGTGCCAACTACGTCATCCCCGCCGTCGAGACCGGGCTGGCCGGCACCTACACCTACGGCTACGGCTACACCGCGACGGGCGTGCCGAACTCCATCAGCTACCCCGCGGGCGGCAACCTCGGCGGCGAGAACGTCACCACCACCTACGAAGCCGTCACCGGCCTGCCCTCGTCGCTGGCCACCAACATGACCAACGTCGGCTCGTACGTCAGCGGCCAGCTCTACACCGCGTACGGTGAGCCCACCGTCACCACCCTCAAGACCACCGGCGGGGTCTTCGCCGAACAGGGGACCTATTACGACACCGCCACCCGCCGGGTCACCGACGTCAAGGTCAAACCGGAAACCTCCAGCGGTACGGTCGCCGACCGCACCTACACCTACAACCCGGCCGGCCAGATCACGACCGTGGCCGACGCACCGCAGGTCGGCACCGCCGACACCCAGTGCTTCACCTACGACCCGCTCGGCAGGCTCACCACCGCCTGGACTCCGAAGGCCGGAGTGGACTGCGCGAGCACCCCGTCGGTGCCCAACCTGGGCGGCCCCGCGCCGTACTGGCAGGACTGGACCGTCGACAAGATCGGCAACCGGACCAAAGAGGTCTCCCACACCAGCCTCGGCGACACGGTCCGCACCTACACCACGCCCACACCGGGAGCCGGTGTCGTACGCCCGCACGCCCCCACCGCGATGACCACCACCACCCCCGGGCAGAGCACCGGCACCACCGTCAACTACGGCTACGACAACAGCGGCAACCAGAACGCCCGGCCCGGCGCCACCGCAAGCCAGAACCTGACCTGGGACGCCGAAGGCCACCTCACCAAGGTCGTCGAAGGCGCCAGCACCACCACCAACCTGTTCGACCCCGACGGCACCCGGCTGATCCGCCGCGACGCCACCGGCGCCACCCTCTACCTGCCCGGCATGGAAATCCGCCGCCAGGTCTCCGGCAGCACTGCCACCCTTACCGGCACCCGCTACTACGACTTCGCCGGCCAGACCGTGGCGTCGCGTACCGTCGGCACCCAGGCGTTGACCTGGCTGTTCAGCGACCACCAGGGCACCCAGCAGATCAGCGTCAACGCCTACACCCAGAAGGTCGACATCCGCCGCCAGGACCCCTATGGCGGGCCTCGCGGCACCCAGCCCTTGTGGCCCAACACCAAGGGCTTCGTCGGCGGCACCAACGACCCGACCGGACTCACTCACATCGGTGCCCGCGAATATGATCCGGCGCTGGGGCGGTTCATCTCCGTCGACCCGGTCCACGACCTTACCGACCCCACGCAGTGGAACGCCTACAGCTACTCCAACAACGACCCCATCACCCACAGCGACCCCACCGGGCTGCGCGACGACGACCACTTCTACGGCCCGCAAGCCGCCCTCAACAAGGAACGCTCCGCCGCCCCGGCTTCGGCTCCCGGCAGCGTCGGGGGCGGATGTGCCAGCGCCAACGCCTGCGAACACAATGTTGATCGGTCGTCCGGGCCGGTTTACGTCCCGATCACCCGCCATGTCCTGGTCAAGACCAACGACCCGTATTACGGACGCATGAGTCTGGCCTACGCCAAGGCGACTGCGGACTTTCATCTGAACAACCAGACGATGCGCAATGACCAGGAGCTGGGTGTCTGGTACCAAATTTGTGTTGCGCACCATTATGGCGAGGGAATGTGTCCGGACGGCATGGAAGCCCAGGTCCGCGACACGGTCGACGGTGGGGGTTTCACCGACCCGTCCGGCTACATCAATGCCGCGTCCGTCGGCAGAGGATGGCTGGTCGGAGATGACTTCAAGGGCGGATCGCGCCAGGCCGACATGGACCTGGGACGAGTTGTCTATCGCGGTACCTCCAGGGCCCTCGAAAATTGGATCGCCGAGGAGACCGGGCTCATCATGAGCGACGCGGCCGCCGAGAAGTACGGCGAAACGGGGTCCGTGGCGGAAGCTCTGGCGGCATCGCGTGAGGCGCACAATGCGGGAATCGAGAGCTGGGGAAGTGAAGACAACTACGTTCAGGCCCACGGCGCCTTCGGCACGGAAATGGATGAAATCGGGCCCAAGAGTATGATTTCGTTCACCACTGACCCGGCCGTGGCGAAGATCTTCGCCGGACCGGACGGCACGATCTACGTGGCGCGCCTCGCTCCCGGCCAGGGAATTGTCCAGACCATGCCCGGAGCCGGTGAGTCCGAGATCCTCGTCCCGAACATGATCAGGGCCAGGCCCATGGCCGAGGGTGGTGGCGCCGGAGCCGAGTGATGCCCGGCTCGGGGTCTCCCATGGACCGAGGTGAGGCGACAGTCATGTCTACCGACGAGAGGGACAGATAGGTGCCGACGGAACTCACAGTTGCAGGGAAAGTAATCACCTACTTCACCGCGGACGACGTGGTCCCGCCCGATTCCGGTGCCCGATTCGATCGGCTCGTCGATGCGCGATTGGCCAAGCACCCGAGGCTTCGCAGATTTCTTGTTCGCCTGCGCCCGGGCTGGCCCGCGTTTTATTACGTCCTCCACTGGAGCAACGGGATGGACCTGGCTGCCCTCGACGGTCGCGTCATTGCCGGCACGGTCACCGAAGAAGAATTTTCCGGGGCGTTGGTGGGTGAATTTCTGGACCACGTCTGCATGGAATGCGGCGCCCATTTCGAGGTAGTCGCCCTCGAGGGCGGCGTACTGTTCACGGCGGACCGGCAGAAGCGCATCAGCGAGCACACATTTGTGGAATCATGCCCATTCTGCGGAGCCTCGCTGAGAAGACTCGTGTTGGAGATCTTGACGTGACGGGTGCCCGGATCGTGGGCTGAAGGCGGCCCGCGCGCATCCCGGCACCGGGTGCGGGACAATCGCAGGCGTGTCCGTACCTGAAATCGCCCCCCGGTCCGCGCTGGATCCGGCCATCGCCGCCCGCCTCAAACGCACCCCCGACGGCCTGGTGGCCGCGATCGTGCGCGAGCACGGCAGCGGCGACGTGCTGATGCTGGCGTGGATGGACGACGAGGCGCTGCATCGCACGCTGACCACCGGCCGTGCCACCTACTACTCCCGCAGCCGCCAGGAGTACTGGGTGAAGGGCGAGACCTCCGGCCACCACCAGTACGTGCGGTCGGCGGCGCTGGACTGCGACGGCGACGCGCTGCTGCTCACCGTCGACCAGATCGGCGCGGCCTGCCACACGGGCACGCACACCTGCTTCTCCGACGAGTTGCCGGTGACGGCGCCCGAGGGGAGCACAGCGTGACCGACTGCACCGAGCGAAGCGAGGGCCGGGAGGGCGCGCCCGAGGGGAGCACATTGTGACCAGCGGCGCGGTGGTTCCCGACGAAGACGGGTTCGTCGCGCGGGCGGCGCACCGCCGGGTCGTGCCCGTGGTGCGGCGGCTGCTCGCGGACGGCGAGACCCCGGTGGGGGTGTACACGAAGCTGGCCGGGGGCCCGGGCACGTTCCTGCTGGAGTCGGCGGAGCAGGGCGCCGCGTGGTCGCGGTACTCGTTCATCGGTGTGCGCAGCGCGGCGACGCTGGTCGAGCGCGACGGTCAGGCGGCCTGGCTCGGTGAGCCGCCCGCGGGCGTACCGGTCGACGGCGATCCGGTGGTAGCGCTGCGCGAGACGGTCGCCGCGCTCGCCTCACCGCAGGATGCGGCGGCGGACGCGGACGCGGGTCTGCCACCGCTGACCGGCGGCATGGTCGGCTATCTCAGCTACGACCTGGTCCGCCGATTCGAGCGGCTGCCCGCCGAGGCGGTCGACGACGTGCCCCTGCCCGAGCTGGGCATGATGCTGGCCACGGATCTGGTGGTGCTGGACCACCACGACGGGTCGGCGATCCTGGTCGCCAACGCGGTGCTCGCCGACGACGCGGACGAGCAGGGGCGGCGGGCCGCGTACCACCACGCGGTGGGGCGGCTGGACGCGATGACCACCGCGCTGTCCCGGCCCACCCCGCCGATGATCTCGACGGTCACCCGGGTCGCACCGGGCACGGCGGTGAGCCGGACCGCGGCGGGGGAGTACCGGAAGGCGGTCGAGCAGGCCAAGGAGGCGATCCGAGCGGGGGAGTGCTTCCAGATCGTGGTGGGTCAGCGCTTCGAACGTCCCACGGACGCCAACCCGCTCGACGTGTACCGGGTGCTCCGGGCCACCAATCCCAGCCCGTACATGTATCTGCTGCGCTTCGACGACTTCGACATCGTGGGCTCCTCGCCGGAGGCCCACCTGAAGGTCAGCGCGGAGCCTGACGGCACCCGGCGCGCGTTGCTGCACCCGATCGCGGGTACCCGCTGGCGCGGCGCCACCCCGGAACAGGACAACGCGCTGGCCGCGGAGCTGCTGGCGGACCCGAAGGAACGTGCCGAGCACGTCATGCTGGTCGATCTGGGCCGCAACGACCTGGGCCGGGTGTGCGCGCCGGGCTCGGTTGAGGTGCCGGACTTCGCCCGCATCGAGCGGTACAGCCACGTCATGCACATCGTCTCCACGGTCGTCGGGGAGCTGCGCGCGGACCGGACCGCGTTCGACGCGCTGGCCGCGACGTTCCCTGCGGGCACGCTGTCCGGGGCGCCGAAGGTGCGCGCCATGGAGATCATCGAAGGGCTGGAGCCGACCCGCCGCGGCCTGTACGGCGGAACGGTCGGCTACTTCGGTTTCGCCGGCGACATGGACATGGCGATTGCGATCCGCACCGCGTTGCTGCGCGACGGGGTCGCGTACGTCGGGGCGGGTGCGGGCATCGTCGCGGATTCCGACCCGGCCGCGGAGGAACAGGAGACCCGGAACAAGGCGGCGGCGGTCCTGTCCGCCATCGCGTCCGCCGAGACCCTGCGCGCCGCCCGCTGATGGCCCCGCAACGGTTGCTCGGCCCGGCTGCGCTGGCGTGCGCGGCCGGCGCGGGCCTCGCCCTGTACGCGGCCACCCGCACCTGGTCGGTGCAGGTGACCGTGCGGCCCGGCCTGACCGATCTGCGCGCCACGCGCACCGGCGCGGAGCAGATGCCGTGGCTGGTGGCGCTCGCGCTGGTGGCCATCGCCGGCGCGGGTGCGTTGCTGGCCACCCGCGGGGTGACCCGGCGCCTGCTGGGCGGGCTGATCGCGGTGATCGGGGTGGGGCTGGCGGCCACCGCCATCGCCGGTCGCGCCGGCCTGGACGCGGGCGCCGCCGGGGCGGCCGCGACGCTCGGGCCTGCCGCGTGCGTGCTCGGCGGCGCACTGGTCGCGCTCGCCGGCTGGTGGGCGGCCCGGCACGGCCATGAGTGGTCGGCCATGGGCTCCCGCTACGAGCGCGGCAGCGCGGCGCCTCCACCCTCGTCCGCGCCCCGGCTCACGGACGCCCGGGAGGCGAGCGGCGCTCAGCCGCGGGAGACGCCGCCGGTGGACACCAGGGCCGTCTGGGACGCGCTCGACCGCGGCGACGATCCGACCACCTGAACGCGCTCACCGCGCAGGGGCGGGCCGGACGCCAGCAGGTCCGCCACGAGACGATCCAGATCCGCGCGGGCCTGACGGGCCGCGCGGTCCGCGCAGATGGCGTCCCACGCGTTGCTCTGCGCGGTGCGCACCTTGCCGTCGCCCACCACCCGCTCGACACCGGCGACGAGGTCGACGGCGACCGAACACACCGCGCGGGAGAGAGCGACGAAGCCGCTGGTCTGCGCATTCACTGCACTCGCCATGGTCAACTCCACAACTGATCGACGGCCGGCGCCCCCGACGCCGGGAACCAGTTTGCCCGAATCAGATGATGCCCGAGTCGTGTTTCCGTGCCGTGACGGCGACGTCAACGCTATGTGGGATCCACCGATCATCCGATTCGGTGCAGGCCGACACGCGGGACCGCAGATACGCCTGTGACCAACGAGACAGGCTCCTGGCAGGGCATTATGCCGCGCCCACGTAGTGGTGTGGGTCGCACCCCGGGCGGTCGATGACGACCGCCCCCGCCTAGCATCGGGCGGAAGGCACCCGGAGAGGGGAGTCATTACGTGACATCCGATCAGGCGGAAGCAGGCGCTGGCGGACCCGCCGACCGGGGCGCCGGACCGCAGAATGTTCTTGAGGAGATCCTGGCCGGGGTTCGCGAGGACGTGGCCCGTCGGCAGGAGCAGGTGCCGCTGGAGCAGGTCCGCGACCTGGCCGCGGCGGCCCCGCCCGCGATCGACGCGTACGCGGCGCTGCGCAAGCCCGGCGTGGCGGTGATCGCCGAGGTCAAGCGCTCGTCGCCGTCCAAGGGGGCGCTCGCCGACATCCCCGACCCGGCCGAGCTGGCCGGGGAGTACGCGGCCGGCGGCGCCCGCTGCATCAGCGTGCTCACCGAGGGCCGGTGGTTCGGCGGGTCCCTGGAAGACCTCGCCGCGGTCCGCGCCGCGGTGCAGGTCCCGGTGCTGCGCAAAGACTTCGTCGTCTCCAGCTACCAGGTGCACGAGGCCCGCGCCCACGGCGCCGACCTGGTGCTGCTGATCGTGGCCGCGCTGGAGCAGAACGTGCTGGTCGGCCTGCTCGAACGCATCGAGTCGCTCGGCATGACCGCCCTCGTCGAGGTGCACAACGAGGAGGAGGCCGACCGCGCGCTCGCGGCCGGCGCCCAGGTCATCGGCGTCAACGCCCGCGACCTGCGGACCCTGGAGGTGGACCGGTCCGTCTTCGAGCGGATCGCGCCCGGCCTGCCCAACAACGTCGTGAAGATCGCCGAGTCGGGGGTGCGCGGCCCGCACGACCTGATCCGGTACGCCTCGGCCGGCGCCGACGCGGTCCTGGTCGGCGAGGGCCTGGTCACGAAGAAGAGCCCGCGCGACGCGGTCGCCGAGCTGGTCAACGCGGGCAACCACCCGGCGACCCCGAGGCCCGTCCGATGAGCGAGTTGCCCGATCTGGCCGGTCACTTCGGCCGCTACGGCGGCCGTTTCGTCCCCGAGGCTCTGGTCAAGGCGCTCGACGAGCTGGACGCCGCGTACCGGCACGCCAAGACCGACCCGGAGTTCCAGGGCCGGTTCACCGGGCTGCTGCGCGACTACGCGGGCACCCCGTCCCTGCTGTACCGCGCCGAGCGGCTGTCCGCCGCGGTCGGCGCGGAGATCCTGCTCAAGCGCGAGGATCTGAACCACACCGGCGCGCACAAGGTGCGTAACGTCCTCGGCCAGGCCCTGCTCGCGCAGAAGATGGGCAAGAAGCGGGTCATCGCCGAGACCGGCGCGGGCCAGCACGGCGTCGCCAGCGCCACCGCCGCGGCGCTGCTCGACCTGGACTGCGTCGTGTACATGGGCCAGGTCGACACGGAACGCCAGGCGCTCAACGTGGCGCGGATGCGGATGCTCGGCGCCACGGTCGTACCGGTCACCACCGGCTCGCGCACGCTCAAGGACGCGCTCAACGAGGCCCTGCGCGACTGGGTCTCCACGGTCGAGACCACCCACTACCTTCTGGGTACGGCCGCCGGGCCGCACCCGTTCCCGGAGCTGGTGCGCGACTTCGTGGGCGGCATCGGCACCGAGGCCCGCGCTCAGTGCCTCGATCAGCTCGGTCGCCTGCCCGACGCGGTGGCCGCGTGCGTGGGCGGCGGCTCCAACGCGATCGGCATCTTCCACGCGTTCGTGCCCGACGCCGGCGTGCGCCTGTACGGCTTCGAGGCCGGCGGCGACGGCGTCGAAACCGGCCGGCACGCCGCGTCGATCACCGGTGGCTCGTCCGGGGTGCTGCACGGCGCCCGCACGTACGTGCTGCAGGACGACGACGGCCAGACGATGGAATCGCACTCGATCTCCGCCGGGCTGGACTACCCGGGCGTGGGCCCGGAGCACGCCTGGCTGCACGACACCGGGCGGGCCACGTACGAGCCGGTCACGGACGCCGAGGCGATGGCCGCGTTCCAGCTGCTGTGCCGTACCGAGGGCATCATCCCGGCGATCGAGAGCGCGCACGCGCTGGCCGGGGCCGCCCGCCTCGCGCCGCGGCTGGCGGCCGAGCTGGGCCGCACCCCGACCATCGTGGTGAACCTGTCCGGCCGCGGCGACAAGGACGTGCATACCGCCGGGGCGTACTTCGGGCTGCTCGGCGACCTCTCGACGCTCGTCCCCGGGGAGAATTCGTGACCAGCATCGCCGAGACGTTCGGCAAGGCCCGCGCCGAGGGGCGGGCGCTGCTCGTGGGCTGCATGCCCGCCGGGTTCCCGACCGTGGACGACAGCATCGCCTCGATGGTCGCGATGGCCGAGGCCGGGTGCGACGTCATCGAGGTGGAGCTGCCGTACTCGGACCCGGTGATGGACGGGCCGGTGATCCAGAAGGCCAGCGACATCGCGCTCGCGGGCGGGGTGCGTACCCGCGACACGCTGCGCATCATCGAGGCGGTTGCGGCCACGGGCGCGCAGGTCGTGCTCATGACGTACTGGAACCCGATCGAGAAGTACGGCGTCGACGCGTTCGCCCGCGACCTCGCCGCGGCCGGGGCCACCGGCATGATCACCCCGGACCTGATCCCGGACGAGGCGGCCGAGTGGCTCGCCGCCGCCGATCGGTACGCGATCGACCGTACGTTCCTGGTCTCCCCGTCGTCGACCGACGCGCGGATCGCGATGACGCTGCAGCACTGCCGCGGCTTCGTGTACGCCACCGCGCTCATGGGTGTCACCGGCGCCCGCTCCCAGGTGTCGCGGCAGGCGCCGGATCTGGTCGCCCGGATCCGCGCGGCCGACCCGGACATGCCGGTCGGGGTGGGCCTGGGCGTCGGCACCGGGGCGCAGGCGGCCGAGGTGGCCGGTTTCGCCGACGGGGTGATCGTGGGCAGCGCCCTGATCCGGTGCGTGCTGGAGGCCCCCGACGCCGCCACCGGCCGGCAGCGCCTGCGGGCGCTCAGCGCCGAGCTGGCCCAGGGAGTACGCAGCCCGCAGCGCTGACCGCCCTGGGGATTGCGGGCCCGCCGTACGGCGGTAGCCTGTGCACCCGTGACGCTCGCCGCAATCCCCAGCCCCACCGTGTCGGTCTGGCACGTTTTCGGTTTCCCGGTCCGCGCGTACGCGCTGTGCATCGTGCTCGGCATCGTCGTGGCGGTGCTGGTCATGGAGGCGCGGCTGCGCCGCCGCGGCGTGGCGCCATGGGCGTCGCTGGACATGGCGGTGTGGGCGGTGCCGTTCGGCATCGTCGGTGCCCGCATCTACCACGTCATCACGTCGCCGCAGGACTACTTCGGCGCCGGGGGCAGCCCGATCCGCGCCTTCTACATCTGGGAAGGCGGCCTCGGCATCTGGGGTGCGGTCGCCGGTGGCGCGCTCGGCGCCTGGATCGCGGCGCGCCAGCTCGGCCTGCCGTTGAGCGTCTTCGCCGACGCGCTCGCTCCCGGCCTGCCGCTGGCGCAGGCGATCGGGCGGTTCGGCAACTGGTTCAACAACGAGCTGTACGGCAGCGTCACCACGCTGCCGTGGGGCCTGCGCGTGCACGACATGGACCGCTCGAACGCCGGGCACGCCATCGTCATCGACGGCAAGCCGGTCACCCTGCCCGACCTGTACCACCCGACGTTCCTGTACGAGGCGATCTGGAACGTGGGCGTGGCCGTGCTGGTGTTCCTGGCGGACCGCCGGTTCAAGTTCGGCCGGGGCCGGGCGTTCGCGCTGTACGTGATGGCGTACACCGTGGGCCGGTGCTGGATCGAGATGCTGCGCGTCGACGACGCGAACCACTTCTTCGGCATCCGCCTCAACGTCTTCACCTCCATCCTGGTGTTCCTCGGCGCGCTCGCCTACTTCCTGCTGGTCAAGGGCCCCCGCGAGTACGTGGTGCCGATCGACGCGCCGCAGACCGCGCCCGAGCCGGCCGCGTCCGCGGACCTTTCCCAGGTGGATGTCACGGAGTCCGCGGAGCCGGCCGGGTCCAAAGCGCCCCGCGCCTATCAGGTGGTCAGCGAGGAGCGTTTCCAGGCGTACCGGGAGACCGGGGTCCTGCCGCCGCTGGATCCGGCGGCCGAGCCCGCCGCGGCGGGCTCCGCTTCCGCCTCCGCGACCGCACCGGCGTCCGCGGCCGAGACCGAATCCGCCGCGACCGCACCGGCCTCCGCGGCCGGGACCGAATCCGCCGACGCGACGGCGGCGGACGCCGCATCCGCAACCGGCGCGGACGCCGCCCCGGGGGCCGACACCGCCCAGGAACCGGCCACGGAGGCCGGGCCGGGTTCGGCCCGGGATGCTGCACCGGGTCCGGCGACCGGAGACGGGGCGCAGCCGGCCGGCTCGTCGGCCGGCACCACCGACGAGCACTGATCCGGCAGCCCCGGGGCGGGAGGCGGCGACGTGCGCACGGCCGTGGTGGTGGGCGCGGGAATGGCCGGCCTGGCCGCCGCCGGTGCGCTGGCCCGTGCCGGATGGCGGGTGACCCTGCTGGAGCAGGGCGAACGCATCGCTGCGCCACCGACCGCGCTGGTGCTGTGGGCCAACGGCCGGCGCGCCCTGGAGGCCATCGACCCCGACGGCGGCTGGGCCGGCATCGCCGCCCCGCTGCCCGACGGCGGTGTGCGGCGCCCGGACGGCCAATGGCTGGTGGCGCCCCGGACCCGCTCCGGTGCCGGGCCCGCGCGCGCGGTCGTGCACCTGGAGGACCTGTACGACGCGCTGGTCGCGGGCCTCGGTGACCTGGTGGAGATCCGTACCGGTGTGCCGGTGCGTACCGTGCGGCTGGGCCGTGGCCGGCGCCCCGCGGTCACCGACGGCAGCACCGTGTTCGAGGCGGATCTGCTGGTGGCCGCGGACGGCATCGACAGCCCGGTACGCCGCGCGGTGGCCCCGGAGTCCGTGGCGGTCGGTTCGGGCTTCGCGGCGTGGCAGGCGGTCGTCCCGGACTACCGGCTGCCCCGCCTGCCCGCCGAGGTGGCCGACGGCGGGGAGACGCTCGGCGCCGGGTACCGGTTCGTGTCGATGCCGTTGGGTGCGCGGGCGGCCGGCCGAGGCGGCATGTACTGGGTCGCCACCGCCGCCGGGGCACCCCGGCCGGAGCCGCCCGCCACCCAGTTGTCGCTGTTGCGCCGGTGGTTCGCGGACTGGCATGCGCCGGTCGGTGATCTGCTGGCGGCGACCCGCCCCGAGGAGCTGGTGCCGCAGGAGGTCCGCGAGCTGCGGCCGCTGCCCCGCGCGTACGGGTTCGGCGGCGGGACGGGCGGGGTGGTGCTGGTCGGCGACGCGGGTCACGCGATGCCCCACCACCTCGGGCAGGGGGCGTGCCTGGCGTTCGAGGACGTGGCGACGCTGGCGGCGTTGACCGCCAACGCCCGGCCCGGCCGGGAACTGCACGAGGCGATCGACGCCTACAGCCGGATGCGGGCGCCCCGCACGACGAGCATGGTGCGCCAGATGCGGAGGATGTCGGCGGTCGTGCAGGCGCGCGGGCGGCTGGCGTTGCGGGCCCGCGATGCGGCCCTGGGCTCGCTGCGTCCGCGCATGCTGGGCCACGTGCACGGCCTGGCCACGCGGTGGCAGCCCCCGGACTGACGGCGACGTTCCGTGGTGGCGCCCTGACCGGCGGCCACCGGGCGCGCCACGCCCGGCGATCATGGGGTGGGACGGTTCACAACGCGGCGGGCGCGGGTTCGCCGATGCATGCCGTGCCGATACGGCGGAAGCCGATCCGCGAGTACAGCCGGGCCACATCGTCGTCACCGGCGGACAGCAACACCAGGTCGGCGCCCGACTGCAGCGCATGCCGGGCCAGGCTCGCGGTGAGCTGGGACGCGTACCCGCGGCGGCGGGCCGACGGCAGGGTGGCCACCCCGGCCACCTCGGCGACGTCGCCGACCTGCTGCACGATTCCGCTGGCCAGGATGCCTTCGGTGGGCGACTCGACCACCGCGGTGGTGTGCCGCCCGGCCGTCTGCCGCTGCCGCGCGTCGTCGACCTGCGCGTCGTCGGGGCGGGTCACGGCGTCGCGCTCGCGCGGCCCCGCCGCCGCGGTGACCAGCGGCCCGTCCCCGGTGGGAAACGCCGGCGCGGCGGGTGCGCCGAAGCCGAGCTGGGCGACCGCGCGACTGGCGGCCAGATCGTCCGCGAACGCGGGCGCGGCCGGGTCGAGCAGCCGGATTCGCGCGTCCGGCAGGGGAAGGTCCGGGACCAGCGCGGCCCGCTGCAGTACCATCAGCGGCGCGAGCAGTACCTCCAGGCCGGCGGACCGGGCTACCGGAAGCAGGTCGGGGGTGGTGTCATGGACCCATTCGAAAGCCTCGGCGATCCCGAGGTCTCGTTGGCGCTGCCGCACCGCAGTAACATCGGCTGCAGACGGTGTCGGCGCCCCGATCCGGGGTCGGGCGTAGAAAGGCCAGCCCGCGCCGTCGCGCACGAAGAGCACGAAACTCCCGATGTCCTCCGCGACAGCGGCGTCGCGGGGCACAGCGTCATAGAAGCGTTCCAGTCTGGCGAAGACGTCGGAAGTTGGATGCGCCACCGCGCGAGACTACCCAATCGTGCGGGGGTCAACGCGTGCGGACGGAAGTGTGCTCGATCCGCAGTGTGACGAATCTGCATCTGGCGGAGATCGGTAACCCTTAACGTAGACTCTAGTGACTTTGCAGGGCCGACGTCGTCCCGACCTTGATACGAAACACCAGTGACGACAGGAGGCCCGGTGGCTCTTCCGCACCCGCTGAACCTGCCCACGGCGGACACCAGTCGCGCCGAGAGCTCGCCCGCCGCTCAGAATCGCGCCCAGGGGCTGTACGACCCGGCGCACGAGCACGACGCGTGTGGCGTGGCATTCGTGGCCGACCTGCACGGCCGGCGCAGCAACGACGTGGTCGCCAAGGGGCTTTCCGCTCTGATCCGGCTGGACCATCGCGGCGCCCGCGGCGCGGAGTACAACACGGGTGACGGCGCCGGCATCATGATCCAGGTCCCGGATGCCTTCCTGCGCGCGGTCGTCGACTTCGAACTTCCTGCGGCCGGCCGGTACGCGACCGGCCTGGTTTTCCTGCCGAACGACCCCGGCGCGGCCGCCCGCGCGGTAGCGGTGTTCGAGAAGTACGCCCTGGTCGAAGGCGGTGACATCCTCGGCTGGCGCGACGTGCCGGTGAACCCGTCCGGGCTGGGGGAGACCGCCGACGCGGCGCGTCCCGCGATCCGCCAGGTGTTCCTGGCCGCGCACCGGCTGACGAGTTCGGACGCCGGCGCCGCGGGTGACCCCCTCGACGGCCTCGACCTGGACCGGGTCGCGTTCTGCATCCGCAGGCAGACCGAACGGGAGACCGCGCAGCGTGGCGTGGCCGCCTACTTCCCGTCACTGTCCTGCCGCACCATCACCTACAAGGGCATGCTCACCCCGGACCAGTTGCCCGAGTTCTTCCCGGACCTGTGCGACGAGCGGGTGGACAGCGCGATCGCCCTGGTGCATTCCCGGTTCTCCACCAACACGTTCCCGTCGTGGCCGCTGGCCCACCCGTACCGCATCATCGCGCACAACGGTGAGATCAACACGATCCGCGGTAATCGCAACTGGATGGCCGCCCGCGAGGCGCTGCTCGCCTCGCCGAACGTGCCCGGAAACATCAAGCGGCTTTTCCCCATCTGTACGCCGGAGGCGTCCGACTCGGCGAACTTCGACGCCGTGCTGGAACTGCTGCACCTGGCCGGGCGCAGCCTGCCGCACGCCGTACTGATGATGATTCCCGAAGCGTGGGAAAACGACCCGGGCATGGACCCGGCCCGGCGCGCCTTCTACCGCTTCCACGCCAGCCTGATGGAGCCGTGGGACGGACCGGCCAGCGTCGCGTTCACCGACGGCACGCTGATCGGCGCGGTGCTGGACCGCAACGGGCTGCGCCCCGGCCGCTGGTGGCACACCAGCGACGGGCTGGTCGTGCTGGGCAGCGAGGCGGGCGTGCTCGACCTCGACCCGGCCACGGTCGTCGCCAAGGGCCGTCTGCAGCCGGGCCGCATGTTCCTGGTGGACACCGCGGCGGGCCGCATCGTCCACGACGACGAGATCAAGAGCGAGCTCGCCGCCGCCGAACCGTACGACCAGTGGCTGCACGCCGGTCTGATCGACATCGCGGACCTGCCGCCGCGCGAGCACATCGTCTACACCCACGACTCGGTGACCCGCCGCCAGCAGGTGTTCGGCTACACCGAGGAGGAGCTGAAGATCCTCGTCGCGCCGATGGCCCGGACCGGCGCCGAGCCGCTCGGGTCGATGGGTACGGACACCCCGATCTCGCCGCTGTCCACCCGGCCGCGCCTGCTGTTCGACTACTTCCACCAGTTGTTCGCCCAGGTCACCAACCCGCCGCTGGACGCGATCCGCGAAGAACTGGTGACCAGCCTGGGCACCACGATCGGCCCGGAAGGCAACCTGCTCGACCCGGGGCCGGCGAGCTGCCGTCAGGTGGTGCTGCCGTACCCGATCATCGACAACGACGAGCTGGCCAAGCTGCTCTCCATCGACGAGGACGGCGACCTGCCCGGCTTCAAGGCCGTGCGCGTCTCCGGGCTGTACCCGCTGCGCGACGGAGGAGAGGGCATCAAGGCCCGGCTCACCCAGATCTGCCGCCACGTGTCCGAGGCCATCGAGGACGGCGTACGCATCCTGGTGCTCTCCGACCGCGACGCCAACGCCGACCTGGCGCCGATCCCGTCGCTGCTGCTGACCGCCGCGGTGCACCAGCACCTGGTGCGCGAGCAGACCCGCACCCAGGTCGCGCTGGTCGTCGAGTCCGGCGACTGCCGCGAGGTGCACCACGCGGCCGTGCTCATCGGGTACGGCGCCGCCGCGGTCAACCCGTACCTGGCGTTCGAGACGGTGGACGACCTCATCGCCACCGGCCCGCTCGCGGGGATGGACCCGGGCAAGGCGGTCCGCAACTACGTCAAGGCGCTCGGCAAGGGCGTACTGAAGATCATGTCCAAGATGGGCATCTCGACCGTGACGTCGTACTGCGGCGCCCAGGTGTTCGAGGCCGTCGGCCTGGACGACGACCTGCTGCAGCGCTACTTCGAGGGCACCTCCGGGCGCATCGGCGGCGCAGGCCTGGCCGAGATCCACGCCGAGGTCGCGGCGCGGCACGCCAAGGGCTACCCGGCAAACCCGGCCGAGCGGGCACACCGGCGCCTGGAGGTCGGCGGCGAGTACCAGTGGCGCCGCGAGGGCGAGATCCACCTGTTCAACCCCGAGACGGTGTTCCTGCTGCAGCATGCCACCCGCAGCCGCCAGTACGACGTCTTCCGCCAGTACACGTCCAAGGTGGACGAGCTGTCCGCTTCCGCGGGCCACCTGCGCGGGCTGTTCCGGCTCAGCTCCGACCGTCCCGCGGTGCCGCTGGAGGAGGTGGAGCCCGCCAGTGAGATCGTCAAGCGGTTCTCCACCGGCGCGATGAGCTACGGCTCCATCTCCGCCGAGTCCCACGAGACTCTCGCCATCGCCATGAACCGTCTCGGCGCCAAGAGCAACACCGGCGAGGGCGGCGAGGACGTCGAGCGCCTGTACGACCCGGCCCGCCGTTCCGCGATCAAGCAGGTCGCCTCCGGCCGCTTCGGCGTCACCGCGGAGTACCTGGTCAACGCGGACGACATCCAGATCAAGATGGCGCAGGGCGCGAAGCCCGGCGAAGGTGGTCAGCTGCCCGGCAACAAGGTGTGGCCGTGGATCGCCAAGACCCGGCACGCCACCCCGGGCGTGGGCCTGATCTCCCCGCCGCCGCACCACGACATCTACTCCATCGAGGACCTGGCCCAGCTCGTCCACGACCTGAAGATGGTCAACCCGAGCTCGCGGGTGCACGTCAAGCTGGTCAGCGAGATCGGCGTGGGCACGGTCGCCGCGGGTGTCGCCAAGCTCAAGGCCGACGTCATCCTCATCTCCGGTCACGACGGCGGCACCGGTGCGTCCCCCCTGAACTCGCTCAAGCACGCCGGTTCGCCGTGGGAGCTGGGCCTGGCCGAGGCGCAGCAGACGTTGCTGCTCAACGGACTGCGTGACCGGGTCACCGTGCAGGTCGACGGCCAGCTCAAGACCGGCCGTGACGTGGTCGTCGCCGCCCTGCTGGGCGCCGAGGAGTTCGGCTTCGCGACCGCCCCGCTGATCGTGTCGGGCTGCATCATGATGCGGGTCTGCCACCTGGACACCTGCCCGGTCGGGATCGCCACGCAGAACCCGGTGCTGCGCGAGCGGTACACCGGCAAACCCGAGTTCGTGGAGAACTTCTTCCTGTTCCTCGCGGAGGAGGTCCGCGGCTACCTGGCCGAGCTCGGCTTCCGCAGCATCGACGAGGCGATCGGCCACGCCGAGGTGATCGACGCCGTCCCGTCCGTCGACCACTGGAAGGCCAACGGGCTGGACCTGGGCCCGCTGCTGTACGTACCCGAACTGCCCGCCGGTGCCGCCCGCCGCGGCATCGTCGCGCAGGACCACGGCCTGGAGAAGGCCCTGGACAACGAGCTGATCGCGCTGGCCGCCCCGGCCCTGGCCGAAGGCACGCGGGTCCGCGCCGAACTGGACTGCCGCAACGAGCAGCGCAGCGTCGGGGCGATGCTCGGCGGCGAGGTCGCCCGCCGGTACGGCGGCAACGGCCTGCCCGACGACACGATCACGTTCACGCTGCGCGGCACCGGCGGGCAGTCGTTCGGCGCGTTCCTGCCGCGCGGCGTCACCCTGCGGCTGATCGGCGACGTCAACGACTACGTCGGCAAGGGACTGTCCGGCGGCCGCATCATCGTGCACCCGCACGAGCGGGCCCCGTTCGTCGCCGAGGACAACATCATCGCCGGCAACACCATCCTGTACGGCGCCACCGGCGGCGAGGTGTTCCTGCGCGGCCGCGCCGGTGAACGGTTCGCGGTGCGCAACTCCGGCGCCGCCGCGGTCGTCGAGGGTGTCGGCGACCACGCCTGCGAGTACATGACCGGCGGCACCGTGGTGGTGCTCGGGACCACCGGGCGCAACTTCGCCGCGGGCATGAGCGGCGGCACCGCGTACGTGCTGGGCCTGAACCCGGTCCAGGTGAACCCGGAACTGGTCGACCTGGCCCCGCTCACCGACGCCGAGCAGCAGCAGCTGCACGGCCTGCTGGAGAAGCACCTCGCCGAGACCGGGTCCGCCGTGGCCGCACGGTTGCTGGCGGACTGGCCCGCGGCGGTGCCGGAGTTCACCGCCGTGGTCCCGCGCGACTACAAGCGCGTGATGGAACTGATCAGGACCGCCGAGGCCGCCGGTCGTGACGTCGACGAGGCGGTTATGGGGGGCATCAGTGCCTGATCCGAACGGTTTCCTGCGCTACGAGCGGCAGTTGCCCAAGCGGCGTCCCGTGCCGGTGCGCATCCAGGACTGGCGCGAGGTGTACCCGCCCGCCGGCGAGGACCTGATCCGCGACCAGGCCACCCGGTGCATGGACTGCGGCATCCCGTTCTGCCACGACGGCTGCCCGCTGGGCAACCGCATCCCGGACTGGAACGACCTGGTCCGCACCGGCGCGTGGGCCGCCGCCGCGGAAAGCCTGCACGCCACGAACAACTTCCCCGAGTTCACCGGCCGGCTGTGTCCCGCACCGTGCGAGGCCGCGTGCGTGCTCGGCATCGCCGACGACGCGGTCACCATCAAGCAGGTCGAGGTCGAGATCGCCAACCACGCGTTCGACCTCGAGTACGTGCAGCCGCAGCCGCCCACCACGCTGTCCGGCAAGAGCGTCGCCGTGGTCGGCTCCGGCCCCGCCGGGCTCGCCGCCGCCCAGCAACTGGCCCGCGCCGGGCACGCGGTCACCGTGTTCGAACGCGACGACCGCATCGGCGGCCTGCTGCGGTACGGCATCCCCGACTTCAAGATCGAGAAGTCCGTGGTGGACGCCCGGCTGGCCCAGCTCGAAGCCGAGGGCGTGGTCTTCCAGGCCGGCGTCGACGTGGGCGTCGACATCACCGCCGACGACCTGCGGGAACGCTTCGACGCCGTACTGCTGGCGTGCGGCGCGCTCGCCGGCCGCGACACCCCGGAAACCCCGGGACGACAGCTCAATGGCGTACACCTGGCCATGGACCACCTCGTGCCCGCCAACCGTGTCGTCGCCGGGCTGCAGGACACCACCCCGATCGACGCCCGCGGCAAGCACGTGGTCATCATCGGCGGCGGCGACACCGGCGCCGACTGCCTCGGCGTCGCCCACCGGCAGGGCGCAGCCGGGGTGATCCAGCTCGACCAGTACCCGCTGCCGCCCACCGACCGGGCCGCCGAAGTGCACCCGTGGCCCACCTGGCCGGTCATCCTGCGCAACTACCCCGCCCACGAGGAGGGCGGCGACCGGGTCTTCGGCGTCGCCGTGCAGGAGTTCGTCGACGACGGCAACGGCAACGTCACCGCCGTACGCATCGCCGACGTCAGCGTCGAACGCCGCGACGGCAAACGCATCGTCACCGTCGCCGAGGGCAGCGAACGCGAGCTGCGCGCCGACCTGGTGCTGCTGGCCATCGGCTTCGAGGGCACTGAGGAATCGCCGCTGCTGGCCCAGTTCGGCATCAGCCGCAACCGCCGCGGCGCGCTCGACGCCCGCGACGACTGGCAGACCGATGCCGACGGCGTGTTCGTGGCCGGCGACATGCACCGCGGCGCGTCCCTGATCGTGTGGGCCATCGCCGAGGGCCGGGCCGCCGCCGCGGCCATCCACCAGTACCTCGGCGCGCACGGCGAACTGCCCGCCCCGGTCCGGCCGACCTCGCAGCCGCTGGCCGCCGCACGGTGAACGCACGTTCAGGCGCGGGACGGCACGCCGTCCCGCGCCTGTCCGTTGTCCCCAGAGGGGCCATCTGCGCACGGGCGCTGCGCGCAGCCCGATAAGCTGGGTCCGTTCGCGGTCGCTGACGCCCGCTCGACGCCATTGTTGCGTCGTCATTCATCCCCTTGACGGGGATCGGCCAGCGGGCCGATCCGAAAGAGAGACTAGCCTGATGGCTGTGACACGCCGCGCAAAGATCGTCTGCACCATGGGCCCCGCCACCGCGTCACCGGAGCGCATCCGGGGCCTCGTCGAGGCCGGCATGGACGTGGCCCGGCTGAACTTCAGCCACGGCAGCCACGAAGACCACAAGCACGTGTACGACCTCGTCCGCGAAGCCGCCCGTGACACCGGCCGCGCCGTCGCCGTCCTCGCCGACCTGCAGGGTCCGAAGATCCGCCTCGGCAAGTTCGCCAACGGCCCGCACGTGTGGCAGACCGGCGACGCCGTCACCATCACCGGCGACGACATCCTCGGCACCCCCGACCGTGTCTCCTGCACGTACCGGAAGCTGCCGCAGGAGGTCAAGGTCGGCGACCGCCTGCTCATCGACGACGGCAAGGTCGCGGTCGAGGTCGCCGGTGTGGACGGCAACGACATCCGCTGCCTGGTCGTCGAGGGCGGCCCGGTCAGCAACAACAAGGGCGTCTCGCTGCCCAACGTCGCGGTCAGCGTCCCCGCCCTCAGCGACAAGGACGAGGCCGACCTGCGATTCGCGCTGAACATGGGCGTCGACCTGATCGCCCTGTCGTTCGTCCGCTCACCCGACGACATCAAACTCGTCCACCAGATCATGGCCGAGGAAGGGCGCCAGCGGCCCGTACTCGCCAAGGTGGAGAAGCCGGAAGCGGTCACCCACCTCGAGCAGATCGTGCTCGCGTTCGACGGCGTGATGGTCGCCCGCGGCGACCTCGGCGTCGAGCTGCCGCTCGACCAGGTGCCGCTGGTGCAGAAACAGGCCGTGCAACTGTGCCGGGAGAACGCCAAGCCGGTCATCGTGGCCACCCAGATGCTCGACTCCATGATCGAGAATTCCCGACCGACCCGCGCCGAGGCCTCCGACGTCGCCAACGCCGTCCTCGACGGCGCCGACGCGGTGATGCTCTCCGGTGAGACCAGCGTCGGCAAGTACCCGGTCCTGACGGTCAGCACCATGGCCCGCATCGTCACCACCACCGAGAACGGCGCGTTCGGCGTGCCCCGCCTGCAGCACGACCCGCGTACGCACGGTGGGGCCCTCACGGTCGCCGCCTCGCAGATCGCCCGCAACATCGGCGCCAAGGCGATGGTCGCGTTCTCCCAGACCGGCGACACCGTGCGCCGGCTGTCCCGGCTGCACTGCGACCTGCCGCTGCTCGCGTTCACCCCGGTGGCGGAGGTCCGCGACCAGCTCGCCCTGTCCTGGGGGGTCGAGACGTTCCTGACCGACTTCGTGCAGCACACCGACGACATGTTCCGGCAGGTCGACCGCGCGCTGCTCGGACTGGGCCTGGCCAAGCCCGGCGACTACGTCGTCGTCGTGGCCGGCAGCCCGCCCAACGCGCCCGGCAGCACCAACACGCTGCGAGTGCACCAGCTCGGCTCGCTCGTCGACCCGGCCACGGTCAACGGCGCGCAATGACACTGCCCCTGCGCGGACAGGCCGCCGTCGATCAGCTTCTGGACGTGCTCGACCTCAAGCAAACCGACGCGGCCACCTTCCAGGGCGAAAGCCCACAGGTGGGAGCCCAGCGGGTCTTCGGCGGCCAGGTGGCCGGTCAGGCGCTCGTCGCCGCCGGCCGCACGGTCGACTCGACCCGCCACGTGCACTCCCTGCACGGATACTTCGTCCGCGCCGGCGACCCGACCGTGCCCATCGACTTCCACGTCGAGAGCATCCGCGACGGCCGCTCCTTCTCCGTGCGCCGCTGCACCGCCCAGCAGCACGGCCGCACGATCTTCCTCATGTCGGCGTCGTTCCAGCTGACCGAGGAGGGCCTGGACCATCACGGCCCGGCCCCCGACGTGCCCGCGCCCGAGGACGTCCCGACCATGGCGGACTGGCTGGCGCGGTACCCGGACCGGGCCGGCGCGTTCGCCGCCTCCCCGCAGGCCGTCGACGTCCGCTACATCAACTCGCCCGGCTGGGTGCCGCCCGGCGACCGGGACCCCGCCATCCACCAGCGCGTCTGGATGCGCATCGACGGCGCACTGCCCGACGACCCGCTCATCCACGCGTGCGCCCTCACGTACGCGTCCGACCTGTCACTGCTGGACTCCGTCCTGTCCGTGCACGGCGAGGTGTGGGGGCCGGGCGGGGTCATCGGCGCCAGCCTCGACCACGCACTGTGGCTGCACCGTCCGTTCCGCGCCGACGAATGGTTCCTGTACGACCAGACCAGCCCGTCCGCGGGCGGCGGCCGCGGGCTCGCCGTCGGCCGCATGTTCACCCGCGACGGGCGGCACATCGCCAGCGCCGTCCAAGAAGGGCTGCTGCGCCGCATCGGTGGCTGACCAGCGGCCGCCGTGCCAGGGCGCCGATGCCATCGCCCCGTCGATGCCATCGCCCCGCCGATCCGGGGCCCCCGCCGATCCGGGACCCCGCCGATCCGGGACCCCGGCCCGGCGACTGACCGTGTGTCGGGCCCCGGACCGGCGAGGTTGGGGGAGGCAAGCCCACCTCACTCCGCGCGGCGGTGTCCCGCCCTCGGCGCGGCGTCGCCCGTTCCCGCAGCCTGCGGATCCGGCGTGCCGTCCGGCACCACGCCTGCTGTGCCGTCCGACGACTGGCCCGCCCACGCCTGGGCCGGCGGCGGCTGCGCAGCCGGATACCGCCCGGCCGGGTCGTAACCCACCGAGGGCGCCACACCACCGGACTGCACACCCGGAGACGCCGGGGGCCACGCCGGGTCCGGCGGCCGCTGCCACGCCGTCTCCGGGGCCGCCTCGGCCGGCCGCTGCGACGCCGATTCCTCGGGCCGGGCCGGGCCGGACCCATCCGGCATCGGCGCCCCGGACGGCCACTGCGGAGTCCCCGGCGTCCAAGGGCCCGCGGACGGCTCCGCCGGCGGCAACGCCAGCACACCCTCGGGCGTGTCCGGCACCGGCGGCAAATCCACGTGCTGGGCGGCCGCCGCGGCGCCGGTGACCGTACCGGTCACCCCCGCCATGGCCAGCATCGTGTCCAGATCCGCGGTCGTACGCAGCACCTCGTCATGGAAGCTCGACGACTGATCCCCGCCCGGCCATCCACCACCCTGACCGCCGACCCCGGCGCCCGGCTGCCCTCCGACCTGCCCCGGCTGCCGCCCTCCGACCGCGCCCATGCCCTGCTGCCCGGCCCCGACAGGCCCCGCACCGGCTCCCCCGGCCGCACCGCCCGCGGTGCCCGGCGGCACCGAAGCCCGGCCGGACGCACCCGAACCCGCCGCGCCCTGCCCGGCCGACCCCCAACCCGCCGGGCCCGGCCCGCCGGAATCCGAACCCGCTGCCGAACCCCACCCCGGCCCGGCCGAACCCGGCTCCGCAAGCTCCAACCCGACCAGCCCCGGCCCCGAACCGCCCGGCGCCGACAACGCCGCCAACCCCTGCGAGCGATACCGCGCCACACCATCCGGAAAATCGGTCAGCCCCGCCGAGTACCCGGCCACTCCGGCGGCCCGCTCCGGAGGCAGATCGAGCAGCGACGCCGGCGGTCCCTCCCACAACTGCAACGCACCCACCAGATCCGCCGCGGCACGCGCCACCGCCAACCCCGCCAGCACCACAATCAACGTCTCATCGCCGCGTACCGCCGGGGCCGCCGTCCACACCCCCAGCGCCGCCTCCGCCACGCCCAGCAGGAGCAGGAAACCCCAGATCCGGTCCGTCTCGCGCAGCAACGCCGCCACCGTCACATCCGCCACGCCACGCACCATCAGAAAACCGCCGACCACCGCGGCCGTCGAGGCGTACGAGGAATCCACCCCCACCCACACCAGCACCCCCGCGGCCGCGAACAACACCGCCAAACCGGCGGCCAACCACCACGTACGCGCCCCCGCCAGCGCCCGCAGCACCTCGCTCACCGCGGCGACCAGCAGCACCACCCCCGCCGCAGTCGCCACATCGCCCGGGTCCACCCGCAGCACCAGCCACGCAACGGCCAGCCACGCCACACCCATCACCAGCAGCACCGCCCACATGCGTTCACGCATCCCGGACCGTGGCGCCGAGCCCGACCACACCATGGAGCCTCCCGCCAGTGCTGATTACTGCCATGACAGCACCAGCCACGCGGCCGAACCCGCCCTTTGCGGAAATGACCCGCACCAGCCGCCGAGCCCGGACAACCCGTCACCACCCCGCCCGCCGCAGCCGCCCCACCCGCCCGCGGGACCCCGCCCGCGCCGCCGCCGAAGCCGGTGTACCGTGCTGGCCCTGCCATCAACGGATCGGAAGACGACCAAACAGCGTGTCGCAAGACGATGACCTCGCCCGGGCGGTCCGCGCGGCCAACGCCGGCGACGAACGGGCCTTCGCCGTCCTCTGGCGCTTTCTCAACCCCGCCCTGCTGCGCTACCTGCGCGTCGTCGTCGGCGACACCGCCGACGACGTGGCCTCCGAAACCTGGCTGCAAGCCGCCCGCGACCTGCACCGCTTCACCGGCGACGGCGCCGCCTTCCGCGGCTGGCTGTTCCGCATCGCCCGCAACCGCGCCATCGACGAACAACGCCGCGCCGGACGCCGCCCCGAACACCCCACCGGCACCATCGCCGACGACACCACCGGCACCCCCGCCCGCGACGCCGCCGCCGAAGCCGCCGAAGGCAGCGACACTGCCTGGGCGCTCAGCCGCATCGCCGCCCTCCCCACCGACCAGGCCGAAGCCGTCATGCTCCGCGTCGTCGCCGGCCTCGATGTCGCCACCACAGCCCAGGTCCTCGGCAAACGCCCCGGCGCGGTACGCATCGCCACCATGCGCGGCCTGCGCCGCCTCGCCGCCGACCCCCAGGTCCAGGCCCGCAACCCCGCACTTTCGCCCGCCCGCACGATCCGCACCGAGGGGGTGTAACGCCATGCGCCCCCGCGACGCTCTTACCCATGCGATGCGTACGTGGCGAACCCGACGACTCGGCCTCGATGAGGCCGACCGTCTGGTTGCCGGTCACCAGCCCGGTCCCGGACACGAGGGACTGGGTCAACTGCTCGCCGCCGCCCGGGCGCCCGCATCCCCGCGGGAACTCGCCGGCGAACGCGCAGCGGTGGCCGGATTCGTGGCGGCACATCAGCGCGCCGTGCCGACCACACCTGCGAAGGGAACACGCCGTGTCCGGGTACCGCTGTCCGCCAGGACGGTCGCGATGAAGGTGGCGGCCGGATTCGCAGTCCTGGCGAGCAGCGGCACGGCGTTCGCGGCCGGCACCGGAAACCTGCCGGACGGCGCGCAGCAGCGTGCGCATCGCCTCTTCTCCGCCATCGGCGTCCCCGCGCCGGCACCCGTCCCTCACCGCACCCCGACCGGCCCGGGCGGCGGCGCGCCCTCCCCCCATGGCGCCGCCGCCCGGAATCCGGTCACCCCCCGTACCACCGCCGCCACCGCGACACCCGGCACCCGTACCACCGTCGACGGCGCGGCACCACCGTTCACCAGCCCGGCACCGAGCGGCAGCCCGATACCGGGTCTCAGCCCGGCACCGGGTCTCAGCCCGGCACCCGGCGACGTCCTCGGCCTCTGCATCGCCTGGGAGACCGCCCGCCGCAACCCCCACGGCAAGGCGCTGAGCGAGCAGACCCGCGCCGCGCTGGCGGCGGCAGCGGGCGGGGGGGACGACATCGCGCGGTACTGCGCCACCCTGCGCGACCTCATCCCGCACAAGAAGCCCAAACCCACCCACCTCCCGGACCGGCCCGGCACCGGACAGGGCGACCCCGGCGACGACGGCGGGGCGGGCAAACCATCGCATCACCCCGGGCCAGACCCCAGAAACTGAACCGGCGCCGCCCCCAGACATCCCCACCCCGGCACGCGGCCGGCGACCACCAAGGCAGCCACCATGTACCTCAACACCGCCCCCGCACCGGACGAGGTGTTCGCCGACCGCATCGGCTGGCGCCTGCGCAGGCTCGCGCAATACCGGCAACTCATGACCTACCTGGTCCGGCATCGATCCGCCGCCCTTACCCGGCTCGGCGGCCGGCTCCGGCGAGAAGCCGGCGTCCCCGCCGCCGACACCACGGCACTCGTGCCGGGTGCCGTCGCGCTTGCGCCATCCGAGCCGTACGCCGCCCGGGTCACGCCGCGCCACGCGCAGATCCTCGCCCGGCAGTTCACGGCGCGCACCGGGCAGTGCCCGGTGAACCGGCGGCCCGAGCGGTACCCGGCGGACACGATGACCGGTGCGCGCTGGCCGGTGAACTGAGCACCGTTGCCGGCGGCCGCGGGTCACTGCTTGGGACCGATGTGCCGGTCGAGGACGGCCACACCCTCGCGGCGCGCGACCGACAGCATGTTGCGGCGGCACATCCGCCAGGGAACGCCTAGTTGGTCCAGCGATGCCTGGCACAGGCCCATGATGTCGGCGGACTCGTTCGAGAACATGTACCTCGGATAGGCATATGTCTTTTTCTGGCGTCGGATGGTGTTCGTGACGCGGCAACCGTCGGAATGAAACAGCCCGCGCAGGACGGGGACTTTGGCGCTGGTAACGAGGTGGCCGTCACCGAGATAGAGGCCGAGCAGATAGGCGTAGCTTGCTTGGTCGGCCGGCGGTCCAGGCAGGGGGCGGCACCGGGAGCAACGGTGGGGGTCCGGCGGTCGCCGCAGCCGTCGGCGCGCCCGTTCGCCGTATAACCAATGGCCGACGGTGCCTCTGGGTAGTCCGAGCGAACGGCATACCTCGCCGAAGGGCATACCGCCGGCCTGCAGCCGAGCCGCCTGTTCGCGGAGGTGGGGTGGATGCACCCCGCCATGCTCGAACGCAGGTACGACAATTTCTTGGTGCCGGGGACGGGATTCGAACCCGCATGTCCTCTCGGACAAATGATTTTGAGTCATCCGCGTCAGCCGATTGCGCCACCCCGGCATGCTCGGTCCAGCGAGGTCTGCCCACGCTGACCCGAGCACGTCGAAGCTTACCTACTACGCTGAGGGCAGCGGCACCCAGATACCCGGGTGTCGAGATCCATTTGAGCGTTGGGGGTTGGGGTTCCGTGGCCGACACGCAGGCGGGGGCAGAGCGCAGGCGGGTGCTGATCGCCGAGGACGAGGCGCTCATCCGGCTGGACCTGGCCGAGATGCTCGTGGAGGAGGGCTACGACGTCGTCGGTGAGGCCGGGGACGGCGAGACCGCCGTCCGGCTGGCCGAGGAACTGAAGCCGGACCTGGTGATTCTCGACATCAAGATGCCCATCATGGATGGCCTGGCGGCGGCCGAGCGGATCGCGGGGGGCCGGATCGCCCCGGTGGTGATCCTGACCGCGTTCAGCCAGCGTGACCTGGTGGAGCGGGCGCGCGCGGCCGGTGCGATGGCGTACCTGGTGAAGCCGTTCCAGAAGTCGGATCTTGTGCCGGCCATCGAGATTGCGCTCTCCCGGTACGCGGAGATCGCCGCGCTGGAGTCCGAGGTGGCGGGCTTGTCGGAGCGGCTGGAGACGCGTAAGTCGGTGGAGCGGGCCAAGGGCCAGCTGATGACGAAGTACGCGATGACCGAGCCGCAGGCGTTCAAATGGATCCAGCGGACGGCGATGGATCACCGGATGACGATGCGTGAGGTCGCGGAGCGGATCATTGCGGAGGACCTGGAGTCGGGGGCCTCGTCGAGCTCGTGATCTTGGGCCTTGTGGCACGCGAGTTGTGACACCAATTCGCACCCGAACAGCACCCCACGTAACGGTTCGGTGAATGCCCGCCCGTCCTCTTACCCCCGGTGTTGCGGTTGGGATAGCGTCCCGCCCCATGACGGGCCCGGAATGTGGCGTGGAGCACGCAAGTGCCAATCGACGCGCGGTGGCTCGGTGGGTTCGGTATGGAGGAGGGGTCCAACCTTGAGGCAGGTTCTCGCACGAGCCATCGGCGGGGTGGCTGTCATCGGCCTCATCGCCGGTGCCGCCGCTTGTAACAAGGACAGCGGCAGCAGCAACACGGCGAGCGGCTCGAACTGCGGCTACTCGCTCGCGTTCTTCGGAGCGCTGACGGGCCCCGCGGCCAACCTCGGTGTGAACATCGAGCAGGGCTTCGAGCTCGCGATCAAGCAGTACAACACCAAGAAGGGCTCCGAGTGCATCACGGTCAAGAAGTTCGACTCGCAGGGTGACCCTGCGGTCGCGCCGGGTGTTGCTCGTAGCCTGGTGGCGGACAAGAAGATCATCGGTGTGGTCGGCCCGCCGTTCTCCGGCGAGTCCGAGGCTGCCGGCCCGATCTTCGAGTCGGCCAAGATCCCGACGATCACCCCGTCCGCGACCCGGGTGTCGCTGTCGGCCAACGGGTGGAAGTCCTTCCACCGGGCCGTCGCGAACGACGACGCGCAGGGCCCGGCTGCGGCCAACTACATCAAGAACATCATGAAGGCCGAGAAGGTCTTCGTGGCCGACGACCAGTCCGCGTACGGCGCGGGTCTGGCCGAGGTGGTCAAGAAGACGCTCGGCGCGGCGGTCGCGGGCACGGACAAGACCGAGGCCGACGGCAAGCAGACCGACTTCTCGGCGCTGGTGCAGAAGGTCAAGAGCAGCGGGGCGACCGCGCTGTTCTACGGCGGTTACTACGCCAACGGTGGTCTGATCCGTAAGCAGCTGACCGCGGCGGGCTGGAAGGGCACGCTGGTCGGCGGCGACGGCATGAAGGACCCGGGTCTGGCCAAGGCGGCCGGCAACGCGGCTGCCGCGGGCACGATCGTGACCTGCCCGTGCTCGCCGCCGGAGAAGGCGGGCGGCACGTTCGTCGCGGACTACAAGGCGGCCTGGAACCAGGACGCGGGTACGTACTCGGACGTGGCGTTCGACGCGGCGAACATCTACCTCAAGGGCATCGACGAGGGCAACACGACGCCCGAGAAGCTGATCACCTTCCTGTCGACGGTGAACTACCAGGGCATTGCGAACACGTACAAGTTCACCGACACCGGTGAGCTTGACCCGCAGTTCATCAAGGTCTGGGCGTTCAAGTTCGACGCGAACGGCAACACGGTCGCGGACCAAGAGGCTCCGAAGGCCTGATCGACCGGTAACTCTCTGTAGGTGCGGTGTGGCCGGATGACCTCCGGCCACACCGACCTCTCGTTTCAGGAGCCCCTTGTGAATTTCTCGGGTCTGATCCACGACTTCGGTCCACTGACCGTGACCGGCTTGGCGCAGGGCGCGATCATCGCGTTGTTCGCGCTGGGCTACACCCTGGTCTACGGTGTGTTGCGACTCATCAACTTCGCGCATTCCGAAGTCTTCCTCTTGGGTACGTACGCCGCGCTGCTGATGTGGGGCGTGTTCGGCCTGGACCAGAACTCCGCCACCCCGTCGACCATGGCGGTGATCGGCCTGTTGCTGCTGGGCCTGGTCGCGGCGATCGTCGCGTCCGGCACGACCGCGCTGGTGGTGGAGCTGGTGGCGTACCGGCCGCTGCGGCGGCGCAACGCACCGCCGCTGGCGTTCCTCATCACGGCGATCGGTGCGTCGCTGGCGATCTCGGAGACGGTCGGTGTGGTCACGCACCGGAATCCGACCGGTGTGCCGGGCCTGGTGCAGCAGAAGGTCGTGATCACGATCGGCAACACGCAGATCACGAATCTGCAGATCCTGATCATCGGGCTGGCGCTGGTGATGATGTTCGTGCTGGACCGGTTCATCAACCGTTCGCGGCTGGGCCGCGGCATCCGGGCGGTGGCGCAGAATCCGGACAGCGCGGCGCTGATGGGTGTGAACAAGAGCCGCGTGATCGCGCTGGTGTTCCTCATCGGCGGTCTGATGGCCGGCATCGCGGCGGTCATGTACGACTTGAAGATCGGTGTGACGCGGTTCGACGCCGGCTTCCTGCTGGGCATCGAGGCGTTCACCGCGGCGGTGCTGGGTGGTATCGGCAACCTGCGCGGCGCCCTGCTGGGTGGGCTGCTGCTGGGTGTGCTGCAGAACTACGCGGCCGGGTTGTTCGGCACGCAGTGGCTGCACGCGGCGTCGTTCGTGCTGCTGGTGCTGATCCTGCTGGCGCGGCCGACCGGCCTGCTGGGCGAGTCTCTGGGGAAGGCACGGGCATGAACGAGTGCACCGAGCGAAGCGAGGGCCGCGAGGGCATGCCGAGGGAGGAACTGTCATGACCGAGGCGAGTGGAAACACGCAGTCGTTCCGGGAACGGGGCGGTGTGCGGGGCTGGTTCGCCGGGCTTCCGACCCCGGCGCGGATCGCGGTGGTGCTGGGGTTCGTGGCGCTGGCGTACCTGCTGCCGTACGTCGGTGAGATCCCGCTGATCGGCCCGCAGATCACGACCCAGGGCATCGACTGGCCGAGCGCGCTGTTCAACATGTCCTACTTCGTGCTGCTGGCCTTGGGCCTGAACGTCGTGGTGGGCTTCGCGGGTCTGCTGGACCTGGGGTATGTGGGTTTCTTCGCGGTGGGCGCGTATGTGACCGCGTTGCTGACCTCGCCGGACAGCATCCTGCACACGAAGTGGGCGTGGCTGGCGTCGATCCCGATCGCGCTGGCGGTGACGATGGTGGCGGGTCTGATCCTGGGCTGGCCGACCCTGCGGTTGCGCGGTGACTATCTGGCGATCGTGACGCTGGGCTTCGCGGAGATCATCCGGATCGTGGCGACGAGCACGGAGACGCTGCGCGGTGACCGCGGGTTCACGGATCTGCCGCATCCGCCGGGCACGATCAACGGCGAGCCGATCTTCGGGGTACGGGATGCGACGCCGTACTTCTGGCTCGGTCTGACCGTGATTCTCCTGGTGGTCATCGGGGTGCGGAACCTGGACCGCAGCCGGGTGGGCCGGTCGTGGCTGGCGATCCGTGAGGACGAGGAAGCCGCCGAGATCATGGGCGTGCGGACGATCAAGTACAAGCTGTGGGCGTTCGCCATCGGTGCGTTCATCGGTGGCCTGGGCGGTGTGTTGTTCGCGGGTACGCAGGGCTTCGTCAACTCCAGCACGTTCGTGCTGCAGTTCTCGATCCTGGTGCTGGCCGGTGTGGTCATGGGTGGTTCGGGCAACATCGCCGGTGCCATCCTGGGCGGTGCGCTGATCTCGTACATCCCTGACCGGCTGCGGGGTATCACGGACCCGATCTTCAACACGGACCTGTTCGAGTACCGCTTCGCGATCTTCGGCGTGGTGATCATCGTGATCATGATCTTCCGGCCGCAGGGTCTGATCCCGAGCCGGCGGCGGGCGATGGAGCTGAAGGACCGGGAGAGGGAGGTGGCTCCGCAGTGAGCGAGCCGCACATCGAGACGCCGCAGGAGATGGACGCGGCCAACGCCCGTCGGGTGGACCTGCCGATTCCGACCGGCAGGGGTGGATACACCCCTGCCGGGGCGGGGGCGAGCGACGTCCTGCTGGAGGTCGACCACGTGACGCTGCGCTTCGGCGGCGTGGTGGCCCTCAACGACGTGTCGTTCAGCCTGCGCCGCGGCGAGATCTTCGGCCTGATCGGGCCGAACGGCGCGGGCAAGACCACCTGCTTCAACGCGACGACCGGCGTGTACCGGCCGACGAGCGGGGCGATCCGGTTCAACGGTGAGTCCATCGTCGGGAAGAAGAAGCACGAGATCACCCGGTCCGGGATCGCCCGTACGTTCCAGAACGTCCGGTTGTTCCCGGAGATGACCGCGCTGGAGAACGTGATGGTGGGCATGGACGCCCATCACAAGACCAGCGTGATCGGTGCGCTGTTCCGGCTCCCGCGCCACCTGCGGGAGGAGCGGACCGGCCGGGCGCGGTCGCTGGAGCTGCTGCGTTTCGTCGGCATCGACAAGCGCGCGGGCGAGGTGTCGCGCAACCTGTCGTACGGCGAGCAGCGGCGCCTGGAGATCGCCCGTGCGCTGGCGACGAACCCGACGCTGCTGTGCCTGGACGAGCCGGCGGCGGGCTTCAACCCGGCGGAGAAGGAGGAGCTGCTGCAGCTCATCCGCAAGATCCGGGACACCGGGGTGACCGTGCTGCTCATCGAGCACGACATGCGCCTGGTGATGGGTGTGACGGACCGGATCGTCGTGCTGGAGTTCGGCAAGAAGATCGCCGAGGGGACGCCCGCCGAGGTGCGGGACAACCCGGCGGTCATCGCCGCGTACCTGGGAGTGCCGACCGATGCTGCTTGAGCTGGACAACGTCACGCTGCTGTACGGCCGTATCCAGGCCCTGCACGGCATCAGCCTGACCGTGGCGCAGGGCGAGATCGTGGCGCTGATCGGCGCGAACGGCGCCGGCAAGTCGACCACGATGCGGGCGATCTCGGGTCTGCGCCCGGTGGCGCAGGGTTCGATCCGTTTCGACGGCGAGGACATCACGAAGCTGCGCGCCGACCTGCGGGTGGTCCGTGGGGTGTCGCAGTCGCCGGAGGGCCGCGGCATCTTCCCGGGCATGACCGTCCGGGAGAACCTGGAGATGGGCGCGTACACCCGCAAGGTGCGTGCCGAGATCAACGAGGACCTGGAGCGGGCCTTCACGCTGTTTCCCCGGCTCAAGGAGCGGGAAAAGCAGGTGGGTGGCACCCTGTCCGGCGGTGAGCAGCAGATGCTCGCGGTGGGCCGGGCGCTGATGAGCCGACCCAAACTGCTCCTTTTGGATGAGCCCTCCATGGGTCTAGCGCCGATGCTCATCCAGCAGATCTTCGACATCATCGTCGAGATCAACCAGCAGGGCACCACGGTGTTGCTGGTGGAGCAGAACGCACAACAGGCGCTGTCGCGCGCGCACCGCGCGTACGTGCTGGAGACCGGCCGCATCGTCAAGGCCGGGACCGGCGCGGAACTGCTGCACGACCCCGCCGTCAAGGACGCTTACCTCGGCGTCGCCTGATCCGTCGTATCCCCCTCACAAGGAGTTGTTGTTCATGTTCCGCACCGCCCCTGGCCGGCGCGCGATTCTTGGCCTCACCGCCGCGGCCGCCCTGACACTCTCCCTCGCCGCTTGTGGTTCGGAGTCCGACACCGGTTCGTCCGGCAAGGCCGTGCCCAAGGCGTCCGCCGACACGTCGCTGGCGGACAAGGTGCCCGCCGACATCAAGGCAGCCGGCAAGCTGGTCATCGGTACGGACTCGTCGTACGCGCCGAGTGAGTTCCTGGACACCGACGGCAAGACGGTCGTCGGCTTCGACGTCGACCTGTTCAACGCGGTCGGCCAGAAGCTGAACCTGAAGACGGAGTGGCAGTCGGCGACGTTCGACAGCATCATTCCGGGCGTGAGCTCCGGCAAGTACCAGGTCGGGGTCTCGTCGTTCACGATCAACGCGAAGCGGGAGAAGGAGGCCACCATGATCTCCTACTTCTCCGCCGGCACCCAGTGGGCCGCCAAGGCGGGCGCGACGATCAACCCGGACGACGCCTGCGGCAAGAAGATCGCCGTGCAGACCGCGACGGTGCAGGTCGACGACGTGAACGCGCGGTCGAAGAAGTGCACCGACGCCGGCAAGCCGAAGATCACGGTCGACCAGTACCAGGCCCAGTCGGACGCCACGAACGCCGTGGTGACGGGCAAGGACGAGGCGATGCTGGCGGACTCCCCGGTCGTCGCGTACGCGGTCAAGCAGACCAACGGCCAGCTCGCGCTGCTCGGCGGCATCTACGACTCGGCGCCGTACGGCTACGTCGTCGCCAAGGACAAGACCGAGTTCGCCGGGGTGATCAAGGACGCCGTGGCGTCGCTGATCGCCGACGGTACGTACAAGACGATCCTGGACAAGTGGGGCGTCACCGCGGGTGCGATCACCGCCCCCGAGGTGAACCCGGCGGCGTCCTGATCCGCGCATGAGCGAGCAGACACAGCCCGGACGGGCGCGGCCTGAGGCGATCAAGGCCGTGCCCGTGCGGCACCCCGGCCGGTGGGTGGCGATCGCGGTGATCGCGATCCTCGGCGCGATGTTCCTCCACCTGCTGGTGACCAACGACCGTTTCCGCTGGTCGTTCATCTTCACGTCGTACGCCGAAGGCAAGCGCGGCGTGATGTTCACCGGCCCGGTCCTGCAGGGCCTGTGGGGCACGATCCTGCTGACGATCAGCTCGATGGTCATCGGCATCGTGCTGGGCATCGTGCTCGCGATCATGCGGCTGTCGGAGAATCCGGTCCTGAAGTACGCGTCGTGGGTCTACACGTGGTTCTTCCGCGCGGTGCCCCGGCTGGTGCTGGTGATCCTCTTCGGCAACCTGAACATCCTGTGGACCCGCATCGGCTTCGGCCTGCCGTTCGACAAGCAGATCGGCGCGTTGTTCGGCATCGACAACTTCAACGGGCAGTTCTACAGCATCAAGGCGACCGACCTGCTGGCCGGATTCGTGGCCGGCATGCTGGCTCTGGGGCTGTCCGAGGCCGCGTACATGGCCGAGATCGTGCGGGCGGGCATCCAGTCGATCGACCCCGGGCAGGGCGAGGCGGCCGTGGCGCTGGGCCTGTCCCGCACGCAGGTGCTGCTGCGCGTCGTGCTGCCGCAGGCGATGCGGGTGATCGTGCCGCCGACCGGCAACGAGGTCATCGCGATGGTCAAGGACACGTCGCTGGTGGCGTTCGCGCCGGTGACCTTCGAGTTGTTCTTCCAGCTCAGCGCGATCAAGGCGCGCACCTTCGTGGTGCTGCCGGTGCTGATCGCCGCGGTGATCTGGTACCTCATCATGTGCAGCATCCTGATGGTCGGGCAGTTCTTCCTGGAGCGGCATTTCGGCCGGGGCTACGGCACGGCCGCCAAGGCCAAGCGGCGGCTGCGCAACATCGAGATGGAGCAGGGCGGCCGTATCACGGTGGAGGGCGGTGCAACCCCATGACCGGCAACAACGGTACGGCCGAAATGGTGCGCGCGGACAACGTGCACAAGTCGTTCGGCAGCGTCGAGGTGCTCAAGGGCGTCGACCTGGTCGTCAAGCCGGGAGAGGTGTGCTGCGTGCTGGGCCCCTCCGGCTCCGGCAAGTCGACGTTCCTGCGCTGCATCAACCACCTGGAGAAGATCAACGGCGGCCGGATCTTCGTCGACGGGGAACTGGTCGGCTACCGCGAGCGCCGCGGCAAGCTGTACGAGATGAAGGAACGCGAGGTGGCCGAGCAGCGCCGGTCCATCGGCATGGTGTTCCAGCGGTTCAACCTGTTCCCGCACATGACGGCGCTGGAGAACGTCATGGAGGCCCCCGTCCGGGTCAAGAAGGAGAACAAGGCGGCGACCCGGGACCAGGCCCTCGCCCTGCTTGATCGGGTGGGCTTGGGCGAGAAGACCGGCAACTACCCGTCGCAGCTGTCCGGCGGGCAGCAGCAGCGGGTGGCGATCGCCCGCGCCCTGGCCATGCGGCCCAAGCTGATGCTGTTCGACGAGCCCACCAGCGCGCTGGACCCGGAGCTGGTCGGCGAGGTCCTCGACGTCATGAAGGATCTGGCCCGCGACGGCATGACGATGGTCGTGGTGACCCACGAGATCGGTTTCGCCCGGGAGGTGGGCGACTCGCTGGTCTTCATGGACGGCGGGGTCGTGGTCGAGCAGGGTGCGCCGCGGGATGTCATCGGAAATCCGCAGCACGAACGCACCAAGGCATTCCTGAGCAAGGTGCTGTAAAGCGGGCGGGGCGGTCGGCGGTGTTGTCGTAGGTCGCGACTAGAGTTCAGCGACGTGAGCGACGACGCCAAGACCCCCCGCTTGCTGCTGCTCGACGGCCATTCGCTGGCCTACCGGGCCTTCTTCGCGCTGCCGGTGGAGAATTTCTCCACCCAGACCGGCCAGCCGACCAACGCCGTCTTCGGCTTCACGTCGATGCTGATCAACATGCTGCGTGACGAGCAGCCCACGCATATCGTGGTCGCGTTCGACGTGTCCCGGCAGTCGTTCCGCACGGAGAAGTACGCGGAGTACAAGGCGGGCCGTTCCGAGACCCCGCAGCCGTTCCAGGGCCAGGTCAGCCTGGTCAAGGAGGTGCTGGAGGCGCTGCGTATCCCGGTCGTGGAAAAGCCGGGCTACGAGGCCGACGACGTCATCGCCACGCTCGCCACCCAGGGCCGTGACCTGGGGATGGAGGTGGTCATCTCCACCGGCGACCGCGATGCGTTCCAGCTCGCCGGCGAGCATGTGACGATCCTCTACCCGGTGCGCGGCGTCTCCGAGGTGTGGCGGATGACCCCGGCCGCCATCGAGGCGAAGTACGGGGTGGGCCCCGATCGCTACCGCGACAAGGCCGCCCTGGTCGGCGAGACCAGCGACAACCTGCCCGGCGTGCCCGGCGTCGGCGACAAGACCGCCGCCAAGTGGATCAATCAGTACGGCGGCCTCGACGGCATCGTGGCGCGCGTCGACGAGATCAAGGGCAAGGCGGGGGAGAACCTGCGCGCCCATCTCGCCGACGTCCTGCGCAACTACGAGATCAACGCCCTGGTCTGCGACCTGGAGCTGCCGCTGGGCCCGGCGGATGTGCAGTGGCCCGGGTGGGACCGCGAGGCGGTGCATCAGGTCTTCGACGCGCTGGAGTTCCGCGTCCTGCGCGAGCGGCTGTACTCGTACCTGGAGGCGGTCGAGCCCGAGGCCGAGTCCGGCTTCGACCTGTCCGGCGCGATGCTGCGCACCGGCGAGGTGGCCGCCTGGCTGCGCGAGCACGCCGGGGTCGCCCCGGTCGGAGTCGCGGTCACCGGCCGTTTCGGCCGCGGCACGGGCGCGCTGACCGGGGTCGCGGTCGCCACCGGCGACGGCCCGGCGGCCTGGTTCGACCCCACCACCCTCGACGAGAACGACGACCGTGCGGTAGCCGCGTGGCTGGCCGAGCCGACCCGTCCCAAAGTGATCCACGACGCGAAACCGGCCATGCTGGCGATGCGCGCGCACGGCTGGACGCTGGCCGGGGTGCGGGTCGACACCGCCCTCGCGGCGTATCTGGCCAAGCCCGACCAGCGGGCATATGACCTGACCGACCTGGCGCTGCGCTACCTCAAGCGCGAGCTGCGGGTCGACGCCCCCGACGACGGCCAGCTCACCCTGGAGGGCCTCGGCGACGACGGGGCGGCCGAGGAAGGGGTGATGCTGCGCGCCCGCGCCACCCTCGACCTGGCGGACGTGCTGACCGAGGAGTTGTCCCGCGACGGCGGCGAATCCCAGCGTCTGCTCGCCGACGTGGAGCAGCCGCTGGAGGTCGTTCTCGGCGAGATGGAGCACCTCGGCATCGCCGCGGACACGGAGTATCTGTCCGAGTTGGAGGCCCATTTCGCCGCTGAGGTGAAGGCGGCGGCGCAGGCCGCGCACGCCGAGGTGGGCCGCGAGTTCAACCTCGGTTCCCCGAAACAGCTGCAGGAGATCCTGTTCACGGAGCGGAACCTGCCCAAGACCAAGCGCATCAAGTCGGGGTACACGACCGACGCCGACGCGTTGCAGAGCCTGTTCGCGCAGACCGCCGACCCGCTGCTGGCGCACCTGCTGCGCCACCGCGACGTCGCCAAGCTGAAGTCCACGGTGGACGGCCTGCTCAAGTCCGTCTCCGCCGACGGGCGGATCCACACCACGTTCAACCAGACCGTGGCGGCGACCGGGCGGCTGTCGTCCACCGACCCCAACCTGCAGAACATCCCGATCCGCACGGAGGAGGGGCGGCGCATCCGCCGCGCGTTCATCGTGGGGGACGGCTACGAGCAGCTGATGACCGCGGACTACAGCCAGATCGAGATGCGGATCATGGCGCACCTGTCCGGCGACGACGCGCTGATCGCCGCGTTCAACTCCGGGGCCGACTTCCACGCCGCCACCGCCTCGTCGGTGTTCGGCCTGCCGGTGGAGCAGGTCGGCCACGATCACCGCCGCAAGATCAAGGCGATGAACTACGGCCTCGCGTACGGGCTCAGCGCGTACGGTCTGTCCAACCAGCTCACGATTGCGGTCGAAGAGGCCCGTGGGCTGATGGACGAGTACTTCACCCGTTTCGGCGGCGTCCGCGACTACCTGCAGGCCGTCGTGCGCCGCGCGGTGCAGGACGGGTACACCGCCACCATCCTCGGCCGGCGTCGTTACCTGCCAGACCTGAGCAGCGACAACCGCCAGCGCCGGGAGATGGCGGAGCGGATGGCGCTCAACGCGCCGATCCAGGGCTCCGCGGCGGACATCATCAAGGTGGCGATGCTGCGCGTCGACGAGGCGCTGCGCGATTCCGGGCTGCGTTCGCGGATGCTGCTGCAGGTGCACGACGAGCTGGTCTTCGAGGTGGCGCCCGGCGAGCGCGACGCTCTGGAGGAGCTGGTCCGGCGCGAGATGGGCGGGGCCTACCCGTTGTCCGTGCCGCTGGAGGTGTCCGTGGGCGTCGGCCGCGACTGGGACGGCGCCGACCACTGAGCGCAACCACCGCTGCTGACCGTCCTGACATCGATACGTTCGCGTACTTGCCTGGCTTTGCCAAGCTTGGGCGCATGTCAGCACTATCGATCGAGACGAAGCCCCGGCCGTCCTCGTTGACGCCGGTGGTTCGGGGGGCGCTCGACGCCAAGGAGGCCACCGCGGTCGCGCCGATGTTCAAGGCGCTGGGCGACCCGGTGCGTCTGCGACTGCTGTCGATGATCGCATCGGCCGGCGGTGGTGAGGTCTGCGTGTGCGACCTCACCGGTGAGTTCGACCTGACCGGCCCGACCATCTCCCACCATCTGAAGGTCCTGCGCGAAGCCGGGCTGGTCAACAGCGACCGGCGCGGCACCTGGGTCTACTACCGGCTCGTGCCCCGCGCACTGGCCGGCCTCGGTGACCTGCTCGACGTCAGCAGCCTGGCCGCGTCCGGCGCCCGCTGACGACCGGCCATCCGCCCTGGGATCCACTGCGAC
This sequence comes from Krasilnikovia sp. MM14-A1259, assembly GCF_047159535.1. Lineage (NCBI taxonomy): Bacteria > Bacillati > Actinomycetota > Actinomycetes > Micromonosporales > Micromonosporaceae > Krasilnikovia > Krasilnikovia sp. MM14-A1259. Next base: position 7,129,487 of record NZ_BAAGAJ010000002.1, read on the forward strand.
TTGAGGACTTTTCCGGAGAAGTTCTTCACACCCCAGCCGCAAGCCGTTACCGCTGTGGCTGAGGAGGTTTCCGGTTGGTCCCGATGCGCGATCTTGAGATCGCCCTGAACTGATCTCGTCCGATCGGTCACGGACATGGATCCCCGGCGGAGGCGGGGGTCACCGACCGCAGATCTGCCCTGCCCCCATGCGTCTCCCGCTCTGGTGCCGCAGATCCTTACCTTCGGCCTGTGTCATCAGGGCGTGGGAGGTTGGGCATGACGGGTCGCTTGCCGGATGTGGTTCGGCAGTCACGGCGGCGCTCACGTGCGCTGGCGGCACTGGCACTGGCCGGTGTCGCGACGCTGCTGGCCGGATTCGTGGCCGTGCCCGCAGCGCAGGCCGCGACGGGCCCGACGGTCGCCGACCCGGGTGCCCGCTACAGCGGCATCAGTCACCCGACAAGCCTGCAGATGGCCGCCACCGGCGGGACGAAGCCTTACGCATGGACGGCGACCGGGCTGCCGACCGGGCTGGGCATCAACGCCACCACCGGTCTGATCTCCGGCACACCGACGAAGGCGGGCACCTACGCGGCCAAGGTCGTCGCGACCGACAAGACGAAGCTGTCCGGGAGTGTGTCGTTCTGGTGGACGGCCGGGGTGGCGCCGGTGGTGTCGAGTCCGGGTACGCGGGCGTCGGTGGTCGGTGCGGCGGCGTCGGTGGCGTTGTCGGCGTCGGGTGCGAAGGCGCCGTACGTGTGGTCGGCGGTGGGGTTGCCGCCCGGGTTGGGCATCGACGCGTCGACGGGTGTGATCTCGGGTACGGCGTCGGGTGCGGGGTCGTTCTCGGTGACGGTGACGGCGACCGATGCGGCGAAGATCCCGGGCAGTGTGGCGTTCGGCTGGGATGTGGCTGCCGCGGCGGTGTCGGTGGTGGATCCGGGTGTTCAGCAGGGCACGGTGGGGCAGGCGACGACGCTGACGTTGGCGGCGAAGGGTGGCACCGGGCGGTACACGTGGTCGGCGACCGGATTGCCGTCAGGGCTGAGCTTGAACGCGGGCACCGGGGTGGTCTCCGGCAGGCCGTCGCGTGCGGGGTCGTTCTCGGTGACGGTCACGGCGACGGACTCGGTCAAGCGCACCGGCACCGCCACGTTCACCTGGATCACCGCCGCCGCCGTGACCGTGACCAACCCGGGCACCCGGTACAGCGGCGTCAACCAGGCGTCGAGTCTGCAGATGGCGGCGGCCGGCGGCCAGACCCCGTACACCTGGTCCGCGACCGGGCTGCCGACCGGGCTGAGCATCAACGCCGCCACCGGTCTGATCTCCGGCACGCCGACGAAGGCGGGCACCTCCGCGGCCAAGGTCACCGCCACCGATCCGGCCAAGCGTGCCGGGAGTGTGTCGTTCTCGTGGACGGCCGGGGTGGCGCCGGTGGTGTCGAGTCCGGGTACGCGGGCGTCGGTGGTCGGTGCGGTGGTGTCACTGGCGTTGTCTGCTTCGGGTGCGAAGGCGCCGTACGTGTGGTCGGCGGTGGGGTTGCCCGTCGGCGTGAGCATCAACGCGAAGACCGGTGTGATCTCGGGTACGGCGTCGGGTGCGGGGTCGTACTCGGTGACGGTGACGGCGACCGATGCGGCGAAGATCCCGGGCAGCGTGGCCTTCACCTGGGATGTGGCGGCGGCGCCGGTGTCGGTGGTGGATCCGGGTGTTCAGCAGGGCACGGTGGGGCAGGCGACGACGCTGGCATTGGCGGCGAAGGGCGGGACCGGCCCGTACACGTGGTCGGCGGCCGGTCTGCCGGCAGGGCTGAGCTTGAACGCGGGCACCGGGGTGATTTCCGGTACGCCCTCGAGTGCCGGCACGGCCACGGTCGCGGTCACCGTGACGGACTCGGCCAAGCGCACCGGCGCGGCGACGTTCACCTGGATCACCGCCACCGCCCCGGAGCTCGCCGACCCCGGTGACCAGATCGGCACGGTCGGCGTGGCGGTGCGCACCGCACTGACCGCCCGTGGCGGCACCGCCCCGTACGCCTGGTCCGCGACCGGCCTGCCCGCGGGCCTGACGATCGATCCGGCCGGCTACCTTTCCGGCATCCCGGCCGCGGCCGGCGACAACACGATCACCGTGACCGTCACCGATGCGACTGGCCGCACCGGAACCACGACGTTCACCATCGCCGTCACCGTGGCCGTGTCCGTCGCCGACCCGGGCACCCGCAACGGCACCGTCGGAGCCCCCACCACCGTCGCTCTCGGCGCGACGGGCGGTTCCGCGCCGTACACCTGGTCGGTCAGCGGCCTGCCCGACGGCCTGGTACTCGACCCGGCCACCGGCGTCATCTCCGGCACCCCCACGACGGAGGTCTCGCCGACCGTCGTCGTCACCGCCACCGACGCCGCCGGGCGCACCGGCAGCGCGTCGTTCGCCTGGCAGGTTGGTGCCGCGGCTCCCGCCCTCGACTACGCCGCCGCCGTCGCGGACGAGGCCGACTGGATCTCGCAGGCCCAGGTTCCGCCGGGGCACGGCGCGGCGAGCGGCGCCATCTCGGTCAACATCCCGGGCGGCGGAATCGACTCCGCGACGGACGCGCTCGTCCGCCCGTACCTGGCGAACCTTGCGGTGCCGGGGCTCGTCGCCGCAGGCCCGCGCTACTTCCCGGCGGCGAAGGCCTACCTCGACTGGTACCTGAGGCACGTGCAATGGCCCGACCCGCTCGGGGTGTACGGCACCGCGTGCGACTACCGGATCAACGTGGTCACCGGCGTCGAGACCACCATCGACGGCAACGGCAACGCCTCCGAGCAGTGTTACTACGACTCGTCCGACGGCTACGCCGGCACGTTCCTGATGGCGATGCAGGCGTACGCGCGGGCGAACCCCGCCGACGCCGGCTGGGTCGCGGACCAGGGCTACCTGCTGGAATCCATCGCGAACGCCATCGAGGCGACCAAGCAGGTGGACGGGCTCACCTGGGCCAAGCCGGACTGGCACGCGAAGTACCTGATGGACAACGTCGAGGCGCAGCAGGGCTTCGCCGCACTGAGCTGGCTCGAACGGTACGTGATCAAGGACGCCGGCAAGGCCGACTACTGGGCCGGCGAGGCAGACGTGGTCGCCGCTGCCATCGAGGATCACCTGTACCTGCCCGGCGTCGGCATGTACGCCAACGACACCGACGCGACCGTCGTCTGCCGCGCCGGAGGAACCTGCCCGGACTGGGACACCTGGTATCCGAACGCCGGGGACGACTCCACGTCTGCGGGCCAGGCATGGCCGTTGTGGGCCCGGCTCGGTCCGGCCGCGCAACGCGGGCAGGTCTGGGCGGACTTCACCGCGCACTGGCCTGAGTGGACCGCTGCCTGCCCGCCGTCGGACGCCTCCGGCACCGGGTGTGCCGGCACCCCGTGGGCGGTGCTGGCCTACACCGCGGCCGTGCAGGGCGACCGGACCGGGGCGGCTACGTTCGTGGCGAACGCCCGACGGGAGTGGGGCGGCCGGGGCCGACCGTGGCCCTGGACCGTGGCCGACTCGGGCTGGCTGGCGCTCGCCGAACGCGCGCTCGCCGACGGCTCGCCGGATCTGCCCGCGCGGTAGGGGTCACGTCGCCGAGCGGACAAACCGGGCTCGTTGCCCGTACCACTGCGGCCCGGCCGGGCCGGCCGATTCGCGGGGCCGCGGGTCAGGGCAGTTCGGCCACGAAGATGGCGGTGCCCGGGAAGATCTGTCCACGCAGCGGGCTCCACTGGCCCCATACCTGCTCGTGGCCCTCGGGCCACTCCGGCTCGACCAGGTCGCGCAGCACGAACCCGGCCGCGACCAGCTCGCGGACCCGGTCGCCGAGGGTGCGGTGCTGTTCGACGTACACGGGCACGCCGTCATCGTCCTGTTCGACGTATGGACGCCGGTCGAAGTACGACTGCACCGCCATCAGGCCGGCCTCGCCGGGGTCGTCGAGGAACACCCACCGCATCGGATGTGTGATGGAAAACACCCACCGGCCGCCGGGGCGCAGGACCCGTGCGACCTCACGCATCACGCTCTGCGAATCGGCCACGAACGGCACCGTCCCGAACGCCGTGCACACGATGTCGAACGTGGCGGCGCCGAACGGCAGTGCCAGGCCGTCGGCCTGCACCAGGGGCACCGGGATCCCCGAGCGGTCCGAGGCGAGCCGGGCGTGGCGCAGCATGCCCGCGGACAGGTCCATTGCCACCACTCCGGCGCCCCGTCCGGCCAGCCAGCGAGCCCCGGCGGCGGCCCCGCACCCCAGTTCGAGGACCCGCCGGCCGGACACGTCGCCCAGCAGCCGTGCATCGGCCTCGCGCAGACCCTCGGGACACCACACCAGGTCGGCGTCGCCGAGGAACGCGCCGTGCTCGGCCTGATAGTCGTCGGCGTCGCCGTCCCACCAGCGGCGGCTGGCGGCTCGGGTCTCGTCGTCGGTGACGGCCCGGCGGGTGACGGCCGGGGCCGGATCGGCGGTGGGTTGCATTTCGATCACCAGGGCAACGGTACGGGGAAGGGCCTTCCGAGCGTGCGCCGCAACGGTCTCCCACCGGTTGTCGGTAGGGAGAAAGCGGAACAAAACGGTCGGGCTGGAGGGTTCAGGCGAAACATTGTGCCGCCGTCATCTGGAGGGCTTGCAACCTGTGGTAATGCGCACGGTAAGCTAGTCGATGCGCTCGCGGATCGTGTGCCTCGGCAGGGAGCAGGCTCCGTGGTCGTCGGTGCCAGCTCGTGCAAACTAACCTGATCAGGGCCTCGATCGCCATGATCACGACGGATGTTCGCGCTGTGCCCGCCGGCAGTTCCGCCGGGCGCGAGAGACACCACGAATCCATCCGTTCGGAGCAACTGTCCACATGACGAGCAGCATCGAGGCCACCTCGAGCGCCCCCAAGGTCACCGTCGACGACCTCGGGTCGGAGGAAGCATTCCTCGCGGCCATCGACGAGACCATCAAGTACTTCAACGACGGCGACATTGTCGAAGGCACCGTCGTCAAGGTCGATCGGGACGAAGTCCTGCTCGACATCGGCTACAAGACCGAGGGCGTCATCCCCTCGCGCGAGTTGTCGATCAAGCATGACGTGGACCCCGCGGAAGTGGTGTCGGTCGGAGACCACATCGAAGCCCTCGTCCTCACCAAGGAGGACAAGGAGGGCCGGCTGATCCTCTCGAAGAAGCGGGCGCAGTACGAGCGCGCCTGGGGCACCATCGAGAAGATCAAGGAGGACGACGGCGTCGTGCGCGGCTCCGTCATCGAGGTCGTCAAGGGCGGTCTCATCCTCGACATCGGCCTGCGCGGCTTCCTGCCCGCCTCCTTGGTCGAGATGCGCCGGGTGCGCGACCTGCAGCCGTATGTGGGCCGTGAGCTCGAAGCGAAGATCATCGAGCTGGACAAGAACCGCAACAACGTGGTCCTGTCCCGCCGTGCGTGGCTCGAGCAGACCCAGTCCGAGGTCCGCACCGAGTTCCTCAACAAGCTGCAGAAGGGCCAGGTCCGCAAGGGCGTCGTGTCCTCCATCGTCAACTTCGGCGCATTCGTCGACCTGGGCGGTGTGGACGGCCTCGTGCACGTCTCCGAGCTCTCCTGGAAGCACATCGACCACCCGTCCGAGGTTGTCGAGGTCGGCCAGGAGGTCGAGGTCGAGGTGCTCGACGTCGACCTGGACCGCGAGCGCGTCTCGCTGTCGCTCAAGGCGACGCAGGAGGACCCGTGGCGCCAGTTCGCCCGGACCCACGCGATCAACCAGATCGTCCCGGGCAAGGTCACCAAGCTGGTGCCGTTCGGCGCGTTCGTGCGCGTCGACGACGGCATCGAGGGCCTGGTGCACATCTCCGAGCTGGCCGAGCGTCACGTCGAGCTGCCCGAGCAGGTCGTCCAGGTCGGGTCGGACGTCATGGTCAAGGTCATCGACATCGACCTGGAGCGTCGCCGGATCTCGTTGTCGCTCAAGCAGGCCAACGAGAACTTCGTGGAGGGCGAGGAGCACTTCGACCCCACCCTCTACGGCATGGCCGCGACGTACGACGCCGAGGGCAACTACATCTACCCGGAGGGCTTCGACCCGGAGACGGGCGAGTGGCTCGAAGGCTTCGACAAGCAGCGCGAGGCGTGGGAGAAGCAGTACGCCGACGCTCGCGAGCGGTGGGAGGCCCACACCAAGCAGGTGCAGGCGTCCCGCGAGGCCGAGGCCGAGGCTGCGCTCAACCCGGCCCCTGCGGGTGGCACGAGCGGCCCGTCGTCCGCCTCCTCGAGCTCGCCGGCCCCGGCGCGCGCCGCGGAGGAGCCGGCCGGCACGCTGGCCACCGACGAGGCGCTCGCCGCGCTGCGGGAGAAGCTCGCCGGCGGCAAGAGCTGACCCGGACAGCCTGACCACGAAGGCCCGTCCGCGACTCGTCGCGGGCGGGCCTTCGCCGTTCGTCACGTGGGCCCAGCGCTGTGCGTCGGGTCCGTCATAAGGGCCTCATTTGCGTCAGGCCCCTGCGTGGGTCCACATCTGCCGCCGCAGACATCGGGTCGCGAAGGTCGGTGCCAACGCCGGCTCGGCGCGCACTAGGCTGACCGCGTGTTGATGGTGGGGCTCACGGGCGGCATCGGTGCGGGCAAGAGCGCGGTCGCCCAGCGGCTCGTCGCCCGCGGCGCCATGCTGATCGACGCCGACCGGCTCGCCCGCGAGGTCGTGGCCGCCGGTACGGACGGGCTGGCCGAGGTGGTCGAGGCGTTCGGGCCGGCCGTGGTGGGCGCCGACGGAGAACTCGACCGGCCCGCACTCGGAGCCCGGGTGTTCGGCGACGAGGCGGCCCGCCGCCGGCTCGAATCCATCATCCACCCCCGGGTACGCGCCCGCACCGCGGAACTCGCCGCCCGGGCACCGTCCGACGCGATCGTCGTCAACGACGTGCCGCTACTCGTCGAAACCGGACTGGCCCCGTCGTTCCACCTGGTCGTGGTCGTCGAGGCCGACCCGCAGACCAGGATCAGCCGCCTGGTCGAACACCGCGGCATGACCCCCGAGGACGCCGCCGCCCGAATCGCCGCCCAGGCCGACGACGATCGTCGCCGGGCCGCCGCGGACATCGTCGTCGCCAACGACGCCGGCCTCGCCGAACTCGAGGCGCGAGTCGATGCGCTGTGGCGGGACCGACTGCGCCCGTACGAGGAAAATCTGCGGGCGGGCAGTGCCGCGCCCGCAGACCGCGAGTGGCACGTCGTCGCGCCGGATCCGACGTGGTCCGCCCAGGCTGAGCGCAGCATCGCCCGCCTGCGGTTTGCGCTGCGGTCCCGGCTGGGCCGTGAGGCGGACGTCACCCACGTCGGTTCGACCGCGGTGCCGGGCATGCCGGCCCGGGATGTCATCGAACTCATGCTTGCCGTGCGCACGCTGGCGGAGGCCGATTCGCTGGCCGACGACCTCGCGGCGACGGGTCTGCCGCGTCGTCCAGGGGAATGGGCCGACGACGCGCGGGACTGCGCGGGGCAGACGTGGCCCAAAAGGATGCACGGCAGCGCCGATCCAGGTCGGCCGATGCGCCTGCATGTGCGGGTGAGCGGTTCGCCAGGCTGGCGTTTCGCGTTGCTCATGCGCGACCACCTGCGGGCGGTGCCCGAGGCCCGCGACGGGTACGCGGCGGCCGAGCAGCACTGGGCCGGCCAGCACCCGGACGTGGGCTGTCACGCCGAAGCGAAGGAACCGTGGCTCGTGGCCGAGGCGCGGGCGGCGTACGCATGGGCGGAGCAGGCCGGCTGGCAGCCGACCTGAATCCGGGCCCGCGTCAGGAATCCGGGCGGGCGTAGGGAATCCGGGCGGGTGTTGGGAATCCGCGCGCGGAGCGAGCCCGAATGCGCGAGGGGAAATCGGGGCGCGCGCAGGAAATCCGGATGCGCCTCGGAGGGCGGGTGCGCATGGGGGAGCTGGATCCGGCCCTGGGGAGAGGGCGCTCGCGGCGGCCGGTCAGCGCAGGGCGCGACCACCCGTAGGTGCGCTCGCCAGCCTTGGCCGGGGCAGCAACCTCGGTGCCGACGCGGGCGGGCCGTTGATCGGCCCGGCCGGTCGGGCGGCCGCCGCGAGCGGCCTACCGGATCAGGCTAGGGGAGCCGCGCAAGCGCTCACAATGCCCGCGGCCGGGGCCGAATTGGCACCCTCCGAACACCCGCCCGGAGCCTCGCCGGCGCGGGGCGGGTGCGGCCCGGGCGGGACCGGGCGAAGTTGTCGGACCCTCGTCGTACCGTTGGCGTCATGGCGCTCGACATCCCTCGACTCGACGGCCGCTTCCAGGTCATCAGCGACTATCAACCCGCCGGTGACCAGCCGGCCGCGATCGACGAGCTGGAGCGCCGCGTCCGCGGCGGGGAGCGAAACGTGGTGCTGCTCGGCGCCACCGGCACGGGCAAGAGCGCGACGACCGCCTGGCTCATCGAGCGGCTCCAGCGCCCCGCGCTCGTGCTGGCTCCCAACAAGACACTCTGTGCCCAGCTGGCGAAGGAGTTCCGCGAGCTGCTGCCGCACAACGCGGTGGAGTATTTCGTGAGTTACTACGACTACTACCAGCCCGAGGCGTACATTCCGCAGACCGACACGTACATCGAGAAGGACTCCTCGATCAACGAGGAGGTCGAGCGGCTGCGCCACTCCGCGACGATGTCGCTGCTCACTCGCCGCGACACGGTCGTCGTCGCGACGGTCAGCGCAATCTACGGCCTGGGCACCCCGCAGGAGTACCTGGACCGCAGCGTGACTGTCCGCGTCGGGGCGGAGGTCGACCGCGACCAGCTCCTGCGTCGCCTGGTCGAGATCCAGTACTCGCGCAACGACATGGCGTTCCAGCGGGGGACGTTCCGGGTGCGGGGCGACACCCTCGAGATCATCCCGGCGTACGAGGAGCTCGCGGTGCGCATCGAGCTGTTCGGCGACGAGGTGGAGAAGCTCTACTACCTGCATCCGCTGACCGGGGAGATCGTCCGCGAGGTCGATCAGCTGATCATCTTCCCGGCGTCGCACTACGTGGCCGGCCCGGAGCGGATGGAGCGGGCCATCCGCGGCATCGAGGCTGAGCTGGAGGAGCGGCTGGCCGAGCTGGACCGGCAGGGCAAGCTGCTGGAGGCGCAACGGCTGCGCATGCGGACGACGTACGACGTCGAGATGATGCGTCAGGTCGGCTTCTGCAACGGCATCGAGAACTACTCCATGCACATGGACGGCCGGACGTACGGGGAGCCGTCGTTCACGCTGCTGGACTACTTCCCGGATGACTACGTCACGGTGATCGACGAGTCGCATGTGACGATCCCGCAGATCGGCGGCATGTACGAGGGCGACGCCTCGCGTAAGCGGATCCTCGTCGAGCACGGTTTCCGGTTGCCCAGCGCAGCGGACAACCGGCCGTTGCGGTTCGACGAGTTCCTGGAGCGGGTAGGGCAGATGGTGTTCCTCTCCGCCACCCCGGGCCCGTGGGAGCTGCAGCAGTCGGCTGGGGAGTTTGTCGAGCAGGTCATCCGCCCGACGGGCCTGGTGGATCCGCAGGTGGTGGTCAAACAGACCAAGGGGCAGATCGACGATCTCATGCACGAGATCCGGCTGCGGACGGAGCGCGACGAGCGGGTGCTGGTCACCACCCTGACGAAGAAGATGGCCGAGGACCTGACCGACTACCTGCTGGAGAACGGCATCCGGGTGCGGTATCTGCATTCGGAGGTCGACACGCTGCGCCGTGTGGAGCTGCTGAAGGAGCTGCGCAAGGGCGACTACGACGTGCTGGTCGGCATCAACCTGCTGCGGGAGGGCCTCGACCTGCCCGAGGTGTCACTGGTGGCCATTCTGGACGCCGACAAGGAGGGCTTCCTGCGCAGCGGCCGTTCCCTGATCCAGACGATCGGCCGGGCCGCCCGTAACGTCTCGGGCGAGGTCCACATGTATGCGGACAAGATGACGCCGTCCATGCGTGACGCCATCGAGGAGACGAGCCGCCGCCGGGCCAAGCAGATCGCCCACAACGAGGCCAACGGCATCAGCCCGGAGCCGTTGCGGAAGAAGATCCACGACATCCTCGACGACATCTACCGCGAGGCCGAGGACACCGACACCGCGATCGGTGGCCACGGTCCGGGCGGGCATGTGGTGGGCGGCGGCGGGCGGCAGATGTCGCGTGGCAAGGGCCCGGTGCCGGAGACGCGGTCCAAGGCCCGCGGCGCGGTGCAGCCCGCCCGCGAGGGCATGGCCCGCGCCGAGCTGGCCCAGCTGATCCAGGACCTCAACGACCAGATGCTCGCCGCCGCTCGTGAGCTGCAGTTCGAGCTGGCGGCGAGGATCCGTGACGAGATGGCCGAGCTGAAGAAGGAACTGCGCGGCATGGATGCGGCCGGGGTGCGCTGAGCCGGCGGCGCGAGCGAGGTCTGGGGAGCAGGTCCGCCGTCGGCGACGAGGGAGCGGGCGGCGGGTGGGCGTGGTCTTCCAGGGCGGCACTCGCCGTCGTCAGCTGGGGTCGACGTCCCGGGTGGCCCAGGGGAGCGGCCGTCGCGTCAGAGGCCGTCCGGGGTGATGTCGGTGAAGTGTTCGACGAGCGGCGGGTTGGCGAAGTGCTTGCCGATGAAGCCGCGCCACTGGGCGAAGCGCTCGGTGCCCCGGAAGTTCTCCTCATGGGCGGCGACGCTGTCCCATTCGACCAGCAGGACGAACCGTGACGGCGACTCGATCCCGCGCGTCATGCGTACGGAGCGGCAGCCCGGCGTGCCGGCGAGCACGGGATGCCCCTGCCGGTAGTCGGCGATGAACGCGTTCTCGTGGCCGGGCAGGATGTCGATCAGAGCGACTTCGAGAACCATGGTCGACACCTTAACGTGGCGATCATCGCCGGCGCCGACGCCATCAAACTATCCTCCTAGGACGCCACACGAATGGTGACCTCCCTCACCGCCAAATGTCCGAGAACGGGCGATTAGCGAAAGAGAGCCTTCACACCCTTTCCGCGGGGGTGTGCAGAAACGGCCTTCCATGGGCAAGAATGATGGGCGTAGGAGGGGAGTATTCCCCCGCGCCGGTGTCGTCAACACGGCTCCGCCCGCCCGGGCGGACCCGGGGCCGGCGGTCGCATCTTCGTGAAGGATGCGGCGGAAGAGACCTCCGACAGTCGCACGTCGCTGCGCTCCGTCGAACCGACGGCGTGGCGATGAACCGTGTCTGCCGGAGGTTCTCGTTGAATGTTTCCGCCTGGGTCTGGATCATCACCCTGGTCGCGCTGGCCGCAATCCTCGCCGTCGACCTGTTGATCATCGGGCGCCGTCCCCACGAGCCGAGCATGCGTGAGGCCGGCGGCTGGGTGACCTTCTACGTCGTGCTCGCCCTGCTGTTCGGGCTCGGCGTCTGGGCGACGGCCGGCGGGCGGTATGCGGGTGAGTTCTACACCGGCTGGCTGACCGAGTACAGCCTCTCTGTCGACAACCTCTTCGTCTTCGTGCTGATCATGGCGCGGTTCGCGGTGCCCCGGCAGTTCCAGCAGAAGGTGTTGCTGATCGGGATCGTGCTGGCCCTGCTCATGCGGGGCGCGTTCATCGCCGCCGGGGCCGCGCTGATCACCCAGTTCTCGTGGATCTTCTACCTCTTCGGGGCGTTCCTGGTCTACACCGCGATCACGCTGGTCCGGCAGGGTGAGAACGACGAAGACGACTTCAAGGAGAACGTCCTCATCCGGTGGGCCAAGCGCGCATTGCCGGTGTCCAGCTCGTACGACAGCGGGCGGCTGACGATGATCGCCACCACGGGGCAGCGGCTGTTCACCCCGATGCTCATCGTGATGATCGCGATCGGGACGACCGACCTGATCTTCGCCCTCGACTCGATTCCGGCGATCTTCGGCATCACGAAGGAACCATTCCTGGTCTTCACGGCCAACGTGTTCGCGCTGATGGGGCTCCGCCAGCTGTACTTCCTGCTCGGCGGGCTGCTGCAGCGGCTGGTCTACCTCAACATCGGGCTCGCGGTGGTGCTCGGCTTCATCGGCGTCAAGCTGTTCCTCGAGGCGCTGCACACCAACCAGGTGCCGTTCATCAACGGCGGGCAGGGGGTGGGCTGGGCACCCGAGATCCCGATCTGGCTGTCGCTGCTGGTCATCATCGGCACGTTGGGTGTGGCCACCGCCGCCAGCCTGGCCAAGTCGTCGCGCGACCGCCGCAAGGAACTGGTCAACGCATAGGCGCGACGGGGTGCGGGCGCCAGCGCCCGCACCCCGTCGGCGTCACTGCTGGTGCTTGCGGCGGGCTGCTGCCCGGCCGCGGGTCTGCTGGTCGAGTACGACCTTGCGGATGCGCACCGCGGCGGGCGTCACCTCGACGCATTCGTCCTCGCGGCAGAACTCGAGGGCCTGCTCCAGCGACAGCTTGCGCGGCGGGATCAGCTTCTCGGTCTCGTCCGCGGTCGACGAGCGCATGTTGGTGAGCTTCTTCTCCTTGGTGATGTTGACGTCCATGTCGTCCTGGCGGCTGTTCTCGCCGACGATCATGCCCTCGTACACCTCGATGGTCGGCTCGACGAAGAGCTGGCCGCGCTCCTGCAGGTTGGTCATGGCGAACGCGGTGACCACGCCGGCCCGGTCGGCGACGAGCGAGCCGTTCTGGCGGGTACGCAGCTCGCCGAACCACGGTTCGTAGTCCTCGAACAGGTGGTGCATGATGCCGGTGCCGCGGGTCTCGGTGAGGAACTCCGTACGGAATCCGATGAGGCCGCGCGCGGGCACCAGCCATTCCATACGCAGCCAGCCGGTGCCGTGGTTGATCAGCTCTTCCATCCGGCCCTTGCGGGTGGACAGGAGCTGGGTGATCGCGCCCATGTACTCGTCGGGGGCGTCGATGGTGAGCCGCTCGACCGGCTCGTGCACCTTGCCGTCGATGGTCTTGGTGACCACCTGCGGCTTGCCGACGGTGAGCTCGTATGACTCGCGGCGCATCTGCTCGACGAGGATCGCGAGGGCCAGCTCACCGCGGCCCTGGACCTCCCAGGCATCCGGGCGCTCGGTGGGGAGCACCCGCAGCGACACGTTGCCGATCAGCTCCTTGTCGAGGCGGTCCTTGACCATGCGGGCGGTGACCTTGCCGCCCTTGACCTTGCCGACCAGCGGCGACGTGTTGGTGCCGATGACCATGGAGATGGCCGGCTCGTCGACCTGGATCAGCGGCAGCGGCTTCGGGTCCGCGGCGTCGGCGAGGGTTTCACCGATCATGATGTCGGCGATGCCGGCGACCGCCATGATGTCGCCGGGGCCGGCGCTCTCGGCGGGCTTGCGCTCCAGGCCCTCGGTGATCAGCAGCTCGGAGATGCGTACGTTGCTGATCGTGCCGTCGGTCTTGCACCAGGCGACGGTCTGGCCCTTGCTGATGGTGCCCTCGTGCACGCGGCAGAGCGCGAGACGCCCGAGGAACGGCGAGGCGTCGAGGTTGACGACGTGCGCCTGCAGCGGTGCGCCCTCGGTGAACGTCGGGGCCGGGATGGTGTTGAGGATGGTGCTGAACAGCACTTCGAGGTCGGTGCTGTCGTCCGGGACGGTGCCGTCCTTGGGCTGGGTCAGCGAGGCGATGCCGTCGCGGGCGCAGGCGTAGACGATCGGGAACTCGATCTGGTGCTCGTCGGCGTCGAGGTCGAGGAACAGCTCGTACGTTTCGTCGACGACCTCCTTGATCCGGGCGTCCGGCCGGTCCACCTTGTTGATCACCAGGATGATCGGCAGCTTGGCGTGCAGCGCCTTGCGGAGCACGAAACGGGTCTGCGGCAGCGGGCCTTCGCTGGCGTCGACCAGCAGGACGACCCCGTCGACCATGGTCAGGCCGCGCTCGACCTCACCGCCGAAGTCGGCGTGGCCGGGAGTGTCGATGATGTTGATGGTGACCGGCGGGCCGTCGGCGGGCTGGTAGCTGATCGCCGTGTTCTTGGCGAGGATCGTGATGCCCTTTTCCCGCTCCAGGTCCATGGAGTCCATGACGCGGTCGGCCATCTCGCCCCGCGCGTGGGACTGGCTCCCCTGGCGCAGCATGGCGTCGACCAGGGTGGTTTTGCCGTGGTCGACGTGGGCGATGATGGCGACGTTGCGTAGGTCGGTGCGGGTCTGCATGCCCCCATTGTCACGGAGTCAGGTTGCGGAAGGCGTCCCGGGGTCGCACCCGGTGACCGCGCTTCCGCGTGTGCGTCGTATGTCCGTTTCCAGGGCAGCGAGCTGCTGTGACGTGCTGATAGCGTCGTCCGTCGATCGGCACACGGGGAGGAAATTCGTCGATGGCAACGGGTGCGATGAGGCGTGCGGGCTGGCTGGTGTCCGCGGTCGCCGGGCTGGTGGTGGCGGCCGGCTGTGGATTGGGCGGGCACGACAAGGCGGTGGCGCAGGACCAGCCGTCCACGCCGGCCGAGTCTGTTTCGGCCGTGCCGGTGGACGAGGTCTCCTCTGCCCCGGTGCCGTCGCTGTCGCCGACGCCTGAGCAGACTTCGGCGGCACCGGCGCCGTCGCGGACAGCGCCGACGAAGGCGACGACCAAGGCCAAGGTCAAGGCGACGCCGACCGAGGATCCGAACAACTTCCAGGAGCCCGCGTGCGCCAAGCACGAGGGTGCCAAGGTGTCGAAGTCGAAGGCGAAGGCGGCGCTGAACGCCGCTGCGGGGCAGACGTACTGGCCGACGTCGGCGCCGACGCTGAAGCTGCCGGCCCGGCTCGTGCTGGCGACGTCGTGGCATGAGAGCGGCTGGCAGTCGGACATCGTCAACTGCGACGGCGGGCGGGGGCTGATGCAGGTGATGCCCGCCACCCAGGACATGATCAACGGCCGGTTCGGGCAGGCGTACGACGCGAAGGACTACCGCCAGAACGCGGTCATCGGAGCGAACTATCTGGCGTGGCTGACGAAGTATTTCGGCGACCGGTACTTCAAGGGCGACTACAGCCTGAAGGCCGGTGCGTGCAGCAGCCACTCCAGCATGTGTCTGCTGAACATGGTCGTCGCGGGGTACAACAGCGGGTTCGGGGCGGTTGACGCCGCCTATGCCGGCAAGCAGCTGCCCAACCCCGAGTACGTCGATTCGGTCCGGTCGCTGATGACGTCCTGCTACTGCGACCGGTATTGACCGCCCACCCGGCACCGCCCACCCAGCTCGGGATACACTGGTGGGCGCTACCCGGGACTAACGCCGTTTTGACCACTTCGTGGGCGCGGCTGTAAGGTCTCGGGGTTGTTGTGCGTTCAGATGCTGGCGGCGCTCCCTACTTCGGCCCGTGCAGCACACACGAAGGAGCCCTGAAGCAATGCCGCCCAAGAAGAAGACCCACGTGGTGACCCTCGCGCTGGAGGCGGGCAACGCCGCGATGGTCGACCTCGGCAAGATGCTCGGCCCGACCGGCGCCAACATGCGGGCCGTCAAGGTCGAGTACGACGAGGCCACCGCCAACCAGCGCGGGGAGATCATCCCGGTCGTCGTCACGGTCTTCGAGGACCGCAGCCACCAGCTGACCTACAAGACCCCGCCGACCAGCTTCCTGATCCGCAAGGCGCTCGGGATCCAGTCCGGCGCGTCGAACCCGCTGACCCAGACGGTGGGCACGCTGAGCGCCGACCAGATCCGTACGATTGCGGAGCGCAAGCTGCCCGACCTCAACGCCAACGACGTCGATGCCGCGATCAAGGTTGTCGCCGGCACGGCCCGTTCGATGGGTGTCAAGGTCGCCGAGTAATTCGCATCGCAAAGGCGCGGACCCGTCCGGGTCCGCGCCTTTTGCGTGCGTGTGGTGCTTACGTGGGACCGGCGTCGTCGCCGACGACCGCGTCGATGAGGCCGTAGTCACGCGCCTGCGCGGCGGTCAGGCTGTGCCCGGCGGCCAGGTCGTCCTCGATGCGGGCGCGGGACTGGCCCGTGAGCTGGGCGAGGCGCAGGACGACCTCCTCCAGCTCGCGCAGGTGCTGGCCGGCTGCGGCGGCGACCTCGTCCGCTGTGCCGGTGACCCCTGCGGCGCGCGGCTCGGCCAGCCGGAACCGGGCGTGCCGGTACCCGACGCGGGTCCGCGCCGCTGCGAGCACGGCCAGGACGGCCCCGCCGGCCTCCGCGGTGACCACCGCCTCCACCGGCGCGGTCATGGCGTCGATGACGTCGACGATCGACAGGGCAGCGCTCAACTCTCCGCCGGAGCTGGCCACGTGCACCTGCACGGGGGCCGGCCCGGCAGCGTCGAGCGTCAGCAACGCTGCCGTGGCGCCCATCGCGGACTGGCCGGTCAACGGGCCCCGCAGCATGACGATCCGCTGGTCGAACAGGCGTTCCTCGAGCCAGCCGGGCACGGCCGGGCCGGGATCGGCGGGCGGCGGCCACGAACCGGGGGAGGGATCGGGGCCGGGCTGCCAGCGCAGCGGGTCGTGTCGCAGATCCACCGGTACCTCCGCGCGTGTGCCGCCACCGTCCACTCGGTGTCGCCGTGCGCCGGCGTCGCGGCTTGCGCCACAGTCTAGGTTCGGCGCCACGGCCGGACGGAGCCCTTCAGCTGAGGGCGGACGAGGTCGGTGTGTGTTTGCATGGACACCTGACGTGACCGCGTGCCATTTGCGTTGGGGGTAGCCGTGTCCGAGACGTTGCAACTTGATCCCGCCAGGACCGCACTGGTGCTCATCGAGTTTCAGAACGAGTTCACCTCGGACGGCGGGGCCCTGCACGGCGCCGTGGCCGCGGTGATGGACAAGACCGGGATGCTGCCGAAGACGGTGGCGCTGGTCGAGGCGGCCCGGGCGGCCGGTGTGACGGTCATGCACGCGCCGATCACGTTCGCCCCCGGTTACGGCGAGTTGAGCCGCCACCCGTACGGGATCCTCAAGGGGGTGGTGGACGGCAACGCGTTCGTGAAGGGCACGTGGGGTGCGGCCATCGTGGACGCCCTGGCACCGGCCGAAGGGGACATCCTCATCGAGGGCAAGCGCGGTCTGGACACGTTCGCCAGCACGAACCTGGATTTCATTCTGCGCAACCGCGGCATCGAGACCGTGATCCTCGGTGGTTTCCTGACCAACTGCTGCGTCGAATCCACGATGCGCAGCGCGTACGAGAACGGTTACCGGGTCATCACGCTGACCGACTGCACGGCTGCGACGTCGGCCGAGGAGCATGACAACGCGATCGCCTACGACTATCCGATGTTCTCGCTGCCGGTGGAATCGGCGCAGATCATGGCCGCGTTGGCCCGCTGAGGCCGGCCCCGGGCTGCTGCTCGGGCATGCCGGCCGCAGGCGGCATCCGCGTGCCCGAGCTCGGGGCTGTCGTCGCCCGCGGACGACATGTCACATCCAGGTGGCCGGGATGGGCAACTCGCCGTCGGGCGAGACCGTGAGGTCGGCGCCGTCGCCGCGGCCGGACAGCCAAGCCGCGATGGACCGGGTCGGGCCGCCGATGACCGGTGTGGGAGCGGCGCCGGGATCGCCGAGGATCAGCTCGTGATCGAGGCCGAACGGGCGGAGCGCCATGGCGGGCGCAGCGGGGGCGGCGCCGCCCACGATCTCGCGCAGCAGCCGCTGGGCGAACGCGTCCGACCAGTCGGCCGGCGTGTAGCCGACGGCGAGGTCCACGTGGTGCACCTCCACCTCGCGCAGGCGCACCCACGGCAGGGCGGCGGCGAGCTGGTTACGCGAGGGGATGTGGAAGGTCCAGCAGTCGGCGGGCATGGCGGCGGCCGCGTCGGCCATCCGCTCGTGAGAGGTACGCAGATCGGTGAGCTGCTCGGCGAGGGGGCGCTCGGCGCCGGCCTCGATGCCCTCCACGCGCGCTGCGGGCGAGGCGTACGCCGGGGTCTCGACGCCGGTGCGCGCCCAGGTGAGCAGATTGGTGATGGCGTCGGCCTGGCGGGCCAGGTGGGTCAGGACATGGCCGCGGGTCCAGCCGGACAGACCGGACGGTGCGGTGACCGCGTCGTCGTCGAGGGACGCTGCCGCGCGCAGCACCCGCTGCGTGGCCTCCTCGACGTCGGTCATCAACGCGAGCGGATCGACCGTCATGACCGAGTGCACCGAACGCAGTGAGGGCCGCGAGGGCATGACCCGATGGGCGCCGTCATGACCGAGTGCACCGAACGCTGCGGGGGCGTGACAGGGGAGTCGCCGTCATGGCTTGAACCCTAGTGGTCGGCGCCGACAGAACGGCATGGGAATTCGCTTTCGTGGGTGTAGCGGTGACCGTACGGTCTGTGCAGGTGTGTCGATCGAAATCCCCCGAAGGAGGTGGGCAGCGTGTCAGATCTGTCCCACCTGGGCTGGGACGACGGCTTCGCCGACGCCTACCGGGCGTTCGACCGTGCCGACGCGGACCCCGGCCGTGTGCTGAGGGTCGAGCGAGGCGTCTGCACCGTCCTCGGCGCGGCCGGGGTCGGCCGGGCCAGCGTGGGCGGGCCGGTGCTGATCGCGGCGGCCGCGGATCCGGCCCGGCTGCCGTGTCCGGGCGACTGGGTGGTGCTGCGGCGCTGGCCCGATCGGCGGACCACGATCGAGTACGTGCTGCCGCGCCGCGCGGTCCTGGTCGGGCACGACACGACCGGGCTCGGGGGTGCGCCGGTGGCCGGTGAGGTGCTGGCCGCCAACATGGACACCGTGGCGGTCGTCGAGCCGATGGTTCCCGGGCTCGACGATGCTGTGCTGGCACGCCTGCTGGCGTGGGCCGGGGAGTCCGGGGCGCGGCCGGTGGTGGTGCTGTCGAAGTCCGACGCGGCCGTGGATGCCGATGCGGTCGTGCGGCATGTGGCTGCGGTGGTCGCGGGCGTGCCGGTGTTGCCGGTGAGCGCGCACCGCGGTGACGGTGTGGCCGAGCTGCGCGGGCTGGTGGGGCCGGGCCGTTCGCTGGCGCTGCTGGGCCGCCCGGGTGCGGGCAAGTCTGCGCTGGTCGATGCGTTGGCGGGGGCCAGCGTGATGCCGGTGCGGGAGAGCCGTAAGGGGCGGAGTCCGGCGGCGGACCGGAGGCTGGTGCCGGTGCCCGGTGGCGGCGCTGTCCTGGACACGCCGGGAATCCGCGGCCTGGGTCTGCGCGATGCGGCCGACGCGGGCGGCAGGCACCGGACTCGGCCCTGACAGCCTGCCGGCACCGGGCATGTCGTCGGGCAGCCCCGGCCACCACGGAACGCCGGAACGGAATCGCCTGACCTTGCGCCGGCACCCGCAGCCCGGGGTACGGGGTGTGGCGGGCGGCTCGCGGGCCAGGCCGCTGACGCCGAGGTGGCCGTGGGGGTATGGGTGAGGTGGCGGCGGGACCGGCCCTGACGGCGGGGCCGGCTGCCTGGCAGAATGCGTCGGTGCGCGCGGTCACCGAGGCGGTCGAACGGCGGGCGGAACCCGGGGCCCCGGAGCCCGCCACGCCGGTTGCCGACGTTCCCGGTCGCCGGCGGCGGCGTGCCGATCTGGGCGCGTTGTTCAGCTACCTGGCCCTGGCCGTGCTGGTGCTGGTGCAGTTGTGGCGCGACCCGAACGGGCGGGTGCTGTCGGCCAACGCCGACGACCACGGCGTGTTCCTGTTCATGCTCGCCCACAGCGAGCGGGTGGTGTTCCACGGCGCTGATCTGTTGTTCAGCGACCGGCTCAACGCCCCGACCGGCGTGAACATGATGGCGAACACGTCGGTGCTCGCCCTCGGCCTGCCGGTGTCACCGATCACCCATTGGCTGGGCGCCGGGGTGTCGGTGGTGCTGCTGCTCACTCTCGGCCTGGCCGGCACCGCCGCGGCCTGGTACTGGCTGTTCACCCGGCTGGTGCGGGGCCGTCTTGCCGCCTGGCTGGGTGGCCTGTGGTGCGGGTTCGCGCCGACGATGGTGTCGCACGCGAACGGGCACGTGAACTTCGTCTGCCAGTTCGTGGTGCCGTTCATTGTGTGGCAGGTGTTGCGGCTGCGCGAGCCGGGGCGCGTGTTGCGGGGTGGGGTGGCTCTGGGCCTGCTCGTGGTGCTCCAGGTGTTCATCAACGAGGAGACGTTGCTGTTCACGGCGCTGACGTTGGCGGTGTTCGTGCCGGCGTACGCGGTGCAGCGGCGGGATGTGGCGAGGGCGGTGTGGCGCCGGTTCGTCGCCGGGCTGGGTGTGGCGGTGGCGGTGGCGTCGGCGCTGCTGGCGTACCCGCTGTGGCATCAGTTCGGCGCCGCGGGCAGCTATCACGGGCAGCCGTTCACGCCGGACCAGGTCGCGACGGATCTGCTCTCGCTGGGCGCGTACGCGCGGCAGTCGCTGGCCGGCAACGTTGCGGTGGCCCGCGAGTTGACCGTCAGCGCGACCGAGGAGAACACGTTCTTCGGCGTACCCATGTTGATCATGCTGGGTGTGATGGTGGCCATGCTGTGGCGCTCGGCGGCTGCGCGGGCCGTTGTGCTGGCAGGGGCGGTGCTGCTGGTGGCGTCGCTGGGCCCGAAGCTGCGCGTCGCCGGTCACGTCACCGGGATCCCGTTGCCCTTCGCGTTGGTCAGCCACGTGCCGGTCCTGGATCTGGTGAGCGTGACCCGGTTCGCGATGGTGCCGGCCACCCTGGTGGGGGTGCTGATCGCGCTGGCCGCCGACCGGATCGGGGACCACCCGCAGCGGCGCCGGGTCGCGTTCTGGGCCGCGCTGGCGGTGGCGCTGGTGCCGGTGCTGCCCAAGCCGCTGCCGATCGTCGGCGCGGACCCGTTGCCGCCGTTCCTCGCCGAGGGGACATGGCGGCAGTACGTGAGCGCCGACCGCACGCTGGTGCCGGTGCCGTTGCCCGAGGTGACGATCGGGCGGGCGGGGATGCGCTGGGCGGCGCTGTCGGGGCTGGACTTCGCGGTGCCGCGCGGCTATTTCATGGGCCCGGCGCAGCCGCCGCGCGACGAGACCGGTTCGTGGCATGCGGCGCCGCGCCCGACGTCGGTCCTGCTGGCCTGGGTGGATGAGTACGGGCGGCGCCCGGCGCTCACCTACGTCGACCGGCGCAACGCGATCGCCGACCTGAGCTACTGGCGTGCCGGGGTGGTGGTGCTGGTACCGAACAGCCACCACGGGGATCTGCTGGAGGTGACGCTCACCGACCTGCTGGGGCGTTCCCCGCGGCTGGTCGGGGGCGTGCAGGTGTGGGACGTGCGGGATCTGCCGGTTCCGCCGCGCGGGTGACGTCTGCGGTGGCCGTTCTGGGGGAATGTGCAGTTACTGCGGGGCGCTGCACCTAGGCCGGCGGAACTTGTCGGACCCCGTGGCTAGAGTTGCCGCGACTGAAGCCCGGACCCCAAGAACCAAGACGGAGTGGCTGGCTGTGGCCGACCGACTGATCATCCGCGGCGCGCGGGAGCACAATCTGCGCGACGTCAACCTCGACCTGCCCCGAGATGCCCTCATCGTCTTCACCGGGTTGTCCGGGTCCGGCAAGTCCAGCCTCGCGTTCGACACGATCTTCGCGGAGGGTCAGCGCCGCTACGTGGAGTCCCTGTCGTCGTATGCGCGGCAGTTCCTCGGCCAGATGGACAAGCCCGACGTCGACTTCATCGAGGGCCTGTCACCGGCGGTCTCCATCGATCAGAAGTCCACCTCCCGCAACCCGCGCTCCACGGTCGGCACGATCACCGAGGTGTACGACTACCTGCGGCTGTTGTTCGCCCGGACCGGCGTCCCGCATTGCCCGGTGTGTGGTGAGCGGATCAGCCGCCAGACCCCGCAGCAGATCGTCGACCGGGTCCTGGCGATGCCCGACGGCACCCGGTTCATGGTGCTGGCCCCGGTGGTCCGCGGCCGCAAGGGGGAGTATGTCGATCTCTTCGGCGAGCTGCAGTCGAAGGGGTATGCGCGGGCCCGCGTCGATGGTGTGGTGCACCCGCTGACCGAGCCACCGAAGCTGAAGAAGCAGGAGAAACACACCATCGAGGTGGTGGTCGACCGGCTCAGCGTCAAATCGGGCAGCAAGCAGCGGCTCACCGATTCGGTGGAGGGGGCACTGCAGCTGTCCGGGGGGATGGTGCTGCTGGACTTCGTCGACCTGCCGGAGGACGACCCGCACCGGGAGCGGCGCTTCTCCGAGCACCTGGCCTGCCCCAACGACCACCCGCTGGCCATCGAGGATCTCGAGCCGCGGGTGTTCTCCTTCAACGCGCCGTACGGCGCGTGCCCGGAGTGCACCGGCCTGGGCACCCGGAAGGAGGTCGACCCGGAGCTGATCATCCCGGATGTGGAGCGCACCCTGCGTGAGGGCGCGATCCAGCCGTGGTCGGGCGGCACCACCTTGGAGTACTTCCTGCGGCTGCTGGAAGCACTGGGTGAGCAGGAGAAGTTCACCATCGACACGCCGTGGCGCAAGCTGCCGGCCCGGGCGCAGAAGACGATCCTGCACGGCTCCGAGGACCAGGTCCACGTCCGCTACCGCAACAAGTACGGGCGGGAGCGCTCGTATTACACCGGTTTCGAGGGCGTGGTCCAGTGGCTGGAACGCCGGCACGCGGACACCGAGAGCGACTGGTCGCGGGACAAGTACGAGGGGTACATGCGCGACGTGCCGTGCCCGTCGTGCGGAGGCGCCCGGCTCAAGCCCGAGGTGCTGGCGGTCACGATTGCCGGGCGCAGCATCGCGGAGGTGTGCGCGCTGTCGGTCGGCGAGTGCGCCGAGATGCTCGCCACGATCGAGCTCGACGACCGTCAGAAGATGATCGCCGAGCGGGTGCTCAAGGAGATCAACGCGCGGCTGCGGTTCCTCGTCGACGTCGGCCTGGACTACCTGTCGCTCGACCGGGGCGCGGGCACTCTGTCCGGTGGCGAGGCCCAGCGCATCCGGCTGGCCACCCAGATCGGCTCCGGCCTGGTCGGGGTTCTGTACGTGCTGGACGAGCCGTCGATCGGCCTGCATCAGCGTGACAACCACCGGCTCATCGAGACGCTGGTGCGGCTCAAGAAGCTCGGCAACACGCTGATCGTGGTCGAGCACGACGAGGACACCATCCGGACCGCGGACTGGGTGGTCGACATCGGCCCGGGCGCGGGCGAGCACGGCGGGCGGATCGTGCACAGCGGGCCGGTGCAGGGCCTGCTGGACAGCAAGCAGTCGCCGACCGGGGCGTACCTGTCGGGGCGCAAGGTGATCCCCGTCCCCCAGATGCGCCGGCCCCGCCATGCCGGCCGCGAGCTGGTCGTGCAGGGCGCGCGCGAGCACAACCTGCGCAACCTGACCGTCGGGTTCCCGCTGGGGCAGTTCGTGGCGGTCACCGGCGTCAGCGGGTCGGGCAAGTCGACGCTGGTCAACGACATTCTGCACACGGTGCTCGCCAACCAGATCAACGGTGCGCGGATGGTGCCCGGCCGGCACACCCGGATCACCGGGCTGGAGCACGTCGACAAGGTGGTGGGCGTCGACCAGTCGCCGATCGGGCGTACGCCGCGCTCGAACCCGGCGACCTACACCGGGGTGTTCGACAACATCCGCAAACTGTTCGCCGAGACGACCGAGGCCAAGGTGCGCGGGTACGGCCCGGGCCGGTTCTCGTTCAACGTCAAGGGCGGCCGCTGCGAGAACTGCGCGGGCGACGGCACCATCAAGATCGAGATGAATTTCCTGCCGGACGTCTACGTGCCGTGCGAGGTGTGCAAGGGGGCCCGCTACAACCGGGAGACCCTGGAGGTGCACTACAAGGGGCGCACGATCTCCGAGGTGCTGGAGATGCCGATCGAGGAGGCGGCCGAGTTCTTCGCCGCGATCCCGGCCATCCACCGCCACCTGCGCACCCTGGTCGACGTGGGGCTGGGCTACGTGCGGCTGGGCCAGCCCGCGCCGACGCTGTCCGGCGGCGAGGCCCAGCGCGTCAAGCTGGCCTCGGAGCTGCAGAAACGCTCGACCGGGCGCACGGTGTACGTGCTCGACGAGCCCACCACCGGCCTGCATTTCGAGGACATCCGCAAGTTGCTGATGGTGCTGGGCGGGCTGGTCGACAAGGGCAACACGGTGATCGTCATCGAGCACAACCTCGATGTGATCAAAACCGCGGACTGGCTGATCGATATGGGCCCGGAGGGCGGCAACAAGGGCGGCCTCGTTCTGGCGACCGGCACGCCGGAGGAATTGGCCGAGGTGGTCGAAAGCCACACCGGCCAGTTCCTGCGCCATGTGCTGGGCCTCACCGGTGAGCCGGAAGGCTGCGCCGCCGCGGTGGCGCGTGCGGCCAAGGCGAACGGCAACGGCAAGGCCACCGGCACGCGGTCGGGCGCCACGCGCGCGGGCACCACCCGGTCACGCGCCCCGCGTTCCCGCGCCGCCGACACCTGAGCCGCGCCCGCTTCACTGCCGCCGACATCTGAGCCGCGCCCGCTTCCACTGCTGCCGATACCTGAGTCGCACACGCTCGCCGCCGCCAATGCCTGAGCTACGCATGCTCAGGTAACACACAGCTACGTCAGGCCGTTCTCACAGGCGGGGCGGGCTAGGCTCGGCCGACCTGCGGATGCAGTGAAATCCGCCCGAAAGCCACCGGCAAACGCCGCAAAAGGGGAGAACGCCCCGCGCCGCGTCCGGATATTTTTCGGGCTTGCGCATGAACCACTCCGGTGGATTCCGCGTATCTACAGACAACGCCGCGTGAGGTATCGGGCGCGGCTGAGGGCACTGGAGGGGTACGGACACATGACTGACGTGCAGGCGAGGACCGACACCGCGCACCCGCAGGGTGAGCCGACCCGTCAGGGCGCCGTGGCGCCGCGCCGCGCCGTGCTGGCGGGTGCCGGGGCACTCGGCGCCACCTGCCTGCTGGCCGCGTGCGGCACGAGCAGCAGCAGCGGCGGCGGGACGAACCCCAGCGGCAGCGACTTCCAGAACAACCCCGCCCCGGCCGGCAGCAAGGGCGCCGATGCGGGTTTCCCGGGCGGCTCATCCAAGGGCGGCTCATCCAAGGGCGGTGACTCCGGCGGCGGCGCAGAAGTGCTGGCCGCGGTCGCCGACGTGCCCAAGGGCGGCGGCGTCATCCAGGGCGACCTGGTCATCACCCAGCCGAGCAGTGGGACGTTCAAGGCGTTCAACAAGATTTGCACGCACGCCGGCTGCCCGGTCAACAAGGTCGACGGCGGAGTGATCAGCTGCCCGTGCCACGGCAGCACGTTCTCCATTGAGGACGGTTCCGTCAAGGGCGGCCCGGCCCCCAAGGGCCTGCCCGAGGTCAAGGTCAAGGTGGACGGCGACAACATCGTCAAGGCCTGACGCTGCGACCGGTCCGAGTTTCCGGCCGGAGGCCCGACGCCGTGGCGGCGGCAACGGGCCTCCGGTCGGGTAATCATGTCAGGGCCACGCACTACTGTTGAGCCGTGCCTGACCCGTCCAGCTACCGGCCGGCTCCGGGGACCGTTCCCGACGCCCCCGGCGTCTACCGTTTTCGTGACCCGACCGGCCGGGTGATCTATGTCGGCAAGGCGAAAAGCCTGCGTAACCGGCTGAATTCCTACTTCGCGGACACCTGGTCGCTGCACCCGCGCACCCAGCAGATGGTCACCACCGCCGCGGCTGTCGACTGGGTCACGGTCGGCAGCGAGGTCGAGGCGCTGCAACTGGAGTTCTCCTGGATCAAGGAGTTCGATCCCCGGTTCAACGTCAAGTATCGCGACGACAAGTCGTACCCGTTCCTCGCCGTCACCCTCAACGAGGAGTTCCCGCGCCTGCAGGTCATGCGCGGCGCCAAGCGCAAGGGCGTGCGGTATTTCGGGCCGTACTCGCATGCCTGGGCCATCCGGGAAACCCTCGACCTGCTGCTGCGTGTCTTTCCCGCGCGGACGTGTTCCGCCGGGGTCTTCAAACGGGCCGGTCAGATCGGCCGCCCCTGCCTGCTGGGCTACATCGGCAAGTGTTCCGCCCCGTGCGTGGGCCGGGTCAGCGCCGACGAGCACCGGGCCGTCGTCGACGACTTCTGTGACTTCATGGCGGGGCGTACCGATGCGTTCGTCAAACGCCTCGAGCGCGACATGCTCGACGCGTCCGCGCAGCTGGAGTTCGAGCGGGCCGCGCGGCTGCGTGACGACATCGCCGCGCTGCGCCGTGCGATGGAGAAGCAGACCGTCGTGCTCGGCGACGGCACGGACGCCGACGTGGTCGCGTTCGCGGAGGATCCGCTCGAGGCCGCCGTGCAGGTCTTCCACGTGCGCGACGGCCGCGTCCGCGGCCAGCGCGGCTGGGTGGTGGAGAAGGTCGAGGACCTGACCACCGGCGATCTGGTGCACCACTTCTGCACCCAGGTGTACGGCGACGAGCACGGCGAACGCGACGTTCCCCGGGAACTGCTCGTGCCCGAGCTGCCGCCGGACGCTCCGGCACTGGCCGACTGGCTCAGCGAGCACCGCGGCAGCCGGGTGTCCCTGCGGGTGCCCCAGCGCGGTGACAAACGTGCCCTCCTCGAGACGGTCGCCCGCAATGCCGGTGAGGCTCTTGCCCGGCACAAACTGCGCCGCGCCGGTGACCTCACCACCCGCAGCAAGGCGCTGGACGAGATCGCCGAGGCGCTGGGGATGGAATCGGCGCCGCTGCGCATCGAGTGTTTCGACGTCTCCCAGATCCAGGGCACCGACGTAGTGGCCAGCATGGTCGTGTTCGAGGACGGGCTGGCCCGCAAGAGCGAGTACCGCCGCTTCGCGGTCCGGGGCAACCCGGACGGCAGCGGCACGGACGACCTCGCCGCGATGAGCGAGGTGATGCGGCGCCGCTTCGCCCGCTTCCGGGCCGTGGCGGCCGGTGCGCCACCCCCGGCGGCCGGTCCGGCCGGCGGGCCGCCGGCCGCGGACGGGCCGGACAGGCTGCCCGCGGCGGACTCGGGGGACGGGCCGGACAGGCTGCCCGCGGCGGACTCGGGGGACGGGCCGGGCGAGCTGCCCGGCATCGACCCGCTGACCGGCCGGCCGCGCCGGTTCGCGTACCCGCCGCAGCTCGTCGTCGTCGACGGCGGCCAGCCTCAGGTCAACGCGGTGGCGGCGGTGCTGGCCGACCTCGGCATCACGGACGTGGCGCTGTGTGGGCTGGCCAAGCGGCTGGAGGAGGTGTGGCTGCCCGGCGACGACTTCCCCGTGATCCTGCCGCGCACCTCCGAGGCGCTGTACCTGTTGCAGCGGGTTCGCGACGAGGCACACCGGTTCGCCATCACGTTTCACCGTCAGCGTCGTTCCAAGCGGATGACGGCATCTGCGCTGGACGACATCCCCGGCCTGGGGGAGACCCGGCGCAAGGCGTTGCTGCGGCACTTCGGGTCGCTCAAACGCCTGGCCCAAGCCACGCCGGAGGAGGTGACCGAGGTGCCCGGGATCGGACGGCGTACCGCCGAGGCGGTGCTCGCCGCGTTGCATCCACCCACCCCGTCGGCACCCCCCGAATTGGGTACCCGATCCGAGGCCGAAAGCCCCAGCAGCACCGAGTCGGCCTAGGATGCAGTGTCCGCCCGACGCTCGGGCGCAGCGCAGCGCAGGAGGACGTGTGTGAGTGAGTCCATGCCGGAGTTCGCTCCGGAGGAACCGGGCCCGGACGAGGCCGGCACCGACCTGGTGGTGGTGACCGGGCTGTCCGGCGGCGGTCGCAGCACGGTCGCCCGCGCGCTGGAGAACGTCGGCTTCTACGTCGTCGACAATCTGCCCCAGGCGCTCATGCTCGACATGGCACAGCTCGCGTTCGAGGCCGGCGGCGCGGCGCGCCGGACCGCGATGGTGCTCGATGTGCGCAGCCGGGCCTTTTCCACGGACCTGGCCGGTGCGGTGCGCGCGCTCAAGGAACGCGGGTTCTCCCCGCGGGTGGTGTTCGTCGACGCCGATGACGAGGTGCTGATCCGGCGGTTCGAGAGCGTGCGCCGCTCGCACCCGTTGCAGGGCGACGGTCGCCTTGCCGACGGCATCGCCGCCGAGCGCAAGCTGCTGGAAGAGGCCCGCGAGCAGGCCGACGTCATCATCGACACGAGTCACCTCAACGTCAACCAGCTGCGCCGCCGCGTCGAGGAGCTGTTCGGCGGCGAGGACGCCCGCAAGCTACGGATCACCGTGCTGTCGTTCGGCTTCAAGTACGGGCTGCCGCCCGACGCCGACTACGTCATGGACGCCCGGTTCCTGCCGAACCCGTTCTGGGTGCCGGAACTGCGTGAGCACACCGGCTTGGAGGAGTCGGTCAGCGGATACGTGCTCGGGCAGGACGGTGCCGCCGAGTTCGTGCGGACGTACGCGTCGCTGATCGCGGCGACCGCGCCCGGGTTCGAGCGGGAGGGCAAGCGCTACCTGACGGTGGCCGTGGGCTGCACCGGCGGCAAGCATCGCAGCGTGGCCCTTGCCGAGGAGCTGACCACGCGGCTGCGCGACCTGCGGCTCTCAGCACTGTCCTCCCACCGCGACCTGGGGCGGGAGTGACGGGCGGCGCCCGCCGCCTCCGGGTCGTCGCGTTCGGCGGCGGCCACGGCCTCGCCGCCTCGTTGCGGGCGTTGCGCCACAGCGCGCCCGACCTCGAGCTCGACATCACCGCCGTGGTCACGGTCGGCGACGACGGAGGCTCCAGTGGCCGCCTGCGCGCCGAGCGCGACTCCCTGCCACCGGGCGACCTGCGGCAGGCCCTCGCGGCTCTGGCCGACGACGATCCGTTCGACCAGCGCACCGCCGCACTGCTGCAGTACCGCTTCGCGCCGGGCGGCCAGCGCCGGCACCGCGACGGCGGCCCGGCAGCGGGCATGATCGCCGGCGCCGGGGCGGACAGTGCCGCTCCCGGCGGTTCGGGAGCGACCAGCGCCGGGGCCGTCGGGCCCGGTCCGGGGGACCGGCAGGACCCGCTTGCCGGGCACGCCGTCGGCAACCTGCTGCTGGTCGGTCTCATGGAGCTGCTGGGCGACCCGATCGCCGCGCTGGAACACGCGGGCCGGCTGGTCGGCGCGCGGGGCCGGGTGCTGCCGATGTCCCGCCACGCCGTGGGCATCGAGGCCGACGTGCGTGGCGCCGACCCGCAGCGGCCCGACGAGATGATCACGGTGCGCGGCCAGCACGCGGTCGCGGCCACCCCGGGGCACGTCGAGGCCGTACGTCTGGTGCCGCCCGCGCCGCCGGCCTGCCCGTCCGCGCTGGCCGCGGTCGCCGAGGCCGACTGGTTGATCTTCGGCCCGGGCAGCTGGTACACCAGCGTGCTGCCGCACCTGCTGGTGCCGCAGCTCGCCGACGCGATCATGAGTAGTCCCGCCCGGCGGCTGGTCACCCTGAACCTGGCCGCGGACATCGAAACGCATGGCCTGTCGGTGGCCGATCACCTGGCCGCTCTGCACTGGTATTTGCCGGGCCTGCGCGTGGATGTCGTGCTGGCGGATGCCAAGTGGGTGGGCGAGCCGGAGCCGGTGCATCATGCAGCCCAGGCGCTCGGCGCTCGGCTCGTCCTGGCCCCCGTCGCCGTTGCGGATGGCAGCCCCAGGCATGATCCTGAGTCGTTGGGCGTCGCACTGGTGCCTGTCCTGGGCGCCGCTCGTTAAGTATCAGACGACCACGGCCACACATAGTTCACGATCCGGCGCACGAGGTGACGACGATGGCGATGACCGCAGCGGTGAAGGATGAGCTGAGCCGGGTCGACGTGCCCAAGCCGTGCTGCCGCCGGGCCGAGATGGCCGCCCTGCTGCGCTTCGCGGGCGGGTTGCACATCGTCTCGGGCCGGGTCGTGGTCGAGGCCGAGCTGGACACCGGGGCGGTGGCGCGGCGGCTGCGCCGCGAGATCGCCGACGTGTACGGCTACCCCAGCGAGGTTCATGTGCTGGCGTCCGGCGGCTTGCGCAAGGGCAGCCATTACATCGTGCGCATCGTGAAAGACGGTGAAGCGCTGGCCCGTCAGACCGGCCTGCTCGACGTGCGCGGGCGTCCCGTGCGCGGCCTGCCCCCGCACGTGGTGTCCGCGAATGTCTGCTGCGCGGTCGCCGCCTGGCGCGGCGCGTTCATGGCGCACGGCTCGCTCACCGAGCCGGGCCGCTCCAGCGCCCTGGAGATCACCTGCCCTGGCCCGGAGGCCGCGCTCGCGCTGCGCGGCGCGGCGCGGCGCATCGGCATCACCGCCAAGGAGCGCGAGGTGCGCGGCGTGGACCGGGTGGTGATCAAGGACGGTGACGCGATCGCGGCGCTGCTGACCCGGATAGGTGCGCACGCCAGCGTGCTGGCCTGGGAGGAGCGGCGGGTGCGCCGCGAGGTGCGGGCCACCGCGAACCGGCTGGCCAACTTCGACGACGCGAACCTGCGCCGCTCCGCGCGCGCCGCGGTGGCCGCCGCGGCCCGGGTCACCCGGGCGCTGGAGATCCTCGCCGACGAGGCGCCCAACCATCTCACGTCGGCGGGCCGGCTGCGGCTGGAGCACCGGCAGGCGTCGCTGGAGGAACTGGGCGCGCTGGCCGACCCGCCGCTGACCAAGGACGCGATCGCCGGGCGTATCCGGCGGCTGCTGGCGTTGGCTGACAAGCGTGCCCGCGACCTCGGCATCCCGGACACCGAGGCCGCCGTCACCCCCGAGATGATGGCCTGCTGAGCCCGTCCGGCGGGCTGAGCCCCGCCCATCACGGGTGCCGGGCGGGCGCGGGCATCGCCTGATTGCGGGCATTTGCGGGACTCGATCTCGGCCAATCCGGCGACACGGCCGTGGACCTGAAGTAACGATAAGGTCGCGCCCCGCCGACATGCGCCGGACGTTCCTCCGATAGGGTCTGGGGGACGGCGACGGTGCCGGCAGCAGGGCCGACCGCGCCGTGCCGCCGCCCGTGCGGCGGCAGGATTCCTCCGTAAGGCGCGGCGGCCGGGACCACACAGCCGGCCCGCGAGCAAAGGTCGGCACACAGTCCTCCGCCGGTCGCATCGCCGGCGGACCGAAACGAGGAGATCCACCTGTGACCATCCGGGTTGGCATCAACGGCTTCGGCCGTATCGGCCGCAACTTCTTCCGGGCGGTTCTCGCCTCCGGCGCCGACATCGAGATCGTCGGTGTCAACGACCTGACCGACAACGCGACCCTCGCCCACCTGCTCAAGTACGACTCGATCCTCGGCCGCCTGCCGCACGAGGTGAAGGCCACCGCCGACGAGATCACCGTGGGCGGCAAGACCTTCAAGGCGTTCGCGGACCGGGACCCGGCCAACCTGAAGTGGGCCGACCTGGGCACCGACGTGGTCATCGAGTCGACCGGCTTCTTCACCGACGCCACCAAGGCGAAGGTGCACGCGGACAACGGCGCGAAGAAGGTCATCATCTCGGCTCCGGCCAAGAACGAGGACATCACGATCGTGATGGGCGTCAACGACAACCTCTACGACGCCGCCAAGCACACGGTCATCTCGAACGCGTCCTGCACCACGAACTGTCTGGCGCCGATGGCCAAGGCGCTGCACGACTCGGTCGGGATCGAGAAGGGTCTGATGACCACGATCCACGCGTACACGCAGGACCAGAACCTGCAGGACGGCCCGCACAAGGACCTGCGCCGGGCCCGCGCCGCCGCGCTGAACGTGGTGCCCACCTCGACCGGCGCCGCCAAGGCGATCGGCCTGGTCATGCCGGAGCTCAAGGGCAAGCTGGACGGCTTCGCGATGCGCGTGCCGATCCCGACCGGCTCGGCGACCGACCTGACGTTCACCGCGTCGCGGGAGACCTCGGTGGACGAGGTCAACGCCGCGGTCAAGGCCGCCGCCGAGGGCCCGCTGCGGGGCTACCTCACGTACACCGAGGACCCGATCGTGTCGGCCGACATCGTCACCGACCCGGCCTCGTGCATCTTCGACGCCGGCCTGACCAAGGTGATCGGCAACCAGGTCAAGGTCGTCGGCTGGTACGACAACGAGTGGGGCTACTCGAACCGCCTGGTCGACCTGGTCAAGCTCGTCGGCGCCTGAGGGACGACAGCGTGAAGACTCTCGACGACCTGCTCGGCGAGGGTGTCTCGGGTCGGCGCGTGCTCGTGCGCGCCGACCTGAACGTCCCGTTCGAGAAGAACAATCCGGGCGTCATCAGCGACGACGGCCGCATCCGCGCGGTGCTGCCGACGCTGGTCGCGCTGCGCGATGCCGGTGCCCGTGTGCTGGTGTGCTCGCACCTGGGCCGCCCCAAGGGTGCGCCCGACCCGAAGTTCACCCTGGCCCCGGTCGCGGCGCGCCTCGGCGAGCTGCTGGGTGCGCCGGCGGTGTTCGCCGCCGACACGGTCGGCCCGGATGCGCAGGCCAAGGCCGCCGCGTTGACCGAAGGGCAGGTGCTGCTGCTGGAGAACCTGCGTTTCAACGCGGGCGAGACCAGCAAGGACGACGCCGAGCGGGGCGGGTTCGCCGACCAGCTCGCGGCGTTCGCGGACGCGTACGTCGACGACGCGTTCGGCGCGGTGCACCGCAAGCACGCCTCGGTGTACGACGTGCCCGCCCGGCTGCCGCACTACGCGGGTGGCCTGGTGCTGCGCGAGCTCGAGGTGCTCAAGAAGGTCACCGACAGCCCGGAGCAGCCGTACGTCGTGGTGCTCGGCGGCTCGAAGGTCTCCGACAAGCTCGCGGTCATCCAGGCGCTGCTTCCCAAGGTCGACAAGCTGCTCGTCGGCGGCGGCATGTGCTTCACGTTCCTCAAGGCCCAGGGCCACGAGGTCGGCAATTCGCTGCTGGAAGCCGACATGGTGCAGACCTGCGCCGACCTGCTGGAGCAGGCGAAGGGCCGGATCGTGCTGCCGGTCGACGTCGTCGCGGCGACGGAGTTCTCCGCCGACGCCGACCACGTGACCGTGTCCGCCTCGCAGATCCCGGCGGACCGGCTCGGCCTGGACATCGGCCCGGAGTCCGTGGCCCTGTTCGCCGAGGCCATCGGCGGCGCGAAGACGCTGTTCTGGAACGGCCCGATGGGCGTGTTCGAGCTGGCCCCGTTCGCCGCGGGCACCCGCGGGGTGGCCGAGGCCATCACCAAGATCGACGGGTTCTCCGTGGTCGGCGGCGGCGACTCGGCCGCGGCCGTGCGCACCCTCGGCCTGGACGAGACCGCCTTCGGGCACATCTCCACGGGCGGCGGCGCCTCCCTGGAGTACCTGGAGGGCAAGACCCTGCCCGGCGTCGCGGCCCTGGAGGCGTCATGATCGACTGCACCGAGCGAAGCGAGGGCCGGGAGAGCATGACCGGGAAGGGCCGCCTGTGAGTGAGTCGAATCGCCGGCCGATCATCGCCGGCAACTGGAAGATGAACCTCAACCACCTCGAGGCCATCCTCCTGGTGCAGAAGCTCGCGGCGAGCCTGCCCGAGCAGACCCTCGCCGAGGTCGAGGTCGTCGTGCTGCCGCCGTTCACGGATCTGCGCAGTGTGCAGACCGCGATCGACGGCGACAAACTGCAGCTCGGGTACGGCGCGCAGGACGTGTCCGCGCACACCGGCGGCGCGTACACCGGGGAGATCTCCGGCGGCATGCTGGCCAAGCTGGGCTGCGCGTACGCGGTGATCGGGCACTCCGAGCGCCGCCAGTACCACGCCGAGGACGACGCCCTGGTCAACGCGAAGATCAAGGCGGCGTTCGCGGCGGACCTCACGCCGATCTTCTGTGTGGGGGAGGGCCTGGAGATCCGGGAGGCCGGCGACCAGGTGTCGCATGTGCTCGCCCAGGTCGACGCGGGCCTGGACGGGCTCAAGGCCGAGCAGGTCAAGCAGACCGTCATCGCGTACGAGCCGGTGTGGGCCATCGGCACCGGCAAAACGGCGACCCCGGAGGACGCGCAGGAGGTCTGCGGGGCGATCCGGGCCCGGCTGACCGAGCGGCACGGCGCCGAGGTCGGCGAGGCGGTGCGGATCCAGTACGGCGGCTCGGTCAAGGCGAGCAACGCCGCCGCGATCATGGCGCAGCCAGACGTCGACGGCGCGCTCGTCGGCGGCGCGAGCCTGGATGCGGACGAATTCGCCGGGATCTGCCGGTTCTCGGAGCACGTGGGCCGTTAGCGGTGTTCGCGCCCGGCCGTCCCCCGGGCGGCTGGGCGCGAGCGTGACCGCTATTGTGGGGGCGCTGCTGTGCGTTCGGCGGGCCCCGCCAAGACCGACGCCGACCGTCGAGAGGACGAACCGACCATGCCGATCGCGTTCACGTACACGTTGATCGTGTTGCTGATCATCACCAGCATCCTGCTGACCATGCTGATCCTGCTGCACCGCGGCAAGGGCGGCGGCATGTCGAGCATGTTCGGTGGCGGCGTCACCTCCAGCCTGGCCGGCTCCAGCGTGGCGGAGAAGAACCTCGACCGATACACCGTGCTCGTGGGCATCGTCTGGTTCGCGTGCATCGTGGGCCTCGGCCTGTGGCTGCGGGTCAGCCAGTCCGGCGGCTGACGACACGGCTCGATACTTCTCCCGTTGCCCCGGGAGACGTAGACTCTGCCGCGCGGTCCGGTTCCGTCCGGGCCGCGCGGTTCTTTCCTCAGGGTCCCTTTACGGGGATCTCCCGCCGTTCTCACGGCGATGACATTGCGCCCCTCGAGACAGGAGTGACATCCGTGTCCAGTGGCAGTGCGATCCGCGGCAGCCGTGTCGGCTCCAGCCCGATGCGCCCCGACGAGCGCAGCGAGCCCGCCCCCCGGCGGGAGGTGACGTACTGGTGTGCCAGCGACCACCGGGTCGATGTGCTCTTTGCCGCCGAGGCGCCCTCGCCCGAGACCTGGGACTGCCCGCGGTGCGGTCAGCCCGCCGGACTGGACCGGCAGAACCCGCCGGGGCGCAGCCGCGTCGAGCCGTACAAGTCGCACCTCGCGTACGTGAAGGAGCGCCGCTCCGACGCCGACGGCGAGGCGATCCTCGCCGAGGCCCTCGCGAAGGTGCGCCAGCGCCGCGGAGAGTGACCTGCGCGGCCTGCAGGCCGTCGTAGCCGCTGCGCGGCGCCGGGCACCACGCGGGCCGCCGCGTGTCCTCGCCGCCCGCGCGCGGCGCCGGTGGCATCATGACCGGGTGGACTGGACCCTGGAAGTCGTCATCGTGCCGGTTACGGACGTGGACCGGGCGAAAGAGTTCTACGCGGACCGGCTGGGCTTCGTCGTCGACCACGACACGCGCTTCGGTGACAAGGGCCGGATGGTGCAGTTGACCCCACCCGGGTCGGGCTGTTCCATCGTCATCGGCCCCGGCGTGGTGCCGGACATGCCACCGGGCTCGCTGAAGGGGCTGCAGCTCGTGGTCGCCGACATCAAACGGGCGCACGCCGAGCTGCGCGAGCGCGGCGTCGAAGTCAGCGACGTGCAGGTGCTGGGGGAGAACCCGCGGCCGATGCCGGATCCCCTCGACAACGTGGGGTTCGTGTTCTTCAGCGACCCGGACGGCAACCAGTGGGCCGTGCAGCAGATCTCGTCGCGGGGACGACCCGCGGACGCCTGACCGGTGGCTTGAGGGATCCGGGCGGGCGAACCCAACGGCAACCCGCGCGCGCCCGTTCTGCGCTCGGCGCCGCCGGTCCGCGCCCGAACGGGATGGCATGACCGACACGATGATCGTAGAGCTGGCCATGCAGGCACTGACGATCGCCACCAAGATGGCCGCGCCGATCCTGCTGACCGCGCTGCTGATCGGCTTTGCGATCTCGCTGTTCCAGTCCGTGACGCAGATCCAGGAGGCGACCCTGTCCTTCGTGCCCAAGGCGGCCGGGGTTGGGGTGGCGCTGCTGATCTGCGGCAACTGGATGCTGCACGAGATGGTGACCTACACCACGCAGCTGTTCGACAAGGTGCCGCAACTGCTCGCCGCCGGCTGATCGCGGCAGCAAAGGGCCGGGGCTCAAAGCCCGAACGCCCGGGCCACCCGGTCGGCGAGATCGTCCTCGGACAGCGTGCCGTCGACCTCGACGACCGGCAGCCCCATGCGCCGCGTCTGCTCGCGCAGGCCGTCGGTGAACATCCGGTCGCGTGCCAGCAGGTTGTCCAGCGCCCGCGGCGGATCGCTGGTGCGGCCCGCGATCTGCCACGTCGAGCCGCGGCTGTCGAACGCCGCCCGCCGGAACGCCGGCGTCGGCAGCAACCACAGCGCCCGCCCCGGGCCGGCCCACGGCCGCACCAGCTCCGGCAGCAGCCGGAACCCCTCGACCAGCACGGCCGGCCCCTGCGGCAGCCGCAGCAGATCCTCGACGATCAGGTCGAAACCCTCGCCCCGGAACCAGTGGAACGTCTCCAGCATCGTTTCCGGGCTGCGCCGCACCCACCGCTCGTCCATGTCCATGGCCGCGAACTCGGCCAGCGCCGGGCTCACCTCAGCCGGGCTGCGGCGGGCGTGCTCGGCCATGACGTCGTCGGTCGCGTACAGCCGCAGGCCGTGCCGGTCCGCCAGGCGCCGCGCGACCGTGGACTTGCCCGCCCCGCTGCCGCCGCCGAGCCAGAAGACGTCGCTCAGCGCGCCGGTCGAGGCGGGCGGCACGCTCAGCGCAGGCTGCGCAGCTTCGACGGCACGTTCGCGGCGGCGGCCCGGTCCAGCAGCCACAGCGTACGGTCCGTGCCGGTCGCCCCGGCAGCCGGCAACTGCTTGGGCCCCGCCCCGCTGATCGCCATGCCGACCGCGGCGGCCTTGTCGGGGCCGGCCGCGACCAGCCACACCTCTTCCGCGCTCTGGATCGTCGGCAGGGTCAGCGTGATCCGCGTCGGGGGCGGCTTGGGGCTGTTGTGCACCGGCGCGGCCGTCCCGGTCGCGTGGTAAACCGGATGCTCCGGGAAGATCGACGCCACGTGGCCGTCCTCGCCGACGCCCAGCATGAGCACGTCGAAGTGCGGCAGTTCGGAGCTGCCCGGCTTGGCGGCGGCGGCCAGTGCCCGGGCGTACCGGGCGGCGGCCGCGGCCGCGTCGTCGCCGTCCGGGCCGTCCGCGGCGGGCATCGCGTGCACCCGGGCCGGATCCAGCGGCAACGCGTCCAGCAGGGCCTCACGGGCCTGCGTCTCGTTGCGGTCCGGGTCGCCCGCGCGCAGGAACCGCTCGTCGCCCCACCACAGGTCGACGTGCGTCCACTCGATCGCATCGGCGGCCGGCAGGTCCCGCACCGCGCGCAGCACCTTGGCGGCGACCCGGCCGCCGGTCAGCACGATGCTGGCCCAGCCACGTTCGGCCTGCGCGTCAATGATCTTCACGACCAGCCGTGCCGCCACGGCCGACGCCAGAATGTCGGCGTCGGGGACGACGACCACCACCGTCTCGCTCATGTTCTCCCTTGTCATCGCCTCAGGCGGACGTGCCGCCGGGGCCCGCCAGTGCGCCCTCCACGGCTCCCGCGCGCTGTGCGAGCGCCGGATCCTTCCACACGTGCACGCGCATGGCGGGCCGGTGCTCCAGGTCGGTGACACCAGCCATCGCACCCAGCGCGTCCGCGTAGATCTGGTCCGCGTCGAGCCGGCGCAGCTCCTCGGCCAGTTCGTCACCTACCGGCCGCTTCGGCAGCGGCATGTACCGGTCCTCCTGGCCGGTACGGCTGAACAGCGCCGTCCCTTCCTCCCGGGTCACCCGCACACAGTCGCCGTTGGCGCACTGCAGCTCCACCGAGTGCATCCGGGGCGCGGTGTCCGTGTGCTCCCACACCGGGTCGATGTGCAGCCGCGACTTGAGCCAGCCGGACATCAGCGCCGCCGTCGGGTCGGTCCGCGGCGCCATGATCTTCGCGCCGACGACCTCCTCCTCGGTGGTGTCGAACGCGCCGGCGACCAGCGTGCGCCACAGCGTGATCCGGGTCCATGTGAGGTCGGTGTCGCCGGGCGCGTAGTCGCGGGCCCGCTGCACCAGCGCGGCCACCGGGTCGGGGGCCTGCTTGGAGTCGGTGATCCGGCGGTCGGCGACCACACCGAGGAAGTCGTTCGCGATCATCTCCGGCGGCTCGCCGTGCCACCACGTCACCACGGGCACGTCCGGGGCCAGCAGCGGCATGACGACCGACTCGGCGTGCAGGGCGAGGCGGCCGTACATACGCATGACGACCGCCTCGGCGGGCCCGAGCCGGCCACCCACGACGATCTCCGCGTCCAGGCGGCTGCGGCCCTCCAGATCCGAGCGGACCACGATGAGCAGCCGGCACGGGTGAGCCGCGGCGGCGATCGTGGCGGCGGCCTCGGCCTCGCGGACCATCTTCTCCTCGACGACCGCCACCAGGGTCAGGGCGAGGCCGCTGGCCACCCCGCCCGCCGAACGCCGCTCGGCGGCGAGCGCCTTGACCACCTCGTTGCCGGTGGTGTCCCACAACCCGATCATGCTCGCCTCCAGGCACGGCCCTCGCGGGCCAGCATCTCGTCGGACGCCCGGGGACCCCACTCGCCGGAGCGGTACGGCTCCGGGGTGGTGCCGGTCCACGCCGCCTCCAGTGGGTCGATGACCCGCCAGCTCTGCTCCACCTCGGCCGCGTCCGGGAACAGTGTCCGGTCGCCGACCAGCACGTCGAGCACGAGCCGCTCGTACGCCTCGGGGCTGGACTCGGTGAACGCCTCGCCGTACTGGAAGTCCATCGCGATGTCGCGAACCTCCATCGTGGTGCCCGGCACCTTCGAGCCGAACTTCAGCACCACCCCCTCGTCCGGCTGGACGCGGATGACGAGCTGGTTGTTGCCGAGCATCTCCACGTCGGCCGGGTTGAACGGCAGGTGCGGCGCCTTCTTGAACAGGATCGCGATCTCGGTCACCCGGCGCGGCATCCGCTTGCCGACGCGCACGAAGAACGGCACCCCTGCCCAGCGGCGGTTCTGGATGCCCAGGCGCACGGAAACGTACGTCTCGGTGGTGGAGTCGGCGGGCACGCCCTTCTCCTCCAGGTAACCCACCGCGCGCTCACCGGCCACCCAGCCGGGCAGGTACTGGCCGCGCACCGAACCCTGGGTGATGTCGGGGGGCAGGCTGATCGCCTTGAGCACTTTCAGCTTCTCGGCGCGGATCTCGTTGGGGTCGAAGCTGGTCGGCTCCTCCATGCCCACGAGGGCGAGCAACTGCAGCAGATGGTTCTGCAGCACGTCGCGGGCCGCCCCGGCGGAGTCGTAGAACGCCGCGCGGGTGCCGATGCCCACGTCCTCGGCCATGGTGATCTGGACACTGTCGACGTACTTGGAATTCCACACCGGCTCGAACAGGCTGTTCGCGAAGCGCAGGGCCAGAATGTTCTGGACCGTCTCCTTGCCCAGGTAGTGGTCGATGCGGAAGACGTCCTGCGGGGTGAACACCTCGTCGACGAGCTGGTTGAGCGCCATCGCGGTCTTCAGGTCGTTGCCGAACGGCTTCTCCACCACGACCCGGCGCCACCCGCCGGACTTGGCGTTGTCGGCCATGCCGGTGCGGTTGAGCTGGTTGAGCACCATCGGGAACGCGGCGGGCGGGATGGAGAAGTAGAACGCGGCGTTGCCCGCGATGCCGTTGCGCTCGCGCAGGTCGTCCAGAGTGCTCGCCAGGCTGTCGAACGCGGCGTCGTCGTCGAAGGAGCCCGGCACGAACTGGAACTGGCTGGCCAGCCGTTGCCAGACGTCCTCGCGCCACGGGGTGCGGGCGCCGTTCTTGGCCGCCTGGTAGGCCAGGGACTCGAAGTCGCCGTCGCCCCAGTCGCGGCGGGCGAAGCCCAGGACCACGAATCCGGGCGGCAGCAGGCCGCGGTTGGCGAGGTCGTAGACCGCCGGGATCAGTTTCTTACGGGACAGGTCGCCGGTCACCCCGAAGATCACCAGAGCGCACGGCTCCGGGATCCGGGGGAGGCGGCGGTCCTGCGGTGCGCGCAGCGGATTACCCACGTGTGCCATCCTGCCAGCTTCTGGTGCCCCCGTACGGTGGCGGGCCGGGGTTGGACCGCCCGGCCGGGATGACCGGCCGGGCGGACGGGAAACCTCAGGCGCTCTTCGCGGCGTCGCTGGGGTGCGCGGCACCCCCGGCGGCCGCCTTCAGCGACTTGCCGACGCCGTCGAGCAGCTCGACCCAGCTGGCCTCGAACTTCTCGACGCCCTCCTCCTCGAGTACCCGCACCACGTCGTCGTAGTCGACGCCGAGCGCGGCCAGGTCGGAGAGGACCTTGCGGGCCGCATCGTACGAGCCGGTGACGGTGTCGCCGCGGGTCGTCCCGTGATCCTCGAACGCGAAGATCACCGACTCGGGCATGGTGTTGACCGTCCCGGGTGCGATGAGCTCCTCGACGTAGATCGTGTCCGGGAAGTCCGGGTTCTTCGTCGAGGTGGACGCCCACAGCGGACGCTGCGGGTGTGCGCCCGCGTCGGCCAGCGTCTGCCAGCGTGCGGTCGCGAACACCTCGGTGTACGCCTCGTACGCCAGCTGCGCGTTGGCGATCGCGGCCTTGCCCCGCATCGCCTTCGCCTCGTCCGTGCCGATCTTGTCCAGTCGCTTGTCGATCTCGGTGTCCACCCGGGAGACGAAGAACGACGCCACCGAACCGATCTTGGTGAGGTCGTGGCCGTTCGCCTTCGCCTGCTCCAGACCGGACAGGAACGCGTCCATGACCGCCCGGTACCGCTCCAGCGAGAAGATCAGCGTGACGTTGACGCTGATCCCCGCGGCCAGGGTCGCCGTGATCGCCGGCAGGCCCGCCTCGGTCGCCGGGATCTTGATGAACAGGTTCGGCCGGTCCACCAGCCACCACAGCGTGCGCGCCTCGGCGGCGGTCTTCGCGGTCTCGTACGCCAGCCGCGGGTCCACCTCGATGGACACCCGGCCGTCGACCCCGCCCGACGCGTCGTACGCGGGCCGCATCACGTCGCACGCCCAGCGCACGTCGTAGCCGGTGAGCAGGCGCACCGCCTCCTCCACCGTGACCCCCTGGGTGCCGAGGTCACGCAGCTGCTCGTCGTACGCGTCGGCGTCCGCGAGAGCCTTGGCGAAGATGGTGGGGTTCGTGGTCACGCCGACCACATGCTGCTCACGGCGCATCTTGTCCAGCGAGCCGGTCGTCAGCCGCACCCGCGAAAGATCGTCGAGCCAGACCGCCACACCTGCGGCGGAGAGCTCGGCCAGCCTGTCGGTCATCGCGATACTCCTCAATTCTTCGGCTTTGCGGTGCGGCGAAGCCGTCCCGACAGCTCAGTTCCCGAGCCTGTAGTACGGCGAAACCGCCTGTGAAGATCAGTTCCCGGTGGTCGTACCGGTGATCTCGCCGACCTTCGCGAGGGCGGCGTGGGCCTTGGCCACCACGTTGTCCGCGGTGAACCCGAACTGCTCGAACAGCACCCCCGCCGGTGCGCTGGCGCCGTAGTGCTCGATGCTGACCGCCTCGCCGCAGTCGCCGAGGAAACGCTGCCAGCTCATCGCGATGCCGGCCTCCACGGTGACCCGCGCCTTCACCCCGTGCGGCAGCACCTGCTGCTGGTACGCGGCGTCCTGCGCGGCGAACCACTCCTGACACGGCATCGACACGACCCGGGTCGGGGTGCCGTCGGCCTCCAGCCGCTCCTGGGCGGTCAGGCAGTACTGCACCTCCGAGCCGGTGGCGATGAGGATCACCTGCGGCTGCCCGCCGGTGGCCTCGGACAGGACGTAGCCGCCCTTGAGGACGCCCTCGGCGGACGCGTACCGCTCGCGGTCGATCGTCGGCAGCGCCTGACGGCTCAACGCCAGCGCGGTCGGGCGGTCGGTGTGCTCCAGCGCGCCGCGCCACGCCCAGGCGGTCTCGTTCGCGTCCGCCGGGCGCACCACGTCGAGGCCGGGGATGGCCCGCAGCGCGGTCAGGTGCTCGACCGGCTGGTGGGTGGGGCCGTCCTCGCCCAGCCCGATCGAGTCGTGCGTCCACACGAACGTCACCGGCAGCTTCATCAGCGCGGCCAGCCGCACCGACGGGCGCATGTAGTCGCTGAACACCAGGAACGTGCCGCCGTACGGGCGGGTGCCGCCGTGCAGCGCGATGCCGTTGAGGATCGCGCCCATGGCGTGCTCGCGGATGCCGAAGTGCAGCGTACGGCCGTACTCGTGGCCGGGGAACGCCTTGGTGGCGTGCTCGGCCGGGATGAACGACGGCTCGCCCTTCATCGTCGTGTTGTTGCTCTCGGCCAGGTCGGCCGAGCCGCCCCACAGCTCCGGCAGCACTCCGGCGAGCGCGTCGAGCACCTTGCCGGAGGCGGCGCGGGTGGCCAGGCCCTTGGCGTCGGCGCCGAACTCCGGCAGCGCGCCGGCCCAGCCGTCGGGCAGGGTGCGGGCGGCCACCCGGTCGTACAGTGCGCGGGCGTCCGGGTTCGCCGTGGCCCAGCTGTCGAAACCGCCCTGCCACTGCGCGTGGGCGGCGCGGCCCCGGGTGACGACCTCGCGGGCGTGCGCGATCACCTGCTCGTCGACCGCGAACGCGGCCTGCGGGTCGAAGCCGAGCAGCTCCTTGGTCGCGGCGACCTCGTCGGCGCCCAGCGCGGAGCCGTGGATCTTGCCGGTGTTCTGCTTGTTCGGCGCGGGCCAGCCGATGATCGTGCGCAGGGCGATGAACGACGGCCGGTCCGTCTCGGCCTTGGTGGCCTGCAGCGCCGCGTACAGCGCCTCGACGTCCTCGTGGTACTCGCCGTCGGCCGGGTCGCCGCGGCGCCAGTCCACGGTCTGCACGTGCCACCCGTACGCCGCGTACCGCGCGGCGACGTCCTCGCTCTTGGCGATGCGGGTGTCATCCTCGATGGAGATCTCGTTGTCGTCCCAGATCAGCGTGAGGTTGCCGAGCTGCTGGACGCCGGCCAGGGCGCTGGCCTCGTGGCTGATGCCCTCCTCGATGTCGCCGTCCGAGGCGATCGCCCAGATGTGATGGTCGAACGGGGACCCGCCGGGCTCGGCGGTCGGGTCGAACAGGCCGCGCTCGCGGCGGGCCGCCATCGCCATGCCGACCGCGTTGCCGATGCCCTGGCCGAGCGGGCCGGTGGTGGTCTCCACACCGGGGGTGTGCCCGTGCTCGGGGTGACCCGGCGTCAGCGAACCCCACTGCCGCAGCGAGGCCAGGTCGTCCAGTGACAATCCGTAGCCGGAGAGGTAGAGCTGGATGTAGAGGGTGAGGCTGGAGTGCCCGCACGACAGCACGAACCGGTCCCGCCCCGGCCAGGCGGGGTCGCTCGGGTCGTGCCGCATGACGCGGTGGAACAACAGGTATGCCGCGGGGGCGAGGCTCATGGCGGTGCCGGGGTGACCGTTACCGGCCTTCTCGACGGCGTCCATCGCGAGCACGCGGACGGTGTCCACGGCCCGCCGGTCGAGGTCGGACCAGTTCAAAGCATCTGTGCCAGCCACGTCGGTTCTGCTCCT
The DNA here is from genome assembly GCF_047159535.1 of Krasilnikovia sp. MM14-A1259. Taxonomy (NCBI): domain Bacteria; kingdom Bacillati; phylum Actinomycetota; class Actinomycetes; order Micromonosporales; family Micromonosporaceae; genus Krasilnikovia; species Krasilnikovia sp. MM14-A1259. The sequence goes on from NZ_BAAGAJ010000002.1 coordinate 7,172,592, forward strand.
CGGGCGTCTCGGGGGGACCCTACGAACTCGACCCTATCCATTACCCGTGAACACCCGCCGTGCGAACCTGGCAGGCCCATACGCTGAGAGCGGACAGGCGGATCGCCCGGCCGGAAGGTCGCGGCGTGTGACGCCGTGCACGCGGGCCGGGTCCTCCGGTCGGCCGTACAGGCTGCGCGTAGTCTGTCCGAGCGTGCCGTCGGCCCCGCCGGCAAGGGGCGCGCAAATCCGCGCCGATGCCGGAAGGTGGCTGTCCGTGAGCATGATCACCGAGCGTCCCCAGGGACGGCCGTCCGGCGTGCGCGAGACGGCACCGTTCCCGGCCGACCGTTCGGGGGTGCGCCGCGACGTCCGGGCGGTGCTGCGGGCGTACGTGGCGCTCACCAAGCCGCGCATCGTCGAGCTGCTGCTGGTCACCACGGTCCCGGCGATGATGCTGGCCGCGGACGGGTGGCCCGACTTCGGTCTGGTCGCCGTGGTGCTGATCGGCGGGTCGCTGGCCGCGGGCGCGGCGAGCGCGCTGAACTGCTACATCGACCGCGACATCGACCAGTTGATGCGGCGCACCAAGCGGCGTCCGCTGCCCGCGCACACGGTTACGCCGCGCGCGGCACTGGTGTTCGGGCTCGTGCTGGCGGCGGTGTCGCTGGTGCTGATGGCCGTGTTCACGAACTGGCTGGCGACCGCGCTGACCGCGGCCGCGATCGTCTACTACGACCTGGTCTACACGCTGTGGCTCAAGCGCCGTACCCCGCAGAACACGTTCTGGGGCGGGGTGTGCGGGGCGGCGCCGGTGCTGATCGGGTGGGCGGCGGTCACCGGGTCGCTGGCTCCGGGCGGCTGGGCGCTATTTGCCGTTGTTTTCTTTTGGCAGATGCCGCATTTCTACGCGCTGGCGATCACGTACAAGGACGACTATGCCCGGGCCGGCATCCCGATGCTCCCGGTGGTCCGTTCCGCGCGCCGGGTCAACGGCGAGATCCTGCTCTGGACGGTCCTGACGGTCGCCGCGTCGCTGGCCGCCTGGCCACTGGGCCTGGGCATCGTCTACGGCGTCACCGCGATCGTCACGGGCGCGCTGCTGCTCGGCGAGGCGATCCTGCTCGTGCGGCGGAGTCACCGCGGCGAGCCGCTCAAGCCGATGCGCCTGTTCCACTGGTCCGTCACGTACCTGACGATCCTGTTCATCGCGGTCGCGATCGACGCCCTGCGCTGAGTCCGGGTCCCTCTGCCGGGCGGTGGGTGACCCGCGGCCGGGTGACGGAGCAACGCTCGTTCGGACGAACCCTGGTGAAGGTGCAATTCGGACCAAATCCGTGCATACCAATGCGGTGAACGTCCATAGGGGCAGGTAATTGGCATCACAAAAAGCGCCGAGGGGTGCGTGCGCCGGGCCACAGTCTGCTTAGGCTGCCCCTCATGGCAGAAGGTTCCGATACGACACTGACCGCCGGCATCAAGTCGTTCGCCGTGGGACACGGCGGCGCCAAGGCGGTCATCGAGTACGTCGGCAAGCGTGGCGCCCGCATCGTCCTGGTGGGCGAGGACGGCGCCTGGACCGACCAGTTCGCCGACGGCACCGACGTGGCCCGCGAGGCCTGCGAGACCGCAGGAGTCGAGGTGCAGAACGAGTGGGAGCGTGAGCTGATGGAGCAGATGCGCCCCAGCGGCGACCTGTGGCGGTCGATGTCGCGCCGGAGCATGGCCCGCTGATCCCGATGCGTGCGGCACACCGGTGACCTCGGACCCGTCCGGCCCCGCGACCCGGGAGCGATCCCGGGTCGCTCTCGTCACCTCGGACCACTTCCCCGACCTGTACGCCGACGATCACCCCCTGCGTGCGGCGCTGCGCGCCCGCGGGGTCGCGGTCGACGCGGTGTGCTGGGACGACCCCGCCGCCGACTGGGCCGCCTACGACCTGGCGGTGCTGCGTTCGACCTGGGACTACCCGCCCCGCCGCGACGCGTTCGTCGCCTGGGCCGGGAGCGTGCCCCGGCTGGCCAACCCGGCCGACATCGTCGCGTGGAACACGGACAAGCACTACCTGCGGGACCTCGCCGAGGCCGGCGTGCCGGTCACCCCGACCCGGTTCGTGGAGCCCGGCGAGGCGTGGACCGCCCCCGCCGCGGGGGAATGGGTGGTCAAGCCGGCCATCAGCATCGGCAGCCGCGACTCCGGCCGCTACCGGCTGCCCGAGCAGAGCGAGCTCGCGCAGGCCCACGTGGCTCGGCTCGGCGCAGCCGGGCGTACCGCGATGGTCCAGCCGTACCTCGCCGCGGTCGACACGGTCGGCGAGACCGCGGTGCTGTGCACCCCGGACAAGACCGGCGCGCTGCGGTACAGCCACGCCGTGCGCAAGGACGCCCTGCTGCACGGCCCGGACGCCGGCAGCGACCCCAGCGCGTACCGCCAGGAGATCAGCTCGCGCGAGGCGGGCGAGGCCGAGCTGGCCGTCGCCGCGCTCGCCCTGGCGGCCATCCCCGGCGGCGCCGACCGGCTGCTGTACGCCCGGGTGGATCTCATCCCGGGCCCCGACGGCCGACCGCTGCTGGTGGAGCTGGAACTCACCGAGCCGTCGCTGTTCCTGCTGTATGACGACGGCGCCGCCGACCGGCTCGCCGACGCGATCCTGGACCGCCTGCCGCGCTCGTGACCGCCGGCCCGGCCGCGGGTCGTGCCGGGTGGTCCTGGGGCCTGTTCCGGCTCCGGGTCACGCCAGGTCCATGCGGCGAGCGCGCCGCGGGCCCAGTGCGCCGCGGGCCCAGTGCGCCGCGGCCCAGTGCGCCGCGGGCCCAGTGCGCCGCGGGCCCAGTGCGCCGCGGCCCAGTGCGCCGCGGGCCCAGTGCGCTGCGGCCCAGTGCGCCGCGGGCCCAGTACTCCGCGGGCTCAGTGCGCCGCGGGCACCGGGTCTGCGGTCTCGGCGGTGATGGGGGGAGCGGCCGGTTCCGGGGCGGCCGGGACCCCGGGACGCTCGCGCAGGCTCCACAGCACGGCCAGGGTGCCGACCCAGACCAGGCAGGCGCCCAGCATGTGCGCCCCCACGAGCAGCACCGGCAGGTGCGTGACGTACTGCACGAAGCCGATCAGCCCCTGCGCCAGCTCGATCGCCACGAGCCCCGCCGCGGCCCGCACGGCAGTCGGCGGCGCGCCCACGGCGCGCAGCGCGAACCACAGCGCCACCGATAACCCGAGCAGCAGGAACACCAGGTCGGCGTGCGCCTGGGAGATCATTTCCGGGTTCAGCCCGTTGCGCCGGGCGTGCTCGTCGCCCGCGTGCGGGCCGCTGCCGGTCACGACCACGCCCAGCACGATCACCGCGGCGCTCACCGCCGCGGTCAGCCCGGCCAGCACGCGCAGCGGCGCGGCCACCAGCGGGCGGGCGGGGCCGTCGCCCTCGGCGGTGCGGCGCCACAACGCGTACGCGAGGGCGATCAGCGCCATGGACAGCAGGAAGTGCAGCCCGACGACCCACGGGTTGAGGTGGGTGAGCACGGTGATGCCGCCGATCACGCCCTGGGCGGGGATGCCGAGCAGCACCCCGAGCGAGAGCAGCACCAGGGAACGCCGCCGGGGCCGCTGCCACAGCGCGGCCACGAAGCACGCGAGCGCGATGACGCCCAGGGCGACGCTGAGCATCCGGTTGCCGTATTCGATGGCGCCGTGCACACCCATGGCGGCGGTCGTGGTGTACGACGCGTCGGTGCACTTGGGCCACGTGGGGCAGCCCAGGCCGGAGCCGGTCAGGCGGACCGCGGCGCCGGTGACGACCAGCGCGATGTTGGCCACCAGGCTCGCCAGGGCGAGGGGGCGCAGGGGGGCGCGGAAGCTCACGTCCCGGATCGTACGCGTAGATTTGATCTTGTTTGCGAGTGCTGGCCCGGGGCGGTGTCCTGGATCACCGGAACCCGGGTTTGCGGGCGCCGGGCGAAATACGTAACGTTGCCGTAGTGAAAAACGCGGTGCTGTCCCGGGGAGGTGCGGTGGCGAACGCCAGCGCGCCGGACGGACGTACCCGCGACCGGGTCGCCCAGCTGTTGCTGGAGCGCGGCGCGGCCACCGCGGCCGAGCTGGGCGCGGAGCTGGGCCTGAGCCCGGCCGCGATCCGCAAGCACCTCGACGCCATGCTCGCCGAAAGCCTCGTCGAGGTGCGGGAGCGCGCCCCGCGTGGTCCGCGTGGCCGCGGCCGCCCCGCCAAGACGTTCGTGCTGACCGCCGAGGCGCGCGAGGGCTTCCCGCACTTCTACGACGGCATCGCCACCGCTGCGGTCCGCTGGATCGCCGAGCACGGCGGCCCCGAGGCGGTCAGCGCGTTCGCCGCCGCCCAGGTCGCGACGCTGGAGGACCGCTGCCGGGCGGCACTGCGCTCGGCCGGCGAGGACCCGATCGCCCGGGCGGAGGCGCTCGCCGAGGCATTGACCGCCGAGGGCTACGCTGCCAACTCGACCGCGATCGCCTCGGGTGGGCAGCTGTGCCAGCATCACTGCCCGGTGGCCCACGTGGCCGCCGAGTTCCCTCAGCTGTGCGACGCCGAGACCGCGGTCATCTCGCGGCTCATCGGCACCCACGTGCAGCGTCTCGCGACCATCGCGCACGGCGACGGGGTGTGCACCACGCACATCCCGGGACCGGCACGGGAGAAAGCCGCCATCACGGTTAGGACGGATAGATGACCGACCAGATCGTCACTCAGGAAGAGCACCTCGCTGCCCTGGGCAAGTACGAGTACGGCTGGGCCGACGCCGACGTTGCGGGCGCTGAGGCCCAGCGCGGCCTGTCCGAGGCAGTGGTGCGCGACATCTCCGCGAAGAAGAACGAGCCGGAGTGGATGTTGGAGCGCCGGCTCAAGGGGCTGCGGCTGTTCGACCGCAAGCCCATGCCGAACTGGGGCGCCGACCTCACCGGCATCGACTTCCAGAACATCAAGTACTTCGTGCGCTCCACGGAGAAGCAGGCCCAGTCGTGGGAGGACCTGCCCGAGGACATCAAGAACACGTACGACAAGCTGGGCATCCCGGAGGCGGAGAAGCAGCGCCTCGTCGCGGGTGTCGCCGCGCAGTACGAGTCCGAGGTCGTCTACCACAAGATCCGTGAGGACCTCGAGGAGCAGGGCGTCATCTTCCTCGACACCGACACCGGCCTGCGCGAGCACGAGGACATCTTCAAGGAGTACTTCGGCACGGTCATCCCGGTCGGCGACAACAAGTTCGCGTCGCTGAACACCTCGGTGTGGTCCGGCGGCTCGTTCATCTACGTGCCCAAGGGCGTGCAGGTGGAGATCCCGCTGCAGGCGTACTTCCGGATCAACACGGAGAACATGGGCCAGTTCGAGCGGACCCTGATCATCGTGGACGAGGGCGCGTACGTGCACTACGTCGAGGGCTGCACCGCGCCGATCTACTCCTCCGACTCGCTGCACTCCGCGGTCGTCGAGATCATCGTGAAGAAGAACGCCCGCTGCCGGTACACGACCATCCAGAACTGGTCGAACAACGTCTACAACCTGGTCACCAAGCGCGCCACCTGCGAGGAGGGCGCGACCATGGAGTGGATCGACGGCAACATCGGCTCCAAGGTGACCATGAAGTACCCGGCGGTCTACATGACCGGCCCGCACGCCAAGGGCGAGGTGCTCTCGGTCGCCATGGCCGGCGAGGGCCAGCACCAGGACGCGGGCGCCAAGATGGTGCACGCCGCGCCGCACACCTCGTCGACGATCGTCAGCAAGTCGATCGCCCGCGGCGGCGGCCGGACCAGCTATCGGGGCCTGGTGCAGGTGCTGGAGGGCTCGGCGCACTCCAAGAGCACGGTCAAGTGTGACGCGCTGCTGGTCGACACGATCAGCCGCAGCGACACGTACCCGTACGTCGACATCCGCGAGGACGACGTGGCCATGGGCCACGAGGCGACCGTCTCCAAGGTCAGTGAGGACCAGCTCTTCTACCTGATGAGCCGGGGCCTGACCGAGGACGAGGCGATGGCGATGATCGTGCGCGGCTTCATCGAGCCGATCGCCAAGGAGCTGCCCATGGAGTACGCCCTGGAGCTCAACCGCCTGATCGAGCTGCAGATGGAGGGCGCGGTCGGCTGACCGCCCCGTCGCTGCTGACCGCCTGTCGTTGAATCGTCGAACTACCCGAGCAAGGACGAGATGACTACCGAGGCCCTGGCCCCCCCGAGCACCAAGTCGCAGGTGCTGCGCTCCTTCGACGTCGCCGACTTCCCGGCCCTGACCGGCCTGGAGGAGGAGTGGCGCTTCACCCCGCTCAAGCGGCTGGGGTCGCTGGTCACGGCGAGCACGCTGACCGGGGCGGCCCCGGTGCTGGAGTACGGCGGCCTGCCGGCCGGAGTGGCCGTCAAGTCCGTCTCCGCCGCCGACGTGGAGCCGGTGCTGACCCCGTTCGACCGGATCTCCGCGCTGGCGTTCGGGGCGGCGGTCGACGTCAACCTGATCGAGGTGGCCGCCGAGACGGTCGCGGACGCGCCCGTACTGATCAAGGTCGTCGGCCAGGGCACGGACGCCGCGGCGGCCCGTACGGTGGTCAAGATCGGTGGGTTCGCCCAGGTCACGCTCGTGCTGGAGCAGGTCGGCGGCGCCGTGCTGGCGGACAACGTCGAGGTGGTCGTCGGTGACGGCGCTCAGCTGCACCTGGTCACGCTCGCCGAGTGGGACGCGGACGCGGTGCAGGCGCAGCACATCCGGTTCCGGGTCGGCCGCGACGCCCGGGTCAACCACGTGCAGGTGGCGCTCGGCGGTTCGCTGGTCCGCCAGTTCACCAGCGTCGAGTACGCGGGCCGCGGCGGCGAGGCCGAGCTGTGGGGCCTGTACTTCGCGGACGCCGGGCAGCACTTCGAGCACCGGCAGCTGGTCGACCACGGGGTGCCGGACTGCCGCAGCTACGTCGGCTACCGGGGCGCGTTGCAGGGCGCCTCGGCGCACACCGTGTGGGTCGGCGACGTGCTGATCCGGGCCGCCGCGACCGGCACGGACACGTACGAGATCAACCGGAACCTGCTGCTCACCGACGGCGCCCGGGCCGACTCCGTGCCCAACCTGGAGATCGAGACCGGTGAGGTCGCCGGGGCGGGGCACGCCAGCGCGACCGGCCGCTTCGACGACGAGCAGCTCTTCTACCTGATGGCCCGCGGCATCCCGGAGGGCGAGGCCCGCAAGCTGGTCGTCCGTGGCTTCTTCGCCGAGCTGATCAACAAGGTGCCGATCGAGGAGCTGCGCGAGCGGCTGGGCGACACCATCGAGGCCCGCCTGGCCGAGGTCGAGTCATGATCGACTGCACCGAGCGCAGCGAGGGCCGGGAGAGCATGACAAAGGCAGGCCCGTCGTGACCTTCGAGCTGGTCGGGTCCGCCGACGACGTGGCGAAGGGCACCGCGATCAAGGTCGAGGTCGACGGCGTGGAGATCGCGGTCGTGCACGCCGACGACGACGCGTTCTACGCGGTGCGCGACGAGTGCAGCCACGCCACGGTCGCCCTCTCCGAGGGCGAGGTCGACGGCTGCACCCTCGAATGCTGGCTGCACGGCTCGCGCTTCGACCTGCGTACCGGCGAGCCCACCGGACTGCCCGCCACCGAGCCGGTGGCGACCTTTCCCGTCGAGATCCGCGACGGCGAAATCTACGTCTCTTCGACACCGAGCAATGGAGTAATGCCGTGAGCACCCTCGAGATCCGCGACCTGCAGGTGTCGGTCAAGCTGCCCGAGGGCGAGCTCAAGCCGATCCTGGCCGGCGTCGACCTGACCGTGAAGTCGGGCGAGACCCACGCCATCATGGGTCCGAACGGTTCCGGCAAGTCCACACTGGCGTACTCCATCGCCGGGCACCCCAAGTACGAGATCACCGGCGGCACGGTGACCCTCGACGGCGTCGACGTGCTCGCCATGAGCGTCGACGAGCGCGCCCGCGCGGGCCTGTTCCTGGCGATGCAGTACCCGGTCGAGGTGCCGGGCGTGTCGGTGGCGAACTTCCTGCGCACCGCGAAGACCGCGGTCGACGGCGAGGCCCCGAAGCTGCGTACCTGGGGCGGCGAGCTGCGCTCCGCGATGGAGCGGCTGCAGATGGACCCGTCGTTCGCCCAGCGCAACGTCAACGAGGGCTTCTCCGGCGGCGAGAAGAAGCGCCACGAGATCGTGCAGCTCGAACTGCTCAAGCCGAAGATGGCCATCCTGGACGAGACCGACTCCGGTCTGGACATCGACGCCCTGCGCATCGTCAGCGAGGGCGTCAACCGGGTGAAGGACACCGGCGAGACCGGCGTCCTGCTGATCACCCACTACACCCGCATCCTGCGTTACGTGAAGCCCGACTTCGTGCACGTCTTCGTCGCCGGCAAGATCGTCCAGGAGGGCGGTCCCGAGCTGGCCGAGCAGCTCGAGGCCGAGGGATATGAGCGTTACCTGACCCGCGCCTGAGACCCCCGAAGGACTCACGATGACGTTCGACGTTGCCCGGGTGCGTGCCGACTTCCCGATCCTCGGTCGGGAGGTCAACGGGCACCCGCTGGTGTATCTCGACAGCGCCAACACCTCGCAGAAGCCGCGCGCGGTGCTCGATGCGATGCGCGCGCATCACGAGCGGCACAACGGCAACGTCTCCCGTTCGGTGCACACGCTGGGCACCGAGGCGACCACGGCGTACGAGGACGCCCGGGCGAAGGTGGCCGCGTTCATCGGTGCGGCGGCACCGGAGGACGTGGTGTTCGTCAAGAACTCCACCGAGGCGATCAACCTCGTCGCGTACGCGTTCTCGAACGCCGCCACGCAGCCCGACGTGGACCCCCGCTTCCGGCTCGGCCCCGGCGACGAGGTGGTGATCTCCGAGATGGAGCACCACTCGAACATCGTGCCGTGGCAGCTGCTGTGCCAGCGCACCGGTGCCACGCTGCGCTGGTTCGGCATCACCGACGACGGGCGGCTCGACGAGTCGCGCCTCGGCGAGCTGGTCAACGAGCGTACGAAGATCGTCTCGATCGTGCACATGTCGAACATCCTCGGCACGATCAACGACCCCGCCCGGATCGTCGCCCGGGCCCACGAGGTCGGCGCGCTGGTGCTGCTGGACTGCTCGCAGTCCGTGCCGCACCTGCCGATCGACGTGGCCGAGCTGGGCGCGGACTTCATCGCGTTCACCGGCCACAAGATGCTCGGGCCCACCGGCATCGGCGCGCTGTGGGGCCGCGGCGAACTGCTGGCCGCGATGCCGCCGGTGCTCGGCGGCGGTTCGATGATCGAAACCGTGACGATGGAGCGGACGACGTTCGCCGCCCCGCCGGCCCGGTTCGAGGCGGGCACCCCGCCGATCGTCGAGGCGGTCGGCCTGGGCGCCGCGATCGACTACCTGTCCGCGCTCGGCATGGCCGCCGTCCACGAGCACGAACAGGAGATCACCGGGTACGCCCTGAAGACGCTCGCCGACGTTCCCGGGGTGCGCGTGTTCGGCCCGGGCGGTCCGGAGGGGCGCGGCGGCACGGTGTCGTTCGACGTGCAGGGAGTCCACCCGCACGACGTCGGCCAGATCCTCGACGACCTCGGGGTCGAGGTGCGGGTGGGGCACCACTGCGCCCGCCCGGTGTGCAGCCGGTTCGGGGTCGCGGCGATGACCCGCGCATCGTTCTACCTGTACACCACGACCGAGGAGATCGACGCGCTGGCGCAGGGACTCGACCGGGTGCGGAGGGTGTTCGCCTGATGATGGACCAGCTCTACCAGGACATCATCCTGGACCACTACAAGCACCCGCACGGCAAGGGGCTGCGCGACCCGTACGGCGGGGAGGCGCACCACGTCAACCCCACGTGCGGGGACGAGATCACGGTGCGCGTCGCGGTCGAGGGCGACAAGCTGGCCGACATCTCGTACGACGGGGCGGGCTGCTCGATCAGCCAGGCGTCCGCATCCGTGCTGCACGAGCTGCTCCAGGGCAGCGACACCGCGCAGGCGTTCCGGGTGCACGAGGCGTTCCTGGAGCTGATGCAGGGCCGGGGCCAGGTCGAGCCGGACGAAGAGGTACTCGGCGACGGGATCGCGTTCGCCGGGGTGGCGCGGTATCCGGCCCGGGTGAAATGCGCGCTGCTGCCGTGGATGGCGTTCAAGGACGCGGCGGCGCGCGCGGGCGTGAGCGCAAGCCCGGCCAAGGCGTAGTGGTGTGAACGGCGTGAGCGAGCGCGTGCGGAAGGATGACTGGGCATGAGCGAGTGCACCGAGCGCAGCGAGGGCCGCGAGCGCATGCGGAAGGATGACAGGGCATGAGCGACAGGACCGTTGAAGAGATCGCCGCGGACGCCGCGGACACCGCCGGCCCGGACGACGCGACGTCGGCGAACGCCGTCGCGGATTCCAAGGCCGGTGTGGTCAAGGGCGACGGCCCGGCGCGGGCGTCGGTCGAGGACGTCGAGGAGGCGATGCGCGACGTCGTCGACCCGGAGCTCGGCATCAACGTGGTGGACCTCGGCCTGCTGTACGGCATGCACGTCGACGACGAGAACGTCGTCACGCTCGACATGACCCTGACGTCGGCGGCCTGCCCGCTGACCGACGTGATCGAGGACCAGACCCGCCAGGCCCTGACCGGGGGCCCTGGCGGCGGCCTCGTCAGCGATTTCCGGATCAACTGGGTGTGGCTGCCGCCGTGGGGCCCCGACAAGATCACGGACGACGGGCGGGAGCAGTTGCGGGCGCTCGGCTTCAACGTCTGACGTCCGTGCCTTAGGGCTTTCCCGGAGACATTCCCGACCCGCCCGCGCGGGGCTGGTACCGGTGTGACCGATGGGTCCGCAGGGCAGCCTTGATGCGTGACCTTGACGGGGCCCTGAGCGATCTTGAGGGGGCCCTGAGCGGGTCTCCCCCCTTCGGGCACCGAGGTCGGTGCCGGGTGGAGTTCCGGCGGCACCGACCGCGGGCCGGTGCCGCACCGTTGTCCGCTGCCGCACATATGCCGCGATTCCCTACCTTTCCCGTGTCGCATTGGGCGTGGAAGGTTGGGCATGACGGGTCACGGGCTGCACAAGGTTTCGGGGAATTCTGGCCGGCACGGCGGGTCACCGCGCGCGTTGGCGCTGCTCGCGCTGAGCTGCGTGGCGACGATCGTGGCCGCGTTGGTCGCGGTGGCGCCGGCTCAGGCCATCGCGCCGCCGGTGACGAACCCGACGGTGACGAACCCGGGCGCCCGCGTCAGCGGCGTCAACCTCGCGACGAGCCTGCAGATGGCGGCCCTGGGCGGCACGAGGGCGTACCTGTGGTCGGCGACCGGCCTGCCCGCCGGGCTGACCATCAACGCCACCAGCGGCCTGATCTCCGGCAAGCCGACCCAGGTCGGCACGTACGCCACGAGCGTCACCGTGACCGACTCGGGCAAGCGGACCGGCAGCGCGTCGTTCGCGTGGACGACGGAGATCCCGCCGGCCGTGGCCAACCCCGGCCTGCGCGCCTCCGTCGTCGGCTCCGCCGTCTCGGAGACGATGTCGGCCACCGGCGGCACCGCCCCGTACGTGTGGTCGGCGACCGGGCTGCCCGCCGGCGTGAGCATCAACGCCACCACCGGCGCCATCACCGGCACCCCCACCAAGGCCGGTGCGTTCACCACGGTCGTCACCGCGACCGACGCCGTGAAGATCCCCGGCAGCACCACGGTCAGCTGGAACGTCGCAGCCACCGCGCTCGCCGTCACGAACCCGGGCACCCAGCAGTTCACCGTCGGCCGTGCGGTCACGCTGCGACTGGCCGCCAAGGGCGGCACCGCCCCGTACACGTGGGCTGCGACCGGGCTGCCCGCCGGGCTGGCCCTCAACGCCACCACCGGCGCCGTCACCGGAATCCCCAGCGCCACAGGCGCCTCCATGGTCACGGTGACGGCCACCGACAAGGTCCAGCGCACCCACACCATCAGGTTCGGCTGGGCCACCGCGACCACCCCGGTCGTCACCAGCCTCGGCGCCCAGTTCAGCGGGATCAAGATCGCGGTGAACCTGCCGATGGCCGTCACCGGCGGGGCGACGCCGTTCGCCTGGACCGCGACCGGGCTGCCCGCCGGGCTGACCATCAACCCGTCGACCGGGGCGATCACCGGTACCCCCACCACCGCGAAGGCGTACAGCGTCAAGGTCACCGCGACCGACGCGGGCCAGCGGGCCGCCAGCGTGTCGTTCCCGTGGACGACCGGGATCGCGCCGACCGTGAGCAACCCCGGCCCGCGCGTCTCCGTCCTCGGTGCCGCCGTCACGCAGCCGATGTCGGCCGCCGGCGGCAAACTCAAGTACGTCTGGTCGGCGACCGGGCTGCCCACCGGCGTGAGCATCAACGCCACGACCGGCGTCATCGCGGGCACTCCCACCGCCGCCGGTGCGTACAGCGTCACGGTCACCGCGACCGACGCCGCGAAGATCCCCGGCAGCACCACCTTCACCTGGGACGTCGCCACCACGGTGCTCGCCGTCACCAACCCGGGCACCCGGCAGTCGACGGTCGGCCGGGCGGCGACCCTGACCCTGTCCGCCACGGGCGGCACCGCCCCGTACACGTGGGCCGCGACCGGGCTGCCCGCCGGGCTGAGCCTCAACGCCATCACCGGCGTCGTCACCGGTACGCCGAGCGCCTCCGGGACCTCGACGGTCACCGTGACGGCCACCGACGCGGTCCGGCGTACTCACACGATCACCTTCGCCTGGGTGACCGCGACCGAGCCCACCGTGACCGGTGCGGGCGCGCAGAGCGGCACGGTCGGCGCGACCGTGGCCACGACGATCACCGCGAGCGGTGGCGCGGCGCCGTACACCTGGTCGGCGACCGGCCTGCCCGACGGGCTGCAGATCAACGCCGGGACCGGGGCCATCACCGGCACGCTCACCAACGCGGGCGACGCGACCGTGACCGTGACCGTGACCGACACCGCCGGGCGCACCGGCCACACCACCTTCACGTGGACCGTCACCGGCACGATCACCGTGACCGACCCCGGCACGCAGCAGGCCACCCTCGGGCAGGACACCACCCTGACCCTGGCCGCCGAGGGCGGCACGCTGCCGTACACGTGGGCCGCCACCGGCCTGCCGGCCGGCCTGACCCTGAACGCGGGCACCGGCGTGATCGGCGGAACACCGACCGCGGCCGGCCGTGACACCGTCACGGTGACCGGCACCGACGCTGCGGGACGTACCGGCAGCGTCTCGTTCACCTGGATCGCCGCGGCCGCACCGGCCGTCGCCGACCCGGGTACGCAGATCGCCACGATCGGCGTGGACACGAACACCACGCTCACCGCGGAAGGCGGCGTCGCCCCGTACGTGTGGTCGGCGACCGGCCTGCCCGCCGGGATGGCGATCAGCCCCCAGGGTGTCCTCGCCGGAGCCCCGACGACCGCCGGCGACGTGCCGGTGACCGTCACGGTCACCGACGCGGGGGGCCGCACCGGCACCGCGACGTTCACCGTGGCGGTCGCCGAGCCGGTCGGCATCGAGAACCCGGGCACCCGCACCGGCGCGGTCGGCGTCCCGACCTCGTTGAGCCTCGTCGCCGGCGGCGGCGTCGCGCCGTACGCGTGGACGGCCACCGGGCTGCCCGGCGGCCTCGCCATCGACGCGGCCACCGGCGTCATCAGCGGAAAGCCGAGCACCGAGGACTCGTACGTGCCGGCCGTGACCGTCACCGACGCCGCGGGCCGTACCGTCAGCCTGTCCTTCCCGTGGACCGTGCTCGGCACCCTTTCCGTGGGCATTCCCGCCCAGCGCAACCTTGCCGTGGGCATCGCGGCCACCGTGCCGGTGCCGGTCACCGGCGGCACTGCGCCCTACACGTGGACGGCGGACGTCCTGCCCGCCGGCATGTCGCTGGACCCCGCCACCGGCGTGCTCACCGGCACCCCCACCACCGCCGGCCCGACGAGCACCACGATCACCGCGGTCGACGCGCTCGGCCGTACCGGCAGCGTGGTCGTCGAATGGGGCGTCGCCCCGGGGGCACCGGGCCAGGTGACCACGTCGTCGACCGACCCGCAGACCGTGACCGTGTCGTGGCCCGACGTGGCCGGGGCGGCCGCATACAAGATCTACCGCGATGACGCGTACGTCGCCACGGTGCCGAACGCGCAGTTCACCGACCGGCAGCTGGACGGCTCGACCGGCTACCGCTACCAGGTCAGCACGGTCGACGGGAACGGTACCGAGTCCGCGCGCAGCACCGAGGTGACGGCGACGACCGGCGCTCTGCCGGTCACCCGGTACAACTACGCCCGCTGCGACGCGGCGGACCGCCACCGCGGCTGCTTCTACACCACCATCGCCTCGCCGACCCGCCGGGAGTACGGCGACGCCAACGACGCGGAGCTGACCGACGGCCGGCGCGGCGACCTCGACGTGGAGAACTCCGGTCCCTGGCAGGGCCACAGCCAGAACGCCACGTTCTCGTACGTCATGGACCTGGGCGTTCTGCGCCCGGTCGCCGAGATCAACAGCAGCTGGCTGCAGATCCGGTCCGAGGAGATCTCCCTCCCGGCCAAGGTCACGTACTCGACCTCGGTGGACGGCCACGCGTACACGCCGGTGGCCGCGATCGAGCGTCCCGCGGTCTCGGACGCCGACCAGATCAAGACGTACCGGGCGATCAACCTGGACCAGAACGTCCGTTACATCAAGGTGGACGTCAACGGCGGCGCCGACTGGACCCTGGTCGACGAGGTCGAGGTCCGTGGCAACACCGCCGCCGCGGCCGCGGCGGCGTACTCGCTGGCCGCGACCGTGTCGCCGCCGGCCATCACGGCCGGTGACTGCACCGGCGACCCGGCCTGTGTCCTCGCACCCGCCCCCTCGGGCGGTGACGACTGGAACGCGCTCAACACCGCGGTGACCGCGGCGGCCGCGCGCATCACCCCGGCGGAGCTGGACGGCAGCGGTGCGGTGGTGACCCCGGCGGTGCCGGCCACGGTGCTGCTCGACGCCGGGACGTACCGGCTGGGCAAGATGCTGAAGCTGCCGCCGAACGTGAACCTGCGCGGCCGGGGCATCACCGCCACCACGGTCTCGATGATCACGGCCAACTGGGTCAACTTCAACTACGGCTTCCTGATCAGCTGGGACCACACCGCCAAGGCGGGCAGCAGCAACCTGGTGTCGGACCTGACCGTCAACGGCAACTGCCGTGAGGGTGCCGGTGCCCCGGTCCCGCAGGACATGCCGGGGCGTCCGGGTCAGGACTGCGACTTCCGCGTGAAGACGCCCGTGGACAGCAACAACGCGGGTGGCGGCATCGCGGTCGGTGACCGGTGGACCGTACGTCAGGTGCGCTTCACGAACCTGGAGTACTTCAAGGTCTGGGTCGGCGACGGCGTCACGGACGCCCGGATCACGGACAACCGCTTCGACAACTGGGGCGGCGCCGAGTCCGGCAACGAGGACAACGTCGGCGGCGGCGGCAAGAACGACGGGGCCGTCATCGAGTACAACCAGTTCGACAAGACCATCCACGGCAACAGCTTCGACTTCACCAACGCCATCCGGACCACGATCGCGCACAACACCGTCCGCGCGGACGGTGCGGTCACCGCCGCCCGCGGGGAAGCGTCCGGCAACATGTACCTGGAGGGCATGGTCGAGGCCACGGTCTCGTACAACGTCCTGTACGGCGCGGCGATCAACCTCAAGACCAACGGCGCGTACGGCCACTCGGGCGAGAACAAGGACATCACGAACCCGCGCGACTCGGCGGTGCACGGCAACCACATCCTGTACCCGGCGGACGCCGGAATCGTCGTGACCTACGACGACTACAAGGACGGCGACGGCACGACGGGCACCGTCGGTGAGTGGGGCAAGGACAGCACGGTCAGCACCGACCACTTCGTCCGGCCCGGCGGCCACAACGTCATCGAGGACAACGTGGTCGAGTACGCCAACCGCTCCGGCATCCTGGTGATCGGCTCCTACAACGTCGCCAAGAACGCCCCGGACACGATCAAGAGGAACACGATCCGCAATGCCGGCTGGGCGGGTTCCGCGGTCTACGACTCCGGCGCCGGGCTGTTCGACACCGCCGGCATCGGCCTGTCGATCGGCAACGGTGACGAGGTCTACGACAACACCGTCGTCAACGACCCGGCCAAGAAGACCACCTGGTACGGCATCGACCTGGGCGCCCGCAGCAGCCCCACCCCCGTGACGAACACCGTGTTGACGGGCCCGTACGGCGAGACGAACACGTTCAGCGACCTGATCGCCCTGCCGGTGCACATCGCCACGCGGATGCCGGCGGCGCCGAACAAGGTCACCGCGAACGGCAAGGCGCTGACGTGGGAGGAGTCGGTCCCGCAGGACGGCCTTCCGGTCGCCGGCTACCGCGTGTACCGCGACGGCGACGTCGTCGGCGATCTGCCGGTCGGCAGCGTCGCGGTCCCGGGCAACCTGCTCACCGCGGACGAGTCGGGCTTCGAGAACGCGGCCGCCGGGACCACCGGCTGGACGACCGCGTCCAACACCCGCACCACGCTGAACCGCGTGGACACCGGCGGCGCGATCGGCACCGGTGCGATGTCGCTGACCTCCACCGGCGCCGGCGAGCTCCAGGCGCTCAGCCGCAAGGTCGCGGCGACGGCGGGTCAGGACTACACGTCGGTCGTCTCGGCGAAGGCGCAGGGCGCCGGGCGGTGGGTCCGCGCGGGCCTGAAGTTCACCAACGCCAGCGGAACGGTGCTGGGTGAGCCCGCGACCGGCAACCAGGCGACGCTCGACGCCACGACCGGCTGGATGACCAGCAGCTACACCGGCAAGGCCCCGGCCGGCACGACGTCGGTGCAGGCCTGGTACATCATCGAGAACACGGTCGCCGGTGAGGTGCACCTGGTCGACCGGCTCGGCCTGGTCGGCGGGACGCGTACCGAGATGTTCAGCGAGGCGAACCCGCCGGCGGGGCAGGCCGTCTACCACGTGGTGGCGTACACGTCGGACGACAACTCCACGCCGTCCACGGTGGTCGCTGCGGCCACCGATTCCGGTACGGACCTGACGGGCTGGACCACCATCGTCGGCGACGGCGTCTTCGCGGCGGAAAACCAGGCGCCCGTGAGCGACGCGGACATCGCCGCCGAGCACCGGGGCACCGACACGCGGCTGCGCGCCAACGTCGGCAACCGGGGGATCATGGCGCACGTGCTGTCGTACAAGCGGGTCACGGACGTGACGATGATGTCGACGGTGCAGCGGGCCGGGTACTCGTTCCGGATGCCGTACATGCCGACGACGGCCGGGGGGCCGCTCAACGGCCAGACCGTCGAGGGTGGGCTGTTCGTCTGGGACGGGATGAACACCCGGGTCGACCACGGGACCGCGTTCCAGTGGGTGCTCAACCCCTGGGATGCCAACTTCGGCAAGATCAATGTGTGGACGAGCGCGAACGGCGGCACGTGGGCGGCAGCCGGTTACCTGAAGCCGGACACGGCCTGGCACAACGTGTCGTTCATGGTGGATCCGGCGGGCCAGAAGGTGGCTTTGACGATCGACGGTGTCACCATTCCGGCGCCGTACTCGCGGACGCCCAAGAGCGGGTGGGGCATCGACGTGTCGGCCCGCCTGCAGGCCGAGGCGATTTCGCTGTGGCCGGGCAAAACGGCCACCTGGGCGCCGCAGCACGAGGTGCTGATCAAGGATTGGAACTGGGCCCGCCAGTAACGGTGGCTCGTGGCATTCAGGCGCGTCGGGGATCCGGCGCGCCTGAATGCCTTTAGGGCTTTCCCGGAGATCTTTCCGACCCGCCTGCGGTCGTCCGGTGCCGGTGTGACCGGTGGGGCCGCATCGCCGTGCTGATGCGTGATCTTGAGGTGGCCCTGAGTGCGTCTCCTCCCTTCGGGCACCGAGATCGGTGCGCGGCGGACCCTGACGGCACCGACCGCACGCCGGTGCGGGACGGTCGACCCTGCCGGGCATATGCCGCCAATACGTACTTTCCTTCTGTCGCTGGGAGCGTGGAAGGTGGGCATGACGGACAGGGTTGCGATGAGTTCCGCCGGGCGCGGCGCGGGGCGCCGCATGCTGGCGGTACTCGCGCTGACATGTGTGGCGACGCTGGTCACCGGCGTCGTGGCGGTGCCCTCGGCGCAGGCTGCCGGCACGCCGAAGGTGACCAACCCGGGCGCCCGCTCCAGCGCGGTCAACGTCACGCTGAGCCTGCAGATGACCGCCGGCGGGGGCCGGAAGCCGTACCGGTGGTCGGCCACCGGGCTGCCCACCGGTCTGCGGATCAACACCACCAGCGGCCTGATCTCCGGCAAGCCGACCAGGGTCGGCAGGTACACCGCAAAGGTCACCGCGGCCGATGCGGCCAAGCGTTCCGGTGGTGTGTCGTTCACGTGGACCGTCGCGACCGTGCCGGTCGTCGTGAACCCGGGCATGCGGCCCGCGGTCGTCGGCACCGCGGTCTCCCAGGCCATGTCGGCCACGGGCGGCAAGGCCCCGTACGTGTGGTCGGCGACCGGCCTGCCCACGGGCCTGAGGATCAACGCGGCGACCGGGGCGATCGTGGGAAGCCCGACCGCGGCGGGCACCTGGACGACCAAGGTCACCGCGAGCGACGCCCTGAAGATCGCCGGTAGTGCGAGCGTCACCTGGGACGTCGCCACGTCTGCGCTCACCGTGGCCAGCCCGGGTGCGCGGCAGTCCGCCGTCGGGCAGCCGACGTCCCTCACGCTGGCCGCGGCCGGTGGCACCGCTCCCTACACCTGGAGCGCGACCGGGCTGCCCGCCGGGCTGACACTCAACGCCGCCACCGGGGTCGTCTCCGGCACGCCCACCGCCGACGCCGGTGCCACGGTGACGGTCACCGCCACGGACAAGGTCAAGCGCACCCACACCGTCACGTTCGGGTGGGTCGCCGGGACCGCGCCCGTCGTCGTGAACCCGGGCCTGCGGCCCGCGGTCGTCGGCGCCGCCGTCTCCCAGGCCATGTCGGCCACGGGCGGCAAGGCCCCGTACGTGTGGTCGGCGACCGGCCTGCCCGCGGGCCTGAGCATCGACGCGGAGACCGGCGTGATCGCGGGTGTCCCGACCGCGGCGGGCACCCACCCGGCCGAGATCACCGCGACCGATGCCGGGAAGATCGCGGGCCGCGCGAGTTTCACCTGGGACGTCGCCGCCGCCGCGCTCACCGTGACCAGCCCGGGCACCCGGCAGTCCACCGTCGGGGATCCGGCCACCCTCACCCCGGCCGCGGCCGGTGGCACCGCCCCGTACACGTGGACCGCGACCGGGCTGCCTG
The DNA here is from genome assembly GCF_047159535.1 of Krasilnikovia sp. MM14-A1259. NCBI lineage: Bacteria > Bacillati > Actinomycetota > Actinomycetes > Micromonosporales > Micromonosporaceae > Krasilnikovia > Krasilnikovia sp. MM14-A1259. The sequence continues at coordinate 7,191,835 of NZ_BAAGAJ010000002.1, forward strand.
GCGGGCTCACACTCGACACCGCCACCGGGGTCGTCTCCGGCACGCCCACCGCCACCGCCGACTCCACGGTGACGGTCACCGCCACGGACACCGTCGGGCGCACCGGCGCCGTCACGTTCACGTGGAAGACCGCGACCAGGCCGACCGTGACCGAACCCGGCGCACTGGCCGGCACGGTCGGCGTCGCGGCATCGACCACCCTCACCGCCACCGGCGGCACGACCCCGTACGCATGGTCGGCGACCGGCCTGCCCGCCGGGCTGGGGATCAACGCCGACACCGGCACGGTCACCGGCACCCCCACGAACGCGGGCGATGCCACCGTGACCGTGACCGTGACCGACGCCGCGGACCGGTCCGGCAGCGCCACCTTCACGTGGGCGGTCGCAGGCCCGATCACCGTGGCCGAACTCGGCACCCAGCAGGCCACCCTGGGCCGGGCTGCCACCCTGCAGCTGGCCGCCGCCGGTGGCGAGGCGCCCTACACGTGGGCCGCCACCGCCCTGCCCGCGGGCTTGATGCTGAACCCGGCCACCGGCGTCGTCTCCGGCACACCCACCTCGGCCGGCGCCACCACCGTCACGATCACCGCCACCGACACCGCCAAGCGCAGCGCCAGTACGTCGTTCCGGTGGGTCGCCGCCGCCGCGCCGGTCATCACCGACCCCGGTACGCGGATCGCCACGGTCGCCACGGCCGCCGCCACCACCACGCTCACCGTCGACGGCGGCGTCGCCCCGTACACCTGGTCGGCGGCCGGGATGCCCGACGGCATGACCCTCAGCGCCGCCGGCGTCCTGTCCGGAACCCCGGCGACCGCCGGCGACGCGTCGGTGACCGTCACGGTCACCGACGCCGGGAACCGCACCGGCACCGCGACGTTCACCATCGCGGTCGCCGAGCCGGTCACGATCGAGAACCCGGGCGCCCGCAACGGCGTCGTCGGCGTCGCCATGTCGCTGAGCATCGCCGCGGGTGGCGGCGTGGCGCCGTACACGTGGACGGCCACCGGCCTGCCCGGCGGCCTCAGCATGGACCGGGCCACCGGCGTCGTCGCCGGCACCCCCACCACCGCCGGGCCGCGCAGCAGCACGGTCACCGTCGTCGACATCGTCGGCCGTACCGGGACGGCGGCCATCGAGTGGACCGTCGCCGCCGCGCCGCTCGCGCCGGTGTACTCGCTCCCGACCGCGGTCTCCCCGCCCGCCATGACGGCCACCGAGTGCAGCGCCGACACCCGTTGCGTGCCCGCGCCGGCCCCGTCGGGCGGCGACGACTACGCGGCGCTGAAGACGGCCATGGACGCGGCCGCTGCCCGGGTGATCCCGTTGTCGTTCGACGGCGAGACGTGGACGATGCCCGTACCGGCCACGGTGCTGCTCGACGCCGGTACATACCGCCTGAGCCACAGCCTGCGGCTGCCCGCCTACGTCAACCTGCGCGGCCGCGGCATCACCGCCACCACGCTCTCGATGATCACGGCGAACTGGTCCAACCTCCGCGGCGGTTACCTGATCGACCACAGCTCTGCGGAGTATGCGGACGAAACCACCAGCCTGGTGTCCGACCTGACGGTCAACGGCAACTGCCGCGAGGGCGCCGGTGCCCCGAACCCGCAGGACATGCCGGGCCGCCCGGGCGAGCCCTGTGACTACCGCGGCGCCGGTGGCTGGCCGTCCCCGGCGGACGCTGTGGGCGGCATGTCGGTCGGCGAGGGGTGGATGGTGCGGCAGGTCCGTTTCACCAACATCGAGTCCGTGAGGATCCGGCTCGACGACCCGACCCGACATGTCCACATCAGCGACAACCGCTTCGACAACTGGGGCGGCGCCGAGTCGGGCGAGGCGGACAACGTGGGCGGCGCCGGGGCCGAGTACGTGACGATCGAGGACAACCAGTTCGACACCACCGCGTCCGGGGATAGCATCCACCTCGTCGGTGGCTGGCGGGACACGATCGACAACAACACCGTACGGTCCGATCGCGCCGTCGCCGCCGCCCGCAACAAGCGGGTGGCCGGCAGCTTCCACCTGGAAGGCATGTCCGCCGCGAGCATCAGCGGCAACGTGCTGTACGGCGCCCACATTCGCCTCGACTGGATGACCGACGTGGAATACGAGGGCGGGAGGAAGATCTACCGCAACCCGGCCGACACGGTGATCTCCGGCAACCGGGTCAGCGTCGCGGACGACGCCGGCATCGTCGTGGCCTACGGCAAGAACCCCGGCGGTCCCACCGACGACATCGTCGACGAGGGTGGCAACAACGTCATCCGGGACAACGTCGTGGAGTACGCCGACCAGTCCGGCATCGTGGTGTACGGGGACGCCGGTAAGCGCGTTCCGGACACGCTCACGGGCAACACGATCCGCAACGCCGGCTGGTCCGGCTCCGCCTTCTACGACACCGGCGCCGGCCGGTTCGTCACCGCGGGCATCGGCATCGGCATCGGCAACGGCGACCGGATCTACGGCAACACCATCGCGGACGACCCGGCCCGGAGGACCACCTGGTTCGGCATCGACCTGCACCTCCTTTCGGGGAGCCCGTCCAACACCGTGCTCACCGGACCGAACGGCGAGACCAACACCTTCGCGGGCCTGCTCGGCACGCCGATCCTCGGGTGGAACTCGCTCTCGGCCCCGGGAGGGCTTGCGGCGACCGGCAAGTCGTTGGGCTGGAACGTGCCGGGGTCCTCGGCGTCCGACCCCCCGATCCTCGGCTACCGGGTGTACCGCGACGGCAAGGTCGTGGCCGACGTGCCGGCCGACAGCACCGACGTCCGCGGCAACCTGCTGACCGCCGACGAGTCCAGCTTCGAGGATCCTGCGGCCTTGACCGCGGGCTGGACCGCCGCAAACGGGCGCACCACGCTGAGCCGCGTGGGCACCGGCGGTGCGGTCGGTACGGGCGCGCTGGCGCTGACCTCCAGCGGTGCCGGCGACCTCGAGGTGGTCGGCCGCAGGATCGCCACGACTCCGGGGCAGCAGTACACCGCGGTCATCTCCGCGAAAACCCTGGGTGCCGGCCGGCGCGTCCACGCGGGCATGAAATTCTTCGACGCCGCCGGCAGGGTGTTGTCCACCACCGAATGGAACCTGCGCGCGCCGGTCGACTCCCCGGCCGGCTGGGCCACCGGCAAGGTCTTCGAGGAGGCGCCGGCGTTCGCGGTGTCGGTGCAACCCTGGTATCGCATCGAAGGCACGGTCGCCGGCGAGGTGCACCTCGTCGACCGGCTCGGCTTGATCGCCGGTGGGGAAACCGAGCAGTTCACCGAGCCGAACCCGCCCGCGGGCCCGGCCACCTACTACGTGGTGGCGTACACCGCGACGAACTTCTCCACTCCCGCCATGGTGGTCGCCCCGTAAGGTCCGGCGAATGTGTCGGTCGCGGGTGGTACAACGCCCTCATGACGACACCGTCCTTTCCCGAGCTGCTGTCCCTGGTCGACGAGCGGTCCACCGCGCTGCGCGCCGCGGTGGCCGCCGGTGATCCCGCCGCCCCGGTGCCTGGCTGCCCGGACTGGTCCTTGCGCGACCTCACCGTCCACCTGGGACATGTGCACCGGTTCTGGGCCGTGGCGGTCTCCGATGCCGATCCGGCCGCGGCGCCGGCGCGGGACCGCGTGCCCGATCCGGAGCCCACCGGTGATCTCCTCGACTGGTCCGCGGCGTCCACCCGGCTGCTGCTCGACGCGCTGGGCGAGGCCGGTCCGGGCCAGCCGTGCTGGACGTGGTGGGGCACCTCGGGCGCCCCGATGACGGCCGGTGCGGTGGCCCGCCATCAGGTGCAGGAGGCCGCGGTGCACGCGTTCGACGCGCAGGAGGCGATCGGCAGGCCCGAGCCGTTGCCGGGGTCGTGCGCGGTGGACGGGGTCGCGGAGTTCGTGCAGGTCGGCCTCGGCTCCGAGGGGGCCTGGCCGCATGCCGCGGCCCGGATCGCGTTCGTGACCGCCGAGGGGCCGTCCTGGCTCGTCGACCTGTCGCCGGCGGGGGTCCGGCTCGATCCCGCTGGTTCCTCGCCGGAACCCGATCCCGCCGCGGGTGGCGAGCCGCGGGCCACCGTTCGAGGTCCGGCCGGTGACCTGGTTCTCGCGCTGTACCGGCGGATCCCCCTGGAGCGGGTCCGCGTCGACGGCGACCGGGAGTTGGTCGAGCTGCTGCTGACCTGGGGCGACACCGAGTAGCCCGCGCGGCCCGGGCGGGCGGCGGTTGAGGGTTTGTGAACAAGCTCGCGCGGCGGCGCAATTCGGTGGCCGCGGCGGCCGGGCGAGGGCACCATGGCCCCGTGACCAAGCCAGATTCGTTCCGCTGCCCCACTGTCGCTGCGCCCGTCCGGGCCGCGCGACAGCAGGCGTGCGCGGGCGAACCGGCGGTCCGACCCGCGCTGTCATGACCGGCCCGTTCCTGGCCGGCGTGGTCGCCGGCTACGGCGTCGCCATACCCGTGGGTGCCATCGCCGTGCTCGTCGCGGGCCTGAGCGCCCGTACGTCGCTGCGCGTCGGCGCGGCCGCGGGACTCGGCGCGGCCACGGCCGACGGCATCTACGCGCTGCTCGCGGTGCTCGGTGGTGCGGCGCTGGCCGGTCTGGTGGCGCCGATCGCCGTGCCGCTGCGCTGGGTGGCAGCGGCGGTCCTGCTCGGGCTTGCCGGCCACACCGCATGGACCGCCCTGCGCCCACGCCGCCCCGGCGGACCGGCCCGCGCGGCCGACCCGACCCCGCTGCGGGCGTACCTCGGGATATTGAGCCTCACCATGCTCAACCCGGCGACGATCGTGTATTTCGCCGCGCTGGTCCTGGGCCGCGGTGGCTCCGGTGGCGGGGTGATGTTCGTGCTGGGCGCGTTCGCGGCGTCGGCGAGCTGGCAACTGCTCATCGCCGGCGGCGGCTCGCTGGCGGGCCGGCTGTTGACCGGTGAGCGGGCCCGGCTCGTGACCGCGCTGGTGTCGAGCGTGGTCATCGCGGTGCTGGCGGTGCAACTGCTGTAGGACGGATCCGGCCCGGGCGCGGTGGGGGACCGGGGCCCGGTTCGGCCACACCCTCGGGTGGACCGGCTGCAGTCGGTAGCCGGCCGGGTATTCGCGGGTGGGCGCGCGCCGGTGGCGGCTGCTACAGGTGCTTGGTGGCCTCGCGGACGGACAGCCCGGACAGCGCGTCCCGGTGGTCGGCCACGTAGGCGCGTACCGCGTCCGGGTCGGTGCGGGCGTACTGGCGCAGTGCCCAGCCGATCGCCTTGCGGACGAAGAAGTCGCGGTGCCCGGCCTGCCGGGTGCAGTAGCCGAACAGCCGGTCGGCGTCGGTGTCCGCGGCGTAGTTCAGCTGATGCAGGATCGCGGTACGGACCAGCCACAGGTCCTCGTCCGCGGACCACGCGTCCATCTCGCCGCCGAGCGCGGGATGCCGGCGGACCATCGTGCCGACGACCCGGGTGGCCAGCAGGTCGACCGTGTCCCACCAGGACTTCGTACTGATCAGAGTGCGCAGGGTGGGCAGGAAGCCGGGGCCGGGCACCGCCGCGTGGCGGCGCAGGTAGGTGCATGCGAAGTACTGGTATTCGCGTTCGGGAAGCTGCCAGCAGGCGAGCGCGACCGTGCGCAGCTCGTCCTCGGTGGGTTTGGGCAGCCCGGCCCACACGGTGCGGTTCAGCGACACCTGGGTCGGTGCGGGCATGCCGAGGAACGGGAACTGGTCGCGCATGTACGCCGCCGCCCGCACGGCCCGCTCGGGTTCGCGGGCGGCGTCGTAGACCCGGACCAGGCGGTCCAGGATCTCGTCGGCGAGCGCTCGGGACATGGGCCGATCATGTCATCGGTAAGGTCGGGCCATGAGCGCACGTCCGGCCGCCGGCGGTGGCCGCTGGGTCGATGTCGCCCCCGAGCGCGTGCCGCGCTGGCTGGACAACTTCGCGACCCGGCACGGGGCGTACACGGAACACGGTCTGACCGTGGTGGCGGCGGACGGTGCGTCGGCCGAGCTGGCCGCGCCGCCGGGAGCCCCGGCCGTCGCCGACCTCGCCGGGCTGCTGCAGGCGGCGGCCGCGCCGCGCCGGCTGGGTCTGCTGCTGGCCCGCAAGGGTGCCGTCGCGGTCGGTGTCGCCGACGGCGACGAGCTGGTCGCGTCGAAGGTCGAGACGCATTACGTGCAGGGCCGGACCGCGGCCGGTGGGTGGTCGCAGCAGCGTTTCGCACGCCGCCGCGACAACCAGGCCCGCGCGGCCGCGGCGGACGGCGCCGACATCGTCGTGCGCCTGCTGCTGCCCGAGGTACGGGCAATGGCGGCGCTCGTCACCGGCGGCGACCGCGCGGCCGTGGACGCCGTCCTGTCCGCGCCCGCGCTGGCGCCGCTGGCGGGGCTGCGCGCGGACCGTTTCCTGGACGTGCCGGAGCCCCGGCGCACGGTCCTGGTCGGCGCGATCGCCGCGGCCCGGGCCGTGCGGATCCTGGTCCGCGATCCGGGGCCTTAGAAAGCGACCGCTGGTGGAACGAGGTCCACCAGCGGTCACCAATTCATTTCCCGCCGTCCTGCCATCTCGTGCAGTAACCGGGACCAAAGAACCTGACGGTGTCGGAAGTTGGGCAGTGGCCCCGTTTTCTCGGGTTTTTGCGGTGGTGCCGCCTCGCATCATCTGGTTGACTTTCATGCGCTTCACACTCATTGCGATCTTGGTAACCATTCGCCATATTCGTCAAGCTCGATACCAATTGCCGGACTGATCGCCTGGAGATCGCGATGCAGAGATCCACAGTTCTGGTCCGCCACGTCGACGTGCGGCTCCAGGGAAAGGGGCGGAGATGACGGAGCTGTGGTACGGGCGGGGCACCCGAACCGCCGACGAAGTCCAGCGCGAGATCGACAATTTCTGGGCCGAGCTGGACGCCAGCGACGAGCTGCGCAAGGAACTGGCCGACGCCGGTGTCGACCCGTCCGCGGTGCCGGCGCCGGACCGGCCGGGCGCCATCCGGGTCAGCGTGCGGGGCGCCGGCATCGACCCCACGGCCGTCGCCCTGATCGTTGCCTTCGCCCCGGCCGCCAACGAGATCCTCGTTTCGCTGTGGAAGCAGGTCCTGCTGCCGCGCATCCGCAGCAGGTACGGCCGGGACGCCATCCAGGATGAGAGAGCGCCGGAACCGTGAGCGCCGCGCGATCTCTGCCCGCGCACGTGGAGAAGGCCGTCTGGGCGCGCAGCCTCGTGTTCCAGATGCTCGATCTTCACCACGTGCAGATCGAGGCTGCCGGATACGGCCTGCTGTGGACCGCGATCAGGGAACGGCTGCTCCACTCGACGGCGGCACAGGTCGAGTTCAGTCCCGCGGGTTCACTCGGTTCCTACCTGAGTCAACTGGGTGCCGAGATCAGGGCAAGCATCTCGTTTCCCGACCCGGATGCCGAAAGGACATGCATCCCCCTGCTGGACGAGATCGATCGGGTCCTGGCCGAAGCCGGCCGGTACGACGAGGACCTTCTGTGGGCCGCTTTCGACGACGCGATGCGGGCGGCCGCCGAGCTGTACCGCCGGCACGGCGTGGACGTCCCGCAGGACGTCGTGAAACGGGTCTCGGTGACCTTCGGGCACCAGGGCATGCCCCTGCAGGCCGAGCTGCCCATCCAGCTCACCGCGACCACCTACCTCGACGATCCGCCGGAAGGGCCCTCGGCTCGCGTCGATGTGGTGATCAACCCGGGTGAGCTGGACGAGCTGACAGTGTTCTCGCTGCCCTACGTGTTGCTGCACGAGTGTGTCTGCCACGTCCTGCAAGGCCCCTGGGAGGCGGGACGTAGCCAGCCGGACGCGGCCGACCGTTTCGCCGAGGGCTGGATGGACGTCGCGGCGTACCTGGCGCACCGGATGCTGGACCACCCTTGGCGTGGCGACACGCCGGGGCCCGACCTGCTGGCCTCGCCCCGGGCCACCGCCCGGCTGGAGGCGGCCGAGAAGGTGCACCGGGCGCGCCATCAACGCACTCCCCACGGCCGGGCCTGGGCCCAGCGTGCCGTGGGGGCCCAAGCCGCTCAGAACATGGTGGCGCTGTTGGCCAAGCTGCCCGAAGCACGTACGGACCCGGAGGCGGTCTTCGTCCGCCTGAGCATCCGGCTCAACACCTCCACCATCAGCAACAAGCAACGCGAGTGCTTCGTCGGGCGGGTGTACAAGGCGACTTTGGGAAGGGTGAACCCCGCCCTCGTGACTCTGACCCGTCGGTACCTGGAGACCGACGATGTCGGCCAACTGATCGACGAAGTCCTTGATGATTCACTTGACAAATGAATAACGGCAGAGGAGGCTGTGGTCATCCGAGCGTCGTCCTTCCCGCGGAGCGGGGCAGGCAGAAGAGGTAGGTGAGCGATGGCCATGCTCATCCGCTATCGCGTCCTGAACGCCATCCTGGCGCTGCGGGAGTTCACCGTCGCCGACCTTGCCCACTACAGCGGGGTCAAGGAAAACACCGTCCGGACCGTGCTGGGACGCGACACCCACTTCGTCGAACGGGACGGCACCAGAGCTCAGCGCCGTCCCGGTGGCCAGCCCATCCAATATCGGCTGCGTACCGACGCCGAGGATGACCTCGTAGGCATCCTTCGCGAGCTCGAGGGTGTCGGCGCGAGCCTTCCCCCGCTGGTCGCGGATCAACAGGACCCGGTGACGCTGTCGCTCGTGGCGGCCGAGGACATCCTGCTTCGCGCTCTTCCTCAGGCACCGGTGGCCGACCGTGCGGAGCTGGTGAACCTGGCCACCGCCGACTTCGAAGCCGTGGAGTTCCTCGCCGGCGCCGACCACGGCGAGGCAGCCACCCACCGCCGCGTGGTCGACCTGCTGCTGTGCCTCGCCGAGCTCGAGCAGGAGGTACTGACGCTCGCGGCCCCGAACCCGGACACCCGCGGCCCCGACTGGCCGGCCCAGGTGACCGAGGTGCTCAGCCACGAGGCGGAGAAGAAGCTGGAAGCGCTCCGACGGCAGTGGCGCCATCTGCTCTCGTCGTGGCCGGCACTCAGCGATCGGGAACTCCTGCCCGACCTGGTCTGTCGCGTCGCCAACAGCTGGTTCGGTTCCGTCATCCTCAGCCCCGACGGCAGGGCGCAGACGACCTCGAGCGGGCCGGGCTCCTCGGCGGCTTCGCATGAGTACGCGATTCGGGGCCGGCGGCCCGACGCGGCGACCGGCGTCCACCTGGACCATCGCTCGGCTCGTGCCGCGAGGGCGAAGCTGCGCTGAACGAAACGGGTATCTGACCGGGGTGCCCACCCGCTCGACCTGGCTACCTCTGCGGGGTTCTGCTGTGGACCGAACCAGGATCCCGGAGATGCGCCTCAGCCCAGGGAGGCGGCGCCGAAGGTGTCGCAGCTCTTGGCGGTGCCGGTCTGGAATCCGGTGGAGAACCAGTGCTGCCGCTGCGCGCTCGTACCGTGGGTGAACTCGGCCGGGTTGACGCCGCCGCCGCTGCGCCGCTGCAACGTGTCGTCGCCGATCTTGCCGGCGGTGTCCAGGCCCTGCTGGATGTCCTGCGCCGTGATGCTCTTGAAGATCTTGGTGCCTTCGGCGGACTCGGTGCCGGTCGCGTTCTTCGCCCACACCCCCGCGTAGCAGTCGGCCTGCAGTTCCAACCGCACGGAGAGCTGGTTGGCGTTCTTCGGGTCGCGTTGCTGCGCGCGGCGCATCTGCGCCTCGGTGCCGAGCAGATCCTGGATGTGGTGGCCGTACTCGTGGGCGAGCACGTACGGCTGGGCGAACTCGCCCGGCGCGCCGAGGGAGTCCGAGAGCACCCGGTAGAAGCTGAGGTCGATGTACACCCGGTCGTCCGCGGGGCAGTAGAACGGGCCGACGCCCGAATCGGCGTTGCCGCATCCGGTGCGTACGGCGCGGGAGAAGTACACGGTCTTGGCGGGCCAGTAGCTCTTGTTGAACGTGTGCGGCATCGCCTCGGACCAGTAGTTCTGGATCGAGTTGACGTACAGCGCGTTGCGGCAGTCGAGCTGCTTGAGCCGGTCGGACTGGGCGCACTCCTGGCGCAGCCGGGTGTTGTCGCCGGAGGGCCGGGAGCCGCCGCCCGTCAGGTGGTTGATGCCGAAGTAGCCGGTGACCAGCGCCACGACCACGGAGATGACGATGCCGGTGAGCCCGCCGCCGCCGATCGGCAGGCCGCCGAAGCCGCCGCCACCGCCGCCGAAGCCGCCTCCGCCCGAGTCGCGGACGTCGTCGATCTGACTGGTGTCGATCTCGGCGTTCTCGTTGAGTTCCATGTCATCCTCACTGAGCCGTCCGGCCGCGGGTGTCCGGCGTGTACCCCTTGATCCTGCCCGCCAATCGGCTGGGGGCTGAATCGGCCGGGTCGCTAGTATGGGCGAGTGCTGCTCTGCGAAGGCTGACCGCCCCCGCGCCGACCGCGGACGAACCCGGTCGGCGTTTGCGTGTGCCCTGAGCCAGCCTGACCCCTGCGAGAGCGAGACGCCTTCTCATGATCACCGCCACCGGACTCGAACTGCGTGCCGGCGCCCGCATCCTGATGTCGCCCACCACGCTGCGGGTGCAGCCGGGTGACCGGATCGGCCTGGTCGGGCGCAACGGCGCGGGCAAGACGACCACCCTGAAGGTGCTGGCGGGCGAGGGACAGCCGTACGCGGGTGCGGTGGAGCGGCGCAGCGAGGTCGGCTACCTGCCGCAGGACCCGCGTACGGGCGACCTGAACGTGACGGCCCGTGACCGGGTGCTGTCCGCCCGTGGTCTGGACACCCTGCTCGCCGAGATGCAGAAGCTGGAAGTGCAGCTGGAGGAGAGCGCGGACGAGAAGCTGGTCCGCCGCTACGGCGCGCTGGAGGACCAGTTCGCCAGCCTCGGCGGGTACGCGGCCGAGGCGGAGGCGGCCCGGATCTGCGCCAACCTGGGCCTGCCGGACCGGGTCCTCGCGCAGACCATCGGCACCCTGTCGGGTGGCCAGCGCCGCCGCATCGAGCTGGCCCGCATCCTGTTCCGCGACGCCGCCCAGGGCGGCAAGGGCATCCTGCTGCTCGACGAGCCGACCAACCACCTCGACGCGGACTCGATCGCCTGGCTGCGCGGATACATGGCCCAGCACAAGGGTGGCCTCGTGGTGATCAGCCACGACGTTTCGCTGCTGGAGGCGGCGGTCAACAAGGTCTGGTATCTGGACGCGAACCGTTCGGTCGTCGACATCTACAACGTGGGCTGGAAGACGTACCTGGAGCAGCGGGAGACCGACGAGCGGCGGCGCAGGCGGGAGCGCGCGAACGCGGAGAAGAAGGCCGGGGCGCTGATGGCCCAGGCGGACAAGATGCGCGCGAAGGCGACCAAGACGGTGGCCGCGCAGAACATGGCGCGGCGGGCCGAGCGGCTGCTGGGTGGCCTGGAGGAAGCCCGTACCTCGGACCGGGTGGTGAAGGTGCGCTTCCCCACGCCGGCGCCCTGCGGCAAGGTGCCGTTGACCGCGTCGGAGCTGTCCAAGTCGTACGGCTCGCTGGAGATCTTCACGGACGTCGGGGTGGCGGTGGACCGCGGCTCGCGGGTGGCGATCCTCGGGCTCAACGGTGCCGGCAAGACCACGCTGCTGCGCATTCTGGGCGGCCTGCTGCAACCGGACACCGGCGAGGTACGGCCCGGGCACGGCCTGCGCCTGGGCTACTACGCCCAGGAGCACGAGACGCTCGACATCGACCGTACGGTGCTGGAGCACATGCGCAGCGCCGCGGCGGAGCAGACGGACACGGAGCTGCGCAAGATCCTGGGGGCGTTCCTCTTCTCGGGTGACGACGTCGACAAGCCGGCCGGGGTGCTCTCCGGCGGCGAGAAGACCCGGCTGGCGCTGGCGACGCTGGTCTGTTCCGGGGCGAACGTGCTGCTGCTCGACGAGCCGACCAACAACCTCGACCCGGTGAGCCGGGAGCAGGTGTTGGACGCGATCGCCAACTACCCGGGCGCGATCGTGCTGGTCACGCACGATCCGGGTGCGGTCGTGGCGCTGAAGCCGGACCGCGCGATCCTGCTGCCCGACGGTGACGAGGACGCCTGGAGCGACGAGTTGCTGGAGCTGGTGGAGCTCGCCTGAGCCGCCGGGTCACCGACATCGTCGGTTGTCAACCGGTGCCCACACAGCATGTGCGACATCTGCACGATGCGGCTGCGGCTCCGGTGCGGCCCGCGCGTCCCGCCCGGGCGGCGCGTCCGGCGGAGCCCGCGCGGCCGACGCCGTACGGTGAGCATCTGGGGACTTTGCGTGAGCTTCGATGCGTCGCCGCGCATGGTCATATCCGCAGGTGATCGACGGTGTGCCGAGCGTGGCCCGGGCTGCCTCCCGCGGCGCGGCGCTGACCTGGGCGGCTCGGGTCGTGGTGCCGCGCCGCGCCGTGGGCATCGATGCGCTTGGTCACCGTCGGGTTCCTGACAGTGGTAAATGGGCACGTTGGCTGTCGCCGGATACCTAGCGCATGATCGTCCGAGGCGGTCTAATAGGTGGGACCGTATCGAACCGCACAGTCTGGGACGTGAGGATTCAACATGGCAGCCACCGGCACAGCCACCAGCACTGAGAAGGGTCGCCGAATCGTCGGTAGCGAGCGCCAGACGCTCGCCAAGGATCTGGTCAAGCGTTACACCTCCGGCGAGAGCATTCGCGCGCTGGCCGCTTCGACCGGACGGTCGTACGGTTTCGTGCACCGAGTGCTTACCGAGTCGGGTGTGCAACTGCGCCAGCGTGGCGGCGCCCGGCGTCGTAAGAAGGCGTGACGTCCGGCAGCGCTGACGGCGCTGACGACGCGGGCGTCCGCTGGGAGCAGGCGGGGCCGGTGGCAACGGTGACGTTGTGCCGCCCCGACGTGCTCAATGCGCAGACCCCGGCCATGTGGTCCGAGCTGGAAAGCATTTCCCGGAAATTGCCGGGCGACGTGCGGGTCGTCATTGTCCGTGGGGAAGGGCGCGCCTTTTCCGCCGGTCTCGATCTGTCGGTCGCGCGGGGTTCCGGCGATGCTTCTCCGGCACAACTGGCCCGACTGTCGCCGGAGGAGTGTGCCGCGCGGATCGCGGGCTTCCAGGCGGCGTTCACGTGGCTGCGGCGTCCGTCGCTGTTGACGATCGCGGCGGTGCACGGGCACGCCATCGGAGCGGGATTCCAGCTGGCGCTCAATTGCGACCTGCGCATCCTCGCCGACGATGCCCGTTTCTCCATGGCCGAGGTGACGCTCGGGCTCGTTCCGGACCTGGGCGGCACGAAGCGGCTCACCGAGCTGGTCGGCTACGGGCGGGCATTGGAGATCTGCGTGACCGGGCGCCGGATCGCGGCGGATGAGGCCGCCCGGCTCGGCCTGGCCACGGCGGTGGTGCCGGCGGCCGAGCTCGACGGTGCGGTGGCCGATCTGACCGCGGCGGTGCTGTCCGCCGACGGCGGCGCGGTCGCCGAGATCAAGGCGCTGCTCGCGGGGGCGGCTGACCGCTCGTACGACGAGCAGGACCGCGCCGAGCGGGAGGCGCAGACCCGGCGGTTGCGGGAGCTGGCAGGCGCGGGCGAGTAAGCCCTCCCCACCGCGACCGAACTGTAAGGCGCATTCCGGAATACGGGCGTTACCTTCGGGGTTGTCAGACCCTGCGGGCACACTTGTCCTGCAGTCGTCCACACCCCGGAGGTGACGCATGGGCCCGGGCATGTCCGGTGGTTCCAGCTGGGGGATGCTGCGCTCGATCCAGAACTCGGACCGGGTCGCCCAGCACAGCCTCAGCCGCGGTACGACGCGGCGCATCCTGACGTTCGCGCGGCCGTATCGCCGCGACATCCTGGTCTTCCTGGTCACCGTGGTGTTCGCCGCGGGGATCGGGGTGGCGACTCCGGTCCTCGCCGGCCACGTCGTCAACGCGATCACCGCGGGCGGGCCGGGGGCCACCACGGTCGTCGTCCAGCTCGCGCTCGCGATCGCGGTGCTGGCGGTCGTGGACGCGTTCCTGTCGCTGGCCCAGCGGTGGTATTCGGCGCGCATCGGCGAGGGCATCATCCTCGACCTGCGCACCCAGGTGTACGACCACGTCCAGCGCATGCCGCTGCAGTTCTTCACCCGCACCCAGACCGGTGCGCTGGTGAGCCGGCTCAACAACGACGTGATGGGGGCTCAGCGAGCCTTCACCTCCACGCTGTCCGGGGTGGTCAGCAACGTCATCCAGCTCGTGCTCACCGCCGCGGTCATGTTCACGCTGTCCTGGCAGATCACGGTGCTGTCGTTGCTGCTGCTGCCGATGTTCATCGTCCCGGCCCGCCGGGTCGGCAAGCGACTCGCCGAGATCACCCGCGAGTCGTACAACCTCGACGCGAAGATGAACGCGACGATGACGGAGCGGTTCAACGTCTCCGGTGCCCTGCTGGTCAAGCTGTTCGGCCGTCCCGACACCGAGGCGGCCCGGTTCGGCGAGCGGGCCGCCCGGGTCCGCGACATCGGGGTGCAGCAGGCGATGTTCTCGCGCACGTTCTTCGTCGCGATGCTGCTGGTCGCCTCGCTGGCCCAGGCGCTGACGTACGGGCTCGGTGGCTGGCTGGCGGTCACCGGCAGCGTCACCGCGGGCACCGTGGTGACGCTGGCGCTGCTGCTCACCCGGCTGTACGGCCCGCTCACCGCACTGAGCAACGTCCGGGTCGACGTGATGAGCGCGCTGGTGTCGTTCGACCGGGTGTTCGAGGTGCTCGACCTGCGCCCCGGCATCGAGGAGAAGCCCGGCGCGACGGCGATCCCGCCCGGCGCGGGCCGGGTGGAGTTCCGCGACGTTCACTTCCGCTACCCCAGCGCGGGCGAGGTTTCCCTCGCCTCCCTGGAGGATGTGGCCGCGCTCGACCGCACCGAGACCGCGCCGGTCCTGCGCGGGGTCGACTTCACGGTCGAGCCGGGCCAGATGGTGGCGCTGGTCGGCCCGTCCGGCGCCGGCAAGTCCACCACCTCGATGCTGGTCTCCCGCGTCTACGACGTCACCGCGGGGGCGGTGCTGGTCGGCGGCGTCGACGTGCAGGACGCCACGCTGGAGTCGTTGCGCGACACCATCGGCGTGGTCACCCAGGACTCGCACCTGTTCCACGAGACCATCGCGGAGAATCTGCGCTACGCCCGCCCCGACGCCACCGAGGACGAGATGTGGGAGGCGCTACGCGGCGCCCAGGTCGCCGACCTGGTCCAGGGGCTGCCCGACGGGCTGGACACCGTGGTCGGCGAGCGCGGCTACCGATTCTCCGGTGGCGAGAAGCAACGCATCGCCATCGCCCGGCTGCTGCTCAAGCACCCGTCGATCGTCATCCTCGACGAGGCCACCGCCCACCTGGACAGCGAGTCCGAGGCCGCGGTGCAGCGGGCGCTGACGAAGGCGCTGGAGGGGCGTACGGCGCTGGTCATCGCGCACCGCCTGTCCACGGTCCGCGACGCCGACCAGATTCTCGTGCTCGACCAGGGCCGGATCGTCGAGCGGGGCCGCCACACCGACCTGGTCGCGGCGGGCGGCCTGTATGCGGAGCTGTACCGGACACAGTTCGCGGTGGCGGACAGCCCGGCGCCGCCGTACGCCGAGGACGTGGAACCGGTCATCGTCGCGGTGCCCGCCACTCCGCTCGAACCCTGACCGGTGCTCACAGCGTGCGCAGGGCGCCGCCGTCCACGGGGATCGTCAGGCCGGTGAGGTAGCCGGCCGCGGGGGACAGCACGAACGCCGCCACCCGGCCGAACTCGGCCGCCTCGCCCAGGCGGCCGAGCGGGATGGCGGCTTCGGCCTGCGCCCGCGCGGCCGCCGGGTCACCGCTGGCGTCGAACAGTTCGAGGTTGCGGTCGGTGAGCAGCCGGCCCGGCAGCAGGCTGACCACGCGGACGCCGGAGGGCCCGTACTCGTCGGCCATGTCCTTGGCAGCCCCGGCCAGGCCCGGGCGCAGGCCGTTGGACAGGCCCAGCCCGGGAATGGGGGAGTGGACCGACGTGGACAGCACCAGCCCGATCGCGCCACCGGCTGTCAGCGCGGTCGCGAACGTGCGTGCGGCCCGGACCGTGCCGAGGAAGACGGTCTCGAACGCGGTGCGCCACTGCTCGTCGGTCATCTGCGCCGCGGTGCCACGGGTGGGCCCGCCGACGGAGATCAGCGCACCGTCGAACCGGCCGAACGTCTCGGTCGCGGTGTCGACCAGCCGTTGCGGCGTCGCCGGGTCGGTGAGGTCGGCGGCCACACCGGTCGCTGCGGAGGCGCCCCCGAGCTGGGCGACGGCCGCGTCCACGCGGGCGGCGTCGCGGGCCGACACGACGACCTTCGCGCCGTCGGCGACCAGCGCCCGGGCGGTGGCGAAGCCGAGGCCGCGGGAGGCGCCGGTGAGGACGTAGACACGATCGGCGAGACCCAGATCCATGGTCAGGATCCTGCCACTGTCCTCAGGCCCGGCGGTGCGCCGGGCGGCCCAGGGCGCGTACCCGGCCGAAGACCTGCACCACCGCGGAGCCGGCGGCGCGCCGCAGCGCGGGCACCCGGCGGGCCCGCGGCGCCGACCGACCGTCGTAGGTGAACACGGCCTCCCGGGTGGCCAGCTCTTCGCCGGCCGCGGCCGGCAGCGCGCCCTGCTCCACGAGCTCGCGCGCCAGGTCCCAGCCGTCGCGCAGCGATCCCTGGGTGGGCCGCGCCGCGGCCCACCGGGCGAACTCGTGCGGCCACCGCTCGCCCAGCGCGGCCGCCAGCAGCGGCCATTGCCGCGCGACCTCACCGGCGCGCTTTCTCAGCAGTGCGACACGCGCGGCCTCGACCAGCCGGGCGTCGAAGCCCGCCGGTACGGCCACCCCGCCGGTCAGCGCCGCGACGAGTTCGGCCTGGCGTTCGGCCAGTCCCCGCCCGCTCATGTGATCTCCGGGTAGCCGGAGGCGGCGGCGATCGCGTCGAGCTCAGCACGCAGGCTGTCGGCGCTCGGGTACGCGCCGTCGCGTTCCAGCAGCAGCGCGGGCGGGCGGTGCCGGGTGCACAGCGCGGCCACCAGGTCCAGCACCGGCTGTGGCACGGCATCGGCGTGGGTGTCGTGGTAGATGCCGTCGTGCTCGGCGCCGCCGGCCACATGCACGTACGCGACGCGTTCCAGTGGCAGCGCGTCGAGCAGGGCCAGCGGGTCGGTGCCCCGGTTACGGGCGTTGGCGTACACGTTCGCCACGTCGAGCAGCAGCAGCGCCCCGCTCCGGTCCAGGATCTCGGTGAGGAACGCGGCCTCGTCGAGCTCGTCGTCGGGCCAGTCGAACAGCGCGGCGATCGGTTCCAGGGCCAGTGGCACTCCCAGCTCGGCCTGGGTGCGCCGGACGTTGGCCACCACGGCGTCGACCGCTTCGCGGCTGCGCGGGACCGGCAGCAGGTGCCCGGCCTCGACGCCGCCCGCCCGGACGAACGCGATGTGCTCGCTGGCCAGCGGTGCGCCCAGCCGGTCGGCGACCGTGGCCAGGTGGGCGACCCGGGCCGGTTCGACCGGTTCGGCGCCGCCGAGCGACAGCTTGACCCCGTGCGGCACCACGGCGGTGCCGCGGTCGCGGAGCCGGGCCAGTCCGGTGGGCAGGTCGCCGTGGGCGGGCACGGACTCGGCGACCACCTCGGCGAAGCGCAGGCCGGGCAGCTCGGCGACGAACCCGGCGATCTCGGGACGCCAGCCGATGCCGACCCCGTACGCGGTCTCCGGACCGGTCATCCGCCGCACCCGCCGCCACCGCCGCCGCACGAGCTGCCCCCGCCGCACGAACTGCTGCTGGACGAGCACGAGCTGCTGCTGGAGGAGCACGAGCTCGTCGAACCGCACGAGCTGCTGCTGCTGGCGCAGGAGCTGCCCGTGGTGCCGGCCCACCCGCTGTCGGCGGCGCGCCGCCGGATCTCGGCGTCGGCGGCGAACGCCGGGTCCATCGTGTACAGCGACGCCGCCCCGAACAGGGCGACGCCCATCGCGGCCCCGGTCGCGCCGTACGTGGCGAACGACGGCGACTCGCGCGGGGCCAGGTACTGGTGGCTGACGCGCAGCGCGGCCAGGCCGCGGGTGGCGGCGCGGGTCTGCCGGGGCACCCGGGAGAGCCGGAAGGCGGTGAAGGCGACCACGAACAGCAGCGGCACCAGGAAGCCGACTGCCTTGCCACCGGCCAGACCCGCGGCGAGCCGGGCGACGCCGAGCACCAGCAGCGCCAGCGCGGCCAGGGCCCACAGGCGGCCGGCGCGGCGCTGCGCCGTCGTGGTGGCCAGCCCGGTGGCCTCCAGGCCGTCACCGAGCTGGGTGAGCGCGGTGGACACCCACTGCTCCGAGATGGCGTCGCGGGCGCGGATGCGCTGTCCGGCCGCGTTGTAGACCGCGGTGTCGAGCGGGGTCACCCCGCCGGGCAGCGGGCCGGTCTGCACGAGCGTACGGTCGGGCCCGCTGCCGATGGCACCGGCGGCGCGCAGCCCGCCCAGCGCCGAGTAGAGCGCGAGCCGCGGCCCGCCGCCCAGGTACGCGACCTGTTGCGGGCCGAGCCGGTCGACGGCGGCGTCGGCGCGCCCGGCGAACAGGGCACGGCGGTGCACGATCGCCGCGATGGTCAGCACCAACGCCGCGGCGATGTAGTAGAGCAGGAAGGTCGGGCCGGGGATGCCCCAGGTGGCGCCGGTCGCGGCGAGCGTCATGTGCGGACCTCCCGTGTGAACTGGCCCGTGAACCGGGCTCTGGGCCTCATTGTGCAGGCCCGCGCAACGGTACGGTCACACCCGCCGGACGGCCTCCTCGACCAGGTCGAGAACCCGGCTGAGCTCACCCGGGGGACGCCCGGTCGCGAGGTGCAGCACCATCCCGTCGTACGCCAGCTCCAGGAACTGGGTGAGCACCTCGACCGGCACGTCGTCGCGCAGCACCCCGGCGTCGCGCTGGCGCTGCAGGCGCTCGCGGGTGGCGGTCGCGATCGCGTTGGACCGCTCGGCCCAGCGCTTGGCGAACGCGGGGTCGGTGCGCAGCCGGCGGGACACCTCCAGCTGGGTGCCGAGCCATCCGGCGGTGTCGCCGTCGCCGGCCGAGGCGCCCGCCCGGCCGAGCAGGTCGCGCATCACCTGGACGAGGCCGTTGCGGGTGACCGTCTCGACCATCGTGGCGGCGTCGTCCTCGGCGACCGCGAGGAACAGGGAGTCCTTGTCCCGGAAGTGGTGGAAGATGGCGCCCCGGGACAGGCCGGTGGCGTCTTCCAGGCGGCGCACCGTGGCCCCTTCGTAGCCGTAGCGCGCGAAGCAGCCGCGGGCCGCGGCGAGGATCTCGTGGCGGCGGGCGTCGAGCTGGTCCTGGCTAACCCTGGGCACGTCATTGATCGTGTCATGAGCGCTCGGTGCCTTGCAATCCGTACGTACGGCTTGCCACACCGCGGCCGGGTCCGGACGGACCGGGTGTGCGCCCTGGTCGGATGAGGCGGATTCAGCCGGGCTGGTTAGGGCATGTTGACAGTTGCGGGCTGTTCGTCCCGCAACCACTCACGTAAAGTGCCCGCGTGCCTCTCGTCTTCCTCGCCTTGGACGACACCCTGCTCGATCGCAGTGGTGCGTTCCGGCTCTGGGCGAAGGGTTTCCTCGACGAGATCGCCGCTCCCCAGGACGACCTCGAGTGGCTGATCTCGATGGATGCCGATGGGCTCACCTCGCGGTGGGACCTCGCCGACCTGATCCGCGACCGCTACCACCTGCGTACCCCCTCGATCGACCTGCTGGAGGAGCTGCACGAGGGCCCGCTCACCCATGAACGGCTGGACCCACTGGTCGCGTGCGCCCTGCAGATCGCGGGCGATGCCGGATTCGTCCCGGTCGTGGTGACCAACGGCCCGCACGAACTGCAGGAGAGCCGGATCCGCAGCACCGGCCTGGACCGGTATGTCGCCGATTGGGTGATCTCCGGGCAGGAAGGCGTCAGCAAGCCGAACCCGCGGATCTTCGCGCTGGCCGCCCAGCGGGTCCGGATGCGCCTCGGCGGCGCCTGGGTGGTCGGTGACAGCCCCGAGGCCGACATCGGCGGGGCCGCCGCCATGGGCCTGCCCAGCGTGTGGCTGCATCGCGGCCGGGACTGGGTGGATCAGCGGTTCGCGCCCACCCGGGTCGTCGGCAACGTCATCCAGGGCCTGTCGGCCATCATGGCCACCGCCCGCTGATTGGGAACCGCCGGCTGAATGGGAACCGCCCGCTGAGGGGAACCGTCCGCTGACGGAAATTCGATTGCGCACCCCGGCCGCGCCGGGCAGAGTCCTGCGCGTACCCGCGCCGGCCGGTTGATTCCGGTCCGGGCGACCCCGACCGGTGCAGCCGGTCCGAGAGAGAAGGGGGTGGCGACCATGGCCGTCTTTGCCCTGCGCCTGATCCCGCCATTTGTTCTTCCTTCTCTCGAGGAGACCCTGCAGTGCGTGAGCACGACTTCTCCGGCCGGGCCACGATGCGCCGCGGCCGTCGCACCTTCGACGACGACCAACCCGAATTCCTGAAGCGGGGCCGGCTGGAACCGGCCCTGACCGAGGACCCCGACCTGCCCGACACCGGTGACCGCTGGTCCACCTGGGACGGGGCCCTGCACGGCCCGCAGCCGCAACCCGAATGGGTACGCACCGAGCACGGCGCCGTGGACACCGAGCTGGGCATGCTGAAAACCGGCAAGGAAGCGGACGTCTTCCTGGTCCGCCGGGCCGTCCCCGAGTCCGGGCAGGTCAGCATGCTGGCCGCCAAGCGGTACCGGGACGCCGATCACCGGCTGTTCCACCGCGACGCCGGCTACCTGGAAGGGCGGCGGGTGCGCCGTTCCCGGGAGATGCGGGCGATGACCACGCGTACCGCGTTCGGGCGCGACCTCATCGCGGGCCAGTGGGCGGCTGCCGAGTTCGCCGCACTGTCGCGGCTGTGGCAGCTCGGGCACGCCAGCGGGGCGATCTGCGTGCCGTACCCGGTGCAGCTCGCCGGCACCGAGCTGATGCTCGAGTTCATCGGCGACTGGGAGACCGGGCAGGCCGCGCCCCGGCTCGCCCAGGTACGCCCCGACGCCGACGAGCTGCGCGACCTGTGGGATCAGCTGGTGGACGCGTTGTCCGTGCTGGCCCGGTGCGGGCTCGCCCACGGCGACCTGTCGCCGTACAACCTGCTGGTGCACCGCGGGCGGCTGGTGCTGATCGACCTGCCGCAGGTGGTCGACGTGGTCGCCAACCCGCAGGGGCCGCAGTTCCTGGCCCGCGACGTGCACAACGTGGCGACCTGGTTCGCCGCGCGCGGGTTGCCCGCCGAGGTGCTCGACGAGGAGGAACTTACGGCGCGGCTGCTGACCGAGGCGGGTCTGCGGTGAGTCGGCATACGGGGGCGACGCCACCACGGACCGCCCGTCCCGGGCCGCGGCCACCGGCACCCCGGTGGCCGCGGCAGGGCGGCGTCACTGCAGGTAACCCTCGACCTCACTGACGGCGCGGGCCTGCTCGGCGTCCGGATCGTTGCCCTGGTCACGGGCGGCGCGCCGGCGCCGCAGCAGGTCCCAGCACTGGTCGAGGGCCTCTTCCAGCTCCTGCAGGCGGGCGCGCTCCTCGTCGCCGCTGATCTCGCCGCGGCCCAGCTGCCCGCGCAGCGTGTGCTCCTCGGCGACCAGGCCGTGGATCTGGTTGAGGACAGATTTGTCATCCATGTCCAAGAGCGTAGGCACACCGGCCCGAAGACGGTGATGCCCCGCCGTCGCGGGACGGCGGGGCATCGGTGCTTCGTCAGATCAGTGCGCGAGCATCTTGCGCAGCACGTACTGCAGGATGCCGCCGTGGCGGTAGTAGTCCGCCTCGCCGGGGGTGTCGATGCGCACCACCGCGTCGAACTGCACGCCGGTGTCGGTGCTGACCTTCACCGTCCGCGGGGTGGAGCCGGAGTTCAGCTCCTCGACGCCGGTGAACGTGAACGTCTCCGTGCCGGTCAGCCCCAGCGACGCGGCGTTCTGGCCCTGCGGGAACTGCAGCGGCAGCACGCCCATGCCGATGAGGTTGGAGCGGTGGATCCGCTCGTACGACTCGGCGATGACCGCGCGGACACCGAGCAGCATCGTGCCCTTGGCCGCCCAGTCGCGCGAGGACCCGGAGCCGTACTCCTTGCCGGCCAGGATCACCAGCGGGACGCCCGCCGCCTGGTACGCGACCGAGGCGTCGTAGATGGTGGTCTGCTCACCGGTCAGGTGGTTGACCGTGAAGCCGCCCTGCACGCCCGGCACGAGCTCGTTGCGCAGCCGGATGTTGGCGAACGTGCCGCGGATCATCACCTCGTGGTTGCCGCGCCGCGACCCGTACGAGTTGAACTCGTGGCGGGGCACCCCGTGCTCGGCCAGGTACTTGCCGGCGGGGGAGTCGGGCTTGATCGTGCTGGCCGGGGAGATGTGGTCCGTGGTGACGGAGTCGCCCAGCTTGGCCAGCACCCGGGCACCGGCGATGTCGGCGACCGGCTGCGGCTGCGCGGCCATGCCCTCGAAGTACGGGGGCTTGCGCACGTACGTCGACTCGGCGTCCCAGGAGAACGTGTCGCCGGTCGGGGTGGGCAGCGACTGCCACTGCTCGTCACCGGCGAACACATCCTGGTACGCGTCGGAGAACGCGGTGGCACCGATCGCGGAGCCGATGACGTCCTCGATCTCCTTGGCGCTGGGCCAGACGTCGGCGAGGAACACCGGGCGGCCGTCCGAGCCGGTGCCCAGCGGCTCGTTGGCCAGGTCGATGTCCATCGTGCCGGCCAGCGCGTACGCGACCACCAGCGGCGGGGACGCCAGGTAGTTCATCTTGATGTCCGGGTTGATCCGGCCCTCGAAGTTGCGGTTGCCGGACAGCACGCTGACCACGGTGAGGTCGTTGGCGTTGACGGCCGCGGAGACCTCCTCGGGCAGCGGGCCGGAGTTGCCGATGCAGGTGGTACAGCCGTACCCGACGAGGTTGAAGCCCAGCTTGTCCAGGTACGGGGTGAGCCCGGCCCGGTCGTAGTAGTCCATGACGACCTTGGAACCCGGGGCGAGGGTGGTCTTGACCCACGGCTTGCGGGACAGGCCGCGCTCGACCGCGTTGCGGGCGAGCAGCGCCGCGCCGACCATGACCTGCGGGTTCGAGGTGTTGGTGCAGGACGTGATGGCGGCGATGGTGACCGCGCCGTGGTCCAGCTCGTACTCGGTGCCGTCGGCGCCGGTGACCCGGACCGGGCTGCTGGGCCGCCCGTCCGCTCCGCGCGCGGCGCTGACCAGCTCGTGCGGCCGGTCGGCGGGGTCGTCGCCGGTGTTGGCGGGCGGGTCGCTGGCCGGGAACGACTCGGCGCTGGCCTCGTCGGCGGTGCCCTCGACGCCGGTGGTGTCCACGTAGTCCACCAGGGCGGCGCGGAACATCGACTTGGCGCTGTTCAGCGGCACCCGGTCCTGCGGGCGCTTCGGGCCGGCCAGGGACGGCTCGATCGTGGACAGGTCCAGTTCGAGCTTCTCGGAGTAGTCCGGCTCGGCGGCCGGGTCGTGCCACAGGCCCTGCCGCTTGGCGTACGCCTCGACCAGCGCGACCTGGGCCTCGCTGCGGCCGGTGAGCTTGAGGTACTTGATGGTCTCGCCGTCGATCGGGAAGATCGCGGCGGTGGAGCCGTACTCCGGCGACATGTTGCCGATGGTGGCGCGGTTGGCCAGCGGCACCGCGGAGACGCCGGGGCCGTAGAACTCGACGAACTTGCCGACGACGCCGTGCTTGCGCAGCATCTCGGTGATCACGAGGACGAGGTCGGTGGCGGTGGTGCCGGCGGGCATGTCGCCGGAGAGCTTGAAGCCGACGACCCGCGGGATCAGCATACTGACCGGCTGGCCCAGCATGGCGGCCTCGGCCTCGATGCCGCCGACGCCCCAGCCGAGCACGCCGAGGCCGTTGACCATCGTGGTGTGCGAGTCGGTGCCGACGACCGTGTCCGGGTAGGCGACGCCGTTGCGCTCCATGATCGTACGGGCCAGGTACTCGATGTTGACCTGGTGCACGATGCCGGTGCCCGGCGGGACGACCTTGAACTCGTTGAACGCGGTCTGGCCCCAGCGCAGGAACTGGTAGCGCTCGCGGTTGCGCTGGTACTCCAGCTCCACGTTGCGGGCGAACGCGTCCTCGCGGCCGAACAGCTCGGCGATGACCGAGTGGTCGATGACCATCTCGGCGGGCGCGAGCGGGTTGACCTTGGTGGCGTCGCCGCCGAGCGCCTTGACGGCCTCGCGCATCGTGGCGAGGTCGACGACGCAGGGCACGCCGGTGAAGTCCTGCATCAGCACCCGGGCCGGGGTGAACTGGATCTCCACGCTGGGATCCGCGGTGGGGTCCCAGCCGCCCAGCGCCCGGATGTGGTCGGCGGTGATGTTGGCGCCGTCCTCGGTCCGCAGCAGGTTCTCCAGCAGGATCTTCAAGGAGTACGGGAGCCGCGCGTGGCCCTCCACCTTGTCGATCGCGTACATCTCGTAGCTCGCGTCTGCGACGCGCAGCTGGCTCTTCGCACCGAAGGTGTCGAGGCTGGCCACGTCATCTCCTTCACACCCAGCGTGAGTTTTCCTCAGCAGTCTGTCGCACGGCTGAGGGCCGTCGCTCGGTTAGGCACACCTAACCAGCGGTTTCAGGCTCGCTGTAAACCGTACGTCCGTCTTGCTATTGGGTGCAACCCCGGGTCAGGAATCGACCCGGACCGCGAGCTCGTTGGCCTCCGAGTACTCCGGTTGCAGCCGCGCGCCGCCCACCTCGGCGGCCGGCAGCACGTACGCGGTCCGCTTGTCGACCACGTCGTCGAGGAACCGGCCCAGCCGCACCGACGGCGCATCGGGGTCGTGCTGCAGCCACAGCTGCCACGTCCCCGGCGGCAAGGCCGGCACGGACACCCGGAACCGGTCCGGCGTCAGCGCCTGGCCGGCCGCCTCGTGCACCCGGTCACCGTCGCGCGCCTGCAGCACGGGCGCCTGCATCGTGGCCCCGATCAGCCGGCCCTCGACGTGCAGACCGGTCTCGTCGGCGAACACCGCACCGACCTCGGCGTGCACCGCGCGGCGCCAGCTGCGCACCGCGAACGTCCCCGCCCCCGTGCGGTACGGCACGAGCACCGCGACACCGTCTCCCGGCAGCTGCGGCTCGGTCAGCGTGCGGGTGTCGCGCAGCCCCGCATGCACCGGCTGCCCGTCGCCCAGACGCAGCTCCCAGGCCCCTTCCGGCAGGTCCTCGCGCCCGACGGTGTGACCCTGCTGCGGCTGCTGCCCGGTGCCGTCGACGCGACGCCAGCACAGCGTCGCGTCCGCCGCCAGCGCACCCGCCGGAAACAGCCGCACCTCGCCGTCCGCCGTCACGGTGCAGTCGACGGCCGGCTGCGACAGCAGCGGCGCCGGACCCAGGACGGGCATCGGTGGCCCTGGCGCCGCGAGCGCGCGCAGCCCGAACCAGCGACGGGTCGGCTTGCGCGCGGCGAGCCGCTCGAACAGCTGCTCGTACTGGGCGGCGATCGGATCCGGGTCGTAGCGCGCGGAGTTCGTCAGCGCCGCCGCGGCCATCGTCCGGCGCCGCTCGGCGTCGCCCACGACCCGCAGCAGCGCCTCACCCATGGCGTCGGCGTCCCCGACCGGGGTGAGCAGCCCGTCCTCGCCGTCGGCCAGGATCTCCCGGGGCCCGTGCGGGGCGTCCGTGCTCACCACCGGCAGCCCGCACCGCATCGCCTCCACCAGCGTCATCCCGAACGGCTCCCGGTCCGACGGGACCGCCGCGATGCTGCCGCGCGCCCACTCCGAGTCGATCGGGGCGAAGCTGCCCGGCATCAGCACGTGGTTGTGCAGGCCCAGCTCCAGCACCAGGCTGCGCAGGGCCGCGTTCTCCGTCCCGCCGCCGTAGATCCGCAACTGCCAGTCCGGGTGGTCCGCGACGACCTTCGCGAACGCCCTGATCAGCACGTCGTAGCGCTTGCTGGCGACCAGCCGGCCCGCGGCCACCACGATCCGGGAGGTGCCGTCCGAGGGCGGCAGCGCGGGCTGCGGCACGCTGTTCGGGATGAACAACAGCTCCGTACGGCGCAACCGGCCCAGGTGCGCCCGGTAATCCTCCGCGTCGCGCGCGCTGACCGTGACGAACGCGTCCAGCCGCCTGATGTGCCGGGGCAGTTCCTCGCGCATCGCCTTGCGCTGCTGGCGCCGGGTCAGGTGCTCCTGGCCGATCCGGATCATCCGGCGCGGCGCGAACTGCGCCACGTACGCGATCAGCCCGGCCCGGGTCGCGATCACCACGTCGGCGTCACTGGACTGCAGGAAGCGCCGGTACCGCTGCTCGACGAACAGGTCATAGTCCGCGGAACGGAAGTCCGCCTTCGGGTACACCAGCGGGGGCTGACCCCGCAGCGGCTCGTCCGGCAAGTAGTCGGCGTGCTGCGGGCGCGCCTCCACCAGCGAGGTCAGCCGGATCGCCGGGTCCATCGGAAGCTGCGGCACGTCCCGGCTGCGCTGCGTGCTCAGCACCTCGACGTCGTGCCCGCGCGCCGCGAGCGCGCCGGCCAGGTTGAACGTCGTCCGGATCGTGCCGCCGATGCCGAAACCGTTGCTGATCAGAAACAGGATCTTCATGCCTGCTGGGTGCCTTCCGGTTCGCCGACGACACACGCTAGCGCCCGGAGGCCAGCCCCGTAACGCCGCACCGCGCACGGGGATCGCGGTGATACATTGCGCGGTCGGGTCACGGGCGCCGCCGCGAGGGCGGACGGCAGCAGAAGGTCGGAGGTCAGCGTGCGGCTGAAGGTGGCGCTGGGCGGTGTCGCACTGGTCGCAGCGCTCGGGGCGTGCACGTCGTCACCACCCGCGCACCCCACGTTCGCGGGCGGGTCGGGTGCGCCGTCGGCGTCCGCGCCGGCCTGGCACGAGCCGGCCGCGTACGGATTCGTGGCCGAGCGGCGCTGCACGCAGGGCCCGTCGCTGGGCCGCTACCGCGTCACGGTGCAGGACGGGCACGTGGTGCGCACCGAGCGGATCGACGGCAAGACCGCCGCCGGCGAGGAGGAGATCGAGGTCCCCACGCTCGGGGAACTGCTCACGCTGGCGCAGACCGTCGCCGACGACGGCGGTGCCGTCACCACCGCGTTCGACCCGGGCGACGGCCACCCCACCGCGGTGAGCTTCAGCGTCTCGGGGCGGCTGGACGCCGACGGGTCGTGCTTCGTCATCACGGAGTACGCGCCGGCGTCCTGATCCCCCCGGGGTTGCTACTCGGGCAGCCGGGGACCTGCCGCCCGCTGATCGGCCAGCCACGACTCCACGTCGTCAGCCGTACGCGGCAGACCCGCGGACAGGTTCCGGCAGCCGTCCGCGGTGACCACCACGTCGTCCTCGATCCGGACACCGATGCCGCGCAGCTCCTCGGGCACCAGGTCGTCCTCGGGCTGGAAGTACAGGCCCGGCTCGACGGTCAGCACGTACCCCTCGCCCAGCTGGCCGTCCCGGTACGCCTGCTTGCGCGCCGCGTTGCAGTCGTGCACATCGATGCCGAGCATGTGCCCGAATCCGTGCAGCGTCCACCGGCGGTACACCGACGACTGCTCCGACATCGCCTCGTCCACGCTCACCGGCAGCAGGCCCATGTCGTGCAGGCCCTCGGCGAGCACCCGCATGCACACCAGCTGCACGTCGTGGAACTTGACGCCCGGCCGGATGAAGTCCATCCCGGCCTGCTGCGAGGCCAGCACGATGTCGTACACCTGGCGCTGCAGCGGGGTGAACGTGCCCGACACCGGCACCGTGCGGGTCACGTCCGCGGTGTAGAGGTTGTGGCCCTCCACCCCCATGTCCATGAGCAGCAGCTCGCCCGGGCGGGTGACGCCGTCGTTGCGGATCCAGTGCAGGATCGTGGCGTGCGCGCCCGCGCCCACGATGGAGCTGTAGCCGACGTCGTTGCCCTCGAACCGGGCCCGCAGCCCGAACACGCCCTCCAGCAGCCGCTCCTTGACCGCCCGGTCGGCCGGCAGCACCCGGGCCACGTCCTCGAAGCCGCGGACCGTGGCGTCGACGGCCTGCTGCAGCTGGCCGATCTCCCACTCGTCCTTGACCAGTTTGAGCTCGCTGATGACGTGGGCCAGCTCGCGGTCGCGGGGCGTGTCGGCGGCCGGCTCGTACGCCAGGATCGCCCGGTCCACATTGGGGTCGAGGCCGCGCAGCACCCGGGTCCGGGCCGGGGCGCAGTCGGCCAGCGCCCGGCCGAGCTCACCGTACGACGCCGTCTCGATGCCCAGCGCGGTCGACTTCTCCGTGAGGGTGGGGCGGCGCCCGACCCACAGCTCGCCGTCGCGGCTGCGGAAGAACTCGTCGTTGTCCCGCGACGACCGCTGCCGCGAGTACAGCACCGCGTCGTGGCCCGAACCGCTCGGGCGCAGCACCAGCACCCCGTCCGGGCCGTGGTCGCCGGTGAGGTAGAAGAAGTCGCTGCCCGGCCGGAACGGGTAGTCCGTGTCGTTCGCCCGGACCTTCTCCACGCCCGTGGGGATCACCAGGGTCTCGCCCGGGAACGCCTCGGACAGCGCGTTGCGCCGCTTGGCGTAGTTCGGTACCTCGGGCAGCGGGGACGCGGTGCGGGCGTCGTCGCGCCAACCGCCACGCATGAACTGCAGGAACGCCTCAGGGAAATCCGGATCGTGGGACTCCGTCTTCACCTCGGTGCCGCCGTCGCTCTGCTCGGCCATGCCTCATCCTCCCGTCGTCCGGTAGCCGACGTTACCGCCTCCCGGCCGACCGGTGGCGGGTGGCCATGGCAGTGGCCCCGAACCGTCGCCCCGAACCGTATAGAAATGATGTTTGCGGGGAAAGAGCTTCACCACCGGAGAAAACGGTGCGGGGGCCGGTGTCCGGCGCAGGAAGGAACGACATGGGCTACGCGGTGGTGCTCGGCGAGGCGCTCGTCGACCTGCTGGAGACCGAACGCGACGGCGAGCTCATCTACCGCCAGGCCATCGGCGGCGCCCCGCTGAACGTCGCGGTCGGCGCCACCCGCCTCGGCGGCGACGTCGAGTTCGCGGGCACGCTGGGCACGGATGCGCCGGGCGAGCGCATCGCCGCCCTTCTGCGTACGGCCGGGGTCGGCGCCCGCGGCGTGCGGCGGGTGCCGGTGCCCACGACGCTGGCCGTGACCACGTTCGAGGGCGCCGAACCGAGCTTCACGTTCTACGGCGAGCCCCCGTCGTACGCGCTGTTGCGCCCGGACGACCTCGACGCGGCCCTGATCGCCGGCGCCTCCGTGCTGTACGCCGGCTCCATCGCCCTGCTGCGCGAGCCATTCCGGGCCGCCGCCCGCGCCGCCTGGGCGATCCCCGGCCCGGTACGGGTCTTCGACCCCAACGTGCGTCCCACCCTGCTGCCTGGCCCTGCCGCCGTGGCCTCGCTACGTGACCTGGTCGAGGAGTTCTTCGCCACCGCCGACCTGGTGAAACTCAGCGCCGCCGACGCCGCGGTGCTGTACGCCGGAGCCCCACCCGAGCAGGCCGCCGCGCAGATCCTGCGGCGGGGCGCCGGGGTGGTCGTGGTGACCGCGGGGGCACAGGGCGCCTACCTGGCGACACCCGGCGCCGCGACCATGCTGCCCGCGCCGCGGGTGTCCGCCCGCGACGCCACCGGGGCCGGCGACTCGGTGATGGGCGCGCTGGTGCAGCGGCTGCTCGCCGAGGGCCCGCCCGCCGGCCCGGCGGACTGGCAGCGCCACGTACGTTTCGCCCTGGCCGTGGCCGCGCTCGTGTGCGAACGCCCCGGCGGCGCGGTGGCGATGCCCACCGCTGCGGAGGTCACCGGCCGCTGGGGCCCCCTGCCCTGAGGGCCGGCCGGCGGTCAGGAGCCCAGCGCCGTGGCGCCGCTCAGGAGCCCAGCGCCTTGGCGATGAACCGCTGCCGGTCCAGCACGACCCGCTCCACCCGGCCCTCCGCGACGAGTTCCTCGCCGTCCCGCACCACGACGTCGAACACCAGCTTGCGGCCGTCCACCTTCGCCAGCGTGGCCAGCGCGGTCACCCGACGGCCGACCGGTGTGGGGGCGCGATGTTCGAGCTCGGTGCGCGTCCCGACCGTGGTCACCCCGCCGGGAATCTGGCGGGCGGTCGCCGCGACCGTGGCGGCCTCGGCGAGCGCGAGCACACGCGGCGTGCCCAGCACGGGCACGTCGCCGGAGCCGAGGGCCTGGGCGGTGTCGGCATCGGTGACGGTCAACTCCACCCGCGCGGTGAGACCGGGGGCGAACTCCGGAAGCTCCATCGGCTCAGCTTAAGGCGCGGTGGCCTGCCGCCCGCGCTCCGCGAGCTGCGCGGCGAGTGCCCACGCCTCGCCCAGGTCACGGTCCCGGGCCGCCGCGCCGCGCCCGCCCGCGGTGTCCGCGTGTACCGTCGCCAGCCGCAGCAGCCGCTGCAGCGGCCCCTGCACCACCCGGACGCTCTGCAGCCGCGCGTACGGCACGAGCTGCAGCTCGCGGGTCAGCCACCCGGACCGCGTGACGAAGCCCCCGGGCGCCAGCCCGGCACCGAAGTACCGCAGCGCGAACGGGTGCAGCCACCGGGCCCGGGCGGGCGGCGGCATCGTCGGCAGGGCGAACAGGTCGGCGCCGGGCAGCACCTCCCACACCAGCGCCCGGGCGGTGACCGCGTCACCCACCGGCAGCAGCCGGTCGGAACGGTTCTCGTCGTTGTCCTGCGGGCCCGCGTACCCGGCAACGTCGAGACGCAGATGCAGCCAGCCCTTCGCCCGCCACAGCAGCGGCCAGGTGGCGGTGACGGACTGCACCCGGTGCAACGGGACGACCTGGCTGCGCGTCTCCACCCGGCCGTGGCGTACCGCGAGGCGGCCGCCGGTGTCGCGGGCCAGGCGGAAGTCCCAGTCCCGCAGGATCCGCCGCGCGGGCTGCAGCAGCACACCGATGACCGCGGTGAGCGTGCTGGCGATGCCGACGAACGTGAACGTGCCGTCCATCGCGAACTGCAGAGCGACGCCCCCGATGCCGACCGGCAGCAGCAGCGCCTGCGGGGTGAGCAGCTGACTCACGATCAGATCGCCGTTGGCGACCGCCGCCAGGCGCCGCTCGGCGGGCGCGGCCGGGTCGCCCAGGGCCGGGTCGCCCAGGGCCGGGTCGCCCAGGGCCGGGTCGCTCAGGGCCGGGTCGCCCAGGGCCGCGTTGCTCAGGGCCGCCGTCACGGCGGGGGCGCGGCCCGCCAGGGCGAGCAGCCGGGCCCGCAGCGTGGTCGCGTCCCGGACCGTCAGGTACGCCAGCGGCGCCTCGGTCTTGCCCCCGCCCACCACTTCCAGCCGCAGTTCGGCGAGGCCGGTGAGCTGGGCGAGCAAAGGCCGGCGCAGTTCCACGGCCTGCAGCCGCTCCAGCGGGATGGCCCGGTTGCGCCGCCACAGCAGGCCGTCGGCGATGCGCAGCTCCCGCCCCACCACGTGGTAGCCGGTGTTGAGCCAGCCGACGACCGAGATGACGATCGCGCCCAGCGCCAGCACGGCCACCACGATCGCGAAGCGTTCCAGACCGACCTGGGACAGTGTCTGCCAACTGAGCGCGGCCACGATGACCGCGAGCGACTTGGCGCCGTGCAGCAGCGGGCTGAGCGGGTGCAGCCGACGACGCGGCTCCACCACCGCGGGCGGCTGGGCGTGGGTCGGTTCCGCGGGGGGTGGTTCCGCATGCGGCGGCTCGCCGACGTGCGGCTCCCCGTGGGGCGGCTCGGGGCGGGGCGCCTCCGCGTGGGGCGGCTCGGGGCGCGGCGCCTCCGCGTGGGGCGGCTCGGGGCGGGGCGCGTTCACGTGGGGCGGCTCCGCGTGGGGCGAGTCCGGGCGCGGTGCCTCGACGTGGGGCGGCTCCGGGCGGGGTGGCCCGGCCGGCAGGGACGCGTCGGTGGTCACAGGCCCTCGGCCCGATCCTCACCGAGCGCGGTGAGCCGGTCACGCAACCGGGCGGCCTCCTGCGCCGGCAAGCCGGGCACCCGGGCGTCGCTGGCCGCCGCCGCGGTGTGCAACTGCACCGTGGCCAGGCCGAATGCGCGCTCCAACGGTCCGGCGGTGACATCCACGTACTGCATGCGCGAGTACGGCACGACCGACAGCCGGCGGATCAGCAGCCCGTGCCGGACCAGCAGGTCGTTGTCGCGTTCGGCGTACCCCCACGCCCGGACGGCCCGTACGGTCGTGACCGCGCGCCACACCGCGACCACCACGACGACGGCCATGGCGGCCAGCCACCACGGGTGGGTGGCGAACAGCCAGCCGACGAGCAGCCCGGCCAGCACCACGACCGTCAGCAGGCCGCGGGCGATCAGCTCCACTGTGATCAGCCGAGGCGACACCCGGCGCCACGCGACCGTGTCGGGCCACGGCTGCAGCGGGTCGACCGGCCCGGCCGGTCCGGCGCCGAGCGGGGCGGGTGAGGAAGTGACAGGCGAAGGTTCGGCCACGCTTCGAGCCTAGGAGATGGGTGCACCGGGCGGCGACGGCGCGATCTCGGCCGCCGGGTACGGCAGCACCTCGCGCAGGAAGCCGCGGGCGTCGAGGAACGCTCCCAGCGATTCCCGGTGCTCGGCGCACGCCAGCCACGTCTTGCGTCGCTGCGGCTCGTGCAGCTTGGGGTTGTTCCACCGCAGCTGCCACAGCGCCGCCGCCCGGCAACCCTTGGCGGAACATTGGGGGGTCAGGTCCTCGACCACGCCGGCAACACTACGCGGGCCTCGCCGTCGGCGGGCACCTGCGGGGCGGTGGGAGAGTTGAGCGCCGGGCGACCACGGGGGAAGTCGCCCGGCGACGCGCTGAATGCTACACGCTCCCATGGCCCCGGCGTCCAGCCCCGCGGGGTGCCCGTTCCGGCGGATCGCGCATAAAGATCGGATCGCGGTGGCCGTTGTCCGGCGTCCGGCGGGCGAATGCCGCTCTGCCGGACCGTTCTCAGCAAGGTCGTGTAAGTCTTGAGCGTCGGCACCCGCGCCGACGTGATGAACCGAACCCGCTGTGGAGGACCGGTGGCCCAGCCGACCACGCCCGATACCGAGACCAGCACCGACGCCGGGGCCCCCGTACCGCCCGCGCACGACGCCACGCAGCTCGAACGGGCGATGTTCGAGGTCAAGCGGGTCATCGTGGGCCAGGACCGGATGGTCGAGCGGATGTTCGTCGCCCTGCTGGCCCGCGGCCACTGCCTGCTCGAAGGTGTTCCCGGGGTCGCCAAGACCCTCGCGGTGGAGACGCTGGCCAAGGTCGTCGGCGGCACGTTCTCCCGGGTGCAGTTCACCCCCGACCTGGTCCCGGCGGACATCATCGGCACCCGGATCTACCGGCAGTCCAGCGAGAAGTTCGACGTCGAACTCGGGCCGGTCTTCGTCAACTTCCTGCTCGCCGACGAGATCAACCGGGCGCCCGCCAAAGTGCAGTCCGCGCTGCTGGAGGTCATGGCCGAGCACCAGGTCTCCATCGGCGGGCAGACGCACGAGGTGCCCGACCCGTTCCTGGTCATGGCGACGCAGAACCCGATCGAGCAGGAGGGGGTGTACCCGCTGCCCGAGGCGCAGCGCGACCGCTTCCTGATGAAGATTCTCGTCGGCTATCCGACCGACGCGGAGGAGCGCGAGATCGTCTACCGGATGGGGGTGCGCGCGCCCGAGCCGAACGCGGTGTTCACCCCGGAGGACCTGCTGGGCCTGCAGCGCCGCGCCGACCAGGTGTTCGTGCACAACGCGCTGGTGGACTACGCGGTCCGGCTGGTGCTGGCCACCCGGGCGCCCGCCCAGCACGGCATGCCGGACGTCGCGCAGCTCATCCAGTACGGCGCGAGCCCCCGCGCCTCGCTCGGCATCGTCCGCGCCACCCGGGCCCTGGCCCTGCTGCGGGGCCGCGACTACGCCCTGCCCCAGGACCTGCAGGACATCGCCCCCGACATCCTGCGGCACCGGCTCGTGCTCAGCTACGACGCGCTCGCCGACGACATCCCGGCCGACCACATCGTCGCCCGCATCATGCAGAGCGTGCCCGTGCCGTCGGTCGCCTCCCGCCAGGGTTCCGCGCCCAACGGCCAGCCCGGCCCCGCGAGCGGCCCGCCCGCCGGCGGGTACGACGCACCACCGCACCAGCATCAGCAGGTCGGCTGGCCGGGGCAGCCGTGACCCAGGCCGGCACCGCACCCCCTGCCGCGGACGACGGGACCACCCGCGCCGAGGCCGTCCTGTCCCGGCTGCAACTGCTGGTCACCCGCAAATTGGACGGCCTGCTGCAGGGCGACTACGCGGGCCTGCTGCCCGGCCCCGGCAGCGAGGCGGGGGAGTCACGGGAGTACCGCCCCGGCGACGACGTACGGCGGATGGACTGGCCGGTGACCGCCCGTACGACCACCCCGCACGTGCGGCGCACGGTCGCCGACCGGGAACTGGAGACCTGGCTGGCGGTGGACCTGTCGGCCAGCCTCGACTTCGGCACCGCGCGCTGGCTCAAACGCGACCTGGTGATCGCCGCTGCCGCCGCGATGGCCCACCTCACCGTCCGCGGCGGCAACCGGATCGGCGCGGTCGTCGGCACCGGCTCCGGCGCCCCGGACCCGGTCGCGTCCCGCGGGTGGCGCCGGCGCCGCGACACCCCGCCGGTGACCACGCCGCCGCAGCCGTCGATGGTGCGGCTGCCCGCCCGGCCGGGGCGCAAGGAGGCGCAGGGACTGCTGCGGGCGATCGCCCGTACGCAGATCCGGCCCGGCCGGACCGACCTGGGCGCCCTGGTCGACATGCTGAACCGGCCGCCGCGCCGCCGCGGGGTGGCCGTGGTGATCTCCGACTTCCTCGCCCCGGTCGAGGGGTGGGCCCGCCCGGTCCGCAAGCTCGGGGTCCGCCACGACGTGCTCGCCATCGAGGTCGTCGACCCGCGCGAGCTGGAACTGCCGGACGTCGGCGTGCTCACCCTGGCCGACCCGGAGACGGGCGCGCTGCACGAGGTGCAGACCGCCGACCCGGGGCTGCGCCGCCGGTACGCCGAGGCGGCCGGTGAGCAGCGCGCCGTCATCGCCCGGGCCCTGCGCGCCGCCGGCGCCGCCCACCTGCGCCTGCGCACCGACACGGACTGGCTGCTGGACATGGTCCGCTTCGTGGCCGCCCAACGACACGCACGCACCAGGGGGACCACCCGATGATCCGTTTCCTGGCTCCGTGGTGGCTGCTCGCCTGGCTGCCGGTCCTGGTGGTCGCCGGCGTGTACGTGTGGCGCCAGTTCCGCCAGCGCTCGTACGCGATGCGCTTCACCAACGTCGACCTGCTGCGCACGCTCGCCCCCAAGGGCCTGGGGTGGCGCCGCCACGCGGCGGCGGGCGCGTTCCTGCTCAGCATGGTCGCGTTGGCCTCGGCGATGGCGCGCCCGTCGGTCGACCGCCAGGAGCCGCTGGAACGGGCCACGGTCATGCTGGCGATCGACGTGTCGCTGTCCATGGAGGCCGACGACGTGGCCCCGACCCGGATCCAGGCGGCGCAGGAGGCGGCCAAGGCGTTCGTCGACGAGCTGCCACCCACGTACAACCTGGGGCTGGTGTCGTTCGCGAAGTCGGCCAACGTGCTGGTGCCGCCGAGCAAGGACCGGTCCGCGGTGCTCGCGGGCATCGACGGGCTGACGCTGGCCGAGGCCACCGCGACCGGCGAGGCCGTCTTCACTTCGCTGGACGCGATCCGCTCCGTGCCCGCCGACGGGGCGGCCGGCGCCCCACCGGCCCGCATTGTGCTGCTCTCCGACGGATACCGGACCTCCGGGCGTTCCATCGAGGACGCGGCCGCCGCGGCGTCGGCCGCGAACGTCCCGGTCTCCACGATCGCTTTCGGTACGGACACCGGCGTCGTCGACATCCGCGGCCAGCTGCAGCGCGTACCGGTGGACCGGTTGTCGTTGCAACAGCTCGCCGAGACGACCAAGGGCTACTTCTACGAAGCCGCCTCGGTCGGCGAGCTGAAGCAGGTGTACGAGGACATGGGCAGCTCGATCGGTCACCGGATCGAGCCGCGGGAGATCACCCAGTGGTATGCGGGAGCGGCCCTGCTGTTCGGGCTGGTCGCCGCGGGGCTGAGTCTGCTGTGGACCTCCCGCCTGCCCTGAGCGGGTCAGGGTGTGCTGTGCACCAGCACGAACAGGACGACCACCCAGGCGGCGGCGATGGTGAAGCCGAGAGGCGCGACGAAACGGTTCATCTGCGGGAACCTCCGGAAGTGAAGACCGGCGGGGAACTGCGCACGCGTCACGTCGCGGCCGGCGCTGCTCCCCGGCGGCCGCGGCGCGCACGACCGGACCCGCAGCCGATCATGCGGCGCTGCGGGTGGGGGAGGGCGGAAGGGTGTCAGCGCTCAGGCGGGCTGACGACCGGCCCGGCCACGACTAGGAGGATCGCCATCTCGCACAGCGATCACCTCCGTCGGGTCGAGGGCCACGGGAACGTGGCGGTCTGCGGGCCGTCGAAGAGCGTACCTCCGAAGCGCGACATAAGGAAAACCGGCGCGTCCCCGGCGTGGCGGGGGCCACCCGCTAGTCTCCAGGTGATCCCCGCAGCAGAAGGAGTTCGTGTGCCACGCACCGTGTTGGTCACCGGAGGCAACCGCGGCATCGGCCTGGCCATCGCGCAGGAGTTCGCCAAGCAGGGCGACCGGGTCGCGGTCACCCACCGCGGCAGCGGCGCCCCCGACGGACTGTTCGGCGTCCAGTGCGACATCACCGACAGCGCCGCGGTCGACGCGGCGTTCACCACGGTCGAGGCGGAGTTGGGCCCGGTCGAGGTGCTGGTCGCCAACGCCGGCATCACCGACGACACGCTGCTGCTGCGCATGTCGGAGGACCAGTTCACCCGGGTGCTCGACACCAACTTGACCGGCGCGTTCCGGTGCGCCAAGCGGGCCAGCGCCAAGATGCTGCGCGCCAAGTGGGGCCGGATCATCTTCATCTCCTCGGTCGTCGGCCTGTACGGCGGCCCCGGCCAGGTCAACTACGCCGCGAGCAAGGCCGGGCTGGTCGGCATGGCCCGCTCCATCACTCGCGAGCTGGGCAGCCGCAACATCACCGCGAACGTGGTCGCCCCCGGCTTCATCGAGACGGACATGACCGACGCCTTGCCCGAAGCCCGCAAGGCGGAGATCATCAACGCCGTCCCGGCCGGGCGGCTCGCCCAGGCCGGCGAGGTCGCCGCCGCGGTGACCTGGCTGGCCGGCGACTCCTCGGCGTACATCTCGGGCGCCGTGATCCCGGTCGACGGCGGCCTCGGCATGGGCCACTGACGACCGTTCCACCCACTTCAGGAGAGACCCGTGTCTGGACTGCTCGCCGGCAAGCGCCTGCTCGTCACCGGCATCATCACCGACGCCTCCATCGCGTTCTCGGTGGCGAAACTGGCTCAGGAGAACGGCGCCACGGTCGTGCTGACCGGGTTCGGCCGCCTGTCGCTGGTCGAGCGGATCGCCAAGCGGCTGCCCGAGCCGGCGCCCGTCATCGAGCTGGACGTCACCAACGCCGAGCACCTGGCCGGGCTGGCGGACAAGGTGCGCGAGCACGTCGACGGGCTGGACGGGGTCGTGCACTCCATCGGGTTCGCGCCGCAGACCTGCCTCGGCGGGGGCTTCCTGGACGCGCCGTGGGAGGACGTGGCGACCGCGGTGCAGGTCTCCACGTACTCGTACAAATCCTTGGCGACCGCGTGCCTGCCGCTGATGGGCCGCGGCGGCAGCGTCGTCGGCCTCACGTTCGACGCCACCAAGGCGTGGCCGGTCTACGACTGGATGGGCGTGGCCAAGGCCGGGCTGGAGTCCGCCTCCCGCTACCTGGCCCTGCACCTCGGGGACAAGGGCATCCGCAGCAACCTGGTGTCGGCCGGGCCGCTGCGCACCATGGCCGCCAAGTCGATCCCCGGCTTCGAGCAGTTCGAGGAGGCCTGGGCGGACCGGGCGCCGCTGGGCTGGGACCTGCAGGACCAGGAGCCCGCCGCCCGCGCGGTGTGCGCGCTGCTGTCCGACTGGTTCCCGGCCACCACGGGCGAGGTCGTGCACGTCGACGGCGGCTACCACGCCCTGGGGGCCTGAGGCCGACCTCACGTGGGCGGCCCGGCCGGGCTCGGGAAGGATGGACGCCGTGGGGTACGACGCTTTCCTGCTGATGTCCTTCGGCGGACCGGAACACCGTGACGACGTCATGCCGTTCCTGCGCAACGTGACGCGCGGGCGCGGCGTGCCCGAGCAACGCCTGGCCGAGGTGGCCGAGCACTACTACCACTTCGGCGGGGTGTCGCCGATCAACCAGCAGTGCCGGGACCTGTTGGCCGCGATCGACGCCGACTTCGCCGCGCACGGCGTCGGGCTGCCGGCGTACTGGGGCAACCGCAACTGGCAGCCGATGCTGGCCGACACGGTGGCGCGGATGCGCGACGACGGTGTCACCTCCGCACTCGGCTTCGCCACCAGCGCGTACGGC
This sequence comes from Krasilnikovia sp. MM14-A1259, assembly GCF_047159535.1. NCBI lineage: Bacteria > Bacillati > Actinomycetota > Actinomycetes > Micromonosporales > Micromonosporaceae > Krasilnikovia > Krasilnikovia sp. MM14-A1259. The sequence continues at coordinate 7,230,230 of NZ_BAAGAJ010000002.1, forward strand.
GGGTACTCGTCGTGCCGGCAGTACTGGGAGGACATCGCCGCGGCCCGCGCGCACGTCGGCCCCGGCGCGCCCCGGATCGCCAAGCTGCGCCACTTCCACGACCACCCCGGCTTCGTGGCGCCGCACGCCGACGCGGTCCGTGCCGCCCTGGCCGGACTGGACCCGGCCCGGCGGGCGAGCACCCGTCTGGTGTTCACCGCGCACTCCATCCCGGTGACGATGGCGGCCACGGCCGGGCCGGACGGCAACCGGTACACCGCCCAGTTGCACGAAACCGCCGCGCTGGTGCACGCCGCGGCCGCCCCGGACCTGTCGTGGGACCTGGTCTGGCAGAGCCGTTCCGGCCCGCCGCAGGTGCCGTGGCTGGAACCGGACGTCAACGACCACCTGCGGGAACTGGCCGACAAGGGCATCACCGACGTCGTGGTCAGCCCGATCGGCTTCGTGTCCGACCACCTCGAAGTGGTGTGGGACCTGGACAACGAGGCCGCCGCGACGGCCCGGGAGCTGGGCCTCGGGTACGCCCGCGCGGCCACCCCCGGCACGGATCCCCGGTTCGTGGCGATGGTCCGGGAGTTGGTACTGGAGCGGACCGCCCAGGTCACCCCCGCCCGGCTCGGTACGCTGCCGGTGTGGGACGTGTGCCCGGAGAACTGCTGCCCGCCTCCACCGCGACGAGGAGCGTCATGAGCGAGCGCAAGGCCATCGAGAGCTGGCTCACCGACATGGACGGTGTCCTCGTGCACGAGGGGGTGCCCGTCCCCGGGGCCCCCGAGTTCGTCGCGCGGATGCAGCAGTCCGGCAAGCCGTTCCTCATCCTGACGAACAACTCCATCTACACGCCGCGCGACCTGCAGGCCCGGCTCAGCCGCATGGGCATCGAGGTGCCGGAGCAGTCGATCTGGACCTCCGCGCTGGCCACCGCCCAGTTCCTGGCCGACCAGCGCCCGGACGGCACCGCGTACGTGATCGGCGAGGCCGGCCTGACCACGGCGCTGCACGCGGTCGGCTACGTGCTGACCGACTACGCCCCCGACTACGTGGTGCTGGGTGAGACCCGGACGTACAGCTTCGAGGCCATCACGAAGGCGATCCGGCTGATCAACGGCGGGGCCCGGTTCATCTGCACCAACCCCGACGCCACCGGCCCGTCGAACGAGGGTGACCTGCCCGCGGCCGGATCGGTCGCCGCGATGATCTCCAAGGCCACCGGGGTCGAGCCGTACTTCGTGGGCAAGCCGAACCCGATGATGATGCGCTCGGCGCTGAACACCATCGAGGCGCATTCCGAGACCACCGCGATGATCGGTGACCGGATGGACACCGACGTGCTGTGCGGGCTGGAGGCGGGCCTGCAGACGATCCTCGTCCTGACCGGGATCAGTACGCGCGCCGAGACCGAGCGGTACCCGTACCGGCCGTCGCGGATCGTCGACAGCGTCGCGGACCTCATCGGCGAAGTCTGACCGGCCGAGTCGCCGCGCGTCGGCCCGGGCGGGCTCTGTGACCGACGATGCCGGGTGAGGCGGCTGTGGCCGATGTGATGCCGGTTCGGGCGTGCGGCCCTGACCGACCGACCGAGGCAGCCTGACAAAAGGTGGATTGTCCGGATAAGAAGAATTGATCAGACTTTTCCCGCGGCCGATCGACGGCCGCGAGCGAGGCAACGAACCGCCGGGCGAGTCTGGTCGCCGAGTGCCCGGCGGGGAGCCACTGGCGAAACCGACGTTCCCCTGGGACACCCTGAGGGATCCGTAGATGCACACCAACCCGCTCACCATCGGCCCGTCCGCGCTGGCCAGCCTTCTCGGCAAGAGCATCAACCCGGTCTACAGCCCGGCCGCGCAGTCCTCGATCGCCGGGCGCAAGGTGCTCGTCACCGGCGCTGGCGGTTCCATCGGCAGCGAGATCGTCCGGCAGGTGCACCGCCTCGACCCGGAGGTCGTCTACCTGCTGGACCACGACGAGGGTGCCCTGCACGCCCTGCAGGTCGAACTCCGCGGGCACGGCCTGCTCAACGACGACCGCATCGTGCTCGCCGACATCCGCGACGGCCACGTCCTCGACCGGCTGATGGCCCGCATCCGCCCGGACATCGTGTTCCACGCCGCCGCCCACAAGCACCTGCCGCTGCTCGAGCGGTACCCCGCCGAGGGCATCAAGACCAATGTGCTCGGTACGGCCAACGTGGTGGCCGCCGCCGCCCGTGCCGGCACCGCGACCATGGTGAACATCTCCACGGACAAGGCCGCCGCACCGACCAGTGTGCTGGGTGCCACGAAGCGGTTGGCCGAGCGGGTCACCGCTGCCTGGGCCGGCGGCGACATGCGGGTCGCGTCGGTCCGCTTCGGCAACGTCCTGGGCAGCCGGGGTTCGTTCCTGCCGACGCTGCACTGGCAGCTCAGCAACAACCTGCCGGTCACCATCACCGACCCGGCGGTCACCCGCTTCTTCATGTCCATCCCCGAGGCCGCCGGGCTGGTCATCGAGGCGGGCGAGATGGCGTCGGCCGGCGAGACGTACGTGTTGGACATGGGCGCGCCGGTGCGCATCGAGGACCTGGTCCGCCGGTTCGCCGCCGGGCTGGACGTCCAGCCGCGGATCACGTACACCGGGCTGCGCCCCGGCGAGAAGCTGCACGAGGAGCTGTCCGACGGCATCGAGACGCTGGTCCGGACCCGGCACTCGCGCGTGTCCGCGGTGGTGGCCGACGGGCCGGTCGACCCGGGTCTGCTGGCCGAGGTGGACCGGCTCGGTATGGCCGCCGCGGTGGACGGCGACGAGCAGTTGCAGGCCCACCTGTGGACCCTGCTGCTGCGCACCGGCGGCGACGTGCCCCTGGCGGAAGCCTCATGACACTCCCTGTGTCAACCTCAGGCAACGAGCAAATCGTTTTGTCCGGGTTGGATGAGGCGTTTTGCGTTGCCGTGCCGGGCGGGGTCGTAGGCGGTGCGGTTCTGCCAGCAGCGCCAGATGACGCGGATCCAGGCGCGGGCGAGTACGCGGACGGCGTGGGGATGGTCGTGGCCGCGGGCTCGGGCGTCGGTGTAGACCTTCGCGGCCCATGGGCTGGCGTGGCGGCTGTTGTCGGCGAAAGTGGTGACCGCGACGCGGAAGCGCTTGTTGCAGGCCCAGCGGAAGTGCACAGCTCGGTGTCGGCCGGATTCCTTGGTGACCGGGGTGGCTCCGGCCAGCGCCGCGATGGCGTCGGGGCTGTCGTAGGCTTGCCGGCAGTCGCCCCACTCGGCGAGTATCTGGGCGGCGTTGATCTGACCAGACCTTGGCAGCGACGTGAAGATCGGCGCGTCTGGGTGCTCTCCGAGTGTGGCGATGGTGCTGCGGTCGAGGTCCTTGAGTGCGCCGACCATGGCCTTCAAGATGGTGACCAGGGCGAGGACCGTGTCACGGACCGCCTCGCAGAGCGTCTCGTCCAGGGTGCCGGCGGGTGCGCCGCGCAGCCGGGCCAGGAGTTGCTCGGCGGGGCGCCGGCCGCAGTAGCCGTGCTTGACGCAGAACGCGGCCAGGCGTTTGACGCCCAGGTGCTGGGCGTGGCGGGCGGTCGGGTAACGGGTCAGGAATTCCAGGGCGATCGGCGATTCCACGTCGGCGAAGATCGCTTTGGCGCCGGGCCAGTGCGCGTCGAGCAGCGCGGACAGCTGGTTGGTGGCCGCGACGCGCATCTCGACCAGGTCACCACGGGTGCGGACCACGGTGCGCAAGGCCTTGGTCTGCGCCGAGTACGGGGTGGCCAGGTGCAGCCGGTGCCGACGCAGCCGCAGATACTCGGCGATGACTTCGGCGTCGCCGGCGTCGGACTTTGCGCCGGAGAGCACCTCGGAGTCGCGCCACGCTTTGATGGCGTTCGGTTTGACCGGCACCACCGGGTGGCCGGCTTCGAGCAGCACGTCGACCAGGCGGCCGTCCGGGCGTTCGATCCCGACTGGCATGGTCTCGGGCTCGCCGATGCGGGCCAGCCGCCGGGTCAGGCCGGCCAGGCCGTCGGCGGTGTGCTCAATGGTGAACGCGGCGATCTTCCGGCCGGCTTCGTCCTGCACGCACACGGCGTGAGTCTCGGCGGCCCAGTCGATTCCGACGAAGAAGGATGCTCCTTCGACGTTGAGAGACAACACAACTCCTACAAACGCTGGCAGCGACGTGACTCGACGAGCGGGGCTGACGGCCGGGTGGTCACTAACCGGCGCTCTACGGCGCATCTCCCTGTTGCCGGTCAGGCAGCCCCGGCAAGGCCCGGGAGTGGCGGTGTCATGAAGGCCCTCGAAGGGCGACCGCACCAAGCCATCTCCCGAACCTCGCCGAGATCGACAAGACCCTACTTCCAAGATCCTGTCGAAGGGATGGTGCCCTAGTGACCGCGAGCACCGTGAGCTGGCTGGTCCTGGCGCTGTCGCTGCTGATCATCCCGGTGACGTCCGTGCTCATCGACCGGTTGGCGTGGATCAGCGCCCGGGTGGCCCGCCGCGCTCCGGCCGCTGAGGGCGTACCGGTCGAGGACTTCGACGTGCTGGTGCCGATCTACGGCTCGGTGTCGTACCTCGAGAACGTCGACTACCTGGCGCAGTACGGCGACCGGGTGGTGCTGTGCACCACCGGCGGCGAGTCCGGGTACTTCTACGCCGCGATCGCCGGCCTGGCCCGCCGGCACGGCTTCCGGATCTTCCGGGCGGAGTCGGTCGCCGGCGGCGCCGGCGGCAACGGCCGCCGGGCCACCTCCGGCACGATCCGCGACCGCCTGGTACGCGAGGCGCTTGAGCACGCGGTGACCCGCCCGTACGTGGTGTGCGTCGACGCCGACACCACCACGGAGCGCCCGCTCGGCGAGCTGGTCGGCGCCATGGCCGCCCACGGGTACGACTTCGCGTCGGTGCCACTCGTGCCGGCGAACACCTCCGGGATGCTGGAGCGGCTCCAGGCGTACGAGTACCGCACGGCGATGAATCTGCGCCGGATCGCGCCGTGGCAGGTGTCCGGCGCGTGCCACGTCGCGCGTACCGAGGTGCACCGGGCGGTGATGCGTCGCCACTCGATGTTCTTCCAGGGCAACGACGTGGAGGCAGGGCTGCTCGCCACGGCGCTCGGCTACCGGGTCGGGCACCTGCCGTTCCCGGTGCTGACCACCGTGCCGAACACGTTGCGGAGCTGGTGGCGGCAGCGGCTGGCCTGGTCCGGGGGAGAGTTCCGGCTGTTCGCCGTCAACGCCCAGCTGCTGCTGCGGCACCCGTTCTTCTGGGTCTACGGCACGCTGCTGGTCACGCTGGGCACGCCGCTGCGCTGGCTGTCGCTGGCCGCGGCGGGCCGGGTCCTGCTGATCGTGCTGGTGCTGCACACGGCGGTCACCACGTACGCCCACTGGCGCCAGCGCACCCGGTGGCTCGCCCTGATGCCGCTCTACACGCTGGTCACCAGCCTCGTGCTCACCCCGCTGGGTGTCCTCTGGTACATCCGGATGGCGTGGGCGGACCGCAACGCCGGACTGATCCGCGCGCAGCCACGACGGCGCCGGATACCCGCCGAGCAGGGCACCTTCCGGCCCGACCCGGTGGCAGCCGTCGGTCAGAAGGCGGCGGCGATCCCGGCGAAATAGGCCTCGACGACGCGGGTGTGCAGGTCGAAGCCGAGCGGGACGGGCGCGTCGAGGATCCGCCAGCCGTGCGACTCGGTGTTCGCGACGCTGTCCGGCAGGGCTTCGGGCGAGGCGAGCGACGGGAGCAGGCCGAAGACCAGCAGCGTGCCGTCGGGGGCGCTGAGCGTGTCGAAAAGGCGTACGGTCGCCGGGTCGGCGGGCACGCCCACCTCCTCGCGCAGCTCGCGTACGGTCGCCTCCTGCCAGGTCTCCCCGCGCTCGATGAAGCCTCCCGGCAGGGCCAGCAGGTCCGCGGCCGGGGGGATGGCCCGCCGCACGACCAGCAGGCCCAGGCCGACCGGCTGGAGAGCGACCGCGACCGGCACCGGGTTCAGGTAGCTGGTCTCGCCGCAGGCGGCGCACCGGCGCGGCCACGGCTGGCCGGGGGTGAAACGGGCCCCGCAGAAGGTGCAGTGTGCGTATCGGTCCGGCATGTGCGGCTCAGGGGTGCAGCGGCGAGTTGCACGCCGCGACGAGCGCCTGACGGCAGGCCGAGGTCAGCGGGCGTAACGCGGCGTCGCGCTGCTGAGCCTCGTACCCGTTGACGGCGCCTCCCGGGGCACTGTGCTCGGCGAGCGCCAGCACCTGGTCGAGGATGCTGGCCCGGGCGAACAGGCGCCGCGAACGCGGGTCGAAGCCGGGTGGCAGGGTGGCCGTGCTCTCCGGGCGGCGCAGCGCCTGCAACGCCCCGGCCAGCTCGGGGCGCCACTGGGCGACGTCGAGCCGGGTGAGCTGCGCGGTCGCCTCGGTCAGCGCGGTGGTCAGCTCGGCCTCGGCCTCGGCGGGCGCCATCTGGAAGCCGGGCCGGAACCCGGTCGCGGGCACCGGGTGGAAGCGCCACAGCACGGTCTCGAACGTCACCCCGGAACCGGACGTGTGCCGGCGCACCTCGGGCACCACGCCGAATTCCGGGGTCATCACGGCCTCGCCGGCCAGCAGCGCCGCGCCCGTGAGCTCCCCGGGGCCGGGCAGGCCGCGGGGGTCGCCGGGGGCGGGAAGCACGAGCCGGATGTCGTCCGGGTGCAGCTTGGCGAAGGCGGGCAGGGCCGCGGACAGGGACACGTCGGTCCACGTGCCGGGGGAGTCCGCGACGAGGTGCTCCTCGCCGGCGGCGATCTCGTCGGCCAGCTCGTCGAACGGGACGAGCCCGGCGCGCCAGGCACGCACCCAGGCCACGAACCGGGTCGAGCGGCGCGCGGTGAGCGTGGCCGCATCAGCTGCGGGGGACATGCGAGCAAGGGTACGTGCCGATCACCGGGGTTGTCTCGGCCGGAGCGTCGGGCGGGCGTACCCGCACGGGGGAGTTACCGTGCGGGGCATGTATGGGGAGGATGTGCTCGCCGGCAACTGGCGCCGGCGCAAGGTCGTGCCGGTCATCGACGCCGAGCGTGACCTGGTCGTGGAGGACGTGGACTCCGGTTTCTGCGGCGCCGTCGTCGGTTTCGAATTGGGTGCGGTGGTGTTGGAGGACCGCAACGGTCGCCGCCGCAACTTCCCGCTCGAACCGGCCGCGTTCCGGTTGGAGGGCAACGTGGTGACGTTGCGCCGTCCGGCGGGCGGCGGGGCCGTGCCGGTGCGCCCGCGGCGTACGGCGTCCGGGTCGGTGGCGGTCCACGGGGTACGCGCCCAGGTCGCCAAGGCGGGCCGGATCTGGGTCGAGGGCATCCACGACGCCGCCCTGGTGGAGCGGATCTGGGGCGACGACCTGCGCATCGAGGGTGTCGTGGTGGAGCCGTTGGACGGCATCGACTCCCTCGCCGACGCGGTTCGTGACTTCGCCCTGGGGCCGCGGCGCAAACTCGGGGTGCTGGTCGACCATCTGGTGCCCGGCTCCAAGGAGAGCCGCATCGTCGCCGCGGTCACCTCACCGCATGTGCTGGTCACCGGGCACCCGTACGTGGATGTGTGGCAGGCGGTGCGGCCGGAGCGGGTCGGGCTGCGCGCCTGGCCGGTGGTGCCGCCCGGGCAGCCCTGGAAGGAAGGGGTCTGTGCGGCGGCCGGGGTCGCCGAACCGGCGGAGATGTGGCGCCGGATCCTGGCCGGGGTGAACAGCTACAAGGACGTGGAGACGCCGCTGGTCAACGCGATGGAGCGGCTCATCGACTTCGTCACCGTGCTGGACGACCCGGCCGGCTGAACGGTCAGGCCAGGTGGGACGGGTCGCGGCCGAAGACGAACGTGGCGATGTCCAGCGTGGCCGCGGCGCCGTCCGCGTCGCGCAGCACGGTCAGGATCTCGCCGTCGTTCATGCCGGAGGTGCCGCGCCACCGGTCGGGCGCCTCACGCGCGAAACGCCACGGGATTGTCGGCACGGTCAGGCACGTCATCACCACGCCGTCGGCGTCGGCGCGGATCTCGTACTCGCGGCCCATCCACCACCACCGGCCGCACAGTTCGGCGGCCTCACCCTCGGGCGCGGCGGTGGGCAGCCACGGCTGCACCGTGACGGGCTCGGCGTCGAGTACGGCGGTCAGCGCGTCCAGGGCCACCCGCTGGATGTGGGTGCCGCGCAGCCCGTACGCGTTGGCGAACGCGATCACGCCGGTACGGCTGGGCCGGTGCACCGCAAGCTGCGCCACGTACCCGGGCATGGAGCCGCCATGGCCCACGAACACCCGCTCGCCGACCCGGTACAGCTGCGGGCCCAGCCCGTGGCCGGCGGTCCAGGTGTCGTCCGCGATGACGACCGGTGCGCACATCTCGTCGACGGTGTCGGGGGCGAGCACTTCGGGGGCCGGGTCGGCGAGGAACGCGGCCCACGCCGCCATGTCCGCGACCGTGGACCAGAGTTGCCCGGCCGCCGCCATCGCGCCCGCGTCCAGCCGCGGCTCCTCGTGCAGGCTGCCGTGCAGCGGGTGGACCACGTAGCCGCGGGCGAACGGCTCGACCGGCCCGTACGTGGTGTGTTTCATGCCCAGGGGGTCCAGCACCCGTTTGCTGACCAGGGTCGGCCAGTCCTCGCCGGTGACCCGGTGCAGCACCGCGCCGAGCAGCCCGTACGCGAGGTTCGAGTAGTGGTAGCGCCGGAACGGCGGGCCGGCGACCTTCTCGTACGGCAACTCGGCCAGGAGCTGGTCGACGTCGCCGCCGGTGGTGCGTTCCCACCAGGTGCCGTCGGGTTCGCGCTGCAGCCCGGAGACGTGCCCGAGCAGCTGGCGCAGGGTGATCCCGCCGACCGAGGTGCCCGGCAGGTGCCGGTACAGCAGGTCGTCGAGGGCGAAGAAGCCCTCGTCGCGCAGCTGCATGATCATCGTCGCGGTCATGGTCTTGGTGATCGATCCGAGGCGGTACTGGAGTCCGGGGTCGGGCTGCGGTCGTTCGCCCGCCGCCGCGAAGTGCAGCAGCTTGGCGTCGCGGACGATACCCAGTGCCAGCGACGGCGCCCGGCCCGCGGACTGGGCCTGTGCGGCGATCTCGTTGACACGTCGGCCGGTTTCCGGCAACAGGGACACGGCGCACCTTCCAGGGGGATGTTCGGGGGGCGATGCCTGGTGTACAACGGGCCCCGCGCGCATATGGCTACGGATACAGGACGCGGGTGCACGCAGCGTCATGGTGGCGGGCGCGCGTGGGTCGGTCGGGCCATCGCCCCGGAGTGCGCCTTCGTGTCACGATCGTGGGGTGGAAGCCGTGCTGTGGATCGTTCTCGCCATCGCCCTCGCGATCGCCGAGGCGTTCACCGCGACCCTGTTCGTCATCATGTTCGCGGCGGGTGCGCTCGCGGCCGCGGGTGCCGCCGCGCTCGGGGCGCCGGTGCTCCTGCAGACGATCGTTTTCGCCGTTGTCTCCGCGCTGTCCGTCGGTGCGATCCGGCCGCTGATCGTGAAGCGTTCGCATCCGGAGCTCGACGCCGGGGAGTCCTCGTTCGGTCTGGCCGCCCTGGAGGGTGCGCAGGCGACCGTGCTGGAGGAGGTCGACGCGGACCGCGGCATGATCAAGATCGACGGGGAGCTGTGGCAGGCGCGCTCGTTCGACGGCACGGAGACCTACCAGCCGGGCGACCACGTCCGGGTCGTGAAGGTACGCGGTGCCACCGCGCTGGTCTGGCGCGACGACCTGCCCCATCTCTGAGCTGCTGAGCACATTCGATAAAGAGAGGCACCATGGATTATGTGATCGGTCTCCTGGTCATGGTGATCGCGTTGTTCGCGGTCATCACGCTGATCAGGTCCGTGCGAATCGTCCCGCAGCAGCGGATGGACGTCGTCGAGCGTCTGGGCAGGTACAAGCGCACCCTTTCGCCCGGGCTGAACCTGCTGGTCCCGTTCATCGACGCGGTCCGTACCAAGGTGGACATGCGCGAGCAGGTCGTCAGCTTCCCGCCTCAGCCGGTCATCACCAGCGACAACCTGGTGGTCTCCATCGACACCGTGCTCTACTTCAAGGTGGTCGACCCGGTCCGGGCCACCTACGAGATCTCGAACTTCCTGCAGGCCATCGAGCAGCTCACGGTCACCACGTTGCGTAACGTCATTGGTTCGCTGGATCTGGAGCGCGCCCTGACCAGCCGCGAGGAGATCAACAAGCATCTGTCCGGCGTGCTGGACGAGACCACCGGCCGGTGGGGCATCAAGGTGACCCGGGTCGAGATCAAGGCGATCGAGCCGCCGCCAAGCATCCGTGACTCGATGGAGAAGCAGATGCGCGCGGAGCGGGACCGGCGCGCCGCGATCCTGAACGCCGAGGGTCACAAGCAGGCGCAGATCCTCACGGCCGAGGGTGAGAAGCAGGCCGCCGTGCTGCGCGCCGACGGTGACCGCCAGGCCCGCATCCTGCAGGCCGAGGGCCAGGCCAAGGCCATCCGTACGGTGTTCGACGCGATCCACCAGGCCAATCCGAGCCAGAAGGTCCTCGCGTACCAGTACCTGCAGTCGCTGCCGCAGATCGCCAACGGCTCGGCGAACAAGGTGTGGATCGTGCCGACCGAGCTGACCAAGGCGCTGGAGGGTCTCGGCGGTGCGCTGGGCGGCCTGGCCAACATGGTCGGGGACGCCCCGTCGTCCGCCGTCGACGCCGGTGCGGTCGAGCGGGAGGCCGCGGCGGCGGCTCAGGCCGCGGCCGCCGAGGCGGAGAAGGTCGACGCCGCCGTACGGGCAGCCGAGGCGCAGGTGTCCGGCGACGCCCCGAAGGGCCTGCCCGCGCCGGAGCCGACACCCGCGGCCCTGGACAGCGGCGATTACAACGGCGCGCACCAGCAGCAGGAACGCGCCTGAACCCAGGCACACGACGGCCCGGACGGCATCATGCGTATGCCGGCCGGGCCGTTCTGTGCGTCCGTCGTCCGACAGGCCGACAGTCCGATTTTGGCGGAAATGATCCGTGCGTGCCTGGTTTCTGGAAGGCTGGCCGACAGGGATCCGACGGTGCCCCCCGGCCGCTCGGCTGAGCACAGCGGGGGGCGTGTGCCATGAGCATCAGCCAGCATCACACCGCCAGTGGCCGTCCGCTGCGGGTCGCGCCCGCGTGGGTCGGCGCCGCCCAGCCCGCCACCGGCGCCGACGACGGGCTGCTCCCGGTCCGTGAGGCCGTCTGGATCTGGTCGGTACGCCGCTACGCGCGGGTTGCCCTCTGGGCGTTACCGGTGGCCGCGATCCTGTACGGCTGGTCGACGCTCGGCGCCCAGCCCGGCCCGCTGCTGTTGCGGCTGTCCGCGGGCTGGTTCTCGCTGGTCGCGATGATCGCCCTGGCCGGGCTGCTCGCCGGTTCCCGGGTACGCCGCCCCGCCCTGGCCGGGCTGCTGGTCGGTCTCGCGGGCGTCATGCTGCTGCTCCCGATCGCCGCCCTGCCGCCGGACACGTCCCCGGCCGGCAGCGCCCTGTCCGGTGACGCCGTGCGGACGCTCGCGTTCGTCGGGGCGGCGGTCACCGGGGCGGGCTGGCTGCTGCTGGGCTGGGCGGTCTTCCGGTCGCGGCTGGTCAACCCGGCCGACGGGATCCTGGTCATGCTCGCCGCGGTGTCCATCGGCGCCGGTACGTTCGCGGTACGTCCACTGCCCACGGTCGGTGCGCTGCTGATGCTCGCCGCGGGCATGGGACTCGCGTGGACCGGCAACCGCCTGATCCCTGCGGCCTGACCGCCGCCTTCCGCGATCCTGGAGGCGGGCTTCCACGATCTCCAGAGCCCCGGAACCTGTGGCGCCGGGCGGGTGGCATGCTCCCGTGGACGGGGCGCGGGTGCTGCGCCTCGCGGGAAGGAGCGTGGACATGGCCAAGGTGGTGGCCGACATCTCGATGTCCGTCGACGGGTTCGTGACCGGCCCCGACCCCGGCCTGGACCAGGGCCTGGGCCGCGGCGGCGAGGCGTTGCACACGTGGGCGTTCCGGGGTGACCACGTTGACGCCGAGGTGCTCGCCGAGGCGGTCGACAACACCGGCGTCATCGTGATGGGCCGCCGCCTGTTCGACATCGTGGACGGTCCGTACGGCTGGAACGACGACGTGGGCTACGGCGCCGACGCCGTGGGCCAGCAGCCCGTGCTCGTGGTGACCCGCAACCCTCCCGACAAGGTACGCATGGCCGACCGGGTCACGTTCGTCGTGGACGGTGTCGGCAGCGCGGTCAGCAAGGCGTGCACGATGGCCGAGGAACGTGACGTCGTGGTGATGGGCGGCGCCGAGGTCATCCGCGGCTGCCTCGACGCCGGGCTGCTGGAGGAGCTGCGCCTGCACGTGTCGCCGGTGCTGCTGGGCGCGGGCACGCCGCTGTTCGCCGGCGGGGTCGCCCCGCGTGAGCTGCGCCAGGTACGGGTCAGGCCCTCCGGCACCGCCACCCACCTCACGTACCGGGTGGACTGAGCGGCTGATGTCCACTGTGCACCTGCTGACGGATCCGGACGACGAACGGCTCGGCGACTATCGCGCGCTGACCGACGTGGAACTGCGTACCCGGTGGGAACCGCCGCACGGGCTGTTCATCGCGGAGGGCGAACTGGTGCTGCGCCGGGCCCTGCGCGCCGGGTACGCGCCACGTTCCTATCTGGTCGATGCCAAGCGGGTCGACCAGCTGGGCGATCTGCTCGGCACCGCACCCGTGTACGCGGCAACCCCCGACGTGCTGCAACGCGCCACCGGTTTCCACGTGCACCGCGGGGTGCTCGCCTCGTTCCACCGGCTGCCGCTGCGCGAGGCGGACGACGTCCTGGCGGCCGCCCGCCGGGTGGCGATCCTGGAGGACGTCAACAACCACACCAACATCGGTGCGGTGTTCCGCGGCGCGGCGGCGCTGGGCATCGACGCGGTGCTGCTCTCGCCGTCCTGCGCGGACCCGCTGTACCGGCGCAGCGTTCGGGTCAGCATGGGTGAGGTCTTCGCCGTCCCGTACGCCCGGCTGGAACCGTGGCCGGACGGCCTGGAACGGGTCCGCGAGGCCGGTTTCACCGTGCTCGCGCTGACCCCGGGCGCGGACGCCGTACCGTTGCAGCGCCTCACCGGGGCGCAGCGGGCCCGGGCCGCGCTGGTGCTCGGTGCGGAGGGCCCGGGCCTGTCGCGGCACGCCCTGGCGGGCAGTGACGTGCGGGTCCGTATTCCGATGCGCCGGGGGGTGGATTCGCTCAACGTCGCGGCCGCGGCCGCGGTCGCGTTCTGGGAGCTGGGCCGCGACGACGAACCCGCATCCGGGTGAGGGGTCTCAGCTCGTCCGGCCGGCGCGGTGCCGTCGGATCAGCCGGTCCAGGTCGTCCAGTTCCGCCTGCAGTGCGGTGCGGCCCTGGTCGGTGATCGTGATCCAGGTCCGCGGGCGGCGTCCCTGGTGACCCTTCTCCTGGCTGATCAGACCGGCTTCCTCCAGCACCGCGAGGTGCCGGGAGAGGTTGCCGCCGGTGAGCTGCAGCGCGTCGCGCAGATAGGTGAACTCGACTCGCTCGGCCTCGTCGGCGACGGTGAGGATGCCGAGGCGGTGCCGCTGGTGCACGACGTCGTCGAGTCCGCTGGTGGGGTGCGCGTCGGGTGGGCTCGATGGGGACGCGTCGGGCTCGGTCATGCGGGCGTCCGGCGGGTCCGGGCGGCGGCGACACCACCGGCGGCGAGCAGGATCAGGCCCGACAACAGTACGGGCGGCAGGTAGCCGTACCGGGGGAAGGCGTCCGTGGCGGCGCCCGAGGCGATGGATGCCGCGCCCAGCGCCAGCGTGACCAGGACGGTGCCGGCCACGGTGGCCAGCAGGAGGCTGCGTTCCAGCCAGGCCAGCACGAGCAGGCCCGCCGCGACGACGAACACGGGGACCAGGCCGAGGTTGTGCACGACCTGCACCGGACCCAGCAGTGGCCGGGCGACGTCGGAGACCGTGGTCCACGCCTGTGTGGTGAGCCAGTCGAGGACCGGGCCGAGCGCCAGGCCGGTGGTGACCCCGGCGACGCCGGCCCACACGTACCGGCGGGTGGGGCTCTGGACGCCGCTGGTGAGCGCGTGCCGCCGGTACCAGTACAGCGTGAGCAGGTAGCCGCCGATCAGGGCGCCCAGCCAGTACCAGCCGATCGCCGCGGAGTGCTCCAGCAGGTCGCCGCCGAGCCCGGCCATCGGCGGGTTGTCGAGCGTGGCGCGCAGTTCGCTGGGTCCGATGTGGTCGAGGTACAGCGGTGCGGCGATCAGCGTCAGAGCGCCGAACAGCAGCGTGGGCACCGCGTACGCGTGCCGGGCCCGCCGGGTGGCGTGCCGCAGCCGGGCCATGTCGGCCAGCAGTGCTTCGGCCTCGCCCGCGCCGGGCGAGCGGGACAGGTCGGTCATGATGGGAACCCCCTCGGATGTGGATACCCAACAAGTTTGCAATACAAACTCAGGAAGGGCAAGAGGGCTCTCGATGCGTACGCGAGGATGGGGGCATGAGCGCCGAACTGCCCGTCCCGCCCCTTGCCGAGCTGCGCCGCCGCAGCAGCGCCAAGTGGCGGACCCATCCGCCCGACGTGCTGCCGCTGACCGTCGCCGAGATGGATTTCGCGCTCGCCCCGCCGGTCGCCGAGGTGCTGCGCGCGGCGGTCGAGGCGTCCGACACCGGGTACTCGGCGGCCGATGCCGGTCTGGGTGCCGCGCTGGCCGGGTTCGCGGCGCGACGCTGGGGCTGGACCGTCGATCCGACGGCGGTGACGGCCGTACCGGACGTCGGCGTGGGCGTCGTGGAACTGCTGCGCACGCTCGCCCGTCCCGGCGACGCGGTGGTGGTCAGCCCGCCGGTGTACCCGCCGTTCTTCGACTGGGTGCCCGAGGCCGGCGCCCGGCTGCACGAGGTGCCCCTGGCCCGCGACGAGGACGGCGGCTTCCGCCTGGACCTGCCCGCGCTGGACCGGGCGTTCGCGGCCCGGCCCGCCGCGTACGTGCTGTGCAACCCGCACAACCCGGTCGGCCGGGTGCATACTCCCGACGAGCTCGCCGCGCTGGTCCGCCTCGCCCGGGTCCACGGCGTCCCGATCGTCAGCGACGAGATCCACGCGCCGCTGGTGTTGCCGGGCGCTACGTTCACGCCGCTGCTGAGCGTGCCCGGCGCTGCCGAGGTGGCGGTGAGCGTGGTGTCGGCCAGCAAGGCGTTCAACCTGGCCGGCCTCAAGTGCGCCGCCGTGGTGACCGCCGCGCCCGCGACGGCCGCCCTGGTGCACCGCTTCCCGGCGGACGCCCGCTGGCGTACCGGGCACCTCGGGGTGCTCGCGAGCGTCGCCGCGTACACGGAGGGCGGCGCCTGGCTCGACCGGCTCCTGGCCACTCTCGACGCGCGCCGCACCCAGCTCGGCGGTCTGCTCGCCGAACGCCTGCCGGGGGTGCGATGGCGACCGCCCGACGCGACGTACCTGGCGTGGCTCGACTGCGCGGTCCTGGGCTCGGGCGACGCACCGCGGGAGCTGTTCTTCGCCCGCGGGCGGATCGCCCTGGAGCCCGGCCTGCGCTTCGGCGCCCCGGGCACCGGTCACGTGCGGCTCAACTTCGGCACGAGTGCCGAGATCCTCGACGAGGCCGTCGGGCGGATGGCGGCGGCCACCGCGTAGCACGGGCACCACGCTTTCGGGCCTCAGCGCGTCGGCAGTACGGTTGTCCTGTTCGCGTGGTCCGGCGCATTCGTGATGGTCCGGCGTCTCGGGGGGTGTGCAGGTGTCGATGATCGGCTCCGGTTCGGGTTCCGGCCAGCCGCACCTGCTGGCGCTGATCCGCGCCATCCAGCTGCGCATGGCGGCCTCCGCCGGGCAGCTTCCGGCACCGGCCTCCGCGCAGCCCCCGGCATCGGCGCCCGGCGGGCAGCCTCCGGTATTGGCGCCCGGCGGGCAGCCTCCGGTATTGGCGCCCGGCGGGCAGCCTCCGGTATTGGCGCCCGGCGGGCAGCCTCCGGTATTGGCGCCCGGCGCGGAGGTCGCACGCGCGATGGCCGGTGGTGGTCTGCAACCCCTCGGGCGGCCGGTGCCCAACCCCGTGCCCCCGGCCCCGCCGGGCCCGCCCCCGGCCGCCGGGATCCCGGGCGGCGCGGTCCGGGCGGACACACACCCGACCCAGCTCGGGCCGCCGCCGATCGTCATGCCGCCGGCCCGGACCGCTGCCGCGGCACTCGATGGCATGGACCCCGCGGACGAGGTCGCCCTGCGGGCGGTGCAGCGGCTGCTCGTGGGCAGCCTGACCGAGGCGGGCGGCGCGCCGGAGGTGGCCACCCGCCTGCAGGCGGCGCTGCGGCAGGCGGTGCCGGACCTGCTGGCCACGCTGCCGGGCGGTCCGCTGAGCCAGCGCGACCAGCTCGCCGCGGCGCTGACCTGGCTGGCGCGCAACTTCGACGACCCGCCGGCCCTGGCGGCCGGCTGCGCCGAGCTGGGTGCCGCGCTGGCCCACTGCGGCGTCTCGCTGCCGTCGACCCAGCTCGTGGGAGCGGCGTTGGCCGAGGCGATGCGCGCGGGCTTGGCCGGGGCCTGGCGGCAGGACCTGGATGAGGCGTGGCGGGGCTCCTGGCAGCACGCCCACGACTGGATCGCGCACGGCATGGCCACCGCCGGGTACGAGCCGATGACCTGGCGCGCGGTGGTGACGGAGCACGAGCTGCGCCGGCCCGATCTCGCGGTGGTGCGGGTCCGGCCGTACCTGCCGATGCCGTACCGGCCGGGGCAGTTCGCGCGGATCGAGGTGGCGGAGCTGCCCGGGGTGTGGCGCCCGTACTCGCTGTCCGGGGCGCCGCGCCGCGACAACACCGTGGAGTTGCATGTACGGGCCAAGACTCACTCCGGGGTGAGCGGGGCGCTGGTGCACCGCACGAGCCCCGGCGACCACCTCCGGATCGCCCAGGCCGAGGGCGCCATGGGCCTGCCCACGGACAACCGCAACGACCTGCTGTTCGTGGCCGGTGACACCGGGGTCGCGCCGCTCAAGGCGCTGCTGATCGAGCTGGCGGCGACCCGGGACGCGCGGGCGGCGGTGCTGTTCTGGGGCGCCCGGACCCTGGCCGAGCTGTACGACATCGACGAGATCGCGGAGATCGCCCGGTCGTGCCGGCGCGCCACGGTGGTCCCGGTCATCTCGGAGGGCGACCCGGGCCCGTACGCATCGGGCCTGGTCACGGACGCGATCGCGGCCTACGGCGAGTGGTCGCGGCACGAGGTCTTCCTGGCCGGACCGCCGATCATGTTGGAGGCGACCGGCGCGGCCCTGCAACAGCTAGGGGTGGCGCCGGAGCGGATCCATCACGACGCGCCGGAGTAGGCGTCGACCAGCGCCTTCGCGTACGCGGGCGGAACGAACGTCGGCCCGCCCGGGGTCAGCACGTCCTGCCGGGACGCACTGGCCCATGCGGCCTCGGGCACGGCGCCGGTCAGCGCGACGACCCCGGGCATGTCCCGCCACCGCGGGTCCTCGGCGAGCATGCCGAGTGCGACCAGGGACTCCTCCACCTCGCCCACGCACTCGAACGGCTTGTGCGCGTCGATGCCGAGCAGCTCTGCGAACCCCGGGACCTGGGCCGGGTCGGCGAGCATGTCGTGGCCGAAGATGCCGGTCAGGCGTTGCGGGCTCATCGCGGGCGCCATGGCCAGGTAGACGAACCGGCACTTGGGGCAGTCGCCGCACCAGCGGGCCGTCCGGTCGTGCAGCTTGAACGCCTTGTTGCAGCTGGTCACGACGTCGTCGTAGCGGGTGTGCCGGGCGAAGAGCTGGGCGATGTGCAGCTCCGACAGCGAGCGCAGCAGCGAGAAGTACGGCTCGGTCAGGCCCGCGTGGGCGGTCACGGCGGCCCGCAGCAGGCCCTCCGCATCCACGCCCTTGGACCACTGGTGGTTGACCTCGTGGCCGTTCCAGATCAGGTTCGGGTCGGAGGCGGAACGCTCGTTGGACATCACCACCGGGCCGAGGCCGTGCAGGGTGGCGGTGGCGATCGCGATCAGGGAGTTGATCGCGGTGACCGGGATGTGGCCGTTGAGCGCTCCGGCCTTGTTGAGCTCGAACAGGTGCGGGTCGAGGCGGCGCCGGGCGGCGAGCGCGGGCAGCCCGGACGCGGCGTTCACGTCGACGATCACCTGGTTCGGGTTGACCGAGAACGGCACCGGGTCGAGCCCGGCCGCGCGCAGGATCTCCAGCGTGACGATGGAGTCCTTGCCGCCGCCGACCGCGGACAGCGGGCGGCCCTCGGCGTTGTCGACCGGCGCCGCGGGCCCGGTCACGCCAGGCACCTCGACGGCCAGGCCGAGCACGTGCGGCAGGTCGTTGCGGTACGCGTACTCGGCGAGGCCGTGCGTGTAGACCGCGGTGAACAGCGCCTGGGCCGCGGCCGGGACGGGCGCCGGCGCCTGGACCCGGGGCGGCGCGCCGACCTTGTAGTAGCTCACCCCGGCCACCACGTGCAGCAGGTCAAGTACGCGGCGCACCGTGGCCAGGGTCGCGGGGGTCGGCGGGGTCGCCGGCACGGGCAGCTCGATCGTCTCGGTGAAGCGCAGCGGCGCCGGCCCGTCGAGCAGGTAGTCGAACGTGACGACGCCGGTGCCGGGGTCGAAGGCGTACGAGGGGAATCGCATGACCTCGAATTGCGCGTGCACCCAGTGGCTCCCGTCGTCGTCCCGGCGAGCCATACTAGTGCGACTCGACCAAGGGAGACGACGTTGCGCCTGGCAGACCTCACCGGCCGGTCCGTTGCTGTCTGGGGCACCGGCCGGGAAGGCCGGGCGGCCGTCCGGGCGATTGCGGCGCACAAGCCGGCGCGGTTGATCGTCGTCGAGGACAGCGCCGACTACCTGTCCGTACCGTGGGAGGGCGAGCTGGCGGCGCTGGCCCCGCTGGCCGGGGGAGAGCACGCGTTCGCGGCGCTGGCCGCGGCGGAGGTTGTGGTCCGCTCGCCGGGGGTGCCCTCGACGCACGCGTGGATGGCCGAGCTGCGTTCCCGGGGCATCACGATCACCGGCGGCAGCGCGCTGTGGCTGGCCGATCACGCCGCCCGTACGGTCGGGGTGACCGGCAGCAAGGGCAAGAGCACGACGGCCAGCCTGATCAGCCGGCTGCTGGAGGCCGTGGGCAAGCCGAACGTGCTCGGCGGCAACATCGGGGTACCCCTGCTGGATCTGCCGGACGCCGAGCTGTACGTGCTGGAGCTGTCCAGCTACCAATGTGCGGATCTGACCGATTCGCCGCGGGTGGCTGTGGTGACCGCGCTGTTCCCGGAGCATCTGGACGCGCACGGCGGTGAGCGCGAGTACTACCGAGACAAGCTCAACCTGCTGCGGCACGGCCCGCAGCTGATCGTGGTCAACGGCGCCGACGAGCGCCTGTCGGGCGAGGTGCGCGGCGTCTCGGACCTCAACGGCTGGCCGCCGGTGGAGGCCGCCGGGCCGGATTCGCGGTTCCGGATCGGCCCGGACGACTACGTGTACGCGAGCGACACGCGCCTGTTCCCGCGGACGGCGCTGCGGCTGCGCGGGCAGCACAACGGGCGCAATCTGTGCGTGGCGCTGGCCGTGCTGGACGGCATGGGCGTGGACGTGGTGGATCAGCGGGGGGTGCTGGAGAAGGCGGTCACGGCGTTCGAGGGGCTGCCGCACCGGCTGGCCGAGATCGATGACCCGTCGGGTCTGACGTTCGTCGACGACACGTTGTCGACCAGCCCGTACTCGGCGATGCATGCGATCGACGCGTACGAGGGGCGGCCGCTGACCGTGCTGGTCGGCGGCACGGACCGGGGGCTGGACTACGGGCCGCTGCGGGAGCATCTGCGCGGCCGGGACATCACGGTGATCGGTCTGCCGGACAGCGGCCCGCGGATCCTCGCGCAGCTGGCCGGGCTGCCCGGGGTGCGTACCCAGATCGCCGAGGACCTGCCCGCGGCGGTGCGCCTGGCCCGCGAGGTGACCCCGGCCGGGGGCGTGGTGCTGCTGTCCCCGGCGGCGCCGAGCTACGGCCGTTTCCGCAACTTCGAGCACCGCTCCGAGGTTTTCGCCGAGGCGATCCGCGCCTCCGCATAGCTCCTGCGCATCAATTTCCTAACGGTTGGCCGCCGCGTCCCTGTCCGAGGCGCGGCGGCCGATCGTTCACATGGCACGGATTTTCATGGGATGTCGGCCATCGATCGGTCCAACATGTGCGCTCCGTGATGTTGGTACCGGTGTCGGGGGCGCCTGGGCGAGTGATCACGTTTGCTGTCGACCAGGCCGTGGTCGTCCGTTCCGCCGCTGGGTGAACAGCATCCAACCTGGTCAGTGGCGGCGTGCCGGGCCGTTTCGGACATTTGTGGATTGACGGTGGTCAAATCACACAGCGACCGCCGTGGCTCGACTTCTCACTCCAAGTAATCGCGTGAAAAGTTCACTCACGCTCTTGACAGGAAGGGGGTCTCAGTAAGAAATTTTACCGCAACCGTTAATAGTCCTTCCTGAGGGGAACACCACCATGGCGCAGCCAGAGATGACCGACACCGCGTTGACCGCGGTCGTCGACTCCCTGGGCGGCCAGGTCGTGTCCGTCGGGGGCGGCGCGGGCGACGCGCTCGTGCGGGTCCGCAGCCGGCTCCCCGAGTTCACCGGCGCCCTGCAGCGGGTCGCCGAGCAGGTCCTGGCCGACCCGGCCGCGGCCGCCCGGGCGACGATCGTCGAGCTGGCCGAGCGCAGCGGCACCTCCCCGGCGACCGTGACCCGGTTCTGCCGGGCCCTCGGCTTCGACGGGTACGCCGACCTGCGGCTGGGCATCGCTGCCGAGACCGGCCGGGCGCGCGCCGCGGGCTGGACCGTCGACATCGGACGGGAGATCGAGCCCGGCGACCCGCTGGACCGGGTGCTGGGTCAGATCATGGCGGCCGACACGCGGGCCATGCACGACACCGCCACACTGCTCGACCTCGCGGAGGTCGAGCGGGCCGCGGTCGCCATCGCCTCGGCGTCGCGGGTCAACATCTACGGCGCCAGCGGCAGCGCTCTGGTCGGTGAGGAGATGCAGTTCAGCCTGCACCGCATCGGCGTACCGGTGTGGGCGTGGTCCGATGTGCACAACGGCCTGGCCAGCGCGGCGCTGTCCCGGGCGGGCGACGTCGCGCTGGGCATCTCGCACAGCGGTGAGACGGGGGAGACGATCGAGCTGCTCGCCGAGGCGAGCAGCCGGGGTGCCACCACGATCGCGCTCACCAGTTTCCCGCGCTCGCCGCTGGCGGAGTTGGCCGACATCGTGCTGATCACCGCCACCCAGGCCACCACGTTCCGGCCCGATGCGCTGTCGGCGCGTCATCCGCAGCTGGTGGTGCTCGACCTTCTCTACATTGCTGTCGCGCAGCGCACCCACGACCGTTCGCACACCGCGTTCCAGCGCACCGCCCAGGCTGTCCACGGCCATAAGACCGTCAAGGACGCGAAGGGCGAGAAATGAATATCGGTGCCGTCCGGGCCAGCCCCCGGCCGGTGCGACCATCCCCGTGCCCCCGGTGACGGTCAAGCAGTCCCTCCGTACCAGATCCTCCCTCTTCACCCGCATAACCCTCCAAGCCGCTCCGCCTGGCGGCCGGTTCCGTCACAGGCCGACCACCTCTTCCCAAACCCCTCGAGGAGAATGTGATGTCCGAGATATTCGGCACCCCCGAGCTTGACCGCCGTACTCTGCTGCGTCGCGCTGCTGCGGTCGGCCTGCTCGCGACCCCGGCCGTCGGCATGCTCAGCGCCTGCGTCGGCGGTGGCAGCGACAGCGGCAACAACGCGGACAAGCCGAAGGGCGAGAAGTCCGCGACCAACCCGCTCGGCGTGGACCCGAAGGCCCCGCTCGAGGTCATCATCTTCAACGGTGGCTTGGGCACCAAGTACGCCACCGACGTGGACATCCCGTCGTACAACAAGCTGTTCCCGGACTCGAAGGTCGCGTTCAGCCAGACCGAGGAGATCGCGACGGTCGTGCAGCCGCGGTTCACCGCGGGCAACCCGCCGGACATGATCAACAACTCCGGTTCGAAGCTGATGGACCAGGGCGCCCTCGTGCAGGCCGGCCAGGTGCAGGACCTGACCGAGCTGTTCGCGGCGCCGTCGCTGGACATCCCCGGCAAGACCGTGGCGGAGACCCTGATCCCCGGCACGGTCGAGCAGGGCACGTTCAACGGCAAGCCGTACGTGCTCAACTACGCCTTCACGGTCTTCGGGCTCTGGTACTCCGGCAAGCTGTTCAAGGACAACGGCTGGACCGCGCCGGCCACCTGGGCGGACTTCACCGCGCTGCTGGACAAGATGAAGGCCAAGGGCATCACGCCGTACGGCTACGCCGGCGCCAACGCCTCGTACTACCAGTACACGGCGATCCTCACCAGCGCTGCGAAGATCGGCGGTGCGGACGTCCTCAAGAACATCGACAACCTCGAGGACGGTGCCTGGACCAACGACGCGGTCAAGCAGGCCGCGGCCGCGTGGGCCGAGGTCGGCGCCAAGTACTCCAACAAGGCGTTCCTCGGGCTCAAGCACACCGAGGTCCAGCTGCAGCAGGACCAGTACAAGGTGGGCTTCTACCCGTCCGGGTCGTGGCTGGAGAACGAGCAGGCCAAGGACACCCCGGCCGGCTTCGACTACCAGGTCATGCCGATCCCCAGCGTCACCGCCTCCGACAAGCTGCCCGCGACCGCGATCTACGCGGCCGCCGGTGAGCAGTACTTCGTCGCCAGCCACGGCAAGAACCCGCGCGGCGGCATGGAGTACCTGCGCCACATGCTGTCGAAGGCCGGCGCCAAGGGCTTCACCGAGCTCACCAAGGTGCTGACCGTCGTCAAGGGCGCCACCGACGGCGAGGACATCTCGCCCGGGCTGACCAGCGGCAACAAGATGCTGTCCGCGGCCGGTTCCAACTACTTCAGCTTCCGCTTCGACACCTGGTACAAGAAGCTCGACGACGAGCTCCGCGCCGCCACGAACGAGCTGATGTACAACGGCGGCACCGCCGACAAGTTCTGCGCCCGCATGCAGAAGGCGGCCGACGCCATCAAGAAGGACTCCTCCATCGAGAAGTTCCACCGCTGATCCACCCCTGACGACGTACCCGCAATCACGGACGGAGCTAGAGTCATGAAGCACGGCAGGTACCCGTTCATCATCGGCTTCCTGATCGTGCCGGTGACCATCTACGCGACGTTCGTGATTGCGGCGTACGTCCAGGCGTTCCAGTTGTCGTTCACGGACTGGCGGGGCTTCTCGCCGGACGTGCACTACATCGGTATCGACAACTTCACGAAGCTGTTCGGCGACGACATCTTCTGGAAGGCGATCCGGCACCACATCGTGCTGCTCATCTTCCTGCCGTTGCTGACGATCGCCCTCGCGCTGTTCTTCGCGTTCCTGCTCAACGTGGGCGGCGGGTCGAAGGGCGGCCGGACCCAGGGCGTACGGGGCTCGAAGTTCTACCGGGTGGTGTTCTTCTTCCCGCAGCTGCTCGCGCTGGCGCTGGTCGCGGTCATCTTCGCCCGGGTCTACTCGTCCGACGAGAGCGGCCTCATCAACGGCCTGCTGCACCAGCTGAACCTCGGGCCGGTGCTGTTCCTCGCGGACGGCCGGATCGCGCTGTGGTCCATCCTGGCCGTGCTCGTGTGGCAGGCCGTGGGCTTCTACGTCGTACTGTTCTCCGCCGGTATGGGCTCGATCCCGACGGAGATCTACGAGGCCGCGGCGCTGGACGGGGCATCGCGCGGGGTGCTGTTCTTCAAGGTGACGCTGCCGCTGCTGTGGAACACGCTGCAGGTGGCGTGGGTCTACCTCGGCATCGCGGCATTCGACGCGTTCGCGCTGGTCAACGTCATGTCGGTGGACCGGGGCGGTCCGGACGGCGCCACCACGGTGCTGGGCCTGGAGATCTACCGCAACGCCTTCGACTACGCCCAGTTCGGCTACGCCTCGGCGATGGGCGTCGTGCTGTTCTTCCTCACCATCACGTTCGCGGCGCTGACCCTGCGGGTCACTCGGCGCGAGTCGATCGAGCTCTGAGCCCCGGGGAGCCAAGGATGACCAACCTGATGAGCACCGACACCTCGGCAGTCCCGCCGCCCGATCCGGCACCGGCGTCGCGGTCCGGCCGCCGTGCCACGGCAGCGGGCCAGGGCAACCGCGACACCCGCATGTTCACCGGCTTCGCCCACATCGCGCTGGCGGTCTGGGGCCTGCTGGTCATCGCGCCGCTGATCTGGGTGATCCTCGCGTCGTTCAAGAGCAACACGGAGATCTTCACGCACGCCCCGTTCAGCCTGCCCAGCAAGCTGTCGTTCGAGACGTACCGCACCGCGTGGAGCGAGGCGCACGTCGGCCGGTACTTCCTCAACAGCGTCTTCGTGGTCGCGGTCAGCACGGCGGGCACGATGCTGTTCGGCTCGATGGCCGCGTACGTGCTGGCCCGGTACAAGTTCTTCGGCAACCGGTTCATCTACTACCTGTTCGTCTCGGGCCTGGCGTTCCCGGTGTTCCTCGCGCTGGTCCCGCTGTTCCTGATCCTGCAGAACCTCGGCCTGCTGAACACGTACACCGGTCTAATCCTGGTCTACATCGCCTACTCGCTGCCGTTCACGGTGTTCTTCATGACGGCGTTCTTCAAGACGCTGCCGAACCACGTCGCGGAGGCCGCGATCGTCGACGGCGCCTCGCACACCCGGCTGTTCTTCCAGGTCATGCTGCCGATGGCGCGGTCCGGCCTGGTCAGCATCACGATCTTCAACATCGTCGGGCAGTGGAACCAGTACCTGCTGCCGGTGGCCATCATGCAGGGCCAGGACGCGGACAAGAAGTGGGTGCTCACCCAGGGCATCGCGAACATCTCGGTGTCGGCGGGTTATCAGGCGAACTGGGCCGCGCTGTTCGCGGCGCTCACCCTCTCGATCCTGCCGATGATCATTGTGTACGCCTTCTTCCAGCGCCAGATCCAGGCGGGTCTCACCGCCGGCGCCACGAAGTAAGCGGTACGCGCACGCGGCGGTGCCCGGCCGGGGCGCCGCCGCGGCGTCGTCAGGCTTGCCTTGCCTCGGAATATCGTCTGACCAAATGGCCGTAGGGGATTGTGGCGGGATCAGCCCGGTGATATCGTCCGCGGCTCCTCAAGACGGCCCGCCGGTTCGCCGAAAAACAGCGATGTGACCGACGAGACTCCCGCTCCCGCTGCTCTGCCCGCCACGCCCGCCGCGACCACGGTGGCGCGTCCGAATCCGTCCCAGGACATGACGTTGTCCGGGCTACTGCTGCCGCCGCTGTGGCTGGTCTGGGGATTCGCCGCGCTGATCTCGGTCCTTGCCGTCGACAGCTTCAACGCTCGGTTGTGGCTGATCGTGCCCGGCGTCAACGCGCTGGTCGTGGCCTGCGGGATGTTCGCGGTCAAGCTGCGCCGCCTGCCCTTGATCGTGGTGCGGGCCACCCCTGCGGTGGCCACCGTGAACCTCTTCCTGACCGGCCTGGGCGGCAACAAGCTCATGGTGATCGTCGGCTTCTCGATGCTGCTGATGTGGGTCGGCTTCTCGCTCGACCGGCGTGACATGATCGCCACCTCGGCGCTGGCCGCCGTGGGCATCGGCGTGCCGCTCTTCATGCACGAGACGCCGCTGCACGCCGCCGCGCTGACCGTGGTCTCGTGGGCGTCGGTCACCGCCATCGGCATCACCATGCACGTGCTGCGCGGCTGGCTGGACGCCGCCAGCGCCGCGGCCGCGGCGTCCGAGCAGCGCGCCGCGGAGGCGCAGGCCCAGGCCGCCGCCGACCGCGAACGCGCGGACCAGGAGCGGCTCGCCGCGACCGACGCCGAACTGGCGCAGCGGCAGAGCATCCAGCAGCAGATCGCCGACAAGGGTGCCGTGCTCGCCGAGGCTGCCGAGCAGGTACGGCGGCAGACCGAGGCGGTCGCCACCGCCAGCGACGAGATGTCGCGCGCCATTGAGGACCTGACCCGGACCGCGCACCTCACCGAGGAGATCACCGGCACGGTGGCGGACAAGGCCGGCAACGCTTCCGACCTGATGCGCGCGCTGGAGAAGTCCAGCGAGCAGATCATGGCGGCCTCGGACGTCATCCACGGGGTGGCGGAGCAGACCAACCTGCTCGCCCTCAACGCCACGATCGAGGCGGCGCGCGCCGGTGAAGCGGGACGCGGGTTCGCGGTCGTCGCCGGCGAGGTCAAGGACCTTGCCCACCAGTCCGGCGGTAACGCCGAGACCATCGCCCGCACGCTGGGCGAGGTGCAGACGCAGGTCGCCGCGGCCGTGGAGCGGGTCTCGGAGATCACCGCGAGCGTCGGCGACCTCGCGTCGCACAACACGTCGCTGGCGGCGGCGCTGGAGCAGCAGTCCGCTTCGGTCCGGCAGATCGCGCTGAGCGTGCAGGAAGCGGCGGGTCAGGTGGGCCTGATCACCGACGAGGTGCACGTCCTCGAACGGCTGTCGCGCACCTCCGCGTGACGCGGCCGACGGCGCCGGGCGAACGCCCGGCGCCGTCGGCACGTCAGTCGGTGAGCCGGTAGACGACCGTCTCCGGATACTCCTGCCGGGTGATGCCGAGACCGTCGATCGGGCCGGCGAGGGCGTTCGGCGGGACCTTCATGTCGTCGTTGGCGAGCGGCTGGTTCACGAAGACCGGGTGGCGCAACACCACGACCGACTTCACGCCTCGGTCACGCAGGAACTTCACGCTCGCGGCGTCCGGGAAACTGCGGGTCACCTCGCGCGTCTGGTTGATGCCGGCGGGGAAGAAGCCGCTGGAGCCGTTCGCGAGCGTCACGAAGCTGTCGGTCGACCACAGCATGGTCAGCTGGTCGTCGCGCCAGTTCATGGGCAGCACCAGGACCGGGCCCGCGGCGTTCGCCACTTCGGGCGGGCCCATCGGTGCGGTCTTGAACGGCATCTTCTGTACGCCCTCCAGCACCACCAGGGCACCGGGCAGCAGCATGCCCAGCACCAGCAACGGCGCGGCCACCAGGCGTGGGGCCCGACGCAGGCGCGGGCCGAAACGCTCGCCGATCGCGGTCACCGCACCGGCGGCCAGGACGGCGAGCAACAGCGTGATCCACACGATGAGCCGGCCCGGGGTACGCATCCCGTCCCAGCCCGGGGCGAACTTGTACATGGCGCGGTAGAGCAGCGTGGTCGGCGCCTGGAGCCCCTGGGCGAGGATGCCGACGATGATCAGGGTGGCGAACATCAGCAGCCGGCGCCGCCAGGACCAGACCGAGACAAACAGGCCGATCAGGGCGAGTGCGTACAGGGCGTAGCCCGGGTTGAGCAGGCCCTCCCAGCCGCCGATCAGATTCTCCCGGATGCCCGGGAAGCGATTGCCGAGCAGCCAGCTGTCCGGGCCGGTGGCGAAGAAACCCCGCAGCTCGGTCGAGTAGTTCTGGACCTCGGCGAGCTGTCGCCGGCCGTACGGGTAAGCCTTCAGCATCTCGAAGTAGTGGTAGGCCATGCCCGCCGTCACCGCGCCGAGGATCAGACCGCCGATGGCGTCCATCCGCAGCAGCCGCTTGCTGAACGGCGGCCGGCGCACCAGCCACCCGATCAGCGCCAGCGCCCCGAGGCCGGCGAGCGCGTACCCGAACGGGATGCCGATGCCGAAGCCGAGGGTGATCTGCCAGGCCGCGGTGAGCCACCCGGCCAGCGCCCACCACGGCCGGACCCGTTCCGGCCGGTAGCCGTCGCGCAGCGAGTAGCCGTGCCCCCGGGCCAGCATCGCCAGCGCGAGCGCGATGCCGCCGGTGGACAGGATGTTCAGGTGTGCGCCCTGCGGCCAGTGCCACGGGGCGTAGGCGAAGGCCGCCCCGGCCACCACCGCGCCGGGCACGCGGGAGCCGAGCTGCCGGGCCAGCGCGTACGCGCCGAAGAAGCTCAGCGCGAAGACGAGGATGTAGAGGATGTTGTACCGCAGGATCGCGTCCTGCGGACCCGAGCCGAACAGTGCGAACGGCAGGTAGCCGAGCAGCGAGTCGGAGAACGCCAGGGGCAGGTGCTCGCCGTGGAACGCGTTGGTCTGCCACAACCGTCCGGGGTCGTGCTTGACCGCCCACCCGATCCAGGACAACTCCCACGACTGCAGTGACGGATCGCCCATGTCCAGCGCCATGGTGTGCCGCAGGTCCCTGGCCGCCGGCCAGGTCATCGCGATCGACAACAGAACGGACGAGAACGCCGCGATCGACCACTCGTGCGTCAGAAGCCGCCGCAGCGCCGGCCGCCTGCGTGCGGGTTCCGCCGGGCGGCCTTTCGCCGCCGACGGCGCCGCAGGCTCGTCGACCACAATCTGATCAGTCACGCTCGTCTGTTCCCTCGGCTGTCGGTGTCGGAGTGGCCCCGGATCTTACGCGGTGCCCGGGCCGGCCGAAGGCCCCGACCATTTCGTGAGCGACTGCACCGAGCGCAGGCGGGAGGGAGACACCGCCCCGACCCCGGCGCGCTCTCCTAGTCGAGCCAGCCGTGTGCGCGAGCGAGGCTGGCGACGGCGGTACGCACCGCGGCGACCTGCGCCCCGGTCAGCGTGGGCACGCCGGTGATCAGGCGCTCGGTGACCTCGCCAACGAATTCCGCCTCGCTGAGCACCTCACACTCGTCCTCACCCATCGCCGTGCCGGACGAGGACGTCGCGGTCCTTGCCGGCTTGTCGAGCACCTGCACGTCGTACGCCTTGA
This sequence comes from Krasilnikovia sp. MM14-A1259, assembly GCF_047159535.1. Classification (NCBI taxonomy): domain Bacteria; kingdom Bacillati; phylum Actinomycetota; class Actinomycetes; order Micromonosporales; family Micromonosporaceae; genus Krasilnikovia; species Krasilnikovia sp. MM14-A1259. Next base: position 7,258,895 of record NZ_BAAGAJ010000002.1, read on the forward strand.
GGCCGCGCTCACCGTCGATCGTCTCGAACGACACCCGCGTTCCCGAGGCGATCACGGAGTCGTGCGAGGTCAGCTCGTTCATGTGCACGAACACGTCATCGCCGCCGCCGTCCGGCGCGATGAATCCGTACCCCCGCGTGCGGTCGAACCGCACCACCTTGCCCACCGCCATGACCAAACCTCCACCAACGCCATCAAACTCGCCGAATCGGCCACGGCGTCGCCCCCGTCCGAGCGGGTGGCGGCCTGTGCCGCGGCACGGTGCCGAGCGTACTGGGGCGGGCGACGCGCGGGACACGTGACTCCCGGCGTACGGGCAACCGGCCGCCCGGGGGCTGTCGTACCCCGGCGGCAGAATGGCCGTCGTGCTGGTCGCGGTGGTGCCGAGCGGGCCGGGCGGGGAGTCCGCCGGCGCGTCCGCGTCCGCCGGCCTGCTTCAGGCGCTGGGCCGCGACGGCGGCCCGTCGGCCGCGCCCGAGCCGGTGGGCGACCTGGCCGCGGCGGTCCGTGCCCGCGAGGCCGTCGGCCCGGTGCGCTGGGTGTGGCCCGCCACCGCCGACGTCTATCCCGCACTGTTGCGCGCCGGGGTGCGGGTGGGCCGGTGCCACGACGTCGAGCTGACCGAGGCCCTGCTGCTGGGGTATGCGGGGCGGTGGGGTGAGCCCCGGGCCCTGGCCGCGGCATGGGCCCGCCTGACCGGTGCGCCCGTGCCCGACGACCCGCCGCCGCGCCCGCCCGAGCCCCCCGGCCAGGCCCAGGGCGCCCTGTTCGAGGCCGCCGCGGGCCCGCCGGCCGCCGCCGGGCCCGAGCGGCTGCGCGCCCTGGTCGAGGTGTACGCGGACCAGCAGCGCCGGGTGGCCGCCGCGGCCGATCCCGGGCGCTTCCGGCTGCTGGTGGCTGCCGAGTCGGCCGGTGCCCTGGTCGGCGCGGAGATGGGGCGGGTCGGCCTGCCGTGGCGCGCGGACATCCACGACGAGCTGCTGCGCGACCTGCTCGGTCCGCCCCAGCCGGTCGGGCCGCCGCGCCGCCTGGCCGAGCTGGCCGCCGAGGTCAACGACGCGTTCGGCGTGCACGGCCTGCACCCCGACTCGCCCGCCGAGGTGCTGCGCGCGTTCGCCCGTGCGGGGATCGAGGTCCCCAACACCCGGGCGTGGGTGCTGCGCCGGGTGGAGCATCCGGCGGTCAAGCCGCTGCTGGAGTACAAGGAGCTGTACCGGATCTGGACGGCGCACGGCCGGGCCTGGCGCGACGCGTGGGTGCGCGACGGCAGGTTCCGCCCGGAGTACGTGCCCGGTGGCGTGGTCTCGGGCCGGTGGGCGACCCGCGGCGGCGGCGCGCTGCAGGTCCCCAAGGTGGTCCGCCGCGCGGTCATGGCCGACCCGGGCTGGCGTTTCGTGGTCGCCGACGCGGGCCAGCTCGAACCGCGGGTCCTGGCGGCGGTGTCCGGCGACGCCCGGCTCGCCGCGGCCGGCGGCGCCGGCGACCTGTATGCGGCACTGGCCGCGGACGCGTTCGGCGGCGACCGCCCGCGCGCCAAACTGGCCCTGCTCGGCGCCATGTACGGCCAGACCGGCGGCGCCGCGGTGCCCGCCCTGGCGGTGCTGCGGCAGCGCTATCCGACCGCGTTCGAGTATGTGGAGTCCGCCGCCCGCACCGGCGAGGCGGGCGGGCTGGTCCGTTCCTGGCTGGGGCGTACGTGCCCGCCCGCGTCCACGGCCTGGCGCGACGCGGGCCTGGAGCCGCCCGAGGAACTGGGCTCCGCGGAGTCGCCGCAGGGCGGTGCGTCCGGGCGGGCCCGGGGCCGGTTCACGCGCAACTTCGTCATCCAGGCCACCGCGGCGGAGTGGGCGCTCGTGCTGCTCGCCACGGTCCGTGCCGCCCTGGCCGATCTCCGCGCCGAGCTGGTGTTCTTCGTGCACGACGAGATCGTGGTGCACTGCCCGGCCGACGAGGCCGAGCGCGTGGTCGCCGTGGTGCAGGCGGGTGCGGCCGAGGCCGGGCGGCTGCTGTTCGGAGGGAGCTCGGTGCGTTTCCCGCTCGACGTGTCCGTCGTGGACTGTTACGCCGACGCCAGGTGACGCTATTCGGTGCCGTCGGCCCACGTGTTCAGGTCGAAGCGCTGCAGCAGGTGCGGGGCGAACATCGCCGCCACCGCGAGCAGCGCCACCACGGTGAACAGCGTGCGCAGCACGAGCACCTCACCACGGCCACCCACCTTGACCGCCACCGCGTTCGGGATGCCGATCATCCGCCACATGCGACGGCCGAGCGGGATCGGCCACAGGATCGGCACCCCGTTCTTCGTGATCATGTCGCCGAGCAGGTGCACCACGCACCCGACCCCCACCGCCACGCCCAGCATCGGATAGCCGCGATCGCCGGGCAGGTGCAACCAGGTGAACCACGCCACCACCGCCGACGCCGCGGTGACGATCAGCCAGCCCGCCCGCTCCGCCCACTCGTCGAACAACCCGCGCAACGCCAGGCCCGCGGTGAAGAACACGATCGCCACCACGGCCCACTTGCCGAACCGTACGCACAGCTCCGTCGTGCCCCACCCGACCAGCCCCGCGAACGGCAGGGTGTGCGTGAACGTGCGGTGCCCGTTGTCCCGGCGCGGGTCGCGGCGCAGCTTCGTCGCCGTGTAGATGCCCAGTGACACCTTCTCGACGACCTCCGCCACGAACAGCGACAGCACCCCGAACGTACGGGCCACCGTGGCACCGCCCTGGTTACGGGTGACCTTGCCGGACAGATCCAGGTCGGGCAGCAGCGCTCCGCCCGCGCACATCGCGGTGCCGACCGCGACCGCGAGCGGCGACTGGCCGTACCCGGCGAAGTGATCCAACGCCCAGCAGCCGGCCAACCAGGCCGCCGCACCCGACAGCGCATGCGATGGACCCATCATGGCGGTCGCCCCCTCCCCGTACGCCCGGTCCGCAGTGGCCGGGGGTAAACCCCGCCACTGTGGCAGAGCGGGTGGGGGCGTTCAACGACCGCCACGTCCACGTGGGAGTGTCGATGATCACCGGTTCCACGGGGCGACGCCGTGATGGTGGTACACGTGATGCCGGTAGCCGCCGTAGCGGGCGTGCCGGACCACGCCGATGAACAGGAACGCGAGCGGGATCGCCGGCCAGAACACGTGCGCCCCGGACAGCGCCCACAGGCCCACCAGCACCACCGCGACCACGACCACCCCGCCCGCGTGACGGCGTACGCCGCGCCGGGTGGCGGTCCGCGCCTGCGGGGTCTCCTGCAGATCGGGGCGGCCACCGCCGGGCAGGTCCGCGGTCAGCCGGGTCAGCTCGTCGCGGTACGTGGCCGCGTACGCCGCGGCGAGCCGCTCCTCACCCTCGGCGAGGTTGAGACGCCCCTCGCCCATGGCGGCGCGCAGGATCGTGGCGACCTGCTCGCGTTCGCTGTCGGAGGTCCGGAGCCGGTTCGGTCCGGACCAGGTGGTGTCGTCGTGCATGTTCACGTTGACCTCCAGGTCGGGGCGGGACACGACTCCAGAATCGCCCGATCCGGGCCGGGCCGCGTCGCCCCGGAGGAGCATCCGTGTCCGGTTGCGCGGGCGCAGCCCGGCCCGCCCACGTACTCCCGGGGGAGTAGCGGCGGTCGCGGCGTACTCCGGCGGGCGCAGCCGCGACGCGACCGCGCGCGGATGCCCGGGCGCCCGGCGGTGCCGTACGTTCGAGACGTGCGCGACATGCATCCGGTGCCCTGGCGTGGGCGCGACCGGGCACGGCCGGGCGGGGCGGTGATCGCCGCGTTCTGCTTCCACGTGTTCGGCGCCTGGGGCCTGGCCCGCGCCGTGGCACCCCCGGGCGATCTGCTCGCGTGCGCGCTGCTGCTGGCCGGGCCGATTGCCCTGGCGTGGCGGCGGCGCGCCCCGCTCGCCGTACTGGCGGTGGCGCTCGCCACCACGATCGGCTTCGCGGCACTGACCGCCCCCCGCTGGCCGTACGCGGCCGCCGCCGTGGCCGCGCTGTTCAGCGCGGTCAAGGCGGGCCGGCGCCGGTCCGCGGTGGCCCTGGCCGCCGCCGGCTGGCTCACCTGGGCGCTGGTCACCGGCCCGTTAGCGGCGCGGCTCGGCCTGAGCCAGGCCGCCCACACCGACCCGCGGGCGGCGCTGCTCGCTGCCGCCGCCCTGACGGTGACCGTGCTGCTGGGCGGCGCGGCAAAGGCCCGCGCCGAACACTTCGCCGAGATGATGAAGGTACGGGCGGAACGCGCCCGCGCTCACGACGAGCAGGAGCGGCGCCAGGCGTCGGAGGAGCGGCTGCGCATCGCCCGCGAGTTGCACGACGTCCTCGGCCACCACCTGTCGCTGATCAACGTGCAGGCCGGCGTCGGCCTGCACCTCATGGACAGCCGGCCGGAGCAGGCCCGCGAGGCGCTGTCCGCGATCAAGTCCGCGAGCGCGGAAGCCCTGCGCGAGGTCCGCGCCGTGCTCGGGGTGCTGCGCCCCGAAGAGGAGGCGGCGCCGCGTCAGCCCGCGCTCGGGCTGGACCGGCTGGCCGAGCTGACCGCGGACGCGGGTCTGCCGGTCACGACCACGACCAGCGGCGACCGCCGCGAGCTGCCGGCCGAGGTGGACCGGGCCGCGTACCGGATCGTGCAGGAGGCGCTGACCAACGTGCGCCGCCACGCCACGCCCGGCGCGACCGTGACGGTCACCGTCGCGTACGCGGACGACGAGCTGCGCCTGTCCGTCCGCAACGACGGCGCCGCGGCCCACCCGGGCGAGCGCGGTCCGGACGGCGCGGGCAGCGGCATCGCCGGAATGCGCGCCCGCGCGCAGGCGCTGGGCGGCACTCTGTCCGCTGGGCCGGATCCCGGCGGCGGGTTCCTGGTCTGTGCGGCCCTGCCCACCGCCGCCGTGCCCGCCCGGGGCGGCGCATGATCTCCGTGCTGCTCGCCGACGACCAGGCCCTGGTGCGCGCGGGTTTCCGCGCGCTGCTCGACGCCGAACCCGACATCGAGGTGGTCGCGGAGGCCGGTGACGGGCTGGCGGCCGTGCAGCTCGCCGGCCGGACCCGCCCCGACGTGGTGCTCATGGACATCCGGATGCCCGGCGTCGACGGCCTGGAAGCGACCCGCCGGATCGTCGCCGACCCGTCCCTGGCGGGCACCCGGGTGGTCATTCTGACCACGTTCGAGCTGGACGAGTACGTCTTCGAGGCGCTGCGCACCGGGGCGGCGGGCTTCCTGGTCAAGGACACCGAGCCGGTCGAGCTGCTGCGCGGCGTACGGGCCGTTGCCGCCGGAGACGCGCTGCTGTCGCCGAGCGTGACCCGTCGGGTGATCGGCGAGTTCGCGGCTCCCGGTGGCGCCCGCAACCGCCCGGCCGTGGTGCCGCAGGGCCTGGACCAGCTCACCGACCGGGAACGGGAGGTGCTGGTGCTGGTCGCCGAGGGCCTGTCCAACGACGAGATCGCCGCCCGGCTCGTGATCAGCCCGGCGACCGCGAAGACCCATGTCAGCCGGACGATGGTCAAGCTGGGCGCCCGCGACCGCGCTCAGCTCGTCGTGCACGCGTACGAGGCCGGGCTGATCCGGCCCGGCTGGCTCGGCTGATCCGTGCTCGGGTCCGAACGCGTCGGACCCGCCCGTTATGGTCCCGGCCATGTTCTTCGCACGGCGCGGCGGCCGACGCCCAGACAGCCCGCTCCAGCTTCCTGACGTGGTGCTCGACGCGGGCTGGTGGGCGGATGCGCGTGCCCGGCACGGGCACACCGGGCGGTGGCCGCTGCTGCTGCACGGGCTGTCGGCGCGCGAGCCGGACCGTCCCTGGCTCACCGGCGAGCTCGTGGCGGGCCGGAGCGCCGGGACACCGTCCGACCACGACCCGGAGGCGCTGCTGAGTCAGTGGTGGACGGCTGCCGAGCCCGAACAGGAGGAAGGTGAGGAGGACCTGCGCGAGGCCGTCGCCCCGTTCCTGGACGGCTGGCCCGGCCGCGCCCGTCCCGGTGTGCTGCAGGGCGATCCCGACGAGCGGGCCGCCACAGAGTTCCGGTCGCTGCTCGGGGCCGGCTGGATCCACAGTCCGCGGCCGGGGCTCGTGCCGGCCGAGCGGGGCGCCGACGTACCGGCCGTTCTCGGCTGGTCCGGTCCCGTCAATCACGAGGGCGACATCACCAGGATCTGCGCCGTGCTGCGCGACTGGGAGGACCGCTTCGGCGCGCGCCTGATCGGGCTCGGCTTCGACACCATGCAGGTGAGCGTCGCCGCGCCGCCGGCCGACCGCGACCACGCGTTGCGGGTGGCGGCGGAGCATTTCGCGTTCGCCCCGGACAACATCACGCAGGGTACCGGCTCACTGAGCGAGTACGCCGACGACCTCGTCAACGCCACCGGATGGTTCTTCTGGTGGGACTGAGGCGGCCCGCACCCTGGTGCCGATCATGTTCTAGTATTCGCGGCGATCACTTCACGGCGTCCCGCACCGACGGGGCGACGCCTGTGGAAAACCGGTGCCCGACGGCACCGTACGCGTAGAGCCGGAACGGGGCCGGTCCGAACGTCGTAACCGACCTTCGGCGTCGCTCGCCCGGCCGACATGGTTGGGGGAGCTTTCTCAGTGGCAGCAAGCACAGTGAACACCCGCGTGGCAGCGCGGGCCGCGGGCCGGCTCGTCGCCGCGTTCGCCGCGACGGCGGTGCTCTCGGCCGGCTTCGCGCTGCCGGCATTCGCCGATCCGCCGGTCGCGGTCGCGGCGTCGAGCATCGCGGAGCCGACGAACAAGGCCAGCGACGAGGACAAGGTCAAGGCGGCCGGGGAGCTGGGCATCAACCCGGGCGTGGACATGCTGGTCCTCAACGACCAGGAGTTCGTGCTGGCGCTCTGGCGGGCCGCACGGGCGGATACGTTCGTGAAGGTGGGCGCGCTGCGGGCGTACGACGACGCCGACCCCGACGCCGCGTACACGTTCATCACGAAAGGCATCTTCACCGCGGCCGTGGACGATGCCCAGATCGAGATCGCGGCCGAACGCGCCAAGGCACTGCGCCGGTCGGTCGCGGTCACGGTCGGCCTGGACCCCAAGGACACGGCGCTGATCGACAAGAACGACCGGGACTTCATCTTCAGCGTCTGGCAGCGCGTCGCACCCGGCAGCCACGTGTGGACCGCCGCGAAGGACGCGATCCGGGACGGCAGCACCGAGCAGGACTGGACGGCGTTCCTGACCACGGGCGCGAAGGCCGCGGCCGACCAGGACCGCGAGGAGGCCATCGCCAAGGCCGACGCCGAGCAGGCCGCGAAGCTCAGGGCCGAACAGGTGGCGCAGGCCAAGCGGGCGTTGCTGCAGCTGCTGTTGCTGCCGGTGACCGACGAGCTCGTCAACGCGCCGGACCGGCAGTTCGTCCTGCAGGTCCACAACAGCGCCAAGGGTGCCGAGGTGATCCTCGCGTCGCAGGCCGCCCTGAACGCCCCGGACGCCGAACTCGCCAAGGCCCTGTCCGATTTCATCTTCACCGGTGGCGCCGCGGCCAACACCCGCGACGAGCAGGCCGCCGCCGCCAAGGAACTCGCCGCGCTCCGCGACCGGGTCACCGCGATTCGCGCGGCCGCCCGCAGCACCGGCCACCAGCCGAACCTGACCGCCGCCGCCGAGCAGGCGCTGACCACCGGTACGTTGGTGAGCCTGCAAACCTTCCTGCTCAAGGGCCAGGACGCCGCCACCGCCCTCGACGTGAAGCTGCCGGCCCGGCCGGCGGCGTTCCTCTACGGCAATCAGCAGCACATCTTCGCCCGCGGCGCGGACGGCAAGCTTTACCACTGGAAGTGGGTTCCGGGTGAGGGTCGCGGCTTCGAGAGCTGGGGCGGGGACCTGGCGGGCCGGCCCGTCGCGTTCGTGTACGGCAACCAGCAGCACGTGCTGGGCCGCAGCCACAACGGCACACTGAGCCACTGGGTGTGGGAACCTGGCAAGGGAGTGCGCCGCGACACGTGGGAAGGCACGATCGCCGGTGACCCCACCGGCTACGCGACCGCCGACACCCAGCACGTCTTCGCCCGGGGCACTGACGGCAAACTGCACCACTGGAGCTGGACCAGCGCCACGGGTCTGGTCCACTCGATCATCGGTGACGGCATCGAGGGTGACCCGGCCAGCTACACCCTCGGCGCGCAGGGGCACGTGTGGGCTCGCGGCACCGACGGCGTGCTGACCCACTGGGTGCTGGATCCCGGCAAGCCGGCCCGCAAGGAGACCTGGAGCGGGGACATCATCGGTGACCCGGTCGGCTTCCTCTACGGCGACCAGCAGCACGTCTACGCACGCGGCGCCGAGGGCCAGGTCCCGGCGCTGCAGCACTGGAAGTGGACCCCGAACGAGGGGCGCGGTCACGAGGACTGGAGCGGCAGCCTGGCCGGCGACCCCACCGGGTACGCCACCAGCGACGCGCAGCACATCTACGCCCGCGGCAGTGACGGCAAGCTGCACCACTGGAGCTGGACCCGCGGGGTCGGCCGCAAGGACGAGGTGCTGGGTGACGGCATCACCGGTGACCCCACCAGCTACGTCCTCGGGACCCAGCACCACGTGTGGGCGGCGGGCGCCGACGGCAAACTCACCCACTGGGTCTGGGAGCCCGGAAAGGACACCCGCCGGGAAACCTGGGACGGCGCAACCCTGTAACGGCGTACGGATGGGCCGGCCGTTTTCGCCTGGGCCGGCCCATCAGGCCCGCCGCCACGCTCAGCCGGTTGGGCTGCTGCGTGGCGTCGGGGTCGCCGCTGCCGTGTCGCCCGGCTGCGGCGCCAGCATCGTCATGTCGAAGAGGAAGCAACCGACCGCGCCGTTCGCGGTGCGACCGATCCAGGCCGGATAGGCGCCGTCGCCCCATCCCGTCCGGAAGGCGACCAGGTTGGCTTTCGAGGCCGCGTCGATCGATGCGGTCGTCGAGTCGTTCTCGCCCAGGTCGAAGGACCGGGGATCGTCCGCGGAACGCCGGACCGCCGCGTCGAGCACAGACCCGTCGAAGATCGCGATCGTCCCGGAGTCGACACCCACCGTGAAGGCCTGTCCGGCGGTGAGGGTCGCGGGGTTCTGTCCCGGCCGCAGGGCCATCTCCCAGGCCGTGACGGGCTGGTCGCGGATCGTCAGCTTCGCGGCGGCGACCCGTTGCTCCCCGGGCAGGCTGACCATCGCCAGCGCCACCGGGTACGAGCCCGGGGGCACGGTCACGGTGTACGGGGCGATGCCGAGCTGCCGCGCGCTCGGAAGCCAACTGGGGTCGGCGGCCACGAGCTGCCCCGTGGGCAGGCGCAGAACACCGGCGGGCTTGGTGGAGGCGATCGCCAAGTCACCGCTGTCCAGCAGGTGCCGGCTGCCGTCCTGGAACAGCCGTGCGGTCCGCTCCGGCACGGGAAACGCCACGGCCTCTTGCGCCCCGACGTCGCCGACGGTGAAGCCGTCGTCGTGAGGCAACAACGAGCTGCTGGGCGACCAGCGCCACAGCCCGATGAGACCGGCGTTCACGGCCAGCCAGCCGCCGACATACAGCGCGCGCCTCCGGCTCCAGCCCATCCCTCTGCCTCTCCACGTCACGAAGGCCGAGAGACTACCGACAACAGTGGCGTTTCTGCAGCATGGCGGCACTCTTCGAGGCTCCGGTCGGTCTCGTCCGTTGCCGCGATCGCGGTGCGGCGCGCTCGCCGTCCGTAATTCGCTCGTGTGGGTCACCGCCGCACGCCATGATGCGGCGTGACCAATTCCCCGGACGGATTCACCTATCGCCAGCGTAAGAACGGCGACGTCGAGATGCTTCATCATGGCCGCCCCGCCGGTGTGCTGCGCGGCGCCATGGCCGCCCGGTTCCTGGCCGACGTGGAGAACGAGGACCCGCAGGAGCTGATGGCCCGCCTGACCGGCAACTACCGGCACGGCAACGAACGGACGGCGAGGAACCATCCCCGCAACCGCGGCCGGTGAGGCGTCCCGCCTGAGCCGGGTCACCGCGTCGCCGCGGCCTCCTCCACGGGAATCCACAGCTGCGCCTCGGCTTCGGTCGCCGCCGGCGACAGCCGTACGCGCAGGATCTCCGGCCCCGGCCTGCTGCGGTACGGGTTGGACGGGAACCACTCGGTGAACACGTCCCGCCAGAGGCCCTGCAACGCCTGCGGAAACGCGCCCGAACTGTCGAAGACGGCCCACGTCCCCGCCGCGACGTCGAGGCTGTCCAGGTCGGCCGGCACGGGCCCGGTCGTGGCCGCGCCGTGGTAGTAGTCCAGCTCGGTGCCTTCCGCGCGGCTGTCGTCCAGGTTCACGCTCGCGCTGATGATCCCGTCCGGCTCGGTGTCGGACAGCTGCGCGATGCGGTGCAAAGCCGGCTGCCCGATGCCACGGATGAATTCGGCGATCGCCGGGTTCACCCCCTCGTGCACGAGTGGTACGCGGGCCTTGCGCCCCACCACCCGGAATCCGTCGCGGCGCACGATCCGGTACTGCATGCTGTGGCTCCCTTCGACGATCAGACGAAACGACATCCGAGGCTGGGCACGCAGCATTGCCCCGTCGCGGCGGGCCTCGCCCGGCCCGACGCCGTGAACGGCGCGGAACGCGCGGGCGAACCCTTCGCCGGAGCCGTAGCCGTAGCGGACCGCGATCTCGAGCAGCGTCAGGCGACCGGCGAGCACGTCCGCGCCCGCGACGGTCATCCGCCGCCGCCGGATGTACTCCGACAGCGGCATCCCGGCCAGCGCGGAGAACATCCGCCGCAGGTGGTACTCCGAGGTGACCGCGATCCGGGCGAGCTCGGCCGGGTCGATGGTCGCGTCGAGATGGCGTTCGATGTGGTCCATGGCCGCGTTCAGCCGTTCCAGCAACCTCGTCTCCTCCCTGTGCTGACATCACGCTAGGCGGCTGCACAGGGCCGGACCCGACAACGTGAGCCCGTTCCGGTCGGGTGTGGCCGGCTACCTCAGCAGCGCGATGACCGGCGCGAACTGCTCCATGAACATCCCGTTCACTGCCACGTACGAGATGCCCAGCTCGGCGCGGCGGCGCCGCAACGTCTCCGCGATCCGGCCGGGGGAGCCGAGCAGGAACCCGATGGCGCCGGCGGCGGCCATCGCGCGGGGGTCGCCGCCGACCATCCGCTCCAGCTCCGCCGGTACGGCCTGGGCATCCGCGGCGACCGCGGCCACGTTGAGGTGCAGTTCCGGCGTACGGTTCCCGGCCAGCTCCCGCAGCGTCGCGACCGCGCGGGCCAGGTCCTGCTCGTCGGAGCGCGGGGGCAGTCCCAGCGCGACGGTGTCGGCCTGTTCGGCGGCCAGCCGCAGCATCCGGGGCTTGCTCGCGGCGACCAGGACCGGCGGCGCGGGGCCGTCGGCTTCGCGTACCGCGCGGATGGTGTCGGCCACCGCGCGCAGCCGCTGCCCGGGGGTGCCGAATTCGGCGCCGAGCTGGGCGGCGTCCCGGTCGGCGCCGGGCCGGCCGCCGCCGAGTCCCAGTTCGAACCGCCTGTCGGTGAGCAGGTGCATGCTGCGGCTCTCCCAGGCGACCAGCCCTGGGCTGCGGTTGGGGGCGCTGAGGACGTACGTGCCGACCCGCAGCGTGCGGGTGGCAGCCGCCGCGGCGGCGAGTGCGGGCAACGGCGCGAGCGTGTGCACGGTGTCCGGCACGAGCAGGATGTCGTAGCCCAGTTCCTCGGCGCGCCGGGCGGTCGCGGTCCATTGCGCGCCGCTGCCTGCCAGCGCGGCGACGACGCCGAAGCGGAATTGTCGGTCGGTCATGACGTCATCGTCGCGCCGCGGCCGGATTCGCGCGTCATCCCGGCGGCGGCAAGGCCTGTACGCCCGCGGTGGTATGCCCCGTCCCGCCATCGCCACCCCAACGAGGCCCCGGTCGCCGTTCGGTGGGGGCTCTATCGGCTGGTCAGGGCATCGGCCGGGCCGAAAGTATGAGCTGCAACCGTTAGGAAACCTTCCAGGACCCGGGGGTGCTCCCCCTGACCCCGAATCTTCTTCATGTGACCGGCCGACGTGGGCCGGAACAAACGGGGGAGATTCGTTTTGGGTCGCAAGGTTCGCAAGGTCGTCACGCTGCTGGGTGCGATGCTGGCCGGGACCACCGCGGTGGTCGGCGCGGCCGGGGCGGCGCACGCCGCTCCCGCGTCCTCGGCCAAGCCGAAGGCCAAGCAGCAGTGCGTCACCGGCGCCAAGCTCGTCCCCTCCTGCGGAGTCCTGTGGGGCGCCGCCGCGGGCGGCTTCACCTCCGCCCCCCGCGACGCCGAGCTGAAGAAGTGGGAGGCCCTGTCCGGCCGGACCGCGTCGATCTTCCACACCTACCACAAGGGCGACGAAGTCTTCCCCACCCAGAGCGAGATCGCGATGACCACCGACCCCGCCCACCCCCGGGCGCTGCTGGTCAACTGGAAGATCGCCTACGGCTCCACCTGGGCCAACGTCGCCAAGGGCGAGCAGGACAAGCGCATCGACGCGTTCGCGAAGCGGATCAAAACCAGCTACCCGCAGAAGTTTTTCCTGGTGCTCAACCACGAACCGGAGAACGACGTCATCGCCCGCAAGGGCTCCGGCATGGAAGCCAAGGACTTCGCCGCCATGTACCGCCACACCATCACCCGGCTCAAAGCGCAGGGTGTGACCAACGCGGTCAACGTGCTCGCCTACATGGGTAACGAGAAGTGGATGGCCCAGTCCTGGTGGAAGGACCTCTACCCCGGCGACGACGTCGTCGACTGGATCGGCCTGGACTCCTACGTGTCCGCGGAGAAGGGCTACTACCACTACGGCCAGTTCGCCGACCTGCTCGACCGCAAGGCGTCGACCGGTAAGGGACTGGGCTGGTACGACTGGGCCGTCACCAACCACCCCAGCAAGCCGATCATGATCGCCGAGTGGGGTGTGTACCACCGCATCGGCCACCCCGTCGACAAGACCGCCGGCTACCAGTCGGTGCTGCCGGAGCTGGCCAAGCGCCCCGGGATCAAGGCCATCGTCTACTTCGACACCAAGCACGACGACCAAGGCGACCGCGACATCAGCATCGACTCCACCAAGCAGAACCTCGCCGCGTTCCGCACCCTCGCCGCGAACCCCATCTTCAACGTCAAAATCGCCTGACCCACCAGCACCACACGAGCCGCCCGGCATCACGCCGGGCGGCTCGTTGGTTTGTCGATGAGTCGCCGTAGGCGGCGCCGTCGAAGTGCCCGGGCTCCGATCTCGCGGCGAACTCGGGTGCTGGCCGGTCGGACAGGTCCGGCTGGCCATATCGCCCGCGGCGATCACCGAAAGTATGAGTCGCAACCGGTAGGCAACCGTCGCGGACCCGGGCCCGCTCCGGACGACCCCGAATCTTCTTCATGTGACCGGCTGACAGGGGCCGGGCCGGAGCGGGGGAGATTCAGAGTGGGTCGCAAGACGCTGCGCAAGATGGTCACGACGGTCGGTGTGCTGCTGGCCGGTGCCGGGGCCTCGGTTGCTGCTCTGTCGGTGTCCGCGGCTCCCGCGTCGGCGGCGGCGGTGTCGACCTCGACGTTGCAGACGCAGTTGGTGACCTACACGAACAACACCCGGGTCCGGGCGGGTTGCAAGGCCATCCGGGTGGACAGCCGGTTGTTGCTGGCGGCGCGGGGGCACAGTGCGTACCAGGCGCAGACCAACCGGATGAGTCACATCGGGTCGCATGGTTCGTCGTTCGTGGACCGGGCGCACGCGGCGGGGTACCGGTACCCGCAGAGTGAGAACGTGGCGTACGGGTACCGGACCGCGTCGGAGACGATGAAGGCGTGGATGGCCAGCCCGGGGCACCGGGCGAACATTCTCAACTGCCAGGCGAAGTCGTTCGCGGTCGGTGTGATCTACGCGAGCAACGGCACCCCGTACTACACCCAGATGTTCGGCTGGACCTGATCCCCAGCCCCCTCACCATCTGACGGCCCGGCCGGCACGCACAAAGCGTGCCGGCCGGTCGCTCAGGGGGCGGCCGGTTCCCAGAGCAGGAGCTGGCGGTGGTGGCTGAAGCCGGTGCGCAGGTAGAAGTCGACCGCGCGACGTCCTGAGTGGACGGTCACATGCAGTAAGCCCCGGGTGCGAGCCTCGGCAAGGATCGCGTCCATCAGTGCGGCGCCGACGCCCTGCTTGCGGTATTCCTCGCGGACCATGACCGACTGGATGTCGCCGTACCGCCGGTCCAGCGACCCGTTGCCGGGCACCCGTTCCGCGATGAGCAGCCAGGCAGATCCGACCACGTACTCGTCGACCTCGGCGACGAAGGCCAGGTGCGTGTCCGCATGGGCGGCCACCCAGTCCGCGTACGCAGCGAGCTTGTCCGGTTCGATGTCCCGCAGCTCCGCGAGCGCCGCCACATCCGCCACGCCGGCCATCCGCACGATCATCTCGCGAAGTCCAGGCGAGCCGACCGTGACGTCATTTCAGCGTGCCGCGTCGGCCGGCATGCCGGGAAAGTCTTCCGTGGCAACCCACGCGTAGCCGCCCACCAGCTCCCGGCCGATCGAGAGCGCATTGCGCAGGGAAGCCGAGTTGGACGGGTGGATCGTTCCCCACAGCACGTCTCCGTCGTCGGTGCCGAGCTGATCCACCAGCCTCTGGACAGTCCCGGAGGCAAGTCGCCGACCCCGGTGGGACGCGTCCAGGCACAGCTCCTGCACGGAGAACCCGCGCATCGCGTGCGCGTCGATGCGCAGCGCCGCAACGACGCCGGCGGGCACATCGTCGGCGTGCACCTCGAAGAGCAGTCCCGCGTCCGCGCACTCGGTCAGGGACTCGGCGTCCTCCGGGGCCGCCCACATCCGCAGCTGCGGCTCGCGTTCCGCCAGCTCCTGGTAGATGGCCGACACCCGCCCGGCCAGGAACTGAGGCTCCCCGGCGCGCAGGTGCACCGTGGCGTACGAGGACGCCCGCGGGTATGCCCTGAGCTGCGTGAGGAGCCCCGCGACGACGTACATGTCGACGGCACAGTGCGGGCCGAAGCGGGGGTCGGACCGCAGTTGCTGGACCAGCCGCGCAACGTCCGGCGCATCCACCCGCAAGCACAACGGGCCGAAGTCCCGGTACGCCGACGCGACCGCCGCTGCGACGACGGACAAGCCGTCAGGTGTCGGGGGGAGACTCGTGGCGACCACGTCGACGAACGGCCGCTTGAGGTCACGTGCGCGGAAGCGGATCCCGGTGACCGCCCAACCGCCGCCGGGCAGATCGAGGCGGCGGTTGGCCCATTCCAGCGGGTCCGTGGGTCCGTCCATCCCCACGCCGTCGCGGTACTCGCTGCCGAAGTCCCCGTTGTGCGTCCGGTCGGCTTCGGCGGCCATCGCGTCGCGCAACTGCTGACGCAGGTCGGTCTCGGAATACCAGGACCCGACGACGGGGGAGGTCCATCCGAGGCGGGCGTCGACCATGTCGTCCAACAGATTCTGCACCGGCACACCCTAGAGGAGGCGGCGGATGTCGCCGTACGCCCGGTAGAAGCCGCCGCGGCTGGCCTCGCGGATGCCGGTCACCACGAACCGGCTGCCGGGCTCGCGGATTCCCTTCGGGAACTGGACCTGCCAGTCGCGGTGGTAGCCCGACGACACCACCCGCACGCGCAGGCGGCCGCTGTCCTCGACGCACTCGACCACGACGCCGTCCGCCACGTCGTGGGTGATTTCCACGGTGGTGGACGGGACGATGGCGGGCATCCGGGGTGGTGCCTTCACGTCGACCGCGGTCGGGACGGTGCCGCCCATGGCGGACCGGATCGCGTGCTCGCTGGCGTCGATGCAGGCCAGCGACCCGTCCGTGGTGACGATGTACAGGCGCTCGTCGCGATACTGCATCGAGTACGCCGAGCCGCAGCCGGTGCCGAGCTTCCACAGCCGGGTGCCGTCGGTGTCGAAACAGTAGATCGACGACGCGCTGTCGCCCGCGAAAACATACCGGCCGTCCTGGGCGGTGGCGCACGAATACACCGCCGCGTCGCACCGGTACGTCTGCCGGCGCGTGCCGTCCTTGCCCAGCTCGACGACCTGCCGGGTCGACGTCCCGGCGTAGAGCGTGGCGCGCTCCTGCCAGCCGAACAGGACCGACCCGGTGGTGGTGTGCCACAGCTCGCGGCCGGTACGCCAGTCGTAGCTCGTCACGCCGGCAGAGTGGCCGTGGTGCACCGCGGTGGCGTCGCAGCGGACCATCCACGCCGAGTCGCCTCGGCCGGGCCGCCGCCACAGGAACTCGTCCTCGTGGTCGACGGCCGAGATCCCGCCGTCGGCGTCCGAGACGCCGAGGACGCCGTCGTGGATGTCGAGCCAGTAGATGTCGATCTCGGGGGCGATGCGGTACGCCAGGCGCGGCACCTTGCCGGACAGGTCGTACACATTGCCGTCGTCGCAGCCCGCGTAGATCCAGCCGTCGTCGGCGACGATGCACTTCACGCCGTCGGGCAGGCGGAACTGCTGCAGCACCTCGGCGCCGTGGCTGAGCGTCGTGATCAGGCCGCTCTCGTTGCCGACCATGCAGACCTCGTCGTCGACGAAGATGCCGAACGCCGGGCTGCCCGACACATACCTCCACAGAACGGGGGCACGGGTGGCGGTGGATCGGGTGCTCACGATCTGGCGGCGGGAGACGCCGCGCTTCTGCCGGGCTCCGGGAACGGCCGGAGCGTACCCTTTGCGGACCTTCTCGCCGATCTTCTTCGACGCCTCGGCCCTGGCCTTGTCCGGCGTGGCGAACGACGACAGCTTGAGCTGGCCGCGGTCACCGATCCGGCCATATCGGATGGTCACGTCCGTCCCGTCGACGGTCACCTCGTAGAACTTGTGCGCGCTACCCGCCTCTTCGGACAGTTCGAGGTACGTCGTGTCGGCTGGCATGGGGCCACCTCTCGGCATGGCGCGGGCGCGCTGATCGCATCGATGGAGTGGACCGTAGCGAAGGGGTGCGACGGTTTTCAGTCGAGGCGGCGTACGCGCAGCGACTCGGCCACCGACCACGCCTGGAACGGGCAGCCGGTGGCGGCGTGCGGGGCGTCGCCGTCGGCGGTCTCCGAGACCGAGCCGAGGCCGTACTCGCCGAGGTGGCCGTCGGCGTCCGACAGGGTCTGCTCCGCGGAGACGCCCAGGCGCCGCCACGCGGCCACGTACGGACCGGTCAGCCACGGCCACACCGTCCCGTTGTGGTACGCGGTGTCCCGTTCCTCCGGTGAACCATGGTGCTGTCCCTGATAGTCCGGTTCCGTGGTGGCCAAGCTGCGCGGGCCCAGCGGGGTCATCAGGGCCCGCCCGATCACCTGCAGCGGGGCCGGTTCCGGGCGCAGCGGGGCGTACGGCAGGGACCAGGCGAGCAGCTGGTTCGGGCGCAGCGTGGCGTCGTCACCGGCGGGGCCGTCGACCACGTCGTAGAGCAGGCCGCCCGGGGCGGGGAAGCGGCGGGCGAACCCGGCCAGTGCCGCCGGGTGCGCCCGGTCGGCGGCGCCGGCGTGCGTACGGGCCTGCCACGCCAGCTTGATGACCGTGGCGAGCCCGTTGACCCACAGCGCGTTCACCTCGACCGGCTTGCCCGCGCGCGGGGTCACCGGCACCCCGTCCACCCGGGCGTCCATCCAGGTCAGGGCCTCGCCGGGGGCGCCCTGGGTGAGCAGCCCGTCGGCCGGGTCGGCACGGATGCCGTACCGGGTGCCGGCCAGGTGGGCGTCGACCACGTCGCGGACCGCGGGCAGCAGCTCGGCGGCCAGGTCGGTGTCGCCGGTGGCGGCCACGTGCCGGCCGATCGCGTGCAGGAACCACAGCGTGCCGTCGGCGGTGTTGTACTCGACCGTGCCGGTGTCCGCGGTGTTGGCCAGCATCCCCTGCGACAGCGTGGCGGCGTAGCTGCGCAGCAGCTCGCGGCCCAGCTCGGCGCGGCCTTTGGCCAGGAACAACCCCTCGTACGACAGCATCGTGTCGCGCGACCAGGCACCGAACCACGGGTACCCGGCGACCACGTCCGGGCCGTCCGCGGTGTGCACCACGAACGCGTCGGCCGCCAGCGCCAGCGTGGCCTGTGACTCGTCGGCGGGGGCGGCGGCGGCCACCACGGCCCGGTTGCGCTCGCGGGCCGCGGCGACCACGATCGCGGCCGGAGGCGGCACCACGGCCAGGTCACCCGCCCACGCGGACACCTCGGCGGTGTCTCCGGGCCGGCGCAGCTCGGCGTGGCCGGCACCCGCGTACCAAAGATCCTCGGTGGGGGTGAAGCCGCGCGCGGCCTCCTGGCGGTAGTGGACGTCGCGGTACCACTCGCCCGCGGCCAGGAAGTCCGGGCCGCGCAGCCGGAACGCGTCCTCGACGACGCACCCGCCCTCGGCCGGCGCGACCGTGGGCGGCGGCCCGTCGGCCGCGGTCCGCCCGGCGTGCCCGTCGCGCCACGTGACCAGGGCTTCCAGGCGTAGGCTGACCGGGCCGCCGGTGAGCAGCCGGTGCACGATCGCCACGCTCGGGCTGCCGTGTGACATGGCCAGCTCCCGCTCCAGCACCACGTCGCCGATGCGCCACCGCCATCGCGGTACGCCGTCGACCAGGTCGAACCCGGCCATCAGCGTGTGGCCCTGCGGCGCGATCGTCCCGTCGGCCCACTCGTGGGTGCCCAGCCGCACGATCGTCCCGGAAGGCATGGTGATCACCGGGTCCAGTGCGGCCAGGCCCAGCCGGCGGCTCGCGACCGGCCGCCCGGCGACCATGAGCAGGCCGTGATAGCGGCGGGTGCGCAGGCCACCGACCGTGCCCATGGCATAGCCGCCGCAGCCGTCGGGTACCAGCCATTCGCGAAGGGAGGACTCCTCGATGCGGCCGCAGACCTGCGGGCCGAACGCGATGCGCCGCACCGGGCCCCCTCCTGACCTTGAACGGGGAAGCGTCCCTCGCCCGTAACACATGCCGGTAACAATCACAGTGTGGTCGACCGGAGATGATGATCGAGCCATGGGGGTGAGAGACGGCGTGGCGGAACGTGTGCGGCTGGCGCAGGCGGATTCGGGTGAGCAACCGTGGCGGGCGTGGGGCCCGTACCTGGCCGAGCGTGCGTGGGGCACGGTCCGGGAGGACTACAGCGAGCACGGCACCGCGTGGGACTACTTCCCGCACGACCACGCCCGGTCCCGGACGTTCCGGTGGAACGAGGACGGCATGGCCGGGGTGTGCGACGACCGGCAGACGTTCTGCTTCGCGCTGGCGCTGTGGAACGAGCGCGACCCGATCCTCAAGGAACGGATGTTCGGGCTCGGTGGTGACGGCGGCAACCACGGCGAGGACGCCAAGGAGTACTGGTGGTATCAGGACTCCACCCCCACCCACTCGTGGATGCGGTGGCGCTACCACTACCCCCAGGAGGCTTTTCCGTACGACGAGCTGGTGCGCGTCAACGGCCACCGCACCCGGGAGGAGTCCGAGTACGAGCTGGTCGACACCGGCGTCTTCGACGACGACCGGTTCTGGGCGGTCACGGTCGATTACGCCAAAGCCACCCCGACCGACATGTGCATCCTCGTCACGGTCGCCAACCGCGGCCCCGAGGCGGCCACCCTGCACGTACTGCCCACGTTGTGGTTCCGCAACACGTGGTCGTGGGGGGCGTCGAACCGGCCGGTCCCGGAGATGGAGGGCTGCCCCGGCCGGCTGCTGGGCACCCATCGCAGCCTGGGCCGGATCACGCTGGACGCCGAAGGCGAGCCGCCCGCACTGATGTGCGACAACGAGACCAACGCGCAGCGGCTGTGGGGTCTGCCCGGCACCACGCTGTACCCCAAGGACGGCATCAACGACCACATCGTCGCGGGCGCCCCGACCGTCAGTCCGGACGGGCAGGGCACGAAGGGCGCGCTGCACTACGTGCTGACGCTCGGTCCGGGAGAGACCCGGCAGATCCGGTTGCGCCTGACCCAGAGCGACGAGCCACCGCCGCCTGCGGACCTGGGCACCGGGTACGACGAGGTGTTGCGCCTGCGGGAGGCGGAGGCGGACGAGTTCTTCGCCGAGCTGATCCCGGCCGCCGCGTCCGCCGAGGAAGCCGCGGTCGCCCGGCAGGGCATTGCGGGACTCATGTGGGGCAAGCAGTTCTACCACCTCGACGTCAAGCAGTGGCTGCACGGCGACCCGGCAACCGCGCCGCCACCGCCGGGCCGCAAGTACGGCCGCAACCACGCGTGGTGGCACATGAACTCGTTCGACGTCATCTCCATGCCCGACCCGTGGGAGTACCCCTGGTACGCGGCGTGGGATCTGGCGTTCCACTGTGTCACGATCGCCCGCGTCGATCCCGGCTTCGCCAAGAGCCAGCTCCTGCTGCTGCTGCGCGAGTGGTACATGCACCCCAACGGGCAGATCCCCGCGTACGAATGGGCGTTCTCCGACGTGAACCCGCCGGTGCACGCGTGGGCGGCGCTGCGGGTGTTCGAGATCGACGGCGGGAAGGACTTCGACTTCCTCGCCAAGGTGATGCACAAGCTGCTGCTCAACTTCACGTGGTGGGTCAACCGCAAGGATGTCGGCGGCAACAACGTCTTCGAGGGCGGCTTCCTGGGGCTGGACAACGTCGGGCCGTTCGACCGGTCGGCGGCGCTGCCGGTGGCCGGGGTGCTGGAGCAGTCCGACGGCACCGGCTGGATGGCCATGTACGCACTGAACCTGCTCGACATGGCGATCCGGCTGGCGTTGCACGACTCCGCGTACACCGACATGGCCACGAAGTTCTTCGAGCATTTCGCGTACATCGCCGAGGCGGCGTACCGGCAGGGGCTGTGGAACGACGAGGACTGCTTCTTCTACGACGTGCTGCGCCTGCCCGACGGGCACAAGATGCCGCTGAAGGTACGCTCGATCGTCGGGTTGCTGCCGCTGGCGGCCACCACCCGGCTCACCTCCTCGACGATGCACCGGCTGCCCGCGCTGGCCGCGCGGCTGCGCTGGATGCAGACCAGCCAGCCCCAGTACGGCGACGTGATCAGCGCCCGCCGCCTCGGCCCGGACGGCCGCCAGCATCGGCTGCTGTCCATGGTCGGCCAGGATCAGCTCGTGCGGATCCTGGCGCGGATGCTCGACCCGGAGGAGTTCCTTTCCCCGTACGGGCTGCGGACCCTGTCACGCGCGCATCTGGAGAAACCGTTCACGGTGTCGCTGGGCGGCTCCGACTTCACCGTCGGGTACGAGCCGGCGGAAAGCACCAGCGGGCTGTTCGGCGGCAACTCCAACTGGCGGGGTCCGGTGTGGATGCCGGTGAACTACCTGATCGTCGAGGCGTTGCGGGAGTACGCCGAGTTCTACGGCGACGACCTGAAGGTCGAGTACCCGACCGGCTCCGGGGTGCAGGTCCCGCTGGCCGAGGTGGCCGACGACGTGTCGCGCCGCCTGGTGTCGTTGTTCATGCCGGACTCGTGGGGCCGCCGCCCCCTGTACGGCGCGAACGAACTGTTCCAGAATCATCCGGACTGGAAGGACCTGGTCGTCTTCCCGGAGTACTTCCACGGCGACAACGGCGCTGGGCTGGGCGCCTGGCATCAGACCGGGTGGACTGCGCTGGTCGTGGACCTCATCCTGACCCTGCACCGGTAGTCCTCAGGCGGCGATGCGGTCCCGCCCGCTGCGCTTGGCGTGGTAGAGGTTCGCGTCGGCGGTGTCGACGAGTTCGTGTGCGGGCATGCCGGGCCGGTGCGCGGCGATGCCGATGCTGATGCTGACGTGCAGGCCCGGAGCGATGTCGTCGTAATCGGTCTGGGCGATCGTGGCGCGGATGCGTTCGGCGACATGGCGGGCGCCGTCCGGGTCGGTGCGCAGGAAGACGACGAACTCGTCGCCGGCGTAGCGGATGGGGATGTCGTCGATGCGGCAGTTCGCCCGCAGCGTGGCGGCGATGTCGCGCAGGACGGCGTCGCCGGCGCGGTGCGAGTACGTGTCGTTGACGGCCTTGAACCGATCCACGTCGATGAACAACAGTACGGTCGGCTGCGGCAACCGGTCGGCGTCCAGATCGGCCAGGAGCTGGTCGAAGCGGCGGCGGTTGCCGAGCCCGGTGAGCGGGTCGTGCAGCGACGCGGCCTCGGCCGCCCGCCGGGCCTGCTCCTGCTCCTCGCGGTGGCGGGCCTGGCGCAGCATGGTGACGCGTTGCAGACGCAGTTGCCACAGCTGACGGGCCTGGGTCTCGACCATGCGCCGCAGGTCGCGGCTGGCGTGCTCGCCGACCTCGTCGACGGCCAGACAGGCGAGTTCGTGGCCGACGATGAGCTGTTCGCTGGGGGAGCCGGTGACCCGGATGAGCTCGGCGGCGGCGACGAACTCGCGGCGCGCCGCGGCCACCTCGCCCCGGGCCCGCAGCGCCAGTCCCAGCGCCATGTGGGCGGGCCAGGCCGTGTGCGGGTCGTCATCGGTGCGGAGCTGCACCACGACCTCGGCAGCGAGCCGGTGCGCCAGCTCCAGCTCGCCGGTCTTCGCCAGCGCCAGGGAACGCAACGCGATGAACGGTCCGGCCGCGTCCCGGCCCTCGCAGGCCGCACACCATTGCCCGAAGATGTTCGCGGCGGTGCGCAGGCGGGGCCCTGCCTCGGCGTGGTCACCGAGCTGATCGAGCCGCAGACCCCACTGCAGCAGCGTCTCGGCGTAGATCAGGTCGTGGTTGGCTGTCGTCTCGGTCCGGCCTTCCGACGCCCACCACTGCGACAACTGCAGGTAGGTGGCGTGCGCGGACTCGAACAGCTCCATGCTGGTGGCCGCGCAGATCACCGAGGACAGGGCGGCGACGTACCGGTCGTTGCGGATGGTGGTCTGTTCCAGCAGCAGACCGGCTCGCGCGAGACTGGCCATCGCCGCGTTGACCCGGTCGGCGCGCAGGTTGAGGTCGGCCAGGTCGGCCAGGCTCTTGGCGACGGCGACCACGTTGCCGGTGGCCTGGTGGAACTCCAGGAGATGTTCGGCGACGGCGAGCGCTTCCGGGATGCGGCCCAGATACAGGTACGCGTACATGCGGCCCTGCAGGAGGAAACCGACGGTCTTCGTGTCACCGAAGGTCCGCGCGAACGGTTCGTAGACCGCCAGGGCGTCCAGGGCTTCGGCCGCCCGGCCGCTCTGGGCCATCAGGTGGATCTGCTCGGCGAGGGCGTCCAGCGGGCCGTAGGCGGACACGGGGACGGGCAGCCGTGCCCCATCCGCCCCGTCGATCACACCGGCCTCCGAATCGCCGCAGCACCCTGTACCTCACCTTCGACCCGGGGCCGCCGGTCTTGAGGTTCCCCGAGCTGCATCCCACCCGTGCGGCTCCGGGTTTTGTCTGACCTTTCCGCAAGCGCGCGGCCGTGCCCGCCGATGTCGCCGACGTCTGTACGACAGGGAGACTGGCCGTTCCGGTGAACTCGGCGCCAGCTACATCCCGGTCGATATCGCCGGGGGAACCTTCCTGGAAGACCCGGCGCTGGTTCCCAAAGCGCTGTTCCTCTGCATCGAGGACCTGACCGGCAAGCGCTACACGGCGGCCCGCGACCATTGGATTGCCCGGCTGCCGAGCGTTGAGGAAGCGACCGCCTTGGAACTGCCCACCGGCGCACCCGTCATGCAGGTCATTCACGTTGCGCGTGCGGAGGACGGGAGCATCCTCGAGGTTTCGGAATCCGTATGGCCTGCGGACGGGATCATGGTGATCGACGACTATGACATCGAGCAGACGCCGGTGCAGCCCGACATCGCCTCAGAGGTCTAGCAGGGAGAGATGATGTCGCTCGCCGATCTCTTGCCCGGTCAGCACTCGGACGAGGTCCGGGATCACTGGTGGTGGCGACCGGGGTGGCGTGTCGGACGCCGCTTCTATGCCTTCCACATCACCTTCGAGGGGCAGCAGGCGCTACAGGCTCTCGCGGCGGCGTGCCGGAGTTCGCTCGCCCACCTCCCGACGGTGACGCTCATTCCCGATCAATGGCTGCACCTCACCATGCAGGGCATCGGATTCACCGACGAGCTTGCGGATCCCGACGTTCGAGACCTCGCGCAGCGGGCCGGCCGGATCGCGGCAGCCATCCCGGCGTTCGAGGTCGACTTCGCGGAGCTGATCGTCGCGGGCGAGGCCATTGTCATGCCGGCGACACCCGCCGGTCCGGTGCAACGACTGCGTGCCGCCGCGCGCGACGCCATCGCCGAGGTTCTGGGTGAACGCCGCGTGGTGGAGGACCCGGACCGGTTCCGGCCGCACGTGAGTATCGGCTACATCACGGCCGACGGCGCCGCGGCACCGTACGTCGCGGCGGTGAAGCGGATCCACATCGATCCGGTGCGAGTGCGCATCAGTCGCCTGGACCTCATAGAAATGCACCGCGACCAGCGGATGTACGAGTGGCACACGGTGGCGAGGCTTCCCTTGGGCGACTGAAGCACGCGCACCGGCACGGCAGGTCGATACCCCAGAGTGCATACGTGATTACAGTTCGCCGACTGGCCGACGACGCGTCATAGCGGCACAATCACCGCCGTGATGCTTGCCTTGCTGATGACGCTCGCCACCCTGGTGCCCGGTGCCACGATGGTCGCCTCCGGACCGACCGAGCACGCTGTAGCCACCCGCCAGGCGATCACCGTGGCGTCGGCTCCGGTGGCCGTCCCTCAAGCTGCTGCCGCCCGCAAGACCATCGCCCTGACGTTCGACGACGGACCGAGCCCCCGCTACACGGCGAAGGTGCTGGACACGCTGCGCAAGTACCACATCAAGGCCACGTTCTGCATCGTCGGTGACAACGCCGCCCGGTACCCGTCGCTGGTCCGCCGGATCCGGGCCGAGGGCCACCAGCTGTGCAACCACAGCCGCAACCACGCCAACATGGCACGGCTGTCGAGTGCCGCCGCCCGCGCAGAGGTCACGAAGGCCCAGCAGCAGATCCGGGCCGCCGCCGGTGTCAGCCCGACGGTGTTCCGGTTCCCGTACGGCTCGTCCAACGCCCGGGTCCGCACCATCGTCCGGGACAATGGGCTGCGCATCCTGGGCTGGACCGTCGACACACGCGACTGGGAGCGGCCGCCGGCGCGCACCATCACCGCCCGGGTGCTGCACGGAGCGCGGCCGGGCGCCGTGGTGCTCATGCACGACGGCGGCGGCAACCGCAGCAACACCGTGGCCTCGCTCGACTCCACGATTCGTCAGCTCAGGAGCAAGGGCTACACGTTCGTGCTCGGGTGACTGCCGCGTGGGGCCGCGTACAACCGGCGGACAGCCGACACGCATACCCTTCCGAGTGTGTGGCGCTGCGTAGGAGTGTGGTCACGATACGCCGTGGGTGACATGACTCGGGGTGGGATGCGGCTGTGATGGAGGTCCGGGTCGCCTCTCAGGCCGCTCCGGGACGGGCGGCCAACGAGGACGGCGCTGTCGTGGTCGGCGACCTGGTCGCGGTATTCGACGGGGTTACCCACCCCGCGGATCTTCACAACGGCTGCATGCACACCCCGGCCTGGTACGTGCGCCGCCTGACAGCGCAGCTCGTCGGCGCATACGGTGAAGCACCCGACGCAGCCTTGCCCGACCTACTCGCTCGTGCCATCGAGGCGGTCTCGGATGAGCACCGCGGCACCTGCGACCTGAGCCATCCCGGCACGCCCGCTGCCACAGCCTGTGTACTTCGCGCCGGTGGCGATCACGTCGACTATCTGGTGCTGTGCGACAGCCCGCTGCTCCTCGACGTCGGTGACCGCACAGACGTCGTCAAGGACACGCGTTTCGAACGGATCGCCAACCTGCGACGCGCGGCCTCGGTGCCCGGCACCGGGCACGTCGAACGCCTGACTGCCGCGGCCAGCCATAAATGGGAGTACATCAACCAGCCCGACGGGTACTGGATCGCCGCGGCGGATCCGCGGGCGGCACATGAGGCGGTCATCGGCTCGGCGCCGTTGCGAGGACCCGGACACGTACGCCGCGCCGCCTTGCTCACCGACGGCGCGTCAGCGGCTGTCGAGCAGTTCGATCTGTTCGGCTGGGCCAGGTTGCTTGATCTGGCCGCCACCGCGGGCCCGGCCGAACTGATTCGCCGCGTACGCGCCGCGGAGTGCGCTGACCAGCATGGCCATGTCCGAACGCGGTACAAGCGTCACGACGACGCCACCGCCGCCGTCTGCCTGTTCGAAGGGAACCCCGGATGACCACGTCAGAGCGGCCCCGCCACTCCGTGAGCGTCGCCGCAGTCATCTGCGATGACACGGGAAGGGTTCTGGTGGTCCAGCGTCGGGACAACGGCAGATGGGAGATCCCCGGCGGAAACATGAGCAGCGACGACGAGCGGGAGAAGCTGGCCGCGCAGCTGCGGTCGCTCAGTCTTGCCGAGTTCATCGACGTGGTGCGGCGTGTGCTGCCCGGTCACGGCGATCGCGAGGGACGGAACGGCCTTACCCGAACCCTCGTGCTGGCCGAAGCGACCAAGGCCGACGACACCGTGCCGCTTCTGGCCGACGAGGCTCCGGTGACCCTCGACGTTGTCGCGTGGCCTGATCGGGACTATTACGACGGCGGATTCGGCCCTGAACCGGACCTGTTCGAGGGCGGCTTCTGTGAAGAGTGCCGTGTAGAGATCACCTCCACCGCGAAGCGTGCTTTCTGCCCGGTCTGTGGCCGGCTGTGCCATCTCACCTGATGTCCTGCTGACACGCTTCGGGAGCCCGCACACCGGCCGGCCGGCGGGGTTCGAACCGCGGGACGGCCGTGGCGCGGGTCGCTGGCGTGGCCTGGGTAGATTCGCCGGGAACTGCGGCGGAGGTGACATGGTCAAGGGGTGGCACGGCTGGTTCGGCACGTTCAACGGCGTCGTGCTCATCACGGTCGCCGCGCTGCCGTTGGCCGTACTGGTGGTGTGGGTTCTGGCGGCGCGCCGCAGTGCGGCCGGCGCCCCGCGGGCGTGGGCGTGGCGCAGGTCGTTCGCCGAGGTCGGCATCGTCTACGGAACGGTGCCGTGGGTGTGGATGATCATGTTGCCGGGTGCCCGGGCCGGGGCTGTTCCCGGCCGGGTGAGTCTGGTGCCGCTGCGGGATCTGGCCACGGTCCTGGCGGCCGGGCCGTTGACGGTGACGGTCCAGGTCGTCGGCAATCTGCTGGTGTTCGCTGCGCTCGGTTTCCTCGCGCCGTTGCGGTTCGTGGCGCTGGCGTCGGTGGCGCGGATTCTGGCACTCGCGGCGGGCTGCTCGGTCCTGGTCGAGGTCGCGCAGTACGTTCTTCGGCTCGACCGGGTGTCCTCTGTGGACGACGTGCTGCTCAATGCCGCGGGCGCCGGGCTGGCCGCGTTCGCGTCGCGCCGCTGGTGGCGCGTTCAGGACCGTCGTTTGTCTGATCTTCCCGGCTAGCTGACGTCGCCATCCAGTCGGACTGTGGGGAGAAGCCAATCCGGTTGCGCCGCGGCCGCCGGGCGTACCCGCGAGAGCGGGGGCCGCCCGGCGGCCGGTGCACGTCAGGCCGTGGGGTAGGTGCTCGGCGTGGAACTGGGGTCCGGCGTGGATCCGGGGTCCGGCGTGGAACTGGGGTCCGGCGTCGGCGTTTCACTCGGCGTGGGCATCGGAGTCGCGGACGGAGCCGGGGCCGGCATGGTCCCGGTGGCCTGGATGCGCGCGGCGGTGTAGACGTTGCCGGTCCGGGTGCCGGTCACGGTGATCCGGTATCCGGGAGCGAGGTCGGCCAGTGACTTGCGAGCGCCGTTGAGGACGATCCGGACGCCCGCAGGAACCTTGATCGTGCGAGTGGCGCCCTTGATGTCCTTGGTGCCTGCCTTGGCGGCGACGGTGACCGTGCCGGCGGCGGCGTCGACCGCTTTGACGGTGCCGTTCGCGCTGAACACCACCTTCTTGGGCTTGGCGGGCTTGCTCGGCTTGCCGTGCGCGGTGGCGTGCGGCGCGGGCTTGGCCGCGGACGCGATGGTGGCGGTGACGGCGGTGGGGACCGTGACGGCTGCGGCGAGGACGGCAGCGATGGCGACGGGACGCAGACGCACGAGTGGCTCTCCTGACAATCCGGCGGATTTACGACTGCCCCAGCGTGCGGCCCGCGGGGTGCAGGCCAGTTGCGATCACGGTTGCTTTCGGATCCCAAAGGTCAGGCAATTGAGGTGGGGCCTCAGCGGTGTTCCATCACCAGGACCGCCCAGGTGCCCGGCGCCAGCGCCTCGTAGTGGTGCGGCACGTCGCCCGGGAACGTCACGTAGTCGCCCGGCCCCAGCTCGACGGTTTCGCCCACCGGCCCGGCCCGCAAACGGCCCGCGGCGACGACCACGTGTTCGACGCTGTGCGGGATGTGCGCGTCGGCCTGCCGTGCCTGTCCCGGCTCCAGCTCCATGACGTAGAGGTCGCGGCGGGCGTGGGTGGAGCCGGCCGCCAGCAGGGTCGCCATGAAGTCGGCGCTCTCGGCCCGCAGGCGCGGCCCCTCACCGGCGCGCAGGACGCGTACCTGAGGCGCGGGCGGCTCGACGAGCCGGCTGAACGGCACGCCCAGCGCGACGCCGAGCGACCACAGCGTTTCGATGCTCGGGTTGCCGGTCCCCGCTTCGAGCTGGGAGAGGGTCGATTTGGCGAGGCCGGCGCGGCGTGCCAGCTCGGCGAGCGAGATGCCGGCCCGCTCGCGTTCGCGGCGTAGCGCGGCGGCGATGGTCGCCAGCGGCGGTGCGGGCTGTTCCATGTTCGCTCCATCGATCATGTCGTTCGGTTTGACGAACGGTCGGCTCATCGTTCATTATTCTGAACCATGCGTACGTCAAGTCGAACGCCCGACCGGGCCCTCCGCCGCGACGCCGCTGCCCTCGCCGCCGCCATGCTCGCCGTCGGGGCGTCGTTCGGCGCCATCACCATCACGTACGGGCTGCCCGCCTGGGTGCCGGTGCTCATGTCCCTGATCGTCTTCGCGGGCGGCTCCCAGTTCCTCGCGGTCGGCCTGATCGCGGCGGGCAACCCGGTCGCCGCCGTCCTGGCCGGGCTCCTGCTCAACGCACGCCACCTGCCGTACGGGCTGGCGGTCGCGCAGTCCGTCGGTCCCCGGCTACGCCACCGGCTGATCGGTAGCCACCTCATGACGGACGAGGCGGTCGCGTTCACGCTGGCCGAAGACGATCCGGCGCGTCGCCGCCGCACGTACTGGCTGATCGGCGTCACGCTGTTCACCTCCTGGAACGTGGGCACCGCCCTGGGGGTCTGGCTCGGCGCCGCCGCCGGCGATCCGACCGTGCTCGGGCTCGACGCCGCGTTCCCGGCCGGGCTGATCGCGCTGGTCCTGCCGTCGCTGCGCGACCGCGACACCCGCCTGACGGCGCTGGCCGGAGCGGGCCTGGCGCTGCTGCTCACGCCGATCCTGCCGGCGGGGCTGCCGGTGCTGTGCGCGTTGCTGGGCCTGGCCGCCCTGTTCCGCCCGCGCCGTCGCACCCCGCAAGGCGGTACGGCGCGGCGCGAGGAGGCGGCCGCATGCTGATCGCCGCGATCCTCGCGCTGACCGTGGGTACGTACACCATGCGGCTCGCCGGGGTGCAGATGCGCGAACGCCTCGAACTCCCGGCCGGAATGCAGCGTCTGCTGCCAATGGCCGCGGCGACGCTGCTCACGGCGTTGGCCGTGACCGCCGCGCTGACCGAGAGCGGCGGGTTCGCGGGCATCGCCCGCCCGGCCGGGGTGGCGGTCGGCGCGCTGCTGGCATGGCGACGCGCACCGTTCGTGGTGGTCGTCGTGGCGGCGGCCGGCACGGCAGCCCTGCTGCGCCTGGCCGGCGTCGCCTGACCGCCCTGCCGTTCCCGCCCCCGGATGTCGGAGCATATGTACCGCCGCCGGTCAGAGCAGGCCGTACTCCGTGAGGGCGGCGATGAGCTGGGCGTTGTCGCGGTACAGAAGACCGGCGATGCCGGCCTCGACCGCACCGGCGACATAGGCGGCGTGGTCATCGACGAACAGGCACTCTTCCGGGCGGCGCCCGACGCGAGTCAGCGCGGCATCGAAGAACTCCCGATGCGGCTTGCGGTGCCCGATCTCGTGCGAGATCAGGATGCCGGTCAGCCCGGCCCGGCCGGCGTAGAGCTGCTTGACGCGCCGCCCGCGTTCGGACTCCTGGTTGGTGGCCAGGTAGATCTGGTCGGCCCGGACATCGGCGAGCAGGTCGAGGAGTTCCTGGTTGAGCTCGATGTTCTCGGCGAGCCAGCGATCGAGGAACTGCCGGGCCGACAGGCCGGTCACGTGGCGAGGCAGCAGTCGTTGCACCACGGTGATCAGGTCGCCGTCGCCGACGAGGCTGCGCGCCTCGGCCGGATCCCGCAGCAGTTCCTGCTGGAAGGCCAGGTATCCGGCGTTCCACCGATAGTCGTGCTCGATGTCCACGACGAACTGTGGCCGAGGAAACTGCAGGACCCCGTCCACATCCAGCAACAACGTGTTGATCACCGGCAGAATCGTACTGTCGGGGACATGGTTGAGTTCCCAGCGGGAACGCGCCGTCACGGCGGGCGCGTTCACGCGGATCACAAGGGCAAGCTCAGATCTGGAACGTGCCGACGAGGTGCTGCAACTCGCCCGACAACTGCGTGAGGCGGTCGGCGGAGCGTTGCGCCTCGGTGACCCCCGAGTGCGTGGACTGCGCGGCGGTGGCAACCTCGGTGATGTTGCGGGCGATGTCGGCGGAGCCGGTGGCCGCCTCGGCGACGTTGCGGCTGATCTCGGTCGTGGTGGCGGTCTGTTCCTCCACTGCGGAGGCGATCGTGGCGGAGTACCCGTTGATCTTGTCGATCACTTCGGAGATGTGCCCGATGGACGCGACCGCGGCGTCCGAGTCGTCCTGAATCTGCTGGATGCGGGCCGAGATGTCGCCGGTGGCGTCGGCCGTGGCCTGTGCCAGGTCCTTGACCTCGGTGGCGACGACTGCGAAGCCCTTGCCGGCCTCGCCGGCGCGCGCCGCCTCGATGGTCGCGTTGAGGGCCAGCAGGTTGGTCTGCTCCGCGATGGAGGTGATCAGCTTGACCACGGTGCCGATCTCGGCGCTGGATCGTCCGAGCTTGTGCACCGTCTGGTTGGCGTCCTCGGCCGTCAGCACCGCGCCCTCGGCGATCTGTGCGGCGTAGGTGGCGCTGGTGGCGATCTCCCGGATGGAGGCACCCATTTCCTCGGCGCCGGTGGCGACGGTCTCGACGTTGCGGGAGATCTGCTCGGCGGCGGCGGAGGCGCTGCCGGCCCCGGCGCTGGTCTGCCCGGCGGAGTCACCGATCTGCTGGCTGACGTTCGACAGCTGCTGCGCGGCGTCGGACAGCGTCTGACTGCTGGCGCTGAGCGCCCCGATCGTCTCGCGTACCCGGCTGGTTGCCGTGTCCAGCCCGGCGGCCATCCTGCCCAGCTCGTCGCGGCTGGTCACCCCTGCCGACCGCGTCAGATCCCCGGCGGCCATGCCGTCGATCACGGTCGAGACCCGGTGCAGCACACCGACGATGCGCCGGGACACGAACAGGCCGAACGCCACCGACAACACCAATCCACCCAGCAGGAACGCGATCGTGGCGGTACGCGCCGTCCGGTACGCGGACTCCGCCCCGGCGGCGACGCTCGCGGCGTCCGTCTCCTCCCGGGTGACCAGGTCGGAGACGATCGCGCTCGCCTTGTCCACTAGGGGCCGGACCACGGTGTCCCGTACCGTTTCGACGGTCTTGAAGTCGTTACGCCGGCCCGCGTCGAGCATTCCCTGCCGGTCCTGCTGGTATTCCCGCCAGGTCGTGACGAGCTGGTCGACCAGCTCCGGCGCGGCCGACTGCGGGCGGTAGACCGCGAGGCGGCTGGCGAACGCGGCGTCGTCGTTCTTGATGATCTGCTCGTAGCGGGTCACGTTCGCCGACGTGGTCGACACGGCCTGGTTCAGCACGTCGAGGCGGGTCTGGGTCATCGTCTGGGCCAGTGCCTCGACGTGCTCCACGGGCAGGACCGAACCCTCGTACAGGGTGTGGGCCCGGTCGTTGATCTCCGCCAGGCGGGCCAGCGACACCATCCCGACCCCGATCGAGGTCGCGGCCAGGATCGCGACCACGAGCAGGATCTTCGTGTTCATCGCGCGGTTGTCGACCCACCGGCGGAGCACACCCCTCATCCGCGTTGCGGTCGTCGATGACATCGACATCTCCCAGGCCTCCCCGATGTGTGCACCGAACAGGTGCATCCATCCAGTCGGCAGGCCGGGGACGCGAATCGAGGAAAAGGTCAGACCAAAAGTGGGGTCGTATGTCGATCAACGGGCAGTCGTGCGGGCCAGTGCCAGGGTCAACCGGGGGAGTGCAGGCCGGTCGACCCTGGTCGACTAGCGCAGTGTCTCAGTGGGACACACGGTTCTCGGTGAGGGACACCGCGGTGCCCGCGTCGGTCTGGTTCTCGGTGAACGACTGTCCCGAGGGAGCCACGTACAGGTCGAAGTGGGCGTCCACCCCGGCCACGGTGTAGGTCGCCGTGCCGGTGCAGTCGGCGTTGACGCTGTAGGTGCCGGTCTCGTGCGCTTGGGAGGTGATGACGCCGTTCACGCTCTGCGAGACGGTCCCGGTGATCGTGCCTGCGCCGGTGTAGTGCTCGATGCCGGACAGGGCGAAGGGCTGGTTCGCCCCACCGGAGATGGTCCAGCCGGAAGCCGCGAAGATGTAGCGGCCTTTCAGGGTCGCGTTGCCGCAGGCGGGGGCCGCGGCGCTCTCGGACGCGTCGGCCGACCCGCTGAGCACGAACGCGCCGGCTGCGCCCAGCAGGCCGATCGTGGACAGTACGGCGACCCGTCGCCTCGAGCGGGTGATACGTGGGCGTGCCATGCAGGTTCTCCTTCCGTGTGTGTATCCCGGCCGAACCTCCACTCGGGCAGGCGCCATCGAGGCGTGAACACGGGCGCGGTCGCGTCCGCGGAGCGGTGGAAGGGCTCAACGCGGGGTTTCCGTGACGGTTGGGCAGTACGCCCAACCGGCCACGCTAACGGTCACCGAAGATCCATCCGGCCGAACCCGCAGATGGCAACGCAACGGCCACCCGGACGTCACATCAGACGTTTGCATCAGCATCGATGTGCGGCGGACCGTGCGACACCCGGGGCTGACGTGTACCCGGCACCGTCCCGATTGGCCGTGATCGCCCATAGACTTCCAGGATGGAGTACGGCGTCGGATACTTCCCCACCCACGACGGGGTCGGCCCGGGCGCGCTGGCCCGGCAGTTGGAGGAACGCGGGCAGGATGCCCTGTTCTTCGCGGAGCACACACACATCCCGGCAAGCCGCGAGAGCCCCTGGCGTGACGGGGCGGAACTGCCCCGCAAGTACTGGCACTGCTACGACCTGTTCGTCGCGCTGACCGCCGCCGCCGAGGCGACCACCCGGCTGCGGGTGGGCAGCGGTGTGTGCCTGGTGGTCGAGCGTGACCCGATCACCACCGCGAAAGAAGTGGCCAGCGTCGACCACCTCTCCGGCGGGCGGCTGGAGTTCGGCGTCGGCGCGGGCTGGAACCGCGAGGAGATGGCCAATCACGGCACGGACCCGCGTACCCGGATGGTGTTGCTCGGCGAACGGGTGCAGGCCATGCAGGCGATCTGGACGCAGGACGAGGCCTCCTTCGCCGGCCGCTTCGTCAACTTCGACCGGATCTGGTCGTGGCCCAAGCCGGCGCAGCAGCCGCACCCTCCGGTGCTGGTCGGCGGCGGCGGTCCGACCGTGCTCGACCGGGTGCTGGCCTGGGGCGACGGCTGGTTCCCGCAGTGGCACGACGACAACCTGTTCGAGCGCATCGCGCAGCTGCAGGCACGCGCCGACCGGCCGATCGAGGTGCAGGTGCTCAGCGTGCCCTCCGACCCGAAGGCTCTGGAGCAGTTGGAACAGGCGGGCGTGCGGCGGGCGTCGTACTGGCTGCCGTCCGGGCCGTGGAGCGTCGTGGAGCAGGCGCTGGAACGCTGGGAGCGGGCGATCGCGGAGCTCACCGGCCGGTGACGCCCGCCGAATTGTTCGCCACCGCGCGGGTCGCGCGGCTCGCCACGGTCGACGACACCGGTGCACCGCATCTCGTGCCGATCGTGTTCGCGGTGGTCGGCGACGTCATCCACAGCGCGGTCGACGACAAGCCGAAACGGCACCGGCGGCTGCGCCGGCTCGCCAACATCGCCCACGAACCGCGGGTCAGTGTCCTCGCCGACCACTACGACGACGACTGGACCCGGCTGTGGTGGGTGCGCGCCGACGGCACCGCCACGGTGGTGCCGGACTCGCCCGACGGGCTGGCCGCCCTCACCGCCCGCTACCGGCAGTACGCGGCCACGCCACCGGCCGGGCCGTTCCTGCGCATCGAGGTGCACCACTGGTCGTCGTGGTCGCCGGGTTGAGTGCGGTACCCGGGTCGATCTGAGTACGCCGACTCAGCCGCGGTGACCACCGGGCGGCGAGGATCTTGGCGTGATCTCGTACCCGTGCCCGTTCTGCAGTGTCCCGGCTGATGCGGCCGTGGGATGTCCCGGCTGCGGCCGTGGCCCCGACCTGGACGCTGTCGAGGTGGTTCGCCTCGACGGGCAAATCCGTGTCCTGAATCAGCGGCTGGCCGCCACCGACACCGAGCTGCGCGAGACGTGGCGGTTGCGGGAGGCCGCCGCGGCCCGGGTACGGGCGACAGTGGCGTCGGCCCGGATCCCGTCCCTGGCATCCGTGCCCGCGGCGCCCGCACCCGTTGCCGCGGCAGCGGTGTCCGGCCCGGCCCCGGCTCGGGCGGAAGCCTCCGGCAAGCTCGTGCAGAACGTGTTGTTCCTGCTCGGCGGGCTGCTGCTGGGCGTCGCCGCGATCGTGTTCACCGCGGTCGCGTGGGCGCAGTTCGGGGTGGGCGGGCGCGCCGCGCTGCTGGCCACGTTCACCGCGGCCGCGCTCGCCGTGCCGCCCGTGGCCCTGCGCCGCGGCCTGACCGCGACCGCCGAGACGTTCGCCGGGGTCGGTCTGCTGCTCGTTCTGCTCGACGGCTACGCCGCCTGGTACGTCGACCTGTTCGGCGTGGCCCGCTACTCCGCGCTCGGGTACGCGGGCGCGGTGTGCGCGGTCACCGCCGCGGTGGCGGCCGGATACGAGCACGTCACCGGGCTGGTCGGGCCGCGTTTCGTCGCCCTGCTCGTGGCGCAACCTGTGCTCCCGCTGCTCGTGGCGCCGCTGCACCCGGACGCCACCGGTTGGGCGTTCACATTGGCCGGTACCGCGGTGCTCAACCTGGCCGTGGTCTACCTGCGCGGCGCGTGCACCGCGCTGGTGCTGACCGCGTACGCCCTGGGTGCGGCCCTGCTCGCCGCGTCGTCGGTCGCGGCGCTCGTCGGGCTCGCCGTCGCCACGTCCGTGCTGCCCGGGGCGGCCGCGGCGGCGGCGCTGGTGACCGCGTCCGCGGTGGCGGTCGTCGGGGCCGTGGTGTCCCGGTCGACGGTGGCCCGTACGGTCACGGGCGGCCTGCTGGTGGTGGCGCTCGGCCTGGGCGGCGCCTGGGTGGCGACGTTCGCCGTCGCGCAGGCCCTCGCCGCGGTGGCCGCGGTGGCGGCGGTGCTGGCCGCCGGGGTCGCGGTGGGCACGCGGTACCTGCCGGCCTGGATCCGCCGGGGGCCGTGGGCCGGTGCCGTCGTGGTCGTTGCGGTGCCGTCCGTGATCGCGGCCGGACAGGCAATCGCGGCGGCCGGTGCGACGTTGACGCTCGCGCAGCCCGTATTCGTCGCCCCGGTGGCGGTCGTGGGCGGAGACCGGTGGCTCGCCGTCGCGCTGGTGCTGCTGGCCGCCGGTGCCGCGGTGCTCGCGCCGCGGGGCGTGCGGGCCGCGGCCGCGGTGGTCGGCGGCGTGCTCGTGGCTTTCGCCGCCCCGGCGGCGCTGCGCCTGCCGTGGTGGTCGGCGCCCGGGTTCGACCTGGCGGCCGCGGCGGCGGCGCTGGCCGTCGCGCTGCGCGCCGGACGTTCCCGGCAGCACGCGGCCCGTCATCTCGCCGCGCGGATCGCCGCGTTCGTGAACGCCACGGGTCGCGGGGTGGTGCGCCGCGGCGTCGCGGGCGTCGCGGTGGTGCCCGTCTGGCACGCCGTCGCCGTGGGCTTCGGGCGGCCCGGTGTCGCGGCGGCCACGTTCGGTGCGGTGCTCGCGCTCGGTGTCGCGGGCGCGGCCGGCGCCGGCACGCGGCGCGACATCGGCGGAGTCAGCCTTGCCGTGGGCCTGCTGGCCGTCCCGGCCATCGGCGGGACCGGGGCCGCCGCGGCGGGACTGCCCGCGACCGCGCAGGCGCGCGCCGTACTGGCCGGCGCCGTCTTGCTCGTCGCCGTCCGGCACCTGGTCGCGGCCCGCTGGCCCGGGTACGGCGCCCCGGCGCGCACGGCCGCCCTGCTCGCCGCGGTGTGCGCGCCGGTGGCGGCGGCCGCCTCGGGCGACCCGGTCAGCCTGTACGCGGCGACCGGCCTGCTGCTGGTCGTGCTCACCGCCTGGCGGCCGGCCGCGCCCACGACGCAGATCGGCGCGCAGGTGACGGACGCAGGCCGCGATGTCCCACGCGCTGCGCAGGCGCCCGGGGATGCCGCCGCCACAATCTCGGCGGTGGTGCTCGGGCTGGTGCTGCTCGGCGCGGCCGCCGAGAGCCTGTACGGCGTGCTCGTGCTGCCGTGGGGCTGGCTCACGGCGGCCTGGTCCGGTCACCCGGCCGGTGTCGGCCTGCACCCCGACCGGGTCGGTCACGTGACGATCGCGGACACGGCCGCGATCGCGTTGCTGGTACCCGCGGCGGCGCTGGCGGCCGGTCGGCGCGCGGTGGCCGGGGCAGGCCGGACGGGAATCGGCCAGGCCGCGTGCTGGGCGGCCGGGGCGCCGCTCGCCCTGGTCTTGCCGCTGGCCCTCGCCGCGGCCGGGGTGCCCTGGCCGGCGGTGCCCGCGGGCAGTCTGCTCGCCGGTCTGGCGGGGCTGCTGGCCGTGGCGGTGCGTACGCCGTTCGGGCCCGGCACCGGTGGGTTCGGGGCCACCGGTACCCAGGGATCCGGCGGCGGCGCGTCGTGGCAGGACGCGGGCGGGCTGGCCGTCGCCGGGGTGGGCGCGCTGCTCACCGGCGCCGGCCTGGCCGGTGCGCTGCCGACCCGATGGTCGGCCCTGGCGGCGCTGGGTGCGGTGCTCGCCGTGGGTGCCGCCGCCGGCGCCGCGGGACGCCACCTGGCGGCCCGGCTCACCGGCTGGCTCGCCGCCGTCACCGCGGGCCTGGCGATCGCGTACACGGCCGGGCGTACCGCGGGGCTGCCGGTGGCGCACACCGCGTTCGCGGTACTGGGCGCGGCGGCCGCGGCACTGGCGCTGGGTGTGCTGCTCGCCGGGCGCCGTCCCACTGAGGGGCGCGCGGTGCAGGCCGCCGCGCACGCGGGTGCGGTGGTGGCGTTGCTGAACACCGCCGGGTCGGCGCGGTACGCGGCCGTGGTGTGCCTGCTGTGGGGTGTCACGGTCGGGTTGCGCGCGCTGCGGGCCGGGGAAACGCCGACCGTGCGGCGGGCGTACGTCGTGGCGGCCGCGGCCACGGAACTGGTCGGCTGGTGGCTGCTGCTCCGGGGCCAGCAGGTGTCCATCGTGGAGGCGTACACGCTGCCCGCGGCCGCGGTGGCGGTGCTGGCCGGTTGGCTCGCCCGGCGTGGCCTGCCCGGGCTGTCGAGCTGGAGCGCGTACGCGGTCGCGCTCGGCGCCGCCCTGCTGCCCACGCTCGCGGTGGTGCTGACCGGTGACGGCCAGCAGGTCCGGCGGCTGCTGCTGGGTCTGGGGGCGCTCGGGGTCGTGCTGGTGGGTGCGAAGGCCCGGCTGCAGGCGCCCGTGGTCACCGGCGGGATCGTGCTGGGGCTGGTCGCCATGCACGAGGCGGCGCTGGTCTGGGACCTGGTTCCGCGCTGGATCCCGCTGGCCGCGGCCGGTCTGCTGCTCGTCGGCCTGGCCATGACGCTGGAACGGCGGCGACGCGATCTCGCCCGGCTGCGCGCGGCGTTGCACCGCATGGCCTGACCGCGGTGGCCGGGCGGATCTGCGTGATCCGCCCGGCCGTCCGGCGTCAGGG
Source organism: Krasilnikovia sp. MM14-A1259 (assembly GCF_047159535.1). Lineage (NCBI taxonomy): Bacteria > Bacillati > Actinomycetota > Actinomycetes > Micromonosporales > Micromonosporaceae > Krasilnikovia > Krasilnikovia sp. MM14-A1259. The sequence continues at coordinate 7,296,882 of NZ_BAAGAJ010000002.1, forward strand.
CCGGTTCGCGGCGGACACGCCGTCGAGCACACCGGGCAGCAGGTCGGCGAGTATCGCCACGCCGTCCTGGCTGAGCACGGACTCCGGATGGAACTGCACTCCGGCGAAGCCCGGCCCGCGCAGCGCGTGGACCGTACCGTCGGCGTGGTCGCGGGCCAGTTCGACCCGGCCGTACGGGCTGTCCAGGGTGTCCCCGGCCGCCACGGCGCTGAAACTGGAGTAGAAGCCCACGCGCCGGGTCACCCCGAACAGCGGCACGTCGCGCGCCACCCCTTGGTACGGCACGCCGCGGCGATGCACGGCCAGCCCGAGCGTGCCCGCGAGGATCTGATGACCGAGGCACACCCCCAGCAGCGGGCGCTGGGCGGCGAGCAGCGACTCCACCAGCGCGCGCAGGGCGGCCATCTTCGGATCCGCCGCGTTGCCCGGGTCGCCGGGCCCGGGACCGACGACGACCAGGTCCGCGCCGCCGGTGGCCGGTGCCGGATCGTGCCACGGCGCCACGGTCACGGTCAGGCCGAGCGCGCGCAGCTGATGTGCCAGCATCGCGGTGAACGTGTCCTCGCCGTCCACAATGACCGCGTGCCGGCCGGTCAGGGCGTTCACGGCCAGTTCGCCGGGGCGGCGCTGGTCCAGCCAGAACCGGGCCAGGCGGTCGTTGCGGGCGGCCAGGGCTTCCCGTACGCGGGGATCGTCGGTGGCCGGGGCGGCCGCGGACGCCGGGCGTGCCGCGGTGGCCCGCAGGCCGAGCGCGGCCAGGATGCCGGCGGCCTTGGCGTGGGTCTCCGCGACCTCGCCCGCGGGCGTCGAATGCCGCACCAGCGTGGCGCCGACCGGCACCCGCAGCGTGCCGTCCGGGCGGATCTCCGCGGTGCGGATGAGGATCGGCGCGTCCAGCGTCTGCCGTCCCTGCTCGTCGTGGCCCAGCAGGGCGAGCACCCCGGCGTAGTAGCCGCGGCCGCGGCGCTCGTGGCGGGCGATCACCCGGCAGGCGTTCTCCAGCGGGCTGCCGGTCACCGTCGGCGCGAACATGGTGGCCCGCAACACCTCACGCACGTCCAGGTGGCCGCGCCCGGCCAGCAGATACTCGGTGTGGGTGAGATGGGCCATCTCTTTCAGGTACGGCCCGACGACCTGCCCGCCGTGCTCGGCCACCGCGGCCATCATCTTCAGTTCCTCGTCGAGCACCATGTACAGCTCGTCGATCTCCTTGCGGTCGGTGAGGAAGTCGAGCAGTTCCCGGCCGTCGTCGTGACGGTGCGTGCCGCTGATCGGGTTCATCATGGTCAGCCCGTCCGCGACGCTGACGTGCCGTTCCGGGGTGGCGCCGACCAGGGTGCGGTCGCCGGTGTGCACGAGGAACGTCCAGTACGCGCCCTGTTCGCCGGTGAGCAGCCGGCGGAACGCGGCCCGGGCGGCGGTCAGCGGGTCGCCGTCGAGCTCGGCGGTGAACACCCGGTGGATGACGAAGTTCGCGCCCTCGCCGGCGCCGATCTCGTCGCGCAGCACGTCCGCGACGATCCGGGCGTACTCGTCGTCGGCGATGTCGAAGCCGCCGGTGGCCGCGATCGGCTGGTCCGGCAGTTCGGCGAGCAGGTCGGCCATCGGCACCCGGCGGTGGGCGGCGACCCGCAGGCACTGCAGCGGCGCGGCGTCGTCGACGCAGGCGAAACCGCGTTCGCTGATCTGCCGGTACGGCACGAGCGCGAGCGTCGCCGGGCCGGGCCGTCCCGGGGGCAGCGGAATGTCGGCGAGGGTGTCGGCGGTGACGACGTCGCCGGTGAGCACGTCGATGTGCGGGGCGCCGTCACGGTGCAGGTAGGCGAAAGGCTGCATGGTCATCCTCGGGCGTTCAAGGCTGCCACCCGAGGCCGGGCCACACGACGACGGCCGCCTCGGGGAGGCGGCCGCGGTGGGTGAAGGTTACGCGCGGGAGGGATGGGCCGCCGGGTCGGCGGGCCACCACATGCTCAAGTGCGCGTGCATGCGGCGAAGCTTACGGGGTGTCGCGGTAGCAGCGCCAGCTCCGCTGGTCGGTGCTGTCGAGCAGCCGGGCGCGCACGGGGGAGCCGTACAGCTGGCGGCAGGCGGCGTCCATGTCGATGCGCCAGGCGCGGTCGGGCCACTGCACGCAGTACCAGCCGTCCCGGGCCAGCCCGACGCCCGTGCCGCGGCCCCCGCTCGACTCGCAGTAGCCGGCCAGGGCCTGCCCCAGGTTGTTCGGGCCGAGCAGCTGCGACCGGCTCGTCGGCGTGCTGCGGGGGCTCTGCGGTGCCGTGGTCGTCGGCGCCGGGGTGGTCGTGGTGCGGGAGGGGGAGCGGCGTACCCGGATGAGGCTGGTCGCGACGGTGCGCGGCGGCGCCGTGGTGGCGCGGGGTTTTGCCCGGGCGGGTGAGCGCGACGGCTTCGGCGTGGTGGTCGCGGGCGCCGGGAACGACACCGCGGGCGGCAGCGGGAGAAAGGCGTCCCGCTCGTTGGCGCGTGCCTGCATCTCGTGCAGGACGAACAGCGTGATGTCGATGACCAGCGTGACCACCAGCGCGGCCAGCAGTGCCTGGCGCAGCCGGGACGGGGTCGGTGCGCTCGGGCCGGGGCGTCGTGGCTGCTGGGTGTACCCGGGGGCGAGGCGAGGATCGCGGTGCCGGCCGGAGACCTCGTACGGCGGCACCCACACGCTCCTCGACATCGACGATCGGCCACCCTGCTGGGCGGCCAACTCACCGTAGAGGTGCGGGACGGGCTACGCGGTCAGACGTTACGTTTCGTGTTCGAGCGGAAGGGCTGATCGGCGGGTTCGGCCGTACGGATGATGTCCTGCCGGATCACCGGCGGGTGACCGCGCCGAAGCGGCCGCCGGGGTCGACGCCCGGCCGAGGTCACTCGGCGCTCACTCGGCGCGGAACGCCTCCTGGATGGCGGTGCGGGCCCACTGCATCCGGGTGAGGGCGCAGTCGGGGTGCTCGCCGAACTCCTGCGCGACCAGGGCGGCGCAGCCGGTCTCGCCGAGCCGGTCGACGGTCTCGGTCACCGCGGCGCGGATCAGCTCCAGGCTCGGCTCCTCGGAACGCTGCAGGTCGGAGACGAACAGCGCCTCGGTGCGCGTGTCGTAGTCGAGAGCAGTCATCGGGTCCCCCTGCATGCGGCGTGCTGTGTTCTGTACAGCACACCGGCAGGCGGCTGCAGGCCCGCTGCTCCCGGGTTGCCGTCGGGTTGCGCCGGTTCACCTGCTGTTCGTCGGACTTTTCGCCGGTTTCTCGTCGGTCTGGTCGCCGGCTGCGCGTCGGTCTGGTCGCCTACTGCTCGTAGGTCTCCAGGAAGCGGCGCAGGCGGGCGACCGCGTCGTCCAGCACGTCCACCGGGGCCAGGAATACCATTCGCAGATGATCCGGGGTCGGCAGGTTGAAGCCGGTGCCGTGTGAGAGCAGCAGCAACTGCTGTTCCAGCAGGTCGATGATGAGCTGCTGGTCGTCGCGGATCTTGTGCACCGCCGGGTCGAGGCGGGCGAACAGGTACAGCGCGCCCCGCGGCTGCACACAGCTCACCCCGGGGATCTCGGTGAGCCGCTGCCAGGCGTGGTTGCGCTGCTCGTACAGGCGGCCGCCCGGCCGGATCAGGGTCGAGATGCTCTGGAAACCGCCGAGCGCGGTCTGCACCGCGTGCTGCGCCGGAACGTTCGGGCACAGCCGCATGTTGGCCAGCAGCTGCACGCCCTCCAGGTAGTCGGTGGCGTGCGTGGTGGGCCCGCTGACCGCCATCCAGCCGGACCGGAACCCGGCCGCCCGATACGTCTTCGACAGCCCGCTCATCGTGATGACCAGCAGGTCCGGGGCGAGCGCGGCCGCGCACTCGTGCGTGGCGTCGTCGAACAGGATCTTGTCGTAGATCTCGTCGGAGAGCACCAGCAGGCGGTGCTTGCGGGCGATGTCCAGCAGTCCGAGCAGCGTCTCACGCGAGTACACCGCCCCGGTCGGATTGTTCGGGTTGATGATCACCAGGGCGCGGGTGCGGGGCGTGATCTGCGCCGCGACATGCTCCAGGTCCGGCGCCCAGTCCTGCGCCTCGTCGCAGCGGTAGTGCACCGCCTTGCCGCCGCACAACGTGACCGCGCCCGTCCAGAGCGGGTAGTCCGGGCTGGGCACCAGCACCTCGTCGCCGGAGTTGAGCAGCGCCTGCAACGTCATGACGATCAGTTCGGAGACGCCGTTGCCCAGGAACACGTCGTCCGGCTGAACCCCCTGCACGCCCAGGGTCTGGTAGTACTGGGCGACCGCCACGCGGGCGGAATAGATGCCGCGGGCGTCGCTGTAACCCTCGGCCTCGGGCAGGTTCTGCACCATGTCGGCGACCATCGGCTCGGGCGCGTTCAGCCCCCACGGTGCCGGGTTGCCGAGGTTGAGCTTGAGGATGCGGTGCCCCGCGGCCTCCAGCTCCTGGGCGCGGCGCAGCACCGGGCCGCGGATGTCGTACCGGACGTCCCTGAGTCTGTTCGCCTGCGCCACCATGCGCTCAGCCTAAGACGCGGCCATCGGCGCCCGGCCCGGGCCGTCGCTACCCGGCCCGCTGCTTTCGGGCCGCGATGTCCCCGGGCTGCTGTTACCGGGCCGCGATGTCCCGGGCTGCCGTTACCGGGCGACGTCCGCGGGCTGCCGTCCGCGGGTCGCCGTTATTGGGCCGCGACGTCCGCGGTCTGCGGGTGGCGCAGACCCGGATGCCCGGGCGGGAGGCTGCGGCGAATCACCCACCAACTCGCCGCCAGACACGCTGCGACCAGCGGCCAGGTCAGCGCGATCCGGGCCACGCCGAGCGCCACGACCTGACCCGACGCGTACAGCGGCAGGAACACGGCCACGCGCACGGCGTACTGGGCGACCCAGACCCAGCTTCCGTACGCGTACGCCCGCAGCAGCGCCGGATCGCGGCGCCACCGGGTGCGCTGACCCAGCACCACGCCGACCACCAGCCCCAGCAGTGGCCAGCGCACCACGATGCTCAGCGCCCAGGCCAGTGCGCTGGCCGCGTTGCTCACGAGCTGCAACAGGAAGAAATCCTCGGCCCGGCCCGTGCGCAGCGCGGCCAGGGCGGCCACGCATACGCCGAGCAGGCCGACCAGAACGGCGCGGGGCCGGTGCCCGCGCCGCAGCCGCCACGCCGCGACCCCGATCGCGGCCCCGATCGCCGCCACCGCGCCGATCCCCAGAGAATGCCCGGCGACCAGCCAGCCCACCACGAACACCGCCGGGGGTACGGTCGCGTCCATCGCAGCCCGCCGCCCACCCAGCAGCCCGGCCAGCGATTCCGGCTGCGTCACGCCCCACCCCCGCCGTCGAAAGTTAGGTCAGCCTAACCGGTGAGGCGGCTCGTGCCCATGGCGGGCCGCCGGGGTGCACGGCACGGAAACCGCAGCGGTGTGGGACCACCGGTCGCCTTCTCGCGTACCGCGATCCGCCACGACCTGAGGCGTTACTCGCGGCGCCGGTGCCACCGCAGCGGGCCGGGGTGCACGCTCCACCACAGGCGGCGCCACCAGGACCGGTGCGCGCGCAGCGTGTCCGCGTACGCGACAGCCTGGTCACCGGCGCGGCGCGCCTGGTCGCCGTCCGCGGCGTCCGGCGCGAACAACAGTGTGTTGACGCCCGCCACCAGTTCGTCCAGCGGCGGCAGCGGTCCCGGATCTGTCCGGCCGGGCCGAGTGTGCGGGGCGGCCCGGCGCAGCCGCCGACCGGCCGCCTTCGGTGCGTGCCCGGAGTGGCCCGCGGGGTCGCTTGGTGCCTGCCGGGGCCGGCTCACGGGATCGCCGGGAGTGTGCCCGGGCCGGTCCGCGAGGTCGTCCAGTGCGTGCGGGGACCGGCCCGCGGCATCGCCTGACGTGTGTCCGCGCCGGCTCACGGGATCGCCTGGTGGGTGCCCGGGCAGGAGGTTGCCGGCGGCGAGCCGGCGCCCGGGGTTGGCGGCGAAGCGGGCCACCTCGGCGGCCGCCAAGTGGTGCGGCACCGGATGGCCTGCCAGCCGCAGCGCGTCGGTCACCTCGAACCAGGCACCCGTGATCCGTTCCGCGGAGCCGCCCTCGGTCAGTCGCCGCCGCCGCAACCCGCGGCGCAGCGTGACCACCGTGGCGGCCGCGGCCAGCAGCACGACCAGGATCGAGCCGCCCGCGCCGCCGGCCACCACGGGCGCGGACACGCCGCGGCCCGTTCCGGCGGCCAGGGCCGACGGCGGCGCCGACGCCGTCGCGGTGTCGCTGGGGGTGGGCGCCTCCGGCGTGCTGGGCGAGGTGGTGGGCGGCTTCGGCGTAAAGTCCTGCTCGACCGGCCGCGGCGGCTGCTTACTCTTGGGCAACGGGTCGAACGGCACCCACCCCAGGTCGTCGAAGAGGATCTCCGGCCAGGCGATCGCGTCGCCGGCGGTGACCGCGCCGCCCTGCACGGGCGCGTCGAAGCCCACGACCACCCGGCTCGGCAGCCCGGTCAGCCGCGCCAGCAGCGCAAACGACGCCGCGAACTGCTCCGACGTACCCACCTGACCGCCCCGGCCGCGCGGGCCGAACAGAAAGAACGACAGATTCGGGTACGCGTGCCCGCTCGGCGCGTCCGGTACCTGCCGGTAGTGCTCGGCGAGGAAGTTCTCGATCGCCACCGCCCGGTCGTACGCGGCGCCGTTGCCGTCGGCGAGCTGATCGGCGAGCCGCTGGATCTGCGGTGGCGCCACACCGCCCACGGTCAGGTACCGGGCCACTGCGTCGCCGGACGGGGTTCCGGCGGTCGGCAGCAGATTGAGGTCGGGGGCCTGGACCTGCGACGTGACCTCATATTGCAGGCCCGGGGTGAGGCCCTCGGGGCGGATCAGGGTGCCGGTCGCCGGGTCGAACGCCACCCGCGCCCCCGAAACCGTGGCGGGGGTCGGCAGCGCGGGCAGCAGCCGCCCGGTGAGACCCTCGACGCGGATGCGTTGGTGCACTTCGTGGACGTCGGCACCGGGCAGGGGCGCCTGTGTGGGCAGCACCCGGCCCGCGTTGCGGTACGTGGCCCCGACCCGCCAGGTCACTCCGTCGTAGTCGGGCAGCACCGCCAGCCGCAGCCGCAGCGTGCGCCGCCGGGCACCGTCGCCGCCGGTCCGTTTCGCCGGTTCGGCGCCCGACGGGCGGGCGGAGGCCGACGCCGACACGGCCGGATCCGGGCTCACGTCCAGCAGGCGCTGCCCCGGGTCCAACGCCCAGCCCGAGATCCGGTTGAGGGGGCTCTCGTCGAGGCTGTCCACCTGCGGCGGCTGCACGTACCGTCGGGGGTCTGAAGGGGCGGCCGACACCCGGCTGCTGACCCACGGGCCGACCATCGCGACGAGCCCAACGAGCACCGCGAGGCCCGCCGCCGCGCCGGCCAGGGCCCGCCCGCGCATCGCCGCGCGGGTCCGTGCGGACAGGCCCGCGTCCGGCGCAGCTCCGTCCGATCCGTCCGATGCGGGCCGGTCCGGCGTGGCTCCGTCCGGCGTGAATGCGTCCGGCGTGGACCCGTCCGGGCGGGCGGTGGCCGCCAGTGCGGCTATGACCAGGCCCGCGAACGCCAGCGTGGGTCGCCCCGCGGCCGCCTCGTTGGGTCCCACGACATACAGCGCGCCTGCATACAGCAGAGCCGGCGGCAGGCAGCCGAGCAGCACCCGCCCGCCGCGCAGGGCCAGCTCGGCGCCCGCCAGCCCGGCGAGCCACGCCGCCACGACCGGCACGATCACCGTGTCCGGGGTCGGCTCGACCGGGATCATCGCGGTCAGCAGACGCGGAATGCCGTTGGCCAGGGCATCGGCAACGACGGTCGGCAGCGGATCGGTCAGGGCGGCGTGCGCCGCGGCGATCCGGACGGCCCCGACCGCGTATCCGGCCAGCACGAGCACCGACAGCGGCGCGACCGACCACGACGGCAGCCGGCGCGCCGCCACGCTCACCCCTATGGAGCCGACGGCGGCACCGGCCACCAACTGGGCCAGCAGGGCATCGGCGTAGATGCGGCCCAACGCCATCCCGGCGAGCGCGATCAGACCGGCCAGCGCCAGCGGCGCGACCGCGGCGCGCAGCCACCTCACCATCCGCGGACCCCGTCCCACGCGGCCGCGAACTGGGCGCCGTCGTCCGCCTCGATGACGATCAGGCCGTCGGACGCCGAGACCGGCGCCGCGTCCCGGTCGCCGAACAACCCGGCCAGCACCACCGGGTACGGCCCGCGCAGCCCGCTCACCGCGCCGAGGTCGGCGCGCCCGCTCGGCCCGGTGAGAAAGACCAGAGTGTCCCCGAGGCGCTGGGTACGCAGATGCCTGATCCGCTGGGCCAGGTCCGCGGGCTGCAACGTCGCCTCGGTGAGCACGTCGAGGTAGGGCCCGGACGCCGGACCCGACACCAGGTGAAGGCTGACCGGCAGGTCCTCGCGTACGGCGGCGGCGACGATCGACGCGGCCGCCTCACAGGCCACCTCGAACGACTCCGCGAAGCCCGCGCGTGCACCCGGATGGGCGGCGGCCCGGTCGTCGAGCAGCACCACGATGGTGGGCTCGCTGGTGTCGAGCTGCTCGCGCACCATCAGCTCGCCGACCTTCGCGCTGCTGCGCCAGTGCACCCGGCGCAGTTCGTCGCCGACCACGTACTCGCGCAGCGAATCGAACGTGATCGTGCCGTGCGGCACCTTGTCGATGCGCCCGTCCAGGCTGCGGGCCATCCCGGCCGGCACCGCGCGCAGCAGATGGATACGCGGGTGCACCCACACGGTGGTGGTCTTTCCGTACGTGCGGGACAGCCGCATCAACCCCAGCGGGTCACCACGGGTCACCCGGAGCGGCCCGACCGGCACAACGCCGCGGCGCAGTGTCGGTACGGGGTAGTCCACCGTGGTGTCGCGCCCCGGCCGCAGGCGCAGCAGCGGCACGGGAACCGAGGCGGGGCCACAGCGGTCGAGGGCCACCAGGTTCGCCGCACGCAACCGGCTGGTGTTGCGGACGGTCAGCGTCATGCGCGCGGGTTCGCCGCGTGCCACCCGGTCGGGGTCGGCGACCCGGTCGACGCCCAGCCGGGGCCGCCACAACGCGAACCCGGCCGCGCCCAGCACGGCGATCGCCGCGGCGGCCCCGAGCACGGCCAGATCGGGGTAGCCGAACCGGAACCCGGTCCCCAGCAGCACGAAGGCCGCCACGGCGACACCGGCGCCGCGGGCGGTAATGCCCGGCAAAGCAACCGTCCGGCGCAGCCTCGCGCCGGCCGTGCTCGCGTCGGCCGTGGCACGCGGCCTCGTCGGTCCGGCCGTGCTCGCGCCAGCCGTCGCACGCGCACCGGCTGCGCTCGCGCCGGCCGTTGCGCGCAGCGGTGTCGGTCCGGCCGTGCTCGCGTCGACCGGCTGGAATGAGCCTGTCGGTCCGTTTCCCCCGCTTCGGCGGGGTGCGCCGGGCGGGTCCGGTGGGGTGGTCACGCCCCGACGTGCTGGTTGTCCGGCAGCGGCACCGGCACCGAGCGCACCGCGTCGTCGAGTACCTCCGCCGCGGTCACCCCGCGCAGCTGCGCGTCGGCCGACAGCAGCACCCGGTGCGCGAACACGGGCCCGAGCAGCGTCTTGAGGTCTTCGGGCAGCACGTAGCCGCGGCCGTTGATGAGCGCGTACGCCGACGCCGCCCGGGTCAGCGCGATGACCCCACGCGGGCTGACCCCGACGCGCACCTGCGGGTGGTTGCGGGTGGCGGCGGCGAGCCGGACCGCGTAGGTGTACAGCGGGTCGGCGACGTGCACCCGCAACGCCATCCGGGCCATCTCGCCGACCGTAGCGGTGTCCGTGACCGGCTCGATCGCCTCCGGGGAGCGCGCCGCGGCCCCGCGCAGGACCTCCACCTCGACGTCCTCGTCGGGGTAGCCGACGGAGAGCTTCACCAGGAACCGGTCGAGCTGCGCTTCGGGCAGCCGGTACGTGCCATCCATCTCGACCGGGTTCTGGGTGGCCACCACGAGGAACGGCTGAGGCACCGGGTGGGGTACGCCGTCCACGGTGACCCGCCGTTCCTCCATGACCTCCAGCAGCGCGGACTGAGTCTTCGGTGAGGCCCGGTTGATCTCGTCGGCGATGACGATGTTGGCGAACACCGGCCCAGGGTGGAACTCGAAGCCGCGGCTGGCCTGGTTGAAGATCGTCACGCCGGAGACGTCGGAGGGCAGCAGATCGGGGGTGAACTGGATCCGTCGCCACTGCCCCCGCACGGCCGCCGCCAAGGCTCGCGCGAGCGTCGTCTTGCCGACCCCGGGCACGTCTTCGAGCAGGACGTGTCCCTGCGCGAACAATGCGGTCAGGGCCAGCCTGACCACCTCGGGCTTGCCGAGCACGACCGAGCCGATCCGGTCGGCGAGCTGAGCCGCGACGCCGGCGAAACCTTGAACGTGCGCGGGCGGGAGGGTTTCGTTGTGCACAGCCAGAACCTCGGGGGGTGTGACGTCAACAGGTGGGAAGGTTGCCCAGGTCGTCCCCACCGTCCAGGTTGAGCCACGCCCACGGGATGTAGTTCTTGCCTGCATAGTTCACCTGGATCCACCAGGTGCTGCGCTTGTCGTGGTTGTAGATGTACGCGTACACCTCTTCGCCCGACTTCTTGCAGTACGCCTCCAGCCGGGTGCCCGGTTTCGCCCAGCCGACCTGCTTGGCGTTGTCCTGCCGGGTGACGCTGAAGATCTCGTTGCCGTTGCGCCCGTCGACGTCCTTGTCGCAGTAGTGGGCGGTGTCGCCGTTCTCGCCGTTGTTGCAGGTTGCGGTGCCGTACAGGGCGTCGGTCTGCTGGACGCGGGCCTTGCTGACCGTCCCGGCGGCGTTCTTCGCGCTCACCGTGAACGTGTACCTGGTGCTGGGTTTCAGGCTGCCGAGCTTGAGACTGGAGCAGCTGCCGGAGGTGTTGCCGCCGCCGTTGTCCGCGGTCATCGCGCAGGTGGCGCTGCCGCCGCCCGCGTCGACGCTGAACGACACCGTGGCCGAGTTGAACGTGGCCGACGATCCGGTGACCGTGACGACCGGCTGGGCCACGGTGCGGGCCGTGGCCGTGCCCGGCTCGCTGTCGCCGGCCTCGTTGACCGCGCGGACCTCGACCGTCACGTTCTCGCCCGCGCCGAAGCCGTTGAGGGTCGCGGCGGTCGCGTCGGTGACCTCGCTGGTGCGCCCACCCGCCTGCACCGTGTACTTGGTGATCGGACGGCCGTGGTCGGCGGCCGGGGTCCACGTCACCTTGATGGTGCCGGCCTGGTCGCCGACCGTTGCCGCGTCCACGTTCTCCGGGCGGCCCGGCTTGGCGAACGGCACCACGCTGTTGCTGATCGGTGACGCCTTCGACCCTGCGCCGCGCTCGTTGACCGCGACGACCGAGAACGCGTACTGCGTGCCGTACTCCAGCGCGCCGTCCTTGACGGTCAGCGAGGTGCCGTCGGTGACGTCGCCGGCCGGCGCGCTGCTGCCCGCCGAGACGGCCGTGACGGTGTAGCGGGCGATGCCCAGGCCCTGGCCGTTGGCGGCGGGCCAGCTCACGACCACGGTGCCGTCGGGTTTCGCCTCGGCGGTCACGGATTCCGGCGCGTCCGGGACCTCGGCGGTGGGGCGCACCGCGTTGCTTTCCCGCTCGGGCCCGTCGCCCTTGCGGTTCACCGCATGTACCGCGAACGTGTACGTCTCGCCGTTGGTCAGCCCGGTCACGTTCAGGGCGCGCTGGTCCGCGCCGACCTGGAAGGTCTTGTCGGCGCCGGTCACCACGTACTTGGTGATCGCTGCGCCGTTCGGGTCGGCGGCCTGCCAGGTGACGCGGGCCTCGGCGTTGCCCGCGGCCGCGCGTACGTTGCGCGGGGCGCCCGGCTTGTCGGCCTGCGGCTTGTGCGGCTTGGCCGGCGGGGGCGGCGGGGGAGGGGCCGGCGGGGTGGGCGGGGGGTCGCCGCCGAGCACGTCGTCGGCGTACTTGTCCACCGAGCGCACCTGGTGCGCGTCGTCCACGACGCGGGCGGTGGAGGCGCCGGGAGCGTTGATGAACAGGTAATTTTCCCGGACCTCGAGCTCCAGCGGCCCGCCGGGCCGTTTGATCGCGATGCCTTGCTGCGGCTGCCCCGCCGCGTCGAACACGTGCACCGTGCCGGTGTCGCCGTCGGCGACGTAGAAGTAGCCTTCCCACGCCACCGCGGGCTGCAACTGGGCGCCCTGGCCGGGGACCGCGAAGTCACGGGTCGCGCCGGCGTCATTGACCGCATACACCTTCCGGGCGTCGGCCACGGTGACCGGGACGACCTTCCCGTCGGTGTGCGGCGCGAGCGTGCCCGGCCCGGTCAGGTTGAGCTGGGTGGTGTGCTGCTGGTCGTCGCGGATCGTGGTCAGCGCGTTGGTCGTACGGTTGAGCACCGCGACGCCGGTGTCGAGCGTCGAGATGGCCAGGTCGTGGCTCGGTGGGGCGACCGGGGTCGTGGAGACCTGCCGGGGCCCGGCGGGGGCGCCCGCGGCCTGCCCGCCGGACGGGGCGTCGGAGGGCACGGGTGCGGGGGTGATCGCCGAGACCGTGCCCTCGCTGGGGATCGCGATCCAGAGCCGGCCCTTGCCGTCGAAGACGCCGCCGGTGATGCCGGGGGCGTAGTGCAGCGTCTCGCCGATGGCGGCCATCGTGCGCGGGTCGCGCTGGCTGACCTCGCCGCGGACCGCGTCGATGACGAACACCGCGTCGTCGTCCATGGCGACGCTGACCCCCAGGCCCGAGCCGCTCGGCGTGTTCGCGAACTCCTGCAGCGTGGTCAGATCCATCGAGCTGATCTTGCCGGTGTTCACGTCGCGCAGGATCACGAACCGGTCGTTCTGACTGACCTGCATCTGATGGCCGCGGGCGCCGGGCACGTCGACGCGGGTGTCCACCCGGGCGGTTACGCCGTTGATCCGGGCCATCTCGCCCTTGGTGCGGCTCCACACCCAGGACGCGGCGTCGAAGCTCGCCACCGCCTGATCGGCGGAGCCCAGCCCCAGGACGGTCAGGCCCAGGCCCGCGACGAGGCTCAACACCGTGCCGATGGTGACCAGACCGCCGCGGGTCCGCAGGCGCCGCCTGCCCTCGGCGACGATGGCGTCAGCACTGGTCACGGCCTCGCGTCCTCCCATACGGCTGGTCGGCTACCCCGCAGGACGCTGGCCATCATAGGGGTTCACGGGCCGGTGTGGGCACCTAAGAAGACAACGTTGTGGATACGCATGATCGCACAGTGTGATCATCTACTGTGTCGTGGACGGCCGCGCATCCGTACCGTTGCGACCGGTGCAGGTCTGCGGCGAGCTCGCGAACTTGGTGGTGCTGTACACGGCGACCACCGCGACGCAGTAGTCCAGCTTCGCGTTCAATCCCTTCAGGCTGAACGACGTCTGGCCCGGCCCTACCTGCCCCATCGGCTTGAGCACTTCACCGGGATGCCCGACGGAAACCACGAACGAGGTCATCCCACTGGCCGGATCGGTCCAGGTGACCTCCAGGGACGAGCCTGAATCGCGCAGCCGCACGTCCGTCGGCGCGGCGCCACCCAGCGACGGCCGGTCGGGCGTGTCGGGGCGCTCGTTGCCCCGGGCCAGCACCACCACCAGCGCGACCACCGCGATGATCGCGGCCAGGACCGCGGCGATCGCGGCGAACAGGGCGGGGCCCCTGCGACCGTACGTGGAGCCACCCGCCACCCCCGCGACGACCGGCGCCCCCGCAGCCGAGGGCCCGGAGGTTTGAGCGACCTGCCGGGCCGGTGGTGGTGCGGGGTCGGCCCCCGCAGCGGACGGCGCGGAGGTTTGAGCGACCTGCCAGGCCGGCGGGGGGGCGGGGTCCGCCGGGGCGCGCGGCGTCGGCCGAGATTCGACCCTCGGTACGGTGACCGTCGCCTCGCTGAGCGCGTCGCGGCCGGAGGTTGCCTGCGGAACCGCCGGGCTGGGCGGCCCGGGCGTCATGCTGCCGGTGCCGGTGCCGGTGCCGGAGGTCGGGCTCATGGCGGGAGGCGGGGTGGCCTGCTGTTCCGGCTGCGGTGCCGGCGCTGCGTCGCCGAGGAATTCCCGGGCCTGAGCGACGGTCCAATGGTCTGCCCCGAGTGCCGCCGGCCCATGCTCGGCCACCCGGGAGAACGCCCTCCGCGCCTCGTGCCGGTTACCCAGCTCCGAGGCGACGACGCCAAGGTCGAACGAGATCGCCAGCATGAGGGGATCGGTGTCGCCGAGTCGCCATTGCCCGGCCGCGTACGCCTCCTCCAACACCCGGCGCGCGGCGGCCGGGTCGTCCGCCTGCTGGTGCACCGACGCGAGCTGGTGGGCGGTCGCCAGCACGTCCGGGTCGTCCTCGCCCAAGCCTGCGCGCCCGGTCTCGACGGCCTGCTCCAGCACGGCCCGAGCGGCGACCACGTCGCCGAAGCCGGCGAAGTTCAGCGCCAGCTGACGCGCGGCGGCAAGGGAGGACGGCTCGGGCACGCCCGCCATGCTGCCTGGTGCGCTGCCGGTTACGCCAGGCCGGTCGGCCGAGATCTGGGCGAAATGTCGGAAAAGGGCGCCGAGAGGTGGAGTGGTGGGCCGCGGTGCATGGTGGGGTGGGGGCCGTGTAGAGTTCACTGCTGAGCGGCCCGCCGGGCTGCCGATCCACGGTGTGAACCGCAGGTCGGCAACGGCTAGGCTTGGCTCAGCAGGTCCGGGTGGCGGAATGGCAGACGCGCTAGCTTGAGGTGCTAGTGCCCTTAACGGGCGTGGGGGTTCAAGTCCCCCCTCGGACACGTTAAACCCCATATCGATCGTTGCGCTCGCCGCGAGGTCGGATGGGGTTTCTTGTTGCCCGGTTCCGGTGCGGGTTCTCGGTTCTCCGTGGCGGCAGTTCGCTCGCCAGTTTGTGCTGCTCGGGCGAGGTTCGCGGCCGGGCTCCGGCTAGTTGGTGCTCGTCCGGTTCGCAAGCTGCGTCCCGGTCATCCTTCTTCGCTGGCGGGGTGAATGGTTGGTTGCCTGCGGCCTCGCTCGAGACCGCGCTCGAGACCGCGCCCGAGCCGCAGACGATGACCGCGTTCCCACGCCGTAGCTGTGCGGCCAGGCCGGCGGCACCGCCAACATCGGCAAAGGTCGGGTCCCCGACGATCAGTTGCTCGACGAGCCTGGCCTCTGACCAGTAGATCCAGCGTGGCGCGTTCTCGTTGCTCGGTTGTGCGCTGGTGTGGCCGTGGCGGCAGCGGTATCCAGCGCGCCCGATGACCCAGTGCCCGGACAGCCGTCGCCCGCAGCTGGCGCAGATCAGTTTGCCCGGTCAGCGCGTACCGACGCTGCTGCCCGTCCTGCGGAACCGTCTGGGCGGTGATGTCCTGGGCGGCGGTGAAGTCGGCATCGCTGACCAGCCGGGTGAGTGCGATCCTCGGAGATCACCCAGTCCGCGCGGGGATTCCAGATCCGCACCGGGCCGAGGCTGCTGCGCCGATCACCGGGCACGGCTTCGCGGTGGTCGGTGAACTGCCGGTTCCACACCTGCCGGCCGGTGTAGCGCGGGTTCGCCAGGATCGCCGCGACCGTGCGCAGCGTCCACACCGCCTGCGCTCGGTGCGGGTTACGGACCCGGTCGTAGACACCGGGCGACGGGATCCGGCGTTCGTTAAGCTCCCGGGCGATCCCGGCGGTACTCATCCCGGCCAGACGGCGGGCGAAGATCCACCGCACATGCGGGGCCGTCACCGGATCCACCTCGAGACGATGCCGGCGTCGACCCCAGCTCGCCTGGGTCCGGTTCGGGTGCGGACCCGCGTCCACGAGCTGGTAGCCGTACGGCGGTCGGCCGCCCTGATGCCGACCCTGCTCGCGGACCTGCGCCGCCATCGCCGCGCGGACCCGGAACCGGGTCCGCAGCACCTCCCGCTGCGCCTGGTGGCCCAGCATCATGAGCAGCGCCCGATGCTCCGGCTCGTCGAGGTCAACCGGTCCTTCCGCTTCCGGAAACCAGAGCTGTACCCCGAACCCGCGCAAGGTCTCGATCACCCGGCCGGCCTCGCCACCGGCGAACGCCCGCTCGAACTCGCCGACCACCACTGCATCGAACCCGCGATCCGGCTCCGCGGCCGCGGCCAGCAGAGCGGCCGCCTGCGGACGTTTGACCCAAGGCAGGCCCCGGGACGCGCCCGGGTCGAAGAACTCCACTGCGATCCGGCCCCTGCCAGCGACAAGCCGTTGCGCCGCTTCGAGCTGCCACGCCCGCGACGACACCGGATCCTGATACTCGCTCGTCGAGATCCGTCCATAGAACGCGAACCGGATTCCGCCGGTCGTCAGCGTCTGCCCGCGACCACGAATCCGTGGCGCTGACGGCACCGCTGACACCCAGACGTCGAACAAGTTTCGTGGAGGGCAGGAGCGAACAGGCATCGCCGATCACCTCGCAGCAGCCGAACACCGGAGTGAACATCGACATCACCGAAACCCGGGGAAGCAGATGTTGCGCCGATACCCAACGCGGCAGGCGTTGTCACCTGAGCATCGAGATTGTCACCGTCGAGAGTGACCCATCCCCACGCCGCGTCCTCGCAGGAGGCGACGGCGCCCCCCACCCACCGTTGCTGCAGCCGACAATGCTGGCGCCCCCAGCGGGGCGGCTGAAAATCTCGCAGGGGGCGAAGGTGAAAAATTTAGCATTACGGGGCGAAGCCGGAACATTAAGCACAATCCGATCGCCGATGAGTGGCAGAAGGTCCTGGGCTCCTACGATGTCTGGGCCAGTGCAGACGTTTTTGTCACGGGAAAGCAGATCAACATGCGGATCACCGTGCATGCGTACGACAGATACACCTTCAACAACGGCTCCAAGGACATCGTGACCGGCGAGCCGGACGCTTCCAACGGCCGCTTTGCGCAGCTGGGCTGGGCCAAGTCGTTCAACACTTCCGGATCGCTCGTGCGCGACGTCTCATGGACCATGGGCAACCCTGGAAAGGCCGAGGTCACCGAGCCGTTGAGGCAGCGTTGGTGAGGCTAACTCGGAATCGCCCGAGCGGACGGATCACCGCCGTCGTTCTGCTTGCGGTGGCCATGCTGACCGGATGCGGCAGTCCAGGCGAAACACCGTCGGGCCCCGCACCCAGCGGGAAGCCGTCCGCATGGACGGGCAGCGGCGTGCAGCCCCTCGTATCGCTGAAGGCGGGCGTTGAGGACCGGGTGGAGCCGGCGCTGCTGCCGAAAGACATCGGCATGCCGGCGTTGGAGGCCGTATCACTCGACGTGGAAGGCCTCGATGACGTGGCATCCGGGGTCTGCGGCCTCCAGCGAGGAAACGGTGTCTACGAGGGCATGTTCGGACTGCGGCGGCAATGGAGGGGTAAAGGCGTCGCCGTCGAGCAATTCGTCTCGGCGTTCGGTGCGATCACTGCAACCAAAGCCATCGACCAGGTCAAAGGATCGCTGGCTTGCGGCAGTTACCGGGACCGAAGTGGTGAACACACTGAGATTGCGACGCATCCGGTCGACAGGTTTCCGAACATTGACGGATCCGCCATGTTCTGCGAGACCCTCAATGCACGGCAACGGATCTGCACGGTCCTACTGGCGCGGGAAGACATGCTGAGCCGGGTGACCGTTCAGGCTGACGACCATGCTGTCGCATCCTCCCTAGCCAACTCCGTGGCCAGTCGTGCGGCGTCGGCATTGGAGAAAGCCTGGTAGGCCGGGCAGAGCACCGGCCACCTTTCCAGAAGTGTCGGTCGTTGCTAAGACGACGGCGTCACCGCAGGGACAAACCCCTCAGCGAAGGGACTCTGCGGGATGCCCGCCGTCAGATGCTGGAGAAGCTGACTCCGAGCCTTCCATCGGCCTCGCCCGTCGCGGCGAGCTTCTGGTTCAGGTGCCCGCAGGGACGGACCCGAAAGCGCTGATGGATGCTTTCTGGGCCGCACGTGGAGATGACCGTCTGCTGGTAAAGTACGCCGACCTATACGCCGCATTCCGGGACCCGGACGGCAAACCGCTCGGTTTGTGGATGTTTGGAGCGCGAGGCATGGGTGTGCCTGGCGCCTGACGCACGTGACGAAGGAGCGATGTGTCGTCCACAGAGGTGTTCCTGGCCTGCCTTCGTGGAGATGTGACGCTGCCGCTGGGGATCGCGGTGCGGGCCAGCTCTACGTGGGAGAAGCTGAGTCACTACCGGGGCGGCGCTGGGATGCCACGTTCCTCGCAAGACCGCGAGGAGTCGGCGGTGTTGTGGCGACTGCTCGCCACGCATTCCGGGCACCGCATCGCCGCCCTGTATGAGGACACGAGCCGCCTGAATGCGCTGTACGTGGGCGATGGTGGGCCAGACATGATCGGCGGCGATGCCGACGGCGACATCACGTTCGAGCGATTTCTGGACGGCTGGCGAGAAGGTGATGTCGCTGGGCTGTCGCCGATCGGTCACGGCGTTCTGCGGTGCCTCGAGGATGGCGGGCAATTGTGGCTGGGCGCCGCGTACGGTCCAGGCCCGGGCGAGGTGTCGTTCTTCCACGTCGCAGCACCCGGTGGCCCGGGCAACTCCACCGACGATCCGGTGAACCGGTCGCTGTGGCGCTTCCTTGCCGAGCACGTGATGCACGAGTTGTCCGTCGACGCCGTTCCCGCCACGCCCACCGCCGCGATCGGTACCGATGGAGGGCCCTCGTTCGACGACTATGTCTGCGGCTGGCCCGGCTGACGACCCGATCGGCGGCTCGTGTTGATGAGGCCCGCCGATCGGCGCGATGCGCCTCTGGGTCTGACGCACACGACCCGGGAAGGGGCGGTGGCGCAGGACGGCAGTTGGTCAGGGAGGCGCATCGAGGCACGTTGGTTCCAGGAATGGCCCCTTGGTGCGATCCGGGAGACGTCGCAGCGCACATGCCAGCTCCTTGGAGGCAACCGCCGTGTGAATATCTCCCGTGTCGACACGTTAACCCCCACCAAAGTCATTCACGTCTTGTGGACGGCTTCGGTGGGGGTTTCTTCTTGTCTGCGGCAGGATCAGCGTGGTCAGTCCAGGGAGCGCCGGCTGGCAGGGCGTGTCCTCGGCCGAGGCTGCCTCCTCCGGCTCGGGGTCTGGATCGTCGAGCCCGGTGTCGAGGGTGATGCTGACAGGAGTGCAGACGATCGTGATCCCGCGTCTGCGAGCTGCTCAGCGATGTCCATGGCGTTGATCATGTCGGGGCGGAGCACGAGGAGAGACGCCAGCTGACCGTTGGCTTGGGCGATGAGCTGATCTTGGCGCACGTAGAGGGTCTTGAGCCGGCTGGGGTCGGCGTCGCTGGCGCTGGTGTGGCCGTGCCGGCAGCGGTAGCGGACCCGGCCGTGGGCCCGGTGCCCTTCCATGCGGCGTCCGCAGAGCCCGCAGATGACCAGCCCGGTCAGGCCGTACCGGTCGAGGTGCCGTCGTGGGGTGTGGCGAGCGCGGTGGTTCGCTGGATACGGAGGAAGTCGGCGTCGCTGACCAGGGCGGGGTGTGTGCCGGGTGGGGAGATCTCCCATTGGTCGCGGGGGTTCCAGGTGCGGGTGGGTTTGCTGCCTGGTAGGCGGCTGGTCTTGTCGCCGGGTCGGGTTTCGTGGTGGTCGATGCTCTGGCGTTTCCATACCTGTCGGCCGGTGTAGCGCGGGTTCGCCAGGATCGCGGCGACGGTGCGTAGAGTCCACGCCGCGCCGCTGCGGTGGGGGTTGCGGGTCCGGTCGTGCGCTGACGGTGGGGGTATGCCGAGGGCGTTGAGGGTGCGGGCGATCCCGGCGGTGCTGTGTCCGGCGAGCCGCTGCGCGAAGATCCACCTCACGTGGGGTGCGCTGTCCGGGTCGGGGTCGAGTCGGTGCAGGCGTCGTCCCCACTGGGCGTGTTGCACGTTGGGGTGTGGGCCAGCGTCGGCCAGCTGGTAGCCGTACGGTGGTCGGCCGCCGAGGTGCCGGCCCTGGGTACGGACCTGGGCGGCCATCGCCGCGGTGGTGCGGCGGCGCGCCCGTTAGGACCTCGCGTCGGGATTGGTGGCCGAGCAGCATCAGCAGCGCTTGGTGGCTGGTGTTGGTGAGGTCGATGGGTCCGTCGAGTTCGGGCAGCCACACGCTGATGCCGTAGGCGTGCAGCAGGGCGATGATGCTGCGCGCCTGGCCGGCGGTGAAGGCGCGTTCGAACTCGCTGATCACCACCGCGTCGAACCCGCGATTCGGGTCGGCGGCCGCATCCAGCAGCGCGGCGGCCTGTGGCCGGTGCTGCCACGGTCGGGGCGCGGGAGTAGCCGACATCGAAGAACTCGGTCGCGATCGTCCCGACCCCGTCGATCACCTGCAGGGCGTGGTCACGCTGCCATTCCAGCGACGAGGCCGGGTCCTGGAACCGGCCGGTCGAGGTACGGCCGTAGAACGCGAACCGTCGCCCCGGCACACGCCGGGTGTATCCGGTGTCGGCCACGGATCCGCGTCCGTGCTGGTGGCTCGCCGAGCCATGAGGTGAGCAGGTTGTCGCCGGATTCAGTGGCTGGTGTGAGGGCAGTGGTCGACATGCCGGTCCCTCAATTCCGAGGCTGAATCAATCTCGATGTTCGCGGTACCCAGCCTCGACACGCCGGCGAACGCGCCACGCGCGTATGTCACCGCTTTGATTGGGCGATGTACCTCTGTCGACTGACACCACCCCAACCCACAACCGGCGGTTGAGGAATCCCATAGGACATCCCCGGAGTTGCCTGGCAGTATGCGCCCGCAGTTGTCGTATCCGGGCCGCGTCGTTCGTAGCTAGGGCGAGAGGTGGTCCACGCAGGCGCCGTCACGATCTGAGGAGTTGATGATCGATGCCGCATCCACGGGCCAAGATCCACCACATGTTCGAGCTGTGCGAGCCGATCGCCACCGTCACCTTCTCGGAGGTGCCGAATGAGGCGTTTTTGGCGCTCGGTATGCGTAACTACTGGGACGGATACTTTGCGGGCCGGGCCGCTCCGTTGGGGCTGGTGCCAGCCGCGGTGGTGCACGCGGTCTTCTACAACTTCGCCGACGGTGAGGTAGCGCGTCACATCCCTTGGGTCTGGGGAAAGATCACCCCAGAGCAGGCGATCGCGGTGCGGGAACGGGGCAGCGCCGCCGCGCTGCGACAGCAGATCGGGGAACTCGCCGACTCTTCCGGCCTGCTGCGGATCGCCGACCTGGCCACCCGCGCAGCGGTGAGCGCGCCGAGCGAGGGCCGAGCGTTGTATGCCGGGCTCCGGGCGCTTCGCGTGCCTGACGAGCCGGTGGCCAGGCTCTGGCACGCGGCGACGCTGCTGCGGGAGCACCGCGGGGACGGCCACAACGCTGCCCTGCTCGCCCACGGCATCGGCGGCACCGAGGCCCATGTGCTCCTCGCCCTTTCGCTCGGCATGAGGGCAGAGGAGTTCGGCCGCCTTCATCACCTGCCCGAGGCGCAACTCGCTGCTGTCGTCGACGGGCTGCGCGGCCGCGGCCTCGTGGACGCTGCCGGCGGGTTCACCGACGCCGGCCGGGTGACCAAGGAGCGGATCGAGGCCTTGACCGACGAGCTTGCGGCGCCCGTATACGACGCGCTCAGCGTGGACGAGCTTGACGAACTGGTTGCGGGGCTCGAGCCGATCGCCGCCGCGATCTCGGCCGTCGACGCCTGACCGGGTGCGCCAGGTCGTCACGACCCCGGCTCGGACACCGCAGGCAAGAAGGTTGGCGTCGATGACGTTGAGGATCCGCCCGCCGTGCACGGTGCTCAATAGTTGGTGTGGTGCTGGTCAGGAGCACTGCCAGGTGAACCGGGCCTGGTCGAAGCGACCAGCGGCGAGGTCGTCGCGGCGGATCAGCCAGTACAGTGCGCCGGAGTCGCCCCACATCATGTCCGCGCGGTCGTCGGATTCGATCTGTGCGAGTAGGAGCCATTGGGCGGCTTCGGACGGCTCGGCGATCTCGTATTCGACGGGGCCTTGGACAGGGTTGGGATAGCCGCCGATCTGGTGGCCCGTACCTTTGTCGTCGTGCCACTGGTAGAGGGCTTCTTCGAAGTCGTCACCGTACAGTGGATGATCGCGGTGATTGGTGAGGTCGAACGTGTCGACGGTGCGTGGGTGGTCGGTGCCGCCGATCGTGGAGTGCAGCCGGACGGTCAGGTTCACGTGCGGGTAGGAACGGATGCCGTCAGGACTGATCTGCTCGCGGGCGGCCGCGCCTACCGGCACGTATAGCACTCGGGCGCCTGCGGTGCTGTCCGGCTCACTGGGGAGGACGAGGGCCTCGCCGTCGTCGAGCTGGCCGTCGAAGTAGAAGAACAACAGGGTGCCGTCGGCGGGGAACGGCATGTCCAGGTCGGTAGCGGGTAGCGCGGCGCAGTCGATGCCGGCGATGTAGGTCAAGGGACCGTGGTCGGGCCATTGCGGCCATTCCACGTCGTCCGGCAGCCGCGGGTTGCCGCCAAGATGTCCCGCCACCGGGCTGGTCGCGTCGTCGCCGATCGGCTCCAGCCGCGCGGCGGGCAGAGTCAGGCCCAACCATTGGTCGGCGGTCCGCGGGGGGAGGTGCTGGTGGGCGAGGGCGACGAGTGCGGTGTCATGTTCCATGATCGGATTCTGCCGCAGCGGTCTGACACGACCGCGCCTAACGATGACGGCACCGGTCCGCCGCTGACCGTCGCGCAGCGGTGGAGCGGCTACGCCATGCCGCTATACGACGGCGAAGCCGCCACTCCAACCGCCATCGGCATCTGGGGCTACTCCGGCGACTGAGCAGTCTGATCCCGTCGCCAGCATCCGGCAGGCAGAAATCCGCGCGCCGCTGCGCGGGCGTGGCTGGAGGACTTGGCCTCGACCTTTCGGTCAACCGGGATGGATACGCACGTCTCGCGGCATTCGAGCTCGCTGGGGTATTGATGTGCCCAGGCAGACTGGCGTTATGGACCGGACCGAGCTGCGTGCCTTGATGGCCGACTTCACCCAGTGGAGCCGGCAGGCCGCGGCCGTTCAGCGCCGGTATGCCGCCGTGCGGGAGGCTGCGGAGGCTGCCGAACTCCTCCTGGAGTCACGCGCCGTCCTCGTTCAGCACGCACGACGCAACGCTTGGCGGGTGGTGCCGCTGGAGCGCAAGCACAGCTCCGTCGTGCGGCCCCTGCGCGAACGCGCCGTCCTGCCGACGCTCACTCGCGGTGATCAGGCTCTGATCCGGCTGCTGGCGGTCGAGGTGCCCCGCGCGCGGGTCGACGTGAACGCCGCCCTGGGCCTGCGGCGCTATCTCGCCGGGCCGAGTAGGCGCCGGCGGGCCGAGGCGTCGGCCGCGTTCCTGCGCCGTCAGCATGGGGTGTTCGCGGAAACGGGCTGGCCACAGCGGCTCAAGGAGCTGAGTGAGCACACCCTCGACGACGACATCGGCGTCGAGGCGCTGGTCGATCCCACGCTCGGTGTCGTTCCCGAGGATCCGGCTCACAGCCCCGAGGTGATCCAACGGTCCGCGCTCGATGGCCTGTCCAAGGCGCTGGCCGCCATCGACAGGATCGTGCAGGCCGAGGCGGAGTACCGCGCCACGGCCAGGGACGCCGCGATCACCGTGCGGCGGGTCGACACGATGCGCGTGCTGCGGGAGATGTCGACCGATGCGTTGAAGACAGCGACCCGTGACCGGCTCCGGCTCGGCGGCCTCGCCCCGGCCGGCATCCACACCGTCCAGCAGGTCCTGGCCAACGCCGACACGCTGTCGACGATGCCGGGCGTCGGTGAGGTGTCGGCGCGACACATTCTCGGCGCGGCGCAGACGTTGCGGCACACGACCTTCGAGGAGACGCCGGTCCGCATCGACGTCAACCGGCGCAGCCCCGAGGAGACCGAACTGCTGCGCTGCCTCGCCGAATGGGATGCCCGCCGCCGCACCAGGGGCGCTGCCGCCGACCTCGAACGCGCGGCCGAACTGGCGCCGATCGTGGCGGGGCTCACCTTCTCCACATCGCATCTGCTGGTGGTTCCGCTGCGGGAGCTGCCGGTGAGCGAGCTGTGGGAGAGCATCAACGTTGTGCGGCACCGGGCCGAACAGTTGCGTCGCACCAGGCCGTCGGGCCACCGGACCCGCGACCCGTGGGAAGACTTCCTGGCCCGGCCGGCCGACTACTTCGCAATGCTCTCCGAACTCGGCTTCCTCACCGGCGACGAGGAGGCCACGCACGGCAATCTTCCCGACGACATCGTCAAGGCGGTGCGCGACCAGCCGCTCAACGGCGAACATCTGAAGGCATCGCTGCGCGGCTATCAGAGCTTCGCGGTGCGTTTCGCCCTCGTGCAACGCAAGGTAATCATCGGTGACGAGATGGGCCTCGGCAAGACGTTCGAGGCGATCGCCGTGCTGGCACACCTGCGCAGCCGGGGCGAGAACCGCTTCGTCGTGGTGTGCCCCGCGGCCGTCGTGACGAACTGGGTGCGCGAGGTGACGAGCAAGTCGACCCTGAGCGCCCACCGCGTGCACGGTGCCGACCGGGACCACGCGGCCAGCGTCTGGGAACGCGACGGCGGTGTCGCGGTCACCACGTTCGAGACGCTGGCCGCGTGGCAGCCCGGTCCCAACCTCGCCTGTGTCGTCGTCGACGAGGCGCACTACATCAAGAACCCGAACGCACAGCGTTCCGTGCGCACCGCCGCCATCGTCGAGCGCGCCGCCCGCGCCGTGCTGCTTACCGGCACACCGCTGGAGAACAAGGTGTCGGAGTTCCGCAGCCTCGCCTCCTACGTGCGGCCCGACCTGACGGTCGACAGCGACGGCGACGCGCTGTCGGCGAAGGCCTTCCGACGCCAGATCGCACCGGCGTACCTGCGGCGCAACCAGGAGGACGTGCTGTCCGAGCTGCCGGGGCTGGTGGAGGTCGACGAGTGGCTATCGCTGTCCAAAGAGGATGCTACGGTCTATCGGGCGGCGGTCGACAGCGGAAACTTCATGGAGATGCGTCAGGCGGCGATGCGCCAGGGCGCGAAATCCGAGAAGTTGCGGCGGCTTGTCGAACTCGTCCGCGAGGCGGAGGAAAACGAGCGGAAGGTCATTGTCTTCTCCTACTTCCGCAGCATTCTCGATCTGGTGACGGCGGCCCTACCGGGACCGATCTTCGGGCCGCTCACCGGCTCGGTCAGCTCCGACGAGCGACAGCACATGGTGGACCAGTTCTCAGCGGCACCGCACGGAGCCACTCTCGTAGCGCAGATCGTGGCCGGCGGTGTCGGGCTCAACGTCCAGGCCGCATCGGTGGTCATCTTCTGCGAGCCACAGCTCAAGCCGACCATCGAGGCGCAGGCAATCGCACGGGCACACCGGATGGGTCAGGTGCGTTCGGTGCAGGTGCACCGGCTGCTGTCCGAGGACAGTGTCGACCAACGCATCGTCGAACTGCTGGAGGCGAAGCGGAAGCTGTTCGAGGACTTCGCTCGAGGCAGCGACATCGCCGACGCGGCGCCGGACGCGGTCGACCTGTCCGAGGCGCAGCTGGCCCGCGAGGTCGTCGCATCGGAACGGAAGCGGCTCCTGAGCTCCTGAATTGGCGGCCCCGCAGCGCCGACCTGGGCGCCGCGGGCTCCCTCAACGGCACGGAGACCGCGGAAAACACGACCCACTCGCACGCACTGCTTGCAGAACTTCGTGATCACATCGGCGAACGAGTACTCGAAGCGGCGCCACGCAAATGGACTCAGCGAAGGTGTGGAAAGCGCGGACATTGCATAGGGCAATCATGCCCGTTGCGGCGGCGGGTCGGGGGTGACAGGAACGGGCCGCTGTTTCTGTCGCCCCCGAGCCGATTTGCAGTCGCGGGACGTCGCGGTCGCCGTCCTGGGTGACCGAAGACCATCAAGGCCGTGACGCGGTCCTGTCGCGGTATGCCGGATTCGGCCACCGGGGCGGACCGCTGGTCCGTCGGCATGTGCACGCCGGTCCGTAGACGGCGAATGAGACGCTTGCGGTGGGGCATTCGATCATGAGTTGGTGGGTTCGCAGGAAGGTGATCAGGTCGGCTGGGTTCTGGTTCTGGCGCCGTGACAGCTTCCGCACCGGACACCGCGACGACCGATGCGGCGGAGGCCGGGCCTCTCGGCCGGATCAGCGCTCCGGATGCCCTGATCCGGCCAGGAGGTGGTCGCCCAGATCGGAGCGGCGGTAGAGGACCGAACGGCCGTGGCGGGCGCTGACCAGGAGCCCGCCTGCGCGGAGAGCGCGTAGGTGCTGGTTCACCGCGGCGGTGGTGACGCCCAGACGGGTGGCGAGTTCGGTGGAGGACGTGGGGGTGTCCAGGCGGGCGAGCAGGCCGGCTCGGTGGGCGCCGAGCAGGGCGGCCAGGGCGCCCGGGGCGGGCAGGGGTTCGGGCTGCCACAGGGTGCCGGAACCTCGGGCCAGGTAGATGATTGTCGGGGGCTCGTCGGGGGAGATGGGGGCCGCCACCGCGGGGGTCCACATGGTCGGGACGAGGGTGAGGCCGTCCAGGGTCGGACGAGTGTAGTGGACGTTGGAGTGCAGGCGTACCTCCACGGTGTCGCCGGTCATGGTGACCCGGTCGGACAGGCCGGCGAACATCGTGGCCAGGCCGTGCTGGGCGATCTCGCGCCCGCGGTGCGTGACGTCGCCCTCCAGCAGGGCGCGCATCCGGGGCCAGTGGGCGGCGAAGCATCGGTCCCAGTAGCCGGCCAGGGCGGTGACTACGCGGGAGAGCGCGCCCGGCTCGCGGAGCGGCGATGGGATGCGCTCGTCGGCGCCGTAGAGCAGGCGCAGGTTCCGGTGGACCACGTCGGGTGGGGTGGCCGCGATCGTGGCGAGTTCGTCCTCGATGCGGGTCAGCGGTGAGCGTGGCGGCGGTGTCAGGAAGTCGGGGGTCCACCTTCGCTCGTCGATGAGGGCCAGCAGCATCTCGGTGTCGAGGGCGTCGCGGGCTTGTTGCATGCCGCGGATCCACGGCAGGTGGATCGGGAAGCGGCCGGGATCGCGCCAGCTTCGTAGCGACAGGACCAGTTCGTTGAGGGGCGAGACGGCGAACCGGACGCTCGCCAGGTCGGGGCCGACGAGCCTGTATCGCACTGGCATGAAGCAGAACGCTACATCAATCGTGTCCTCCACCCGGGACGGGGTGAACTGTGCCCGTGCCTGTGAAACAAGTCCTGGCCTGGGCCACCGTGGCCACCTCGACAGCCAAGGGGGTGATGTTCAGTGTCAGCGCGCTGTTCTTCACCACGGTGGCCGGGATCAGCCCGGCGACCGTCGGGGTGGGCCTGACCGTCGCCGGGGCCGGGGGAGTGGTGACGGCGTTCGCGTCCGGGCGGCTCTGCGACCGGTTCGGGCCGCGGCGTGTGCTGATCGTCGCGGCCACGGCACAGGGCGGGGCGCTCGCGGCCTACTGCCTGACCCGCGACGCCGGCACGTTCGTGCTGGTCGCCTGCGTGGCGGTCGGTGCCGAGAGTGTGCAGCGGACAGCGCGCGTCGCGCTGCTGGCCCGAGCGTTCACCGGCCCGGACCGGGTCGGGGTGCGGGCCAGGCTGCGGGTCGTGGACAACGTGTCCATCGCGGCCGGATCCGGATTCGCCGCCGTGGCGCTGGCGGTGGGCAGCCGGTCCGCCTATCTGGCGGCGGTGCTGGCGGCGGCCGTACTCACTCTGGTCGCTCTTGTGCCTTTGCGGGCTCTGCCCGCTGTCGTAGGTGGCGGCGGTGACCGGCCGGCTCGGGGCGGCCGGTCACCGCTGGAAGATCGCCGGTATCTGACCACGACCGCGCTGCACGCCGTGGTGAGTGTGCAGTTCCTGCTGCTCACCGTCGGGATGCCGCTGTGGGTGACCAGCCACACCGCCGCGCCGGACGTGACTGTCGCGTTGCTGTTGTTGCTGAACACCGGCCTGGTCGCGTTCCTCCAGGTCTGGTCGACCCGGCTGGTCGG
The DNA here is from genome assembly GCF_047159535.1 of Krasilnikovia sp. MM14-A1259. Taxonomy (NCBI): domain Bacteria; kingdom Bacillati; phylum Actinomycetota; class Actinomycetes; order Micromonosporales; family Micromonosporaceae; genus Krasilnikovia; species Krasilnikovia sp. MM14-A1259. Next base: position 7,324,731 of record NZ_BAAGAJ010000002.1, read on the forward strand.
CGACGTGCCGTCGGCCGGGCGGGCGGTCTTTCACGGTACGGTCCTGCTGCTGGCGGCGTGTCTCTGTTACGCGGCCGCCGGATACCCGAGCGGTGCCGGGTTCGCCGTCGCGTTGCTGGTGGCGGCGGTCGTGGCGCACAGTCTCGGCGAGATCGTCTCCGAGACCGGCGGCTGGGAACTGGCCTTCGAATGGGCCGATCCAGCCAATTCCGGCGCCTACCAGGGCGTCAGCCAGGCCGGTGTGGCCATCGGCCGGGCTGTGGCCCCGGTCGTCGTCACGTCGACGGTCATCGGACTCGGGCTACCCGGGTGGCTCCTGCTCGGCAGCGTGTTCCTGGCCGCCGGCGCCGGAACCCAAGCGCTGAGCGCTCGGCGGCGGGTGCCGAAACTCGGGCTGAGCGCGGAGGAACGGCCAGCTGGCGCCGATGGCGAGGACGATCTTGTCGGTCACCCGGCCGGTCTCGCTTAAGTCCGTCCCCTCACCATGCTGCGACTCCGCACCTACGCGAGGTCGGCCAGTTCTCAGATCGCCAGTGCCCTGGCCGCTTAGTAAGCCTTGGGTTTCCAGAGCCGCGGCAGCCGCCGCTCGCGGCGGTTCGCGATCTCGGCTTACCGCCAAAGATGACCGTCAAAACGGGGCAGACCCACCTGACTAGGCCCGGGTAGCAGCACGATCCCCTCATGGCGGATGGCCTCAGAGGCATCGGGGGTCGAGGTCGAGGGTGAACCGGTCGGCCGCAGCGAGTAGGTCGAGCATGGGGGCGACCTTCGGGAGCTCGCGGGTGAAGAAGTAGTGCGTCGCCGCGCGCTTTCCGTCGTAGAAGGCTCCAGTCTGGCCGTTGGTGGCAAGCCATTGCTCCAGCCAGAGCCAGGCAACGACGAGGTGTCCGGTCGCCTCGAGGTAGGCGGTTGCGTCGGCAAGGATCGCTGCCGGATCGCCGAGCCCGCGGAGGGACGCGGTGACGGTGGCGAGCCGTTCGGCGACTGTCATCAGATGCTCGGCGTAGGCGGCGCCGGTGGCGTCCACGAGGCGAGCGCGGTCAGCGGTCCTGGTGATGCGGGCCAGTAGGATGCCGAGGCCCAGGCCTCCGTCGAGCAGCACTTTGCGGCCGAGGAGGTCCATGGCCTGGATACCATGAGTGCCCTCGTGGATGGGGTTGAGCCGGTTGTCGCGGTAGCGCTGCTCGACGTTGAAGTCGCGGGTGTAGCCCGCGCCTCCCAGCACCTGGATCGCGAGGTCGTTGGCGGCCAGGCACCACTGCGCGGGCCAGCTCTTCACCACCGGAGTGAGGACGCCGAGGAGGCGTGCGGCCTCTACTGCCTCCTCCCCATCGAGCGAGGCGGCGTCGTCGACGAGTCGGGAGGCGAACAGGTTTAGCGCGAGAGCCCCTTCTGCATAAGCCTTCTGGGCCAGCAGCATGCGGCGTACGTCGGGATGCTCGACCAGTGCGACCTGCCTGCCGGTCTGGGGAGCGCCGACGGGGCGGCCCTGCAGACGCTCGCGCGCGTAGGTCAGCGACTCGAGGTAGCCGGCGTAGCCCAAGGCGGTCGCGCACAGGCCAACCCCGATCCGGGCTTCGTTCATCATGCCGAACATCGCCGCGAGGCCGCGGTGCTCCTCGCCGATCAGGTAGCCGACTGCGCCCGGCCGTCCGCCCGGCGTGTACGCGCCGTCTCCGAAGACGGGTGCGGTGTTGACGGTGCCACGGAAGCCCATCTTGTGGTTGATGCCGGCCAACGTGACGTCGTTGCGCTCTCCGGGGTTGCCGTCGTCGTCGAGGAGGTGCTTCGGGACCAGGAACAGTGAGACGCCCTTTGTGCCAGCGGGCGCGTCGGCGGTGCGCGCGAGCACGAGATGGACGATGTTCTCGGCCAGCTCGTGGTCACCGCCAGAGATCCACATCTTGCGGCCGAAGAGGCGATACGTGCCGTCCTCCTGCGCCTCCGCCCTCGTGGTGAGGTCGGCGAGGTTCGACCCGGCGTGGGGCTCGGAGAGCGCCATGGTGCCGAAGAAGCGTCCCTCGGCCATTGGCTTGACGTAGCGGCGCACCTGATCCGCGGTGCCGTAGGCGCGCAGCAGGTTGGCCGCACCGACGGTGAGCAGCGCGTATCCGGTAGTGCCGGCGTTGGCGGCGTGGAACCAGGACATGCAGGCGCCGTATACCGACAGCGGCAGGTCGAGGCCGCCGACCTCCTCCGGAAGCGGAGCCCCGAAGAAGCCCGCCTCGGCGAAGACCTTCAGCGCTGCCCCGACCTCGGGGATCACCTCGACCAGATGGCCGTCCCATCGCGGCTCGGTGAGATCGGCTGCGCGGTTGTGGGGGGCGAACTCGTGCACCGCCACCTGCTCGGCGAGGCCGAGCATGGCATCGACGGTGTCACGGTCGTGGGCGGCGAAGCGCGGCCGGGCGAGAAGCGCATCGGTGTCGAGCCACTCGTGGAGGAGGAAGTCGATGTCGCGCCGCGACATGAACTCTCGTGCTGACGTGTGGTTCCCGCCCGTGTGTGCGGTCGTGGTCATGCCTGATCCTTCGTGGCGGTGCGGCGGGGATGTGTGGAGGTGGTTCTAGCGTCCGGTGAAGGTCGTCGACAGGCGTGGAATAAGATCGGCGACGGCGTTCGACAGGGCGTCGAGGGCGTGGCGCGTCGTCCTCGACCTGGTCACCGCGTCGATGCTCGCGGAGCATGGCGGCGTCATTGCCGTCCCCGGGGTGGTTCTCGTCATGGCGAGGTCTGCCTTTCGCTGGCCAAGGTGGCCGGAGTTGCTGGCGCGTACACGGCCTCGTTCGGGCGGCGCGCCTCGAACAAGCAAATCGGTGGAGTCGCCACTCCGCTGCAATTCTGCAGCAGGGCGACCCATCAAAATTGACTTCAGACGACATCGAGTTGATCTGAAGCGACCGCGTGCAAGGCCAAGCGTTGTTCGTCTCCAGGCCGGACGCCGCACTTCCGGCCACGACCGACCCCACCACTTCGATGATCATGATCGGGCCCGGGCGCCGGGATCGCCCATTCCTCGGCTTCCTGCAGGAACGGCAGCCCCGCGGCGCCACCCGGCAACAATTGGCTGTTCTTCGGCGAACAGCGTCGCCCCACCGACGTAGACCGGTCGGGACGCCCGGCATCCCGTCGCCCGTGGCGCTCGTGTCTGGGCGCGGCGGTCAGGCCGCCGTGCCCAGACGCAGCCGTGTCACCCGTCAATGACGGTTGCACAGCAATGTCGATACCAGCTCTTGCTGGGCCTCGGACTGCCTACCGGGGTAGAGATTGGCGGTGACCACCACCTGGCGGCGCCCGTCGGTGCTGCTGTATGCGTTGGTGGCGAAGCCGGGCACCGTGCCGTCGTGGCCGATGGCAGGGCCGCACGGGGTCGGGATCTGGGCGATTCCGAGGCCGTAGCCGAGACCGCCGCCGGTGTCTACGAAGGACAACATCTGCGCCATCTGAGGCGCGGGCAGCAGATGGCCGGCGAGCAGCTCTTTGTAGAACCGCGCGATGTCGTCGACGGTGGACACGATGGCGCCGGCGGCCCACAGGGCGCTGGGGTTGTACTCGGTGACGTCGAGTGGTGCCGCACCGGGACCTACGTCCCAGTAGCCGCGGGCGGCGGGGGCGGGTAGGGCGGTCTCGTCGGTGGGGAACGTCGTGTCGCGCAGACGCAGCCGGTCGATGACGCGTCGGTCGACCTCGCCGGCCAAGGTTCGGTGGGTGACCTTTTCGATGATCATGCCGACCAGGACGTAATCGGTGTCGGAGTACTGCCAGCCGGTGCCGGCCGTGAACAGGGGTGGATTCGCAGCGACAAAGCCGACCAGGTCGGCCGGGTCCCAGTGGCGTAGCTGCGGCGTGCCGGGATGGTCCGCGTTGTACTGCAGCAGCTTGTCGAAGTACTCAGGCACGCCGCCGGTGTGATTGAGTAGCTGGCGGATGGTGATGTGGTCGGCGTACGGCAGCACCCCGGGCAGCCAGTGACCGACCGGGTCGTCGAGACGTATCCGGCGTTCGGCGACGAGTTGCAGCGCGGCTACCGCCACAAATGTCTTGGTGATGCTGCCGGCGCGGACGCGGTTGTCGGTGTGCATGCGGCGGCCGGTGGCGAGGTCGGCGGAGCCGATGGCGGCGGTGCGGGTGCGGCGGCCGTCCGCGACAAGGGCAACGGCTCCCGGGGCTCCCCCCGCCACGACGGACTGCAGGGCGTGCCGCAAGCCGACGGCATCGGTTGGCGGTGCCGATCGGGCCAACGCAGGCGGGGTTGCGCTCGGAGCGAGCATCGCCGTGGACAGTACGAGGGTTGCCAGCAGGCGCTTCATATCTCTCCTCCATGACGGGTGAACCGGGGGTCGGGCCCCCAACGGGCTTCCACGGTACGAGACTATGACGAGTACCTGACTTAGTCTAGTAGCGGGTCGCAACCCGACGACGCGGCGGCGTCGGACGGTCAAACCGGCTTGCGAACGTGCGTCTCGCGAGGTGATGCTTCTTCGCGCGCTGACTGCGTGTTCGGCTGGCCGACGACGAGCGCTCGATGACGTCTCCGGAGCGGTTGGGCAGGTGGGGGTCCGGTACCCGCCTCGCGGGCACGCTTGCGCGTGACACGTGAGTCTCGATCAATCAGTGATTCGACGGAAGACTGGCGCACGCGGTGCGCCGACTAGAGATGGCGGCGCTGCTGGCCACCATGGTCGTCGTGAGCTGCGCTGCAATGGACGCTGTGGCTCGCCCGGCGACCCCGAACGGCGACCGTTCCCGGCGAAGTGCCGCGGTCGTGACCCACGCTGATGGTGGTGACGTCCGGAGCGTCTAACGGTCGAACCGTTCGCGCCGCACGGTCGGCCGCCGTCCACGGATGGTGCTCCGTTGCAACGACCGGATCACCAGGTCCGCGGCCGCTTCGGGCACCTCCACCAGGGCGAAGCGATCGGTGATCTGGATAGCGCCCACGTCGCGGGCATTGAGGCCGGCCTCGCCGGTGATAGCGCCCACCAAATCCTGCGGTCGCAGGCCAGACCGGCGGCCGAGACCGACGAACACCCGGGTCATGTCGCCGGACGACCGGTTGCGTGCCGGGTGAGCCTGCCGCTCACCGTCGTAGCGGTTTCCCGCCGCCCTGTTCTGCGAATCCGGGAGGTCTCGGCGCCGGCCCCCGCGTTCGCGCAGCGGTACCGGCGACGGGATCTCGGCCTCGTCGACGTCGCCGCCGTTGGCGTCGTGCAGCAGTTTCAGCCCGGCCAACGCCACCAGTTCGATGTCTGCGTCGTCGGTGAGCAACTCCAGAATCGGCCGGAACCGATCCAGGTCGTCATCCTCCAAGGCGTCGCGCACGGTCGTACGGATCAGCTCAAGGCGCCGAGCCCGCAGATCGGTCACGGTGGGCAGCTTCTCCGCAACGATTCGCTGTCCGGTGAGTCGCTCAATGGCCTTGAGCATCCGCTGCTCGCGCGGCTCGGCCAGCGTGATGGCGGCGCCTGCCCGCCCCGCCCGGCCGACCCGACCGATGCGATGCACGTATGCCTCAGGGGCCGACGGCACGTTGTAATTGATGACGTGCGTCAGCTTCTCCACATCCAGGCCGCGGGCCGCGACGTCGGTGGCGACCAGCAACTCGGTGGTGCCGCCGCGCAGGCGGCCCATCACCCGGTCGCGCTGGTCCTGGCTCATGCCACCGTGCAGGGCCTCAGCACGGAATCCCCGGCCGTTCAAACTCTGGGTGACTTCGTCGACCTCTTCCCGGGTACGGCAGAACACGATCGCCGCCCGAGGTGCCTCGACGTCGAGTACCCGTCCGAGAGCGGCGGTCTTGTGGGCGCGCGCGATCAGAAACGCGCTCTGGCGTACCCGGGGCAGGCTGTCCGCTGACGCCGTCTCGCGGCCCATCCGGATCCGCAGCGGTTCGCGCAGGTGCCGGCGGGCGATGGCATCGATCCGCGGTGGCATGGTTGCTGAAAACAACACCGTCTGCCGGGTGTCGGGTGTCTCGGCGAGAATGGCCTCGATGTCTTCGGCAAAGCCCATGTCCAGCATCTCGTCGGCCTCGTCCAGCACGACAGCGCGGACCTCGCCAAGCTGCAGGGTACCCCGCTCGATGTGGTCCAGGACCCGGCCCGGCGTCCCGACGACGATGTCCACACCGCGCCGCAACACCTGCAACTGGCGGCTGATCGGCTGACCGCCGTACACGGGAAGGACTCGGACACCCAGTTCACGGCCGTAGCGGTGGACCGCCTGGGACACCTGCTCGGCCAGTTCCCGGGTCGGCACCAGAATCAGCAAGGCCGGGCCCCCCAGCGCGCTGGCCGCGTGCCCTTGAAGGAGTGGCAACGCGAAGGCCGCTGTCTTGCCGGTGCCGGTCGCGGCCTGACCGACCAGATCCTTGCCGGCAATCAACGGCGGGATTGCCTCCCGCTGGATCGGGGTAGGTTCCTCGTACCCGAGGTCACTCAACGCGCGAAGTAGCTCCGCACGCAGCCCCAGTGCGCCGAAGTCCGCAGCGGCGGCGAGCGGGTATTCATCCATGCCCACAGGATACGAAACTGGTCCGGTTCCCTGCAGAGCCACCACTTCTGGCGGCCGTCTCCGGTTCGTCACGACGACGAACACGACCAGGACCGTAGCGAAACCGACAAGCAGGCGTTACCGGCAGAACGCGCTGACTAACGTCCGAGGAAATGCAGGCGGAATTGCGGTTCTGCCTCGTGCCAGGCGTATACCACCGCTGACCGTTGCAGCAGCGCCGCGAGTTTGTTGCAGCGCGCCGTCCACCAGGTCCGGGTCGACGCCGTGATCAGGCGACGGTGATTTCTGGGTGGCGGCCCGGCCGTGTGGGGTTTGGTATCGATCGCATCACCGCTGAGGACAACCTCAGATGTACGGGAATGCCGGGGAATTTGCTGATCGTGGCCGTTCCGGAATCGGGCGGGCCCGGGGGGCGGCCCGGGTGGGTGGGTCACGGTTTGGTGAGCAGGCAGCCGGCGACGGTCAGGTCGATGGCCCGGCTGGAGTTCAGGCAGGTGGTGAACCAGTAGGTCTGCTGGCCGTAATTGCGTCCCTTCAGGACGGTGACCTCGCCGCTCGGGCTGACCTCACACGGGTTGTTCAGCGTGCAGCGCTCGCCGTCCTCGTTGCCGGTGTTGTTGATACCGATCAACTCGCCGGTGCTCGTGCTGACGATCGGCGATCCGGACGTGCCGCCGATCGTGTCGCAACCCGCGTCGTAGCGGACCGAGTCCCTCCACGTCCAGGTGTCCTCGCGCAGCGTGGTCACGAAACCGTCGATGCTGCAGTTCCAGACCCTCTTCCAGTAGCCGGACGGGATCGCGATCGCGGTACCGGCGGCCGGATGCGTGGCCGAGATGGTCAGCGGCGTGGCCCCGTACGACGAGGACAGCGCCGCGAACGTGGTGTTCAGCCGGTAGAGGGTGACGTCGTTACCGGTCATCGTCGCGTACAGCACCAGGTTCGCCCGGACCCGTGCCACCGAGCCGCCGGAGCTGTTGAGCAGCGTGCCGGTGCGAGTGCTGGCGACGTTCTGGATGACCCTGCCCGCGGGGATGAAGCCACCCTCGTAGCAGTGTCCGTTGGTGAGCATCATGGCGCTGTCGGTGCTGACCGAGGTGGGGAATCGGACGAGCGAGGCCGAGCAGTTGCTCAGCGCGATGGTGTTGGCCAGGGTCACCGCGACGGCGGTGGGGGCAGGTGCGGCTGCCTGGGCCGGAGCAGCCGGTCCGGTCAGGATGCTGGCGGTGGCCGCCAGCGTGGCGACGCCGAGTGCTGATGCCCGTCGGAAGCGCATGAAGTTCCCCTCACAGCGAGGCGGCAGCCCGGATAGGGCCTGCCGCACAGGTGGCGGCGGGGCATGACGGGTCTACGGCACGCCTACGCCGGTAGCTCTGGCATAGGCACCGTCCCATCAGCATTTAATCGCGTCAATATCCCAAACAACCACTCATGCCATCCTTATGGAACCCGGAACGTCCGGCCGGAGCAATGAGGTGAATTGGGCTTGTGCGGTCGGCCCAGGGCGCGGTGAAAGCATCGTTGGCGTTCTGCTTCCTGGGCCGCCGACCTGAACCGGACGTTCCTGTTTCCACGCATCCGGCCATGTCGCTGTCGGTCTCGTCTGGCGCAGCTCGTCGATCTCGCCGGTGGTGTCGGGGGCAGCGAGCGCGGCCCGGTACTGGGCGTCGGCGGCGCGGCGGAGGTTGTCGGTGAGCGTTGATCCGGTGAGTTCGGCGCGGAGGAACCGGTCGATCGGTTCGGTGATGGTGTCCTCGCGCACGTAGAGCGCGGGCGGGTGGCTGATGTGATGTTGGCGGACGAAGTCGCGGCTCGCCGTGTAGCGGTAGTACAACCGGCTGTGGTTGGGATTGCCGACCATCTTGCGCTCGCACACGCCGCAGGTGATGAGTCCGCGGAACCGGTACGGATGACCGGGCACCTCGGCCCAGCATGTCCCCTCGGTGGCGGCGAGGCATCAGCCACGTGGCGTACGCGTGGTGCGGGCGTCGCCCGAGTCTCCTCACGAACCGTCGGACGGAATCCAGCCGAGATGCGCGGCCCGTACGCCGGCCTGGAACCGGGTTTCGGCGTCCAGCCGGACCAGCAGGCGGCGTAGCCGCCGCTGGAAGGTGCGGTAGCTCAGGCCCAGTTGACGCGCGATCGCCTCATCCGGGAGGCCCGTGGTGAGCAGCGTGAGTAGCCGCCGCTCGTCGGGGGTGGGTCCGGTGACCGTGACCTCCGGTCCGGACCCCAGCGGCAGCGCCCGGTCCCACAACGACTCGAACAGCGCGCCGAGCGCCTCCAGCAGCGCCGAGGGATGCACCACGACGATGCTCTCGATGGACGACGGCGCCGCCTGCAGGGGGATCAGCCCCACCCGGTCGTCGGCGAGGATCAGCTTGGTCGGCGTGGCGGCCAGGACCCGGGCCACCTCGCCGCACGCGGTGCTCTGTTCCAGGTCGGTGCGCAGGTCGTGGAATTCCACCAGCCCGCGCGGGTCGTAGATTACCCGGTAGCGGACGCCCCGGGCCAGCATGTCCAGCTCGACGGGGTTGCGGTTGCCGGACGGCACCGCGTATGGCGGCTTGTCGATGGCCCGGATCTGGTGCCGGGCGGCCCGCTGGACCTGTTCGAACCGCTCCAGCACCACCATCCGCCCGGTGACCACCTCGATCAGCGACGCCGGGTCGTCGCCGGCGTGGGCCCGGCGGTGCCGGGCGGCCATCTGGTGGGCGTGCAGGCGGGCGCGCTGCAGCTGTTCCTCCTGGCGCAACAGGAGCGCCTCCAGCGCCACATCCGGGGCGGCCGCCGTGTGTCGCTCGGGGTGACCGGCGCCCCGGCCGACCAGCCCGGCGTCCTCGAGGTGGTCCAATGCCACCCGGACCAGTTCCTCCGCCAGGCGGGTGCTGCGCGCGAGCTCCGGGACGGTCGCGGGGCCGTCCATCAATGCCGCGTACACGGCCTCGTCGTCGGGTCCGAGACCGGCTACGGAGAACATCTGGCTCATCGTCGCCGGGAAATCCGCTATCGGCCTGGCGTCATCGTGTCAGCGGCGAGTTCTCGCCAGGGCACAGCCGTTCCGCAACGCATCGGCGAACCTCATTCTTTTCATAAGTTGTTAGTGGCAGGTTCACAGTCCCGCCCTAGCGGCCCACCAGCACCGCGTCGTGCCCCACGTGACGAGGTGCTGTTCTTTCGCCACCCGGACGGAAGGACGCTCCGATGAGCTCCAGTCACAGCTCCGGAGGTGCCCGCCGTTGGCGCCTCGGCATCCCCCTTGCCACCGTGGTCGCCTGCGCCGGTGCCACATTGCCGCCCACCCACGCGCAGGCCGCACCAGTGACGTCCGGCCCACCGGCGCCGACGTCCGCGACCGTGGACGACTCGCACACCGTCACTCTGCTCACCGGAGACCGGGTTCGCTACCGCGATCTGCCCGGCGGGCGGGCGCAGGTCACCGTCCAACCCGGAGCGCTCGACCGGCGTGCGGTCACCTTCGCCACCACCTCCCGCCCGGCGGCCGGGGGCCGCTCGGCGCTCTACGTGGTGCCCTCGGACGCCGAGCCGCTGATCAGCTCCGGTGCACTCGACCGGGAGCTGTTCAACGTACGGGGCCTCACCCGGCAGGGGCTGGATGACGACCGCTCGGCCACCCTGCCGGTCATCGTCACCCGCCCACAGCGCGGCGGCGCGGGCGCACTCCCGGCCAGCCATCGCACCCGCGCCCTGCCCACGCTGGGTGGCGAGGCGCTGCGGGTGGACCGCGACAGCTCCGGATTCTGGAAGGCGGTCGGCCCGACCGGCGCCCTCGCCGCCGGGCGGGCCCGGCCCGGACTGCGCGGCGGCATCGGCCGGATCTGGCTCGACGCGCGGGTCGCCGCCACTCTCGACCACAGCGTGCCGCAGATCGGCGCGCCCGAGGCGTGGCAGGCCGGATACGACGGGACCGGCGTGACGGTCGCCGTGCTCGACAGTGGAATCGACGCCGACCATCCGGACCTGCGGGGAAAGATCACCAGTGCGGTGGACTTCACCGGCTCCGGCACCACGGCGGACCGGCTCGGGCACGGCACCCATGTCGCGTCCATCATCGCGGGCAGTGGCGCGGCCTCCGGCGGCCGCTACCGGGGCGTCGCGCCCGGCGCCGACCTGATGATCGGCAGGGTGCTCGACGACGACGGGGCCGGGCTGGACTCCATGGTGATCGCGGGCATGCAGTGGGCGGCCGACGGCGGCGCCCGCGTGATCAACATGAGTCTGGGAGGCGACCCCACCGACGGCACCGACCCGCTGAGCGCGGCGGTCGACGAGCTGAGCCGACGCACCGGCGCGCTGTTCGTGGTCGCCGCCGGAAACGACGGTGCGCCGGTCAGCGTGAACACCCCCGGCGCGGCCCGTACCGCCCTGACGGTCGGTGCCGTGGACCGCGACGACCACCCCGCCGCGTTCTCCAGCCGGGGCCCGCGACTGGGCGACGGGCTGATCAAGCCGGAGATCGTGGCGCCGGGCGTCGGCATCGTCGCCGCCCGCGCCGCCGGCACCGACCTCGGTGAACCCGTGGGCGACGCGTACACGACGCTGTCCGGCACGTCGATGGCCACCCCGCACGTCGCGGGCGCCGCCGCGATCCTCGCCCAGCGACGTCCCACCTGGCGCGCCGACCGGCTCAAGGATGCCCTGATCAGCAGCGCCGCCCCGGTCGACGGTGGCTGGGCGGCGGTCGGGGCGGGCCGGGTCGACGTGGCCCGCGCGACCCGGCAGGACATCGCCGCCACCGGCGCCCTGCAGGCCGGAGCCGACACTCCCGCCCCGAACTCGGAGCAGTACCCGATCAACTACGTCAACGACGGCACCGAGCCGCTGCACCTGCACCTGGGGATGACGTTCACCGGCTGGAACGGCGCGCCCGCGCCGACCCTGGGCCGGCTGTCCACGACCGAGCTCACCGTGCCGGCGGGCGGCCTGGCCTCCGCCACGGTCACCATCGATCCGGCCGCCGCCAGCGGCGCCTACGGTGGGGCCGTCACGGCGACCGGGGGACAGGTCTCCCTGCGCACCGCGGTCGGCGCCTACCTCGCTCCGCAGACCGCACAGATGACCGTACGGATGACCGATCATCATGGCCGTCCCGCCCCCTTCGGCACCGTGTACCTGGTCGACGCCGGTCTCGACCCGGCCACCTCGAACGACCCCTTCGCCGCCGCCACCCTCGTCGTCACCGTCGAGGACGGGACGGGGGCCGCCCCGGTGCGCCGCGGCGGGGTGTACACCGCCCTGGCGTCACTGTCCGCCGCTGAGCTGACCGGCCGCCGTACGGATCTGCTGGTGTCGCCGGAGGTCACCGTCAGCGGCGACACCGAGGTCACCCTGGACGCCCGCAAGGGCCAGCGGCACACGGTCACCACCGCGGAAGCCACCGACGAGCTGGCCCGCTCCGTCGAGGTGGTGCGCACCACCACCGGCGCCCAGGTCAGCCTGCTGGCCGCGGTACGCACTGACCCCGACCTGGGCATCTTCGTCACTCCGCAGCCCGCCGCGGGCAAGGGCGACCTGGACACCTACGACAAGCGCACGCTGGCCGCCTCGGGGCTGGGCGTCCGGGCCGGGACCGGCGCTACCACGGTGGACCTGCACCCCCGGTACGACGTCTACCACACGCCCGCCCGCTGGCCCGGCACCCGGCAGGCCGACCTGGTCTGGGCCGGACGGGGGCAGCCCGCCGACCTGGCCGGGCTCGACCTGCACGGCCGGCTCGCCCTGGTCGCCGTCGCCGCATCCGACGACACCCCGGATCCGGTGGGCGCCGCCGCGCAGGCGGCCACCGCGGCCACCCGGGCGGTGGCGGACGCCGGTGCCATCGGCGTACTGGTGTACGTGGACCGCACCGGCGCGGTGCCGCTGGCCCGCCCCGTTGCGGCGCCCGTGCCGCAACTGTTCCTCGGCTATGCCGAGGGCGCGGCCCTGCGGGCGCGGCTGGCGGACGAGGCGGTGTGGATCAGCCTGACCGGCGACGACACGCCGGACAACAACTACAACCTGTTCTATCCGACCGCGGGCGTCCCGGCCGGGCGCGTCGACGTCGCCACCCCGGCCACGCTGGTGGTCATCCCGACGCGTTACCACGCCGACCGGCCGATGACCTACGAGAAGAACTGGTACGCCTTCGGCCCGCGCAGCCTCAGCGCCGTCCGCGAACGCGTCCAGTTCACGGCACCGGCCGTCCGGGCCGAGTACGTCGGACCAGCGAACGCCACCGTGACCTGGATCCGATGGACCACCCAGAACGAGCAGCCGGCGAACGCCCCGGCGCAGACGACCTCGCTGCTCAGCCGCGACGTCTTCGGCACCGGCCCCCGATCGCTGCCCGAGGAGCGCTGGTACGAGGGTCCGGTCCTGGAGGGGGAGCCGGGTAGCGGCGCCGACGGCTGCGGCCTGTGCCGCGGCGGACCCGACGGTGCCCTGTTCTTCCCGGCCTGGCACCTGAGTGACTCGACGGGCACGCACACCATCCAGTCGTGGCCGGACTACCGCAGCCGGGTCCAGCTCTACCGCGACGGTGTCGAGGTACCGGCGCAGGAGACTGCTGATCTGCCGATGCCGACGTTCCGGATGTCGCCCGAGCCGGCGGACTACCGGCTGGAGGTCGACGGGCCGGCACCGGCCGGTCCGAACGTCCGGCCGGTAACGCACACGACCTCGACGTGGACGTTCCGTTCGGCGCCACCGCGGTCGCCGTCGCTGCCCTGTCCCGGCACGGTCGCGGGCGGCTGCGTCCACCAACCGCTGATCCAGGTGACCTACCGGCTGGGGCTGGACCCGGACAACCGGGCCCCGGCCGGACGGGACTTCACCTTCGAGGTGCTGGCCGGGCAGCCGCAGGGGGCGGAGAACGGCGGCGTACCGGCCGGACTCTGGCTGTGGTCGTCCGCCGACGCCGGGCAGACCTGGCGACCGGCGACGGTTCGGCAGCTGGCCCCGGGCCGGTATCAGATCGGCGTACGCAATCCCGCCGCCGCCGGGCCGGACGGCGTGTGGCTGAAGGCGGAGGCGTGGGACAGCGCCGGCAACCGTCTCCAGCAGACGGTGCGGGGGGCGTACGGTCTCGCGGCGGCGGGCCGGGCGCCGTCCCAGCGGGTCGCCACCGGTGAGGTGCACTCGCGGTGACGACCCGGCACGGCCCGGTGGGGGTTCCCACCGGGCCGTGCCCGTCGGGCGGCTCGGCTCAGGCATGTCGCGGGCCGCTCGGTATCGGATGCTCAGGAAGAGCTGCTGTTGCGCGGCATGGCGGGCGCCACCCGGCGGAAGTCGAACTGGTTGTTGTTGGTGTCCTGGTCGGCCACCCGCAGCACGGACTGGTCGGCGAACGTGTTGCTCTGCGCGGGCGCGGGCGCCGTCTCGGTGCAGATGTTGTTGGCCGAGAAGCCGACCGAGTCGACCCGGGCGCCCAGGGAGTTCTCCTGCGTGGGAGCGCTGCGCAGCAGCACCCCGCCGGTGCGCGCGATGTTGCCGTTGTAGGTCTGGTCCGGCGGCGTCAGCCGCTCGTAGCCCTGCGCCGCCAGCAGGTAGTACTGGCCGGTGTCGGGCTGCTGATCCTCGCTGCCGCTCAGGATGGTGCCGGCCGGGATCGTGGCCAGCAGGGTGTGCAGGCCGGAGTTGTTGCAGTTCCAGATGCTGAAGTTGGAGATGTCCATCGACTGCTCACCGATGTTGCGCAGCTCGACGAACTCGTCTGTCACCCCGCCGGGTCCCTGCGTGGAGACCTGGCTGATCACCATGTTGGACGCCGGCGCCGGGGGCACGAGCGGTGCCGCGCTGGCGGGCGCAACGGTCAGCGCCATGGCGGCACCCACGGCCAGCGGGAGTGTGCCGAGAGCTGCGATACGCCGGGTGATGAGAGACACGGGTTCCTCCTGGAGTCGACACTGTCCGGTATCCCGCCGGTGGTGCGGGTCCGGCCTTCCGAAAACAAATCCTGTCCTCGGGCACGGTGCTGAGAAAGAGTCCGTTTTCTGGCCACCCCCGGGTTCGCCCTGCCGCCACACCGTCCTGGAAACATTGTCATCTAACAATGTCAATTTGGCGTTGTGCGATTATCCGTCCCGGTCGCTGCGAGACTGGTCGTCAGCTGCGGGGCTGGTCGTCAATAGCCGCGACCGGCCGGCACGCCCGCGGTCGACAGCAGACGCACCGCTCGCGCCTCGGCGGCCGCCCGGTCCAATTCGTGCCGGGACAGACCCAGCACCACGCCGAGCCAGCCGCGCCAGTAGGGCCCGGGCACGCGGCCCCCACCCTCCCAACGGCTGACCTGGTCGCGGCTGACGGATCGGTTCCCGGAGGCCGCCGCCAGCGCATTCGCCAGTGCCACCTGGGTCATGGCGCGGCGTAACCGGTACCGCCTGATCAGCCGCCCGATGGGCGGTTCGACATATCGAGTCATGGAAGTCCTCCTTCGTCTCCGACGAGTGCAGGGGTTCGGTTCCGTAGTCAACATCGACGATGCCGGAGGCTGCTCGGCCGAACCTTTGCCCGCGTCGCAATGAGCAGGACGCCGACGACGGTTGCGGGTGCGGGGTTGCACCAAGGGAGTGCGCCTAACTACACCTTTAGGGGTAGTGCGCCATCTGAATTAGCGGGATCGTGGGTGCAAATTCCCGTGGCCCGGCCGGTGGCGACTTTGACAGTCCGACGGCGTATGTGAAAAGACGTCAATCGCACCCGGCTATGTGGACAATCACGGCCGGATGTCGGCAGAATCGACGAAGTCAGGCATGTGTCGAACGCGGGGCGGTCGTCGAGCGGGACGTTGTGCAGCCCGGCTGCCACCGCCGGATCATGCGCGCCGGGAAGGCGTATCCATCGAAGTACGAGGTGCCATGCGCAAGCTCGACAGGAACGGGCAAAACCTGTTCGTCCCACCGGCGCCGGGCCGCACCCGGGGCGTGACCAGGCGACCCCCGAGATCACCGGTGGGACGCCAGATGCACACCCCGGCCATCGGATCGATCGACATCCTGGTCGCGGGCGACCACGCCCTGCTGCGCGAAGGGCTGGTGGAGATGGTCACGGCCGAGCCCGATTTCCGCGTCGTCGGCCAGGCGGGGAACAGCGTGACCGCCGTCCAGTCGGTGGCCGCCCGCCGGCCACGGGTGGTCCTGCTGGACGTCGAGATGCCCGACCGGCCGGTCTGTGCCACGGTGCGGCAGATCCGGCGGATCTCGCCACGCACCCGCGTCGTCGTGCTGGCCATGGACGACGACCTGCGGCTGCTGCGCGACGTGCTGGCCGCGGGCGCGCATGCCGCGCTGGTCAGGTCGGCCAGCCGGCAGGAACTGGTCGGCGTGATCCGTACCGTCTGCCAGGAGGCCACCAGCGTGCTGATGGTCTCGCACCGCAACGCGTCCCAGTTGGCCGTGCCGGCCAGCAGCCCCCTGAGCCGCCGCGAGCTGCAGGTGCTGGAGCTCGCCGCCCAGGCCCTGAGCAACGCACAGATCGCCACCCGGCTGCGCATCGTCGAGGGGACGGTCAAGCGTCATCTCACGAACGTCTACACCAAGTTGGGGGCGGTCTCGCGCCTCGACGCGGTCAACAAGGCGGAGGCGGCCCGCCTGTTGCAGCCGTCGTTCCGGACCGGAACTCCGCGGGGGTAGCTGCGATCGTCGCGTTCGTGAGCTCGATCCCCGGGCACCACGCAGGCGCATGATCGACGTCGTTCGATTGACCTTCCGCGAGGCCGGTCTCGGTGCCGGGCCGGTAGAACATCTGCACTCCGATCCACCTTCTTGATTGTGGTCGTCTCACTGATCCAGCCGGCCACGAGCGCAGGGTCGTTGCAGTACCTGCCGAGAGGTGGGCAGCGAGGTGAGGCTGCCCGCGCTGAGATTGCCGTCGCGGCAACGCGATCCACTGCGTTCCATTGTGGGTCTCTTTATATGCTTCCTATCTGTATATGCTTGCCGCATGACTGCTTCGGCCATGCGTGAGCCGACGTTCCTGGTGCTGACCGCGCTCGCGGCCGAGCCGCAGCACGGCTACGCCGTCATCGAGGACGTTCGGCGCCTCACCGGCGGGCGGGTCGCGTTGCGGGCGGGCACGCTCTACGCGGTGCTCGACCGTCTCCGCGGTGACGGGCTTATCGAGGTCGAACGCGAAGAGGTCGTCCAGTCCCGGCTGCGGCGTTACTACCGGCTCACGGCGCTCGGCGATCGGCGGTTGGCCGACGAGAGCGAACGGCTGCTGCAGCAGGCGACGGTCGCCAGCCGGCGGCTTCGCGAGCGCCGTTTCCGGCTCGGCAACGCGCTGGCCTGAGGTCCCGGTGACGACTGGAGACGGAGATTGCATGACCGCGCACGACGAGCTCGAGGGCCGCTACCGCCGCCTGATGGCGGCTTACCCGATGCTGCACCGGCGGGAATACGAGGAGGAGATGGTGGGCGTGCTGCTGGCCGGGGCCGAGCCGGGGCAGCGCCGCCCGAGTGCCCGGGACTGCGCCGACATCCTGTTCCATGGGCTGGCTGTCCGCGTTCGTGGGTGGGTCGGCGACCTGGGTGATCCTGCGTGGCGCCGGGCGGCGTTCGCGGTCCAGGTCGTTGGGGCGCTGTTCCTGCTCGTCGTGGGCATTCGCTGGATCCTGCCCGGCCTGACCTTCTACCCCGGGGTGGACGTGCTGGAGTTCGCCCGTCCGGCCGTCTGGGCGGTCGTGTTCACCCTGATGATGGCCGGTCTGCGCCGCCTCGCCGCCGGCGCCGCGGTGGGCGGCGCCCTTGTCGAGATCGCGCACGTCGCACAGTGGTACGCCTATTCGCCGAGCCAGGTCCTGCGATCAAGCTGGCTGGTGACCGTGGCGCTGCTGGTCGCGGTCAGCTCGGCATGGCTCGCCGGCGGCGCGCGGGTCGCCGCGCCGCGCGGCCTCTGGTGGTTCGCCGCGGCGCTGGCGTTCGCGGGTGCCGGCAGCGTCACCGACTTTCACCAGGGCTGGTTCTCCGACTTCAGCTACGGGGTCACCATGAACGGTCAGTTCCATTTCCGGTACGCCGTGCCGCTCTACGTGAGCGCCGCCGCGCTTGCCGTGTGGGCCTGGTGGCGGCAGGGCGGCCTGGTCCGCCGCCGGATCCTGGCGCTGATCGCGCCGGTGGCCGGCGTCGCCGCGATGGTCACCTACGGATTCGCCGGCTTCATGTATTCCAGCCAGCAGTTCCCCTCGCCGATCCTGCTGCGCCCGTTCCAGTGGGCGATTCTGCTGGCGACTCCCGTGGCGGCGTTCGCCGTGGCGGCGGTCGGGCTCAACCGCTGGGAGCGGCTGAGCACGCTGGTCGAGCTCGGCCGCCGAGCCGAGAAAGCCTGAACCCAGCCGGGCCGACATGCTCGGGCGGATCGGTGACCTCGCGGGGGCGGCGCGGGAGCTCGCCGGCGTCCAGGAGTGGGCTCTCGAGCACGGCGACCGGCGGCTGCAGGCCCGTACCGATATTCCACAGCAGCATCTGGGTGCTCACCACGATGGGCCATGGGACGTTGACGTAGGCCGCCGCATCGGGCCCCAGGAGGTGCAGCACGAGCAGGGGCGGCACGTAGGGTCAGATGCCCCCGTTGATGGCGCCCGTCTTCAGAGCCCCCTCCTTGACTTTCCATTTGGCGAGCAGCTGGTCGTACGTGCCGTCCTCGAAGATTGCATAGAGGGCGGCCTGCAGCGCCCCGGTCAGCGCAGGGCGGTCCTTGGCCACCGCCATTCCGTACGGCAGTGCCTCGATCTGCGATCCGGAGAGTTCCAGGCCCGGGAGGCGCTGCACGTCGGCGACCATGATGGGGAAGTCGTCCATCGAGGCGTCGGCCTTGCCTGCGGCCACGTCGGCCGACGGGGTACGGGACTGCAGGATGGTGACCTTCTTGGCCTCGCACTGCTTTGCCTGGTTCTGCACCATGTCCACGTAGAACGTTCCCGGCTGGACCGCTATTCGACGCCCACAAAGTCCGGGCATTCCGCCGATATCGCCTACGCCTTTCTTCACCACGATCGAAGTGCCGACGTTGAGGTAATCGACGAAGTCGACCTGCTTCTGACGGTCAGCCTTGTCGGTCATCGACGACATGGCAACGTCGATATTGCGGCCCTGGATCTTGCCCAACAGGTCGCCGAAGGAAACCGTGGCCCATTTCACCCGTAGCCCCAGCTTCGCGGCGACCGCGTTGCCCAGATCGATGTCCAGCCCGGCGTACTGGCTGTCCTTCATGAAGGTGATCGGCTCGAACACCGGGTCGGTGCCGATGGTCAACTCGCCGGAACTGCGCACCTCGGCAGGTAGCGCCGCCCGGGCCTCGGCGAGGCGGTCCACCGACGTCGACGCCGGCTGTGTGCCATTGCAGCCGGCTGTGGCAAGCATCACCGCGACAGCGCCTACCAACAACGAAACGGCGCGCACGCGCATAGGAAGCTCCTCAGTCTCCGCGAAGTCAGCCACCCCGGTCGGCCGCAACCATCGGCGCCGCCCTGTCCTCACCTGAGCCTTCTCACCACCTTGCCGCCTGTCCCACACGACCGGGACACGGCGCTGCCCATGAGTGAGGTACGGCGCTGGCGAAATCGTTCAAGAAGGTCAGGCGGTGGACCGATTTGACCCGTGCTCAAACACGCGCCCGGGAGACCATCCGAATGAAGCTCACCCTCCGTCGCCAGGTGGCCGCTCTGGCCGTCGCCGGCTTCGCGTTCGTCACCGGCGCCGGCGCCGTGGGCTACCTGGGCGCCTCCGGGCTGGCGGACCAGCAGGTCAAAGCCCGGGACTTCACCACCGCGCTGCGTGCGGTGCAGTCCGCCGACTCGGCCCGGGCGAGCTTCCACAGTGAAGTCCTCGTGGCCTTGAGCACCCGTAACAGCACCGAACGGCAGGCTACCCTTGACCAGTTGGGCAAAGAGGTCCAGCGGATCCGCGGCAGCCTCGACGAGGCGATCCGCTACAACCGGGCCCTGCGTCCCCAGATCGACGGGACCCTCAAGCCGCTGAACGACTTCATCGCCAGCGGGCAACATGTGGTAGCCCTCGCCAGCCAGGTCGCCTCGGACCCCGAACGGACGGGTGCCCTCGCCGCCCGACCCGACTTCGACGCCCACAACCAGCAGCTGCACGAGGCGATGCAGGGCCTCGAAACCGCTCTGAGCACCACGATCCGGCAAAGCTCTGACGCCGCCGTCTCCGACGCCAACCGGGGCAAGATGCTAACCATGATCATCGGTCTGCTGGCCGCCCTGGCGCTCGGTGGGGCATCCCTGCTGGTCGGCCGCCGCATCGCTCGCCGGGTGCAGGTTTGCCTGGACGTGGCCCGAGCGGTCGCCGCGGGCGACCTCACCGTCAGCGCCGCGATGGATGGCAGCGACGAACTGGCAGAGCTGGCCGCCAGCCTCGACGAGATCGTCACTTCGCTGCGGGAGGCCCTCTCCGAGATCACCGAGAACGCTCGGACGCTCTCCACAGCCTCCGAGGAGCTGACCGTGACCAGCCAACAGTTGGCCGTCGGCTCCGGCACCGCCTCGTCGCAAGCCCAGACCGCCACCGCGCACATCGACCATGTGACGGAAAGCGTCGCGGCGACCAGCGCGGCCACCCATGGGCTCCAGGAGTCCATTGGCGACATCTCCCAGGCTGTCCTTGAGGCCAGCTCGGTCGCGGACGAGTCGGTACAGCTCGCCGCGGAAACCAACCGGACCATCGGCCGGCTGCGCAGCTCCAGTGATGAAGTATCGGCCGTGGTCAACATGATCACATCGATCGCAGAGCAGACCAACCTGCTCGCCCTCAACGCCACAATCGAGGCCGCCCGCGCTGGCGAGAAGGGCAAGGGCTTCGCCGTGGTGGCGAGCGAGGTCAAGGATCTTTCCCGGGAAACCGCGCAGGCCACCGAGGAGATCCGCAACAAGGTCCTGGCCATGCAAACCGACACCGCCGGCGCCATCGATGCCATTTCCCGGATCACCGAGGTCATCGGACGCATCGACGAGCTGCAACGCAGCATTTCCTCCTCGGTGGAAAACCAGTCGGAGGCGACGCGACAGATCGCCGACAGCGTCAACGTGGCCAACGAATCTTCCGCTAGCGTCGCAGACTCAATCGTGAGCGTCGTCGAGATGACCCGGGTGACCCACAAGGCCGCCAACGACACGGAGACGGCCGCAAGCGAACTGGCCACCCTCGCCCACCGGCTGAGCAACCTCGTCGGGCAGTTCCGACACTGATTCGATCGCGAACCGGCGCCTGCCGCAAACCCCCTGATCACTCATCCCTGTTCGCCGTTGAGCTGGGCGGTGCCCAGCCAAGCGCGGATGGCGCCCGCTGGCACAGGGAGCGCCCGTGGGCGATATCAAACGACCCGACATTGTCCTAAGAGGACCGCTGCCATCGACCCTGTACACCCCATCGAGCCGACTATCCCGTGCCTTTCGAGCGCCCGGACGATTTCCTGGGTCGAAACCTGCATACGGCCGTCGGGGCCGCCGGTATACGCGGGGCAGCGTGGTCAGGTCGCCGGTCACTGGTTGCCTCGTGCCGTCGTTCTCGATGCCCGGATGGTGCCGTAGGCGCCGAACGACACCTTGTGCAGCGGCGTGTCCCCGGTAGCCAGGGCCTGTCGGATAGCTGCTCTCGGCAGCGGTCCAGGATCTTGCGGAGCTGCTCGGTGTCGCGATTGACAAGATTGTCTGGGTGCCGGCAGATCCATCCGGCCACCTGCCGCACCGACGGTGGGCGAAGCGACATGGTCAGGTCGGGTCTGCTGCGGTACGGCTCGATGAGCTTGCGGACGATCGGGCAGCTGCCGGTGAAGCCCTGCGCGGTGATCTCTCGGGCCGCGTATGCGGTAGCCCGATCCCGGCAGAGCCGGCTCGGGCCGGTCGGCGTGATCAATGTCGGTGAGATTGAGCGCCACCTTCGCGCGCGTCAGGCGTCTGCCGCAGACGTGGCCCGCCGGGTTCGGCCGGGTTTCTCGTACTGCGACGGCACTCAGTTGTCCGGTATACGCGTGTCAGACGGGACGGGCCGTGAACCAGGACTGATCCTCGGTGAGGTACCGGTCGAATTGCAGTCCTGCCTCCTGCAGGTTCTGCACAAGTTCGTCCTCGGTGATGGCGTACCGGGGAAACTCGTGCGTCCAGCTCTGATCACCGACGTGATAGTCAACGACGACGTCCACCCGGTCCTCGTGGCGCCGCGCGGAACGTACCACGCGCCGGATGCCGGCGATCTCTGCGGACGACGCAGTCACCGTGTCGAACCAGGCTGGTGCGTTCTGCTGGAAGACGACCAGACCGGCGGGGTCGACGTGGTGCCGACAGGTGACCAGAAACGCCCGACGCAGCTGCGGGTCTCCGTTGATCATGGTGCTGGCCAGCAGCACCACGTCGTAGGACTGGCTCAAGCGGACATCCTGCAGACGCGCCAACGTACTGGGTAGGTCACCCAGCCGCTGCAGCATCGCGGGTGACTCGTCCACCCCGTGCACCCGGTGGCCGAGCGCAGCAAGGGAACGCAGGATGCGGCCGGTGCCGCAGCCCAGCTCCAGGATCGACGCGCCGCCAGGCACCGCTGCATGGACGATCTCCGGTTCCCCCATGGTCGGTAGCAGCGAGTAGTACTCCACCGCACATCCGTCCGGAGTGATCACACCCGGCCCCGCACCCGCGTAACGCATAGGCGCACTGTATCCACCACGGAACAGTCGATCGACGTCACGACGACTCAGCAAGTCCTGCCATCAGGCCGCGACGCGGGGCCGCGTCTACATGTGCGACATGATCCCCAACGCCGAGCACTGGCGCGTCCCGGTTCAGAGTTTGCCGTCCCCAACCGACAACGACTGCCAGGTCTGCCTGGCCGTGCACATGCTGCAGAGCCCACCGATGTGCTCAGGGTCAGCCTGGACGATCTCGGGATGCCGTCCCCGACGACCAGTCCTGTGGGCGGCGCAGGTCGCGGGTGCGCCCACTCAGGCCGGCGGCGCCAGTACCAGTACCGAGTTGTGCCCGCCCATGCCCAGCGACGACTTGACGGTGATGCCCCCGTCCATGGGAGTGGCGCCGTCGAGCAGCTGCGGATGCGCTGGCGCGACGATCGGCGAGGCCGGGACGACGCTGTGCTCGTACGCGAGCGCCGCCGCGGCGACCTCGACCGCCGACGCCGCGCCCTGGCAGTGCCCGACCAGCGGCTTGACCGAGTACACCCGCGCCTCGGCGGGGAACAACGTCTCCAGTACCGTCCCCTCCGCCCGGTCGCACTGCGCGGTGCCCGGCCCGTGCGCGTTGAGGTACCGCACGTCCGACGGCGACACCCCGGCGTTCGCGAGTGCCTCGCGGAAGCATCGCTGCACCTCGGTCAGCCCGGGCTCGATGGACGTCACATGGTGCCCGTCGTGCGTCATCGCGCCGCCGAGGATCCGCGCGTATGCCCGGTCGGTCTGCCGGGACAGCACCATCGCGGCCGACGCCTCACCCATGACGAAACCGCGGCTGCCCTCCTGGAACGGCCGGCAGCCATCGAGCGGTTCCGTGTCGGCCACGGCGACGCCCAACCGGACGAACTGTTCGACGTTGTCCGGCGTCAGCGACAGGTCGGTCGCGACGAACACGACGTCGTCCACGATCCCAGCGTCCAGCCACGCCTTTGCGGTCAGCAGGCCGGCGTTGCCGGACGCGCACATCGCCGACACGTTCATCGCCGGCCCGTGGAAGCCGTACTCCTGCATGAGCGTGGACATCGGCGTCGACGGCATCTGCGCGAGGTAGTCGCGCATCTGCTTCGGCGGCCCGCTGCGGTAGAAGTTCCGCCACAGGTCCACCTCGCCGAGTACGACCGCGTGCAGCAGGCCGACCTGTCGGCCGGGGCGCCAGCCGCGCTCGCGTGCGTCGGTGATGGCGGCGCGCGCGGCGGCCCGCATGGCCCGCGCGAAGCGGCTGCGGCCGTCGGCCCTTTCGCCGCCGTCCGGCACTCGCGCCACCCAGGCGAGCTCGTTTCCATCGAGGCCGTATCCCGGGGTCAGGGTGGCGGCCGGCTTCCCGGAGACCAGGCCGTCCCAGAACGGCCCAGTACCCCAGCCGTACCCGGTCACCGTACCCACGCCGCAGATGTCGATTCCGCGCAAAACCATCGTCCCTCTCCTGTCGCGTCGCCCGCCGCATTCGAACGGGCTCGCGGCACTCATCGGGGTCAGGGCGGTCGAGCTGACCGCCGCCCGTCGGCGGGGTGGCGCGGACTCGTGTTGCGCGCGCTCAGAGGAGCCGGTTCCGCCCCATTGTGGAGAGGGAGACCAGGGAGGGCGTGCACCCAGTCCCGCACGGTCGCCGCCGGCAGTCGCATCCGCCGGGCGATGCGCCGGTACCCGATGCCACGCGACCGGGCCGCGAGCACGTTCGCGACCACCCGGGCCGCGTACGCCCGGCGCGGCAGCATCCACTCAGGCAGCAGCACATGGGTGGTACCGCAGGAGCCGCACCGCGCCCGCCGCGGCCGTACCGTACGCTGCGCCGCCCTACCCAGCCGGATGGTGCGCGGCCGGGCCCGCCCCCACGGCCGCAGCGCCCCGCCGCAGCGCGGACATGCGAGGGTACCGGCGTGCAGCGCCCCGTCAACCGCCGCCCCGTTACCGCTCACTACCCGCATAACGTCCCCGGTGTCCGGTTTCCCGCAACGCCATCGCATCTCAGCATCGAGTCAGCCACGCCGATGAGGTAACCGCAAGCGCGGGTTCAAGGCGGGCGGATCGGACAGCATGAGAACGGATCTCGTGGACCTGGACTGGCTCACCCGTAGCGGTGGCCGGGAGGACGTCGTCGAGCTGGCTCTGTCGGCGAGCTCGATGGTGATGTGGCGGTTGGCGCTGTCCGACGGGACGCTGAGGTGGAGTCCGGGCTTCGCGGAGGTCCTGGGCCTGCCCGGTGCCGACGGCGCCGCGCTCGGTGCGCGGCTGCGCGAACTGCTGGCGCCGATGACCACCGCGGCGCACACCGCGACCGTGTGGCAGGACCTCGAGCTGGAGCAGCCGTCGGTCGCGTTTGACGGCGCCACCCGCTGGGTCCACTTCCGCGCCCGGATCGTCGACGAGGACGGCCAGCGGGCGTTGGTCGGCATCGCGACCGACGTTACCGACCGGCACGAGTCCCGGCAGGCGCTGGCCGACCTGGCGGAGCGGTACCGCGCACTGGTCGAGCTCGGCCCGGACGCGATCGCGGTACACCAGGACGGGTTCGTGGTGTACGCCAACCCGGCCGCCCTTCGGTCCATGCGTGCCACGTCGAGCGCCGACGTGATCGGCCTGCGGATCAGCGACTTCGTGCATCCCGACTCGGTACCGGAAATGATGGGCCGACTTGCCACGCTCGACGCCCTCGGCGCGGCGTCCGAGCCGGCCGAGGCGGCGATGGTGCGGTTGGACGGCGGCGTCTTTCCGGCCGAGTCGGTCTCGGTGCGGACCATGTGGGAGGGCCGGCCGGCGTTCCAGGTGATCCTGCGCGACATCAGCGCGCAGAAGGCGAGCGAGGCGGCACTGCGCCAAGCCGAGCAGCACTACACGACTGTCGTGTCCGCGCTGGAAGAGGGCGTACTCGTGGTCGGCGCGACCGGGCTCGTCGAGTCGGTCAACCCCGCGGCGGAACGGATCCTCGGCGTCACTGCGGCGGACGTGGCCGACTCGGAGCTGTCCAACTCGGCGTTGATGGGACCGGTGGGGCAGACCCGCCGCACGGGGCGCTCCCAGAACGGCCGGGCGGTGCGAGTACGGCGCCCGGACGGGCGGCAGGTCTGGATCTCGCTGAGCTGTCACCCGCTGGACGCCGAGACCGGCGCGCCCTACGCGACCGTGGCCTCGTTCACCGACATCACCGAGCAGCGCGCGATCGGGCAGCGGCTGGCGTACGAGGCCAGCCACGACCCGCTGACGGGTCTGGCGAACCGGGCGCTGGCCATCCAGCGGATCACCGCCGTTCGGGGTACCACGCGTACCGCCGTCCTCTTCGTAGACCTCGACAAGTTCAAGGTCATCAACGACTCGCTCGGCCACGCCATTGGCGACAGGGTGCTGAAGGTGGCCGGCGAGCGGCTGCGCCGGGCGGTGCGCAGTACCGACCTGGTGAGTCGGCTGGGCGGCGACGAATTCGCCGTTATGGCCGCCGACGTGACCGGGCCGGACCAGGTGCGTAGCTTGGCCGAGCGAGTGGGCGCGGCGCTGCGCGAACCGGTCGCGATCGACGGCCGCCAGCTACACCTCGACGCGAGCGTCGGCATCGTCGTCGCCGAACCGGCCGACCCGCGCACCGCCGAGGAACTACTGCGCGACGCCGACCTGGCGATGTACCAGGCGAAGACGCGCGGGCGCGGCCGGCACGAGTTCTTCGACGTGGCGCTGCGCGAGCGGATGCAGCGCCGGCTCGGCCTCGAGCAGGACCTGCGGGCGGCGACGGACAATGACGAGCTCTGGGTGGCGTACCAGCCGGTCGTTCAGCTGCCCACCGGCCGCATGGTGGGCGTCGAGGCGCTGCTGCGCTGGAACCACCCGGTGCACGGCCCGATCTCGCCCGCCGAGTTCATCCCGGTCGCCGAGGAGAGCGGCTTGATTCTCGAGATTGGCCCGCACACGCTGTGGGAGACCAGCCACGAGGTGGCCCGGCGCCGCGCGGTTACCCACCCGGACCTGCACGTCGCGGTCAACCTGTCCCCGGCGCAGCTGGACGACCCGGGGCTCTGCTCGACGGTGCGGGCGGCGCTGGACAGCAGTGGGCTACCGGCGAGCGCGCTCTGCCTGGAGATCACCGAAAGCATGCTGATGCGCGATCAAGCCGCGGCCACCCAGCGACTGAACGCCCTGCGCGAGCTCGGCGTCCGGCTAGCCATCGACGACTTCGGAACCGGCTACTCCTCGCTCGCCCAGCTTCGCCGGCTGCCGCTGGACACGCTGAAGATCGACCAGTCGTTCGTCAACGGCCTGGGCGAAAGCCGCGACGCCGACGCCATCGTGCGCAGCATCATCGCCATGGCGCACGCGGTCGACCTCACCGTCGTCGCCGAGGGGGTGGAGACCGAGCAGCAGCTCGAGGTACTCCAGCAGTTCGGTTGCGACCTGGCCCAGGGCTTCCATTTCGGCCGTCCCACGGTGCAGCCGGATACCTTCCCCGCCTGAGACTTCGCGTCACGGCCACCAGCCCGTCCAGCGCCCCTGCCCGACGCGGACACCCGCGTCGGCAGCTGCGGTTGTTCCTCGACGGATACGATTTGCCCAAGGCTGATCGGCTAGCAGTGGTCAGCAGAATGATCGAGTTCGCGATCCGGGACTGTTTCGCCGAGGCGGTTCGGGCCGGGATCATTCCGGACTCGACCGACCCGGCGCCGTTGTGGGCGAGCCCGTGCCGCCGGGTGGATGATCCGCCGCCGCACCCTGCTTGAGCAGGTCGTCACGGCCTAGCAGGAGCGCGGCCGGGGCCGTCGACAGGTCGGCGCCCCGGCCTTCCTCCATCGGTTCCACTGATCGTCGACCGCTGCCAGACCATGACCTACGCCAATTGCGCGGAGGCCCCGTTCGCGATCGAATCGGAGGCCTCCCGGAGTCCTGCGCTTGGATTCGTGGTCCTGGCCTGGAACAAGACCTTCGTCGGTCGTTAACGCGGACTTTCGCACGTGCGGGGAACATGGGGGAGGTCATAGATCGATATCGATCTAATTGTTCGAGCAGGGGGAGGAACCATGCATGTACCGAGACTCATCTGGCGCCAGCTCGCCGCCCTGATCGTGGCCGCCGTGGCTGTGCTCACCTGTCCGACGGCCTCGGAGGCCGCCACGCGGCCCGGCAGCGCCCTGCCGTACTACTTCTGGATCACCTCGACGAAGAGTGTCAAATGTCTGACCGTGGCGGGCGCCAGCACCGCCGATGGCGCCCCCGTGGTCCAGGAGACGTGCAGCGACACGGCGTACAACCAATTCTGGACCTTCCTGAACGTCGACGACGTTCATTACATGTTGATCGCAGGGCGCAGCAGAAAGTGCCTGGCCGAAGCGGACGCCGGCACCGTCGATGGCGGCAGCGTGGTCCAGCAGAGGTGCACCGGCGCCGCCAACCAGCAGTGGTCGTTTCCGTACGTTGGGGGCAACAACTACCTGGCCGTGGCACGGCACAGCGGCAAATGCCTGACCGTGGCCGGAGGTAGCACCGCAGAGGGCGCGCCCATCATTCCACGGACCTGTCGGGGAAGCGCCGACCAACAGTGGCGACTCGGCTTCTAGGACTGCAGCCCATCCCGGGTGTGCGGCTCCCTCGCGCACCCGGCAATGCTCGCCGACGGTGAGATCCGCGATCAACCGGCGTCGCGTCCTCGGACCCACGCCTTGCCGGTCCTCGGTATTCAGGCTTGGGCGGACCGGGTTCCGGAGTCCCGGCGAGCAGGTTGCGTCCACGTCCGACTGGAGCGAGTCGTGCTGACTGCCGGGGCCCGGCGAGAGCGGGAACCGGTGCTATTGCGCCGGACCGCGATACGCCTACGTCTTGGACATCGGTGGCCACCGATATCTTCACAATGCATCGCGGCCGAGGCGGCATAGGTCAAACAACGGCGGTCCATTTGGCGAACGTTGGGATGCGATCGCATCCACGCCTGGCCGGCCGAGCGTGCCAGAGGCGTCGGCATGCTCCGCAGCTCGAGGGCATCGGCGAGATCAAAGTTGACTTCCCGGTGGGCGGCTGTGGCCGTCGGGCAGTCACCGAGGTGCGCCACCGGGGCTTCAGCCCGCGCCGATGGGATCGTCGCGCACGTGCCGCCGCCGTGGCGCGGAGCGGCCAAAGACTCGCCCCCAACCCACGCCCGGGTATCGGTGCGTGTTGTCCTCGTCGCGTACCGTCGCCATAGGCGCGACATTGGGGGGCGTGAATGGATCAGCCGGCCTCGCATCCCGACGAGACGATGCGCGACGGGATCCGATCCTGGGTACGGTCGGTCGGCCGCGGTTCGGCCCGAACGATACGGCGGATGACGCCAGCGACGGTGGCGGCGTTCCTGACGCTTCCGCGCTGGCACCACTGGCCGGCTCTTTGCGGCTGGTGACCCGTAGGTGGTCGCGTTGGTGGGCCAGCTCAGCCTTTGAGCGGCGGCCACCGAAACCACCGCTCAGGCCGGGAGCGACAGGTCGCGACGGCGCAGAGCGAACAGGCCGCCCAGCGTCAGCGCAGCGAGTGCCACGGTCAGAGCGACGACCGGCGCAACGGTGACAGGCATCGCGGGTGCTTTCGGCAGATGGGTGAACGGCGATAGGTCCTGCACCCTTTGCGGCAGCCGTAGCGTGGCGCCGAAGAGTGGACCGATGAGAATGGCCGCGACGAGGACGACCCACGACAGCACGCCGGCGAAGCGAGGTAGCAAGCCGACGACAACAACCACCAAGGCGCCGATCGTCAGGACCGCGGGCAGTTGCACCAGGGCTGCCAGGATCAACGTACGCACCTGCCCGACCGGAGCGCCAAGGGCCGCCCCGGCGGCTAGGCCCGCTCCGGTCGCGAACAGCAGTAGCAGTATGATCGCACCGATCGCTGCTGCGAGCGCGTAGCTGAGCGCCCATCGGCTCCGGCTGGTTCCGGCGGCCAGAACGGGTTCTACGGTACCGTCGGCTTCCTCGGCATGCAGGCGCACGAGGACCTGGACGACGTAGATTGCCGCGGCCATGCCGGCCATCTGCAGGATCGAAGTACGGTAAGCGTCGAGGATGACGTCACTGCCACCCATCCGGGTGTAGAAGTCGCGGGCTGCGCCCGTG
The DNA here is from genome assembly GCF_047159535.1 of Krasilnikovia sp. MM14-A1259. Classification (NCBI taxonomy): domain Bacteria; kingdom Bacillati; phylum Actinomycetota; class Actinomycetes; order Micromonosporales; family Micromonosporaceae; genus Krasilnikovia; species Krasilnikovia sp. MM14-A1259. Next base: position 7,353,989 of record NZ_BAAGAJ010000002.1, read on the forward strand.
GCGTTCGTGACCTGTTCGGCAAGGCCACCCATGATCAGTCCGAAGCCGAGCATGCCGGACGCCCAGCCGAGCAACGCGCCGGTCTGCAGGCGCCACGCCAGGCCCAGCGGACCATCCAACAGACGACTGGCCCGGGCCGGGCCGGCGGGTTGCGCCACGACCCCGTGCCCGAAGTCGCGTCGTCCGGCCAGCCAGACGGCCAAGACGACGGCGGCTGCGAACAGCACCAGCGTCAACCCGAGCGGCCACCAGCGGTCACCCGCGAACGGCCTGGCCTGCTGACCCCATCCGATCGGGGAGAGCCACGCCGGCCAAGCACTGCGTACGTGCAGACCGCTGGAATCGACCCGGCCGGCCATGTTCCCGACGCCGCAGACCAGGAACGCCACGCCGAGGACCGCGGCGGCCTCGCCGCTGGCGCCGCGCGCGGTGGTCGACAATTGCGTGGTCACCGCGGCCACGCCCGCAAAGGCGAGACCGACCGTCGCGACCGCGGCCCCCGCGGTGAACGACCCTGCAACAGGTTGCCCGACGACGACAAACGCCAGGGCGAGCAGGACCGCCAGAACGGCGTCGGCGACAACCGTGACAGCCAGTGCGGCGGCGAGGCCGGCGTGTCGGCCGACGACGGCCGCACCCACCAGTTCGGCACGGCCGGTTTCCTCGCCCTGACGGGTGTGCCGCACCACGGAGAAGACGCTCATCAACGCGGCCAGCACCGCGAGCAGCACAAAGTTGCGGACCATGGCGTACGCGCCGATGGTGGGCGCGGACGTCAGCCCGAGCATGCGGATGCCGGGGCTGGCGGCCGCGAGCCGGGTTTCCTGCACCAGGTCCGCGGGATCGGCGAAGTCGGCGGCCCACAGGGCCGTAGTGGCGGCGGTAAAGGCGGCCAGCCCCAACGCCCAGGCGGGGATGGTGATCCGGTCGCGGCGCAGACCGAGCCGGGTCAGCGGAAGGACACCGGCGATGGCGTTCATCGTGCACCCGCCATGTCCGCGCCCTCCCGCACGGAGCCGTCATCCTGCTCGTACGCCTGCCGGAACAGCTCCTCGAGAGTCGGCGGGGAGCTGACCAAGGCACGCACGTCGAGCTCCGCCAACTCTCGCAGGACCGGAGTGACACGGCCGTCGTCGACGGTGAAGTGCACCCGCCCGCCCTCGGCGTACACATCGTGCACGCCGGGCAGCGCGGCCAGCGCCGCGGTGGGGCGTGCTGTTTCCACCACCATGCTCGTCCGGGTCAGGTGACGCAGTTGGGCGAACGTGCCGGACTCGGCTGTCCGGCCGGATCGCACGATGGTCACCCGATCGCACAGGGCCTCGACCTCCGAAAGGATGTGGCTGGACAGCAGCACCGTCCGCCCAGCCGTACGCGCGTCGCGTACCACGTCCTGGAATGTCATTTCCATCAGCGGGTCCAGGCCTGAGGTGGGTTCGTCGAGCAGATACAGCTCCACATCGGAGGCGAAGGCGGCGACCAACGCCACCTTCTGGCGGTTGCCCTTGGAATAGGCACGGCATCGCTTTGTCGGGTCCAGCGCGAATCGCTCCAACAGATCGGCGCGGCGTGCCGGGTCGAGCCCGCCGCGCAGCGCGCCGAGCAGGTCGATCACTTCGCCGCCGGTCAGGTTCGGCCAGAGGTTCAGCTCACCGGGCACGTATGCCAGGCGGTGATGGAGCCGGACCGCGTCCCGCCATGGGTCGCCGCCCAGCAGGCTCACCTCGCCGGAGTCGCGGCGCAGCAACCCGAGCAGGATCCGGATGGTGGTGGTCTTGCCGGCCCCGTTGGGACCGAGGAATCCGTGGATCTCACCGCCGGATACCGTCAGATCGAGTCCATCCAGCGCCCGTGTCCGCCCGAAGGCCTTCACGAGCCCCGAGGCCAAAATCACGGCTGTCATCGTCGTCACCTCGCCAGGTCGTCAGGCCCGGATTCGGCCGCGCGAACGGCTGATGGGAAGCCGACATCGTCCATGGCCAGGGTCACGCCGTAGCGGTGTCGAATGTCAGGGCCTGTAGCCCCCTGATCACCAGCCAATGGGCCCGGCGTACCGCAGTGTCGGCGCAGGCGGTGGACGTCCCAGCTGTCGACGACCGGGTAGGGCGAGAAATACGACAGGTGGGGTGTTCGGTGTGCAGGGGGCGGAAGGTCATCGGCCGGAACCCGAATGCCCGGTCACTGGCACCCGCCGCCCGATCCAGCGGGCCAGATCGTCGACACCCCACACGATGAAGGGGAACGGGAGCAGCGTGGCCAATGTCAGCGCCACGTAGCCATCGCGGGCACAGCGGAATCCGACAGGACCGCACGCAGAGAGCTCAGGAAGATCAGCAGCACGACCGCACTCGACACGAAGAAGACGCTCTGCGCGACGATCAGTCCGCGATGCTCCGTCACGAAGTCCGGCAACGACTCCGGACCTGGCCACGGCCTTTCGCACAGAACACCGGTCACACCGAGCGCGACGGCGACCAGTCCGCTGACTCCGGCCGCTGTGCAAGGGAGGCGGTGATAGGCCGCTGACCGGAAGGTGCCAGGCGCCGGCGACGAGCATGACGGCGCCGTACATCGCGGAGGCGGCGACGGTGCCCTCCACGGCGGTCAAGGTCCACCTCAGCAGCCGGGTACGGATGAGCATGGCTAACTCCTTCCGATTCCCCGCCTTCGCCGCTTGCGTGTCGGTGGTCAGGGCCTGATGACCCGTAATCGCAGGGCCCGTCGACCGGCCGGCGGATCGCGGCGAGTGGACCCGTGGGCCCTCGGGTGGGAGTCCAGGGGCGTGCGCGGTCCGGCACGGACGTCACGCAACTCCTGTGCGCAGGCCGCCGGCCCGCGCCACGGCGCGGGCCGGCTGTTGGGTTTGCTCAGTGGGTGGGCGTCGACGAAACGTCGAGGCTGATTTGCCGGGTGAGATTGATCGTCTGCCACAGCACGGCCGGTGCGTCGGCGCCTTCGACGGTGCGGACGGTCTTGGTCCATCCGTGGCCGTACCGCACGGTCACGGTGTAGACGAAGCGGTCGGCACCGGGGGTGCTTGCGGGATATGTGGCATCGAGGCGCCGGAACTGCAAGCTCGAAACGAGCTGCATCAGGTGCTCGGTGTCCACGTGCACCGTGGTGGAATCGACCACATAACTGTCGTGGACGCCGGCGAATCCGCCCGTCCGGATCACTGTCACCCGCGATGCGGAGAGGACGGACGCGGAGGCAGGTCCGCCGATCATTGCCACCCCCACGGCCATCGCGGCGATCGCGACGATCGCGAACAGGCGCCCTTTGATGGTGTGCAAAATCGTCGACATGGCACAACACCTTCCTCGTGGGAATGGGTGGTTGGTGGGGCCCATGGCCGGTTCCTGTGAACCCCGTGCGGCACGATCCTTTTGGGCCCGTGTCGGTGGGCGCTCATCTTGCTTCAATCCATTTCTATCACTGGACTTGCGTCACTCTCAGGTTCGAAAGTCCTCGATTCGCCAACCGATTTCGGCCGATGCGCCATCCATGTCAACTATGAAACGTGGCGTTGGACATTGCCGCGGCCGTCGCGACGTTCCGCGGGCCGCTGCGAGCAGGACGGTTCCTGGGGATGCCTCGGGCGTCGTTACTACCGTTTGCGAGCGCTGACAAGACGTCGGATGGCCCTAGAACGTCCCCACCTTCGTGGCGGGTATTGACGAATATGAACACCGTTCGACGAGTGGCTGCCTCACGGATGAGGCGCAGGACAGGACAGACGATCGACGGACTGCGGTCGGCTGCCCGACCCGCCGGGGCAAGGGCCCCTGACCGTGTCAGCGGGCGATGAGATTTCGAGGTCAGTTCAGCCTCCGGGGCGAACGGCAGCCCGCAGGTCGCGTCCGTCGCCCGGATTGGTGGCTACGCCGTCGTCGTCTTGGCGTCAGGCGTGGCCGGCCTGGTAGCGAGGGAGATGCCGCGTACGCCCAGGGCGGTGGCCTGACGCTCGGACAGGGAGTTACCGCGGCGTCCCGACAGCCGCGACGGGATCCGTCATCAGGACCTCGCCGAGCGAACGGCGCGGGGTCGCGAACGTCGGACGGCCGATGCCCAGCCTGATCAGGATCTGGGCGTGCCGGCTCCGTGCGGTCAGCACGCACGGATCACCATCGTCGGGCAGGCGCTGTGGTACATGGCGTGTTGACTGACGGAACCCAGAAGCAGACCCGCGAATCCGCCGCGTCCGCGGGCTCCGACGACCAGCAGCTGCGCGCGGTGTGACCAGTCGATGAGGTGGCGCCTGGCAGGACCCTGCACCACCTCCCGGGCGATCCGGATATCGGGGTGATCTTCGGCGACGCCGGCGATCGCCTCGGCAAGCAGAAGCTGTTCCTCCGTTTTCACCACAGCCGGGTCGTAGACGAGCGGAAGCATGTCGCCCGGCCCGGTTGACACCGGCGAGGTCCAGGTGTGCAGGACGACCAGATCGCAATGGCGCAGCTCGGCGGCCATCGCGGCCTCCTCCAGCGCGCGTGCCGAGATTTCTGAGCCGTCTATTCCGACGACGACGGGTCCATCGGGGCGTGCCTGTCCCCGGACGACGAGCACGGGGCAGGTCGCATGGGTCACGGTCTGCACCGCTACGGAGCCGAGCAGCAGGCCGGAGATCCCGCCGATTCCCCGGTCACCGAGGATCAGCAGCTCCGCCGACCTGGCCTCGTGCAGCAGGACCGGTACGGCCGCGCCGTCGACGATCGCCGAGGACACGGGAAGCTCCGGCGCCGCCTTGTGTGCGTGATCGACCGCCTCAACGAGGAAGGTCTCCGCGTACGCCGGGTGTCCTCCGTGGATGGCGGCAGCGCGCCCTGCAGGACGGCTGCGGAGAGCGGCCAGATGAAGGCGTGCACGATGCGAAGCGGACGCTCGCGCATCGCGGCCTCGGTGGCCGCAAACCTGACCGCTTCCAGGCTGCTCTCGGAGCCGTCCACGCCGACCACGATGTGCCTGACTGACGTCGCGTTCATCGGACTGATCCTCTCTCAGGCGCCGCATGCGGGCCGGGGGTTTGGGCTGGCGGGTTCTTGGCCGCCGTACGCCCGAGGCGGCGTTGCAGCAGCAGGCCGATTCCGGGCAGCAATGACACGGCGGCGCAGGCGAGCAGTTCCGGCGCGGTCAGCGCGACGGTGCCGAGCAGTTCCCGCAACACGGGAACGAGGACCGCGCCGACCTGCAGCAGCGCCGAGACTGCCACGGCTGCGATGAGTGCCGCGTTTCCCGGCCCGCCACGGACGCGCCGGGCGCGTACTGCCATGGCCACGCCGAGCTGGGACAGGCCGAGGACCACGAAGATCACCGACTGCCAGGGCCGTCCCTGCTGGTGTGCGACGACTCCGGCGCCGAGCACGGTCAGGGTGATGGCCAGGCCGCCGAGCAGGACGTCGCGTAGCAGGCCGTCGCCGAGCACGGACTCTTGCGGGGAACGGGGCGGGCGTTTCAGTACGTCCGGGTCGGCCGGCTCGGCCCCGAGGGCCACGCCCGGCAGGCCGTGAGTGAGCAGGTTGACCCAGAGAATCTGGGCGGGAAGCAGCGGTACGGGCAGACCCAGGAACGGTCCGAACAACATGATGAGGATCTCGGCAGTCCCCCCGGAGAGCGCGTAGCGCAGGAAGCGGCGGATGTTGTCGTAGATCCGCCGGCCCTCGCCGATGGCATGTGCCACCGTGGCCAGTTCGTCGTCGATCAGGACGAGATCGGCGGCCTGCCGGGCGACCTCGGTGCCGCTGCCCATGGCCACGCCGATGTCAGCCCGTCGCAGCGCTGGGGCGTCGTTGACGCCGTCGCCGGTCATCGCCACCACGTGGCCGCGCCGCTGGAGGGTGGCGATGATGTCGAGCTTCTGCTCGGGCTGGGTACGGGCGTACACCCGGGCGTGTTCGGCGGCATCGCCAGGCGCACCGGCGTCGCCGTTGACCACGTGATCGTCCTGCCCGAGCAGGCCCAGCCGGCCCGCGATGGCCGCGGCGGTGGCGGGGTGGTCGCCGGTGACGAGAACAAGCCGTACGCCTGCCTGCGCGAACGTGGCAGCGGTGTCCGGCGCGCCGGCCCGCAGCGGGTCACCGATCCCGACGACGCCGAGGGGGCGCAATCCCGCGGGATTCGCGACGTCGAAGGAATCGCCGGTTACCGCCGCGGCCACCGCCAGGACGCGCAGTCCGTCGGCCGCCATGTCGGCCGCGGCCGACCGCAGCGCCGTGACGACAGCGGGCGAGCCGGTCACCGGCTCACGCAGTACGGCCTCCGGAGCCCCCTTGCAGATGACCAGATGGAAGCCGTCCGGGTTCTGGTGGACGGTGACCATGCGGCGCTGCGCCTGGTCGAACGGGTGTTCCGCGACCCTCGGGTGGGCGGCACGCTCGTTGTCGATGTCGAGGCGGCACCGTGCGGCGAACGTGATCAGAGCCGCCTCCAGCGGATCACCGACCGCTGTCCATTGCGGGTGGTCGGTGTCCGGGGCGAGCAGGGCGGCGTCGTTGCAGAGCAGTACGGCCCGCCCCAGCTCGCGCAGCATCTCCGGGGGGTCGACCGGCTCAGCGTCGCGGCGTACTTCTCCGCACGGACAGTATCCGGCCCCGGCCACGGTGTAGCGGGTGGCGTCCGCAACCGCGGCCTCCTGGACGGCCATGCGGCCCTCAGTGAGGGTTCCGGTCTTGTCCGAGGCGATCACCGTCACCGAACCGAGGGTCTCGACGGCGTGCAGCCTGCGGGGGATGGCTCGGGCCTGCGCCATCCGGCGGGCGCCCAGTGCCAGAGCGAGGGTCACCACCGCGGGCAGCGATTCCGGCACGGCGGCGACCACGAGGCTCACGGCGGTCACCGCCATGGTCACGATCTCGCGTCCGGCCAGCAGGCCGAGCACGAAGACCACGCCGGACAGCACCACGGCGGTGAGGCCCAGGACTCGGCTCAGCCGGGCCAGGCGACGCTGCAGGGGAGTCAGGGTCGGCCGCGTGCCGACGACGAGCTCGGCGATGCGGCCCAGCGCGCTGGCCGGACCGGTACGGACGACCTCCCCGGTCGCCCGGCCCACCACGACGACCGTCCCGGCGTACGATTCGTCGCCAGGCTTCCGCTCGACGGGCACCGACTCGCCGGTCAGTGCGGCCTCATCCAACCGGAGCCGGAATGCGTCGCGCAGCCGCAGGTCGGCCGGCACGACATCGCCGGCCTCCAGGCGCACGACATCGCCCGGCACCAGGTCAGCGGCGGGGACCACCACATCGGTGCCGTCGCGGATCGCCCGGGCGGTCGGGGCGGCGAGGCGGTCCAGCGCGGCGATGGCCCGGTCGGCGCGGACTTCCTGCACCACACCGATGGTCGTGTTGAGCACCACGACGAGCGCGATCACGATCGTGTCGGTGACGTCGTGCAGGGCCGTCGTGACCACCGCCGCAGCGAGCAGCAGCGCGACAAGTGGGTCGGTGAGCTGGTGCAGGATCCGGCCGGTCAGCCGTTGCGGTCGTGGCTGGGCCACCGTGTTGGGCCCATGGGTGCTCAGCAGCTCGGCCGCCTCCGCGGACGTGAGTCCCGCGGGTAGCGGTGTGACGTGCGCGAGAGTCATCGCTGACCGGTGCCCCCGCGCCGGGCCGGTTCCACGCGGGCTTCCGGTCCTGGGAAGACCAAGGCGTAACGGCCGTCGTCCAGCCAGCGGACATCGTACGGCGGGGTGCCGTCGGCATGCCGGACCGCCGTGATCACCCCGACGTGTGGCAGGTCGCCGAGGTGAACTCCCTTGAGGACGAGTCGGTCCCCTACCCGCGCGATCATGATGGCCTCCGTTCGGTGGCGCCCGCCGAGCGGACGGACTGCCGTACCGCCCTGGTCTGCGGGCGCTTGCCACTGATGGCGCCTCCATGATCAGAATCAGCCATGCCTGGGTACGGGCGGCAGGGCCGTTGGTCCCCGCCGTGCGGGCCGCCGTCCCTGACGCGGTGGGGATCTGGGCGGGACGCGCGGCGATTCGTTCTGGCCCAATGACCGCTACGCCGTGTGACGCGCGACGGGTGTGCACTGTCGTAGGGGAGCGGTGGTTGCCGTCTTTTCGGCGTCGTTGCGTTCAGCGTGCAGCAGCAAGGCGAATGCGACGATCATCGCGATCGAGAACGGGTAGTACAGCCAACCGAAGAACATCAACCCGACATGGAATCCGATCGCCGCCACCAAGCCCAGCCGGGTCCAGCGCCCACCGCTGACCACCAGCACGCCAACCCCCAGCTCGAACGCGACGAGCAGGGAGATGAACAGGTGCTGATGTGGTCCCACCACCGCGCGCCACGTGTCGGTGACGAACGGCAGATACGAGGCGTCGGCGAAGCCGGCGTAGTCGCCGCCGGTCGTGAGATGGAGCGTGTTGAACAGTGCACCACCCGCGATGAACAACGTGGCGACCGCGACCCGGCCGACGAGCATCGCGCGCCGACTCCACCACGACCACACGGCCGCAACCATGATCACCATTTCGGTGACCGACCAGAAGATCAACCACGGAACTGGCATGGCCCCTCCCTCCCGAGTTCGCCCTGCCGGACGCCGTGAAGAGCGGACGACCGGAGTTCGGCGGCGGTACCTCAGCCTCGGATGCGCCGACCCCAGCCGAGATAGGCAACCGGGCCGACCGGCTGCACGAACAGCGCGGGCCACCAGAGCGCCTTCGGCCCCCGCACCAAAGCTTGCGGACGCCGAGCCAGATCCGCCACCGCCGCGGCCGTCAGGACGGCATCTTTCTCGTTCCCTTCTGCCGTTCGTGACCGTCCACTGGCGCCGGGGCAGCGTGGCCAATGCGTTCACACCAGAACCAGGCCGCCCTCCGCGTCGACCTCCGCGCCGCGGTGGGCCCGGGCATGGAACGCGGCGAGCATCCGCGCCAGGCGTCGCACCGCGCTCTCGACCGGCGCGCCCGCGGCAAGCAGGGTGGCGAGCCGGCGGTCGGACGGCATCCGTCGCATCACGACCAGGTGGTCGCACACGCTCCCGTCAGGACCGTGAACGTCCGCGACGCCGAGGTAGACGTCCGGTGCGAGACGCCGGTTGAGCTCGACCTCACGGTGGCACACCGCCTCCCGTACGGCGCGGTCGCGGAAGTCCAGGAAGCCGAGGTCGACCGGCTTCTTCAGCTTGAATGCCCGGTCACCGGCCAGATACACCACGGCGGCGTGGGTCTCGATGGCCGCCGCGAACGCCGCCGCGGACTCCGTGGATCGCATGGTCGATCCCCTTCCGTCAGTCCACCGGTGCCCGATTCCCGTCAGGGGCGACGTCGGCCAGCCGGGTGCCCCATTGCCGAGCCCGGGCCTCTTCGTCGGGTTGCAGCCGGCCCTGCTTGGTGACCAGGAAGCTTTCCGGCTCGGCCACCATGTGCAGCCCGTGTCCGCGCAGCCGGCGTCCGATCCCCTTGGCAGCACGCCCGGTCAGCAACGCCGGAAGGTCGACTCGGGTGTCGAAGGCGGCCGCCCTCGCGCGCAGCGTGGGCAGCGCGTCAAACCAGTCCCGCAGACTCGGACCTTCGGCGTCCGGGTCGAGCGTCAACTCGGTGTCGGGCTTGCGTGCATCGGCCACGGCGGCCTCCCGGGTGCTGACGCGGCTCATCCCGTGGGCGTGGGTCGGGCCGCCCACCACGATGAGGTCGGCGCGTTCGAGCAACCGCGCTTCGGCCTTGTCCACCGGCACGACGTCGACCTGATAGGCGCCGCCCAAGCCGGCCCCGATCGCGTCGGCCACCAGATGCGTGTTGCCGTACATCGATTCGTACACCACTACGGCGTGCATGGCTCCTCCATCAGTCTCAGTCACCACCTTGAGCGTTCGCCCGCCCGAGGGATCGCGAACAGGGTCGAACGTCACCGCGTACGACCCCAAAGCCACCCGAACCTGGCCGTGCACCAGGGATGGGCGTGCCGAAACGTCGCCGGGGTACGGGCGCTGCGCCTGTCATCCGCTCGTGAGCAGGTTGTGCATGGTGGTGATCTCGGCCTGCTGCGTGGTGATGATCCTCGCGGCCAGGGCCTTGGCGTCGGGGTTTCTGCCGTGCGTCTGCTCCTGCTCAGCCATGGTGATCGCGCCCTCGTGGTGCGGGATCATCATGGTAAGGAACTGCTTGTCGAATGCGGACCCGGTGGACTTGGCCAGTCGGGTCAGGTCTGCGGCGGACATCATCCCGGCCATCGGGCCGTGGCTGTAACCGGGGACGGCCATGCCAGCGCTCATGCCCGGCATCGGGGCGGGCTGGCCCCACGCGGCAAGCCACCCGGTCATGAGGTCGATCTCCGGCTGCTGCGCCTGCTTGATCTTCGCGGCGAGCGCCGCGACGTCGCTGCTGGCCGCGCGGGTCGGCGCGAGGTCAGCCATCGCGATGGCCTGCTGGTGGTGCGGAATCATCATGTGCGCGAACATCACGTCCGCGGTGTTGAACACTGCGCCGGCCGAGGCGGACGCCGCGGGACGGCCCATTCCTTGACCCATGCCCGGCCCCGGCGTCGTGTCGTCGCCGCAGCCTGACAGCATGACTACAGTGGCCAGGGCCGCACCGGAAAGCGCCGTGCGGCGCAGTCCACCAGACGTTGTCAACACGACGACCTCCTTCTTGTGAGGGTGTGTGCAGACCAAAGGTTCGCCACAGGTACCGATGCGGTTGTGGCGCGACCAGCACTGCAGCGGCAGGCTCACGGGCGGCGGAGGTCTCGCAGGATCGGGTCGGGCTCGCCGGTCGTGAGCTGCAGCCGCAGCTTCGCGTCGACGGCGACGACACCCGCCGGACCCGCGAGGACCGGGTTGAGGTCGAGCTCGGAGACCTCGGGCAGGTCCTCGGCGAGCCGACTCACCCGCAACAGCAGATCCTCCACCGCGGCCGTGTCGACCGGTACGCTCCCGCGGAAGCCGGTCAGCAGCGGCGCACCGCGCAGCTCCCGCCACATCCTGCCGGCGTCCAGATCGGTCAGCGGAACCAGCCGGAACACGCGGTCGTTGAGCAGGTCGGTGTGTACGCCGCCGAGGCCCGCCATGACCAGCGAGCCGAAGAGTGGGTCGTGGACGATGCCGCAGCTCAGCTCGACCCCATCGGACAGCATCGGCTGCACCAGAGCGCCGTGCCCGGGGCGTCCGGCGGCCGTGACTCCGGCAAACGCCGCACGCACCTGGTCGGCATCGGCCAGGCCGAGTCGGACGCCGCCGGTGTCGCTCTTGTGCACCAGCTCGGGGTCGGCGCATTTGAGCGCGACCGGATACCCGAGCCGCCGGGCAGCGGCCACCGCGGCATCGGCGTCGGGGGCGATCTCGGCGGGGGCCAGCGGGATGCCGTAGGCGGTCAGGATGCGGGCCGTACGCTCGTGCGGTTGCCATCCGCCGCCCGCGGCCAGTCCTTCCGCGACGCAGGCCCGGGCAGTGTCCGGGTCGAGGTCGGGCAGCGCCGGCCATCCGCCGAGGGGCTCGCGTCGCCAGGCCGCGTAGCGGGCAGCGTGGCGCAAGGCCCGGACCGCCCGCTCCGGCAGGTCGAACACCGGTACCCGCCGTCGGCCGAGCGTCGGGGGAGTGTCGGGGGAACCGATGACGACGGCGGCGATGGTCAGCTCCGGATGGGCGTCGACGATCGGGGCGAGCGCGGCCAGCGTGGCCGTCACGTCGTTGGCCCGCGTGGCAACAAGGACCAGCAGCAAGGCGTCCGCCTCGCCGCTGGCCGACAGCGCGCTCACCGCGTCGGCGAACACCCGCGGTGCGGCACCGGCGCCGAGGTCGAGGGGGTTGTCGTGCCCGGCGGCGCCCGGCGCCACGGCCGTCAGCAGCTGTCGCAGGCCCGCGCTGAGCGCGGGCACGCGCAGGTGACCCGCCTCGGCGGCGTCCGCGGCGAGGATGTTGAGTCCTCCCGCGTTGCCGACGACGGCGAGCCGGTCGCCGGCCGGCAGGGGCTGGTCGGTGAGCAGCCGGGCGGCATCCAGCAGATCGCCCAGGGTTACGGCGCGGACCACACCGGTCTGCGCGAACAGCGCGTCGACGGTGACGTCAGGGACCGCGGCCGCCGCGGTGTGCGAGGCGCCGGCGCGCTTGCCGGCGATCGACCGGCCGCTCTTGACCGCAAGTACGGGCTTGCGGCGGGACAAGGCCCGCACCAGCCGGCCGAACTTGCGGGGGTTACCGAACGATTCCAGATACAGCGCCACGGCAGTGGTGGCCGGATCGTCGAACCAGTACGCGAGCAGGTCGTTGCCGCTGACGTCCGCCTTGTTGCCCAGCGAGACGAACGCGGACAACCCGCACCCGGTGCGCGCGGCGTGCTCGATCACCGCGATGCCGACCGCGCCGGACTGCGACGCCACCGCCAGCCCGCCGGACGGCGGCACCATCGGCGCGAAGCTGGCATTCAGGCGAACATCCCGGTCTGTGTTGAGCACCCCGAGACAGTTCGGTCCGACCAGCCGGATGCCGTGGTCACGGGCAAGACGGACCAATTCCGCCTGCCGGGCCCGGCCCAGCCCGTCGCTTTCACCGAATCCGGCGCTGAGAATCACCGCGGCGCGGGCACCGGCGGCCGCCGCGTCGGCGAGCACCGGAACTACCGATGGAGCGGGCACCGCGATCACCGCCAGATCGACGGGTCCGGGCAGCGCCGTCAGCGACGGGTAGGCGGGCACACCACCGATCGTGTCGGTGTGCGGGTTGACCGCGTACAGGCGACCGGTGAAGCCGTACTCGCGCAGTGCGCACAGCGTCTCATGACCGGTACCACCGGCTTGACGACCGGCACCAATGACGGCGACTGCGGCCGGCCGCAGCAGGGGGCGCAGGGAGGCGCGCTCGGCGTGACGTTCACGGTCGGCGATCGCCTGCTGCGCGTCGTCGTCCCCGGTGGGCACCGCCACGTCGAACAAGCCGTCGTGCAGAGTCGCGCGGGAACCCGCCGTGAGGTCACGGGCGACATGCAGCATGGCGGTGTTGCCGGGCAGGACCTCGCCGACCAGATGGGTGATGCCGCAGCGGCGGGCCGTGTCGGCGAGGTGCTCTAGCAGGAGCGTGCCGATGCCGCGGCCACGCTGCGCGTCGTCGATGAAGATCGCGAACTCGGCGCGCCGGCCATCGTATGGCTCGTAGGAGGCGACGCCGACGATGTGGCCCGCCAACTCGGCGGCGATGGCCTGATGCTCGTTCGTGGGTGGCCGGCAGAGGCGATTGATCTCGTCGTCGAGGGTGCTGTCGGACGGGGTGGCGAAGAACCGCATGCGCAGCCCCTCGGCCGCGGAGCACCTGTACAGCGCGGCCAGTTCCGGTGCGTCGTCGGGATCGACCGAGCGCAGATGCACGATGCCCCCGTCCGCGGTGAGGGCATCCACGGTGGCCACGCAATGACGAGGCACGGTGCTGGAGGTCACGGTCGGCTTCCTCTCCTGGATCTCACCTCAGCCAAGCGGAGCCCGCCGGTTCGGCGCAGGGTCGTCCGACCCGTGGATCGCCTCCGTAGGTCCTGCCGGACCCCTGCCCGCGCCCCGGCCTCGGATCAGCGCAGGGCGGATCCGCGCCGCGGCCGGACATCCGGTTTCAGCACCGGGCGACCAGCCGATGCGCCCGTAACAGGCGGGCCCACCAGGGCCGATGACCGCCGTCGCGGAGGGGCGGCAGGCCGGCGCTCTTGAGGCTCACCCAGCCGCCGGGGCCCATGGTCACCGCACCGATGGCGGGCCGCCGCCGGACGGCGGCGGCCGTCGCCACGGCCACCGCGGTCACGGTGGCGGCGGTGATCGTCGCCATGGCGATCCGGGTGACGTCCACGGCGGGTACGAATGTGATCTTCTCGGGTGCGAGGAAGTAGGCGCCGAGTTCGCGATCACCGTGGCGCACCGGGATCAGATCGGACCGGTGCATGGTGGCACGTCGGTCGTCGACATCGGTGGACATGGCGTCCTCCTCACCGGCTGTCCGAGGCGGCGGACCCGCCGACGGCGGCGCGTCCCGCCTCGAGGCGGGCGATGGGTACACGGAAAGGCGAGCAGGACACGTAGTCCAGCCCGGCGGCGTGGAAGAACCGCACCGAGGCGGGGTCTCCGCCGTGCTCGCCGCAGACGCCGACGGTCAGGTCCGGCCGGGTTTCCCGGCCCCGTTCGACGGCGAGGCGGACCAGCTCGCCCACCCCGGACACGTCGATCGTCTCGAACGGTGACACCTCGAAGATGCCCAGGCCGAGATAACGGCTGAAGAAGGCACCCTCCACGTCGTCGCGGGAGAAGCCCCAGGTCATCTGGGTCAGGTCGTTGGTCCCGAAGGAGAAGAAGTCGGCGGCGGTCGCGATCTGCGCGGCGGTCAGCGCGGCCCGCGGCACCTCGATCATCGTGCCGATCCGGATCGGCGGTGCGCCCTCGATGCCGGACAGCACAGCCTCGGCTTCGGCGCGTACCGTCTCCAGCTCCTGCACCGTGCCGACCAGCGGGACCATGATCTCGGGGCGCGGGTCGCCGCCGGCGGCGACCCGCGCCGCCGCGGCCTGCGCGACCGCGCCGACCTGCATCGCGAACAGCCCGGGCACGACCAGCCCGAGGCGTACGCCGCGCAGGCCGAGCATCGGGTTGGCCTCGTGCATCCGCCGAACCGCCGCGAGCAGCGTCGCGTCGTGCCCCGGATCCTCGCCCAGGGCCTCGGCGCGCGCTACCCGCGCGGCCAACTCCTCCAGCGGGGGAAGGAACTCGTGCAGCGGCGGGTCGATCAGGCGCACGGTCACCGGCAGGCCGTCCATCGCCGCGAACAGGTCCTCGAAGTCGGCGCGCTGCAGCGGCAGCAGTGCGGCGAGCGCCTGCTCCCGTTCGGTGTCGTCGGCGGCGAGAATCAGCCGTTCCACGAGCGCCCGGCGCTCGCCGAGGAACATGTGCTCGGTGCGGCACAGCCCGACGCCGGTGGCGCCGAAGCGCCGGGCGCGGGCGGCGTCGGCCGCGGTGTCGGCGTTGGCGTGCACCGCGAGCCGGGCGACGTGGTCGGCGTGGATCATCAGCCGTTGGACGGCCGACAGCAACGGGTCGCCCAGCGCGGTCGCCTCGCCCTCGAAGTACCGCACGACCGGCGAGGGCCGCACCGGTACCTCTCCGGCGTAGACCCGGCCGGTGGTGCCGTCGACGGAGATGACTTCGCCGGCGTGGACCGTGCGGCCGCCCACGGTGAACGCGTCCTGCCCGATCTCCATGTCCTCCGCGCCGCAGACGCAGGTCTTTCCCATGCCGCGGGCGACCACAGCGGCGTGACTGGTCTTTCCTCCGCGGGAGGTTAGGATGCCCTCGGCCGCCACCATGCCGGGCAGGTCGTCGGGATTGGTTTCGCGGCGTACCAGGATGACGGGTCCGGTCGCGGCGGCCGCCGCGGCGGAGTCGAACACGACCGCGCCGACCGCCGCCCCCGGCGATGCGGGCACGCCGGTGGTGAGCGGAGCCGGGGCGGCCGCGTCGTCGAAGCTGGGGAACATCAGTTGAGCGAGTTACTCACCGGTGACCCGCTGCAACGCCTCGCCGAGCGTGATCGCGCCTTCGTCGACGAGCTGGGCGGCGATCACGAACGCGGCGGCCGGGGTGCGCTTGCCGACCCGGGTCTGCAGCATCCACAGCTTGCCGTCCTCGACCGTGAACTCGATGTCGCACAGGTCGCGGTAGCGCTGCTCCAGCCGTTCCATGATGGCCAGCAGTTGCCGGTGGCTGTGCGGGTCGATCCGTGCGAGTTCGCTCAACCCGACCGTGTTGCGGATGCCGGCGACCACGTCCTCGCCCTGGGCGCTGGGCAGGTAGTCGCCGTAGGCGCCTCGGCGGCCGGTCGCCGGGTCACGGGTGAACGCGACCCCGGTGCCGGAGCACGGGCCGAGGTTGCCGAACACCATGGCCATCACGTTCACCGCGGTGCCCAGGTCCTGCGGGATGCGTTCGCGGCGCCGGTAGAGCACGGCGCGTTCGGCGTTCCACGATTCGAATACCGCGGTGATCGCGAGGTAGAGCTGCTCGTGCGGCGCCTGCGGGAATTCGCGCCCGGTGTGCGCGTGGAAGACCTTCCGGTAGGTGCCGACGAGATCCTGCAGCTGTGTCTCGTCGAGTTCCAGCTCCGTGGCGACGCCGGCGCGGGTGCATGCGGCGGCGAGTTCGGAGGCGAATGCCTCACCCGGCACCCCGAAGACGGTCTTGCCGAACATCTGGATCAGGCGCCGATAGGAGTCCCAGGCGAAGCGTGGGTCGCCACTTTTCGCGGCGAGTCCCAGCACGCTGGCGTCGGTGAGACCGATGTCGAGGATCGTCTCCATCATTCCGGGCATGGAGTACCTGCCACCGGAGCGCACGGACAGCAGCAGCGGGTCGTGCGGATCTCCGAGGCGCTTGCCCATGCGGTTCTGCACGAGCCGCAAATGGTCCTCGACCTCGGTGAACAGGTGTTCGGGCACCGTGCCGGTCTGCAGGTATTCGCGGCACGCCGTGGTGGTGATGGTGAAGCCGGGTGGGACCGGAAGGCCCATCCGCGTCATCTCTGCCAGGTTGGCGCCCTTGCCGCCCAGCAGGTCCGCGAGATCCTTGTTGCCTTCGCTGAAGTCGTACACGTAGCGCGACATCGTTCCCCTCGCCTTCGTTGCCCACTCCTGGCTCATTGGTATCCCCGCGGCAGATCCGCGGGTAGGGCCGGATGCCACCACTGATCGGGACGGTAGGGCGGGCTACCTGCAAGGGGCCGATCCGGGCAGCCGGCGGCCAGTTCGGCCGGTCGACCAACTGTCAGCAGCGGTGGGCAGCGGAGACCAGCCGCCACCGGCTCAGCAGATGCGCGGTAGCTGTTCGCCGACCAGCATGTCGAGTACGCGGCGAGATCCCACGGAGGTCCGTACGACCACCCGGCCGGGCTCGGTGTCGCGTACGGTGCCGATGCGGACCGCGGCCCGGCCCTCCGGCCGGGCGCGCATCGCGGCCAGGACCGCGTCGGCCCGGTGCGGTGCGATGAACGCGACGAGGCAGCCCTCGTTGGCCACCTGAGCCGGGTCGAGGCCGAGGATCTCGCAGGCCGCCTGTACCGGGGCGGGTACCGGCAGCGCCTGCTCCTCGATCTCGACGCCGACGCCGGACGCAGCCGCGATCTCGTTCAACGCCGAGGCGACGCCGCCCCGGGTGGGGTCGCGCAGCACGTGCACGGCGTCGCCACCAGCCTCGATCATCGCTGCGACGAGCCGGTGCAAGGGCTGGGTGTCCGAGCTGATGTCGGCCTCGAAGCCCAGGCCCTGCCGCACGCTGAGGATGGTCGTGCCGTGGCTCCCGATCGGGCCGGACAGCAGGACGGCATCGCCGGGTGCGGCGCCGGTCGCCGACGGCGCGGCACCGGCGAGGCGGTGCCCGACGCCGGTCGTGACGACGTAGACGCCGTCGGCGGCGCCGCGGCCGACCACTTTGGTGTCGCCGGTGACCACCGGCACCCCGGCGGCCCGGGCGGCCGCGCCGACAGACGCGGCAACCCGGCGCAGGTCGGCCAGGGGAAAGCCTTCCTCCACGACGTACGCCACGGCGAGAGCCACCGGCAGCGCAGCGCGCATGGCCAGGTCGTTCACGGTGCCGTGCACGGCGAGCGTGCCGATGTCGCCGCCCGGGAAGAACAGCGGGCTCACGACGTACGCGTCGGTGCTGAGCACGACGTCGACCCCGCCGATCGGGACCACCGCGGCGTCCTCCAGCGCTCCGGGCGGCGCGGCCGACCCGAGCGCGGGCACCAGTACGTCACCGATCAGCTCGGCCGACAACTGCCCACCGGAGCCGTGGCCGAGCAGGACCCGTTCCGTCTCGGCCATCGGCACCGGGCAACTGGCCGTGAGCGGATCCACCGCGGTCACCGGGCACCTCCGGAGACGGGAGCCTCGGCGGACCGGCGACGACCCGCGCGGTGGAACGCGGCGCAGGTGCCCTCGCTGGACACCATCGGCGCACCCAACGGGGACCGGGGCGTGCAGGTGGTGCCGTACGCCGGGCAGTCGGTCGGCACGCTCAGCCCGGTGAGGATCCGCCCGGCGATGCAGCGCGGGTCCTCCGCCGCGGTCAGCCGCCCGACGTCGAAGCGGCGGGTGGCGTCGAACGCGGCATACGCGTCGGCCAGTTCCAGGCCGCTCGCGCCGATCGTCCCGATGCCGCGCCAGGCCCGGTCGCCGACCCGGAACACCCGCCGCACCGCCTCCTGGGCGGGACCGTTGCCGGTCCGCCGGACCGCCCGGGCGTACTGGTTCTCCACCTCGAAGCGGCCCTGTTCGAGCTGGCGTACCGCCATCAGGATGCCCTCCAGCAGGTCCAGCGGTTCGAAGCCGGTCACCACGATCGGCACCCGGTACCGGGCGGCCAGCGGTTCGTACTCCGTCCACCCCATCACCGTGCAGACGTGCCCGGCGGCCAGGAAACCCTGCACCTCGCAGTCGGCCGCGTCCAGGATGGCGGTCATCGCGGGTGGCACGAGCACATGGCTGACCAGCAGGCTGAAGTTGGTCAGGCCGAGGGCGGCCGCGTGCAGCACCGCCATCGCGTTGGCGGGCGCGGTGGTCTCGAAACCCACCGCCAGGAACACCGCCTCGCGGTCGGGTTGCTGCCGGGCCAGGACGACCGCGTCCATCGGGGAGTACACCACCCGTACGTCCGCGCCGCGCGCCTTGAGAGCGAGCAGGTCGGTGTGCGAGCCGGGCACCCGCAGCATGTCGCCGAAGCTGGTGAAGGTGACCTCAGGGCGGGCCGCGATGGCCATCGCCCGGTCCAGGGTCTCCAGCGGGGTCACGCAGACCGGGCAGCCGGGCCCGTGGATCATGCGAATCCCGGGTGGCAGCACCTCGTCGATGCCTTGGCGCACGATGGTGTGGGTCTGGCCGCCGCAGACCTCCATGAGGCTCCAGGGCCGGGTAGTGGTGCGGTGCAGTTCGTCCAGAAGCACCCGGGCGAGCCGGGGATCCCGGTATTCGTCGAGGTATTTCATGCCGTGGAGTCCTTCGCGGGCAGGGGTTCACCCAGTTCGTCGCGTACCGCGTCGCCCATCGCCCGCAGCACGTCGAGGGTGCGTTCGGCTTCCCGGCGGTCCACCCTCGTGATGGCGAAGCCGACGTGGACGATGACGTACTCGCCGGGGCGGACGTCGGGGACGTAGGTCAGGCACACGTCTTTGCGGATGCCGTCGAAGTCGACGACACCCATGCGGAGCCCGTCGCGGTCGGTCACCTCGGTGACCCGGCCGGGGATGCCGAGACACACGCCGATCAGCCTCCCTTCTCGCAGGTTGCGGCCGCCACCACGGCCTGGCCGTAGCTGATCCCGCCGTCGTTGGCGGGCACGTCGTGGTTGAGGTGGCCGGTCAGGCCGGCCGCGTCCAGCCCGGTCAGCAGCCCGGACGCCAGGATGCGGTTCTGCAGGCATCCGCCGGACAGGCACACCTGCGTCACCCCGGTGCGCTCGGCGGCGCGGGTGCACAGGGCGACGGCCGCCGCGACGATCGTGGTGTGGAACCCGGCCGCCAGCTCACCCGCGGGCACCCCGGCACGGGCGCGGTCCAGTACCGCGGTGAGTGTGCCGCTCCAGTCGTACACCCACAGCCCGTCCACCTCGGTCAGCCGCCAGGGCAGCGGTTCGGCGTTCGGGACGGCCGCGGCGGCGGCCTCCAGCGTCACCGCCGCCTCGCCCTCGTAGCTCGCGTCGTCGCAGAGGCCGAGCAGGCTGGACACGGCGTCGAACAGGCGGCCCGCGCTGGACGCGACGGGACAGTTGACGTCGCGCGCCACCATCCGCGCGATGGTGTCGCGTTCCGTACGCGGGAGCCGATCGGCGAACCAGGCTGCCGACCCGGGTGGCACCGGGAACTCGCCGCCCAGCAGATAGCCCAGTGCCATGCGGGCCGGGCGGCGCACGGCCGCCTCCCCGCCCGGTAGCGGGGCGGTACCGAAGCGGCCCAGCCGGCGGAACCCGGTGTACGAAGCCAGCATCAGTTCACCGCCCCACAGCGTGCCGTCCGCGCCGAAACCGAGCCCGTCGTACGCCACGCCGAGAAAGGGGCCGCGCACGCCGTTCTCGGCCGCACAGGACACCACATGCGCGTGATGGTGCTGGACCGGGACCCGGCGAAGACCGGGCGGCTGCCCGGCCACGTACCGGGTGGACAGGTATCCCGGGTGCAGGTCGTGGGCGAGCACGTCGGGCGAGAATCGGTGCAGCCGGGTCAACTGCCCGAGGGTGGCGTGGAACGCGGCCAGGGCGTCGGCGTCGTCGAGGCTGCCGCCGTGCGGGCCGAGCAGCGCCCGGTCGGCACGGACCAGCGTGAACGTGTGCTTGAGCTGCGCCCCGACCGCCAGAATCGGCCTGCCGGCCGGGACGGGCAGCGGTAGCGGGCCCGGTGCGTAGCCGCGGGCTCGCCGCACGGTGGCGCGCCGCCCGCCGATGACACGGACCACGGAGTCGTCGTAGCGTGCGCGGATCGGCCGGTCGTGGAGCAGGAACCCGTCGGCCACCGGTGCGAGCCGGGTCATCGCGTCGGTGTCGTCGATGGCGATGGGTTCGTCGGCGAGGTTGCCGCTGGTCACCACGAGCGGCCGGGCCAGTGCCCGCAGCAGCAGGTGGTGCAGCGGGGTGCCGGGCAGGAAGAGCCCGACCCGGTCAGTGCCGGGGTGCACGCCGGACGCCAGCTCCACCCGGGCCGCCGGTGTGGCCGGGTGGGTGGGCAGCAGCACGATCGGGCGGGCCGGATCGGTGAGAAGCGGCAGCTCGGTGGGGGAGATGCGCGCGAGAGCACGGGCTGCGGCGGCGTCGGCGACCATGACGGCGAACGGCTTGCGGGGCCGCCGTTTACGCTCGCGCAGCCGGTGCACCGCGGCGGTGTCGGTCGCGTCGCAGACCAGTTGGTATCCGCCCAGCCCCTTGACGGCGACGGTGCCCCCGGCGTCGATCGCGGCCACTGCGGCGGACAGCGCATCCTCGCCGGTCGTGCCCGGGTCGCGTGCGTCCCAGGCCGGGTCGTCGGCCGGTCTCCACGACAGGCGTGGCCCGCAGGTGGGGCAGGCGACCGGCTCGGCGTGGAACCTGCGATCGGCCGGGTCGGCGTATTCGGCGGCGCACGCCTCACACAGTGGGAACCCGGCCATCGCCGTGCGGGCCCGGTCGTACGGCAGGGCGTCGACGATGGTCGCCCGGGGGCCGCAGGCGGTGCAGTTCACAAACGGGTACCGGTAGCGCCGGTCGGCCGGGTCGAACAGCTCGCGTAAACAGTCGTCGCAGGTGGCCAGGTCGACGGGGAGGCCCGCGAAGCCCGGCCGCACGGTGGCTGCGCTCGTGCTGGGGGCCACGGTGAACCCGGCCCCCACGGCGCCTGAGTCGCGCGTGCGCGTGACAGTCACCTGAGCCACGACGGCCTGCGGTGGCGGCTGCTCCTGCAGGGCACGAACCAGCGCCGCGAGGCTGTCGGCCGGTCCCGCGACCTCGACCACCACGTCCCCGTCGACGTTGCGGACGGTCCCGTCGAGCCCGAACCTGGTCGCGAGCCGGTGCACGAACGGCCGGAACCCGACGCCCTGCACCGTGCCCCGGACCCGGATCGACCAGGCATCCCGGGCCGGTGCCGCATGGGGGGTCACCGCCATCGGTCAGCTCACCAGCTCGCGGACCCGGGCGATGACGGGGTCCACCTCTGCGGCCACCTCCGGGGAGAGCCCGGAGCCGAAGCCGAACTCGACCGCACCCACGGCCAGGACCACCAGGCGGCGCGGTAGCCGTCCCAGAGCCCGGCCCAGTTCGACCGTGCTGCCCAGGCTGACCCCGTGGGAACTCGCGGAGCGGCCGTCGGCGAGGTCGGCGACCTCGTCGAGGACCAGCTCGTACCGGTGGCCGCCGTGGTCGGCGCCGTCGCGGACCGCGTCGACGACCACGGCGAGGTCCGTGCCGGTCCACAGGTCGAGCAGCCGGGTCGGCTCCCCGTCGCTGGCCCGCAGATCCACCGCGGCCAGCGCGGGATCGGACTCCTGAAGGTCGGCGAGCCGGGCCACCACGGCCGGGCCGAATCCGTCGTCGCGGCGGTATTCGTTGCCGATCCCGATCACCACACGCCGCTGTCCTTCCACGCGGGTCAGCCCCGGTCGATCGTCAGGTCGAGGAAATGGGTGGAGCAGGAGATGCACGGGTCGTAGTTGCGGATCGCCTGCTCGCACTCCGCGGTCAGCCGCTCGTCGTCGAAGTCCAGGCGGGCCGCGACGAAGCGGCGCAGGTCGTCCTCGATGCCGGCCTGGTTCTGCGAGGTGGGCGGCACGATCCGGGCTGTCGTGATCAGCCCCTCGGCGTCCAGGCCGTAGCGGTGGAACAGGATCCCGCGGGGTGCCTCCGTCGCGCCGAAACCGACCCCGGCCCGCGGCGGCACGTCCACGGCGGGCCGGGCCAGAGGCTCGTACGCATCGATCAGGCGCAGTGCCTCCTCGACCGCGTAGACCACCTCGACGGCGCGGACCAGGATGCTGCGGTACGGGTTGCGGCACTCCTCGCCGAGCCCGGCCGCGTGGGCGGCCTCGCGGGCCAGCGGGGACAGCCACTGGCGGTTGAGCGTGTACCGGGCGGCAGGGCCGACCAGGTACCGGCCGCGGCCGGCCAGCCGGGCGTGCAGTGCGGTGGAGTGCGGTACCTGCTCCTCGATGACGTGCTGTTCGAACTCGCGCGGGCCGAACGTCAGGCCGCCCGTGGTGGCCACGGTGCCGTCCTCGATGGCGTACCGGCCGTCCGTGGTCAGCGCCAGCATCTCGTGGTCGTGATGGAAATCCGGGAAGTCGAAACCGGCCGCCCACTGCACGGTGTCCAGGGCCTGATCGAGCGCCACCCGCAGCGTGCGGGCCAGCGCGGCCAGCTCGCTCGGTGCGGGCGCGCGGTAGAAGCCACCGACCCGTACGTTGATCGGGTGGATGGCCCGGCCGCCCACCAGTTCCACGATCGCGTTGCCGGCCTTCTTCAGCGCCAGACCGCGCTCGACGATGTCCCGCCGATCCTTGGCCAGCTCCAATGCGCTCGGATAGCCCAGGAAGTCCGGCGCATGCAACAGGTAGATGTGCAGGGTGTGACTCTCGATCCACTCCCCGCAGTAGAGCAGCCGCCGCAGGTCCGCGATCGGCCCGTCCACGCCCACCCCGCACGCGTCCTCGATCGCCGCGCACGCGCTCATCTGGTACGCCACCGGGCAGATTCCGCAGATCCGCGCGGTGATGTCCGGCGGCTCGGTGTACCGGCGCCCCCGCAGGAACGCCTCGAAGAACCGTGGCGGCTCGTAGATCTCCAACCGGACGTCCTCGACGGCGCCACCGCGGACCCGTACGTGCATCGCGCCCTCACCCTCGACCCGGGCCAGCGCCCGCACGTCGAGGGTCCGATCCGACCGGTGACTCATCCACGCTCCGTTTCCACGTCCCCGGGACCCGCCGCCGGGGGAGGGCCGACGGTGACCCGGGACAACTCGACAAAAGCCGGGGCGGCCGCGTTGAAGGTGCGGTAGGCCCGGACGATGTCGGCCTCCGACATGCCGGTCGCCCGCAACAGCCCGGCCTCGGCTCCGGCGTTGGGGGACTCCATCGGCCCGAAACAGCCGTAGCAGCCACGTTGGTGGGCCGGGCACAACGCCCCGCAACCCGCGTGCGTGACCGGGCCGAGGCAGGGCGTCCCGTGCGCCACCACCACGCAGACGGTGTGGCGCTGCTTGCATTCGAAGCAGACGCTGTGCGCCGGGATGTTCGGCTTGCGGCCCACCAGCAGCGCGGTGATGACCTCCAGCAGTTGCCGCCGGTCGATCGGGCAGCCGTGCAACTCGTAGTCGACCTCGACGTGTGCGGCGATCGGGGTGGAGGTGGCCAGCGTGGACACGTACTGCGGGTGGGCGTACACCACCGACGTGAACTCGTCGACGTCGGCGAAGTTGCGCAACGCCTGCACTCCGCCGGAGGTGGCGCACGCGCCGATGGTCACCAGCGTCCGCGACATCTGCCGGACCCGCTGGATGCGCTCCGCGTCCTCCGGCGTGGTGATCGAGCCCTCGACCAGGGACACGTCGTACGGGCCGGGCAGCACCGCACGACTCGCCTCCAGGAAATGCGCGATCCGCACCCGCCCCGCCACGGCGAGTAGTTCGTCCTCGCAGTCGAGCAGGGTCAGCTGGCAGCCGTCGCAGGACGCGAACTTCCACACCGCCAGGGTCGGCAGGCCGTCGTCGTCCATCACAGCTCCCGTACGCTCAGCAGTGGCTCGGCCCCGGCCCAGTCGACGACCGGCCCGTCGCGGCACAGCAGCAGCGGCCCGAGCTGGCAGTGGCCGCACCACCCGGCACCGCACCGCATGGTGCGTTCGAGCGACACCTTGATCCGGTCGGCCGGGACGCCGCGGGTGAGCAGCCCCTGGGCGGTGAACCGCATCATCACCTCGGGGCCGCAGAGGAACGCGACCGTCCGCGCCGGGTCGAACGCCGCGCGGGCCAGCAACGACGTCACCACACCGACGTGCCCGCTCCAGCCGCCGTCCGGCCGGTCGACGGTGACCTCGACGTCGATGCCCGCGTCGGCCCATGAGCGCAGCTCCGCTCCGTAGAGCAGGTCGGCCGGGGTGCGGACGCCGACCAGCACGCTCACGCGCCCGTACCGGTCCCGGCGGGCGAGCGCGGCCAGCACGACCGGCCGCAGCGGGGCGAGGCCGATCCCACCGGCGACGATCACCACGTCCCCGCCGTCGGCGTCCCGCAGGTCCCACCCGGTGCCGTACGGCCCGCGGACCCCCACCGTGCCGCCCGGCGACGCGCCGGTCAGCGCCCGGGTGACCGCGCCGACCGCGCGGATGGTGTGCACCAGGCGGTCGCCGCTCGTTCCGCCGCCGCTCAGCGAGATGGGCACCTCACCGATTCCGTACGCGGTCAGCATCGCGAACTGCCCGGCCGCGAACGGCGGCAGCGGACCGGAGTCGTGCGCCAGCTCCAACGTCACGGTGTCGTAGGTGTCCACCCGCCGCGACACCACCCGGTACGGCAGCGGCAGCGCGGCGGTCGCTGCCGACGTCGCGGCCGGTGCGGTCACGACGGCACCTCGGTAGCGGGCCGGCCGACCTGCGCGGGGGTCGCGTACAGGTCCAGCACCCGCAGCCGGGTCGCCATCAGCCGCTCGATGATGACCGGCGTGAAGCAGCGCAGGATCGCGTACCCGAACGCGGGGTCGTCCGCGCAACGTTCCCGGACGGCGGCGGCGTCGAACGCGACCGTCGTGGTGGCCTCGCGGGCCACCGCGCCGAAATGCCACCGGTACGGCGGGTGCAGCCACGACCAGCCCAGCACGGTGTCGGCGGACAGTGTCTCGATGACCTGTTCGCCCCGGCCGGGCACCTGCATGTCGAGGGCGACACTGCCGGTCCGGATCAGCCAGAACCGGTCGGCTACCCCGCCCTCGGCGAACAGCCGTTCACCAGTCCGGTACGACACCGGCGTGCCGTCGGTGGCCAGCATGGCGTGCTGGGCGGCGCTGAGCTCGGCGAAGACGGGGTGGGCAGCACTCGGGTCGCTCATGTCCGGTCCTCCCGACCATGGCCGGATGTCCTTCGCCGGGTTCGGCCGGTCATCACGAGTCCTCTCGTTCGGGCGCATCCGGCGACGGCAGGGCTTCCTGCAGGGAGAACAGGGCGGCCGCCTCCTGGGTGATGTCGATGCCGGTCGGGCACCAGGCGATGCACCGGCCACAGCCGACGCATCCGGAGGAGCCGAACTGCTCATGCCAGGTGCCCAACTTGTGACTGATCCACTGCCGGTAGCGGGACTGGCCGCTGGTGCGCACGCTGCCGCCGTGCAGGTAGGTGAAGTCGAGGTCATAGCAGGAGTCCCAGCGGCGCCACCGCTCCGCGTGCTCACCGGTCAGATCGGTGACGTCCTCCGTGGTGGTACAGAAGCAGGTCGGGCAGACCATGGTGCAGTTGCCGCAGGTCAGGCAGCGTGAGGCGACGTCGTCCCAGTGAGGCGACTGCCGGCTCGCGGCCAGCATCTCCGGCAGGCCCTCGGTGCGCAGCTCGCGGCCCATGCGGGTGGCGGCAGCGGCGACCGCGTCCCCGGCCTGCCGGACGGTCGCCGCGTCGGCGACGTGACCGGGTACGGCGGCGAGCACCTCCGCACCGAGGGGGGTAGCGGCCCGCGCCAGGAACCGGTGCCCCGCGTCATCGACGAGCTCGGTCAGTGCGAGATCGAAACCGGATTCCGCATGCGGGCCCGTGCCCATGGAGGTGCAGAAGCAGGTGGCGCCCGGTTCTGTGCATTCCACGGCGACGATCAGGTTGCCGTCGCGGCGACCGGCGTAGATCGGATCGACGTGCCGGCCACCGGCCAGTACCCGGTCCAGCACGCCGATGGCGGCCAGGTCACACGGGCGGACACCGAGCAGCGCGTACCGGTGCGGCTCTTCCGGTTCGGTGACCACCGTCCCGGTGGACCGGTCGGCCGACCACATCCGGGCCCGCGCCGGGTGCAGCACCTTCTTCCACGACTGTGGCCCGGCCGAGTGGGCGAAGGCGGCATTGTCGTCGCGGCGGCGTAGGCGGTAACGGCCCGCCTCGGTGTCGACGCCCCAGCCGTGTGGCAGCTCCGCGGCGGACGTGAGCTCGTCGAGCACGATCGCGCCGTCCCGGACCGTCGGGCCGACCACCGTATAGCCGCGGGCGTGCAGCGCGTCGAACAGGTCCTGCAGCACGATCGCGTCGATCACGGTCGGCGGCTCGTGCCGGGCATCGCTTCCTGGCCGCATGGGCACCCCTTGGACATCTCGAAGCTGAACGGGGTCCGGCCCAGCCTATGCCGGGACGGTTGCCTTCCCAGTTCCATTCCTCCTGACGTTGGCGGGTCGGATGGGCGTGCTCTGACAGATCATCGGGCGGCGGAGCAAGCGCGAAATCCACAACGGACCTGAACGGGTAAGGCACGTGGAACGTCCACACCGCTGTGGTGGCGGCAGGGTCCAAAGCCGCCGCGATGGCCACGCCCAAGAATCACGGCCCGGTGAGTGTCCGGACATGGACCGATGTCCCGACTTCACGGGACCTTCGACTCGGGCGTGTCCGCGCCGGGAGGTTGCGGCCCGGTGTGGGTGCCGTCCGGGCGATGGGTCCCGCCCGGCCGGGACACTCGACTCTGACCCGCCGCCCGCGGCGGCTCGTAGCGTGACCGTCGACGATGGAGGAGATCGCATGCTGAAGAAATGGACCGTGGACGACGTGATGACAACCAAGGTCATTTCCGTGTCTCCGGATGCTCTGTATCGTGCCGTGGTCGACACGCTGATGGCGCACCGGTTCAGCGCCGTGCCCGTGGTGGACGACTTCCACCGGGTTCTCGGTGTGGTCTCCGAAGCGGACCTGCTCAACAAGATCGAATTCGCTGGTGACGAGCCGCGCCTGTTCGAGAGCCGGAAACGCCGCCGCCAACGGGACAAGAGTCAAGCTGTCACGGCGCAGGACCTCATGACCGCTCCGGCCGTCGACGCGATCAGCGGCGTCACCACCGTCGCTGGGGCGGCCCGCCGGATGGACGAGAACGATGTCAAACGGCTGCCGGTCGTCGACGACCTCGGCAGGCTGGTCGGCATCGTGTCCCGAGGTGACCTTCTCAAGGTCCACCTCCGCTCCGATGACGACATCCGCGAGGACGTCGAGAACGACATCCTCCTCGTGGGGGACTCGGCTGGTGTTCGGGTGACGGTGGCCGGCGGTGTCGTCACTGTGACGGGCGCCGTCGAGCGGTGGTCGACGAGCGACATCGCGGAACGGCACGTGCGCCAGGTCCTCGGCGTGGTGGACGTCGTCAACCAACTGTCCTACGAATTCGACGACCGGACTACGGCCGGACCCGGCCTGGGACTCGGCATCGGCTGACCGCACACGGCGGAACACCACGCGCGTCCTGCCGCCGTCGCCTGCTCATCGGGACTCCGGGCGCCGGATGCGGCCACCCCGAGATGGGCGGCAGCGGCGGCAGTGCGATCGTGCCCGCAGGCGTTTCCATCCACTCGGTCCCAGCAAGGGCAGCGGATGAGGTCCCAGAATCGGCTTCGGTGTCATCGCGTTGCGGCGTCTCGGCTCTCGCGCCTGTTCAAGGCTCTGCAGCTGGGCGTCGATCTCGGTGAGGCGGGCGAGGATCATGTCCTGGACGCGTTCGATCCGGTGTTCCTCCTGCTCGATCTCCCGTTCCTGCCCGCCCACCTCGCTGACCACGATCGCTGAAGCGGCGACCGCCGTGAGGCAGGCGAACATGCCGACACCGGCGAACATCAGACGCTCTGCGAGATTCCCTTGCGACTGGGCATCCTGGGCCTTTCGCCTCGTGTCACGGGACGGTCGATGACTCACAGTGAGATAGGGTGCCAGCACCGGAGGAGGGGTGCTACCACCATGGCAATCGACACCGGCTTTACTGCCGCCGCCGTTCTGGCGCGGGCCGCGGCGATGGCGGGCTACGCCCCGTCGGTGCACAACACGCAGCCCTGGCGGTGGACGATCCGGACAGACCGAATGGAGCTCACCGCGGTATGGAGCCGGCAACTGCCCGCGATCGATCCGGACGGGCGGCTGCTGTTGCTGAGCTGCGGGGCCGCGTTGCACCACGCCCGGACGACGCTGACGGCCACCGGCTGGGATTATGCGGTCGAACGGCTGCCTACCCCGGGCCGGCCCGACCTCCTGGCGGTGCTCACTCCCACCGCGCACCGGCAGCCCGACCCGGCTGCGACGCGGCTGGTGCAGACCATGGAGGTGCGGCACACCGATCGGCGCCCGGTCAGCGACACCCCGGTCTCGGAAACCACGCTGAAGCAGGTCGTGGCCGCGGCTGAGGCGGAGGACGTCGCGTGCGGCCTGCTCACGGGCGAACGCGTCTTCGACCTGGCCGCCGCGGCTTCACGAGCCGACGCGGTGGAAAAGGCGGACCCCGAGATCCAGGAAGAGCTGGCTTACTGGATCGGACGCCACGACAGACTGGGCATTCCCTCGAACACCCTGACCGGTTCGCAGCCGGCTACCACGGTGCCGGTCCGGGACTTCGGCCAGCCGGGGGTGCTGCCCTCCGGTCCCGGGCATGACCGGGCCGCCCGGTACGCGGTGCTGTTCGGCGCCAATGACGAGCCCTCATCCTGGCTGCGGGCCGGTGAGGCGCTGTCCGCGGCGTGGTTGACCGCGACCCGGCTGGGCGCCTCGGTGCTTCCACTGAGCGCAGTGATCGAAGTGCCGGTGACCCGTACGGCGCTGCGCCGGGCGATCGACGAGCTGGGCTGGCCGTACCTGGTGCTGCGGATCGGTGTCGCAGACCCGGACCACACCGGCGCGGTGCACCCGCCGCGCCTGCCCACCGCCCAGATCGTCGATGTGGAGGAGGTGCGTCACCTGCTGGACCAGGAGTGACCGCAAGCCTCGGTTCACCGACTGCGGCAGGAGGCGGCCGGTCGGCATCCTCGACGCCGCCCACGCCACCGGAAGCAAACCTGCGCAAGAACTGACCTGCAACCGGCGGCGTCCTGGGGGACGTTCCGCCTTCCCGTCGGGTATCTCGGCCCTCCCCCTGCTCCAGGTCGGCAGCGAAGCTGGAAGAGCAGCGGCTCCGGTGCTTGAGCACACCGTTTGCGGATTCCCGTGACGATTTGACGAGGGTGGGTGACTCCGCATGGTCGAGGAGTCCGCGCAGGTGAGGTCGCGCCGGCTGGCCGACCTCACGATCCCGCTGCTGTTCGGGGCATCCACGCTGTTGCTGCTCGGCGGTGTCGTTGCGGCGGCGGCAGGTGCAGCCCCGGTCGCGACGGGGCTGTGGGTGACCGCGACGCTGCTGGGCCTGATCTACTCCACTGTCACCCTCGCTGATGCCGTGCGCCATCGCCGTCCGAGTGTGGATGTCATCGCGTGGCTCGCACTCGCGGGCGCTCTGGCCGTGGGCGAGGCGTTCGCGGGGGCGGTCATCGCGGTGATGTTGACCAGCGGCGTGCTGCTCGAGAACCGGGCCGAGAGGCGGGCGCGACGGGAACTGGGCCTGTTGGCCGCGCGAGCGCCCCGGATCGCGCGGCGGCTCACGTCGTCCGGTGTCGCCCAGGTCGGCGTCGGCGAGGTGGAAACCGGCGACGTGCTGCTGGTCGGTTCCGGCGAGATCGTCCCCGTCGACGGGCGTCTGCTCGGCGCGGCCGTCATGGACGAGTCCGCGCTGAGCGGTGAGGCGCGCCCGGTCGAGCGCCGGACGGGCGAGGATGTGCGTAGCGGCGTGGTGAACGCCGGTGCGCCGGTGCAGATGCGTGCGACCGCGACAGCGACCGAGTCGACGTACGCCGGACTGGTACGGCTGGTCGAGCATGCCCGCGCCGACAACGCGCCGTTCGTGCGTGTCGCCGACCGGTTCGCGGTCGCGTTCGTCCCACTCACACTCGTGCTTGCCGGGGTAGCGTGGGCGCTCACCGGCGATGCCGTGCGTGCGGTCGCAGTCCTGGTCGTGGCCACGCCATGCCCCCTGCTGCTCGCCGCACCCATCGCGATCATGTCCGGACTGTCCCGGGCCGCACGCGCCAGCGTGGTCATCAAGGGTGGCTCCGCACTGGAGCGCCTCGCGGCCGGGCGCATACTGCTGTTCGACAAGACCGGGACGCTGACCCGAGGCCGGCCCACGCTCGCGGACATCGTCACGACCGGTCCGGTGGACGCCGCCGAACTGTTGCGCCTCGCCGCCTCTCTCGACCAGACCTCAGCGCATGTGCTCGCGAGCGCCATCGTCACGGCCGCCGGCGCCCGCGACCTGCCGCTGACCATGCCCACGCAGGTCGCCGAGCGACACGGATACGGCGTCGAAGGCGTGGTCGACGGGTACCACGTCCGGCTCGGCAAGGCGCCGTGGATCGTCGGAGGGCCGGCACCTGCATGGGTGCGCCACGCGCGACGCCGAGCGGCACTGGACGGGTCGCTGACCGTCTTCGTTTCGGTCGACGACGTCCCCGCCGGCGTACTGCTGCTCGAGGATGCGCTGCGGCCCGAGGCCCCCCGGATGATGCGCGCGCTGCGGGCCGCCGGCATCGACCGGACGGTGCTGCTCACCGGCGACCGAGCCGACATGGCCGAGATGGTCGGACGCGTCGTCGGCGTCGACGCCGTGCATGCCGAGTGCGACCCGGCCGGCAAGCTCGCGATCGTCCGTGCCGAGCAACGGCAACAGCCGACGATCATGGTGGGCGACGGCATCAACGACGCTCCCGCGCTGGCGGCGGCGAACGTGGGCGTGGCACTGGCCGCGCGCGGCGTCACGGCGTCGGCCGAAGCCGCCGACGTCGTGATCACCACGGACCGGGTCGACGCGCTGGCCGATGCGATCATCATCGCCCGGCGCTCCCGACGTATCGCGCTGCAAGCGGTCGTGGTGGGCATGGGTCTGTCACTGATCGGCATGGCGGCCGCCGCGGTGGGGCTGCTACCGCCTGCCGTCGGCGCCCTGGCCCAGGAGGCGATCGACGTCGCGGCGATCGTGATCGCGTTGCGCGCGCTGCTGCCGGCCCGCACCCACACGATCGTCCTGCCGCCGGCCGACGCCGTCACGGCCCACCGTCTCTACGCCGAGCACAACGCGGTCCGTCCGATCGTCGAACAGGTCCGGACCGCGGCAGACGCGCTCGCCGCCGGGGACGATCTCGCCTCCATGCGCGGGCTGCTGGAACGGCTGGAGTCCGACCTGCTGGCCCACGAACGGGCCGAGGAGGCCGAACTGCTGCCGATCGTGGCACGGGCGCTGGGCGGACCGGAATCCGTCGGCGCGCTCAGTCGTACGCACGCCGAGATCGAGCATCAGGTGGCCCGGCTGCGGCACTTGGTGGACGAGATCGGCTCGGTCTGCGATCCGGAAGACGTCATCGAGATGCGGGGACTGCTCTATGGCTTGTACGCGATCCTGCGCCTGCACAACGCGCAGGAGGAGGAGAACGCCTTCAGCCTCATGCCGACGGTGGCGCCCCGATAGCCAGGAGGCGGGGTGCCGGCGGAGACGGGTGCGCCACTGCCAGTCCGTCGGCAGCCGCGGGGTGCTAGCCGGCCGCAGGTAGGCGGACGGTGAAGGTGGCCCCCTCGCCGGGTTGACCGGCCGCGTCGACGGTGCCACCGTGCCCGGTGACGACCTCGCGGGCGAGCGCCAGACCGAGCCCG
The DNA here is from genome assembly GCF_047159535.1 of Krasilnikovia sp. MM14-A1259. NCBI lineage: Bacteria > Bacillati > Actinomycetota > Actinomycetes > Micromonosporales > Micromonosporaceae > Krasilnikovia > Krasilnikovia sp. MM14-A1259. Next base: position 7,386,130 of record NZ_BAAGAJ010000002.1, read on the forward strand.
AAGCGGCGCTGATCGCCGTGGCCGCGGGCGAAGCGGTCGAAGATGCGCTGCGCGTCGGCCGGGTCGAAACCCGTACCGTCGTCGCGCACGGCGAGGATCACCAGCCGGGGTTCGCCCTGCGACCGCAGTTCCACCACGACGTGCCCGCCCGCGGACGTGTGGCTGAGCGCGTTGTCCACCAGCGCGGTGACGACCCGGCGCAGGGCGGCCTCGCGGCCACGCACCAGCGACGGGCCGTCCGGGTCAGGACTCAGCGTGAGCTCGATGCTGTCCTGCTCGGCGCGGGTGCCCAGCGCGGTGACTACGCCCGCGGCCACCACCCCGAGGTCCACGTCGACGCCGTCATCACCGCGGGGCTGGGTGGACAGGAGCAGGTCGTCCACGACCTCGCCGAGCTGCCGGGTGCCGGCAACGAGCTGTTCGATGTCCGGGGTCATCTGCGCCGGTGATGCCCCGGAGCGCAGGTCGCGGTGCAGCAGTTGGGCGCGGGTGTGCAACTGCGCGAGCGGGGTACGCAGCTCGTGGCTGGCGTCGGCCACGAACCGGCGTTGCCGTGCCAGTGCCTCGCCCAGCGGCGCGGTGGCCCGGCGCGCCAGTAGCGCGCCCGCCACTGCGGCGGCGGCCAGCCCGAGCATCCCGGCGACGCCGAGCGCGGCCAGCAGCCGGTGCCGTTCCTGTTCCTGCTCCGCCATGCTTCCCACGACCTGCACGACGCCGTCACCGCGCTGCCGGGTGACCACCAGGTAGTCGGTGCCGCCGATGTCCGTCGTGGACGATTCGGCCGGGCCGCCGGCCCGGACCCGGTCGAGGGCGGCCCGGTCGGGGAACCCGCCGGGTGGGTCGTCGGTGGCGGTCAGCCGTCCGTGTCCGTCCAGCTTGAAGATCCACATGCCGGCCGGGGGGTCGACGACGTCGTCTTCCGTGGCGGCCGTCTGGTCCACGGATCGCTCGAAGGCGATTCGTCGGCTGTGGTCGGCCGCACCTATGACGAACGCCCCGGTCAGCAGCAGGATCAGCGCGACCGCCACGACGTTCTGCACCGCGAGAACGTGACGGGCACGGCGTAGCAGCAGCCGGTCGGGATCGTGTCCGCTCACAGTGCGCCCAGCCGGTAGCCGGTTCCGCGGACCGTGCGCACCACCTCGGCACCGAGTTTGCGGCGCAGGTAGTGCACGTAGGTGTCGACGAGCGACTCGGCCGCGGCGTCGGGGAAGACCTTGGCGACGATCTCCGCCCGGCTGAACACCCGAGAGGGGGCTTCCGCGAGCAGGCGCAGCAGATCGCTCTCGCGTCCGGAGAGGGTCGCAGCGCTGCCGTCGGCGGTGGTGACCCGGCGGGTGATGAGGTCGAACTCCGCGGTCCCGACGGCGACGGTGTGCGCACCGGCGCCGGCGCGCCGCAGCAGCGCCCGTACTCGGGCCAGCAGCTCGTCGACCTCGAACGGCTTGACCAGGTAGTCCTCGGCGCCGCCGTCGAGCCCTGCGACCCGGTCCTCGACGGTACCTAGCGCGGTCAGCACCAGCGCCGGGGCCGCCACGTCGCGGCGGCGCAGCCGGGCCAGCAGGTCGAGGCCCTCGATGCCCGGCAGACCCCGGTCGATGATCAGTACGTCGTACTCACGGGTGAGCGCGAAGTGCAAGCCGGCCTGGCCGTCGCGCGCCAGGTCCGTGGCGTAGCCGACGGTGCGGAAAAGGCGTACCAGGAGCTCACCGAGCTCACGGTCGTCCTCCACCAGCAGGATGCGGGTCACCGCCATACCCTCGCTCACCGCAGTCACGCCACCCAGCGTGACACCACCAAACTTGGAGAACTCGAAGAAATCGTCCGTAGGCTCGCCTGCGATATCCGCCCCAACCCGCTCCGGAAGGGACGTCATGGGCACCGTCAACGGACTCCCCGCACACATCCTGCTCGTCCACGCGGTGGTCGTCCTGCTGCCGCTGAGCGCTCTGCTGCTCGTACTCACGACGGTATGGCCGGCTGCCCGGGCCCGGCTGGCCGGGCCCAACGCCCTGCTGTCCCTGGTCGTGGTCGCGCTGGTCCCCGTGACGACCAGCGCGGGCGAATGGCTCGAACACCGGGTGCCCGGCAGCGCCCTGCTGCACGACCACACCGAGCTCGGCGACACCGCCATCTTCTACGCCATCCCGCTCGCGGTGCTCGCCGTGCTCGTCTGGTGGCGCCAGCGGGAGGCCACCGGTGCTGGAGCCGGCAACCGTGCCTATCTGGCCCCTGGATCGGCGGCCGTCACCCGCGTGCTGGTCGCGCTGGCCATCATCGTGGCTGGTGCCGGCATGTACGGGATGTACCGGATCGGCGACTCCGGCGCCCGGGCAGCCTGGACCGGCAACTTCAGCACCACCAGCCGGCCCGAGGGCCCGCACGACTGAAAACAGACGCCGAGCGCCACCACTCCGGGCCACTGCAGGCCTGTTGTGGAACCGGCACCGCACAAGCGCAGCCGAGGCCCGGTCGGGCCGCTCAGGGCAGGGTCACATAGCCGTGGCGCGCCTTCCAGAGGAAGGCCTTCTCGAAGCCGAGCTTCATCAGATGTGCCTGCGGTCCGGGGAAACTGGGCAAGTCTGCGGGCGCGCAAATGGGAGAACTCGAAGTATCCGCAGGTGGGAGTAGCGGCCCCGGTTCGTTTGCCGGCGGATTCGTCGTCTGACCGCAGCCAACGCTTGAAGTCACCTGATGTGGGGCCGGGCACCCGTGCCTCGCGCGGGGTCGTGCCTCCTCCGCCAGTCCAGGCGCAGACGCCGAAGTTACCACCACCTACCCGGATGCCGCCGTGTCATTGGAGAACCAGCGTTTGGCGATCTCGTTGGCTGCGACGTATCCCGCCGTGAGCAGGCCCAGAACCACGAGGACCGCCGCGGTCAGTGGCGTGAGCCCGAGGGGACCCGCCAAGGGCGTGTAGGGCAGGGCGAGGACGATCGCGGCCACGATTCCGCTGCTGGCCAGCAGCGCCCAACCCGGGCGGCTGCGGAAGAACGGTCGGCTGGTCCGCAACACCAGCATCACCACCAGTTCGGTGGCCGCGGATTCCACGAACCATCCGGTGCGGAAAAATGCGGCGGGCGCGTGGAATCCCCACCGCAGCACCAGGAACGTGGCGATATCGAACACCGAGCTGAGCACACCGAAGACCAGCATGAACGTACGGATCGACGCGATGTTCCAGGCCCTCGGCCGTCGGACCTGCTCGGGGTCGACGGTGTCGGTGGCGATGGTGGTGCCCGGGATGTCGGTCAGGAAGTTCAGCAACAGGATCTGGCGCGGCAGCAGTGGCAGGAACGGCAGGAACGCGGCGGCCGCCGCCATCGACAGCATGTTGCCGAAGTTCGCGCTGGTGGTGACCCGTACGTACTTCAAGGTGTTGGCGAAGGTCTGCCGGCCCAGCCGGACGCCGTCGGCGACGACGGCCAGGTCCTTGTCCAGCAGGACGATCGCGGCGGACTGTTTGGCCACGTCGACCGCGGTGTCCACCGAGATGCCCACATCCGCGGTGTGCAAGGCGGCGGCGTCGTTGATGCCGTCGCCGAGGAACCCGACCGTGGTCCCGTCGGCGCGCAGCGCGGTCACGAGCCGTTGCTTGTGCAGCGGCTCGACCTCGGCGAACACGTTGGTACGCGCGACCTGCGCGTCGAGATCAGCGTCGCTGAGCCGGTCGATCTCAGCGCCGGTCAGCACCGGACCGGTCAGGCCCACCTGCCCGGCGACCTGGGCGGCGGCGAGCCGGTTGTCGCCCGTGACCATCCGGACCGAGATCCCCAGCGCGGCCAGGTCGGCGACCGCCTCGGCGGCACCGGGTTTCGGGCGGTCGTGGAAGGCCAGCAGCCCCACCACGGTCATGTCGGTCTCGTCGGCGACGGTGACCGTGGTGTGGCCGGGCATCGCCCGGATGGCGACCGCGAGGACGCGATAACCGGCGGCGGACATCTGCTCGAACCGGCTTTGAAGTTCGGGAAGCGCCGACGCCAGCGGGCGGGTCTCGGCCCCGACACGGGCGGTGCCGCACACGTCGAGGACGGTGTCGACGGCCCCCTTGGTGATCAACACGGCGGCGCCCGCATCGGTGGTCAGCACCGACAGCCGCTTGCGAGCGAAGTCGTAGGGCACCTCGTCCAAGCGCTGTTCGGGTCGCCCCGGGGCCGCGTCGGCCAGGATCGCCTGGTCCAGGGGATTGGGAAAGCCGTGCTGCAAGGCGGCGTTGAGCCGGGCGAGGCGCAGCACGTCGTCGTCGGGCCGCCCGTCGAGGTCGTACGCGCCGTCGAGGCGGATCGCCCCGTCGGTCAACGTCCCGGTCTTGTCGGTGCACAACACCCGCATCGCGCCGAAGTCCTCGATCGCGTCGAGTCTCTTCACGATCACCCGCTCGTCGGCCATCCGGCGGGCTCCGGCGGACAAGCTGACCGCCACGATGGCGGGCAGCAGTTGTGGCGTTAGCCCGACCGCCAGGGCGAGGGAGAACAGCAGTGACTCCACCAACGGCCGGTGCAGTACCAGATTCACGATGAAGATCAGGGTGACCAGGACCGCCATCGCCCGCACCAGCAGCAGCCCGAACGCGGTCATGCCACGTTCGAACCCGGTCGTCACGTCGCGGTCCGCGAGTTCAGCGGCCACGGCCGCGAATTCGGTGGCCGCTCCGGTTTGCACCACTATGGCCGTGCCGGTTCCGCTGGCGACGTGAGTCCCGGCGAACAGCGCACAGTGGCGCTCGGTCGGCGGTGTATCGGCGGGAACCGGATCGGGCAGCTTGTCCACCGGGAACGGCTCGCCGGTCAGCGCGGCCTCGTCGACCAGGAGCGCGTGCGAGGTGATCACGCGGCAGTCCGCCGGGACGATGTTCCCGGCGCGCAGCACCACCACGTCGCCGACGACGACGTTCTCCGCCGGGACCGAGACCTCGCGGCCGTCACGGCGGACCTCGACCTGCACCCGTACCCGGGCCAGCAGCGCATCAACGGCCTGGCCGGCGGAGTGCTCCTGCCAGAACCCCAGCCCACCGCTGGCCGCGATGATCACCAGAATGATCGTGCCGTCGGTGAAGTCGCCCAGCACCATGGAGATCACCGTGGCGACGATCAGGATCAGCATGATCGGACTGGTGAACTGTGCGAGCAGTAGCCGCCAGCCTCGATGCCCGCGGGCGGCGGCAATCTGATTGGGCCCGTACCGGGCCAACCGCTGGTGCGCTTCGACCCCGGACAGCCCGTCGACACTCGACTCTGTCGCCGCGACGACGCTCGTCAGCGGGCCCGCCCAGAACGGTGCGCCGCGACCGGCCGCGACCCGAGTCGATGGCTGCACCGGGTCAGGTTCCGACCGGCCGACGCGTCCGCCGCGTCGCTGCGACGACGCTGTTTCCTCGCCACGTCGCCGCTCCGGCAACGCTCTTGCGTACCGGCCTCGCCGGGCTCGCCCGCCGGCCTCCCCTGCTGCATGTCGGTTCAACTCGTCCGATCCTCTCGTGCCTGAACCTGACCCATGTGCAGATGGGCGCCGCCGGTGAGCGTTCGCAGATAGCTGGGGCGGTGAGTACGCAACGAGGACCGGCCCTGGTGGGACGGCCCTCGTTTCTGCACCCGGTGTCAGCCGACGGGCAGGTGTCCGCTGACCAGCGCCTCGGGGGAGGCCGGTACCACGATCTTGCGGGGGTACATGCTGTACGCGGCCACGCCTGCGGTGGCGCCCAGTGCGATGAGCAGTCCGCCGAGCCCGATGGCCAGCCAGGTGACCCGCTCGGCCTGGTAGGCGCTCATCAGGGAACCGCGCAGCGTCTCACCCATGATCAGATCGGCGTACGCCTTCGCGTCGCTGCCCGTGGTGACCTGCTGTCCGGCGTACTCCTTCAGCGCGTCGGGAAGCTGGGCGCGGTCCGCCGGGAACGTGATCTTCTGAGCGGTCAGCTCGTCGGTGATCATGCTCTGTCCGTGCACGCCCTCGTAGACCAGCACCGGGCCTGCCGCGACCATCCCGGCCCCGACCAGAGCCATCAGCACGCCGGCGATCCTCCCCGACCTCATTGTCCTGCCCCTTCCACGCGTCTTGTCCAACTTCGTTGTGCACCTAGATCATCGGGTGGCGCCGCGGTTAGGGGGACGTGCGCAAGGGCTCCATTGATACGGGCCGAAGATCCCGACCCGCAGGGCCAATCGGACCCGGGCCGCTCCACCAGCTACCCAAACGGCGGGCGCCGGTGCTCGGGCCAGGTGCGTTGGCCTGTCAGAAGATGGGTCAGGGCCCAGACGTGGCCTATGCGAGTGCGCTGGGTAGTGAGTGTTGCGGTCAGGGCGCGATCGCGGGGTCGTTGCCCGGATTGCGGTCGTGGAAGGGTTGGGTCAGTCGCCACGGGTCGGTGGCGAGGTTGTAGTACTCGCGGTCGAGCACGCTGCCGTCCGGCGACTGCGGCGCCCAGGTGTGTCGGCGGGAGTCACGGCGCGTATGTCCCAGCGGCTATGGCCGTATGCGGCCCAGGGCGGTGTTGTGCCCAGACATCTAACCCACCGCGAGCGTCAACCCCAGTTCGTCCACGCACACCACGGTCACGGTCGTCGGCGCGGAGGACTGGGCAGGTGTGCCCATCCGGACTGTTGGGCCGGGGTGGGATGGCTGATCAGCTTGTGGGTTTGGGTGCGTCGCGGTATCGGCGGGTTCCGCGGTGTGGTGGTGGATTGTTGATGACCCGGTCGCGGCCTGCGTGTTTTGCGGCGTAAAGGTTGCGGTCGGCGTCGGCGAGCAGCCCCGGCTGGGTGGGCTGGGGGATGCACGCGGTGGTACTCGAACCGATGCTGACGGTGACGGAGAGATCCCCGGTCATCGGCTGCCAGTCGTAATTGCGGATGGCCCGGCGCACGTCGTCCAGGTGGGTGGCGACGTCGGCGGGGGCGGTGCCGGGCAGCACGAGCAGGAATTCCTCACCGCCCATGCGGGCGACGAAGCCGTCGCCGCTGATCCGGGCCAGTTCGTCGCGCAGGATGGATGCGGTGGTGGTCAGCACCTGGTCACCGACGTCGTGGGAGAGGGTGTCGTTGATGCGTTTGAAATGGTCCAGATCGGCGAGCGCGACAACCAGGGTGTTTCCGCTCGTGCGGGCGTGTTCGATGAGGCGGGGCAGGTGTTCATCGACGTAGCGGCGGTTGCGGAGGCCGGTGAGTGGGTCGCGGCGGGCTTCGTCGCGGAACGCGGCAGCTTGGTTGCGCGCTTCGGTGGTTTCGAACATGGCCTGGCGGGTGCGTGCCTGAGCTTCCAGTGCCGAGCTGCGGAGCTTCTCGACTGCGGCGTGGAACTCTTTGTGCGTTTGGAAGGCGCGGGTGGGCTCGCCGGTGGCGGCGTACAGTTCGGCCTGTTCCTGCAGGATCTTGGCGACGACTTCGGCGAAGTCGTGTTCGGTGCACAGTGCACTGGCCTGGTTCAGGGTTTGCTGAGCGAGATCGGTCTCGCCGAGGTGCCGTTGCGCTGTGGCCAGCGTCAGCAGATCCAGGGCATGGGCCCAGTGGTCGACGACGCCGGAGTATTCGTATCGTCGAAGGTTGAATCGCATGCTCTGTTCGGCCTCGGCGTAGCGACCCAGGTCGATCTGAACTTCGGCAAGGGTGCCAATCTCGTACTGGGCCAGCATGCCGAGGTCGAATGCTGAGCCCGGCGGGGTGACCGCGGCCATGAGCTGCTCAAGGATCTGCCACGCCCGCTCCGGATCGCCGGCGGTGTGCTCGGTGTCGGCGTAATTGTTGAGGATCAGTCGCAGCCAGCGTTTGTCGTCGATCTCGGCGGCGAGCCGTTCGGCCTGCTGGTAACGCTCGCGGGCCTCCTCGCGGGAGCCGAGGGAGGACAGGGCGTTGGCGAACCGCATCAGGCAACCCACCCGAGTAGCAGCCGGGGTGTCGTCTGTGAGCAATTCGACCGCACCGACCGCGTGGACGAGGTGGGCTGCCGGGTCACCGAGCTGGAGGTACAGCGTGCCGAGTGAGCTATGACTGCGGATGAGCAGTTCTCGGCGGCTGTTGTCCGCCGCCCACTGGTGGACCTCCTGAGACGTGCGGGCCCACTCGGCGAGGTCGCCTTCCAGGAGGCCCCGCATGTACATGACGTGCAGCCGGGCCCGCTGCCACAGCTCCATGTCACCGAGCTCGGCGGCCTCCCGTTCGATGTCGGAAACACGTGCCTGCATGGCCCCGTCCGGGTCATTGAACGGCAACGGCACGATCTCTATCGAGATCAGCTCGGCAAGCAACTGCTGTACACGCGACCCGGGTGGGGCCTCAAGAACCCCGCCGGTCACGACCACCTCAGCGCTCATACCGTCAGGTATCGGTTGCGTGACGATGAACCTAAGGGCCGTCCACTGCCTGCCGGTCGTTGTTTCACGCGGGCTCATTGGTGCAGGAGGCTCATCGCGACCCAAAAGGGTATCCGAGGGTTCGCGCAGTGGCGCCGTGCGCAGCGCTCAGGAAGGAATGAGGTTCGAGATGCGGTTGGGTCGGGAAGCAACCGCCAGTGCCTGACCGAGAACGTCCACCGCGTTCGTGGTCACGGCACTCTCCGTGACCTGGCACTCCGCGACAGGCGGCGGGTCTCTTCGGTATCGTGCGAGAGCCTCCCGCCCGCACGGTAACCGAACGGAATGCCCTCGGAGATAACTTGTGAACGCAGATGTCGATCTCACTCACCCGTTCGTCGGGCTCTCGCCCGAGCAGGCCGCTGCGTTCGCCGAGCGGTGGCTGCCCGCGTGGACCGGCAACGAACCCGAACGGTTGGCCGCCTTCTACACCGACGACCTGTTCTACTGCGACCCGACCGTGCCTGCTGGGCTGGTCGGCAAAGCGGCGTTTCTCGACTACCTGCGGACCCTGCTGCGGCACAATCCGCGCTGGCGGTGGACCCACCGGCACGGGGTGCCGATGCGGGACGGGTTCGTCAACCACTGGCACCTGACCGCCCCGGTGGGCGATATTGACGTCGAGGTGGACGGCGTATGCCTGGTCCACTTTCGAGACGGCCTGATCAGCCGCAACGAGGTCTACTTCGACCCGTCCCGCTTGGTCACCGCAATCGGGGACTGGAACGCCCGCAAGCCGGGTCGCGGTCGGGACGGCTCACAGCACGACACCAGATCTGTACGCAGCTGACCTTGAGGTCCGAGCGCCCCCTGTTCTCCATGATCCACCTGGCACACAACCCTGGGTCGAGGCGGTCCCAGGGCGTCGCTAATCGGCTGCCGGGCGGCGGCGTGTTCGACGGGCGACCAGCACGCCGGTCAGTACGCCGCCGACCAGCATGCCGCCGAGCGTCGCGCCGATCAGCGTCCAGCCGGACTGGTCAGTCGATTCCGCGGCGGCGGGCCGCGGAGCAGGGGACGGCTCGTCGCCGGAGTCCGGGATGGTGATGTCGTCGTCCTCGGTGGGGTACGCGGACGGGTCCTGCGAGGGGGACGGGGGCGGCGGGGGCGGCTGTTCGATGCGTACCAGGGAGATCTTCGCATTGGGATCCGCCGACTTGTCCTGGCCCCGCACAGTGATCGTGACGGGCTGGGTGCCGATGTAGGTCTTCGGATGGCCCTCGTCCGAGGTTTGTAGCCCGTTGTTGTCCCGGATCGCTACCAGGGTCAACCGGCCGGGTGTCGTGGCGCGTAACACGAACTTGGAGCTGCCGGTGTCTGCCACGTCGGGGTCGTCGAATGTGGGCTTGAGGCAGTCGGCCACCTTGTGGTACTTGTCCGTCACCCTGGTCTGGTATTCGCCGTCCACGAGCGGCGGCATGCGGTCGCCGACCATCTGGAACAGGCACATCCGCGACGTTCCGAGGCCAGCGTCGTCGCCCAACGTGACGGTCACATGGATGTCCTGGCCGACACTGACCTGCCGCTCGCGGATCGTCAGGTCGTAGGAGGACTTCGCAGAGGCGGGGGAGGGTAGCGTGGCGACGGTCAGGATCCCGGCGAGCCCGGCCAGTGCCACGTGGCCCACCCGCCGGCGGGTGCGTCGGGCGCGGCCGTGCGGGGGTGGCGGCACGGGCGTCCGCGGTCGAGCGTGCGTCGGCACTTTCCGGCACCTCCACTGTGGGTGACACTGTCGGGACTACGCGATCATGGCAAGTCCACGCAAGCGGTCTCTTTCGCTGGCCGGGTTGTCGACTACGACGAACGCGGAGCCGCGCTCAGCTCAGCGGGTGACCCGGAACCCTCGGGCGGGGCGGGGCGGCGGCGAATAGCTACTTCGACCTGAAAAATCGGGTTGAGTGTGCGGGCTGCGGGCTGCGGGTCGGTGGTTGTGGCGCATGGATGAGCCCGAGGGGTGGGGGCGCCGTGCGGCGAGGTTGCTGATCTTCACGAGGTACTGGGCGAGGACGTCGAGGCCGCACCAGGTAGCGCGGCGGCCTCCGAGGTGGTTCCGGCCTGGTAGGTCAACTGCCGCCTGCCCCAGCTTGGCCTAGAACATTGCAGAGGGCATTGACGAAGCTCGTAGTCCTGATCGGACAGCACGACGATGCAGCAAGCCCCCTATGCCAGCGATATAGGTAGTTGGCCGCCGCGCGAGACTCCAACAGGGCGCGTGGAGTGTAGCCCGTGGCAGCCCGTGCCTAACGCGAACCCTCGCCTGGCGCCGGATCTCGTCGTGCCATCATTCGACGAACCTTGATCCGACAGTGAGGACATTGGACATGATGAGAAGTTCGCGGGCCACGAGCGTGTCCCGGCGGATGGCCGGCGCGTTGGCGGTGGTGGCGGGTCTGCTGACCGTGACCGTGTACGCGCCGGTGGCGGCGGAGGCGGCGCAACCCACGGACTGCAAGTCATCACCGCCGACCGAGGGGCAGCTCGACCGGCTGAAAGTGAAAGTGAAGCCGCAACCCGAACCGAAGATCATCGACCCCACCACCAAGAAGCCGATCGTGCTGCGCGGGTACAACTGGGGCGAGTGGGACACGGCCCAGTTCCCGAAGGATCCCAACGAGAACGTCGCCCAAGGCGCCAACTCCGTGCGAATTCCGCTGCGCTGGTGGGGTGACTACAAGACCTCAGGCGTCGACAGCTATGACAAGACCGCAACCACGACTGGGTACATCAAGCCTTGCCACCTCCAGCTGCTCGACGAGACGATCAAGCAGGCTGTGGACAAGCACCTGTGGGTGATCCTGTTCGTGGACTCTGACAACGGCCAGGGTTCGGGCGCGGACTCGACGAACAACTTCTGGAACCCGAAGAACAAGGACAAGCGGGACCAGTTCAAGGAGCTGTGGCGGTTCCTCACCAAGCGGTACCAGAACACGCCGTACATCGGGGCACTGGAGATCCTGCCCGAGCCCAACCTGAACACCACCGGCAAGGACAGCCCGTCGCTCCAGGACGACTCGGACGTCAAGTCGTTCTACGAAGAGTTCATCGGGGTGATCCGGGGGATCGACCGGGACACGCCGATCGTCGTGGGCCCGAATGACCTGTACAACATCAAGCGGCTCAACAACGTGGTCACCAACGTAGACGACAACATCATCTACACCGGCGACTACTTCATCCACGACAAGGCGCCGCTCGACCGGACGCAGGACCTCAGCGAATTCCAGCGCACGTCCAACGCCCCCGTGTGGATCAACCAGGTCGGCATCGAGAGCGGCGCCACCGAGGACTCGGACAAAGGGCGCAGGGGCGAGGCGACTCAGGTGCTGGACGACCTCAACAACAAGGGCATCGGCTGGTCCTGGTGGACCTACCGGGTTCGCGCCACGAGGGCGGACACCCACGGCATTTACTACGTGGACCCGACCGATGCAAACAAGTGGATTCGTAAGGACAAGTGGTACAAGCTCGTTGGTGACCACCTCCAGCAGCACTGAGGATGGTCTGGCATCCGGCCCTGTGATTCTGGTCGCCAGCCGCACTGCGGCCAACTCCCTCCTCCACGGTTGAAGCGGATTTAGGCGAAGGCCATCAACGGTGGGTGCGGATCCCGGTCGAGCCGCGAATGCAGTCCTGGGTGCCTCAATGACCATCGGAGCGAGAGGTACTCGCCGAGAGTGATCGTGAACGCGGGTGCGCGGGCGTCGACATCGGCGCTCGCCACTTGCGTTTGGACCCGAAGCCCAGCCGTTGGTCCGGTCTCTGCTGCCTTGTCCGGCAGGGCCAGGCGGGCCAACGGCGGAAATGTCGACCCTGGCCCGGCCGCACGCCGGTAACCAGATCCCGCCATCGCGGAGAGCGGCACTCTTGTGTCGTCTGCAAGCGGAATCTGACCTGGAACCCGGCGGTGCCACGGTGTGGTCCCCACGGCAGCGGCGCGGCGGCGGTCCCGCCGCGGTCACCGGCCGCGTAGTGCCGGCGTGGTGCTTCCGGTACGGGTTCGTAGCAGCGTCCGCAGGGTGTGCGCGTGTTCGTAGCCGACCTTGCGGGCGATCGCGTCGAGCGACAGGTCAGTGGTCCGGAGCATATGGGTGGCCTGTTCCACGCGCACGGCCTGGACGAACCGCACCGGCGAAATGCCCAGGGTGCGGCGCACGGCCCGTTGGAGGGTGCGTTCGCTGATGCCGAGCGCGCGTGCGGCGTCACCGACGGTGAGCGGTTCGCCCAGGTGGCGCCGAACCCAGCGCTCGAACGCGGCCACGGTGGGGTCGTGGTTGGCCAGGGCGCCGGGGATCGCATACGCCGACTGGGACGGACGGTCGTCGACCACCAGGTACCGGGCGACGAGATCGGCCAGCGTGTGACTGCGCATCCGCACGATGGCGAGCGCGAGATCGATGTGCCCGAACGCGGCACCCGCGGTGACCACCCCGTCGGACATGGCGACCATCCGCGAATCGTCGAGGGTGACGGCTGGGTAGCGCCGTCGGAAGACCGGCGCGAGCCACCAGCTCGTGGTGGCTCGCCGGCCGTCGAGCACGCCCGCCTCGGCGAGCAGGAAGGTGCCGGTGCACGCGGAGGCGACCGGGGTGCCCCGCGACCGTGTGGCGGTCACCAGCCGCCGCACCGCCGCCGAATCCGGACCCGACACGTGGGCGACGAGCGCGTCCGGTCGCCGCTCGGCGAGCGCCGGTACCACCAGGAGGTCGACGTCGGTCGCCGCGTCCACCGGTGCGGTGGCGACGACGTGCCCGGCGCCGGTGCGGACCCGGCGGCGGAAGCCGACGGTGGTGACCCGCCAGGCGGGCGGTGGATGGGGGATCTCGCCGCGCATGGCGTTGGCGGCCTCGAGCACGTCGAGCAGCGCCGAGATCCCTGAGTCGAAGACGCCGTCGTAGGCCAGCACCGCGAGATCCATGTCGGAAACGATACCGAACATGTCGTTACCGACACTGTGCCGCGGTATCCGGGGTGGCTACCTTGAGTAGCGCCGGAAGCGGCGACGAACGATTACGACTATCGGGAGGAACGACCATGACTGTTGGACTGCTGGCCCGCATCGAGGCCAAGCCGGAGCACGCCGCCGAGGTCGAGGCACTGCTGCGAGACGCGCTCGAACTGGCCAGGGCCGAGGACCACACCGTCACCTGGTTCGCGTTCCGGCAGGACGCCACCACGTTCGGCGTCTTCGACACCTTCGAGGATGAGCAGGGGCGAACCGGCCACCTCCAAGGCCGCATCGCCGCGGCGCTCGCCGCAGCCGCCCCGACGATGCTCGCGTGCGACCCGGAGATTCGCCCCGTCGACATCCTCGCGGCAAAGCTTCCCTGAAACGGCGTGGTCCCGGAGCCGGGGCACACCGACCGACGACCGCACAGGCAACCGCCGCCAGCACAGCGAGGGAGACACACCGTTCATGACAACGTGCACCAGCACCGACGGCACCGCCACGCGTACCCGTGTGCACACCTGGTCGCCGCCGACGTCATCCGCCGACGCCGCCGGCCGCAGCGGGCTTGAGCTGCTGCGCCTTGCGCTGGTCGGTGAGCTTCCCGCCGCCCCGATCTGCGGCACGCTCGGGTTCCGCCTGGTGGAGGTGGCCGCCGGGCGGGCCGTCTTCGACGGTGACCCGGGCGAGCATCTGCTCAATCCGATGGGTACCGTCCACGGCGGCTTCCTGGCCACCCTGCTCGACTCCGCGCTCGGCAGCGCGGTGCTGACGGCCCTGCCGGCCGGCCGCGCCTACACCACCGTCCAGCTCGGGGTGCACCTGGTACGCCCGGTGCTGCCCGACACCCCGACCCTGCGCTGCGAAGGCGAGACCGTTCACGTCGGCCGGACGACCGCGACCGCACAGGCACGCGTCGTCGGCGCCACCGACGGCAGGTTGTACGCGCACGGCACTGCGACCTGCGCGATCCTGGCGTTGCCGGCGCGGACCTGAAACGGCGCAACGATGACGGCAACCACCGCGGTCAACCTCAAGGGCCATCGGGGCGACCCGGCGTACGCCGACGTGGTGTACGTCGGGCGCGCGATGTACCGCGGCGGCTGGCGGCTGGCTGCCTCCCCGCTGGCCAGCCCGTACCGTCCGGGGCCCGACGGTACCCGGAAGCAGGTCGTCGAGAAGTACCGGGAGTACCTGCTCAGCCGAGCCGACCTCCTCGCCCTCCTGCCGGGGTTGCGCGGGCGCCGGCTCGGCTGCTGGTGCGTACCTGAGCCCTGCCACGCCCAGGTGATCGCCGAGTTGGCGGACACCAGGCCGGCTCCGTCCGGCCGGGCGCCACGCAGCACGGGGCCACCGCCGCCCGGCAGCGGTCCCGGTTCGTAGCGAACTGGCCTTCGGCCAGGACCGGCTGGCGAGTTGGCACTGCCCCGACGCAGCAGGATCCTCATCCGTCTCGATCGGCTACCGATGGACGCGGCACTCAGCAGGCCGGCACCACCCCGGTGACGGCTCGATCGGGCTCATGCGAGTCCGGTGACCACCGACTCACTCGACCGGGTGCCGCCGAGACTGATCGCGGCGGCTCAAGGGATCGGTTCCACAAGTCCGACCACGGCACTCGTCGGTGCTGCGGCCTGGTCGAATGTCACGCGGTTCCGTCCGCCTTCCTTCGCCCGGTACAGGGCGGCGTCGGCCCGGTTGAGCGCCTCGAGGAGGTCGAGCTGCCCGGCGTCGAACAGGCAGACGCCGAGGCTGATGGTTACCTTCACCGGGCCGGCGTCGGTGGCGACCGGGGTGTCGGCCACGGCCCGCCGCAGCCGTTCGGCCAGCGGTGGAACAGGCTCGGACACGAGGATCGCGAACTCCTCACCGCCGTAGCGCCCGAGCCGGTCCGTGGCCCGCAGGGTCTGCCGCAGCCGCGCGGCGACGGCCGCGATGACCTGGTCGCCCACGCGGTGACCGTACCCGTCATTGATCTTCTTGAAGTGGTCGATGTCGAGCATGACGGACATCAGAGTGGCGCCCGTCTCGCGGCCTCGCGCCAGGTCGCGTTCCGCAACGGCGAAGAAGTGGCGGCGGTTGGCGACCTCGGTCAGCGCGTCGGTGGTGGCCATCTGCTCGACCTGAGAGAACAGGAGTGCGTTGTCGTAGGCAACGATGCCCTGCCCGGCGAGTGCCGCGGCGAATTGAACCTCGGCCGGTCCGTAGGCGTCGGGTCGCTGGGCGGTCAACACCACCGCTCCCAGGGGGCCGGTGCGGGTGTGCAGCGGCACCGCGAGCCAGGACGTGTTCGCAGCGAGCTCGCCGAACACCAGGGGTTCGTCCGGTGCGGTGTGTCCGCTGCCGGCCGTCGGCGACGTGGCAGCCAGCAGCCGCTCCACACCAGGTGCCGACGCTGCCACCAACCGCGGCTCGGTGGCGGGGTCGATGCTCGAGGTCACCACGAGCTTGTCGTCCTGGATCCGGATCAGGCAGGAGGCATCACTCGGGAGCAGGCGGGTGAACATCAGGCGTAGGCGGTGCAGCACACCGTCGGGATCCAGGGAAGTGCTCAGCTCGAACATCGCGTCGCGCAGCTTGTCGGAGACGTCGCGCTGCTGTTCGGCGAGCTGCACCGCCACGGCGAGCTGGGCGGCGCGGGCGGTTTCCAGCGCAGCCGCAATGTGGTTCGTCATCGCAGTGAGGATGCCCACGTCGGACGCGGTGAACATTCCCTTCGCCACCCGGCTGTCCAGGTAGACCACGCCGAGCATCCGGCCGTCGAATCGCAGCGGTGCGGCGATGATGCTGCGCAGGCCGTGCGCGACGGCGCTCTTCGAGCCCAGTGCCGCACCTTCGTCGGTGCCGGTCACCACCACGGCCTCGCTGGTCTGACGCACCCGCTCCACGACCGTGGATCCATAGTCGGAGAGGACGTCGAGGTCCGCCCCGGTGGCGTCGCGGCCACGGTGCGGCCGCAGCCGCCCGTCGCGGTCCGCGAGGAAGAGGTACGCCCGCTCGGCGGAGAGAATGCTGATCGTCTCGTCCAACGCCGCCCGGGTCAGCTCGTCGGGATCCAGGATCCCGGAGGCAGTGATGCTGAGCTTCTCCAGCGCGGCCAGCCGGCGGCCCTCCTCGCCCGGCGTGCTGGTGCTGATCGACGTGCTGAAGCCCCGCACCAACGAGCGCGCGTGGGAGCCGCTGACGCTGGCGGTGTCCAGCTCGAACTCGGCGTGGATCCACGCCGCCCGGTGCGGAAGGTCGAGTTGCTGCGCGATGGACAGCGCGGTCTGCGCCGCGGCAGTGGACTCGATGGCGCGGCCGAGTTGGGCCAGCGCGCGAGCGCGCAGCCGCGCGGCCTCGAAAGCGGCCAGCGGCACGTCCTGCGTCGTCAGCAGGCGATCGACGCCGGCAAGCCGCTCGACCGCGCCCCTCGGATCGCCCGTCAGCAGCCGCAAGTGGGCGCGTCCCACCAGGTGGTGGGCCTTGAGCTGCGAACCGGGCCCTGACCCCCAGGCGACCTGACGCAGCACCCGAAGCGCGCGCCGCGCTTCGGCCAGGGCGGGTGCCAGGTCGGCGCCGGTGGCGGCGCGGGCCTGTTCGAGCCGGCCATAGGCGACGTACGCCCAGAGGCCACGCAGGCTTTGCATCACGGTGATCGGATGGAAAACTTTCAGCTCGGCGAGTTCGGCGGTGATCCGGTCGAAGACATCGCCGTACTCGCGTTGTTCCACGGCGAGGATCGCGCAGGCGTTGAGCAGGTAGATCCGACCGGCGGGGTCGCGGAAAGCGCCGTTGTCGGCATCCAGCAGGCGCAGGCTCGCGGCGGCATCGACCGGTCGGCCCGACGCCGCGGCCAATGCGGCGCCGACGTGGCCGACGGGATGGGCGCTGAGGTCGGTCGCGCCCAGCCGGGCATGGGCGCGCTGGGTCGCCGCAGCCGCCTCGGCTGCCCGTCCCCGCAGCAGCAGCCGGAAGCTCGACGCCTGGGCGATGTCGATCGCGTAGACGAATTCGGTGAAGGCGCCGTACTGTTCCAGCCAGCGCAGGAGCATCTCGGTGTCCGGGTCCACACTGACCTGGGTGGACACCGTCTGGCGCAGACTCTCGATATAGGCGACCGCCGCCGGATCGCCCTGCCGCCGAGCGAGCGCCGTGGCCCGGTCCATGCCACGTGACCTCCGATGCCCGACCAGGAGCCAGATCGTCCCGGCCACGGAGCCCAGGGCCCGCAGATACTCGTGCGACGGGCCGAGCCGGGTCGCCGCGTACCGTCGCCGGGCGTTGAACACCAGGCTCAGGCCCGGGGTCAGTCCGCGCACCGCCGCGTCGAAGCCCGTTTCGTAGAGGTTGGCGCGCTGTCGGTACCAAGCCTGCCGCGCCGGGTCCTTGGTGCCGAATCCGATGCCGGTGCGTTCGATGACGACGGCCGACAGGTACAGGGCGACGGCGGTCAATGCCCGCCACACCCGGTTTCCCGGCATGGGCCTGCCCAGCTCGGTCATCGCCCGGGTGACCGCGTCCACCGCGGTAGTGGTGTTCCAGTACGCGACGTGCTGCTTGGCCTGCTGCTCCAGGATGCGGGCCCGGTCGAGTCCGGTAGGTGCGGTGCCCAGCGCCAAGGTCAGCGTCTCGAGCGCCTGCGCGAGGTGACCCGCGTGGTGGTACGCCATGCCGAGGGCCTCGTGCATCGCGCTGTGCTCGGCATCGGTCGGCCCGTCGGCATAGGCGATCGCCGCCTGCAGAAATTCCACCGCCTCAGCTGCGCCGTGCTCGGCCAGGGCCAGCTGCCCGGCGTCCCAACAGGCGGCCGAGGTGCGCGCGCGGTCGAGGTCGGGGTGGCCCCGCATGAGGTGGCGCGCCAGCGCGTACCGCTGAGAGGGTTCCGTCACGTCGGCGTCGATCGCGTCGGCGGTCTGCTGGTGCCGGTCCCGCAGTTGGTCATCGGGCAGTTCGTCGAGCAGCGCTCGACGGATCCGGTCGTGGACGAACGCGTACCCGTCCTCGCACCGGACGAGGATGCCGTGGGTGACGGCCTGGTCGAGCAGGACGGCGCCGTCGTCCGCCGTCAGGCCGGAGATCTCGCAGGCTGTGGCAGCGGTGAATCGCATTCCCACCACACCCGCCGCGGTCAGCAGGTCCCGGGTCCGCATGCCCAGTTCGTCAAGGCGACGCTGCAGCAAGCCGAAAACGTCGGTCGGCAGATCAAGGTTTTCCAGACCGGCCTCGTCCAGCGCCCAGGTGCCCCAGCGTGGCAGGAGCAGCCCGGCGTCGAGGAGGGCGCCGACGTACTCGATGACAGCAAGTGGGGTGCCGCCGCTTCGGGCGACGATGCGTTCGACCAGCGACGGCTCCAGGCGCAAACGGCCGGTGAGGCTAGTGACAAGCCGGACAAGGGCATCCTCGTCCAGCGCGCCCAGCGTCAGGTCGACATCGGCCGCGTCGGCCGGTAGGACGGCAAGCTGGTCCGGCTCCGCGGCGTCGTCGAGGGTGAGAATCACGAGCAGCGGCACGTCGGCCAACTGCGACACCACCAGTTGCAGCACGCGCACGGTGGCGCTGTCGGCCGACAGTGCGTCGTCGCACACCAGCAGGGCGCCGCCGGCGGCACGGGCGAGGTCGACGAGGAAGCCGGCGACCGCCCGGATGAATCCGTCCTGCTGATCGTCCGCCAGGTCGTCGCCGTCGGCGAAGATCTCGGCGAGGGTGGGGGTGAGCCGGCGTAGGTATGGCCCGGAGCGACCGGCTGCCGACCGTACCCAATCGACGGCTTCGCCCTGGGATCCGTCGTCGCGGCCGACGGCCGTCCTCAGGTACCGCTCGACGGCGCCGGCCAGTGGCGCGAGTGGCGTGGTGGCATCGCCGCAGGCGGCCGTCAGCACCGGGAGGCCGGTACGTTCCAGCTTCGCCGCAAACTCACCAGCTAGGCGCGTCTTGCCGGTGCCCGACCCGCCACGAACGACGGCGAGCCCGCCGGATCCGGACAGCACCCGCGTCCACCGGCCGTGCAACTCGGTCAGCTCCGCCTGGCGGCCCAGGAAGCCGGCTTGGGGGCGATCGGCGCGCTGTGCGTCGCCGCGCCCGAGCGGGAAGTCCACCGCGGGGTCGGAGGCGAGCGTCCGCAGGTCAGCGATGAGGCTCGCGCAGGTGGCGTACCGGTCGTCCGGGTCCTTCGCCAGCAATCTGGCGATGATCTTCACGAGCGTGGGCGGCAGGTCGCCGCGCGTGGCGAGCAGGTCAGGCGGGGCCATCGTGGCGTGCATCCGAAGGAGTTCGCCGACATCGGGTGTGGAGAACGGCACCTGACCGGCCGCGCACTGGTAGAGAACCACGCCGAGGGAGTACAGATCGGCGCGGGCATCGACCGGGCGCTTGAGGGTGCCTGCCTGCTCCGGGGCGCTGTAGGTCAGGGTGCCGGCCACCACGCTTTCGTGGTCGGCGCCGGCGCGGGTCGCCATGCCTAGGTCGATCAACCGGGCCTGCCCGCCCGGGCTGAGCAGGATGTTCTGCGGCTTCACATCGCGATGCACCAGGCCGACCCGATGCAGCGCCGCCAGCGCCTCGGCCACCTCGACACCCAGGTGGAGGATGCGCTCCGCTGCCAACGGACCCGATCGCAGGGTGGCCGCGAGTTCCTCGCCCGTGATCAGATCCATGATGAGGTAAGGCTGGCCGGCGACGTCACCGACGTCGTGGACCGTCGGAAGTCCGGGATGACTCGCCAGCGCCAACAGGGCTGCTTCGCGGCGGAAGTCCGCGAGGATCCGGCGGTCGGCGCCCACCGGCCCGTGGAGCGTCTTCATTGCGAGTTCGGTGCCGTTGTGGTGTACGCGGTAGACCACGCTCTTAGCCCCGCGGCCCAACTCCGCCAGCACGGTGACGCCCGGCACGGCGGGTGCGCCGGCCGGCATCTCTCCGATGCCGGCCGGGCGCCCACCACCGTGACCCAACGCGCTGTTCATCGCCCAGGAAATCGGCAATGACCCCGCAAACCTGCGAGCAAGCGCCAGCCTCAGGTGTGACCGACGGAACGCCCAGCCGGGAGTGGGGAGGTCACGAGCTGTCGGGAAGCGGCTCGGCCCGTCGGTCGGCGCGGTCCTGGTTGAGCGCGTTGGTCAGTTGCCCGAGGGAGGTGATCAACCTGGCGTACCCCATGGTGCTGCACTCCAGACCCAACGAACCGGTCATACCACTACCTTGCAGAGGCCCAGGGGAACCTGGTCTCGATCAGGTCCCCGTGCCTGTCATGCGGAGGTGCGGGACAGCCGTTCAAGGACATGCACCTCGTCGGTGATCGTGGCCACCTGGCCGGCCGCCTCCTGGACGCTGAGCGCGATCTGCCGCACCGAGGTGGACTGCTCCTCCAGGGCCGCTGCCAGGGAGGTGTTGTGTGCGGCCAGTTCGCCGACGCTGGCGGTGATCTCCGAGACGCGCTCCACGGCCGCGGTGACCTGGGCCTGGACCTCGCCGAGCGTGCGGGCGATGGTCTCGGCGTTGCCGCCGGACTGGTGGGCGAGATCCTTGACCTCGCCGGCGACGACCGCGAACCCGCGTCCCGCTTCACCGGCCCGGGCTGCCTCGATCGTGGCGTTCAGGGCGAGCAGGTTGGTCTGCTCCGCCACCCCGTGGATGACATCCGAGGCCGCCATGATCTGCTCGCTGGACTTCTCCAAGGCGCGCATGAGGTCGGACGCGTTGTCGGCCTTGCCCGCGACCGTCGAGGTGATGTCCTCGGTGAGGTGCGCGGTTCTGGTCAGCTCCTGGATGGCCTGCGACATCTCGTCGCTGGCGGTGGCGACCGCTGAGGTCTGCCGCCGCACCTGCTCGGCGGCCTCCGCCAGCACTGCCCCCTTGCTGGCGATCTGCTGCTGGAGTTCCTGCCGCGCGGTCAGCTCCGCGTCGGCGGCGGCGATGCGCTCCTGGTCGGCGAGCTCCCGGTCTGCGGCCGCCTGCGCCTGCGTCGCGGCTGCGCGCTGCTCGGAGGCGGTGGCAGCGGCGCTCGCCGCGTCCATCCAACTGCGCAGGACGTGCATGGTGATGCCGATGGCGGTCACACACGCCCAGCCCGACAGCATGACCGAGAGGGCTTCCGGCAGCGGCTCGGAGATCAGCAGGGGCCCACCGATGCCGACCCCGCAGAGCGCGGAGTTGATCACCAGGTCGCGCCGGTCGAGTGCGAAGCCGACCCACATCATCAGCATCGCGGCGCCGGTGATCACCATGACCCGGTTCTCGGCGCCACCCAGGCCAGTCATGAAGAGATTTGCGGTGGCTATCACGGCCGTGGATCGGACGACGATCAGGGGAAGCCGGCTTAGCTTGATCGCGAACATCGCGAGGGCCACCGCGAGAGCAGCGACCCCGGAGATCGCAACCAACCACCGTGCGGCGGTGTGATCGATGCTGGGGATCGACACGAGTGCAGCAAGTCCCCAGACCACCCACAGCGGCGGCAGGAGGCTGCCCGACAACGTCAGGTCCTCGGACGGCCGTGGTCGCACAGCGGGTCCCGGGGCGGGCGACGCGGGGGGCATGCTTGGGCGCTCGATCTGGTCTGTCACGTCCGTTTATCGGCGGCTCGGCCAGTGGCAGGAGTAGACGTGGGCAAGTAATGGCGTGAGGGTGAACACCACTGTGCCGGTCCGTCTGACCGACGGGCCGGTGGCGAGCTGCGCTGAGCCGGTGGCGCCGACTCCACCCCCGTTGATGGAGTCGGCGCACCCGGTCTCAGAGCCGAGCCACCCGCCGGCGGGCGACCGCACCGCCGCAGGCGACGACCGCCAGTGCGGCTATGACCACGGCGGCTTGCCCGTAGGCGCGGAGTCCGATGAGGTCCCAGTACACGGGTACGGTGCCGCCGACGACGATCACGGTGCCGGCAAGCCACCACGTCGCCGCCACACCGATGCGGGGATCGACGAACGTCCACCCGGCGGCCAGGGCGCCCAGGCCGGCCAGGACGACCATGATGACGGCGTCCGGCACGTCGATGCCCTCGGGTAGCAGGTCGGGCACCAAGGGAACGGCGGCCACCGCGAACAGGGCGGCCAGCCACCACCACGATCGGCGGGCCTGGGCGGGCCGGGCCACCGTGGCCAGTACGGTCAGCGCCACCGCCGCGATCAGGTTCTGCATCCACGGTTCGCGCAGGTCCATGGGCTCGCCGTGCACAAAGGACTCCCAGGGGATGTAGTCCATGACGTGGTGCACGACCACGGCGGCCCACATGACCCCGGCCGCGATCAGGAACCGTCCCCGCAGCGCGAACGGGACCGCCAGCACCGTCAGCGTGAGCCACGCGAAGAGCAGCGGCCTCGTGGATCCGTCGTAGCGGAACCGGAGCCACTGTTCGAACCCGCCGGCGGCCACCGAGTACATCAGCAGGCCCAGGACCGCCACCTGGAACCCTTGGGCCCGCATCGCGCGACCGCCCCGGCGCTCGGCGAGGGTGCGGGCGCGGAGTCCGGCCAGCACCAGCGCGAACGCCTGCCGGGGGTCCGGCCACCGCTGGCCCGGGCGCGCGGATTCGAGTAGGGTGCCGACGAGTTCGTCGCCGAACCGGGACCGGTCGGCGGCGGGGTAGCTGCGCAGCAGGTGGCCGTACCGGCGTTCCAGCACGTTGTTCATGCCGTCACCGCCGCGCCGAAGCCCCGGCGGTCGGCGCGGGCGTGCTCGGTCACCACTCGGGCGGCGGCGACCATCCGCTGCGCCTCCGCGCGCAGGGCCGCCTGTCCGTCGCTGGTCAGTCCGTAGTACCGCCGTGCGCGGCCGTTGACGACCTCCTCACGGACGTTGCGTACGTAGCCCTGGTCGTGGAGCCGGTCGATGGCCGCGTACAGGGTGCCGGCCGCGAGTTTGACCGATCCCTGCGACAACTGTTCGACCTGCTGGATGATGGCGTACCCGTGCCGTGGCTCGTCGAGCAGTGACGCGAGGATGAAGTACGTCTGTTCCCGCATACTCATGACCGAACTATATACAGTCATGTTGACTGACCATGGGCGGGGTGCGTTCAGCGGCGGAGCCAGCGCACCGGGGTCTCGCCGACTCAGGACATGTTCTCGGCGGAGCAGGCGTGTATGGGACGGCCCCTGCCGAGGGCCGCCCCATGCACGAGCGATGTATCAGCCGCAGGTGGCGTTCTTGGTGTCGACCGAGGACGCTTGATCGTTTCAGACGGCAGGACATTCTGGATGGTGGCACCCAGCGGACGCATCAGGTGACCGGCGCCGCCCCCGTCGAAGTCCACCCACCAGCACATGGTGGCCGCCCCGTAGTCGCCGCCGATGTCGTTACTCCAGGAACTCATCACGTCGTTCCAGTTGCCGGCGCCGCGCGGGACATCCCTGAGATTGATGAACCCCGGCCGGAACAGCACATCCTTGTCGAACGCGGCGATGTCGCCACCGCCGTCGCCGTCCGAGAAGAGGCAGAGCACTCCGGCGCCGTAACACCGGTTCGTCGTGGCGAGCGCTCCTCCGTTGCTCGCCGCACGGGCACTCGAGGCCCGGAACTTGCCGGCCGCGGCATCCGCGGATGCTTTGGTCGCTGCGACGATCGTGATGTTTCGGCCGTGCAGGGTCGTCTTCTCCACGTACCTCGTGGCCGCAGTCGCGGCGGAATGACTGGAAGTGGCCCCGGAAACGGCAGGCGCCGCCGATCCCGCCGTAGCGTTCCCGGCTACCGCCATCGCCGTGAAGAGAGCGGTAACCGCCGCGATCCTCAGACCGTGGCGCGTGAGCCTGGTCAACAACATGTGTTCCCCCATTCGTTGAACTGCCCGGGCTTGCCGGGAGCGTCCTGTCGACCAGACCTGGGCCCGATTTCTGCCAACATCGCCGGCATTTCGAGCTCAGCGTCTGTCCTGGAACTCCAAGATCGGGTTGGTGTGGCGCAACACCGAAACGCGTCCACCTGGTGAGGCGCCGGATGACCCGGCGATGGAAAGATCTTGTAGACGGCCGACAGTTGCCCCACTCGGACCGTCTTCGGTGGCTCCACCGTGGTGGAGGCGTCCGGTGATGTGACGGCTTGATCTGGCCCTACCTGGGTCGCCCGCAGAGACTCAGATCAGTTACTGGGCGTTCAGGCCTGCACCCGGCCGGAGACGGCGCCGTTGCGGGCGATCCCCTGGATCAACGTGAAGTATTTGCCCGAGGGCGCAGACGCCCTGCCGCAGTCGCCGCTGGACCCGTCGCTGTCGTTGACATCCATGTATTCGCCGGTGTTCAGCCACCCGCGGGCGTACACACCGACGCCGTCCGCACGGGTGTCACACGCGGCCAGCCAGGTGTGGTTGTTGTACACCTCGGCGAATCCCAGCTGGACGCCTCCGCTGACGATTGGCGCGCGCACATCGTGCGCCGACGCCGGGGACGCGCCGAGTAGCACCGCACCCGCAACCCCCGCACTCACGGCGGCCAAAACTGCACGGGATTTGCTTCGCATCATTTTCTCTCCTTAGGTCGGACATTCCCATGTGGGATGCTGAGATGAGCCCCGCGATAGTTGTCGCCTTCGTAACCTTCTTCTGCCCTGGCCGTCCCCATAGGACGGCGCCAGACAGCTGCCGGTGTCGGGCGGCGCGGACCTGCTCACCACGGACGTGGACGAGCGCGACAAGCCGTTCCTGCGGCTGCCGGTGGCCTGCGCCGCGGCGCGGCACCTGCCCGACCCATGCGAACATCTGGGCGGACATGTGCCCGACGACGTCCGGGGCTCCTGTTTCCACTGCACCGGACAGGTGCCCCGGAAGTGTTACCAGCCACATTGCCCAAGGCGCCGTTCGGTGCCCCGGCTCGGGGTCCTTACTGTTTCAGGACCTGCAGATCCTCTCGGTGACGATCAAGTCGACGCCGTTGACCGACATCACCCCTTGCACGCACTGCCGCGGATACGTGTTGTTCCATGCGAACGAACGGCTCTGGTTGGCCGCAATGGTGACGGCGCCGTTGTCCGAGTGCGGGACGCCACTGGCCGCGGAGTTGTCGTAGTAGAGGAACCGGATGCTGATCGGGTCGCCGCTCCGCTTGTCGTACCTCTCGTCAACCCCCGTGTAGTTGTTGATGAAGCGGATGCAGAGCTGCCCGTTGTCGAGCCCGTCGCAATGCCACACGCCGTCGGGAAGCAGCCGGGTCGTTGCCGCCTGATGGGATGCGGTCGACAACGCACGCACCTCCGTCGGCTTGCTACCCGCCGATGCGGCGTACGCGGGCGAAGCCACGGCGATGGCCGAAGCCATCGCCACAGCAGAGAAGATTGACCCCGTCTTGCTCGCCATCGAGTTTCTCCCTTGTCGGTAGGACGGTCGCTCCGATACCGAAAATAGGCGCCTCAGATACTTTTGTACGTAAATATAGGTATGGCCGAATTCCTTGACAAACCTGGCCGATAGTAAGAAAATCCGGCGCCGTCGGCCGGGGGGAGTGACGTCATCAGCCTGGTCGGGTGGCCCGCCCGCTGGGTGCGAGGGGGAGCCGGGCAGGTGTCCGGCGGAGGCCGGGACACCTGCCCGCTGGCGGGGCGGCCGGGCAGGCGCGTGCCCTGGCAATGTCCCCACTGACCCTTGCGTTCGGGCTGTCCGTGCGTTTCCATGCCCGGGCCATCTCCGGCGATCTGACCGTTGTGCCGGCCGGGTGCGGTGTCCGGGTAGACCCATGGGGACACGCGGTTACAGGAACTGGTCGGCCATCGTCGGCGCGAACGGGATGTCGATGACGAACCGGTGTGGTCGCCCGGCCGGGTAGCGGATCGGCACTTTCCCGTTA
This sequence comes from Krasilnikovia sp. MM14-A1259, assembly GCF_047159535.1. Taxonomy (NCBI): domain Bacteria; kingdom Bacillati; phylum Actinomycetota; class Actinomycetes; order Micromonosporales; family Micromonosporaceae; genus Krasilnikovia; species Krasilnikovia sp. MM14-A1259. The sequence goes on from NZ_BAAGAJ010000002.1 coordinate 7,412,165, forward strand.
CGGCGTACCAGGTGGGCGAAGTCGTCCCGGCCCTGGCCGATGAACCGGTACTGTCGCTCGCCGGTGTGCTGACCGTCCGAGTCGCGCCAGCTCAGGAAGACCGTGTAGCGGGAGCTGCCGGGGCCCTTGCTGCCGGCCTGGTAGAGATAGTCGCACCACACGACATCGGCGATCGCGTCGACAGCGCGGCGACGCATCATTCGCACGCGCGCCCGTTGTACCCAGCTGCGGGCCCGATGGCAGACGACCATCCCTGTGACGACCCCGACGCACGCACCCACGCCCAGCAGCCACGGGATCTCGTGTCCACCGTTGTATCGCGGAAGCAGGCCGTAGCCGAGCGCTGTTCCGCCGAGCATGCCGCCGAAGACGATGGCGGCGAACACGGTGAGCATCACCACGCCCCACAGCAGGTCCGCGCCTACCCGCGTCAGCGTGCGGCGCCGGGTCATGCGAGGCGGGGTCCATCGTTCGGGGCGGTCGGGCACCTGGCCATGGTCTCACCGACGCACGTACGGGTTGGCATGCCCGAACCCGTCCCCAATCGCCCCAGAAGACCAGACAACAGCCCGCCGGTCAGGCAGATGCCAGCGTGTACGACGTCTTCGCGGCGGCGGCGGCCACTCCCGAGCGGATCAGGCTCCGGGTACGGGGTTCCACTGCCGCCGATGACTGCCCGCCCACAGCGTCGGCGCGAAGCGGTGTACGGCGCCCTCGACGACCTCCGCCATCCCGGCCTCCGGGAGAACGAGCCGATACCGGCACGGCGGAGGATCTACGAGCACCGGCCGCTCGGTTTCCGGCACGCGAGTCAACCGGTCCAGGCGGTCATCCAGCAGCGGACCGGTCGCATAGACCTCCAGCGCGTGCCCGAGCACGGGTCTGACCGGCTGGGCGATGCCGGGAGCGGGCGACTGCTTCCAGGTGATCGCGACGGCGCCGAGTTCGGTCCACGCGCAGATCAGCCGTGGGTCCGGTGCGTCCGGGCCGTACCACCAGACGCCGCTGGCGTCGATCAGGAGCCCTTGCGACCGCCGCGTCTTCACCAGGGCGGCGCCCATCAGGACCACGGGTAGCGAGAACAGCCCGGTACACAGCCACGCCATGACGGTCTCTGTGGTGCCGGCACCGTCGATCATCACCTGGTCGGGAAACAACGCGGCGGATCCGGCGATCACCGCGAGGATCGCCGACAGGCCGACCCCGATCCCCGCGGACGACAGCGACACGCGAAAGTCGACGCGGGTCGCGTCCTCGGCCGGGCGAAGCAACATGCCAGCACGATAGAGGTGGCCCACGCCTCCGCGCTGACCCCCACAGCGACCCCGTTCAACGCCAACTCCGGGCAAGCCGGACGAAGACGTCGTCACCCGTCCGAGTTTTCGGGTCGCATTGTGCCGGGGCCAGGGCGCCTCGCGCTGCCCCGGACCCCGACGGTGTGCTTCCGGCGACCGGCGGCTCGGGACCACGAGGCACCCGCCGGGTGGAGGTTTGGGTAGCCTGCAGCACCGATGCGGGCGGTAGAGGAAACGGGGGCGCAATGACTCGAGGTGTTCGACGACCGATCGCCGGGATTGCCACCGGCGTGGCAACCATGGCGCTGCTGAGTTCGTTGACGGGGTGCGGGGACAAGCCGCCGTCTTCCCCGATTGCTCCCCTCTCGCCGCTCCCGTCAGCATCGGCCGCTTGGCCCGCCTTGCCCGACTCTGACAAGTTCGATCCACCCACGCGGTTCGACGCCGCGGCGGGTGGGCTGCTCGACGTGACGGCCGAGCCCGCCGAGGTGCTGCTGCACCAGAACACCGTCGTGGTGCCGATGCATCGGAGCGACGGACTGGCGAACGAGGAGGTACGGCTCGTCGACGCCGGTACCGGCAAACTCCGTACCGTGGTCAGGGCGACCCACCACCTGCCGTCCGGCTCCCGCGTCGAGGTCCGCCCGGCTTTGGTGGCCGTGGATGGCACCACCAGCGTGCTCATCCCGTTCCTCGGCGAAACGCCGGGTGAGGGAACCACACCGGGACGGTTCGTCATCGAGTTGCTGTCGGTCGACCCGGTGGCGGGCACGACCAACTGGACCACGACGATCACGATCGCTCCGCGAACCGAGGCTGCCCTGCCATCGGACACCGACGTGTCGGTGGTCGGCGCGACGGACGGAATCGGGATCATCCGGTTGTCCTCGCGCAACGACGAAAGCCGCGCCTTGGCCGTCAACCTGACAACCCACACGGAGGCGTGGAGGACACAGGGATTCGAGGCCGTGGCGGTGGCCGACGGCGTCGTGGCCGGCACCAAACCCGACAAGCACAGCAAGTACGACGAGAAGATCCTGGGAGTGGACGCCCGAACCGGGCAGCAGCGGTGGGTGTCCCCCCGGAACACCTCCGTGGTGACCGCATCGTCCGGCGGCCCCACGTACTTCGTCGCCACGGGATACGACAACGACGGCGACCGGCCCTTTTTCGACGTCATGGCGACGGCCACCGGGCGGGTGGTTCGCTCCACGCTGAATCTGGGGGCGGAGCGTCGGCATCTGTCGGCCTGCCGGTACGACGACAGGTCGACGACCGTCTGTGGAAGTCTCGACTGGGTGGGGGCGCTCGACGCGACCACGGGGCGGTGGCTGTGGTCCTTCACGAAGGACAACGGCCGGCTGGTGCCCACTGTGACCGGTGCGTGGCACGGGGCGGTGTATGGGCGTACCGACAACGGCCCGCTGGTGCTGGACGCGCGCACCGGGGCGGACCGGGAAACCCGGCCGGGCGTCGCACCTTCGGTGGTGAACGGGCGACTGGGCGTCGGCCCGAGCAAGTACGGATCCGGCGCGAGCGTCTACCCGGCGCTCGGCTGACGCTTTCGCCGGGTTACGGCTCGTTCGCGAGCGGCCGGGACCGGTCGTCAAGCCATGCCTGCCGGTCCGGTGAGACTCCGAAGCAGCGACACCTCGGACAGCTCGCGGCACACCGCGACTCCGGCACGCGCCTTGATCGTTTCCTGCGCGCGTTCGTAGGATCAGGTGATGGCGGCCTGCTTCAGCGAATCGGCAGCCGGCGAGAAGGTTTCCGGCGGCCGGCCGGACGGGCCGTACGGCATGGTTGGTCCGTGACAGGCGCGGATCGCGTTCAAGGCCGGACCGGCAACCCTCGGCCCCGCAAGGCCGGCGTGACCGCGTTGCGGCCGGCCAGGGTGCTGGTCGTCGACGACGAGACGCCGATCGTCGAGGTCCTGACCGCCATGCTCACTTTTGCGGGGTTCCGTGTCCGGACCGCCGGTTCCTGCGCGCAGGCGCGGGTGGTCGCGCAGGAATTCGTTCCCGAACTCGCGGTGCTCGACATCATGCTGCCCGACGGTTCCGGGCTCGATCTCTGTCTGGAGCTGAGGGCCCATCACGAGCAACTCGCGGTGCTCCTGTTGAGCGCACGCGACGCGGTCGAGGACAGGCTGGCGGGTCTCGCCCTCGGTGCAGACGACTACGTGACGAAGCCGTTCAGTACCACCGAGGTGGTCGCCCGGTTGAACGTGCTGCTGCGGCGGCAACTCCCGGCCGCCGAGGACTCCCCGACACTGCGGGTCGGTGACCTGGAATTGGAGGAACGAACCCACCGGGTCACCCGTGCCGGACGGACCGTCACGTTGTCGCCGACCGAGTTCCGGCTGCTGCACTACCTCATGGGCAACGTCGAGCTGGTGGTGTCGCGCCAGCAGATCCTCAGCCACGTCTGGCGCTACGAGTTCGGCGACGCGGCGGTCGTCGAGAAGTTCGTCAGCCAGCTACGCCGCAAGATCGACACGGATGGCGCCGTCCCGCTGCTGCACACCGTCCGGGGTTTCGGCTACGTACTGCGCGAGCCGGCCGCATGAGAGGCTTCGCCGCCCTGCGCCACAGCGGCGCCTGGCAGGGACTTCGGGGACGGCTGCTGGGCGGAACGCTGGCGTTGCTGGCCGCCGGGCTGCTCGTCGCGGACGTCGCCGCGTACGCCGCGTTGCAGACGTTCCTGCACAACCGGGTCGATGTCACGCTCAAGAACCTGGCCAGCCGGATCGAGCAGCACACGAGTGCCGGGGACGGTGCCACGATCAACTGGAACGCGGTCCGTGTGCTGTTGCCCAGCACCCAGTACGTCGCCGTGGTCGCCCCGGGTGGCACCGTTCTGGTCGCGCAGACCGCACAGCCGGGCGACGGCGTGACACCGCCGGTGCTGCCGGACCTGGCCACCGCCGCGGGCGGACCGTTCACCGCCGCCGGTGTGGGCGGCGGCCCCGGCTACCGGATGACCGTCATCCCGCTCGCCGGTGCCGGGCGGCCGACCCTGATCATCGACGGGGCCCAGATCCGGCCCACCGCGATCATCGTCGGCGTGTCCCTCGTCGATGTCGACGCGACGCTGCATCGCCTGCTGATCGTGGAGGTCATCGCGTCGGTGGCCATCATGGCGGCCGGAATGCTGACCGCGATGCTCGTCCTGGATGTCGGTCTGCGCCCGCTGCGGACGGTGGCGGACACCGCCAAGGCCATCGCCGGCGGCCAGCGCGGCCGCCGGATCCCGGTGCCGCACCCGAACAGCGAGATCGGCCGGGTGGCCACGGAACTCAACGACGCCTTCGACGAACGCGAACAGGCCGAGGACCGGGTGCGGCGTTTCGTCGCCGACGCATCGCACGAGCTGCGTACGCCGCTGACCACCATCCGCGGCTGGGGCGACCTGTACCTCAACGGCGGCATCGCCGACTGGGCGCAGGTGGACCGGGCCATGGAACGTATCGGCGACGAGACGGGCCGGATGCAGCGGCTGGTCGAGGATCTGCTGCTGCTGGCCCGCCTGGACGCCCGGCGCCCGCTGGACCGGGCCCCGGTCGACCCGGTCGACCTGCTCGACGGTCTCGTCGCCGACCTCGGCGCGGTGGAACCGGAACGGAAGGTCACGCTGCACGCCACCACTCCGCACCCGGTCGTGCTGGGCGATGAAACGGCCCTGTTGCAGGTCCTTCGCAACCTGCTGGGCAACGCGTCGAAATACACGCCCGCGGACAGCCCCATCGAGGTCGTGGTGGACGGGCGCGACTCGGACGTCGTGATCTCCGTCCGCGATCACGGACCAGGCCTCGACCCGGAGGTCATCGGCCGCGCGTTCGAACGGTTCTGGCGGGCCGACGACGGGCGGGCCGCCCACGGCGGTAACGGGCTGGGACTGAGCATCGCGCGGGAGATCGCCGAGGCCCACGGGGGCACGCTCGGCCTGCACGACCGGCGGGCGGACGGCGGCGGCCTGGAGGCCCGGCTCACGCTCCCCGCGGCTCAGGGTGGCGACTCCCGTACGGTGTAGCCGAATCCGCGTACGGTGTGCAGCAGCGCCGGGTGCCCGGCTCGGTCGACTTTGCGGCGGAGCTTGCTGACGATCTTCTCGACCGCGCCCGCGTCACAGAACCCGTGCCCCCACACGTGGCTGAGCAGCTGCTGTTTCGACACCACCACACCGGCGTGACGCAGCAGATGCACGAGCACCTTGAACTCGGTCGGGGTCAGCTCGATCGGGGCACCGGCGCGGCTGACCCGGTGACCGTCCTCGTCGACGCACAGGTCGCCGGCACGCAGGACCGGGCGGGAGGCCGACGGTGGCGGGGCGTCCATGCGGCGCCGCAGGACGTGCAGCCGGGCCACCACCTCGGCGACGCTGAACGGCTTGGTCAGGTAGCCGTCACCGATGCTGAGCCCGTCGAGCTTGTCGGTCTCCGCATCGCGTGCCGACAGGAACAGCACCCCGAGATCGCCGCCCGCGTCCCGCAGTGACCGGCACAGGTCCAGGCCGGATCCGTCGGGAAGCATCACGTCGAGCACGGCGATCTCGGGCCGGAATTCGGCGGCCATCCTGCGGGCCTCAGCGCAGGTCCGGGCCGCCCGCGTCGCGAACCCGGCGAGGGCCAGCGTGGCGGTGAGCACCTCGAGGATTCCCGGCTCGTCGTCGACGACCAGCACGCGGGTGCTCCGGATCGGCGGTGCCGGCCATCCGGACCGTCCGAGGAGTTCCGGGTCGGGTCGGTTCACCCGGCCATGATGCCCGAGGAGCCGGATCGAGACAGCGGCGCGGGGCTTCGTAACGGTGAGTGATCTTGTGATCGCCGATCGTGGCCGTCCGCATCCTCAGCGAACAGGCAGGTTGGCGGCGGCGGCCGGGAAGGTTTCACCGGTTCGCTGACAAGCGTGTCAATGAATGAACCCGCAACGGGATGGACTCCCCGGCCGATGCGCGCGGCCGGTGCGGCCCATGACGGTGTGCTCGCGTACCGATGACATCCGTTCTCTACCGCCTCGGCCGGTCCTGCGCCCGGCACGCGCGGGTGGTCACCCTCGGATGGGTCGTCGTCGCGGTGCTCCTCATCGTCGCCGGCAACCGGCTCGGCGCCGGCAACGCCGACGCGATCGCCGTCGACGGCAGCGACAGCATGGTGGCACAGACCCTGCTGGACCGGGAGTTCCCCGGCAAGGCCGCCGAGCCCAGCCGGATCGTCTTCGAGGTTCCCACCGGCAAGCTCACCGACCAGAGGTACGCGAACGCCCTGGACAGCACCGCGGCGCGGATCCGGGGGATCCCCGGTGTGGGCGTGGTCAGCGATCCGCCGGCCGCCGGTGACGACTCGCTCAGCCCGGACGGCCGCATCGGCTACCTCACAGTCACCCCGGAGTCCGACTCCGTGGCGACCGTCGAGCTGGCCGAGCGGGTCCGGGACGCCACCGGGCCGGCCCGGCAGTCCGGTGTGGAGGTCTCGGTCGGCGGCCAGCTCGGCCAGCAGCTCTCCCGCAGTCCGGTGCACCGCAGCGAACTCATCGGCATCGTCATGGCGGTCGTCGTCATGCTGCTGGCGTTCGGGTCTGCCGTGGCGATGGGCGTACCCATCGGCACCGCGATCCTCGCGGTCGGCGGCGGCCTGGCCCTGCTCAAGCTGCTCGGCAACGCGGTCGACGTCCCGACCGTTGCCGCCACTCTGGCCACGATGATCGGACTGGGTGTCGGCATCGACTACGGGCTCTTCCTGGTGGTGCGTTTCCGTCGCCTGCTCGCCCGCGGGCTGCCGGTCGAGGAGGCGGTCGGGCGTACCGCCGCGACCTCGGGCGGGGCGGTCGTGGTCGCGGCCGGCACGGTGATCATCGCGGTGTGCGGGCTGGCCCTGTCCGGCGTCTCGTTCGTCGGCTGGCTCGGGTACTCCGCCGCGGTCGTCGTCGCGGTCAGCCTGCTGTCCGCGGTCACGCTGACGCCCGCCCTGCTGGGATGGCTCGGCCCGGGCGTCAACCGCTGGTCGCTGCCGGGCCGCCGCGCGGCGGCCACGGGCCGGGACGCGGCCGAGCTGGACGGCACCGGGTGGGCGCGGCTGGCCGCCCGGGTGGCCCGGCGCCCGTGGACCACCGCGGTCGTCGCGTCCGTGGTGCTGCTGACGCTGAGCGCGCCGGTGCTGGCGTTGCACCTCGGTCAGATGGATGCGGGGCAGCTGCCGGCGTCCACCGAGTCGCGCCGGTCTTACGACACGCTGGCCGAGGGCTTCGGGCCGGGCGCGAACGGCCCGCTGCGGATCGTGGTCGAGATGTTCGACCCGGCCGCCGCGCCGCAGGGGGAGAAGGCGGGGGAGGGCAAGGACGTCCGGACGCGCGACCCGCGCCTGGTCGCGCTGCGCACCACACTGCAGCAGACCCCCGGCGTACGCGCGGTGAGCGAACCCGTGATCAGTGCTGACTCGGCGGTGGCGGTTTTCAGCGTCACCGAACAGACCTCGCCGTCGGACGAGCGTACGGTCGAGCTGGTTCAGCGCCTGCGCAACGCCACGCTGCCGCAGGCGCTGGCCGCCACGGGCACCGAGGGTCATGTCGGCGGGCTCACCGCCACGAAGGCCGACCTGGCGGAGCGCATCTCGCAGCGGCTGCTGTTCCTGATCGGCGCGGTGGTGGCGTTCGCCTGCCTGCTGGTGCTGCTGGCGTTCCGGTCGGTCTGGCTCGCCGCCAAGGCCGCCGTCATGAACCTCATCTCCATCGCGGCGGCGTACGGCGTGGTCGTTGCGGTGTTCCAGTGGGGCTGGGGGATCCATCTGATCGGTCTCGACGGACCCGTCCCGATCGAGTCGTACGTGCCGATGATGATGTTCGCCATCCTCTTCGGTCTTTCCATGGACTACGAGGTCTTCCTGCTCAGTTCGGTGCAGGAGCACTGGCACGCCACGCGGGACAACGCCCGGGCCGTGCGCCTGGGCCTGGCGGACACCGGCAAGATCATCAGCAGTGCGGCGCTGATCATGGTGTCGGTCTTCGCGAGCTTCATGATCAACACCAATCCGATCGTCAAGATGTTCGGCCTGGGACTGTCCGTGGCCGTGGCCGTCGATGCGACCGTCGTGCGCTGCCTGCTCGTCCCGGCGGTGATGGTCCTGGTCGGGCAGCGGCAGTGGCGGCTGCCGCCGCTGCTCGACGTCCTGCTGCCCAGGATTTCCATCGAGGCCGACCCGTCCACGTTCGACGGCACGCACGTCCCAGACCGGCCACGACCGGACACCCGTCGCGGCACGCTGTTCCACTGGAACCGGTGGAGTGCGGCGACCACCGCGATTCCGCTCGCCGTGCTGATGGTGAAGATCGCGGTGCACCACGGCACGGTGGCCGCGGCCACCGCCACCATCGTCGCGGTGCTCCTCGGACTGCTCGTCGGGGGCAGCACCGGCCCGGCGCCGGCATCGCCGCTCGCGAGGTTGCTCGGCACCGGTGCCGGTGTCGGCGCCCGCAGCGCGGGCCTCGCCCTCGGCGTGGGCGCGGGCGCACTGGCCGCCACGCTCGCCGGTGTCCGGCTTCCCCCGGTGCCGTCGGCCGCCGGCGTGACGATCGTGCTCGCGATCGTGCTCGCCGTCACCCCGTCACTGCTCAGCCGCGGTCGCCTCCCGCTCGTCGCCGCCACGGCAGGGACCGTCGCATTCTGGATCGCCTGGGCCTTCGACGCCGGCGACCCCGCAGCCGCCGCCGCGGCCGCCCTGCTGTGGTCCGCCGCCGGGCTGACCCTCTCGCTGCTGGGACGCGTCCTCGGCAACGGCATCGCCGCCCGCGTCGCCAGGCCGCGGCGCCCGCAGCACCGCCAACCCCCGCCACCGAGCGACCTCCAGGCCCTCCTCGACGACAGCGCCGAGGAAAGACAAGACCCTGCCGCTGAGGCCACCGTTGCCGCCGGGCCCTCCGACGATCGGACGTGAACGCGATGACCCCGCCACTCCGGCGCACCGTCGCCGCCGCGGCCGTGCTGATCCTGGTCGGCGTCACGGCGCCCAGCGCGCCGGTCCGCGCAGCCCAGCAAGCGGCCTTGCAGGTGACCGACCACGAGACCGTCACCGTACGCGTGGACGCGAGCGGCACCCCGGTCTCTGCCCAGCTGGTCGACGTGCTCACCGCCGCAGGCACGGGTGAGGCCGAGGTCCGCAACCCCTCCGCCACCACGCACCTGCGCAACCTGCGGGGATACCGCCGGCCCGAGGTCGCTGGCGATGACCTCGTGCAAACCGTACGCGCGGGCGGCCAGCTCGCCACCGAGGCGACCGTCACCGATGCCGTCCCCATCAGCCTGCACGCCCAGTACCAACTGGACGGACGGACCGTCTCACCCGCCGACCTGCGGGGCCGCAGCGGCAAACTGACGATCACCTACACGGTCACGAACCGCTCCGCTGCGGACACGAAGATCACCTACGCAGACTCCGGCGGCACCGCACACACCGTCACCGAGAAGGTCTTCACCCCGCTCGTCGGTGACCTCGTCGCCGAGCTGCCAGCCGGATACCGCAACGTCACGGCCCACGGCGGCACCGTCTCCGGAACGGCCACCGGAGGCAGCCACGTGGCGTTCAACCTGATGCTCGCGCCGCCCATGGGCAGTCCCCAGTCGACGGTCAGCCTGAGCGCCGACGTCACCGACGCGGACATCCCCGCGGCCGTGATGCAACTGATCCCGGCCACGACCGGCACCGACCCGGCGAGCGCGTTCACCGCCCGGACCTTCCACAGCACCAACGAGGCCAACGTGAAGCTCGCCGAAGGCGCCGACGCCGTCGACGACCAGGCGGTCGCCCTGCAAACCGGGATCGCCGGCCTCGCCGACGGGCTGAAACAGATCGCTGACGGAGCGGACACGTTGCAGAAGCAGCTGAACGGTCAGCTCGTCCCCGGCGCGAAAGCGACCGCGAAAGGAGCCGCCGAAACCAGTGACGGCGCCGCGAAACTCGCCGGCGGCACCGGTGAGATCGCGTCCTCGGCGGCGGATCTGTCCACCGGTACCCGACAGCTCAGCAACGGGCTGGCCCAGCTCGATGCGGCCCTGACCCGTCTGTCCGGCACCACCGGCATGACCGCCAGCCTCGCCGGAGCGCAGGCGCTGGAGTCGGCCGTACAGCAGATCGTGGCCCAGCTCGGCTCCGCCGACGACCCGGACAGCGTCCTCGGCGCCCTGAACCGGCTCACCGACGGCGCCGGGGCACTGGACAAGAGCCTGCGATCCGCGGCAGACAACGCCGGTACCCTCGCCAAGAGCATCGAATCCAGCGCCGGCAGCACCGGGGCACTGTCCACGGCGATGTCCGGCACAGCCACGCTCATCTCGGGCATCATCGACGCCGACTGCCGGCCCGGCGGCCCGCTCTCCGCCGCCGATTGCGCGGACCTGCGCCAGGCGCTCAAACAGAGCACGGGCAGCGCCGCCGGCATCGACACGCTCGGCGACGAGCTGGCCAAGGCGGCCAAGGCTCTGCGAGAGCTGAGCACCGGGCTCGGGCGCACCGAGGACGCCGCCGCAGACCTCAGCCGGGGCCTCGCCACGACCGCAGACGGGCTGCACCGCATCACGGTGGCACTGTCGAACCCGGACGGCGGCCCCGCCGCCACCAAGGGAGTACTGCAGGGCCTCAACGCACTCGTCGCGGGCTTGGCCCAGCAGGTCAGCGGCGTCACCGCGCTGGCCTCGGCCGCGGGTCACAGCAGCGTCGCCGCCGATCAGGTGAACCAGGGCGCGGCCCGGATCGCGGCCGGCTCGTCGGCTGCGGCGGACAGCGCCGCGGCGCTCGAACGCGGCACCGGCGAGGTCGCGAAGGGCAGCGCCCAGCTCGCCGAGGGCGCCGCGGCCGGCGCGGCGGGAGCGGCCGACCTGGCCGCGCAGACCGTCAAGAGTGCCGACGGCGGGAAGAACGCCGCTACCGGCGCCGAGCATCTGCACACTGCGGGCACCGCGACACTGACCGAGAGCATCGTCGCCGGCTCGGCAACCCCGGCCCAGGTGTCGGCCCTGTTCACCGCGATGGACAAGCGCGCGGCGCAGGCACTGCCGTACGGCGCCCCGGACGGCGCGACCGGGTCGGCGATGTGGGCCTTCCGGATGGACCCCTCGGCGGCGGCCGACCCGTCTGCGGCGCCGGAGGGCGGCGCCCGTACACGGATCATGGTCGCGGTGGGCCTGTTGCTGGCCTGCGCCGCCGTCGTCGGCCTTGTCCGGCGCTGGCCGCGCGGCGTCAATCACCCGGCGGACGACGCGTCTGCGGCCTGACACCGGGCTCAGCGCCGTCGCAGGGGCCGGGCCCATCGTCTCGGCCCCTGCCCCCGACCCCGGCTCGCCGGGTGATGGTCGGGCGGCGCGGGCTAAGGGAGGTGTTCGGTGAGTTGCTCGACGGCCCAGCGTGACCACTCCTCGGCGGTCCGCGAGCCTCGGATGCCGTACTCGAGAATGAGCCAGGCGGCGACCTGAGCAGGGTCGCCGGCCCATTCGACGTTGTCTCGGATCGCCTCCAGCGCGGTGAGACGCTCGTGGTTCAGCCGCGCGAACCGTTCCAGGTACGCGGTGCCCTCCTGCCGGCTGAGGGTCCACAGGAAGAAGACGCGCAGCAGGGCGGCGCTGCGGAAGGGCTGATCGAGGTCGGCGTCGGTGAGCCAGTCACGAAGCTCTGCGCGCCCGGCGTCGGTGATGCCGTACTCGCGGCGGTTGCGGGCGCCGGTCCCGGTGACCTCGATCAGGCCGGCCTCGCTGAGCTTGCCCAGTTCGCCGTAGACCTGGCTCTGCTGGGCGGGCCAGACCATGGCCAAGGAGGTCTCGAACTGCCTGAGCAGGTCGTATCCACTGGCTGGCTTCTCGGCGAGCAGCCCGAGGACGGCGTGACGCAGGCTCATGGGGCCACCCTACATTCCCCGATTCACCCGTCACACCTGGACGTTTCAAGGATGACATGTCAGTCTTGGAGGGTACTCCTCAAGCCTCGTGAAGGAGAACCACCGGTGAACTACGTACGCGGTTTCGCGCCCTGGCTGTGCTACGCCGCCCTGAGCTCCGTCGACTGGCGGCTCGGCATGTGCGCCGCGGCCCTGGCCGCCCTGCTGCTGCTCGCCGGACAGGCACGCGCCCGTCGCATCGACCTGCTCGGCGCCGCGACGTGCGCGTTCTTCGTGGTGATGGCCGGCATCGTGCTGGCGGACCCGGCGTCGGAGCTGCACCGCTGGACCTGTGCCCTGGCCAACGGCACCCTGGCGGGCGTGGCCGCGGCCTCGCTCGCCGTGCGCCGCCCGTTCACCCTGGCGATCGCCCGCACCCAGGTCCCCCGCGAGTTCTGGCACGCTCCCCGGTTCATCCAGGTCAACATGGTGCTGACCGCCATCTGGGCCGCCGGCTTCACCACTGCCGCGATCGTCTGCGCCCTCATCATCCGGTACGACCACGCCGCCACCGTGCCGCTCGTCCTCGCGCAGCTCCTGGGGTTCGTGATCCCGTTCGCCATCTCCGGCCGATACGCCAGCCGAGCCCAGGCCGCCGCCCGACAGGCCCGGGCATGACCCGCGCCGCGGGCCCTGATGCGCCGGCGGAACACCAAGCGTCAACCGTGCGGCCGCGCGCCGCGGAGGAAGGGGAAACGTCGATGACCGAGACCGTGGCCGAACGTGCCCAGTCCGACAGTGCCGTGCCGGTCAGCCCGGAACGTTTGATCTACTTCTCGGATGCGGTGATCGCCATCGCCATCACGCTCCTGGCGCTGGAGTTGCCGGTGCCGACCGGAAGCGTCCACGGCAACCACGGCGTACTCGAGTTCCTGCGCGAGCACTCAGCGGAGTACCTCGCGTTCCTGATCAGTTTCACGGCGGTCGCCATGCAATGGATGGCCCATCACCGGCTGTTCAGGTACGCGACCGGCCTGGTGGGCGGCGTCATCCAGGCGAACCTGGTGTGGCTGCTCATGATCGTCGTCATGCCGTTCACGACCAAGATGCTGACCAGCGAGGCCGACGGGTTTCAGGTCCAATTCAGCATGTACGCGGCGGACCAGGCCCTGGCCGCCCTGTGCCTCGTCCTGGCGTTCACCGCTCTACGCCGGCGCGGCCTGCTGCGAGCAAACACCCCACCCGGGGCGATCACCGAGACGCTGGATTGGATGACCACGGTCATCGTGGTCTTCACCATCTCGATCCCGATCGCGTTCATGACCCACTGGGCGTCGTTGTCGTGGATCTTCCTGCCCGTGGTGAGATCCGCCATCCGCTTCGCTCGGCGAGCAGCCTCCACGGCGTGAACCAAGGCAGGTCGTCCGTGTGCGGATGCGCCGACGTCGGCCATCGAATCGCGGCTGCCCGGGCGCGGTTCGCGGCGCAGACCCCGCGAACCGGATGGGGGGTGGAGGCCATGGGGGTGTACTCCCGGGCGTAGCGTCGACCTGTTCGAGAGGGAGGGAGGTCTCGTGGGCAGGCGATGGAATGAGCTCAGCCAGCGGCAACGCCGGTACATCATCGTGGCGGCGGCCTTTGAGTCCGCGCTGAAGGCGGCGATGCTGATCGACCTCAAGCGGCGCCGCCCGGATCAGGTACGGGGACCGAAATGGTTGTGGGCCTCCAGTGTGCTGGTGAACTCCGCGGGGATCGTGCCCGCCGCCTACTTCATCGTCGGCCGCATCCGATAGGCCCGGCCCGGGCCGATCTGCGGGGCGTGGCTCGCAGACGAACAGCGGCAGGTCAGGATCCTGCGTGCCGACAAGCCGCATGACGCGGAGAAGCTGGCCGAGGACTCCGTCCGACGCGACAACCAGGACACCGTGTAGACAGGCGCCAGGGTGCGGACGCGCCCGCTGGGCAACCTGACGGCATGGGAGGTCGCATGCACCCCGGCAAGACCGTGACGGATCGTCGCCACCCGATAGTGGAGCAGGAACTTGCCCGGCGAGCCGCGGACTTCCAGCTCCGGCTCGCCGACAAGATCACCCAGTTCGCCGGGTCGATGAACTTCGTCTACCTGCACGCGGTGGGATTCACGTTGTGGATGCTGTTTGTCGAATTGAACCCGTGGCCGACCCTCACGCTCATCGTCTCCCTCGAAGCGATCTTCCTGTCCACCTTCGTCATGATCGGGCAGAACCGTCAGGCCACATTCCAGCAGGCCAAGGCCGACCACGACTTCCAGGAGCAGGAACTGGAGCTCAAGACGAACACGGAGCTGACCCGGGAGATCCACCGGCTGACCACCGAACTGCACCGGCGCCTGGTCGACCAGGGCGACGGCAAGGACCGCGACCTGCCTTGATCCTCTCCACGGCTGCTTGTCGAAGGCGGCGACCGGGCTCATGCTGAAGCGGCGGGCAATCCGAACCAGCCAGGAGACCGTCACCCTGGCCTCCATCCAGGAGAGTGCGATGGCCATGGGCCGCGATGTTCTTGCCGTCACCGGCGTATTGCTCGCTGTCGGGCGCCGGACCAGGGCGAACGCGGGTGGCGCCGGGGCCACCGCCTGCCGCCGGGGCCCTGCCGTGCCCGGTGGTGTCGTCTGCGTCCGGCCCGTCACCCGTGCGCGCGCGTGACCTGGGCCTCGGCCCGGCCTGGGGGCCGACCGGCCGGGACAACGCGATCACGGACGTGCCCGGCGTGCTCGTCGGCCACACGACGCTCGTCGCCGACCCCGGTGTACGGACCGGGGTCACCGTGGTGCTGCCTCGCCCCGCGACGATCTTCCACCAGCCGGTCTTCGCCGGCTGCCACCGGCTCAACGGCAACGGCGAGCTGACCGGGCTGGAGTGGATCCGCGAGGCCGGACTGCTCTGCACGCCGGTTGCCCTGACGAACACGCACAGCGTGGGTGTCGTGCGCGACGCCTTGGTGGCCTGGGAGGCCGCGCAACGCGGACCCGATGACGAGTTCTGGGCGCTGCCGGTCGTCGGCGAGACGTGGGACGGACGCCTCAATGACATCAACGGCCAACATGTACGGCCCGAGCACGTGCTCGCGGCACTCGCCGGGGCGCGTCCCGGCCCGGTCGCCGAGGGTAACGTCGGCGCCGGCACCGGGACGATCTGTCACGGCTTCAAGGGCGGCATCGGGACCGCGTCCCGCGTCGTCACCGACGAGCACGGCAGTTTCACCGTCGGCGTGCTCGTCCAGGCCAACCACGGTTGCCGCGCCCGGTTCACGGTCGACGGCGTCGCGGTCGGCGGCCTGGTGGGGCCCGGCATCGTGCCGCTGCCGGGGCCGGGCAGCCATCCCGAAGGGGCCGGCTCGATCATCGGCGTCATCGCCACCGACGCCCCGCTGCTGCCCCATCAGTGCGCCCGGCTCGCGCGTCGGGCCCCGTTGGGTCTCGCCCGGCTGGGCGCGGTTGGCGATCACCACAGCGGAGAGTTGTTTCTCGCCTTCGCTGTCGGCAACACCGGGCTGACCGGCGACCACGACACGGCCCCGCCCGAGCACCGGATCCGCATGCTCGCCGACTCCCGCATCACCGGTCTGTTCGCCGCCGCCGTCGACGCGACCGAGGAGGCCGTTCTCAACGCGATGCTCGCCGCCCGCACGATGACCGGCCGCGCCGGCGCCACCGCGTACGCACTGCCAGGGGAGTTGTTGACCGAAGTGCTGGCGCGACTTCGTTGCCGGTAATCCGGCCCAGCTCGTGGATTGTTGTGGCAATACCTGCTGCAGAAAATGGGCGATATCGGTCCTAAAAGGATCACAGCTGAGTAAGAGATCTTGCGATGCCACTTTACTGATGTGAAATTCCATCGAATAATGTGGATTGCTGATCAGCGTTAACAGGGGCCCCGATCACTCCACCCCATCCCCTCGCCTCGGAGCCGGAGCATCCCCATGCGTCAACGCAGCTCTTTGCTTGCCAGACTGGCCCTCCTCGTGCTGACCGCGGTGGCCGCACCGGTGCTGCCGCCACTCACGGCACCGGCCGCCGCCGCCGCGACTGTCGCGGGCATCGACGTGTCGCGATACCAGCCATCGATCGACTGGAGCCGGGTCGCGTCGGCCGGCTACCGGTTCGCGTACATCGCCGCCGCCGACGGAACCGTCCAGAACCCCTACTTCGCCCAGCAGATGACCGGCGCGAAGAACGCCGGGCTGTTGCGCGGCGCGTACTTCTTCGCCGAGCCGGTCTTCGAGGCCGGTGCCACGCACGCCGGCATGTTCCTCGACCAGGTCGGCTACCGCGCTGACGGCTGGTCGTTGCCGCCCGTGCTCGACGTCGAGCAGAACCCCTACCAGGGCGCGTGCGACGGCCTGTCCTCGACCGCGTGGATCAACTACATCGCCGGCTTCGGCTCGACGGTCAAGTCCCGCACCGGCCAGGACGTGGTCATCTACGCCTCGCCGAACTTCTGGCGGGATTGCGTCGCCGACACCACCCGCTTCTCCGAGACCAATCCCCTGTGGATCGCCCACTACGGAGTCAGCGCCCCCTCGATTCCCGGCGGCTGGCCGTGGCAGACCTTCTGGCAGTACACCAGCACCGGCACGGTCCCGGGCATCAGCGGCTCCGTGGACCTCGACGTGTTCAACGGTTCCTACAGCCAGCTGAAGAAGTTCGCGCCGAGCACGTCGACCGGCGGCCCACCCGACGTCCTGGACTACCCGTGGGCGGGGCTGACCATCGGCCAGGGCGGCGACCAGTGGGGCATGGGCTACGGCCAGTGTGTGTCCTTCGCCGCGTGGATGGCGTACAAGAACAACGGCGGCGACCAGCATCCGGCGTCCATCCCCGCGCGGGGATGGTTCCCGTCGAACGGTCTTGACCTCGGCCCGGTCCGCGAAGCCTGGGGAAACGCCGGAGACTGGAGCGTCAACGCCAAGGCGGCCGGCTACGTGGTGGATGGCAAGCCGCACGTGGGAGCCGTCGCGCAGTGGGACAACGGCAGCAATCGGGGCACGTTCACGGTCGGACACGTCGCCTACGTGACCGCCGTCGACGCGGACGGATCGATCGAGCTGGCGCAGTACAACCTGCGGGAGGACAGTGCGTTCTCCACGCTGCGCATGACCACCGCAGGAGCTGACGACACGTCCAACGGTCACCCGGCGTTCCACGTGTCCTGGCCCGACCACTTCATCCACCTCGGCGACCAGAATTTCCTCGCCGGACAGTGAATGCGTTCTCCGTGCGCACAGGTCAGCCCCGTGGACGTCGTCGAGCGGCGGCGTCCACGGGGCGGCTGCCGGGACCGGACCGTGGCGGCGTCGCCCTCATCGCGCGCGTGACACCATCCGGGCGTGGAGCGCGCGCGCCTTCG
Source organism: Krasilnikovia sp. MM14-A1259 (assembly GCF_047159535.1). Lineage (NCBI taxonomy): Bacteria > Bacillati > Actinomycetota > Actinomycetes > Micromonosporales > Micromonosporaceae > Krasilnikovia > Krasilnikovia sp. MM14-A1259. The sequence continues at coordinate 7,429,703 of NZ_BAAGAJ010000002.1, forward strand.
CGTCCCCGGCCAACAGGGGCAGCGCGGCGAGCCACGCCGCCGCCGCGGGCCCGTCCCGGGCGGTGCAGACATCGACGTCGGGCCATCGGGCGAGGATCGCCGACACGACAAGATCGCGCACCGGTCCCGCCGAGGCGAGCAACCCGCCGGCGAGCACGACGGGAGTGCCGCTCGTCGCGACCTGTTCGAGATCGGCCATGAGCAGGTCGGCGGCCTCGCGCACGATCGATTCGGCGGCGGTGTCACCCGTGCCGTGGGCCTGCATCACGAGCGGGGCGAGCTCGGCCAGTGTTGTCGGGGGCCGTCGGTTGACCTCACGGATCAGCGTCGCCAGCGATTCCCGTGCCGAGCTGTGGGCGGCGGCGTCCGCTGCGTGCGGGTCGCCGGACGGCATGCCGTGCCCGGCGACCGGTGCCGGGCCCGGGTGCCCCGCGGAGCGACGGGTGGCGGGGGACAGTCCGGCAGCACTCCCGGCGAGATACCACCCGACGATGAGCTCGGGCAGCGCAGACATGGGTGCGCGTCCGTCCAGGGCGGACAGCGCGGACCGTACGGCCTGGCGGCCGATCCAGTAGCCCGAGCCGTCGTCGCCGAGCAGCCATCCGTGGCCGCCGTGGACGGCAACCGGCTCCCGGTCCCGGATCCGGGCGGCGACCGCGCCCGTGCCGGCGATCAGGACCGATCCCTCGGGCTCAGGGGAACCGGCGGCGAACGCGACGGTCACATCGCTGGTCACCCGTACCGGGCAGGTGAGCCCGGCGGCGGTCCAGATCCGCTCGAAGCCCCGGACGGTGTCCGGGTCGGACGCGTACTGGCTCGCACCGGCCAATCCGACCACGCACGCCTCGACCGCACTCGGGTCACTCGTACGCAGGGCGGCGCCCACGGCCGACGCGATCCGTTGTGCCGCAACGGTGACGCCGTACGCGGAAGGGTTGGCGCCAGCCGCGCGCCCCACGCCGATCCGCCGTCCGGCGGTGGTGGCGAGCAGAGCCCGCGTCCATGTGCCGCCGACGTCGAGGCCCAGGACCAGTCGCTCCTGGCGGGATGCCGAGCCGGGCATGCCGTTGTACTCCTTTGCGCCGCACCAGCCGATGCTGTGGTCTCCTGTGGAATGATGGCAAAATCATCGCGCCGTCTCAACAGGACGCCATGACCCTTGACGTGGAATCCCGCCACCTGCTTGGGTGTGCCACAAGCGGATCGTGCGACATGCGTGGCCTACATCAGGTCGCGAGGTCGCCGACGAAACACCTTGGATTTATGTGGAATCTGGGGGTGTGTGATGAACGGAAGGATCGTTGTCACGCCGGTGCTCTGCGGCGCGCTGCTCGCGGCGGCCGCCTGTTCGTCCGGCAGTGCCGACTCGACGGCTCAGGACCCGAACGGTGCCATCACCGTATGGCTGCAGACGGACGCGCAGACACTCTGGCCGCGCGCCGTCGCGGACGCGACAACCGCTTTCCACCAGACGTATCCGAACGTCAGGGTCGACGTGGCCTACCAGTCGTGGACCGACCATCTGACCAAATTCGACGCGGCCGCACAGGCGGGCGCGGTGCCGGACGTCCTGGAGTTCGGCAACAGCGAGACCGCCCAGTACATCGCGGCCGGAGCGCTCGCCGACCTGACCGCGGACCGGGCAAGCTTCGACAACTCGTCGACCTGGCTCGACGGGCTCACCGCCTCGTGCACGACGGACGGCAAGCTGTTCTGTGTCCCGTACTACGGGGGGAGCCGCGCCGTGATCTACCGCAAGGACATCCTCGCGGACGCCGGGATCTCCCTTCCGCCCGCGAGCTGGCCCGAGCTGCTCGCCGACGTACGGACGATTGCGGCCAGGCACACGGCCGACCCGAACTTCTCCGCCTTCTACCTGCCCGGTTCCTACCCGTACGGCGGGCTGCCGTTCGTGTTCGACGCGGGAGGCCAGATCGCGACCCGGTCCGCGGACGGGCACTGGCACGCCACACTCGAGTCCGCACCGGCGCAGACCGGGCTGGCGCACTGGAAGTCGCTCATCGACGCCGGATATCGCGGCGACCGGACAAAGACGAACGTGAACTCGTACGTCCAGCTCGTCTCCGGCGAGGCGGCGATGTTCTACGACACGTCCGGCCAGATGAGCGCAGTCTTCGGGCCCAAGGGCGATCCCGCGCTGAGAGACAAGATCGGCACGTTCCCGCTGCCGAGCCCGACCCGACCCGGCCAGTTGGTGCCTCCGTACCTGGGCGGCTCCGATCTGGCGGTGGCCAAGGCCGCGAGGCACCCCGCCTGGGCAAAGGAATGGATCAAGGCGTACACGTCGTCGGAACGGCAGACGCAGTTCGTCGCCAGCGGCTTCCTGGCGAACACGAAGACCATCACCTCGGCGGATCCGTTGCGCGCCGCGTTCTCCGCGGCACTCGCACACACCTGGTCCGTGCCGCCGGCGCCGAACTGGGCGCAGGTGGAAAAGGACAAGGTCATCAACCAGATGCTCGTGGACGTGGCCACCGGACGGCCCATCGCCGATGCCACCAAAGCCGCCGACCTGGCCATCGAGAAGAATCTCAACCAGCCGTGACGTCGACCGGCACCACCCCGAGGGCGGATCGATCGGAGGGCACGCCGGTCCGCCGGACGCCGCCCGGGACGGCGGCGACCGGGTCAGGAACGCCGCCCGCGCGACGCCGGCGCCGGCGCACCGGGCTCACCCCGTACGCATTGTCCGCTCCGGCGCTGCTCGTGCTGGCCGGCGTGCTCGGGTATCCGCTGGTCAAGCTGGTCGTTCTGTCCTTCCAGCGATGGGGGCTGGCGCAGATCTTCAACCCGGACGCGGAGCCGTCGTTCGCCGGCTTGGACAACTACCGTCGGATCTTCAGCGACCGCTTCTTCTGGACGGTCCTGGAGCGCACCGTGCTGGTCGCGGCCGCGATGGTCGTCCTGTCCATGCTCGTGGGCGTGGCGGTGGCCCTGCTGATGCAGGTGGTTCCGGCCTGGTGCCGATGGATCATGACCTTCTCGCTGGTGCTCGCATGGGCGGTGCCGCACCCGGTCGCCACCGAGATGTTCGCGTGGATGACCGACTACAACTACGGCGTCCTCAACGATCTGCTCGGCATTCCGCAGCACAACTGGTACCTCGAAAACACGCAGGGTTTGGCCGTCGCGACGGCGGTGGTCGTCTGGGGCGCCGTGCCACTCATCGCGATCACGGTGCATGCCGCACACAGCCAGATCCCGCGTGAGCTGGTCGACGCCGCCCGCGTCGACGGCGCGTCCCCGGTCCAGGTGCTGCGCTGGGTGACCCTGCCCCTGCTGCGGCCGATCCTGCTCATGCTGGCGGCACTGTCGCTGATCTGGGACTTCCAGGTGTTCACCCAGATCTGGGTGCTGCGCCAGTCCAATCCCACCCGGGACTACTTCACCCTGGGCATCTACGCGTACGCGAAGGCCTACTACAGCCACGACTACGGTTACGCCGCCGCGCTGGCGGTCGTCACGGTCGCGCTCCTGCTCGGCGTCATGGTCGCGTACCTGCGCCAGATCCTGCGGATGGGGGACTCGGCATGACGCGGCCGCGCAGGCTTATCTGGACCGGGTGCGGGCTCGCCGTCGCCGGATTCTGGGCCTTCCCGGTGTACTGGATGGCGAACACCGCCTTCAAGCCCGGCCGGGACATGCAGACCATCACCCCACAGTTCTGGCCGCACCATCCCACGCTGGCCAACTTCCGTACGGTCGTGACGGACGCCCTGTTCTGGCGCGCGCTGCGCAACAGCGTCATCGTCACGGGTCTCGCCGTGGTCGCGGCGATGGCGGTGGCCTTCCTGGCGGCGCTGGCGATCTCCCGCTTCCGGTTCCGTGGCCGCAAGGCGCTGCTGCTCACGGTGATGATCGTGCAGATGGTCCCGCTCAACGCGGTCGTCATCCCGCTGTTCCTGATGTTCAGCGCCGCCCGCCTCACCGACACACTGCCGGGGCTGGTCCTGGCCTACCTGGCCTTCGCGATGCCGTTCGCGGTGTGGACGCTGCGGGGTTTTCTCACCAACATTCCGGCCGAGCTGGAGGAGGCCGCGATGGTGGACGGGTGCGGCAGGTTCGGCGCGTTCATCCGGGTCGTGCTGCCACTGGTACTGCCCGGCCTCGTCGCCACCTCGATCTACACGATGATCCTGGCCTGGAACGAGTTCCTGCTCACCTACTTCCTCATTTCCAGCCCGAACCACTACACGCTGCCGCTGTGGCTGACCCACTTCACCCTCGGCGAGGGGACCGAGTACGGGCCGCTGATGGCCGGCTCCACACTCATCGCGTTGCCGGTCGTGGTCTTCTTCATGCTCGTGCAGCGCAAGGTTGCCGGCGGTCTGACCGCCGGCGCGGTCAAGGGCTGAGCCGGCTGACCGCGCCGGTCAGTTCGCCGGCGCGGTCAGCCGGCGGTGCGCGTACGGATCCATGTCGGCTGTGACGCTGCGGGCGGCCAGCCAGGCGGCGGCGCCGGCGCAGCTGCCGGCCAGGACCGGATCAGCCTGGTGGTACGAGGCCAGCCGCCGCTGCACCTCCCGGCCGATCGGGCCGTGTCCGGACAGCAGTGATCCGGCGAGCACCAGTGGCTCGTCCGGGTCGTCGGCGTTCAGAGAGTTCGCCGAGTCCACGAGGAGGGTGACCGCGCGGTCCACGATCCGTTGCGCGACCCGGTCACCGGCCTCGGCGGCGGCCGGCACCAGCCGAGCCAGCCCGGCGAGGGCGATCGGCGGTCCGTCGTAGACGCTGTCGCGCAGCACGAGGATCTGCTCGGCCGGATCGGCCGGCACCGACTCCTCGCCGACCAGCGTCGCCAGCACGGCCTGAGTCAGCAGAGTCGGCTCGCCGCGGTGGTCCAGCTCGGCGAAGACCGCGCGGACCGCCTGGCGGCCGAGCCAGAAGCCGGATCCGTCGTCGCCCACCAGCCAGCCGTTGCCGTCGACCCGCTCCAGCACCTTCCCGTCGCCGATCCGGGCGGCGATCGCGCCGATGTCCGCGATGAGCACTGAACCGTGCCGTCGTTGCGTTCCGGCCGCGAACGCGGTCACCGCGTCGGCGACCACCTGGACCGGGCAAGTCAGGCCCGCCAGCCGCCACACACCGGCGAGCGGTTCGACGGCGGCGCCCCGGGTGAAGCGGAGCACACCGGCGGCGCCGACGACGACGACCCGGACCTGTGCGGGATCGACAGTGGACAGCGCCTGCCGACCGGCTGCGCTCAGGTGCTCGACGACCTCGGCGACCGGCAGCGCCATCGCGTTCGCCGAACCGGATCGGCCCCGGCCGACCACGTGACCGTCGGTGGTCGCGCACACGGCCTCGACCAGGCCGGTGCCGGCGTCGATCCCCAGAACCAGGCTGCTCGCCGCGGTGGCGTTTGGCATCGCGTACTCCTGAGAGGTGGCGGCGTTCGGGAGGGTCGTCGGGCGGTGGGTCGCAGTCGTCGGCGCCGGGGCCCGGGCGGAAACGCGGAGCGGTGCACTCCACACTAATCCATGACCACTCTTGACTAGAACCCCCAGACATCGATAGTTTTCCGGTGTGCCGTCATCGCGGTGCGCCACATGTTCGCCGGCCATTGCGACGCAGGTGCGTCATCGCGCTGCCGATCCGAAACACCCGGTTGACCAAGCGGAGTCGCAGCACATGAAGGAAGAACTGCTCGCAGCCGCGCTGCCCGAGGAGCGTCGCCTGCAGATCGCTGCACAGCTGCGCCGAGACGCCCGGGTCCGCGTCGAGGATCTTGCGCAACGGTTCTCGGTGTCGGGGGAGACGATCCGTCGCGACCTGCAGGTGCTGGAGGAACGGGGGCTGCTGCGCCGCGTCTACGGGGGCGCCGTCGCTCAGGAGGACCGCGCCTGGGAGAGCGCGATCGCGGAGCGCGCCGTCCTCCGCCTGGACCCCAAGCGTGCGATCGCCGCGACCGCGGCGGCCCTGGTCGAACCCGCCGACACGGTCATCCTGGACCTGGGCACCACCGTCGCGGAGACCGCGCGGGCGCTGCCGGCCACGTTCGCCGGCCGGGCGCTGTGCTGCTCCGTGCCCGTCGCCGCAGAGCTCACCGGCCGCGAAGGGGTTGAGGTGCACCTCGCCGGCGGGCAGCTGCGCCGGGCCGATCTGGCATGCACCGGCGCCAGCGCCGAACGCTTCCTCGAGCACTTCTTCGCCGACTGCGCCTTCATCGCCGCCACCGGCATCCACCCGAAAGCAGGCATCACCAGCGACCGCCTCGACGAGATCCCGTTGCGGCAAGCGATCCTGCGCCAGGCCGCGGAGACGTACGTGCTGGCCGATTCCGCCAAGCTGGGCCACATCGCGGTGGGCCGGGTCTGCGTACTGTCCACGGTCACCGCCATCATCACCGACTCCGCCGCCGATCCGGCGGCCGTGCGCATGCTGGAGCAGGCCGGTGCCCGCGTGCTCGTGGCCCCAGCGCTCACCGGCCCGGAGTGACCGTGCCGCGCGCCGACGGGAGCCCGGACCCGACGTTGTCCGCGCTGGTCACCGAAAGCCGCCGGCCTGACCTGGCCGACCTGGACCTGCGCCCGACCGGCGAGCTGGTGGCGCTGATGCATGCGGACGGGGCGTCGGTGACCTCGGCCGTCGAGCGTGCTCTGCCCCGCGTCGCCGCCGCGATTGACGCGATCACCGCCCGGATGGCACGCGGCGGCCGCCTCATCTACGCCGGCGCCGGAACCGCGGGCCGTCTCGGCGTCCTGGACGCGAGCGAATGCCCACCCACGTTCGGCGTTGCGTCGGGCACGGTCGTCGCTCTGATCGCCGGTGGTGCCGGCGCGATGCAGGCGGCCGTCGAGGGCGCAGAGGACGACGCCGGCGCGGCCGCGGCCGATCTCGACCGGTCACGGGTGGCGGAATGCGACAGCGTGGTCGCGGTCACAGCCTCCGGTCGCACGCCGTACGCGGTGGGCGCGGCCACCCACGCCCGAGAGCGCGGCGCGCTCGTCGTCGGTCTCGCCTGCACCCCGGATCCGCCCCTCGCCACGGTGGCTCACCACATGATCGAGGTCGTGGTCGGACCCGAGCTGATCAGCGGGTCCACCCGGCTCAAGGCGGGCACGGCCCAGAAGCTCGTGCTCAACATGATCTCCACCGTGGTGATGGTCCGCCTGGGCCGCACCTACGGCGACCTCATGGTGGATCTGCATGCCACCAACGACAAGCTGCGGGTGCGGGCGGCGCGGATCGTGGCGCAGGCGGCCGACGTCCCGGCGCAGGTCGCCGCAGCGGCGCTCGACGCCGCCGCGGGTGAGGTCAAGCCCGCGATCGTCCACCTTGTCCGCGGCGTAGACGTCGCCGCGGCGCGGGAGCTGCTCGCCGCACACGACGGGCGCCTGCGCGCCGTCCTCCGCGCCTAGCGGGTCTGCCGCGGCGCCCGGGGAACACGGGCAGGTACTGCGCCGGCTCGCTGTCGTGGACCAGCAGGCTGGGCATACCGGGGCACGCAGCAGGGCGCCGGAGCCTCGGCCGAGTGCACATCCGTGGTCCAGGGCAACTACGTGCTGTGTGCACGCCGTGCCGGGCACGCCGTGCCGGGCTCGCGGGCCGGGCTCGCGGGCCGGGCGATCCGGCCGGAGGTTTCCACCATGCTCGATGTCTGCCACAATCAACAACAAACCACGGAGGAGGCCACATGAATGTCCATCGACGTACCGTGCTGCGTGGCCTTGCCGCCGGCGCTGCGGGCGCACTGGCCGCGCCGATCCTGGCCGGGGCCGCCGACGCGGCGACCGCGGAGGTGTGCCGCGACATCAGATTCCACGCGTGGAGTGGCACCGCCGGCTTCGCCCCAGGCGACCACGCGGGCACCGGAGCCGGTCCCGACGGGCTGGTCCTGGCCGCCCCCGCCGGCTGCGCCGACTACACCGACCCGTTCCGCGGTGGCACGACGGTCTACGACTACGCCGTCTGGACCTCACCGTGGGCGTACCCGGGGTTCGTCGCCAGTCAGGCGGTCGCATCCTGGAACGCCGTGACACCCGACGGCACCTGGATCGAGGCCGAGCTGCGCGGCGTCACCGCCGCAGGCGCGTGCACGACCTGGTACGTGCTGGGCCGGTGGGCCGCCGACGACCTGACGTTTCTGCGTACGTCGGTGCCCGGCCAACGCGACGACCACGGGAGCGTGGACGTCGACACGTTCGTGGCGAACGAGGGGACCGGACTGGTCGCCTGGCAGCTGCGGATCATCCTGCACCGGCGGAGCGGAACCGCGCAGAGCCCGACCGTACGCTCGGCCGGGGTGATGGTGTCCCGGCTGCCCGCCCCCGCCGCATACCCGACCAGCACGCCGATGACCGCGCTGCACACCGCGCTGCCCGTGCCGGCCTACTCACAGGAGACCCACGCCGGTCAGTATCCGCAGTGGGACAACGGGGGCGAGGCGTGGTGCAGCCCCACCTCGACGTCGATGGTCGTCGCGTACTGGGGTGCCGGCCCCACGCCCGCCGACTATGCATGGGTCGATCCGTCCTACGCCGACCCGTGGATCGATCACGCCGCCCGCCACACCTACGACAACACTTACACCGGCTGTGGCAACTGGCCGTTCAACACCGCGTACGCCGCCCGGTTCGGGTTGAACGCGTTCGTCACCCGGATGCGCTCGTTCCAGGAGGCGGAGCGGTTCATCGCCGCGGGCGTTCCGGTGATCGTGTCCGCCTCGTTCACGAAGGACGAGGTCCCCGGCGCCGACTACGCCACCAACGGCCACCTCATGGTCATCGTCGGGTTCACCGGCGACGGCGACCCGGTCCTGAACGATCCGTGCGCCGCGGACAACGCGGGCGTACGCAAGGTGTTCGGCCGGGCACAGTTCGAGACGGCATGGCGCAACAGCAGCGGCGGGATCGTCTACGTCATCCACCCGCCGACGGTGGCCCTGCCGACCCCACCGGGCCAGGCGAACTGGTGACGGTCGCCGGCGGATCACCCCGTCCGAAGGCCGGGCTCGTACCCGCGGAGATCGACGACGATGCCCATGGCCGCGCTGTACAGCTCCGCCTCGGCGCGCAGCGACGCGGCGACGCTGGACGCCTTGCGGAAGCCGTGCCCCTCGCCGGGGAACAGCAGATACCGGTGCCCCAGCCCGCGCGCGGCCACCGCGTCGACGATCTGCTGTGCCTGATGCGGTGGGCAGATGAGGTCATCGGCTCCCTGCAGGACTACGAGTGGAACGCGGATGCTGCTCGCGTTGGCCAGCGGTGAGACCCGCAGGTAGCGCTCGACGGCGCCGGGCAGCTCACCGACGAGGCTGTGCACGTACTGTGACTCGAAGTCGTGGGTGGCGTCGCCGTGCCAGGTCAGCGGGTCGCTGATGGGGTAGTAGGCCGCGCCGGCGCAGAAGACGTCGGTGGCGGCGAGGCATGCCAGCGTGGTCCAGCCGCCGGCCGATCCACCGCGGATCGCGGTGCGTGCGGGGTCGGCGAGGCCCCGGGCGGCCAGATCCGCGGCCACCGCCACGCAGTCCTCGACGTCGACGATGCCCCAGGCGCCGCGCAGCCGGTCACGGTACGCGCGCCCGTAGCCGGTCGAACCGCCGTAGTCGACGCTCGCGACCGCGAATCCGCGGCTGCAGAAGAGCCCGAATTCGAGGTCCGGGCTGGCGTCCGCGCGGGACGTCGGGCCGCCGTGCGCGTGCACCAGCAACGGCGGCACGGCACCGGGCGGGCCGGCGAAGCGCGGGTTGGTGGGCGGGTAGTAGACGTAGTGCACCTGGCGGCCGTCTACGCCGCGGGCGATCCGCCGCTCGGCGACGGGGTTCCACGGCCGCAGGTCCTCGTGCGGGGCGATGGTGCAGGCGATCGGTTCGGCGGCGGGCCGCTCGACCGCGCGAGGCAGGGGCACGTGCAGCACAGTGCTCTCGCGCCCCTCGGCGGCGGCGACCACCACCACGGCGGCGTCGCCGTCGACCTGCGCGCCGTCGCCGATGCCGGTTCCGGCGATGGCCGAGCCGAACTGGGTCCAGGCCGGGGCGAGGTCACGCAGCGCGCCGGATGCGGGATCCCACAGCGCCAGCCGCTGCCGGCCGACGCCGTGACGCAGGACGACACCGACGCCGGTGACCGCGAACCAGGTGGGTCCGACCGACCACAGCGGGCCGGCGCAGTCGCGCGGCATCGGCAGCACACACCGCACCCGGTCGCCGTCGCCGTGCAGGTCGATGCGATGCAGGTTCCACCACCCGTCCGGGTCGGCCATCGCGTACAGCGAGGACGGCCCGGCCCACTCGACCTGCGGCACCGACACCTGAGGGCCGCCCAGCACCCGGCGCGGGCCGCTCGCGACGCCGCCCGCCAGGTCGGCCACCATCAGCTCGCTGCCGTCCCAGGGCATCAGCGGGTGGTTCCACCCGATCCAGGCCAGACGCCGGCCGTCCGGGCTGACGCGTACGCCGGACAGGAAGTCGTGGGAGGCGGCCACGACCCTGATCGGGGCCGCGTCGTCGGCACCGGCGAGGGGAACCGCGACGATCTGACGCGACACCCGGCGCCCGCTGCCGGGCATTGTGACGGTCACCTCGCGGACGCACCAGATCTCGTCCGCGCCGGGCGCGAGTACCGGGTCGGCGTAGCAGGTCGTGACGCCATCGGGGTCCGGCGGGGTCAACGGCTGCGGGTCGGGCCTGGTGGGCGTGTCCGCCGCGGCCACCTGCGCGCGGTACAAGCGCTGGTCGCGCTGGTTGACGAACACCAGAAGATGCTGCTCCGGGCCGGCGACGGCAAGGTAGGGCCGGCCGCCGTACCCGAGCGCGCCGGTACGCACCGACCAGTCCGGTCCGAGCACGTCGCAGGGCGTCCGGCCGGGTCGGCATCGCATCAGGCGCACGGTCGCGGTGTGTGGGTCCGACGCACACCACCAGGTTTCGCACGCCACGATGGACGGCCAGCCCAGCGGGCCGGGCGCGGCGGCGACGTGCTCGACGTCGATGGGGGAGCGCCATTCGCCGTACGGCGCGACGACGCGGTCCCGTGGGACGGACACGGGCAAACCTCCCGGTGCTGACGGTGTGGCGGTCGGTCAGTCGTCGGTGAGGACGACCAGCAGCAGCAGGTCCTCGCTGGCGCCGTCGATGTGGTGCGGGTCGCACGCCGCGTAGTGACACGCGTCGAAAGGTCCCAGTTCGCGTGTGCGGCCGCCCACGTGCAGGTGGCAGCGCCCCGCGAGCACCATCAGGAACTCCTCGCCGGGATGGCCGACGGAGCTCGCGTGGTCACCCGCGTCGCCCCGCACCAGGCGGACGCCGATCCTGGTCGAGTCCATCGCGGTGAGGTCCCAGATCGCCTGGACACCCGCGGTCGTGGCGGCGCGGGGAGTGGGGGCGAAGCGGGGCTCGAACCGCCGGCCCCGTGGCGGCTCACCGCTGGGTGGGCCGAGCAGCTCGCCCGGCGTCGTTCCCAGCGCCTCGGCCACCCGGGCCAGCGACCGTACGGTCGGGTTGGCCGCCGCGGACTCGATCTGGGAGACGTACGCGGCCGACACCCCCGCCCGGTCGGCCACCGCGGCGAGGGTGAGGCCGGCGGCCCGGCGGGCCCGCGCGACCCGTGCCGCCAGCGTGCGGACCGCTTCGTCGTCCGGCCCGGCGGGTGGATCGGGCTCCGGGCCGACGGTGCGGATCTCCCCGGGGCCGGCCGGGGGATGCGCAGCCGCCGATGCGACCTCGATGCCGGGCCTTGACGCAACCATTCCCCGAGGTTAAGACTTCGATGCAGATAAAACAATGAATGCGTCCGGCGGTGTTAACTCCCAGTTGTGAAACGCATTGAGGAGGGTCCCGATGACGACCACGCTCGCGCCGACCCCCGTGCTCGCGGCACTAAAGCTTGCCTCGAGCTACCACGGTGATGTCGGCGAGCGGCTGTATCAGGCCATCGCGGCCGACTTTCCCGAGTCCCTGCTGCGCCGTCCTGCGCTGCTCGTGGCTTCGGCGCGGGCCACCGCTGAGGACCTCGACCGGCTGCTGACCGACGCCGGATTCACCGGCACCCATGAGCTGCGCCACCGCGCCGGCCGGGAGACCGGGCGGCGGCTCGCCGAGCCGGACCTGAGCTTCACCGACCGCGCGGGCGAGACCGGAGGCCGGCTGGCGCTGCGCCGGGTGCTGCGCCACGAACAGGCGAACCTCGCCGAGACCTTGCACGCTCTGCAGGCCAACGGGGCGCTCGAGCTGGCCGCCCAGGCGATCATCGGAGGGCGCCGCCGGTGGGTGCTCGGCGATCTGAAGTCCACCGGGTACGCCGCCCTGCTCGCCACCGATCTGAGCCGCGCCCTGCGCGACGTCCACCAGATCCAGCCGACGTCGTCCTCGGCCGTCGCGGCGTTGACCGACGCCCACCCCGACGACGTCCTGATCGCGTTCAGCTTCCGCAGTTACAGCCGGCTCACTCTGGCGTTGGCGCGGGAGTTCCACGCACTCGGTTGCGTGGTGGTCGCCTTGACCGACGACTATTCCAGTCCGATCGGCGAGGTCGCCGACCACGTACTCCCGATCAACACCGGCAGCGAGTCGGCGACGCATTCGCCGACCGCGGTGGTCGCCGTGGGCCACATTCTCGCCTCCCTGGCGGCGGCCGGGGCGAAGGGCGCCACGCGCCGTGCCCAGCGCCGAGGGGAGGCGGAGCGCCGGCTGCAGTGCTACCTCGAAGCCGTGGACCAGGCCGAAGCCGTGGACCAGCCCGGGGCCGGGGCATGAGCGCGGTCAGCGGCGGCCCGGAGCTGGCTGCGGAGGCGGTCGAGTTCTGTTCCCGGCTCATCCAATTCGACACCTCCAACTACGGCGGCGGCCGCGCGCGCGGCGAACGCGAATGCGCACGGTGGATCGCGCAGCAGTTGGCCGACGCCGGCTACTGCCCGCGCGTACTCGAGTCCGCGCCCGGCCGGGCCAGCACGGTCGTCCGGATCCCCGGGGCCGACCGCGCGGCCCCGGGCCTGCTCGTGCACGCGCACCTCGACGTCGTGCCGGTGGCCGCCGAGGACTGGAGCTTCGACCCGTTCGGCGGCGAGGTCCGCGACGGCGCCGTCTGGGGCCGGGGCGCCCTGGACATGAAGGACATGGCCGCCATGACGCTCGCGGTCGTCCGTTGCCTCGCCCGCGACGGGATCGTGCCACCGCGCGACATCGTGCTCGCCTTCGTCGCCGACGAGGAGGACACCGGCGAGTACGGCTCGGGATTCCTCGTCCGTGAGCACGCCGAGCTGTTCTCCGGGGTGCGTGTCGCGATCGGTGAGTCCGGCGGGCACGCGGTACACCTGCCCGACGGCAGCCGCCTCTACCCGATCGCCACCGGCGAGCGCGGCAGCGCCTGGATGAACCTCGAGGCGCGCGGGCCCGCCGGGCACGGCTCCCGCCCCAACCCCGGTAACGCGGTCACGGCCTTGGCCGCCGCGGTCACCCGGCTGGCCCGGTACGAGTGGCCGGTGCATCTGACCCCGCCCGTCGCGGCGCTACTGGACGGGCTGAGCACGCATCTGGGCGTCGATGTCGACCTCACCGACCCGGCGGGTCTTGACCGGCTCGGAGAGGCCGCCGTGCTGGTCGCCTCGACGATGTCCAACTCGCTCAACCCCACGATGTTGTCCGCCGGATACAAACACAACGTCATTCCGAGTACGGCCACCGCGGGGGTGGACGGCCGCGTCCTGCCCGGTGCGGAGGACGCGTTCCTCGCCACCGTCGACAGGCTGCTCGGCGACCAGGTGAGCCGCGCCTTCGTGAACTACGACGCCCCCGTCTCGGCCCGGCACGACTCGCCGGAGTTCGCGGCGATGGCGGCCGCGCTGCGCGCGTACGACCCGCAGGCGTTGATCCTGCCGTACTGCATGGCGGGCGGCACCGACGCCAAGGCGTTCAGCAGGCTCGGCATCGAGTGCTACGGCTTCTCGCCCGGCACGACCCCGCCCGGCTTCGCGCGCACCGAGTACGTGCACGGAGTCGATGAGCGGGTGCTCGTCGACAGCCTGGCGTTCGGCGCCGGCGTGCTGAAGCGGTACCTCACCGCCGAACCGGGCAGGCTCGCATGACCGCGGCACCGCCCCGGCCCGACGCGCCGTGGCGGGGCGCCTTGACCGTCCGCGACGTGCTCGGGCACGCCGAGATGACGGCCTGCTGCCTGCTGTACGGCGCGGTGATGGCGCTCGACCCGGCCGAAGGCAGCATCAACCCCCGGCTGTTGACCGCGATGCAGCACAACGGCGGCCATGTCGTGGGTGCGTTCGTCGGCACGGAACTGGTCGGTTTCGCCTACGGCTTCCTGGGCCGCGGCCGCGACGACGGCGCAGCGGTGTACCACTACTCGGCGCTCACCGTGGTGGCCGAGCGGGTGCAGGGCCGCGGCATCGGGCGGCGGCTCAAGTACGCCCAACGCGACCGCTGCCTCGCCGGCGGCGTGGACCGGATGCGGTGGGCGTTCGACCCGTTCAAGACCCGCAACGCCCACGTCAACCTGGACGTCCTCGGTGCCGAGGTCATCGCGTTCGTGCCCGCGATGTACGGCGCGCACGGGTTCGGTGCCGACCGCGACGACACGAGTGACCGGTTCATCGTCGAGTGGACGCTGCAGCGGCCGCCGCCACGCCGCCCGCCACCCCCGGCGCGGCAATGGTGGCCGGGCCGGTGCCTCGCCGACGGCGACGACGTGCTGATCGGCGTGCCGGCCGAGTGGCCGAGGCGCCGCCGCGAGATCGGCGCGCAGGCTGCCGACGGGCTGCGTCGCAAGCTGCGCGACGCGTTCACCGCGGCGTTGGAGTCAGGACGAACGGGCGTGTCGTGCGGCCGGGTCGGCCCCGACATCGCGGTCTACCGGTTCGCCCCCGGCGACCCGTGCCCGCGCCAGGACTGACCCATGCCGATTACGATCACCGAACTGCGGCTCGCGGTGGTGCGCCTGCCCTTGGTGCACGCGTTCGAGACCAGCTCCCACCGGAAGAACCACCTGGATCACATCCTCGTACGGGCCACGGCGACCGACGGCGCCCGGCGGTACGTCGGGTGGGGGGAGTGCGCCTCGCCCGCCGATCCGTTCTACTGCGGCGAGACCACCGGCACCTGCTGGCAGGTCCTGACGGGCCACCTGGCGCCGATGATCCTCGGCCGGCCCTGGCAGAGCACGGCGGAGGCCGCCGGGATGACCGCGAAGGTCGCGGGCAACAACTTCGCCCGCGCCGGCCTGGACATGGCGTGCTGGGATCTCTTCGCCCAGTCGCGGGGGATGCCGCTCGCACGGCTGCTCGGCCCGCACCCGGCGGAGCGGGTCGAAGCCGGGGTCAGCCTCGGGATCGAGGCCGGGGTGGACGCTCTGCTCGCGCAGGTGGACCGGCATGTCCGCGACGGCTACCGGCGGGTGAAACTGAAGATCCGGCCGGGCTGGGACGTCGAACCGGTCCGTGCGGTGCGCCACGCCTTCCCATCGGTGGCGCTGCAGGTCGACGCGAACGGCAGCTACCCGCCGTCCGACCGCCTGCGGCTCGCCGAATGGGTGGACGATCACGATCTGCTGATGCTGGAGCAACCCTTCGCCGCGGACGATCTGGTCGCGCACGCCGAACTGGCCCGGCGCATCGCCACCCCGGTCTGCCTGGACGAGGCGATCACGTCGGTCGCCGTACTGCGCTGCGCGCTGGCGCTGCGCGCATGCGCCATCGTGAACGTGAAGGTGTCCAGGCTGGGCGGGATCGGACCGGCGAAGGCCGTCCACGATGCCTGCCGCGCCGCCGGGATCTCCGTGTGGTGCGGCGGAATGCACGAGTTCGGGGTCGGCCGGGCCGCCAATCTCGCGGTGGCCAGCCTGCCCGGCTTCACGTGGCCGTCCGACCTGTCCGGGTCGGACAAGTACTACCGGGCCGACGTGGTGACCCCGCCGATCCGCGCGCAGGCGGGGATGGTCGCCGTCCCGCTCGCGCTGCCCGGCATCGGGGTGACGGTCGACGAGGCCGTCGTGCACGAGCACACCCGGCGAAGCCGTACCTTGCGGGCCGCCGCCTACCGCACCGAAGCACCGGAGGGCGTACCCCGATGAAAGTGCTCATCTCGGCCGACATGGAGGGCGCGACGGGCGTCACCACTCCCGACGACTGCGCGCCCGGCCACCCCCGGTGGGAGTACTGCCGCCGGCTGCTCACCAGCGACGTCAACGCGGCCGTGTCCGGCTTCGCCGCCGCGGGCGCGGATGAGATCCTCGTCAACGAGGCTCACGCCGACCAGCGCAACCTGCTGCTCGACCGGCTCGACACTCGGGCCTCGCTGCTGATCGGCGCGCACAAGCCGCTGGGGATGATGGAGGGCATCGACCGCTCGCCCGATGCGGTGGCGTTCGTCGGCTACCACACCGGTGCCGGGGAGCTGGGTGTGCTGGCGCACACCTACCTGCCGAACTCCATCACCTCGGTGCGGGTCAACGGCGTTCCGGCGTCCGAGGGCCGGATGAACGCGCTGCTGGCCGCCGAGTACGGGGTGCCGGTGGTGCTGGTCACCGGCGACGATCTCACCTGCGCCGACGCGGCGGGATACGCGCCGCACGCCGTCGCGGTCCCGGTCAAGACATGCGTCGACCGGTACTCCGCGATCTGCCTGCCCCCGGCGGTGAGCACGGCCCGCATCAGCGAGGGCGCCCGCCGGGCGCTGCGCTCGCCACCCCGGCCGAGCCCGGACCGGCCCGGCACCTACCGGTACGAGGTGTCCTTCGACGCGGCCCACCTGGCACCGTTGGCGACCTGCATTCCCGGCGTCGAACGCACCGACGACCTGTCCGTGGAGTTCACGCTGCCCACGATGCACACGGCGATCCGTTGCTTCCGCGCGCTCACCCGCCTCGTGACCTCCGGGATCGAGCCGGACTATGGGTGAGGGGGACCCCATCGCGACGCCGGGTGCGCGGGTGCCCGCCGTGGCCCGGATGTCGCCACCCGAAGCCGGCCGCCGGGTGGCCGTGCGGAGCTTGCGCGACCGGGTGCAGCGGCTGCGCGCGCACGCGCTGAGCCGGCTGGAGACGCTGGTGATGGCCGAGAGCCCGTCGGACGATCCGGCGCTGCTCGGCGTCGTCGTCCGGGAACTGGCCGACGCCTACGCGACGTCCGGCGCCCGCGTCGAACGAGATCAGGGCCCAGACGCGGACCATCTCGTCTGCCACTGGCCGGGGCGGTCGCCGGACGCCGACGGCCATGTGCTCCTCATCGGGCACTGCGACACCGTGTTCCCGCGCGGGACCGCTGGAAGGCGTCCGTTCCGGATCGCCGCGGACGGCGACACCGCCACCGGGCCAGGCGTGTACGACATGAAAGGCGCGCTCGTCGCGGTGGAGGTAGCCATGCTCCTGCTGGCCGAGGCGGGAGTTCCGCTGCGCCGCGCCGTGCGCCTGGTCATCGTCAACGACGAGGAGATCGGCAGTCCGGACGGTCAGCGGGTCGTCGCGACACATGCCGACGGTGCCGTGGCCGCGCTCGGCCTGGAGCCGTCGTTGCCCGGCGGCGGACTGAAGGTCGGGCGCCGTGGCGTGGCCCGCGTCGAGGTCCGCGTCGCGGGCAGGGAGGCGCACGCCGGCGTGGACGCGGAGCAGGGGGTGTCGGCCATTGACGAGCTGATCGATCACCTCATCACGCTGCGGCTGCTGGGGCCGGCCATCGCCGTGAACGTCGGCACCGTGGCCGGGGGCACCCGCGCCAACGTGGTCGCGGGCCACGCCCGCGCGGAGATCGGCTTACGGTTTGCGACCGCGGAGGCCGAGCGGTCCGCCTGGGCGGCGGTGGAGTCGTTGACCGCGGTCCGCGCCGGGGCCGTGGTGCGGACGCGCACGCTGTCGCATCGGCCGGTGTGGACGGCTGATCCGGCGAACCCGCTCGCGGTCATGCTGGTCGACCTGGCCGCCGGCATGGGACTGCGCATCGCCACCGGCCCCGCGCTCGGGGCTGCTGACACGAACCTGACCGGCGCGCAGGGCATCCCGACCGTGGACGGGCTGGGTCCGGACGGTGGCGGCGCGCATGCGGCGCGGGAGCACATGTCGATCCGGTCCATGCTCGACCGGGCGGCTCTGCTGGCTGCCTGCCTGAGCTGAGCACCCGTCCGGGAAATCATGTGGATTGTTGTTGACTTCGCGGTTGGTTTGACGAGAGTCTATGGATGCCGCCTCTGCCGATGATCGGAGGTCCGATGCCACCCACGAGGACGCACAGCTTTCCTTTGACGGCCGCCGCGGCGCTGGTCGCGCTGGTGGTGCTCGGCTCGACGGCCCCGGCGCTCGCCCTGCCCGGCGGGCCGGCGGACAGCCGGCAGCGTGCGTACGCGGACGCCGCGGCATCCTCCGGTGTGCCGGAGGCGGTGCTGCTCGCCGTGTCGTATCTGGAGTCCCGCTGGGACGTCAACGGCGGCCTGCCGAGCACGAGCGCGGGATTCGGCCCGATGCACCTCACCGATGCCGCCTTCGTGGCGCCGCTGCCCACGCCCGCGGCAGCCCGGGGGACCGACGGGCGCCGCGGCGACGCCCCGGATCCCCGCAGCGCCGACAGGCTTGCGCCGCCGGCGCGCCCGGACACCCGGCCGTGCGGGACCGGCGGCGGCTGCGCCGCACGGCCGGCCCCCGCCGATCCACCGGCCGACGCCGCGCAGACCCTGGATACGGCCGCCGCATTGACCGGCCTGGACAAGACCACGCTGCGATCCGATCCGGCGGCGAACATCCGGGGCGGGGCGGCGCTGCTCGCCACGTACCAGCGGGCCCTCGGGGCACCGCTGACCGGCGACGTGCGGCGATGGTACGGCGCGGTGGCCAGGTACGCCGGCGCCGCCGACCGGGACGGCGCGGCGGGCTTCGCCGACGAGGTGTACGCCACCATCCGGTCCGGCGCGGAGCGGGTGACCGACGACGGGCACCCCGTGCGCCTGACCGCGGACCCGGTCACCCCGGACCGGTCGTGGCTGGACCGGCTGGGTCTGCGTCGCCCGGCGCACCCCCGCGTGCTGCAGTGCCCCCGCGACGTGTCGTGCGAGTGGCTGCCCGCGCCGTACCAGCAACTGTCGGCCGACCCGGGCGACTACGGCAACCACGACCTGTCCCACCGGCCCCGCAACCAGACGATCCACTACATCGTCATCCACGACACGGAGGAAAGCTGGGCCGGTTCGGTCCGGCTGGCGCAGGACCCCACGTACGTGGCCTGGCACTACACCATCCGCTCCGCCGACGGGCACATCGCCCAGCACCTGCAGATCAAGGACGTCGGCTGGCACGCGGGCAACTGGTACGTCAACGCCACGTCGATCGGCGTCGAGCACGAAGGCTACGCGGCGCAGGGCGCCTGGTACACCGAGGCGATGTACCGGGCCTCCGCGAAGCTGGTGCGCTACCTGGCGACCCGGTGGGACATCCCGCTGGACCGCCAGCACATCATCGGCCACGACAACGTGCCCGGGCCGCTGCCGGCCACCGTGGCCGGCATGCACTGGGATCCGGGCCCGTACTGGGACTGGGCACACTACTTCGACCTGCTCGGCGCCCCGCTGCGGGGCGTCGGCACCGGGCGCGGCGGACTGGTCACCATCGACCCGTACTTCGCGGGCAACACCCCGGCATTCACCGGATGCAGCGGCCCCGCGACCAACCCCTGCCCGCCGCACGGCTCCTCGGCCGTGATCCTGCACACCGCGCCGTCCGAGACCGCCCCGCTGGTCCTCGACCCGGGTCTGCACCCGAACGGGGAGCCCTCCACCATGCTCATCTCCGACCACGCCGCCCGGGCCTCCGCGGGCCAGACGTACGCGCTGGCCGACGTCCGGGGCGACTGGAGCGCGATCTGGTACCTCGGTCAGAAGGCGTGGTTCCCCAACCCCGCCGCCGCGCCCACCGCCCGGTGGTCGACCGGTCTGGTCGCGACGCCCAAGACAGGCAGGGCCACCATCCCGGTGTACGGCCGGGCCTACCCCGAGCCGGCGGCCTATCCGGCCGGTGTGCCGGTGCAGCCGATTGTCGCATTGCCGTACACGTTCCCGGCGGGGCAGCGCTACGCCGTCGGCGGCATCGTCACCGGCGAGTACTACCGGTCCACGACGTTCGACGGCTCCAGCCCGGGCGACTGGACGGTCATCCGCGGCGCCTTGAGGTATGTCCAGATCCAGTTCGGGCATCGGGTCATGTTCGTCAACCTCGCCGACGTCGACGTGCTGCCCGCATGGCGCCGGCGGTGACGTCGTCGACCGGTGCGTCCCGGCGCAGCCCGCGCGTGAGCCGGCTGGCCGACGCGGTGCTGCACCCAGGGTTCGCGGGCACCGTCCCACCCGCGTGGCTGCTGCGGCGGGTGGAGGCGGGGCTCGGCGGAGTCGCGTTGTTCAGCCGTAACGTCGAGAGCTGGGAGCAGGTCGCCGCGCTGACCGGGATGCTGCGGCGGGCCAATCTGGACCTGACGGTCGCCGTCGACGAGGAAACCGGTGTCGTGACCCGCCTGCAGGCCCGTACCGGCAGCACCCGGCCCGGCGCGTGTGCCCTCGGCGTCGTGGACGATGTGGACCTCACCGCCGCGGTCGCGGAGGATCTCGGCGGGGCGCTGCGCGACGCCGGCATCACGCTCAACTACGCGCCCGTCGCGGACGTGAACTCCGATCCCCGTAACCCGGTGATCGGGGTACGGTCGTTCGGCTCCGATCCGCATCTGGTCGCCCGCCACACCGCGGCGTGGATTCGCGGGCAGCAACGGGCCGGTGTTGCGGCCTGCGCCAAGCATTTCCCGGGCCACGGCGACACCCGCACCGACTCGCACCTGGAGGATGCCGTCGTCGCGGTGTCCCGCGACGAGCTGGCGGCCCGGGAACTCCACCCCTTCCGGGCCGCGATCGCCGCCGGAGTGCGCGCCGTGATGATCGGGCATCTGATGGTGCCGGCCGTCGACCCGAGGCAGCCGTCGACCGTCAGCAGAGCCGTCGTCACCGGTCTGCTCCGTGAGGAGATGGGCTTCACCGGTCCGGCGATCACCGACGCCATCGAGATGCGCGCGGTGGCGAGCCGCTACGGCCTGCCGGGCGCCGCCGTGCGGGCGCTCGCCGCCGGCGCGGACACCATCTGCGTGGGCGGTGAACACGCCGATGAGGGCACGGCCACGATGCTGCGCGACGCCATCGTCGATGCTGTGGCCGCCGGCCACCTGTCCGAACAGCGGCTCGCTGAAGCGGCCGGGCGGGTCGCCGCACTGACCCGATGGAGTCGGGCGCACGCGGCTCGGCGGCGGACGTACCGGGATGCGGCGATCGGCATGTCCGCCGCCCGGCGGGCCGTGCGGGTGGCCACGTCGGGGTCCGCCCCGACCCTGCCGCTGCGCACCGGGCCGCACGTGGTGGGGTTCTGCGCCGACGCGAGCCCCGTCGTGGGGTCCGAGCCGCCGCCCGGGCTCGGATCGTTGCTGGCGCCGGCGTTGCCCGGCACCACGGCGGTCCAGTTGACCCGGGCGGACGTTGCGGCCCGCTGCTGGGAGCGGGAGGTGCTGGCCGCGGCCGCGAATCGACCCTTGGTCGTGGTGGTCTGCGATGCCCACCGGCACACCTGGATCTCCGGCGCGCTCGCCGTGCTCGCCACGGCGCGCGCGGACTGCGTCGTGGTGGACACCGGCCTTGGCGCTGACCCGCGCGGCGCGGTGTACCTGTGCACGTACGGCAGCAGCCTGGCCAGCCGGCAGACCGCCGTGGAGATGCTGGCCGGACCGCGCGCCGTGGCCGAGTGACCGAAGCGTCCGTCGCGGGGATGCACACCGCCGTTGCTCACCGAGCCGACCCCGGGGTGTAGAGGTCGGCCAGTTCCCGGGCGGCCTGGTACAGGGCGGCGCGTAGTTCCGGCGGGTCGAGTACTTCGATTCGGGTGCCCAGGCCCATCAGCGCCCCGACCGCCTCGCCGGTGCCGGCGAAGCGCAGCCGCAGTCGCGGTTGGGCGGCTGCCGCCGGCACCGTGGCCTGCGGCTGGCCGCCACTGGTGATCCTGTCGGCGAGCAGGCGGCGGACCATGGCGAGCTCCGCGGCAGCGACCGCGACGTGGACGATCAGGTGTCGCTGCCGGTGCTCCACCCTGTCACGCAGTGTGTGCCATGCCGCGCCGAGGTCGAATCCGGTGGGCCGGGCGGCGGGCTCGTCGCGTATCCGGCAGGAGCGCACCCGGGACACCCGGAACAGTGCGGGTTCGGCTGACCTGGGCGCCCCGAGGGCCACGAGGTACCACACACCGGCCTTGGCGACCAGCCCGAGCGGGTCGACGCTGACCGTACGCGCCCGTGCCCGGCTGTCGGCGTACTCGAGATCGGCGCGGCGTCGGCGGATGACCGCGTCGTGCACGGCGGGCAGCAACGGCACCGGTTCGCCGGAGCGCATCCACGGGTCGACATCGACGAGGATGCTGGCCTTCCCGTGCTCGATGCCGCCGCGCAGGGCCTGCCCGCCGGCGCCCATGATCTTTTCGATCGCGTTGTCCAGGGCGTCGGCCAGACCGAGGTCGGCTGCCAACCGGTGCTGGCCGACGACCAGGCTGGCAGCTTCGGCGCGGCTGAGGTCGGCCAGCCCCGCACGATAGCCGTCAAGCAGGCGGATGCCGCCGCCGCGGCCGCGCTCGGTGTACACGGGTACGCCCGCGGCGCTCAAGGCTTCGACGTCGCGCAGGACCGTGCGAACCGACACCTCCAAGCGGCGAGCGAGGTCGGGCGCGGCAAGTCGGCCGTGCGCCTGCAGCAGCAGGATCAGGGACAGCAGTCGGTCGGCGCGCACGCCGGGATCCTATCCAGAAAACATGACACACGATGTCTTGTATAGATCGGCAGACTCTCCGGAACGGAAACCCGACGAGATCACCTGGACACGGGAGGCACCCTTGCTCGCGACCGCGGCGCGAACCTTGACCATGACCCCTCAGGGGCCGTACGACCTGAGCAACCAGAACCGGTACTTCGGCGGCTGGAGAGCCACGGCCGACGGCGGCGGCATCGTGATGGCCTTCCCGGTCGAGGGATGGCAACACAGCGCCGCCGTGGAGGTACGTCAGCATCCGGACGGCAGCGTCACGGGTACGGTCGCCGGCACGCCTGACCCCGGCCGCGCCTGGCAGCAGGCCCTTTGTGCGCTCTCCCTGGACGTGGACGGAAGCGGATACCCGCGCATCGGGCAGCTCGACCCGGTCGTCGGTGCCCTGCAGCGCGAGCACGGATTCCTGCGCCCGGTGCTGTTCCACTCTCCCTACGAGGCGGCATGCGCGTTGGTCATCGCGCACCGGCTGGGCATCGTCCAGGGCCGCGCCATCCGCGAACGGATCGCCCAGCGGAACGGTGCGGCCATCACCGTCGCCGGCACGCGGGCGTTCGCGTTCCCCACCCCGCAGCGCCTACTCCACATCGAGGCCCTGCCGGGCCTGTCCGACGAGAAGATGCGGCGGCTGCACGGCGTCGCCCGCGCAGCCCTCGATGGTGTGCTCGATCGCGAGCGCCTGCGCCGCCAACCGCTCGACCAGGCCATGGCACAGACCCGGATGCTGCGCGGCATCGGTGACTTCTTCGCCGCGGGCATCGTGCTGCGCGGCGCCGGTGTAGTGGACGCGGTCCCCGGCGACGTCATCACCCAGGCGGCACTTCAGCACTTCTACGGTCTCCCCGCGGCAGCGACACCGGCCCAGCTCGACGCGCTCACGAGCGCGTGGCGGCCGTACCGGATGTGGTGTTCGGTCCTCGTGCACGTCGCCGAACGCCGCCGGTCAGCAACAGCGCTCCGACGGTGACTGCGGCGGCCCGGTGCGGCGTCAGCGAGGCTGCGCCAGTGCATCTATCCTCGTCGCGCCAGCCACAACAGGGCGGTCCCGAGCCCGCAGCAGGCGGTGGCCACCAGGTACGGGCTGCGATATCCGAACTGGGCTGCCGCGCCCAACACGGGGCTCGCCAGCAGTGAACCGATCGGATACGCGTTCGTGAACGCGGTGGTGGCCCGGCCCGGCTGTCCCGGGCGCATGTCCTGCACGTACGAAATGCCCAGGCCCAACATCGCGGCGATGAACGCCGCGTTCCCCAGCTGGGCTAGACCCAGCACCCACAACTGAGAGGTCCAGGAGGCCACCGCGAAATACAGCACGCCGCAGCCCGCGCCACTGATCACCAGCCGGCGCAACGGCATCCGCCGGGACAATGCGCCGGCGCCCAGCATCAGCGGGATCTCCAGGGCCGCGCACAGACCGAGCACCAGGCCCGAGTCCTGGACGGAGTGGTGCAGGTCGTGGGTCACGTGCAAGGACATGGCGCTCACGCCCAGGACCGAGACGCATTGCAACAGCACGAAGCCGGCCACGGTGAGCCGGAATTCACCGCGCCCAGCCGCCCCGGACGTTTCCTCCGGGCCGGGCTCCGCCGCGGCGCCGGCGTCCGCCGGCGCAACCCGTGGAATCTCCTTTATCCGCAGCAGGACGACCATCCCCGCGGCCGCGGACAATGCCGCGGTGGACAGGAAAATGGCGGTGAAGCCACCGAGGCTGAAGAGCAGGCCCGCGGCCGGCGGACCCGCCACCCAGGCCATCGAGGTGAGCGTCCGCAGCGCGGTGATGACGAACGCGGACTGCCGGCTGCCCCAGCGGTCCAGCCACTGCCTCGCGTAGGCGAACGACTGCGGGTAGAGCGTGCCGGCGAGCGGCAGCAGAGTCAGCGCCAGCAACAACAGCGGCCAATAGCTGCGCAGCACCGAGAAGAACACCATCGCGACCGCACCCGCGCCGGCCGCCGCCACCATGACCACCCGCCGCCGCATCGACCGGTCGGACAGCCGGGCCACGACCGTGCTCACCGTCACCGCCATCACCGGGCTGACGGCCAGAAACAACGACACCTCGACCGGACCGGCGTGGACCGCGCTGGTGAGAAACAGCGGCAGGAGTGGCATCCACAGTGCACCGACCAGGCCGGTGCAGGCAAAGACGACGGCAAGGGGATAGAGCCCGCGGTGCACACCGCTCTGATTCGCCTTCGCTTCAATCAGCACAATGGTCGATCGTAGGGTTCTCCGATGGCGCGAACGATCAAATATGGCCCATGCGAGTGGCTGGCAGCCCGCTGGTGGTGTCGCCGGAACGCCGCCTTCGTCCGATACCGCGGCGCGGTGCCCGACGACGCGAACGCCGACCAGGTGCTCTCCGCGCTGCTGCACATGCACCACCACCGACTTCGATGGTCAGCGAGGGGCGGCAGCCTTGGACCGGGCGCTGAGCGGGCTCCAGCCGACCACGTTCTTGACGCGAACGGCGGCGGCGTACGTGACACCTGCCTTGGCTGGCAGCTTGACCTCCAGAGACAGCCTGCCGGCAGCGACCGGATAGGCCTTGCTGCCGATGATGCGACCCTTCTTCAGCGTGTACACGACGACCTCGTACCCCTGCAGCGGGGTGCCGCCGGTGACGGTCGGAGGAGCCCAGGTGAACACGACTGTTGTGGAGCCGCCGGCCTTCCCCGCCTTGACTGCGCCGATCTTCGGTGCGCCCGGCGTGGTCGTCAGCGTCACCGTCTGAGCGCTCGAGGCACCCGACCCGACGGCGTTGCGGGCGCTCACCGTGATCCGGTAGACCGTGCCGACTTTGAGGCCGGTGGCGGTGAACGTGGTCCCGGCGGTGGTGAACGCCTTGTCGCCGACGACGATGTCGTAGCCGGTCACCGGGGTGCCGCCGTCGCTGGCCGGCGTGGACCACGACAGGACGGCGCGTTCGTGTGCGGCGTCGGGGGTCGACTTGAGGCCGACCACCGCTCCCGGAGCCACGGGCGCGGCCGGCATCGTGGCGGTGCTGATCGCGATGCTTGTCGCCGGGTTCCCGTCGTCGTCCAGCGCGCCGTTCTCGGCCCGCACCTGCACGGTGTGCTCGCCCGTGGTCACGTGGGAGAACGTGTACGACGCCGCGTCGCCACTGAGCTGCAGCCAGTCACCTGCATCGAGGCGCACGTAGTAGTGCCTGACGTCGGCGCCGCCGGCGTTCTGCGGTGCGCCCCAGGTGGCGGTCACCGTACGTGCCAGGCGGTCGGTTGTCGCCTGCGGGGAGGTCGCGGCGCTGGGTGCGGAAGCCGCGACGAACGTGGCGTACGCGACCGGGGAGTCCCCGATGGTGTTCCACGAGTGCACCTCGACCTGGTACGTGTGGCCGGTGACCAGGCCGGTGAGCGCGTAGCTCAGGCCGTCGACCGGTGCTGTCGTCCCGGACGGCGCAGTCTGGTCGGTGACCTTGACCCAGTAGTTCCACAGCGGGGATCCGCCGTCGTCCTCCGGGGCGCCCCAGGTGACGGTGGCAGTACCGGCGCCGAGGTTGAGGTGCTTGACCCGCAGGTCGGTGACCAAGCCGGGCACCTCGGTGGGCCTGACCGTGACCGGAAGGCTGGTGATCGACGAGTCTCCGTTGGCGTTGTGGGTGCGAACCTGAAGCGTGTACCGGCCGGGCTCGAGCCACTGCGCCGTCAGGGATGTCGACCCGGTGGGCTGCCAGTA
Source organism: Krasilnikovia sp. MM14-A1259 (assembly GCF_047159535.1). Taxonomy (NCBI): domain Bacteria; kingdom Bacillati; phylum Actinomycetota; class Actinomycetes; order Micromonosporales; family Micromonosporaceae; genus Krasilnikovia; species Krasilnikovia sp. MM14-A1259. The sequence goes on from NZ_BAAGAJ010000002.1 coordinate 7,456,179, forward strand.
CCCATCAGGCCCGTCAACAGGCTGCATCCGGAACCAGTACTGGGGGTCGCCGGACTCGCCACCGTTGTCGGCGGCGCTGGTGAACGTCGCGTTGACCGTCAGGTTGTTCGACGAGGTCCGGTCCACGGTGGCGGCCAGGTTCGTGACCGGCGCCGGAGTGGTGACGACGCGGATGTCGGGGGGCCCGTACGGGTGGGACACGCCGGCCCGGTTGACCGCGGACACCGTGAACGTGTGGGTGGACCCCAGCGCCAGGCCGGTCAGCTTGTAGCTGGTCGTGGTGATCCGAACCGCCGGGGCGCCGTCGATGCTGACGTCGTAGCCCAGGATCGGGAGCAGCGGGTCGGTGGCGGGAGCCTTCCACTGGACGGTCGCGGTCCCGGCGCGTGCGTCGAGTGCGACCGGGTCGAACTCCGCGACCGGGTCCGGAGGCAGCAGGGCGGGCATGGTGACGGAGAAGATCTGCCGGCGCGGGCCGAGGTCGTTGTACGCCTCTACGGCAAGCAGGTGCTCGCCCGCGGCGACGTTGATGAAGGTGACGTCGTGGACGTTAGGTCCGACGTCCTGGACGTCGGTGACGGGCCAGTGGTCGGTGTCCACGTTGTCCGGGTCGGGCATGTGCGCGAACCCGAGGCGGGTGCCTTCGATGGGGTGGCCGCCGTGGTAGGGGTCGTGCCACTGAACGCGAAGCGTGTTGGCCAGCCTGTCCGGGGTGATCGTCATGTCGTCCATGCCGAGCAGCATCGGCGGGCCTGGGATCTGGGCCTGCCGGGTCAGCGGGGCGCTCTCGCCGACCTCGTTGATCCACGAGATGCGCATGCCCTGCGGCGGATGGCCGGGCATGAACGACACGCCGTGGCCGAACGCGATGATGTTCGGGGCGTACGCATCAACCTGGTGGACGGTGATGGTCTCCCACACGCCCGGCCGGATCTCGACCTCGACCCTGTACGCGGTGATCGTGCTGCCCCCGTCGTCGGTCGGCGGGAGGAAGTCGATGTAGAAGTAGAGAAGGTTGGGGTTCTGGCTCTGCTGGTCCGAAGCGATGTGGGTGCCGAAGAACGTGGGTGCGGCCGGGACTGTGCGACGCGCCGATATCGAGGCGGGGAGGCCGGCGCCGTGCGTGTTGACCGCAGCCACGGTCACGGTGTGAACGCCGGTGGTCAGGTTCGGCCACGCCTTGGTGGTCACGTCGGCGCCGGCGCGGGTCGGTGCGGCGCCGTCGAGGGTGACGTCGTAGCCGATCAGGGCGTCGCCGCCGTTGTTGATCGGGGCGGCCCACGTCACGGCCAGACCGTCGGTGCCGGAGATCGTGGCGGTGAGATTCGTCGGGGCACCGGGGATGGTGGCATCGGCGGTGCAGCCGGTGGCGGTCAATGTGTACGCGCCGATGCTGCCGTAGTCGTCGTAGTCGGTGACGGGGTTACCGCTGCCGCCTTCCTGGGCTCCACCGCCGTCGACGATCGCGTAGTAGCGACCGTTGGGCAGCGTGACGGAGACGGCGGCGTCCATGCCCGCGGCGTGCGGGAGGGTCACGCCCTGGTTGGTGTCGAACGGGTACGGCTCGATGGCGTTCGACTCGGCCGATGCGGGGTCCGCGGTGGCGACGGGGGAGCCGGTGGCGTCGACGATCTTCAGGTTGATGTCGAGGTCGGCGCCGACGGCGGCCGGGTTTGCGGTGACCGTGACCGGCCCGGTGCACTGTCCGAGCGCGTAGTAGTCGACGTCGTCGCGGTTGGTGATGTAGGCGGTGCCGGCCGGGACGTGAGCAGCGGTGGCCCGGGTGTCTCCGGCCTCGTCGGGACGGAACGGGGCACGTGAGGCGATGGCGGCGACGTCGTCTTGCTGGTTGTTCGCGTCGGCGTACTCTCCCTTGGACCACTGGGTGACGGCGTGGTAGTAGCTGACGCCCATGATCGGGGCCCAGCCGGTGTGGCCCCCGTAGTAGCTGCCGTCACCCTGGGTGGCGGTGCCGTCGTGGGTCAGGTTGAAGGTGTGGCCGATCTCGTGGGCGGCTGCCTCGGACAGGGGGTGGGCCAGGTTGCTGGCGCCGCGGGAGAACACCCACGCAACCTGGTACTGACCGGTCTCCTGCGCGCCGAACGTCCCCAGCCAGGCGATGCCACCGCAGCTGCGGTGGCACAGGCTGGCCCAGGCCGAGTCGCTGTCGGTGACGACCAGGCGGGTGCCGTAGTCGAGGTCACCAGAGCTGGATTTGATCAGGGCGGCGTCGCCTGGGTCCTGGGTGGTGACATCGACGTCGAAGGGGGCGTAGTCCTCCGCGACGCTGGCCCAGATCTCTTGGATGGAGGCCTTCTCGGCGTCGCTGAACCCGGGGCCGTCCTGCGCCGGGTCCCAGCCGGGCTGTGTGCCCGCTGCGAGACCAGCCTGGGAGTTCCAGGCAAGGCTGGTGGCGTCCGCACCGTCGAAGTCGAGGTAGATGGTCCGGCGACTGCCCGGCAGCGAGTGCAGGGTGAACGTCTGCGCCAGCGGCTGGGAGGCGGACGCCGTGAGGTGCCCGGGTGTGGACATCGCGGCAGTGTCGTCGGCGGGCAGGGTGTCCTTGACGAAGATGCGGCCGGACTGGGAGACCCACATTGTCGGGTCCTCCGTCAGCAGCTTCTTCAGCGCCGTGACGCTACGGCCGTTGACGGCCGCGACCATCGGGAGCCGGTCACCGAGCGTGCGCACCGCAGCCTGACCGTGCATCGCCTGGGGCAGCACCCGGGTCGTCTGCGTCGCATCCGACTGCGTCGCCCCTGCGTCACCGTCATGGGCAGCAGTGAACACGGCATCATGGGTCGACGCAGCACCCACGGGAACGTCGACGCCGTTCACGTCGCTGCCGGACAGGTCGCCGGCGCGGGTGAATGCAGTCGCGGCGGCACCGCTGGCAAGGGTCAGTACGAGGGCCGCCGGAACTACCCGGCGAAGAGCGCGCTTCATGCCCGTGACCGTCCTGTCAACGCATGTGGAGGCATCGGTTCCCATGTCACCGTTGCCCCATCGGCGACATGCGTGTTGCCTTGAGCGGTTCCGCTGTCACGGGTCCGGCATCTTCCCGCGCCGTCCGGTCAGAGTGGACCGTGCCGACATTGACCAGGCCCGTCCTCCCAGTTGGGGAGGACGGGCCTGGCGTGTTTCGTGCGGCTCCGCGGGGCCCGGAGGACGCGGCGCCGGCGAGGTTACTTGACCTTCGCGGTCGGAGCGCTGGACGCGGTGCCGTTCGAGTACCCGGGCACGGTCACGGTCACGATGACCGAGATCCGCCCACCGCGCATCTTCTTGGTGACCTTGAGCGTGTTCTTGGTGGTGGGGCCGCCGATCGCGTCGCCGTACTGCCCGAAGCCCTCGCCCCACTGGTACGTGACCTTCGCGCCCTTCGGGAGGCCGGTGATGTGTGCGGTCAGGGTCGCACCGACCTTCGCCTTACCGGTGATGGTGGGCTTGTGGGCAACCTTGTACACCGGCTTGGTGACCGGCCCGACGGCCGCGGAGTGGACCACTGATGCCTGATGACCGGCAGCGACGCCGGTGACATCGACCTTGATCTTGGTGCCGGCGTCGGCGACCGTCGGGGTGTACGACGCGGCCGCGCCGACCTTCTTCGCTCCGGCGTACCAGACGTAAGTCAGCTGGGCGCCCGCCGTCCACGAACCGGTGTTCGTGATCGTGAGGGTCTTGCCGACCACCGGCGTGCCGGCCACGGCGATCCTCGACGGCGTGGCGGTGAACGGGAGCGGGGCGGTGCCGGTCGCGGTGCCGAAGTCGCTAGTGAAGAAGCCGTTGGACTGGTTCACGGCGAACACGTAGAAGTGAGCCGGGACGAGGCCCGTGACGGTGACCTCGGCCTGGTTGTCGCTGACGTTCACGGCCGCAGTCGCGCGGGGCGGCGTCACGTCCGTCGTGTGGTCGTTCGCGATGACGGTCGCGGACGTGACCGCGGTGCCACCGTTCGCAGTGTCGTCCCAGGTCAAGGTCGCCGTCGTCCCGTTGAACTCGACCGTCGGGGCGGTGGGTGCGGACGGGGCGACGACCTTGAGCAGACCCGGCGCGACGACGCCGTCGGAGTTGCGGAACGTCGAGTCGGATGCCTCGACGAGGTAGACCGCGTTCGGCGTGGCGGCGAAGTACTGCGGCCCCCCCTGGTCGACGGCGATCACCGGCGCCGGCGATTCCGCCGTGTAGGAGGTCGTGCCGGCCGGGTCGAGGACGCTGACCCCGGCCCAGGTGGCGGCCCAGAGGTCGCTGCCCACGAGGCTGAGCTGAGTTGCTCCCCCGGACAGGCCGGTGTCGCGGTCGGTGGTCGCGCTCGGGTCACTCGGGTCGATCCGGACGATCCGGCCGCCGTCCCCGTTGCCGGCGAGGTAAACGGCGCCGTCGGCACCCACCGTCATCGCGGACACGTAGCCGAGGTCTGCGGGGAGGGTGATCGGTGCGGCGGCGGGAGCAGAAATGTTCCGCAGCTCGTAGTGCGTCGGCGAGCCGTCCTGGGGGTAGCCCGCGAGGACGGCGTACGCCGTGCCGGTGCCCGGCTGCGCGGCCACATGCAACGGGTAGTACATGTAGTCCTCGGAGCACACTGGTGTGCTGGGAGTCGCTGTGCCGTCGCCCGGCGCCCACTGCCACGTTTCGAGGCAGTTGTTGACCTGTCCGACCGCCGTGAACCCGGTGCCGGTCGACGTCACGTCGCTGACAATCCCGGGGCCATCGGGACTGGTGAGGGGGATCGCCGGCTGGAACTCGCCCCCGGTGATGGGCCATAGCACCGAGTTGCCCTGGGCGTCCTGGCCGGCGACCGCAACAGCGTCGCCGCTGGTCGCGATCCCGACGGCGAACGAAGCGGTGAGCGTGAGGGGAGTGGCGCCCGTGCCGGACCCCAGATCGACCGGAGTGACGCGTACCGTGGCCCCGTCACCGTCGGTGCTGCTCAGGACGTACGCGGTCGTGCCGTCGCCGGAGACCGCCATCCCGTTGGGCGAGGAGCCGGAAGCACCGACCTGAACGTGCCAAGGTCCGCCCGGGGAAACGGCCAGCGCGGGGGAGCTGACCGCCACCGCGGTGGTGATGGTGGCGGCAGCGAGGCCGGCACTGAGGCCGGTGCGAATCTTCACGGGAGCCCTTCGGGTACGGGTTTAGCCACAGCGAAGGCCATCGAGCACTCGGATGTGAGTGCTGACGTCAGCGAGTGACGAAGGTGAAACGCTATGTAAGCGCGACCCGGACCATCGGCAGTCTGCGCGCTTACTGAAGAATTTCGGTCACACCAGAATCCAGCCGGATCCCGCCAGGACCTCAAGGCATTGTTTGCCCCCACATCGCGGGCGCGATGAGTTCAGAGTCCGGCCAGTGCTGGACCAGGCACGCGCGGATGCACGACCGGGGACAAGCGCAGCCTTCAGGAACGGCCGACCAACGCCCAGCGGGCGCAGTGAGATCAGTCGAGTACGCCCGACGCGCGACGACCAGCTACTTCACGGGCCGAATCACGCGGTACCGGCTCCAACTCAGGCACCACGACAAATAGCAATGCAGAAGCGAGCCCATAACTACTGAAGGCTACTTCGGTAGCCCAAGCTCCACACACACTGCCAATCCTTGCGCGGTCAGCGGGCCGCCATCGTACGGTTGCTCGCCGAGCCAGGCTCCGCGATCGAGCTGCATAGGGCTGGTGGCGGTGGCGTTGGGGGCGTGTCGGCGACCGGCGGAGTCTGTCTGGAGCCGGGAACGTCCTGCCCACGCATGTAGGTAATCTGATCAAGCTCGGTGGGGTCCCGCACCCTGCGCGCGACGACGGGGAGGCGTAGGAGTGAAGTGGGAGACCGCCATGGTGGCGGCGCAGTCCAGCGACAGCCTGGCGTACAACATCGGCTTCGCGGGAAGCAGGATCTGCTGCTGTCTCGTCGTCGTCGGCGGCATTGTGGCAGCGATCGTGGTGTCGGTGCGGTCGTCGCGCAGTCGTTCCGCGTCGCAGAACTTCGGGCAGGGGCCGTACCCACCTCCCGGTTACCACCAGCCGCAGCAGGGCTTCTACCCGCCGCCCAGCTACCAGCCACAGCAGGGCTCCTACCTACCGCCCGGCTACCCGCCGCCCGGCCACCAGCCGCAGCAGGGCCCGTATCCTCCGCCCGGTGAGAACCCGCCGCCGGTCCCGCCCCAGTCGGCGCCACCGTATCCGCAGGGCACCCCGCCCGAGCCACCGCTGCCCTGATCGTCAGCACTTCACCGCTCTTTCCGGAGCGGTGGTACGGGTGCCGACGCCGCGGTGTTCGCGGGTGGTCCGGGCGCCCGGCTGCCACGCCCCCGGGGCGGCCTGGCGGCCGTACGAGGCTTGATTTCGTTCGTGAGAACGGGGCTCTGGCGGGCTTTCCGTGAACGTCGTGCTCAGGCGGTTCCAGGCAACTGGAGTCGCATGGCCGGGTCTGGCGTGCGGACGAAGCCGAGCGATCGGTAAAGCCATTCAGCCTCTGGTGTGGCGCGCAGATCGACAGTGACGATGCCCCGGGCGCGGTACCAGTCCAGCAGGGCCGTGGTGCAGCTCCGGGAGTAGCCACGGCGTCGGTGGGCGGGATCGGTGGCGACGTTGAAGATGTAGCCGGTCATGCCGCTGGGGTTGCCCGGTCCGCCGAGGCGCGTTTCCACGGTGCCGACGGCGCAGGCGGCGAGCCGGTTCGGGGCGTCCGGCTGTGCAACGACGAAGGACACGAGGGTGGGCTCGGCATCGTCCAGTCGCCTCTCGAGTGTTTGCTGTGCTTACTCGCGCCATCGACCGTGCGCGGGCTCGTGGCCCTGCATCGCAGCGATCAGTACGCCGCGAAGCCGGACCAGTTCTGCGGCGTCGGCGGCGGTGGCTCTCCGGACGTTGATCATCGGCCGATGATATGGGCCGTTGGCGAACCGGCCATGGGTGTGCTGGTAGCGGGCGGACCGGGAGACTTGCAGCGCGGAAAGCCATTGCTGTCACGGCGGCAGTTCCTTCGCTTGTCGGAAATCTGGGAGCTAACGCTCTCGTGGATATGCGCGGTTCCCAGCGTAGAGGCACGCTCTGCCATCAGGTAGCTGCATGAACGCGGCGGGCCACCATCGGCTTTGGCCTGGATCTCGATGGAGCAGCAGGTCAGGACCGGCCACCACGGTTTCGTATTCGCCTTCCGTGGTCGGCATGACATCTGCGAGCGAGCCCGAGAAGGTCCACCGCAGAAGCGGTACTCCTTCGTGTCGTACGACCTCAATGTTGTCCTCGAAGCCCTGATAAACGCCGGCATGCCGCTCGAGATCAAACGGTTCAGGGTCAGGCTCTGGCTGTAGGAGTGGCGGCAGAGAAACTCCGGCGAGTTCGGCGAAGATTTCGTTGCACAAGGACCGGTAGAGGTCGCGGGCAGGTCCTCCGTTTGTCAGTAGTGCGACCGCGAGGCCTTTCGATGGCATGATGCGGAGGCACGCGCTCTGGGCAATGGTATCGCCGTCGTGCCCGAAAAGTGAGTGTCCGCCCCAGTTCTGGAGGAACCAGCCCAAACCTACTGACTTTGTCTCACCATTATCGAACGGCAATCCAACCTGCGGGGACCGCATGTCGCGTATGAGGTCCGACGGAAGCACTGCTTCGTTATTCGGGACGCATCCATCGTGGAGATGGAAGCGTGCGAAGGCGAGCACGTCACCTACCGATGAGACGATTCCGCCAGCCGGGCCGCCGGACCGAGGCAGAACCCAGCGCGCTACCGGAGTAAAGGTGCCATCGGGCTGACGTTCATGTCCCACAGCAGCACTGTGGAGTATCGCCTCCTCCGGCAACGTCATTGTATTGTTGAGGCCGAGCGGTTTGAAGACGAGGTCATGCATCGCCGCGTCCCACACCCTGCCGGTGACCGCCGAAATGACCCGGCCCGCCAGGCTGAAACCTGAGTTGCAGTAGGAAAAGGTCTCGCCCGGTGGAAGGTTCGGCGGCACGGGGGCCAGTGCATCAACATATCGTTCGAGGCAATCATCGCCTCGTCCCGTGTCCGTGAAGATGTCACCAGCGATACCGCTGGTGTGTGTGACAAGGTGGCGCAGCGTTATCCGATTCTCCAGGCCGTCCGCCAGCCGGAGTTCCGGCAGCCAGGTCGATACGGGCCGGTCCAAATCCAGCAGCCCTTGGGCGACAAGACATTGGACGGCCGTTGCCGTGTAGACCTTGGTGATTGAACCAATTTGGAACACGGTGTCAGGCTGAACCGGAAGCCCGGCTCTGGCATTCGCCATCCCATACGCAGCGCACAGGACCTTGTCGCCTGACAGGATGCCGAGGGCTGCACCAGCCACGCGATGCTTCTCAGCGAGAATGTGTAGACGTTGCTGCCAATATGCGGTGTCAAATGTGGACCGAGGGCGACTGGGGCTGGGCATGCGGCTATCCTAACTGCCTAGCTCGGGCCGACGGGAGCCCGCGAACGCCATGCCTATGCGGCCGGCATACCGTCCGCACCCGGCAGCCGGCAGGCAACGAGCGCATCGCACCCACGCTCGCCGCCCATGAGATCGCCACGCTGGTCGCCGACACCCCTCGGTCCGCCTTGGGCGACAACCACCTCCGGCTACTGTTCGATGGTGATTTCCTGCGGGTTTGAGATTCCAGCATGATCGATGAGTACGGCGCCGTCGTCGAGGCTTGAGCGGCCGCTTCGGCGTGGATATCCGATGCGTTGCGGTGCGCCGTCTTCGTACGCTCTGCCATTGTCGAATGCGGGGGGCGTCTGCGCCCGGCTCGTCGCCCTCGGGCTCGTCACCGGGTCGGGCAACGGCGTCTACCGGGCGCGGCCCGCCCGAGGCGGTCAAGACGATGATGGACGGATTTGGCGGCAGCGGTCAGATGAACAGCTGGCCAGGTACGAGGACATGTGGGTGGCGTTCCATGACCCGAAGGGGAAGCCGCGCGGCGTCTGGATGCCGGGCGGTCGTGGCATGGGCGCGTTCGGGTGATCGGGGTCTGCGTTGAGTAGAGATGCCTATCTGTACTGCTGGTGCCGCGATGCTCGCATGGCACTCGGTAAGCCGCTGCGCAACTCGTGGGACGACATCCTCTATTACGCGTTCCACGAGTCGTATCCCAAGCACAGCGACGATCGGGAGATGTCCGGATCCTTGTGGAAGATCTTCGCTGATCATGCGGGGCATGTGCTCGAACCGGTCCTGGAAGAGTCTCCGGAGGATCACGCCGCCGATCCGGCCACGCCGACGATCGGTGGTGACGCGTTCGGGGACCGGCCGTTCGCGCAGTACCTGGCCGGGTGGCCGGAGGGTGCGTTCGCTGAGCATCGCGACCGGGGGTTCGACGTTTCCGGCGAGGGTTATCTCGCATGCCCGCAGTGCAGGGAGCGGATCGGGCTGGGGGTTGCGGTGCGAGACGCCGCTGGCGCGGTGGTGTTCTTCCACCGGGGTGGGTCCGAGGCGCCGGCCAATTCGCGGCAGTCTCAGCTGAACCGTGCGGTGTGGCGTTTCCTTGCCCGGCATCTGGCGCACCGACTTCCCGTCCTGGTCGGCCCACCGTTTGCGGTCGAGGTGGCTGGGTGGCGCGAGATCGGACGAGACGTCGACTTCGAGGAGTACCTAGCCGGCTGGCCTGGCTGACGACGTGTCGTCCACGGAGGTGTTCCTGGCCTGTCTTCGCGCCGCTGTGGCGTTTCCGCCGTACCGGGAGTCGGCGTTGCCGGTGGCGGACGCGAGGAGCGGGTGTGAGTTCAGATGGGACCGCTCATAACGCCGGCATCGGCGAAGGCGGCGGCCAGCAGGCTAGCGATGATCCACAAGGCCTGTTCGTCTGACCGCCAGCAAGGTTCGTCCCGCGCGGCGCCGTAGCGGGGTCAGTGGGTGGCGAGGGCCTTGCCCGCCGCGGTGGCGGCGTCGTGGGCCGTGGCTTTCATTTCGGCGGCAAGGTCGGTGAACTCGTCGAGCGCTGGGTTGATGCCGACCAGGGTGAACTCGCGTTCCACGACGGTGAGGTCGGCACCCCAGATGTCGACCAGGATGCGCCGCAGGTAGTCGGTGTTGTGGTCCCAGCCCTCGCGCGGGGTGCCCGGGCCGTAGGCGCCGCCGCGGGTGGTCAGCAGGACAACGGGCTTGCCGTCGAGCAGCTTCTCGCCGAGCGTGCCACCGGCGAGAGCCAGATCGATCCATGTCTTGGTGTGCTGGGAGACACCGTAGTTGTACAGGGGCATGGCAAGCACCGCGGCGTCGGCGGCCCGCAGTTCGGCGGCCAGTTCCCCGGCCACGGCGAGCGCCGCGCGTTGGGCGTCGGTGCGCTGCTCGGCGGGGGTGTACGCGCCGCCGATGGCGGCGGCCCAGGCGTCGGCGGGTAGCGGGTCGGTCGCGAGGTGGCGGCGTACCACGGGCCGCTCGGGGTGGACGGCGGTCCACTCGGCGAGGACGAGGTCAGCCAGCTCGCTACTGGCGGACCGGGGCCCCTGGATGCTGGCGTCAACGCGGAGCAGGGTCATGGTTGGTTGCTCTTTCCTTGTGTGAACTGGTGGATCGGGCGCGTCATATCGGCCAACTCCGCGTGCGGGGCTGGCCCACGGCTGTACAACGCCGCTGGAAACTGAGAGGGGGACCTGGCACGGCCCGACGACAGGGCCTGTGATCAGAACGAGTACGGGCCGAACCGGCCCCACGCCACGACGGTTGCGAGCAGCAGCAGGACCACGTTGACGCCGATGCCGGAGTACTCCTTGCGGCGGGCGTGCACCACGATCGCGCCGATCATCGTCAGGACAAGGCCGGTCGCGGCGAGCGGGACGAAGATCGGCGCGATTCCCAACAGCCCAGGCAGGATCAGCCCGATCACGGCGAGCAGTTCCAGCGCCCCGATCAGCTTGACCATGCCGGCGCTGAAATCCTCGGTCCAGGCCAGGCCGGACGCGGCGAGTTTCTCCTTCGGCTGGGAAAGCTTCATCACGCCGGCAGCGGCGAAGGCGGCGGCCAGCACTCCGGCGATGATCCACAGGGCGATGTTCACGAGGTTCTCCAGGCGTCAGATGACTTCAAGCGTTGAGCAAACCGTAACTCCGGATGACTTCAACATACAAGTCAAATCGAGGTTGGATCACTTCAGATGTGAAGTTATGCTCGATGCATGGAAGCTGCTCAGGAGCCGCGATGGCTGGACGACGACCAAACACAGACCTGGCTGGCGCTGACCGGGATGATGATGCGGCTACCCACGGCCCTGGGCGCTCAGTTGCAGCGCGACGCCGGGCTCAGCCACTTCGAGTACCAGGTGCTGGCCGGACTGTCGATGTCGCCGGAGCGCACTCTGCGAATGAGCGTGCTGGCCGGCTTCGCCGAAGGATCACTGTCGCGGCTCTCGCAGGTCGTGGCCCGGCTGGAGAAACGCGGCTGGGTTCGGCGCACCCCCGACCCGGCCGACGGCCGCTACACCCTCGCCATCCTCACCGACGCAGGCTGGGACAAGGTCGTGGCCACCGCCCCCGGACATGTCGCCGAGGTGCAACGGCTGATCTTCGACGCGCTCACCAAGGCCCAGCAGCGCCAGCTCGGCGAGATCGGGCGCCGCATCGTCGCGAAGATCGACCCGGGCGACCCCTGCATCACCGGCCGCCTACCCTGACCCCGCGATGACATCACCCAGCGGGCAAACTTCGATCAACAATTCTCCCCCGGGAGCGTGGCCAGCTCGGACCTCCCTCGCCGCGGGCGGTCGTACGTTCGAAGCCATGCCCCGGGTTTTGCGGTACCGGTGACACCGCGCCGTGTGCCGAGTGAGACTTCCGGCATGGCGACCTCCGCAGTGGCCGACGGCCCCGCCCCGCCCGTGCTGAGCCGGCGGCAGATCAACACCATCTTCGTCGCCATCATGCTGGGCGTGCTGCTCGCGGCACTGGATCAGACGATCGTGGCGACGGCGCTGCCGACGATCGTGGCCGACCTTGGCGGCGCGGCGCACCTGTCCTGGGTGGTGACCGCGTACCTGCTGGCCGAGACGGTCGCCACTGTGCTGGCCGGCAAGTTCGGTGATCTGTTCGGCCGCAAGCTGGTCTTCCAGGTCAGCACCGTGGTGTTCATCGCCGGGTCGGCGTTGTGCGGCGTCGCGCACGACATGCTGTTCCTCATCACCGCCCGGGCCGTGCAGGGCATCGGCGCGGGCGGGTTGGTGGTCACCTCGATGGCATTGATCGCCGACGTGATCCCGCTGCGCGACCGGGGCCGCTATCAGGGCGCGCTGGGCGCGGTCTTCGGCGTGACCACCGTGGTCGGGCCGACCCTGGGCGGGCTGTTCACCGACCATCTGAGCTGGCGGTGGGCGTTCTACATCAATGTACCGGTCGCCGTGGTCGTGCTCGCCGTGTCGGCCCGCACGCTGCCGTCGCTGCGCGCCCCCGGCCGCCCGATCGTCGACTACTTCGGCATCGCGCTGGTCGCGCTCGGCTCCTCCAGCATGATCCTCGCGCTGTCCTGGGGCGGCAACGAGTACGCGTGGGGCTCCCCGGTCATCATCGGCCTGATCGCGGCCTCGGTGGTGCTGCTCGCCGCCTTCGTCGCCGTCGAACGGCGTGTCTCCGAGCCGATGCTGCCGATGCGCCTGTTCGGCAACTCCGTCTTCACGGTCTGCTCCGTGCTGAGCTTCATCGTCGGCTTCGCCATGCTCGGCGCCATGACGTTCCTGCCCATCTACCTGCAGTACGTCAAGGGTGTCTCGGCCACCGCCTCCGGGATCCGCACGCTGCCGATGGTCGTCGGGTTGTTCATCACCTCGATCCTGTCGGGCTCGGTGATCGGGCGGACCGGGCGGTACCGGGTCTTCCCGATCGCCGGGACCGCGGTCATGGCCGTCGGCCTGTTCCTGATGTCGACCATGGGCCGCACCACCAGCACATGGCTGGAGTCGCTGTACATGCTCGTGCTGGGCCTGGGCATCGGCCTGTCCATGCAGGTGCTCACGATCGCCGTGCAGAACACCGTCCCGTACGCCGACCTGGGCACCGCCACCTCCGGAGTCACGTTCTTCCGCACCCTGGGCAGCGCGTTCGGCACCGCCGCGTTCGGCACCCTGTACGGCAACCACCTGGCGTCCGAACTGGCCGCCGCGCTCGCGGGCGCACCCGCCGGCACCGTCGCGGCCGCCAGGGACCCGCACCTGCTGCACCAGCTGCCGCCGGCGCAGGCCGCCCCGATCATCGACGCGTACGCCAGCGGCATCCAGTACGTCTTCCGCTGGGTCGTGCCCGTCGCGTTGCTCGGTTTCATCGTCGCGTGCTTCCTCAAGGAGGTGCCGCTGCGCGGCAGCGCCCGCGCGGCCGCCACCGACGTCGGCGACGGCTTCTCCGCCCCCACCACCTCCGCCGACCGCGTCGCTCAGCTCGAACGGGAGGTCAGCGACATCATGCGCCAGGCCGGCGCACGGGTCGTCCTCGAACAGGTCCTGGCCGGCACTGGCGGCGTCCTCAGCCCCGCTCAGGCCTGGGCGATCGGCCAGACCCACCTGCACACCAGCACCCGGGGCCGGGCCGAGCTGACCGCGATCGCCCGGGTGTACCGGTTACCGCACGAGGTGCTGCAACCCGTCTTCACCGACCTGTGCCAGGCCGGCTACGCCGAGCAGACCGACGGCGTCATCGCCCTGACTCCCGTCGGCCGTGAACAGCTCGGCACTATCCAGGACGCCTGGCGGCAATGGCTCGACACACACCTCGACGACATCACGATGACCGATCCCGACGACCGAGCCCAGCTCGACCAGGCCCTGACCAACATCGCCGGCAGACTCCTCAACGAAACCCCCGCCCACGAACCAGCCGACAGGTGAACAGATCCCCGGGCGGAACCCGATCGAGGGTGTCCATGCCGGCAACGGCGTCATTCTGGCGGCTGGCTGGAGGATCCGCAGGACCACTACGAAATGAACAAGGCGTTCGGGACGCGGCGCAACGCGAAGGACGCGGTGTCGGCGCTGCGTACCGGCGGCAAGCTGCCAGCCGGCTGGACCACCCTGCGGCTGTCGGGCGAGAGAACGGTGATCGGGGCATGTCTGGAGCGGGGTACTGCCCGCGCGTTGTCGGCGGTCAGCTCAATCAGTTGTCGCGCCGGTTCTCGCGGCTGTGGGTGACGGCTCGGAATATTCCCCAGCCAGCATCGCGTACACCGCTACATCTCGGTGGCCGTCGGGAAACTTGACCGCACCGCGCAGGACGCCCTCGAGGGTGAAGCCCAAGCGTTCCGCCAAGCGGCGGCTGCGGTCGTTGGTGGTCAAGGTCCGCATCTCGACGCGGTGCAGGCCGAGATCACCGAAGGCATGACCGAGTACGGCGTCCAGCGCGCAGGTGATCAGGCCTCGGCCCTCGGCGGCGGCGTCGATCCAGAAACCCACGTCGGCATTTCCCGCGGACCTGTCGATCGTCAGATTCATCGCGCCGACGAGGCGGTGGCCCTCGTCGCTCTGCACGCCGATTGCCAGCGGAAGGCGGCTGCCGTCCAGCCAGGCATGTCCGGAGCGTTCCAGTGCGGTGCGGGTGGTTTCCGGCGTGGGCTCCTCGCCGCCGGGTGACCAGACAGCCAAGCGGGCATGGTTAGCGGCAACCAGGGTGTGGTACGCCGTAGCGATCGCCGGCGTGCGAGGTATCAGGACGACGCCGTCTCCGATCGGCCAGATGAACCGGGTGGTGGTGGTCGGCATACAGCGGATCTTAAGTGGAGGACGCGGGTGCGGCGGCCACGCGATGACCCAGTAGGCCGTACGCCAGCCGGTCGTGGCCGGGCGGGCACCGGCCAGGCCGGCGCTGCGGAGTTGTCTGGTCTGTGGTGGGCGGCTGCTGGGTGAGGCGCGGGCGTCCATGGTGTTCTGGGCTGCTCGTGAGCCGGTCGCTGCGAGCCGGTTGGGAGCGCGAGCGCCGCGGAAGAGAAGTCGCACCGGATGAGTGCGGTCGCACGAGTATCGAATCACCCGGGCAGGACGCCCGGGTGATCCCACCCACCTTGAACGTCAGGCCGTGAAGGAGGCCTTGCGGCGGCGCCCCACGAAGAACGCCGCGAGACCGCCCGCGATCAGCACGCCACCGGCCACCGCGGCGACAGCCGCGTTCGCACCGGTGATCGCGAGAGCACCACCGGTGCCGGCGCCGGAACCGGCGCTACCCGCGACGGCGCCGCCGGAGGGTGCCGCCGAGACCGTGCGGACCGGTGCCGCCGAGACCGAGGCCGAGGTCGAGGTCGAGGTCGAGGTCGAGGTCGAAGTCGAAGGTGACGGGGACCCAGAGGTTGACGGTGACGGCGAAACCGCGCTCGCGCCGATCACGATGGTTCCGTGCGACTTGTTGTTCGCGTCGTTGGAGTCGATCACCTCAGCGTGCTGCCCGGAGACGGCAGGCGCTGCCGGCTCAAGAGTGAGCACGCCACCGCTACCCGGCTGGTAGGAGTAGCCGGGCGGCTGCGGCTTCAGCAAGCCGAGCTTGTCCATCTGGTCGGCGGTGTACCAGTGGTGCTCGTAGTCGTAAGTAGCCTTCGTTCCCGGCTCGCGGGCCAGCAGGACCATCGGCGATTCGGCAAGTTTGTACGTGGTGCCGGGAGCCAGCTCCACATCGAACTTGCAGATCGCGTAGTGGACGTCGAAATTGCCTCGGCCGGGCGTGAGGTACCAACAGTTGCTGTACTGGTTGGGCATCACCCACCGGTCGAAGGTCGTCAGGCGCATCGCCACGCCGGGCACCGCCTTCGTGCCGGCGTTGCGGATCTCGATCGGCACCGCCGGGTTCGTACCGGGGCGAGCTTCGGTCTTCGCGTCGACCGGGCCGGAGACGAGGTCGACGTCCTCCACGACGGGCGCGGAGGGCGTGGTCTCGGCCGCGTACGCGGGTGCGGACAGACCGACGACAGCGGCGACGACCACCGACGCCCGGGCAGCCGCCCGGACGGCATGGCGCATTGACATTCCTGACCCCCATGATCAATAAGAGGTCGGCAGGATATCAGCATGCGCCACTACCTGATAGACAGAGCTGGGAACCTGTGGCCGGCGGCACCGAACGTGCGACGCCACGGCGGCGGCCTGTTCGGGGCAGCCTCGAGACGTATCCGTTCTCGGGGCGCAGGTGGATCGTGGAACGGTCGCTGTCCTGGCTGATGCGCGCCCGCCGTAACGTCCGCGACCACGAACGCCTCCCGGAACACTCCGACGCGCACATCACCTGGGCGAACCTGCCCTCATGGCCCGCCGGCTGCGGATGATCGGTCAGGCTACCGAGTCCGGTGTGAACGGTGTCAGGCAAAACGGATGGCCGGCCGGATCGAGCAGTACCCGCCACCGCGAGTCGGGCTGCTCAGGCAGCGTGGCCCCGAGCGCTACCGCCCGCTCCTCAGCCGTCCCGAGATCGTCGGCGGTGAGGTCGAGGTGCACGATCGCCGTTCCCGGCCAAACCGGGGGAACATGACGGGCGACCTGTTGCGCTACCAGCACAGCCCCGTGCACTTCGATTCCGACACTGGACTCCTTCGCCCACAACTGGCGGCCCCCAAGCAGCCCCCGGTAGAAGTCGGCAAGCCGCTGCGGGTCGGGACAGTCCAGCGAGATGGCCACCAGCCTCACCGGGCGAAACTCAGTCACAACGGCACCCTACGGCCTGCGCCGCGCATATGCCGGTCCGCGGATATCCGGATCTGAGAAGGCGCGCTTGGCCCGGTCTCTGCCCACGCCCCGGCTGGTCGACCGGCACTCGCTGTAGTCGCCGTCGACGACGCATCGGCTGCCTAGCCGTGGCGCCGGATGGGGACCGGAGGTTAAACGACTAGCTTAGGCCGGGACGGATCGCTGGAATCCCCCACGCGCCCCCGCGGAGACGACTACCCTCGGTAACCTTCGGATGGCGGGGGATCATTCGGCGCGCGGGTTACGGGGGCCTCATGGAACGCCGGATTTCACATTGTGCCGGCATGCGGGACGCCGATCAGGCGAGAGGTCGTCCCGGCTGGCGCAGGGACGGGTTCGCGGGCGAGCGCCTCGGCCCGATCGGGCACGGGCCGCACCGGGCCAAGGTCTCGTCATGACCGGCACGGCGCTGGTCCTCTCCGGCGGCGGGGCACCCGCGGCGTACTTCGGCGCCGGGGTGATCCGGGCCCTGGAAGAGGCGGGGGAGCGGCCAACCGTCCTGTCCGGGGTGTCGGCCGGTGCGATCAACGCCTGCGTGGTCGGCGCCGGCACCGACGCCGAGACGCTGGCGAGGATGTGGTGCGACATCCGCTGGCACGACATCTACCGGCCGCGGCTGGACCTGTGGCGGGCGGTCAATGTGCGGCAGTTGCTGCGGCCCAGGCTCAACCTCGTCGAGTACGCCCTGGACGCGGTCGGATGGACCTGGCTGCTGGACACCGCTCCGGCCCGCCGGACACTCGCGACCTACCTCGGCGGGACGGCGATCCAGCCGCGGTCCGGCGTCACGGTCGTGGTCTCCGCCGTGGACCAGAGCACCGGCAACGTCGTGCGCTTCTGTTCCGCGCCGCCCCCGCCGGAGCGGTACGATGCGACGTTCCGGACAGTCGACCTCACCGTCGACCACGTGCTGGCCAGCGCCGCGGTGCCGATGCTGTTCCCGCCCGGCAGCAACAGCGACGGCCACGGACTCGTCGACGCCGGCCTGGTGACGAACACCCCGCTCGCACCGGCCATGCGGTACCAGCCGGACCGGGTGATCGTGGCCTCCGGCGCCGGCATCACCCGCCCCGCGCCGACACCGACGTCGCTCGGTGCCGCCATGGCGCTGCTGGCCGACAACGTGGTCCATTTCGCGCTCACCGCTGATCTCGACCACGCGAAGACCGTCAACCAGCTGGCCCGCGCCGCGCCCGAGGCCACGGTCAAGCGTGACGTTCCGATTCTGCTGATAGAACCGGCCGAACTCGGCTTCAGCGTGAACGACTTCCTGAACTTCGAACCCGGCCGGGCGAAGAAGATCATCGAGTACGGCCGGGAGCAGGCCGGCAAGGCACTCGCCGAATGGAACCCGTGAGTCCGACGCCGCCCCGAAGAGACCGCACGGGTTCCAGATCTCGCGATACTTGATCGGCCCGGCAAGCAGTGGGCGGCCTTGTCGGTCGGATCAGGTGCGGTACACGCCGAACTCCCACAGCGAGTAGCCGTACCCGGTCGCGCGGGCCGTTCCGGTGACCCGGACGTACCGGCCGGAGCCGGTGACGTCGAGATCGTCGAAGCCGCCGTTGCCCGTACTGGTGCTGAACAGCGTGGTCCAGGTGGTGCCGTCCGCCGAGACCTGGATCGTGTACGCCTTGGCGTAGGCCGCCTCCCAGGCGAGCTGAAGATGGTCGAACGCCTGCACCGAGCCGAGGTCCACCTGCAGCCACGCGGTGTCGACCCACTCGCTGGCCCACCTCGTGCCGTAGTCCCCGTCAACCGCGTAGGCGGCCGTCTGCGGCCCGTTCGCGCCGGTCGGCTGGTACGACGAGGCGGTGGCCGTCCGGCCGCGGGCCAAGTTGGTGCCCGTGACCGTGGGCGGCACGACCCGGAACGAGCGTTGTTCGATGCCCACGTTGCCCTGGCCGTCGAAGGCGTACACATAGACCTTCCACACCCCGAGCCGTTCCGGCGCGCGGGCGGTGAACGAACCGTCGGCGTGGTCGGTGAAGACCACGTTGGTCAGGCCGGTGTCGCCGGTGAGGTACTTGTCGGAGTACATGAGGTTGTAGCGGATCGGGTCGCCGTCCGGGTCCGTGGCCGTGCTGGTGATGGTGAACGGCGCACCCGCGGGTACGGCGGTCGGGTTGCTCACGGCCATGGCGGTGATTTCGGGCGGCGTGTTGGCTGATGGCTGTCCGGTGTACGCCTGCCGCAGCGCGTGGTAGCCGAGGCGCCGCCATCCGCCGGTGACGGTGTTGAGCCAGACGCCGCCGAAGTCGTTCTCGGTGCCGTAGTGGAATTCGGTCGCGCCGAGCGCCACCCCGGGATGCGCCGTGATCGCATCCCAGCTGCTGCGGTATCCGTCTCGTTTCTGCAGGTCGGTGGGCTCGGTGGGTACGCCGTTGACGTCCGCGGGCACCTCCCACTCCCCGGCTGGTCCGCCCTCGGTGACGATGTACGGCCTGGTGTATCCGCCCTCGATCCAGTCCTGTTTGACGGTCCCGATCGCGCCGTAGGAGTTGACCGCCAGCAGGTCGAGGTGCGGCGCGTACTGCTGGTAGTAGGGCCACGCGCCGGTGTACGCGTCCGTCGAGGTGACCGGGTGGTTCGGATCCGCCGCGTGGATCGCCTGCGCGAGGTCGTCGACGAACCGCGCGTACGCGATCCGCCGCGCCTCGACCTCGGCGGCGGGCAGGCCGTGGTCCTGCATGGTGAGGATGACCTCGTTGCCGACGTCCCACAGGAGCACGCCCTGGCTGCCTTTCAACGCGTTGACCCGGGCGACGATCTCCGCCTTCGCCGCGGTCTTGTAGGTCGTGTCGTTGACGTAGTCGGCGCCCTGGTTCAGCCAGTGCCCGACGATCACTTTGATGCCCTGCTGTGCGGCCTTGTCGAGCAGCGTGGGGGTGCCGGTGTCGTCCACGCCCCAGGTACGGATGGTGTTGACTCCCATGTCGCGCAGGTCGCGCAGGTAACCGTCGGCGGCGGCCTGCGGCGGACCGTACGTCAGACCCTTGATGTGGTACGGCGCGCCGTCGACCGTGAGCTGCCAGGCGCCCTGCGTGCCCGTGACCCGGACCGTCGAGGGTCCGGTCGGGGTGGCGGGGTCGGCCATCGCAGCGGGGACGGTGCCGGTGGCGCGGGCGACCGTGACCGAGTCGACCGACAGGACGCCGCCCGAGGTGGTCTCCGGCGTGGGTGTGGTGCCGCCCGCGACGGCGTCGGGCAGCGATCCGCCGATGGCGAGGTCGAGGCGCAGGTAGAAGCCGTGGTGCACGGCGGCGTTCCACGCCGCGACCCCGACCTGCGACTCACGCACCACCCACGTCTGCCGGCCGTCGAGGTAGAAGCGGATCTCCTCGTCGGTCTTCGTCCGGTCGACGACCTGGCTGTATTCGTGGTAGCCGCTCTGACAGCCGGGGCAACTGGCGAGGCCGCTCGTCCGGCCGTCGTATTCCGCGCACGGGCCGTCGGGGGCGGTGCCGCAGTGCAGGGTCTGCGACAGCTGGTTGCGCCCGTTGACGTCGGTCATGATGTCGGTTTCGCCGACGGCGGGCCAGTTGGTGTAGTCGCCCCGGTAGGCGGCGCCGGTGGCGCGGAATCCGGGCCAGTAGCCGAGCCCGTCGGCCACGTCGGGTTGCCGGAGGACCGCGCTCAGTTTGAGGAGTTCGCCGGGGCGTGGGTCGAAGTCGGTGCGCTGGGTTTCGAGGCGGCCGGACGTCCATTTTCCGGCGCCGTCCCGGATCGCGGTGATGGCCAGCTTGCCGGTGCCGTCCAGCGCGACATTGGTGCTCGCGTCGGATGCGGTCTCCACCTCGCCGGTGCCCCAGTTGGCGGCGCCTCCGGTGTACGACGTACCGGTACGCATGAGCCAGTTGGCGGGGTTCGGTGCGGTGTTCGCCGGACCGGTGAAGTCGTCGCTCCAGACGGTGGTCCAGCCGTCGGAGAACTGACTCGACCAGCGCGTGCCGGTGTTGCCGTCGACGGCGTCGGCCGCTGTGACGCCGGCACCCTCCTCAGAGGACGCGAGCACCGGGCGGCCCTGGGACAGCAGGGTTCCGTGGGCGTGCGCCGGGAATTGCGCGGCCGCAAGGTAGCCGACGACGATCGTGATGACGACGACCGGGGCGAGCCGCCGGGGGCAGCGCCGCATGCGGGTGCCGGGGATGATCGGCGATGCCTGGGGGAGCGGCATGTGCACGGGGTACTCCTCAGATCGGAGACTGCATCGGGGGCAGGCGGGACCGTCGAATCGTCCGAACCCGGGCGACCATTCACGGCAGCTCGTAGTTCTCGTTCAGAGCGGCACCACGGTCCGGCTTGTACTGGTCGAAACCGCGCGGATCGCATTGGAGTCCGCCGTTGATGCAATGGGTGACCAGTGCGGCCAGCGTCGGCGGGTCCCACGCGTTGTAGACGTCGTAGTGGAATGTGTAGCCGCGCCCGCTGGACAGCCGCACGTTCATCATCGAGCCGCTGACCGGGAAGGCCATCTTGAACTCGATCATCGGCACCGCCACCGGGTGGCTGGCCGGGCACACCCCGACCACCGGGTACGCCATGTGGCTCTTGTGGTCCGGTGTGTCGAGGTGGATGCCGTCCCAGCAGCTCGGCGCCTGGTATCGGATGTTGAGCTGGCTGCCGGCCGGGCAACTCGCCGGGAAGTCCCAGTGGCGGGTGCTGTCGCCGCACTCCCAGCCCTCGACCGCGCCGGGAGCGTTCGCGAACTCCGCCATCGTCGCGGAATGGCTGCCCACCACGTAACGCAGGCCGAGCGGCGACGGCCGTACGCTGCGGTAGTCGATCACGCCGCTCTTGTAGTAGATGACCTGCCGGCCGACGGGCTGCACCGCGGTGTCGCCGTTGAGCACCGTCGGCATCCAGTACCCGGTCCGGTCTCCCGGGGTGATGCAGGACGTCTGTCCCGCCTGCAGACTGGCCAATGTGGTGGCCGCGTTGGTCGTGGTGTTGCCCAGGAAGGTGTGCAAGTGCGAAGCACCGGGCAGGTTGGGGAAGACGATCGGGTCGTCGGGCAGGTTGGAGCGGCTCACCGAGCAGTTCGCCTGGAACTCGTGGTGGGTGGTCGGCGGGTTGGTCGCCGGTGGCACGGCGATGGAGGGGACCACGCCGGTGACCGGTGGATTCGCGTAGACGTAACCGTCGCCGTCGGTCGGCGGGACATGGGCGAGCGAACCGTAGACCTTGAACTCCAACAGCGAGTACCCGTAGCCGGTGCCGCGTTCGGTGCCGTACATCCGCACGTAGCGCCCGTCGCCGGACAGGTCGAGGGTCTGTGTGCCGCCGGTGGCGTTCGTGGTGTCGTAGATGGTGGTCCAGGTGGTGCCGTCCGGGCTCGTCTGGATCTGGAACGCTTTCGCGTACGCGGTCTCCCAGTCGAGCACGACCTGCGTGATCGTCGCGGTGCCGCCGAGGTCGACCCGCAGCCACTGCGGATCCGACCATTGGCTGCCCCAGCGGGTGTCGAGTCGGCCGTCGACGGCGGCCGCGGCGGGTGATTCGCCGTTCTCTGCCGACGAGGCGAGGGTGGGTCGGCCCTGTGACAGCAGGGCGTCGGCGGCGTGTGCCGGTGGGATGCCGGCCGAGAGCTGCACGGCGGCGCAGATCGGTGCGATGAGCCCAACGAGCGTTCGTCTCATGGGATCTCCAGGGGGATGGCCGGGCTTCCCACTCGGCGCGCGGGAGATGGCTCTGCCTGGCGGCGGTCATCGCGCCGGGCGGGGGAGGGGAATCCGGCTGCGGGGTGCGGGAAAGCGCTTTCCCGCAGTGTTACGCCGGTGTTGCACGGGCGTCAATATCTCGGGCTGGTTCCGGAACTATCTCGGGCATGAATGTACATAGTGGGCGGTACCCGGCTCGATCCGAATCGTCGACACGGCCTCCGTGCCCCTTGGCCGGCATCGCTCCCGGCCATCGGCCCTGTGGAACACGCTCGATGGAGAGCGCTTTCCACCGTGCTATAAAGACGGCATGCGTTGCCGGAGCGCCGTGCGATGACGACCACGGGCCGCCGCCCACCGGTCGGTGGACGGCTGCCGACATTGGACGATGTCGCCCGGGCGGCCGGGGTTTCCCGCGCAACCGCGTCGCGTGCCATCAACGGGATCCGCAACGTCGATCCCCAGCTGCACGCGGTGGTCTGGGACGCCGTCGAGCGCACCGGGTACGTGCCCAATCGCCTCGCCCGCTCGCTGGTCACCCGTCGCACCGGGATCATCGCCCTGGTCGTCTCCGACTCCGAGAGTCACGACGACGACCCGTTCCTGAACCGGTTCTTCGCCGACCCCTACTTCGGCCGGGTCGTCGGTGGGCTGATGCGGGTGCTGCACCCGGCCGGGATCCAGCTCGCCCTGCAGTTCGTCGGCACCGGGGAGCAGCGCGCCCGCCTGGTCGGCGACCTGCGTCACGGCCAGGCGGACGGCGTCATCGTGGTCTCCCTGCCCGGCCATGACCCGTTGCCCGGGATGCTCACCGACGCCGGAGTCCCCGCCGTCATGATCGGGCGCCCGGGCGAGCCGGTGCCGATCAGTTACGTCGACCTGGCCCACGACACCGGCGCCGCGCTGGCCGCCGATCACCTCGTCCGGCGCGGCTGCCAACTGATCGGAATGATCTCGGGACCGGTGGACGTACCGGCGAGCAGCGACCGCATCGCCGGTTTCCGCCGTTCCCTGGCCCGGCACGGTCACGCCTGGCTGCCCCAGGCGGCGGGCAACTTCACCCAGGAGAGCGGGTACACCGCCATGCAGGCGCTCCTGACCGAGACCCCAGGGCTCGACGGCGTCTTCGTCGCCAACGACCTGATGGCACTCGGCGCTCTCGTCGCCCTCCGCGAGGCCGGGCGTCACGTGCCGGCGGACGTCGCGGTGGTGGGTTTCGACGACAGCAGCGCGGCAACCGCGGCGAACCCCGCCCTGACCACGGTCCGGCACCCGCTGGAGGACATGGCCGCCGAGGCGGCACGGCTGCTGCTGACCCACATCGACGACCCGGGCCTGCGGGTGTCCTCGGTCATCTACGAACCGGCATTGGTGCTGCGCCGGTCCACCTAAACCGGGTACGGGGCATCAATGCTCCCCCGTGGCGAATCGACCGCGTCGGCGTGCGGCCAGCCAGGCGGGTATCAGGCTCGCGGCGAGCGCCGACGTCCAGCAGGCCGCGATGACGGTCGCGACGCCCGCGTGGGACAGGCTCAGCTCAACCGGTGCGCCGACCGCCTGGGACACCCCGCTCCGAACCCCGGCGAGGGCGGTGAACGCGACGAGCAGGCCGAGCGTCGCACCGAGGCCGACCGTGAGTGTCGCCTCGGCGGCGACGGTGCGCAGGACCTGCCCGACGGTGGCACCGGACAGCCGCAGGACGGTGAAGTCCCGAGCCCGCCCGGCGGTGGCCAAGACCAGGGTGGTGATGATGGCGATGCCGGTGTATCCGACACACAGGCCGATCAGCAGCGTGGTGAACACGGTGGTCAGCGCGGTTTCGCGCACGGAGCGGACCGACCGGTGCTCGCGGGCGGGCACCGCGGTCGCGCCGAGCCCGTCGACCGCGGCCCGGAGCGTGGCCAGCGGCACGCCGTCGACGTAGACGGCCGGCGTGAGCGCCGACGGATCGTGCGCTCGCACGGTCGCCCGGGGCAGCAGCAGCGGACCCGTCGCGGCGGCCCAGTCCACGGTCGCAACGACACGCATGGTCATGCTGCGCCCGTCGGCGAAGGTGATCGGGACTCGGTCGCCGAGCGCGAACGGGATCCAAGCCTGATCCGCGACGATCAGCGTGTCCGGGGCGCCGAAGTCCGACAGGGTGCCGGCACGTACGGCCGCCGCCTGGCCGCCGGTGGTGAGCGTCGCCGGGTCGACACCGGCGCCGCCGTACAGGTCGCCCCCGGCGTAGAGCTCGGTGGGGGTGACGGCGACGGAACTGCCCGCGGGCAGGGCACGGAGCACGGCGTCGGAAAGGCCGGGAGTGCCCGCGGGTTGCACGACGGCGGACGACCGCACCGCCGCAGTGCCGGGCTCGTGGGCGGACATCGTCGCCACCTGACCGAGGATCAGCGTGGCGAGCCCGACCGTGACGATCACCGGTGCGGCCGTGGCCGCGGTGCGCCGGACCGCGGTGACGCTGCCTGCATGGACCAGGGTGGCGGTGATGCCGCCGAACCGGCGCAACGGCCAGGTGACCACCCGTACCAGCCCGGGCATGATCGCGGGACTGAGCAGCGTCAGGCCGGTGATCAACGACATCGCGGCGAGCATCGACATGGTGATCATGTCCTCCGCCTGGGCGGCCGATGTGCAGACCGCCACCGCGGCACCGATCGTGGCCGCCAGAGCGCCGCCGAGCCGACGTACCCGGGGCATCGGCCGCTCGTCCACAGAGGCTTCGCGCAGCGCCTCGATCGGCGCGATCCGGCTCGCCCGCCAGGCGGCCGACACCGCACCGAGCACGGCCACCACGATCCCGGCGACGTACGCCAGGACCAGGGGGCCGAGCCGGACCTGGGTGGCGAACCCCGGGGGTTCGAAGCCGCCGTCGACGAGGATGTCACCGAGAACGGGTGCGGTCAGGGCGCCGAGCAGCACGCCGACCGCGGCGCCCACGACACCGATGCCGACAGCCTCGCCGTACACGGTGCGCCGGACCTGTCGCGGTGTGGCGCCGATGGCCCGCAGCAGGCCGAATTCCCGTCGCCGCTGACCGGCCGCGAGCGCGAAGGTGGCGGCCACGACGAACACCGACACGAAAGCGCCCAACGTCACCATCCCGGTCAGCAGCTGCGCACCGATCATTCGGGTACGCGTCTCGCTCGCTTCCTCCAGCGCAGCGTCACGGTCGTCGCCGGTGACGACCCGGGCGGCGCCCGCGGCGGCCCGGATCGCGGCAGGATCGGCATCGGGGTCCGCCTGCACCCCGAGCAGGCGGACACCGCCGGCCAGCCGGTCGGCGGCGGCGTCGCTGACGTAGAGGCCGGGGCCGTCGATGGTGCCGGTCACGGTGTACGCCTGCGGCCCCGCCGCGGTCAGCAGCGTCACCGGGGAGCCCGGGGGCAGGCCGAGGGCGCGACCGACGACCACCTCGCCGTCACGGGCGGGCGCCAGCCCCGAACGGAGGGGGTACGGCGCGAGCCCCGCCGTGGACCACGAATGCCCCTGTGGATCCTCCGGATCGGCCAGGCCGACCGGTCTGCCGTCGCGTACGAGCTGGGCGTAGAAGGAGCGGGCGGGCACCACGCCGGTCACTCCGGGGACGTCGCGCAGCCGGGCGGTCAGGGTACGCACCGCCTCCGGCGACCAGGGCACCCCGGTGTTCTGGACGAAGACGCCGGTACCCGCGTACCGGCCGGGAACGTGGGGGGCGGCGGACAGATACACCAGCAGGGTGCTGGAGATCAGGGCGACCCCGAGCGTCAGCGTGGCGAACGTGCCGACGAAGGCGGCCCACCGGTGGCGGATGGTGGCGAGCGCGATCATTCGCGGGTCTCCAGACCGGCCATGCGCGCGGCGATGGACCCGGCGTCCAGCGCGCCGGTCACGTCGGCCACCCGACCGTCGGCGAGAAGGACCAGCCGGTCCGCGTACGCTGCCGCGACCGGGTCGTGACTCACCATGATCACGGTGTGGCCGTGCGTGTCGACGAGGTCGCGGAGCAGCCGGAGGACCTCGCGGGAGCTGACCGTGTCCAGGGCGCCGGTGGGCTCGTCCGCGAAGACGACCGCCGGTCTGGTGATCAGGGCCCGGGCGACGGCGACCCGCTGCTGTTGCCCACCGGACAGCTGGCCGGGCCGGTGGGTGGCCCGGTCGGCGAGCCCGACCTCGGAAAGCGCGCGGCGGACGATTCCCGGGTCGGGCCTGCGCCCGGCCAGGCGCAGCGGAAGGGCCACGTTCTGTTCGGCCGTGAGCGCGGAGACCAGGTTGAACGACTGGAACACGAAGCCGATCCGGTCGCGCCGCAGGATCGTCCGGGCGCGTTCGGTGAGCGGGCCGAGGTCGGTGTCGGCCACGACGACGGTGCCTTCGGTGGGCCGTTCCAGTCCGGCCGCGCACAGCAGCAGCGTGGACTTCCCCGAGCCGGACGGGCCCATCACGGTGGTGAACGTGCCGGTCGGAAACCCGAGGGTCACCCCGTCCAGCGCGGTGACCGCATTGTCGCCGGTTCCGTACGTCCGGCGTACCGACCAGAGCTGGACGGCATCGGACCGTTGCGCGGTGGTGATCGTCATGGGTCTGAGCCAACCGTCGCGGCCGGGCGCAGGCATTGGCGCGGGGTGGAGATTCACAGGTAGTGCTGGGTCTACCGGCAACGTCCCGGGACGCCTGTACCGTTCGGCCCGTGATCGTCCGAACCGCCTGGCAGGCCGTGCTGCAGAGTCCGGTCCGCTTCCTGGCGTCGTCGTGGCCGTGGCGGTCACTGGCGTACCTGGCGTCGGGGGTGCTGGTCGGCGCGGCTACGGTCGCCTCGCTGGTGATTCTGCTGGTCGGTGGCACGCTGCTGGCCGTGGCGCTGGTCGGGCTGGCGCTGCTGCTCGCGGCGGCGCTCTCGGGCCCGGTGGTCGCCCGGTTCGAACGGATGCGACTCCAGCTGGTCGACCTCGACCCCGCGCCCGACCCGCACCGCGCGCCGGAGCAGCCCGGCTGGCGGGCGTGGGTTGCCGTCCGGCTCCGCGAGCAGCAGACATGGCGCGAGCTGGGCTACGTCGCCGTGTCGGCACTTGCGCTGTGGTGGATCGACTTCGCGGTCCTGGCATTGTCGCTGAGCCTGCCGGTGCTCTCCGTCGGCTCGATCATCATCGACCGGGAGGTGCCCTGGTTCGGGATCGTCTTCCTGACGATCGTGACGCCCGCGCTGTTCGTCGTCGCGGCGTATCCGATCACCGTCTGGGCCGGGGCGCGTGCCGCGTTGGCCCGCAGCGTCCTGTCCCCGCGCGACGTGGAGCTGGGTGCCCGCCTGGGCGAGGTGTCCCGCTCCCGGGCCCGGCTGGTCGACGCGTTCGAGGTGGAACGTCGCCGGATCGAGCGCGACCTGCACGACGGCGCCCAGCAGCGGCTGGTCGCCCTCACCCTCGCACTCGGGCTGGCGCGGCTCGACCTGTCGGACGACTCACCCGCCGCGAACAGCGTCGACGAGGCCCACGAACAGGCCAGGCTCGCCCTGGCCGAACTGCGGGAGCTGATCCGCGGGGTGCACCCCCAGATCCTCACCGACCGAGGACTGGCCGCGGCCACGGCCGACATCGCCAGCCGCTCGCCGGTACCGGTCCACGTCGACGTCACCCTTCCCGCCCGTCTGCCCTCCACAGTGGAGGCGACGGCGTACTTCGTCATCGCCGAAGCACTCGCCAATGTCGCCAAGCACAGCCGGGCCAACCGGGCATCGGTACGCGGCCGCCTGCTCGGCGGGTGCCTGGTCGTCGAGATCCGCGACGACGGCGTCGGCGGCGCCGACCCGGCCGCGGGAACCGGCCTCGCGGGCCTGGCCGATCGGGCCGCCGCGGCGGACGGCACCCTGACGGTTTCCAGCCGGGCCGGCGGGCCGACCCTGATCACCGTGGAGATTCCATGCCCGGAGTAGACCGTCCGCTGCGGGTCGTGGTGGCCGAGGACGCCGTGCTTCTGCGCGCCGGGCTGGTCGGTCTCCTCGAACGGTTCGGGCACACCGTCGTCGACGCAGTGGGCGACGCCGCCGCGCTGCGCGACGCCGTGGCGGCACACGAGCCGGACATCGTGGTCACCGACGTACGGATGCCCCCCGGCTTCACTGACGAGGGGTTGCGGGCGGTCGTGGCCCTGCGGGCCCACCGGCCGTCGCTGGCGGTGCTGGTGCTGAGCCAGTACGTCGAACAGACATACGCCAGCGAACTCCTCGACTCGCACCGCGGCGCCGGGGTGGGCTACCTGCTCAAGGACCGGATCGGTGAGGTGACCGAGTTCGTCGACGCGGTCAACCGGGTAGCGGCGGGCGGCACCGTCGTCGACCCCGAGGTGGTCCGCCAGTTGCTGAGCCGCCGCCGCGATCCCCTGCGCCGGCTGACCGCCCGGGAACTCCAGGTGCTCTCCCTGGCCGCCGAGGGCCGCTCCAACGCGGCCATCGCCCGCGCCCTGGTGGTCAGCGAGGCCGCGATCGCCAAGCACATCGGCAGCATCCTGGCCAAGCTCGACCTGCCACCGGCCGACGACGACCACCGCAGGGTGCTCGCGGTCCTGGCCTATCTGCGTGGCTAGCCCGAACGTGGTCTGCCCTCATCGCATGACCCCCTTTCCCGGTCCGGCACGGAGAACCTGTGCCCGCCCGGGAGGCGACCCCGCAAACGGATGTGTGGCCGTCAGTCGTGGGTGTGCACTGGATTGAGGCGGTTCATGGCGTGACGTCGGTGGCTGCGCGGATGGGCGTTCGTGATGCCGCATCTGGTCGATGCCGTGGCCGCGGCCCGCGGCTGGCCACGTTGACAACGGCCACCGACAGCACGGCGATGAGCGCGGCGGCGACGATGTCGGCGGGGTAGTGCACACCGACCCAGATCCTCGACACCCCGATGACGAGGGCGACCACGCCCAAGATCAGTCCCCATCGGCGGTACAGGAATGCCCCGACTGCCAGGGCGAGGGTGAATGCTGCGGTGGCGTGGTCGCTGGGCAAGGACGACCCGGGCTCGTGGGCGATCAGCTGGTGCACCGTGTGGGACTGGAAAGGGCGCACCTCAGTGTCGAACCGCCCGATCAGGGTCGCCGTGGCAAACGCGATGACTCCCGATGCGCCGACCGCGATCACCGGGCGTAGCCGACGCCTCCACACCGCGATGGCGACCAGGACTGCGACCACAGCGAAGAGAGCGTAGATGAGCCAGACGGCGCTGAACTCCATGAGGTCGTCGATGCCATCGACCCGTCCAGCGAATCCGTTGAGGGCCTCGAACAACCCGTAGTTCATTGACGGATCATCGCCCGGACATCCTGAGGAAACGCTGAACGAGCCGTGGCGGAGATCAATCACCACGGTCGCGGGCGACGGCGGCCGGCGGCTGACGGCGGTCGTGGTTGCCTGGGGGGTGGGGTTGTGGGCGATGCCGCCGGCCGGTGGGTTCCGGTCGGCGGCATCGTGATGTTGGTGTGTTTGGTCAGGCGAGTTTGATGTTGAAGATGGGGTTGGCGGCGAGTTTGCGGAAGGTGGTGAGGCTGGTTGCTGAGCTGTTGATGCTGATGTCGCGGTCGCCGAAGGCGTCGTTCTTGGTGTCGAAGTAGACGATGGCCTTGATGGCGGGTCGCTTGGCGAGTTCGGGCAGGACGCTGTTGAACTGGGCGGTCTTGTCGGTGGCTTTGCCGACGCGGTGGTAGGCGCCCCATTCGGCGATCATGATGGGCTTGCTGGGGTGCTTGGTGGTGGCCCACTGGTACCAGCCCTGGCCGCCGTTCTTGGCCTTGCGGTCGAGCAGGTCGTTGAATTTGCCGTAGTGGTAGTAGCCCTTTTCGGCGGACACGTAGGAGTCGAGGCCGATCCAGTCGACGACGTCGTCGCCGGGGTAGAGGTCTTTCCACCAGGACTGGGCCATCCACTTTTCGTTGCCCATGTAGGCGACGACGTTGATGGCGTTGTTGATGCCCTTGGCGTGTAGGCGCTGGATGACGTGGCGGTAGGAGGCGGCGAAGTCCTTGGCGGTCATCCCGGAGCCGGCTTTGGGGTTGACGTCGTCCTCGGGTTCGTGGTTGAGGACCAGGAAGAACTTTTGGTTCGGGTAGGTCGCCTTGATGTGGGTGGCGAACTTGTCGATCCGGGCGTCGAGTTTGCCGGCGGCGACGTTGGCCCAGGTGGAGCCGTACTCGACGCGCCAGTTGAGGAGCAGGACCCGCGGGTTTTTCGGGTCGCGGGTCATCGCGATCTCGGCCGGGGTGGGGAACACCTCGTCGCCCTTGTGGTAGGTGTGGTAGATCGTCGAGGTGCGGCCGGACAGTTTTTCCCAGGTTTTGAGTTCCTGGTCGCGGGGCAGGGAGCTGAATCCGCCGGCGGCGGCGCCCCACAGCACCCCGCAGGACGGCACGAGCTTGTTGTTGGTGGTGCACTGCTTGGCGGGCTTCGGCGTGGCGGCGGGGGCGGCCTGCGCGGCGCCTGCGGCGCCGATGACGGCGGTGGTGCCGGCGAGCATCGCGCCGAGCATGGTCACGACCTTGTTCACCTTGCGGCCCAAGACGATGTCTCCCCCGAGTTGGTCCGGCCCATGTCAGCCGGTCACATGAAGGAGATTCGGGGTCGTGGGGTGTGGGTCCTGGTCCCGTGGGGGTGCCTGCGGGTTGCGGGTGGCGGGAAGCCTTGGATTCGGTGGTGGGTTGCCGATTTCGTGGCCGGAGACTGTCCTGGTGTCGGCCTGACTCTGTTCCTACATCCTGTAGGTCCAGTGTGGGTGCCGCCGTCCCGAACACACCCCTACCGCCATCAGCAGCACCAACGCGGCTTTCATACGCCCAGGCGCCATGACGCACCATCCGAGCGATGGCGGACGCGGCCAACGCACTCGAGTAGCTGCCCCGCACGCGCTTGCCCGGTCGGTCGAGGGCCTCAATACAAGCGTGCGTCGTACGATTGTTGGCTGTAGTAGCTGAGCGCGATGGGGGTTGGAATGGCAAGATCGAAGCCGCCGGCGCCCGAGGCAGGGCGCGGTGGGGGCGGTCGCCGACCACGCGGCGCGCTGGAGCGCGAGATCCTGGCCTGCCTAGCATCGGCCGGTCGGCCGCTGACCCCTGGCGAGGTGCTCGACAGTCTCGGCGAGGATCTCGCCTACACCACGGTCATGACGACACTTGCGCGGATGTTTGAGAAAGGACTGACCGTCCGGGAGACGGCGGGACGGGCATATGCGTACAGCGCGGCGCCCGACCCCGGCCCGGCGCAGGCGATCGCGGTCGCGACGCGTATGCACCGGCTGCTGATGGCGGGCGACGATCATGCTGGTGTGTTGGCGCACTTCGTGGCGGACCTCGGCCCGGAGGATGAGCGGCTACTCAGCGAACTGCTGGCGGACCTCAGATCAGGCGGCGACAGCAACCCGGGCGCGGGTGGCAAGCGTGCGCGTGGGGCGGGCCGCGACGATGCCCGTCGGCGTTCTGGCGGCACCCCGGGGGATGCCACCGAGAGGCCTACGGGAGCGGGAGGCTGACGATGGCATGGTTGGCGTGGTCACCACTGATGGCCAATCTCGCGCTCGGCCTGCTCGGGCCGTGGATCGCCCGTTCGCTCCCGCCGCGGGCCGCGGTGCGGTCGCTGCCGACCGCGATGGTCGTGGTGACGGTGGGCACGGGAGTCGTGCTGGCGGCGCTGGGCTTCCTCCTGCTGGCGCAGGTGCCCGAGGTGGCGTATCTCGGAAGCTGGTCCGCGCATCGCGTGGGTGATCAGCCGCCGGTGCCGGTGGCCGTCGAGGCGGCAGCCGGGGTGTGCGCTGTGGCGTTGTTCGGTTCCGGTGTGGTGGTGGCCGTGCGGGTCCTGGGCGAGCTGGCCCGGGCTGCCGGTGTGTGCCGTCGGTTGACTCCGGGCGTCGACGGGGTCGTGGTGGTGGCCGATGCGGTGCCGGACGCCTACGCCATCGGTGGCCTGCCAGGAACCGCGGGCCGCATCGTGGTGACCACGGCCCTGCTGCACACGCTCGACGATGACGAACGCCGTGCCGTTCTGGCCCACGAGGGTGCGCATCTGTCGGACCGCCATCATCTGTGGACCCAGCTGACCCGCCTTGTGGCCGCGGCCAACCCCGTACTGCGCCCCACCGCTCGCGCAGTTCGGTACGCGGTCGAGCGGGCTGCGGACGAGGCTGCGGCCAGCGAAGTGGGAAGCCGTCGCCTCGTCGCTGTCTCGCTGGCCCGGGCGGCCCTGGCGAAGGCGGCCGCGCGGCGGACTCCCACTGATCGTGCCCTCGTCGGCACCCCCGTTGTCCTCCCAGCCACCGACGGACAGATCGCCCGGCGCGCCGCGGCGCTGTTGGCGCCGGCGCCGCGACCGAGGCGCCTGCTGGGCGCGGCCCTGCTGGTGTTGACCGCAATCACGCTCGTGGGCTCCTCGGCCACCGCAGACCAGTTGGACGACCGCCTTGACCGAGCCGAGGTGCCCGTGGTCCTGGGCGCCGCTGCTGAGGCGGGCGCACACCCAGCACGACTGCATCACGGCACCGACCCGTCCGCGGTGACGTGCCGCCTACCCCCTCGAGTAGGCGGCACGTCACCGGTGGGCACGTCGCTGCGGTGTCCCTCAGTTATGCGGCTGATTCAGGGCTGATTCGAGAGCCCGCATCGCGGCCGTACAGTCGGCTTGTTTCGGGCTGCCGGCGCGCAGCGCCGTCAGGGCGCCATCGATCGCGTCGTCCAGTGCGTGCCAGTCCTTGGGTGAGCGTGGCTTCAGGCCCGCCTCCGCGGCATCCCACGCCACCTCAAGGTCTTTGATCCGCTTCTTCGCGCCGGCGAGGTCGCCGTTGACGGTCTTCGTGTTCACGTCGTCGACGATGACGGCGAACGACGTCAGGTCACCGAGCTTTGCGGACACCACGTGCCGTGCCTTCGTACCCGGTGCAGCAGCCGGACCATGCGCAGTGGTCGTGGTCCCGGCGGTGCCGGCGACCGTGCTGGCGGCGGCGGGTGTTCCCTTGGGGACTCCGATCGACAGCCAGCTACCGAATCCGACCACGGCGGCTATGCCGGCTGCGGCCCACACCAGGTCGGAACGCCGGCCGAGGCCCGGACTTCCCTTGCCGGCCACGGGGTCCGCGCCCGCTCGCCGGGCCCGGGTCGACACCACCTGTTCGCGGGCGACGAGGGCGACGATGACGGCGAAGAACAGGAAGCTGGTTCGGTTGGCGCCGAGGCCGAGACCTCCGAGTGTGCGGTCCTGGGTGAGCAGGTCACCGATCGAGGCGCCCATCGGTCGGGTCAGGATGTACGCGGCCCAGAACGCCAGCACCTGCCATGCCTGAACCCGCCAGAGCGCGAGGGTGACGAGGAAGGCGCCGCCGAAGATCAGGGAACCGTTGCGGAAGCCCAGGTTCAGCGCTTCCGTTGCGAGGTCGCCGGCCGCGGTACCCAGCGCAAAGGTGGTCAGGATGGCCGCCCAGTAGAACGCCTCCCGGCGGGGCGTGTTGATGGCGGTGATCGACAGGGTCATCTCCTGGCGGTACCAGACGACGAACACCACGGCCAGGATCACCGCGAACAGCGCTGTGCTGGCGTACAGGCTCACCCCGAGGGTGTCGGTGAGAAAGTCGGTGATCTGTGTGCCGGAGATGCTCACCAGCACGACGCACAGCCAGTAGGTCCAGGGCGTGTACTGGCGTGTTCTCCATTGCGCCACCAGGGCGACGGCCAGGACGGCGAAGACCAGGGTGTCGGTGACTGCCGGGCCCAGACCGACGTTGACCGCAAGGTAGTCGGCGAAGGTCTCACCAACCGTGGTCGAGAGGATCTTGACGACCCAGAAGATCGCGGTGACCGTCGGCACCTTGTTCGCCATCGATCGTGCCCTACGGGCAGCAATGGTGGACGCCATACGCACGCTCCAGACAGAAGGGACGCCGTCGCCGGCGAGGTTGGGCCGGCCTGGCAATGCAGGGCGGGCCGCGCCAAATACTACTCACATAAGTAGTAGCAATCCCATGGTTCCATGCCGCGCCGCGCCGCGGCGCGTCCTGCTGGACCACCGAAGTCAGCCGTTTCGGCGGTGCTTGCTCGACCGGACGGCCGCCGATCTTCCGTGTCTTTCGGCAGGCCGGGGGCCAAGTGCAGAGGTATGCCGTGCGCTGTCGTCCAGGTGCCCCTGATGGCGGCGTCGTGGATGAAGGCCTTCGCGGCTCGAGGTCAGCGCGTCCGGTCGTGCCCGATCCTTGCCGCCGCCGCGATGCCATGGTCGCGCAGCGGTCCGACGTCCAGGCCGCGGGCGCGACAGGCGACGAGAAGCCCTGGCAGTGCGGCCACGGTGGCTTCCCAGCATCGGGGTACGGCGGCGTGGTCGCTGTCGTGCAGCAGGATGGTGCTGCCGTCGACCGGGTGCCACAGCACGCTGCGGGCGATCGAGTCCGGGGTGGCCTTCCGGGTCCAGTCGCGCCCCCAGTGGGTCCATAGGACCGGTGTCAATCCGAGCTGCCGGGCCGCGTGGAGCGCTGCAGTGGTGGCCACCCCGTAGGGCGGCCGCCACCAGCGCGGGGTGGTACCGGCGACCTCGGTGATCACCTCCGCTGCCCGGGTGATGTCGGCGCGGGTCGCGGCCGGACTGCGGCGCAGCAGCAGCCGGTGTTCGTGACCGTGCACGGCGACCTCATGGCCGGCGGCGACGATGGCCCGTGCTACCCGGGGATGTTCGCGGACCATCCGGCCGAGGAGGAAGAACGTCGCCCGGACGCCGGCGTTCTCCAGTATCCGCAGCACCTGCGGGGTCGCCTCCGGGTGAGGGCCGTCGTCGAAGGTCAGCGCCACGTGGCCCGGGCTTCCGCGTCCGGAGAGTCCGGGCCACAGCGTGCGGCGCAGCGGGCCGACGGCCGTGACCGCGGGCGCGGCTTGCGCGGCCAGCAGCGCCGACGCTGCCACCGCAGCCGCTGTGCCCGCGCGCCGGAGCCCACTCATGCGTACACCGCCGTGGTCGGGCGGTCGAGGGCCGGGTGACCGGCGAGGCCGGCGATGATGGTCGCGGTCTCGGGTGCTGCGCACAGCTGCAGGTACGCCCGGTGCTGACGCGCCCGCAGGTCGCTGTGGGCGGCCGCGGTCAGCGCGCCCGCGAGGTCGCGGGGATTGCGGGGCCACAGCGAGAGGCCGAGTTCCTCCAGTACGGACGCGTTGGCGACGCCGTGGCCGGGCAGGCACCGGTAGCTGATCACGGGTACGCCGCTGGCCATCGCCTCCAGGCTGGACAGCGCGCCCGCGTTGTGCACGACGACGTCGGCGGTGCGCAGCAGCGTTGGCATGTCGTCGACCCAGCCCAGCGCCAGTGCGTGTCCCGTTGCGGCGAGACGGCGGCGCAGCGCGCCGTTACGGCCGCAGATCACCACGGGAAGCATGGTCCCGGTGGCGGCGATGTCGCGTACGGTCGCGCCGATGTCACCGACGCCCCACGAGCCTGCGACCACAACGGCCAGCGGAGTGTGCGGCGGAAGACCGAACTGCTGCCGTGCCGCCGCCGCTTCGCCCGGCTGGTGGCTCGGCCGGAATGCGGAGTTGACGATCGGGCTGATCGTCACCCCCGCGCCGCCCAGAGCCGTGACGGCGGCCGTGGCGTGACAGCTGGCGGCGAGGTGCACGTCGACTCCCTCGGCCACACACAGGGGGTGCACGGATGGATCGGTCATGACCGCGGCCACGGGCGCGGCCAGCTGACCGGTGCGCCGCAGCCGTCCGAGTACCTGGCTGGCCAACGGGTAGGTGGATACCACAGCGGCCGTGGCAGGGTGCACGGCGGCGCGCATCCGGCCGGCCGCCGCAGCGTACGACAAGGCCGCCGCGCCCAGAGCGACCCGCCGGCCGGCCACGGCTCGCAGCAGCCAACCCCACGTCGCGGGAACGTATCGCAGCTGCGACGCGTAGCTGTCGCGCAGCCGCGTCCCCCAGCGCGGCGGCAGCAGGTCGAGGAAGTCGCACCGGTCGATCGCGAAGCCGAGAGTGTTCAGGCGCTGGCTGATCACGTCAGCCGCCCCATCGTGTCCGCCACCGATGCTCGCCGACATGATCATGATCCGGGGCCGGCTGCGCGCGGACCGGTCGCTGGGCCCGGCGACGTGTGTGGCGCTCGCGGGCACCGTGTCGGCTGTCATGGCCGCAAGGCTGACGGGCGGCGCCTGAGAAAACCCTGAACCCGACCGCGCAGATCGGGGTGACCGCCCCCGGCAGGCCGGCAGCCTGCCCGATCAGCCGCTTTCAGCCCGCGCTCAGCTCGCCAGACTTAGGGTGTCGTCGCTGACGACGGGAGGAGGGGTCTGGGATGGGCCTGCGACAGCTGGCCAGGAGGCGGCCACGCTTCGGGGTGCGGATGCGCTCGGCGCTGGCCGCCGCGGCGGTGGTCGCGGTCGCCTCGGCCCTCTCCGGCGGCGCACTGCTCGCGATCACCAGGCAGATCCTGCTGGACAACGTCAACACGGCTGCCCAGGACCGTACCGGTCAGGTTGTCGCCGCCGTGCGCGGCACCGACCCGAATGCGCTCGCGGCGGTGCTGCGGCCGGGCCCGCGCCAGCGCACGATTGTGCAGGTGCTGGACGAGGCCGGCCGGGTCGTCGCCGCCTCGGACGCGATCGCGGGGGCGCCCGCGATCTCGCCGTTGCGCCCCGCCGCTGGTCAGCGCCGCGCCGAGACCCGGCGGCTGGCCGAGGCGCACGACGACCCGTTCCGCATCGTGGCGGCCGGTGTCGACACCGCGGCCGGACCGCGGGCCGTGCTGGTGGGGGAGTCGTTGGACACCGTCGACGACGGCACCGAAGCGGTCATTGCGGCGCTGCTCGTCGGCTTTCCGGTGCTCGCGCTCGTGGTAGGAGCGGCGACTTTCTTCTTCGTGGGGCGCACCCTGCAACCGGTGGAGGCGATGCGCCGCCAAGCCGCCACCATCACCTCCCGGAACCTGCACACCCGGCTGCCGGTACCGGCGGTCGACGACGAGGTCGCCGCGCTCGCCCAGACCATGAACACCATGCTCGACCGCATCGAGACCGCCTCCGCGGCCCAGCGCCGGTTCGTCGCGGACGCCAGCCACGAGCTGCGCAGTCCACTGGCCACCATCCGGGCCAATGTCGAGCTGCTCGAGGCCACCGGCGCGGTGGAGCCGGCCGCGCGCCCGGTGCACCGTATCCACGAGGAATCCACCCGCATGGCCCGCCTCGTCGAGGATCTGCTGCTGCTCGCCCGCGCGGACGACCACGGCCTGCGGCTGCGCCGCGAGGACGTCGACCTCGACGACCTCGTGTATGCCGAACGCGAGCGGATCGCGCTGCAACACCCCGGCCTTCGGGTGGATGGCGAGGTCCACCCGGTACGGGTCCGCGGCGACGCCGACGCGTTACAGCGGGCCTTGCGCAACCTCGTCGACAACGCGACCCGGCACGCCCGTGAACGGGTCAGCATCACTCTGCTCGCCGACCGTACGCGGGCGCAGATCGTCGTCGCGAACGACGGCGCCCCGATCGCCGCAGCCGACCGTACGCGGATCTTTGACCGGTTCGTCCGGCTGGACGGCAGCCGTTCCCGGACGGGCGGTGGCGCCGGTCTCGGACTGCCGATCGCCCACGAACTCATCGCTGCCCACGGCGGCACCTTGGCCGTCGATGACCGCAACGACGGCGCGGCTATGCGGGTACGGCTCCCCCTCGAGTCGGATTCATCGAATTCTCAGGAATCCGCGCCTACGGTGCACCCGTAGCCGGCACGCGCAAGGCCCACATCGACACCCGCCGCCGCGGGCGGGGCACCGACCGCCCGAGGACGGGTGGGAGACTCCGACCGACCGAGAGGCGGCATATGCCCAGCGACCCCACGTACGCCCTCGGCCCGGCTTTCCTCGACCCTCAAAACCTCATCACCGCATTCGGCGTGCTCGGGATCCTTGTCGTGGTATTCGCCGAATCCGGGCTGCTGATCGGGTTCTTCCTGCCCGGTGACTCCCTGCTGTTCACCACCGGTCTGCTCATCGCCGCTGACACCTACCTGCACCTGCCACTCTGGGTCGCCTGCCTGTTGATTTCGCTGGCGGCGATCCTGGGCGACCAGGTCGGCTATCTGCTCGGCCGACGATTTGGGAGCACATTGTTCCGCCGGCCGAAGTCCCGGATTTTCACGCCGCAGCACCTGGCCAGGTCTCGGGAGTTCTTCCGGCACCACGGAGCACGCTCGATCGTGCTCGCCCGGTTCGTGCCGATCGTTCGCACCTTCACCCCGATCGTGGCCGGCGCCAGCGACATGCCATATCGACCGTTCCTGCTCTACAACGTTATCGGCGGTGTCACGTGGGCCTGCGGCGTCACCGTGCTGGGCGCACTCCTCGGCCGGGTGGCGTTCGTCCGTTCGCATATCGAGCTGATCCTGGCCGGAA
Organism: Krasilnikovia sp. MM14-A1259; assembly: GCF_047159535.1. Lineage (NCBI taxonomy): Bacteria > Bacillati > Actinomycetota > Actinomycetes > Micromonosporales > Micromonosporaceae > Krasilnikovia > Krasilnikovia sp. MM14-A1259. The sequence goes on from NZ_BAAGAJ010000002.1 coordinate 7,494,832, forward strand.
TCGTCGCCGGGTCGCTGGCGCCGATCGCTGTCGAAGCACTCCGAGCCCGCCGGCGTACCGTGGGCTAGCAGGAGCTGCAGCCTTCCCGGTGTAGCGGCCGACATGGCCGGGATCGGCGTTCCACCATCAGCAGGTTCCGGAGGGCGCCCCGGAAGCCACACCGATGAAGCTATCGGCCGGACTGCCGCAGGAACAGCGCGAGCGTGGCGTCGTGGAGCGTCCAGATCCTCAGCGGCTGGTACCGGTTGCGGAGCGCGCGCAAATCCGGCCGCGCCGCGGCCGGGTCGGGCTCAGTTCCGTAAGCGAACAGCCAGATCCGCGTGGCGTGGCCAAGGTGCTCGCCGGGGTCTGAGTATTCCTCGGCGAGCAGTGTGCCCACGTCGGCAGCCGAGCGCTGCAACAGCAGGTCACGAGGCCTGCCCGGATCGTGGCGCAAGTAGTACTCCAGGCCGGTGCGCATCGTCCTCGACCGGGCCGTGTAGATGATCCCGTCACCGGGCTCCTGGAAGCGGCCGACGAGCTGCGCAGCGGTGCGGTAGTCACTGCCGATCTTGGCCGTCGCGCCGCGCACGGCCCGTTGATCCGGGAGGACCGCGAGGCCGAGCACCGCGAGCGCGGTCACAAGCTGCAGTGCGACGGTGCAGCGGCTGCGCCACCCGGCCGAAGAGTAGCCCGCGCCGGTCGGCTGGACGGGCGCGGCGGGGGCGGGGCCCGGGCCGAACGGCTGTACCAGCCCGGCTGCCGCCAGCAGTGCCAGCGGTGCGAGCACGATCAGCAGGTACCGGACGACCCAGTACGGTGCGACCAGCACCGACAGGGTTGCGAGGACGGCGACCGGCACGAGCGCCATGACCGTCAACTCCGTGACGTGCCGGCGTGGTTGCCAGACCGCGAGGATCGCCAGCCCGATCAGCAGCCATCCGGCGGGTACCGAACCGAGCAGCATGCCGGGCAACCCCAACAGCGCGCCTGGAGTCAGTGGCTTGACCCAAAACAACTGCGTGTCTCGCTCGTGCAGTCCCAGCCACAGCAGCGGTGTCAGGGCGGCCAGCGCGCACCCGACCGTTGTGCCCCAGGCGATCAGGATGCGCCGGGTGCGGTGCTGGGCGATGACGACCAGGTGCGCGGCGAGGGTGGTGAGGGCGATGACGTGGCTGAGTCCGAGCAGCAGGACTGTTGTGCCGTAGGCGATCCAGCGGGCGGGTCGCGGCTGGTGCACGGCCCGGTGCAGGAGAAGCAGGGCCAGCAGGGCGAAGAAGCAGGCGAATGCGTACGGGCGGGCCTCGGCGGCGTAGCGGGAAGTGTTCGGCATCAGGCACAGCAGCAGGCCGGCGACCGTGCCGGTGAGTGGTCCGAAGTAGCGGCGGCCGAGTTCGCCGGTCAGGGCGACCGCGGTACCCATCGCGAGAATCGACGGCAGGCGTAGGGCGATCTCGCTGGTGCCCGCGAGCGCGGTCCAGTAGTGGATGAACAGGTAGTAGGCGCCGAAGACGGCGTCGACCTGATGGATCAGGTGCCACAGTTGGGCCGGGGTCCGCGTCGCGGCGTCCGCTGTCGCGATCTCGTCCCAGCTCAGCACGGGACGCCCGGCCTGGATCAGGGCGATCCCGATCATGAGCAGGCCCGGACCTACCGACGGGCCGAGAAGCGTCAGCCAGTGCGGTACGCCCCGGCGGGTGCGGATACCCATCCGGTCCGGCAGCGGCCGTATCCGCCACGGGGCGGCAACCCTCCGGCTGCCCTTCAATCTCATCTGTTGGACCATCGGCTTCATTCCTCTGTCCTGGCACTCGCCGATGGTCAATGCACCAGATCGCGCTTGGACGATGATGAGTAGGTCAGTGCCTGTATCCGCGATACCGTTCGAGGCCGACGCGGGCTGTGCCGGTCAGGGCCGGAACACCCGCAGGCGGCGTTCACGGTTGGCTCGTCAGACCCTCGTGAAATGATCTTGCGCCGCGTTTCGTGCCCATGACCTTCGATCGGGTGTTCAGCTCCCGCCGCAGCGCTACAGCCGGGCCGTGCCCTGGATTCACCCCCATCGGGATTGAGTCGGTACCCGGTGCCGCGGACGGTCTCGATCGCCGCGCGGCCGAACGGGTGGTCGATCTTCTTGCGCAGGTAGCCGATGTAGACCTCGACGATGTGCGGATCTCCGGAGAAGTGCGCGTCCCACACATTCTCGATGATTGCCCGCTTGGTCACCGGGTTTCCCCGATGCCGCATGAGGAATTCCAGCATGGCGAACTCCCGTGGAGTCACCGCGATGGTGGTGGCACTGCGGCCCACGCGCCGCTGCGCTGGATCGTGGGTGAGATCCCCGGCGGTCAGCCCGGCGGGCCGTTCGGGGGCGCCGCGCCGGATAGGGCGCGCAGCCGCGCGAGGAGCAGGATGAAAGAGCCCTTCCGCCCCGTCGTGGGGCGTGTCGACCGCGTACCCCGCCCGGCCGAGACCGTCGCGCAAGGTCTCGGCCAGCGCCACTTCGTCCTCGACCACCAGTACCCGCATGGAACGCTCCCGCTGATCGGCGTCACATGGCGACGCGGGGTGACAACGACGGGCCACAGGCAGAATAGTCACTGCTTGCCGGGCGGCAACACGATGTTCATAGGTGCGCTACCCTGACAACTCCTCCTGATCCAACGCTGCGGCAGGAAGGCGGTTACCCGATGCCGTACCGGGACGGGACCGGCCGTCAGCATCGGGAGCTGACCCGTTGCGAGGACCGATAGGACGTCGGACTGCTCCCGTCGCCCAAACTGACGAACTTCGGTGGCGTGGCCATCCCTGAAATGCTTGGGGCGACACAAATGAGTGAACCGGCAGCACTGTGTTCAGCGTTCTCTCAGCGAAGTCTCGGCAGGGTTCTTCCAATGATCAATAGATGCAACAGCAGGATTGCGCAGAACCGGCCAACGGCTATTTTGGAGCGTGAGTCGGCTTCGGCTCCTTACTCGCGATTCGGCAGCCATCCGCCTGGGGGCGAGATCAGGCGGGTGAGGTTGCGGTGCCACCGGCGGGGACGCGTCGCCCTGACGCTGGCCGCGGGTTTGGCGCTGGCGCTTGCCGGCTGCGCCGCGCGGGTGGTGCCCTCCGCGCCCGCCGTCGTGGCGGCGGCGCCCGCCCCGGCCACCAAAGTGCTGATGATCATGGAGGAGAACCACGAGTACGGCGACATCATCGGCGACCCGGAAGCCCGATACATCAACCAGCTCGCGAGCCGATATGGCACCGCACGCCGCGTCGATGCCGGCTACCCGCGTGCGTGTCCGTCCCTGGCGGCCTATGTCTTGCTCACCAGCGGATCCACCCACGGCATCTGCGACGACAAGGCACCCAAGTACCACCCGCTTACCGGCGACAATCTCTTCCACCAGGTCACGGCCAGTGGCCGCGAGTGGCGCGACTACGCCGAGTCCGCCCCGGGCACCTGCGTTCTGGCCAACGCTCACCAGGGCCGGTATCTCGTCCGGCACGTCCCGGCCGCCTACTACACGCTCGACCGTGCCGAGTGCACCAAGTGGGCGGTGCCGCTGGGTCACCCGGGGGCTGGTGCACTGCACTCCGATGTCGCCGCCGGGACCCTGCCGGCGTTTGGTCTGGTCAGCCCGGACGCCTGCCACGACATGCACGGTGCAGCGCCCTGCCCGCTGTCGCGTACCGCTAATGGCGATCGCTGGCTGCGGGACTGGATTCCACAGATTCTGGCCGGGCCGGACTACCGGGCCGGGCACCTCGTTGTGATCATCACGTGGGACGAGGGAAGCGACGCCGACAACCACATCCCCACGGTTGTGATCGCTCCCGGGACGAGCCACGTGACCGCGGATGAGGCGTACACCCACTGCTCCACCCTGCGAACCGTCGAGGACCTGCTGCGGCTGCCGGCCCTGGGATGCGCCCGGACCACCCACTCGATGATCTCTGCCTTCCGGCTGTAACCCGTGGCCGGGTCTACTCGTCTCGGCTTGTGCAAGCCTTTACGGCCCTTGAGGCGTACCTTACGGAAGCGTAGAGGCTTGCCGTGCTGGTCGCGCTTCCGCCGCGAACTGGGTGATCGTGCGGACGCAGCTGGGCCGCGGTGCGGTTCTGTCGCATACGCCGGTGTCCTGACCGGGGCCTGTGGGATCCGTGAGGTGCCGGGCTCCTGGCGCGACGACCAGGCTGGCTCAGCGGATAGCGGGGGAAACGCGCACCATGGCCGTGTCGGCGTCTTCGGGGGTTGTCGCAGTTCAGGACGGACCGAGATGGTTGGTGAAATAACGAGGATGTCGCCCGTTTCGCGGGGGCGGACTTCAATGGCGCACTGCACTGCACTGCACTGCACTGCACGGCAGCGCGCAGCCGGGTCGTGGCGCCGGCACGGAGCGGTCAGCCAGCCCTTCCGGCGACGAGGTTGTCCGGCTGGGAAGGTGGTTTATGTCGTCATTGGACGAACAGACCCGCTTCACGATGTGGGTCAACGGCGCGGGACGGATAGGGGCAAAGCGTTGTCGCCGACCGTCCCATCAGTGACACCGGGTTGTGGCTACATACCAAGGGCGAGGCCGACGGCGAGCATGCCTACGGCAGTGCCGACAAGAATTCCCCCGCTCCAGGCGCGCGTGTCTGGGGAAAATGCAACAGAATTGCCGACAAACAGTGCGAATAGAATGATGTAGACCTCAAGATAGGTGGAATATTGTGCGGCGTTGAGGTCAGCTGTTCGTGTCTTCTCCGCACGAACGATGCTTGCTGCGATCAGCATATGCGGCATAGCGCTGACAATCGCTGATGGCCACCACCTGTGTGTGTGCTCAGATGTCGGCTGCGGAGGCGGCCGGGAGGTCTTGTGAGGACGTCTTGGTTCCATCATCCGATTATCCGCCGGATCCGCCGACGCGGTGGTCGCCTCCGGAATACGGGCCCGCGGCATGCCTCGCTCGTCTTAGCCAATCACGGGCCGGTTCGTAGGGCAGGCCCACCCGTGCTAGGTGTTATGCCCAGGGGCGCGTGAGGCCGGGAGTGTAGCCCGATCCCTGCATGACTACTGTTCGACAAATTTGGCGGCGCCTCAGCGCGCGCGGGGACGCGCTGAGGCTGCTGAGGTTCGCACCGGGGGGCCATCGCGTGGATGGGCCTACTGCCAACCTGCGTGACCACGCCCCTTGGCACAGTCGGCGCGGGATCGCCTAGCGGCCACCCTCGCGAATTGCGATCGCGTCGCTGACGGGTGCGGATGGCAAACCCGCCACTCGCAACACGCCGCAACTGATGGACACCACTTCACGTGGTGAAGGAATGGGCTTGACCGTTTCGACGGACAAGATGTACGCCGAAGCGGGTCAGCCACGATACGAAACTTAGGGGACCTATGTCTTCCCACACGGTTCAGCTCTAGCCCGTGAATGATGGGGTGGTGCAGGCACGTACCTTAGCCTCGGCGCGGGTTACCGCGGCGATCAGAGTGGTGATCGTGGCAGTCCTTTCCGCGGCAGCGCTGACAGCGGCGCGCCTTTCGGTGCGGTACCACAGATTCTTTGACGCCAAGGTCTATGTCGGCGCCCTTCGGTTCTGGTTCCGGGCCGGCGGGATGGTATACGCATGGACTCGGCCGGGCACCCGGTACGGCTTCACCTATCCGCCATTCGCTGGCCTGCTCATGGCGCCCATGGCATTCCTGAGCTTCACCGTCGTTGTCGCAGCGGTTACCGCCGCCACCGTGTTGGCTACAGCCATGGTCCTGCGGTTGCTGGCAGAGCGGATCATCCGGAAGTCCGGCCAGCCCATCTGGTTTGCGTTCCTGGTCGCCGTATGTCTCGCTCTCTTGTTTGAGCCCGTCCAGGAGACCATCGGTTTCGGACAGATCAATATGCTGCTGTTGGCCCTGGTCGTCCTCGATCTGAGGTACGGCGTGGTGCGGGGCTCACGATGGGCCGGCGTGGGTATCGGTGTGGCCACTGCGATCAAGCTGACGCCCGGGGTGTTCGTCGTCTATCTGCTGATCGCGGGCCGTTGGAGGGCCGCGGCCACCGCCGCGGCAACGGTTGCGGCCGCGACCGTTGCGGGTGCGGCGATCGCCCCGGACACCTCCCGCGTGTACTGGACGATGGCGCTGTGGGATACCAGTCGTGTCGGCCGTGCCTCGAACCCGAACAACCAGTCGCTGCGGGGGCTCGTGGCGCGCCTGCACTTGGGCCACGCCACGCCCGTGCTTTGGGTGCTGCTGGTCCTGCTCGTGGCGTGGTGCTGGTTGGTGCGGGTACGCCGGGCAGCCGCGACAGGCGACGATGCCGGCGGCTTCGCACTGACTGGCCTGTTGGGGTGCCTGATCAGCCCGGTTACCTGGATCCACCACCTGGTGTGGGCCGTTCCAGCGCTTGTCAGGTATGTCGACGCCGTCCGCCTTCCCGCCTGGCGGCTCGGGCGGTCTTGGCAGACGTACCTCGCGGCGACCGGCTACCTGATTTTGGCCAGTCGGGCTTGGTGGATCCGTGCCGTTCCGCATGGACGAATAGTGGAGCTCGTGCCAGCGAACGTCTACGTCTGGCTGTGTATTACCCTTCTGCTGCTTACGCCGGTCGGTTGGGTCGACGGCCGCGTGCCGTTGACGAGGTCGCTGAGGGCGCCGTATCCGTGATCCATCCACGACGGAACACGCCGCGCCGTGGGTTCACGATCAGTGGTTCTGACGGTCATCAGTGGCCCCACTCGGACGGCTTGGACTCCATCAGCGGGTCGCAACACTTGACCCACAGGGGCGTTGCAATGACCGAACCCCGCCGCACATGGCGGACGCGCGGACCTGCTCCACTGACCGACAATGTGAACAGTTTCTTCGGCTGATGGCGCAAGGGCTGAGCAACTCAGAGGCGTGCCGGCGGGTCGGCGTGAACCGCATGGCGGGGTGCCGCTGGACCTACGGACGGGCCGTCATCGACAGGACCGGACAGGCCGGCAGGTACGAGCCGATCGCTAACGACGTGGTGCGCAGTAGAGCCCGTTGGCGTGGCGGCTTGACCGAGACATAGACGGCCGCGCAGATGTGTTGATTGTGTCGATCAATACCATCCGCGCGGCCTTCGCCCATTGTGCCTTCACCGGCCTCAGCCGCAACCACCTGGGCCTACTGCTGACCGATCTCTTACCCGCCTGGACCGCCGCACGAGAGGACCGGCTGCACGCCCGCCGCACCCGGACCAGGATCCGCAAGCCAGGAGCCGGCCGCCGACCCCGGCTGAGCTTCACCGACCGAGTCGTAATCACCCTGGTCCACCTACGCCTGGCGATCCCACACGCCGCCCTCGCCGTCGCATACGGCGTCGACCGGGCCACGGTGACCCGCGCCGTCACACAGATCCGCCCGCTGCTGGCCCGACGCGGATTCGCCACCCCCGCCGGGACGCGGCTGCACACCCTGGCCGACGTGTTCGCCTACGCCGCCGCCGAAGGCGTCACCCTGCGCATAGACGCCACCGAGATCCGGGTACGCCGCCCCCGGCAAGGGCGCCCAGGCCGCAAAGCGTTCGTGTCCGGCAAGCTCAAACAGAACACCATCAAGACCACCCTCGCCGCCGACCACCACGGCGCGATCCTGTGGTGCGGCGCGACTCGCCCCGGCCGCATGCACGACGTGACCACCGCCCGGGTCGAAGGCGTCGACGCACTGCTCGACGCCTACCCGAGCGTCAAGGTCCTGGTCGACGCCGGCTATCAAGGGCTGGCCCGCGACCACCACGACCAGGTGTCCGCGCCGCCGTTGAAGCTGCGACCCGGGGCACCGACCGAGCAGCAGGCCGCCTGGGAACACGACCGCAAACGCCAGTCCTCGCAGCGGATCGCGGTCGAACACGCCATCGCGGAGCTGAAATGGTGGCGCGTCTTGCAACGCTTCACCGGCCGCCGCGAGTTACTCCCCGAGACCATCAACGCCATCGCCGGCCTCGTCTCGGACAGGTCCGCCGGCCTCACCTGGTAACACGCCATCAACTACTGCGCACCAGGTCGTAAGGGCTCATCCCAGATGGCTGTGTTTGGTGAGTCGGCGGTAGGCGAGCAGGAGACAGCCCAGGTCAGCGAAGGCTTGGAAGTGTTCGGCGATCAAAGCCGTATCTCCGGGTGGGATCGTCTGCCTGACCGGGGTCGGTCCACGCGGCGCGGCGCGGCCGGAGACGGCGGTCGCCGGGCCGGAGAGCCAGGCGGTGCTGAAGAACCTCGTCGTCTTCGGCACCGTCAACGCCCACCGGCTACCCCGGGTTGCAGCAGGTCGCAGCGCTGCGGCCGTCGAAGACGTCGATCGGTTGGTGGATCTATTGGCGCACCAGGGCGGCTCGGAGGCGGTCTTCGGGTGATCAGGTGGTCCTGGCTGTTTCCGCCGATGTCGAGCCGTACCCAGTCCGGTGAAGCTGTTGGCCTCGGGGGGTGTAGTCGTCGCTGGCCGCGGATCCGTGGTCTATGCCAGGTTTGCGGTCTCGTCATCGCCGGCCTGGCGGCCTTCCTGACGTACTTGTGGACCGCGGCGCCCGGAAACTCCTGCAACGAACCGCTTCTGCCGGCCGAGCCAGGAACCTTTCCCGTCGGGTGTGAATCGCCGCCCGCCGCAACCCAATTGCACTGCAGTCGAAACGTGAAATGGCGTGGCGCCATTTATCCTCATTCGAGGCGTTCGGCTCGGAGACATGTGTTCGCTGGTTTGCGCTAATTTACGGCCGGCGACGACGTCACGAGCCGGATCCGGCCCCGCCCTTACACCGGAACCGGGTCTGCCGTGGCAGGGGTCCCCGCTGCGGTTCAACGGCGGCCTTCAGCTTCCTTTAAGGCCGTTTGCTGGAGGGTTGGCCCTCATGACGTCTGCCTTCGAGCCTGACACGCCTCAGAAGCTACTTGACTCCTCTGGCTTGTAGTCCGGCGCAACCATCGTCGGAGCGCTGACGACTTCATTTCCGTCGCACTTGCACCGTGCGATGGCCATGCCATTCCGAAGTTCCGTGAAGGAGAAACGATGTCGGTGACTTATGCCACCGCTGATCGCTCGCGTGTCTGGTTGACCAAAGTTCCGGCGATCACCGCGACATTCTGGGTGATCAAGGTTTTGTCCACGACCATCGGCGAAACGTTCGCCGACTACCTGGCGGTAAATGTCGGCCTGGGACCGCTGGTCACCGACGCCGTCATGGCCACCGTGCTCGCCACCGCGCTGATCATCCAGTTCCGCACCCGCGCGTACACGCCCTGGATCTACTGGCTGTGCGTCGTGCTCGTGAGCATCGTCGGCACCCAGATCACCGACTTCTTCACCGACACCCTCGGCGTCAGCCTCTACCTGAGCACTGGGGTCTTCGCCGTCGTGCTCGCCGTCGTGTTCGTCGTTTGGCACCGCCAGGAGCGCACCCTCGCGATCACGTCGATCAACACCCCCCGTCGGGAAGCGTTCTACTGGGCCGCCATCCTCACCACGTTCGCGCTCGGCACCGCCGCGGGCGACCTGGCCACCGAGGCGCTCAACCTGGGCTTCCGCAACGGGGTGCTGATCTTCGGCGGGCTCATCCTGGCCACCTGGATCGCGTACAGACTCGGGGTGAGCCAGGTTTTGACCTTCTGGATCGCCTACGTGCTCACCCGCCCGCTCGGCGCCTCGATCGGTGACCTGCTCACCCAGGACAAGCAGTTCGGTGGTCTGGCCCTGGGCGCCAGCGCGACGAGCATGCTGTTCTTTGCCGTGATTATCGTCCTGGTCACCCGCGAGCAGCTGCTGGTCAACCGGCACGGGGTCGCCGAGAAGGGGAGGGGGCCGCACGGTGGGCACCGGGCGGACTACCTGTGGGCGGGCGCCGGCCTGGTCGTGGTCGCCGCCCTAGGGCTGGGACTCAGCAGCACGCACGCCACCTCCACCGACGACACCAGCAGCAGCACCTTGGTCGCCGCCGACCAGGGGCAGCCGGCCAACGGGCAGCCCGGCAGCAAGATCGGCGGGGCGGTGCCCGCGCGGAAGGCGCATCCGACCACGAAGCTCGGCGACCTGACGTCCTTCGCCCGGATCGTGACCGACGTTAAGGGCAAGGTCGCCAAGAACGACCTGGCCGGCGGCAAGAACCGGATCAAGGACCTCGAGGTGGCATGGGACGACGCGGAGGCCGGCCTCAAGCCGCGCGATTCCGGCAAGTGGCACCAGCTCGACGACCAGATCGATGCCGCCCTTACCGTGCTGCGGGCCGGCAGCCCCAGCCAGTCCGACTGCTCGGCGGCGCTCGCCACCCTGCTCACGACGCTGAACAAGTTCGACGGCGTCTGACCGGCTCGATCCAGATGGTGATGTCGTCGTGTGGTGGTGCGCTGGTCGCCCCACCACACGACGGCGCTGGTCCGTGCCGGATGTTCGGCGTCGCAGGGTTACGAGCGGCGCCCGGCTACCCGCAGGGCAAAACAGGCGGCCGGGCGGCAGTCCCCAGCGTCCGCCTGCCTCGGTGGCCAGTTCCCCGGCCCGGTTGCCTGACCCAGGCTGTCATAACCGTTCGGACAACCGTCACCGTTGTCCTGCGACACGAGATCGTGCTCGGGAACCCCTGCCGTGACGTGCGGTGAGGAACTTTGAATGGCGATCTGCTCCGACTGAGGCGCGGACCGGTAGCGGTCGGGCCGGGGCGGCTGGCGCTCAGAGATCCCGCAGGCGCGACGCGTCGACTCGGCCGGCCCATTTCGTGGCCAGGGCCGTGGCCAGTGCCGCGCTTGAGCCCACGGCCAGCAGGACGGCGGCGACGAGAGTCCAGGGCACGGCGGGATGCTGGGGCGGCGGATCGAAGATGCCGTTCAACACCTTGATCAGTTCGGCGGCGATCACCGCGGCGGCGGCGAGGCCGCCGACGGTGCCGGCGATGGTCAGCGCCCGTGCTTCGGTCCAGAGGAAGCCGGCCCGTTGCCGGGTTGACGCGCCGAGGACCGCCAGTGCGGTGGTCGAGCGCCGCCGTTGCGTGGCGCCCACCACCAGTACCAGCCCGGCGCTGGCGGCGGCCAGCAGAATCCCGAAGGCGAGGGTCAGGCGGGACAGGCCGGACAAGCTTCCGGCGGCGAGGCCGGAGGCGGAGGGCACGGCGACCCGGGGTGCGGTGATGTCGTTGACCAGCGCCGCCGCCGGGGCGTGGATGGCCGCCGCCACGGCGGTCGGTCGGTCGGTACGCACCAGCAGGGTCTGCGCGGCGGAGAGCCCGGTAGCGGCGGCTACGTACGACCGGTTGGCGAGCACGAAGCTGTCGCGCGGTGCGGTGGCGAACTCGGTGATCACGCCGACGACGTGGAACCGAGTCTTGCGGTAGGCGCCGTGGGTGTCCTTGAGGCGTAGCTGCACCATGTCGCCGGTGTGCAGCTGGTAGTCGTGCAGTGTCTCCTGGGAGAGCAGGGCGCCGTCGGGTGTCGCCGCGAGCCGGCCCAGCGCCGTTTTGATGGAGGTGCCGGGAGTGAACGCGTCCTGCAGAGGAGCGGCGCGGCCGATGGTGGCGGCGTCGATGCCGTACAGGTCTTGCAGGTCGGGTCCGACGTAGACCAGCCGGTGGCTGACCTGTTCCACGGCCGCGGCCCCGGGGACGGCGGCGATTGCCGGATTGAGGCCGGTGTTGCTGTCCGGCGGGAGGGTGACGGCGACGTCCGAGCCGACCGTGAGCGCGGTGTCCAGGCGTGCCTGCTGGTCGTAGGTGTGGGTGAACACTGCGGCGGAGACGGTGACGGCGACGGCTATCGCCAGGCCGGTGACGCCGCGAGCCACCCGGACGCGGCGGCGGCGGACGACGTCGTGACGCAGGTCCGGCAGGCGCCCGCCGGGGTCGGCCGGCGGGATGCGGGCGGGCCGGTTCAGGGTCAGCAGAGTGATCCGCCAGATCAGCAGGGCCATTCCCGGCCACGCGAGGGCCGGGGCCAGCAGGGCGGCGTAGTTCACCGAGGCAACCGGTACGCCCTCGGGAACGACCACCACCTGGTAGCCGGCGCGGGCGGTGAGCCAGAACACGATCGCGGAGCCGGCCAGCAGAAGCACGTCGAGGCCGAGGCGCAGCACGAGTGGCATGCGGGTGGAGGGCAGCGGATTCACGCCCGCCTGTACCGTCGGCGCCGTCCCGCGCAGCGTCCCGGCGAGCGGTGCGAGCTCCGTGGCCACCGCCAGCAGTACGCCGGCCAGCGCTCCGGCCATCAGCCAGCTCCCCGACGGATTGCCGTAGGGCCCGAGCCGGGGTGCGAGCAGGGCCACGCCGGATCCGATGGCCGCGCCCAGCAGGCCGTCGAGCAATGCGGTGCCGCCGAGCAGGATCACCGCCCGCCGAGGACCGACGCCGCGTAGCCGCAGCAGTGCTAGGTCACGGCGCTGCCGGTCGTTGCGCAGCGAGACGACAAGCGCGGTGACCACGCCGGCCAGCAACAACCCGGGCACGCCGAGCAGCAGAACCAGCAGTCGGGCGTAGATCGCGTCCTCGCGGGCCGCCGACAAGGAGGTCTCGAGGTTGTCGCCGATCAGAGCGCCGCCGGCCACCGCGGCGATGAAATGGTTGGCCCGGCGGGCGACTTCGTCGGCCGCCTTCGCGGGATCGGTGGGCAGCGTCGCGCGATCGAGCCGGACGTGGAACTGGTGCACCACGGTGGCGCCGGAAGTCAGCGCCGCGAATCGGGCGGGGCTGACCAGCACGACGTTGTCGGGTGGGGCACTGGCGCCGGATCCGGCGGGTGCTCCGACGACCTGGAAGAACGAATCGGCGTTGGGCAGGTCGGCCACGCCGGTGACCTGCGCGCGTTGCCGTGCGCCCAGAACGGTCACCGTCGTGCCCGGGCCGGCGCCCAGATTGGACGCCGTCTGCTGCTGCAGGACCACCGCGCCGGCGGCGCCGACGAGCCGGCGGATCTCGCCGGGGGCGAACGACCCGTAGTCGTCGGGTAGGGACACGACGTAGGCCACGCCCGTGGTGCGGGTCTCGGCATCCGGGGAGACGGAGCTGATCCCGGGCACCTTGGCGTAGTCGACGGCGCGGAAGCCGAGCAGTCCAGGCACGCCGCGCAGGGCCGCGGCCGCGGCGGCGGGGTCGCTGCCGGGTGTGACCTGGACCTGCCAGTCGACCGGGACCCGGTCGGCGGCGCGCAGCGTCAGCCGCGCTCCGGTCCGGGCGGTGAATGATCCGAGCAGGATCAGAAACGCGACGGTGAGCGCGACGGACACCGCGGCCGCGATTGTCTCGGCCGGGCGCCGCCGCAGTGATTGCAGCACGTATCGACCGGTCATCGGGCCAGCTCCTGGTCGGTCCGCGCGGCGATCGCGACCTGGGCGGGGAAGTGGGCAGCGACAGTCGGATCGTGCGTCGCGACGACGAGGGCCATCGCGGTGCTGGACGCGTACGCGGACAGGGTGTTGATCGTCTGGGCGCCGCTGGTCTGGTCCAGGGCCGCCGTGGGTTCGTCGGCCAGCAGCAGGCGCGGCCCGACCGCCAGCGCGCGGGCGAGGGCGACCCGTTGCTGCATGCCGCCGGAGAGCTCGGCGGGCAGCGCGTCGTCGACGTTGTCGAGTCCGAGCGAGGCCAGGTGCTCCCGGGCGTGTTCGGCGGCCTCGGCGGGTGTGATGCCGCGGATCCGCAGGCCGAGGGTGGCGTTTTGCAGGGCGGTCAGCTCGGGCACCAGGGACGGGGCCTGGGGCACGTAGACGATCTCTTCCGGCTTCAGGCGCAGGTCGATCGTTCCGGCCGAGGGGGCGATCAGCCCGGCTAGCACGAGCAGCAGGGTGGTCTTGCCGGAGCCGGAGCGGCCGGTCACCGCAGCTTGGTCGCCGGCCGCGAGCTGCAGGGATACGTCGTCGAGCACCATCCGGCCGCCGAGGCTGACCGAGACGTTCGTGGCGGACAGGATCACGTCAGCCTCCCGTCGACCAGGTGGAGTACCCGGTCGGCGTGGGCGGCGACCGCTGGGGAGTGGGTGACGATGACGGCCGCGCCGTCGCGGGGGCGCCAGGTGCCGATCAGGTCGAGGATGGTGCTCTCCTCGTCGCGGCTGACCTCGGCGGTGGGTTCGTCGGCGAGCAGCAGGGTAGGGGAGCCGGCGAGCGCGACCGCCAGGCCGGCCCGGGCGGTCTCGCCGCCCGACAGCGTGCGGGGCATGCTCCTGCGCACCGTCGCGAGGCACAGCCCGTCGATGAGCTCGGCGGGGCTCGGCCCGCCGGCCCGGCCGAGCGAGGCCGCCAGTTGGATGTTCTCCCGCACGTTCAGGTGGCCGAGCAGGCCGCTGCTCTGGGTGAGGATGCCGACGTGTTCGGCACGGATCCGGGCCGCGGCCGCCGGGCTGCGATGACTGAGCCGCTTACCGGCGACGTGCACGGAGCCGCCGTCCGGGTCGTCGAGGCCGGCCAGCAGGCTCAGCAGCGTCGACTTGCCCGAACCGGACGGCCCGGTGACGGCCACGGTCTCGCCCGCCGCGCAGACGACCGAGACATCCTTCAGGGCCGGGATCTCGGTGTCCCCGCGCCGGTAGAAGCGGTGCAGCCCGCGGGCCTCCAGCGGTGTCATTGGATCTTCAGACTGTTGATCATGGTTTTGTACGCGTCGACGTTGTCGGCGCCGACCGGGCCGAACAGCTCGACGATGACCTCACGGCCGTGCGACACCAATTCGTAGCGCTCGACCTCGTCGCGGTACTGCCGCCCGGTGACCGCGTCGGGCGCCGAGTTGCGGCGGTAGACGATCCGGACGCCGCGCCCGGCCGGCATGCTCACGTCGGTGATGGTGCGCAGCTCGAACGCGGCTTGGCTGCGTGCCAATTCGGGCACGTCCTGCTGTTTGGCGGTTGCGACGGTCGGTGCGGTCGTGGCGGTGCCGGTGGCGGCCTGCACGCCGTTGAGCTTGTCGGTGAAGGCGGCGGTGGAGCCCTGGGTCTTCTCGGCCCACCCCTCAGGGTGCGTGAACCGGTATCGCCCGGCGGTGTTCGAGTACGGGATGAACGCGAGGTTGTCGGGAATGTCGCCGGGCGGGTTGCTCTCGGCAGCGACGGCGGACTGGGGCACGGCGCTCGGTTCTGCCCTCGGCGCGGCGCTGGTCGGTGCCGCGGATACGGTCGCCGCGGGCGCGCTGGCCGTCGGCGCGGCGGTGTGGCTGCCGGAGCCGGAGCTGCACCCGGCCACCAGCGCGACCAGCACGACCGTCGCGGTGTGCGGATGTGGTCGTGTCATACCGGCGACGCTAGGCGGTGGCCGGCCAGCGTCCGGACAACGAAGGGTAAAGGCGCGCTTTGCCTTGGTCCGCCATACAGTCCAAAGCATGAGGCGATCGCGAATCCGCAGCACCCGGACCCGGATTCACCACGCGATCGTGCTGGTCGTGACGCTGGCGCTCGTGCTGTTCGGGGTGCCGCTGGCGGTGGTGCTGGATCGGCTGGTCACGAGTCAGGCCCTGGCCGGGCTGCAGCGGGACGCGACCAGAGGGGTGGCGGCAGTGCCGGACAACGTCCTCGAGGCCGGCACGCCGGTGCGAGTGCCCACCGGGACTAACAACTCCCTGATCTCGGTCTACGACGCGCAAGGGGATTGGGTGGCCGGCGCCGGTCCGCAGCGGTCGGCGCTCGCCGCCCGGGCGGTTGACGGGCACGAGCACGACGGGCACGACGGGGCCGACCTTGCGGTCGTCGTGCCGGTGCTGTCCGACACGAGCATCGCCGGCAGCGTCCGGGCCGGCGTACCGTTGGCCCGGCTTCGGGCGCAGACCTATCGGATCTGGGGACTGCTCACCGTGCTGGCGGTGTTCGTGATCGCTGTGGCGGTGCTGCTGGCCCGGCGCTCGGCGATCCGCATCGCCCGGCCGTTCGAGAACCTGACCACGGCCGCCCGCAGCCTGGGCGTCGGTCAGTACGACGTGCACCTGCCACGGTCGGGAATCACCGAGGCCGACGCGGCCGGTGACGCGCTGCGCGACAGCGCCCGGCAGATCGAGGAGCTGCTACGCCACGAGCGCAATTTCGTTCGCGACGCTTCTCATCAGCTGCGGACGCCACTCGCCGCTGTGCTGCTGGCCCTGGAGCAACCGAAGCCCGACGTGCCCACGGCCGTCGCTCGAGCACGAGATCTCGAGGCCACGATCGCGGATCTGGTCCTGCTGCGACGCCGAACCGGGCACGGCACCGCGGACCCGGTCAAGATCGCCCAGGCGGCGGTCCAGCGGTGGAGTACCGCCGGCCGGCCCGTGGTCCTGCGCAGCGACAGCGATCGGTCCGTGGCGATCAGCGGGCCCGCCCTCCGACAGAGCCTCGACGTGCTCATCGACAACGCGCTGCGCCACGGCAGCGGCACCGTCACTGTGACCGTTGAGCCCTATGGCGACAGCGTGTTCATCGAGGTCGCCGACGAAGGCCCGGGGTTCGCCGACGATGCGGCCTTCGGAACGGGGTTGAACCTCGCGACGAGCGTGATCGAGCGCGCCGGCGGGTCACTGCTGATCCGCCGCCGCGCTTGCCAGCCGCGGGTGGCGTTGCTGGTACCTGGAGCACCGGCGTCAGAGGGCGTGCTTCAGTCGAGCTCGAAGCGGTAGCCGTAGCCGCGCAGGGTCGCGATCCGGTCCCATCGGTCGCCAGCATCGGCCAGCTTGCGGCGAACGCTGGCCACGTGCACGTCCAGCGTCTTCGTCGAGCCGCACCAGTGCTGATCCCACACCACGTCCATCAGGTGCTCCCGGCGCACCGCTTCGCCCGCCGAGGCCACCAGGACGGCCAGCAGCTCATGCTCCTTGGGCCGCAGCGTGATCTCCCGCTCGCCGACCCAGGCCCGCCGGGCCCCCTGATCCAGCCGTACTGGGCCGGCATGCAGCTCCGGCGGTCCGGCCTCGCCCCGCCGCCGCAGATGGGCCCGTAGCCGCGCGCGCAGCTCGACCTGACGGAACGGCTTCGTCACGAAGTCGTCGGCGCCACCGTCCAGCGCACGAACCGCGTCCGTCTCATCGGTGCGGGCAGTCACCACGACCACGACGACGTCCGCGTTCTGCTCGCGGATCTTCCCGCACAGCTCGAGGCCGTCGGCGTCGGGGAGCCCGAGATCCAGGAGGATCAGATCGGGCACTCGATCGGCGATCAGCCGGTGGGCGTCGGCGGCCGTGTGTGCCCAGCGGACCTCATGACCGTCCGCGGCGAGGATGCCGGCAAGGCCGGACCCGACGCCCGGGTCATCCTCGACGACCAGCACCTTCGACGGGACAGCCGGGCTGTTCGCGAGCACGTCGCCCATATCCGTACGGTATCCCGCCACTGTGCCGGTTCTGTACACCGCCAACTCAGGCAATCTTCAGGTTTCTCCTGCGCTGTTTAGGTGGCGGTCGGCGCGGCCGAGCACGAGACAGACCGACACGAGCCCGCGAGCCGCCCGGCGTGGTGCCGGGCGGCTCGCGAGACAGGCGGTGATTCTGGGTTAGGCGAGTTTGATGTTGAAGATGGGGTTGGCGGCGAGTTTGCGGAAGGTGGTGAGGCTGGTTGCTGAGCTGTTGATGCTGATGTCGCGGTCGCCGAAGGCGTCGTTCTTGGTGTCGAAGTAGACGATGGCCTTGATGGCGGGGCGCTTGGCGAGTTCGGGCAGGACGCTGTTGAACTGGGCGGTCTTGTCGGTGGCTTTGCCGACGCGGTGGTAGGCGCCCCATTCGGCGATCATGATGGGCTTGCTGGGGTGCTTGGTGGTGGCCCACTGGTACCAGCCCTGGCCGCCGTTCTTGGCCTTGCGGTCGAGCAGGTCGTTGAATTTGCCGTAGTGGTAGTAGCCCTTTTCGGCGGACACGTAGGAGTCGAGGCCGATCCAGTCGACGACGTCGTCGCCGGGGTAGAGGTCTTTCCACCAGGACTGGGCCATCCACTTTTCGTTGCCCATGTAGGCGACGACGTTGATGGCGTTGTTGATGCCCTTGGCGTGTAGGCGCTGGATGACGTGGCGGTAGGAGGCGGCGAAGTCCTTGGCGGTCATCCCGGAGCCGGCTTTGGGGTTGACGTCGTCCTCGGGTTCGTGGTTGAGGACCAGGAAGAACTTTTGGTTCGGGTAGGTCGCCTTGATGTGGGTGGCGAACTTGTCGATCCGGGCGTCGAGTTTGCCGGCGGCGACGTTGGCCCAGGTGGAGCCGTACTCGACGCGCCAGTTGAGGAGCAGGACCCGCGGGTTTTTCGGGTCGCGGGTCATCGCGATCTCGGCCGGGGTGGGGAACACCTCGTCGCCCTTGTGGTAGGTGTGGTAGATCGTCGAGGTGCGGCCGGACAGTTTTTCCCAGGTTTTGAGTTCCTGGTCGCGGGGCAGGGAGCTGAATCCGCCGGCGGCGGCGCCCCACAGCACCCCGCAGGACGGCACGAGCTTGTTGTTGGTGGTGCACTGCTTGGCGGGCTTCGGCGTGGCGGCGGGGGCGGCCTGCGCGGCGCCTGCGGCGCCGATGACGGCGGTGGTGCCGGCGAGCATCGCGCCGAGCATGGTCACGACCTTGTTCACCTTGCGGCCCAAGACGATGTCTCCCCCGAGTTGGTCCGGCCCATGTCAGCCGGTCACATGAAGGAGATTCGGGGTCGTGGGGTGTGGGTCCTGGTCCCGTGGGGGTGCCTGCGGGTTGCGGGTGGCGGGAAGCCTTGGATTCGGTGGTGGGTTGCCGATTTCGTGGCCGGAGACTGTCCTGGTGTCGGCCTGACTCTGTTCCTACATCCTGTAGGTCCAGTGTGGGTGCCGCCGTCCCGAACACACCCCCTACCGCCACTGCCGCCCGCGCTCAGCTCGCGAGGCTTATGGTGTCGTCGCCGACGACGGGAGGAGGGTCCGGATGGACAACGTCAACACGGCTGCCCAGGACCGTACCGGTCAGGTTGTCGCCGCCGTGCGTGGCACCGACCCGAATGCGCTCGCGGCGGTGCTGCGGCCGGGCCCGACCGACGGCGCCCCGATCGCCGCAGCCGACCGTACGCGGATCTTTGACCGGTTCGTCCGGCTGGACGGCAGCCGTTCCCGGACGGGCGGTGGCGCCGGGCTCGGACTGCCGATCGCCCACGAACTCATCGCCGCCCACGGCGGCCCCTTGGCCGTCGATGACCGCAACGACGGTGCGGCTATGCGGGTACGGCTCCCCCTCGAGTCGGATTCATCGAATTCTCAGGAATCCGCGCCTACGGCGAACCCGTGGCCGGCATCATGCAGCCGGTTCCGGTGGGTTTCCGAGCCGTGCCGGTGTGTGTGGGTCAGCGGCCGGGTTTCCGTCGGAGCAGCGGCAGCATGGCGTGATGCAGCGTCCATGACGCTCGCAGAGGGTCAATTCAGAACGTTGAAAGGTTCGCCGCCGGTGGCCCGTGACATGGGTCACCCACCGTCAGGATTGATCCTGTACCCGGCTCCGCGCACGGTCTCGATCGCCGCGCGGCCGAACGGGTGGTCGATCTTCTTGCGCAGGTAGCCGATGTAGACCTCGACGATGTTGGGATCCCCGGTGAAGTGGGCGTCCCACACGTTCTCGATGATCGCGGTCTTGGGCACCGGGTTGCCCCGGTGTCGCATCAGGAACTCGAGCATGGCGAACTCCCGGGGTGTCACCGGGATCGTGGTGTCGCCCCGGCCCACGCGCCGCTGCGCTGGATCCAGCGTCAGATCGCCTGCTGCCAGTACCGCGGGCCGTGCGGGGGCGCCGCGCCGAATCAGCGCGCGCAGCCGTGCGACGAGCACGACGAAGGAGAACGGCTTGCTGAGATAGTCGTCGGCGCCCAGGTCCAATGCGTCGGCCTGGTCGTACTCGCCGTCCTTTGCGGTGAGCATGAGCACCGGCGTCCACACCTCGCGGGCGCGCATCCGGCGGCAGATCTCGTACCCGCTGAGCCCCGGCAGCATGATGTCGAGCACGATCGCGTCGTAGGCGCCGTACGGAGCCTCGGTGGCGGTCCAGAGCCCGTCCACCCCGTCATGCACCACGTCGACCGTGAAGCCCGCCTGTCCGAGGCCGTCGCGCAAGGTCTCGGCCAATGCGACTTCATCCTCGACAACCAGTACCCGCATGAATCCTCCCGCTGATTGGCGTCACAGGCGACACGGGTGACAACGACAGGCGTCGCCAGCATAGCCACCGCACCCCGGGCAGCAAGAGACACCAGGCGCCGTCAGCGCCCGACCCCAACACCTCGTCCTACCCACTTCCACCCGGCGAACCTGGCCGCAAAGCACCGGGGATCTGACCACTCGCGGGACGCAGTCACCACAGCCCGACCCTGTCCCCCCACGCTACCCGCGTGCGTGTCCGTCCCTGGCGGCCTATGTCTTGCTCACCAGCGGATCCACCCACGGCATCTGCGACGACAAGGCACCCAAGTACCACCCGCTCACCGGCGACAATCTCTTCCACCAGGTCACTGCCAGTGGCCGCGAGTGGCGCGACTACGCCGAGTCCGCCCCGGGCACCTGCGTTCTGGCCAACGCTCACCAGGGCCGGTATCTCGTCCGGCACGTCCCGGCCGCCTACTACACGCTCGACCGTGCCGAGTGCACCAAGTGGGCGGTGCCGCTGGGTCACCCGGGGGCTGGTGCACTGCACACCGATGTCGCCGCCGGGACCCTGCCGGCGTTTGGTCTGGTCAGCCCGGACGCCTGCCACGACATGCACGGCGCAGCGCCCTGCCCGCTGTCGCGTACCGCTAATGGCGATCGCTGGCTGCGGGACTGGATTCCACAGATTCTGGCCGGGCCGGACTACCGGGCCGGGCACCTCGTTGTGATCATCACGTGGGACGAGGGAAGCGACGCCGACAACCACATCCCCACCGTTGTGATCGCTCCCGGGACGAGCCACGTGACCGCGGATGAGCCGTACACCCACTGCTCCACCCTGCGAACCGTCGAGGACCTGCTGCGGCTGCCGGCCCTGGGATGCGCCCGGACCACCCACTCGATGACCACCGCCTTCCGGCTGTGACCCGCGTGCCCGTCATGGGTCCGGCTGCGCCGGAATCGCCGTGGTGTCCGGTGACGGACGCGCAAGCAAATCGTGGGTGGCGGGCTCGTCGGCCGGCAGGAAGAGGGTGAAGGTCCTGCTGACGCCGCTGCGGTTGGTTACCTACCCGGCCTGCCGTTCATTCACACCGGTCCCGCACCACGAGCCGCCGTGCGCTCGGCACGTCGGGCGACTCACCTCTGCATCTCGGCCGTGGCGTGTCGACATGATCCTCACACGTTACTCCCACATCATGTAGGAGTACGTTTCGTCATCATATGCGACAACTATGGAGCGAAGATGAGAAGCATCGGGAAGTGGGTAACGGCGGTTGCCGCGCTGTTACTGATCGACGCAGCCATCGCCCCCGCATCCGCTGCGGCCATGGCACCGTTGGAGCGGGCACCGACCGCCCTGATTTCGATCCCCCGCTTCGACCACGTGGTGGTCGTGATGCTGGAGAACAAGCGGTACGACTCCGTGATCGGACATCCCAAGACCCCTTGGGTGTCGTCACTGGCGCGCCGCTGGGCCAACATGAACAGCTTCTACGCCGAGACCCACCCCAGCCAGCCCAACTACCTGGCATTGTTCTCGGGCTCGACTCAGGGGGTCAAGGACAACAACTGCCCCCACAGCCTCGGCAACCGCCCTAACTTGGCCCGGCAGCTATTGGATGCCGGTTACACATTCACCGGTTACTCCGAGGGGCTGCCCCACACGGGCTACCGGGGTTGCGCCTCCGGCCGCTACGTGCGCCGTCACGTCCCGTGGGTCAACTTCAGCAACGTCCCGTCGAGCGTCCACAAGTCCTTCACCGCATTCCCCTCCGACTTCCGCAAACTGCCCGACGTCGCGTTCGTCATCCCAGACCTGTGCCATGACATGCACGACTGTCCCAAGGAACAGGCCGACCGATGGCTGAAAAAGCACCTCGCGCCCTACGTTTCCTGGGCCGCCTCCCACAACAGCCTGTTCATCCTCACCTTCGACGAGGACAACCGGACAGACCACAACCACATCCCGACGATCATTGCGGGCGCCGGCGTCAAGCCTGGCCAGTACTCGTCCCGGCTCGATCACTATCACCTGCTCCGAACGATCCAGGCGATGTACCGGCTGCGCCCCACTGGTCACAGTGCCGCACGGCCCGCCCTGACGAGCCTGTGGACGCACTGACCACATGACACCAGCCCGGCGGGCGAGACCCGGCCGTGCCATCGGTCCCGACGAGGCGCTGGGACTGTCGGTTGGTGGGTGTACCACGATGCCGCCGGCCGGTGGTGCCTGCCGGCGGCATCGTGGTGGTGCTTGGTGTGTTCTGGTTAGGCGATTTTGACGTTGAACCGCGGGTTGGTGGCGAGCAGCGGCAGATGCACCATGATGGTCATGCCCGCCGCTGACATCTGGTGAAGGACAACAATTCGTGCAGGACGTCGGCATCCTCAGCGTCCAGCGACGCCGCGAACTGTTGCAGGACCGCAGTGCGGTCGTGCCGCTCGCCCAAGGCCGCCTGCATCCGCGCAGCAGCTGCTGCGGCGGCGTCCAGCACCGGCCAATACGCGTGTGCGCGCCCAACACGCTCGCGGCGCAGCCGTTTCTTCTCGTGCAGGCGGGTCAAGATTGTCTGCACGGTGTTGTGGGCCAGCCCGTCATCGAGCGCGGCCTGCACGGCGCTGGCGGTCATCGGTCCCTGTGCGGCCCACAACACGCCCATGACCCGTGCCTCCAGGCTGCCCCGTGCCCGCCGCGGCCCGTGGTTGTCCACCCTGCACCTCCACGGACAGGGTATCCCGCCGCCGGCATGTACTCGGACGCCAAGACGGCTGATGTTGCGCGCGGTGCTCCGGCAGATGGAGGTCAGGCCGATATCCGTGACGCGGCTTCCGCTTCGGCCACGGCGGGCCGCGGCGGAGCCGATCGTCCGCCGAGGAAGAACAGCGCCATGACCGGCACGATGTAGGCGATCCAGGCGATCGCCTGGGCGGCGGTGGTTTGCGGGCTGAGGTTGAAAACCCCCTTGAGCAGCTCGCCGTACCACGAGCTCGGCGGGATCTGCCGGCTCACGTCGAACGCGAGGGAGTGCAGGCCCCCGATGAGCCCACCCTCCTGCAGGTCATGCACGGCGTACGCCAGTACCCCGGCCGCGATCACGATCAGTCCAGCGCTGGTCCAGGTGAAGAACCGTGCCAGGTTGAGCTTCACCGAACGCCGATACAGCAGCCAGGCCAAGACCACCGCGGTGAGGATGCCCAGGGAGAATCCGGCGATCGGACCCAGTGCGGTGCCGGCGGCCTGGACTGCCGACCAGAAGAACAGGGCCGTCTCGAGTCCCTCACGGGCGACGGCAAGGAAGGCAGTCACCCCGACGGCCAGGGCGCCGACCTTCAGCGCCGAGGACAACCGGCCGTCGAGTTCGGCCCGCATGCCGCGGGCGGTGCGGCGCATCCAGAAGACCATCCAGGTCACGAACACCACGGCCAGCGCAGACATGATGCCGCCGAAGAGCTCCTGGCTACGGAAGTCCGACAGCAGGGTGGTGGACGTGTAGGTCAGCAATGCGCCGAACGAGACGCTGACGGCGACGGCCAGCGCTACTCCGCCGGAGACCATCGCCAGCCGGTCCCGTCGCTGTGCCTTGACCAGGTAGGCGACGAGAATGCTCACCACCAGTGCGGCCTCGAGCCCCTCGCGGAGGCCGATCAGGTAGTTCGCCAGCATCGCGGCCACCTTCCGTGTTACTACATCCTGTAGGTTTTCGGTAAGGCTAACCTTAGGGGTCGAGCGTGGCAAATTCCCTCCGACCCGAGCACCGCCGTGGCAACCTGCTCCACCCACGACCGCACTCCTACGCACCGTGGGTGCTTGTGCCGCCGCCGCGTGACGGTGATCCGGCCGCGTACGCTCGCGGTGGAGGTCCGCGAGATGACGACGAATCACCGGCGCCGAGCCCCGGGCGGGCTGGAAGCCGAGGTCATGGGCGTGCTTTGGGAGCACGGCGCACCCCTGAGCGCCACCGACGTGCAGACCGCCCTGGGTGGGGATCTCGCATACAACACCGTGCAGACGATCCTCATCCGCCTGCATGAGAAGGGTGCTGTCCTGCGTCGCAAAGCCGGGCGTGGACACCTCTACTGGCCCGTGCAGGACGCGGCCACCGCGGCAGCGGAACGGATGCGCTCCGCGCTCGGCGAGCAGATCGACCGGAACGCCGTACTGCAACAGTTCGCCGCGGGGCTCGACGAATCCGACGCCGCCGTCCTGCGCCACCTGCTCGGCGCGGAAGCCAGGCGTAAGAAATGACCCTCGAGATCTATCTGCCCCTTGCCTTGGCGGCGGCCGTCGCCTTGTCCACACGGTGGATCACCTCCCGCGGCACGCCCGGCACCGCAGCACGAGTTCTGACGGCCGCCGCCGTGGTCGCCGCGGCCGCCTCCACCTGGTCATTGCTCCTGCTGGCCCTCACGATGCTGGACGACGTTCCGCCACTGTCCGCCCTCGACAACCACCCACGAATCGAGCTGCCCGAGCCAGTACCGGGAGTGATCGCGCTGTTCGCCGGCCTCGGGCTGCTGGGCGCCGTCATACGGCTGTTTCGGGACCAACGCCACCGAGGCCGGCTGATCAACAAACTGCGCCGTGCGGGCGAACCCCATGACGGCATGGTGATCGCCGACTGGTCGAAACCGATCGCGGTGGCCATCCCCGGCCGACCCGGCCACCTGCTGGTCACGTCCGGAATGCTCCGACTCCTCGATGCGGACGAACGACGGGTCCTGTTCGCACACGAGCAAGCTCACCTCCAGCACCACCACTACACGCTCGCCAGCGCCGCAGCCGCCGCGGCTGCTCTGAACCCCATACTCATCCCCGTACGGAACGCGGTTGCCTACCTCCTCGAGCGGCAAGCCGATGAGGAGGCGGCTGTGGTCGTTGGCGACCGGGACCTGACCGCCCATGCCGTCGCCAGGGCAGCCCTCGCGATGGCCACCGGCCCGGCGGCACTCTCGATCAGCGGCAGCGCAGCGGTGCGGCGTGTCCGCGAGCTTCGCAAACCCGCCCCCGCCCCACAACACCAGCGCCTGCTGGGGCCAGTCGTGGTATCCGCCGGGATACTGGTCGCGTCGGCAGCGGCCACACTCGAATTCATCGAGCTCGCCCGAGCCTGGCTCTGAAGACGAGCCCGCCAGACAGCATTGCGCTCTGCCTTGGCGAGCGCATGACGCGCGGTGAACGGGTTTCGCCGATGACCATGGCCCATCCGCCGACCAGGCGCACTGGTCCGGACGGTGGAAGCGGTAGCACGCTGCACGAATCCGGCTCCTCACAATGCAAGGTGACTGCGGTGACGCTGACCGCCGGTTGTCGTCGAACTCGCGCAAAACCAGATCTACAAGGCGTACCGGGAGGTCGGGCGCTAATTTGGGGCCATCCCTAAGTAGAGGAGAGCCCCGTGGGCAAGGTAGTCATGTACGGCTCGGTGTCGGTGGACGGCTTCGTCGCGGACGAGAACGATCAGCCCGGACCACTGTTCGATTGGTTGTCCAGTGGCGACGTTCCGTTGGACGAGAGCGGCGAGGTGAAAGTGTCGCAGGTGTCCTACGACTACACCCGGGCGTACTGGAACCAGATCGGGGCGACAATCGTCGGCCGCCACGTCTTCGACATGACGGACGGCTGGGGCGGGAAGCCTCCGGCCGGGATCGACCACGTGGTCGTCGTGACGCACCGGCCGCAGCCCGAGGGCTGGGACCC
Organism: Krasilnikovia sp. MM14-A1259; assembly: GCF_047159535.1. Taxonomy (NCBI): domain Bacteria; kingdom Bacillati; phylum Actinomycetota; class Actinomycetes; order Micromonosporales; family Micromonosporaceae; genus Krasilnikovia; species Krasilnikovia sp. MM14-A1259. The sequence continues at coordinate 7,520,487 of NZ_BAAGAJ010000002.1, forward strand.
CGCGGCGCCGTTTCACTTCGTCGACGGCGTCGAGGCAGCCGTGACCAGGGCGCAGGAGCTCGCGGGTGACCGCATGGTCGAGGTCGCCGCTGGCAACGTCGGTGGCCAGGCGCTTGCCGCGGGCCTGGTCGACGAGGTGCGCATGGACGTCGTACCCGTCGTGTTCGGGTCCGGCAAGCGATACTTCGGGTCGGTCCACGCGCAGCACCTGTTGGAGGATCCTGACGTGGTGATTCAGAGCAACCGCGTGCTTCACCTGCGCTATCAGGTACGCCGTTGACCGGTCTGAGCGGGTGCGGTAGGCGGCGATCGAAATTCTGCGCCCACATCGGACCATTTTCTCAGTGGCCGTTGCTACTAACCAGGGTTCGTGGCCAGACCAGACCAGGCCAAGGACGAACCCAGAGACATGCCCGATTCTGACATGCGACGGTCGAATTCGCTTCGTGATTGCTGGCATCGGTCCGGGCGCACGAGTCCCACGTGCGGGTTGATTTGATGCACGGCGGCGTGCCATGGCCGACGCCGGCACGGTGAAGTACACAATAGAGAATGTCAGTCACGCATCGTCATATCGGGAGTTGGCGTGAAAACCATTCGGTATGTTGTTTCTTCCATTGTCGCTGCGGGCGCAGTGTCGGCATCCGCAATTTCACCCGCGGCGGCGGCACCGCCGCAGAAACTTCCGCACCACACCGTCGCCGAAATCCAGCAGCACGTCAACGAGAAGGTGGCACACATCGTGAGCCGCCTGGCCGTGCTGCGGCCGCGCGTTGCGGCGAACAAGCGCTACACCGCGGCGCAGAAGAGCCTGCTCGACGCCGATATCGTCGCTTTGTTGAACGCCGCCGTGGCCGCGCGGCAGAAGATCGACGCCGATACCACCATGGACCAGATCCGGGCGGATCGCCCGCTGTTGGTGGCCCTACACGACAAGCGCGTCAAGCTCCGTTCCGATCTCACTGCCGCACGCCCCCATTGATATTCGTCCCCTTTGCCTAGCGTCCGGGTCGAGCTCAAACTCGACCCGGACTTTTCGTAAAGGGGATAACCCGATGCCCCCACTGCCGCAAGAGCTGGGGCTTGGATCAGGGCAAGGGCGGCCGGGCGCAGAACAGGTCTCCGACTCGGTGGATGAGATCGCGGACCGGTCCCAGCCTTCCCGCTCAAAGGCGCTTAAATTCCCTTTGTGCGACAACAAATCCTCAGTGCAACGACGGCGGCTGATTCGCGGCCTCCACCTGCGGCCGGTCAATACCGCTTGCCGCCAGCACCGCGATCAACACTACGATTGCCGCCGCCCAGCCGAGCGTTACCGGTCCTGTGCCCCAGCCCAATCCGCCACGGTGCACCGATACGCCCATCCAGTCCGCGAACGATGCGCCCAACGGGCGGGTGATCACGTACGCGCCCCAGAACGCCGCCACCGCGTTCCAGCCCAGCCACCGGTGCCCAAGCGCCGGAACTCCGATCGCCACCGCGAACACCAACCCCGAGACCAGATACCCCCATCGCATCGACGTGGCTGTCAGGTCCCCGGCGGCCGTGCCCAACGCGAACGTGATCAGCACGGTGGCCCAGTAGAACAGTTCACGCCGCGGTGTGGTGATCGCGTGGATCGACAGCGTCCGTTCGACGCGGTACCAGAGGGCGAACACCGCCGCCAACGCCACGGAGAACATCACAGTGGAGACCGCGTAGGGCACGCCTAGCGCGACGTGCAGCACGTCCGCGGCCATCGTGCCGAACACGCTGACCATCACCACGGCCAGCCAGTACGCCCACGCCAGGTACCGCCGCACGGCGAACTGAACCACCAACGCGACCAACAGGCCAGCGCCACCCAAGCCGACCGCGGCCACCGGGTCGACGTGGTGGGCCAGGAAGTCCGACGCCGTCTCGCCCATCCCGGTGGTCAGCACCTTGATGACCCAGAACAAGAGGGTGACCTCGGGAACCTTACTGCGCACCAGCTGAGTGACAGCGGCCGCGGACGCTGGGCGGCGTTGGCTGATCGTCATGGCCGCGACTCTGGCACGCCGGGCCGCCGGCCCCGGCGTGTCGCCACGAGCGTCGTCTTCAGCGAATTCTTATCTTGCACCTGCTAGGTAGGGGTTTCGTTCATTCGATCGGGGCAGCTCACGGCAGCGGGCCGGCTCTGCATTTCCGCACGGAACTCGAGTTGGCAACCGTCTGCGAACGCCCCGGCGAACTCGAACGCATGGTGGTGAACGTGCCGGACAACGCGGCGAAGTGGAGCCCGCCCTCGGCGACGTGCACACCGCGCTCCGGACCACCGGGTCGGGGCGGTGCGTGCTGACGGTCGGATCCGGGCCGGGGATCGATGAAACAGGACCGGCCGCACGTCGTCGACCGGTTCTACCGGGCTGACACCGCGCGATCGATGTCCGGTTCCGGCCTGGCTTTCTCACGCACTTCTTAACCGGCGACGTCCTGTGCTCTTACCCTCGCGACCGATCGTGATGAGGTCCGCACTTCGAGAGGGAACCTCGTCATGATCGACACGGTTGAGGCTGCCGCGGCGCCGACACCGATCGGCTCACCTGCCGTGTTGGCCACGGCAACGTCCGCCTCGGCTCCGGCGGCGCGACGGCGCCGTCACTGGTGGCGGCCGGCGCTCGCGATCGGTGCTGCCGCACTGGCCCTCGCCGAACTGCACGGGCGTCTGCCGGCTGCCTCGTCGACCTGGACGGTGCTGCGGCAGGCCCAGCCGAGTTGGCTGACTGTCGCCGCCGCGCTACAGATCATCTCGATGGTGGCCTTCTCGCAGCAGCAGCGAAGCCTGCTCGCCGCCTTCGGCGTGCAGATCCCAGCAGGTGTGTCCCTGGCCACGACCTACGCTCGTTCCGCGATGTCGACGGCCATGCCCGCCGGCACGGCAGTGTCGGCGGGCTACGCCTTCCGCCGGTTCCGCTTGCACGGCGCGCGCCATTCCGTTGCCGCGGCCGTGATGCTGCTGTCCGGGCTGGCGTCGGTGCTCGGCCTGGCCGCGCTGTACGCCGGTGACCTGCTGTCGTCGGCGAGTCGCATGCAACGCCTGGCCATTCTTGCCGGGGGTGCCACACTCGCGTGGCTCGCATGGCGGTTCGCGCCCCGGCCGGCCAGCGGCGGATCGGGCCTCCACGACATGCGCGCCAGCTCGTTGTCCCGCCGGGTGTGGCGGTCGGTGCCGCACACGGTGGCGATGGCGGCGCTCGTTCCGGCACACCGGTGGGCGGCCGTCATCGCGCTTGCGGCGGTCAACTGGCTGGCCGACCTCGCGTGTCTTGGTGCCGCCGTGCACGCCCTCGGGCTGTCGGTCCCGTTGCGGGTCATGGCCGCCGGATACTTCGCGGTGCAACTCGCCCGGCAGATCCCACTCACGCCGGGCGGAATCGGTGTCATCGAGGCCGGCCTGATCGTCACGCTCACCGCCGGAGGTGCGCCAGCCGTGGCAGCGACCGCTGCGGTGCTGGTCTACCGGCTGTTGTCGTGCTGGGCCGTGCTACCGGTCGGTCTGGTGTGCTGGGCCGGGCTACGCCGCACGGCCACCGCTTCTTAGCACGCTCTTACGTACCCCCGTGCAGGACGCCCGGCGGCTGGTGAACGCTCAGGACAGCGGCGCGGTTGCCGATTGACATGATCGTGCCTCGTCTCGTTTCCGGCCTGCTGATCGCCGCGACCGCCTTGGCCAGCCTGAGCGGCTGCGCGATGACGGCCGCGACGGCGACGGGTGCGGCCGCGCCGCCCGCTCCGACGCTTACCGTGCCGCCGTTGCCACTCAAGGCAATCACGGCTGGCGTGCCCAAGCCGCGTACGGCGCCGCCCGCGCTCGCGACCACCGGGACCTCGTGGCCAAAGGTGCTCGCTTCGCTGAGCGCCTACGGGCAGTGGCTACTGGCCAACCCGAACCCGGCACTCGTCGGCAACGTGGCCACCCCGGGGTGCCCGGTCGCACAGCTGCTGGCCCAGCAGGTGCAGTCGCTGATCACGGAGAACGCGTACGTGACGCCCGCCCCGCCGGTGTTCTCCGTGGTGACCGCGCCGACCCCGGCGTACGGCCATGAGGTCCTGATGGTCACGGCCGCGCGCCCGGCTGAGCCGGTGGTCAGCAGCGCCACCGGCAAGGTCACGATCGGTTCGTACGACGCGGTCCCGTCGGCACTGTTCGAGGTGACCCTCGACAAGGGCGCCGACGGGAAGTGGCGGTACTGCACGATCGAGAATCAGCCGGACGAGACCGTCGCCGCCGTACCGCTGATCTGACTCAGCGCGGCAGTGCCTGAATCCTTCAGTCGGCGGCCCGTCGACCGATCTTGTCGGGCATGCTGCGGATGCTTGTCCGGCCAAGCTGGCGACGCTGGACCGGCATCGCTCTCGTCGTGGTGGTCGCCCTCGCCGGCACCGGCGCGTCATGGGCTGCCCAACGTACCGACGAACGGCGCAGCGCGGCCCATCTGATGGACCGCTATACCAGCGACGTCAGCCGGGCGATCAGCACCGAGATCCAACGGTACGGCGAGATGCTCACCGACGTGGCCGTCGCCGTCGGGGCGCAACCCGACCTCACCGCCACTGACTTCACCTGGATCACCAATACGGTCAGCAACCGCCGGTTGCCCGGCGCCACGTCGTTCGACCTGGTCACGGAGTCGACTGACAGCGGTGTCGCCGGCCTGCAGTCTTCCTGGCGCCAGCGCGGCGCGCGCAACCTGACGCTGAAACCGCTCGCCTCCGGCGGCCGGCACGCGTTCACGGTCCTCAGACGTTCGCTCGACGGCCGGAACCGGCCCAGCGGCACAGATCTGTACGCGGTTCCCGAGGCGGCGGAGGCGCTGCGGGACTCGCGGTCCTCCGGCGGTTTCGCGGTCAGCCGCGCGTACGTGCTGCAGTCCGATCGCACCCTGCCTGTCGCACAGCAGCAGCTCTCGTTCCGGCTCGCCGTCCCGGTGTATCACACCGGCAACCGGTTCGGCGGCTGGCTCACCATGGGTGTGCACGGCCACGACCTGCTGACCGCGATGCTGCAGGCGCAGACGTCCGGCGCCGTCGCCGCCGACCTTTCGGAGCTGAACGGCACGGTCGTGCAGACGGTCGCCGCGGCCTCCGCCGGCCGCGCCCACGACTACTCTGCGTCGCTGGACCGGGTCGCGCGTATCACGATCGGTGCGCATACCTGGACGTTCGAGGTGTACCCGACCGACGCGCTGCTTCGCGAATCCCGGCAGGGCATCGTCGGCACCACCTTCCGGGTGGCGATGACGATCACCGCGCTGCTCACCCTGATCGTCGGTCTGCTGGCGAGCGCCCGGAACCGGGCGATGGCCAAGGTCGACGCCGCGACCGCCGCCCTGCGCGACGACATCGAACGCCGCGAGCAGGTCGAGACACGGCTGCGCGAACGCGAACTGGAACTGCAACGAATGGTGCTGCAGGACCCGCTGACCGGCCTCGCCAACCGGGCCGGGCTGGACGCCCGACTCGCCGAGTGCGTGGGACCGAACACGGACATCGCGCTGCTGCTCATCGACCTGGACGGCTTCAAACTGGTCAACGACGTTTACGGGCACGCCGCAGGGGATGCGATGCTGACCGAGTTCGCCCGGGTCCTGCATGCCAGCACCCGTGCCGGTGATGTGGTGGCCCGCTTCGGCGGCGACGAGTTCGTCGTGCTGCTCACCGACGTACCCGACGAGGCGAGCGCGGTCACCACCGCCGAACGCATCCTGGCCTGCGCGGCCGCGACACCCGTACGCATGGGCGAGGACGCCCAGACCATCCGGGCCAGCATCGGCGTCGCCACCGGTCGCGTCGGCGACACCCCGCAGGAACTGCTGCGCCGCGCCGACACCGCCATGTACCAGGCCAAGCACCTGGGCAAACACGGCGTCCAGGTACACCATGCAGCCATGACCGACCGGCGCACGGCGCAGTCCCCGCTCGTCGAGGGTCTGACCGGCGTGCTCGAGCGCGGCGAGCTGCACGTGGTCTACCAGCCCTTGGTCGACCTCGCCGACGGCCGGCCGGTCGGCGTCGAGGCGCTGCTCCGGTGGGAGCACCCGCGACTGGGCAGCATCGCGCCCGCGGAGTTCATCCCGGTCGCCGAACGTACGGGTGCGATTGCCGAGATCGGCCTGTTCGTGCTGAAGACGGCGTGCCGCCAGGTCGCACAGTGGGGCGACCTCTACGTCAGTGTCAACCTTTCGCCGCGGCAGTTGCAGGAACCGACGTTGGTGCATGACGTGCTGGACGTACTGGCACGCACCGGGCTGGAGCCGCACCGTCTGGTCCTGGAAATCACCGAGTCGGCGCTGGTCGACGAGAGCACCGGGATCGCCATGCTGCGCGAGTTCCGCGAATGCGGCATTCGGGTGGCGATCGACGACTTCGGTACGGGCTACTCGTCGCTCCACTACCTGACCCGGCTGCCAGTTGACATCCTCAAGATCGACCGTAGCTTCGTGGCGCAGCTGAACGGCACACCCGAGGGCTCGGGCATCGCCGGCGCGATCCTACGGCTCAGCCAGGTACTGCATCTCACCACGATCGCCGAGGGCGTCGAGACAGCATCGCAGGCCGCGGAGCTGCAGCTACTGGGGTGCGGTACCGGCCAGGGCTACCTGTTCGCCAGGCCGATGCCCGCCGAGGAACTGGTCGAACTTGCCGAGACCCGCGCAACCGCCGCGGGATGATCGCTGCCGAGTCGTCCTCCGGTGGGTGCACGGGCGCGCCGGCTGCGCGATGACGGCTGGGATACCGCTGCGCCCGGCCTGCCGGCCAGCACGGTGCGGGGACTCCAGGTCGGCGGCGGCCTGAGCACATGGGCGTACCCGGAGGGCGGCGCGGCGGGCCTGCTGGCCGGCGCCGCCGAGTTCGGCTCGCCGAGCTGCCGAGCTTGATCCCTTCCGGCGTTGCCAGTTCCGGGTACGCGGTGATCGACACGATGCCGCGCCCGGTCGAGAGGAACACGGAAGCTCTGCTGCCTGCGCCCTTCAGCGTGTACGGCATCCCGCAGCCGCTGGTCGGCTGCGGGGCGCCGGTCCTGGCCACCAGGCCGGTGCTCTCAGCCGCCTTTCCGGTCATGCCGAGCTTGAGCGCGCCCAGGCCGTCCGCCCGAGTACCGGCTGGGGCGAGGCGGTACTGGCGCTCGTCGGAGCGGTACGCGTGTGGCGGGGGCTGCCCCGAGGCCGAGGAAGGCACCGTGTGCGGACTAGAGAGCCCCACATTGACGTTGTATCGGGTCTGCCGCCCTCGGTCTGAGCTCTCTCGCCCGCGGCCTCGGCGTCTCGACGGCGAGCCGGAAAGGTCGTGGCTGCGAGCCATCTTTTCCGCTGACGGTAATTCAGGCAGGGACTTTCCAGCGAGCAAGAAAGGCCGCTGTGATGCTGTTTCGCCGGTGCCGGGGCGGGAATGGAGTCTGCGGAGGCGCAGCGTTTGATGAGCGGGTGGCTTCGATGGGCAGGATTCTGGTGGTCGACGATGAGCCGGATCTGCGGTTTCTGCTGCGGCGCGTCCTCGCATCGGCGGGCCACGAGGTCACCGACGCCGGCGATGGTGCCACCGCGCTGGGCTTTGTGCATGAGTCGCTGCCGGACCTGGTGGTGACCGACATGATGATGCCCGTGATGGGCGGCGTCGAATTCATCCGCCGGCTGCGGGTCGACCCGGAAACCGCCGCGATCCCCATCCTGGCGGTCACCGGGGACTGGCACCTGGCGGTCGGCGCCGACGCCACGCTGGCCAAACCCTGGCAGGGTACCGAGTTGCTCGCGGTAGTCAACGACCTCCTCCGGAAGGGACGTGACGGGCGGTGAAACGGCTGTCGACCGGGCTGGCGGACCTGGACCTGATCCTCGGCGGAGGCCTCGAACGGGGCTCGACGGTCGTGTTCACCGGGCCGCCCGGGTCCGGCAAGACGATCCTGGCGCAACAGATGTGTTTCGCCTGCGCCACTGTCGAGCACAAGGCCGTGTACTACACGACCTTGTCGGAGCCGCATTCCAAGCTCGTGGAGCACCTGCGCGAGTTCGCGTTCTTCGATCCGCAGGCGCTGGGAGCCAAGGTGGAGTACGTGCACCTGGGAGATATGCTGCGCAATCACGCCAGCGACGACCTGCGGCCATTCGTGGACGAGGTGGTCCGCAAAGCTGTCGACGAAGAGCCGGCATTGCTGGTCATCGACAGCACCAAGATGCTGCGGGACTTCTCCAGCAGTCATGCTCTGCGCACGGCGCTGTACGACCTGACCAGCCGGGTCGCGCACAGCGGTGCCGTGCTGCTGCTCCTGGGCGAGTACACCGCCGAGGAGACGCAGACCAGGGCGGACTTCACCCTCGCCGATGCGATCGTGCACCTGTCCTACCAGTCCCGCGAGCCCGTCGACCGGCGCACCCTGCGCGTGGCCAAGATGCGCGGTTCCATCCACCTCAACGGCGCCCACACCGCCCAGATCAGCTCCGACGGATTCCAGGTGTATCCCCGCGTCGAGGCACTACGGCCCGAGGAGGTGCCGTCGAAGGGCGCACGGGTCCCCACCGGCATTGCCGGCCTGGATCCGTTGATGGGCGGCGGGATACCGGACTCGGACGCCACGCTCGTGCTGGGCCCCTCCGGCGTCGGCAAGACCATCGGCTGTCTCAACTTCATCGCCGAGGGCCTGGCCCGCGGCGAACGCTGCCTCTACCTGACCTTCCAGGACACCTCCGACCAGCTGATCGCCACAGCCGGCAACTTCGGCTGGGACTTCGCCGCCGCCCGCCGCAGCGACCAGCTCATGATCGCCCACGTTCCGGTCGGCGAACTCGAGCTCGACGTCCTGGCGGCGGTGGTCCGGCACCGCCTCACCGACGGCTCGACAACCCGGGTCGTGATCGACAGCCTGGCCGAGATGGCCGCCACCGCCCGCGAAACCGAACGGTTCCCCGCCTACCTGCGCAGCATCCTCGGCGTGGTCCGGGCCTCCAGTGCCTCCCTCTGGGTGACCAGCGCCACCAACACCTTCGGGCCGATCGGAGAGCCCCTGGCCGGACTCATGTACCTGTTCCACAACGTCATCCAGCTCCGCTACATCGAACACTGCGCCGAACTGGGCCGGGCCATCAACGTGATCAAGATGCGCAGCAGCCGCCACGACCAGGCCATGCACATCTGCCACATCACCGACCACGGCGTCACCATCGGCAACGCACTCGAACAGGTCACCGGCATGCTCGGCGGGACCCCTTTGCGCGACTGCCTCTACACCTCCAGCCCCAACGATCCACAGCAATGAACCAGCACTCGCACCGACCAAGGCGTTGCGGCTACGTACACGTATGCGTATAGTCAGGGCGTGCCCAACAAAACCATCTACGTGTCCGACGACGACATGCCGCTGTTCCAGCGCGCCCAGGAGATCGCCGGCGGCAAGCTGTCCACCGCCATCGCCGCCGCACTGCATCGCTACGTCGAGGTCGAAGAAGGCCGGCAGCAAGGCTTCGAGGAGGTGATCGTGCGCGTCGGCCCCGGACTCGGCCGCAGGCAGCGCTTCGCCGGCATGCTGCTGGCCGAGATGGAACAGAGCGGCAATGAGCGCGACGAGACCTACCGCGTCTACCGCACCCGCACGGAGAAGTTCGTCGTCCATCACGAGCGCTCCGAAGCCCACGTGAACACCGGACCGAACGCGGAGAAATACCGCACCGGCTGGCGCGCGTGGGTCGGCGACTGGAGCGCCAACCAGTCCTGGACGCGCATCCCGGCGGACTCCACCCTGCGCATCGCCGACAACCTCGACGCGCTACGCGAGATCATCCCGAGCGAACTGTACGAACTGGTACTCGACGCGGTCAGCCAGCCCACCATCGAGGACCTGGACATCTAGCGGCCACCGATCATCCACCGGCGGAGCCCCAAAGCTCCCTCGGTGGATGACCCAGCATCCCCGACCTCGGTGACGCCGTTGCGAACGGGGGAGGTCCCCACGCCCGGCGCCATCCGCGGTATCTTTTCCCGTCAATACGACGCCTGGGAGGAGAGGGAATGCGGGAGAAGGAGCGCCAGCGTCTGACCGCTGCCGTGGAGCCATTGCTGGAGCCCGGCGAACGCGTGATGCTGGTAGGCCAGGCGATGGTCAGCACCGTGTCGGTGAAGACGCAGGTCGCCCTGGCGGTGGCCACCGCAGTGCTGTCCGGAGGCATGATGGCGGCGACCGTGCAGCCCTCCCTACGGGTAGTGATCCTCACGAACCAGCGGCTGCTGGTGGTGAGTCCCGGAATCCGCAAGGTACGCATCGGCGGCAGCCTGCCGCGTGGACTGCTTACGGTCACGCGGCTGAAGAAGCGACTGACAAAAGTCCAGTTCGATCTGGCGATCGATGGCCAGCGGCAGGCCCTGCGGCTGGCCTTCATCTTCACCCGCCGCGACGGAATGCAGTTCGCGGAGGCAATCTCCGACAGCGAAACCACACGTGCCTAGCCGCCACCCGGTTCAGGTTCTTCGCGCGCAAGTCCTCGCTTGCTCGAAAAAGCATCCGAACGCCTCTCCTCGGGGAGCGCGAAGGAACGTACCCGGTCGGCGTGGTCGTGGGGGATAATGGTGGCCAGCGTTTCGTCGGCGCCGGTGACGAGTTGCAAGGTGGTCGCCCTGCCCGGCGACGGCCTTCGGAGTGCTGACGAACAGGTGTCCACCCAGCCGGCCACGAGGTCCCGGTCGGCGTCGGTTCAGGGCAACACCCCGCTCCGGGCCCGACCGATTGCCTATTGATCCGATGGGCTTAGTCGACTAAGGTGACGCCCCTACCCGCGGGCCGCTGACGACGGCGGCACGCCGAGTCGAGATCAAGGTGCCGCAGCGATGTTCAGCTTCCCCAATCCGGTAGACGAGGTGTCTGCCCGGCTCGTGGCCGGTGGGGTCGTACTCATGTGCGTGTGTGCCGTCGCCTTGCGGCAACCGTGGCTGATCGTCGTCATCGCGTACGGGTTTCTGGCCCGGGTGCTGACCGGCCCGACGCTGAGTCCGCTCGGGCAGCTCGTCACCCGGGGTGTCCGGCCACTGCTCCGAATCCCGGCCAGGCCGGTGCCGGGGCCGCCGAAGCGGTTCGCGCAGGGCATCGGGGCGGCCATGTCGCTGATCGCCGTGGTGCTGGCATTCGGCCTGCACCACGTCGGCGTGGCGTTCGCCGTGCTGGTTCTGCTCGCCTCGGCCGCCGCGCTGGAGGCGTTCTTCGGGGTGTGCCTGGGCTGCGCGATTTTCGCCAGGTTGACGCGGATGGGGCTGATCCCCGAGGCGGTCTGCGAGGCCTGCAACGACATCACCCGACGGTACGACGCTCCGACCAATCCATAGCCGGCAACAGCAGCGTCGAGTAGCCCGCGTCCTCTGCCCGCCGGGCCGCCTCCGCCGGGGAGCCGTCGCCCTGCCACACCAGACCGAACCGTAGAGATCGCATGCCCTCGATTCCACCATTGCCGGCGCCCCGTCGGGCTCCGGGGCGTGAATCGGAACGCCATCGACTTCACCGCCGGCGTGCCGACCACGCAGAGCGCCAGGCAGGTGGTCGTGGTGCGAAAACTCCTCATCAGCAGGTAGGTGCCTTGGCGGCAATCCGACATCCCCAGCCAGCCGAAACGCTGGACCTGGTCCATGCCAGGCCCAACACTGGACGGGGCACGGAGCTGAGGTCGCTTTGACGCGGCCGTACGTGTCCATCGGGTGGGCGGCGAAAGGTCGGAACTCATGAGCGGGGGCGGGGATCGGCTGGAACATGATCGGCCGTGGCAGGACATTCTCACCGGTGGCACCGACCGGGTGCGTCCCGCGCCGCCGCTGCGGGACGCGTGGCAGGAGCTGGCGCGGCAACCCGCGCATTTCGTGAAACGGTTGACCGGCGCCGATCTCGAACCGGCACGTCGGTGGCGGGTTGCCGGCACCGACCTGGGCATCCCGTACGTGCTGGAGAACGGGTCCGTCGGATTCCTCTTCGGAGACACATTCGCGTCTGCCTGGCCGGAGCAGGGTGACGACTGGCGCTCGCCGGTGATGCTGCGGTCGAACGTCCATCCCGCCGCCCCGGGCGGGATCGTCTTCGACTCGGCCGCGCGGGTGCGGGGCGACGGCCGCGCCCCGCAGCTCATGGACTACATCCATTTTCCCCAGCCGTTGGCCAACCCGAACGCTGAGATCACCCGGATCCCCAACGACGCCGTCTCCTTCCCCGAGACGGGACGCCAGGTGCTGTCGTACATGGCGGTCTACGACTGGCCTGAGAAACAGCCGTGGCGCACGGGCCGGGCCGGGCTCGCATACTCCGACAACGGCAACGACTTCACCGATGTGCCGGGCGCGGCATGGGCCAACGACGCGGCCAACCTCGACGCCTTCCAGATGTGGACGATGCAGCGGGACCGCAGATTCGTGTACGTGTACTCGGTACGCGCCGGCCGGCAGCATGGCCCGATGATGCTGCAACGGGTGCCGTGGCAGCGCGTTCTCGAGCCGGAGGCGTACGAGCCCTTCGGCTGGCGCCAGGACACCGGGTGGCGGTGGGGGCAACCGTGCACCTCCGTGCTTGCCGAGGAGCCTTTCGGGGAGCCGTCGGTCCGGCTGCTGCGCGACGGCGTGTGGGCGATGACGTACTCGCTGCCCGGCCGGATCGTCTCCCGGCGGGCCGAGCGGCCCGAGGGCCCGTGGAGTGAGCCCAAGGTGCAGGTGACGGGGGCGCAGGAGCCGTTTCTGTACGGCGGGTTCATCCATCCGTACTCCACCAGCGGGGTCGGCGACCTGCACCTGATGGTGAGCACGTGGCAGCAGAACCCACCCGGCACGTCGCACGCCTACCACGTGTCCCACTACGCCGGGACGGTGTGAAGGGGAGTTCGAGGACGTCCTCGGTGAACGAGCGTCCGGAGTGGAGATCTCCGACGACGTCGAGAGGCCGTCGCGGACCCTGCACCAGCTCGACGTCGGAAGCTTCGGCGTCGACCTGGCGAACCAGTTCACCCCCTTTCTCGACGGCGGCGGCCCCGTGGCGGCGAAATATTCCGTCGTTTATGACGATATTGAAGATCTTCGATCAAGCATGGCGTCCCGACGCAAACGTGTCCATGATGGAGCTCGAAGGCACGGCCGGCGCTGTCGAAGCGTGAGGCATCACGGGGGTTCGGCTCCAGGAACCGGAGCCATTCCTCCGCCTTGTTGTGGAGCCCGCTTCGCCGCTGATCCCGCGAAGCAGGCGCTCGCCGTGATGTTACGGCGAATCCGCAGCGGCGTGTCCTGGTGGTGGGCAAGGATTGTCGTTCGCTGCGTTTCTGCCGCGAGCGCTGATCCCCACCGCATGGCCCGGTCCAACGTTCACCGTCAGAATATGGGGACACGAATGTCGAAGGTGCTCAAGTCGTTGCTGGCCGCCGCAGCGGCGCTGGGGGTAATCGGCGTCAGCACGCCGGTTTCCGCGGCTCCCGCGTCCAACACGCCGCCTCCGGGACGGATCACCGTGCGGCTGGTGACCGCCAACGGCACGGGTTGCCCGCTGGGCACCACCACCGTGGCACCCTTCCAGGACAATCAGGGCTTCACAGTGACCTACGGTGCGTACACGGCGCAGGCGGGCGGCGGCGTCAGCCCGCTGGAAAACCGCAAGAACTGCCAGCTCGCGGTCGAGGCCCAGGTGCCGCAAGGCTTCACGTACGCCATCGCCCAGGTCACCTACCGCGGTTACATGCAGCTGGGAGCTGACGCCACCGGCCTGCAGAAGGCCTCCTACTACTTCGCCGGTGACCCGGCGACCGCACAGGTGCAGAAATCCTTCCAGGGGCCAAACGCCGACAACTGGAGCGTCACGCACCAAGCCGAGTCGTACGTCTGGGCGCCCTGCAGCACGACCCGCAACATCAACATCAACAGTGAGCTCCGGGTATCGAGTTCGTCGGCGACCGCACCCGTCAGCTTCATGACGATGGACTCCACGGACGCCGGCATCAGCACCGTCTACCAGTTCTCCTGGCGCCGCTGCTGACCGACGGCTGGGCTTCGCCGCCGCCGGTCCCGGAAACCACCATGGCCCAGTCACGAGAACGCGACGGGACAACCGCAGACTGGGCCAAAGAACTGAGGAGGCACCGTGGTAGATGTGATCACTGCCGTGGGTTCGGTCGTCGCCATGCTTGCCATGCCGTTGGGCGCTCCTACGCCGACCGCAACGGACCGAACGGTCGCTGCGCCGCGCATCGAGGTGGCCGCCATCAACGGGTCGGGCTGTCCCGCCGGGACGGCCACCGCCTGGTCAACCCCGGACGGCGACGCCGTGATGGTGAGTTTCGATCAGTTCACCGCCCGGGCCGGCGGCGGCGTTTCCCCCATCGATCAGCGCAAGAACTGCCAGGTCGGGCTTCGGGTCGACAATCCGGCCGACTGGAGTTTCGCCCTCGAGGGTATTGAGGCCGCCGGGTATGCCGACCTGCAAAGCCAGGCGGTCGGCATGCACCGGACGACGGCCTACTTCGCGGGCGAAGCCGCCCAGACGCAGGTCAGCGATACCCGTACCGGACCGCTTCACGGCACGTGGCAGTCCTCGGACACGTTCGCCACGCCGCTGTTCAGCCCGTGCGGAACCACACGCAACCTCAACGTCAACACCGAGCTGCGGGTCCGGTCGGATTCCCCCGACCAGGTCAGCTCCCTGGAGTTGAGTGCCGTCGTGATGTACCGGCTCACCTGGCGACCGTGCTGAAAACCACCCCTACTGCCCGTCAGCGTTCCCCGCGCCGGGCATCCAAGACCACCGCAGCCACGAGAGGACTATGCGTGACCAGATCAGTTATCCGACGAGCCGGCGCCACCATGGCACTGTCCACAGCGATCCTCATCGGGCTGGCGGGCACCGCACACGCGGAAGCCGCGATGCCGGCGGACCGCTCCACGACGTCGACCGCTGCGGGTTCCGGACCAGTGGTCTTGGCAAACTTCGACGACAACGTCAACCTGTCCACCCAGGCGTGGGCTCCCACGACCCTGTGCGTCTCGAACCTCGGCAGGCAGTATGGCCTGCTGCGGCTGCAACAGCTTCGACCCGGCGGTACCGCGGAGTTCATAGAGGTCCAGGCGACCACCACCACATGCATCGAACGATGGTGGTCCGGAGTGGATGTCAACGCCATGAACGTCAGCTCCAGCCCCCTGTCAGTCGCGACATCCTGACACCACGAACCAGCTCGGCCGGTCCCCACGTGGCGGGCGCTAACGACAACGTGCGCAGCGGATCGGCCGACGAACCACCGTTCCGACAAGCAACGGCCACCTTTGACCGCAGCGCCCCCGTAGCGATGGACGTGGCGGGTTCCCTTGCACTACCGAACGGTCAGCGCGGCTGAGGCGTTGTCCGCGTACCCGGCCACCCCGGTGATCACCGCGACGACCGTGCCGGTCTTACCGGGGCGGACCGTGGCGACGAAAGTGCCGTCTGTCTTCGTCGTTGCGGCATTCAGCAGCACCTGCGCGGTGCCGTCAGCCGGACGCAGGTAGAGCCGTACGGGGACACCCGCCGCGACCATCGGGTCGCCGGCTGCCTGCTTGGTGACGTTCCCGCTGACCGAGGCGCTCACGCCGGTGCGCAGCGCCGGCCCGCTGAGCGTGACCGTCGTCTGCCACGTCTGCAGGGTCAGTGTGCCCAGGTCCTGGGTGCTGGCGGGCTGGCCCGCCGTCCCGGCGTACCTGACAGTGAGGGCACCCGCGGTTCGCGCTGGCCCGGTGATCGTGAACGTCCCGGTGTCGGAGACCGTGGCGCTTGCCAGCGTGACGGGTTTCGCCCCCGCGCCGGCAGGGGTGATGGTCGCCGTGACGGTCGAGCGGGTCAGCGCGGTCAGGTTCCCGCCGGCGGCGCGGCGCAGCGTCCCGGTGATCGTGATCGGAGTGCCGTAGCCGACCGCGGTGGCGTTCACTGAGGCGGTCAGCCGGGTCGCCGGGATGGCCACGGCGACGTCGCCGAGTGCAGCGCTCGCCGGCTTGTACGACGGCGCCGCGGGCAGTTGCACGGACCAGGCCGCTGAGGACGTCGGTGTGACGATCGTGGTGTAGCGGCCGTCCTTGTCGGTGATCGGGCTGGCCAGTGTCGTCAGCTTTGTCGTCGGCGTGCCGGACCCGATGACCTGGGTGGCAGCAACGACGTTCACCTTCGCGCCGGCGACGGGCACGACTGTGCCGTCGGACAGCGGGCGGGTGAGGGTACCGGTCACGGTGACCGGGTCGGCGTAGTAGACGCTGGAGCGGTCGATGTTCGCGGTGATGCTGGGGGCGCACTGGCTCGCGGTCACCTGGTTGGTGTCCCCGGCCGCGGCGAGGAACAACCCGCCAGGCTTGCTTCCCGGCGTGTACGTCGAATCGGTCGCCGCGGCCACGGTCAAAGCCGGCGCGGAGACGCCGTCGGCGCCGCTGATCGTCCCGGCTGTGACGATCGGTGACAGGGTTCCGGTCCGGCGAGCCACGGTGGCGGTCAAACCCATCACCGGCTGCCCGGTCGCGGCGTCACGCATCCTGATCCGTACGGGAGTCGCGGCGGACAGGCAGACCTCCGCTGGGCCGGTCTTGCCGTTGACGGTCGCGTCGAGCGTGACGGCTCGTTTCGTACCGGTCAATGGCGCGAACGCGAGAGTCCCGCTCACCTTGATCGTCGAGTTGGCGCTGTCGGTCACTGCCGCGGTCACGGTCGTTGACCCGGCCGCGGTGACCGGGCACGTGATCGTCGTCTGCTCGGCGGTGGGCGCGGACAGGAAGCAGTCCTTACGGCCCAGCGTCCACGCGATCGCGGTGACGGTCCGGCCGGCGGGCACCTCGGTACTCACCTGCGCCTGAGTGGCGAGGCCAGCGATAGCCGGGCCGTTGACCTGCAGGGTCGCGGCGAGGCGCGTCGGCGCACCAGGGCTGCCGCCGTTCGTGCCGTCCCCGCCACCGAGAAGGAATCGGTTGCTCGCGGTGTTCCAGTGGGTGGCCAGGTACGAGCCGGCCGGCGGGTACGTGGAGTAGTAGTCGTCGTTGTTGCAGTCGAGCAGCGACTCCATCTCGGCGGGACAGACATTCATCATCGTGATGCCCGGCCCGTCGACGTAGCACATGCGGTCGGAGTCGTCGCGGCAATGGCCGTACGGAGTCGCGTGCGGCGCGTCCTTTTGCACCGCACCGAGGTTGTGCTCCAACTCGTGCGCCTCCACCGAGTTCGACGAGCCCCAGCAGGGGTTGTCGATCCGGGCGTACATCGCGTAGCCGCCGTTGTTGGGGTTCGCCTGACCGGCTGACGAGTCGGGGTACATGCTCGCGATTCCGCAGATGCCCTTGCCGGCCGCGTCCACCCACATCAGGTACTTGCGGCTGCCGGACGTGTACCCCATGTTCTGCACGGCGGAGATCGTCGAGGAGAAGTCCTTCGTCGCGCCCACCGGGACGGTGATGTTGAGTACCCGTGCCGTGCACGTGCCGGAGCCGTCAGTCACGAACCGAACGTGGCGCACACCGCCGGTCAGCGCGGCTGACCTGTTGAACACGTCATCCACGCCGGCGGCCCAGAGTTTGAGCGATGTCTGCAGCGCGTCATAACGGTTGGACTGGCCCGCCTCGACCACGTACATGGCCTGCACCCGGTAGCCACTGGTCCCATCACCGTCGCACGGCACCGACGGGTCGGTCACGCTGCCCGCCGGGGCCGCGACGCCGAGCATGTCCGCCGCGGCGGCTGCCGCCGGGCCGCTGCCCACTCGGGTCTTGAGGTCGGCGGTGCTCGCGGCGACCCGCAGGTCCACGCCGGGCGGCGCCTTGTCCATGTGTACGCAGGGAGCGGGGACCTGTCCCGCCTGCGCGTCGGTGACCAGGCCGTGCGCGCCGCAGGCGGGGTCCGACCGCAGACCGGAGTAGGACGGGCCGGTCACCGGGTTCTCCGCACCGTGCACGTGGATCGCCTCCGGCAGCACCTTGGCGGGTACACCGGCACCGGCGTGCAGCATTCCGACAGCAAGCGCCGTGATCCCCAGCACTGCCAGCACAGCAGCGCGGTGGGTGGTCAGCCGGGAAGCGAGGCGGACCGGAGATCGCTTCGGTGGCGGTGCGGAGATCGACATGCACCAGCCATCGGCGGCACTGGAAGCACTCTTGAGCACTTCCCGCACCGAATACTCGGACCTTCCGTACTTCCGAACACCACATGTCCGAGGGCTGGTCCTCGCCGCGGCCGCGTCCGCCAGCCTGCGGACGCGGGGCCGGATGTCACTCGAACGTGCGTCAGGCAAAAGATGGCCTTGCAGGGCCACAGGCCTTGCGAGTGCCAGGACGAACAGCCGTGCACTGCCGTACTTGCGTGCCGGTAGGGTGCTCTCGTGACGGTGTTTCGGATCGGTGAGGCCGCGGAGTTGCTGGGGGTCAGCGCGGACACGGTGCGCCGCTGGGTGGACGCCGGCCGGCTGGCCGCGATCCGCGACGAGCACGGCCATCGGGCGATCGACGGAACCGACCTGGCTGCGTTCGTGCGTGACCAGACCGGCGGCGCGGACGGCGGCTCGGGTGAGTCCTCGGCACGTAACCGGCTACGGGGCATCGTCACGGCGGTGGTGAAGGACACGGTGATGGCGCAGGTCGACATCCAGGCCGGGCCGTTCCGGATCGTGTCGTTGATGAGCAGGGAGGCCGTCGATGAGCTCGACCTGCAGGTCGGATCGGTCGCGGTCGCGGTGATCAAGTCGACCACGGTAGTGGTGGAGCGATCCACCCCCGCTGTGGTATCTCGGGCGCGTACTGGCGCCTGAACGCATGCAGGGTGAACTGAGGAGGACATAGGTGGGCAGGCGGTTCGTTCGTGGTGTGCTGGCCGGGGTCACGGCCCTGGCCATGGTGGGTCTCGTCGGCTGCGGAGGCGACAGCAAGAACAGCACCGGTTCCGCGCCGACGACCGGGGCGAGCAGCGCGACCGGGGCGGCCACGGTGTTCGCGGCGGCGTCGTTGACCGAGTCCTTCACCCAGATCGGAAAGGATTTCGAGGCCGCGAACCCGGGCACGAAGGTGACGTTGAACTTCGCCGGCAGCTCCGCACTGGCCACGCAGATCAACCAGGGCGCGCCGGCGGATGTGTTCGCCTCCGCCGCGCCGAAGAACATGCAGACGGTCACGGACGCGGGTAACGCCGCGGGCACACCCACCACGTTCGCCAAGAACCAGCTCGTCATCGCCGTGCAGGAGGGCAACCCGAAGGGCATCAAGACGCTGGCCGACCTGGCCAAGCCGGGAGTGAAGGTCGCGCTCTGCGCCGAGCAGGTGCCGTGCGGGGCGGCCGCGAAGGCGGTCCTCGACACCGCCGGCGTGAAAGTGACCCCGGTCACCTACGAACAGGACGTGAAGGCCGCCCTGTCGAAGGTGAAGCTCGGCGAGGTCGACGCCGCCCTGGTCTACCGGACGGACGCCAAGGCCGCCGCCGCCGATGTGGACGCGGTCGAGTTCCCCGAGTCGTCCAGCGCGATCAACAACTACCCGATCGTGGTGCTCAAGAACGCCCCGAACAAGGCCACGGCGCAGGCGTTCGTCGACTACGTGCTGTCCGACAAGGGCAAAACGGTCCTCACCGAAGCCGGCTTCCAGGCCCCGTAACGGTCGTGGCGGCAATCGGCAAGCGCGCCCCGGCGGCACGGCCCCAGCAGGCCGTGCCGTTGCGGCGGCGCACCCAGCGCGTGCCGGTCCCGCTGCTGGTACCGGCCGCGCTCGGGCTGGCGTTCCTGGTACTGCCGCTGGCCGGGCTGCTCATCCGGGCACCGTGGGGGAGCATGTGGCAGCACCTGAGCGAGCCCGGGGTGCTCACCGCGCTGCGGCTGTCGCTGCTGACCGCCACCGCCGCCACGGGAGCCTGCGTGCTGCTCGGGGTGCCGCTGGCGTGGCTGCTGGCCCGCGTCGACTTTCCCGGCCGGCGCCTGGTCCGCGCGCTGGTCACGGTGCCGCTCGTGCTGCCGCCGGTGGTGGGCGGGGTGGCGCTGCTGCTCGTCTTCGGCCGCAAGGGCATCCTCGGTAGCTGGCTGGACGCCACGTTCGGGATCACGCTGCCGTTCACCACCACCGGGGTCATCGTGGCCGAGGCGTTCGTCGCCATGCCGTTCCTCGTCATCGCGGTCGAAGGGGCCCTGCGCGGCGCGGACGTCCGCTACGAGGAGGCCGCGGCCACCCTCGGCGCGGGCCGGTGGACCACCTTCACCCACGTCACCCTTCCCCTGGTCGCCCCCGGCATCGCCGCCGGGGCCGTGCTGTGCTGGGCCCGCGCCCTCGGCGAGTTCGGCGCCACCATCACCTTCGCCGGCAACTTCCCCGGCCGCACCCAGACCATGCCCCTGGCCGTCTACCTGGCCCTGGAGACCGACCTGCAGTCCGCGATCGTGCTCAGCCTGATCCTGCTCACCGTCTCCGTGGCCATCCTCGCCGGGCTGCGCGACAAATGGCTCACCAGCCCATGACCGACATCCGGCAGCACCGCGGCCCGGGACCTGTCCTGGACGCGCACCTGATCGTGGACCGCGGCGCCTTCCGCCTCGACATCGGCCTGCGCATCCACGCCGGTGAGGTCGTCGGGCTGCTCGGCCCCAACGGTGCCGGCAAGACCACCGCGCTGCGCGCCCTGGCCGGGCTGCAACCACTGACCGGCGGCAAGGTCACTCTCGGCGGCGCCGACCTGGACCACCCCGACCGGCGATTGTGGACACCCCCCGAACGCCGTCCGATCGGCGTGGTGTTCCAGGACTACCTGCTGTTCCCGCACCTGAGCGCCCTGGACAACGTCGCGTTCGGCCCACGCCGCCACGGCGCCGACCGCCACGCCGCCCGCGAGCGGGCCAGCGCCTGGCTGGCCCGGGTCGGGCTGGCCGAGCACGCCCGGGCCAAACCGCGGCAGATGTCCGGCGGGCAGGCGCAACGCGTCGCGCTGGCCCGCGCCCTGGCGCTCGACCCGACCCTGCTCCTGCTGGACGAGCCGCTGGCCGCGCTGGACGCCCGGACTCGGCTGGACACCCGCGCCGAACTGCATCGCCACCTCGCCGAGCACGCCGGCGCCACGCTGCTGGTCACCCACGACCCGCTCGACGCCCTCGTGCTAGCCGATCGGCTGGTCATCATCGAGGAGGGCCGGGTCGTGCAGGAAGGCGACGCCGCCACCATCACCGCGCAGCCGCGTACCGACTACGTCGCCCGGCTGGTCGGCCTCAACCTGTACCGCGGCGCCGCCGCCGGGCACGCCGTCCAGGTCGGTGACGACTTCGCCTTGACGATCGCCGATCCGCTGCACGGTGACGTGTTCGTCGCGTTCCCACCCGCCGCGGTCGCCGTCCATCTGCTGCGCCCCGAGGGCAGCCCCCGCAACACCTGGCCGGCCACCATCACCGGCCTGCAACGCCACGGCGACAGCCTCCGCGTGCAACTCACCGGCCCGATCACGGTGGCCGCCGACATCACCCAGGCCGCCGCCGCCCACCTGCACCTCGAACCCGGCCAGCACGTGTGGGTAGCCGTCAAAGCCACCGAAACCCGCGCCTACCCCGCCGAGCCCAACCCACCACTCCGCGACGCGCAGTGAAAAGACCTGAATGTGGTCGGCCGTCCCTGACGGACCGGACACGTCACCCCGGCGGCAGGGCGATACTGACCTCGGTGGATTTGACCAATGCGGTGACCTGGGTGCCGTCCGCGAGGTCGAGGTCTTCCGCGCCGTCGCGGGTGATCGCCGCGGTCAGCGCCTCACCACCGTCCAAAGTGATCTTCACGGTGGTCATCACATGTCCGTGGTCGACGCTGGACACCACGCCCGTCAGACGGTTGCGGATGCTGATCCGGTCCACCGCACCGGTGGCGACCGACGCCTCCGTCGACTTGACCAGAACGAGGACCGACGTACCTTCGGCCAGGCCGAGGTCGCGGACGGACTCGGCGGTGATCGCCGCGGTGACTTCCTGGCCGCCGGTCAGCCGCACCTTCACCGTGCTCATCACCTCGCCCACTGCCACGGCCACCACCGTGCCGGCGAACTGGTTACGGATGCTCAACCGCACCGCCACCACCCCTTCGTTACCCCCCGCCCCGCAGACCGCGGACGGAACGACCCTGTCGACTCACCTAACCACGCGGCCCGTCGGCCCGCCCGGTGATCGGTCGGCAACGATGCCGCCCCCGACTCCGGCAATCAGCCCGACATGAGAAAGGGAGACCTGCTGATCGATGCCGCCGCCCGGGCCCGGATCGCCTTGGACGTCCAGGACACCGGCCGACTCTTCCCATACGGAATCGGCCGCAGGCACGGGACTGTAAGAAAAACGGTGTAACTCCTGATCAAGGAGACGCCTGATGACCGTGACGATCGAAGCCGCCGTGGATACTGCCGCGGTGGCGATGAAGAAGGACCCGGCGGTCTCGCCGGAAGCCGTGGACGCCGAGTTGGTCGGCCGGTTGGTTGAGCAGGCCCGCGCCGCGGGCCTGCAGCTGACCGGCGAGGGCGGTCTGCTGCAACAGCTGACCAAGCGAGTGATCGAGGCCGCGCTGGACGGCGAGATCACCGACCACCTCGGCTATGACAAACACGACCCGGCCGGCAAAGACGGCGGGAACTCCCGCAACGGTTCTCGGGCCAAGAGGGTGCTGACCGACGTCGGGCCGGTCGAGATCACCGTGCCGCGCGACCGCGACGGCTCGTTCGAACCGCAGATCGTCCGCAAGCGGCAACGCCGGCTGACCGGCGTCGAGGACATGGTCCTGTCCCTGTCAGCGAAGGGTTTGACGACCGGGGAGATCAGCGCTCACCTGGCAGAGGTGTATGGCGCCGACGTATCTCGCCAGACGATCTCCACGATCACCGACAAGGTCATAGACGGCATGGCCGAGTGGCAGAACCGGCCCCTCGACAAGGTGTATCCGGTGGTGTTCCTGGACGCGATCAACGTGAAGATCCGCGACGGGAAAGTCGCCAACCGGCCCATCTACGTCGCCCTCGCGGTCACCACCGAAGGCACCCGCGACATCCTCGGGTTGTGGGCCGGTGACGGTGGTGAGGGCGCCAAGTTCTGGTTGACCGTGTGCACCGAACTGAAGAACCGCGGTGCCGACGACGTGCTGATGGCCGTCTGCGACGGCCTCACCGGCCTACCCGACGCCATCAACACCGTATGGCCCCGGACAGTGGTGCAGACCTGCGTGGTCCATCTGCTGCGGAACTCGTTCAAGTACGCGTCCCGCCAGCACTGGGACGCGATCGCGAAGGCCCTCAAGCCGGTCTACACCGCGGCGACCGAGGCCGCCGCCGAGCAGCGGTTCCTCGAGTTCGCCGAGACCTGGGGCGACAGATACCCGGCGATCGTCAGGCTGTGGGAGAACGCCTGGGCGGAGTTCGTACCGTTCCTAGCGTTCGACACCGAGATCCGAAAGGTCGTCTGCTCAACCAACGCGATCGAGTCGGTCAACGCCCGGATCCGCCGGGCCGTGCGAGCCCGCGGGCACTTCCCGAACGAGCAAGCCGCTCTGAAATGCGTCTACCTCGCCGTGATGGCCCTGGACCCGACCGGCACCGGCCGACGCCGCTGGATCACCCGCTGGAAACCCGCCCTCAACGCCTTCGACCTGGCCTTCGAAGGCCGACTCACCGCAGGCCGCAACTGACGCTCAACAAAGATCGAGTTACACCGTTTTCTTGACAGTCCCGCAGGCACTGACCGGATCGGAGGTTCCCCTCATCCCGGCCCCGAGAGCGCCCAGGCGCCGATCGCTGTGCGGTCGGAGCGCGAGCCGGTCGTGAGCTGACCGTGCTGCGCGAGCCCAGGGCGGCCCGGTCTCGGATACCGGGAGAGCGTCCGAGCCCGCGCCGGGCGGTGGCGGCGGGACGGGGATGATCGCAGTATGCCTCTGCTCTTTTCGTACGGCACATTGCGGGACCCGGCGGTGCAGCGGGCCAACTTCGGCCGGGAACTCGGCGGCCGCCCCGACGCTCTGCCCGGGTACGCGATCCGGATGCTGGAGATCACTGATCCGGAGGTGCTCGCGGTCAGCGGCGAAACGCAGCACCCGATCGTCGTGGCGACCGGCGACGACGCCGACACGGTGCCGGGAATGGTCTTCGACGTCACCGAGGAGGACCTGATCGCCGCGGACGGTTACGAGGTCGACGACTACCACCGGGTGCTGCTGCCCATGGCCTCCGGTGCGCAGGCGTGGGTCTATGTGAGCGTGCCGGGTTGACGCTGCTGCTGAAGCTGGCGTTGGCGCCGCTGCTGGTGGTGGGGTCGTCGCTGGCGGGCCGCCGATGGGGTGT
Source organism: Krasilnikovia sp. MM14-A1259 (assembly GCF_047159535.1). Classification (NCBI taxonomy): domain Bacteria; kingdom Bacillati; phylum Actinomycetota; class Actinomycetes; order Micromonosporales; family Micromonosporaceae; genus Krasilnikovia; species Krasilnikovia sp. MM14-A1259. The sequence continues at coordinate 7,544,764 of NZ_BAAGAJ010000002.1, forward strand.
TCGGGTGGCCGGCACTTTGGTGGCGTTCCCGATCGTCGCCGGCCCGATCCTGCTGATCACCTGTCTGGAGCAGGGAGTGCGGTTCGGGGCTCGCTCGGCCGCGGCGTCGCTGCTCGGGCTGGTGTCGCTCGCGGTGTTCGCGGTGGTGTTCGCCTACACGGGTCGCCGTTTTCCGTGGCCGGTCACGGTGGTCGTGTCGTGGACGGCGACGGTGGTGGCCGACATCGCCCTGGCCGGTCTGACGGTCGGTGCGGGTTGGGCCTTGCTGCTGGTGATGATGGCGGTGTGGGCTGCCGCCCGCCTGACCAGGGCCATCGAAGGCCCCGCTCCTGCCGGTGCCGGCGCAGCGAGACCGCCGTGGTGGGACCTGCCGGCGAGGGCGGCGGCCACTGCCGCGCTGGTGCTGTCGGTCACCGGGCTCGCGGCTACCGCGGGTCCGGTCGTGACCGGGATCCTCGCGCCGTTCCCGATCGCCACGAGCGTGGTCGCCGCGTTCGTGCTGGCCCAGCAGGGCCCGCCGGCGGTGATCCGGACGCTGGCCGGGGTGGTGCAGGGGCTGGTCGGCTTCGCGGTGTTCTGCTTCCTGACTGCGGTGCTGCTCGTCCCGCTCGGCGTTGCCGGTGCCTTCGGTGTCGCCGTCGCCGGTGTGCTGATCACTCAGCTGATCGGGGTCGCCGTGCGGCGCCGGCGCCCGGACACCAGGCCCGGCGCCGGTGCGCCGGTCGATGTCACAACCGGCCGTCGCCCTCTGTGAGGCACCGGAACCGAACGCTGTCATCGCGTGTCACAGCGGGGCGAGTTCCGGGCGCACGGCCCGGTCGCCCAGCTCTGCCTGGACCTCGGCGGCACCGGCCCACCCGTCGCCGACGGATTCGGTCACACCCGAAGGTCGGCGCCCGCTGCCCCTTCGGCCGGTTCGCTTTGATCATGACCGGTGCTGTACTCCCGGGATGATGTCCGCCGACAGCCCCCTCAAGAAGCCGGCCCTCGCGGCTGTCGGGCGGTGGATCAGGATCTGGTTGCGGGGGTGGCGATCCGAACCTTTGGTGTTGGTGTCGTTGTTGCCCGTGGAGACGGTGCGGGCGCGGTTGATCGCTGGCCATACGTCCTATCTGCGCGCTGCCTTCATGTTCGGTGGCTGGGGTGAACACCGTGTCATCGGCCGCGTGGGTATCCGTCGAGTCTCGCTGGAAGCCGTCACGGTGGGAGTCCGAAACTCGTGGCGGCCGGTGATGCGGGGCCATCTCGAACCGGACGGTACCGGTTCCCGGCTTGTCGGACGGCTCGGCTGGTCACCGTTCGTCAGGGCGTTCAGCGCACTATGGCTCGCTGGCGTGGTATGCGTCTTCTTGGTTGGTGTGATCCACGCTGCTGTTTCGGCGTGGAGCGGCGACGTCGGCGGCGAGGTGTTCGTTCCCTGTCTCGTTTCGCTGGGCTTCTTGGCCTTCTTCGTCGGGCTGACAGCGTGGGGCATATATGCCGGTCGTCGTGATGCAGACTATTTGCGATCATGGTTGACGGACCGGGTACAGACCGCGGACGCCGGCATCCCCGGGTACCGGCCGTGGCGGGGAGAAACGCTGCTCTGACGAACCCTCGGCTCGCACGTGACAATCCGGATCCGGTAGCCGCGTAAGGCGTGCTGATCTCAGTGGTTGCATCAGATACTGATCGGCCGGGACTCCGCGGCAATTGCCCGGCAGCGCTCAGGTTCCGGCCTTGGCGGTCAGCAGATAGTCCTCGGCGTCAGCGCTCCATTTCAGGCCGACGGCTCCGCTGGTCGCCGCAGCCCTGCTGAACTGCAGGAAGCTGCGGTAGCCGAGCTTCTTCTCGCTGAAGTCGGGCCGTACCTTGCGCAGTTGGTTCTTGAGACCGGACAGCGCCACCGGGCTATCGCTGCCTGCCAGGTCGAGAATCACCGAGCGCAGCAGGCCGAACGCCGCCTCCCGGGCCCCATGTTCGGGCAGAGTCACGTCGGGGTCGCCCTTGGCGGGTCCCTCGGTCAGCTCGACCACGTTCTGTTCGGCAAGATGGCGCAAGAGTTCGCCGAAGGCACGGAATCCGTAGTCGGCCTCGTTGAACGTGGGGTCCTTACGGAGCAGGGTGCGCTTGATCATCGAGGCTGCCACCGCTCCGCTGGCGCTGCGCTGCAGGCCGGCCACGGTCTGCGCGACGAGTACGGCGAGCGTATCGACATCGCGTGCCGCTGCGTCCGCGGGCGGCTGCGCTTCGGGTTCCTGTTCTCGCGGTGGCGGCTCTGCCTCCGGGGTTCTGGCCGGGCGACTCCGCCGCGTACGCGAGGGCGGGACCTCGACGCCCTCCAGGCGGTCGTAGAAGAGGAACTCGTCGCAGGCGGGCGGCAGCATGGCCGATGTCGTCCGTTCGACCCCCACGCCGATGACACGCTTGTTGAGCGCGCGAAGCTTGTGCACCAACGGAGTGAAGTCACTGTCGCCGGTGCCGAACACGAAGGTGGAAATGTAGTCGCGCTCGAAGGCCAGCTCCAGCGCGTCCACGGCCATCTTGATGTCGGCGGCGTTTTTGCGCGAGGCCCCCATGCGCTGCGGGATGTCGATGAGTTCGACATGCGAGCGGGTGAGCATCCGCCGGTCCTCGTCGAAGTACGACCAGTCGGCGTATGCCCGGCGTACGACCACCCGCCCGCGTTCGGCGAGCGCATCGGCGATGGGCCGCAGCTCGAACGTCATGCCGCCGAGGTGGTCACGCGCTCCCAATGCGAGATTCTCGTAGTCGAGGAACAGGGCGATGCGCTCTTCTTGATCCACACAGATCAGGGTACGCCCGGCCCTGCCGCCGGCGGCTCCTCCTCCTGACCCGGGCAGCCAGTGCGCCCGCGCCGCGGGCGTTCACATGCGACGCAGGCGAGCCGTCCAGCGCGTACCCCTGGAACCGGTGGTGACCCGCGGGCAGTTCCCACCTCATCGGACAGGCGAGCGATGAGCGCCGCACCGAGCCGGTCGGATGCCGATCCGCAGCGAATCGAGTAGGCGGCAGGCAAGGGACACGGTTTCGGCCGGGGCTCGGCAGGCCGGGAACGTCCAGCAGCCCTGCGAGCCGGGTGGCTGACACCACAGTCCGGCCCCGGTCGGCCGGGCGGCCCACGGCTGCCCGGCCGATTCGGCAGGCCGGCGTCGACCGTCCGGAGGCTTGGGCTGGGCTGAAGGTATGAGCTGCAACCTGCCGGCAACCGCGTCGCACCGGGTCCACACCGATGCTCCCCGAACCTTGGATGCCGGGCCTGCAGACGTGGCCTGGTGAAACGGGGGACATCACGTGGAGCGCATCAGCGCAACAGTCACCAGCACCACAGCAGCACCGGCAGGCACGCCGGCAACGGCGTCGAGCCGTACCGGCCGCGGCCTGCTGTCCGTGCGGGTGTCGCTGGCGCGCACGGCCGGGTTCGCGGTCGTGTATGCGCTGGCGCTGCTGGCGGGCCGGATGACGGTGATCGACGGCAGCGGCATGGCGCTGGTGTGGCCCGCCGCCGGTGTCGCCGTGGTGTGGTTCTGCGTCCAGCGTCACGCCCGTACGCGGTGGGTGGACGTGTGCGCCCTGTCCTTGATCGCGCTGGCGGGCAACGTGGCCACGGGTGTCGCGGTACCGGCGGGCGTGGTGCTGGCGGCCGCGAATCTTGTGCAGGCCGTGGTGTTTGTGTGGCTGCTGGGACGCTGGCGGCCGACCCTGTGGGGCGCCGATGGCAACGCGCGGCTGTCCGCGCCGCGGGATCTGGCCTACCTGCTCGCTGTCACGGTCGTCGCCGCCGCCGCCGCCGCGAGCGCGGCGTTCGGCCTCACCGGTCTGTGGCTGGCCGCCGCCCCGATGTCGTGGCTCGTTGCGGCGGAGTGGATGGCCCGGCAGGTCGCCAGCATCTTCGTCGTCGGCACCACCGGGCTCTGGTTCGGCCCCGCCATCAGCGGATTCCAGGCCCGGCACGGATCGCTTGCCGGCTGGTGGCAGGCCACGGACAAGGCGTTGCGGGCGATGCCGGCATGGCGGGTCGCCGAGTATCTGGCCGTGGCGTTGTGCTCCACCGTCGCCTACCTGATGGGGTTCGTCTTCGACCACGGTCTGCCGCTGGCGTTCCCGCTTATCGCGCTGACCGTGTGGGCCGCTGTCCGGCTGCGCACCAGCTTCCTGGTGCTGCATCACCTGATTTTCGGCGCGGCGGCGATGCTGTTCACCCTGCATGGCGAGGGACCGATGGCGGCCGTCGCGGATCCGCACCTGCGGGCCATGACCGCGCAGGCGTACGTGGTGCTGATCTCCGCCATCGGCCTGGCGCTGGCCCTGGGCCGCGACGAACGCATCACGCTGATGGCCGAACTGACCCGGCAGAAGGAAGAACAGACCCGGCACGCCGCGATGATGAGCGCGGTCATCGACTCGATGGCCGACGGCCTGTCCCTGGTCGACGCCGACGGCCAGGTCGTGCTGCGCAACCCCGCCGGGGTGCGGCTGCTCGGGCCCGCCGGGGCCATGCACGACGTGCAGCCCCGGGTCCATCACCTCGACGGCAGCCCGGTCACCGCGCAGACGCTGCCGCCGGCGCGGGCCCTGGCGGGGGAGAAGGTCGACCCGATCGACCTGCTGTTCACCGACCCGGACGGCCGTGACGGGCGGATCCTGCGGGTCTCCGCGACCCCGCTGCCCGGCTGCGACGGCACCCGCAACGCGGTCGTGCTCTACCACGACGTCACTGTCGAACGCCGCCACCGCGACCAGCTCGCGACCTTCGCCGGCGCCGTGGCGCACGACCTGCAGAGCCCGCTGACCACCGTGGAGGGCTGGTCCGAGGCCGCCGCGGATGCCCTGGACGGCGACCAGCCCGCGATCGGGTTGGCCCGCGACGGCATGAACCGGGTCACCCGCGCGGCCGTACGCATGCGCGGACTGATCAACGACCTGCTCGCCTACACCTCCGCCCGCGACGCCGACCTCAACCTCACCCAGGTCGACCTGACCGCCATGGTCGGCGACATCGCCGCGGGACGCGCCGACACCGCGGCCGCCGCCGGCCAGCCGGTGCCGCAGGTCGCTCTCGGCCGGCTCCACCCGGTGCTCGCCGACTCGGGTGCGGTCCGGCAACTGCTGGAGAACCTGATCGGCAACGCCATCAAATACACCGACCCGGCGGCCACCCCGCATGTGCGGGTCACGAGCACCCACTCGGGCGGCTTCGTGCAGGTCACCGTCGCGGACAACGGCATCGGCATCCCCGCCGGACAGCACGAGGCCATCTTCGACAACTTCCACCGCGCCCACCCCGGTGCCGCCTACGCCGGCACCGGCCTCGGCCTGGCCATCTGCCACCGCATCGTCACCCGTCATGGGGGCACCATCCACGCCGGCGACAACCCCGGCGGCGGCGCCCGGTTCACCTTCACCCTGCCCGCGGCCGACCCGATCAGCGCCCCGACCGACGCGAACGCGGCGCCGCGAGCCGTGGTCACCGCGCCCGAAACAGCCGCCACCCGCCAGCACACGAACCATGCGTCTACCGTGGCGGCACCCGCCCGATTCGCCGCCTGACCAGTCCGCCGGAACGCCGCCGACATCGCGTGGGGATCTTGGTGGCCGCGGTGACCGGACGCCGCACTCGCGCAGGCTCTCGCCGCCGAAACCGGCGTAGCCGTCAGGATCGAACGCGGCGGGTTCCTCGCGAGCTCCTGGCACAGCCGTTAACGGCACACCTGCTGCGTGGGGCCCGGTGACAATCGCGTGCAGTGAACCGCCGCCGCCACACCCGACGGTCCTCAGCCCTCCTCGACCGGTGGCGATATTGAGGTGAAGGGGGCATCGTGCCCCGCCGTCAGGGGGATGCAGCATGCGTGCGGTGGCGAGGTGGGTGGCGGACCGGTCCGTGCGCACGAAACTGGCCGCGCTGGCCGGGATCGGGCTGCTCGGCATGGTGATCATCGCCGCTGCCGGGGTGACCGCACTCGGGCGGGCCGCGGTAAAGGGCCAGGAACTGGACCGGATGGGCCGCCTCTCCCGGGTGCAGATGGCCGCCGACATGGCCCACGACGCCATCCGCGGCGACGTTCAACGCGCCCTGCTCGCCACCGGCAGCGCCGAGGCCGGCGAGATCCGCGCCGACCTGGACGAACACTCCGCCATCCTGCGCGACGGGGTCCGCGAACTGGCTGCGCCGGGCATGTTCACCGACGTCCGCACCGCCGCCACCCGCGTCACCCCCGAGATCACCACGTATCTCGACCTCGCCCGCGCCACCCTCGACACCGCGCTCGCGGGCAACCACACGCCCGCGACCTACGCCGACTTCCAGGCATCCTTCAAGACCGTCGAGGCGGACCTGCCCGCCGTCGGTGACGCCCTGGAAATCCATGGGAAGGCGGCGTCGCAAGCGATCGGCCAGCAACGACGTACCGCAACCTGGCTGCTCAGCGCGGTCGCCCTCATCGGGATTGCGCTGCTGGCGGTGGTGACCTGGCTGGTCGCCCGCAGCATCCTGGGCCCGCTGCACCGGGTCGGCGCGGTCCTGGCCACCCTCGCCAAGGGCGACCTGTCCCGCGAAGCCACAGTGCACTCCGGCGACGAACTCGGCCGCATGGCCACCCAGCTCAACACCGCCGTCGGCAGCGTTCGCGACACCGTGCGCAGCCTGGCCGCCTCCGCCGACACCGTCGCCGCGTCCGCCACCACGATGTCCACCGTCTCGCAGCGCATCGCGGGATCGGTCGACGAAGTCGACGCCCAGGCCACAGTCGTGGCCGGCGCAGCCGCCCAGGTCTCCGACAGCGTCACCCAGGTCGCCGCCGGCACCGACGAGATGGGCGCCTCCATCGGCGAGATCGCCGAAAACACCATGCGCGCCGCGACCGTGGCCGCCGACGCCGTCGCCAACGCCCGATCCGCCGGGCAGATCATGTCCCGCCTCGGTGAGTCCTCCACCGAGATCGGCAACGTCGTCCACGTGATCACCACGATCGCCGAGCAGACCAACCTGCTCGCGCTCAACGCCACCATCGAAGCCGCCCGCGCCGGCGAAGCCGGCAAAGGCTTCTCCGTCGTCGCCGGCGAAGTCAAGAGTCTCGCTCAGGACACCGCCACGGCCACCGCCGACATCACCGACCGCGTCGCAGCCATCCAGGCCGACGTGACCGCAGCGGTCGCCGCCATCGCCGCGATCAGCGACGTCATCGGCCAGGTCAACGAATTCCAGACGATGATCGCCGCCGCCGTCGAGGAACAACGCGCCACCGCCGCCGAGATCAGCCGCAGCGTCACCCACGCCGCGAGCGCCAGCACCGAGATCGCCGGAACCATCGCCGGGGTCGCCGACGCCACCACGACCACCAGCCGAGACACCGCGCAATCCCAGCAGACCGCTCAGGAGTTGGCCGCCATGGCCGACCAACTCCGCGGCCTCGTCACCCAGTTCCATCTCTGACCGGCCGGGCGGGTGCCGGGAGGCAGATCCGCCTCGGCCGTGCGGATCCCGTCCGGCTCGTTGGCTGACACACGGCTGACTTTGGTCACCCTGCGTGCTACGGATGCGTTTGGTGGTCTGGGCTTCCCCCGGCGGTGTGGACACCCTGAAACTGGATCTTGAGTCCAGAGGAAAGGGGTGTCCCCGTTGGGGAGGCCATCGAAGTACACGCAAGAGTTCCGGGCCGATGCGGTAGAGCTGGTGCGCTCGTCCGGCCGGCCGATCAACGAGGTTGCCCGCGAGTTGGGCCTGAGTCACGAGACGCTGCGCAACTGGGTCCGCAAGCACGAGCAGCAGACCTCAGGCCCAGGCGCGGGTTCGGCGGCGGGTGCCGGGTTGTCGGTGGCGGACAAGGACGCTGAGATCGCCCGGCTGCGCCGTGAGGTGGCCGAGTTGCGGCAGGAGAAGGAGATCCTGCGCAAGGCCGCCGCGTTTTTCGCGAAGGAGATGGATCGGTGACCAGCCGCTTCCGGTTCATCTCCACCCACCGTGGGGAGCACGGCGTGAAGCGGTTGTGCCGGGTCCTGGCGGTGTCGCGCTCCGGGTTCTACCGGTGGGCCGCCGCCGCACCCGGCCGGGCCGCGCGGACCGCCGCCGAGGACGCGCTGGCCGCCGCGATCACCACGGTGCACACCGCCTCGGGCGGCGCCTACGGCTCACCGAGGGTCACCGTCGAACTGCGCGAGCAAGGTCTGCGGGTCAACCGCAAACGGGTCGAGCGCATCATGCGTCAGCGTGCGGTGGTCGGCCGGCACCTGCGCCGGCGTAAACGGACCACGATCCCGGACCTGGCCGCGGCGCCGGTGCCAGACCTGCTCGGTCGCGACTTCACCGCCCCTGCACCGGATCAGCGGTGGTGCGGCGACATTACCTATCTGCGGGTCGGGGATCGATTCATCTACCTGGCCACCGTCATCGACATCCACTCCCGGCGGCTGCTCGGCTGGTCCATCAACTCTCACATGCGCGCCGAGCTGGTCATCGACGCTTTGCACGCGGCGGTCGCGGCTCGCGGACACCGCGTCCACGGCGTGGTGTTCCACTCCGACCGCGGCAGCCAATACGGCAGCACCGCCTTCGCGGACGCCTGCCGCCGCTACGGGGTACGCCGGTCGAGGGGCCGGATCGGGTCGTCGTTCGACAACGCCCTGGCCGAGGCGTTCTTCGCGTCGCTCAAACGCGAACTCGACGTCGACAGGCGCCGCTGGGCCTGCGAGGCCGATGCCCGCCGCGACGTGTTCCGCTGGATCGCGTTCTACAACCATCGCCGCCGGCACTCCGCCCTCGGTTACCGCAGCCCCGCCGACTACGAACAAACCCCCGACCCGGCTACGCTGCTCCAAGTCGCGGCATAACCCGGTGTCCACACCCCGGGGGGAAGCTCACCCTGCGTGCTACGGATGCGTTTGGTGGTCTCTTGACAATCGAGCGATTGACGCTCTTATCATTGCCGTGATATCCACCCAGATCGATCTTCTCAACAGGACCGATCAAGTGCCGCGACCGAATGCTCTGGCAATGCGCGTGTTCTTCGTGTCGTCCCCTGGAGCCGGGCATGTGTTCTGCCTGGTCCTACCACACCCACTTCGTCGTACACCGCCCGCGACCGGGGGATCGGCCTGGTCGCCGCGCCGGTGGATCTGAAACGCCGGACGGCTGCGGCGGCTGCTCCGACGCCGTGTTGCGGGCCGCGGCCGGCGAGGTCCACGCCGAGCTTTGTGCGTTGCCTGCGCCGTCGGAGGTGGCCCGGCGGCTGCTCGATCTGCTCGATCCGTGAACTGAGCTGCGGAAGAAGGGCTGGCGAACATGCGGATTCTCTTCCTCGCGATGCCCGGTGCCGGGCACGTGTTTCCACTGGTGCCGCTCGCCTGGGCGTTCCGGTCCGGCGGTCACGAGGTGCTGTTCGGCACGTGCGGCGAGGGTCTTGCGCATGCCTCGGGGGCGGGCCTGCCGGTCGTCGACGTCGCCCCCGGCTTCCGGGTGCGGGACTACCTGGGGCAGCTCTTCGCGCAACGGCCGGAGTTGCCCGCCCAGGAGCATGCGGCCGCTCGCCGGCACAGTGTCCACTTCGCCGTCACGCTGTTCGCGCCGGTGAGCCGGCGTATGGCCGCCGATGCGATACGGCTGGCGCGCAGGTGGCGTCCGGATCTGGTGGTGTACGACGAGCTGGGTGCGGTCGGGGCCGTGGCCGCCGCCGCCCTCGGCGTGCCGGGTGTGCTGCATGACTGTGGCTTCGTCCGTACCCGTCCGCTCTGGCAAGGCTTCCGGCAGGCGCTGCTTGATCTGTACGACGAGTACGGCCTGACGGCGCCCGCCGAGCCGGCGGTGACGCTGGATCCGGCGCCGCCGAGCATGGTCCCGGAGCCCGACGGCTGGTCGGTGCGGTGTGTGCCGTATTCCACCGGCGCTGTGCTGCCGGACTGGCTGTCGGAGTCGCCGCAGCGGCGCCGGGTCGCGGTCAGCCTGGGAACGGTGACGCCGGCCGTGGAGGGTCCCGGCCTCATGCGACGGATCGTCGGCGTCGCGGCGGGCATCGACGCCGAGTTCGTGCTGGCGCTCGGTGGCCGGCCCGCCGCGGTCCTGGGCGATCTGCCACCGAACGTGCGGGTATGCGAATGGGTGCCGATGAGCGCGCTGCTGGCGACATGTGCCGCGATCATCCACCACGGCGGGGCCGGCACCGCGCTCACCTCGATCGCGGCGGGTGTGCCACAACTGGTCGTGCCCAACGGAGCGGATCGCTACATCACCGCCGACGCGGCGCGACGTCGCGGCGTCGGGCTTGTGGCCGAGCCGGACGAGTTGGACGCGGCACTGCTGCAACGACTGTTGACCGATCACGAGCTGCGGGGCGCCGCCGCCGAGGTCCGGACCGAGTGGAGCAATCTGCCCGCGCCGGCGGAGATCGCGTCGCGGCTGATTCGCTGGCGGTGAATCAAAGACCGAAAGAGTCGCGCAGCCCGAATGTTTCGCGGTTTGGTCATTCGTGTCGAAAACATGAAACCATTGTTGGCATGCTGGGGAATCGCAGTCCAAGAAGGCCTGGTTTAGGTATGGAATTTCCTCTTCGACGTATCCGTCCGGCAAGCTTTGTGGCATCGGAGAATGTGCCGGGACGTCGTCAGGTCAGATGCATCATACGGCAGGCAGTGGCGGTTTCGAAGATCGGTATTTGGAAAAATCCCAGTCGGCAGAATATGAAATTCGGGTGCACGGTGGCGCGTGGTGGCGGTTGACGTGCGGTCGGGTCGCGGCTAACTTCGTTGATGCGGAGGAAGCGTATGCGTGAAGAAACGAAGTCCAAGGATAAATGGTTTCACCTGCGGACGATTGAACGCGGGCCGGTGAAGCCTTCGATGTCGGCTCGGTCGATGTCGCCCGTGCTTCACCAGTAGCTTCGTCCTGTACTTGGGTATGGGGTCCGGCGAGGCTCGCCCGCCACCGTTGACAGTACCGGCCCGCGCTCCATCATGGCCGAAACAACGACGCAGAACCATTCATGAGTACCGCAATGCGCCCGAGGCGAGCGTGGAAAGTATGCGCCGGGCCAGGCCAGGAACTGCCGGCCGTTGACGCGTCGGTCGGTAATGTGTGGCATCCGGGCATCGGCGCACCGTGGGACCGGAATGACGAGAATCGACCGTCAAGAAAAGGCTACACCCACTGCTGGAGATGGTCCGATGGCCTCGGTAGTAGACGGCGAATACGACAGGCACGTCACTGTCGTGGGAGCGGGGATCGCCGGCCTGGTGGCCGCGTACGAGCTGGAGCGGCTGGGCTGCGCGGTCGAGGTACTGGAGGCGAGCCGGCGGATCGGCGGCCGCATATTCACCTACCGGTTCGGCAGCGACATCGAATCTCCCTTCGTCGAACTCGGCGCGATGCGCATTCCGTCGAGCCATCGGCACACGATGCATTACGTCGACCACCTCGGCCTCAGTCCCGACCTGCGGCCCTTCGACAGCCTGCTGGCCGAACCGAACGCGTTCGTCCACACCGCGGGCGGCTACCAACGCCTGTCCGACGCGGCCCAGGCGACGGTCGAGGAACTCCGCCGGGCCTGTGAGCCGGTCAGCTACCCCGACGACGTGCTGCTCTTCGGCGCCTGGCTCGCCATCATCGTGGACGCCATCGCGCCACCCGGCCAGCGCTCGGCCCTGCGCGACGACCTCAGACACCGGCTCCTCGATCTGGCCGCCGGCATCGACCTGCGTCCGTACCGTGGCGAACAGGGCCGGATGGACCTGCACACACTGTTCGCGGCGCATCCCGAACTGCGTACTGGGTGCCACGAACCGCTGCGCAGCTTCCTGGACGACATCCTGGCCGAGACGAGCACCGACCTGCTGCGGATCCGGGGCGGCATGGACCGGATGGTGCACCGGCTCGCCCGACGGATCACCGGGCCCATCGTCTGCGGCCGGGAGGTGATCGGCTTCGAGGTTGCACCGGACCGGGTGAGCATGCTGGTCCGCGAGGGGCGGCACATCGTGGTCCGGCATTCGAGGCACGTGCTGTGCACGGTCCCGTTCTCGATCGTGCGGACCATGCGCCTGGTCGGCTTCAGCCCGGAGAAGCTCGACGTCATTCACCAGCTCCGCTACGTTCCGGCCACCAAGGTGGCGCTGCACTGCCGGGAACCGTTCTGGCAGAAGGCCGGTATCAACGCCGGTGCGTCGTCCAGCGGCGGCCGGGTGCGGCAGACGTACTATCCGCCGGTCGAGGGTGATCCCGCGCTGGGCGCGGTGCTGCTGGCCAGCTACAACATCGACGCGGACGCCGACGTGCTGGGCCGGCTGCCGGCCGCCGCCCGGTACGCCGCCGTGCTGGCCGATCTCGGCACCATGCATCCCGAGCTGCTGCAACCGGGAATGGTGCACAACGCCACCAGCCTGGCCTGGGGGCAGTACAACTGGAGCCGCGGCGGCTGCGCCGTCCGGTGGGGGGCCGACGCCCGGGCCAGCGAGGCGGAACAGGCCCAGGCCAGCCGGCCGGAACACACGCTCTTCTTCGCCGGCGAGCACTGCTCGGCCACACCGGCATGGATCGACGGGGCGATCGAGTCGGCCCTGACGGCGGTCGGCCAGATAACGCGGCGCATCTTCGACGCGGCGCTGCCGATACCGGCCGGGGCCTCGCTGGCCGCCGTGGGGATGGCGGTCCGATGAGTGTCCTCGACGTACCCCGCGTGCATTTCCGCGGGGTGGCCACGATGAAGCTGCCGACCGGACCGCGCAGCGGACTGGTCGACCTGGCCACCAACCGCGCGCTCACCGACACGGGGCCTTTCCCCGTGGATCAGCCGGTCGAGGACTACCACCGCTATCTCGACCAGCACGGCCCCCGGTTCGACACCGCGGGCCGGGTGACGCCCGATGGCCCTTTCAGCGTGGGCAAAGGCTGGAACTTCGCCGGCAACGGCCACTTCTGGATCGACGCGACGGTGGCCGCAGTGGAGATCGGCGACGGCGTGGACGTCCGCGATCCGGTGGTGGGCCGCCCGGTCGACTTCTGGGGGCACTACAACGAATACTTGGGCACCACGTTCAACCGGGCCCGGATCTTCGACGTGGATCCGACCTCCCACTGGACGACCGCGGTGATGATCGGCCAGTTCTGTTTCGGGCGGCGGGGACGCTCGCACGAGAACGGCTACCTCGCGGTCGGCGACGTCACCGGGATCCAGCCGCCCCGGTGGCACCACTTCGCGCACATTCGCGACGTGGGGGAGCACCACCTGGCGCCGTACCTGCGGCGATCGGCGGTGTACCAGTTCGTCGTGGCGGGGCAGGGGCTGCACTGGCTGCCCGAGTCGGCGGCGTCGCCGGCGGCCCGCCTGCTGTGCGCCGCGGTGGAGTCGGCGCGCTTCGACGGCCTGGTCGTGCAGTTCGCGCTGGGGAACATGGCCGCACCGGTCGCGCCCGACGCCCCCAACCACTGCGCGGTGTGGGGAACGATCGCTCCCTGGCGGCACGACGAGCCGCGGACGTACCCGGCGGGCCGGCTGCTGGCACCCGCGGCGGACCGGCCCGCGCCGTTGGGCACCCTCACGGTCGCCGTCACTCCCCGGTGGACGACGCTGAACATGATCAACGCTGTGCCGGTGACGGTACGCGCCGACACGCCCGGCCCGGGACCGCTGCACCGGCTCGGTCCCCGGGCCGACCTCGGCGAGCTGGAGCTGCGTAGCCGGGACCGGGTCGTCGCGCTGATCCCGCGGGACGCGTACCTCGGTGAGGCCTTCGACCTGACCAGCGGCGTGGTGCGGGTGCCCACGATCCTCCACGACCGCGGTGTGGACTCCGAACCGCTGTGCCTGGTGGCCACGGCCGCCGACGAACGGCTCACGCTGCTGAGCGAGGAACAGGTGAGCATCCAGGCGGACGACGCCTGCTGGTTCGTCGAGCATCCCAGGCCCGCACACGAGCACGAGCACACGGTGGAGGTGGAGATCCGGTCGTTCGTCCGCGGCCGGCCGGCCGCCGTGGAGGCCGTGCACGTGCGGCAGTTCCCCAACCCGCGGTCACGACCGTACGACCGGGAAGGCACCGACGTCGTCCGTCTGCGGGCGGGGCGGCTCGACGCCGACGGCGAGTTCGGGGCGTCCTGCGTGACCCGTACGGACGCCGGCGGCCGCGGCTGGTTCAGCATGCGCGGGGCACACGGCGGCGCGGCCCGGCTCGTGCTGGATACGCGCGCCGACCCGGTGCCCGGCGACGCCGCCGAGGCGTACGACAACGACGACGCCCTCGGCCGGTGGTCGGCGGCCGGAACGCTCGCGGTGCGCACGCTGCCCGACGACTGGCACCTCGCCGGGACACCCGACGAGGCCGTGACGTTCGACCTGGTCTACCGGGAGGTGTTCGCCTACTACGAGCTGCTCTACTCGTTCATGCGGGCCGAGGTGTTCAGCCTTGCCGACCGGCCGAAGGTCGAAACGTACGCCCGGCTGATCTGGCAGATGTGCGACCCGCGCAACAAGGCACGCACGTACTACATGCCGCCGACCCGGGACCTTTCCGCGCCGAAGGCCCACCTGCTCCTCACGTTCCTGCGCCGGCAGCAGCAACAGTCGCGGGTGCCGATCTTCGTACCCGCCGGTGAGCGTCCCGAACCGCGGATCGCGACCCGTGGGCAGTTGCTCGACGCGCTGCGCCAGGCCGCCGCGATCGAGCTGGCGGTCATGCTGCAGTACCTGTACGCCGTCTACTCCATCCCCACCTATGGAGCGGCGCAGGAATACCGCCGGCGCGGCCGGTGGACCCCGGAGCAGGCACGGCTGGCATGCGGCGACGGCGGCAAGAGTCTGGCCGGTGGGGTCCGGGGAAGCCTGCTCACGGTCGCCCGGGAGGAGATGATCCATTTCCTGGTCATCAACAACATCATCATGGCGCTCGGCGAGGCGTTCCACGTCCCGATGCTCGACTTTGGAATGATCAACAATTCTCTGCCCGTACCGATGGACTTTGCCCTTGAGCCCTTCAACCTCGGCACGACCCAGCGGTTCATCGCCATCGAGCGGCCCTACTCGCAGACCGGGCGGCTCACCGACGCGGAACCACCCGATCCCGAATCCACCCACCGGTACGGCTCACTCAGCGAACTGTACGACGCGGTCCGCGACGGACTGCGGCGCGTGCCGGATCTGTTCCTGGTCGACCGCGGCCGCGGCGGCGGCGAACACCACCTGTTCCTGCGGGAATCCGTCAACGCGGTGCATCCGGACTACCAGCTGGAGGTGGACGACCTCGCCAGCGCCCTGTTCGCCATCGACGTCGTCACCGAGCAGGGCGAGGGCGGCAAACTCAGCTCGGTCAAGCCGGCCGGGGACTCGCACTACGAGACGTTCCTCGGCATCGCGGACGCGCTGATGGCGCAACGGCCCGCCGGTTCGCCCCGCGCGGAGGTCTGGACTCCCGCCTACCCGGTGCCGCGCAACCCCACCCTGCGGACCGGCAACCCCAATACCGAGCCCGTCACGGCGCCGGAGGCCCGTACGGTGCTCCATCTGTTCAACCGGTCCTTCTTCATGATGTTCCAGCTCATGGTCCAGCACTTCGGCCAGCAGCCCGACGCGAGCCTGCGCCGGTCCACCCTGATGAACGCCGCCATCGACGTGATGACCGGCATGATGGGCCCGCTCGCCGAGGTCCTGGTGACACTGCCGTCGGGACGGCGCGGCCGGACCGCCGGCCCGTCGTTCGAGCTGGAGACCGCACCCGTCTATCTGTCCCGGCCGGACGTCGCGATGCGCTCGATCGCGCTGCGCTTCGACCACCTGGCCACGGCGGCGCGCAAATGCGCCAGCGTGCCGGAGAAGGTGGCCGACATGTTCGCCTTCTACGCCGACGCGTTCGGGCGGTTACCACGATGACCACCCGAACCCGCGCGGCGCCGTTCCCGCTCACCGATCCCGCGCAGATCGCCGATCCGTATCCGCGGTACCGGCACTACCGCGAGACGGACCCGGCGCTGCGGGTGCCGTCCACAAAGGATGGAAGGCCCGACACCTGGTACCTGTTCCGGTACGACGACGTAGCCCGCCTGCTGCGCGCCAGACAGACCGGACGGCAGCCGCCGCGTGGCGCGACCCCGCTCATCCCCGCGCGCTACGGCGCGTTGCGCCGGGTCGTCGCCGACTGGCTCGTCTTCCTCGACCCGCCGCGGCACACCCGGCTGCGTACGGTGGTCGCCGAGCGGTTCACCACCGGCATGGTCGACGACCTGCGGCCCCGCATCGAACGGCTCGCCCACACGCTCACCGCCGAGCTGCGCCGCCACGATCACGCCGACCTCGTCGAGGGCTTCGCCGCACCCCTGCCGATCCTGGTGATCTCCGAACTGCTCGGCATCCCCGCTGCCGACCGGAGCTTCGTCCGCACGCAAGCGCTGGCCCTGCAACGAGCGAACAGTTCCCGCGGCGGCGACCCGGACCGCCGCTTCACCGCCGCCCAGAGCGCGGCCCGGCAACTGCTCGACTACTTCGCCGAAGAGATCTCCCGCCGTCGCCGCGCGCCGCGGTTCGATCTGATCACTCACCTGGTCAGGGCCGACTCATCGATGACCGATGACGAGATTGCAGCGACCAGCATTCACCTGCTGACCGCGGGCCACGAGACCACCACCAACCTGATCGGCAAGGCGGTCCCGGCCCTGCTGGCCCGTACCGATCTGTCCGAGCAGGTGCGCTGCGGCGGGTTGACCCTGGACGCGGTGGACGAACTGATCCGCTACGACGCCCCGGTGCAGATGGTCAGCCGGTGGGTGCGCGAGCCCGTGCCCGTGGACGGTCATGAGATCCCTGCGGGAAGCAAGGCGGTCCTCGTGCTCGGCTCCGCGAACCGGGACCCGGCGTACGTCGCCGACCCGGATCGCCTCGACCTGCACCGCACCGCGGGCCGCAACCTCGGCTTCGGGCTGGGCATCCACTACTGCCTGGGTGCCGCGCTGGCCCGCGCCGAGACCCAGATCGGGCTCACCGCCCTGTTGCGTGACCTTCCCGGGCTCGCCCTGGCCGGCCCGCCGGCGTACGCCGACGACCTGGTCTTCCACGGGCCGAGCCGGGTGCCGATCCGTACCCGATGACCGGCCCGACCGGGCCGGGTGAGAAGCCGAGGAGAGCCGATGGACGACACCCGCAACGACCGGGATGCCGGCCTGCAGTTGCTGCGGATGGCGGAGGCGCTGGACGCGGCCCGGGTGATCCAGCTGGCCGTCGAGGTGCGCGTCGCCGATCGGCTCGGCGACGGGCCGCGCACCGTCGACGCCCTGGCCCGCGACACCGGCACCCAGCCCGACGCCCTGCGCCGGCTGCTGCGGGCGCTCGCCGGTTTCGGCCTGTGCACCGAGACCGAGCCGGACCGGTTCGACCTGACCGAGATGGGCGAGCGGTTGCGCACGAATCACCCGCGATCGCTGCGGTCGTGGGTCGGCTTCCAGGCGATGCTCACCGATGTGTACGCCGCGGCGGCGCACAGCATCCGTACCGGCGAACCGACCTACCCGCGGGTGCACGGTGCGCCGATCTTCCAGGATCTGGCCCGCCACGACGAGCGCGGCCGCCTGTTCCACGCCGCGATGGCCGAACACAGCCGGCTGATGGGCGGCGCGCTGGCCACCGGGTACGACCTCGGGGACGCCCGCCTGATCGTCGACGTCGGCGGCGGCGACGGCAGCCTGCTCGCGGTGCTCCTCGACGCGTACCCGGATGCCCACGGGCTCGTATTCGACCTGCCCGAGGTGGCCGACATCGCCCGCAAACGGCTCGCCGCCGAGGGACTCTCGACACGGTGCACCGCGGTCGGCGGTGACTTCCTCGCCGGGGTGCCCAGCGGCGGCGACGTCTACCTGATGAAGGGCATCCTGCACAACTGGGCCGACGACGACGCCCGTACCCTGCTGCGCAACTGCCGCAGCGCGATGCGGCCGGGGGACCGGCTCCTGATGATCGAAGCGGTGGTCCCCGACGGCGACGCGTTCCATCCCAGCAGGCTGCTCGACCTGGCCATGCTGATCGTCTACGGCGGACGGGAACGGACCCTCACCGAACACCGCCGGCTGCTGGCCGAAGCGGGGTTGCGGTTCACCCGGGTCGTGGAGGCCGCGGCACCGCTGAGTGTCATCGAAGCGGTGCCCGCCGACGATTCCGGGCAACGGTGACCGGCCACCATGCGGGAAGCAACGGACGTCATCGTGGTCGGCGCGGGACCGGTCGGCCTGACCGCGGCGCTCGGCCTGCGCCGCCTGGGCCTACGGGTCCGGCTGGTGGACCGCGCACCCGGGACCAGCCGGGAACCCCGCGCCGACGTGCTGTTCCCCCGCGCCGGTGAAGCCCTCGGGGCCCTCGGCGCCGGCGAGGCGATCCGGAAGAACTCCTATGAGATGCGCGGCGCCAACGTCTTCGGATTGGGACGCCGCCTCTGCTCGTTCCGGGTCGGCCGGCTGGAGTCCGCGTATCCCCGGGCCATGACGATCGAACAGCACGACATCGAACGGCTGCTCACCGAGGAACTGGCGCGGCACGACACCACGGTGCAATGGCGTACGGCGGTGACCGGGCTCCACCCTCGGCCGGACGGCGTCGAGGTCACCCTGCGCCGGGCGGACGGGAGCACCGAACGGGCCGGCGCCGCCTGGGTCGTCGCCTGCGACGGGGTCCGCAGCACCGTGCGGGAACTGCTCGGGATCCCGTACGAGGGGGAGCCGCGCGCCAACATGCAGGTGGTACAGGGCAACGTCGTGCCGTCCTGGCCGCTGGGCGACAACCCGGGGCACGGCTATTTCTTCCTCGCGCCGTACCGGTCGGTCATCGCCTTTCCCACACCCGCGGGCGGGTACCGGATCTTCTGCGTCCGCGACGACCCCGATCCGGGCAGGACCGCCCCGCCGACCCTCGACGAACTGCGTGACCTGGTCGCCGGGGCGGCGCACCTGCCGGAGCTGCGGCTCGCCCTCACCGATCCGGTGTGGCTGAGCCGGGCACGGTTCGCCGACCGCGTCGCGTCGCGGCTGCGCCACGGCCGGGTGCTGCTCGCGGGCGACGCGGCACACGCGTGGGCGCCGCTCGGCGGGCACGGCATGAACGTCGGCATCCTCGGTGCGTACAACCTGGCGTGGAAGCTCGCGGCGGTGCACCGCGGTCAGGCCGCGGACGTCGTGCTCGACACGTACGATCTCGAACAGCGCCGGCTGGCACACCAGGTGATCCGGGACATGCGGCGCAGTCCGATGGAGATGGTGCTGCCGCCGCTGGCCCACACGCTGCGCAGCGTCCTGCTCGCCGCGACCATGCCGCTGCCCGGCGTGCAACGGCGCACCGAGTGGATGATGAGCGACTTCGGCCGTCACCACCGGGCCAGCCCGCTCTCGTGGCACCGGGCGGGCCGGTTCCGGGGCGGTCCGCGCGCGGGTGACCGGTTGCCCGACGTCGCGCTGCAGCCGGCGGGCGGGCGGCCGACGCGATCGCACCAGCTGCTGTCGTTCGACCGGTGGACACTGCTGGTCGCCTCCGCCGAGGCCGACGCCGCCACGCTGCACGCGCTGAAACAGGCATGGATGAGCTGCCCGGCACCGGTGCGGATCGTGCCGGTCGTGCCGGCCAGCGCGCACGCCGCACGGCAGATGGGTCGCCGCCGCGAATTCGCGCTGGTCCGCCCGGACGGGCACCTCGGCCTGGTCGCACGGCTGGACCGGCCACAGGACCTCCGGAACTACCTTCGCCGGTTCCTGTGCGCGGGCATGCCCGGCGAGCGACCGTCCGATGCCGACGAGGTTCAGCCTTGAGGGTGTCGCGAGCCGCTGGTCGTTGTTCTAGGCTCCCGTGTCGTGAAGCTTCGTAAGCGCACCGCACAAGCGGCGGTGGCCGTCGGCGTTTCGATGGCCATGCTCGTCGCCTCGAGTGGGGTCGCCTATGCCGGCGGGCCCTATCCGTACGCGGGAAACAACGACGTCGGACGGCGGCTCACGGTCTGTGCGGACAGCCTCGATGTCCACAATTTCCTCGGCCAGCTGCACTACCCGCAGACGTTCACCGTGGAGGGGTTCGACGGCGCCAACAAGGAGTGGGTGTACGGCTTTGCCTGGGGCACCGTCAACGCCCACGGTTCCGTCCTCAATGGCTGGTTCTGCAACGCCTGACGCCCGCCCAGGTGACTCGTGGCCGGCATGCCGTCCGGCCCGCACGTGCTCGCGATCGTTCTTACCGGAATCAGTTCACCGGTTCGAGGCGATCAATCCACGTCCAAGGCGGGTGGTCTCACCCGTGGGTGATCAAACAGTCGGACGCCTGCGGTACGGACCGCAGCGGCGGCAGGATGGCGTGGAGGGCAGTTCGAGTGCGAAGGAGCAGCGATGAGCGAGGCTCGTGCGGAGTCCGCCGATTCCGTCCGTCACGCGGTGTTCGTCCAGATGAACGATCCCATGGGGAACAGTGTGCTGGCGTACGAACGGTCGGGTGACGGCCGCCTGAACGAGGCGGGCCGGTATCCCACCGGAGGGAACGGCGGCGCCGCTCTGCAGGCTCCCGTGGATGCCTTGGCCTCCCAGGGGTCACTCGTCTACGACCCGGGACACAGCCGGCTGTACGCCGTCAACGCGGGCAGCGACTCGCTGACCGTGTTCGATGTTGACGGCGCCCGCCTCACCCGCCGGCAGGTCATCGATTCCGGGGGCACGTTCCCGGTGAGCCTCGCCGTGCAGGGCGACCTGCTGTACGCGCTCAACGCGGGCGGCGACGGTACCGTACAGGGCTTCCGGATCAGCCTGGACGGCCTCGTGCCGATGCCGCAGTCACGCCGATCCCTGGATCTGGGCAACGCCAATCCGCCGGTGTTCATCAGCGCTCCGGCGCAGGTCGGTATCAGCCCGGAGGCACGGCATCTGGTGGTCACGACCAAGAACCACAACACGATCAAGGTGTTCCTCCTCGACTCGGACGGCTGTCCGCGGGGTGAACCGGTGGTCACGCCCACCGCCAATCCGGTGCCGTTCTCGTTCGCTTTCACCCGGCAGGGCATCGCCGTGACCGAGGTGGGAACCTCGTCGGTGACCCACTACGAACTTCATGCCGACGGCACCCTGACCCCGCTCGGCTCGGTGGCTGACGGTCAGGCGGCACTGTGCTGGATTCAGCCGTTGGGTGGCCGCCTCTACGGCGCCAATGCCGGTAGCGGCACGATTTCGGCGTTCGACCTGGCGCCCGACGGGCGAGTCGCGCTGTCCGGTCATGACGGTGGCGTCGTGGCGCAGCCGGGTGGTGCCCCCATCGACATGGCGTCCAGCGGCAGCTATCTCTACGTCCAGAACCCGGTCGCCGGTCGCCTCGACGGATACCGGGCTGCCCAGGACGGCACGCTGCAACAAGTCGCCACGGTCACCGGGCTGCCCATGTTCGCCAACGGCCACGGCATGGAAGGCATCGCGGCCAGCTGACGCGACCCAGGCTCAGGAGGCGCCGTGCGTGTCGTGGATCGTGACGACCACATCCAGCGGCTCACGCGCGGCGTCTCGTACACGATCGCGCCGGTTTTGATCGTGGCGTTCGCTGTGCTCTTCCCGGTGCCTTCGCACGCCGGCCGGCTCTTCGCGTGGAACATCGCGCCGACGATGACGTCGATGGTCCTCGGCGCGGCGTACCTCGGCGGGGCCTACTTCTTCATCCGGGCCGCGCGGGCGTCGGGCTGGCACACCGTCAAGGGCGGCTTCCCGCCCGTGGCCACGTTCGCGTCGTTGCTGGGCCTTGCCACGATCATCCACTGGGACCGCTTCCGGCACATGCACGTCGCGTTCTGGCTGTGGGCGCTGCTCTACTTCACCACGCCGTTCCTGATCGTGTGGGTCTACCTGCGCAACGGCCGGACCGGCCGGCCGGCCTCCGTCAACGACCGGCTGCTGCCCGCGGTCACCGCGACGACGACGGCCGCCGTGGGCGTGCTCGCGCTCGGCACCGGGCTGTTCCTCTTTCTCACACCGGCCGTCGCGATGCGGATCTGGCCGTGGCCCCTCACACCGCTGACCGCGCGTGTCCTGGGCGCGATCTTCTGCCTCGGTCTCGCCGGGATCGGGGCGTCGCTCGACCGTCGATGGAGCAGCGCGCGGTTGCCGTTTCAGGTCGCCGCGGTCATGCTGACCCTGATGGTCGTCGCGGGCCTCCGCGCCCATGCCGAATTCGACCCGTCCAACGCCTTGACCTGGGTTTTCGCTGCCGGGTTCGGCGGGCTCACGGTCTCGGTCATTCTTGTGTACGCCGTGATGGAGCGGGCACGGTGACCGAGGGGTCGATCCCCGCGCTGCTGGATCGGATGCGCGCCGACCTCGCCACCCTCCGCGGGGCCCAGCGGTACTTCCACGGCGTCTATCTGCGCACGACCGAGGCGGTCGCGGCCGAAATCGAGCGTGGCGGCTTCGCCGACGGTGACTGGGTACGGCGCTGGGATCTGGCATTCGCCACCCTGTACCTGGACGCGCTCGACGCCGACCGCGCCGGCCACCCGGTGACGCAACCTTGGCAGGTCGCGTTCGCGGCAGCTCACGACCGGCCGGACATGCCACCCCTGCAGCACGTCCTGCTCGGCCTGAACGCGCACATCAACTTCGACCTTCCGCAGGCGCTGATCGCGGTGATCAGCCCTGACGACTTCGACGACGCCGCGATCCTGCGCAGCCGCGACGCCGACCACCGGCACGTCGACGTCGTCTTGCAGGCCCGGGTCAGCGCCGAGGCCCGCGAGCTCGGCGCCGTGTCCAGGGTCGGCCTGCTCGATCGTCTGCTGCGGCCGGCCAACCGCGCCGCCAGCCGAAAGTTCCTCGCCGAGGCGCGTGCGAAGGTCTGGCACAACACCCAGGTGCTGGATCAGGCACGGCGCACCCGCACCTACGACACCGTGCTTGCGGAACTGGAACGGCTTTGCGCCGACCGCGTACGTGATCTGGTGGCTCCCGGACCGGTGTTGCTGAAGCTAGCCCGGCGCGGATTCGGGGTACGGCTGCCCCGCTGAACTCTTCGGCCGGCCCGACTGCGGCGACCACCAGCGAATACCCGACCAACTGAGCGGCGGCGCCTGACCGGCGCGTACGAGGTCCTGGTATTGCTGATGGCGCTGGGACTGACCGGCGTTACACGAGTGGCCTCAGGATCGTGTGCGGAGGTCCACTCGGCCCGCAGAAGCGGTCTGGTGTGCGGCTCTTGCGACATCGGCTTCGGTCGACCGGGGGAGTGGCGTCAGGTCTGGTTCGACCCAGCCGGACTTCGCCGCGGCCGTCGCAAGGGTCGACGATCGGTAATAGCGGGCCAGCAGACGCTTGTCCAGCAGCGCAGGATGGTGTTCCGCGAAGTCGTCGAAGGTGTCGTCGTCGCTGTGCGCTGCGTGGTGGCCGACGAGTTCGACCCAGGCCCGGCTCATGGTCGCGTGGTACTTCTGCGGTGACCCGGCATAGCGCGCGGTACGTCGTATACCGTCGCTGATCAATGCGGTCGCGGCGTCGATGCCGCATCTGCGTACGGCAAGCCAGGTCAAGTGGATGTGCTGGCGGTGGCCGAACCGGTCCGTGTGCGCCATGACCTCGGCCATCAGCGCATCGAAGTCACCGGCGGCCGCAGCGGGCCCTGCCGGTCGCGGGCGGCTCATCGCGCTGCCTCCGTCAGGGCACGCAGCACAGCGCGCGCCCCGTGCACGACATCGGCCGGCAGGCCGGCCAGCGCCCGCTGCTCCACCGTGCGCAGGGTATGGCGGATCTGCGCCGCGGTCCGAACCCCGTCGTCGGTGAGGGTGATCAGTACGGCACGGCGGTCGCCCGGCCGGGCGGCGCGCGTGATCAGGCCTCGGCGCTCCAAGCGGTCGAGGATCCCGGTCAGGGTCGCGGGCCGCGTACCTATGGCGGCCCCCAGCTCGGAGACCGTGCGGCTGGCACCGTCCGCGAGGTTTCCCAAGGCGTTGATCTCTGAGGCGGTCAGGTCGAGATCCGCCAGCTCCGTGGCCAGCAGGTGGAGCGTCGCATGGGTTGCCCGCTGCAACTCGAGTATCACGGAATCGTTCTTCACGATTCCGTACTATACGTTTCCGAAGTAAGACCCGGCAAGTGCACGCTCGGAGTTCCGTGCCTGGAGTGTCTTGAAGATCCTGCAGCATCTATGATCATTTGGTGCATGCCGAGCCTGCTACCCAGGCATGGGCGGTCGACCCGCTGCCGGCCCTGGCCCCCACGACCAACCTGTGCGCGGACTGGCCCCGGGCCGGCCTGGACCCCTTCGACGTGACGGACCGCCGTACCCAACGGATGATGTTCGCCTCCGGAGGCTTCACTCGCGCCTGGCCCGCATCGGACGGCGCCCGGCCTGAGTCCGACGAGCGGGGAGCTTCTGAGGCGGTCCCGATGGGGTACACCACCCTGTCGTTGCTGGAGAAGCTGGCCGTCGTGCACCGGGGTCGGCTGATCGCCGAATGGCCACGCTGTCCCGTCGCGCCGTCCGAACCGGTCAGGCCACCACGGCTGGTCGTGCATGTCCAACGGCTGAGGGATGCGCGGCACGCGGACGACTACCAGGGCGCACTGGACCTGGCACTCGCTTTGTCCGGCACTGGCGCCTGGCGCGAGGAACCGATCATGGTCGTCGACGTACTCACCACCGAGCCCTGGCACTGACCGCAGGGACCTTTCTGGTTGCTGCCCGGCATGCTCGGTGGTGTCGGGGCACGGAACCCTGACGACGTGACGGAAGGGCCGGTCAGTGTCCGGTGAAGACGGCATCGCGGCGTTCGAGGAAGGACCGGATGCCCTCGGCGCCGTCGGCCGTGGCGGTGAGCCGCGCGATGTCGGGCCGCAGGCGCTGGATCGCAGCGTTCTCGCCATGTGCGTGGGCCAGGTGGGCGGAGGCAAGGAGGGTGCGCACGCCCAGCGGTGCCGACTTTTCGGCGATGGCGGTGGCGATCTCGATGGCGCGGGCGATGGCGGCCGGTCCGTCCGCGGTGACCTCCTGCACCAGACCGATGCGGTGGGCCTCGGCGGCGTCGAACTGCTCGCCGGTCAGGATCCAGCGCATGGCGTTGCCCCATCCGGCCTGTGCGGGGAAGCGGAAGGTGGCGCCGCCGAAGGGGTAGATGCCGCGGCGGACCTCGTACTGGGCGAAGCGTGGCAGCGTGAGACGGACCTCGTTCGGCAACTGGCCCTGTTCGATCGCCCGCACCGTGGACATCCTGGGCGACGGCCGGACACTGCTGGTGTTGCGCGAGGTCTTCTACGGCGAATCACGCTTCGACGGCTTCATCGACTCGCTGGGCATCGCCCGCAGCACCCTCACTGACCGCCTCCGGCGACTGGAAGACGCAGATCTGCTGCACCGGCGCGCCTACCAGAGCGATCCGGTTCGCCACGAGTATCTGTTGACCGACAAGGGCCGCGACTTCTTCGGGGTGCTCGCCGCGATCAGCGCCTGGGGAGACCGGTGGCTGGCCGACGAGCGTGTCCCGGTTGTCCTGCGCCACACCACCTGTGGCCACGACATGCACGCCAACGTTGTCTGCTCCTGCTGCGGCGATCCGCTGCGGCACGAGGACGTGACCGTGCGGACCGGCCCCGGCTACCCGGCCGAGCTCCTCGACAACCCGGACGTTCAGGCGCGCTTTGCGCTCAGCCGACACCCGGATCGCGTCACCAACCACTGAGCTGAGGGGTCGCCACCCGCTGTCGTCTCGATCGGCGCGTTACGCGTCGAGACACCCCACTCGGGGCCCGGCGGGTTGTCACTCGCCGGGCCCCGGGAGTCACGGCCGGGTGAGCAGGCAGCCCGCGATGGTCAGATCGATCGTGCGGTTGCTGGTCAGGCAGGTGGTGAACCAGTATGTCTGCTCGCCGTAGCTGCGTCCCTGGTACGCCCGGGTGGTTCCGTCGGCGGCGACCTCGCAGGGATTGTTCTCCGTGCACATCTGGCCGTCGTCGTTTCCGGTGTTGTTGATTCCGACGATGCGGCCGGTGCCCGCGTCGACGATGGGGGACCCGGAGGTGCCGTGGGTGGTGTCGCACGCGGTGTCGTACCGGATCGAGTCGTGCCAGGTCCACTCGTCCTCGCGCAGCGTGTCGGCGAAGTTGTCGATCTTGCAGTTCCAGGTTCGGCGCCAGTAGCTGGACGGGATGGTGATCGAAATTCCGGCGGCCGGGCGTGCGCTCGACAGGGTCAGCGCGGTGGCCCCGTAGCGGCTTTGCAGCGTGCTGTAGGTGCTGGTCAGGCGGTAGAGGGTGACGTCGGTGCCGGTCATCGTCGCGTACAGCACGCGGTCGGCGCGGACCGTGCCCAGCGAGTTGCCCGAGCTGCCGAGCAGTGTGCCGGTGCGGTTGCTGGTTCGGTTCTGCAGCACCTGCCCGGCGCCGAGGAAACCACCCTCGTAGCAGTGGCCGTTGGTGAGCATCATCGCCCGGTCGGTGCTGACCGAGCTCGGGTAGCGCACCAGGGAGGCGGAGCAGTCGTTCAGCCTGATCGTCGAGGCCAGGGTGACCGCGGTGGCGGCCTGTGCCGGGGTGGGGCCGACGAGCAGGCCGCCGGCAGTCGCGAGGAGAGCGGCACCGAGGGCGAGTGTACGGCGGAGACGCATGAGGGTCCCTTCTGCTGGATGCCAAGGCCGGGCCGGCGATTCGCGACACGGGATCGATCTTGGTGCGGACGATCTTCGCATCCAGAGTCATCCATGTAAACGGAAACGTCCTGAGGGGAAACCCTTGCAATGGACCGCTGCCGGTCCGGGATGGATCACCGGAAACCCTGAGTGGAGCCTTCGGGTGGCGCGGCAGGTTCGGCCTAACGGAACTCGCTGTGGTGGCTTCGGACGGGTTCCGGCTCCAGCCCGGCCTGGGCAGACCTTCGGATGCGCCAGGTTTCGACCTCGTCGGCGGTGTCCTCGAGGATCTCGGCCGCCTGCCGGGCGTCCAGGTGTGCGGTGACCAGGGCGCCCATGACCACTGCGGTGATCGTCCGGGCCCGCTGGTCGGTGCGCTCCGGGGCGATCTCGCCGTGACCGGCGGCGGTGCGTAGCGCGCCGGTCAGCGCGTCGAGGATCCGGGTACGGTATTCCGCGCCGTACTCACGTAGCCAGGGGTCGCGGTCGCTGACCTCGGCGATCGCGTTGACGATCATGCAGCCCCGGATGCCGGTGTTTCTGGTGGCCCGCAACGCCTCGCCGAACTGGCGCAGGTACGCGACGAGTGCCGCGAGTCCGGCGCCGGGCGACTCCAGAACGGCCAGCCGTGGGGTGGCCACCTCGTCCAGATACTGCCGGACCGCGGCCTGGAACAGCCCGTGCTTGCTGTCGAACGCCTGGTACAGGCTGGAGCGGTTGAGGCCGGTGGCCTGTTCCAGGTCGGCCAGGGACGTCGCTTCATACCCGCGGCGCCAGAACACGTCGCGGGCCGCGCGGGCCGCCGCGTCGACATCGAAGGTTCTGGGTCGGGCCATGGCGCGCACCTCGTTGACAGTTCTGTATCGATCGGTACATTATCATTTTGCACCGGACGGTACAGAACTGGAGGACCGATGACCGCCCTCGCTCTCGCCGCCGCGACCGTGGCCGCCCTGATCCACGTGCTCTTCTTCGGCCTGGAGAGCCTGTGGTTCCGCCACCCCCGGGTCTACCGGCGGTTCCAGATCAACTCCGCCGAGGAGGCTGCGGCGGTCCGGGCCTTCGCCTTCAACCAGGGCTTCTACAACCTCTTTCTGGCCCTGG
Organism: Krasilnikovia sp. MM14-A1259; assembly: GCF_047159535.1. NCBI lineage: Bacteria > Bacillati > Actinomycetota > Actinomycetes > Micromonosporales > Micromonosporaceae > Krasilnikovia > Krasilnikovia sp. MM14-A1259. The sequence goes on from NZ_BAAGAJ010000002.1 coordinate 7,572,442, forward strand.
GCGCGCTCACCGGGGTGGTCCTGGTGGCCGGTGGGTCGGCCGACATGAACACCGCCGGCCATGCCGTGCTCATCTTCGCCTGCGCCTGCATGGTCGGTGCCGGCATGGTCCTGCTGGCCACCAGCCGGGAGATGATCCGCGCCGTCCTGATCCAGGCCGTCCCGCCGGCACTGGCGTTGCTGGCCCTCGGACTGGCCGGCTGACCCAGCCCCGCGGTTACCATGGTGTGACCGGCAACACGCTTGCCGGCTCCCGGAGTATCCCGCGGGGCGACGGGACGGCACTCTGCCTGCAACCCGGGAAGCCTCAGAGCCGCCATGCCGCGACCGATCGCACGGACATGCGAGTGTGGTGGAGCTGGATGACCGCGGGGGCGCTGCTGTGCGGTACGGCCGCCTTCATGCCGTCCGATTCCCTGCCGACCAGCATCATCTACTACTCGATCGGCGTCGCCACGGTCATCGCCACGCTCGTCGGCGTGCGACGCCACCGGCCGGCCGATCCCTCGTCGTGGTACGTCTTCGCGATCGGCATCAGCTGCTTCGTCGTCGGTGACCTGCTGTATGAGGTCACGGGATGGTTCCTTGGCGAGCGCCCGTACCCGTACTGGAACGACGCGCTCTACTTCGTGGGGTACCCGTTCCTCTGGGCGGGACTGCTGCTCGTGGCCCGCCGCCGCGGCGGCAGCCGGGACTCCGCCGGGCTGATCGACGCCGCGATCATCGGTACGGCGGCCGCCCTGGTCAACTGGGTGTTCCTCGTCAATCCGGTCCTCGGCGACGACTCCACGCCGTTGCTCGAACGCCTGGTCAGCGCCGGTTACCCCGTCAGCGATGTGATCATGCTGGCGGTCGTGGCCCGGATGCTCACCCGCTCGCGTGGGCGCACGCCCAGCGTGCTGATGCTGGCCGCGGGCAGCTCCCTCACGCTCGGCTGCGACGTGGTGTGGACCATCGACATGAGTTCCGACGGCCAGGTGGGCAGCATCATCAACGCGGGCTTCCTGCTCGGGTACGTCTGCTGGGCCGGTGCGGCACTGCACCCCTCGATGCGCCGCGAATCCGCCGACGAACCGGTGGCGGGAGGCCGCTTCGGCCGCGGCCGGTTGATCGTGCTGGCCGCCGCCACGCTGCTGGTGCCGGCGGTGCTGTTCCTCCAGGGCTTCCGGCACGAGCCGGTCGCCTGGGCCCCGGTCGGCATCGGCGCGGTGGTGCTCTTCCTGCTCGTGCTGACCCGCATGTACGGCTTCGTCGGCCAGGTCCAGCAGCAGGCCGCGCAGCTCGAAAATCTGGCCATGCACGACGAGCTGACCGGCCTGGCCAACCGCCGCCAGTTCGAGCAGCGGCTCACCGAGGCGGTCACGACCGGCTCCCCACAGGTATGCATGCTCGACCTCAACGGCTTCAAGGCGGTCAACGACCGGCTCGGGCACGCGGTCGGTGACCGTCTCCTGGTCGTGGTTGCCGAGCGGCTCACCGGCGAGTTGCGCGAGAGCGACATGGTGGCCCGGATGGGCGGCGACGAGTTCGCCATCCTCATTCCCGAGGCCACCATCGCCGAGGGCGACGCCATTGCGACCCGCCTGTCGCGGGTGCTCCGTCAGCCCGCCACGGTGGACGGGCAGGAGCTCCACGTGGGCGGAAGCATCGGCATCGCCGGTTCCGACGGGACCGGCGACCCGGTCGAGGTTCTCCGCCGCGCCGACGTTGCCATGTACGCCGCGAAGGCGGCCGACGGCACCCACCGCCGATACACCACAGACCTGGATCACCCCGCTGCCACCGAGGCGCAGCTCGACGCCGACGTGCCCGCCGTACTGGGCGGTGTTTCGTAGGGCTCGTGGACGGCCAGCCTGGCCGGCTGGCCCGGACCTTCGGGAAGGTCACGCAGCTTGGGACGCCCCGGAGCGGGTCTGTAGAAGCTGGCGCCAGCGGCGGGCGTCCCAGCGCGTCGGTCGTGTCCCCTCGACGAAGTCGGTCACCGCACGGACGAATTCCTCGGGCGCCTCGCGGTGGGGGAAGTGCCCGACGCCGGGCAGAACCACCAACTGCGCCCCGGGCATCAGCTCGGCAGCCGCCTTGGCGTGCTCGACGGGCATGACATGGTCCTGGTCGCCCCAGACGACCAGCGTCGGCAGACCCTGCGTCAAGTAGGCGCGGTCCCGCATGGTGATCAGTTGGCCGCGCCAATCCGCGACGTGCCGCAGCACATGCAGGAAAGCCGACCGGGCGGCTGGGTCACGCAGCCCGGTGTGGACGGCGTACGCCTCATTCAGGTCGGCCGCGAGCGCGGCCGGCGCGATCAGCCCCGCGGCCGCGCGCAGCGAAGCGAGGGCCAGGCGGGACGGCGGAAGGTGGCTGAGCCTCAGCGCGACCGAAGCGCCCGGCAGGGTCAGCGCGCGAAACGTCACGCTGACCTGCGGGCCGAGGCCACCACCCGCGACCACCACCAGACGGTCGGTCCGCTCCGGGAACTGGTAGGCGAACTGCATCGCCACGCCGCCGCCGAAGCTGTGACCGACCACGGTCACCCGGTCGATGTCGAGCGAGCCGAGCAGATCGCGCATGCCGTTGGCGTACCCGCCGATGCTGTAGTCCGCCCGCGGCTTTGCCGACCGGCCGTGGCCGAGCAGGTCGGGCGCGATCACGGTGTACCGCTCGGCGAGCGCGGGGGCGACGGCGTCCCAGGTGGTGCCGTCGCATCCGATGCCGTGCACGAGCAACAGGACGGTCGGGCCGGTACCCAGCATCCGGAAGGCGCGAGCGTGCCCGTGCACTGTGATCGTCCGCTGCTCGTCCATCAACGCAGCGTAGATAGCCGACGTTTCACCGTAGTAACCGTTTCCTCGTCATCCGGACACGGTTCGCGCCCGGCCGCCGTCTCAGGTGTGCCCGGGGTTGCTGACGTGGGCGGTGATGATGCGCCAGCCGTGCGGCAGGCGTACCCAGGTTTGGGACTGGCGGCCGAGGATGTCCGTGTCCGGGTAGCCGAACAGTGTGGTCACCACCGCGATGTCCGCGCCGTACGTGGTGATGATCGTGTCCTTGAGGCGGCGGCCGGGTGGCAGCGGCGGTTGCGCGCGCCGCCAGGCCGCCTGCTCGGCCAGGCCGATCTGCCGGTCCGCGATGCCGAAGCGTACGGCGTCCGGCGCGAAGAAGCCGACGATGCGGTCGGCCTCACCCGCGACGAGGGCCTGTTCGTAGGCCTCGAAGATCGCGCCGACCTCCGCCACGATGGCGGGCTGGTTGACCTGCATGGCGCCTCCGACATGCGGGCCGGTGGTCCGGGTGACCCGGACCACCGGTCCCGGCTGGTGTTCAGACGGGAGTGATGGTGGCCTTCTCCCGCGGTTCCGGGATGCCGCCCTCGGGTGCTTCGGTGAACTCGTTGCCGCCGGCGTGCAGGCGTTCGAGTGCCAGTTCCTCGGCGTCCGGTTGCCGGGGAGTGGGCCGGCCCAGGGCGAACAGCGCGCACACCACCGTCAGGAACGCATAGCCGAGGGTCACCGGGCCGTCGGCGTTCCACTGCACCTTCTCGGCGTGGATGAGTCCGACGAAGGTCAGCACCGCGCCCGCGCCGGAGAAGATCGCCGCCTGCCAGAACCGTTTGTCGATGATGAAGGCGACGATCGCGCCGAGCACCAGGCCGGCCAGGATCGCTCCTTCGCCGAGGGTCTTGAGGCCGTCGTAGACGACGCCCGCGCCGGCCAGCGTGCTGACGCCCACCTGCGCCGCGCTGGTGCCGGCCGCCGCCAGGGCGTTGTCCAGCAGGCCGGTGGCCCAGGCGGCGATGTTGGGGATGAGGGCGGCGACGACCGCCGCCGCATGTGCCCGGGGCGTGGCCTGGAACGCCTGTGCGCCGATGAGCAGGCCGATGTAGAGCAGGATCGGCACGATGGCCGCGGTGGGGAAGATCGTGCCCAGCAGGCCGAACATCCCGAAGAAGCAGAGCAGCGCGATGACGACGCCGGTCGCCATGGAGTATCCCGTACGGCCACCCGCCGCCTTCCAGCCCGGGTGCCCGACGTACACGGCGGGCGGGAACGGGGAGCCGAGCATCGAGCCGATGACCGCGCCCCCGCCGTCGGCGAGCAGCACGCTGCGCAGGTTGTACCGGTCGCCCGCGCTCGCCGCGCTCTCCACGTTGGTCATCGCCTCGGTGAAGTTGTAGACGCCGAGCGGAATCGCGGTGGCCAGCAACGGGGCCATGTCGCGCAGGCCGTCGACGAGCAGGTCGACCTTCAGATGCGGGAAGGCGAACGCGATGTCCTCGGCGGCGGCCTTGACGTCCGGCACCGACATGGCGCCACCGAGCCAGCCGATCGCGGTGCCGACCAGCAGCGCGACGAGGCCGATGGGCAGGTTGAACGGCAGCCGTACGTCGGTGAGCAGGCCGACCAGCAGCAGGCCGAAGACGGGCAGCGCGATCCAGGCGGCCTGCCACATCCGGCCGGCCGGGTTCATCGAGATGAACGTGATCGAGATACCGGCCAGCGTGCCCAGCAGCGCCGCCCGGGGTGCGTACCTACGGATGAACGGGCCGACGAACGCGCCGATCAGCACGATCACGCCGATGATGAACGCCCACGCGATGCCGGCTGTCCACGCCTGGATCGGATCCTTGGTGCGCAGGTAGATCGGCAGCATGATGACGAAGATGACGATGAACATGTGCGGGACGCTCGGCCCGTACGGCATCGCCGTGACGTCGGTGCGGTTCTCCCGGCGGGCCAGCCGCCGCGCGAGGTGGGTGTAGTAGATGTTGCCCAGCACCAGCGCGATGCCGAGGGCCGGCAGGATCACGCCGAAGACGTCGCCAGCCGGCATTTTCACGACACCGATGCACAGGCCGGTCAGGGTCAGCACATTGACCAGGACGTTGATGCCGAAGCCGAAGAACGCGTTCGTGTCGCCGCGTACCCAATAAGGAAGTTTCATCGTGTGCTCCTAGAGATCGTGCTCCTCGAGATGGACCGACGTGGACTCCGCGACCCAGCCGAAGATGCCGCCCTGGGCGGCGATCATCTCCAGGCCGACGCGCTGAAATTCGGGGAAGTAGGAGCCGACGCAGTCGGCGAGCACGAGGCATTCGTAGCCGCGGTCGTTGGCCTCGCGGACCGTGGTGTGCACGCACACCTCGGTCGTCACGCCCGCCACGAGCAGGCTGCGGATGCCGAGCTCATCGAGCAGTTGCTGAAGTCCGGTGGCGTAGAACGCGCCCTTGCCGGGCTTGTCGACGACGGCCTCGCCCGGCGCCGGGCTCAGCTCGTCGATGATGTCGTGGCCGTATTCGCCGCGGATGAGGATGCGGCCGAACGCGCCGGGATCGCCGATGCGCTTGCGGGGCGCGCCGCGTGCGAGTTTGGCGGGCGGGCAGTCGGACAGGTCGGGCAGATGGCCTTCCCGGGTGTGGATGACCGGCAGGCCGGCGGTGCGCCACCGAGCGAGGAAGGCGGCCAGCGGCGCGATCGTCCGGCGCAGTTGCGTGACGTCGTTGCCGAGGCTCTCGCCGAAGCCGCCCGGTTCGAGGAAGTCCCGCTGCATGTCGATGACGAGCAGCGCCGCACTCTGCGGTGTGAAGGTGAAGGCCGACGGCTGCGCCTCGACGGTGGGCATCTCAGGCCTCCGTTCCGGCGATGACGTCGTCGCTGGTGGCGACGGCCCCGAAGACCCCGCCCTGCATGGTCACCATGTGCAGGGCGGCGGCGTGATTCGCCGGATCCGTGGCACCGGTGCAGTCGGAGAGGATCAGGCATTCGTAACCGCGGTCGTTCGCCTCGCGCATCGTCGTGTGTACGCACACGTCGGTGGTGATGCCGGTCAGCAGCAGGTGGGTGATGCCCCGGGTGCGCAGTACGAGGTCCAGGTTCGTGGCGTAGAAAGCGCCCTTGCCGGGCTTGTCCACGATCACCTCACCCGGCGCGGGGGCGACCTCGGGGACGATCTCCCAGCCGGGTTCTCCGCGGACCAGGATCCGCCCGCACGGGCCGGGGCCGCCGATCTCGGCGCCGATCTGGGCGGATCGCCACCGCTTGTTCGCCGGCAGGTCGGACAGGTCCGGGCTGTGGCCCTCGCGGGTGTGCACGACGAGCATGCCGAGGCGGCGGGCGTGCGCGAGGAGCCTGGTGGTGGCGGGCAGACCCGCCCGGGTGAGCGCGATGTCGTAGCCCATCGCGTCGACGTATCCGCCGGGGCCGCAGAAGTCGGTCTGCCAGTCGATGCAGATCAGGGCGGTGCGCTCGACCGGCACGGTGCCGTCGTACGGCCAGAGGTAGGGGGTGGCCTTGACCGGGCCGATGGTAACGTCCGTCATCCTGTCGATTGTCGACCGTTCTGTTTCGACGGACTTCACAGCGTGTGTCGGAAAGATGTCCTGACGTGATCTACAGCAGATAGGTGCGGGATCCGTGCGCGCTCAGGGTCGAGATGATGGCGTTCGCATCGTTGTCGGCGACCGCGGTGAGGAGGCGCTCGTGCCGGTGCACCCCGTCGGCGGCCGCGGCGACCTCGGCCTCCCGGTGCAGATTCGCCGCCATGTAGAGCTGCAGTCGCACCAGGACCGACTCGTACAGCCGGCAGAGCTGACGGTTGCCGCCGAGCGCGACCAACTCGACGTGGAAGCTGCGGTGCGCGTCGGCGATCGCCGGACGGTCGCCCTCCTCCGTGGATTTGCGCATCGCGTCCAGCGCCTCCCGTAGTGCGGACAGGTCGGCGTCCGGCGGGATGCTCGCCGCCGCGTGCTGTTCGAGGACGGTGCGGATCTCGTAGAGCTCACGGACGTCGTCGTCGGACAGTGTGGCCACGCGCGCGCCCCGCCGCGGGAAGTGTTCCACGAGCCCCCGCTGGGCCAGCAGCCGCAGGGCCTCGCGCAGCGGTCCTCGGCTGATGCCCAGCCGCCGGGTCAACTGCTCCTCGACCAGGCGCTCGCCAGGATAGATGCGACCGCTGAGGATCTCGCGGCTGAGCCGCTCGAGGGCGAGATCGACGAGGCTCTGACTCTGCAGTTTCCCGTCGCCCACTCCCCGAGTGTGCCAGTCGTCCGCCCGGTCGCGCGGTGAGACGTTTCTTACCTGCCTGTAACAACCGCGACCCGCCGAGGTGACCGGCGGCCGGTGGAGTGGAACACGACCCGCCGCGCGGCGGGGCGCCCCTAGGGTTCCGCCGTCGACGACGGGTCCGCGACCGAGAGGGGCAGGCGGGCCGACGCAGGGCCCGTTCCACGGCGGGACAAAAACCCGGGAGGCCAGGTCGACCCGGCAGGTGGCGGGTCCCGGTCCCGTGGAGTGTCGCCGATGCTTTCCCGCTGATCCCTCGGAACACCCGTCACGCGTGGCCGGTTCGCGTGGCGATGCCGCATGCCCTGGGCCGCCGTGAGGGCGGCCGCCGCCGTCGTCCGGCGGCCTTGAATCCCCGCCGTGCGGCGGGGCCCATCGCCTTCCCGCAACAGAAAGGCCGGCAGATGGTCGCCGTCAACCCCACGATCGCACCGGACCGTACGGACACCGACAGCTCGGTGCTCGCCGAATTCGGGTACCAGCAGCAGCTGCACCGCAAGCTCGGCCCCTTCGCGGCGTTCGCCTCGGGGTTCTCCTTCGTCTCGATCCTCACCACGGTCTTCCAGCTGTTCGCGTTCGGGTTCGGCTTCGCCGGGCCCGCCTTCTTCTGGACGTGGCCGCTGGTCTTGGCCGGCCAGCTGATGGTCGCCCTGGTCTTCGCCGAGCTTGCCGTGCGGTACCCGATCTCGGGCTGCATCTACCAGTGGTCGCGGCGGCTGTCCAACGGCGTCACCGGCTGGTTCGCGGGCTGGTTCATGCTGATCGGCCAAGTCGTCAGCGTGGCCGCGGCCGCCATCGCGTTGCAGGTCGTCCTGCCGTCGATCTGGCCGGGCTTCCAGGTGGTGTCCGGGGACCCGGCGCTCTCGTCGACGAGCGGCGCCACCAACGCGGTGCTGCTCGGCGCTGTGCTGATCACGCTGACCACGGTCATCAACGCGGTCGGGGTACGGGTGATGTCGCTGGTCAACAGCATCGGTGTGGTCTGCGAGATCGCCGGCGTGGTGCTGCTGGTGGCGCTGCTGTTCTCCCATGCCGAGCGCGGCCCGTCCGTGGTCATGGACACCGGGCACGCGGGCGGCAGCGGATACGCCATGGCGTTTCTCGCTTCGGCGCTCATGGCCGCGTACGTCATGTACGGCTTCGACAGCGCCGGTGAGCTCAGTGAGGAGACCCGTGCGCCGCGCCGTACGGCGCCGCGGGCCATCATCCGGGCACTGGTGGTGTCCGGTATCGGTGGCGGTCTGCTGCTCATCGCGGGCCTGATGGCCGCGCCGAGTCTCACCGACGGCGACCTGGTCGCCGGTGGCCTGCCGTACGTGGTGACCAGTCAGCTCGGCACCGGTCTGGGCCGGGCGCTGCTGGTCGACGTGGCGATCGCGGTGTTCGTGTGCACCCTGGCCATCCAGACCGCCGCCACCCGGCTGATGTTCTCGATGTCCCGCGACGGGGTGCTGCCGTTCTCCGCGCGGCTGGCCACGGTGAACGACCGGACCGGCACCCCGCTGCTGCCGGCCGTGGTGATCGGGGTGCTGGCCGTCGCGATCCTGCTGGTCAACGTCGGTCAGGGCGCCCTGTTCACAGCGCTGACCAGCGTCGCGGTCGTCGTGGTGTATCTGGCGTATCTGCTGGTCACCGTGCCGGTGCTGGTGCGCCGGATGCGCGGCGGCTGGGCCTCGGCGGTTCCGGACGGGCACTTCGGCCTGGGGCGCTGGGGCCTGCCGGTGAATCTGGTCGCGGTGGGGTTCGGCGCCTTCATGGTCGTCAACATGGCGTGGCCGCGGGAAGAGGTGTACAACCCGACCGCCGGCCCCGCGTACCTGCGGTACTTCGCGGGGATCGCGCTGGCCGTGATCGTGGGGCTGGGCATGGTCGCGTACGTTGCCCGCCACCGGCGCCCGCAGGCTGCGACCGCGATGCCGGGTGGTGCCTCGTGAGTGAGGGATATCGGCACGACGTGCCCGGCGGGGCCGCCTGGTCGGTGACGCTCCGCCGCGGTTCGACCCTGCGGTTCGAGGCCCTCGGTACCGATGCGGTGGCCAGTGTGCTGCTGTTCGCCGCGCCGGACCCGGTGGAGCGGCTGAACGTCCCGGACACGCTGAAAGCGCAGATGTCCGCCCGGATCACCCCGCCCATGGTGCTCATGTCCGACGTGGGCCGGGCCCTGGCATCCGTCACCGGTTCCTCGCTGGACTGGCACGACGCGATCACCGGGCACAGCGTCGACGCCGACCTGGACCGTTTCGGGGCGTCCGACTTCGGCCGCGACCGCAACGGCTGGCGGCGCAGCGCCCGCAGCCTGCTGCTCGACGAGCTTTACGTACACGGCCTGGGCGAGCGGGATCTGCATGCGTGCGTGAACTTCTTCGCCAAGGTGGCGCCCGCATCCGGCGAGCGGGCGGCGCTGGCGTACGTGCCCGGCCACGCCCGCACCGGCGACTGGGTGCGCCTGCGCGCCGAACAGGATCTGCTGGTGGTGCTGGCCACCGCGCCGCATCCCCTGGATCCGGCACCGCGCTGGAACCCGGCCCCGGTCCGCGCCGACGTCGCCGCGGGTGCACCGGACCCGATCTGCGCCGACGACCCCAGCATGACGTTTCGTGCCGAGTCCGCCCGCGCGCTGGCCGCCGCCGAGAGGAGCCTGCTGTGACCGGTACCCGGGAAACCGTGAGGCTGCTCGACGTGACCGTGGCCGCGGGGGACGGCTGGATCGGGGAAATCCCGGCCGGTGGCCGGCTGCGCATCGTCGACCTGCACGGCAACCAGGCCGTCGACACGCTGATCTACGACGCCCGGGACACGGCCAACCGATACAGCGCGGTGGATACGGTCCGGGCGCAGGGGGCGGTCTACCTGAGCACCGGATCGGTGCTGCGCAGCGTCCGGCACGACCCGCTGGCGACCATCGTGGACGACACCTGCGGACGCCACGACACCCTCGGCGGGGCCTGCGCCAAGGAAAGCAACGTGGTCCGCTACGGCGAGCACACCCGTCACCAGCACGCCTGCCGCGCGACCTTCCTGCGCTACGCGGTCACCCGCGGGCTGGACAAGCGCGACCTCACCCACAACATCAACTTCTTCATGAACGTACCGGTCACCCCCGACGGTGGACTCACCTTCGCGGACGGGGTGTCCGCGCCTGGCAAGCACGTCGAACTGCGTGCGGAACGGGACATCCTGGTGCTGATCAGCAACTGCCCGCAGCTCAACAATCCCTGCAACGGCTACGACCCGACCCCGGTACGGCTGCTGGGGTGGACGCGATGACGCCCGCGTTCGAAGTCCTCGTGCCAGGCATCCAGACCACCGTGCAGGACCTGCCCGGCCGGACCGGGCTGTGGGGGGTCGGGGTGCCGCCGTCGGGCGCCTGGGACGACCTGTCCTTCGGCCTCGCCAACCGGGTGGTCGGCAACCCGGCCGGGGCTGCCGGGCTGGAAGCGGTGCTGCGCGGACCGAAGCTGCGGGCCCTCACCGACGCGGTGGTCTGTGTGACCGGTGCAGCCACCGCGGCCACCCTGGACGGCGTCGCGGTGACGCCCGGGCATCCGACACCGGTCGCGGCCGGGCAGGTCCTGGACCTCGGCCCGGCCAGGGGGCCGGGGCTGCGCAGCTATCTGGCCGTCCGGGGTGGGCTCACGGTGCCTGTGGCCCTCGGCAGCGCCGCCACGTTCCTGCTCGGCGGGTTCGGCGGGCACGAAGGGCGGGCGCTGGCCAAGGGCGATGTCCTGCACGCGGGAGCCGCGGGTGCGGCGGAGCCGTCCGAGGTGCCGCTGCCCGAACTGACCGGCGACTGGCAGTTGCGGGTGGTGCCCGGCCCGCACGGCGCGCCTGAGCACCTGTCCGAGGAGGGGATCGCCGAGCTGTTCGCGGCGCAGTGGCGGGTCGACCACCGCGCCGACCGTACCGGGGTGCGCCTGGCCGGGCCGAGCCCGCGCTGGGCGCGCAGCGACGGCGGCGACGCGGGACTGCACCCCAGCAACATCCACGACAGTGCATACCCGGTCGGCGGAATCATGATCTCGGGGGACACTCCGGTGATCGTCGGGCCGGACGGGCCCAGCCTCGGTGGCTTCGTGGTGGCGGCCGTGGTGATCCGGGCGGACCGGTGGAAGCTCGCCCAGGCCCGTCCCGGCGACCGGATCCGGCTGGTCCCGGTGTCACCCGAGGACGCCGACGCGGCCAACGAGGACCACCGGGCCCGGCTCGCGGGGGACGACAACATCAGCGGCCCGGGCGGACAGCAGGCCGCCTTCGCGGGGGAGCAGCCCCGGCCGCGCCGGCTCGCCGTCCGCGGCGGGCGGCGGCCCGCGCCGCTGGCCGAGATACCCGCCGACGGGGACCGGCCGGCGCTGACCGTACGGCGGGCCGGTGACCACCACGCGCTGGTGGAGGCGGGCCCGGCCGCCCTGGATCTCGCCGTGCGCCTGCGCATCCACCTGCTGGCCGGTGCACTGGCCGGCGACGACCGCATCGTCGAAGCCGTGGAGGGGGTCCGCTCGTTGCTGCTCGCGGTCGACGAACGACGGCTGCCGTTGCCCGCACTGGCCGAGCGTGTCGCGGCCGCGTGGGCCGCACTGCCCGATCCACGTACGGTGGAGCTGACCGCCCGCGAGGTCACCATGCCGATCGCGTTCGACGACCCGTCGGTGCACGAGGCGATGGCCCGCTACCAGTCCGGGGTACGGCCCGACGCCCCGTGGTGCCCCGACAACGTCGAGTTCATCCGGCGCATCAACGGGCTGGACCGGCGCGCGGACGTGTTCGACATCGTGAGCTCGGCGGCGTATCTGGTGGTCGGGCTCGGCGACGTCTATCTCGGCGCGCCCGTGGCGGTGCCGCTGGACCCGCGGCACCGGCTGGTCACCACCAAGTACAACCCGCCGCGTACCTGGACGCCGGCCAACGCGGTCGGCATCGGCGGCGTGTACCTGTGCGTGTACGGGATGGAAGGACCAGGTGGGTACCAGCTGGTCGGCCGCACCGTGCCGGTGTGGCGCTACGACCCGGACAGCACCGATCCCCCGTGGCTGCTGCGGCAGTTCGACGTGCTGCACTTCACCCCGGTGACGCCGCAGCGGCTGGCGGAGCTGCGTGCCGACGTCGCCGCGGGCCGGTCGGGGCTCGAGACCCGGCCGGTGACACTGCGGCTGGCGGACCTGCTCGACACCGCGGACGCGACGGAGTTCACCGCCCGGCGCGCCGAGGCGTTCGCCGCCGAGCGGGACCGGTGGGCGGCTCAGGCGACCGCGGCCGCGACCGCGGCTGTGGCGCCGGCTCAGACATCCGCGATCGCGGAGCCGATCCAGGCCTCCACGGTGGGGGAACCGGTCCCGGCGTCCGCGATCGCCGAGCCGGCCACGGCGGGTGTGGCGTGACGGCGGCCGTCCCCCAGGGCGCCGCGCCGCTGGCGGCGAGCGGGCAGTCCGCCTGGATCACGGAACTGCCCACTGACGAGGTGGCGGCGTTCGCGGCCGCCGCCCCGGACGGGCCGCTGACCGGCGTACGGTTCGGCATCAAGGACAACCTGGACCTCGCGGGACATCCCACGACCGCGGCCTGTCCCGGACTGGCCGACTCGATCGCCGCGACCTCCGCGGTCGCGGTGCAACGGCTGGTCGACGCGGGTGCCGTTCCGGTCGGCAAGACCAACATGGACCAGTTCGCCACCGGGCTCGTCGGGACCCGCAGCCCGTACGGTGCCTGCCACAGCGTGCACAGCGCGCAGCACGTCAGCGGCGGCAGCAGCTCCGGCAGTGCGGTCGCCGTGGCGAGCGGGCAGGTACCCCTGGCCCTGGGCACCGACACCGCCGGTTCCGGCCGGGTGCCCGCCGCATTCAACGGCATCGTCGGGATCAAGCCGACCCGGGGGCTGATCTCCACCCGCGGACTGCTGCCGGCCTGCCGGTCGCTGGACTGCGTCACCACCTTCACCCGTACGGTTGCCGACGGTACGGCGGCCCTGGCGGTCCTCGCCTCGCCGGATCCCGGCGATCCCTGGTCGCGGCCCGCGCCGCCGGCCCCCGCCCCCGGGGTGGCGGCCCGGATGCGGGTGGTGGCCGTGCCCGACGGGGGCCTCGACCTGGACCCGGTGCACCGGGTGGCGTGGGAGGCGGCGCTGCGCCGGCTCGACACGGTGGCAGCCCACGTCGTGCCGGTCGACGTGACGGCGTTCCTGGAGACGGCCCGGCTGCTGTACGGCGGCCCCTGGCTGGCCGAGCGGTGGGCGGCGTTCGGTGCGTACCTGTCCGCGCCCGGTGTGGATCCGACCGTGCGGGCCGTCGTCACGCCCGGCCGGGACGTGCCGGGGCCGGAGGTGTTCCGCGGGCTCGACCGGCTGGCGGGGCTGCGGCGGCGGACCGAGGCGGTGTGGCCGGACGTGGACGCGTTGATGCTGCCGGTCACCCCGGGACATCCCACTCTGGCCGAGGTCGCCGCCGACCCGGTCGGGGTCAACAGCCGGCTCGGGACGTACACGAATTTCGTCAATCTGCTGGATCTGTGCGCCGTCGCCGTTCCGGCCGGCACCCGGCCGGACGGGCTGCCGTTCGGTGTGCAGTTCGTGGCGCCCGCCTTCGCCGACCGGCCCCTGCTCGACCTGGCCGCCGCGTGGTGCGGCGAACCGGTCGCCTCATTTTCCCCGGATGCCGGGACCAGCCTGGTGGCGATCGCAGGAGCGCACCTGAGCGGAATGCCACTCAACCCGCAGCTGGTGCAGATGGGCGGGCTGCTGCACGCCCGGGCCCGCACGGCGCCGGGGTACCGGCTGTACCGGTTGCCGGGGGCGGGGGTGGCCCGCCCGGGACTGGTGTTCACCGGCGACGGACCGGCCACCGGCATCGCGCTGGAGGTGTGGCAGTTGCCGCACCAGGCGGTGGGACGGCTGCTCGACACCGTGCCGCCGCCGCTGTGCCTCGGCACCGTACGGCTGGACGACGGCACCTCGGTCACCGGTTTCCTGGCCGGCGAGCACGGGGTGCGCGACGCGGTGGACGTCACCGCATCCGGCGGCTGGCGTGCGGCCTGCAGGTGAACGCTCACCGCCGCGCCCGCCGGTGAGCTGGGCGTCCTCGCCATCCGGCGGGGGTACAGCGACCGCTTCACGGGATGTCTCGACCTCTCGACGTCCGCCCGGGCGGGCGGACCGAGCCGCGGGGCGTTCGTAGGCTGTCTCGCGTGGAAACGGTGATCTCGCTGGGGCTGCTGCTGGCGGTGCTCGGGTTCGCCGTGGCCCGTCCGGGCGGGTTGCCGGAGGCCGTGGCCGCGGCGCCCGCCGCCGTGCTGGCGGTCGCCGCCGGGCTGGTGCCGGCGTCGGTCGCGTGGCGAGAGGTCGTCGGGCTGACGCCGACGGTCGTGTTCCTGGCGGTGGTGCTGATGCTGGCGCATCTGGCCGACACGCACGGCGTGTTCCGCTACGCGGCGGCGGTGGCCGCCCGCGGCAGCCGCGGGCGTCCCGGCCGGTTACTGGCGGCGGTGTTCGCGGTCGCCGCCACCGTGGCCGGGTTCGCCGTGGCCGAACCCTTCGGCGTGCATCCGGCGTGGATCGCCGCCGCCGGCGTCGTACTGCTCGCCGCACCCGAGCTGCGCCGCGCACCGCGCCGGGCCGGCCGCCTGCTGCGCGAGGCGAACCCGGCGTTCTGCGTGTTCGTGTTCGCTCTCGCCGTCGTGGTGCTCGCGGTACGCCGTCACGGGCTCGACCAGGTCGTGACCGTGCTGGCGCCACACGAGGCGAGCCTCGCCGGGATGCTGGCCGCCGCCGGGCTCGCCGCGCTCCTGGCCAACCTGATCAACAATCTTCCGGCCACCCTGGTGCTCGTGCCCGCCGTCGGTCACCACACCGGCCTGGTGTTCGCCGTACTCATCGGCGTGAACGTGGGGCCCAACCTGACCTTCGTCGGGTCGCTGGCCACCCTGCTGTGGCGGCAGATCCTGCACCGGCGTGACGCGGCACCGGCCACCGGCGAGTTCCTGCGCCTCGGCGCGGCAACCGTACCGGCGTGTCTGCTCGCCGGAACGGTCATGCTGTGGCTGGTCCTGACAACCTCGGGGGTGTCATGAAGATCCTGGTGTGGCTGGCGGAGGGCACCTGGCAGGCCGGTGTGGACGCCGCCCGGAGCGGCCCGGCCGACGCCGAGATCATCCTGTTGCACGTCGTCGACCCCGCGCTCGCCGCGGGTGTCGACGCCGCCCGCGCGGGCCTGCTCGGCCGCGGCCGGCCCCCGGCGGGTCACGGAGAGATGATCACCGCGATCGACGACGCCGAACGGGCCCTGCTGCACGCCGCCCAGACGCGTCTGGGCCGCCCTGCCCGCCCGCTGCTGCTGCGCGGACGCGCCGACCGCGAGGTGACGGCAGCGGCGGCGGACGCGGAGCTGCTCATCGTGGTCCGCGACGGCGACCACCGCCATCTCGGGCCGCACAGTTTCGCCCCGCCCACCCGCTTTGTCGTCGACCACGCGCCCTGCCCGGTCCTGATCGTCTGGCCCGACCCGCCGGCCACGCCCGACACCCTCGTGACCCGGCGATCTTTCTGAGGCTTCACGGGCAGCGATCCGCGCGTGCCGTCACGGACGCGACGCGCCTATGATCCTGTGGTGACGGATGACGCTGCCCGCCGCGACGAACTGACGCAACGGGAAAGCCTCGCGGACGCGAGGGACGCCGCGTTCCACATCCAGCAGCGCGACGCGGATCAACGCGACATCGACGCGGAGCAGCGCGACTCGCGCGCAGCCATCCGCGAGCAGGCCGCGGACGAACGCGAGCAGGCCGCGGACGAACGCGACCGGGCCGCAGACGAACGCGAACGGGCCGCGAATCGGCGTGACCGCCACGCGGACGAGCGTGAACGGGCCGCCAACCGGCGCGAAGCCCGGTTGGACCAGCGGGAGATCGACGACGAGCTCGCCCGGTGGAACGACCCCACGCCCACCGACTGACAGCGCATTTCACTGCCGCGGGCGTGACGGCGGCTGGACACCACGTGGACCGGGGCGGCCGCGCTCGCGCGGCCGCCCCGGTCCGAAGGGCTACTGGGCGCAGATCAGGGACACCGATGCGGTCCACGACCTGCTGGAGCCGTTGCTGTCGTGGCGGGTGTCGATGTCACCGCCGGTGAGCAGCGACTGGGAATGCGGGACGAGGCGGTCGAGGTAGGCCTGACCGCCGGCGCCGTCCAGCCCGCCCGCTGCGCTGATCGCCCGGGTACCGGCAGGGCATTCCTTGGTGACTGCCTTGTCGGCGGTGCTGCTGGCGCTGACCGTGCGCGGTACGAGTTGCAGGCCGGCCGGTGCGTAGCCGCAGATCGCGGAGGCCAGGGTGCCCGCGTCGTTGTTGTTGGCCTGCTCCTCCTGGTAGGAGTCGACGGTGACCGAGCGCAGGTCGCTGGAGGGCACCAGACTGTCGAGGATCATGCCCGGCGCCTGGTGCTGGAAGTACCAGAACGGCCCGGCCGCGGCGCCCCCGACGCTGATCACCTTCTTGCCGGCGGGGCAGGTGACCGTGGTCCGCACGCCCCGCGCCCCCGTGTTGGTGGAGTTGACGGCGGAGGTGTACGCCAGGCCGAGTTCCGGCCGGTCGGGTCCGCAGACGGCCCACGAGTAGACGGTCCAGGTGCCGGTGTAGCCGCCGACGGCTTCGTGGGCGCTGGCGTAGAAGTGCGTGCGGTCGCCGCGGCTGTCGAGCTCGTAGAGGATCACGTCGTGGCCGCCGCCGACGATGTCGCCGCCGCCGCCGTAGACGACGGTGCCGGCCGGGCAGGTGGCGACGGCCTGCTTGGAGAACCCGGAGTCCGTGGTGCTCTGCCCGGGCACGAGGCGCAGGTCGGTGCCGACCGATGCCGATGCGGGGCTGGACAGGGCCAGCTGGCCGGCGGTCAGAGCGGCGGCGCCGGCCAGGGCCAG
Organism: Krasilnikovia sp. MM14-A1259; assembly: GCF_047159535.1. Lineage (NCBI taxonomy): Bacteria > Bacillati > Actinomycetota > Actinomycetes > Micromonosporales > Micromonosporaceae > Krasilnikovia > Krasilnikovia sp. MM14-A1259. The sequence continues at coordinate 7,589,395 of NZ_BAAGAJ010000002.1, forward strand.
GCCGATCAGGCGGGGACGGCGGGAGGTCTGGGGTGCTTTGGTGTCGTTCACGGTGTTCGTCTCCTCGTGTCGCCGGGATGCGCGGGCCGCGCATGCCTCTCGCAGAGACAGGCGTGAGGAAACGGCTCACCGCCGGTGAGGTCACAACTCCCAGCGAAGCGGGGCGGCCGGGCGGTAGGCGCAGGCCCGGCCGGTGATCACGGAGGCGCGCAGGTGGGCGCCGAGCTCAGGATGCGTACGGTCGATGCGGCGCAGCGCGTCGCGGATGCGGGCGGTGACCGTACTGCGGGCCCGCTCGCCGGTGTCGCCGAGACGCCGTACCCGCCCGCCGAGCCCGTACGCCCGGGCCAGCTCGTCGATCAGTGCGGCCCGCTCGGCGCCGTAGCGTTCGAGGCGCCCGGCGTCGTTGTCGTCCTCCGCCTCGGCGATCTGTTCGTCGAGCTCGGCGAGCCGTTTCTTGTACGCCGCCCGGGCCTGCTGGTCGATCACCTCGTCGCCGCCCAGCTGCTGCGCCGGTGCCTCGACCCCGGCCAGCAGGCGTGCCGCCGGGACCTCCTGCCCGGGTACGGCCAGCAGCGTGGCGAGATCCCGCAGGCCCTTGGCGTCCCGGAGCTGGACGCTGCGCCCGGCGTAGCGCAGTGTCCACACTTCACCCTCGCGGCGGAAGACCGCCGATGCCGGATCGGCCACCGGCTCCTCGGCCAGGGCCCGTACCGTCTCGTCGTGCAGTGCCCGCAGTCCGAGTTCGGCGGCGGACTCGGCCACGTCGGCCAGCAGCGTCCTCGCCCGGTCGTGGTCGCCGGGGCCGCCGCGGCCGCGCAGGGCGAAGCCGAGGTGGGCGCGGACCCGCGCGGCGATCGGGCGCGCAGCCAGCCGCTCGGTGACGCTCAGCGCGTCCTCCAGGTGCGTGACCGCAAGGTCCCAGTGCTGCTGGGCGGCCGCGGCCAGTCCGAGGTAGAGCGAGACCGGCCCGAGCACACTGATCACGCCGTCCAGGACCACCATCTGCTGGGCGTAGGGCAGCAGGCGTTCGTAGTAGTCGGCGCAGCGTCCGGACAGCCCGGTGGCGGCGGCCAGTTCGATGTCGAAGGCGGCGCCGGCCAGGGTGTGCGACCGGTTCGCGGGCTCGTCGGTCTGCAACGGCAACGCCCGCAGGATCTCCCCGGCGGCCGTCCGGTCGCCGCGGCCGAGCGCGACCATCGCGTGGAACAGCGGCGTGAGTTCGGGACGGACCGCCCGGTCGCCCAGTTCCGCGCGGAGCTCGGCGGCCCCGGACCACCCGGCCCGGTCCAGCGCGGCCACCAGCCGCTGGCTGGCGTGCACCCCGAAGCCCGCCGACTCGCCGATCAGGTCGGCGAACCGGGCCGCCTGCTCGCCGAGGCTGCGGGCGTCCGCGTCGCGACCGTCGAGGTGGGCGAGGGCGGCCTGCCGGGACAGTACGAGGTAACGCGGGGTGGGCAGGTTCAGCTCGGCCGCGAGTTGCTCCAGCTCCCGGATGGCGGCCAGCGCCCGAGGATCGGCCAGTTCCACCATGGCCACGAACCGGCAGAAGCGGGCCCGGAACATCAGGTCGGGCACGTTGCCCGCATCGGCGGCCGTGGCCATCTCGTCGGCGATCGCCAGCCGCTGCGGTGCGCTGCCCGGCGTCCACATCACGTCGTGGCGGGCGTGCAGGCACCACGCCATCGCGGCCTTGTCGCCACTGGCGTGGGCGCTCGCACACGCCCGGTAGGCGAGCGCCGTGGCGCGCTGCGGGTCGGCGCCCGGCCCGTCGTGGTGCTCCCGGGCCAGTGCCGCCAGCACCCGGGCGTACAGGGCGACCGCGGCGTCGTCGGGCACCGCCTCCAGCGCGTCGGCGGCCTGATCCAGCAGGCCGATCACGTCCCGGCGGGCGCCCTCGGAACCGGCGCCGAGCCGGTGCAGGCCGAGCGCGGCGGCACCGAGCGCCGACGCGTCCCCGGTGCTCGCCGCCAGCCGGGCCGCGTCGGTGAACGCGGCCCACGCCGCGGCGCGGTCGCCCGCGCACAGCAGGGCCTCGGCGGCACTCAGCCGCACCGGCAGGGGCACGGTCCCGCCCTGTTCGAGCAGGCGCAGCGCCTGCCGCCAGTGCCGCACCGCCTCCTCGTAGGCCAGCCGCGCCCCGGCGTGCTCGGCAGCGGCGACGGCGAACTCCGCGGCCACGGCCGGTGCGATTGCGGGTACGGCGAGCGCGTAGTGGTGGGCCAGTTCCCCGGGTGTCACGTCACCGCCGCGCGCGGCGCGCTCCTGCAGCGCGGTGGCGATCGCCAGGTGGGTCCGGGAGCGGGCGTCGCCGGACAGGGCGCCGTACAGCGACTCGCGGAACAGGTCGTGAGCGAACCGGTGCCGTCCCACACCGGCCGGGACGAGTACGCCGGCCCGCACCGCGGTCTCCGTCCGGGCGAGCGTGTCGGCGTACCCGATGCCCGTGGTCGCCGACAGCAGCGCCACGTCGAACTCGGCTCCGATGGCCGAGGCGGCCGACAACGTCGCGACGGTCGGCTCGGGCAGACGGGCCATCCTCCGCAGGATGGCGTCGCCGACCACCGCCGGGAGCCCGCTGCCGGGCACCGGCCGGGTCACGCCGGCGGTCAGCCGCGAGAGCTGGGTGATGAAGAACGGGTTTCCCCCGGTACGCCGGTGGACCGCCGCCACGAGTTCCGCGGAGGGCTGCCCGCCCGCGGTTCGTCGCAGCAGTTCCGCCGTGGCGTCCTGATCCAGCCCCTCCAGCGATACCAGTTCCGCATCGGGCGGCAGCGTGGCCATCAGGTCGCCGACCGGATGGTCCGAACCGATGTCGGCGTCGCGGCAGGTGCCGATGAGCAGTATCCGGTCCCGCAGCACCTGCCGGGCGACGAAGCTCAGGAGCCGCACCGCCCCGGCGTCCGCCCATTGCAGATCGTCGAGCACGACGACCAGTGGCGCCCGCGCGGCGGCCTGCCGCAACTCGTCGGCCACCGCGGTGAACAGCTGGAACCGCATCCCGTCCGCATCGGCGGCGGCGGTGGGCCGGTCCGGGAACAGCGGCTCCAGGTCGGACCGGCCGTTACCGGCGGCGGCGCGGACGATCTGCTGCCAGGGCCAGAAGCCGGCGACGCCGTCGCCCTCCCAGCACGCCCCCCAGGCCACCGTGGCGCCCAGACCGGTCGCATGGCCGCAGGCGTACTCGGCCAGTGCGCTCTTGCCGACGCCGGGCTCGCCGTAGATCAGGACCAGCCGTCCGCGTCCGTCGGCCATGTCGTCGACCACTTGGCGCAGTCGATCCGTGGACGACTCCCGGCCCACGAGGTCGGCGGCGGCGACGGGTACCGACACGCCGCCATTGTCGCCCACGTTCTTCGTCGACCGCGACATTCACACAGCGGGTTAATTTGCCCCTAATCGTCCCATAACGCTGCATTCGCGGGTGGAGACTGCATCCGGACGGCCCGATGATCGCCACTCGCGAAGGAAGACCGACATGTCATCAGCCCGCGGTATCCGTGTCTGCGTCACGCTGGGGGTGCTGGCCATCGTGCTCGGACCCGCCACCTCGACCCAGGCGGCGGCCCATTGCACGCCGGTCGCCGGCAGCTATGTCGAGCGGCCGGTCACCGGGCCCAGCTGCACCTCCCCGGTCGGGTTGTGCATCGAGGCGACCTACCGCGGCGACATCAGCGGTGTCGCCGAGGGGCGTGCGACCTCCATCGTGCCCACCGCGGACACGCCCACGACCACGGTGCAGCTGTTCACCTCCGACTCCACCCTCACCGGCAAGACCCGGGGCCGGACCGGCACCCTGCTCATCAAGAACGCCGGCGCGTTCGCCTCCGGCGGCGACGGCTCGATCGTGGACCTGCAGACGATCACCGGAGGCACCGGATACCTCGCCGGAGTCACCGGGGCGATCCGGGCGCAGGGCACGTTCTCGTTCCCCGACGGCGGGCGTTCCCGTTACACCGGCACCGTGTGTTTCCACTAGGTAGGGTGTGACACCCCCCGACCCCAGGAGGTCCCTCCATGTCGTACGGCGACTTGCGCGCACTGGTCATCAACTGCACCCTGAAACGCTCCCCGGAACTGAGCCACACCCAGGGGCTGATCGACCTGAGCCGGTCGATCATGGAGAAGCAGGGTGTGGCGGTCGAGGTGCTCAGGGCCGTCGACCACGACATCGCCACCGGCGTGTGGCCCGACATGACCGAACACGGCTGGGCCACCGACGAGTGGCCGGCCCTCTACCGCGACAAGGTGCAACCCGCCGACATCCTCATCATCGCGGGACCCATCTGGCTCGGCGACAACAGCTCGGTCACCAAGAAGGTCATCGAGCGCCTGTACGCCTGCTCGTCGCTGCTCAACGACCGCGGCCAGTACGCCTACTACGGCCGGGTCGGCGGCTGCCTCATCACCGGCAACGAGGACGGCGTCAAGCACTGCGCCATGAACATCCTCTACAGCCTGCAGCACCTGGGCTACACCATCCCGCCCCAGGCCGACGCGGGCTGGATCGGCGAGGCCGGGCCCGGCCCGTCCTACCTCGACCCCGGCTCCGGTGGCCCGCAAAACGAGTTCACCAACCGCAACACCACGTTCATGACCTGGAACCTGCTGCACCTGGCCCGGATGCTCAAGGACGCCGGCGGCGTTCCCGCCCACGGCAACCAGCGCAGCGAATGGGACGCCGGCTGCCGCTTCGACCTGCCCAACCCGGAACACCGGTGACGTGAGCACCCGGCGCTACGAGATCCTGCTGCCGGCCGAGTTCAACGACGGCCGGCTCGTCATGGACTCCTGCCCGAGATGCGTGCCGGATTCGCTGAAGGAGGTCGGCGACACGTTCGGCGCGTTCACGTTCCGGCCCGACGCCGCCCTGGGCAACTGGACCGCGGACGGCCGCCGCTACTCCGACCGGCTGTTCGCTTTGGTCGTCGACGTCGACGACACCGCGGAGCACCGGGCCTGGATCGCCCATTTCAAGACCCACCTACTGCAACGATTCGAGCAGCTGGAGATCTACGTGACCAGCTACCCGATCGAGGTGCACTGACCGGGAGCCGGGGCGTACCCGGCTCCCGGTCGACGGCTCAGCGGCACGCCCTCCCGGTGTTGAGGCACGCGGCGATGCGCTGCATCGTCCGGGTGGAGTTGACGTTGACGAAGTCGTTGTGGTCGGAGAACGGGTTGTGGTTCTCCTCGGGGAACGAGTCGAGCGCGTACTGGCCCTTCACCTGCACGTCGCGGGGAATGTTGTACGAGATGGTGATCCGTAGCTGCGGGATGGCGACGAACCCGGCGGGGCAGGCGCCGGTGGCCTTGTCGGCGAACGCGACGTGCCGGCGGTGGTTGTCGCTGTCGACGTTCTTGCCGTCCCAGCAGCCGGGGAAGTCCTGCACCCGCTGCACCTGGCTGCCGGCCGGGCAGATCGGGTACTTGTCGGAGAGCCGGTCGGTGAAGCCGGAGCAGGTCCAGGTGGCGCGGGCGTTGGCCGGGCCGCGGCTGGTGGGCTTGGCGTCGCCGGTCAGCTCGCGCAGGAACCTCGGCATGGGTACGACACGGCCGGCGGCGTTGCCCCGGTACTCGATGAGGACCTTCGCCGGGCGGACGATGCCGCCGGTGTTGCCGGGCAGTTCCAGGTTGGGTCCCTGCGGGTCGGGCAGCGGCGCGTTGCTTGCCGTGGGTGCACCGCTCGGCGGCGCGGAGCTGGCCGTGGGTGCACCGCTCGGTGGCGTGGAGCTGGCCGTGGGCGCGCCGCTCGCGGTGGCGGGTGTGCCGGTGGCCAGGCCGGTGGCGGGTGCCTGGCTCAGGGTGCATGACGCGAGCGCGTCGAGGCCCTGCGGTCGGGCCGCCTGCCGGCCGACGGCGATGGCGATGCGGTCGAGCACGGCGCTGCGCTTGGCGCGCAGCGGCCCGAGGATCGCGTTGTCGATGAAGTCCGGGCCACCTTGGCCGCGGGCGGTGACGAGGCGTTCGTTCGCCTCGGAGATCTGCCGGTCGAGCTCGTCGAGGTCGCGGTTCACCTCGGCGAGGGCCTGTGCGGGCACGCCGGGCAGCTTGTCGCGGACGCCCGGGCACCGTACCTGCGGGGTTGCCGCCCGGGCGGCCTGGACGCTCGCAGCGTGCGAGGCGCCCGGCATCGCGGCGTGCATCCCGTCGTAGCTGACGTCGCAGTCGACCAGGGAGACCAGGCCGGTGGACCGGGCGCCGCCGGCCGTACCGATGCTGGCGCTGATGCTCCGGATCAGGGTTGCCCGGCGCGCGCGCAGCCCGTCGAGGATGCGGTTGTTGAGGGCCGCGTCGATGCGGCCCCGGCTGGTGGTCATCCGCTGGTTCGCGGTGGCTTCCAGGCGGTCCAGCTCGGCGAGGCGGCGCACGACGACGGCCCGGACCTCGGCGGGCACGGCGGGCAGCCGGTCACCGACCCGGGGACAGGCGATCACCGGCTGGGTCCGGGCGAGTGCCTGCCGGACCTGGCTGCCGCTACGAACGGACCGGTCGATGCGGACCACCGGCCAGAAGTACGAGGACCGGTCGCCGTTGCGGCACGTGGTGCCGGAGGCGGCGAGGTCGGCGTCGGACGAGTTCGCGGTGATGGCCAGGTTGCCGACGAAATCGTGCAGATGTTCGGCGCCGTTGCGGATGCCGGGCTGGGCCACGGGGTTGTCCGGGCTGAACTTGCCGTTGCCGTTGGTGCCGCAGTCGACGGCGAAACGGCCGGTCGACGCGCCGCGCAACGGCTTCGGGTCGTTCACGTTCGGCGCGACTTTCTGGATCGGGACGTACTGGTCGAGGGTGGTGGCGGCGTCCGCGGTGCCCTTGCCGCCGCTGGACACGAACGTGACGGTGAGTGCCGCGGTCGCTGCCAGCACCGCCGCCACCAGGGTCAGCCTGGCCGGCCGGGACTCCAGCCAGGGTTGCTTCTCCCTGCGGTTCATGGGGATCTCCTCATGGTCGTGAGAGGCCGGCTTCGGTCGGGTGCCGGCGCCATCGGGTACGGGCCGCGATGCGTCGGACGGTCGACTCAGGACGGGTACGTCATCGTTCGGTAAGAAGTCCAGGGCCGCGTTCTTCCCGCACCCGCCGGACCCCGCGTGATTGCCTCACAACCGGCTATCCGGTCATATCGCGCCTTGCGATCACTCTGCGTCTACGACAGCCGTGCCGACTTCCGCACCTGATCGGGTGGCGTCGGTGCAACCGGGTTCGCCGTCGATCCGGCCACCGCCGTGGCCGAAGTTGATGTTGCGGGAGTCCGTGGCGGGCTGGTTTGATCCCGGCATGAGTGCTGGGCGGTTCGCCGAGAAACTGCTGCCGCCGCCCGGGCTGCCGCGCACCATCGCGTTCCAATCCGGGATGAACGCCGTCGGGAGTGGGGCGTTCCTCACCGCCGGGATGGTGTTCTTCGTCCACGTGCTCGGGATGACCCCGGTGCAGGTCGGCATCGGGCTGTCCGTCGCCGGACTGACCGGGCTGGCCGGAGCGTTGCCACTGGGGATGGTCGCCGACCGGCTCGGGGGGCGGGCCGCGTGGGCGATCGGGGCGGTGACCGGTGCGGTGTCGCTGGCGGTACTGCCGTTCGTGCACGCGTTCGCCGGTTTTCTCGCCGTGCTGGTCGGGTCGGCGGCCGCCGACACGCTGGCCGGGGCCGGTCGCACGATCCACACGTCAGACGCGATTGCGGCCGAGGGGCGGGTGCGGGCGATGGCGTTCGTCCGGACGTACCTCAACATCGGGCTCTCCGTCGGGACCGGGCTGGGGGCGCTCGTACTTGCGGCCAACGGGGCCGAGGCGCTGATCGCGCTGATCTACTTCGCGGCCGCGTTGAAGCTGGTCAATGCGGTTGTCGTGAGCCGGCTGCCGGTCGCCGTCCGGCCGGGGACGGCGGCGGACGCGCCGAAGGTGAGCCGGCTCGCCGTACTCACGGACCGGGGATATCTCGGCTACGCGGTGCTGGCCGGGGTGCTGCTGGTCCATGCCTACCTCATGACCGAGGTCCTGCCACTGTGGATCATCACCCGGACCGACGCCCCCAAGCCGGTGCTCGGGCTGCTGTTCGCGCTCAACACGGCGCTGGTGATCCTGCTGCAGGTGCCCGCCTCGCGGGGGTCCGAGTCGATGCCGGGTACGCTGCGGCGGCTGCGGCTCGGTGGGCTCACCGCAGCCCTGGCCTGCCCGGTGGCGCTGGTCAGCGGGCTGACCAGCGGGTGGCTGACGGTCGCCGTGCTGGTGCTGGTCATCGTGCTCGTCACCGCGACCGAGCTCGGGTTGTCCGCCGCCGAGTGGTACGTGCAGACGAACGTGCCACCACCCGCCATGCGCGGGGCCTACATCGGACTGGGGCAGCTCGTCGGGTCGGTGTCCGGCACGCTCGCGCCGGCCGGGCTCACCCTGCTCGCCATCCAGACGGGCGGCTGGGGGTGGTGGGTGATCGCCGCGATCTTCCTGGGCTGCACGATCGCCGCCGGGCCGGTGGTCGGGCTGATGTGTCGTACCCCGCGCGTTGATGGGGTCCAGCACCATGAGCAGGCAAATCCGGCGGTCCAGACACATTGATCGGACCACGGGTTCGGGCCGGAAAAATGATCTGGGAATTCCTTGACGAAAGATCGACTGATGTGCATACTCAACCGGAAGTTTGGGGGTGTGTCAGTCGAACGTGGGTTCGGGGGGCTCTCAGATCGAACGTGGTTTCGGGGGGCTCCGTGTTTGCTGATGACGACACCGCTGTACTCGCCGTTGTGGTGAACGACGAGGAGCAGTACTCGATCTGGCCCGACGACCGCGAGGTGCCCGACGGCTGGCGCCGCGAGGGCACCACCGGCACGCGCGAGCAGTGCCTCGCCCACATCGACGAAGTCTGGTCCGACATGCGGCCCAAGTCACTGCGCGTCTGGATGGACGAGAACGCGGCGCAGGCCTGACCCCGGCGAACGCTCATGAATGACATTTACCCCGCCCTCGGCGTGCAGCGCGGCATGGTGCTCGGCAGCCTGCGACGCCCGGCGAGCGGCATCGACGTGCAGCAGATCGTCATCGACTGGCCGGCCCCGGTGGACCGAGCCGCGTTTCTCGCGACCTGGCAGAGCGCCTTCGACCGGCATGACGCCCTGCGCACCGCGTTCCGCACCGACGGCGACCTCGGTCTCGTGCAGACCGTCGCCGGCCGCGTCGATTGCCCGGTGCGGCACAGCGACCTGCCGCTCGACGCGTTCCTTGCCGCCGACCGGATCGAGCCGTTCGACCTCGCGCAGGCCCCGCTCGCCCGTATCACCCTGCTCGGCGGGTCTGACCACGTGGTTTTCACGTTCCACCACGCCGTGCTCGACGGGCGCTCCACCCGGCTGGTGCTCGACGAGGTCTTCACCGAATACCGGGCGCGGGTTGCCGGCGAGCGTGCCGAACACCCGCGGCGACCCTCGTTCGAGTCGTTCGTGCGCTGGTGGGACGGGGTCGACGGGGCCGCGGCCGAGATGTTCTGGCGCGACTACCTGGCCGGCGCGGCGCACCCGTGGCCGCTGCCCGGGCGGCTCGGCGAGCCGGATGACGGGCCCGCCGCCGCGGCCACCGCCGAGCTCGTGCTGACCAGGGACGAGTCAGACCGGATCCGGGCGTTGGGTACGCAACTCGGAGCCGGCGCGAGCACGATGGTGACCGCCGCGTGGGCCCTGCTGCGCGGTGCGTGGGGCGGCACCGGTGACGTCGTCTTCGGCGTGACCCGGTCATGCCGTTACGGCAGCGTGCCCGGCGCCGACGCGATCGTCGGCATGCTCATCAACACGGTCCCGTTCCGGAGTCGAAATGCTCCGCAGTGGACGGTGCGGGAGCTGCTGGCCGACACCGCGGCCCGGATGCTGGAGGTGCGCGAGCACCAGCTGGCCCCGCTCGCCTCGGTGCTGGACTGGACCGGTCTGGCCCCCGGCACCCTCGACAGCCTGCTGGTCGTCGAGCGGCAGCGGCTCCAGCACGGCCTGGCTCCGCTCGGTCAGAACGGCACTGCTCCCCAGGTGCGCATCCATCGCTCGCCCGCTCATCCGGTGACGCTCTACGCCTTCGATGAGCCCGAGCTGTGCCTGGCCCTGTTCTGGGACGGTCGCCAGGTGCACGATGCCGCCGCCCACCGGATGCTCGCCCAGGTCCGCGCCACCCTGCTCGAACTCGCCGACCGACCCGATGCGCGCGTGGCCGACCTGCGCCTTGGCACCGACGACGAGGCCGCGCTGCGAGACCGCTGGAACGCGTCACCGGCGAAGCGCCTGCACACCGTGGTGGACATGTTCGCCGCCCGGGTCGCGGCCGACCCCGCCGCGCCGGCCGTGCTCGACGGCGCCACCACGCTCAGCTACGCGCAGCTCGACATCGACAGCGATCGGATCGCCGCCGCGCTACGCCGGCACGGGGTGGGCACCGACGAGCCGGTCGGCGTCGTCATGCGGCGCGGCGCCGGGCTGATCCGGGTACTGGTCGGCATCCTGAAGGCTGGCGGGGCCTACCTGTGCGTCGACCCGGCCAGCCCGCCGGTCTGGGCGAGCGCCCTGCTGCAAACCGCCAAGGTACGCGTCGTGGTCGGCGCCCTCGCCGAACAGCCATCCGGGATGCTGGTCGTCGACCCGCAGACGCTCGACGCCGACGAAGCCGCCGAGGCCGAGGTGCTGCCGCCGGTACACCTCGACAACCTCGCCTATGTGACGTTCACGTCGGGCTCCACCGGTGTGCCCAAGGGCGTGACCGTGCCGCACCGGGCCATCGCCCGGCTGGTCACCGACGCGGCGTTCGTCACGCTCGGCCCGGGCCGGCGGGTGCTGCACGCCGCACCGCCCGCGTTCGACGCCAGCACCCTCGAGATCTGGGGCCCACTGTGTACCGGCGGGGCGGTCGTCACCGCGCCACCCGACCCGATCGCGCCGGCCAACCTCGCCACCCTCCTGCGCAGCGGCCGGGCCGACGTCGCGTGGCTCACCGCCGGGCTGTTCCACCACCTCGCCGAGACCGCGCCCGACGCCCTCGCCGGCGTCGACCAGATCGTCACCGGTGGCGACGTCGTGCGACCCGAAGCGCTGCGCGCCGCCCTCACGGCCCGCTCCGGCCGCCCCCTCGTCAACGGGTACGGGCCGAGCGAGAACACCACGTTCACCACCACCTACACGATGAGCACGCCGGACGAGCCGGGTGAGCGGGTGCCGATCGGCAGGCCGATCCCGGACACTACTGTGCACATCCTCGACGGGCAGTTGCGGCCGGTGCCGATCGGGGCGGTGGGGGAGCTGTACACCGGCGGCGCCGGGCTGTCCCGCGGCTACCTGGCCCAACCTGCCGCAACAGCCCACCGGTTCCTGCCCGACCCGGCCGGCGGCGGTGCCCGGCTGTACCGCAGCGGCGACCTGGCCCGCTGGCGCGCCGACGGGGTCGTCGAGTTCCTCGGCCGGGTCGACAACCAGGTGAAGATCCGCGGGTTTCGCATCGAGCCGGGCGAGGTCGAGGCCGTGCTCGCCGGGCACCCCGGCGTCGCCGAGGCCGTCGTCGTCGCCCGGGGCGGCGACGAGCAGCGGCACCTGGTCGGCTACGTCACCGCCGCGGACCCGTCGCTCGACGCCACCGAGCTGCGCCGTCACCTCACCGTACGGTTGCCGGCCTACCTGGTGCCCGCCGCGTTCGTGATCCTCGACCGGCTGCCGCTGGGCAGGAACGGCAAAGTCGACCGGGCAGCACTGCCCGCGCCGGCCCCGCAGCCGTCCACGGTGGAGGCCGGGCCGGCGACACCGACCGAGCGGCGGCTGGCCGAGATATGGGCCTCGGTGCTGCCCGGCGGGCGCACCGCCGACGGGCTCGCCCGCAACGCCGGGTTCTTCGCCGAGGGCGGGAACTCGCTCAGCGCTGCCCGCCTGACGTTTCGGGTGCAGCAGGAGTTCGCGGTGCCGTTCAGCCTGGCCGCGCTGTACGCGCAGCCGACTCTGTCCGGCGTCGCCGCCGCCGTCGACGCTGCCGTCGCCACTCGACCGGCCACTGACGGGCCGGTGCTGCGCCGCCGTGACCGGTCGGCCAACCGGGTGGCACCGCGCACCGGCTCGCACCTGGTGCCGCTCGTCGGCGACTGGGCGCTGTGGTCGACGATCTGTCTGCGCGCCGCCGGGTTCCCCGCCGAGCTGCTCACCCCGCTGGGCGACCCGGCGCTCGCCGCGGCCGTCGACCGCCCCGACTACCCGCAGGAGTTCGCTCGGGCGGTCGCCCGGCTCGGGACCGCCCTGCACACTGTCGCCGCCGACCCGGCGATTCGCGAGGCGATCACCTGGCAGAACCGGCACGCCCTGACCACCGGCGTCGACCCGCTGCTGCGTGCCGGGCCCGCTCCGACCCGGCGGGCCACCAAACACCGCCAGCACGAGGCCCTGGTCGCCAGCTACCTCCAGCGGTACTGCGCCAAGAACGACACGATCGGGTTCTTCGGCCCAGTCGGCTGGGCAACGTTCGCCGATGGCGACGCCGTGACCGTCGAGCACGCTCAACCGTCGCCGCTCGCCCGGCTCGTCGACCGGCGCACCGTCTACCTGGAGGGCTGGGCGGTCGCGGCCGTGCTCGAGCCGTTCACCGCGGCGCTGCGGCCGTGGCTGGTTCCCCGCCGGCCGGCGTTTCTCGACGTCGACGGGTCGCTGCTACGGGTGCCGGGCGCTCCGCCGATCGCGCTCGACCCGCTGACCGCGGCCGTGTTGCACGCGTGCGACGGGGCGCGCGACGCCCGCGCCGTCGCCGCGGCGTTGCCGGTCGGGCCGGACGAGGTGTACGCCGTCCTGGAAAAGCTAACCATCGAGCACCGGCTGGTGTGGCGGCCGGAGATCGCGCCGCACGACACCCGGCCGGAACGCACCGCCCGGTCGATGCTCGACCGGGTCACCGACGAGGCGGTGCGGGTGGCGGCGAGCGATGCCCTCGACGGCCTGTGTACGGCGCGCGATGCGGTCGCTGCGGCAGCCGGTGACCCGGATCTGCTGGCCACCGCGACCAGCGCTCTGGAGTCCACCTTCACCCGGCTCACCGGCAAGCCGGCGACCCGGCGTGCCGGGCAGCTCTACGCCGGGCGGACCATCGCCTACGAGGAGTGCCGCCGCGCCGACACCGTACAGATCGGCGTCGGCACCCTCGACGCGGTCCGCGCCCCGCTGGGGCTCGTGCTGGACAGCGCCCGCTGGTTCACCGCGGCCGGTGCGGCCATCTACCGGCGGGTGTTCGCGCAGACCTACCAGCGGCTCGCCGCCGACCTCGGCACCCCGGTCGTACCGTTCGCCGAGTTCTGGCTGCGGGTCGGCCCCACGCTGTTCACACCGCCGGAACGACTCACCGGTGCGCTCGGCCGGGCCCTGCAGCAGCGCTGGGCCGGCGTGCTGCGGCTGCCGGCGGACGCCCGGCGGGTCCAGCTGTCCACAACGGACCTCGCTGAACGAGCCCGGCAGGCGTTCCCGCCCGGAGAGCCGGGCTGGCCCACCGCCGTGCAGCACAGCCCGGATCTCATGCGCGCCGGTGACCAGTGGGTCCTCGGTGAGCTGCACCCGGGCGTCAACACGATCCGCTACGCGACCTGGCTGGAATTTCACGACGACCCCGCCGCGCTGCGGGCCGCCCAGGCCACCGACATCGGCCGGCCGGTGGCCTACCCGGCCGAGACCGGGCAGGACGAGGGCGTGCCGACCCGGCAGAGCAATGCCCTCGTCGGCGCTGACGACGTGCGACTGGTATTCGCCGCCGACTCGTTCGGCCACCCGCCGGAGCGCACTCTGCCGGTCGGCGCGTGCGACCTGGTCGACACCGGCGACGGGCTGCGGGTGCGCCGCCGCGACGGCCGGCTCGACATGGACCTGATGGCCGTGCTCGGCGATACCGTCGCCGCCGGTCTTGTGCAGCAGTTCCGGCTGCTGCCTGCGGCCGAGCACACGCCTCGGGTCACCCTCGACGGTCTCGTCGTCAGCCGTGAGTCGTGGACGTTCGAGGCGTCCGCGATCAGCTTCGCCACCGTCGGGGACGAGGCCGACCGATACCGCCGGATGCGGGCCTGGGTCGCCGCCCACGACCTGCCCCGGCACGTGTTCGTGCGCTGCGCCGGGGAGCGCAAACCGATCTACGCCGACCTCACGAGTCTCGCGTCGGCCGACCTGCTCGCCCGCGCGGTCCGGCGCGCGGCCCGGCACAGCGGGCCTGCCGCGGCGGTGACCGTCGTGGAGATGCTCCCGGCGCCGGACCAGCTGTGGCTCACCGACGCTGCCGGGCAACGGTACGCGGCGGAACTGCGCATCGTCGCGGTGGACAGGCGGAGGAACTGACGTGGCGATGTTCGAATTCCCGGCCTCGTACGCGCAGCGGCGCATGTGGCTGCTCGACCGGCTCGACCCGGGCCAGGCCAACTACGTCATCGGCTGGGCGGTATGGCTCGACGGCCCGCTCGACGAAGGGGCCCTCGCCCGTGCCTGGGACGCTGCCGTGCAGCGGCACGAGGCGCTGCGCACGACCGTGCGGGACGACACCGGGGAACCCATCCAGGTCATCGACGAGGACACCGCCGCCGCCCGGCTTCGCGCGGAGGATGCCGACCCGCAGACCGCCCGCGACCGGATCCGGGCGCTCGCGGCAACGCCGTTCGACTTGGCCGCCGGGCCGCTCGTCCGGGCCGTGCTGCTGCGCCTGGGCACCGGGCGGCACGTGCTGGCCGTCGTCGTGCACCACATCGTCGCCGACGGCTGGACGTTCCGGCAGCTGTTCCAGGAACTGGTCGCCGACTATGCGGCCGATGGGGCTGTGACGCCGGAGCCGCCGCTGCAGTACGCCGACTTCACCCAGTGGCAGTTCGAGCACGCCGACGCCGGCGGGTTCGCCGACGCCGAACGGTTCTGGACCGCCGAGCTGGCCGGCGCGCCCGCCGAGCTGACGCTGCCGGTCGAACGGCCCTACCCGGCCAGGCAGCGCTTCGCCGCCGACGAGGTCGCGTTCACGGTGGACGAGCAGACCGCCGAGCGGCTCCGGTCGCTGGCCCGGGAACGGTCCGGCACGCTGTTCGCCATGGTGGCCGCCGCCTACGCCACCGTCCTGGCCCGCTTCGGCGCCGCCGAGGAGTTGCTCATCGGCGTACCGGTCTCGGCCCGCACCCGCGCCGAGACCGAGACTGTCGCCGGCCTGTTCGTCAACACCGTCGCCGTCCGGGTCGACCTGCGCGGCGACCCCGGCCTGGCCACGCTCGTCGACCGGGTGCACACCGCCACCACGCGGGCCCTGGCTCACCAGGAGGTGCCGTTCGCCCGGGTGGTGGAGCTGTGCCGGCCGGAGCGCAGCCAGACCCGGCTGCCCCTGGTGCAGGTGCTCTGCGCCGTGGAGGACCCGTGGTCGGCCACGGCTACCGGGGGGCTGCGCTGGCAGCCGGAGCTCATTGCGAACGGCACCGGCAAGTTCGAGTTGGAGCTGACCGTCACCGACGGCCCGGGCGTGCTGACCGGGCGGCTCAACTACCTCACCGACCTGTTCGGCCCCGACGGCGCCCGGCGGATCGCCGACGCGATACGGCTCACCCTGGAGCAGCTGGCCACGGAAAGCACCGTACGCGTGTCCGATGTGGACGTCGTTACCCCGGCGACCCGTGACCTCGTGGCCGTGGCGTGGCCACCCGGCACCGGGCCCGCGCCCGCCGACACCACCGCCACCGCACTGCTGGCGCCGGCGTGCATCGGCGACCTGCGCGACACCGTCGAGCGAATCGCCGCCGCGCTGCGTGAGCGGGGCTCTGCCGTGCAGGACACGGTGGCGATCCTGCTGCCCCGCTCGGCCTGGGCGTTGCCGGCGGTGCTCGGCGTGTGGTGGACCGGCGGAGCCTATCTGCCGCTCGACCCGGCCGCCCCGGTCGAGCGGCTGCGCGGCATGCTGGCCGACGCCGGCGTCCGTACGCTCATCACCCACCGGGCTCTGCTCACGTCCGACCTCGAGGCAGAACACGTGCTCGACCTGGCCGACCTGGCCGGGTCCGCGGGAAGAACCGAGCCGGTGGCCGTACCGCCGACCGCCGCGGCTTACGAGCTGTTCACCTCCGGCACCACCGGGCGCCCCAAGGCGGTCACCGTCACCCAGGGAGCGGTCGGCGCGCTGCTGCTCGCACTGCGCGACCTGCTGCCGATCCGGCCCGGCGACCGCATGGCCACCCTGGCCACGCTCGCCTTCGACATCTCCGTGGTCGAGCAGCTGATGCCCATGCTGACCGGCGCAACGCGCATCGTCGTACCCGACGACATCGCGATCGACGGACAGCTGCTGCGCCGCATGCTCGAAGCCGACGAGGTCACGGTTGTGCAGGCCACCCCGACGACCTGGCGCATGCTGGCCGCGGCCGGCGGCGTGCCGGACACGGTGCGGGTGCGGGTCACGGGCGGCGAAGCGATCGCCCGTGACCTGGCCACCGCGCTGATGGAGGGGCCGGAGGTCGCGCTGTGCAACCTGTACGGGCCGACCGAGACGACCGTCTACTGCACCGGCGCCGTCGTCACCGACCGCACCGGGCCGCTCGACGTCGGCGTGGCGTTCCCCGGCAGCCGAGCCTACGTCCTCGACGAGCAGCTGCGGCCCGTCCCACCGATGGTCACCGGCGAGATCTACCTCGGCGGCGCCTGCCTTGCCCGCGGCTACCGCGGGGCGCCCGGCCTCACGGCGGAGAAGTTCCTGCCCGACCCGTTCACCCCGGGCGAGCGGCTGTACCGCTCCGGCGACCTGGGCCGCTGGCGCCCGGACGGACGGCTGGAGATCCTCGGCCGCGCCGACCGGCAGCTCAAGGTGCGCGGCTTCCGGGTCGAGTCGGCCGAGATCGAGGCAGTGCTGCGCCGCCACCCCGGCGTCGTCGACGCACTCGTCACCGCGAGCAGTGGGCCGAGCGGCGACCTGCGCCTGGCCGCCTACCTCGTCGTACGGGAAGGCGCGGGCGACCCGCCGGACGGTCTGCTGGAGCACCTGCACCGGTTCCTGCCCGGGTACATGGTCCCGGCCGCGTTCGTGACGGTCCCGGAGCTGCCGCGCACCGAGCGGGGCAAGGTCGACCCGAGCGTGCTGCCCGAGCCGCAGTGGGGTGCCGCCGGCCGGACCGAAGGGCCGGGCCGGGCCGCCGAGACCCCGGTCGAGCGGGAGCTGACCGCGCTGGTCGGTGAGTTGCTGGGCCGGGCCGGACCGGTCGGCGTCGACGACAACTTCTTCGCCCTCGGCGGGCATTCCTTCACCGCCGCGCAGCTGATGACCCGCCTGCGTGCCCGCTACGGCGTCGAACTGCCGGTGCGGGCACTGTTCGACAACCCGACGATGGCCGCCCTGGCGAAAGCCATCGAGGTGCCGGCGGGGGATGACTTCCTCGACGTGCTCACCGATGCCGACGTCGAGGAACTGCTGCGATGATCGACGACCTGCCGCGCCTCGTCGAGGCCGGGATCGTGGCACCGGCCGACGCCGACCGTCTCACCGCGCTGCACGGCACGAGCGCCACCGCACCGCAGTGGCAGGCCGCCCTGGAACCGGTACTGCGCGCCGTCTACCACAAGGCCTACGGCTACGCCGACGCCTGGGCGCTCGCCCACGCCAGCGGCGTGAGCTACGCGACCGACAACGACTTCACCGAGGCCGAAACCGTCGAGTTCGCCCGGACGTACGCCGCGCTCAGCACCGACGCCAACCTCGCAGCCTTCACCGCCGCGAACACCACCGCCAACGCCCGCCTGCTCGCCGAGGCCCACGCCACCGGTGACCCGGACGCCCTCGCCGCCACCTATCCGCAGGCCCTGCGCCACGCGTGCGCGGCCGCCCTCGGGCTGTCCACTGTCGCGGCGTCACCCGCCCAGCAACGACTCTGGTTCCTCGCCCGGCTCGACGGCACAGCCTCCGCGGCCTACCACATGCCGCTGGTGTACCGGCTGAACGGCCCGCTCGACCGCGATGCGCTGAGCCGGGCCGTCGACCACCTCGTCGCCCGGCACGCCGCCCTGCGCACCCGGTTCACGGAGCGCGACGGAGTGCTGCGGCAACACATCGACCCGCCGGCCACCGGCGTGCTCACCGTCCACGACCCGGAACCTGGAATCCTCGAAGGCACCGCAGCAGCCCCGTTCGACCTCGAGACCGGGCCGCTGCTGCGGGCCCGGCTCATCGCGGTCAGCCCCGACGAGCACCTGCTCGCCCTGACCCTGCATCACCTCATCGCCGACGGCTGGTCCCTGGCCGTGCTGCGCCGCGAGCTGGGTGCGCTGTACCGCGGCGACACACTGCCGCAGCTGCCGACCACGTCGGCCGGCCGGACCGTTGCGGTCGAGCACGAGACGTACTGGTGTGAGGCCCTCGACGGCGCGCCGACCCTGCTGGACCTGCCCACCGACCGGCCCCGGCCGGCCGAACAGGACTACACCGGCGGCATGATCGAGCTGACCCTCGACGCCGAGCTGACCGCATCGCTGAGCGCCCTCGCCGCCGAGACCGGCACGACTCTGTTCATGACCGTGCTGACCGGCTGGCTCGTCGTCCTGTCCCGGCTCGCCGGGCAGTCCGACGTCGTGGTCGGCACCCCGGTCGCCAACCGGCCGACAGCCGAGGACGAGACCGCCGTCGGGCTCTACACCAACACGGTCGCTCTGCGGGTCAGCGTCGACGACGAGATCGGCGTGCGCGACCTGCTCGGCCGGGTGCGTGACAGCGTGCTCGGCGCCCTCGAACACCAGCACGTGCCCTTCGAACGGGTCGTCGAGCTGATCAGCCCGCCGCGCAGCCCGGCGTATCCGCCGATCGTGCAGAGCATGGTCGCCTGGGAGAACGTCACCGGCACCGGCCTCGATCTGCCCGGCCTCACCGTCACCGCGCAACAGCCGCCGTGGGCGACGGCCAAGTTCGACCTCACCCTCGGCCTGCTCGAACGTGACGGCCGGGTCTTCGGTGAGCTCGAGTATGCCGCGGCGCTGTTCGACGAGGCCACCGTGCGCCGGTGCGCCGGCCACCTGCGGCACGTCCTCGGCCAGCTGAGCACCGCGGACCGGCCGGTCCGCGACCTGCGGCTGCTCACCGCAGCCGAACGGCGGCAGCTGCTCGACGACGGCAACCGCGAGAGCATCGCCGTGCCCAAGGACCTGCTGCTGCACCAGCTCTTCGAGGCCCACGCCGCTCGCGACCCGCACGCCGTCGCGGTCGTCGACGGCACCGAACGGCTCACGTACGGCGAGCTGAACCGGCGGGCCAACCGCCTCGCCCACCACCTGCGCAGCCTCGGGGCCGGTCCGGACAGCATCGTCGGGATCTGCCTGGACCGCTGCGCCCTGGCCGTGACCGCGGTGCTCGCCGTGCTCAAGGCCGGCGCCGCATACCTGCCGCTCGACCGGGACCATCCGCCGCAGCGCCTCGCCGACATGCTCGCCGACAGCACCCCGGTGGCCGTGCTGAGCACCGGCGGGCGCATCCCCGGCTGCCTCGACCTGGATGCATTCACCTGGGCCGAGGGCCCGGACACCGACCTGGCGCCGGCCGGAACGCCGCGGTCGCTGGCCTACCTCATCTACACCTCCGGCACGACCGGCCGGCCCAACGGCGTGCTCGTCGAGCACCGCACCATCCTCGCCGTCGCCGCGGCCTGGCAACGCGTCCTCGACCTGCGCCCCGGCCTGGTGCACCTGCAACTGGCCGGGTTCTCCTTCGACGTGTTCACCGCGGACGTCGTACGCAGCCTCGGCTTCGGCGGCACCCTCGTGCTGTGCCCACGCGAGACGATGGCCGACCCGGCCGCCCTGCACGCCACCATCCGCGAGCACCACGTCGACCTGCTCGACATCGTCCCGGCGACCCTGCTGCCGCTGCTGGACCACCTCGAGGACACCGGCGGCGACCTCACCGGCCTGACCACCATCCTGTGCGGCTCCGACGTGTGGAGCGCCGCCGACGCGGCCCGGCTGCGGCGGCTGTGCGGCCCCGCCGTACGGGTCATCAACGCCTACGGCGTCACCGAGGCCGCCGTCGACAGCGCCTACCATCTCGTGCCGGCGGACCCGTCGGCCGTGCGGCGGCTGGCGATCGGCCGGCCGCTGCCCAACACCCGCATCTACCTGCTCGACGAGCGCGGCGAACCGGTGCCGGCCGGCGTCCTCGGCGAACTGCACATCGGCGGCGCCGGGGTGGCCCGCGGCTACCTCAACCGGCCCGAGCTGACCGCCGACCGGTTCCGGAACAGCCCGTTCGTCGCCCGGGAGCGTCTATACCGCACCGGCGATCTGGCCCGCCGGCTGCCCGACGGGCAGCTGGAGTTCGCCGGCCGCCGGGACCACCAGGTGAAGGTGCGTGGCCTGCGCATCGAGCTCGGTGAGATCGAGACCCGCATCGCCGCCCACCCCGACGTCCGCGACGCCGTCGTCACCGTCAACGGCGGCAACCTGTTCGGCTACTACCGGGCCCGGCAGGACGTACCGGAGCTGAGCCGCTGGCTCGCCGACGCGCTGCCCGCCCACCTCGTCCCGGCCGTCCTCGTGCGCGTCCTGGCCTGGCCGCTTACCCCGAACGGCAAGGTCGACCGCCGCGCACTGCCCGTGCCGGGCCCGCCCGATCCGCGGGCGTACGCCGCTCCGGACGGTCCACTGGAGACTGCCCTGGCCGGGCTGTGGGCCGAGCTGCTCGGTGTGGAACGCGTCGGCCAGCACGACGACTTCTTCGCCCTCGGCGGGCACTCGCTGCTCGCGCTGCGGCTCGCCGCGAAGGTACGCGCCACCCTCGGCCACGAGTTCCCGCCGGCCATCCTGTTCGCCGCGCCGACCCTCGCCGCGCTCGCCGCCCGGCTGGCCCCGCAGGAAACCGCCGAACCGCTGACGCCGATCACGCCGATTCCGCGGACCGGGCCGGTGCCGGTGTCGTTCGCCCAGCGCCGGCTGTGGCTGCTCACCCAGCTCGACGGGGCGGCCGAGGCGTACCACATGCCGCTCGTGCTGGAATTGCGCGGCTGGCTCGACCGGCCCGCGCTGAGCCGGGCTCTCGACGCG
This sequence comes from Krasilnikovia sp. MM14-A1259, assembly GCF_047159535.1. Taxonomy (NCBI): domain Bacteria; kingdom Bacillati; phylum Actinomycetota; class Actinomycetes; order Micromonosporales; family Micromonosporaceae; genus Krasilnikovia; species Krasilnikovia sp. MM14-A1259. Next base: position 7,610,394 of record NZ_BAAGAJ010000002.1, read on the forward strand.
CTCGCCGAACGGCACGACACGCTGCGCACCCGGTTCGTCGTGCGGGCCGGGGAACCGCTGCAGGATCTCGGGCCGGCACCGGAGCTGACCGTCACCGACCTCACCGGACGCTCCGACGCCGAGCAGCGACTCGCCGAGCTGGTCGACGCCGCCGTGACAGACCCGTTCGACCTCGTCGCCGGGCCGCCCGCCCGGTGGCGGCTGGTCGTGCTCGCCCCCGACCAGTGTGTGCTGCTGGTGACGTTGCACCACATCGTCGCCGACGGCTGGTCGTTCGGCGTGCTGCTGCGCGAGCTCGGCGCCCTCTACGCCGGGCAGACCCTCGCGCCGTTGCCGGTCCGCTACGCCGATTACGCCGTCTGGCAGCAGGAGTGGATCACCTGCGAGACGGCTCGGCGGCAGGAGCAGTTCTGGCTGCGGGCACTGCACGGCGCACCGGCCCTGCTGGAGCTGCCGCTGGATCATCCGCGCCCGGCCGAACAGGACTTCCGCGGCGCCACCGTGCCGGTCGAGCTCGACGCCGAACTGACCACCGCCTTACGCGCGCTGGCCGCTGACACCGGCGCGACCCTGTTCATGGTCCTGCTGGCCGGCTGGGCGCTCGTGTTGTCCCGGCTGTCCGGGCAGGCCGACCTGGTCGTCGGCACGCCGACCGCCAACCGGCGCCGCACCGAGCTGGACGGGCTCATCGGCTTCTTCGTCAACACGCTCGCGCTGCGCATCGACCTGACCGGCCCGTACACCGGCGCCGAGCTGGTCCGGCTGGTGCGGGACACGACTCTGGCCGCGCTCGACCACCAGGACCTGCCCTTCGAACATGTCGTCGAGCTGGTCAACCCGCCGCGCAGCCTCGCGCATACGCCGCTGTTCCAGGCGATGTTCGCCTGGCAGCACACCGCCGACGCGCCGGTCGCCATGCCCGGCATCGAGGCGATCGACCGGCCCGCACCGTGGAGCGCGGCCAAGTTCGACCTTGCCCTGTCGCTGCAGGAGGACGGCGGGCGGATCACCGGCGCCCTCGAGTACGCCACCGCACTGTTCACCGCCGGGACCGCACAGCGGTGGGCCGGCTACCTGCGTGCGGCGCTCGCCGGGCTGGCCGCACGCCCCGACCGTCCACTGGGTGCGGTCGAGTTGCTCGACGCGGCCGAGCGCAAGCGCCTCGTCACCGGCTGGAACCGGCCGGTGCCACCGCCGCTGCGCGGGATCCGCGACCGGTTCGCCGACCAGGTGCGCCGGGCACCCGGCGCGGCTGCGGTGACGCTCGCGCAGCAGACTCTGAGCTACGCCGAACTCGACGCCCGGGCCGACCGGCTGGCCGCGCGGCTCGTGCGGCACGGCGCCGGGCCAGACCGGCTCGTCGGACTGTGTCTGCGCCGCTCACCCGACCTGATCGTCGCGGTCGTCGCCGCGCTCAAGGCCGGCGCCGCGTACGTCCCGCTCGACCCCGACCATCCGGTCGGGCGCCTCGCCGGGCTCGTACGCGACTGCCGGCCCGTGGCGTTGCTCGCCGAGAAGGCCACCGACGCGGTGACGGCCGAGGTCACGGCCGCGCTCGACGACCCGCCCGCGGTGCTCACCGTCGGCGACGAGCTCGGCGACGCTCCGATTCCGGGCCGGGCACCGGTCGACGACAACCTCGCCTATGTGCTTTACACCTCCGGCACCACGGGAACACCGAAAGGCGTGGCGCAGACCTGGCGGGCCATGGACAACCTGATCGACTGGCAGCTGCGCCAGGCCACGCCGGAAAACCCGATGCCTGCCCGGGTGCTGCAGTTCGCCTCGATCGGCTTCGACGTCTCGTTCCAGGAGATCTGGACCACGCTCTGCGCCGGTGGGACCCTGGTGCTGCTCGATGACGACCACCGCAAGGACCTCGGCGAGCTGCGCGACCTCATCGCCGAGCAGCGCATCGAGCGGGCCTTCCTACCCGCCGCCGTGCTGCACCACCTGGCCAACCTCACAGCCGCCGCACCGGCCACTGCCGCGGCGGGCCGATGTGAGATCGTCACCGCCGGTGAGGCACTGCGGGTCAACGACGACCTGCGCCGGCTGCTCACCCGGCTCGGCGGGGCCTACCTGCACAACCAGTACGGCCCGACCGAGACCCACGTCGCCACCCAGCACACGCTCGCCGTCGCCGACGCAGCCCACTGGCCCGCCCTGCCACCGGTCGGCCGGCCCCTCGCCGCCACCCGCGTCTACCTGCTCGACCAGCATCTCGAACCGGTACCGGTCGGTGTCGTCGGCGAGATCTACATCGCCGGCGCCGGGCTCGCTCGCGGATACCTCAACCGGCCCGGCCCGACCGCCGCGGTGTTCCGGCCCGACCCGTTCGGCCCGCCCGGCAGCCGCATGTACGCCAGCGGCGACCTGGCCCGGCGCCGCGCCGACGGCGTCATCGACTTCGTCGGGCGCGCCGACACCCAGGTGAAGGTGCGCGGCTTCCGGGTCGAGTTGGGCGAGGTCGAACATGCCCTGCTGCAGGCGCCCGGGGTGCGCGAGGCGGCGGTGCTGCGCCACGAGGACGAGCCCGGCGGCGCCTACCTGACCGGCTACCTCGCCGGTACCGCCACCGTCGAGCAGGCCCGTGACTTTGTGCGGCGGGCGCTGCCCGAGCACCTCGTGCCGACCCGATGGGTGCGCCTGGACCGGCTGCCGCTGACCGCCAACGGCAAGGTCGACCGGCGGGCGCTGCCGGCACCGGACTCCGGTGGCGACGACGAGCGCTACGTCGCGGCGCGCACCGAGCACGAGGCACAGATGGCCGGGATCTGGGCCGAGGTGCTGCGCCGCGACCGGGTGGGCGTCCACGACGACTTCTTCGCCCTCGGCGGGCACTCACTGCTGGCCACCCGGCTGCTGCACATCGTCGAGCAGCGCCTCGGCGCCCGGCTGTCCTTGCGTACGCTGTTCCAGCAGCCGGTCCTGGCCGACTTCGCGGCTGCCGCGGCGGAGGCGACCGACCGCGCGGATGCGCCACCGCCGATCGAGGCCGACCCGGCCGGGCGGTTCGCGCCGTTCCCCCTCACCGACATCCAGCAGGCATATTGGGTCGGGCGCAGCGGCACCATCGAGCTGGGTGGGGTCGGCGCGCACGGCTACACCGAGATTCGCTTCGCCGAATTCGACCCGGACCGGTTCGAAGACGCCGTCAACCGGCTCATCGACCGGCACGACATGCTGCGCGTGGTCTTCCACCCCGACGGCACCCAGCAGGTCCAACCGGCCGCCCCGCGATACCGCCCGGCCCGCACCGACCTGCGCGGCCTCGATGCGGGGACCGCCGAGGCCGGGCTCGCGGCCGTCCGCGACAGGATGGCCGCGCAGGTCTTCGACGCCGCGCGGTGGCCGCTGTTCGAGTTTGCGGTGACCATCCTCGATGGGCAGACCCGGCTGCACATGAGCCTCGACGCGCTCGTCGTCGACGTGGCCAGTACCCGGCTGCTCGAACACGAGCTGACCCTGTTCTACCGGGACCCCGCCGCCGAGCTGCCGCCGATCGGGCTCACCTTCCGCGACTACGTCCTGGCCGAGCGGACCCACCGCGACGGCCCCCGCTACCGGCGCGCCCTGACCTACTGGCGGGAACGAGCCGCCGAACTGGCCCCGGCACCCGATCTGCCCCTGATCCGCCAGCCGGAGACCATCGAGGCGCCCCGGTTCACCCGCTTCGACGGGGTAGTCCCGGCGCCGCGGTGGAGCAAGCTCAAGGACCTTGCCGGGCAGCACTCGGTCACCCCGTCGGCGTTGCTGCTCACCGCGTTCGCGCAGGTGCTCGCCCGGTGGAGCCGGCACCCGCGATTCACCCTGAGCCTGCCGCTGTTCCACCGGCTGCCGCTGCACCCCGGCGTCAACGCGGTGATCGGCGACTTCACCTCCCTGGTGCTGGTGGAGGTGCAGCTCGACCCGGCCGCCTCGTTCGCCGAGGCCGCCCGCGCCGTGCAGCTGCGGATGTGGCACGACATCGACCACTCGGCGGTGAGCGGGGTGCAGGTCAACCGGCTCATCGCCGAGGCACGCGGCACCCCGCAGGCGGCCATGCCGATCGTGTTCAACAGCACGCTCGCCGACATCGGCGACGGCACCGCCATCGACCTCGCCGACGGGCTCGGCGGCCGGGTCGTACACGGCATCACCCAGACCCCGCAGGTCTGGCTCGACCACACCGTCGCCGAGGTCGGCGGCCGGCTGCTGACCAACTGGGACAGTGTCATCGAACTGTTCCCCGAGGGCCTCATCGGCAGCATGTTCGACGCCTACCGCGGCCTGCTCGACACCCTCGCCGACCCGGCCGCCTGGCAGTACACGGTGGACCGCCTGCTGCCGGTGGCCTCCCCGCTTGCCCCGCCGGTGCTGCCCGCTGACCTGGCGGACCGGCCGCTGCTGCACGAGCTGTTCGACCGGCAGGCCCTGGCCAGCCCCGGCGCCGACGCCGTGCTCGCCGCCGACCGCCGGCTCAGCTACGCCACGCTGCGCACCGAGGCGCGGAACCTGGCCGGAAGGCTCCAGGCGCAGGGCGTCGAGCACGGCGACCTCGTCGCGGTGCTCACCGAGCGGGGCTGGCACCAGGTCGTGGCCACCCTCGCGGTGCTCTACGCCGGCGGCGCCTACCTGCCGCTCGACCCGGACTGGCCGCAGGAGCGCCGGGACCGGCTCGTCGCCGAGTCCGGGGCCCGCCTGGTGCTCGGACCCGACCTCGACGTGAGCCCCGGCGGACCCGCCCTGGTCCCGGTGAGCGTCGCCGCTACCGATCTGGCATATGTCATCTACACCTCCGGCTCCACCGGCCGGCCCAAAGGCGTGCAGATCGACCATCGCGGCGCCGTCAACACCATCCTCGACGTCAACGAGCGGTTCGGTGTCGGCCCCACCGACCGGGTGCTCGCCCTGTCCGCGCTGAGCTTCGACCTGTCGGTGTGGGACATCTTCGGCACGCTCGGCGCCGGCGCCGCCGTCGTCACGCTCGAACCGGAGATGGCCCGCGACCCGGCGCACTGGCTCGATCGCCTGCACACCCACCAGGTCAGCGTGTGGAACTCGGTGCCCGCACTGCTCGGACTCCTCGTCGAATACGCCGAGGCCGGACATTCGCTGCCCGCCTCGCTGCGCCTGGCCATGCTGTCCGGCGACTGGATCCCGGTGCCGCTGCCCGACCGCATCCGGGCACTGCGCCCCGGCATCGCCGTACACAGCCTCGGTGGCGCGACCGAGGCGTCGATCTGGTCGATCCACCACCCGGTCGGCGCCGTCGACCCGGCCGCCCGCAGCATCCCCTACGGCACGGCCATGGCCGGGCAATCGTTCCACGTCCTCGACGGCGCCCTGGCACCCCGGCCGGTCTGGGCCGCCGGGCAGCTGTACATCGGCGGAATCGGCCTGGCTCAGGGCTACCGCGGCGGCGACGACGCCCGCACCGCCGCCGCGTTCATCACCCACCCGGTCACCGGCGAGCGGCTCTACCGCACCGGCGACCTCGGACGACTGCTGCCCGACGGCTCCATCGAGTTCCTTGGCCGCGAGGACGACCAGGTCAAGGTCCAGGGCTACCGGATCGAGCTGGGCGAGATCGAAGTGGCACTGCGCGCCCACCCGGCGGTCCGGGCCGCCGCCGTCAAGCTGTACGGCGCCGCGCAGGAGGCCAAACGCCTGGCCGGCTACGTGGTCACCGACGGCTCGGTCACGGCCGGGCAGCTGCGCGAGCACCTGGCCGGTCAGTTGCCCGGCTACATGGTGCCGGCCACGATCACCTTTCTCGACGCGCTGCCGCTGTCGGCCAACGCGAAACTCGACCGGTCGCGGCTGCCCGAGCCCGCCGCGCCGGCCCCGGAGGTCTCCGACCCGCAGGACCCCGTCGTCGCCCGGATCTGCACGATCGTCGCCGGGATCCTCGGCCGCGACGCGGTACCCGTGCACGACAACCTGCTCCTGCTCGGTGCCACCTCGATCGACATGGTGCGCATCGCCAACGCGCTCGACCAGGACCTCACGTTCCGCCCGAATCTGGCCCGGTTCATGCGCCGCCCGACCGTCGCCGAGCTGTTCGCCATGTATCAGCAGGACGCCACCAACACCCGCATCGCCGCGACCGCCCGGCAGGGCGCGAAGGTGATCGTCGACCCGTCGCAGCGGGCCGCGCTGAAGGCTCGCGCCGCCGGTCGCCGCCACGTCGAGGAGTCCGCGCCGGCCATCACCCTCGGCACCGCCGACGGCACCGACGACCGCTACGAACGCTTCCGCTCCACCCGGCACTTCGATCGTGCACCGATGGCCCCGGCGATGCTGGCCGGCCTTCTCGGCAGCCTGGTCCGGCGCGATGTCGACGGCGCGCCGAAGTTCCTCTACGCCTCGGCCGGCGGCCTCTACCCGGTGCAGACCTACCTCTACATCAAGCCGGGCCGGGTCGATGGAGTGCCCGCCGGAGCCTACTACCACGATCCGGACGGCCACCGGCTCGTCGCCCTCGGCACCGGCCGGGAGCTGTCCGCCGACTCCTACGACTACTTCGTCAACCGCCCGGTCTACGAGCAGGCCGCCTTCGCCCTGTTCCTCATCGCCGAGCTGGACGCCATCGAGCCGCTCTACGGCGAGGCCGCCGCCGGGTTCTGCCAGGTCGAGGCCGGCGGGATGGCCCAGCTGCTCACCATGACCGCGCCCGAGTACGGGCTTGGCCTGTGCGGCATCGGCTCCCTGGTGGACGCCGACATCGAGGCGCTGTTCGATCTCGGAGCCAGCCACCAGCTCATCTACTCGATGGTCGGAGGCCGCCCGGCAGCACCCGGCTCCACGGTGGACCTGGACGACATGGAAGACATCGAAATATGAACGCCTACGAGTTGCTCGACCTGTTCAACCGTTCGTCGATATCCATCGAGGTCGACGGCGACCGGCTGCGCTGCCGGGCACCGCGCGGCCGGCTCAGCCCCGACCTTGTCGCGGCCCTGCGCCAGCACAAGGCCGAGCTGATCGCCATCCTGACCGGCGGCGGCGATCCTGTCTCACTCGACCGGCGGCCCGACCCGGGCGCGCCGGTGCCGCTGTCGTTCGCGCAACGCCAGTTGTGGTTCCTCGACCAGCTGGCCCCCGGCAACCCGGTCTACCACAATCCGGTCGCCATCGATCTGACCGGACCGGTCGACGCCGAGGTGCTGGCCCGGGCGCTCACCGAGGTGGTGCGCCGGCACGAGACGCTGCGCACGACGTTCGACGCCCGCGACGGCGAGCCGATGCAGCGGGTGCATCCGCCCCGGCCGGTGGCGCTGCCGGTCATGGACCTGCGCGGCCGGCCGCCGGCCGAGATCGACAGGGCCACGACCGCCGCCTTCGACGAGCCGTTCGACCTGAGCACCGGCCCGCTGCTGCGGGCCCGGCTGCTGCGCTGCGCCGACGAGCGGTACCGGCTGCTGCTCACCGTGCACCACATCGTCGCCGACGGCTGGTCGATCGGCATCCTGCTGCGCGAATTCGCCGCCCTCGTCGGCGCTCGGTCGCTGCCCGAACTTCCGGTACAGTACGCCGACCACGTGCTCTGGCAGCGCCGCCGCCTCGACGACGGCGAACTGCAGCGCCAGCTCGGCTATTGGACCAGGCAGCTGGCGGGTGCCCCCGACCTGCTCGCCCTGCCGACCGATCGGCCCCGCCCGGCGGTGCAGCGTTTCGCCGGGCAGTCGAGGGTCACCACCGTCGACGCGGCCGTGGCCGGTGGACTGCACGCGGTGTCGTGGGCGGGGCAGACCACGCTGTTCAGCACGCTCGCGGCGGCGCTGTCGGTGCTGCTGTGGCGCTACACCGGCCAGGACGACATCTGTCTCGGCACGCCCTTCGCCAACCGGGGCCACCGCGACGTCGAGGACCTCATCGGGCACTTCATCAACACCGTCGTGCTGCGCACCCGCATCGACCCGGCCAGCCCGTTCACCCAGCTGCGCGACGACGTACGCGACACCGTGCTCGCCGCGCAGGCCAGCCCCGACCTGCCCTTCGAACGCCTCGTCGAGGCCCTGCGCCCGCAGCGTAGCCCCAGCCACAGCCCGCTGTTCCAGGTCATGCTGGTGCTGCAGAACCTTCCGCGCGGCGGGTTCGAGCTGCCCGGTCTCGCCGTGACGCCGGTCGACACCGGCACCGCCACCGCGAAGTTCGACCTTTCCGTCGAGGTGACCGAGCTGCCCGGCGGTGCACTGTCGGTGCGTTTCGAGTACGACACCGACCTGTTCGACGACACCACGATCGACCGCTTCGCCCGGCACTTCGACACCTTGCTCGCCGGTATCGCGAGCCGCCCCGACCTGCCGGTGCGCGAGCTGCCACTGCTCGACCCGGCCGAACGCGACGACCTCGTGTACGGCCGCAACGCCACCGCCAGGCCGCCGGTCCACCCGGTCGGGATCGCCCACCGCTTCAGCGCCGAGGCCCGGCGGCGCCCGGAGCAGACCGCGGTCGTGGCCGGCACGGACCGCCTCGACTACGCCACCCTCGACCGGCGCTCCGGCCGACTCGCCCAGGCACTGGCCGAGCACGGGGTGCGGCCCGGCCAATCCGTCGGACTCCAGTGTGGACGGACGATCGACCTGCTGGTCGGCATTCTCGGCATTCTCAAGGCCGGCGCCGCCTACCTGCCGCTCGACCCTGCCCTGCCCCGGGAACGGCTCGCCGCCATGGTCGCCGACGCGGCACCCGCGCTCGTTCTCGACGGCGAGGGCATTTCCGCTTTCGAGGCAGCCACCACATGCGAACCCGTCGACGTGCACCCGGACAGCCTCGCCTACGTCATCTACACCTCCGGCTCCGCCGGGCGCCCCAAAGGCGTGGCCGTGCCGCACGGCGCGATCGCCAACCTGCTCGACGACTGGGTCACGGCGATGGGCGCCATCCCCGGTGAGCCCGCCGCGCTCTGGTCGAGCATCGGCTTCGACGTGTCCGTCCACGAGATCCTGCTGCCGTTGACCACCGGCGGCACCCTGCACCTCGTCCCCGACAAGTACCGCGACGACCCGGCCGAACTGCTGTACTGGCTGCGCGAGCACCGCATCGCCCACGCATACCTGCCCCCGGCCTACGTGCGGTGGCTCGCCGAGGCACCCACCGACCGCCTCGCCGGCCTCGCCCTGCGTCAGCTGCTCGTCGGCGTCGAACCGCTGCCCGAGGCCGGGCTGCACCGCATCATCGAGACCCTGCCCGGCCTGCGCATCCGCAACGGGTACGGGCCGACCGAAACCACCGTCTACAGCACCGCCTACGCTGATCCCAGGCCGCTGCGGCGTACCTGCCCGATCGGCACACCCCTGGCCAATACCCGCGTGTACGTGCTCGACGAACGCCTCGAACCCGTCCCGGCCGGGGTTACCGGCGAGGTGTACATCGGCGGCGCCGGCCTGGCCCGCGGCTACCTCGGCCGGCCCGCGGCGAGCGCCGCGGCGTTCCTGCCCGATCCGTTCGTGCCCGGTGAGCGGATGTACCGCACCGGCGATCTGGCCCGAACCCTGCCTGATGGCCCCCTGGAATTCCTCGGCCGCCGCGACACCCAGGTCAAGGTGCGTGGCTACCGGGTCGAGCTCGGCGAGGTCGAGGCGGCCCTGCGCGCCCTGCCGGGCGTGCGCGAGGCCGCCGTCGTGGTCGGCACCGCCCCGACCGGCGAGGCCCGGCTCGTCGCCGGCGTATGCCTCACCACCGACAGCGCGCCTCGCCCGCTCGCCGAGTGGCGCGACGCGCTGTCCGGCCGGCTGCCCGGCTACATGGTGCCCGGCCTGGTCGTCGAACTGGACCGGTTGCCGCAGACCGACAACGGCAAGCTCGACCGCGACGCGCTGCTGCGGGCCGCCGAGTCCGACGCGCCTGCCGCGGTCAACCAGAGCACCCCGCGCGACCATGTCGAGCTGACCCTGTACGAGCTGTGGACCCGGCTGCTGCTGCACCCGAACATCGGCATCGGCGACAGCTTCTTCGACGTCGGCGGCACGTCGATCTCCGCGATCAAGCTGGCCCACGCGATCACCGACGCGTTCGGCGTGCCCCTGCCGGTACGCGACATCATGCTGTACCCGACCATCGAGGCACTCGGCGCCCGACTGCGCCGCGGCACCGACGGTCGGCCACCCAGCAACCTCATCGAGTTCCGCGCCGGTACCGGCCGGCAGCGCGTGGTGTGCGTCCACCCGGCCGGCGGCACCGCGTTCTGCTACCTCACCCTGGCACAGGCCATGCCCGAGGAGTGCGGCGTCTGGGGCATCCAGTCGCCCGGGGTGAACCCCGGCGAGGACTTCCTGCCCACGGTCGAGGCCATGGCCGAGTCGTACCTGGCCCAGATCGCCGGGCTGGGCGACGGCCCGCTCGTGCTCACCGGGCTGTCCTACGGCGGGCTCGTCGCCTACGAGATGGGCCGCCGGCTCGCCCTGGCCGGGCACACCGACATCAGCGTGCTTCTGCTCGACACGCTGGGTACCGACGACCCCGAGGTGCGCGCCGCCATCGAGACGGTCGACCTGGCCGAGTTCCGCGACAAGCTGGTCCGGTTCAACGGCATGTACCCCGGCATCGACGACCGCCAGATCGCCCAGTACCACCGCATCTACAACCACAACCGCTGCACCATGCGCGACTACCTCGCGCCGCCGTCACGGGCCCGGCTGGTGCTGCTGCAGGCGACCGCCGGGCGCGGTGTGGACTTCCTCGACGAGATCCGCACCTTCTGGGGCCGCCGCGCCAACTCCGACGGGCTCACCGTCGAGGAGCTGCACCGCGATCACTGGGAGATCCTCGAGTCCGACGCGGTGCACCGCGTCGCCCGCCTCGTCCAGACCGAGCTCGACCGCCTCGATGCGCGGATGCGTACGTCATGAACCGCCTCGCGGCCGCCGTCCTGGCCCAGGCGCGGCGTACTCCCGACGCGCTCGCCGTGCTCGACGGCGCGTACCGGCTGACCTACGCCGAGCTCGACGCCGCCGCCACGTGTGTGGCCCATGGCCTGGGCAATTCTGGTGTACGCCCCGGCGACGCGGTCGCGGTCGGCCTGCCCCGGTCGTGGCGACTCGTGGCGGTCTTGCTGGGCATTTCACGGCTGGGCTGCACCGCGGTGCCGCTCGACACGGCCAGCCCACCCGACCGGCGCGGTCACATGCGCGCCGACTCGGGCAGCGTGCTGCTCATCGACGAGGACACCGTCGACGGCCTTCTCATCCCGGCTGACGCCGTACTGCCCCCAGCGGACTCCACGGAGAACTCCGCCGGGGTCTCGTTCGTGTTTTACACCTCGGGCACCACGGGGCAGCCCAAGGGCGTCGAGGTACGCGACGCCGGCATCCTGCGCCTCGCCGAGCCCGGCTACCTCGACCTCTCCGCGGGCCTGCGGTTCGCCTGCCTGGCCAACCCGGCCTTCGACGCGCTGAGCTTCGAGGTGTGGGTGCCGCTGCTCACCGGCGGCTGCTGCGTGATCATCGACGCCGGCACCGGCGAGGACCCGGCGGCGCTGGCCGCGGCGCTGCTGCGCGACCGGGTCGATGTCGCATTCGTCACCGTCGCGCTGTTCAACGCCGTCGTCGACCAGGAGCCGCACTGCTTCGCCGGGGTGGGTCAGGTCCTCGTCGGTGGTGAACAGCTCAACGCGCCGCTGATCCGCCGCTGGTACCGCGACAACCCGCAGAGCGCCACCCGGCTCTACAACGTCTACGGGCCGACCGAGGTGACCACCTTCGCGCTGTGCCACCCGATCCCGCGGGACTTCACCGGCGACGTCGTACCGATCGGCCGGCCGCTGCCGGGCACCTCCGTCCTGCTCGACGGCGCCGAACTGCTCCTCGGCGGCCCCGGAGTCGCCGCCGGATACCGCAACCTTCCCCAGGAGTCCGCGGCGCGCTTCGTCGAGCTGCCGGGGCACCCCGGCCGGTGGTACCGCACCGGTGATCTCGTCCGCACCACCCCCGACGGCGACATCGAGTACACCGGGCGGGTCGACCGGCAGGTCAAGGTGCGCGGATTCCGCATCGAGCCGGGCGAGCTGGAACGGCGCATCGTCGCTCACCCCGACGTCCGCCAGGCATTCGTGTGCTCGACCCGGCACCAGCGCTTCGGCACCGCCGAATTGGTGGCGTTCGTCGTCGCCGGCCCGGCGCTCACGTGGACGGCCTTCGACGAGCACGTACGGGCCAGCCTGCCCGCTTACATGCGACCGCACCGGGTGCACCTCGTCAGCACGCTGCCCCGCAACGCCAACGGCAAGATCGATCAGGACGCCCTGCTGGCGCTCGGGCTGCAGCCGTGGCGCCCGGCCGGCCCCGGCGCCCCGGCCACCCCCATGGAACGTGAGGTGCTCGCGGTCGCCGGCGACCTGCTCGGCGAGGCGGGCCTGACCCCGTCGGACACCTGGATCCGCAGCGGCGGCGACTCACTGCTCGCGCTGCGGCTGCGGTTCGCCGTCCGCGAGCGGTGGGGCTGCGAGCTGGGCCAGGCCCAGGTGCTCACGGGTGACTTCGCCGCCCTGGCCGCCGCGATCGAACGGTCCGCGATCGAACGGGCCGCGGGCGACGATGCGGGCCACCCGTTGGCCGGCTCGCCGTCGGGGGCCCGGTCCGCCCCGGCCACCTCCGAGCAGGAGCGGCTCTGGCTGCTGCAGCAGCAGGACCCGGCCTCCTGCGCCTACAGCGTCGGGTTCGCGTTCGAACTGACCGGGCCGGTCGACGTCCCGGCGCTGCGCGCGAGCGTGCGGCGGCTGGTCGAGCGCCATGTGGCACTGCGGACTGCGTTCGCCGGCACACCCGGAGGATTGCGTCAGGAGGTGGCCGAGCCCTACGACCCGTGGGGCGATGCCCGGCCGGGGGAGGACTGGACGGCCTGCTTCGACCGGCTCGTCGGCACCCCGTTCGACCTGGCCGATCCACGGCTGCTGCGCGTGGCCTGGCTACCCGGGGACAGCGGCGGGACGCTCGTGCTCAACGCGCACCACATCGCCGTCGACGGCCAGTCGATCAACGTGCTGCTCGCCGAGCTGTCCGCGGGGCCGACCGACGGGGAGGAGCCGCACACACCGCTGGACTTCGCGCACTGGCAGCAGGCATGGTTCGCGCATCCCGAGTACGAGCGCCGCCGGACGGCGCTGGCGCAGCAGTACGCCGAGACGCCGGAGACCGCGGTGCGGGAGCCGGGCGGCGGGCGGGCCCGCTGTGGGCTGCTCGTCACCGAGCTCGACGCGGATCGGCGCGACCTCGTTGTCCGCGTCGGCGCCCGGCTCGGCCTGACCCGGTTCGAGGTGTTGCTCGGCCTGTTCGGCTGGAGCGTCCACGCGGTCACCGGCCGTACCCACCTGCGGGTGGCTAGCCCGGTGGCCGGGCGGCCCGATCCGGCGTTCGCCGGCAGCGTCGGCATGTTCGCCAACACCGTGCTGCTGCCGCTCGGTCTCGACCCGGGCGGTGCTCTGGCCACCCAGCTGACCGGCCTGGCGGCCGCGGTGCGGGCGGTCCTCGACCGGCAGGACGTCGCCCTCGCCCACGTGCTCGCCGACACCGGCCCGCGCGGCGACGGACAACTGTTCGACTTCCTGTTCGTGCTCGACAACACCGACGTCACCGCGCTCGACCTGCCCGGCTGTGAGAGCCGGCCGTTGTGGCGGGCGCCGGCCGAGCCGAAGTGCCCGCTCACCCTGTCGGTGATCGAACGCCCAGAGGGCCTCGACTGCCTGTGGGAGTTCGCCGACGCCGCGTTCACCGCCGCCGAGGTCGAGGCGATGGCCGGGCTGCTGCTCGCCGGGCTCGACCGGCTCACCGCGGATGACCCGGCCGGCCCGGGCACCCTGGCCGACCTGGTCGCGCCGTACCGGGCCACGCTGCCCGAGCCCGGCCTGGGAACCGTGACCGAGCTGGCGTGGCCGAGCATCGCCGAAGGGTTCGCCCGGCAGGTGCGGCGTACGCCCGACGCGGTTGCCGTCGTCGCCGGGGAGCGCGAGGTCACCTATGCGCAACTCGACGCGTACGCCGATGCGCTCGCGGCCGAGCTGCCTGCGGGCGGGCCCGGACCGGTGCGGGTCGCGCTGCACCTGGACGCCTCCGTCGAGCACGTGGTCGCGCTGCTCGCCCTGGCCCGGCTGAACCTCACCGCGGTGCCGCTCGACCCGGCCTACCCGCCCGCACTGCTGCGCCAGGTGCTCGACCAGGCCGAGCCGCTGTGCGTGCTCGTTGCGGGCGACGCACCGTCCAGCGGGGACCTCGGGACCGTGCCGCAACTGCCGGTGCGGCTCACCGCCGGTGCCGCGCACATCGCGCCCGAACACCATGGACGGCCGCTCTACACGCTGTTCACGTCGGGCTCGACGGGCACCCCCAAGGGCGTGGACGTCTCCGACGAACTGCTGGCCAATCTGCTGCAATGGCAGGTCGGCGCCGGTGACCTGCCCGGCGGCGCGAGCACCCAGCAGTTCTCGATGCTCGCCTTCGACGTGTCCTTCCAGGAGATCTACGGCACCCTGTGCGGCGGCGGCACCCTGCACCTCATCGGGCCGGGCGGCCGGCACGACCTGTCCGCCCTGCTCGACGACCTGGACCGGGCCGGGATCGAGCGGATCCATCTGCCGTACGTCGCGCTGCAACTGCTCGCCGAGACCGGCACCCGGCTCGGCCGCTTCCCGACCGGGCTGCGCGACGTGGTGACCGCCGGTGAACAGCTCGTCTGCACCCCGGCGATCCGGCAGTGGTTCAGCGGCCTGCGCGGAGCGCGGCTGCACAACCACTACGGGCCGACCGAGACCCACGTGGTCAGCGCGCTGGTGCTCGACGGCGACCCGGCGGGCTGGCCCGACCGGCCGGCCATCGGACGGCCGGTCGCCAACACCCACCTGCGGGTGATCGACGCCGCCGGTACCCCGGTGCCGCTCGGCTGCCCCGGAGAGCTGTGGATCGGCGGCGCGTTCGTGCGGCCCGCCTACCTCGGCGACCCGGCTCTCAACACCGCCCGGTACACCCACCAGGACGGCCTCGGCTCGTTCTTCCGTACCGGCGACCGGGTGTACACCGGTCGCGACGGGCTGCTGCACTTCCTCGGCCGCGCCGACCAGCAGGTCAAGCTCGGCGGGCACCGGGTCGAGCTCGGCCAGGTCGAGGCCGCGCTGCTGCGGCACCCGGCGATCGTCAACGCGGTCGTGGTCCGCGACGGCGACCGGCTCGTCGCGTGCGTGCAGAGCCGCGACCCGGCCGTCGACGCGGCGTCGCTCGACGCCCACCTGGCCGGGCTGCTGCCCGCGTACGTGCACATCGGCCGGTACCGTCTGCTGGCCGAACTGCCCCGCACCGCCAGCGGCAAGCTTGACCGGCTCCGGGCCCTCACCGCTGCGGGCCGCTCACTCGGTCCGGCCGCGCCGGCCGCGGAACTGTCTCCGTGGGAGGCCCGGCTGACCGGCCTGTTCGAGGCGGTCACCGGCCGGCGCCCCCACCCCGATCAGCGCTTCTTCGACGCAGGTGCGACCAGCCTCGACCTGATGCGGTTCCAGCTGCGCTGTTCGGGCGAGCCCGACCTGGCCGTGAGCATCGGCGAGCTGTTCGAACACGTGACGATCCGTCGGCTCGCCGCCCACCTCTCACCCGCTGCGTCGCCGGACCCGGTCCCCGCACCAGCGGCGGCGGCGCACGACGAGCCGATCGCGGTCGTCGGGATTGCGGTGAACCTGCCGGGCGCACCGGACCTGGCGGCCTTCTGGGCGATGGTGACCGAGGGGCGGCGCGGCATCGAGTACTTCCCGGGCGCCGACGGACTCGTCGGCGCCCGCAGCCAGCTCGATGGGCTGCTCGCGTTCGACCCGGGCCGATTCGGTCTGAGCCCGCAGGAAGCCCGGCTGATGGACCCCCAGCAGCGGCACCTGCTGATGACCGCCGTCGCCGCGCTCGCCCACGCCGGCATCGCCGACCCGTCCGGCGCGTCGGTGGGGCTGGTCGCGGCCTGCGGGGAGAACACCTACTTCCAAGCCATGCTCCGCGACGGCCACCCCGACCGGCTGCCCGACCCGTTCCAGCTCGCCCTGCACCACGACAAGGACTTCCTCGCCACCAAGGTGGCCTACCACCTCGACCTGACCGGCCCGGCGTTCACCGTGCAGGCCGCGTGCGCCAGCTCGCTCGTCGCGGTGCACGTCGCCGCCGGGCTGCTGCGCTCGGGCGACGCCGAGGTGATGCTCGCCGGTGGGGTCCTCGTCGACCCGTCGCTGCGCGACGGCTACCGCTACCGGCCGCAGCACATCTTCTCCGTCGACGGGCACTGCCGGGCGTTCAGCGACGACGCCACCGGCACTGTCGGCGCCAGCGGCGTCGGCGTCGTCGTACTCAAACCGCTGCGGCTGGCCCGCCGCGACGGCGACACCGTCTACGCCGTCATCACCGGCTCGGCGCTGAACAACGACGGCGCCGCGAAGATGAGCTACAGCGCGCCGTCGCTGCCCGGCCAGCGCGAGGTGATCCGCACCGCCCTGCGCCGCAGCGGCTACACCGCCCGCGACCTCGGGTACGTCGAGGCGCACGGCACCGGCACCGAGCTCGGCGACCCGGTCGAGGTCGGCGCCCTGCGCCAGGCCCTGGACCTTCCTGAGGGCGAGGTTGCCCTGGCGACGGTGAAGAGCCAGCTCGGTCACCTCGGCGCGGCCGCCGGGGTCGTCGGGCTGATCCGGGCGGTGCTCGCCGTGCACCACGGGGTCGTGCCACCGAGCGTCGACTTCCACCGGCCGAACCCGCGCATCGGACCCCTCGCCCCGTTCTACGTGCCGACCACCGCGCAGGCATGGCCCGCCGGGCGGCCCCGGGTCGCCGCGGTGAGCAGCTTCGGGATCGGCGGCACCAACGCGCATCTCGTCCTCGCGGCACCGGACCCCGGCACAGCGCCGGTCGTGGCGGACTCCACGGAGCTGGTGCTGTCCAGCCCGTCCGCTACCGCGCTGCGCGCCGACGCCGACCGGGTCGCCGCCTATCTGGAGACCCACCCGGGGCAGTTGCGGGCGGTGCTTCGGCACCTGCGGTCCGGCCGGCCGCGGCACGTGTTCCAGATTGCGGCCGATTGCCCGGACGTGGCCTCGGCGGTGGCGTTCCTGCGGACTGCCGAGCCGCAGCGGGTCACCGTTGCCGCGGCGCCGGCTGCCGGTCCGGCGCAGCCGCCGTGGGATTTTCCGCCGCCCACGTTCGACCTCGCCGACTACGACTTCCTGGACGGCGGCGCCACCCGGTTGCCGGCGCACGAGTGGCTGCGCCAGCCGCACTGGGTGCGTCGGCACCGGGCCACGACCACCACAGGACCGGCCGGGACCGTCGTGGTCGTCGGCGCCGACCTGCCCGATTTGCCCGGCATGCGGCTCGTACGGGTCGCGGTGGGGGAGCGGTTTGCGCGGCTCGGTGCCGACCGGTTCACCGTTGACCCCGCCGAGCCGGCCTCGTTGCGGCTGCTCGTCGACGCGATCGGCGACCCGGGACCGTCCGGTATGGACTGGCTGCACGCGCTCCCGCTCACCGTGACCGGCCCGGTCGACGCGTACAGTCTGGACCGGGCCCGCTGGGCCTGCCTGGACACCCCGGCCGCGCTGCTCAAGGCAATGCCCGGGTCGGTCCGCATCTGGTGGCTCTCGCACGCGGCGCAACCGGCCGAGGGTACGGTTTCGCGTCCTGAGCTCGGGCTGCTCGCCGGTGCGTGTGAGGTGGTGCCGCAGGAGTTCGGAGTCGACACCCACTGGCTCGACCTGCCCGATCCGGATCCGCGCACCTGGGCCGCGGCCGTCCTGGCGCTGCTGGGCGACGCCAATGGTCTGCCGCGGCGGTTGGCGCTGCGGTCCGGGTACTGGTGGGAGCCGCAGTTGCTGCCGGTCCGGCCGTCGGGCGGCGACCTGCCGGTCTCGCCGGACGGCGTGTATCTCGTGCTGGGCGGGACCGGTGGGATCGGCTCGGCCGTCGCCGAGCAGCTGCTCGCTGCGTCCGCCGAGCGGGTGCTGCTGCTGGCCCGCCGGCCCGGCCTGCCCGACGCGCTGCGGCCGTGGGCTGACCGAGTCGACGTGATCGCTGCCGACCTGACCTCCTCCTCGGTGGACGACGTGATCGCGGCGCACACCGGAAGGCTTGATGGCATCGTTCACGCGGCCGGGGAGGGGGCGGGAGCGGTCATCGCCGGGCGTGACGCGGCGGCGATGGGCGCGACCACCGCGGGAAAGCTGGCCGGGGCGCTGCTCGTCGAGCGGCTCATCGCCCGGTTCGATCCGGCGTTCGCGGTGTACTGCTCGTCGATGGCCAGCCTGCTCGGCGGTGTCGGGCAGCTCGATTACGCCGCCGCGAACGGTCTGCTCGACGGCTTCGCCCGGCACCGCTCCGGGCCGGCCGAGACGACCGTGCGCAGCACGCTGAACTGGGACGTGTGGAGCGACACCGGCATGGCCCGCGACGCCCTGGCCGACGACGAGCGGCACCAGGCCCATCTCGCCGTCGGCCTGACCCGCGCCGAAGGGCAGACGCAGTTCGGCCACGCGCTGCGGCTGGGTCTGCCACAGCTGCTGATCACCACCACCGACATCGACACGGCCCGCGGCTTCTACGAGACGGGCCGGCCGGTCGTGGCGGAACCGGGCGATGACCTGGCCGGGTTCCTCGGCCGGCAGCTCGGGCGCACCGACTTCGGACCGGCCGACTGCCTCTACGACCTGGGCGCCGATTCACTCACCCTCCTCGACCTCATCGCGGAGGTGAAGGAGCGCTACGGCGTCGGCCTGGACCTGTCGGACCTCAGCCACCGGGTCAGCCTCGGCGAGATCCTCGACCTGGTTGCGGTGGCGGGCCGGCCGAGTGGTGACGCGGTCGAGGTGAGCGTGTGGCAGCACGGCACCGGCCGCGACGTACTGTGCCTGATCCACCCGGTCGGCGGTGACATCGGCGCGTACCGGCCGCTGGTGGCTGCGCTCGGCCCGGCGCTCAGCGTGTGCCTCATCGCCGACCCCGGGCTGCGCGACGGCGGGCCGCCCGGCTGGAGCGTGGCCGAGCGGGCGAAGCGCTATCTGGCCGCCCTCGACGCCCGTTTCCCGCACACCGGGTGGCGGATGCGGCTCGGCGGGTGGTCGTTCGGCGCGTGGGTGGCCCTTGCGATGGCCGCCGAGGCCGAGGCCGCCGGACGGCCGGTCGCCGCGCTGGACCTGCTCGACCCGCCGCTGCCCGATGCGGGCCCGGCACTGGGCAGCTACGACGAGCAGCAGTTGGCGACGGTGTTCGCAGCGGAGCTGAGCGCGCCGGGCAGCGACACGGCCGCCGAGCACGCGCAGCGGCTGGCCCGGTGCTGCCGGGCCAACCTGGCCGCCATGGCCGAGGCGAGGCTGCCCCGGCTGGCCGCGACTCCGGCCCGGCTGTGGCTGGCCACCGGCGCGACCGCCGGGCTGCCCGCACCGGTCGACCCGGCCGCGCAGTGGACGGCCTGGCGCGACCGGCTGCCCGGCGACGCCACCTGGGAGCCGGTCAGCACCACCCATTACGGCATCGTGCGGCCCCCGCACGTGACCGCCATTGCCCACCGCATCGAGGAAACACCGTGATACTCGAAACCGTCGACCCGTGGTTCAGCCGGGTGACTGGACCGGCCGGACCCACCCGGCTGTTCTGCTTCCCGCACGCGGGCGGCAACCCGGCGGATTTCCTGGCCTGGGCCGGCCCGCTCGGCCCCGACGTGGAACTGCTCCTGCCGACCCTGCCTGGGCGCGGCTCTCGGCTGTTCGAGCCGCCGATCGGCGAGTTCGGTCCGCTCGTGGAGCAGCTCACCGGCGCGGTGAGCAGGCTTGCCGACCGGCCGTTCGCGCTGTTCGGGCACAGCTTCGGCGCGCTCGTCGCATTCGAGATCGCCCGGGCGCTGCGCCGGGCGGGCGGGCCGGTGCCGGTCGCGCTGTGGGTGTCGGGCGCCGAAGGGCCGCAGCTGCGCTCGCAGCGCCGGCGGGTGCACGACCTGCCCGACGATGAACTGATCGACGTGCTGCGCGAGTATGCCGGTACCTCCGCCGAACTCCTCGAAGATCGCGAGCTCGTCGAGCTGATCCTGCCCGCCGTGCGGGCCGACTTCGCGATGAACGAGCACTACACCTACCGGCCCGAGCCGCCGCTGGCGCTGCCCATCCACGTGTTGCACGCCTCGGACGACCCGCACGTGGTCACGGACCCGGTGGCCGGCTGGACCCGGGAGACGACCTACCCGCCGCACGTCACGGAATTCTCCGGTGGACACTTCTTCCTGCGCGAGCACGAAGCCGCCGTCGCCGGGCTGCTGCGGGCCGGGCTCACCGCCGCTGACCCGAGAAACCCCTACCAGGACCAGCCCGCCCGCGCCTTCTGGCGAACCGGCGTCGCCGAACCCGATCCCCTCGACATCACCGACGTGTGGCGGCCGAAGTTCGCCATCGGCCAGGACGACCCGATCATCACCGCCGGGTCGTGCTTCGCCCGGGAGATCGGCCGGGCACTGCTGGAGCGAGGGATGCATTGGTACGTCGCCGAGCTGCCGCCGCCCGGGCTGAGCGCCGCCGAGCGGGCCGACCGGCACTATGGCGAGTTCTCGTTCCGCACCGGCAACATCTACACGACAGCGCTGCTGCGGCAGTGGGTCGAGTGGGCGTTCGGGAAGGCCGAGCCACCTGCGTCGAGCTGGGAGCACGACGGGCGGCACTTCGACCCGTACCGGCCCTCCGTCGACCCGGCCGGCTTTGCGTCGCTGGATGACCTGCTCGCCGCCCGGCAGACGACTCTCGCCGCGATCCGGCGTGCGGTCGAGACGGCCGTCTGTTTCGTGTTCACCATGGGACAGACCGAAGCCTGGGCCGACCGGGCCGACGGCACCGTCTTCCCCTCCTGCCCGGGAACCATCCGGGGCACGTTCGACCCCGACCGGCACGTGCTGCGCAACCTCACCTTCTCCGAGGTGTACGAGGATCTCGCGGCGACTATCCAGCTGTGCCAGGCGGTCAACCCCGGGCTGCGGGTGCTGCTGACCGTGTCACCGCACCCGATCACCGCGACCGCATCGGACTCGCACGCGCTCGTCGCCAGCACGCACGCCAAGTCGGTGCTGCGGGCGGTCGCCGGGGAGCTCGCCGCGCAGCGCGACGACGTCGACTACTTCCCGTCCTACGAGCTGATCACCGGTGCGCCGTTCCGAGCCCGGTTCTACCAGGCCAACCTGCGTACGGTCAGCCCCGAGGGGGTCGCGTTCGTGATGCGGCATTTCCTCGGGCGCACGTCCGCGCATTCCACTGTGAATGGAGGTGACCCGTCCTGTGACGACGCCGTCCTCGACTACTACAACGCGCACTGACCAAGCCCGTTTTCTCCTCATGGGTGACTCGCACGCCGGGCCGATCGGGCGGGCCGCGACGGCCGCCGGGCTGCCCTTCGTGGGCGGCCCGATGGGCGCCGGGCGCGAGTTCACCGCCTCGTTCTTCGCGGTCACCGACGGGGCGCTCACCTTCCACGCGGAGGAAGCCCAGCGGCTCTACCGTGGTTTCCTCGATGAACTGGGCGCCGCCGACCTCACCGACCTCACCGTTCCGTTGGTGCTGACCTTCGGGTTCAGCGCGCACTTCTACGCCACCACCGAGAACTGGCGCATCTACCGCGACCCGGCCGGCGGTTATCTGCCCGGCTTCACCACCAGCCAGTTGTTCGACGCCATCGTGCAGGCCATGGCCGCCGACGCGCTCGCCTTCTACCGCCACGCCGCCGGCGCCGGGCTGCGGGTGCTCGCCGTGCTCCCGCCACAGCGGGTGCCGGTGCATTCCGACGCGACCATCTTCCAGGCCGCCGAGGATTGCCTGTGCCGCGCACTCGCCCCGGCCGCCGTCGAGCTGGTCGACCTCCGCGCCCGAGTCACCGACGAGCACGGCCTGCAGCGCCCCGAGCTGTGCGAGCCCGACGACCCGATCCACGGCAACCTCAGCTTCGGCCGGCTGATCCTGGCCGAACTCCTCGACCGCGGGCTCTGAGCCCGGCCACCCCTACCCCACGGCGGAGACCACCATGGACCAGCTCGCGCTCGACGCGATGAAGCAGTTCAACGACCGCACGCCCGAAGAGTACAAGCTCATCACGGTACGGCCCATCACCCCCATCATCGGGGCCGAGGTGTCCGACGTGGACCTGAGCCGCGACCTGGACGCCGACCAGCTCGACGAGATCCGGCGGGCGTTTCTCGCCCACCACGTGCTGGTGTTCCGCGACCAGACGCTGACCCCCGAGGACCACAAGCGCTTCGCCGCCCACTTCGGCACGCTGCGTACCCAGCCGATCGACGAGGGCGGCGACCCGGTGATCCTCGAGCTCAGCTCCGACCGAGACTCCAAGTTCGTCGCCGGGGACGGCTGGCACTGCGACGGCACCGCCGACGCCGAGCCCTCACTCGGCTCGATGCTCTACATCACCCGTACACCGGAATCGGGCTCCGGCGGCGACACCATGTGGGCCAACATGCACCTGGCGTACGAGATGTTGTCGCCGCCGATGCGGGACTTCCTCGACGGGCTGACCGCCGTGCACGACGGCCTTGTGCCGTGGCAGGGGTATCAGCCGCCGGACGACTACGTCGTGCCCAAGAGCGAGCACCCGGTGGTCGTGCGCCACCCCGACACCGGCCGGAAGCTGCTGTTCGTCAACGAGGGCTTCACCACGCACATCGTCGGGCTGTCGAAGGCGGAGAGCCGGGCGCTGCTCGACCTGCTGTTCGGGCTGGTGCAGACCCAGCCGTACCTGGCCTGCCGGGTCCGCTGGACGCCGGGCACGCTCGTGTTCTGGGACAACCGCTGCACGCAGCACCACGCGATCTGGGACTACTTCCCGCACTCCCGCTACGGCCAACGGATCACCATCAACGGCACCCGGCCCCAGGGGTGAACGTCGCCGGGCACTGGGATGTCGTCGTCGCCGGTGGGCGAATCGCCGGAGCGGCGACGGCGTGGGCTCTCGCGCCGTACGCCGAACGGATCCTGGTCGTCGACGCGTCGCGGGCCGACACGTTCTGGGCGCAGCAGAGCACCTGGGATCGCGCCGGCAACCTGGAGTGGGACGCACTGGGCCTGCTCGACACGGTGCTCGCCTGCGGCGCGCCGCGCACCTTCGGCCACGACTTTCGCACCGGCAACGAGGTCGTCGAACACCACTACCCGCAGGGTGACGACTACGGGTTCCGGATGAGTGTGCCCCGCGAAGTGCTCGACCCGGCCCTCATGCAGACCGCCGAGAGCCGCGGCAACGTGACCGTGGTGCGCCCGGCCCGGGTACGCGACATCGTGCGCACGAACGGCCGGGTCACCGGGGCGACGGTACGCACCGCCGACGGCGACCAGCCGGTCACGTCCGACCTGCTGGTGCTCGCCGACGGCCGCCGCTCCCGCAACGCCACCGATCTCGGCGCCCAGCCGTACCGGACGGTTCGGTCGCCGTGGGCGGCGATGCTGGCCTATTACGAGGATTTGCCACTGCCGACCGACCGGGCATATTTCTCGATGGGCGGGGCGAGCATCCTGATCGCCACGCCGTGCGGGAAGAATCAGTGGTGCATCGCCAGCGACGTCCACTTCGAGGTGCACGGCTCGACGGGGGAGCACCCGGCTGGGGCGTACACGAGACTGGTCCACGAGGAACCACTCCTCGGCCCGGCGGTGGCGCAGGGACGGCGGACCACGCCGATCGCCGGTGCCGGGCGGCTGCGGATGCTGCGGCGACCGATGACCGGGCCGGGCTGGGCGTTGGTCGGCGACAGCGGCTACCACCTCGACCCGGTGACGGCGCAGGGGACACGCGCGGCCCTGACCACGACGCGGCTGCTGCGTGACCGGGTGGCGGCCCACGGCCAGATCGCCGGGCTCGACCTGGACGGCCTGACCGGCGAGCGCGATGCGGCGCTGGACGAGGCATGGGACGAGACCGAGCAGATCTGCAGAGCGTGAAGAACGCATCGGGGGCGGGACCGTTGCGCCGCTTCGAGTAACATCGCTGCCCGGCGGTCGTCCCTCGCCTGTTTGCCCGGTCAATGCGACTCAAATGGAACAGGCCTCATCGCCGCCGGTGTGGCAATGTCAGCGCCCGGATGATGCACCACTCGCAGCCGTCCATCCGCTGTGGCAGATATCCGGTGTCCAGGGTTTGCGGGTGATTCCGAAGGCGGTTGCCACGCCGTTAGGCACGGCGCGCCGCGGGCCGCCGGTGATAGCCCACAATCGTGATCCCCATCCATGGTGGGCAGCACCTGAGCGCACCAGACGGGCGACACGTCAGGGCTCGTGGACGGCGGCACGGGCACCGGGGGTCAGCGCTGGCCGGGCGCATCCGGCTTGCCATCTCCAGCAGTGCTCAAACGGCGGCATGCTGGCTGCTGCGGTATGAATATCGCGCCTGAGGGCGAGGCCCGGCAGCACGGCGCCGACAGAACTGTTACTCGCTGGTCGCCTAATCAAAGATAGTGAAGTTCGAGAAGGATGCGGCGAAGCCCTCGCGTTCCGGGGAGCAGCACATGACGCCCACCTGCACGGTGCCGGGGAGATTCAGATAGCCGAGCCGGACCAGCTTCCAGGACCCGTCGTTGTCCAGGCACTGCACTCGGACAGCGGTCTCATGTCTGGTCAGTCGGATGCGAAGCGATCCTGCATACTGCGGCCACGGTGCCATCGACCAGTCCGAGAACTCGCGGGTGATCACGGTGCTGACGTGCGTCGTGCCGTCCACGTATTCGATTCCCGCCCGAAGCCAATTTTGTTCGTCAACTCGTAGCATCAGGCCCGAATGGTCGTGCATCGTTTCGTACTCGCCGGAGAGAGTCACTTCCGTGGTGAAGTTCCCGCGGACCTCTTGGCGGTAGAAGTGTCCGCTGTCGAGAGTGACGCCGTAGTAGGTCTGTCTCCAGAAGTCTGTATTTGCGTCAGTGACCGCGCGGATGTTCCGCCCCTCGTCGGACCATATGACGGGCTCGTTGAGCCACTGCCTAGCGGACATTAGGTTCCTCCTATCAGCGGTTGTTCGGATCAGAGGGTTGCGTCCTGGTGGCGTGTGTTCAAGGGGTGCTGTGCGGCATGCCTGGGTTCTCTACGGATGGTTGCGCCCTGGGCATACTTCGACGAGCATCGGTAGATGTGTTGCCTATTAAGGTCGGACGTCTTCGAACGACACGCCGTACAGGCAGCCCAGGCGGGCTCTGGCTAGGCGGGCCATCGTGGCGAGAAGATGTTTAAAGTTTGCTGAAGGCCAGCCGAGAGCCTCGAGGTATTCCTCGTGAGCGCGAAGCGGGCGAACTCGTCCGGAAGGTGGTCGTCACGTCTTCGCGGCGGGCCGACTGCGGGGAATTGACGGCCCATGCCTGTTGTACCGGGCGGCTCATCTCGCGTTACGCCGGCAGGTCGATCATGCCGCACGGACGTAGGCCCTCGTCCAATTGCTCGGTGAAGAACCTCCTCCCGCGGGGGTTGGGCTACTTGGAGATGGCCAGATCCACGGATTGGGCCAAATGATCCGAGTTGCCCTCGGGATCAAGGCTGCGAAACTCGGCGACCGTGATGTTGTTGCGAATCAGAAACCAGTCGTTGCGCCACAGCATGGGAAGCTGACCCCCCACACGCCAGGTGGATGGGTAGAGCCTCCCGCTGTATCGTGCCGCATCGTGTGTCACATCCAGGAGGCCGCGAATATCTCCCATGGCCGGGCTCGTGTTGAAATCCCCCGCCACGATGAGAGGATTGGGATTGGCGACCACATCTTTGGTCAGGACCCTGAACTCATCGTGCCGGATGATATGCCGGCGCTCGATCTCTTTGTAGAAGTCGCGTGTGAACCAATTCTGCTCGATGATGATCTGGATGGGCATATGCACGTTGTACATCGACAGTACGCGGTCGCCGACCTGAACATTCACCATCAACTCGTAGGGCGGTGGCGGAAGGGCCAGACTCGACCCGGTGTCGGCATCGACGACCCTGTGGTCAACTACCGGCAGCCGAGTGAGCGTCAGTAGCGTTCCGGCCGTGAAAGCCCGGTACTCCGGGAACACCCTGGCGACATCCGACAGATCTGTTACCGGTAGTGCCAGGTCCCCGACACGCGTCATGTGCTCCTGCAGCAAGTAGACATCGGCGTCCAGGCCACGGAGATATTTGAGCATGGCCTCTTTGTCGCGCGGATCGGATAGCGTGCCCTCGCGGAGCTGGCCCCAGTAGTCGGTATTCATCTGTACGACGCGCACATGGTGGCCCTCTCCGGTTGGCGTATTGCGTGGAAGCAACGCCGCGAAGTTGATACCCGACGACGGTACGGTGATGGTGAAGGAGGCGATGCCAAGCACCAGGACGGGCAACCGGAACCGCCTGAGAAGAGCCGCCGCGATCATCAGAATCGGTGGAGCGACGGCGAACACGATCGGTGGCATCAGGCCCGGAAGTACCCAGAACCAGACCTTTCCGGTGAGCAGTTCCTGTGAGACCGCGAAGACGAGCCAGAGTATCGCCATCGCGAGAACGAAGACAGACAGACGTCTCCTCCAGCGACCGGAGGATGGCGGCATCGGCGATGTCCAGCGAGCGAAAGTTCGCGAGATCCGCGATCTCCAGCGACCGGTCGACCGCAACTCCTCGGAGACAGCCATCAGAAGACCGCCTTGGCCAGACCGAGGACACCCTGTTTCCAGGGCTCACGACTGGTTCTTCCGGCCTTGACCACCGCCCGCTCCGACGACTTCTGGTTCTGCCACCAGCGGAAGGTGCGAATGATTGTGTCCTGATTCGAGTGCTGCGGCGCGAAACCCAATATCGTTTCGGCTCGGTTAGTGCTGACAAAGGCATCGCGGCTGAGCTTGTAAATCAGCCGCTTGTAGACGGGTGACACGCCCAGCATCTCCAGTGCGCGCAGCACGCCGATGGCAGGCCTCGCGGGGAGGGAGATGACCCTCCTGCCGTGACCCGCTGCATCCAACACGGCCTGGAAATCGTCGCGCAACGTGGTGAATTCGGATGCGGCCACGTTGAATTCGGAATTCACCAGTGCATCCGGTAGACGGATGACCGTGCTCACCACATCGACAAGATCATCGACGTCCAACATCTGGCTGCGGAAATGGCCGCCGCCGATCAGCGGGAAATGGTGACCCTCCTCGGCCCACTCGAACAGCATCGAGAAGATGCCGAGCCGGTGCGGGCCAAGGAATGTCTTCGGTCGCAGAATAGGAACACACATCCCCTTGGCGCGGTAATCCTCACAGATCAACTCGGCGTCGATCTTGGCGCAGTTGTACGGGTCGACGCGTTCGCGCGGATAATCTTCGGTCGTGGGGACGATGTCCGGCAGGCCGTAGACCGCCGATGACGAGACGTGAACGACTCGCTCGATGCGGGCAGCGTGACAAGCGGCCATCACCGTTCTCGTGCCTTCGACCGAGATTGATCGGATCTGCTGCGGCTTGTAGCTCGGCAGGGCAGCAGCTGCATGGACCACCATGTCGGCCCCGGAGATCGCAGAGCGGACAACGTCCGCGTCGCGGATGTCGCCGATGATCTGCTTGTAGTTCGTGTATTCAGGAGCCAACGACAGGTCGAGGCTCGTTACGCGGTGACCTTCCTCGACCAGACGCTGAACAAGGTTGCGGCCCAGAACTCCGGCGCCGCCCGTGATTGCAATGTGCATTCCTTTAGTCCCTCTGTCTACTTCGTATCGCCGGTGCCGGCGCGTCGTCGCGGTCCAGGCCAGGGTGTAGGTTGAGAACTGGCGCTGGTTCTAGCTGTTCCGCAGGCGCTTGAACAGGATCTCATAGCGGTCGATGCAGCGGTCTGCACTGTAAAGGTCGCTTGCGATCTTGGCGAGACGGTGTTTCTCCTCAGCGGGAAAGTCGCGCAACTCTACGAGAGCTGTTGCGATGGCATCGACATCTCTGGGCCTGGCCAGGCGCCCAAATCCGGTTTCCTGGATGGGCACCCGGCCGCCAGGCAGGTCAGAACCGACAACCGGCAGGCCGCACATCATGGCTTCTGCCTGGACAATGCCGAAGGACTCTGCCACTGATGTTAGGGCAAAGGTGTCGATGGATGCATAGAAGTCTCTTGTTCCGGCCCGGTCGAGGAGGCCTAGGAAGACGATGCGGTTGTCGTCGCCGATCAGTTGACGTAGTTCCTCGACGTTGCTCCCGCCGGCAACAGTGTCATATTCACCGGCGAGGAGAAGGCGATCATGCGACTTGGCAGCGCGCAGGAAACCTTGAATGAGGTACTCGATGCCCTTGTCCGGCACTATGCGCCCCAAGAAGCCCACATGGTAACCGGGACCGTCGCGGAAGGTCGGAGCGCCGCCGTTCGGGTCGAGACAAGGGGCTGGAATAGTGGACCATTCACTCCTGGCAATAGTCGGCCACATATTCGAGTGGCGTGCCTGATCTTCACTGTTGACGACGACATGAGTGGAATTGTGCAGGGCGTTGCGAACGGAAAGGTTGACGCCTTGGATCTGGATCCGATTCATCAACGACTGTTTGAGCCACAGGTCGATGTGGTGGGTCGACACCACGGGTGTGCCTGAGACCAGTCGAGTGATCAGGGCGGATTCCAGCATGGGCAAATGCAGATGCACGATCTTGGAGCCGGCCGCTATTCGCCGTACCAGAGGAACGAAGCCCGGGCTTACCGGTCCCCGTCCGATCCGGAACAGGACGGGTGCGCGAAAGACATGTACTCCCTCGAGCACTTCATGACGGGGGATCGCCGTGTCATGTTGGGTGGTCACGACTGCGACGCGCCAGCCACGCTTGGCCAAGCCCTCGGCAACGATACGAGCGGTTTCGGTCAGGCCTGAGACGTATGGCGCGTAATAGTTCAGAACCACCGTTGCGTCAAAGCTCTCGGCGGTCATGTGGTGTCCCTTCCGAAGTGCAGCGTGGACGGCGTGAGACGGAGTGCCAGGGCTGACAGGGCCGCGCCGATGACGTCTCCCGCCACGATCAATGCTCGACTGAGCAGTGCCAGCATTGCTGCGTCCGCTGGCGCCAGTCGCGTCGCGAGTATGAAGAGAAGTGCTCCATCGCGTACCCCGACAGCTCCCGGTAGCACAGCAAAAACGAGGCCGAAGATGGTGGACAGGGCATAGGCGGAAACGAGGAAGAGAGCGCCGCCTCCCGTGTGGCGGCCGAGAACGGCGAGATGCACTCCGGTCAACCCGGACGCCCCCGCCAGCAGAACTGTGGCCTGGGCGAAAGGTAAAGGGGGAGGCATCCCGACGTTGGTCCAGATCTTGGTGACAATGGGCCAGCGACGCGCGCGGAGTGCGAAGACCAGGACGAGGAGCAGCAGAAGAGACCCAGCCAGGATCCAGCGCTCATCCGTGCCGTCCTCTGCGAGGGCGAAGGCCGCTGGCAGACCCAACATACCTGCGGAAAGACAGCCAGCGAGGGCGGCTCCCACGAAAGTCTGCACCAACATGGCGGGGCTGGAGCCGTGCCTGCCCAATAGTCGCTGCTGGACGACAAAGGTCAGCACTCCGCCCGGTGTGTATTTGCCCACGGCTGAGCGCAGGTACACGAGGATTCCGTGCAGTGTGGTCACGCCGTGCAGCCTTCGGGCACAAAGCCGTTGCCAGGCCCAGGCCCCCGGCAGCAGGCCGATGATGATTGCCGCCATCGCTGCCAGGATCGTCTGTGCATCGACCTCCGCGGCCGCCTGGCGGATCGCCGCTCGATGCTCGAGGAAATACAGTCCGATGCAGACGAGCGCCACCATGTTGAGTGCCCACCTGGCCACCGTCAGTACAATTCTCAGCCGATTGTTAGTGGCCAGGCGTGTCAACGTCGCGTTGCTGGCGATGCGTGCGGTCGTACGCCTCATGCTGTCCCGTCCACGAGCCCGACGACATTGACGACACAGGTGTCCCCGACCTTCGGCGCGGCCGCTGGTGTTGGCATCCCTGTCCACATCGGCGCCGTGAGTGGCACGCTGGTCATCCCGTCACCCCACCCACTGCACACCAGCCCACTCGGCCAGCCGCAGCGCGATCAGGGCGACTGCCCATAGTGCCGCGGTGCCGACGATGGGCCGGTCCCGTATGAGTAGCCGGGTCGGCTCGGCACCGCCGCCGACAACGAAGACCACTTGCAGATAGCGGAAGATCAGCAGCACTGCGAACGGGGCTGAGAACATCATGGCGGCCCGCCCGTACTCCGTGGCCAGGTCGGTGTGGAAGAGCGTCATCGTGGCCATGAGAACAATGCCGGAGTTCAGCAGAATAAGGTGATCCAGCAGCTGGATCGAGTACGCGCCGAGCGCAGGTCGATGACCCTCGGCGCTGGCCTGGATCATTTCGTGTCGGCGCTTTCCCAGGCTGAGTAGAAGGCTACCGGTGAAGACCGCCAATGCTAGCCAGCCCGAGAGGGAGATCCCGAGAACGACACATCCCGCGACGGCGCGGAGTACGAATCCGCACGACACGATCAACACGTCGAGAAGGGGGACGTTCTTGAGGCCGCACGAGTAGGCAACGTTGAGAACCAAATAGAGGTACGCGGGCCACGCGGCCCGGGTAGGGCCGACAATGGTCATCCCGAGCAGTCCACCGGCGAGCGCGAGACCCAAAATGATCGCCTCCGCCGGGGAGACCTCTCCGGATGCGATCGGGCGGTGTCGCTTGATCGGGTGTGCCTGGTCTCGGCGCCGGTCGGCGTAGTCGTTGAGCACATAGACCAATGCGGATGCCAATAGGAACAGGCCAGTGATCCAGGCCAGGCGGATATATCTGTCCCACGGGAGCACCGGGTCGGACAGCAGTGCCAACGGAACAGCGAACAGGTTCTTCGACCACTGACCCGGCCGAATGAGTGCCAGCAGGGCCCGCCAGTGCGGGCGTCGTGGAATGTCGGGAACAAGGGTGTCGGAAACTGGCATGGAGGCATGACTAGTCATTTGGCTTACCCCCGTGACGTTGACGAGCAGACACCGGCGATGCCGGATCGGCCTTTTCTAGGCCGTATTCCACATCGGACGGTGGAGTGACAGGTCCGGCGGAACTGGGAACATCGAAACAGTCGAGCGGCAATGCGGGCCGGCCGGCCAAGCCGAAACGTCCTTCGGCCATCTGAAGGCCGGCCGCCCGGCTATCAGATGGGGGTCAGCGGTCATTCCATGCGGAGATTTCGGTCAGGAACGTGTAGGGATAGTCGGGAGTCGGCGGTTCGCTGACCTTGGTGAGAACCTCCATCGCGGCGGGATCGAGGTGGAGGTCTGCGGCCTGGAGGCTTGTGCGTAGCTGGTCGGCGGTGCGGGCGCCGACAAGGGCAGCGGTGATGCCCGGCCGGTCCATCACCCACGCCAATGCGGCGTGCGTGGAGGTGAGACCGTGCTGTGCCGCGACGTCAGCGAGGGCCTCTACGATGTGCCAGTTTCGCTCGGTGCCCCGCCGGGAGAATGCCTCCAGACCTCGATTCGGGTCATCGCCCAGCCGGCTGCCCGAAGGCGCATCGGCATCGCGGCGGTACTTGCCAGTCAGCCAACCTGCGCCCAGCGGGCCCCACACCATGGTGCCCATGTTGAGCGCCTGGACCGCCGGGATTTGCTCCCATTCGGGCTCACGCACTAGCAGGCTGTACTGCGGCTGCAATGATATCGGTGCGGCACCGCCGGACCGCAACAACTCGGAGTGGATGAGTGCCGTCTGCCACCCGGTGAAGTTGCTGACTCCTATGTGTGCCACCTTGCCTGCCATAGTGGCCTCGACGGCGAATTCGGCGAATTCCTCCAGGGCGACCCGGGGGTCCGGTCCGTGCGCTTGGTAGATGTCGATTCGATCGACGCCGAGTCGTCGCAGGCTGGCATCCAGGGCGCGGTGCAGATAGGCCCGGCTCAGACCCGCATCCGGCTGACCGGTCACCGGGAATCGTCCTTTGGAAGCGATGACCAGGGTCTCGCGGTGCTGCGGGCGGTCACGTATCCATCGGCCCAAGATCTCCTCGCTGCGGCCATCGACGTAGACGTCGGCGTTGTCGATCAGCGTGCCGCCCGCTTCGACGAAGGCGTCGAGGATCGCGTATGCCGCCTCCTCGTCGGCCTCCTGGCCGAACGTCATGCAGCCCAGCGCCAGTCGCGACACCACCGGTCCGTCAGCACCGAGTTTGCGCAGTTCCATCGTTCACATCACCTTCACTCGAGTGAGCCTGTCGTTCGCTCGGATTATCCCGTTGGGGACTGCGGTGACCTATCTCGCGGGCCAGAGGACGCGACGGATCCAGAACCAGAAGCCGCCGGGTTGTCGAGACCCGTCACCGTACTGCTTCATCGGTCCGTTCTGCTCCGTGACGATCGGCGCTGTCGGAGAGCCGGAGTCGACGTGCTGACGCGTGAGCTGCATTGCACGGACGGCTGCGCCAGGATCGAAATGCATCTAACCTCCCGAGTGCTCGGTGAGCGAGAGACCGAAGGGGACGGTGTGCGTCGTGGGCGATGGTGGAGCTCCGGTGCCAGTCCGGTTGCGCTCCGGATCGGTGGGCAACTGAGATCTGGCGTGGACGTGAGGCAATGACCGCTCGTGTGGAGGGCGGCCACATCAGCCTGCAAATAGATGGCGTTCTCTGGACACGTCTGTACGGTATGTTCGGTCGTGATCGTTTGATCACCACATCGTCACCACGGGTGGCGGACGGGGCGTGGGGGGTGGCCAAGCAGTGAAGTTTCGGGTCCTCGGGCCTTTGCAGGTTCATGGCGACGACGAGCCACTGCCCGTTCGGGGCCCCCGGCAACAGAGAATCCTGGCTCTGCTACTGCTGAACCACGACCGGCTCGTTCCGCTCGATCAGCTCATCAAGGCTGTGTGGGACGACAATCCGCCGGTCACCGCTGGTACCCAGGTGCGCAACCGGGTGTCTGAACTGCGACGCACCTGGGCCGCCCTGATAGCACGACCAGACGACTTGCTCATCACCGAGAGCAACGGCTATCTGCTGCGGCTGAGAGGTCACACGCTCGACTTGGTGGAGTACGAACGTCAGGTTGCCGCCGCACGTGAGGCGATGCGTCTGGACAACCGACCTGTTGCCCTGCGGCTCCTGCGTTCTGCCCTCGACCAGTGGCGCGGGCCGGCTTTCGCCGGCGTGGGAGGCGGCGTGATCGATGCGGCGTCGGCCCGATTGGAAGAGCACCGGCTGTCCGTTCTGGAGGACTGTATTGGCCATGAGCTCGCCATGGGCCGGCACAAGCACGTTGTGGACGAGGTGGCAGCACTCGCTGAGGCGCAGCCATTCCGGGAGCGCTTCATTCATCACTTGATGTTGGCGCTGTACCGGTCGGACCGGCAGGCAGACGCCCTGGCCAGCTATCAGAAGTACATGGAACTGCTGCGCGACGAGCTTGGACTCGATCCAGGGCCGGAGTTGCGCAAGCTCCACGAAGCGATCTTGCGCCGGTCGTCCGACATCGACCTGCCCACGACGAGACCATCTGGGGAACCGTCGGTCCCGCCCAACGAGACGCCCTCAGCCGAGCCGCAGGTCGACACGATGCCGTCCAACAGTCGCCCGTCCGCGGTGCTCACTCGGCCGGCCGAGCTACCCGCTGATGTCATGGACTTCTCCGGCCGTGTGCGGGAAATAGCAGCGTTGGACAAGCTTCTCGCGGAAGGCCAAGAGCGGCGCCGGGGGGTGCAAATCATCGCTGTCACCGGTACGGCAGGCGTCGGTAAGACGGCGCTTGCCGTTCACTGGGCGCATCGAATGGCCGATCAATTCCCAGACGGTCAATTGCACGTCAACCTCCGTGGACATGGTCAAGGCCCGTCGATGCGTCCGATCGAAGCACTCGCCACGATGTTGCGAGCGCTGGGTGTCAGCGCCGAGCAGACACCGATCGAGCTGGACCACGCGGCCCGATTGTTCCGGTCGTTGCTGGCGGGACGGCAGGTCCTTCTGATGCTCGACAATGCAGTCTCAGCCGACCAGGTGCGGCCTCTGCTGCCCGGCACGTCCGGCAGCGTGGTTCTCGTCACCAGTCGTGACCGCTTGACGGGGTTGGTGGCCAGCCACGGCGCGCGCCGCCTCGCCCTGGACCCACTCGGGACGGGAGAGGCATTCGAGCTACTTAGGCAGATTCTGGGTGGGTCGCGGATGGACAGCGACCCTCAAGCCGCGGAGCGTCTGGTGCAGGTGTGTGCCTCGCTTCCCCTCGCTCTACGAATCGCCGCGGCAAACCTCGACAGCGAGCCGCACCGGTCCATCGCCGAGTACGCCGCGGAACTGCGTGACGGCGACCGGTTGGCTGCACTGCGCGTGGACGGTGACTCCCAGGCGGTGCAGACCGTTTTCGACGCCTCCTACGCGTGTCTGTCCGCCGACATGAAGAACGTCTTTCGGCTACTCGGCCTAGCACCCGGCCCCGACATGTCCGCGGTCGCCATGGCTGAGATGGCAGGAATAGATGCAGACCGGACGGTGCGGCTTCTCGAAGGGCTGGCGGCAGCTCACTTGATTCATGGAAGCGGCAGTAAGCGGTTCACCACACATGACCTTCTGCGTCTGTATGCCAGGCAACGCGCCGAAGCAGAGGAGACTCCCGAGGCCCGCGCCGTGGCGGTCGGTGCCTTGGTCGACTGGTACATAGAGCATGCGCGTGCGGCAGCGCAGGTGCTCCATCCACACATGATGCGCCTTGCGGACCAGGAGTTGCCTCGTCCTCTGGTGCACTTCGATGATCACGCTGCTGCGATCGCCTGGTTGGACGACGAACGTTTTAATCTGGTCGCCGTCGTCACCGCCGCGACCACCCTTGGAAAGCCCGGCACCGCCTCGCGCCTAGCCGAGATCCTGCGCGGGTACTTCTGGCTCAGGGGGCACATTGTGGACTGGCTGCATACAGCGGAGGTAGGCGTGGCGGCCGCGCAGGTGCACGGTGATCTACGCGGGCAGGCTGCTGCCCATGTAAGCCTGGGCTTTGCACACTACAGTCGCGGTCGGTGCAAGCAGGCCATTAAGCACTACCGGGGTGCGTTGGACTGCAGTCGCCGGGCCGGGTGGGAGGCCGGCCAGGCCACCGCTCTCGGCAACATCGGTCTCGCACAGATTACTGCCGGCGATGTCCGGGCAGCGATGGACTCGCTCCGGCCCGCGGCCGCCATCGATCGGCAGCTGGGTCGCAGATCCGGTCTTGCCACCACGCTGTGCGCGCTGGGGCAGGCGAGCGCCCGGCTCGGCCGTGCACAACAGGCAGTTCAGTATCTCGAGGAAGCCTTGACGCTGTATCGGGAAACGGATTCTTTGAGTGGCCAAGCGATGGCCATGGGTGGTCTCGCCCACGCCCTGTGCCTACTCGAACGACACCAGGAAGCGTTCCCTCTCGCCGACCGTTCCTTGGACATCTACCGCAAGGCTGGCGACATCGACGGCACCGCCGCAACCATGAATCTGCTTGCGCGCATACACCACCACGCCGATCGACACCACGAAGCGATCGACCAGGCAGCAGCCGGGCTCGAACTGGTCGAGCAGGCCGACCGCCAACGCCAGGCACCGGCGCTGCTCAACACGCTCGGGCGGGCGCACCTGGCACTCGGCGACGCGGCGAAGGCCAGGCACTATCACGAGCGGGCCTTGACTGCCGTCGCACCAATCGAATCGTTGTTCCAAGAGATGGAGGCGCACACAGGCCTGGCCGGCACTCTGCAGGCACTGGGCGGCCTCGACGGGGCACTCGACCATGCTCAGCAGGCGCTCGAATTGGCCCGACATGCTGGCTACCGCGTGACCGAAGGCGAAATCCTTGAGACGCTCGCGGATATCCACCTCGGAATAGGGAATCGTGCTGAGGCCCAGGTATGCCTCCAGCAGGCAATGCAGCTCAAGCTCGCAGATGCGGACGACGGCCGCCGGCCACCTTACCGATGATGCGAGGCGTACCGGTGGATGCTCCTGATGGATGGGCATCTGGGCCAATTGGGTGGACTCTTCAACGCGCGCAAGCCAGTTCTCTGATCGCAATCACCGTGTGACGGATGGGGTCCGGTGTCAGGCGGCGGCGTTGAGCAGGATCTTGCCGTCCTGGCGGGCGCAGCTGCCGAAGCCGTTGGCGGTGCTGACCTTCAGGACGTAGGCGCGCTTGGTGTCCAGGCCGGTGAACTGCTGGCCGAGCTTGGCGGTCGTCCAGCCGCTCTGGGTGCTGGACACCGTGGTGATCACCTTGCTGTCGGCGAGCCGCACGAGCGTCATCTTGACCGTGACCGCGATGGTGGGCTTCTTCAGGTCGTCGCCCGTGGCGCCGCCGCCGGCAGCGACGAGGTAGCCCTTCCACTGCGGCGCGGACATTTCGAACGTAGCCCGGGTGCGGTCGGCACCCCGGTAGCCGCGGGCCTTGGTCACGATGGTCGGCGCGAGGGTCTTCTCGGTCACGGTGACCTGGGCGCCCTGCCCGAGGGCGTCTTCGGCCCGCACGGTGATCTTGTAGGTGCTGCACGCGTTGGGGGTGGCCACGCTGAGGTGGTGCAGGCCGTTGGTCA
The DNA here is from genome assembly GCF_047159535.1 of Krasilnikovia sp. MM14-A1259. Lineage (NCBI taxonomy): Bacteria > Bacillati > Actinomycetota > Actinomycetes > Micromonosporales > Micromonosporaceae > Krasilnikovia > Krasilnikovia sp. MM14-A1259. The sequence goes on from NZ_BAAGAJ010000002.1 coordinate 7,646,840, forward strand.
GGGCCTGGGTGGCCGGGACCAGGCTGCTGACGACGGTGGCGGCGCCGTCCTTGACGGTGACCCGGTAGCGGGTGGCGTGGGTGGTGGGTTTCCAGTAGACGTCGGTCTGGCCGGCGGTGCCGGCCGAGCGGACCTGCTGCACACCCATCGGCGCACCGGGGACCTGGGCCGAGGCGGCGGCCGATGCGGCGTGCGGAGCGGCGAGCAGGGCGCCGGCCAGGGCCACACCGGCGGTGGCGATCAGGCGCGACAGCTTCTTCATGACCCTGCTCCTTCAACGTTTGCTGACCCCGGCAACCTTGCCGGGCGCAGGTCAAGCCGGCCTCAGCCGGCGTTCTGCCTTGCCGCAGAACCCCGGGGAAGGCAGGAATCCGCTGACGGAGCGACCATTCCCGCACACGTTCGGTCACGATTCATCACTGGAGAAGATGCTCCCGCTGCCGATCAGCTCGCTGGCGCTGCCGGGCCTGCCAGGCCGTGTCGATGTCTTCTGCGGCCCGTGAGTCAGTGGGTGAGGTTGAGCGGAGCCACCCACCCGTTGCCGCCCGAGGCGCCGCCCGCCGCGTAGACGTCGCGCCCGTCCGGGCTGGTGAAGACGGTGTTCGCGTTCATCAGGCCGAGCCCGGTGGAGCAGCCGCCCGCGCCGCTGACCGCGATGCAACCGGCGGTGCCGGTCAGCTGCGTGAGTACGCCGGTGGTGTTGTCGTGCCGGAACGCGGCGACCGCGTTGCCGCTGTTGCCCGCCACGAACGCGAACAGCCCGTCGTCGCTGAACGTCATCGAGCTCGGGCCGTCGATGGCGCGGGCGCTGCTGCACCCGGGGACCACGGTGCCGCCGGACAGGTAGAGGCAGGCGTTGGGGTTGGCCAGCTGGGTGAGCACGCCGGTGCCGGTGTTCCGGGTGAACGCGGCCACGGTGTCGCCGTTGAGGGCCATCACGTACACGCTGCGACCATTGGGTGCGACCGTCACGCCGTACGCCGTGGAGAGCCCCTTGGCGGAAGTGCAGCCGGTGATGGTGGTGGCGCCGCTGTCGTAGAGGCAGGCGTTCGGCATGCTGGCCTGGGTGAGGGCGCCGGTGGACGTGTTGCGTTGGAACACCGCCACGGCTTGGCTGGCGAACGACGCCACGTACAGGCTGGTCCCATCGGGTGAGATGGCGATGTAGCGCGGCTGGCTGAGCCCTTTGCCGGTGGTGCACCCGGAGACGGCGGCGTTGGTGATGCACCCCGCGGTGCCTGCTTGCTGGGTGAGGACGCCGGTGGTGCTGTTGCGGTCGAAGACGGTCAGCGAGTTCGAGGTGTACGACGTCACATAGACGTTGGCCCCGTCGGGGCTGATGGCCACGCCGACGGCCCCGTCGATCTGGCGGGCCGAGGTGCAGCCACTGATGCTTGCTGTGCCGCTGTCGTACAGGCACTTGTTCGGGCCGGCCAGCGGGGTCAGCGCGCCGGTGCTCGAGTCGCGGGACAGCTCGGCGACCGTCTTGCTGGTGTAGCCGGGGGCGTACACGTGTTTGCCGTCCGGGCTGATGGCCACGTCGTAGACGTAGTTGAGCAGGCCGGGCGCCGCGGTGCAGCCGCTGACGGTGCCGTTGCTCAGGCACTTGTTCGGGCTGGCGAGCTGGGTCAGGGCGCCGGTCGTCGCGTTGCGGGAGAACATCGCGATTCCGCTGTTCGTGGCGTCGGAGACGGTGCCGACGTACACGTGCTTGCCGTCGGGGCTGACCACGGCGCTCTTGCCGTTGACGATGCCGGTCGCCGCGGTGCAGCTGCCCGACCCGTCGTTGCTGAAACAGCCGGCGGTCTGGGACAGGCCGAACGTGGCACGTGTGGTATACGACGACGCGGGACCGGTCGTGGTGGCCGAGAAGGCGGCCAGGCTCGTGGGCAGCAGGCCCAGCCCGGCCAGACTCAGCACCACCAGCGGGACGAGCGCGGCACGCAGGCCGCGGCGGGTGCGACCGGGTCGTGCCACCGGGCTCCCGCCCCGGGGAGCCCACGATCCGCCGCCAGCCATCCGCCCTCCTCCGGGTCCAAGTCGGCCGGGATACGCCGGACATGAGAGTTCTCGATCATTTCTGGTCCGGGCCAGATGCTTCCGGCTCGGTCCAGGCCCCGGTCAGCGGCGGCAGCGTCCGAGCGAGTACCGCCGCCTCGGCGGCCGGCAGGCCGATCGCCTCCAGCCGGGCCCACCAGCCGCGAGCCCACCAGCCGCGAGCCCCATCAGCCGAGCCCATCAGCCGAGCCCATCAGCCGAGCCCATCAGCCGAGCCCATCAGCCGAGCCCATCAGCCGAGCCACCGGCAGGGACCGGTGCAGCGTCAGCCCGCGTCGCGGACCGGGGGCCCAGCGGGACGCGGGAACTCCGCCACGGTCCCGTTTGCCGGACTGCCCCGGGTTGCGGAGACGGGGCAGTCCAGAACCTTCGGTCCGGTGCCGGGCGGCTATGCGGTCAGCTCGCCGCCTGCCAGTTGAACGTCGCGGCGGCGGTGGCGCCCTGCTGGGCGTCCGGCGTCGAGGCATTCACGGTGTACGTGATGCGGTAGGTGCGGACCTGTCCGGCGCCGGTCGGCGCGAACGTGCCCACGCCCGACGTGAAGTCGGTCTTGGTGCTGCCCAGCGTGGCGAGCGTGCCGGTGTAGGTCGGGCCGCCTGCGGCGCTGAAGCCGGTGCAGCTGCTGAAGTCGCCGCCGGTGCCCTCTTCGATCACGAGGTCCACGTACGGGGCCAGCGCGCCGGACACGGCCGAGCTGTACAGCTTGACGGTGCCGGAGAGGCTGCCGTTGTACGTCAGCTTGATGCATTTCGCGGCCGTCGAACCGGGCCGCAGGCCGTTCGCGGTGAACATCGCGGTGGTGCTGTCGTCGTCGCTGAGGGCGACCGTGCCGGCGTTCCAGGAGTTGGCGGCGTTGTTGGTCGACGCCGTGAAGGCGGCGCTGGACGCCTGCCACATCACGCCGGTGCTGAGCGCGATACCACCGACCACGGTCGCGGCCGCGGCGATCATGCTCATTCCGCCACGCTGCATCAGAAGTTCCTTCCCTCGGCCGGAAGCCCTGAGTGCTCGCCGGTGCTGTCGACGGTTAAGTCGGCCGTGTAGGTCAACTCAGCCTCAATCGGTCTTCAAGGAACCGGCAAGGATCCGGACAGGCGGCAAATCCTATTGCCCCTATGGGAAATATATGTGACCTGGCTCACAAACCTGCTGACGTCAGGGCTCGTGAGCAGCTACGTTCCTGACATGAAACGAAGCAAGCGCCTCACCCGGCGCCGCTTCGTCGACTTCCTCCGGGTGTGCACCTGCACCTGTTGAGCTCGCCGGCGAAGCGCAGCGCACCCGACGCCCCCGACCGCGGATCAATCCGTGTGGCGGACTGCGCCCTCCGGTAACGCCGACCCGCCACCTGCCGGCAGCGCCTCGGGAGATCCCGGGAGCGACCTCTGAGCACCGCACGCCGACGGCGCCCGCGTTCACCCGGCGACCGCATCTTCGCTCGACGACCACGCATGCCCGGTTCCCCGACATGCCCGAACGCCGCAGACCCGTCGCGGCGCGATGACTGCCACCTGCAACCGACTGCCTCGGCGGCCGGTCGCTGCCACCTATCCCCACGAGGAGCGTTCCGATGAGATTCCATAGATCCGCACTGGCGGCCGTGCTGGCGAGCGGCCTGCTCGTCACGTCGGCACTCTCGGGTTGCAGCCAGGCCAGCAGCGCTGCCACCGGCAAACAGGCCACCGAACTGCGCTACCAGGGCTGGGTGGGGCAGGTGACGCTGCCGGAGCTGGCGGCCGACCTCGGATACCTCGGCGACGTCAAGCTCAAGTGGATCGGCAACACCATCAGCGGCCCGCAGGACATCCAGGCCGCGACCACCGGCGATGTGGACTTCGGCGGCGCCTTCAACGGCGCCATCGTCAAGCTGGCCGCCTCGAAGGCGCCGATCAAGGCGGTGATCGCCTACTACGGTGCGAACAAGGACACCTTCGACGGGTTCTACGTGCTCGACAACAGTCCGATCAGGAGCGCCCGGGACCTGATCGGCAAGAAGATCGGCGTCAACACGCTCGGTGCGCACGCTGAGGCGATCACCAAGACGTACCTGGCCCGCAACGGGCTCACCGACGACGAGATCAAGCAGGTCGAATTGGTCGTCGTGCCGCCCGTGAACACCGAACAGTCGCTGCGCCAGGGTCAGATCGACGTGGCCTCGCTCAGCGGGGTGCTGCGCGACAAGGCGGTCGCCCGCGGGAGCGTACGCGCCCTGTACACCGACTACGAACTGCTCGGGGAGTTCAGCGCGGGCAGCTACGTGTTCCGGCAGGACTTCATCCGGCGGAACCCCGACACCGTCCGCACGTTCGTCGGCGGCGTGGCCAAGGCGATCGAATGGTCACGTACCACGCCGCACGACGAGGTCATCGCCCGTTTCGAGAAGATCATCAAAGCGCGCGGCCGCAACGAGGACACCAGCACCCTGCAGTACTTCAAGAGCTTCGGCGTCGCGGGGCAGGGCGGCCTCATCAGCGACAAGGAGTTCGCCACCTGGATCGACTGGCTGGACCGGGCCGGTGAGCTCAAGGGCAAGCAGGTCAGCGCCGCCGACATCTACACCAACGAGTTCAACCCGTACGCCGCGAGCGGGTCGGCGAAATGACCGCCAAGATCCAGTTCGAGGGCGTCGGCAAGGCGTTCCACGCACGCGGCACCACCGTCAGCGCGCTGCAGGACATCGACCTCACCGTACGGTCGGGAGAGTTCCTGGTCATCGTCGGGCCCAGCGGCTGCGGCAAATCCACCCTGCTCGACCTGCTCGGCGGCCTGACCGAGCCCACCAGCGGGCGGATCCTGGTCGACGGCGTCGAAATCAGCGGCCCGGGTCTCGACCGCGGGGTGGTGTTCCAGCAGTACGCCCTGCTTCCCTGGCGTACCGCGCAGAGCAACGTCGAGTTCGGCCTGGAGGCAAAGCGGGTGCCGAAGCGGGAACGGGCCGCCCGGGCCCGCGAGTACCTGGACCTGGTCGGCCTGTCCGGATTTCACGACCGGTATCCGCACGAGCTGTCCGGCGGCATGAAGCAACGGGTGGCGATCGCCCGCAGCCTCGCGTTCGACCCGGACGTGCTGCTGATGGACGAGCCGTTCGCCGCGCTCGACGCGCAGACCCGCGACGGCCTGCAGGACGAGTTGCTGCGGATCTGGGAGAAGACCGGCAAGACCATCGTGTTCATCACTCACGGCATCGAGGAGGCCGTCTACCTCGGTCAGCGGGTCGCGGTGATGACCTCCCGGCCGGGCCGGATCAAACGCGTCGTCGAGGTGCCGTTGGTCGCCCGATCGGCCACCGAGGACCTGCGTTCCGACCCCGCGTTCGTGCACTACCGCCACGAGATCTGGAGCCTGCTGCGCACCGAGGTGGACAAGGCCCGTAACGAGGAGCTGGAGGTGGCCCGTGTCTAGCCTCACGCCGGTCGCGCTGCGCACGCCGACCACGACGACGACCCCACCCGTTACGACGGCGCCGCCGGTCCCGGCGTACCCGTGGACCCACCGCGTCCGGCGTGGCGCCGGCGCGGTCGTCAGCCGGGTGGCGGCGATCGCGGTGCTGGCGGCCGTTTGGGAGGCATTCCCCCGGATCGGGCTGGTCGACGCCACCTTCCTGCCGCCGCTGTCCGAAGTGCTGTCCGCCTGGTGGCAGCTGGTGCTGTCCGGCGAGCTGATCGATCACGCGCGGGCCAGCCTCACGCGGTCGCTGGCAGGGTTCGGCCTCGCCGTCGTCGTGGCCATCCCGCTGGGCCTGCTGATCGGCTGGTACAAGCCGGTGGCGAACCTGCTCAACCCGGTGCTGGAGCTGTTCCGCAACACAGCCGCGCTGGCGCTGCTGCCGGTCTTCGTGCTCGTGCTGGGGCTCGGCGAGACCTCGAAGATCGCGATCATCTTCTACGCCTGCTCGTGGCCGATCCTGCTCAACACGGTCAGCGGCGTCCGTACCGTCGACCCGCTGCTGATCAAGTCGGCGCGTTCGCTCGGGCTCGGCCCGCTTCGGCTGTTCCAGAAGGTGATCCTGCCCGCCGCCGTGCCGACCATCTTCACCGGGATCCGGCTGGCCGGGGCGTACTCGATCCTCATCCTCATCGCGGCCGAGATGGTCGGCGCCAAGGCCGGCCTCGGTTACCTCATCAACTACGCGCAGTACAACTTCGCGGTCCCCGACATGTACGCCGGAATCATCACCATCTCGGTCATCGGCCTGGTCGTGAACCAGCTGCTCGTCCTCACCGAACGCCGCTTCTCGACCTGGCGCACCACCAACTAGAAAGGAACCTCCCATGACGCTCGCCCCCAGCATCCCGGACATCCGCCGAATCGGCGGCCGCCTCGGCGCCGAGATCGTCGGCCTCGACCTCGCCCAGCCGCTCGACGATGCCACCGCCGGCGCGCTGAACTCCGCGCTGGTCGAATACAAGGTGCTCGTCTTCCACGGGCAGCAACTCGACGACGCGGCGCACGTCCGGTTCGCCTCCGTGTTCGGCCCGCTCACCGCGGCCCACCCGACCGTGCCGTCGGTCGAGGACAACGCGAACGTGCTCAATGTGGAGGGCGGAGAAGGCGCCCGGGCCAACGCCTGGCACACCGATGTGACGTTCGTGGTCGCCCCGCCCAAAGCCACCACACTGCGCAGCATCGTCATCCCCCCGTACGGCGGGGACACGCTGTTCGCCAACACCGCCGCCGCGTACGCCGACCTGCCGGATCACCTGCGTGCGCTGGCCGACCGGTTGTGGGCGGTACACACCAACGAGCACGACTACGCGCCGCACCCGCAGTTCCGCACCGATGAGGCCGAGCAGTACCACAAGGTGTTCGTCTCGAAGCGGTACCGCACCGCGCACCCGGTGGTCCGCATCCACCCCGAAGCCGGGGTACCGAACCTGTTCATCGGTGGCTTCGCCGGCAGCATCCTCGGGCTGTCGAACACGGAGTCGCGGGACGTCCTGCGGCTGCTGCAGGCGTACGTGACCCGGCCGGAGAACACGCTGCGCCATCGCTGGGCGGTCGGCGACGTGGTCGTCTTCGACAACCGCACCACCCAGCACTACGCCGCCGACGACTACGGCGACCTGCCCCGCAAGCTGCACCGGGTCACCGTGGCCGGCGACGTGCCGGTCGGCGCGGACGGCGGGACGAGCTACGTCATCGAGGGTGACGAGGCGGGCCACTACACCCCGCAGGCAGTGGCGTCGTGACCCGGCCGGGACAGCTGCACCTCAACGCGTTCCTCATGGGGGTCGGGCACCACGAGGCGTCCTGGCGGCTGCCGCAGAGCGACCCGTACGCCCACGTGGACGTCGCGCACTACCAGAACCTGGCCCGGATCGCGGAGCGCGGCAGGCTCGACTCGGTGTTCCTCGCCGACGGCCCGGTGCTGTGGGACCAGGTGGAACGGCGCCCCTCCGGGACCCTGGAACCGACCGTCCTGCTCACCGCGCTGGCCGGGGTCACCGAGCGGATCGGGCTGATCGCGACCGCCTCGACCACCTACAACGAGCCGTACAACCTGGCCCGGCGATTTGCCTCGCTGGACCTGATCAGCGGTGGGCGGGCCGGGTGGAACATCGTCACTACGGCCGGGCTGGACGCGGCCCGCAACTTCAACCTGGACCACCTGCCCGCCCACGCCGAACGCTACGAGCGGGCCGCCGAATTCCTCGACGTCTCCCTCAAGCTCTGGGACTCCTGGGACGACGACGTGATCCTCGCGGACAAGGAGCGGGGCGTCTGGGGCGACAGCGACCTGATCTACCCACCGGCGCACGAGGGCCGTTTCTACCGGGTGGCGGGCGCACTCAACGTCCCCCGTTCCGCGCAGGGCCACCCCCTGCTGGTCCAGGCCGGATCGTCGGAGAACGGCCGTACCTTCGCCGCACGGTACGCCGAGGCCGTGTTCACCGCGCATCAGAGGCTCGCCGACGCGCAGGAGTTCTACGACGACCTCAAGCGGCGCGCCGCCGAACACGGCAGGGACCCTGACCACGTCAAGATCCTGCCGGGGATCGTGCCCGTCATCGGCGACACCGAGGCGCAGGCACGGGAGCTCGACGCCGAACTCAACCGGCTGATCCGCCCCGAGTTCGCCCTGCCCGGCCTCGCCGAGCTGCTCGGCATGGACGTCGCCGAGCTGCGCCTGGACTCCGAACTCCCGGCCCACCTGCCGGAGGAGGACGAGCTTGAAGGGGCCAAGAGCCGCCGTACGCTCGTGGTCAACCTGGGCCGCCGCGAACGGCTCACCGTCCGCGAGATCATCGCCCGGCTCGGCGGGGGCCGCGGCCACCGCACCTTCGCGGGCACACCTGCGCAGGTCGCGGACGCCATCACCGGATGGTACGACGCGGGCGCCGCCGACGGCTTCAACATCATGCCGCCGGTGCTGCCCGGCGGCCTCGAACTGTTCGTCGACCGGGTGGTGCCGATCCTGCAGGAACGCGGCCGGTTCCGCACCGAGTACACCGGACGTACCCTGCGCGAGCACTACGGGCTGCCCCGGTCCGCGAACCGCAACACGGCGGTTACGCCGTGAGCGTCCGGGTCGCGGTCGTGGTCGGCAATCCGCGCCCGGCCAGCCGCACTCTCACCGCGGCGGTGTACGTCGCGCGGGAGCTCGCCGGGCATACCCCGGAGATCACCGTCGACCTGGCCACCCTCGGCCCGGCCCTGCTGGACTGGACGGACCCGGACGTCGCCGCTCTGGTGGACGAGGTCGGCGCGGCCGACCTCGTCGTGGTGGCGAGCCCGACCTACAAAGGCACCTACACAGGCCTGCTGAAGCTTTTCCTGGACCGGTTCGCGGGCGGAACGGGGCTGCGTGGGCTCGCCGTGCCACTGCTGCTCGGTGCGAGTCCCCAGCACCATCTCGCGGCCGAGCTGACGTTGCGGCCGGTGCTCACCGAACTCGGCGCAACCGTCCCGGGGCGGGGGCTGTTCGTCATCGACCGGCACCACGACGACCCTGATGCGTACGCCGGCTGGCTGGCGGCGACCAGCCCGGCCGTCGAGGCATACCTGGGCACCCGGGGGGAGATCGCATGAAAACGCTGCACACCCACCAGGACCTCGACCGCCACCGGCTCCGCGAGGTGTACGGCATCTTCCCCAGCGGGGTGGTGGCCGTCGCCGCCCTCGTCGACGGCGTGCCCGCTGGTCTGGCGGCCAGCTCGTTCACCTCGGTGAGCCTCGATCCGCCGCTGGTGTCCTTCTCCATCGCCAACGCGTCGAAGACGTGGCCCGATCTGCGCCGCGCGGCACATCTCGGCGTCACGATCCTGGCCGAACACCACTCGGCGGTCGCCCGCCAACTGTCCGCCGCCCCGGCGCAGCGTTTCGACGGGCTGTCGCTCACCGCCACGCCGATGGGGGCTGTCATCCTCAACGACGGACTCGCCCATTTCGAGACCACGATCTACCGCGAGGTGCTCGCGGGCGACCACACCATCGTGCTGCTTCGTCTGCAAGCCGCACGCCGTGCCGGGCTGACCGACCCGTCGCCGCTGGTCTTTCACCGCAGCCGGTTCGGGCGGATCCAGCCTGGCTGACGCGGGCGGCTGTCGGGGGGCCTGACCTCTACCCTCGTCGAGTGTCCGCGTCCGCCGGTGCTGACCGGGTGCTCAGGCGGGCGCTCGCGGCAACCGTTTCCTCTGTCTCGGCGCGGCGGCGGTCTTCGTAGGCGTCGAAGGCGATCGCCGGGCTGTCGTGGTTCTGCAGCGTAGCAGCCAATGCGACAGCGTCCTCAAGAGCCATGGAAGCGCCTTGGGCGGCGGCGGGGACCGCGGCGTGGGCGGCGTCGCCGGTCAGGACCATGCGGCCGTGGTGCCACAGCGGGGTGGTCGGGATGTCGTAGGAGTCGCTGCCCACGATATTCGCACCGGAGGCGGCGATGATCGCATGGACCGGTGTGCTGTCCTCGCGGCACATCTGCAGCGCCCGGTCGCGCCACTGATCCGGACTGAGCCCGGCGGCCGGGCTCTCGCCCTGGAGGCGGGCGAACCACCACGTCCGGCCGTCACCGTCGGGCACGGTGAGGCCGAAAAACGCTCGGCTACCGCGGACCATGTGATACTCGTCCAGGGCGAGACCGGCTGGGTTCCCGGCCGTGTAGCCGTACACGACGTGCTGCCCGCAGTAGCGGGGGTCGGGCGCGTCCGGGTCGATGAGGCGACGGGTCACGGAGTGGATGCCGTCCGCCCCGACCAGCACGTCGCCGGTGGCCCGGCTGCCGTCGGCGAAACTCACGTCGACGCCGTCCGGGCCCGTGGTGGCGCCGGTCATGCACTTGCCGTGGTGTACCGGGATTCCTCGCGCAATCGCGAGGTCCTGCAGTGCCTGGTACAGGGCGGCTCGGGTGAGGGTGCGGGCCGGACCATCGATCGGCCGGTGCCCGAGCTGCTGGCCCGAAGCGTCGAGCAACGCCACGGCCCGCGCGGGGAACGACACCGCGTCGACCGCCTCGGCCGCATTGATCGTCGCGAGTGCTGCCATGCCGTTGCGCATGACGGTGAGGAACGCGCCGGCATCCGCACCGCCGGACGGGTGCGCCTCGTAGACCTCAGCCTCGATGCCGAATTTCTTCAGGGCGAGCGCGGTCGCGGTCCCCGCGACTCCTCCACCAGCGATGATCACTTTGCGAACCGACATGACCCCATCCTGCCCCACCATCCACTTCGCACGCGGTCCGCTCCCGCGGCGTCACGCGTACGTCCGCGCTCATGAATGACGTGAGAAAGAATGACACCGCATCGGAGCACTCTGGTGCTTTTTACCGAGTGTGAGTCGTGCGTGCGAGCAAGCACATGGTTGGCACGGTTTGCGGGTTGCGTTCAGTGGCACATCGACGGCGCTCGGTGATTGTCGAGATGGCGTGGAAAATGTGGCGCCACCAGCTGCACAGATCGGCTGCTCGTTTTCATCTAGGTGGATGTGAGCTTCGAGGATTTCGCGGTAACCCGGCTGCCCAGCTTGTTGCGGTACGCGGTCGTCCTGACGGGCGACCGCCACCTCGCGCAGGACATCGTGCAGGAGGTGCTGGCCCGCGCACAGGTGAAGTGGCGGCGGATCAGGGCGGCGGACGCCCCCGAGGCTTATGTACGTCGAATGCTGCTCAACGAGTATCTGTCGTGGCGGCGCAGTTGGACCGTACGCAATGTACGTCCGGCAGGTGAGCGGTTGGTCGATCTGGGCGACGCGCGCGGCGGGGTTGATGACCACGCCGACGGTGTGGCCGAGGTCGACGCGTTGCGGTCGCGGCTGGCGGGTTTGCCGCGCAAGCAGCGGGCGGTGCTGGTGCTGCGGTATTACGAGCAGTTGCCCGACGACGCGATCGCGGACCTGCTCGGATGCAGTCAGGCGACGGTCCGTAGTCATGCCTCGAGAGCTTTGAGCACGCTTCGGCTCAGTTCAGGTAGGCACCGGGTTCAGATTCACGCAGGGGAGAAATGATGAACGAGCAAGCGAACGCCCTTCACGAGGTGTTCACCGCGGAGGAGGGACTCGCTCCTGACTCGGGCGCCGTGTACGCCCGGGTACAGGAGTTGTCTCAGAAGTACCGGCGGCGTCGCCGGGGTGCGCAGGTGGCTGGTGGTGCGGTCCTGGGCGCCGGCCTGATCGCCGCGGCCGTCAACCTGCCGGCCTTGCTGCCGGCGGCGAGCCAGCAGGGGAACGCGGCCCCGGCGTACGCCGCCGGCGCGCCCGCGCCCGCGTCCGCGCCCGCTTCCGTGGCCGCTTCCGCGCCCGCCGGAGTGCCGTCGGTGAGTCCGGTCGATACGCAGAGGTATCTGGACAAGTACTTCTCGGCGGGCTACGACCTGTCGGAGGCGCAGAAATTGGCCAAGCTCTGGAACATGAAGGACGACGACCTCCTGGACGTCAAGGCGAAGGCCGGCCGGCTGCTGCTGGCGGGTGAGTCGCTGCCGGTCAAGCCGCCGAACGTCGACACCGGCAGCACCCGCGAAGAACGCGCGGTGAACGAGTTCTTCCGGGCCGGCTACACCATCAAGGACGCGGCGAAGCTCAGCAAGATCTGGCACACCAAGGACGCCTACGCGGCGAAGGTCAGGGGCGGGGAGAAGCTGCTGGCCGGTCACTCGTTGCCGATCAAGCCGTGACCGCGGCGCTGCACCGGCGGACCGGTTTCGAGATCGAGCTGATGGCTCCCGCGGGCCGTAGCCGCCGAAGCCTGGCCGAGGAACTGGCCCGCCGCTGCGGGGGTCGGATCCGCCCGGTGTGGCATCACGACAGCGAACCGTCCCTGGTCCCGGGCCTGGGACGGTTCCTGCACCTGACCCAAGGTTTCGCGGTGTACGACCGCGACGACGCCCTGCTGTGCACGCTCGTCGACGACATCACCCTGGTCGCCGGGCTCGATCCGGACTCACCGGCCGCGCCGGGCTGGTTCCGGATCCTCAGCGACGACCACCGGCTGCTGCGGCTGCTGGCCGCGCAGAGTGATCCCGGCGGCACGATCGGCACGGCGTTGGACGCCACCGCCCGGTTCTGGGGTGTCACCGCCGATCGGGTCGACGACGTGTACCGCCTGGACGACGGCGACGGCGCCACCATCGCTTTGGCCGCCCCGCTGGTCGGCGAACGGGAACGGCCGTGCGAGATCGTGACACCGCCGCTGGTCCGGGATCACCGCGCCGCGCTGGAGTACCTGCTCGGGCCGGCCCGCGAACTGGGCTTCACCGTCCCGGCCGAGGCCGCGGTCCACCTGCATGTCGACGGCGGCCCGTTCCGCACCCCGTATGCCCTGGCCAACCTCATCCGACTGTTCGGCCACTGGCGTGCACCGCTGCGCACGATCCTGCAGACCAATCCCGCCTGCACGCGGCTCGCACCGCTGCCCGAACCCTTGATCACCGTCGCCGACAACGTTCCGTCGTACGACGAGCTGCGTGCAGTCGCCGCCGACGTACGCCTGACCAAGTATTTCGACGTCAACCTCACGCAGCTTCTCACCGGCAAACCCGTCCGGGACACCGTCGAGATCCGTATCCTGCCCGGAACCAACGACCCGGCCGCGATCATGGACAGTGCCGCCGTCGTGGAACTCCTCCTCGACCGGTGTACCGACCCGGAACCCTTCCCCCTGCCGCCCACGCACCCGCTCGACGCCGTGGATGCGCTCCTCACCGTCGCCGCTGACGTGCTCGCGGATCGGGAACACCGGTGCTGACCGCCACCAGGTCCGGCCCGCACCACCTCGACCACGCTGCCGCCGAACTCGACGGCCAGATCACCCGTACCCCGCTCTTGCACTCAGCGGCCATCGACCACATCGCGGGCGCGAGGATTCTGATCAAGGCGGAGAACCAGCAGCTGGGCGGGTCGTACAAGAGCCGGGGGGCGCTGTTGGCGGTCGGTCGTCTCGTCGCTGCGGGTGGCTGCACCGGCGTGGTGGCGCAGAGCACCGGCAATCACGGCACCGCCATCGCGTTGGCCGCACGCCGCCACGGGTTGCCGGCGACCGTCGTCCTGCCGTCGGACGCCGTGCCGGTGAAGGTGGCGCGAATTCGCCGAGCCGGGGGTCAGATCATCTTCGCGGGCACCTCCTGGCAGCAGCGGACGGCCGTCGCGGACGAGGTGTCGAAAACGCTTGGACATCCCCTCGTCGGTGCGACGGCAGACGTCGTCGCCGGACAGGGCACCGCCAGCCGCGAGTTGCTGCGACAGGCGGCCGAGCAGGGTGAAATGCCGCAAGCCCTCGTCCTCGCGGTCGGGGGCGGAAGCAGCATCGCCGGTGCGTGCCTCGCCACCGCCGGGACCGGCGTCGACGTGATCGGGGTCGAGCCGGTCGGATGTGATTCCCTGGCCCGGAGCATCGCCGCGGGCCGCAGAATCCTTGTTGCGCCCGGACCCACGATCGCCGACGGTTTGCGCCCCGCCTGTGTCGGCGAGCTTCCGTTCCAGATCGCCCAGGGTTCGGTCGCGGAGGTGGTCCGCGTCGACGATCACGCGATCGTGCGGGCGCTACGGCTGGTGTTGACGCATCTCGGGCAGGTCGTCGAGCCGTCGGCGGCGGCGGGGCTCGCCGGTGCGCTGGTGATCGCGGCGAGCGGACGGTATCGCCGGATCGGCGTCGTGCTGACCGGCGGCAACATCCCACCGTCCCTGCTGGCCCGGATCACCACCGCACCGGCATGACCGTCCACGTCGGACTCTCGTTGATCCGTTCAGCGCGGCGCGTGCGCCGCCGCAGTCGGGTGTGTCCGGATTCACTCGAACGCTGAGCGCGGTGGGTGCCGTACCACATCCGAAGAACTGCGCGGCGAGAGGGGAGAAACGATGTCGAGGTCGAGATGGGTGCGGGTCGCGATCGGCGTGGTGGCGGCGGTGTGCGCGGTACCGGCCACGGTGGCCGGCCTCCACGCGGCGTCCGCAGCGCTGGACAGGCACGACCGTGGCCGAGCGGCAACGCCGGCGGAGCCCGGCGGGCCGGCGGACTTTCTCACCACGAACACGCCGTACCGGCCGGATGCGGTTCTCGGTTCGTACGGGCCTGCGCCGGCCGGGTTCGTCCCGGGCTTCACCGAGATGATCGCTCGACATGGCGCGCGGGCACTCGGCGATGAGGACGACATCGTCTTTCTGGAACAGGTGATCGCTCAGGCGCAGGCAGCGGGCAAGGTGAAACCGCTGGCCAACGATCTGCTGACCGAGCTCAAGAGCCTCGACGCTGCCAACCGGAAGCTGGGCTTCGGCGCGCTCAGCGCACTCGGCAAGCAAGAGCATGCGGATCTGGGCGCACGTCTGGTGCAGCGGCTGCCGGACCTGTTCGCCAAGGCCGCCCCCACCGGTCGGCGCGTCACGGTGGTGAACTCCGGGATTCCGCGGGCCGCCGACAGCGGCGCGGCCTTCACTGCGGCGATGACGAGCGCGTTGCCGTCGCTGAAGCCCCTGGTCAAGAAGCCGGTCGCCGATACGAGGACGCTGTATTTCCACAAGGAACCCGTGAATGCGGACTACGCGACGTACGTGAAGCATGACGCAACACTGAACGCGACCCTGAAGAAGATCACGTACAGCAAGGAGTCCGACAAGGACGCGGTGACGTGTCTGGGTGCCCTGTTCGCCGACGACTTCGTTGGTCGCCTGGCCAGCGATGGATACACGTTCACCGACAGCGACGGGAAGAAGCAGACGCGCAACGCGGTCGACGCCACTATCGCGCTGTTCAACGTCTACGCCATCACACCCGGCCTCAGCCGTGAGGGAGTGTGGCACTTCGATCGGTTCATCGACCGCAAGACGGCCGAGCACTTCGCCTTCGTCGATGATGCGACGACGTTCTACGAGAAAGGTCCCGGCCTCTCGGGCTCGACGATCACGTTCAAGATGGCCTCGGTATTGGAGGACGACTTTTTCCACGCCGTCGCGGCCTACCGCAGCGGCACCAGCACCGACGTCGCGCGGCTACGCTTCGCGCACGCGGAGACGATCATCCCGTTGGCCGCGCTGATGCGGTTGCCCGGTAGCGAGGTGCAGGTGCCCCGCACCGACACGTTCAGCCCTTCCCGAAACCCATGGCGCGGGGCGAACGTCGCGCCGTACGCGGCGAACATGCAGTGGGACGTATTCCGGAACGGTTCCGGCCAGGTGCTGATCAGGATGCTGTACAACGAGAAGGAAACGCACTTCAAGAGCGAGTGCAAGCCGTTCACGGCGGGTAGCTACTTCTACGACTTCACCGAGCTGCAGCGTTGCTACGGACGCTGACCCGCGTGACGGACCCGGGTTTCCAGCGCGCCTACCTGGGGTTTTCTTCATTTCCACGGTAGGCATCTGCGGCTGCTGACCCGATGACTGTCCGTTCGGCACGAGCAGACGTCCGCGCTCTGCCCGAAGCAGACGAGCCGCAACCGGCCGGCTATAAGCCGACTCTAATCCGCTGCCTTTACGTTGCTCCTGTCCGCCGCGGGAACCACCGGTTGGCCCAATCTCACGGTGCTACCCACCACGGGGGGGAGTGGCGCGCGGTGAGATTTGCGGTCCGCAGGCGAACTGCGGATGTCATCAACGGGTAGGGAGAAGATGAAATGAGGACTCGAGCCTTGCTCAAGCGCGGATCGATCGCCGCAGTGGCGGGCGCGCTGGTCGCAGGCGCTGCTGCTGCACCCGCCTCGGCGAGCACGCCGACCGTGGAACGCGCCGTGGCCGCACGGCCGGCCGCGATGAACTCGTACTGCACGGGCCGGACACTGCCCCTGGACTGTTGGGTCACGGAGCCGGTGGTCACCCAGGCATCCACGACGTACAGCTCGATCCAGTTCCAGCACGGCGACTACGTGACCATCACCGGGGGTGGCTGCGTCCAGACCGGCGGTAGTGGCAAGACCTGGAAACGGTACGTCGACCCGCTCGCCGACAATGGTCTCTACCACGGATCGTTCCACATTCCCGGGGCGACGTCCGGACTGACCTGGTTCCAGTACGCGAACGGCAGCAAGTGGTACGTCAGCGGTAACGGCGGCCCGCTCGTCCTTGGTTACCAGGACGACGGCTATGGGGACAACGGCTACTGGGGCCACGACGACGGTACCGGAAACCAGTGCAAGAACGTCGGCAACGCCTGGGTGCACATCGTCATTTCCGCGAGCTGACGTCGTCGTTCTCACGAAACGGGGGAGCGCGCCGCACCAGGCGCGCGCCCTCCGGTTCCCGGATACCGGCAACTCGCACTCACCGGCACCGGGCGCGATACCGCTCGCCGAGCAGCCGGAGAACACCGGGCGGCCGGGGCATCTTCGCGCACCTCCACCGCGATCGGTTCCGCATCCTCGATGCACGACGTGAGATCCCGCCACAGATCGACGAGGACCACTGCTCGTCGTTCCCGAAAGGCCCGATATATTGCCTTGGCTGCGATCAGGCGATGGGGCGGACCATAGCGGGGGCGTGCGGTGGAGTTTCGGCTACTCGGGCCGGTGGAGGTGTCAGTCAACGGGGCAGGCGTGGATCTCGGTCCGCGCAAGAACCGGCTCATCCTGGCCGTCCTCGCTCTGGAGGTCAACCGGCCGGTTCCGCTGGCGCGGCTGATCGACCTGGCCTGGCCCGGATCGCCGCCCCGCACCGCGCCCAACGCGGTGATGGTCGCGATCTCCCAGCTTCGCAAGGCGCTGCGCCAGGCGGACGCCGAGCTGTTCCGCCGGGGCGACGGGTATGCACTGTGCACCGATCCGGTTCAGGTGGACGCGCACGAGTTCCGCCTGCTCGTACAGCGCGCCCGGTCCGCACCCGACGCCGATCGGATCGCCCTGCTCGACCGCGCGTTACTGCTCTGGCGAGGGCCGGCCCTGGACGGATCGGCGCCGGCGGAGATCCGCGACCGGCTCTGCTGTGGTCTCGAGGAGGCCCGCCAGACCGCCATCGAGGACCGGTTCGACGCGAAGCTGCGCCTCGGCGAGCACCGCGAACTCATCGGCGAGCTCACCGGGCAGGTGACGGTGAACCCGGCGCGCGAGTACCTCGTACGGCAGCTGATGCTGGCGCTGTACCGCAGCGGGCGCGCGACCGAGGCGCTGGCCGTGTACCGGGCAACGCGCGAACGACTGGCGAGCGCGCTCGGTCTGGACCCCGGGCCGGAGCTCCAGGCATTGGAAACTGCGATCCTGCGCGACGACCCCGCCATCGCCGCACCGACCCCTGGTGTGGTGCCATTGCAGGCAGCGAAGGTCCCGGCGCCCGCTCAGTTGCCCCCGTCGGTGGGTGCCCTCGCCGGCCGTGCTGCCGAGCTGGCCGCCATGGACACCATCGCAGGACCGCCGGGTGGCGCCGCGGCGATCATCGTGCTCACAGGGACAGCGGGCGTCGGCAAGACCACGCTGGCCATCCACTGGGCACAGCGGGCGCGGAACCGGTTCCCCGACGGCCAGATCTACGTGAACCTCCGCGGATTCGATCCCCACGGGCCGGCGATCACCGCCGCGGAGGCGCTACGCGGCCTTCTCGATGCGTTCGAGTTGCCCCAGGACAGTATCCCGCAGGACCTTCCGGCGCAGACCGCTCTGTTCCGCAGCACACTGGCCGGCCGCCGGATCTTCATCCTGCTCGACAATGCCCGCGACGCGGACCAGGTCCGGCCTTTGCTGCCCAGCTCGCCGGGATGCGTCACCGTGGTCACCAGCCGTACCCATCTCACGGGCTTGATCGCCGCCGAAGGCGCGATGCCGGTCGATCTCGACCTGCCGACGCCCGAGGATGCCCGCGAGCTGTTGGAGCACAGGCTCGGTGCCGCGCGGGTCAGCGCCGAGCCCGAGGCCGTGGACGACCTCGTCGCGCGATGCGGGCGGTTGCCGCTGGCGCTCGCCGTGGTGGCAGCGCGCGCGGCGACGCGGCCGCGGCTTCCCCTGCGCGCCTTGGCGGATCAACTGCGCGCTGCGCAGGACAGGCTCGACGCCCTGGACGGCGATGATCCGACGACGAACGTCCGGACGGTGCTGTCGTGGTCCTACCGATCCTTGAGGGCTGACGCGGCGCGGCTGTTCCGGCTCCTCTCCTCCCACCCGGGTCCGGATCTGGCCGCACCCGGAGCGGCGTCCCAGGCCGGGCTCGCCCTCGACGAGACGCAGACGCTGCTCGCGGAATTGCGCGCGGCACACCTGCTCTCCGAGCCGGCGCCCGGGCGGTTCGCCTTCCATGACCTGTTGCGGGCGTACGCGGCCGAGCTCGCGGCTGACGAAGACCCGGTGACCGAACGCGAATCGGCACTGCACCGCACTCTCGATCATTACCTGCACACGGCCGTGCGGGCGGCGATGATTCTGAGCCCGAACCGCATCCCGATCACCCCGACGGGACCCGTGCCGGGCGTACACCCGGAGGAGTTGGCCGACGCGACCGCCGCCACGGCCTGGCTCCGCAACGAGCGTGCCGTTTTGCTCGATGCGGTACAGCGCAGCTTCGACGGCCGATTCGACACCCATGCATGGCAGCTCGCCTGGGCGATGGCCAACCCACTCGGCAGGGCCGGGCGCTGGCAGGAATGGGCCGACACTCAACGGGTCGGCCTGGCCGCGGCACGTCGGCAGGGCGACCAGTGGGGACAGGCCAATACCCACCGCAGCCTCGGCCGGGCGCTGGGCTGGCTGCGCCGGTACGACGACGGATACGACCACCTCCGGCATGCCATCCGACTGTTCGCCGAGCTCGGGGACACCGCTAATCAGGCACAGGCACACCTCGGCGTCTCCTGGCTGTTCGACCAGCAGGGACGCCACCGCGAGGCACTGGCCGAGGACCAGGTCGCCCTGGACCTGTACGCCGCCGCCGGCAACCGCGCTGGGCACGCCACGGCACTCAGTGCGGTGGCGTGGGACCTCGCCCAACTCGGCGACCACGAGCGCGGGATCGCCTGCAGCCGGCAGGCGCTGCAGTTGCAGCAAGAGCTGGGTGATCTGCACGGACAGGACGCGTCCTGGAACAGCCTCGGCTATGCACACCACAAGCTGGGCCAGTACGCGCACGCGGCCGCAGCCTATGAGAGCGCTGTCTCCTGCGCCCGCGAAGCCGGCAACCGCTACTCCGAGGCGCACGGACTGCGGCACCTGGGCGACGTCCAGGCCGAATCCGGCCAGCTCACGGCCGCCCGGCACAGCTGGTTGACGGCACTGGCCATCCTCGACGAACTCGGCCATTCCGATGCGGCGGTGGTCCGCGCCCGGCTGGCTCCCGTCACCGACGACGGGTCCGGATCCGGCGGCTGAGGCGCAGGCAGGGTTTGACAATCGATCGATGGGCGTCGAAGCTCTACTGATTGACAACGTTGTCACTCCCATCTCGCCGAGGAGTGCCTCGATGAAGACTTCCCGCCCGGGCAGACTGCTCCTTGCTGTGCTGTTGATCGCCGCGGCAACCATGTTCGCCGTCGCCACCGCGGCCGCCCCGGCCGTCGCCGACTACACCGGTGCCAACCTGCCGGACTGGGCCATCGGCCCCTTCACCCGGTACGACGCAAACCCGCTTCTCACCCCCCAGGGCGACGGCTTCGAAGCCGACGAGACCTACAACCCTGGCGTCCTGGTACGCGACGGTGTCTACCGGATGCTTTACCGGGGGCAGCGCGGCAACACCTCGCAGATCGGGTACGCCACCAGCACCGACGGGCACACCTACCACCGCTACGCCGGCAACCCGGTCCTCACCAACAGCCTGCCGAACGAGACCACCGCGATCGAGGACCCCCGGCTCTACGAGCTCGACGGCACGTACTACACCTTCTTCACCGCGGTCCACGACGGCGCGTTCGATCTGAACGAGGCGACCTCAACCGATCTGGTGCACTGGATCCAACTCGGCCCGATCGTCCGGGACAACAAGAACGCGGCGGTGATCACCGACCCGGCGGACCATCCGCTGCTCATCAACGGCCGCTATGTCATGTACTACGGCGGCCGTGCCTCCAGCGGCTGTGGCGGAGCCGGATGCGGTACCGGCGTCGCCTACTCGACGGACATGGTGCACTGGACCGACTTCATCCCCATCGACCTGCACCTGCCCGGCAACTACGCGCCGGTCGAGATCTGCGTCGCGGTCACCGACTACCAGAGCATCCAGGGTGGACACATCAACCACGGGATCGTCCTGTTCCTCGGAGGCGGCCTGATGTCGCACGGCCGCTGGTACTACGCGGTCAGCGAGATCGCCATGTCCCGCGCCGACCCGACTCGCTCGACCGGTCAGCTCACCGACGCCGTCCTCAGTCCCGCCGCGCCATACGAGCAGAACGGCCTCACACCACACACCATCTTCATGAACACCATCACGTTCCACGAGGGCAAATGGTGGATGAACTACGGCGGCGGGGACACCGTCGTGGCGCTCGCCACCGCCCCACTGCGCGACCCCTCGGCGACACCGTTCACCTCGACCGGCCTGGAAACCGGCCAGCGGCTGCCCGACTGGGCGGACACGGTCGACACCGACGGCGGGGCCTCTTCCGGCGGCATCGCCAACGTCAACCCGATTCCCGGGTACGGGCTGACCGGACCCGAGGCGAGCATGCGCGCCGAGAGCGTCCATGGCGGGTCGACCGCGCTGATGTACTCCGGAAGCGCCGCCGGAGCCGCGGACGCCCACGCGTACCTGAAGCTCTTCGACCTGAGCACCCCGCTGACCATCGGACCTGACACCGTGCTCTCCTACTGGATCTACCCGCAAGGGACAGCTCAGTCGCCGCTGGTCTCGGGGGACAACAGCACCTGTGTGGCCGTCGACGCCGACCTCACCGACGGCACCGCGTTGCGCAACGGTGCGATCACCGACCAGGGGGGCGGGCGCCTGCATCCGCAGTACCAGTGCGGACGGCTGACGCCCGGTCAGTGGAACCACGTGACCGCCCGGCTCGGCGCACTGGCAGGAAGGCAGATCACCCGCATCGACATCGGGTTCGACCGCCCGGGCGGCAGTGGCGGATACCGCGGCTACATCGACGACATCGGCATCACCGGCTGACCGGGCCGACCCTAGCCCACATGCGGCGCAGAGCGACGCGGTGAAGTGCGCGCCGCCTCAGGAAGCCAGGTACAGCGTCTGCGCCAGGCCGCTGACCGTACGCGGGTCGAGGCTCGTGAGGTGCCGCCACTGACCTAGTCGATAGCTGAGCGTGTTCGGGTGGACGAGCAGCTTCCGGGCCGCCTGGGACACCGAGAACCCGGTCTCGGCGAACGCCACCACGGCCTCCAGCAGGTAGGGCCGCGCCTGCGCCACCTGCCGGGCCTCGTCCAGCAGCGGGTCGACCGCCTCCCGCTGAGCCTGCGGCGGACAGCGCCACCAGGCCTGGGCGAACTCGAGCCGGCCCCCGTGCGCGCCGGACGCGGCGTACGCGAGCTTGGCGTCCACGATGCTGCGGCAGGCGCCGGCCAGCCCGGACCGGACGGCACCGATGCCCCACCGTTCGCCCGCCGATGGGGGGCCGAGCACGTCGGCGAGCTGCTCGGTCTGCAGCAGCCGGGTCTCCGGCAGCACCGGCGCGGACCCGTCGTCGGGCGCCGTACCGGCGCGCAGCCCGTGCACGGCGCAGAAGGTGCCGTCCGGGTCGAACCCGAGGCTGATGGCCAGCGATCGTACGGGGTCGCCGGTGGCCTGCGAGGTCTCCAGCAGGGTGAGGAACTGGTCGAGGGCGCGTTCCCGGGCGTTGCGGTCGGCGGCGTCCTGCTCGAAGTAGCCGCGGTTGACCGCCCCGACCAGCGTATGCAGCCACTGCAGGCCGTGGGTGAAGCTGGCGGCCAGCAGCGCCGGCGTGACGGTCGGGTCGTCGACCAGCCGTTCGGTCATCCGCTGCCACATCTCCCGGTGGGCCAGGTGGTGCCCCTGCACCACGGCCGACGCTTCCACGCCCTGGCGGGCCCGCAGCGCACCGAACTCCTGACAGCGCACGACATGCGTCTCGGCGGGTGGGCGGCGCGCGGCCAGGTCACGCAGGAAGGTGCCGGTCAGCCACCGCGCATGGGCGTGGGCCACTCCTGGTGTCAGTGCGTTGTCCAGGCCGGGCACCTGCATGTACTGCTGTTGAAGCAGTTCGTCGGCGAGTCCGTCGCCCTGTGCCAGAAGGTGATGGGTCACGGCGCGTACGGGCGCCCAGCCCGGATCGGTTGACGGTGTCACGTCGCCTCGCCCTTTCGGTGAAGTCACGAATCAGCGCCCCGAAAGCTTGGGCATTCGTCGATGGAATGTCCCCGAATCGCGTTCGACGATAGGTCACGCGCACTGACGGACATCCATGGGTAGGTCATGATCGAAAACAGCGGAGTCGCCTGGTCGTCGGACCGCTTCATGTGCCGCCTGTTGCGTCTCGGCGATGCCGGTGCCGGGGCACGGCTTGCCCTCGACGCGCAGCCGGATCGTCTCACGTACGCGGGGCTCGCAGCCACCGCAGGCGCGGTCGCCCGGACCTTGTCCGGGTACGGGGTGGTGGCCGGAGACCGGGTGGTGATCGCCGTCGAGTACGGACCCCGTTGGGTGTCCATACTGGTCGGCGCGCTGGCGGCAGGAGTCGTCGCGGTGCCCGTCGACCGGCATGCCGCCCCAGCGGACCTGGCGGCATACCTGCGTGACACCGATCCGGCCGTGGTGGTCGCCGAGCCGGACGACGTGCCGCGCCTGGCGGACTTGCTCGGCGCCGCTCGCCTCGTGACGGTCGCCGAGTGTGTTTCACCCGATCAGGAGGCCTTGCCTGGTCGGGGCGTGGCGGTCGAGGACGTCGTGGCACCAGATGGCGGCGTCGATGCAGCTCACCGAAAGGGCGTCGCGCTTGTGGAGCCGGTTCCTCGGAGCCCGGGCGATGCCGCGATGATCACCTACACGTCCGGCACCACCGGGTCGCCCAGGGGCGTGACGGTTTCCTGGGGTGCCCTGGCGTACCAGGTCACCGCCGGTGCCGATCGGCAGAGGGTCGCGCCGGACGCGGTCTTCGTGTCAGTCCTGCCCGGACACCACCTGTTCGAGCTGATCGCAGGCTGCCTGGTACCGCTGTATGCGGGTGCCCGCGTGCACTTCGCCGCCTCCCGCCTGCCGGCGGACATCGCGGCCGCGATCACCGCGCAGCGCGCCACCGACATGGTCGCCGTGCCGGCCCTGCTCGCCGCCCTGCGTCGCTGGTTGGTCGCGGCGCCCGGGCGGCGAGTCGATCCCGGGCTGCGCCGCTTCTTCGTGGGCGGGGCGCCCCTCGACCCCGGGCTGGCGCTGGCGTTCCAGCAGCTCGGCTTCGACGTCTGCCAGGGCTACGGGCTCTCGGAGGCCTCGCCCATTGTGGCCACCAACACCCCGTGGGAAAACCGGATCGGCAGCGTCGGCCGGCCACTTCCCGGTACCGAGGTGCGCGTCGACGCCGACGGCGAACTGTTGGCCCGAGGACCGGGTGTGATGTCCGGGTACTGGGGTAAGCCAGAGCTGACCGCCGAAGCCATCAACGAGGATGGCTGGCTGCGTACCGGCGACCTGGGCCGCATCGACACCGACGGATACATCCACGTCACCGGTCGCCGCAAGAACCTGATCGTTCTGCCGAGCGGGCAGAACGTCCAGCCCGAGCAGGTCGAGGCCGTCCTCGGCCGCTCGGACCTGGTGGGTGAGGTGTGTGTGCTCGGCCACCCGACCGAGCACGGTGAGGAACTGGTGGCAGTGGTCACCGCCAGTGACCGGATTCGTGGCGAACTGGCCGACGCCGCGGACCGGGAGCGGGCGCTCACCGCCGAGGTGCGGCGGCTCACCGCGGGGCTCGCCCCGTACCAGCGGCCGCGCCGCATCGTCGTGCACGACGATGCGCTGCCCCGCACCGCCACTCGCAAGATCCGCCGCGATGGCATCGTCCTGTGAGGTCACGATCGCTTCGTCCTGTGAGGAGGTTCCGGACGGCATGACCGATGTCTACGTCGACGACTTCGGCTACGCGCTCGGCGAGCGCAAGGTCCACGTCACCGACTCCGCGGCCGCCGGCCTGCTGTACTCCCGAGCCACCGACCTGGCCTCGGCTGGGTTCACCTGGCACCACGTCTGCGAGCCGGAGACCACCGCCTACGACCTGGCCCGCCGGGCCACCGCCGGGCTGTCGCTCGGCGACGGCGTCGACGCCATCGTGTACGCCACCTGCCTGCCGCTCAACGGCAACGTCGGTGACGTCGAGGGCTGGCGGCGTACCGGGGATGTGAAGCACCTGATGGACTTCCCGATCAGCCGGATGCAGGCCGACCTGGGGTTGGACCGCGCCGTGGCGATCGGGCTGAACCAGCAGGCGTGCACGTCGATGCTGGGCTCGATCCGGCTGGCCGGGGCCCTGCTCGGCGCGGAACCCGGCTGGGCGCGAATCCTCTGCGTCAGCGCCGACCGGTTTCCGGCCGGATCACGGTACGAGCAGGCGTACAACCTGATCTCCGACGGGGCCGCGGCGTGCGTGGTGAGCCGGGCTCCGGGACGGTTGCGGCTGGTGGCCGCGCACCAGATCACCAACGGCGGCCTCGGCGAAGCCAGCGACGACGAGACGGTCGGCAGCTACTTCGCGTACATGCACCGGCTGGTCCGGGAAACCCTCGACCGAGCCGGCATGGCGGCCGGCGACATCGACTGGATCGTGCCGCAGAACACCAACGAGAAGGCGTGGCAGATCCTGTCCCGGCTGCTCGGCGTCGACCACGCCCGGGTCTGGCTGCCGTCGCTGCCCGACACCGGGCACGTCATTTCGGCCGACAACATCGTCAACCTGACCGCGCTGCTCGACTCGGGCCGGCTCCGGCCCGGGCAGCGGCTGCTGCTGATGATGGCCGGGTTCGGCCTGAACTGGCAGAGCGTCATCCTGGAGGTCCCGTGAGCCTTTTCGCCGGGCTGGCCGGCACCCTGGACCGGCTCACCGAAATGTCCCGCGACAGGTACACCAACCCGTACACCGCGCTGGAGTGGCCGGACACCGTCGACCCGGACGGCGAATGGTTCACCAGCCCCGAACTGACCAGCCTGTACGGCACGCCGTACTGGGACGCGCTGGACGATGCGGGCCGGCACCGGCTCGCGTTCCAGGAGGCCGCCAACTTCTTCAGTCTCAACATCCACGGCGAGGCGTCGCTGATGGAGGGCATCGCGGCCCGGCTGTACCGGCCCGACATGCTGGAGCTGGCCGACTACCTGCACCATTTCCTCGACGAGGAGAACAAGCACAGCGTGTACTTCGGGGGCTTCTGCCGCCGGTACGCCAAGGTGTACCGCAGCCGCCACGTCACGTTCCCGGGCCGCCCCGACCGTACTGTCGACGATCTGCTGTTCTTCGGCAAAGTGCTGATCTTCGAGGAGCACGCCGACAGGTACAACGTGTTGCAGTCCCGCGACGAGCGGCTGCACCCGGTGGCCCGGTTCATCAACAGCGCACACCACGCCGACGAGTCGCGGCACCTCGCGTTCAACCGGGCCGTGGTCGGGGCCCTGTGGGACGCGCACTCGCCCGGCTGGGACGACGAACGGCGCGCCGAGATCCGCGCGTACCTCGGTCAGTTCTTCACCGCCACCTGGCGTGAGTACTACAACCCGGACGTCTACGCCGAGTGCGGCCTGGACGACCCCTGGCAGGTCGCCGAGGACGCATGGCACGCCCCCGCGCAGCGGGAGCACCGGCGCCGGATCTCGGCGAAATGTCTCAGCTTCTTCCACGACCGCGCACTACTGTCCCCGGAGGAACCGGCCGATGCGTTCTGAACTCGCTGCCCTGCGCGTCTGGATCACCCAGCGCGCCCGCGGGCTGCCGCCCGAAGGGCTCACCGACGACCTGCCACTGCTGGACGGCCGCCACCTCACCTCGCTGCACATCCCGGAGCTGATCCTGCTGCTGGAGCGGCTGCGCGGGGCGGCGATCGACGTGCAACGCCTGCAACCGGGCGACTTCCGCGACGTGGCGACGATCGCCCAGCGGTTCCTGCCGGAGCCGGCCGAGGCACCGTGATGAACGCCGTCGTCGACGTCACGGACGCGGAGTTGCTGGCCGAGCTGGCCCCCGTCGGGCTCGGATGGCGCGAGTCCGGGCACGCTGTCCTGACCGGACCGCTGTACCGGCTGGCCGCCGACTGCGACCAGGGATTCGCCACCGTTGCCGCCGCGTTCGGTGCCGAACCGGAACAACACCCGGCCATGATCGACGCCCGGGAGTTGCAGCGGGTCGCGTACCTCGAGTCGTTTCCGCAGCTGGCGACGTTCCCGGTCGGGCTCGACCCGGCCGACCTGGACACGTTCGCCGGCCGGGACCCCCTGGACGCCGACGGCGCCGTGCGGCTCACCCGGACCGCCCCCGTCCGCGAACTGCTCACCCCGGCCGCGTGCTACCACCTCTACCCGCACCACCGAGGCGAGCGGCTGGTCGCGCCGGCGTACCTGACCACGGTCAACACGTGCTTCCGTCGGGAGAAGTACTACCGGCCGCTGCGGCGGCAGTGGAGCTTCCGGATGCGGGAGCTGGTCTGCCTCGGCGGGCGCGCCGAGGTGGTCGCCTTCCTGAAACGCGGCCGGGACGCGGTCGACGCGCTCTGCCGGGAGCTTGACCTGCCCATTCGCTGGGAGGTCGCCACCGACCCGTTCTTCCGGCCGGCCCAGAACCCGCGCTGGCTGGCCCAACGACTGCGGCCGACCAAGCACGAGGCCACGTTCGGCGACCTGGCCATCGCCTCGGTGAACCTGCACGAGGACACGTTCGGGGCCGCCTTCGACATCACCCGCGACGGGGTGCCCGCGTCCAGCGGCTGCGTGGCGTTCGGCCTGGAACGCTGGGCGTACGCGCTGACCCGCCGGCACGGCGCCGACCCGGCGAACTGGCCGGACGTGGCAGCCGCCGCCAGGGTCGCCGGAGTTGCGTCGTGACCACCCTGGTCACCGGCGCCGACGGGTACCTGGGCCGCCGGATCGCGGCCCGCCTGCTCGCCACCGGCGACGAGGCTCTGCTGCTGACCGTCCGCGCCGCCGATCCGGCCGAGCTGGCGGCCAAGCGGACGTCACTGCTGGCCGAGCTGGGCGCGGATGCGGCCCGCCGGGCCACCGTGACGGCCGTGGACCTGACCGCGCCCGACGCGTTCGCCTCGGTGCAGACGCGCGGCGTGCGCCGGATCGTGCACGCCGCGGCCCGGACCGCGTTCACGGTCGACCGGGACACCGCCGAGGCCGTGAACGTCGCCGGCGCCGAACGCATAGCCGACCACGCCCGCCGGTGTCCCGGCCTGGAGCGCGTGGTGGCGCTGTCCACCCTGTTCAGCGCGGGCAGGCGGTCCGGTCTGGTGACCGAGGACCCACACGACGTCGACCCCGGCTTCGTCAACTGGTACGAGTGGTCCAAGTACACCGCCGAACAGCGCCTGCTCGCCGGGTACGCCGACCTGCCGCTCACGGTGGCCCGCCTGGCCACCGTGGTGGCCGACGACGACACCGGCACGGTCATCCAGCACAACGCGTTCCACAACACGTTGAAGCTGTTCTTCTACGGGCTGATGTCACTCGTGCCCGGCGACCCCGCCACCCCGATGTACCTGGCCACGGCCGACTTCACGGCTCGCGGTGTGGCGTACCTGGCCGACCCGCGTACCCCGGACGGGTGCTACCACGTGGCCCCGGCGCCGGCCGAGGCGATCGCCCTCGGCGAACTGATCGACGCCGCGTTCGAGGTGTTCGACGCCGACCCGGGCTTCCGCCGGCGCCGGCTGCTCCGCCCGGAGTTCTGCGACGTGCAGAGCTTCCGGGACCTGGTCGACGCCGCCCACCGGTTCGGCGCCGGCCCGCTGCGGCAGGCCGCCGCCTCGGTGGCGCCCTTCACCGAACAGTTGTTCCTGCCCAAAGAGTTCGACAACCGCCGCCTGCGTACGGCCTGGGGCGACTACGCGGTGCCCCCGTCGCGGCAGCTCGTCGCCGCGGCCTGCACCGAACTGGTCCGCACCCGCTGGGGGCGTACGGGAGGGAGTACCTCGTGAGCCTGACCGAGAACGACCTGTGGCTGCTCAGTTTCTACCGCAGCTCCGAGATCAACGGTGCCCTGTTCTTCGGGCGGGTCGCCCGCACCGTCAAGGCCGGCAAACTGCAGGCCGAGGTGACCCATCACTTCGCCGATGAGGCCAACCATGCCCGGTACTGGACGGACTGCATCAACGACCTGGACGCCGCACCGCTCCGGCTGCGCGACGCGTATCAGGACCGGTACCTGCAGGCCGCCGGTGCGCCGGTCAACCTCATGGAGGTGCTCGCCATCACCCAGGTCTTCGAGAAGCGGGTGATCGGCCAGTACCGTCGGCATCTGCTCGTCCCGGACCTGAATCCGCGGATCCGCGCCACGATCGAGCAGATCATGGTGGACGAGCGCTGGCACATCAGGTACGTCCGCGATGCGCTGCAGGAGATGGCGCAGCGCTACGGCGCCGAGCACATCGCCGAGACGGTCGCCCGGTTCACCGAGGCCGACGAGCAGGTGTACGCCGAGGCCCTCGCCGAGTACGGCGACCGGGTGGCCCTGCTGCGCGGCCCCGAGGTTCCCGACCCGGAGCCCGACTCGGACGGCGTGCCCGCAGGCGCACATGATCCTGACGGTTTCCCCCGCACGCGACCATGAACGCGACCGTGTTGCTGGCCGTGAGCGCCGCACCGCTCGACCCCGCCGAGCTCACCGCCGGCGAACGTGTGCGGTTCGCGGCGCTGCCGGGCGCGTACCGGCGGCGGCGATGGCTGACCGGCCGGCGGGCGCTGCGTCGCGGGCTCGCCGCGGCAGGCCGGCCCCCGCACACCGCGGCCCGGACGTTTCCGGACCGGACGGCCTCGCTCACGCACAGCGGTGACCTGTCCGTCGCCGCTGTGGCCGTCGCCGCGGCCGGAGTCGTCGGGGTCGGGATCGACGTCGAGCGGGACCGGACGCCGGACCCGCGGACGGCGGGCTTCTACCTCACGGCACCCGAGCGGGCCTGGCTGGCGGACACCACCGACCGGGCGCAGGCCGCGCTGCGCCTGTGGACGGTCAAGGAGGCCCTGTTCAAAGCAGACCCCGGCAACGCCGCGACTGTGCTGCGTGACTACGAGGTGGGCGACCCGTCCGCCCGGCGCGGCACCGCCCACCGGGTCCCGTCCGCCGGACCGGCGCTGCGCTACGTCAGCCTCGCGTTGCCGACCGGCGCCGCGACGGTCGCCGTCGCCCTCGCGCCCGCCCGACCAGGTTCTGAACTGTCCCCGCACGACCACGACCGAAGGAGTACCACCGTGTCGACCGTCGACTTCCCGCAGGTGCGCGACCGGATCAGCACGCTGGCCGCGGTGCCCGTCGAACGCCTCACCCCGGACGTCACGATCGCCGAACTGGTTCCCGACAGCTTCGCGTTCGTCGAAGTCGCCGTGGATCTGCAGGAGGAGTTCGACGTCGTGCTCACCCAGCACGACCTCAAGAACATCCACACACTCGGCGACCTGACCGCCCTGCTGGCCCGGAAGCAACGCGCCGAGGGGGAGCCCGCGTGACCGCGCGGCGTCTGGCGGCCGTCGTGGCCCGGCTGCGCTGGCCGCTGGTGGGCGGCTGGCTGGTTGCCCTGGTCGTCGCCGGTGTGGCGGCCCTGCCGCTGGCCGAGCGGCTCAGCGGCGGTGGCTGGTACCGTCCCGGATCGTCGTCGCAGGCGGCCGCCGAGGCGCTGCGTACCGGCTTCGCCGACCGCGGCGCCAGCAACGTCACGATCGTGGTCCGCGACGACCGGCACGCCGCTGCCAGCGCCGAGTTCGACCGGCGGGTCGCCGATGCGACCCGGGAGGTGCTCGCCGACCCACGGCTGAAAACGACCGGCAGCTACGGCTGGCTGGGCCTCAGCGGCCCGGCGCGGGCCCGGTTCGTCGGCGCCGACCATCGTACGGCGATCACCCAGGTGGGCCTGCGCCTCGACGACGGTACCGCCCGCCGGATCCTGCCCGAAGTCCAGCGTGACCTCACGGCCCGGCACACCCGGGACGGACTACGGGTGGCCCTGGTCAGTTCCGGCTCCTTCTGGGGCGCGGTCAACCAGCTCAGCGCCGACGGGTTGCGCATCGCGGAGCTGGTGACGTTTCCCCTGATCCTGTTCATTCTGCTGTGGCTGTACCGGGGTGCCGTGGCCGCGGCCGCGTCCCTGGTGGTCGGCGCGGTCTCCATCGTGGTGACGTTCGGTGTCCTCGCCGAGCTCGCCCGGCACGTCGAGCTGTCGATCTTCGTCCAGAACGCGGCCACGATGATCGGCCTCGGCGTCAGCGTCGACTACTCGTTGTTCGTCATCTCCCGGTATGCCGAGGAAATCACCCGCACCCACGACCGCGTCGAGGCGCTCGCCGCGACCCTGCGGACCAGCGGCCGGACCGTCGTGTTCTCCGGCGGCATCGTCGTGCTCGCCATGACCAGCCTGTTCCTGATCGACCTCAACGTCATCCGGTCGATCGCGCTCGGCGTCGTGGTGGTTGTCCTGTTCGCCGTCCTCACCACGGTCGTTCTCCTGCCGGCGGTGCTGTATCTGCTCGGCGACCGGATCACTCACGGCCGGCTGCGCCGTCGCCAGGCCCCGATCGGCGCGGACCCGTCGGGCGGCCGGTGGCACCGGCTAGCCCGGCGGATCATGGCGCGGCCGGTGCCGTACCTGACCGTCGCCGTGCTGGCGTTGCTCGCGCTCGCGGTCCCGGCGCTGGACCTGCGCACGTTCACTCCCGATGCGCGGATCGTGCCGGCGTCCTCGCCGGTGCGCTGGGGTTACGACACCGTACGGGCTCAGTACGGTCCCGGGGCCGCCGCTCCGATCGAGGTGGTGGTCACCTCGCCCGTGGCGTTCGACGACCCGGGCGCCGCGCGCGGCCTGACCCAGCTGCGGGATCGGCTCGCCAGGCTGCCGCACGTCACGCGCGTCGATTCAGGCCTGGACGCACAGGCGGCCGCAGGATCGCCGGGCGCGCCGGCCGAGCTCCAGCAGACCGTCGACCACTTTCTCTCCGCCGACCGGCGTACC
The DNA here is from genome assembly GCF_047159535.1 of Krasilnikovia sp. MM14-A1259. NCBI lineage: Bacteria > Bacillati > Actinomycetota > Actinomycetes > Micromonosporales > Micromonosporaceae > Krasilnikovia > Krasilnikovia sp. MM14-A1259. The sequence goes on from NZ_BAAGAJ010000002.1 coordinate 7,678,333, forward strand.
GCGGTGATCGAAGTCGTCGCGGACGACTACGCGGCCAGCGCGCCGGTGCGTACGCTGCTCACCGACGTGCGCGCCGCGAGCAAGGATCTCGGCAGCGGCCTGCACGCGAACATCGGCGGTGAGACCGCCGAGGGGATCGACGCCAACGCGGCGATCACCGACCGGATGCCGCTGGTGCTCGCCGTGATGCTCGGCATCGGATACCTCGTGCTGCTGGTCGCCTTCCGGTCGCTGCTGCTGCCGCTCAAGGCCATCGCCATGAACCTGCTGTCGCTCGGCGCCACCTACGGGGTCCTCGTGATGGTGTTCCAGTGGGGCGTGGGCGCCGGGGTACTCGGCGTCGACCAGGTCGGTCACCTGCAGAACTTCGTACCGGTGCTGCTGGTGGCCATCCTGTTCAGCCTCAGCACCGACTATGAGGTGTTCCTGCTGAACCGGGTCAAGGAGGAACACGACGCCGGCGCGCCGGACTCCGACGCGGTCGCCACCGGCGTGGCGCGCACGGCGCCACTGATCTCCGGTGCGGCGCTGTTGATGATCGCCGTCTTCGGCGCGTTCGCGTTCACCGGCATCCTGCCCATCCAGCAGCTCGGCCTCGGTCTGGCGATCGCCATCGCGCTCGACGCCACCGTCATCCGGCTGGTCGTGGTGCCGGCCGCCATGCGGCTCATGGGCAGGTGGAACTGGTGGCTGCCGATGCGGCGTGGCCCGCAGCGCAAGGCCGAGACACCCGTCCTGGTCACCGCTTCGAGAGGACTTTGACATGAACGCTCCCGCGCTGCTCGCGGTCCTGCTCGCGTTTGCGGTCATCGGACTGCTCCCACGGATGTTCTTCCGACGCGACGGCTGGCTCGGCCCGATGTGGTGGGTGACCGCCGCGCCGTTCTTCGTAACCCCGGCCGGCCTGCTCGTGGCGTACGCGATGGGTCTGGAACCGTTCACCCCGCGGGGGTGGACGACGCCGCTGGCGCTGGCCGCGGTCACGCTGGCCGCGGTGGCCATCGCACTGATCTTCTTCACGCTCGGCACGCACCGGGTTCCCCTGGCCCTGTGGCACCAGGACAACGATGCTCCGCGAAGCATCGTCACCTACGGCGCGTACGGCCGTATCCGGCATCCGTTCTACGCGGCGTTCCTGGCCGCCTTCGCCGCCGCGCTGGCCTGCTTCCCGCACCCGGCCACGCTGGTCGCACTCGGGTACGCGGTCACGGTGTTGAACCTCACCGCGGCCCGGGAGGAGAGGCGGCTGTCCGCGTCGGCGTTCGGCGACGAGTACCGCGCCTACATGACGCGTACCGGTCGATTCCTGCCGCGCCTGCGTCGCGTCACCGCCGCCCCGGCGACGGGCGACCGCGAGCGCTCGCCCGTCTGAGCCCGCGGGCTGATCCTCTCCTGCAGTGGCCGATCACAGGAGGTCCGGCATGGCCGACCAGTCACACCCGACACGCGCGCTGCTGCTCGACGCGGCGCTGTCGCTCGCCGAGTCGGGCAGCCTTCCCCGCATGTCGGTGGACGAGGTGGTCCGTGCCGCGGGCGTCTCCAAAGGGACGTTCTATGTGCACTTCACCGACCGCCGCGCGTTCCTGACCGCCCTGCACCGGCGGTTCTCCGAGCAGCTCGGCGCGGTGGTGGCCAGCAGCGTCCACGGGTGTCCCCCCGGCCTGGAACGGCTGGACCGGGGAACGCATGCGTATCTGAGCTGCTGCCTGGCGGCCCGAGGAGTCCGGGCCATGTTGCTCGACGTCCGCAGTGATCTCGCGATCAGCAGTGAGATCCGGCGTAACGTTGCCCGGTTCACCACATTGGTGGCCGAAGACCTTGCCGCGGCCGGCATGCAGGGCAGCTCAGCCGCCGCACGGCTCTACGTCGCAATGGTTGCCGAGGCCGCCCTCGCCGAGCTCGAACTGGCAAGACCGAACGCCGAGATCCGCGCCGCATTGGCATCCTTCGCCGCCGCGCCGGCCCGACCCGTCCTGACTGCCGTCCCATGAAGAACCAGTGGGTGATTCGCGCTCAGCGCCGTATCCGTGCCCGCAAGGGTAGCCACACCGACACGGCCATGATGGCCATGGCGAGTGGAATGTGCACGGCGGTCAGCGCGTCCTTGCCGTCATCGCGGATCAAGCCGCCGAGGTAGGACTCGAACGCAAGCAGAACCACCAGCACGAGGCTGCCGATCCAGAGGTCCTTGCGCGATCGTAGCCGCCACACCGCGACGATCGTGGCGGCGATGGCCAGCACCAACGCCACGTCGGCGCCGCGGGCATGGACGTCGATCCAGCCGCCTGCGTCGTCTCGTCGGCCGTCGTGCTCCAGGAAAATGCCTGCCCACACACCTTGCAGCAGGACCGCCAGCGACGCCAGGCCAGTGAGCACGCTGAACAGCAGCGTACGGGCGGGGCTGCGGGACGCGGTCTCGTGGTTGGCGGCCGATGTGTCCACGGGGACCTCCTTCGACATTACGACGGCGGTGACGTTGTCGGAAGGTATGGCTTCTTCGGTTGTCAGAACGACCACACGAGTCCTCTGACGAATGCTGAAAATGACCAGATCACGCCCGGCCCAAGGTTCTGCATAGACGATTGTCGCTGGATGCCGGTCGTCCGGCAAGCGGACCCTGTCACCCGCTGATCACGTGAGCAGCGCGAGAGTGTGGTGTGCCCGCGCGCGCTGGGTGACCTGATAGTCGGCGAGCTGGGGGTGTGCGGCCCGGACATCGCGCAGCACACCGGGATCGAGGTCGGCCACGACCATGGTGGTACTCGTGGTATCGGCCTCGGCGACGAGCCGACCGTCCGGACCCCAGACGGCGCTGGATCCGCAGGCGTTCCATCCACCGATCGCACCGACGTGATTCGACATCAGTGTGTACATGGTGTTGTCCAGCGCTCGCGCCGGGAACCAGGTCCGTGACTCGTGATGGCCGTTGCCCACACTGAACAGAGCACCGACGAGGTAGGCGTCGCAGTCGTGTTGCGCGGCGGCGCGCGCATGTTCCGGGAATCCGCTGTCGTAGCAGATGCCCAACCCCAGTCGCCAGTTGTCCAGCACGACGGTGCAGCCGCCGGTGCCCGGCTCGAAATGCCGGCGCTCCGAGCCGAACAGGTACTGCTTGTCATAGTGGCCCGCGAGGGCGCCGGTCGGCGCGATGACGAGCGCGGAGATGGTCAGCCGCCCGCGATCGTGCAGCGCGGTGCCCACGACGGCGGCCACGCCGTTCTCCCGGCAGGCGTCGGCGATCGGCGCGTATCTCGGGTCGCCGAGGTGGACGGCGTGACGATCGGGCTGCGCCGTCACCAACTCAGGCTCGTATCCAGTGAGAAACTTCTCCGGGAAGACGGCCAGTCGCGCACCGGCCGCACCGGCCCGGCGAACGAAGGCGGCCGCGGTGGCAGCGTTGGCGTCGATGTCGCCGGCGACCGAGGTCGCCTGCACGGCGGCTACGCGTAACGGCGGCCGCGACGCGGACTTCTGGGCGGACGAGAGCACGGCCCATTGTGCCACGGGCGTCCGACGCTCCCCGGACTCGTGAAAGTCTGCCCTTTAGGGCTGAATCAGTGTTCTTCGATACATCCATGGTGGAACGAGCCGGGGCCCCCTGTCACCCATTACGCGCATATTCATCACTCAATAGTCGTGATCGCCAACTTCTCGCCCGTTTGCGGAACGGTGCACGACCTGGTGCACCCCGACGATCAGGCCGATCGGCTGCTCAACATCGGTGGGGTGCAGGTCGGAGATGCTGGCGACCGGGGCGGACGCGGCTGCGGTCCAGAGGCGACTCGGCACGCCTCACGGCCCGGCGCGACAGCCCGCCGTCACGACGCCGATACGCTTCGCTATCCGCAGGTGAATGGCCCCGGGGACGAGCGGCCGCGCGCACCGCACGCGCGCTTGACAGATCCACCGTGGACCATGAAGAGTTGCCTTTGTCCGTCAGCGGGGTGGCTGGCGCGCGCGTTCTGGAGCGGGCGGAAACAGCCCGTGACGAAAAGGTTGACACCGGGGGGAAAGAGTTAACTGTGCATTAATCATGCCAGTCTCAGTGTGCATTCAGGACTCAACCTTCTCCTAAGGAAACTGCAAGATATCCGTGAGCCACGTCGCGCGTGCCTACGCCTTCGGTTCGGACGACACATTCGTGGATCTGACTGACACATTCGGATTCGCGGTCGCCCTGAAATGCGAGGCTTTCAACTTCGCAGGGTCCATCAAACTCAAAGCCGCCGTCTCCATGGTGGAGGGGGCCGAACGGGACGGACGGCTCCGGCCGGGCTCCGTCATCGTGGAATCCTCGTCCGGCAACCTCGGGATCGCACTCGCCATCGTGGCCGCGGCCAAGGGCTACGCGTTCGTCTGCGTCACCGACCCCCGCAGCAGCGACCACTCCCGGCGGCTCATCCAGGCCGCCGGCGGCGAGGTCGTCGTGGTCACCGAGCCGGACAGCGCGGGCGGCTTCCTGGGCAGCCGGATCGACCGGGTGCGGCAACTGTGTGCGGCAAACCCGCACTATGTCTGGATGAACCAGTACGCCAACCCGGACAACTGGTTGGCGCACTACCACTCGACCGCCCCGGCGATCGTCCAGCACTCGGCCGACATGGACTTCCTCTTCGTCGGCGCCGGCACCACCGGCACCCTGATGGGCTGCGCCCGGTACCTGCGCGACATCGGGCACCATGCCCGCGTCGTCGCCGTCGACACCGTCGGCTCGGTCACGTTCGGCGGCGAGCCCGGCCCACGGTTCATCCCCGGGCTCGGCACCAGCCGGCGGCCCGAGCTGGTCGACGAGACCTATGTGGACGAGGTCGTGCACGTCGAGGAGCTCGACACCATCGCGATGTGCCGGCGCCTGGCGCGTCGCGGGTATCTGTTCGGCGGCTCGACCGGCACCGTCCTCGCCGGCCTGCAACGCCGGATGAGTGAACCCGATGCCGCCGGAGCGACGGCCGTCGCCATCTCACCCGACCTCGGTGAGCGGTACCTCACCACGGTCTACGACGACGCCTGGGTCGCGGCGCACTACGGCCCCGACGCGCTGGCCTCCCTCGCCGATCCTTCCCGCTGGTCGCCCGCGGGACTACTCACGACAGGCACCACGACATGAGACCCACGCTGATCGACGAACACTTCCTCGAGCAGGTACGGCACCGTCCCGACGCGATCGCCCTGGTCCACGGCAACACCCGGCTCACGTACCGCGAGCTGCACGAACGGGCCGTCGCCGTTGCCGTCGGGCTGCGCCGGCTGGGCGTCGGCCGGGAGACCCTGGTCGGGATGGCCTTCGAGCACGGCACCGACGCGGTCGTCACGGTCCTGGGCATCATCCTCGCGGGCGGGGCGTACGTCCCGATCAACCCCGCGTTCCCGCCGCAACGCATCGCGCAGCTCGTGCGGCACAGCGGCGTCCGGGTCCTGGTGTGCTCGGCGTCGGCGCAGCCCGTCATCGCGGCGCACGCGACACCCGGGCTGACCGTCGTCCGCGTGGATGAGCTGCCGGCTCAGGGAGAAACCGCAGCGGTGGACTTCGCCCCGCCCCCGGCGACCGGCGACCGCTCGCCCCTGGCGTACGTGCTCTACACCTCGGGCAGCACCGGTGCCGCCAAAGGCGTGATGGTGGAACACGCCGGGGTCGTCCGGCTGGTCAAGGACACCGACTACCTCACATTCGGACCGGACGTACGGTTCCTGCAACTCGGCGCCCTCGAATTCGACGCGTCCACCCTGGAGATCTGGGGACCGTTGCTCAACGGCGGCCGCCTCTGCGTGATCGACAAGGAGACCGCGGTCGTCCCGTGGCGGGTCGGCGCAGCCCTGCGCGAGCACGGCATCACCACGATCGGCCCCACGACGCCGCTGTTTCACCAGATCGTCGAGGAAGACCCCACGATCTTCGCGCCGCTGACGGAGCTGCTGGTCGCCGGAGACGTGCTCTCCCCCCGGCACGTCGCACTCGTCCGGGCCGCGAACCCGGCGCTGCGCATCGTGAACGGATACGGCCCGACCGAGAACACGACGCTGACGACCGCGTACGACGTCACCACGGTGGACGACCAGCCGATCCCGATCGGCCGCGCCATCCGGGGGAGTACCGTCCTGGTACTCGGCCCCGACGACCGGGCCGTCCCGGCCGGGGTCAGCGGTGAGCTGTGCACCGGCGGCGCCGGCGTCGCCCGGGGCTACCTGCACAACGCCGACCTGACCGCGGCCCGGTTCCCCGTCATCGACGGCGTGCGCTACTACCGCACCGGCGACATCGTGCACGCCGACGCCGCCGGTGACCTGCACTTCCACGGGCGCATCGACGACCAGGTGAAGATCCGCGGCAAGCGCATCGACCTGCCCGACGTCAACGCCGCGCTGCGGGCCGTCGACGGGGTGCTGGACTCGTACGTACGGGTGCACGGCGACTCGACGCTGAACCGGAGACTCCTCGGATACGCCGTCACGACGGGACTCGACGAGGCGGCAGTCCAGGCGGCGCTGCGGGAGACGCTTCCCTCGTACCTGTGCCCGGACCGCATCGTGGTGCTGCCGAAGCTGCCGTTGAACACCAATGGCAAGGTCGACGTCCCGCGGCTGCCCGTGCCCGACGCCGTGTCGGGCCGGGGCCCCGCGACGCACAGCCCGCAGGAACACCGCCTCGCCGAGCTGTGGGCCGAGGTGCTCGACGTGCCGGCGGACCGGATCGCCGCCGACGACTCCTTCCTCGACCTCGGCGGCAACTCCCTGCGGCTGGGCACGCTGCTCGGCCGGATCGCCCGCCGGTTCGGTGTGCAGATGTCGTTCGGCGCGGCCATGGCGGCTCCGTCGCTGGCCGACATGGCAAAGCAGGTCACCGCCGCCGACACCGCCGCATGGAGCACCCCGGCTCCGGTGCCGGCGGGTGTCGCCAGCGACCTGCATCCGCAGCAGCTCGGCCTGTACGCACTCTGGCAGGCCGATCCGGCATCGCTCGCCTACAATCTTCCCGCCCGGATGGAGCTGCGCGGGCCGCTGGAAGCCGATCGGCTGCGGGCCACCCTCGACGCGCTCGTGCAGCGGCACCCCGCGTTGCGGACCAGGTTCCTGCTCGACGGCGACACGGTTCGCCAGATCCCGGTGGACGGCGTGACCGTACCCTTCGCCTACCTCGCGGAGCCCGACCCGGCGGCCGTCGCCGCGTTCGTGCGGCCGTTCCCGCTGGACGAAGCGCCGCTGCTGCGGGCGCTGCTGGTGTGCCACGGACCCGGCCACCACGAACTGCACATCGACGTGCATCACATCGTCTTCGACGGGGTCTCGCTGCGGGTCCTGCTGACCGAGCTGCTCGCCGCGTACGCCGGCACCGAGCTGGCACCGGTCACGTGCGACTACCCCGCGCTCGCGCAGTGGCACCACGACCGGCTCGCGGACTCCTCGACGGCCGAGACCGAGGCGTACTGGCTGCGGGAACTCGCCGACCCGCCGGCGGCACTGGAGCTGCCCACCGACCGGCCGCGTGGCCGACGCCGGCCCACCGCCGCGGCGACCGTCACCCGTACGCTCGGCACCGGGCATCTCACGCTCGTCGAACGCGCCGCCGACCGGCACGCTGTCACGCCGTTCCCGGTGCTGCTGGCGGCCTTCCACGCGACCCTGAGCCGGCTGACCGGCCAGCGCGACATCATCGTGGGCACGCCGGTCAGCGGGCGCGTGCACCCCGAGTCGGAGACCACGGTCGGGATGTTCGTCAGTACGGTGTGCCTGCGCTCGGTCGTCGACGACTCGACGACCCTGGCAGACCTGACCCGGCAGCTCGCCGAACGGCACCGCGCGGCGCTGACCCATCAGGACTTCCCGTTCGAACGGCTCGTACGCCGCCTCGGCGTGGCCGCGCAGCCGGGCCGTCATCCCGTCTTCGAGGCGCTGTTCGCGTGGCAGAACATCGACTTCGCGGAGCTCGGCACCGGCGAGCTGACCGCTGCGGTGCGGATCGACCCGGCACCGGCGTCGCGCTTCGACCTGAACCTGCAGGCGTACCAGCACCCCGACCGTCTGGTCCTGGAACTGCAGTTCGCCGCCGAACTGTTCGATCACGCCTCGGCGGCGTACCTGCTCGACCAGTACGTGGATTCCCTCACCGAGCTGACGACCGAACCCGCCACCGCGGTGTTCACCCGCGACGTCGCACCCGTCGCCGCCGTCGAGCTCGCCGACTTCGACTTCTAGGAGGGACGGCGCATGTCCACGCTCTTCGCCCAGAACCGCCGGATGCACGCCCACCCGGACCAGGTCGCACACTGGACAGCCTGGTCGGCGTCCGTGCCCGAACCGTCCCTGCTCGTTCGCGACCTGTTCCGGGCCGAAACCACCGGCGAGCCCAGCCCGTCCGCAACGGTCACGGTGGAGCTGGACGGCGCTGCCGCCGACACCGCCCAGCGGATCTCGCGGGGCGACCGGGACCTGTTGCGGCTGGTCACCGGTGCGGCGCTCGCCGTGGTGGCGGCCCGCGCCGTCGGCCGTGACCGGGTCGCCGTGGTGCTGCCGGCGCCCGCCGGCGACGAGCTGCACCGGGTGCTCCCGCTGGCCTTGACCGTCACGCGCGAGACGACGTTCCGCGACCTGCTCGGCGCGGCCCGGACCGGGTGGCAGGCCGCTGTCGCCCACCGCGCGGTGCCGGTGTGGCAGGTCATCGGCCAGACGATGGCCTCCGTCGGCGACTTCGCATTGTCGGTCGACGGCGACCGGACGACCGACGACGCCCGCGCGGCGGGCTGCACGCTGCACTTCGACGTCCAGCTCGGCACGGCACCCGCGGTCACGGTCGCATACGACCCGGGCCTGTATGCCCCGGACACCGCCCGGCGGCTGGCCGGCTGCTTCGCCGACGTCTTGGCCGCGGTCACGGCCCGGCCCGACGCCGCGCTGTCGGCCCTGCTCGACGCGGGCCCCGCCGACCGGCAGGTGGTCGACGCGGCGAACGGCACCGCCGCCGACGTACCCGAGGTCCTGCTGCACAGCTACCTCGAACGCGCCGCGGCGGCCTTCCCCGACCGGATCGCGATCACCGACGGCACCACCACGTACGGCGAGTTCAACGCCCGCGCCAACCGCCTCGCGCGATGGCTGCGCGGCCACGGAGTCCGGCCCGGCGACGTGGTGGGTGTCTGCCTGCCGCGCTCGCCCGACATGCTCGCCGCGATCTACGGTGTCCTCAAGGCGGGCGGCGCGTACCTGCCCATCGATCCCGGCCTGCCCCGCAACCGCGTCGACTACCTGGTGCAGCACAGCGGTGTCCGCGTCGTGCTCGGCGACGCGGCGAGCCGGGACCTCGTCGACGCCGCCGCGTTCGTGGACCTCGCGGACATCGAGCAGCAGGCCCGGACGGCCGGACTGGACAGCACCGACCTCGACTCCGTGACCGGCCCCGGCGACCTGTGCTACGTCATCTACACCTCCGGATCCACCGGACGCCCCAAGGGTGTGATGATCGAGCACCGGGCGATCGTCAACCGGCTGCTCTGGATGCAGCGCGCCTTCCCGCTGCGCTCCGAGGACGTGATCCTGCACAAGACGCCGACGACGTTCGACGTGTCTGTCTGGGAGATCTTCTGGTGGTCGCTCGCCGGTGCCGCGGTGTGCACGCTGCCGCCCGGCGACGAGAAGGAACCGGCCCGGATCGCCGCCCGCGTCTCGGCCCACCGGGCCACCGTCATGCACTTCGTGCCCTCGATGCTCCAGGCCTTCCTGGCGTACGCCGACGCGGTCGGCGGACTCACCGAGCTGGCGAGCCTGCGCCGGGTATTCGCCAGCGGGGAGGCCCTCACCACCGGCCAGGTGCTGCTGTTCCGGCAGCTCGTCGGCGCAGCGCACGGCACGGAACTGATCAACCTGTACGGGCCGACCGAGGCGGCGGTCGACGTCACCTGGTACGACACCGCCGACGTACGGGCGGACCGCCCGGTGCCCATCGGGCGCCCGATCGCCAACATCGCCCTGCACGTTGTGTCCGCCGCGGGTACGCCGGCGCCGGTCGGCGTACCGGGTGAGCTGCACATCGCCGGCGTGGGCCTGGCCCGCGGCTACCTCAACGCCGCCGACCTGACCGCCGAACGGTTCGTTCTCGGGCCGGACGGGGACCGCCGGTACCGCACTGGTGACCTTGCCCGATGGCTTCCCGACGGCACGATCGAGTTCCTCGGCCGGATCGACAGCCAGGTGAAGATCCGCGGTTACCGGATCGAGCTGAGCGAGATCGAACACGTGGCGGCCGGGCTGCCGGGCGTCCTCGACTGCGCGGTCGCCGCACCCGCGGACAAGCGCGGCGAACGGGCGCTGTGCGCTTATGTGGTGCCCGGGCCGGACTTCGACGAAGCGGCGTTGCGGCAGGGCCTCGCGGCCGAACTGCCGTCCTACATGGTGCCCCAGTTCGTGGTGCCGGTTGCGGAGATCCCGGTCAGCCACCACGGCAAGCGGGACCTCTCCCGGCTGCCCGCACCGAAGCCTGCCACCGACGCCGCCACGTACGAGGCGCCGCGCACGCCCGCGGAGCGGACGCTCGCGCGGCTGTGGGCGACCGCCCTCGGCGTGCCGGACGTGGGCATTCACGACAACTTCTTCGCCCTCGGCGGCGACTCCATCACCTTCATCGGTGTCCTCGCGGCCGCGCACCGGGCGGGGATGAATTTCACGTTCCAGGACCTCTTCGCGCACCCGACGGTCGCGGGGCTGGCACCGCAGGTGACCGCCCGGGCGGCGGATCCGGCGCCCGCACCGGTCGAACCGTTCGCCCTGGTCACCCCCGCGGACCGCGACCTGCTGCCGGACGACGCCGTCGACGCCTACCCACTGTCGACGTTGCAGGCCGGGCTGCTGTTCGAGATGGCCAAGGGCGCCGACCTGGTCGGGCTCTACCACGACGTGCTCACGTACCGGATCGCCGACACCGTGCACGTCGACGGGTTCCGCCGGGCGGTGGCCGCGGTCGTGCGCCGGCACCCGATCTTCCGGACGGCGTTCCATCTCACCGGATTCAGCCGGCCGTTGCAGGTGGTGCACGACGACGTGCCGACCCCGTTGACTGTGCACGATCTGGCGGCGCTGCCGGAGGACGAGCAGGAGCAGCGGCTGGACGGGTTCATCGACACCGAGCTGGCGGAGGGATTCACCGCCGGGCGCGCCGACCTGGTCCGGGTGCATCTGCACCTGCTGGGCGAGCGTGGCTACCAGTACACCCTCAGCTACCACGACGCCGCCCTGGACGGGTGGAGCGTGCACACGATCCACCGGGACATCTTCCAGACGTACTTCACGCTCCTCGACCGGCCGGGGGACCAGCCGGCGGACGACCCGCTGCAGGTCGGGCCGCGCGACATCATCGAGCTGGAACGCGCCGCGATCGAGTCGCCGGAGCAGCGCGACTACTGGCAGCACGTGCTCGCCGGAGCGGCGGGCACCGTCGTCCCGCGCTACGCCGAGCACACCGGGCAGGGCGTCGTCATGCACGACGTCGCGCTCGGCGAGGGCCGCTCCGCGCACATCCAACGCGTCGCCCACGAGCTCCGGGTCCCGGTGAAAACTGTGCTGCTGGCCGCTCACGTCGCCGTGCTGGCCTTCCTCGCCGGCACCGACGACATCCTCACCGGCTACGAGCACAGCGGGCGACCGGAGGTGCCGGGCGGCGACCAGATCGCCGGCCTGTTCCTCAACACTGTGCCGTTCCGGGTCCGCGACACCACCGGCAGCTGGAATGAGCTGGTCCGCCGCGTCTACGAGGCGGAACGGGAACTGCTGCCGCACCGGCGCTACCCGATGGCCGAGATGAAGCGGGTGGCGCAGACCCGCGAGTCGCTGTTCGAGACGGTCTTCAACTTCACCCACTTCCGGGTGCTGAAGGACCTGAGCCGGTGGGGCGGCTTCGAGCTGGTCCGCAACGTCGGCAACGCGCAGACCGAATTCCCGCTGCGGGCCGAGTTCTTCCAGGACGCGCTGACCGACGAGGTCCAGCTGTCACTGCACTACCACGCCGACGTTTACGACACGGCGCAGATCGACCGCATCTCCGGGTACTACGTCCGGGCGCTGGAACTGCTGACCACGCGCACCGAGGACCCGTGCCGGGCGCGGACGCTGATGGGGGCGGCGGAACTCGCGCTCGTCGACGGCGGATACGCCGGGGCTGCCTTCGACCTGCCCGACGCGACGTTCGTCGACCTCGTCACCGAGCGGGCCCGGCGTACCCCGTCGGCCGTCGCCCTCACCCACGGCCCGGCCCGGCTCACCTACGCCGATCTGGACGCGGCCGCGAACCGGGTGGCCGCGCTGCTGGCCGCCGCCGGTGCCGCCGCCGGCAGCACCGTGACCGTGTTGCTGGACCGGGGTGTCGCATGGGCGGTGAGTGTCCTCGGGATCCTCAAACTCGGCGCGGTCTACCTGCCGCAGGACCCGGCGCACCCCCTCGACCGGCTCGTGACCGTGCTGCGTCGCAGCGAGTGCGGTCATGTCCTCACGGACGCCGGCCGGGCCGACGCCTTGACCGCTGCCCTGCGAGACCGGATGAGCGGCGGGGCACCCCGGATCCTGACGGTGCAGGACGCTGAGACGCGGTCGCCGTCGGCGCCGCCCGGCACGGCCCCGGGACCGGCCGATCCCGCGTACCTGATCTTCACCTCCGGCTCGACGGGCGAGCCGAAGGGCGCGGTGATCACCCATCGGGGCATGCTCAACCACCTGTACGCCAAGGTCGTGGACCTCGGCCTCACGGCGGACGACCGGATCGCGCAGGTGGCCACGCAATGCTTCGACATCTCCGTGTGGCAGTTGCTCTGCGCCTGGCTCGTCGGCGGGCGGACGGTGGTGTTCGACCAGTCCACCGTCGCTGACGTGCCGCGCTTCCTGCGCACCACCGCGGACGAGCGGATCACCGTGCTGGAAGTGGTGCCCACTTACCTGGACGCGCTGCTCGTGGAGGTCGACCACCGGCCGGTGCCGCTGCCGGACCTGCGGTGGAACCTGCTGACCGGGGAGGCGCTGCCGCCGGCCCTGACGCAGCGGTGGTTCGCCCGTTACGACGTGCCGATCGTCAACGCGTACGGGCCCACGGAGGCCGCCGACGATGTCACCCACCACGTGATCACCGCACCGGTGGCGGCCGACCGGGTGCCGATCGGCCGAGCGGTCATCAACACCGGGCTGTACGTGGTCGGGGCGGACGACCAGCTGCGGCCGGTGGGCAGCCTCGGCGAGATCTGCGTGACCGGGCCCGGCGTCGGGCTCGGGTACGTCAACGACCCCGACCGGACGGCCGCGGTGTTCCGGCCCAACACGCTCGACCAGCGTTCCCTGACCCTGTACCGCACCGGCGACATCGGCCGGTGGCTGCCGGGCGGCGTCCTCGACTGCGTCGGCCGGGTGGATCACCAGGTGAAGATCCGCGGCTTCCGGATCGAACTGACCGAGATCGAGGCGGCCCTGACCCGCCTGCCGGAGATCGACTATGCGGTGGTGCTGGTCCGCGAGCGAGGCAACCAGCAGCTGCTGGTCGCCTACTACACGGCACCCGCCGAACAGGACCTCACCCAGGTCCGGCACCAACTGGACGCCACCCTGCCGGTCTACATGCTCCCCGACTCCCTGGTCCGGGTGCCCGACTTCCCGCTGACCCCCAACGGCAAGGTCGACCGGAAGTCACTGTCCGCGCTGGACTTCACCACCACCGCGGCGCACGCCGAGCCGGAACCGCCTGCCGACCGTGACGAGCAGGACCTGCGCGCGGTGTTCGCGGCGGCACTCGGCCTGCCCGAGGCGACCGTCGGCGTCACCGACAGCTTCTTCGACCTCGGCGGACACTCCATCGCGGCAATGACCATGGCGGCCCGCTCGGGTGGCCGGTTCACCCTCACCGACCTGCTGGCCCATCCCACCGTCCGGACGCTGACCCGGCGGATCCGGGAACAGGACGCCCGTCCCCGGTCGCTGCTCGTCGACCTCACCCGGGCCGTCGCCGGCCGGGTGCCGGGCGGGGCGCCGACCGTCGTGTGCATCCCGTTCGCCGGGGGCAGCGCCGTGAGCTACCTGCCGCTCGCCCGGGCCCTGCGCGACACCGGTGCACCGGTTCGCCTGCTCGGGGTGGAGCTTCCCGGCCGGACCAGCACCGACGTCCGCCGCCCCGTACCCGTGGCGGACCTGGCGCGCGACCTCGCCGCCGAGATCGCCGACACCGTCGCCGGCCCGGTCGCCCTGCTCGGGCACTGCGCCGGCACCGGTCCAGCGCTGTCCACCGCACGGGCCCTGCAGCGGCTCGGCCGTCCGGTGAGCCACCTGTACGCGGTCGCCAAGGTGCTCCAGTCCGACGATCCGGACGCGCACGCCGGCAACGATGTCGCGTCCGCGACGACCGCGGAGGTACTCGACTGGCTCGTCGCCAACACCGGCTTCGCGGGGCTGGCCGGCCTCACCCACGGTGAACGGCACGACCTCGCGGACGCGTTCCGCCACGACAGCGCCGAGGCGAGCCGCGCCTTCGCCACCGCGTTGGACCCCTCGGAGCCGCCGCTCGACTGCCCGGTCACGGCGATCTTCGCGACGGATGACCTGCTGGCCGGCGACCACGAAAGGAACGCGGCCATCTGGGGGCGCTTCGGCAGCGACCTGCGGGTCCACCGCTACCCCGACGGCGGGCACTATCTGCAGGAAACCCGGGCCGGCGCACTGGCCGCCCAGCTCACGGAGGATCTCGCATGAAGCACCGGGTACTCATGGTGGGTGGCGGCCGCGACACCCTGCTGTACGGCCGCGAACTGGGCGTCGACATCGTGCTGGTCAACGAGCCGGGCCGCTACGACCCGGACTGGGCGCGCTACTGCGAGACGGTGCTGCACGCCCCCGTCGCCGACAGCGCGGCCATCGTGGACGTCGTCGCGCCGCTGCACCGGCAGCGGCCGTTCGAGCGGGTCATCTCGCCCGGGGAACTCGGGCTGGTGTCCGCCGCGGAGGTCGCCGAGGCCCTCGGGATCCCGGGCAACAGCGCCCGGACAGCGCGACTGCTCAAGGACAAGTCGCTGACCCGGGCGATGCTGAACGAGCGCGGCCTCGGCGCCGTCCGGTACCGGGTGGTGGGCTCGGCCGACGAACTGCGCCGGTTCCAGGCCGACCTCGGCGGCCCGGTCATCCTCAAACCGGTTGCCGAGGCCGCGAGCCTGCACGTCCACCTGGTCACCGACGCGGCGGACGTCGAGGCGGCCTGGGCCGCGCAGGTGGCTGCCGGATACGACCGGGCTCTCGCCGAGGAGCAACTCGTGGGTCCCGAGGTCAGCGTCGAGTCGTTCTCGCTGGACGGGCGGCACCTGCTGGTCGCGGTGAACGCCAAGACCCTCAACGCGACGTTCGTCGAGACCGGGCACACCGTGCCCGGTCCGGCCACCGGCGATCCGGAACTACTCGCGCTGGCCGCGAAGGTCCTCGACGCCGCCGGGATCGTGGAGGGGCCGGCACACACCGAGTTCGTCCTGACCGCACATGGCCCACGAGTGCTCGAATCGCACAACCGGATGGGCGGCGGCGGCATCCGCGAACTCGTCCGGCGGGTGTACGGGCTGAACTTCTCCCGCATGACATTGTCGGTGCCGTTGGGCCTGGAACCGCTGCCGATCGCGGTCAGCCCGACCGGCGCGGCGGCGATCCGGTTCCTCATCCCGCCACCCGGGACGGTCGCCGCGATCGAGGGCCCGCCCGACGGCGCCGTGGCGGTCCGCCGCACCGCGCCCGGCGAGCAGGTCTTCGGCATCCCCGGCCTGGAGGAGCTGTCCGGCGCGCAGGTCGGGGTGCAGTTTCAGATGAACCCCGGCGACGTCGTACCCGCCGTACGCAGCAGCCTGGACAAGCGGATGGGTTACGTCATCGCCTCCGGCGTGGACGCCGTCGACGCCGCACACCGGTGCGAACAGGTCATGAAAGCCATCCGATTCGACACGGTCCCCACGCCCGAGCAGCAGGAGAGTTGATGTCCCCGGCACCACATTTCGCCGTGATCGGCGGCGACAGCGTCCAAGAGATCCTCCGCGACCGGCACCAGGACGTCGTCTCCGTCGTCGAACAGGCCTACCTGTTGCACGACGACGGCGCCACGGTGAACCCGCCCAGCTACTTCCTGCGCTTCCCCGACCGGCCGACCTCACGGATCATCGCGCTGCCCGCATCGCTGGGCGGCACGACCGGGGTGGACGGCCTCAAATGGATCTCCAGCTTCCCCGGCAACATCGGTACCGGGCTGCCCCGCGCGTCGGCGGTACTGATCCTCAACGACCCTGCGACGGGCTACCCGTACGCCTGCCTGGAAAGCTCCGTGATCAGCGCGACCCGCACCGCCGCGTCCGCCGCGCTCGCCGCCACCCGGATGCACGGCACCGGAGCGCGCCCCCGCCGGGTCACCTTCTTCGGCACCGGCCTGATCAACCGGTACATCCACACCTTCCTGCGGCGCACCGGCTGGGAGTTCGACCAGGTCGGCGTGTTCGACACGGCACCCGAGTACGCCTCCGCGTTCGTCGGCTACCTGCGCGACAGCGGCGACGGCGACCACACGGTCGTTTACGACAGCGCCGAGGCGGCCATCCGGGAGGCCGACCTGGTGGTGTTCGCCACGACCGCCGGCACGCCGCACGTGCACGACACCTCCTGGTTCGCGCACAACCCGACCGTGCTGCACGTGTCCCTGCGAGACCTCTCCCCGGAGATCATCCTCGCCTCCACCAACATCGTCGACGACGTGGAGCACTGCCTGAAGGCGGACACCTCGCCGCACCTGGCCGAACAGCGCACCGGCTCCCGGGACTTCATCGCCGGCGTGCTGGCGGACGTCCTGCGCGGCAGGCTGACGCCGCCCACCGACCGGCCGCTGATCTTCTCCCCGTTCGGGCTGGGCGTTCTCGACCTCGCCGTCGGCCAGTTCGTGTACGACGAAGCCATCGCCCGTGGTCTGGCCACGACCGTTCCCGGCTTCTTCACCGAGCTCGACCGATACGCGCCGAGCGCATGACCGTCCCCACCACGGCCACGGACCTCACTGCCGACTACGTCGGCACGGGGGCCCTGCGCGACCCGCTGGACCTTGACCGGCTACCGCCGCAGTTCCGCGCCGCGTACGGCCCGCAGTTGCTGTCCCGGCCCTGGTTCGTCCGCCAGCAGCGGATGGCGGACTTCGCCGAGGACCTCGGTCGGCTCTTCGACCTGCTCGCCTCGCTGCCCGATCGCCTTTTCGACGGAGACATCGCCCGGTACGCGGCGGCGCTGGGGCTCGACGACCGCCGGACCGCGCTGCTGCGCCTGGGTTCCGCCGGACGGCCAGCGAAACTCGGCCGGGCGGACGCGTTCGACGACGGCACGTCGTACCGGGTGCTGGAGTTCAACCTCGGCAGCGAGCTGGGCGCCATGGACATGGCGACCGTCAACCGTGCCTTCCTCGCCGGGCCGGAGTTCGCGGCTTTCGCCGAACGCCAGGGTCTCACGTACGTGGAGACCGCCGCGCGCATCGCCCGCACGCTGCGGGCCGTGGCAGCCCCGGTGACCGGTGGTGGCGAGCCGGTGGTGGCGCTGCTGGAAGGCACGGGCGGCCTGACGAAGTACGGCGATCTGTGCCGGTCCTTCGCCGAGACGATGCTGTCGCACGGCCTCGATGTCCGGATCGGAGAAGTGGCGGACGTCAGAACCAGCCGCGGCAAAATCACCCTGCACGGCACACCGATCGACGTCATCCTGCGCAACTTCTCGGCCAACCAGATCCTCCGCGACGACCCACGCGGTGAGGACCTGGTCGCACCACTGATCGCGGCACACACCGCCGGCACGACACTGATGTTCACCACCTTCGAGAGTGGCCTCTACTCGAACAAGGCCGCGCTCGCCATGCTCTCGGCGGCCCACGCACACGACTCCTTCTCCCCGGCTGACCGCGCCCTCCTCGATCGGGTCCTGCCCTGGACCCGGATGCTGGGCACCGGGCCCGCCCACACCGAGACATTGGCGTACTGCCGCGAACACCGCGCCGAGCTGATCATCAAACCGACCGTCGGCTTCGGCGGCGCCGACACGGTCGTCGGCTGGGAGGTCGACGACGACCGGTGGCGCAGCGCCCTCACCGACTGCGCCGGCCGCGGCTACATCGCCCAGCGCCGCGTGACGCCCGTGTCCGAACCGGTCGCGGACCCGGCCACCGGGCTGACGGCACAGTGGAACGCCGTGCTGGGCGTCTTCATCACCGACGAAGGCTACGCGGGTACGCACGTCCGGGCGGTTCCGCACGAACACGGCGCCGTCATCGCCCTCGTCGGCAACCCGCAGGCACGCATCACGGGAGTCTTCGGCCAACCATGACCTCCACGTCCGCGCCCTCCGCCACCAGTGCCGCGCCGGGATCCGCCGAAGCCGAACCGCGGTCGAACGCGCGCTCACGCGACTTCCAGCTGCTGCTGGCCGCAGCCATCGTTAACAACACCGGCACCGAGTTCACGTTCCTCGCGCTGCCGCTGACCGCGGTACTCGCACTGCACGCATCCGCCGGCCAGGTCGGCCTGCTCGGCGCGGCGGGCACCCTGGCGTTCCTGATCGTTGGTCTGCCGTCGGGCGTCTGGGTGGACCGGCACCGCCGGCGCCGTGTGATGATCGCGGCCGACACCGGTACGGCGATCGTCCTGGGCACCGTGCCGGTGGCCTGGTGGCTGGGCGGCCTCACGATCGGCCACCTGGTGGGGGCCGCGTTCCTCACCGGCATCTGCCGGGTGTTCTTCGACGTCGCGGCACAGAGCTACCTGCCCAGCATCGTGGGGCAGGCGGAGATCGTCGACGCGAACGCCAAGCTGTCCGGCATCAACTCGGCGTCCAGGCTGATCGGACGCAGTCTCGGCGGCTACCTGATCGCACGGATCGGCGGCCCGGCCGCGTTCGCCGTGAACAGCCTCACCGCCCTGTGGTCGGCCCTGTGCGTCACGTTCATCCGGCATCGGGAGGAGCCGCCCGCCCCGCGGCCGGACAAGCCCCACCTGCGCCGGGAGGTCGTGGAAGGGCTGCGGTACGTGACCCGCCACCCCGTGCTCCGCGCCGTAGCGGTATCCAGTGCGACGCTGAACCTGTTCGTCAGCATCAACATCACCATGCTGCCGGTGCTCTTCGTGGACGAGCTTCACCTGTCGCCGGCAGCCGTCGGGGTGTTCTTCGCCGGTTCAGGCGCCGGTGCGGTGGTCGGGTCGACACTCGCCCCTCGGATGGCGCAGCGACTCGGGTACGGGCGGATGCTGTGGCTCCTGTCGATCTGCATCGCTCCGCTCTATTTCCTGCTCCCGCTCGCCGACAGGGGCGCGTGGCTGTGGATCGCCGGGGCGACCTACATGCTGATGAGCTTCAAGAGCGCCGCGGACAACGTCGTGCTGGTGAGTTTCCGGCAGCGGGTGACACCACATCGGCTGCTCGGCCGGATGAACGCCACCATGCGGTTCGTGCTGTGGGGGACGATCCCGGTGGGCGCCGCACTGGCCGGGCTCGTCGGGGAGCTGACCAGCCCCAGGACCGCGCTCTGGGTCGGGGTGACCGGGATGGCCGTCGCGTGGATTCCGGCGGCGCTGTCGCCGCTTCGCGCGATGCGGACGCTGCCGCCACCCGCGACCGATTGAGAATCGCCTCCGGCGGAGGATCAGGGGCGGCGATGCGTCCGACGGCGGTCATCCGAAGAAGAACCGGCGGACCTCTGGACGGAGGAGGTTGACCATGATGCATGACGCCACCACGAGCAGGAGGACCGCCGCAATGCCCGTGAAGGGGCCGAGGATGGAGCCGACGGCGATGAAAAGGCTGACCACCTCCGCGACGACGGCAAGGATCCAGCCGAGCACCAGGCCCCGGCGGAACATCCAGGCCGACGTGCCCAGCGCGAACGGGACGCACAGCAGGATCACGTAGACGATGACGAACCTGTCGCCACGATCCGGCCCCATCGCGCGGGTCAAAAACTGCATCAACAACGTCATGAAGAGCAGAACGAGCAACGTCAGGTACATCTGCAGCAACAGCAGTGCTCGGGTCTGCTCGACGAGGCGAGGCAAGTCCGGTCGTGTCATGGCGAGTGAATGTAGCCCACCGGGACAGTGAAGAAAATGGCCTTGCGGCCGGAAAGAATGGTCGAGGTGAGAGGTCCGCTCAAGGCAATATAAGTTGCCGCAAGATACAAAAGGGCCCCTCCCGCACCAGGTCCTGCACAACATTCGATGTGCTAGCCTGCGGCCGGGCCAAGGTGCGCCACTTGCCCGACAGCCGGTCGGCGACGTCTGCAGGCCCAAACACAAATCACCCGGGAATGACTCGGCGAGCGTCGAATAGGCGCATCAGGTTGTCGTCGAAGGCGGTGCCGCGGTCAACAGTCAGCACCTGTCCGTTGACGGCGTCCATGAGTCCGGAACAGAGACCGACCACCGCATCGGCGACGTCCTCAGCCTCGACGAACCGGTCCTCAGACGCGTACCGGGCGGCTGTCTCGACGAGGCGGCCGCCGAACTGCGCCTCGAACGACGCGGTGCGAACCGCTCGCGAGCGGATCGCGTTGATGGTGACGTTCTCGTCGCGAAGGTGCCAGCTCAGATAGCGGACCAGTGTCTCGAGCACAGACTTGGCGGCGGCGGCGAAATCGTACCGGAATGAGAACGCGTCGGGGCCGTCCGACGATATCGCGACGAGATGACGGGGCCACACGCCAAAGGTGTCGCGCAGGCCCCGGGCGTAGGCCACCAGCGGCCAGGCGCCGCGGGAGATGCTCTGCAGCAGTGCACGCTCGTCGTAGTCCTGCAGAGAGCGCGGGGCGGTAGCCGTTGACGCATTGCTGACGAACACGTCGACGTGCTCGACCTGCCGGGCCAGCTGACCCAGTAACGCGACGGTGTCCTCAGCGCGCCCGACGTCGGCCTGGATGACGAGCGGCGGACGCAACCGGCGCTCACGAAATCGCGCGGCGACCTCCTCGTCGGGGACGCTGCCCCAGGCATGCGTGAGCACCACCCCGGCACCGTGCTCGGCGAGGGCGAGTCCGGTGGCCAAACCTATGCCGCGCGTCCCGCCGGTGATGAGTGCCACTCGCCCGTCGAGATCGGGCGTCACGAGCCGCTCGTCGCCTGCGCCCGGGCGTGCAGCAGATCGACGAGCTCATCGATGTTTGTCAGCGCGTTCAGCTCCGTGCGCGGGACCTTGATGCGTAGTTCGCGCATGGTGCTCGAGACGACCTCGACGATGTCGATGCTGTTTGCGCCCAGGTCCTTCATCGACCGCGAGGTGTCGACGTTCTCCGGATCGACGCCGTCCACGGCCCGCGCCAGGAAACGGAGCACGGTGCGTCTGATCTGTTCCTTATCGATCTTGTGCACGGTCACTTCCCCGATCGCTCGAGTGCGTTGCATGATGGCGCATGATGTTGTCGTAAAAACGTGTTCCGTGATCGACGGTGAGGACCTGTCCGCGCATGCCGTCGAGGTAACCGCTGCACAACGCGAGGATCACGTTCGCCACCTCGTCCGTACGCTGAAGCAGTCCCGGGGTGTGGAAACGACGAGCGGTCTCCACGAACTCCGGACCGACGGTCGCGGTGAGCGACTCCGTCTCGACCCAGCGCGGACGAACGCCGTTGACCAGGCATCCTTCGTCGCGGAGGCGGTGCGCCAGGTAGCGTACGAGCGTTTCCAGCACGGCCTTGGCCGAAGCGGCGAAGTCGTAGTTGCTGTGGTACTCGTCGACGCCGCACGACGAGACCGCTACGGCGTAGCGGGGCCAGCGGGAGAAGCGGCGGCGGGCGGCTTGAAGGTGGCTTGCCAGCGGCCAAGCGCTGTATTCGATGCTTTGCAGCAGCCCCTTCAGCTCGTAGTCGTCGATGCCATGAACGAGTTGCGCAAAGCCGACGTTGGAGACGAGGGCGAAGAGTTCCGTATGGGTCCGGCCGATGACGTCGAAGACCTCGGCCGTGGCTTCCGGCGACGTCACGTCGGCTTCGAGAATCGTCGGAGGGCGGGCACCGGCAGCAGCGAAGGCGGCCGCGATGTCGTCGGGATCCGCGCTTCCCCATCGGTACGTCACGACAACGTCGGCTTGCTGGCATGCGAACGCGAGGGCGGTGGCGAGTCCGATACCGGCAGTGCCTCCGGTGACAAGTACGGACTTGTCTTTGAGCTCATTGCGCACGTGGGGCCCCCGGAGAAGGTGCGAAGCAGACCGCGTGCATCTCCGTCTCGACCCGGTGGGCGTCGTCGAACGCGGCCAGCCAAGGCCGGCTCAATTCCCGCTTGAGCAGGGTGAGCGGGGTACGGGGCTGGTCGGCGAGACGCAGCGCGATCTCACGCGCCCGGGGCCACGCCTCCGACCTGGGCAGCACGTAGTTGAAGCCGTGGGCGACGAGGTCCACACCCCGGCGGGGCTCGCCGGTGAGCAGCATCTCGTGCGCCATGACGGGCGACATCACGCGCTCAAGCAGTCGGGTGGCGCCCATGCCCGGGGTGAAGCCGTGGTTGACGAAGGTCGTTCCGTAGCGGCTCTCTCTGGCGATCAGCACGATGTCCGCGCACAACCCGAGGATCAGCCCACCCCCGATCGCGTGGCCTTCCATGGCGGCGATGAGCGGGACCTCGACACCGAGTAGGGCACGAGGAAGGTTGAGCTCGCTGGGCTTGGTGACCCCGCCGACGAGATCCCGGAGAACGTCGTCGCTGGCGCCGCGGGAGAAGACCCCGGTCAGCCCGCGCAGCACGATCACCCGAACCTCGTCGTCGATGGCGCACGCATCCCGCAGCGCTTCCACCATCGCGTGGTCGAGCGCGTTTCCGCCCGCCGAATCCACCAGGTGCACGACCCGTACGCCACGGTCGTCGCGGATGTCGATCAGCGCCACAGCGGCTCCCCGCTCCGGTATCGCGCGAGCCGGTTCCGCACCTCGGCATCGGCGAGGCGCCACCGGGTCCGCTCGGCGCCTTCCGCCACCGCCAGCAGCGGAGCAGTCGATTCCTTGAGGAGCCGGACGGCGCCCAGGTCGGTTCTGCGCAACCGGCGGAGGGCTGCGTGCAGATCTTCCGCGCTCGCCACGGCGTCCGCAAGCCCGGTGGCTACGGCATCCTCGGCGCCGAGACACTCCGCCGTGAGCGCGAGCCAGCGCAGCCTGGCTTCAGGTACGCGCTCGGCGAGCAGGGGCCAGATCGCGGCCGGCGTCAGGCCGAGGTACAGCTCGGTGAGGGCGAAACTTGACGTGGTCGTCGCCAGCACCCGGTCACACGCCGCCGCCAATCCGACCCCGGCCCCACGTGCCGCGCCCTGTACGAAGGCGACCGCGGGAGGTCCGCAACGGATCGCACGTACGCAACGGACGAAGGAATCGACGAGTGCGGAGCCCAGGTCGGCCGTCCCGGCATGGTCCTCGTCGAGAGAGAGCCCGAGGCAGAACGTCACCTCGTCGCCGCGAATCACGATCGGCTCCTGCGCCTGGTCGATGACTTCGGCGAGAGCGCACAACGACGTCGACGTCAACGCGTGGGGGAGTGTCACGTCCATGCGTACTCCCGAACCCATTGCCGCACTCCCCGCAGCGCGAGACGGCCCCGGCCTGCCCAGTTGCGCTCCCAATGTCCGGGCGGCATCGCCCGGTCCGGGGTGAAGTCCGGTTCGCTGACCGAGGCGTCGCGGGTACGTTCGAGGGCCTCGTATTCGGCAACGTCGATGGTCTGCCGCTCGTCGAGCAGGGCGGCGAGTCGTGCCTCGGCGGCGATTTCCCTGGCGCGCGGGCCGACCCTGCCGCGGTAGAACTCCGCGCATGACCCGGAACCGAAGCTGAAGATCCCAATGGGATCGCCGGGGCGCAGGTCGTCGCGGATGTCGATGGCAGCGAGCAGGCTCAGGAACGTGCTTGATCCGTACACGCCCCCGGTGCGGCGGTGGTAACACAGGCCGGGAAGGCTCCTGCGCTCGAAGTCCGCCCAGGCCTCATCGCGCGAGGGTGCATGCCCGCGCCCGAGCAGACGTCTGTGCGCCCGGAAGGTGATCCCGCCGAACGGCGCGTGATAGACGACATGTGCGAAGTCCGCGAAATCCACCTTCTCACCGGCCTCCTGGAAGGCGTCGTAGGCATCCTCGACCCCCTCCAGATAGGCGAAGAGGCTCTCCGTGGAATTGCCGGTTTCGATGCTCCGGCCCGGCCGGATCACGTCGGTCACCTCGGCGGCGTACACGCCCGTACGGTCGGTCTCGATCGCGAGGAAGTCCGGCCGATCCGAGAGCAGGATCGCAGCCGCACCCGCGCCGAGGACGTATTCGTGGGCCGTACCCAGTCCCAGCAGGCTTGCGTCGGTGCCGATGACGAGCGCCTTCCTATTTCGGCCGACGTTGGTGGCCAGCCACGCGAGGGCCATCTGCACCGCCGCGGTGACGCTGTAGCAGGCGTGCTTGATCTCGAAGTTCCGGCACGTGGTGGGCAGGCCCAGGAAGCGGTGTACCCAGGTGCTGATCGGCTTCTCCAGGTCCACGGGGGTCTCGGTGCCGACGATGAGCAGGCCGATCACCGATCGGTCCTCCTCCGACACGAGCGGGCGCGCCGCATTGGTCGCCATGGTGACGGGATCCTCCCAGGCAGGCATGACCGAACGCTCCCGGACCAGAAGGTGCCCGAGCGTTTCGGCCGGGTGGTGCCCCCGGGCCGCGCACAGATCCTCGAAGCGAAGGGTCAACGTCGAGGGATGGACGCGGATCCTTTCGATTCCGAACGTCATGCCGTCCAATCCAATCCGCCGGTCACGGGCAACTCCTGACCGTTCACGAAGCTGGCGTCGTCCGAGGCGAGGAAGAGCACGACCCGGGCGATTTCGTCGAGCTCGCCCATCCGCCCGGCCGGGCAGTAGGTGGTCCAGAAGCGTTTGTGCTCTTCGTCCATGTCGTTCCTGGTCATGTCGGTATCGAAGAATCCCGGCACGACCACGTTGGCGGTGATGTTTCTGCGGCCGTACTCTTTGGCGAGCGTTCTCGCAAGGCCGACAAGGCCGGCCTTGCTGGCACAGTAGTTCGCCTGTCCGCTCATGCCGTGCTGGGCAACGGATCCGATGAAGACGAACCGACCGGCGCGCCTACTCAGGAATACGGGCAGGAATGCGCGCGCGACGAAGAAGCTGCCGGTGAGGTTGGTGTCCAGGACCACGGACCAGTCCTGGTCGCTCATGGTCGCGGCGAGCCCGTTGCGCAGTACGCCGGCGTTGCTCACGACGGCGCGAACGGTGTCGAAGTCAGCGAGAACCTGCTCCGCCACCTGGTCGACGGCTGAGGAGTCGCTGACGTCGAGCGGATATGCGCGACAGCGGACACCGGGGGTCTCGGCGGCGGACCAGGCGAGCACGGCCTCGGCGTCGTCGCGGCCGTGTCGATACGTGAACGCCACCTGCTCACCTCCGGCCAGGGCGGCCTGGACGATGCCGCGCCCGAGCCCGCGGGATCCGCCGGTGACGAAGAGTGTCATCACTCCGCCTCGGGGTTGCGCAGGATGGCGACGCAGTTGGTACCACCGAAGCCGAACGAGTTCTTCATGAGGTGTCCGATCGCATGATTCGTCGCGCCGCCTCGGCAGACATCCAGGTCGATCTCCTCGTCAAGGTCGTCGATGTTGATGGAGGGGTGAAGCCGGCCCGCGCGCATCTGGAGAACGGCGGCCACGATCTCGACCGTGGGCGCAGACCACGTCGTGTGACCGATCATCGACTTCGTAGCGTTGATCTTCAGCCGTGGGGCGTGTGCCCCGAACACCTCGCGGATCGAGCGGATCTCGGTGATGTCGCCGAGCGGGGTCGAGGTGGCGTGCGCGCTGATGTAGTCGATCTGCTCGGGGGCGAGACCACACAGGTCGAGCAGGCGGCGGGTCAGAGCGGTCTGCGCCTCGGCGCAGGGTTGCGGGTCCCGGCGTGCGTGGGCATTGGCCTCCACGCCGACGACTTCGGCGTAGATCCGAGCGCCCCGGGAGGACGCGTGTTCCCACTCCTCAAGAACGAGCGCGCCGCAGCCGTGGGCGGGAACGAAGCCTTCTCGCCGCCGGTCGAAGGGGCGGCTGGCCAGCGCGGGGGTGTCGTTGAAGGAGGTGTGGCTGACCGCGCCGATCAGCGCCATCGCGTGCAGATCGACGGGGGAGAAGTCGACGGGCGGAGCCACGACGAACGCGGCGCGCATCCCGTGGTGTCGGATCTCGTCGACCGCCATGCGCAGGGCATGGTTGCCGCTCGCGCACGCCCCGCCGACCGTGTAGATAGGTCCCCGCAGGTTCAACACTTCCGACACGCAGCCGGCGTGATCGGTGTCGAGCGAGCTCAACGACAGCAGGCCGTCGATGAAATCGGGTTCCGTCTCGAACTCCCTTGCGTTCCGATAGACATGGCCGCTGGTGAGGTTGTGGCCGGCGACGGCAAGCGCCGTCCGGTCGGCCGACGTGGAGCCGAACCAGCGCGCGTCCAGTGCCGCACGCGCTGCGCACAGCATGCCCATCGCGGTGCCCCAGGGCAGGCGTGCGGTGAAGTTGCGCAGCCGGCACCAGGTCTGTTCATCGAGAAGACCCTCGAGACAGCGGACCGCGGCGGCCACATCGTAGTCGCCCAGGTCGCCTCCGATCTTGCAATAGCTGCGCGCGACCGGAATGCTGCGCCAGCGCGCGATCGCGGAGCGTCCCGCCACCAGCGCGTCGTGAAACCCGTCGAGCGTATCGGCGAGCGGAGTGACCACGCTCATTCCGGTGAGGGCAACGCGTGTCCCGTCCCGCGAGGCAGCTGGAAAGCGCACGGTCACTGGTTCTCACCCTGCCCGAAATAGACCTCGACCACGCCGGTGGCGCAGAGGGCGTCGTCGCACCAGACCTGGCCCGCGATGACTCCGGTGAGCGCGTCCTGCTCCAGTGCGCAGGCATCGAGCGTGATCGTCTCGCCGGGTCCGACGGGCCGAAGGAAACAGGCGTGATGGATCTTGAATAGTCGCGCATCGACCGGGCCGACGCCGGTGGTGAGGTCGCCACCGTGCGCATCGAGCCAGGCCAAACCCAGTCCGAGCTGCCCCAGGCTTTCCAGGAGCAGCACGCCAGGGTAGATCGGCGCACCTGGGAAGTGCCCGCCGAAGAAGGGATCGTCGCGTGCGACATGACGTCGACCGCGGATGGTCTTGTGCTCCAGGTCGAAACTTACGATGTCGTCGACCAGCCGCATGGGTTCACGATGAGGAATCATGCGCTCCACGGTTTCGACGCCCAGGCGAAGGTTGTCGCCGTTCGGGGACATGAGCCGCTCGCGGCGCAGGCGACGCGCGATGTGGTCAATGTCCATGGAGACCTTCGAGTGCTTCGACGGTGCGGCTCCAGTGCGACGTCGACACCCGCGGCTCGGCGCGCCACGGCGCGCGCAACAGATCGGTGAGGACCGTACCCGGGCCGACCTCGACAAACAGAGCGTCCCGGCCGCCGCCGGGAATCTCGCGCAGAGCGCGATCGACAGATGCACGCCAGCGCACCGGTTCGCAGACATGCCGGCACAGCATGTCGGTGAGGAGGCCGGGACCGGGGTCGGTCACCGGCTCGGCGGTGACGTTGGGCAGATAGGAGTGGCGCGCCGGCCGCCAGGGGGTCGCTTCGAGATGCGGGCGCAACGCGTCTGCCACCGGCCGGTATAGGGAGCTGTGCATGGGATGAAGGGCGTCGATGATGACCACACGGGCGAATGTCTCGCGTTCGATGAGCGCGATCGCCGCCCGCACCGCGCCCGTTTCGCCGGCGATGACGTTCTGGGTGGGGGAGTTGAGGTTGACTATCTCGACGGCCCGGGTGCGCTCGTCGAGGTCGAGGGCTTCCTCGAGCTCCCCGAGCTCCAGTGGGAACATCGCGGCCATCGCCCCGGAGGGACCCCGGTCATAAGCGGCGCCACGGGCGGCCACGAGCCGTACGCCGTCCGCGAAGTCGAGGGCGCCGATGTGGACCAGATGGTTGTACTCACCCAGGCTCAAACCGAGCGACCGTCCGCCGTCCCCGTGCACGCGCTGCAGGGCGCGCAGGTGCACATGGGTGGTGAGGAACACCGCCACCTGCAGATCCTCGTTGCCGCGCGGCCGCACCTCGTCCAGCCACCCCGAGAGGTCCCGCCCGAGGGCGGCGGAGCTCGTCGCCAGAACCTCCTGTGTGAGTTCGGGCCACATTACCCGTGCGTCCCGGAGCATGTGCGGGTCGAAGGAACTCTGACCGGGAAACATCAGGACCGAGGTCCGGCCGGCGTCGCTGGGCGTCTTCCGTACCGCCGGGGGCCGGCCCACGACGACGCGGTCGAGGATGTCCAGCGCCTCCTGGAGGTCCGCGCGCTGGTGTGCCGCGGTGATGCAGGCCCGGAAACAGAGGCGGGCCTCGGGCACGGAGGGGTAGTCGAACGGCGCGAGGAACAGACCCGCGCGCCGCAACGCCTGTCCGAGTTCATACAGGCGGCGCCGATCCGATCCGACGATGATCGGGATCACCTGCGCGGCGGAGGCGCCAGTGTCGATACCGATGCTTTGCAGCTGGGCACGGAACCAGTCGGCTTCGGCGAGAACCCGTGCCCGACGCTGCGGCTCCCGGACGGCGATGCGGAGCGCGGTTTCCACCCCCGCCACGACCGGTGCGGACAACGCGCACGAGAACGCATACGGATTCGCATAGCAACGCAGATAGTCCAGCGTCTCCACCGGGCCGGCAGCGAAGCCACCCAACGCTGCGAAGCTCTTGGAGAACGTCCCGTAGATCAGCCCCGTCTCCTCCTCGAGACCGAAGTGGTCGACCACACCTCCGCCGCGCTCGCCGAGGACCAAGATCGAGTGTGCCTCGTCGATCATGACCTGGACCTTGTGCCCGCGAGCCACCGCCGCGATCGCGGGCAGTGCCACAACGTCGCCGAACACCGAATAGACGCCCTCGACAACGACGACACGGCGGCGGTCGCTGGTCTGGGTGAGCACCCGATCCAGATCCTCGGGGTCGTTGTGGGCGAACGTCCGGACCTGTGCGCCGGCGACCCGGGCGCCATCGTGCAGGCAGATGTGCGCGTCTGCGTCCAGGACCGCGATGTCGCCACGCCGCAACAGGCCGCCAAGGCAGCCGAGCGCCCCACCGAAACCGCTGTTGAACAGCATCGCGTCCGGCTTTCCGACCAGGTGCGCGAGCCTCGCCTCCAGAGCGCGGTGCAACGGGGTGAGGCCCGACAGCAGCGGTGAGCCGCACGTCCCCAGCCCGAAGCGGCGCAGCGCCGCCGTCGCCGCGTCGAGCACCTCAGGGTGGCGCGCCAGCCCCAGGTAGTTGTAGGAGGCGAGGTTGATTACCTGGCGCGGTACACCGTCAACAAGAATGCGGGTGCGTGGACCCGGGCCCTCCGTCATCACGGGCTCGTACTGAGCTGTCGCCCAGGCCGTCTCCCGCCGCCACCGGGCGAACTCCTCGTCCGGGACGAGGGGGTCGTCTGAGAAACCGACGAGGAAGTCGGCAAGGCTGAAGTCGGTGGCGTCGGTCATCGAGATCCACCCGAAGGCGTCAGCCGCATTTGGCGGGGCGCGTAGTACTTCATCACCGATGTCCCGGAGGGGGCGGTGTACATCTGGCGTACACAGCGGGCCGTGCCGACATCGAGTTCGCCGAAAAACGGGTGATGGGCCAGGCGGGTGTCGGGATGCGGGGGTCGCTGATGATCGGCATAGGACCCGAACCACTCGACCCACCCCTGCCAGAGTCCATCGCTGTCGTGCGAGAACACCTGGACTCTGAGGAGGCCATCACGCCACCCGACTCCGGACGCCGATGAGGCCAGGGTGAAGATCGGGCCACGGTCGTCCGCAACGGCACATGACGCATGCAGGCGATCGACCCGGGCGCGCAGCCCGGGACAATTCACGACCGGCATACGGTCGACACGCCGCGCCCAATCGTCGAACTGCGCGCAGTCGGAGGCAGTCCGCACGGCGAAGGCTGCGACGTCCGGACGCGCTTCCCCGTCCGCCACCCGCGGGTGGACGACGACCTCGCATGTGATCTCGTGAAAAGTGGGAAGTACGTCGATGTTGCCCCCCTCGAAACGCAGGAGGCTCACCCAGAGCAGCCCGACTCCCGGCCGGGGCTCGACGACCTGCAAGGGCGGCGGGACGAGCGGAGCGAGCTGTTCGGTCGGCATCTCGAAGACGAACGCATGGTCCGAGTCGACATACCAGGGCACGGAGTCGGTCATGAAAGAGCCTCCCTGCCGAATCCGAAATGTCGCGCCGCCTCGATGACGCGACCGGCGGCGCCATCGATCTGTGCGGGCGTGTGCTCCGAGGTGACGAACATGCGTAGACGTGCCTCGCCGCTGGGAACGGCAGGGAAGGTCAGCACCCCGACGTCGAGCCCGCGGCGCTGGAGCCAGTCGGTGATCGGGATTGCCTTGCGCTCGTCACCGAACCGGACCGGGACGACCCAGCTGCGTGAGGTGCCCACGTCCACGCGGCCTTCGAGAGCGGCTCGCAGCCGCCGGGCGTTGTCCCTCACCCGTGTGCGGCGACCAGCACCGTCGGCCCCCGCGGCCAGCGTCGTCGTGCACACGAGACCGCCGGCCACCGCCGGGTCCAGTGCGCAGGAGAACGCACGACAGCGCGCGTACCAGTTCACGTAGCGGGCGATGGGCTCGCGGGCCCACAAGGCGCCCCCGACGCCGCCGAACGCTTTCGACAGCGTCATCACGATCATGTCGACCTCGTCTAGAACGCCTTGCTCCTCGCAGACTCCGCGCCCGCCCGCGCCCGCGACCAGCATCGAGTGGGCCTCGTCGACAAGCAGTCGCGCGCCGTGTCGGTGCGCTACGGCGAGCAGGTCGGCGACGCGTCCGTGATCGCCGTCCGCGCTGTAGATTCCTTCGACGCAGACCAGCACACGCGTCCCCCTGCAGGCGGGAGACTGCAGGACGCGAGCCAGGTCCTGAGGATCGTTGTGCTCAAAATAGCGAATCGTGGCCCCGGACAGCTTGGCGCCGTCGAAGATCGAGATGTGCGCAGACCGATCGCACACCACCGTGTGGCCGGCTCGCACTAGCGCGGACACGGTCCCGAGATTCGCCCCGTATCCCGAGGAGAACAGGCTGATGGCGCGGCCCGGCAGGCCGAAGTGCGTGATCAGTGCAGCCTCGAGCGCCTGGTGCACCGGCAGCGTTCCACCGATCACCGGGGACGCGGCCGCCCCGAGCCCGTACGCGTCGAGTGCGGTCTTGGCCTGGGCAATGACAGCCGGGTGGTGTGCATACCCGAGGTAGTCGTACGTCGAGAAGCGCAACTCGGCGACGTGCGGCGCCTCGAACGGATACGTGTCCCGCTCTCTCAGGGACTCCTGCCATCGGGAGAACGCGTCCACCTCCGACAGCGCGGCACCGGTTCCGACAGCGAACGCATCGAGCGTCAGCTCGTACGGGTCCGGGGGAGCTTTCGCCGCCGCTTCCAGCAGCGCCAGTTGGTTGCGTCGACTCACCGCTTGCTCCAGCATCCGCACCAGCTGCCCGAGCGGCATGTCGATCCGCATGGTCGACAACGGGATACGCACCCTCAACTCTCGAAGCGTTGCTGCGATGGCCGTCGTCGCGTCGACGCTCGACACCCCCAGTTCCACCAGCGTGCACTCGGGCGTTGCGTCATTCGGTAAGGCGTCGCCCAGCACTCCGGCGAACTGACGCCTCAATGTGGCAAATATGTCGTCATTGATGGCAGGGCCCTGAGAGAAGTTGGATTGTCTGCTGGTCATCGACTCTCCCCCGAAGGGATGATGATGGGGCAGAAGCAGGCTGTAATCGTCCGTCAAAGGGCCAATCCTGCG
Source organism: Krasilnikovia sp. MM14-A1259 (assembly GCF_047159535.1). Lineage (NCBI taxonomy): Bacteria > Bacillati > Actinomycetota > Actinomycetes > Micromonosporales > Micromonosporaceae > Krasilnikovia > Krasilnikovia sp. MM14-A1259. The sequence continues at coordinate 7,710,158 of NZ_BAAGAJ010000002.1, forward strand.
GACGATGGCAGGCTATCAGTAGCCACAACCCCGGTCAATGGACAATCATCTATATACGTGTGAGTTGTTTTCCTGTCGATTTTTGCGGTTGTGTAGATCGATTGAAAGCGGCGTCCAGGACCCCGGCATCAGCCATGGACGGCGCTGTGGTGGCGAACTTCGCCGGCGGCCGTTACGACGGGTCAACCCGTGGAGCGTCGATGGCGTGGGCGTGGGCGTCGTCGGTGATGAGGCGTACCTGTCCGTCGGTTCCGCGTACGCAGCGGGCGCTGGGCGCGGGTAGGGCCTGGAAGTCCCGCAGACATCCCGCGAGATAGCCGTAGCCGACGGCCTTGGGGTGCAGGGATTGGGAGACCAGCTGCGGTCCCACGCCTGCCCTCAGGCCCGACAGGTCCACGAAGACTCCCCACATCCATTCCTGATCGTGATCGATTCCCGGTGCACACACCTGTCGGCCGTCCAGTGCGGCTGTGAGATCGAGGAACCGCACCCCTGGCACGGATACGGCTGCCGAGCGTAGATTCTCGGCAATCATGGGAAATACGGTGTCGTGCACCCACGCGATGTCAGAGTCCTGGAATGGGCAGCCGTTCAGGGCGCGCGCTGCGCCGGGGTAGCGCGTCGTTGTGCTCGCCGGCGACGGATAGGACTGCAAAATCAACTGGTAGGAGTCGTCCCGATATCCTGCCTGACGCATGACCGTGCGGATGTCCCACAGATCATCGATGATGCGTTGCTCGATGGTCGCGAGCCGTTGCGGCAGCCTCTTGTCCCACCATCGCGCGCATCGCTGATGGCTCAGGTAGGCCACGATGCACTGGATGGTCAGCCCCGCCGTGGGAATGTCGTTGGCGCCGACGGTCAGCAGGATGCTGCGGACGTCGTATCGGCGGGCGGTGGTCTTGAGCTGCTCGGCCTGCGGCGGTTCACCGTACCGGCTGGTGCCGCCGAGGCGTACGTCATCGGTGGTGGCGGCAGAGCAGGCCAGATTGACCGCAGTGGTGACCCCGGCCGGTTCGGCTTGGTTGATCTCGGCGGCCGGCGACCGGTGGCACCAATGGCCGAAGTCGTTGCTTCCCGGCTCGTAGTCGCCGCCGCCCTCGCCGGCCGACAAGCTGTCGCCCATCGCGACGATGGCGGTCGGGCGTGCCGGCCCGGCATGCGCTGCGGTCGGGGAGACGGCCGTCGCGGTGATGGCAAAAGCTCCCGCGACCAGCGCGGCGAGCGGGCGGCAACGTTGACCGCGACGATGGTGTGGTGTCATCTCACGTTCCCTCATTCGATGTCACTGACGCGACGCAGAGTGGAGTGTGGGAGAAGAGCGCGATGTGGACCCTGTGGACAAATGATCGCGAGCCGACTCTACGAACTATATTTACAGCTATCAATGCGAGGGCGTAGGTGATCCAAGACACACCCGCGCCTGCTGGCCCATCAAGGTTCGATTGATCACCGGCCAACCGGGCGCGGCGGGTTCCGTCGGGTGCCTATCGGTGCGCGCGGAGGGCAACTGCCCGGGGCTGCGTCAGTTCAATCGGCGGCGACTCAACTGTTCCCGCACGGCAACCCTGGGTGAATCAGCTGTTCCCGGTCCGGCAGCAAGGACCCACGGTGGCAGGGCCAGGCGTACGCTCGACGGCGTGGATCAAGAAGAGCGCATTGCCTGTTCCTCGACTACGAGAATCTGGCGCTGGGTGTTCGTGACCACCTCGGCGGCATGACGTTCGAGCTGCGGCCCATCGCCGATGCGATCGCCGAACGCGGGCGGGTGGTCGTACGCCGGGCATACGCCGACTGGTCGTACTTCGACGAGGACCGGCGGATGCTCACCCGCTCGCATGTCGAGCTCATCGACATCCCGCAGCGCATGGCCGCGCGAGTGGGAATCCGAGCCGCAGCCGGCCGCGGACGTGTCTGCCCGCGATGTGGACGCGCTCGCGGTCCTCGTGGCGCAAACGGTGGCCGGTCTGCAGCGCGGCGCGAGCGGCGCGGTTTCGTCCTCGACGATCAAGCGCACCCTGCTCCGGAAGGACCCGACCTTCAATGAAGCCGATTACGGATTTCGTGCCTTCGGTGAACTCCTGCGCCATCTCGCCGACAAGAACGTGGTCGAGCTGAGCGAGGGACGGGCCAAGGGCGACCCGGACGCGACACTGCCCGAGCACGGCGACCGGGAAGCAGCGTTCGGCCTGCTGCGTTCGGTGGTCCTCGACCTGGCCTGCGGTGGCAGCCCGGTGGCGCTGTCGGGTCTCAAGAATCAGCTGCGCAAGGTACGGCCCGACTTCAGCGAGAAGAAACTCGGCTACCGCAGCTTCCTCCAGTTCTGCAAGGCGGCGGCGACCAGCGGAGCCGTCGAGCTGGAGTGGAGCTCCGACACCGAGGACTACCTCCTCACCGCAGAAACGGAAGCCTGAGCGCTGCGCTCATGCAACTCCGCCGTGATGAGCCGAGTCCAGGGGCCGGGATTTTCCGGCGGCCGTCCCGTATCTGTCAAGATATTCAGTCCTGATTGGAATCCGTGCGGAGACCCCCCGGCCTCCGTAGGTTCGGCGGCGACGTGTTGATGCGGCCGGCAATCGGGGGCTGATCAGTGGGCATCGATGCTTGCCACACCCGGACGGCGGTCAGCCGCCGGACGGTGCTGGCCAGTGCTGTGGCGCTCACTACAGGCGGGCTGGCCGCCTGCGCGGGGACGGAACGAGCCGCGCCGGTGGCCCCGACCGTCTCCGAGCCGACGCCGCAAGGACCGCATCAGCCCGGCATTCTCACGCCGCCGCCGGCCGCGGCCATGGTCACCGCGGTGGAATTGCGCGCCACCGATCGAGCCGGACTCACCGGCGCGCTGCGCGCGATCACCGAGATCGTCGCCACGGCTGATGACGTGGAGGTGACCGTGGCCGTCGGCGGCAGCCTCTTCGATCACCGCTTCGGGCTGGCCGCGGTGCGCCCACGCCGCCTCAGCGCCATGCCGTCGTTCCCCAACGACGCGCTCGAACCCGCACTCTGCCACGGCGACCTGCTGGTGCAGGCCGGGGGCCCGGACGCGGCCTCGGTCACCGCGGTCACCGAACGGGTGACCGCGGCGGCGGGCCGGAGGCGCTGGCAGGTGAGTGGCGCGCACCGGGACCGGGCCGAGACGGTCACCGGCCGACACACGGAACGCAACCTGTTCGGCTTCCGCGAGGGCGCAGGCAACCCGGACGTCACCGATGCGGCCGAAATGGACCGGGTGCTCTGGGCTGGACCGGACGAACCCGCCTGGACCGCCGGGGGCACGTACCAGGTGATCCGCCTCATCCGGTTCGCCACCCAGCTGTGGGCGGCCGAGCCGACGGCCCGGCAGGAAGCCATCTTCGGCCGCACCAGGGACGGAGACGTGCCGCTGGGCCACCGCTACGAGACCGACCAGATCGACTACGGCACCGACCAGGGCGGCCGGCTGATCCCCCTGGACGCCCACATCCGGCGCGCCAATCCGCGCACCGCCGACACCGCGGACAGCGCCATGCTGCGCCGTGGCTTCACCTACGACCGCGGACCGGCCGACCAGGGGCTGGTCTTCGTCTGCTTCCAGCAGGACCTGGAACGCAGTTTCGCCACAGTGCAGCGCCGCCTCACCGGCGCCGCCCTCGACCGGTACGTGCTGCCGGTGGGCGGCGGCTACTTCTTCGCCCTTCCGGGTGTGTCCGCGGATCCCGCGGATCATCTCGGACGCGGCTTGGTCACCACCTGAGCCATCGCCGCCGCACGAGCCGCCTGAGCCATCGCCACCGACACGGGGAGCCCGCCATGACCTGCCGGATCGTCGACCGTCCCGTCCGCTCGCTCGCCCTGACCGCCGTGCTGCTGATTCTGGCCGCCCTGCTGCCCGTCTCCGGTCACAAGGCGGCGCTGGCCGCCCCCAAGGCGTCCGCGGCCCTGCCGTCGAACCCAGCGCACTACTCCTACGACGCCGCCGGGCGGCTCACGGGAGCCTCGCAGGACAACAGCGGCTCCTCGGCCGCCAGGTACCACTACGACGCCAACGGCAACATCACCTCGATCGACCGGTACGCGGCGTCCACACTCGCCATATCCAGCCTGGTCCCGGCCCGCGCCGCGCCCGGCGCCACGGTGACCATCTCCGGCACCGGCTTCGCCACCACAACCGCCGGCAACACCGTCGCGTTCAACGGCACGACGGCCACGGTCAAGACCGCCTCGGCGACCGCGCTCACCGTCACCGTGCCCAGTGGCGCCGCCACCGGCACGGTCAAGGTCACCACCTCGGCGGGCACCGCCACCAGCGACGACGCGTTCACCGTGGATGCCGCCCCGGCCGCGGTGACGGTCGGCGCGCTCACTCCGGCCATCGGCGCGGCCGGCGCCTCGGTCAGCATCTTCGGCACCGGCTTCGCCACCACCCCGGCCGCCAACACGGTCACGTTCGGGCTGACCCGGGCCGTGATCACCGCGGCCACCGCGACCAGGCTGACCGTCACCGTGCCCGACGCGGCCTCCTCGGGCGCAGTGACCGTGGCCACGGGCGGCGTTTCCGCGCAGAGCGCCGGCGACTTCATCGTGGTGCCGCGCGGCTACACCGCCGACAAGATCGGCCCGACCCCGGTGCTGACCGCCGACGGCGCCTCCTCCACGGTGAACATCAGCAGCGCCGGGACGGTCGCGCTGCTGCGCTTCGCCGGCACCAAAGGCCAGCGGCTGAGCCTGGGCCTGACCGGTTCGACGATCTCCACCAACTTCACGGTGGGCGCGTTCTCCCCGTACGGGGCCCCGTACGCCCGTGGCTACTACGGCTACGACAAGCCGATCGACTACCAGCACCTGTACGGCGCCGGGCTGGAACTGCCGCCGCTGCCCAGCACCGGCGTCTACCAGGTGGTGATCGACCCGCTCGGCGCGACCGGCTCCGTCGTGGCCACGCTGTCCACCCGGCCCACCGGCACCCTGGACCCGTCCGGCCCCGGCACCACGCTCACCCTGGGCCGCCTCGGCCAGCTCGCCGAGGCATCGTTCCCGGCCACCGCCGGCCAAGCGGTCGACCTGGGCTTCACCGTCGGCACCCTGCCGGCCGGCACCAAGCTGATGGCCGCGCTGCGCGACCCCCACGGCACCACCGTCTTCTGGGGCCAGGACGGCATCACGTACCAGGAGTTCGCCACCGACGGCGGCGGCGACTTCGACTTCACCCCGGCCGAGACCGGCACCTACACGGTGATCTTCGGGGTCGAGGGCACCAACACCGGGACGGTCACGGTCACCGAGTCGCATCCGCTGGCCCCGGTCGCGACCAGCATCGGCGCCACCAGCACGATCACGATCAACCGGCCCGGACAGGACGCCCAGCTGACCTTCACCGGCACGGCCGGCCAGCAGCTCGGCCTCGACCTGGGCAACTACACGTTCGCGTACGCCCCGATGGTGACCCTGACCGCACCGGACGGGTCCACGGTCTGGCACGGCTTCATGTCCTCGCTGCACAAGGATTTCCCGGCGCTGCCGGCCACCGGAACCTACCTGCTGCGGGTCAGCCCCGAGGCGCAGACCGGCACGTTCACGGTACGGCTGTCCGTCGCCGGCGACGCGGGCGCCATCAGCCCGACCGGTGCCGCCGTTAACGTGCCGTTCTCGCAGGCCGGGGCTGCCGAGGCGGTCACGTTCGCGGCCACCGCCGGGCAGACCCTGGACTTCGCGCTCGGCGGCTGGTCACTGCCCGGCACGGCCACGGTGACCGCGACCGTCTCCGACCCCAGCGGCAATGTCGTGCTGCAGAACCAGATCGGCGCCAACGGGGTGCTCTGGGTCCGGCCCACCGCCACGGGCACCTACCGGCTGCTGATGTCGGTCACCGACGGGCACAGCACCGGCGCGGTCTCGCTCACCGCCTCGGTCGAGACCGACGGCGGCGCGCTCACCGTGGCCGCCACCAAGACGGTCACCTCGACCCGCGCGGGGCAGAGCACCAGGTTCACCGTCAACGGCACCGCCGGGCAGCACCTCAGCCTCACCTTCACCGCGTACGCCTACGCCAGCGTGGTCGACGTCCTGGTGATCAAGCCCGACGGCACCGTCTTCGCGAACACGTTCATCAGCACCACCCAGCTCGACCTCGACGCGCTCCCGACGGCCGGCACCTACACCGTGATCATCGGGCCGCTCGCGCAGACCGGATCCACCCAGCTCACCCTGGAACAGCGGATCGACGCGGGCGCCACCACGGTGGGCGGCGCGGCGAAGACGCTGAGCATGAGCTCGGCCGGCAGCATCGCCGAGACCAGCTTCACCGCGACCGCGGGGCAGCGCCTCAGCTTCGGATTCACCGGACGTACGTTCCCGGCCGCCACCAAGCTGCGGACACGGGTGCTGGACGCCGCCGGCACCGTGCTGATCGACTACAACCTGCTCCCCGACAACTCGCTCGACCTGACCATGCCGGCCGCCGGCACCTACCGGCTGCTCGTGGCCCCGGACGGCTTCGGCACCGGCTCCGAGACGTTCACGCTGTCCGCACAGGTCAACGCGGGCACCATCACGGTCGGCGGAAGCAAGAACCTGACGTTCGCCCGAGCCGGCCAGAGCCAGTACCTGACGTTCGCCGGCACTGCAGGACAGAACCTGGCGCTCGGCTTCACCAACGTGACCACGCCGTACTACCCGTCGGTGCTGGTCAAGAAGCCGGATGGCAGCACCCTGACCAGCTCGGGCGGCGCCGGGACCGTGAACGTGGCCACGCTGCCCAGCTCCGGGACGTACGAGGTCACGCTGAGCCCGTACTCGGCGACCGGTGCCGTCACCGTCACGCTGGCCACCCGCTCGGCTACGGCCGCGCCACAGGTTACGGGCGGCAAGCGGTCGGCCACGCAGGCGCAGCCGATCGCGCCGTTGCCCACACCGGCCGCCAGTGCCACGGCCAAGGCGCTGCGCCCGCTGAAGCAGCCGCCGCAACTGGGCGGCACGGCCGCGCCACCCAAGCCCGCCACCACCGACACCTGGACGCCGGACCCGCGCAACCTTTCCGGTCAGGACTGGACGACCCACCGCAGCGACCCGACCAGGCACGACGTGACGCCGCCGCCGCTGCGCGCAGCCCACGGCGCGACCGCGCTGGCCGGCCGGCTGCTCACCCTGGACGGCCGGCCGCTCAAGGGCGCCGCCGTCAGTATCGACAGCACCCATACCACCACCGACGTGGCCGGCCGGTTCTTGCTCTCCGGGCTCCACGCCGGTCACCGGGTGCTGCGCGCCGACGGCTCCACCGCCGGCAAGTACGGCCTGTACGACATCGGCGTGGACGTGACCGCGAGCACGACCGCGGTGTTGCCGTACCCGATCTGGATGACCCGGCTGGACACCGCGCACGAGGTGACGTTCCCATCGCCGACTTCAAAGGACACGGTGATCACCACCCCGGCGATCCCGGGCCTGGAGGTGCACCTGCCGGCCGGCACGACCGTACGTGATGTCAACGGCGCCGTGGTCACCAAGCTCGGCATCACCGCGATCCCGATCGACCGGCCGCCGTTCCCGTTGCCCAGCTCGCACGTGCCGGTCTACTTCACGGTCCAGCCCGGCAGCTCGTACGTCTTCCCGACCGGCGCGCGCGTGGTCTACCCGAACTACACCCACGCGAAGCCGGGCGCCTCGTTCGACTTCTGGCACTACGACCCGGCCGGGCGCGGCTGGTTCGTCTACGGCCACGGCAAGGTAACCCCGGACGGCAAGCAGGTCCAGCCGGACGCCAAGACGGTGGTCTACCAGTTCACCGGCGCCATGCTGGTCGAGCCCGGGGTGGATCCGCCGCCGGACATCGCGCCCACCCCCGACGGCGGCACGCCCGGCGCCGACCCGGTCGACCTGGGCACCGGCCAGTTGCTCGACGCCCACACCGACCTGACCGTGCCGGACACCATGCCGATCTCGGTGACCCGCACGTACGACCAAAGCGACACCGGCCGACGGGCCTTCGGCGTCGGCGTGAACTTCGCCTACAACATGTACCTCTACGCCGACCGGGAATGGCTGGACGGCTACGTGATCATGCCGAACGCCGCCCGTGTCCACTACCACCGGATCACCCCCGGCGGCCTGGGTGGATACGACTACCTGGATGCGGTCTTCGCCGCCGACCCGACGCCGACCGCGTTCAACGGTTCCGTCATGGCGTACAACGGTAACGGTTTCGAGGTCCGCCTGCGCGACGGCACCACCTACCTCTTCGGTGAGGAGGCGCCGCTGCAGGCGATCCGGGACCGCTTCGGCAACACCACGACGATCACCCGCGCACCGGCGGCTGCCGACCCCGACGGCGTCGTGCGCGCCAAAGGCCCGATCACGCAGATCACCTCACCCAACGGGCGCTGGGTGGCGTTCAGCAACGACGCGGCAGGCCGGATCACCAGGGCCACGGACAACACCGGCCGCAGCGTGTCCTACGCGTACGACGCCAACGGCCACCTGACCACCGTCACGGACGTCAACGGCGGAACCACCGCGTACGCCTACGACGGCTCCGGCCGCATCGCGAGCATCCGGGACCCGCGTGGCACGGCCTATCTGACCAACACGTACGACGCGGCCGGCCGGGTGGCCAAGCAGACCCTGGCCGATGGCAGCACGTACCAGCTGGCGTACACGACCGGAGCCGACGGCAAGATCACCGAAACCCGGCTGGCCGACGGCCGCGGCCAGGTCCGCCGGGTGAGCTTCAACGCCGACGGCTACCCGGTCACCGACACGGCCGCCGACGGCACCCCCGGCGCCCAGACCACCACGGTGGCCCGGGACAGCGGCAGCAACCTGGTCACCGCGGTGACCGACGCGCTGAACCGCCGCACCGAATTCCGCTACGACCCCTACGGCAACCTGACCGGCGTCACCCAGCTCGCCGGCACGTCCGGCGCTCGCACGGCCGCCTTCACGTACGGCGCCTTCGACCGGCTCACCAAGCAGACCGACTGGCTGGGACACAGCACCACCTACGCCTACACGGCCGACGGCGCCCTTCAGACCATCACCGACCCGCTCGATCACGTGACCACAGTGGACGCCGCGGAAGACGGACAGGTCACCAAGGTCACGGACGCGCTCGGCAAGGCAACCGGCTACGAGTACCTGCTCGGCGACCCGGTCCGGTCGACCGATTCGCTGGGCCGCGTCGCCACCGGCGTACTTGACGGGGCCGGACGGGTGATCACGGCGACCGACCCGACCGGCAGCACCACCCGCGCCACCTACGACGCGATGGGGCACGCCCTGACCGTCACCGACCCGCTCGACCAGGTCGCCAGCCACACGTACGACCCCAACGGCAACCTGACCAAGGTCACCGACCCGCGCGGCAACGCCACCGCGTACACCTACGACGCGATGGACCGGGTCACGAAGGTGACCGACCCGCTCGGCCGGGCCACCAGCTACACCTACGACGCGAACGGCAACCCCGCCACGGTCACCGATGCCCGCGGCAAGCTGACCCGGTACACCTACGACAACCTGGACCGGCTCACACTCGTCCAGTTCGGCGCCACGACCGGCGGCGCGGCCGAGTCGCAGACGGCGTACACGTATGACGCCGGGAACCGGGTCCGCACGGTCGTCGACAGCGCCGGCGGCACCACCACGGTCACCCCGGACGACCTCGACCGCCCCACCCGCGTCGTCTCACCCCAGGGCCAGATCGACTACGAGTACGACAGCGGCGGCCGACGCACCAGCATGACCGTCGCCGGGCAGCCCCGGGTCACCTACGGCTACGACAACGCCGACGAGCTGACCTCGGAGAACCAGGGCAGCACGGCGGTCACCCTGGGTTACGACGCCGACGGGCGGCGCATCACCCGCGGTCTGCCGTCCGCCACCCAGACCTACGCGTACGACGCGGCGGGCCAGCTGAGCAGCATCACCTACGCCAACGGGTCGGCCACTCTCGGAAACCTGACCTACACGTACGACGCCGACGGGCGCCCGGTGTCGCTGGGCGGCAGCTACGCCCGCACCGACATTCCGGCGGCCTTCGGCCCGGCCACCTACGACGCGGCCAACCAGCTCGCCACGCTGGGCTCGGCCACCTACACGTACGACAACGCGGGCGATCTGACCTCGGACGGCACCACCAGTTACGGCTGGAACGCCCGGGGTCAGCTGACTTCCCTGAACCGCACCGGCCTGTCCGTCACCTTCGGCTACGACGGCGTGGGCACCCGCACCAGCAGGACCGCCGGAGGCGCCACGACCGGCTACCTGTCGGACGGCTACAACCTGGTGCAGGAGCTGTCCGGAACCACGCCGAGCGCCAACCTCCTGACCGGTTCCCTGGATGACACGTTCGTGCGCACCCCGGTGAGCGGAAGCTCCCAGTCCCTGCTCACCGACGGTCTCGGCTCCACGCTGGCCACGGCCACGGGCAGCGGGACGATCGCGGGGGAGTACACCTACCAGCCGTACGGTGCGACCACCGCCACCGGAAACGATGCTGGCAACACGGCTCGCTTCACCGGCCGCACCGACGACGGCACCGGGCTGTACTACTACCGCAACCGCTACTACGACCCGTCCAGCGGCCGGTTCCTCTCGCCCGACCCGCTCGGCCAGCTCACTGGAACCAACCCGTACGCGTATGTGAACGACCAACCGACCGACCTGACCGACCCGTTCGGACTCAAGCCCGAGGGCGAGGAGAACCAGGGCGATCCGGAGTCTTGCCCGTCTCCGAACAGCTTCACCGGGGACACGCCCGTACTCATGGCCGACGGCACCACCAAGCCGATCAGCCGGATCAAACTGGGCGAACGCGTCCAGTCGAACGATCCACACGTAGGCGAGTCCGGGGCGCACCCCGTGACCGCTCTGATCCGTGGCGACGGCGAGAAGCGACTGATCGACGTCACCTTGGACGGGCTTCAACCGTCCAAGGCGTTGACCGCCACGGCGGGACACGTGTTCTGGGTCGACAGCGACGGCAATCCGAACACCCCGGGGGGCGAATGGGTCCACGCTGGCGAGCTGCGCCGCGGCCAATGGCTGAGGACGGCAGACGGCCACCTTGTCCGAGTGGCAGGCACGCACGCCCACAGTCAGCACGCCACGGTCTACAACCTCACCGTCGACGACCTCCACACGTACTATGTGCTCGCCGGCACCACGCCGGTGCTGGTACATAACGTTGATCTAGGTGCGCTAAATTCGTGTCCCGTTTCTCCCACAACCCATTGGGCGGACGTATCGGTACATGATTCTGAGGGGAACATTATTTACGATTACTCCGTTCGGAGTGGCGCGCAACGGCCCTCGGAAGCTGCGGTTGGTCGAGGTGGGGAAACTCTGAGTCATACAGAAAATCGAGTGGCGAGAATGTCTGGTGGTGTTCCGAGTTACGGAAGTCGGATCGTTGGTGACGATGAGTTCTTTATGGAGAAGCCGGTTCCGGAAGGTGGGCATGTCGTGATCCAGGGATCTAGGCCTCCGTGTTCGAGTTGTCAAGGTGCGATGAATCGCGCGGCGGAGGACACCGGTTCAACCTTTACCTACTTCTGGGAGCATGAGTTTGGGGTGCGAGTCTGGCAGAGTACGAGATGAGCCGCGCTAGGGTGCATGTATTCGGAGGCAGAGATGGCAAACGAGAATCGGCTAGATCCGGTCGAGATCCTGGCCCGTGTTGGTGGAACTCTGCCGGGTATCGGCGGTAGCGAAAGAGCGTTTCAGGTTCTTTTAGATAAGATCCGCAAGGCGGGTTGGGAGACGGCGGAATCGAGCTACCGCGACAATCCTGATTCCACTGAGTGTGGGTCGGTTTTGATTGAAGGAATCAAATATGTCGTCCATTATGGGCCGCGGGTGCGCCGAGACCTGATCGATGACTCGGCGGGAGAACTTAGTCAGCGACCGATCCTGGGGTATGCCGCTTGGGTAGAGCCCAGCCTCAGCGACTACAGTCTCGAATAGAGTGGTCCGCCGAGAATTCAACATCACATGCTACGGCCAGGTCCTCGGCGGAGGTCTCACCATCAGCGACGAGTCGACCGACGTCCGCTTCATCGACCCGGCCGAGTTCGACCAGATCCCCTAGCCACTCGCTCAGGTCGAAGTTCGAGTCACAGTAGTCGTCAAACTTGGCCCGCTACTCCAGGCGACGCGAATTTCCGGCTCCTGCGCCAGGTGATGATCGGATGCACCGCACGAGCTCCGGCGCCTCATCGCCGCACTGCTCGTCTGCCGCCTCCAGTGCAAACACGTCTGCTGGCGGTCACCCCGGCGCCAAGCCCGCCGCAGCCATTACAACGCCACGGCTACCCATTCCGCGACCTCCAGTACCAGGTGGATCGGCCTGCCTCGCACGGGCTGGACATACGGTGTAGGTTCCTTCTGTCCGCATAGGGAGGTATCGATGCCAAAGTGGCTTCTCCGCTCATTTGTCATTGTTGTAACTGGACTGAGTCTTTCTGCGGTGACAGCGACTCCTGCACTGGCCACTGAATCCGACCCACGGTCGCCGACGCCGGCGCTGACCGCCACTCAACCGCCGGTCGCCGAGGTGCAACCCGCCGAAAGATCCCTGGCCAACGCCAACGCGGCCACCGCCACAGAATTGGCGCCGCTGGCTCCGGCGCTGCCTCCCGGAGTCAGCACGAAGACGTGGTCGATAGAACAGTTCATCGAACTCTTCGAGCGGAAATATGGCCGGCCGATGACCGCGGAGGAACGGACCGCCCTGGCGCGGGGCTGCATCGGTGTCACCACGGTCAACCTGGAACGCGGGAACATCAACCCGCCGCTCGACATGTCCTTCGGCACGTTCGAGACCTCCCGGAACGTCCAGAACGCCATCAACGACATCCTGGCGACCAACCCGACCCGCTCTCAGTTCGTCGCGGCCGTGGCACAACACCCGCTGCTGAGGCAGATCGACAACGTGACTGCCTCGCTGCCCGGCGGGCCGACCTCCCAGTGGACCGCGGTCGTCTTCTCGAAGCGCTTCTACTCCAAGCAGGACCCGTCGTGGACGGATGAGCAGGCCGAACGGGCGTTCCGCCCAGACCCGGCAACCGATCAGGTCGACATGACCGAGTACCGCTACCGGGCGAAGCCGGGATACGTCAACTTCGACTACGGTTGGCTGGATGAAGGCAGCGGAAACTGGTGGCACGCAAACCACGCAGAACCGGGGATGAAGGTGTACCAGAGCACTCTGCGGCACTACTCCCGCCCGTTGCTGGATTTCGACCGCCAGGTGTTCACGGTGACGTTCGCGCGAGTTCACCCGTGACCATCGACCATCTCGTGGGCCAGCGCGTGACGTTGCGCGGCACTGCGGGCGATGCGGCCTTGGGCGCGGTGTTGGTGGTCGACGAAAGCACGCCGGTGTACATCGAGAGCCGAGCCGGTTGGGGCACGTTGGCCGGCCTGACGGTCGAGATCACCGGCGAGCTCGTCCGGGTGGAGATCGCCCCGCTGCGCCCGGGGGAGCCGGCGAGCCACGGTGCGCCGGGCCGCCAATACGTCCTTCGGAACTGCACGCCACCGCGCCCACCCCACAATGAATGAGGCCCGCGCGACGTATTCGGCGGGGCGCGACGGCGGCCAGCGTGGAACCGCGACCGATCAAGTGCCATCACCCACGGCAAACGACAATCCGGACCGGCGTCAGTCCGATCCCGCCGCGCGGACGAATCCCTCCCCGCGAACGATGTGCGGAGGCACCGGCACTCGGGACGCGGGGCCGACGAGGACACCCAGGACCCGCTCGACCGGGAAGTATCCGGTCTGCCTGGAGTCGACGCTCGCCTGAGGATTGTCGCCGAGCAGGATCACCTTGCCGGGTGGGACCCGGTCTCCAGGAATGTCTGTCAGCGCGGGGAATCGGTCCCGTGGTACCGGATCACCGGGCGCCGCGGCCACGCGTTTGATGAGCCACCACCGTGCGGATATCTCGGCCGCCCCGACGGTGGGGCCGGGCGGCTCCGCGGGCCGTCCGTGCCGCGGCTGCTCGATCACCACCACCTGCCCGCGTACCGGGGTCTGGTGGCGCCGCACCAGCACCCGGTCGCCTTCCTGGAACATCGGCTCCATGCTGTGGCCGCGTACCGTTACCATCACCAGCCTCCGGGACAGCAGCGCGGACATCAGCGCGGCGAGGCTCACCAGCACAGCCGGGACGCCGCATGCGACCGCCGGCCGGGGCGCGCCGGAGGCCCAGGACACCGCCGCGGCGATCCACAGCAGGGCCGCGCCGAGCGGCGCCACCACCCGCCGAACCGCCCGGCGAGGCCGCAGCGCACCGAGGTCGGCATCGGACGGTCCCGGCAACCGGACGCCGCCCGGGGACGAGCGCGCCGCCGTACGGTCGGTCATGGCGTCGCCGCCGGTTGCGGGCAGGGCAACGTCGCGGCCCGCTCGCCGTGGTAGCCAGCCGCCTGCAACGCGAACAGCCGGGCGTATTCGCCGCCGGCGGCCAGCAACGCACGGTGATCGCCCTGCTCGGCGATCCGGCCGTCGCGCAGCACCACGATGAGGTCGGCGTCGCGTACGGCGCCGAGGCGATGCGAGATCAGCAGGCTCGTCTCGCCGTGGCGGTGCCGTTTCAGCGAGGCGTGTATCTCGCTCTCCGCCTCGGCGTCCAGGCCGGCGGACGGCTCGTCGAGAATCATCAGGTCGCGGCGCTCGCGCAGCAGCGCACGGGCCAGCGCCAGGCGCTGCCACTGCCCGCCGGACAGCATCACTCCCGTCACCGGGTCGTCCTTCTCGGACTCCATGAGGAACATCCGTGACAGCAGCGTGTCGTAGCCGTACGGAAGGGCCGACAGCATGGGGTGCACACCGGCCCGTTCCGCGGCTGCCTCGATGCGCCTGCGGTCGTCCAGCGCGTCCAGGTCGCCCAGGGCGATGTTCTCCGCCGCGGTCAGGTCGTAGTGCATGTAGTCCTGGAACACCGCGCCGATGCGCCCGCGCAGTTCGGCCACGTCCACCTCCCGCAGGTCTGCCCCGTCCCACGTGATGGAGCCGCGGGTCGGATCGTAGAACCGGCACAGCAGCTTCACCAGCGTCGATTTGCCCGCGCCGTTGAGCCCGACCAGCGCAACCGACTGGCCGTGCGGGATGCGCAGGTCGACTCCGCGCAGCACCCACGGATGCTCGTCCGAGTACCGGAACCACACGTCGCGCAGTTCGATGGCCGCGCGCAACGGGGCCAGCGGACGTGGGCGCGCCGGAACCCGCAGATCGGAACCGGCCGTGGTCACGTCGATGTAGTGGTCGAAAAGAAGCAGCGCCTGATGCACGCCGGCCAACGATCCGGTCAGGGCCGACACCCCGCCCTGGACGCCGGCGATCGCGGCGATGAACATCGTCACGTCGCCGATCGACAAGGCATTGCTTCCCGCCCCCGTCACCGCCCAGAGCAGGCCGGCGCCCGCCACCAGCGCAGCCAGCAGGCCCAGGCCGGTCTGGACCATCGCTTCCCGACCGTCCACGGCCCGTTTCGCGGCGTTGGCGGTGCGTCGCTCGGACAGCATCCGGGCCCGCAGAAAACCGCCGATGCCGAACAGCCGTACCTCGGTGGCGGCCTCGACGCTGGTGAGTAGGTCGCTGTAGAAGATCTCCCGGCGCTCCACCGGCGCGATCCGCCAGAACATCCGGGCCCGCCGGCGGGACAAGGCCAGTTCGGCGGCCATCGTCGGCACCCCGGCTCCCAGCACCAGTGTGGCAAGCGCCGGGCTGATCAGCAGCAATGCGCCGAGGTAGCCGGTGATGGTGATCGCGGCCTGCGCCGTGGTGAGTGCGCCCTCGAGGACCCGGCCGACCGTCGTGCGGCCCGCCTGCTCGGCCAGGCGCAGCCGGTCCAGGAAGCGCGGATTCTCGAACCTCGCCAGTCCGAGGAAACGCTCCACCGCCGCGAACAGGCGATCCTGGGCCAACAGCCCGACCTCGCGTTCGAGATGGGCCTGCAGGTACCGGGTCAGGTGCGGCAACGCGGCGCCCAGCACGCCCGCCAGGACCAGACCGGCGCCCGGTCCGGCCAGGGTCCCGGTCCCACCGACCAGTGAGTCCAGCAGCATCTTCATCAGCCAGGCCGCGGCTACAGGCAGGAGCCCGGCCAGCATCGTGAGCGTGGCGAACGCCGCCAGCGCACCCGGCGCGGCGGTGACGCCGAGCCGGCCGGCCGCCCCGAGCCGGCGTACCAGCGACCGGCGCGGCGTGTTCATGCCGCGACGGTGGCCGGTGCATCGAGCCGGACCTGGTTGTCGGACACCACCAGCCGCTCGTCGTTGTTCCGCGCGATCCGCAGGATCGTGGGGAACGCCTGCGCCTGGAACGCGCTCGCCAGCGCTCCACCCGGCGGCTCGACTACGACCCGGGCCACGGGGCTGAGTTCAGTGACGAACGCGTCCGCGGTCGCGGCTTCACCCACCACGACTGCCAGCACCTGCTCGCGACCGCCGGGTTCGGTCCGCGCGTACGCCACGAACGTCGGCATTTTCGCCTTGCACGGCTCGCACGTGGGGGAGAAGAACGCCACGAGGGTCTCGCCGGACAACCGCTGCGGGCTCAACGGTTGACCATCCACCGTGCGGGCGGAGAATGCGCCGACCTCCGCACCGACCCCCAGCGTCGACGGGCCGACCGGGCCTCCCGCGGCCAGCAGTTCAGTATGTTCGCGCAGCCGTTTGACGACGCCGAGGGTCAGCACCAGATCCAGCGCGCACAGCGCGCCCACCACCATCACGGCCACGATCACGAACGACATCCGAAAGCTCCTTCTGGTTCGGCTTCTGGCTCGACACGCCTGCTGACCGGGGGCCGCTCGGCCCCCGCGCGAAGCCGGTGTCAAGCGGTTGGAACAGCGCGAGGATCCCGTCGAGCGCGGCGATGAGACCGCCGGCCAAGGCTCCGGCCGCCGCACCGAGCACCACCCACTCCGGGCGCATCGTGGTGCTGGCCGGCGGGCCGGCCACTACGCCGGAGAGCGCCAGGCCGGCGAGGACGGTGTTGCGCACCACGTGCCGGGGGCCGAGCGGGATGACCGACGCGCCGAAGCAGCGGCACGGGGCACGCACGCCGCGGCGCAGCGCGAGCACGATGGCCACCGCCAGGCCTGTCAACATGGCTGTGGCCAGCATCGAACCGGCCACGGTGAACCGCGGCAGCCAGAGCAGGACCAGCACCGCGAACTCGGCGGCGATCGTGCCCAGCGCTGCCGGCCGGACCAGCGGGGACGGCAGCAGCCGCAGGGCGTGCACCGACTCGACGAAGGCCGCGAACCCGGCCCTCGTGGCCACCTTGCCGACGACGGCGGCCAGGAACACCACCGTGATGAGGCAGCGTACGGCGATCGCGAAACACTGCACCGAACATTCCTCCTCGGATCAGATCCGCTCGTGCGCCGACGGTGTGTGCGGTGCGTGAGCACAGGGGACACCGCCCGGACCGGATGCCGGGGCGACACGCCCGGTCGGCCGGTGTCCCCTGTCGATGACGTGCGACGGAAGGTCAGCCGCAGTACAGCTTCGCGGTGCAGCCGTCCACGCTGCACGGCTTGCCCTTGCACTGCCAGCAGCTGTCCCAGTGCTTCCAACCGCACGCCGCCGCATCGATCTGCGGCACGAACCGGCTGAGGATCCTGCTCCCCAGCGCTTCGAGCTTGCCGAACATGGTTACCTCCTGGTTTGCCTTCGACCGGGCCCGATCGGGCGCCGGTCGCCGTACCCACGAGAGTCGGTCTCCGACGGCCCGTGTGCACCCAAGCCTGCGGGTCGTACCTGGTCGGCCGTCTTACGAAAACCTTGCTGCGCTTTGGACAAACCGGCAGGATCCTTGAAACGATCATGCTGATGTGGCGCTTGAGCCGCCGCCATGACGCTTTGGGGGGAAGCGTGATCAGCGTTCGGCTGCTCGGACCGGTGGAGTTACAGGTGTCCGGTCAGGTGATGAACCTGGGGCCGCCGAAGCGGCGGGCGGTGTTCGCCGCCCTGGCGGTGGACGCTGGCCGGCCGGTGTCCACCGGCACGCTGGTGGACCGGGTCTGGGACGAGGCGCCACCGGCCGAGGCGCGCAACGCGCTGTACGCCCACATCCTGCACATCAGGCGGGTGCTGGCCGCAGCCACGAAAGCCGGCGGCACGACCGTCCAGCTGACCCGCTGCGCCGGCGGGTACCGGGTGGACATCGACCGGGACACCGTCGACCTGCACCGGTTCCGTCGCCTCGCCGAGCAGGCCCACCACAGTCGGCCGTCAGACGACGAGCGGGTGGTGGCGCTGCGCGAGGCACTCGGATTGTGGCGCGGTACCCCGCTGGCCGGTCTCCCCGGTTCGTGGGCGGCCCGGGTCCGGGAGGGCTGCCGGCAGCAGCATGTGGATGCGCTGCTGGCCTTGGCCCGGGCCGAACTGCGGCTGGGCAACCACGAAACGGTCATCACCCAGCTGACCGACGTGCTGCCCGACTATCCCACCGTGGAACCGCTGACCGTGACGCTCATGCGCGCCCTGCACACCGCTGGGCGCACCCCGGAGGCGCTGGACCACTACCTCGGGATCCGGCAACGGCTGGTCGACGGGCTGGGCGTCGAACCCGGGCCGGAGCTGCAAGCCCTGCACCAGGCACTGCTGCGCGGCGAACCGGTGGAGCAGCACGACCGGCGCCCACCTGCGGGCCCTGCGCCGGAGGAACCCGTGCCCGGGCGGACCGCTCCCGCGATGCTTCCCCTGGACGTGTCCTGCTTTGCCGGCCGTGCGGACGAGCTGGCCCGCCTCGACGCGGTGCTGGCCGGAGCCGACCGGCCGTCCACCACACCGGCAATCTGCGTCATTTCGGGAACAGCCGGCGTGGGCAAGACGGCGTTCGCGGTGCACGTGGCCCATCGCGTCGCGGACAGGTATCCGGACGGGCAGCTTTTCGTCGAGTTACGTGGTGCCCATTCGCGACCGGCCGAACCGTACGATGTGCTCGGCTCGTTTCTGCGGGTCCTCGGCGTGCCCCCGCTGGCCATTCCGGAGGGACTCGATGAGCGGGCGATGGTCTACCGCTCGTTGACCGCCCGCCGCCGCGTGCTGGTGCTGTTGGACGACGCGGCCGACGAGGGCCAGGTGCGGCCCCTGCTGCCCGCGTCCCCCACGTGTGCCGTCGTCGTGACCAGCCGCGAGCGGCTGGCCGGCCTCGCGGGGCACCGGGTCTCGCTGGGCGTGTTGCCGCGCCACGAGGCGCTGGCGCTGCTCGGCAGCGGCGTCGGGGCCGAGCGGGTGGCGGCCGAGCCGGACGCCGCTGACGCCATCGTCACGGTCTGCGGCCGGCTGCCGCTGGCGGTACACATCGCTGCGGCCCGGCTGGTCGTGCGGCCGGACTGGCGGCTGGCCCGGCTCGCCCAACGCCTGCATGACCAGCGCGGCCGGCTCGACGAGCTGGCCGCCGGAGATCTCGCCGTGCGCACCAGCCTGAGCCTGAGCTACCAGGGCCTCGACGAACCGCGCGCTGAGGCCTTTTGCGGACTGGGCCTGCTGGACCTGGAAAGCTTCCCCGCTTGGGTGGCCGCCGCGCTTCTCGGCATCGAGGTGGACGACGCTGAACGCGTCGTGGAAAGCCTCGTCGACGTGCACCTGCTGGAGACCGTCGGGGAGTCGCGGTACCAGTTCCACGACCTCGTCCGCCTGTACGCCCGGGAGCAGGCCGAGAAACAGGCCGGCGCCGTGCCGCGCGACACCGCGGTACGGCGCGCCGCGTCCGCATATCTGGACCTCGCCCGCCGGTGCGGCGGGGCGCTCGGTAGCGACTTCCTGGGCCTGGTCGAGCACCCGAGCCGCCGCTGGGCGCTGCCGGAGCACGCCGCGACCGCCCTGACCGCAGACCCTCTGGCATGGTTCGACGGCGAGCGCACGGCGGCCGGCTCCGTCGTCGACCAGGCGATCAGCCATGGCGAACCCGAGCTGGCCGGCGAGCTGGCGGCCGCCCTCGCGACCCTGTTCGAGGCACGCAACTGCTTCGACGACTGGCGGCGCACCCACGAACGGGCTCTTGCCGCTCTGCGCGCAGACGGCGGCCGGCACACCATTACGGCTGCACTGCTGCGCAACCTGGGTGAGCTGCACACCATCCAGGACCGGTACGACCTCGCCGCGACCTACTTCGAGGAGGCGTTGACCGAGGCGGACGAGCCGGCCTACCGCGCGGCCGCGATCGCCGGACTCGGCTACGTGAGCCGCCTGCTGGGCCGGTACGACCGCGCGTTGTCCTGCTTCGAGCAGGGCCGGCTGCTCGCCGAGAAACTGGACAACCCGCGCGGCGTCGCGTACGCCGTCAACGGGTGCGGCACCGTGTACCTGGAGCGCGGGACCCTTTCGATCGCCCGGCTGTGCTTCGAGGAGTCCCTGGCCCGCAGCACCGCCATCGACCACCTGCCCGGCGTGGCCACCGCACTGCGCGGCCTCGGCCACGTGCATCGCCTGGGCGGGCAGGGCGGGGTGGCGGCCGGCTACTACGAACGTGCCCGCAGCGTCGCCCACCAGCTCGACAACGTCCTGTTCGACGCGCACGCCGCCGAATGGCTTGCCGACGTCTGGCTCGACCAGGGGCGGCAGGACGACGCGCAGCAGCTGCTGGCGTGGTGCCTGTCGATCTTCCGGTCCCTGGGGAACCGGTTCGGCGAGGCGTCGACACTGCGTACCCTGGCCCGGGTCCACCTGGCCGGTTGGGAGCTCGACCAGGCGCGGGAGTGCGCGCTGACCGCCCTGGCAACCTGGCGCCGGATCCAGTCGCCCTACTGGTCTGCCGACACCTTGGACGTGCTGGCCGAGGTGCACGAACAAGGCGGCGACCGGACGGCGGCCGCCGAGGCGCGGCTCGAGGCACAGACCTCGCGAACCGCATGCGGCATCACCGTGAACCCACGTCTCGTGCACCGCTCCGCCGTGCGGTAGGACAGACCTTGCGGCTGTTGCTGGAGGTGATGGGCCTGGCGCTCACCCGACCGGGCCGGCAAGGTGAGGCTGCTGAGCGCTGGCATGACGCCGCACACGAGGTGCGAAATTATTGCAATACACATTGATTTCTTTGATCTCGTTTGGCCGCGAGACCAGCGGAATTCACCTGTAGGACGCCTGGCGAACATCGATTGAAGAACAGGCACGCGAAATCCTCCGTTCGGCCGGGATGGACACCCCGTTGGCGCACGTGGAGGTCGGCTGCCGGTATGCATTGTGGAGAGTTTCGTGATCGGCAACCCTCCATGCGCTGACAAATACCAGCCGCGTCCCTAGGGTCTTTCCTCGTGAGCCTGCGATCCATCGTGGACATCGTCCGCCGGCACTGTGCCGGGAATGTTTCGGGCGCGTTGCGCCTGGCGGCGACGGAGCTGTCCCGTGGCTCGCGCACACCTTACTGACCCATGACATAGGAGAACGCATGTCTAGCGTCTCGGTGGTCATTCCCGCCCTGGACGAGGAGGAGAACATCGCGGCCACGCTGGCGGCAATCCCCGTCCGGCGGCTCAACCAGCTCGGCTACCAGGTGGAGATGCTGGTCGTGGACAACGGGTCCGTCGACCGCACCTCGGAGATCGCCAGTGAGCACGGCGCCCGCGTCCTGGTGCAGCCGGTTCGCGGCTACGGCAACGCGTACAAGGCGGGCTTCGCCAACAGTACCGGCGACATCATCGCAACCGGCGACGCCGATCTGACCTATCCCTTCGAGATCCTGCCGGATGCCCTGGAACTGATGGCCCGAGAGAAGATCGACTTCTTGTCGACCAATAGGCTGCACAATGTCGATCCGAGGGCCATGTCCCCGTCACATATCTGGGCCAACCGCGCCTTGACCGGTCTGTGTCGAGTTGTCCACGACAAGCTGCCATTTCGCGATTCACAATCAGGGATGTGGATTTTCCGGCGGTACGTGTGGAACCGCTCCCGCGTCCTCTCCGGCGGCATGCCGTTCTCGCAGGAGATCAAGCTGGCGGCATTCCGAAATGGTTTCACATGCCGCGAGATCCCTATCGAATACCGGCCCCGCGGGGGACAGAAGAAATTGCGGGCCGTACGCGACGGCGCGCTGGTGGCCGGCCACATCGTGGGCCGCAGGCTGAGCGCGGGCTGGAGCCGACCGGAGGTGCACCGCACCCCGCCGCGGACGGGCCTGATCCCGGCGCAGCCCGTCCGGCCGACCGAGGACTACGCGGGCCGGGCCGAGGCTTGAGGGGCGCACCACCGCGGGTCGCGCTGGTCTACGACGCCGTCTATCCCTTTCAGAAGGGCGGCGGGGAGCGACGGTTCCACGAGATCGGCCGCCACCTCCGCGGCGTCGAACTGTACGGCATGCGGGGCTGGCCCGGCGGCGGCCGATCCACCATGGTGGACGGCGTGCCAGTCCACGGCCTCTGCCGCGCCCGCCCCCTGTACACGCGGCAGGGCCGCCGCTCCATCCCGCAGGCGGTGATCTTCGGGCTGGCCTGCCTCAAGCTGCTGTGGAAACGGTTCGACGTCATCGATTGCTGCGGGTTCCCCTATTTCTCGCTGTTCACCTGCCGGTTCGTGGCCACACTGCGGCGCAAGCCGCTCATCTCCACGTGGCACGAGGTCTGGGGGCTCGCGTACTGGCGCACGTACCTGGGCCGGTTGGGCGCGGTGGGCTGGGCGGTGGAGCGGCTCGCGGCCCGGCTGCCGGACGAGGTCATCACGGTGTCCGCGACGACGGCCCGGCGGTTGCGCGACGAACTGGGCTATCGCGGGCCGATCCACGTGGTGCCCAACGGCTTCGACCCGGTGGCGGTCGGGCGGGCCGGCCGGGCCGAGCCGGACGCGGAGGTCGTGTTCATCGGCCGGCTCATCGCCGAGAAGCGGGTCGACCTGCTCATCGACGCGATGGCGCGGCTCGCCGCCGACGGCGTGACGGTGCGCTGCCGCATCGTCGGCGACGGTCCGGAACGGTCGGCGCTGACCGCGCGTACGGCCCGGCACGACCTCGCCGACCGGGTGATGTTCACCGGCACCCTGGCGGGCGGCGACGAGGTCCTGGCGACGATCAAGGCGGCGCGGGTGCTCGTGCTGCCGAGCACACGGGAAGGGTTCGGCATGGTGGTGCTCGAGGCGAACGCGTGCGGCGTCCCGGTCATCACCGTGCGGCATCCCGGCAACGCCGCAGCGGAGCTCATCGAGGAGGACGTGACCGGCTGGGTGGTCGAGCCGACCGTCGACGCGGTCGCCGCCGCGATCCGGCGCGCGGTCGAGATGCCGGGCGACGCGGACCGCATCGCCGCGTATGTCGGCCGTTATGCCTGGCCGGCCGTGGTCGCCGGGCACGGCCTCGAAGCCGTCTACGCCCCGGCGGCGGTGCGGGCCTGATGGAGATCGTGCAAGTCGTGGGCCTCTACCCGCCGCACCTCGGCGGGCAGGAGGTCGTCGTCGAACAGCTCGCCGCCCGGCAGGCGGAGTCGCACCAGGTGACGGTCTACACCTCCAACCTCGGCGCGGCCGGCATGCCTGCCGAGGAACGACACGACACCGCTGCCGGGGGCCTGCGGGTCGTCCGGCAGCGCAGCGCCCTGATCGCCAACGTCCCGGTGATGCCCGGGTTGCTCGGCCGGCTCCTGCGGCACCGGCCCAAGCCGGACGTGCTGCACGTGCACACCGGTCAGGCGATGCTGCTGGAGATCGCCAGGGTGGCGGCGAGGCTGCGCGGCATCCGGTACGTGGCCCATCAGCACCTGGTGCTGCGGCCGTCCACGCCGCTCGGGCGCGTGTTCATGCCCGCGTACCAGCGGCTGCTGTACGCGCGCAGCCTGCGCCGCGCGCACCGGGTCATCTGCCTGACCACCGCCATGCGCGACGCCACCGTGCACACGTACGGCGTTGATCCGGCCCGCATCGCGGTCATCCCCAACGGCGTCGATCCGGCCCGCGCCTGCGGTGAGCCGGTGGAACGCCGCCCCGACGAATTGCTGTTCATCGGCCGGCTCACCTCGCAGAAGAACGTGGGATTACTGCTGGCCGCGGTCGGCGTGCTGCGCGACCGGGGCCGTGCCGTTCGGGTACGGATCGTCGGTGACGGCGAGGACCGGACCCGGCTGGAGGCGTACACGCGGCAGTTGCACCTGCCCGCAGTCGTGTTCGAGGGCCGGATGGACGCGGACGCGGTGTGCCGGGCGTACCGGCGGGCCACCGCGCTGGTCATGCCGTCGACCCACGAGGGCATGCCGCTCGTGCTGCTCGAGGCCATGGCCAGCGGCACGCCGGTGGTGGCCACCGCACTGCGGGAGATCCGCGAGGTCGGCGGCGACGCGGTGCTGACGGTCGCGGACTCCGGCCCGGCCGCCTTCGCCGACGCGCTGGCCGCGGTCCTCGACGACACGGCGCTGCGGCAGCGCCTGGCCGAGGCCGGCCCGGTGCGGGCCGCCGCATTCGGCTGGCCGGCCATCGCCCGCACGGTCGACGCGCTGTACCGGGAGGTGCTCGGATGACCGCGTACGCCCCGGCACGCCACCGGGCCGCTGTCCCGGCGCCGGTCCCGCGGACGGGCACGCGTCCCGGCGCCGGGCAGTGGTGGCCGCTCGCCGCGGTGGCCGTGGTCAACGTCGTCATCGTGGTCGGTGTCCTCAGCCCGATCCGGGCCGTGGTGGTCTTCCCGCTGGTGATCCTGCTGCCCGGCCACCTCACGCGGCGCCTGGCCCGGATCCACCGGCCGTCGGGGCCGGACCGGCTGCTGCACACGGTCGCGTTCGGAGTGCTGTGGCTGATCGGTATCAGCTTCCTGCTCGGCCTGCTCGGCGCGCTGCGCCCGGTGTGGTGCCTGGCCGCGTTCGACGCCGTCACGCTCACGCTGGGTGTGGCGACGGTGCTGCGGGACGGCACCGCGGGCGCCCGTCCGCGCTTGCCCCGGCGTCCCGTTCGACCGCTGGAGGCGACCGCCGTCGTGCTCGCCGCGCTCGCTGTGGTGCTGGCGGCCACCGGGGCCCGGCAGCTCACGGCCGGCGGGTCGTACGCGCTCACGGCGGCGGGCTTCACGATCGGCACCCTGGCGGTCGTGCTGCTGGTGATCGCGGCCGGCGTACGCGCGCACCGCGACGTGCTGCCCGCCGCCGCCGCGGTGGTCTACCTGCTCGGGCTCGCGATGCTGCTGGCCACGTCGCTGCGCGGCGTCGGGGTCACCGGGCACGACATCAAACCGGAGTTCCGCGTCTTCCAGGACACCCTCACCAGTGGGCAGTGGCATCCCGACGTGGTGCTCGCCGACTACAACGCCTGCCTGAGCATCACGACTCTGCCGACACTGCTGCACCACCTGCTCGGCATCGCTCCGCTGGACGTGTTCCGGGTCGGCAACCAGGTACTCTTCGCGCTCGTCCCGGTCGCGGTGCTGCTGGTCGCGCGCACGCTGCTGCCGATGGCAACCGCGACGCTCGCCGCGGTGCTGTACGTGGCGTTCCCGACGTTCGTCAACGACATGCCGATGCTGAACCGGCAGGAGATTGCGCTGCTGTTCTTCGCCGTCGCCGTGCTGACGCTGGTGGACGGGCGCAGCTCCCGGCGGCAGCGCACCACGATCTTCGCCGCGATGGTGGCCGGGATGACCGTTTCGCACTACAGCACGACGTACGTGGCCGGCGGCGTCCTGTTCGTCGCGTGGCTGCTGGCCGCCGCGGTCAGGCTGATCCGCCGCCCGGAGTCACCGATCAGGGCCCGGCTGAGGGCTTACGCGTCCCCGCTCGTCCAGCCGCGCGGCGGCAACGGGCCGAGCCTGCTCACGTGGCGCGCGGTGGCCATCGTGGTGGCCTGCGCCGCGGTGTGGAGCCTGACCAGCGGCAGCGGCGCCGGCCTGGTCGGCACCGTACGGGACACCGTGGCCGCCGTGGCGTCGGCCGGCGGGACCGAGTCGGACGCGGTCGGCTACAGCTTCCTGCGCAGCGGTCCGCCGGTCTCCGACCGGCAGGCGCTCGGCGAGTTCACGACCACCCACGGTTCCCAGCCGGATGCGACCGAGCAGGCCGGGATCGCCGCGACCTGCCCCGTCGTCCTCGAACCCGAACCCGTGCTCACCCGTACGCCGGCCGGCACCGCCCTGGCCGAGGCGGGTCTGCCGCCGGCGGCGGTGAACCGATGGTGGCGGCAACTGACCGTCGTGCTGTACGAGGGCGGCGCGCTCGTCGGCCTGGTCCTGCTGTGGCTGTTCAGC
Source organism: Krasilnikovia sp. MM14-A1259 (assembly GCF_047159535.1). Taxonomy (NCBI): domain Bacteria; kingdom Bacillati; phylum Actinomycetota; class Actinomycetes; order Micromonosporales; family Micromonosporaceae; genus Krasilnikovia; species Krasilnikovia sp. MM14-A1259. The sequence continues at coordinate 7,736,300 of NZ_BAAGAJ010000002.1, forward strand.
CGGCGCGACGGCGGTCCCGCCCGCATACTGGCGATCATCGGCGCGGGCATGCTGACCGCGCTGGCCGGCACGGTTGTGCTTCCCCAGATCTCGGTGGACTACGGGCTGCTGCGGTTGTTCCAGCAGTCCCTGGTCGTCCTGGCGCCCGCGGTGATGCTCGCGGTCGCCGCGGGTGCGCGCCCGCTGGGTCCGCGCGCCGCCGCGGTGGTGGGCGCGTTCGTGGTCACCGGGTGCCTGATCAGCACGTCGGGGCTGGTACCCAGGCTCACCGGGGACTTCCCGGCGCAGCTCAACCTCGCCAACACCGGCGCCTATCACCGGGCTTACCTCACCGGCGAGGACGACCTCGCGACCGCTCGCTGGGTCGGCGACCACCTGCCGGCGGGCGCGCTGCTGTCCGCCGACAGTGCCGACTTTCGCACCCTGCGCGCCACCACCCGGCTCTACCCGCTTGAGGGCGTCGCCCCGGGCATGGTCCCCGACGCGGCGTATCTGCAGGTCAGCACGGTTGGCCCGGACCGCGCCGAGGCGGTGGCGATCACCCGCGACCGGATCCTGACGTACACGTTCCGGCTCTCCTGCGTCACCCGCGGCCGCCCGCTGCTGTTCCAGACCGGCAGCCATCGCGTGTACGGGCCGGCCTCGTGACCGCGGGCATCATCGGCACCCGGGTCCGGGCCCTGCGCCGCGACACGCTGGTCCGCAACTCCATGCTGCTGCTGGTGTCCACGGTGGTGGTCGCCGCCGGGGGATTCGTGTTCTGGCAGATTGCGGCGCGGCTGTTCAGCCCGGCCGACGTGGGCCGCACGAGCGCACTGATCACGGCGTCGGCGCTGATCGCCAACCTGGCGCTGCTGGGCATGCAGAACTCGGTGATCCGCTTCCTGCACGACTGGGAGGACCGGGCGGCCACCGTGAACAGCGCGGTGACGGTGGTCGCGCTCGCGTCGGTGGCCGGCGCCGTGGTGTTCGTCGCCGGCGTGGACTGGTTCGCGCCCGAGCTGGCCGTGCTGCACCGGCCGGGAAACGCCGTGCTGTTCGTGGTCTTCACCGCGTCGCTGGCGCTGACCCTGCTCAACGACAACGTCCTCATCGCCTTGCAACGCAGCGGCCACGTCGCCGGCCGCAACACGGCGACCGTGGCGTTGCGGCTGATCCTGCCGTTCGGGTGTGTAGGGCTGGGCGCTTTCGGGCTGTTCACCGCGTACCAGAGCGCGGCGACGCTCGCGCTCGTCGTCTACCTGGTACTGCTGCACCGCGAACTCGGCCTGCCGACGCGGCTGCGGCTGGACACCGCCCGCATCGCCACGATGTGGCGCTACTCCGCGGGCAACTACGTGGCGACCGTGTTGCTGCTGCTGCCCGCGCTGGTCATGCCCAACCTCATCACGCACAGTCTCGGACCGGAGCGGGCCGCGTACTACTACATCGCCTCGCTGATCGCCGGCGTGCTCACGTTCGTCCCGCAGGCGACCGCCCGCAGTCTGTTCGCGCACGCCTCCGCCGACCCCGGCCGGCTGCCCGGGTCGCTGCGCCGGGTCGTGGTGCTCACCGCCGCGGTCCAGATCCCCGCCCTGCTCGTGATCGTCGGCGCGGGGCCGTTCGTGCTGCGCCTCTTCGGCCCGGACTATGCGCAGGCGTATCCGTTACTGGTGGTTCTGGCCGTCGGGGCGGCGCTGGCGTCGGTCAGCTTCGTCGGTAGCACGCTGATGCTCATCGCCGGACGGATGCGGGTGATGTGTGCGCTGACCGGCCTGGCCGCGTTGATCAGCGTCGGGGGTGCGTACCTGTTCGGCGGCCACGGTCTGCTGTGGATCGGCGCCTTCCTGCTCGCCGGCGAGCTGGTGCAATGCGTCACGTACACCCCGATCATCGCGAGGATGGTCCGGGCCCGCGCGGAGGATCCCCGATGAACGAACGGCTGCGTGTCTGCCTGCTGCACAACCAGGTGGCGCCGTACCGGCTGCCGGTCTTCGCCGAGCTTGATCGGCACGCCGACGTGGAGGTGCTGTTCTGCCGCGAACGCGGCGACGGGCGCCGCTGGGACACGACCACGGACGGGTACGGTTTCCGTCACGCGGTGCTGCGGTCCCGACGGCTGGGGCCGTTCGTGCGCAACCCCGGCCTGTTACGCCGCCTGCTGCGCGAACGCCACGACGTCTACCTGGTCGGCGACTTCCCGGAGACGATGCCGGCCACGTTCACCGCCGTGCTGGTCGCCAAGCTGCGCCGCAGGCCGGTGGTGCTGTGGTCCGAGACGCTCGACAACAAGGCGAACCACTACGAGTCCATGGTGGTCTCCCGCGGGGTGCCGGCCCGCGCCGCCCGGGCGCTGCTCACCGCGGCGGTCACCGCATACCGGCGGGTCCTGCTGCGCCAGCCGGTCCGCTTTGTCGCGCTTAGCGAGGCGGCGCGGCTGTTCCTCGTCGGTGAAGGGGTGCCCGCCGAGCGGATCGACACCGGCATCCAAGTGCAGCCGGCGCGGCTTCTGGCCGCGCCTGTCACCCGTAAGGGTGATGGTCCGTTCGCGGGCTGCCGCATGATTCTGTCGATGTGCTACCTGAACCCGACGAAGGGCGTCGATGCTCTGATCACTGCGTTCCGGGGGCTCACCGACCCGGACCTGAGGCTTGTCGTGGCCGGTAGCGGCCCGGCTGAGCCGGGACTGCGCGCCCTGGCCGCCGGCGATCACCGGATCAGCTTCCCCGGGCACGTCTCCGGCGTCGCGCACGCCGACCTGTTCGCCTGGGCGGACGTGTTCGTGCTGCCCACGCTGGTGGATTGTTGGGGCCTGGTGGTGAACGAGGCACTGCACCACGGCGTACCGGTCGTCACCACCACGGCGGCCGGCGCGCGTGAGCTCGTCGCCGACGGGCGCGCCGGGCTGCTCGTGCCACCCGGCGACAGCGACGCGTTGCGGACGGCGCTGGCCAGGCTGCTCGCCGACCCGGCGCAGCGGACCCGGATGGCCGCGGCGGCCCGCGGGCGCAGCGACGTCACCGATCCCGCGGTGGGCGCGGCCCCGCTGGTCGCCGCGTTGCGCAAGGTGAGTGAGCTGCGGTGAGCATCGCGGCCGGGACGACCCGGGTGACGATGACCTTCGACTACGAGGGCTCGTGGGGCATGCCGCACGACGTGCCGTACGACCTGACCGGCACCACCGGGCGGCTGCTGGAGCTGCTGGACCGGCACGCCGCCCGGGCCGTGTTCTTCACGGTCGGGCAGCTGGCGGAGCAGCACCCCGAGCTCGTCGCCGAGATCTACGGTCGCGGTCACGAGGTGGGCCTGCACGGGTACGCCCACGAGCACATGCACCGCCTCCCGCCGCACGAGGTGGCGGTGCTGCGTGAACGGCTGCGCGCCGCCGCGCACGCCGTACGGGAACACACCGGCGATCTGCCGGTCGGCTTTCGCATGCCGTACCTGATGGGCCCGGACTTCTACCGCCCGGACCTGTACGCGATGTTGCGCGCCGACGGCTACCGGTGGATCAGCAACCGGGAGATTCGCCAGCCGGAGGAGCTCTTCCGTCCGGACCGGATCGGCCGCGGCATGCAGATACTGGACCGCCCGGCGGTCCGCGGTGGCCTGCTGCTCGGCCTGAACGTGCCGCTGATCGTGCGGGAACGGCCGACCGGCGGGCGGCGCCCGCTCGACGGGGCCCGGTGGCTGCTGCGCCGCCAGCAGCCGTTCCGGCGCGCGGAGGGACTTGTCGAATACCCGCTGACCTCGCCGCTCGACTGCGATCTGCTCGGGTACCCGCGGCCCGCCGAGCCGAGCGCCGAGGCCGACATCGACTACGCGGTACAAGTCCTGACGTCCATGTACGACCGCGCCGCCGGCCACTTCACCCTGAACCTGCATGACTGGATCATCGGCACGCATCGGCGGATCGAGGTGCTGGACCGCGTCCTCGCGCACATCACGGCCAGCGGCGCAGCGGTGTTCCACCTGCCCGGCCGGGCGAGCTGATCACAGCTCGCCCAGTACGGCCGTCATCCGCGCGATCTGCGTCGGCCAGGTGTAGCGGCTCTGGACCAGGCGGCGTCCGGCCTCGCCCAGCTCGCTCGCCAGCTCGTCCTCGGTGGCGATGCGGTGCAGCGCCGCCGCCAGGGCGTCCGCGTCACCCGGTGCGACGAGCAGGCCGGTGCGGCCGTCGTCGACCAGCGACGGGATCGGCCCGATCGCGGACGCCACTACGGGTACGCCCTGCGCCCACGCGTCCAGCAGCACGGTCGGGAACGCGTCGTTCGCGGTGACCGGGCAGGCGACCAGCGCGCGGGCGCCGCGCAGCAACCGGTCGCGTTCGGCCGGGGCCACGTACCCGGCGAACCGGGTCCCGTCCGCCAGCCCCAGCTCGGCGACGCGGCGTTCGTAGCGGGGCCGGTCGTCGCCGTCGCCCATCACCGTGAGCGCGGGCGCGCTGCCGAACCGGGCGCGGCAGGCGGCCAAGGCGTCGAGCAGCAGGTCGAGGCCCTTCCAGGAGTGGGCGGCGCGCAGGCTGGCGACGAACGCGAGGCCCTGGCCCGCGCCGGAGCGTGGTTCCCCGACCGCCGGTACGGCGTTGGACACCACCCGGGTCTTGGCCGACCACCGCCCCAGCGCCCGCTGCACGTACGGCGAGACGGCGACGATCCGGTCGGCGCGCCGGAAGGTCAGCCGCTGGGCGAGCCCGTACCCGCGCGTGACGGCCGCGAGCAGCGGCGCGGCGGGCTTCTCCAGCGTCGCGGCGTGCCAGGTGACCACGAACGGGCGGCGCCCGGCGACGAGCGCCACGGCGTCCACCATGAACACGACCGGGGCGTGCGCGTTCAGCACATCGGGGTCCTCCGTGGCGATGATCCGGCGCAGCCACCACGGCCAGCGCGGGTCGACCGGCGTGTTCGACAACGTCCGCCAGATGGGCAGCCGGTAGATCGTCAGCCCGTCGTCGCGCTCGCGGCGCACCCGTGCGACATTGTCGCCGCAGACCACCACCACGTTGTGTCCCTCGCCGGCCAGGCCGGTCGCCAGGTGCTCGACATAGGTCTCGAGGCCACCGGTGCGGGGCCGGAAGTACGGCGACGCGAGCATGATCTTCACGAGTTCTCAGCTCCGGCTGCAGCGGATCCGGGACCCGACCCACAATAGTCGGCAGAGGCCGCTGATTCCGCCCCGGCGGTCGCCGTCCGTCCGTGAGGAGCGTCGATGCGTCTTTCCGGCCGCCGCACGGCCGCGGCGGTGGCGGCCACGGCGAGTCTGATGCTCGCCGGCGCGGCGTCGGCGTCGTCCCCACAGCGGTCGCCGCGGCCGGCCCCGTCCGAGGTCGCCACGCCCGGCGCGGCCGCGGCCGGAGGGGTCGCGGCGGGCGGCGTGGAGCCGTGGAACCCGCGCCGGCCCGCCGACTACGCGGCGATGCGGGCGGCCGGGCTGACCTGGCTGCGCACGGACCTGGACTGGCGGTTCATCGAGGCGCAGCGCGGCCGGTGGGACTGGCCGCTGTACGACCCGGTGGTCCGCGACGCGGCGGCGGCCGGACTGCACACGCTGGGCATTCTGCACACCGTCCCGGCCTGGGCCAATGGGGGCGCCGGAGACCACGCCCCGCCGGCCGATCCCGGGCTGCTGACGGCGTACTGCTACCGGACGGTCCGGCACTACCTGCCGCGGGGGGTGAGCGCGTACGAGATCGGCAACGAGGTGAACCTGCCGGCCGCCGGGCGCCCGCGGCCGGACGCCACGGCGTACACCCGGAGGTTTCTGCTGCCCTGCGTCGAGGGTGTCCGGCGGGCGGCCGCCGAGACGGGCCGCGGGGTCACCGTGGTGCTCGGGTCGCTCGTGCCCCGAGGCGGCCGCAACGCGCCCGCCCGGTTCCTCGGCGACGTCTACGCGTCCGGCGGCCGGGGAGCCTTCGACGCGGTGGCGCTGCACCCGTACACCGGTACGGATGCCCCGTCGGTCAGTGACAAGCTGACGGCTGTCCCGGACGCCCTGCACCGCGTGATGGTGTCGCACGGCGACGGCGGCCTGCGGATCTGGGCGACCGAGTTCGGCTACCCCACGCGGGGCCGGCATTCCGTCAGTGAGCAGCAGGAAAGCGACTTCGTCGCACCGGCCCTGACCTCCTGGTACGCGCACCCCTACGCCGGGCCGCTGTTCTGGTACTGCGCCCGGGACAGCGGCACGAGCGGCCGCGACCGGGAAGAGCACTTCGGCCTCCTGCGGGCCGACGGCTCCCCGAAGCCGGCCTACCATGCGGTGCGAGCCTGGTTCCGGCCTGCGGGTGGCTGACGCGGCGCCTCCTCCCCGGGTGCGCGGCGGTCTGGGACCCAAATGGAACCGGATGTTTGAGAACTATGTGACCGGCATCTATACAATCTGGACTCGTCTGAGCGGGAAATCCAGGCGAGGAGAGCAGCTGGCGTGGGTCGATCGAGGCGCGGCCACCACCGTCCCGTCCCACGAAGGCACTTCGCGACCTTCGGTGCAGTTCGCCCGTTCGGTGAGGTGCAGTCCGCCGAAGGCCGGACCGCAAGGGTGTATACGCTCGTATACACTGCTGGGGTGCCCGAGGAGGTCTATGTCTTCACGGACCAGACCTACCAGCGGCTGGCTGCAGCCGCCATCAGGCCGTTGTCGGTGACGGACGTCCTGTTCGGGCGGCACCGGGTGCGCCGGCACATCGGCGCCGCGTTCCAGGTGGCCGGGCGCGACCGGTCCGGCACCTGGCTGGCAGTCGCCCTGATCGAGGGCGAGGATGACGAGTACACGGTGATCTGCGCGCGCTACCTGGACGAGGCGGAGATCGAAGCCGTCGGTCGGATGGGAGGACGAGCGAATGAGTAAGCACGACGACGCCATCGCCGCTCTGGAAGATCGGGACTGGTCGGGAGCTCAGGTCGACAACCGGCCCCGCGCCGCCACCGTGGTGCAGTCGGTGCGATTCTCCCGCGACCTGACCGAACGCCTGCTCGCCGAGGCGGAGCGACGTGGTGTCACGCCCAGCGAAGTGATCCGCGATCTCGTCGAAGCCGGGCTGACCACCGTGGACGAGTCCGCGACCGTCCGACTGGCCGACGTCCATCGTGTGATCAACACGTTGGCTCAACGCGCTGCCGACCCCGCGCGGATCACCACCCCGCCCGTCGCATCCTGAGCCCCCGCACACGGTGTGCCGCCGCGGCCACCTCGACTACGCGTACGGCAGGGTCATCGGCGTCGGGATCCCCGTGGCGTGTGGCATGCGCAGGGCGCGTGGCGCGCCCGCGGGACCACGCCGGTACAACCGGCCGCCGAAGCGCAGCCAGGCGACGGATCCGCCGTCACGCACGAAATTGGCGCGGACGTACGTGTCGCCGCCGCTCGGGTCGAATGCGCGGACGTAGTCGTCGCGGTAGAACGCCAGCCGCAGCCCCTCCTGCCCGCCGAAGCGCACGCTGAGCTGCCCGGCGTCCGCGACCACATCCAGTTCCACCGTAGTGGTATCGCCCTGCAGGCCGATCTGCTCGGCCGTGTAGCGGCCCTCGTAGGGGGCGAGGCCGGCGGCGCTGCGGGCCCGGGTCACCGCCGGCAGGTTGTGCACCCCGGCGAACCGGCTCAACGCCCAGTCGTCGGCGAACAGCTCCCCGAGCAGCGCCGGGCCGCTCTCGGAGTTCGTCAGCACGGTCAACGCGAAGTCGCGTTCCGGGACCATCAGGAACCCGGAGTGCTGACCGGCCCAGTCGCCGCCGTGCTGGATCACGGTCGGCCCTTCGGCGGTGGGACGGATCATCCAGGTCACCCCCATGCCGTCGAGCTCGACGAACAGGGTGCCGCCGGGCCCGGGACACGTCTGCATCCGGCGCAGTGAACGGCGGCTCAGCAGTGGTCGGCCGGTGCCGAGCTGGAACCGGGCCCAGCGAAGCTGGTCGCGGGCGCTGGCGATCAGCCCGCCGGCGGGGTGGATGCTGCGCGGCATGTCCAGCAGTGCCGGGTCGGCGACCGGCGCACCGTCCGGGCCGATGTAGTGGGGTACGGCCAGCACGGCACCGGGAATCTCGGCGAGGGAGAAGCCGCTGCCGCCCATCGCCAACGGCTCCAGGATCAGGCGCCGGATCGCCTCCTCGTACGTGACCCCCGCGGCCACCTCGACGAGCCGGCCGGCGACCGCGAGCGCCGCGTTGTTGTACGCGAACACCGTGCCCGGCGAGGTGAGCTGGGGGAGCCGCGACATCTCGGCGACGTACCGGGCCAGGGCCTGATCGTCCGTGCCCGTGTCGAGGAAGCAGTCGCCGAGCCACCCCGCAGTGTGATTCAGCAGCTGCCGCACCGTGACCCGCGCAGACGCGGCCGCGTCCGCGGTACGGAAGTCCGGCAGATAGCTGCGCACCGTCCGGTCCAGGTCGAGCCGGCGCTGCTCGGCCAGCCGCATCACCGCGGTACCGGTGAAGGTCTTCGTGGTGGAGCCGATCCGGAAGACGGTGTCACCGTCCACCGGCCGCGGGTCGTCGACGCGCGTCACGCCGAAGCCACGCACGTGTTCGGTGCCCCGGTGGTACAGGCCCAACGCGACGCCGGGAATGGCGTACTTCGTCATGGCCTCGCGGATCTTCTCCTCCAGCTCACGCACCGGCGCCGGCACTCCCGTGGCGGCATGTGCGGCGGTGGTGGCGGGCCCGGCCCCCACGGCCACGGCCATCGCGCCGCCCGCGGCGGCGCGCAGCAGCGTACGGCGTGACAACGGCTCGGACATCAATTTCCCCTGTCGTTGATGCGCACTCTCCATTGTGGTCGCCACTGTATACGCGGCTGTCGCGGCCTCCCGCACGCTCCGGAGCCGCAAGCCACGGTCATCGGTTGCGCAGCGCCGTTCTCCGCGGCGGCCCGACCCGTTCTGACTGCCGTCCCATGAACGTTCAGGGCGCGTCGCGGTCACGGTACGCGCGCCGGCGGGGCTCGGGCTCCGTTCCGGCCACGACGCGGTTGCGTCCGGCGTGCTTCGCCGCGTAGAGGTTGCGGTCCGCGGCGGACAGCGCTGAGGACTGGCTGCGCGGGGAGGTTTCGTTGACTCCGGCGACCCCGATGCTGACCGTGACGGGCAGTCCTGCGGTGGTGTCGTGCCAGTCGTGCTCACTGATGGCCCGCCGCACCTCGTCGAGCTGCCGGACAGCCAGGGCGACCGGGGTGGCGGGCAGGACGAGGAGGAACTCTTCCCCGCCGAGCCGCGCGACGAACCCTTCCGGGATCGCGGTGGCCAGTTCGGTGTCCAGCAGCTTCGCGACCTTGACGAGCACCTGGTCGCCGGTGTCGTGGGACAGCTCGTCGTTGATTCGCTTGAAATGGTCGATGTCGGCGATTGCCACGGTCAGGTCCGGGTCGGCGGCGATCAGGGCGGGAAGTTCCTCGTCGACGTACCGGCGGTTGTGCAGCCCGGTGAGGGGGTCGCGGCGGGCCTGCTCGCGGAAGCGGTCGGCCTCCTCCCGGGCCTCGGCGGTCTCGAACTCCGCATGCCGCGCCAGTGCGCTGTCCTGTTCCTGCCGCGCGCGTAGTTGTTCCTGGGCGGCGAAGTAGACCTTCAGTGTCTCGAACGCCTCGGCGTGTTCTCCGCGGGCGGCGTGCAGTTCCGCCTGTTCCTGGTGCACTCGGAGCAGCACCTCCTGCAGCTCCCGCTCGGTGCACAGCGCGCGGGAGGCGTCCAGGCTGACCTGGGCCCCGGCGGTCGCGCCGACGCCGCGCTGGGCCCGGGCCAGGGTCAGCAGGTACTCGGCCAGATAGTCGTCGTCGCCCGCGTCTCCGGCCCTGTGCCGGGCGATGCACCTCTGCATCGTCTGCTCAGCGTCGGCAAATTCGCCGTTCTCGATCTGGATCGCGCCGATCGTGTCGAGCCACGAGGGGAGCAGGTCGAGGTTGCGTTCTGCCGCATACTCCTGCATCCGGTGGGCGACCTCGCGGGCCCGCAGGAAGTCCCCGCAACTGTATTCGGCGTAGGCCCAGTCGTTCAGCACTGTGGGGAGCAGGTCCCATCGTCCCAGCTGCCGGGCGAGCCGCTCGGCCTCACGGTAACGCGGCCGCGCCGCGTCCACTTCACCGTTGACCACCAGTGCATCGGCCAGGTTGCTCGGGTACATGATCCGCATGTACGCGGTGGCGGTCTCATCGAGCAGCTCGACCGCGCTCAGCGCGTGCTCCAGGGACTTGGCGGCGTCACCGGCCATCCGCTCCAAATTCGCCCAGGACACGTGAACGCGCGCCTGCAGCCGGCGGTCCGCCTGCTCGACGGCCCATTGGTGGATGGCGGAGAACTCCCGCGCGGCGTCCGCGACCGCACCCATGCGCCTGAGCAACCCGGCCCGGCACAGCCGGGCACGCATGTGCAGGTGCTCGTCGCCCGCGATGGCGGCCTCGCGTTCGAGCTCCACCGCGGTGGTGTAGGCAGCCTCGACTTCCACGATCATCTGGTCCTCGATCGCCAGCAGGGCGGCCGACAGCTCCTCGGCGCTCCGTGCGACGCCCTCCAACGCATCCACCCCCCGCAGGTCCGCCAAGGCCAGATCGGCCCCGCGAACCCCCTAGCTGAGCGATTTCGGGGTGGTAGCCGGGTGCATGCCGCGCCGCCGCCCGCATCCGGCGAAACTGAGAGGACGTCGCTGGTGACACAACACCTTCGAGCAGGGCATCCGGCGCCGATACGGGCAGTACACGGCAAATTCCCTCTGCCTGGTTATTGGAAGCCCACATGCTGACGCGTACCGCACATGCCCGCTTCGTCGTCTGGATGCTCGCGCTCACCGCGGCCTTCTACGCGTTCCCCGCGTTCAGCATGTACATCTGGGCCGCGATCGGCCTCTCCGGCGCGGTGGCCGTCCTGGCCGGGGTGCGCAAGCACCGGCCCTCGCGGCGGCTGCCCTGGTGGCTGCTCGCCGGCGTCCTGGCCAGCTTCACCGCCGGTGACACCACGTACAACATCCTCACCGACTTCCTGCACCGGGAGAACCCGTTTCCCGGCATGGCGGATGTCTTCTATCTCGCCGTGTACCCCATGCTGGCCGCCGCCCTGTTGATCTTCATTCGGGCGCGTTCCGACAGCGGCAACCGGGCGGCGCTGCTCGACGCCCTCGTGCCGACGGCCGGCCTCGGCCTGCTGTCCTGGATCTTCCTGGTCGCGCCGTACGTGGGTGACGCCGGTCTCAATCCGCTGGAAAAGCTCACCTCGGTGGCCTATCCGCTGGGCGACGTGCTCGCGCTCGCCATGCTGCTGCGCCTGCTCATCGCGCCGGGACGCCGGAACCTCGCGATCACGATCCTCGGCGCCGGTGTCTCCGGCCTGCTGATCACCGACGTCGTGTACGGCCTGCGCCAGCTGGCCGGTACCTGGACGGTCGGCGGCCCGACCGACGCGGGCTGGGTCTTCTTCTACACCGCACTCGGTTTCTGCGCCTTGCACCCGTCGATGACCCAGCTGACCCTCGACCGGCAGCCCAGCCGGCTGGCGGCGCACACCGGCGGCCGCCGCATCGCGCTGATGTCGGTCGCCGCGCTGATCGCGCCGGTCCTGCTTGCCGTCGAGGCCCTCCGTCACGAGGTACACGACGCGCTGGTCATCGCCGTCGCCTGCACCTCGATGTTCCTGCTGGTCATCGCGCGGGTGGTCGACCTGCTCCGGGCCCAGCGGGAGGCGGGCGCCCGCGAGCGGGTCCTGCGGGAGGCCGGCGCGAGGCTCGTCGCGGCCGCCAGCGAGCGGGAGGCCGCGGTCGCCCTGCGCCTGGCCGTCGCCGACCTGGTCGCGGACGGCGAACCGTACCGCCTGACGTTCGTCGTCGATGAGTTCGCCGGTGACCCGCCGTCCGGTCACCTGGCCGTCCTGTCCGAGGTCGCGACGTTGCCGGAGAACATCGCGGCCCAGCTGGCCGGCTACGCGTTCGCCCTGCACGCGACGGTTCTCGGCAGCGGCCGGACCGCGGAGGGCCCGGGCCGCGCCATGCACGCCTACCTCGCCGCCGCGCCCCGCGCCCTGCACTCCCTGCGGCAGCCGTTCGAAGCGCTCATGGCGCAGGGAGCCATGGCGATCGGCCGGATCAGCCTCACCGAGGAGGTGAGCCGCCGCAGCAGCGCGGACTATTTCCGTACGCTTGTGCAGAGCGCCTCGGACGTGATCCTGATCGTCGACGATGAGGAGCAGATCCGGTACGCGTCCCCGTCCGCTGAACACGTCTTCGGGCGTCCGCAGCTGGTCGATACCCCGTTGAGCGGCCTGTTCGCGGGTACCGACCACGCCGACCTGCGCGACCTGCTCGGAAGCGGTCGTCAGGACAGCGTCGACCTGCTGGCCGTACGCGCGGACGGCGGGCTGCTGCAGGTCGAGTGCGGCTGCCGGGACCTACGCGCCGACCCGACCGTCAACGGATTCGTGCTCACGATGCGCGACGTCACCGAGCGCCGCAAGCTCGAGAGCGACCTGACCTATCAGGCCTTCTACGACGGCCTGACCGGGCTGGCCAACCGCGAGCTGTTCCAGGACCGGCTGGAGCACGCGGCCGTGCGCGCCGCGGACGACGGTTCCACGATCGGCGTGCTCTTCCTCGACCTGGACGACTTCAAAGAGGTCAACGACACCCTCGGGCACGCCGTGGGTGACCAGCTGCTGATCGCGGTCGGGGAGCGCATCACGCGCACGATCGGCCCCTTGGACACCGTGGCACGTACCGGCGGCGACGAGTTCGCCGTTCTGGTCGGGTTCGCGAACGACGAGTCCGGCGTCGACGAGGTCGCCGCCCGCGTCGTCGCGGCGTTGAGCGTGCCGGTCGAGGTCGGCGACGGCAGCGGCGGCACGCACGTGGTCAGCGCCAAGGCCAGCGTCGGCGTGGCGACCAGCGTGGAGGCGGCGGGCAGCACGGAGCTGCGGCGTCAGGCCGACCTCGCCATGTACCTCGCCAAGGGCGAGGGCAAGAACACCTGGCAGCGCTACCGGAGTGAGCTGCACTCCGCCGTGGTGGAACGCCTGGAGCTGCGGGCGTCGATCAACGACGCGGTCGCCGACGGCCAGTTCGTGCTGCGCTACCAGCCGATCGTCGAGCTGGGCAGCGAGGACGTCGTGGGTCTCGAGGCGCTGGTGCGCTGGCAGCATCCGACCCTCGGGCTGCTCGGCCCGGACCGGTTCATCGACCTGGCCGAGGAGAACGGCTCCATCGTGTCCCTGGGCAACGCCGTGCTGCGCGACGCGCTGCGGACTTTCGCCGGCTTGCGCGCGGCCGCCGCGGACGGGCCGCTGCGCTACGTGAGCGTGAACGTCTCGGCGCGGCAGTTCCGCACCGCCGGCTTCGTCGGCCAGGTGCGCGACGCGCTCGCCGAGTCCGGCGCCCGTCCCGAGTGGCTGCTCCTGGAGGTCACCGAGAGCCTCCTGCTTCGCGACGCCGAGAACGTCTGGGAAGACCTTCGCGAGCTGCGTGACTGGGGCGTCCGGATCGCCATCGACGACTTCGGCACCGGCTACAGCTCGCTGAGCTACCTGCGCCACATGCCGGTGGACATCCTGAAGATCGACAAGTCCTTCATCGACGAAATCGCGCACAGCGACGAGCAGTTCGCGCTGGTCGAGGCGATCGTTGGCCTGGCCAAGATCCTGAAACTCGGGGTCGTCGCCGAGGGCATCGAACACCGGGAGCACCACGACCTGCTGTTCCGGATGGGCTGCCCGTACGGCCAGGGCTACCACTTCTCCAGGCCCGAACCGCCGGACCGGCTGACCGCGTTGCTGGCTCCCCGGGCCTTGGCCCCCTGAACTACGCGGATGGTTCGCCCCGGTCAGTGTGCGGCCGGGTCCGCCATGCACAGCCGGTTGCGGCCCGCTTCCTTGGCCTGGTACAGCGCCGCGTCCGCGGCCTCGACGAGATCGTGCACGGATCCACCCCGCGCCGGAACATGCGTAGCGACGCCGATGCTGAGCGTGATGACGCCGGCTTCGGTGCGCTCGTGCGGTAGCGCCAGGGCCTCCACGGCGGCGCGAGCCCGTTCGGCGACCGCGGCGGCCCGGTCGTGGTCCGCGCCGGTGAAGACGATGGCGAACTCTTCGCCCCCGTACCGGCAGACGATGTCGGTGCCCTGGCGGACGGTTCCGGCGATCTCGGCGGCGACCCGACGCAGACACTCGTCGCCCCCCTGGTGGCCGTACGAGTCGTTGTACGACTTGAAGTGATCGATGTCGATCATGGCGAGCGTGACGGCCGTGCCGGACTTGCCGGCTCGCGTCCAGGTGGCATCGAGGGCGTCGTCGAAGCGGCGGCGGTTGGCCAGCCCCGTCAGCGGGTCGGTCAGGCTGAGCGCGGCGAGTTGTTCGTTGGCGGCCTGCAGGGCGCTGGTGCGCTCGGCGACCTTGGTTTCGAGGCGCCGGTAAAGCTGGGCGTTGTCGAGGGAGACGGCGAGCTGTCCGGCGAGCAGCGTGACGGCGCCGAGCCGGTCGGTGGTGAACGCGTCGACGCTGAGCCGGTTCTCCAACACCAGCGCCGCCCGCAGCGCACCTTGCTGCAGCACCGGGACAACGAGCAGTGAACCGCGCGGCGCATCCGCCAGGTACGGGTCGCTGGTGAACCGGTCGTCGCCGGCAGTATCGGCGACCAGGAGCGGCTCGCGGGTGCGTTCGACATAGTGCAGCGCCCGTACCGGAACGAGCCGTTCGGTTTCTGGCGCAGAGATGGGCAGCGGGGCGTCGCCGGGCCGGCCCGGGTTGGGCAGCATCCAGCGGCCCGCGTCGGTGTCGAACAGGGCGAGCCGGATGGCGGTGGCTCCGGCGAGGGCGCCCACCTGCTCCACGACGCTGGCCTGCAGCCGGTCGAGGTCGGTTTCCGAGCTGAGCGCCTGCGACGCCCGCAGGACGGCCAGCAGGTCGATGTCGTCGACGCGGACGCTGGTGCTGAGCGCCTGCCGCGCTGGCGCGGCGCCCGTGGTGGGCAGGTCGGGGTGGGTGCGGTCGAGCTGGCGGACCTTGCCCGCGGCACCCCAGCCGCGGTAGTGCTCGCGCGCCTCGGCGAGCAGGCCGCGGCCGGTGCGTGACATCCCGTGCGCCAGGTGGAACAGGCCGGCCCGCTCGGAGATCAGCGCCTTGTGCCACGGCCGCTGACGCGGCTCGACCTCGCACAGGGCGGCGTCGAACGCGGTGGCGGCGGCGCGGAAGTCGTCGACCGCCCAGGCCCGTTCGGCCTCGACCAGGTGCAACAGGTGGCGGAAATTCTCGGGCGCGTCGTTGGCGCGTTCGGCCAGGAAGTCCCGGCAGGCGTCGAACGCCGCCAGCAGCGCGGGCCGCGCCTCCGGCTCCGCGTCGCGCACCTGCCGGGCCAGCGCCAGCGCCTGCAGCAGTTGCGTCAGAACGTACGTGTAGCAGGCGCGCAGCATCGGGGCCAGACGTGCAGCCTGATCGGTGTAACGGGCTACTTCGATGTCGTCGAAGATGACCGCGGACAGCGCCCGGTACATGAAGTAGTGCAGCGCGACCCGCTTGTTGACCTCCAAGTGCTGCAGCTCGTTGAAGGTGTCGTCGCTGAACCCGCCCGGTGTGCTGGTCCGGCCGCGCATGGCGTGCGCGAACTGCCGGTAGATGATCTGGATGGCGGAGGCGTTGTCGTTGCCGGTACGGGCAGCGAAGGCCGAGGCCGCGTCCACCTCGGCCTCGAGGTCGTCGAGGGTCGGTCCGGTGTCGACCAGCGCGAACAGCGACGGCCAGTAGGCCATGCAGACCGAATGCAGGTCACCGCCGCGCAGCAGGCCCTCTCGCGCCAGGCGGGCCTGGCGCACCTCGTCCTCGAGGGGCTGGAACCAGTGCAGGGTACCGACCGCGTTGACATACCGGGCCTGAGCGGTCTCGGTCTCGTAGCCACGCGCGACACCCACGGCGAGAGCGTGCTGGACGAGGCGTTCGCCGACACTGTGCTTCCCACCGATCTGGATGGTGGCAAAGCCGGCACTGGCGATCGTGGGAACGAGCGCGGCGCAGGCGCCGTGCTCCGTCCACAAGCGATGCGCCTCGGTGACCACCCACGGCAGCCCTGTCGGGTCGGCGGAGAACAACGCCACCGGAGCGAGTCGCTGCAGAACACGTGCCGCGCCGAGCGCTCGCGGGTCGGTCGGCTCCGGACGGGCCAGATCCTCGGTCACCGAGGCGGTCTCGATCCACCGGTACATCGCGTCCAAGCGGCGCTCCAACTCGGCCCCGGCATCCTCGCCCGGAGGGGCGTAGCCGAGCCGGTCCAGCAGAGCGAAGCCGAGACTGACCGCGTCGGCGTGCCGGTACCGGTTGCTCAGGCTCGAGATCTGGTTACAGGCCGCGTCCACCAACGCCAGCGGGTCGGCCGCGAGATGCTCCAGCGAACCGTACGCCTCGTCTGCCTCGTCCAGGCGGCCGAGGCTGTAGAGGGCGCCGTGCCGCTGCGTCTCCCACACGATTGGCAGGGGGTCATGGTCGGCCGCACCGAGGGTCGTCCAGAGCCCGAGCGCCGCGCTGAGGTACTGCTCGGCGGTCGAGTGGTTGCTGATCAGCCGCGCCGCGGCGGCGGCCGCGCCCAACAGCTCCGCCGCCGTGCGCCGCTCCGCCGGTGCGACGTCGCGCAGCAGCGGCCCGGCCGCGAGGTACTGCTCGGCGGCCTCGGCGTGGAAGGCGCTCGCCCCGGCCAGGCGGCGGGCGATCGCCAGGTGGGTGGCGGGCCGGGCCGTCGTGTCCAGATCGTGGCGGGCCGCCTCCTGCACCCGGTCGTGCCGGAAACGCAGCGTGGGCGTGCCTCCGCCGTTGTCGTCCATGACCAGCAGGGCGTCGTCCAGCGCGGCGGCCAGGCGCTCGCGAGTGGTCTCCGGACGGAGCCCGCCGGCGCGGGCCAGCAGGTCGAGCCGTACGGTGCCGCCGAGGCAGGCCATGACCCGCAGCAGCTCGCGGTCGGATTCGGCCAACCGGCCGATGCGTTCGGTGAGCAGGTCGACGACGTTGCCTGACCCGATGTAGCGGCGGATCGCCGAGGAGTCCCAGCGCCAGCCCGAGTCACCCAGTTCCAGCGTGCCGTCGCCGCGCAGCGCGTTGATCAGCTCGACCGTGTCGAACGGGTTTCCGCCGGTCCGCTCGCGCAGCACGCCGGCGAGCTCTGCCGCGGGCTCGGCGGACAGGCGCAGCATCTGCCCGACCAGATCGCCCAGATCTCCCGGGCCGAGGTTGTCCAGATGCAGTCGTTCGGGCGCCACTCCCAGTCGCTGCCACCGGTCGAACAACGCGGTGAGCGGGTGCGCCGCGTCGACCTCCCGGTCCCGGTACACCCCGACCAACAGCAGCCCGCGAACGTGATCGTCGGTCTGAATGGCGTCGACGATGCCGATCGCGGACGGGCTGGCCCACTGCAGATCGTCGAAGACAAGGACGAGCGGCCGCTGCGGCGACGCGATCGCGCGCAGCAGGTCGAGTGCTGCCTGCCGTAGACGTGCCTGCAGCTCCATCGGGTCGTCCGCCCCGATCTCATGGTCGCCGAGCAGCGTGGCGAGCTCGGGCGAGGCCGCGGCGATCAGGCCGGCGTTGGGGCCGAGCGCCGCGAGAATCCGCGTCCGGTGCTGCGCCAGTTCGTCCTCCGGCTCGGCCAGCAGCAGCCGTCCGATGCCGTGCAGCGCTTGAACTGCCACCCCGGAGGCAGCGTCGTGGCGGTACTGGTCGGCCTTGCCGGTGACGAACCAGCCCCCGGCGGCGGTGACCATGGGGCGCAGCTGGGAGAGCAGGGCGGACTTGCCCGCCCCGGGCGCTCCGGTGACGAGCAGTCCCGTCGGGCGGCCGTGGACCGCCCGGTCGAACGCGGACCGCAGCGTGGCGCTCTCGGTGTCGCGCCCGACCACCGTCGAGGGGGGCGACAACCGGCTCGGGAAGTCCCGTTCACCCAGCCGCAGGGACGCGTCCGGTGCGGCGACCAGGCGGGTCAGGTCGTGGATCAGCCCTTCGGCGCTCTGATAGCGCCGGGCCGGTTCCTTCTCCAGCAGCCGGGCCACGATGTCGGACAGGCCCCGGGACACTCCCGGTACGAACTCTGCCAGTGGTCGCGGGGTTCGGGCGAGGATGTCGCGTACCAGCTGCAACGGGTCGCCGTCGCCGAACGGGGCGTGCCCGGTGGCCAGCTCGTACAGGGATGCGCCGAGGCCGTACAGGTCGGCGCGGGAGTCGACGGGCAGCCCGGTACGTCCGGTCTGTTCCGGCGCCAGGTACGGCAGCCGGCCGAGGATCTCGGTGGGGCGGGTGAACGCGGGCCGGACTTCGGCGAACGTGGTGGCCAGGTCGAAGTCGATCAGGACCGGTTGGCCGTCGTGGCGCAGCAGGATGTTGGCAGGGTTGATGTCGCGGTGTACGACCGCGGCCCGGTGCACCTGGCCGAGGATGCGCGCCAGCGCCAGCGCGAACGCCGGCAGGCCGGCGATGTCCGGACGCTCGGACGGCGGCAGCTCCGTCAACGCCCGGCCGGGGACGTCGACGAGCGTCAGCCCGTGCCGGTCGGTGGGCGCGGGGTCGCCTGCGAGCCGGCTCACGGCGTCGACGCCGGCCAGCCGGACCAGGATCGCGTGCTCGTGGCTTGCCCGTGCCGCGGCGTTCGCCCCGAGCATCTCCTTACGGACGGCCGTGCCGCCGTCCGCAGCCCGCACCCGGCTGACCCGGGTCAGGTCGCTGTCGTACAGCACGCCGGAGGGGCGCAGGCCGGCCGAGGACGACCCTGTCGGCGTTGCCACTGACATGACGTTGCGCTCCCATCACCGGCGCTCCGAAACGACCCGCGCGGCCGGTGCCACGCTCGGAGTACGCGGTCCAGGGATTCCGGTCGGTCGGGGCCGGGCGAACCTGAGAGATCCATGCCGGTGGCCCCGGAAATCGTCTGACGGATGATCCGCGGATCAGGCGGCGTAGGTGCGCAGGACCTGCAGGGCCGCGGCGGCGTGCGGGCCGTCGGTGTGCAGCCCGGAAGCGCCCGGGGCCAGGCGCTGGGCACCGACCCGGCAGAATGCCCCGGCCGGACCGGTGATCCGCGACTCGGCATCGGGGGGTCCGAACCGCCAGGTCTGCCCGCTCACCCCCACCAGCTCGCAGAACACGTCACGGGGCGTCAGGCCGGTGAGTGAGAACGCGTACGGCAGGGTGGCGTGGGCGAGCCAGGCGACGTGCCGTAGCCGGTCGGTGTCGGGAAACGGGATGCCGAGCGGTCCGGTGATGTCGAGCCCGTGAGCCCAATGCTCGGCCAACCGGGTCGTGGCGAGGGTTTGGGGCCGCAAAGCGGCAGCGGCCCAGCGCAGCGGCCGGTGCGGATCGGCGTCGCGCAGCGCGGCGAGAGACGACCGCCGGGCCGCTCGCCAGCGCGCGAACACGGCATCCGGGGCCGCCGGTTCGGCGCGGACCAACCGGTCCATGACCTCGTCGAGAGTTCTGTCGCCGGTCCCGGCCTCGAACTCGAAGTCGCGCCCGTCCGCGCTCGCCGTCACCGCCTCTTCGGTTTGCGCCAGGTGCAGCACCACGTCGGTGACCGTCCAGCCGGGTGCGGCGGAGGCTGCCCCCCAGGCGCTGCGGGGCAGCGCGGACAGGATGGCCTCCAGCCGATCCAGCTCCTCGACCAGGTCATTCAGGACATCGAGCATGGTCGAGACCCTACGCCGCAGGCGGTCGGGCGCGACGGACAGGCTCCGTACGGCCCGGCCGTCCAGCGGGCGGGCTCGGACCAGTCGTGACGGAAACGTCCTCGTCTGCGTCCGTCATTCGCGTATGTTGCGACGGAGAAAGCGCAGTCTTCGCCGCTGTCCCGGCGCCGGAAGTCGCCGAGTGTGGGCGGCATCGCCCGATTTCGTGCACGTTCGTAACGTTCGTCCCGATAGGGGGATGTGATGGAGGAACGTCTGGCAGTCACGGGATACCTACCGGACGCCGCCGCCGAAGGGTTGCCGGAGCGCGCGGGTCAGATCGACATCAGGCCGGAGCGCGGATACCGGGACGTGGCCATGCGCGTCGACAGTGCCGACGTGATGGAAGTGCGGGTCGGCTCGTCGGCGCAGGGCGAAACATTGGTGCAGCTGTTCCTGCGCGAGGGCGCCCGGGTCGAAACGGTCGTCGCCGTGACCGCGGACGTCGAAGGCTTGGCGCGGCTGAACGATCCGACACTGGCCCGGTTGATCGCGTCCGCCACGGCGAAAGTCATCGTTTCCTGAACCCTTGCGACTCCGGAACCGAGTCGGTCAGCGTGCGCGTGCCCGGGGCGAGAGGGCCGGACACGGGAGAGTCGAGTGGGGGAGCGCGCGTGACGGACGTCCTGCTCGTACACCCGCCGTTGATGCCCGGCCGCGAGGTCACACCCCCACTCGGCCTGTGCACTCTCGCATCATGGCTGCTGCATCTCGGCCACGACGTCCGGATCCTGGATCTCGACCTGGAGGTGGCGAACGAGCCGGACGAGAGCCCGCGCGACTACCTCGCGATCTTCGCCGGCGCGCTGCGGCACATCCAGCCGCGTGTCGTGGCGGTCACCTCGATGTACAGCAACAGCCTGCAGGCCGAGCGACTGCTGAGACTGGCCAAGACGCTTTCCCCGTCGGCCGTGACCGTGGCGGGCGGACCGCATTTCGGCGCGCTGGGCATGGAAGCGCTCGGACGCATAGACGAACTCGACTTCGTCATCGAGGGCGAGGGTGAGCTCGCCTTCGCCGAGCTGCTCGACGCCCTTGAACAGGGCGATCCCGTGCGTGGGATCCCACGTCTGTGCCACCGGACCGACGGCACGATTCACCGCAACCCCGGGGGCACCCTTCTCGACATGTCCGACCTGCCGCCGATGTGGCGGACTCCGACCTCGTGCATCGATCTCCACCGCTACGCTCGGACCGTCCCGTCGGACGCCGTGCGCAGGATCATGTACATCGAAGCGGGCCGTGGATGTCCCTTCGCGTGCACATTTTGTGCCACCGCGCCCTTCTGGCAGCGCAGATACAGGGTCAAGCCGGCGGGCCGGATCGTCGACGAGATGCGCCATCTCCACGAGAGCCTCGGCTACAGCAGCTTCATACTGGTGCACGACCTGTTGACGGTCAACCAGCGGTACGTCGCGGAACTGTGTGACGCAATGATGGCCGCGAGGTTGCCGGTCGAATGGATGGCCAACTCCCGGACGGACCTTCGGCTGGACGGCATCCTGCCGAAGATGAAGGCCGCGGGTTGCTGGAAGCTCTTCTTCGGAGTCGAGTCCGCGAACGAGTCGGTCCAGCACGCCATAGACAAGCACCTGGACCCGGGCGAGGCAACAGCCGCGGTCCAGAACCTGAGGGAACACGGAATCTCCGCGACCTGCTCATTCATCATCGGCTTCCCCGCCGAGTCGGCCAGGCAGTTGTCCGGGACGATCGCCCTGGGAGCGCGACTGAAGCTGTTGGGTGCCGAAACCGTTCAATTCCATCGGCTCCGACTGTTCCCGCCGTCGCGATTGACGCAGACCGGACCGGCGGGCGACTTCGATCTCGACGCGCTGCGGATCGAGTACCCGTTCACCGACGTCCCGGCCACCGACATCGCCGCGGTCGCCCAGGACCCACGTTTCTTCTCGGGCTACTTCACGCCTGCGACGGGCACGGGGACGCCGGCACAGCTCGCGCAGGTGGAGATGTTCTTCCATCACGCCGTCGCGCTGGCGCCCATGACGATCAGTGCGTTCGCCCAGTTCTGCGGTGAGGAGTTGGTGCCGTCCTTCTACGACGCGATCGTCGATCGCGGTGGCATCGCACGCGAGCAGCTCGACTGGGAGGAAGGCGATCTGCACGGCAACTGGCTGGTGCTCCGACCGCTGCTGGAGGCGTGGATCGGCGGGCAACGTTCGTTCGCCCAGTGGCAGTCCCACGTCCTGCGTGCCCTGCTCGATTACGAATCGTGTCGCTTGTCCTTCGTCAAGGACAAAGCCATACCGGCGAAGAGTGCGCTCACGCGGGGGCCCAGCTGGGTGGCGTTGACGTCGAATGTCGACATCGCAGCGGTACTCGAGCGCCTGCAGACGGGGGATCGGCTGGCCGCGGACCTGCTCCGCGAGGGAACCGTCGTCCTGGCGCGGCAAGCGCCCGGCGTCTTCGCGGCGTACACCCTCGATTCGGCGCTCCTGCCACGGCTGATGACCCACGAGCCAACTCTTGTGCGCGCGTTCAGCAGCTGACCCTACGGTCACGTCGTTGTCCGCGTGGGGTCGATGAACGCGGCCAGATCAGCGACGGAGCGTGTGCCGCGGCGAAAGGCCGTAGGCCGCTCGGTAGTAGGCGGCGAACCGTCCGAGGTGCCCGAACCCCCAACGCCGGGCGATGGAGGACACCTCGTCACCGTTGGCCGGATCGGCGGCCTGGAGGTCCTCGTGGACGTGGGAGAGCCGTACCCGGCGCAGATAGAGCAGCGGCGTGGTGTCCAATTGGCGTTGAAAGCCCTGTTGCAGGGCGCGGACGCTGATCCCGGCCGCAGCGGCGATGTCGGCCATGGTCAGCGGCCTGGCCGGGTTCGCCTCCATGAACGCGACGGCGCGGCGGACCGCGGCGGCCTGTGCCCCGGACCGGCTGCTCTGGCCGCAGGCGTACGGAAATGTCGCCAGGGCCGCGCCTGCGATCATGTCGATCGCGCCCGCCAGGACGAGGGGATGGGCGAGTGCCGTGTCCGGCTGCTGCACCTGTGCGTGGATATGCTGCATGGCGGCGCGGAAGTAGCGACCCAAGGCGGGCGTCATCGGGGTCATCGCGGTGAACCGGAACCGGCGCGGATCGAGCCCGACACGGGCCGCCACCGGCGCGATCGGCAGCCGCATGACCACCGTGTCGAGGTCGCGGGCGAAGGAGCTGTGGACCTGACCCGTCGGGGCGACCACGGTGTCTCCGGCGATCATGTCCACGTGCAGGTCGCGGGTGTGGATGCTGGCCTGAGCGCGTCCCGCCGTGATGAAACACAGGAAGTCGAAGGACGGGCTCTGCATGTCGACGCCGATCGGGCTGGTCACGTCGTCGACCGCCAACGGCCCGACGCTGACGCTGCGCTGCCGGTAAAAGAACGTGGACTCCTCGCCGGAGATCTTCATCTTGGTGTCGGCGTAAATGCTGCGGACGATCTCGACGGCTTCTTGCGGGTCGTCCGTCGCCACCTCGAAGCGGTGCACCTGGTTGGCGTCGGCGATGGCCGAAGACACAGGCTGCCCTCCTTTCCTGATCTCGGTCTCGTCTGCCGCGTGCCAGTGCTCGACGGTGTCGCGGCCCTGCCGGAGCGGTGACGGGTCGACAAACATGTGGAGACCGATCCATTGTGCTTGGTGCGGCCCGCAGCGGCGAGACCTGTGCTGCCGGCCGGTCGGGTGCAGGAGCGTCTGAAGGCGAAACGCGAGGTCACCCGCGCCGGTCCGCGACCGGCTCCGGCGTACCGCCCATCGCCTCGACGAACGCCTGCTCGCGCGTGTCGCTGACCGGGTACGAGACCACAGATACGCCCGGGCCAGGCCTGACCCCTGGAAGAGGGCGCCCCGGGAGAGCGCGCCGGTGGCGCCCAGCCGTCATGGGTACTGCGGGGACGGCGGTGATCGGGCCGCGTCAGCGGTGAAGAGTCGTTACGATGTGGGTACGGAGATCGGTTGAACATGCAACTCGCCGGTTGCCCGTGAGGCGTCGCGTGCCTGGCCTCATGTTTGACACTTCCTCAGGAAGATTGAGACATGCAGACGTTGCGTCGAGTTCGCATCGGCGTGCGGCTCGGCGGCGCCTTCGGTTTCGTCGCACTGCTCCTGATTGTCATGATCGGCATTGCCGTCGACAACACTCTCGCGCAGCGCGACGCCCACCAGCAGGCCGCCGAGTCCGCCGCGCTGCAGCGTGACGCGCTCACCGCCAAGTTCCGCATCGCTGACATCAACGGCTGGCAGACCGGGTATGCGTTCGACACGGTCCGGGGTGTCCCGAACGCCACCGACGATGCCATCGGGCAGCGCCGGGCCTTCCTGGCCTCGGCGGCGGCGTTCCGGCAAGATCTCGCCCGGCTCGCGGCCCTCCCGCTCACCGCGGAGGAGCGGCGCCAACTGATCACCGCCGAGGACGCATTCACCCACTTCATGGATCTGGACGCGCGGATCGTGTCCGGGTACCGCTCCGGCGTGCCTGCGAAGATCGCGGAGGCCAACAACCTGGTCGCGGGTGAGGCACTGCAATGGTTCGTCCAGACCATCGAAGCGGTCGACCAGCTTGCCGCGCAGGCAGGTGCCACCGCCGACGCGGACGACGTGGTGGCGCGCAGCACGAACTCCAGAGCGTTGACGGTGCTGATCGCCGTCGGTATCGCGTGCCTTCTGCTCGCCGTCGTGCTGGCGCTGCTGGCCACCCGTACGGTCGCTGCCACCGCGCGGCACAAGGCGGTGCTGGCCGCGATCGTGGAACAGTCCGCCGACGCCACGGTCGCTGTCAACCTCGACGGGACGATCACGGCCTGGAACAGCGGCGCTCAACGGATCTACGGCTACCGGCCCGACGAAGTCATTGGTCACCATGTGACGATGCTGCTGCCACCCCACCGCGACGAAAGGGCCGCCAACGTTCTCGCCGCCCTGGCCGCGGGCCATGAGTACCACATCGATGGGGCGAGCCGGCGCCGCAAGGACGGCAGCGAGGTCATCGTGTCGACCGCACTGTGGCCGATTCGCAACGAGAACGGGGTGGTCATCGGCGGCGCGGCGACCGAACGCGACATCACTGTCCGCAAGCAGCAGGAAGCCGAGCAGAAACTCGCCGACGAGCAGGCGGCGCGGGCGGCCCGGTTGGAAAGCCTGGGCCATCTCGCCGGTGGCGTGGCCCATGACTTCAACAACCTGCTCGCCATCATCCTCAGCTCCGCCGAGTTCATTCCCGACGAGACCGAGGAGGTGGCGAAGGATCTGGCGCGAATCCGCGGCGCTGCTGAACGGGCCCGGGATCTGACCAGCCAGCTGCTCTTGTTCGCCAAGAGAGAACCGACCCAGGTGGAGATCGTTGACCTTAATCTGGTCGTGGCGGACGCGCATGCCCTGCTGGTCAGGACCATCGGGGCCAACATCACGCTGCGCTGCCACACCGCGCCGACCGCGGTCCTGGTGCGCGCCAACCGAGGCCGGCTCGACCAGATCCTGCTGAATCTCGTCATCAACGCCCGGGACGCCATGCCCCACGGAGGCGTCGTCAACATCGAAAGCGACACCAGTGAACGGCCCGAAGGGCCGTCTCAGTTGTTGCCGCCGGGGTACTACGCTCAACTGAGCGTCAGCGACAACGGGACGGGGATGAGCGCGGAAGTCAAAGACCGCCTCTTCGAACCGTTCTTCACCACGAAGCCGTCGCACCAGGGCACCGGCCTCGGACTCGCCACCGTTTACGGCATCGTCACCGACGCCCGGGGCACCATCGAGGTGGATTCCGCACCCGGCGTCGGCACCACCTTCCGGGTGCTTCTCCCCATCGCCGCGTGGCAGGACGACGCATCCACGGAGTCCCCCGTCGCGCCCACCCCCGGGCACGGCGAACGAGTGCTGGTGGTCGAGGACGAGGAGGCCGTGCGCGAGGTCGTGGTCCGCATCCTCAACCGCAACGGTTACCGCACCACCGCCGTCGGGGACGCCGACTCCGCGCTGCGTACGGACCTCCACGACGTTGCACTGCTCATCACCGACATGATGTTGCCGGACCGCTCAGGCGTGGCGATCGCCGACGAGTTGCACGCCAGGTACCCGGACATGCCTGTGCTGTTCATGACCGGCTCCGGTGAGGCCCCCGTCTGGCCCGCATCCGGCACGAACGACGCGACGTGCGTCGTGAACAAGCCGTTCACCGCTGCCGAATTGCTCAGCAACGTCGGCAAGACACTCGCCGGCACAGCCGGGCGCCGAGACTAGACTCCGGCACACGCGGGCCTACGTAGACGGCCCGGGCAGGCCGAGCATCCGGCGAACACAATGCAGCAGCTCGTCGGGCGTGAATGGCTTGGTCACCACGTCACAGACATCCGGAAGCTGCCGGCGAACCTCGTCAGGGGTCACGGAGCCGGTCACGATCATCACCGGAATGGCCGACAACTCGTCGTCATCGTGCAGCACGGCGAACGCGTCGAACCCACTCATGCCGGGGGGCATCAATCCGTCCAGCAGAATCAGGTCCGGGCGCAGTTCACGTACGCGCACGATCGCGGCCCCGCCGTCGTGCACGGTGATCACCGTATGCCCGGCACCCTCCAAGATCCGCGAGATCAGCTCGCGCACCGCCGGCTCGTCGTCCGCGGCAACGATAACCGCCATCCAGGCCCTCCATGTCCAGCCAAGTAAGGACCCCCAAGAGTTACACGGGTGACGGTTGGGACGATCTTGACGCGCCGAAACCCCATCCAGCGAATACCGGTCGGTAACTCAGATCCAGGACGGGCTCGGACTGGGTCGTTGCCCACGCCTACGCGGACCTGGCAGTCCACCGACCGGTGGGGGTCTGGAACAACGGTGCAAGTCTGATCAAGGAGTTTGCACCCGACGAGGGTCCGCAAGGCGAAGTGGTGCGCGCCCGGCCATCCACCATGGATGGACATAGCACTGCGCGACGTCCGTGATTGAGAAGGGACGGCACGGGGTATCTGGCGTCCAAGCTCGGAGACACCGCAGCGAGAACGGAGCTAACCATGCTGATCCTGGGCCTCATTCTCCTGTTGCTCGGCATATTCCTGCATGTGTCGATCCTGTACACCATCGGCATCATCCTGCTGATCGTCGGCGCAGCCTTCTGGATCCTGGGCTCGGTCGGCCGCCCGATCGCCGGTCGCAGGTATTGGTACTGATCACACCTGTCCGTACGTGATGCCGGACCTTCACGGCAACAGGGGCGCCCGCCGGCCGGCTGGTGCCCCTGTTTCCGTGCCGGACGCCGGACAAGACCGAACATGCGAGGCACACGCTCAACGGTGACCGAGCCGGGCGATGGCGCTGTCTCCCAATGCCGCGTGCAGGTCGGCCGGATCCCGGTACGTGGCGACCGCTCCGGCGTTCCTTGGCCGATGCGGCGAGCACCACTGCGAGGCCGAGCCCGGCCACGGCCCGCAGCAAGTCCGCCACCAGGCGACCGTGTGCAGGTAGGTGGTGTCGACCAGGGTGCCGTCGATGTCGAACAGCACCGCGGCGCGCGCGTGACCGGCCATGGCTGCTGACATACCCGGGACGTGCATCCAGAACCCCGCCGTGACACGACCATCCGGCACTGGATCGACATCGTGCCGAGCATCGACAGGCGTGCAACGGTCGCCGGCGGGTGCGTGGCATTCCTCGACTTCGCCGAACGCGAGCTGGTGCCGGCTCTGCGCGGCTTCTGACACCTCGGGGCACGACCGGTGCGACGCGGGCGTTCTGCCCGATTCGGGATTGCTCAGTTCGGCAGCGGGTATCAGCGGCTCAAGCGGGGCAGACCGGCCGCCTCGGCCGAGGTGCTCCCACGATCAGAGAGGACCGGGATGTCCACCGATGCCATCGTGCTGCTCAAAGACGATCACAAGGACATGCGCAGGCTGTTCCAGGATTTCCAGGGCGCCGGCGACAAGGCCCACGTACGTAAAGGGGATCTGGTCAGGAAGATCATCGAGGCGCTGACCGTGCACACCTATCTCGAGAATGAGGTGATGTATCCCGAGGTGCGCAAACTGTTGCCGGATCTCGAGGACGACGTGCTCGAGTCGTACGAGGAGCATCACGTCGCCGATCTGCTCTGCGCGGAGCTGTACGCGATGGAACCTGACGACGAACGGTTCGAGGCCAAGACGACGGTGCTGATCGAGAACGTCACCCACCACATGGCGGAAGAGGAGGGCGACTGGTTCCCGAAGGTCCGCGAAGGGCTGGGCCGCAAGCAGCTTCAGGATCTCGGGGAACGGATGCAGCAGATGCGGGCCACGGCCCCGCGCACCCCGGCGCAGCCGTCCGCGCTGAAGAAGGCGATCGAAGCCGTCATCGCCTGACGACGACACTCGTGAATACCTCACCTATGTGGTGCAAGGTTGACTTTCGGGACTCTATGGCTATTGATCCTCAACAATCCTTATCTGACGTCGGTGTCCGCTTCACGCGGTTTGGTTCCTTGATCGTGCCCGAAGTCGCGGCCGGCCACTGTGGAAACGCGCCCTGCGCCGACTGTGGATCACCGCTGTGGTCCTGGTGAATCAGATCACATAGGAGCGGACCTGCAGAAACTTCGCCTTGGAGGTTGGGCCGAGGGAGAAGGGCAGGTGACATTGATCTTGTTCGGTATAGTCCCAGACGCCGCCGGATGCGGGGTCAAGGCGGCAATGGGATTGTGTTGCTCCCACGGCTTTCCGTACGCCGGTCGGTGGCCACCGGGTCGGCGAGAGGGTTGCGGAAGGGCGCTTGGCGGGCGACGTGATCCCGGTGGACAACAGCGCTCGATCCCTTCATTCTTCTGTCACCCGTTCAACCTTCTGTCGCAAAGGTGGAGCGTCTTCGTCATGGCACGGTGACGGTCGCAAGGCACGTGGGATTACGCGGGGGAACGAGACATGAAAGACCTTCTGGTGGGGCACACGTGTCCATGGCGGCCAGGCCCGGCCGGTGCACGCCGAAGCGCCCAGACCGCCCTCGCGTCCCAGGTGTCGGAAGATCCGGCGCCGTGACCGAGGCACGCAGTGCGACGATCGGCCGCCGGCTGCACGAGATCACGTGCCGTGTCGACGGGGCCGACCGGATCGGTGCCATGTCGGACGCCGCCATCGGCGAGTTGTCCATGAGGCATGCGACCCTCCAGTCCTGTGCCCAATGGCGGTACGGCCGGGGGCGAATCGCTCGCGCAGGTGCGCAACTGGTCGCGTTCGGGCAGGCCGTGATCGCCCTGGCCGAACGTGCCGTCGAGATGCCGATGCCGGGATTCGCGCATCTCCCTCCCGGGCAGATCATCACACCGGGTTTCTACTTCACCGCCGTGGTGGACCAGATCCTGCGGGGCGTCCGCCGCTTGCTGCACACCCACGATCTGAGCACCACGGCAGCCCCCGGAACGCTGCCGGCCGCGGCGTCCCGCTCCTGGGCCCTGGACGCGGCCGCGGACATCTCCTCGATCGGTGTCACGCTCAGCCGCTTCGGGACCGACCTCATGACGTGGGGCAGCAGCGAGTACGGGTTCATCGACCTGCCGGACGAGGAGCCGGGCAGCTCAACGGCGACGCCGCGGCAGCGGAACCTCCCGGTCCTCGAACGGATCCGCAGCGAGGCCGGCCGCTTGAGCGCCATCCACCTCGACCTGGTTCTGGGTCGGCGCGACGCGCCCGCCGGCGACATGGTCGAGGTGTTCGAGGAGGCCGGCGCCCAGTTGTCGAACCCGTTCGATGCGCTGGAACTCGCCCTTCGGCTGCTCAGCGCGGTCGTGATGGGACTCGAGTTCCGTGCGCAGCGGGTGTACGCGGTCTGCCAGAACGAGTTGCTGGGCAGCTTCACGCTCGCGAACCTGCTGACCCTGCACGCTGGTGTGCCCCGGCGGCAGGCGCTGGTCATCGCCGGTGAATTCGTCTCCAGTGCACTCGCCGATGGGGTGCCGCCGGTGGGTGTGCCCGCCTCGCTGCTGCACACCGTGGCCGAACGGCACGGCTTCGCCGTCGCGGATGCGGAACGACTGCTTGCCGAGGCGTACGACGTGCAGCGCAGCCTGCACTTCAGTGGCTCCCTGGGAACCACCCACCCCGACGCCGTGCGGGCGCTCATCGCCCGGCAGCACGCGGACCTCCACCACCTCGGACTCGCCTGGAGCGAACGCCGGAGCGCCGACCCGGCTCCGGTCTCACCCGTCGCGACTGGTCAGGGGCGGTCCGGGTCACCGCCCCAGGGTGACGCCGGCACCAGACCGGGCCTGCCCGGCAGGCGCACCGGGCGGCCGGGCAGCGCCGGACCGAGCCGGCCCAGCGCCGCCTGAGCGATGGCCGCCTCCGGCTGCCCCAGCGCCTGGAATTCCTGCACCGCGCGTTCCAGGTGCTCCCGTGCGGTGACGAGGTCGCCGAGGTCGGTGAAGGTCTCGCCGAGATACCGCTGCGCCCGCGCCGCCTCGTAACGGTCGCCGGTCATCGCGGTGAGCTCGGCCGCCTCCCGGTGGCACTCCAGCGCCGGCTCCGGATCGCCGGACCGCAGCAGCGCCGCCCCCATGCTGTTGAGTACCTGCGCCTGCAGCACCCGGTCGGCGATCACCCGGCTGTTGTCCAGCGCCTGGGTGAGCACGGCGAGCGCTTCAGTGATCTCGCCGAGCTCCAGCAGGCAGGTGCCGATCCGGCTCATCGCCCGGCACTCGTCGGCGCGGTTGCCGGTGCTGTCGAAGATCTCCAAGGCCTGCTGGCACAGCGGGATCCCGCGAGACGGGCGGCCGGCCCGCGCGTGCACGAACGCCAGACCCATCAACGCGGCACCCTCGCCGGTGCGGTCGCCGGTCGAGCGGCTCAGCGTCAGCGCCTGCTCCAGCTTGCCGGTCGCCTCCTCGATCCGGCCCGTCCAGGCGAGGGTGCGGCCCAGGTTGGTGAGCACCCGGCCGACGGCGACCTGCGCGTTGATCGCCTCCAGCCGCTGCACGGCACGCTGCGACCAGACCAGCGACTCCTCGTACCGGCCCAGCCGCTCACAGGCGAAGCCGAGGTTGCCCATCACCCGGCCCGCGCCGGCGTCGTCGTCCAGGATGGCCAGGGCGGCGGTGTAGTGGCTCACGCCGGCCAGCAGCTCGCTGGACATGTCGTAGGAGAGCCCGATCGTGCTGAGCACCTCCGCCTCGGCCCGCCGGTCGCCCAGGGCGCGGAACCCGTCGAGTGCCTCGGCCAGGCAGCGCAACGCGTCGGCGTGCAGGCTCGTCCAGGCATAGTTCGTGCCCAGGTTGAGCAGGGCCGTGTAGCGCCCGGCCAGGTCGCCCAGTTCCCCGGCCGCGGCGGCGGCCGCCAGCTGCAGTTGCTCGTTGACCCCGAAGTGGCCGCCGGCCTGCAGGTGCTGGCTGAGAATGCCGGCCATCTCGACGGTGTACCGGGGCCCCGCGCTGCGGGCCACGGCCAGCAGGCTGGGGCTCTCCTCGGTCAGCCAGGTGCGGGCGTCCGGGTGCGGGAAATACTCCGCCCGGCCGGTCGCCCGGTCCGGGATTCCCCGGTACGGGTACAGCTCGCGGATGGCCGCGGTTGCCGTGGCGAGATAGTGGTCGAAGACGCGGCGCAGTGCCGCCTGACGGGTCGCCTCGTCCTCCTCCTCCAGCACCAGCCCGCGGGCGAACGCCCTGAGCAGATCGTGGAACTCGTAGGCGTTCGATCCGCGCTGCTGCAGCAGGTTCTGGTCCAACATGGACTCGAGGAAGGCCTGCGCGGCGGCGGGGGCCAGCCCGGTGATGGCGGCCACCGACCCGGGTGTGAGCGCGTCGCCGGGGTGCAGGGCGAGCAGCCGGTAGTGCCGCCCCTGCTCGGCGTCGAGCTCACGGTAGGACAGCTCGAACACGGCCCGTACCGTGCTGCCGCCCGCCGACAGCCCGTCCAGGCCGTGCGTGCGCAGGTAGTCCGCCAGGTTCCGCACGGTCCACGAACTGCGGGCCCGCAACCGCTGCGAAGCCAGGGCGACCGCGATCGGCAGGTGGCCGCAGAGCTCCGCGATCTCGATGGTGGCCCGCCGGTCGGCGTTCACCTTGTCGGCGCTGGCGGCGGCGTGCAGCAGCTCGAGCGCCTCGTCGGGACTGAACGCGGGCAGGACGAGCTGCCGTACGTGCGCGAGGCCGGCCAGGCTCCGCCGGCTCGTCATGATGGTCAGGCTGCGCGGGCCGGTCGGGAGCAGGTCGCGTACCTGGTCCTCGTCGACCACATTGTCCAGTACGACGATCGCCGCGCGGCCGTCCAGCCGGTCGCGGTACATCGCGGCCCGGCCGTCGAGATCGGCCGGGATCCGCGAACCCGGCACGCCGAGCCGGCGCAGGAACGAGTCGAGCACCTCGCTCGGGTCGATCGGGGCGCGTTGCCGGTCGAATCCGCGCAGGTTGGTGAAGAGCTGCACGTCCGCGTAGTGGCCGGCGCGGACCAACTCGTGGGCGGCGTGGATCGCGAACTGGGTCTTGCCGATGCCGGCCATGCCCTCGACCGCGACGACGCACGGGCCGGCGGTGTCGCCGCTCTCGGCGATCGCGCGCCGCAGCTCGGCCAGCTCGCGGTCCCGGCCGACGAACGCGGCGAGCTCGTGCGGCAGCTGGCGTAGCGCCTCCACCGACTCGGCGCGCTGGGTGGCGGCATGCGCGGTGACGCATGCGTCGCGCCAGACGATGACCTGGGCGGGCGTCAGGCCCAGCGCCCGGACCAGGCGGACCACCAGGTCGATGTCGAGGCGGCGGCGGCCCGGCTTGAAGATGTCCGCGACCGTGCTGTGCGACACCGCGGTGCCTTCCGCATCGGCCGATATGCGCTTGGCGAGGACCCGGTAGGACGGCATGTCCGCCCAGGCCCACAGTGCCTTGAGCGCGCCCGCGAACTCGTCGACGGAGTGTGGCCGGCCCGGGGCGGGTGGCTGTCGGGTCTGGTCGTCGCTGTTCATCGTGCACTTCCCCGTGGTGGTGGTAGCCGTCCGGATTCGTACGGACAACTAACTCCGCCGGTCCGGACACCGGCAGAGTTGCCTCGACATTCCTTGGCGATCTCCGCGCCGGCAACGCTGCCGGATGCGCGCATCGCAATGCCGTCCGCACACAGGCCAACGGGGGTATGCGGATGACCGACACGAAGCGACTGTGGACCCTGCTCGACACGTTCGACCTGACCGGCTACACCGACCGGGCGCACCGGGAGGGACGCGACGCCCTGCGGGGCGACGGCGCGCTGGTCGACCAGATCCGTACGCTGGCGCAGGCCACGGCGGCGGTCCGGAAGGACCCCGCCCGGCTCGGCCGCGGCGCCCGGCGATCCGTGGAGACCGCGGGCCTGTTCCTGGACGCCCAGGACTACCTGCTCACGCACGACAAGCCCCGCTACGAGCCGTACGCGTCGGTGGGGCTGCTGCGCCACCTGCTGCGAGTGGACGGCAACACCGCCTCGCGTGCCGAATGCGCCCACATCTGGCTGGTCTTCCGCCGGATCCTGGAGGCCCAGCTGGAGTTCGAGCTGGCCGCGCTGGCCGGCATCACCGACCTGGGCAAGCGCGACTTCTCCCCGGAGGTGGCGCGTAACCGCTACCTCCTGATGGCCAAGATGCGCGACCTCATTCCCGGCCGGCCGGGTAGCCGGGTGGTCGGCTCCCGCTGGCTGACCATGCCGGCCGGCGACCGCACCCTCAGCCAGGTGGCCTGGGACCGCTCCGGCACCGCCGCGGTCGAGCGGTTGCTGCTGTTCCCGCAGACCGCCTGCCACGACGAGGTCGCGTTCCTCAGCCAGATCCAGCTCGGCGAGTGTCTCTTCTGGGGTGCGCTGCTGTGCGTGCGCCAGGCGCTGACCGCGGTGGCGGCGGGGGATCTGGCGACGGCCACCGCGCACGTCCAGGCGGCCGCGCAGTTCGCCGATCCGCTGATCAAGATCTTCCATTCGGTACGGGCCATGCCGCCCGAGCACTTCCTCAACTTCCGCGAAGAGACCGGCAACGCCAGCGCGGTGCAGTGCGCGAGCTGGCAGATGCTCGACGCCCACCTCTACGGCGTGCTGCCGGAGAAGGTAGCAGCACTGCACAACACGCCGGAGGTACGCCACGTGCTGAGCCTGGATCGGCCGGACTTCGTGCCGCTGGTCCCGCTGGTCGCCGAACTCGGCGAGACGCCCGAGGAGCGCGTCCTGCGCGACGAGATCGTGACGCTGGACCAGCGGGTACGCGCCTGGCGGGCCTTCCACACCAGACAGCTCGCCGGCCGGCGCAATCCTGGCTACATTCCCGAGAACGCGAACGGCTCGGGTGGTACGGCCGGTTTCCCCTATCTGGCCTCGCACCGGCCGCCACGCGCCTCGGCACTGGTCAAAGGATCGGTGAAGGATTCGGACCACTGGCCGACCTCCGGCAACACCAGGACAGGTTCACGTTGACACCGGTCGACCTTATAGGGGCGTGGCGAGTGGCCTCGGAAATGCTGCACCGCCATCTCAGTCAATGGAACGGAACAGAACATGAAGGTGGAACGAAGCGCGGCGCTGCGTGAGCGGTTCCCCGGCCTGCAGTTCGCCGTGGTTCACGACGTCGTACCGGACGAGCAGTTCGCCGAACGGGCCGGCGCACTGAGCGTAGCGTCCGCGATCGAGGCCGGGCGGGACGGCATCGAGTCGAACATCGCGGCCACGGACGCGTTCTTCCGGGCCGAGGGGTTCCGCTGTCCCCTGCCCGGCCAGTTCGCGAGCACCCGCAAGAAGGGCCTGCCGCCGGTGCCGCCGCTGGTGCGCGCGCTGCTCTACGCCGAGATGACCACCGGCGTCCTGCTCGGCGTGCAGGACGGCGCGCGGGTGGACGGCGACCTCGTGTTCGACCTGGCGGAGCAGGGGGAGTCCTTCCCGGGCATGCGGGACACAGTGGTCTGCCGGGCCGGTGAACCGGTGGTCCGCGACGCCACCGGCATCGTCGCGTCGCTCTTCCAGGGCCCCGACCAGCGCACCCGGGTCGAGTCCGGCACCACGCTGCCGATCTTCTTCGCCTTCGGCGTGCCCGGTCTGGGGGAGGGGCGGTTCGACGCGGCGATCGCCGCCGTCCGCGCGCTCTTCCCGGCCGGCAGCGCCGTCACCCACGGCTGAAAGGGCACCACCATGTCGACGTCACCGCTGCTGGTCGTGATCTGCCCGATGGACCTCGAGACCCGGGGGCACATGCTGGAGTCCGTCGGTGCCCGGCACCGGGTGTGGCTCTTCATCGACCACGAACCGACCTGGGAGCTCGCCCACGCCGCCGGGTACACCGTGGTCGACACGCTCGACGCCGACGCGATGACCGAGGCGGCCCGGCGGATCGGTGCCGACGCGATCGTGTGCTGGGACGAGACCCGCATCCTCGCCGCGGCCAGCGTTGCCCGCAGCCTGGACCTGCCCGGTCTGTCCCCAGCCGCCGTGCGGGCCTGCCGCGACAAGCACACCACCCGGCAGGCGTTCGCCGAGGCCGGCGGCCCGCAGCCGGTTTCCGCGCTGGTGGACACGCTCCCGGAGGCGGTCGCGGCGGCGCGAGACATCGGCTACCCGGTCGTCATCAAGCCGCGGGCACTGGTCGGCAGCACCGGCACCCGGCTGGCTCGCGACGAGCACGAGCTGACCGGCATCTTCCCGGTCACCCGGGGGATCACCATGCCCGAGGTCCGCGAACGGTTCGCGTCGGCGGTACTGGTCGAGGAGTACCTGGACGGTCCGGAGATCAGCGTCGACACCCTGGTGTGGGACGGCGTCGCCACCCCGCTCTACGTGGCCCGCAAGCAGCTCAGCCCGCTGCCCAACTTCGAGGAGGTGGGGCACAGCGTCGAGCGCGACGACCCGCTCGTACGCGACCCGGAACTGCGCCGGGTGCTCGGCCTGGTGCATGCCGCGGTCGGCATCACGCACGGCTGGACCCATTCGGAGTGGCGGCTGACCACGTCCGGCCCCCGGCTCGTCGAGGTCAACGCCCGCAGCGGCGGCGACCTCATCTCGTACCTCGGGCGCCTGGTCACCGGTGCGGACGCCGGGCTGGCCGCCGCCGAGCTGGCCCTCGGCCGACGCCCGGTCCCGGGCCCGGCCGGTCCGGCCACCTCGGCGGCGGTGCGTTTCCTCTACCCGCCGGAGGAGACCGTGGTGGGCGCGGTCACCATCGACGAGCAGGCGCTGCCGGCCGGCATCGTGCTGGCCCGGGCGCTGGCCGGTCCGGGACACCTACTGGAACTCCCGCCCGCCTCGCACACCGGCCGGTACGCCGTCCTGGTCGCGGCCGCGGACAGCACCGCCGCCTGCGAGCGGATCCTCGACCGCGCCGAGCAGGCCGTGCGGCTGACACCGGCCGAGCGCGCCCTGGCCGCACCGCGATGAGCTCGCGCAGCGCCACCGCACCGGCCGACGGTATCCAGGTCACCTGGCGGGCGTCGCCGCGGCCCGTCAAGGCCGTGATCGCCGGGATCCTGGTCAACCGTTTCGGCGGCTTCCTGCAGGTCTTCTTGGTGCTGTACCTGACCGAACGCGGATTCAGCGCGGTGCAGGCCGGCACGGCGCTGGGGGCGCTGGGTGCCGGCGCGGTGCTCGGCACGCTGGGCGGTGGCTGGCTGACCGCCGCCGTGGGATGCCGGCTGGCCATCGTGACCAGCATGTCGGCGACCGCGGTCTGCACGGTGGCGGCGCTCTATGTGCCGGGCTATCCGGCGCTGGTGGCCGTGGTGGCGGCGGTCGGCGGGGCCAGCCAGCTCTACCGCCCGGCCGCGGCGGAGGTGATCAGCCGGTACACGCCCGCCGAGCGGCAGGTACTGGTGTTCGCCATGTACCGGCTGGCCACCAACCTGGGGACCACGGTGGCGCCGCTGCTCGGGGCGGCGCTGGTGGCGGTGTCGTACTCCGCCCTGTTCTGGGTGGAGGCCCTCGCGGCGCTGAGCGTGGTGGCGATCGGGCTGTCCCTGCCGCGGGACCGGCCGGCGGCCTCGGCGGCCGGCACGAAGGCGGCGCCGTCCACGGGGTACCGGGCGCTGCTCGGCGACCGCCGGTTCCTGCTGTTCCTGCTGGCGATCCTGGGCTTCGCCGCGGTCTACAACCAGTACCTCGCCACGCT
Source organism: Krasilnikovia sp. MM14-A1259 (assembly GCF_047159535.1). Lineage (NCBI taxonomy): Bacteria > Bacillati > Actinomycetota > Actinomycetes > Micromonosporales > Micromonosporaceae > Krasilnikovia > Krasilnikovia sp. MM14-A1259. The sequence goes on from NZ_BAAGAJ010000002.1 coordinate 7,772,965, forward strand.
GCCGCTGACGGTGCGCGAGTCGGGCTTCCCCACCGCGGTCTACAGCGCGTGCGTGGCGGTCAACGCGGCCGTGGTCATCCTCCTCGAGCTGGTGGTCACGCGCTGGGTGCAGCGCTGGCCCGCCCGGCTGGCGGCGGCCGGCGGGATCCTGCTGGTCGGCGCGGGACTGAGTGCGTACGCCCTGCCGCTGGGCGTCGCCGGGCTGGTCACCGCCACGCTGGTCTGGTCGCTCGGTGAGGTCGTCGGCTCGCCGACCCTGACCGCCTATCCGGCGCAGGCCGGGCCGGTCGAGTTCCGCAGCCGCTACCTGGGTGCGGCGCAGGCGATGTTCGGTCTCGGCGCTGCGGTCGGCCCGCCCCTCGGGGTCGCGGTCTGGGCCCTGATGGGCGCGTGGTTCTGGCCGCTGTGCGGGCTGGTCGCCGTGCTGGCCGCGGTCGCTGCCCGGCAGGCCTTGCCCGGACCGGACCGTGCCGGCGTGATACCTGCGGGGTGACCTCGACCATTTCGGCTCCGCTCTCGACGGAGGTCACCGCAACGGCGCGGTACGGCACCCGAGGCATTCACTTCACCAATTTCCGAAAATAACCCAAGGACCCCTTATGTCATTTTCCGATCCACCGGGTGCGTCCCGGGTGAGCGTGCGGACCCGCCAGCACGCCGCATCCTGCGCGGACCCGCTCGCGGCCTACCTCGCCCTGCGCCCGATGTTCGGGGCGTCCAACGTCTACCTGCTCGAGTCGCTGTCCGGACCGGCCTCGGACCGGCGCTCGGCGTCCGTGGGGTTCCGGCCGCTGCTGGAGATCTCCGTGTACCGGGGAGCCGTCCGGATCGGCGGCGAGCCGGCGCTGCGCGACCTCGCCGTCGCCGCCGGCACCGATGCGGATGCGCTCGTCGCCACCGCCGACGGCCTGCGTCTGCCCGACGACTCGGCCCTGTGGACGTTCATCCGGGCCGTGCAGAACCGCTTCGACACCGGCGGCACGCCGCAGCCCGGGCTGGGCTTCCTCGCCTTCTTCGGCTACGAGACGGTCCGCTACATCGAGAAGCTGCCGTACCGCATCGAGGACACCGACTGCCCGCCGGACGTCACCCTGGTCCTCTACCAGGGTCAGGTCCAGTTCGACCTGCAGGACGGCAGCGTGCGCGTGCTGGTGCACGAGTCGGACGCGTGGCCCGCCCTCGACCCGGAAACGGTGACCGCCGCACTGGCGGCAGCGCCGGAGACCGCGCCGGAGCTCCCGGCGGTACCGGCGGCCCGGTCGATCACGGACAGCACCACCGAGGAACAGTACGTGGCCGACATCGCCAAGTGCCTCGAACACATCGCGATGGGCGACATCTACCAGGTGCAGATCGGCCACGAGCTGCGGATCGAGAGCGACGTCGACGAGCTGACGGTGTACCGGCGGCTGCGGCAGCGCAACGCCTCGCCGTACATGTGCCTGCTGCCCATCGCCGGGCGTACGGTGATCGGCTCCAGCCCCGAACTCTTCGTCCGGGTCGAGGGCGACACGATCACCATGCGGCCGATTGCCGGCACCACACCCCGCGGCGCCGACCAGGCCGAGAACGAAGCCCGGGTGGCCGTGCTGCGCGCCGACGAGAAGGAGATCGCCGAGCACGTCATGCTCGTCGACCTCTGCCGCAACGACCTCGGGCGGATCTGCCGCACCGACACGGTCGAGGTCGACGAGATGATGGTCGTCGAGGACTTCTCCCACGTCTTCCACCTCGTCTCCAACGTGACCGGCCGGCTCGAACCGGGCACCGACGCGTACGACGTGGTCACCGCGACCTTCCCGGCGGGGACCATGACCGGCGCCCCGAAGATCCGAGCCATGGAGATCATCGAGGACACCGAGTCGAGCCGCCGCGGGCTCTACGCGGGCGCGTTCGGGCTCATCGACTTCACCGGCGAGATGGTGACGGCACTGTCCATCCGGACGGTCTTCGGCGACGACAGCGGCGCCTATCGCACCCGGGCGTCCGCCGGAGTGGTCGCCGACTCCGTTCCGAGCCGGGAATGGCGCGAGACGCTGGCCAAGATGAGCGCGACGGTCTGGGCCGTCACGGGCGAGGAGCTGCTGTGAAGACCATCGTCGTGGACGCGTACGACAGCTTCGTCTACATCATTAACCAGTACCTGCGCAGCCTCGGTGCCGAGCCGATGGTGCTGCGCAGCGCCGAGGCCGGGCCGCAGCGGATCGCCGACGAGGCCCCGGACCTGCTGGTGCTCGGACCGGGCCCGGGACACCCGACCGAGTCCGGCCACGTGGAGCTGGTCGAGACGTTCGCCGGTCGCATCCCGCTGTTCGGCGTGTGCCTGGGACACCAGGCGATCGGCACCGCCTTCGGCGCGGTGGTCCGCCCGGCGAAGCACCTCATGCACGGCAAGACCAGCCGGATCGTGCACGACGGGCGTGGCTGCTTCGCCGCCCAGCCCCAGCTGTTCTCCGCCACGCGATACCACTCGCTGATCGTCGAGGAGGACACGGTCCCGGACGCTCTGGAGATCAGCGCCCGTGCCGAGGACGACGGGTACATCATGGGCCTGCGGCACCGGACGCTGCCGATCGAGTCGGTGCAGTTCCATCCGGAGAGCATCTGCACCACCAGCGGGCTGAACATCTTCCGCTCCTTCATCGACCGTCAGCTGCCGGGTGCGCGGAACCGGCAGACGGAGCAACACTGATGGCCGGCACTCCGACGGTCGTCGCGATCAACGGTTCCGAGCGGGTCGGCGGCAACACCGCCGAGGTCCTGGAGTACGCGTCCGGGCGGTTCGCCGCCCGCGGTGTCCGGCTCGACGTGGTGGAGCTGGCCCGCAGCGCCTTCACCGCCTGCGGGCCGTGCGGCGAGTGCAACACCCGTACCGAGACGTGCGTCCTGCGTGACGACATGCCGGGAATCGTGCGGCGGATGGTCGAGGCCGACGGCATCGTCTACGCCACGCCGGTGCACGGTTTCGGCACGGCCAGCCTCATGCAGCAGTTCATCGAGCGGGCCGGGGTCGGATACCTGCGCTTCGAACGGCCGCTCACCAACAAGGTGGCCGGCGTGGTGGTGGTCGGCCGCCGGTACTCGCACGTCGACGTGCACGCGCAGCTGCTGCACAACGTCATGCTGAACCGGATGCTGCTCGCCGGCAGCGGATTCCCGGCGGTCATCCACGCCGGCGAGCGGGGCGAGGCGCTGGCCGACCGGGAGGGCGTCGACGCGGTCGCCCGCCTGGTCGACCGGATGACCGACCTGATCCAGCTGCTCCGCGAGCACCGCCGCATCACCGGCCACGGACTGCCGGTCCCGGTCACCAACGAGCGGGTGCTCCGGTGAGCCGGGTCGCGGTGGTGACCGGATCCTCCGGGGCCATCGGCGCGGCCACCTGCGCCCACCTGGCCGAGGCCGGGTACACGGTCGTCGGCTTGGACGTGCGGCCACCCGCCGCGGGCCCGGATCCGCGGCCACCCGCCGCCGGCCCGGAATCACGGCCACCCGCCGCCGGCCCGGGACACCGGCATCTGACCGTCGACCTCGCCGATCCGCGCGCCGTGACCGAGGCGTTCGACGAGGTGGCCGCCGAACTCGGCCGTCCCGCCGTGCTGGTCAACAACGCCGGTGTCTACCTGGCCCGCGATTTCCTCGACACCACCGCCGAGGAGCTGGACCGGGTGCTCGCGGTGAACGTCAAGGGCGCGTTCTGGTGTGCCCAGGCGTTCGCCCGGCAGGTGGTCGCGGCCGGGGGCGACGAACCGGCGGCGATCGTCAACGTCGCCTCGGTCAGCGGACAGACCGGCAGCCCGGACGCCGCGTACGGGGCCTCGAAGGGTGCGGTCATCGCCCTCACCCGCAGCCTGGCCGGGGTGCTCGCGCCGTACCGGATCCGGGTGAACGCGGTCGCCCCGGGGATCGTGCACAGCGCCATGGCGGACCGCATCCCCGCGGACCGGCAGGCGCACTACCTGGACGGCATTCCGTTGGGCCGGTTCGGCCGGCCCGGCGAGATCGCCGCCGTCATCACCATGCTCGCCTCCGCGACCGCCGGCTACATGACCGGCGCGGTCGTCTACGTCAACGGCGGCCTCCATTGAACACTTCACCGAGAAAGGCGCCGACCATGTGGCTGCCCACCGACGCCCGATACCAGGACTTCCTCCAGGAGTACCTCGCCGTCTGCGACCGGTACTACGCCGGCGAGATGACCGCGGCCGACTGGACCGACTGGTACGACCGGCGGCTCGCCGTCGTCGTTGCCCACACGCAGGCCAAGTCTCCCTTCTACCAGCGGCACCTGGCCGGTGTCGACGCGGCCGGGGTGACCACCGAGACCCTGCGGAACCTGCCCTTCACCACCAAGGCCGACCTGCGCCGGGAGATGTTCGACGTGCTCAGCGGCGACATCAGCGAGGGCACCTTCTTCTACGAAACCACCGGGACCACCGGCCGGGCCACACCGTGCCCCCGCGACGCCAAGGAGGTGATCGCCAGCAACACGCACGTCACGGAGAGCTGGCGCAGCATCTTCCGGCACCACTTCGGCGACCGGCGTCCGGCCATCGGCCTGATGGGCCCGACGGAGGTGCACTCGTTCGGCGACACCCTCGGCGACGTCGCCCGTAACGTCGGGTCGTGCAACGCCAAGATCTGGCCGTACTCCCCGGTGATCGGCTTCCAGAAGGCGCTGCAGCTGATGCGGGACCTGCGGCTGGAGGTCATCTGCTGCACCCCGGGCGTCTGCCTGAACCTGGCCAAGGCGGCCCGGCACTACGGCTACGACCTCGCCAAGGACTTCAACGTCAAGCTGTTCTTCCTGACCGGCGAGATGTGCACCCCGGCGCTGGCCGCGAACATCGACTCGGTCTGGGGCGTCGACACCTACAACATCCTGTACGGCTCGCAGGAAGCCTTCGTCATCGGGACGACCTGCAAGAACAAGAACATGCACCTCTCCGCGCCCAACTACGTGGCGGAGCTGATCGAGCCGGACACCGGCGCGGTCGCCGGCAGCACCGGCACCGGGGAGCTCTGTGTCACCACCCTGATCGACGGCCTCAAGCCACTGGTCCGCTACCGCACCGGCGACCTGGTCCGGCTCGGCGAGGAGAGCTGCGACTGCGAGCTGAAGGGCCCTCGCCTCGACGTCGTGGGCCGGGTCCTCGACCGGATCGAGCTCGGCCGCGGCCGGTTCCTCGCCGCCGAGCTCGAGGAGGCGGTCCTGGAGGGCGTCCGCAACTGCCTCGGCTTCCAGATCGTCATCGACGCCGACGAGGCCGGCGCCGACCGGGTCACCGTCCGGCTCGACCTGATCGACGGCGGAGCCGGGAGCCGGGCCGACATCGAGGCCGGCGTCCCGCGGCGCTTCGCCGAGCGGTTCGGCGTGCCGGCCACCGTGGAGATCGTCGAAGAGCTCGACCAGATCGTCAGCACCGGTGCGTTCGTCAGCTGGAAGGCCGCCCGCATCCAGGACCGGCGTACCGCCCCGGACCACGAGACCGAGGTCGCGATGGCCATGGCGGCCGGACGCCGGTACACGACGTGAAGACCTTCGGCGACGCCTACACCCGCTCCCTGGACCGGCTCGGCGCGGTGGTCCGGGACCACGAGATCCTGACGCTGAGCACGCTCGGGCCGGCCGGGACGAGCAGCGACCATGCCGCGCGGCACCTGCACGACCGGCTCATCGGTACGGGACACGCCGGGCTGCGGATCGAGCTGCATCCCACGTTCGACGCCGTCATGGACAGTGTCGCCGGCGGGACCTCGACGGTGGCGCTGGTACCGAGTGCGTACCGGGACGCCACCGCGTTCCACTGGCACCCCAAGCTGCGGCTGTTCTTCCACTTCGTGCACCCCACCCCGACGTACGGGCTGGCCGCCCGGCAGGCCGAGGTGCCGGAGCGTACGCCGCTGCGCATCTCCACCATGTCCGAGGTGTCGGTGCTCTACCCGGAGCTGTGCCCGCCGGCGTTGCGGGACCGGGACGTCGACTGGGTGCCGGCCCGCTCGACGATGGACGCCGCCCGGGCGCTGGCGCACGGCGAGGCGGACCTGGCCCTCACGAACGACCACGGACGCGACGCCCACAACCTGTACTGGCTCTCCCACCGGCCAGGCGCGCAGATCGTCTGGCTCCTGTTCACCAACCTTCCGCTAGAGGACGACGAACGATGACCACCCCTGTCCCACGCCCACTGCTGTTGCATGACGTCACCGTCCAGGAGGGACTGGGCCGCGCCTCAGTGCCCGGCCGGTCGGTACTGATCCGCGACGACCGGATCGAGGCGGTACTGCCCGCCGGCGAGGCGCCGGTCTCGTCGCCCGACATCGATGTACGGGTGCTGACCGGCCGTACCGTGATGCCGGGCATGACCCTGGGCCACACCCACGTCGCCTACCACGACGTGGTCACCGCCCGGGACACCATGTTCAAGTACTCGCTGCCCGAGGTCACCCTGATCGCCGCCGCCAACGCCGAGCGGATGCTCCGGCTCGGCTACACCGCGATGGTCGGGGCCGGCTCGGTGGGCGGCATCGACATGGCGCTCAAGCGGTCGATCGAGCTGGGACGCATCACCGGTCCCCGGGTCACCGCCTGCAGCCGGGACCTGATGGTGTCGGCGCCGCCGGACCGCCGCAACCCGGAGGTCGGCCGCCGCATCCCGGTCGAGCTGATGCCGATCGTGGACTCCGCCGCCGAGATGGTCGAGCGTACGGACAAGGAGATCGACGAGGGCGCCGAGATCATCAAGACGTTCTCCTCGGGCGACGACACCTACCCGAACGCCAAAAGCAAGGAGCTGCTCTACACCCTCGACGAGCTGAGTGCCGTCGTGGAGAAGGCGCACGCCCGCGGCGTCCGGGTCCGGGCCCACTCGCGGGGCATCGACGGCATCCGCAACGCGATCAAGGCGGGCGTCGACGTGATCGACCACGCCTCGTACGCCGACGAGGAGTGCCTGGAGCAGATCGCCGAGCGCGGCATCTTCGTGGTGCCGAGCCTCTACCAGCCGCGTCAGCTGCTGATGTACGGCGAGCAGTACGGCAAGACCCCGGAGTACCTGGAGAAGCTGGAATTCCAGGACGAGATCGACAACACCCTGTGGTTGCTGCCCCGGGCCCAGGAACTGGGTATCCGGCTGGTCCCCGGCGACGACTTCGGCTTCGCCTGGACGCCGCACGGCACCTACAACGACGAGCTGCGCGTCTACGTCGAGGTGGCCGGGATCCCGGCGCCGACCGTACTGAGCTGGGCCACCGCCAACGGCGCCGCGCTGGCCGGCCGCGGTGACGACGCCGGCGTCGTGGCGGCCGGCCGGCTGGCCGACCTCGTGGTCACCGCCGGCGACCCGGCCGCCGACATCACTGTGCTCGGCGACCCCGACCGGATCGAGATGGTCCTGCTCGGTGGCGCCGTCAAGCACCACCAGGTCCGTCAGTTCGAGGAGGTCTGACATGCGCAAGGTCTATCTGCTCGCGCTCGGTTCGTTCGCGATCGGCACCGACACCTTCGTCACCGCGGGTGTGCTGCCGGCCATCTCCGCGGACCTGCACGTACCGGTCGCCGCGACCGGACAGCTGGTCACCGTGTTCGCGGTGGCGTTCGCCGTGTTCGCGCCGGTCGCCGCAGCTCTGCTGGCCGGGGCGCCGCGGCGTACGCTGCTGCTCAGCGCCTTGGCGCTGTTCGCCGCCGCCAACCTCCTGTCCGCGGTGGCGCCCGCGTTCTGGGTGCTGCTGCTGAGCCGGGTACTGGCCGCCGCGGGTGCGGCCGCGTACACGCCGACCGCTGCCGCGGGCGGCGCGGCCCTGGTGGAGCCCGAGCGGCGGGGCCGGGCCCTGGCGGTCGTCCTCGGTGGTGTCACCGCGGCCACGGTCCTGGGTGTGCCGATCACCGCGTACGTCGGCATGCAGCTGGACTGGCGCGTGACCTTCCTGGTGGTGGCGGGCCTCGCGGTGCTCGCGCTCGCCGCGCTGGCGCTGGTCCTGCCGGCCGTGCCCGCGCCACCGCCGGTCGGGCTGCGGGTGAGGATCGGCGTCCTGGGCGACCGGCAGGTGCTGCTTGCGATCGTCACCACGGTGCTCTACTACGTGGGAGGCTTCGCGCTCTACACGTACCTGGCGCCGGCGCTGTCCGGTGGCGGCGCGGTGTCCGCCTCGAAGATTGCCGGGTTCCTGCTCGTCTTCGGCGTCGCCGGACTGGCCGGCAACGCGCTCGGCGGGCGGCTCACCGATCGGATCGGCCCCGTGCCGGTGCTGGCCGGAGGGCTCGTCGCCTTCGCGGCCGCCCTGCTGCTGTTCCCGCTCGCTTCGCGGTCGGTCGCGGGTACCGTCGCGGCCCTCGCGGTGTGGGGCGTGTCGGCATGGGCGCTCACCGTGCCGCAGCAGCACCGGCTGATGGCGTTCGCGCCCAGCGCCCCGGCCGTGGCGGTGGGGCTGAACAGCTCGGCCACGTTCCTCGGGATCGGGCTGTCCGGCATCGTGGGTGGCGTCGCGCTGACCCGGATGGGGGCGGCCGAGCTGGGTTACCTCGGCGGCGTGCTGGTGCTGGCCGCGCTGGGCGTGGTGGCGCTGCAGACGGTCACGAGCCGGCGCTCCGCGGCCGCAGGGGCGGCCGAGCCGGCGGTGCGCGTCTGAGCGGTCAGCCGCCGCTGAGCCGGTGGTGCTCGGCGCTCTCCACGTTGATGAACGCCTGGATCATGCCGCGGTAGATCTGCTCCATCAGGTCCGGGTCCGCGCCCGCCTCACCCGCCAGGGCGCGGACCCGGGCCACCACCTGCGCCACCCGGTCCGGCGCTCGCACCGCCTGCCCGTCGCTCTTGAGCGGGGCGGCGCGCCGGACCAGCTGCTCGCGCCGGGCCAGCAGCGCGACGAGCTCACCGTCCAGCTCGTCGATCCTGGCACGGATGTCGGCCAGCGCCGACGCAGTGTCTGTCATGCCGGAAATCTTCGCACGACGGACCGGTCACCCGGACCGTCGTCAGCCCGAGGGAGGAGGGGCCGATGACCCCCACGACCGAGCTCACCCGGCCGGCGCCGGCCCGCCCCGATGGCGAGCATCTGCTGCGCTGGTACATCGTCGTGGAGAAGGTACGGCTGCTGGAGTACCAGCGGATGCGCCAGCTCAGCAAGGACGAGGCCGTCCACATAGGCCGGCTGCTGCACGAAGCCGGCCTGTCCCCGACGCTCCCGGGGCCGGCGCCGGACGTAGCGTCCGCCGTGGAGGCCTACGTCCAGGATCGGCTGCCGATGACACCGGCCCGCTGGCACGTCGAGGGAAACGGCAACGAGGCACGGGCGTGCGCCGAGTGGCTGTTCGCCAGAGACCGCCTGGCCCGCACCGGTGATCAGCTGGTCGCGTTCGGCCGGTCCGCCGTAGCGCTGGCCCGGCGGACCGCCCACCTGCCCATGCCCGGTCACGTCACCGGGCAGCCCGCCCGGGTGATCACACCCGGCTTCTACTTCGCCGCGGTCGCCGACCAGGCCCTGCGCTCGGGACGACGGCTGCTGTACACCTACGACCTGAGCAACACCGCGGCGCTGGGCGCCGGCCCGATGAACGGCCAGGAGCTGGCGTGGGACCGGGACCGGATGGCCCGCCTGCTCGGCTGCGCAGCGGCCACCCCGCACGCGCTCACCGCGGTGGCCTCCGGCTCCTGGATCCTGGAGTCGTCCGGTGAGCTGACCACGCTCGCGGTGGCGTTCAGCCGGTTCGTCGCCGACCTGATCACCTGGGGCGACGCCGAGCACGGGTACCTGGACCTGCCCGCCGAGATAGCCGGGGTCTCCCTCGCCCGGTCCCTGCCGGTGCTGGAACAGATCCGCGGCCGGACGGCGCAGCTGATCACCATGTCGAGCGAGCTGGCGCTCAGCCAGCGCGGTGCCCCGTTCGGGGCTGTCGCGCAGGTTCCCACCGGGCCGAGCGCCCGCCTGCTGGAACTGTTCGATTCCTTCGACAGCCTGATCCGGCTCCTGACCGCGGTACTGGACCGGCTGGAGTTCCGGCCCGACCGCATGCGCGACGCGTGCGAACGCGCGATGGTCGGGAAGCCCGCGCTGGCCAACCTGCTCACGCTGCGCGCCGGTCTGCCCTGGCGGGAGGCGGAGGCGGTCGCCGGTACCTTCGCCACGGCCGCCGCCGGCGGGAACGTCGCCGACGCCGCGGCCGTCCTGACGCGGGTCTGTGCCGAGCGCGGCTTCGACGTGCCGGCACCGGAGTCGTTACTGGCCGAGGCGTACGACGTGGACCGTAACCTGCATCGCACGCTGACCGGCGGATCCGCCCATCCCGACGCGGTCCGGGCGCTGCTCCGCCACCAGTTCGTCGAACTCGGCGAGATCAGCCAGGCGTGGGCCGAACGCGCCCGGTCCCGCCGCGCCGGGTCCGCGGAGACCGACCGGCTGCTCGGGCTCGGTCACCTGACGGCGCTAGCTGACCCGTGCGAGATCAGATGAGCAACGATCCGGCCGCCGTTCCCCCTGGGCCTTTGCTGGTCGACCTCGGCAACGCGCCCGGCGCCCGCGGCACCGACCCGCTGCTGGTGTGCATCCCGTTCGCCGGCGGCGAGGCGGCCGACTACACGCCGTTGGCCCGCGACCTGGACATCCACGGCGTACCGATCCGGGTGTTCGGGGTGGCGCTGCCGGGACGTACCGGGCGTGATCCCCGGCCGCCGCTGCCGCTGGATCGGCTGGTGCGCCAGCTGGCCGACGAGGTCGCCGAGCGGGCCGCCGACGCGCCGGTCCTGGTCCTCGGCCACGGCGCCGGCGCCCTGGCCGCGCTGCGTCTGACGCGGGCGCTGGAGGCGCGCAACGTGCCGGTGGACCGGCTCATCATCGTGGCGAACCTGCTGCGCTCCGCCGATCAGGCCGGCCCCACCGCGGACGACGCGGCGATCCTCGGCCGGCTGGAGGCGGACACCGGTCCGGCCGGTGGCGCCGGCCTGGGCCCGCGGGAGCGGGCCGAGCTGGCCGAGGCGTTCCGGTACGACACCGCGCAGGCCATCTACGCCCTGCGCCGGGCTCTGGCCGCGGTCGCCGGGCACCGGGTGGCTGCGCCGGCGACCATCGTGCTGGCCCGCGACGACGCGCAGATGGCCGGCTACCCGGCCGCGGTCGGCAACTGGGACCTCTTCGTGCCGCAACGGCGCCTGGTGGTCGCCGAGCACGGCGGCCACTACCTGCACCTGACCCGTACCGGTCTGCTGGCCGAGGCGATCGAGCGGGACCTGGCCGCACTGCGGCCGGCTCCGGACTGGCAGTTCGGGGTGAGGCCGCGGGCCTGCGCCTGACCGGTCCGACGTACGTCGCCGACGTTGATGACGATCTCGTGCTCGGGTCCGGACTCGACGGCAGTCGGGGTGGGGCCGGGCCGCTCAGGCGCGGTCGCGGGGAAACGCGAGGACGTCGCCGCTCACGCTGACCCGGACGGTGCTTCCAGGTTCGGGCAGTTCGATGCCGGACAGCCGGGCCGTGACACCGACGCCCTCCGGCTGTACGCAGAGACGCACAGTGGCGTCATGGCCGTAGTAGCTGATCTCTTGCACCGTGGCGGTAGGCCCGACGCCGGTGCGGTGCAGGTGGAGTTGCTCCGGGCGGATCAGCACCTCGGCCGGGCCGGCGAGGTCGGACGTGCGAACCGGCAGGGTGCCCAGCGCGCAGGTCGCGGTGCCGTCGGTGACTTCGGCGGGCAGGAGCACGGCGTCGCCGAGGAAGCGCGCGATGTGGGCGTCGCGTGGCTGGCGGTAGATGGTGGCGGGCGGGTCGAGCTGGGCCAGGCGTCCGTTGCGCATGATGCCGACCTGGTCGGCGAGTGACAGCGCCTCGGCCTGGTCGTGAGTGACCAGCAGTGCCGTCGCGTCGGCGGCGCGCAGGGCGGCCGCGACCGCACGGCGGGTGTCCTCCCGCAGGCCGGTGTCGAGGGCGCTGAACGGCTCGTCGAGCAGCACGAGTTCGGGCCCCGGGGCGAGTGCCCGGGCCAGGGCGACACGCTGTTGCTGGCCACCGGACAGCTCGTGCGGGAAGCGGCCCGCGATGGTCCGGTCGAGCCCCACGAGATCGAGCAGTTCGTCGAGGCGGTGCCCGGTCCGCCGGTGGTGGCGGGGCAGGCCGAAGGTGATGTTGGCGGCCACCGTGCGATGCGGGAACAGGGCGCCTTCCTGCGGTACGTAGCCGATCCGCCGCCGCTGCGGGGGGACCGAGCGACCGTCGCTGAATGCGATCTGCTCGCCGAGCTTGATGGTGCCGGCGTCCGGGTCGGCGAAGCCGGCGATGAGACGCAGCAGGGTGGACTTGCCGCAGCCGGAGGGGCCGAGCAGTGCGGTGAACGTGCGGGCGGGCACGTGCAGGTCGACCCCGGCGAGCACGGGGACGGCGCCGTACGACTTGGTCAGGCCCTGCACGGTCAACGCGGTCATGCGGCGGCCGTCCTTTCCGGGTCGCGGGTGAGCAGGTAGGTGGCCGGCGCGGACAACATCACCATGACGGCCGCGTACGGAGCGGCCTGGCCGTAGGCCAGGCCGTCGCTGTAGGCCCAGAACTGGGTGGCGAGCGTCTGGGTGCCGGTGGGTGCGAGCAGCAGCGTGGCGGTGAGCTCGGTGACCGCCGCGACGAACACCAGTGCGGCGCCGGCGCCCAGGCCCGGGGCGATCAGCGGGAGCGTGACCCGCCGCAGTCTGGCGATCGGAGACAGGCCGAGGCTGTGTGCGACATCGTCGAGGAGCGGCGGCGCCTGGGCGAGGGCCGCGCGCACGCTGACCACGGCGCGGGGGAGGAACAGGATCGCGTAGGCGGCCACCACCAGCGGGATCGTCTGGTACAGGTCCGGGACGATGCGGATGCTGACGGTCACCAACGCCAGAGCCACCACGATGCCCGGCAGCGCGTTGCCGAAGTAGGTGCTCCGCTCGATGAGCGTGGTCAGCCGGCCGGGGCGGCGCACGTCGAGCCACGCGAGGGGCAGTGCCAGTGCCACGGTCGCCACGGCGGCGGTGGCGCCGAGCCCCAGCGAGGTGGCCGCTGCCGCGCCGAGCGGTCCCACCGCCACGATGACCGATGGGCCCTGGAACAGCCAGTAGGTGAGACTACCCAGGGGCACGCCGAGCGCCAGCACGGTCAACAGCCCCAGGCCAGCGGTGGCCGGCACCGTGACGGCGCGCAGGCGCGCCCGTGGCGCGGGGCGGGCGGAGCCCGCACCGACCCGTGCGTACCGCGCCCGGCCGCGCAGCCGCGACTCGGCGAGTAGCAGCAGCAGGCAGCACAGCAGCAGCACGGCGGCGAGCATGTTGGCCGCGGAACCGTTGAATGAGGACTGGTACTGCTCGTAGATGGCGACGGTGAAGGTCGGAAAGCGCAGCATCTGCAACGCGCCGAACTCTGCCAGCAGGTGCAGCCCGACCAGTAGGCATCCGCCGGCCACGGCGGGGCGCAGCTGCGGGAGCACCACGGAACAGAACACTCTCAGCGGACCCCGGCCCAGTGCGCAGGCGGCTTCCTCGAGTGCGGGGTCGAGCCCGCGCAACGCCGCCGCCACCGGCAGGTACACCAGTGGGAAGTAGGAAAGGGTGACGATGAGTAGCGCGCCGCCGTAGCCGGTGGCGCCCGGCAGCAGCGACACCCAGGCGTAGCTGTTGACGAAGGCCGGGACCGCCAGCGGCGCTACCAGCAGCACACGCCACAGGCGGCGCCCCGGCACGGTGGTGCGTTCCACCAGCCATGCCGCCCCGGTGCCGAGCACGGCGCAGGTGAGCACGCCGCCGCCGAGCAGCCATGCGGTGTTGACCAGCAGTTCGGCCGTGCGCGGTCGCAGCACCAACTGTTCGATGTCGGCCCAGCTCGACGTTGCCACGTAGAACACCACGAACGCCAACGGCAGCAGCACCAGCAGAGCGACGAAGACTCCGAGCACCGGCGTTGCGGCCGGATGGCGGCGGCGGGCGAGGCCCCGCGGAGGCTGCCGCGCCGGCCCGGGTGGTGGCGCGTCCGCAGTGGCGGCGGTGGCCGGGGCGGAACCGGTCAGAGCAGACCTGCCTTCTGCATCAGCTGGATGACCTCGGGCCCGTTCAGGGTGGCGGGATCGACCTTGGGGGGATCGAGCTCACTCATCGGCTTGAGCTGCGGATTGCTCACCCCGTCGACGATGGGGTACTCCATCGCCTTGCTGGCGGCAAGCACCTGCTGGCCGGTCGTGCTCGTCAGGAATGCCAGGAACCGCTGGGCCTGTGCCTGCTTGGTACTCGAAGCGAGCACCCCCGCGCCCGAGACGCTGAGAAATGCTCCGGGATCGGCGTGGCCGAAGAAGTGGAGCTCCGCGTTGCCGCTGCCGGTACCACCGGAGGCCCGGTCCTTGTACCAGTAGTAGTGGTAACTGATCCCGGCGGGAACCTCGCCGGAGTTGACCGCTTTGAGGATCGCGATGTTGTTCGTGTAGATTTTCGCGTTCCGCTTGAGCCCGTCCAGCCACTGCTGAGTGGCCGCTGTGCCCTTCAGCGCGAGCACCGCGCTGACGATGGCCTGGAAGTCCGCCCCGGAGGGTGCGATACCGAACCTGCTCTGCCAGGACGGCTGCGCGAGATCCATGATCGATTTCGGGAGCTGGTCGTGCGGCAGCGCCGTGGTGTTGTGGACCAGCACCGTGGAGCGGGCGGCATAGCCGATCCAGCTGTGGTTCGACGGTACGAACCCGGCCGGCACCTGAGCCACCGTCGGGTCGTCGACGCGGGCGAACAGGCCCTTGCCTGCCACGAGGCCCATGGCCGGCGAATTCTCGGTCATGAACACGTCCGCCGGCGACGCCTTGCCCTCCTGCACGATCTGGTTGGCCAGTTCCGAGTCGGCGCCGGGCCGGATCTTGACCTTGATCCCGGTCTCCTGGGTGAACTTGTCGACCATCGCGGACAGCAGCTCGCCATGCGGTGCCCCGTACACGATGAGTGCGTTCTTGTCGGCGCCTGACCCGCTCCCGCAAGCGGTCAAACCCAGACACAACAGAACGGCCAGGAGCCGCCTCCACTGACGCATGCCGACCGTCGCCCTTCACCCAGCAGTCAATTAGGTTAGGGATACCTTAGACGAGGGATTCGTCAGCGGTAAGTGACGGATGTCTCGGGCCTCTGGCGAGCTAATGCCTGGTCACCCGGGTGGACAGTTAGGTTTTCCTTACCTTACTGTCACGAGCCGTGAAATCGTCCCGACCCACTCGCTCCGACGTCGGCCCCCGCCCTCTGGGGTGTGATCTGCTGGCGTACGCGGACCGGATCGCGTTGATCACCGAGCGCGGGCAGATCTCGTACGGTGAGTTGGCGCGGCGAGTGGCGCGGGCGGCTCGCAAGCTCGGCAGCGGGAGGCGCCTGGTCCTCATCGTCGGTGCGAACGACGTGGAAGCCGTCGTGGCGTACCTGGGTGCGCTGGCCGCCGGGCATCCGGTGCTGCTGGCGCCGGGCGACAACCCGGTCGCCGTCGAGACGTTGACGTCGACCTACGACCCGGACGTGGTGGTTCGGCGGGTGGGCCGCCGCTGGCGTTACGAGCAGCGCCGCGCGGGATCGGCGCATGTCCTGCACCCGGACCTGGCGTTGCTGCTGAGCACCTCCGGATCCACCGGTTCGCCGAAGCTGGTCCGGCTGTCACACCACAATCTGCGGTCGAACGCCGAGGCGATCGCCACCTATCTGGACATTCGCGCGACCGACCGGGCGGCAACGACGCTGCCCATGCATTACTGCTACGGGCTGTCGGTCATCAACAGCCATCTGGTCAAGGGCGCCGGAGTGATCCTGACGGACCGGTCGGTCGCCGATCCGTCCTTCTGGGAGTTGTTCGGCCGCGCCGAGGGCACCACGTTCGCCGGCGTGCCGTACACGTTCACGCTGCTCGACCGGATCCGGTTCGAGACCAAGCGACTTCCGCATCTGCGGTATGTCACCCAGGCCGGCGGCCGGCTGGCACCGGAGCAGGTACGGCGCTACGCCGGGTTGGGCCTCGAGCACGGCTGGGACCTGTACGTCATGTACGGGCAGACCGAAGCGACCGCACGGATGGCGTACCTGCCGCCCAGTCTGGCCGGCGCGCATCCCGGGGCGATCGGCGTACCCATCCCCGGCGGTTCGCTGCGGTTGGAGCCGGTGGACGACATCCCCGGTCCGGACGGCGGCGAACTCGTCTACACCGGCGCCAACGTGATGCTCGGCTACGCGGAACAACCCGCGGACCTTGCGCTGGGACGGACCGTGCACGAGTTGCGTACCGGAGATCTGGCCCGGCGCACCGCCGACGGGATGTACGAGATCGTCGGTCGCCGCAGCAGGTTCGCGAAGGTGTTCGGGCTGCGCATCGACCTGGAGCGAATCGAGGCGGGACTCGAGGCCGATGGCGTGACCGCGTGCTGCACCGTACGCGACGATCAGCTCATCGTGGTTGTCCAGGAGGGCCATCACCGCGGTGAGATCGACCGGCAGGTCGCCGCGCGCTGCGGACTGCCGGTGCATGGTGTGCGGCTGGTCATGGTTTCGGAACTACCCCGGCTGGCGTCGGGCAAGCCCGACCACCAGGCAGTCGGCGCACTCGGTGAGGCCACGCAACCGCGCGACGGCGCGACCGGGACCGCGCGAGGCGACGCCTCCGCGCCCACGGCTCTGCGCGCCGTCTATGCCGAGATCCTCGATCGGCCCGAGGTCAGCGACGACGACAGCTTCGTCAGCCTCGGCGGCGACTCGCTGTCGTACGTCGAGATGTCCGTGCGACTGGAGGAGATGCTGGGTGGCCTCCCGGCGGGCTGGGAGGCGATGCCGATCCGGGAACTGACGGCCAGACCCGACCCGCCGCCGGTACGGCGACTGATGATCGACACCACGGTCCTGCTGCGCGCGATCTCGATCGTCCTGATCGTCGGCTCCCACATCCATGCCTTCACGATCCACGGCGGTGCCCATCTGCTGCTGGCGGTGGCCGGTTTCAACTTCGCGCGCTTCCACCTTGCGTCCGGCGATCGACGCGAACGCATCCGGCACATCGCGGCCACCGTGGCGCGCGTAGCCGTGCCGACATCGATCTTCGTCGCCGCGGTGGTCGTGTTCACCGACTACTCCTACACCTGGAAGAACGTCGCGCTGCTCACCGAGGCGATCGGCCCCCGCTTCGGAGACGAGCGGAACCTGTGGTTCATCGAGACCTACGTCTACATCCTGCTGGCCCTGGCGCTCATGATGGCCGTACCCGTGATCGACCGGTGCGTGCGGCGGTTCCCGTTCGCCGTGCCCATGACGGTGCTCGGCCTTGCCCTCACGGTCC
Organism: Krasilnikovia sp. MM14-A1259; assembly: GCF_047159535.1. Lineage (NCBI taxonomy): Bacteria > Bacillati > Actinomycetota > Actinomycetes > Micromonosporales > Micromonosporaceae > Krasilnikovia > Krasilnikovia sp. MM14-A1259. The sequence goes on from NZ_BAAGAJ010000002.1 coordinate 7,790,242, forward strand.
GGTTCGGCCTGATCCCGGTCTCGCCCTGGCACCACATGGCCACGCCGGTCCAACTGCTCTGGCTCTTCGCGCTCGGCTGGGCGGCCGGCAAGGCCGGTCCGGAGTGGCAACGCTGGCTGGTCACCGCGATCACCGTGGCCGCGGTCGCCAACTACGACGACGAGCGGCTCCAGGTGGTCATCGTGGGGGTGGGCGTCCTCCTGCTCGTCTGGGCACCGAAGCTACCCAGCTCGGTGATGCTGCGCCGGTTCGCCGGCGCCCTGGCCGGCGCATCGCTGTCGATCTACGTGACCCACTGGCACGTCTACCCGCTTCTTGACGGCTATTCCCGATACGTCGCCCTGGTCGCATCGCTGGTCGTCGGGGTGCTTTACGGCGGCGTCGTGCGGCGCCTGACGGCCAGGTTGCCGAGGTTGCACCGCCCGGCGCCCGAGCGGGCAGTCGATTCTGGATCCGTGGCGGCGTCGCTCTGACCGCGGCTCGCGCCAGACCCCTTTGACAGCAGGGCTCATCTCGCCAATAGTAGAACACGTTACAGTCCTTGTCGCAGTCGTTGCGAAGGCGCCCGCAGCGACCCCGAGGCACGTACCGCTCCCTGCCCTAAGGAGCTCCGATGCCCCCAACCCTCAGCCGGCGTACGGTCCTCGCGGGTGCCGCAGCCATCGGTGCGGGCCTGGCGGTCGGGTCGACCTCGCCCGGTCGCCAGGCTCTCGCCGCCGAGCAGCAGCGCGCGGCACTTGCCGCCGAGCAGCAGTTCGACGCGGTCGTGGTCGGGTGCGGCGCCGCCGGGATGACCGCGGCCCTGCGCCTGGCCAGGCGCGGTGTCAGCGTCCTCGTGGTGGAGAAGGCGTCGACGTTCGGCGGTTCCGCGGCCCGCTCGGGTGCCGGGATCTGGATTCCGAACAACGAGGTCATCCTCGCCGCAGGGGTACCCGACACGCCGGCGTCGGCGTCGGCCTACCTGGCTGCGGTGGTCGGCGGCGACGTGCCCACCGCCAAACAGCAGGCGTTCCTCGACAACGGCCCGCAGATGATCTCGTTCGTGCAGGCGAACAGCCCGCTTCGTTTCAGGTACATGGCGGACTATCCCGACTACTATCCCGAACTGCCCGGCGGCATGCCGCAGGGCCGCTCGATCGAGCCGGACCTGTTCGACGGCAACCTGCTCGGCCCGGAGCTGGCCAACCTGAACCCGGCGTACATGCCTACCCCTCCGGGGATGACGGTGTTCACCACCGACTACCGGTGGCTGGTCCTCGCTCTGGTCAATGTGCACGGCACCGCCGTCGCGGCCGAGTGCGCCGCCCGGTACGCCTCCGCCGTCCTGCACGGACGCGCGCCGCTCACCATGGGGCAGGCGCTCGCGGGCGCGCTGCGCGCCGGGCTGGCGACGGCCGGCGTGCCGGTCTGGCTGAACACGCCGTTCCAGGACTTCCAGTTCGACGGGCAAGGACGGGTCACCGGTGTCGTCGTCAACCGCGACGGATCCCCGACCGTGATCCAGGCGAGCCGTGGCGTCATCGTGGCCGCGGGCGGGTTCGAACACAACCTCGCGATGCGGCTGGCGTACCAACGCAAGCCGATCGGTACTGACTGGACGGTCGGTGCCGCCGCGAACATGGGCGACGGTATCCAGGCCGGCCTGCGCGCGGGTGCGGCCACGGACTTCCTGGACGACGCGTGGTGGGGACCGGCCATCCCGCTGCCCGGCGAGCCGTACTTCTGCCTGGCCGAGCGCACGCTGCCCGGCTGCATCCTGGTCAACAGTGCCGGGTCGCGGTTCGTCAACGAGGCGGCGCCGTACAGCGACGTCGTGCATGTCATGTACGACAAGAACGGCGCCACGCCGGACATCCCGGCCTGGCTCGTGTTCGACCAGAACTACCGCAACCGCTACCTGTTCCGGGACGTGCCGCCGGTGCTGCCGTTCCCCGACTCCTGGTACGACGCCGGAGCCGTGTTCCGGAACCCGACGCTCGATGGCCTCGCCCGCGAGATCGGCGTCCCCGCGGATGCGTTGTGTGCCACGGTCGCCCGGTTCAACCGGTACGCCCTGGCCGGTTCGGATCCCGACTTCCATCGCGGTGACAGCGCGTACGACCACTACTACACGGACCCCTCGGTGCACCCGAACTCGTGCCTGGCCCCGCTCTGGCTGCCACCGTTCTACGCCTGCAAGATCGTGCCGGGTGACCTCGGTACCAAGGGCGGGCTGCGTACCGACGCCCGCTCCCGGGTGCTGCGCGCCGACGGCACGGTCGTGGCCGGCCTCTATGCGGCAGGCAATTCGAGCGCCGCTGTGATGGGGCACAGCTACGCCGGTGCGGGCGCCACGATCGGGCCGGCGATGACGTTCGGGTACATCGCCGCCAACGACATCGCCGACCACTCCTGACCACACCTGCCCGAGACGCTCGAAGGGCCGCCCATGCCCAGTCATCCCCGACCCCCGTCACCGGAAATCTCCCGCCGAGGACTGCTGCGGGCCGGCGCCGCCGTGGCGGCGTTCGGTGCGTCGGCGGGCGCGCTGCTGGCCCGGGCGTCCGCGGCGAACGCCGTCCTGTCCGACGGCGACCACGTGCCCGCCCTCGTCGTCGGCAGCGGCTACGGCGGCGCGGTCACCGCGCTGCGGCTGACCCAGGCCGGGATCGCGACCAGCATCGTCGAGATGGGGATGGCCTGGAACACCCCCGGATCCGACGGCAACGTCTTCTGCGACATGGTCAAGCCGGACCAGCGCTCGTTCTGGCTGCGGACCTCGACCGACCAGCCGCTCGGCTACTTCTTCGGCATCCCGGTCAACAAGCCGATCGGCCGGTACACCGGCGTGCTGGACTCCGAAAGCTTCTCCGGCATCCGCGTCTACCAGGGCCGGGGTCTCGGCGGCGGATCCCTCGTCAACGGCGCCATGGCCGTGCTGCCCAAGCGTGACTACTTCGAGGAGATCCTGCCGTCGGTCGACGCCGATGCGATGTACCGCACCTATTTCCCCCGCGCCATGGCCACGCTCGGGGTCAACAACGTCGACCCGGCCTGGTTCGAGTCCGCGGCGTGCTACCAGTACGCCCGCCTCAGCCGGGACGAGGCCCATGCCTCCGGCTACCGGACCACGTTCATCCCCAGCGTGTACGACTTCGCGTACATGGCGAACGAACAGGCGGGTACCGTGGCGCGCTCCGCGCTGGGCAGCGAGGTCATCTACGGCAACAACCACGGCAAGCGGTCACTGGACAAGACCTACCTGGCGGCCGCCGCGGCGACCGGACGGCTGACCGTCACGACCCAGCACGTCGTCACGGCCGTTGCGCCGGCCAATGGTGGCGGCTATGTCGTGACGCTGACCCAGGTCGGTACGACCGGCGATCCGGTGACCACCAAGACCGTCCGGGCCGACCGGGTCTTCCTCGCGGCCGGCAGCGTCGGCACCAGCAAACTGCTCGTCGCGATGAAGGCGCTGGGCAAGCTGCCCGGCCTGGGCGACGCGGTGGGGCAGGGATGGGGAAACAACGGCAACGTCATGGTCGCCCGTGCCAACCACGTCTGGCAGCCGACCGGCTCGCTGCAGTCGGCCATGCCGGCGGTGGGCATCGACAACTGGGCCGATCCAGCCGGGCCGGTGTTCGCGGAGATCGCGCCGTTCCCGTCGGGGAACGAGACGTGGATCAGCCTGTACCTGGCGATCACCAAGAATCCCCACCGCGGCAGTTTCGTCTACGACACCGGTACCGGCGCGGTCGATCTGACCTGGCGTACGGAACAGAACCAGCCGTCGATCGACGCGGCCAGCCGGGTCTTCGACACCATCAACCGGAGACAGGCCACCATCTACCGCAGCGACCTGTTCGGCGTGTGCAAGATCTGGGGCGACGACCTCACGTACCACCCGCTCGGCGGTTGCGTCCTCGATCAGGCGACCGACAACTACGGCCGGCTGCCCGGACATCCCGGCCTGTACGTCATGGACGGTTCATTGATCCCCGGCAGCACCGGCGTCAACCCGTTCGTCACGATCACCGCCCTGGCGGAACGCAACATCGAAAAGATCATCAGCACCGATCTGCCGTAGGTCAGGTCGGACCGTGCAGTTCAAGGAGGAACGTGATGCCCAAGGTCAGTGTCTCCGCCGATGCGACGGCCGAACCGCAGCGGGTCTGGCAGCTGGTCGTGGACCTGTCCCGGGTCGCCGAGTGGAACACGATGCACGAGGGCTTCACCGGTGAGGTACCGGCGAGCCTCGGCACCGGCGCGACCTACCGGCAGCGGGTGAAGCTGATGGGGATGCCCGCGGAGATGGCGTGGCGGGTGACCGACGCGGTCGCGGCGCAGCGTCTCGAACAGTCCGGTGACGGTCCGATGGGCGTGAAGGCCAAGAGTCGTTTCGTGATCGAGCCGTCCGGGGAGGGCTCACAGATCACGTACGAGATGGAGTTCACCGGTCCGGCGCTGGCCGGACCGATGGCCGGGATGCTGGAGAAGCAGGCGGGCGCGGCGACTCAGCAGTCGTTGGCCAAGCTGACCGCCCTGCTCGGCTGAATCCGGACGCGGCGACGCCGTCGCGCCACCGGCGGCGTCGCCGCGTCCGGGTCAGCGCAGCAGCAGGCGGCTGGCCAGCTCCAGGTGGTTGATCACGTCGTCGGCGGAGGCCCGGCGCGTCACCCAGGCCACCAGATTGGACAGCCATACGTCGCCGATCACCCGGGCCTTCGCCCGGTCGTCCGCGTCCGGCTCGCCGTCGTGCATCGCCCTGGTGAAAATCTCCTCCATCAGCCGCGCCACCGCGTTGACCTCGGCGCTCGCGGACGGGTCGGCGAACATGAACGCACGGGTCATGGCCTCGGTGACCAGCGGTTCACGCTGCATCGCCCGGGTCACCCGGTCGAGCACGAACTGGACCCGCTCGTACGGGGTATCGCCGGGCACGGGCCTGCGGTGCAGTTTCTCCTGGATCCGCTCCAGCTCCACTGCCAGGGCCGACACCAGCAGATGGATCTTGGAGGGGAAGTACCGGTACAGCGTGCCCAGTGCGACCTCGGCCAGCTCGGCGACCGCGCGCATCTGTACCGCCTCGTAGCCGCCCTTCGCGGCCAGACGCAGTGTGGCCTCCAGGATCCGGCGGTGCCGGTCCCGCTGGGCGGCAGAGCCGTGCTCGGCGTCCGTGCCGGCGAGCACCCGGCGCCCGGTGCCATTTCTGGTATTCGTTCTCGCTGCCATGATTGCCCTTCGCGGCGGTTCGACCACGATCGGTGACCAGGTCATTCGCTCCCCCCAAGGGTAGCAACGTCCGGCGGTGAGCCCGTGACAGCCGCCGGAGCCGCCAGTAAACTGAAACGTGTTCTCATTTGGTCCGGAGGGTGGCGATGGACTTCGAACTGGACGAGGCGCAGCGGGCCGTCGTCCGCCTCGCCGGTGACGTGCTGGACGACAACGCGGACACCCCGGAACGCCTGTGGAAGGCGCTCGGGCAGGCGGGCCTGCTCACCCTTTCGGTTCCGGCCCGGCTCGGCGGCGCGGGCCTGGGCGTACTGGAAACCGCGCTGGTTCTCACCGAGATCGGGCGCCGGGCGGCCGGAGTCCCGGCGCTGTCCACCCTGGCCCTCGGCGTGCTGCCGGTGACCCGGTGGGGCGGCCCGGGCCAGCAACGCGACCTGCTGGATGCGGTGCGCCAGGGACAGGTCCTCACCGCAGCGCCGGCCGAGCCGGGCGAACCGTTCCCGGACCGGCCGCGTACCACGGCCACCACCGGCTGGAGGCTCCACGGTACGAAGACCGGCGTGCGCGACGCCGAGCAGGCGTACCGGATCCTCGTCCCGGTGAGCCTGGCGGCCGGCGGAGTCGCGGTCGCCGTCGTCGACCCGGCGGCTCCCGGCGTCGCACTGCGGCGCACGCCCACCTCGGCGGGCACCCCGGAGTACACCCTCACGCTGGACGGGGTGGCCGCACAGCCGCTCGGCGACGACACCGACGGCCGCAGCGTCGCCGACCTGCACCGGTTCGCGGTCGCCGGTGCCTGCGCGGTCGCCGACGGGCTGCTTGCCGGGGCGCTGCGGCTGACCGCCGACCACGTCCGTACCCGGCACCAGTTCGGCCGCCCGCTCGCCGCGTTCCAGGCCGTCGCCCAGCAGATCGCCGACGTCTACGTCACCGCGCGCACCCTGCGCCTGGCCGCGCTCGCCGCCTCCTGGCGGCTGGACGCGGACCGGCCGGCGGACGACGACCTGTGGGTGGCCGCGTACTGGCTGACCAGCGAGACACCACCGGCCCTGCGCCTCTGCCACCACCTGCACGGCGGGCTCGGCCTGGCCGCCGACTATCCACTGCACTCCTACAGCGCGCAGCTGCGCGACCTGGTCCGCCACCTCGGCGGCAGCGAGTACTGCCTGCACCGGCTGGGAGGGTGTCTTGCTCATCGACCTGACTGACGAGCAGCATGCGCTGCGGCAGCGGCTGCGGGCGTACCTGACCGATCTGGTCTCACCGCGGCAGCGGGCCGCGCTGCGCCACGATCGGCACGGCCCGGCCCACCGCGAGGTGGTCTCGCGGCTGGGCCGTGACGGCTGGCTCGGCCTCGGGTTCCCCACCAGCTACGGCGGCGGCGGGCTCGGCCCGGTGGAGCAGCAGATCTTCGTGAACGAGGCGGCCCGCGCCGACGTGCCGCTGCCGTCGGTCACCCTGCAGACCGTGGCGCCGACCCTGCTCGCGCACGGTACGCCGGAACAGCGCGACTTCTTCCTCCCGCGCATCCTGGCAGGCGTTCTCCACTTCGCCATCGGGTACACCGAACCCGAGGCCGGCACGGACCTCGCCGCGCTGCGCACCCGCGCGGTGCGCGACGGCGACGCGTACGTGGTCAACGGCCAGAAGACGTTCACCACCGGCGCGCACGACGCCGACTACCTGTGGCTCGCCGCCCGCACCGATCCGGACGCGCCGCGCCACCACGGCCTGTCCATTCTCATCGTGGACACCCGCGACCCCGGGTACGCGTGGACCCCGATCATCACCTCCGACGGCGCACACCACGTCAACGCGGTCTACCTCACCGACGTACGCGTGCCGGTGTCGATGCGGGTCGGTGAGGAGAACGGTGGCTGGCGGCTGCTGACCACCCAGCTCAACCACGAGCGGGTGATGCTGGGACCGGCCGGGCGTCTTGGCGCCCTGTACGACCGCGTGCGGACGTGGGTGTCCGCGAACCCGCCGCTGCCGGACCACCCCGACGTACGCCGCACACTCGCACGCACTCACGCCTGCCTGCGCGTCAACGAGCTGCTCAACTGGCAGGTGGCCGGCACCGACCCGCCCTCGGTGGCGGACGCGTCGGCGACCAAGGTCTTCGCCTCGGAACGGCTGCTGCGGCTCGGCCAGGACCTCGAGGAGCTCGTCGGCCGGTACGGCGACCCCACCGACCCCGCGACCGCCGACCTGCTGTCCTGGCTGGACCTGCAGGCCAAACGCAACCTGGTGCTGACGTTCGGCGGCGGCGTCAACGAGATTCAGCGGGAACTGATCGCGTCCGCGGGCGTGGGCCTGCCCCGCGTGCCCAGATAGCAGCGGCCCGCCCGGCAGGGCCGACCGTGCCGCGCGACGGCAGGACAGGAGCGTGCCGAATGGACAAGCCGAGCACGGAGGCCGCCGAGGCCGCCACCGCCCGGAGTACCGCGACGCCGGCGGTTGGGGACGGCGCCACTGCGGCGGGTGAGACGATCATGGCGGCCGCGCGGCGTATCCGCGCGGCGGGCGAGTCGCCGGCCCGGCCGGCCCGGGACCCGGTCAACCTCCCGGCGATCCGCGACTGGCTCGGGGCGATCGGCGACACCAGTCCGGTCTACGAGAGCGACGGGCTGGCCCCGCCCGCGATGGCGCAGGTGTGGACCATGCCAGGGCTGCGCCCGGACGCACCGGACCCGGCCGACCCGCTGCGGGCCATGTCGGCGGTGCTCGACCAGGCCGGGTTCACCTCCGTGGTAGCGACGGACAGCACGCAGACGTACCACCGGTACCTGCACGTCGGCGAGCAGGTGTCCGTGCGTAGCCGGCTCACCGAGGTGACCGGGCCCAAACGGACCACGCTGGGGGAGGGCTGGTTCATCACGACCGAGAGCACCTGGCGCGCGGGCGCCGAACCGGTCGCGGCGATGCAGTTCCGGGTCTTGAAGTTCCGGCCCGGCACCGCGCGCCCGGACCCGGGAAGCGGCGTCACGTCGACGGATCCCGCCCACGGCGCTACTTCCCAGGCCGGTGCCGCTTCCGGGACCGGTGCTGCCTTCGAGGCGGGGCCCGCTTCCCGGACCGGTGCTGCTTTCGGGGCGGGTGCCGCGTTGCGGCCGGTGATCAGCGCGGACACCGCGTACTTCTGGGCCGGGACTGCCGTGGGTGAGTTGCGGATCCAGCGCTGCGGCGAGTGTGGCGCGCTGCGCCACCCGCCCGGCCCGGCCTGCCCGTGCTGCGGCGCCACCAAACCCGGGTACGTGCCGGCCGCCGGCACCGGCCGCATCCACAGTTACGTCGTGCACCGCCACCCGCCGCTGCCCGGCCGCCGGCTGCCCGTCGTCGTGGCGCTCATCGACCTGGACGAAGGGGTACGCATGACCGGCGAGCTGCGCGACGTGGACCCGGACGACGTACACATCGGCATGCCGGTGCGAGTCGAGTTCGTCCGCGTCGACGACGAGCTGACGCTGCCGGCGTGGCGCCCCGCCGACCAGCCCGGGGGCATCCTGCCGACATGGGAGCTGGCGGTGACCCCCACGGTCGTGATCAGCACCGCCCTCGCCACCCGCGACTTCCAGGACGTCCACCACGACCGCGACGCGGCCGTACGGCGTGGCGGCCGGGACATCTTCCTCAACATCCTCGCCACCACGGGCCTGGTGCAGCGCTACGTCACCGACTGGGCCGGTCCCGAGGCGCGCGTACGCGGCGTCGCGGTCCGCCTCGGCACACCGTGCTACGCCAACGACACGCTCACCTTCACCGGGCGGGCGGCGCCGGACGCCCGCGGCGAACGGGTGGTCACCGTGAGCGGCCGCACCGCGCGGGGCGAGCACGTCGCCGCCACGGTCCGGGTGTCGTCATGATCGCGGGGACCGCGGCCGTCGCTGGGATCGGGGCCACCGAGTTCTCCAAGGACTCCGGCCGCAGCGAACTGCGGCTCGCGGTCGAGGCGGTCCGCGCGGCGCTCGACGACGCCGGCCTGGCCCCCGGCGACGTCCAGGGCCTGGCGACGTTCACGATGGACAACACCGCCGAGGTCGCCCTCGCCCGGGAACTGGGGATCGGCGAGCTGACGTTCCTCAGCCGGATCGCGTACGGCGGGGGAGCGGCGTGCGCGGTCGTGCAGCAGGCCGTGCTCGCCGTCGCGGCCGGGCTGGCCGACGTGGTGGTCTGCTACCGGGCGCTCAACGAACGCTCCGGCCGCCGCTTCGGGCAGGTGTCGGCCGAACTGCTGGCGCCCACCTCCGCGGGCGTCGACGCGAGCTGGCACCACCCGATGGGGCTGGCCACTCCGGCCGCGATGGTCGCCATGGTGGCCCGGCGCTACCTGCACGACACCGGCGCCACCACGGACGACTTCGGCCGGGTCGCGGTGGCGGCGCGCCGGCACGCCGCCACGAACCCGCACGCCTGGTTCCACGGCCGCCCGATCACCCTGGACGACCACCGGACGTCGAAGCCGATCGCGGAGCCGTTGCGGCTGCTGGACTGCTGCCAGGAGAGCGACGGGGCGGTCGCGCTGGTGGTGACGTCGGCGCGCCGAGCCCGTGACCTGCGGCAACCACCCGCGGTGGTGTGCGCGGCCGCCCAGGGCAGCGGCCCCGACCAGTACGTGATGACCAGCTACTACCGCCCGGAGGTGGGTGCGCTGCCGGAGATGGGCGTGGTGGCCCGCCAGCTCTGGCGGCAGTCCGGGTACACGCCGTCGGACGTGCGAACCGCGGTGCTCTACGACCACTTCACCCCGTACGTGTTGATGCAGCTCGAAGAACTGGGCTTCTGCGGCCGGGGGGAGGCGCGGCACCTGATCGCCGACGGCGGCATCGAACTGGGCGGGCGGCTGCCGGTCAACCCGCACGGCGGGCAGCTCGGGGAGGCGTACATCCACGGCATGAACGGCATCGCCGAGGCGGTCCGTCAGGTACGCGGCACCGCGGTCAACCAGGTGCCCGGCGACGGCCCCGTGCTGGTCACCGCGGGCACCGGCGTACCGACCAGCGGGTTGATCCTCGGCCCGGACCTCAGCCCACCGGGTTGATCCCGGGCCCGCGATTCAGCGGAGCGTGATGGCCGCGTCGGACAGTGCGGGGGCGTCGTCGCGGTCGGCGACCGTGGCGCTGACCAGCAGGCGGCCGTCCTCCCGCCAGATCCGGGTGCGCAGCGTCTCGCCGGGGAACACCACGCCGGCGAACCTGGCGTCGTAGCCGGCCACCCGGTCCGGCTCACCGTCCAGCACGGTGTCCACGGCCGCCTTCGCCACGATCCCGTACGTGCAGAGGCCGTGCAGGATCGGTCGCGGGAAGCCCGCCGCAGCGGCGAACGCGGGGTCGACGTGCAGCGGGTTGCGGTCGCCGCACAGCCTGTACCACAGCGCCTGCCGGGGATCGGTGGGGCAGAGCGTTTCGACGTCGGGCTTGCGGTCGGGTACGGGTATGCGGGTGGACGGTCCGCGGTCGCCGCCGAAGCCGCCTTCGTCGCGGGCGAAGACACTCATCCGGATCGTGAACAGCGCGGTGGTGGTCTCGATGACGATGACCGCGGCGTTGCCCTTGTCGTGGACGGCGGCGACGCGCGAGGTCGCGTGCGCCCGCCCGGCCCGCGGGATGGGCTGGTGCAGGACCAGCTCCTGGCGGCCGTGCACGACCCGGGCCAGGTCGACGTCGACTCCCGGCATTCTCAGCGCGGGCGGCTCGGTGGTGCCCAGCGTGGTGGCGACCGTGGCGAACGTGGGCAGCACGCCGCGCAGGGCGCCCTCGTACACGTACGACAGCTCGTCCGGGCCGGCGCCCACGGCGAGGTGGTAGAGCAGCACGTCGGTGCTCTCCCATTGCAGTTCCCGGGCCGGCAGGGCGGCGCCGACGGCGATCGCGGGGTCGATGGGCATCAGTCCTCCTGAGCGGGTGCGGTGGCGGGTGTGACCCCGGCCAGGTCCAGCGCGGCGAGATGGCCGAACGCCATGGCGGGGCCCAATGTCGCGCCCGCCCCGGCGTAGCCGCGTCCCATCACCGAGGCGCTCACGTTGCCCGCCGCGTACAGGCCGGGGATCGGTGTGCCGTCGCCGCGCAGCACCCGGGCCCGTTCGTCGGTGCGCAACCCGCCCTTGGTGCCCAGGTCGCCGGGGACCACCCGGAACGCGGAGAACGGAGGCTTGGTGACCGGGCCCAGGCAAGGGTTCGGCCGGTTGCGGGGGTCGCCGTAGTAGCGGTCGTAGACGGAGTCGCCGCGCTTCAGGTCGTCGTCGTGGCCGCGGGCGGCGAACGCGTTGAACCGTTCCACGGTCGCCCGCAACTGTTCGGCGGCGACGCCGATCTGCCCGGCCAGCGCGTCCAGGGTGTCCGCGCGGCACGCCACCCCGGCGTCGAACCAGCGGCGCGGCAGCCGTGCGCGCGGGGCGTACCCGGCGAACAGGTAGCGGTTCCGGTACCGCTGGTCGGTCACCAGCCAGGCCGGCACCCGCTCCGGCGCGGCGAGCATGGCGTGCATGGCGTCGACGTACGGCGCCGACTCGTTGACGAAACGCCGGCCCGTGGCGTCCACGATCAGGCAGCCGGGCAGGTTGCGTTCGGCGAGGCAGAAGTACGGCCCGCCGGTGAGCGGCAGCACCGGGCCCCACCACGCCTCGTCCATCAGGTCCAGCGCGGCGCCCAGACGCCGGCCCGCCTCGATGCCGTCGCCGGTGTTGCCCGGCGCGCCGACCGTCCACGCGGCACCGACCTGCTGGTACCGGCGCCGCATCTGCTCGTTGTGCTCGAATCCACCGCTGGCCAGCAGTACGCCCTGGTGCGCGCGCAGCCGCACCGGCCGCCCGCCGGTCTCGGCATCGATCCCGGTGACCCGGTCGCCCTCGACGAGCAGACCGGTCATGGGTGTGTCCAGCCGGACCTCGACCCCGGCCGCGCGCAGCCCGGCGCGCAGCCCGGCGGCGAGCGCCTGTCCCATGGTGAGCCGCCGCCGGTGCCGCAGCCGAGCGGTCACGCCGCCCGCGGCGAGCCGGGCCGCGGTGGTCAGCGCCCGCGGGTGGCGGATGCCCAACGACAGCCACCGGTAGTCCGCCGCGGTCACCGCGACGCCGTCCGGCGCGGCCCGGTACGGCGGGGCGAGCGTGCCCAGGTCCGGCCCGATCAGGCGGGCGTCCAGCGGCCGCGGCTCGACGCTACGGCCGCCGGGCAGCCCGCCGGGCGCCTCGGGGTGATAGTCCGGATAGCCGGGCACCCACGCGAAGTCGAGCGGCGTGTGCGCCCGGACGAACGCGAGCATGGCCGGACCGGCGGCCAGGAACGCCTCCCGGCGTGCCGCCGGCACCTCGGACCCGGCGACATGGGCCAGGTAGGTGCGGGCGGACGCGGCGTCGCCGGTGACCCCGGCCCGCCGGAGCACGTCGTTGCCGGGCAGCCACAGACCTCCGCCGGAACGGGCGGTGGAGCCGCCGTACACGGCTGCCTTCTCCACCAGCGCCACGCGCAGGCCGTGGTGCGCCGCGGTGAGCGCCGCGGTCATCCCGGCGGCGCCGCTGCCGACCACGACGACGTCGAACTCGCCATCGTCCACCATCACTAGAACAGGTTATAGTTATTGCCGTTCCGGCGCCATCGCGGGCCGGAAAACCGTTCTGCTACGTGTTGCAGATTCGGAGGTGTCGTGACCGAGCCGTGGGACGAGTCGGCCGACGTTGTCGTGGTGGGTTTCGGCGCGGCCGGTGCCTGCGCGGCGATCGAGGCGGCCGCGGGCGCCCGCGTGCTGGTGCTGGACCGCTTCGCCGGCGGCGGCGCCACCGCCGTCTCGGGCGGGGTCGTCTACGCCGGCGGCGGCACCCGCCAGCAACGCGAGGCCGGTATCGAGGACAGCGCACAGGCGATGGCCGACTACCTGAGCCAGGAGGTGGGCGATGCCGTCGCCCCGCAGACCCTGCGCCGCTTCTGCACGCAGAGCGCCGACATGCTGACCTGGCTGGAGGAGCGCGGGGTGCCGTTCGACGCGCGGCTGTGCCCGTACGAGACGAGCTACCCCACGAACCGGCACTACCTGTACCGCTCCGGCAGCGAGCACAGCTTCGCCCACGTCGCCGCGCCCGCGCCGCGCGGCCACCGGGCGTACGCCCGGGGGACATCCGGCCGGGCGCTGTACGCCCCGCTTGCCGAGGCCGCTCGCGCGGCCGGGGCCGACGTCCTGCTCCAGACCCGCGCCCACCGGCTCATCACCGGCGATGACGGCCGGGTGACCGGCGTCGCCTGCCGGACCCTGCGCGGCGCACCCGCCTGGGTCCGGTTCGGCCACCGCGTCCTGCACCGGTGGTCGGTCAAACCCGGCATGTACGTGCCCGCGCTCGGTCGCGCACTGCACCGGCCCGTGGCCTGGCTGGAACGTCGCTACTCCCGCCCGGTGCGGATCGGCGCCCGTACGGGCGTCGTCCTCGCCGCCGGCGGGTTCGTCCACGACGCCGAGATGCTGCGCCACCACGCCCCGGACTGCCGGGGCACGCTGCCGCTGGGCACGGCGGGCGACGACGGCTCGGGCATCCGGATGGGCACCGAGGTCGGCGCCGCAACCGGAAACTTGGACCGGGTCAGCGTGTGGCGCTTCCTCGCCCCGCCGTCCGCACTCGTCGGCGGGCTGCTGGTGGACCGCGACGGGCGGCGCGTCTGCGACGAGTCCCGGTACGGCGCCGCGATCGGCGACGCCGTCGTGCGCTGTCCGCAGCGGCGGGCGTGGCTGCTCGTCGACGCGGCCCTCCTCGCCGAGGCACACCAGCAACTCCGCGAGCAGACACTGTGGTTCCAGCGGGTGCAGGCGCGGTGGTTGCTCCACGTCGACCGGGTCGGTGCGCCGACGGTGGAACGGGTCGCGCGGCGCGCCGGGGTGGATCCCGCGGGCCTGGCCGCCACCGTGGCGGCGTACCACGACGCCGCTGCGGGCGGCCGGTCCGATCCCGCGGGAAAGCCCGCCGGGCTGGTCCGGCCGCTGACCCGGCCGCCGTACTCGTTGATCGACTTTTCGGTGCGGGCGCGGCCCGCCGCGCCGGCACCGGTGCTGACGCTCGGCGGCCTGCGGGTCGACGAACAGACCGGGCAGGTGCTTCGCGTGGACGGACGCGAGGTGCCGGGCCTGTACGCGGCGGGCCGCACCGCGGTCGGCATCTGCTCGCACAGCTACGTGAGCGGGCTGTCGCTGGCCGACTGCGTTTTCTCCGGCCGCCGGGCGGGCCGCAGCGCGGCGAACCGGACCGGGTCGGCGTTCCCCGGCGCGTCGGAGCCCCGAGCGGGGAGGGACCCATGCTGACCGAGACTGACCGCCGGACACTGGCCGACCGGCTGTACGTCGCGGAACGCGACCGCGCCCCGATCCCACCCCTGGTGCTGCAGCACCCGGACCTGACCGCGGCCGACGCGTACGCTATCCAGCTCCACAATGTGCGCCGCCGCCAGCAGGCGGTGGTGGGCCACAAGGTCGGGCTGTCGTCGGCCGCGATGCAGCAGATGATGGGCGTCGACGAGCCGGACTACGGTCACCTGCTGGCCGACATGCGCCTGTCCGAGACGGCACCGGCGGACGCCGCACGCTACTGCTTCCCGCGCGTCGAGATCGAGGTCGCGTTCCTGCTCGGCGCGGACCTGCCCGGCCACCGCTGCACCGAGGCCGACGTCCTGGCGGCCACCGAGGCGCTGGCCCCGGCCATCGAACTCATCGACAGCCGCGTCGTGGACTGGCGGATCAGCCTCGCCGACACGATCGCCGACAACGCGTCCTCGGCGGGTTTCGTGGTCGGTGCGGCCCGGGTGGCGCCGGACGAGGTGGACCTGCGCGCCATCGACGCCGTGCTCTACCGGGGCGGCGAACCGGTGGCCCGGGGCCGCTCCGATGCGGTACTCGGCAACCCGGTGACCGCGGTGGCCTGGCTGGCCCGTACGGTCGCCGGCTTCGGGGTGCGGCTGCGCGCGGGGCACGTGGTGCTGCCGGGCGCGTGCGCCCGGGCGGTCGACGTCCACCCGGGCGAGACGTTCCGGGCGGTCTTCACCGGCCTCGGCGAGGTCGGCCTGTCCTTCCAGACCGCACCAGACACGGGGGAGCGCCGTCCATGGCGAAGCTGACCGCCGCGATCGTCGGGTCCGGCAACATCGGCACGGATCTGCTGTGCAAGCTGCTGCGTTCGCCGCTGATCGAGCCGCGCTGGATGGCCGGCGTCGACCCGGACAGCCCGGGCCTGCGCCGTGCCGCCGAGGCAGGCATGGCCGTCAGCGCGGGCGGCGCCGACTGGCTGCTGGCCCAGGACCCGCTGCCCGACCTGGTCTTCGAGGCCACGTCGGCGGCAGTGCACCGGGCCAACGCGCCGCGCTACGCGCAGGCCGGCATCCGCGCGGTCGACCTCACCCCGGCGGCGGTCGGGCCGCTCGTGGTGCCGGAGGTCAACCTGCGCGCCCACCTGGACGCGCCGAACCTCAACCTGATCACCTGCGGCGGGCAGGCCACCATCCCGATGGTGTACGCGGTGACCCGCGTGACCCCGGTGAGCTACGCCGAGATCGTGGCGACCGTGGCGTCCCGCTCGGCCGGGCCGGGCACCCGGGCCAACATCGACGAGTTCACCCGTACGACCAGCCGGGCGCTCGAACTGGTCGGGGGAGCGGACCGGGGCAAGGCGATCATCGTGCTCAACCCGGCCGAGCCGCCGCTGGTCATGCGGGACACGGTGTTCTGCGCGATCGACCCCTCGGCGGACACCGCGGACGTCACCGAGTCCATCGTGGCGATGGCCGCGGAGGTGGCCCGGTACGTGCCCGGCTACCGGCTGCTCAACGCGCCACAGTTCGACCCGCCGTCCGCGGCCACCGGCGGGCGCACCCGCGTCGCGATCTTCGTGGAGATCGCCGGTGCCGGTGACTTCCTGCCGCGGTACGCCGGAAACCTCGACATCATGACCGCCGCGGCGACCCGGGTGGGCGAGGAACTCGCCCGCTCCACGGTGCCCGCGTAGCCGTGGGAGGGCCGCATGCAAAGCTTCTCCGCTGACCTCGACGTGCGGATCACCGACTCGTCGCTGCGGGACGGCTCGCACGCCAAGCGCCATCAGTTCACCGCGGCCGAGGTGGCGGCGGTCGTCGCCGCGCTGGACGCGGCGGGCGTCCCGGTGATCGAGGTGACGCACGGCGACGGCCTGGGTGGCTCGTCTTTCACGTACGGGCTGAGCCGTACGCCGGAACAGGAGCTCATCACGGTGGCGGTGCGCACCGCGACCCGGGCGCGGATCGCGTTCCTGATGCTGCCCGGCGTCGGCGTGATCGACGACATCCGCGCCGCGGCGGACAACGGTGCGAGCGTCTGCCGGATCGCCACCCACTGCACCGAGGCGGACATCGCGGTGCAGCATTTCGGGCTGGCCCGCGAACGCGGGCTGGAGACGGTCGGCTTCCTGATGATGGCCCACTCCCAGCCGCCCGAGGTGCTGGCCCGGCAGGCCCGCATCATGGCCGACGCGGGCTGCCAATGCGTGTACGTGGTGGATTCGGCCGGGGCGCTGGTCCTCGACCAGACCGGTGAACGGGTCGCCGCGCTCGTGGCGGAGCTGGGCGACGACGCACAGGTGGGCTTCCACGGGCACGAGAACCTGGCCCTGGGCGTGGCGAACTCCGTGCTGGCCGTGCGGGCGGGCGCCACCCAGATCGACGGCAGCACCCGGCGTTTCGGGGCGGGCGCCGGGAACACGCCGGTCGAGGCGTTCGTGGGGGTCTGCGACAAGCTCGGCATCCGTACCGGTGTCGACTTCTTCGCGATCGTGGACGCCGCCGAGGACGTGGTCCGCCCGGCCATGCCGGACGACTGCCGGCTGGACCGGCTCGCCCTGATCATGGGGTACGCCGGGGTGTACTCCAGCTTCCTCACCCACGCGTACGCGCTGGCCCGCCGATACGACGTGTCCGGCGCGGAGATCCTGGTCCGGGCCGGGCAGCGGCGCCTGGTCGGCGGTCAGGAGGATCAGCTCATCGACATCGCGGTGCAACTCCGCCAGGAAGCCGCCGGTCTCGAGCCGGTCTGAGGATCACCCGGCCGCCGAGGGTTCGGCCGACATGGCCGACGGTACTGTCGGTGCGGCTGCGGAGGAGAAGGGCATGACGGTGGAGTCCCTGACCTGGAGTGCTTTCGGTGAGGAGCACCTCACCGCTCTGGCGGAACTGGCGGGGGCGTGCCTCGCCGTCGATGGTGGGCTGCCGTTGTTCGCGCGGCCGCCGCTGCTGCAGGCACGGCTGCTCCAAGCGCACACGCTGGGCGCCTGGCACGCGGGCAGTCTGGTCGCGGCTGTAGGGGTCGACGCCGGTCACGTGCCGGCCACCGGCACCGGGGTGGTGCATCCGGACTGGCGGGGGCGAGGTCTCGGCAGCCGGCTCCTGGACTGGGCGAGCGAGCAGGCCAGCACCGGCGGCCTGCTGATGACGACGGAGTCCTGGAGCCTGGACGGCGAGAACCTCATCACCGCGCGTGGCTTCGCGCGGACGTTCCTCGAATGGGTGCTGCGGCACGACCTTGACGAGCTTCCCGATGTGACGCCACCGGACGAGATCCACACAGAACCGGTGACCTGGGCAGATGGTCCCGAGCTTTTCGCCACGTACCGAGCGTCGTTTGCGGACCGGCCCGGCTTCGTGGCATCGACGGCCGAGCAGTGGCTGGCCGAGTTACGGGACGACGAGGGATATCGGCCGGAGCTGTCCTTGATTGCCCACGCGGCGGACGGCACCCCCGTCGGCTTCGTCAACATCATCGACAACTGGATCGACCAGGTCGGTGTCGTGCCCGGCTGGCGTGGGCGCCGGATCGGGGCGTCCCTGGTGGCTGCGGCACTGCGGTCACTGTCCGCCGACGGCGCCCACGAGACCTGGCTCTGCGTCAACGACAACAACCCGGCGGCCGCTCTGTACCGGCGCCTCGGCTTCCGCGACGCCGGCCGCCGCGCCCGATACCTGCTCCACCAGTGACGGCTACCCGCCGCTGGCCCTCCGGTCTCATTCGTAGGTGACCGCGACTGTGTCACTGCGGGCGATTGCCTGGCAGGCGAGGATGTAGCCCTCGGCGAAGTCCTCGTCCTCGAGCACCTCGTTGTGCACCAGCTCGACCTGGCCGTGGAGCAGCCGGCACGCGCACGTGCCGCAGTTGCCCTGCCGGCAGGAGAACGGCGGGTTCAGCCCCGCCGAGATGATCACGTCGAGCAGGCGTGCGCCGGCGGGCCACGGCAGGTGATGGGTCTGCCCGTCCAGGGTGACCTCTGCGGTCGCGTCCCGCGCCGCTGCGGGGACTGTCGTGTCGGAGTCGAAGCTCTCCACGCGCACCCGGTCCGCCGGGACGCCGGCGCGGTGCAATGCCTGCCGGGCGACCGCGACGAACGGGTCCGGCCCGCAGACGAACGCTTCGCGCTGTGCGTACGCGCGCAGCAGCGGTGCCAGGGCGTCCCCGGTGGGCGCCCCGCGCTCGCTGTCCAGCCAGTGCGTCACCGCGAGCCGCCCGCCGTGGCGCTCGCCGAGCGCGGCCAGCTCCGCGGCGAAGATGACCGACCGGGCGTCCCGGTTCGCGTACACCACGGCGAGCCGTCCGGACCCGCGGGCGAGCACGGACTTGATGATGGCGATCACCGGTGTGATGCCGCTGCCGCCCGCGAGCAGCAGCAGGTCGTCGTCGAGCGACGCGGGGGTGAACGACCCGGCCGGTGGCGTGAACTCCAGTGTGGTGCCGGCCCGGACGTGATCGCAGATCCAGTTCGACGCCCGCCCGCCGGGCACCCGCTTCACCGTGATCTTCAGGTCCGCGTCGGTGTGCGGCGAACTGGACAGCGAATAGCACCGGGCCAGCGTGCCGTCCGGCATCCGGACCGTCAGGTACTGCCCGGGCCGGTAGGTGAACGCGGCGGTCAGCGCCGGTGGCACCGGAAGCACCAGCGAGTGCGCGTCGGCCGTCTCGGTGATGACGTCGGCGACGCGGAGCCGGTGAAAGCAGGCGACGGCGCCGGTGACCCGGGTGCCGGCCATCAGGCCGCCCCGAGGCGGCCCTCGGCCGCCGCGCGATCGATGCTGTCTCGCAGGTCCGGGCAGGTCGGCACCAGCGCGGTGACGCCACCGGCGGCGGCTGCCGCGGCGAGCACGGCACAGGCGCGCTCGGCCTGGGTGCTCCACTGCACGCTGGTCTGTCCCGGGCTGAGTTTCCGCGCCCGGACGGCGGCGCCGCAGCGGCCACAGCGGACCTCGGCGAGCCCGCCCTCCAGGTACGCCCGCCGCTCGGCCAGCGTGTCCGCCCGGGTCATGACGGCGGCGTCGCAGACGCCTGGCGCTGGAGGTTCTCGGCGACCTCGGCCTCCCAGGTCTGCGTGGCACGGCTGGTGTCGACCTCGAACTCGTATCGCGCCACCATGTCCTCGGTGATGTCGTCGACGTCCACATAGAACTGCTCGTACCAGCGGCGGAGCTGGTAGACCGGGCCGTCCTCGGCGCACAGTAGCGGGTTGTCGATGCGGCTCTTGTGTTTCCAGATCTCCACGTCCTGCTGGAAACCCACGCCGATGCTGCGGGCGAACCGGGCCGCCGCCTTGTCCGCCTGCGCGGTGGTGAGGCCGGGCAGGCGTTTGACGATCACGCCCCATTGGAGCACGAACGAGTCGGGGGTGACCGGGTAGTGGCAGTTGATCAGCACGGACTCGACATCGGTGCCGCGATAGTCGTTGTGCAGGTAGTCGATCATGTACGCGGGTCCGTAGTACGCGGCCTCGGAGCGCAGCGTGGCGTCGCCCGACTGGCTCGCGGCCAACGGCACGTCGGGCCGTGGCCGGGTGTGCAGGAACTGCGCGGCCACGTGACCTTCGAGCACGTTCTTGAAGAACGTGGGGAAGGCGAAGTGGATGTAGAAGAAGTGGGCCATGTCGACCACGTTGTCGATCACCTCGCGGCAGTTCGCGCCGTCGATCCGGATCGAGTCCCAGGTCCAGGAGCTCCACTCGGAGGAGAAGGCACCCTCGATGCGCGGAATGGTGATCTCCGGCGGGGGTGGGGCGCCCTGCGGGTCGTGCCAGACGAAGAGCTGGCGGTTCTGTTCACACGTGATCCAAGAGCGGGTGCGGGCACGCATCGGCACCCGGTGCGCGTACGGCACGGAGACGCATCGGCCGTCGCCACGCCAGCGCCAGTCGTGGAACGGGCAGGCGACGGTGTCGCCCTTGACCGTACCCATGGTGAGGTCTCCGCCCATGTGCCGGCAGTATCCGTCGAGCACATGCAACGCGCCGCCGGTGTCGGCGAACACCACCAGCTTGGTCCCGAACGCCTCGACGGCATGCGGGCGGCCGTCCCGGAACCCTTCGGCCAGTCCCAGGCAGTGCCATCCCCGGGCGAACCGCGCGGGCGGACCGCCGGTGTCGATCGTCCGTGCCGCCTCGCCGTTGCTCATGTCGCCCCCAGTCCATGGAACGCGTTCCACGCCGCCGCTCCCGCGAGAAAGGCGCGGCCCGATCCTGTGTGGCCCACAGAGTAGAACGTGTTCTAGTATAGGGTCCGTCGAGTTCACCGGCCAACCTGGTTGGGGGGATCTCATGGAGGCAAGCGGTGGCGTCGCGGTCCTGACCGGCGTGCGCGAACTGCTACCGGTCCTGCGGGAGCGTGCGCAGGAGACCGAGGACCGCCGGGCACTGTCCGTCGAGACCGTCAAGTCGCTGGCCAAGACGGGTTTCTTCCGGCTGTTGCAGCCCGCCCGGTTCGGCGGAATCGAGGCCCACCCGCTGACCTTCCTGCGCGGCGTACGCGAGCTGGCCGGCGCATGTGGCTCCACCGGATGGGTGGCCTCGGTGATCGGGGTGCACAACTGGCAGCTCGCCCTCTTCCCCGACCAGGCGCAGCAGGACGTGTGGGCCGACGACCCGGGCACCCGGATGTCGTCGTCCTACGCACCCACCGGCACTATCCGGGCCGTCGACGGGGGATACCGGGTCGACGGCAGGTGGAGCTTCTCGTCCGGCTGCGACCACGCCGGCTGGGTGCTGCTCGGCGGGATCGTCCCGCCCGGCGACGACGGCACCCCGGCCGACTTCCGTACGTTCCTGCTGCCCGCCACCGACTACACCATCGATGACGTGTGGCACACCGTCGGGCTGCGCGGCACCGGCAGCAACGACATCGTCGTGTCCGACGCGTTCGTCCCGGTGCACCGGTCACTGAGCTTCAACGACACCGCCCGCTGCGTCTGCCCCGGGCAGGAGTTCAACACCGCGCCGCTCTACCGGATCCCGTACGCGTCGATCTTCTCGTGGGCGATCACCACGCCGATCATCGGCATGGCCACCGGCGCCTACGACGCGCACGTGAGCTACCTGAAGGAACGGGTGCGCGCCTCCTACGTCGGGGTGCGCGCGGCCGAGGATCCGCACTCCCAGGTGCGGGCCGCCACCGCGGCCGGTGACCTGGACGCGGCGTGGCTGGCCCTGGAATCCGACATGGGCGAGCTGATGGAGCTGGTCACCGCGGGCCAGCGGCTGCCGATGCGGCTGCGCCTACGGGTCCGCCGCGACCAGGTGCGCGGCACCGAGCTGGCAATCGGCGCGGTCGACCGGCTGTTCGAGAACTCCGGCGGCCGGGCGCTGCGCACCGGGACCCCCATCCAGCGGTTCTGGCGCGACGCGCACGCGGGCCGCGTACACGCGATCAACGACCCCGAGCGGGCACTGTCCATGTTCGGCCGGGGCGAGTTCGGCCTGCCGATCAGCGACGCGATGGTGTGAGGATCAGATGACCACGACCAGCATTCCCACCACGGGCTCGTACGCCGCCGGCCTGCACTACCACCGTGCCGGGCCGGCCGGAGGGCACCCGGTGGTGCTCCTGCACGGCGGCGGTCCCGGTGCCTCCGCGTGGAGCAACTTCGGGCGTACCGTGCCGGTTTTCGCGCGGGCCTTCGACACGATCGCCGTCGACCAGCCCGGCTACGGCGGCTCCGCCACCGGGAAGATCACCGGGCAGTACTTCATCCATTCCGCCGACGCGCTGATCAGGCTGCTCGACGAACTCGGCATCGAACGGGTCGACCTGGTCGGCAACTCGCTGGGCGGCGGCACCGCGGTCCGGTTCGCGCTGCTGCACCCCCAGCGGGCGGGGCGGCTGCTGCTCATGGGCCCGGGCGGCCTGAGCCTCAACGTCTTCGCCGCGGATCCGACCGAAGGGATCAAACGGCTGGCCGCGGTCGGCGCGCCGCCCGGACCGAGCCGGGACAAGGTCGCCGCTTTCCTGCGTACGCTCGTGTTCGACCAGTCGCTGATCACCGAGGAGCTGATCGACGAGCGGTTCCGGGCGGCCGCCGACCCGGCGGCGCAGCGTGCGATGCGCGACATGGGTGCCTCGTTCACCGACCCGGAGCACTACGAGCAGGGCCTGCTCTGGCGCGACGCGCACCGGCTGCGCCACGAGGTGCTGCTCGTGTGGGGCCGGGAGGACCGGGTCAACCCGCTCGACGGCGCCCTGGTCGCACTCAAGCTGATCCGCCGCGCCCGGCTGCACGTCTTCGGTGGCTGCGGACACTGGGCGCACCTGGAGAAGTTCGACGAGTTCAACCGGCTGGCATTCGACTTCCTGGGAGGGGACCGACCGTGAGCCTCATCCGATCCCTCGGCTACCTGCGCGTCGAATCCACCGACGTCGCGGCGTGGCGCGAGTTCGGCGTCACCGTCCTCGACATGGCGCTGGGGCGCGGGCCCGACCCCGAGGCGGTCTACCTGCGGATGGACGACCTGCCCGCGCGGATCGTGGTGGTGGCAGGGGAACGGGACCGGCTGGCCGCCACCGGCTGGGAGGTCGCCGACCCGGCCGCCCTCGGCCGGCTCACCCGCGCCCTCGAGGAGGCCGGCGTCGCGGTCAAGGGCGCCGGCGCCGATGAGCTCGCCGAGCGGCGGGTGGCGCAGATGATCAGCTTGGACGATCCGTTCGGCAACCGCCTCGAGTTCTTCTGCGGCGCGGCGCTGGACACCCGCCCCGCCCAGGGCCGCTACGGGACCAGGTTCGTCACCGCCGAGCAGGGCATGGGACACGTGGTGCTGCCCGCCGGCGACGACGCCGCGGCACTGCACTTCTACACCGATGTGCTCGGCTTCCGGCTGCGCGACACGATGCGGCTCATTCCCGAAACGGTCGGCCTGCCGCCCGGCGACCGCCCGCTGTGGATGCGGTTCCTCGGCTGCGGACCGCGCCACCACAGCGTCGCCCTGGCACCGATACCCGCGCCCAGCGGCCTCATCCACCTCATGGTCGAGACCGAGTCGATCGACGACGTGGGCCGGGCCATGGACCGCTGCGCCCGGCACGCCGTGCCGACGATCTCGACGCTGGGGCGGCACGCCAACGACCAGATGATCTCCTTCTACGTGCGGACCCCGGCCGGCTTCGACATCGAGTACGGCACCGGCGGCTGCACCGTCGACGACCGTACCTGGGTGGCCCGGCAGACCACCGCGCACAGCGTGTGGGGCCACCGCTTCGTGCGCGCCGCGCACTGAGGCTGCGGTGACGTCCGCCCGTACCGGCTCGGACACCCGGCATTTCCGCCGGGTGTTCGGCCACTTCTGTACCGGCGTCACGGTCATCACCACCCTTGACGCGGACGGCCCCGCCGGATTCGCGTGCCAGGCGTTCGCCCCGCTGTCACTGGACCCGCCGCTGGTGCTGTTCTGCCCGCAGACCGGCTCGGACACGTGGCGGCGCATCCGCCACTCCGGCACGTTCTGTGTCAACGTTCTGGCCGGTGCGCAACGGGAGGTTTCCCGGCGCTTCGGCGCCCGGGGCCCGGACCGGTTCACCGACGCCGACTGGTCGCCGTCGCCGGCCGGGGCGCCCATCCTGACTGGTGCACTCACCTGGGCCGAGTGCCGGGTGGAGGCGGTGCACCCGGGCGGCGACCACGCCATCGTGGTCGGCCGGGTGACCGCCCTCGGCGAATGCCGGGCCGAGGGACCGCTGCTGTTCTACAAGGGCCGATACACCACGACGGCCCCGCCCTCGCCGCACGAGTCACCCGAGGTGGTCGACACGCTGCTGGCCTGGCCGCGCCACACGGACTGGATCTGAGGACGTAGCGAGCGCCTGTCAGCGGATCCGTGTGTCGCGGCTAGGAAGCGTCTCTCGGATCATGGTTTGGTCCAGAGCAGGATCCCGGCAAGGGTGAGCGCGGCCTGGTAATGCACGGCGAGTTTGTCGGTGCGCATGGCCAGGCCACGCCATTGTTTGAGCCGGTTGATGCAGCGTTCCGCGACGTTGCGCTGCCGGTAGCCCTGCTTGTCGAACGCGGGTGGGCGGCCACCACGGCTGCCGCGCCGCAGGCGGTGGGCCTTCTGATCGCACGGCTGCGGGATCGTGGCCCGAATCCCGCGCCGGCGCAGCCATGCGCGGATCGCCCGAGACGAGTACGCCTTATCCGCGAGTACCCGCTCCGGGCGTCGCCGAGGCCGGCCAGGTCCGCGGCGGGGCACCGCAATCGCGTCCATGACCGCGGTGAACTGGGGTGCGTCACCGACCTGCCCGGCGGTGACGAGCAGGCTCATCGGCCGGCAACGCGACTCCGCCGCGAGGTGAACCTTGGTGCTCAGGCCGCCACGGGACCGGCCGAGGCAATGGTCGGCCGGCTCGTACCGTCGTGGTCTTTTCCCGGTCGCAGCCCGGCAGCGTGCTGATGCGCCCGCACCACGGTCGAGTCCACCGCCACCGCCAGCCAGTCGAGCTCACCGGCCGCGTCGGCGTCGGCCTGCACCGCGGTCAACACCTTCTGCCAGGTGCCATCGAGGGTCCAGCGGCGAAACCTGGAGTATGCGCCCTTCCACGAACCCAGCTCATCGGGCAGATCACGCCAGGGCGAGCCGGTGCGGTACTTCCACGCGATCGCCTCGATCACCTCACGGTGATCGGACCACCGGCCGCCGCGCTGCGGCGACCGGTCCGGCAGATACGGCTCCACCCGAGCCCACATGTCATCAGAGATCCATCGACGAACCGGCACGTACGGTCAACGAACGATCCTGATCCGAGAGACGCACCCTAGTTCGCGGTGGCGCAGGCGATGACCCGCCGGATCCGGTGGCCGAACCCGAGCACTCGCACGCCCTCGTCGTGCAGGGCGCGCAGCGCGGGATCAGCGCCGGGGTCCAGCGCCACGGCCTCCTGCCACAAGGCATCTTCGACCGCCTGCCAGCGCGGCCGCTCCTCGACGGCGACATCGACGAACCCGGCCCCGGTCAACCCGGCGCGCAGGTCGACGGACCGCAGCCGGTCCGGCACCCGTTCGTCGCGGCGGTCGACCGGTTCCCAGCCGGTCAGCACCACCCGCCCGGCCGGGGCCAGGACACGGCGAATCTCCCGGTAGACCGCGTCCACCGGCTCGGCGAACTGCACGGCGTCGATACACATCACGGCGTCGACCGACGCGTCGGCCAGCCCGGTCGCGGTCAGCTCACCGACGTGGAACCGCGCCACCCGACCCAGCCGTTCGGCATACTCATGCGCCTGCCGGACCGCCTCGGCGGAGAAGTCGACGCCCACCAGGTCTGCCCCGCCCCGGTACGCCACCTCCAGACCGTAGCCACCACGGCCACACGCGAGATCCACCAGCACCTGCCCTGGCGACAACCGCAACGCCGCGGCGACCTCGCCGACCGCTTCCCAGGACAGCAGACTCGTGGACAACAGGTGTGCGGGAAGACCGAGATGACGTCGCACGATCTCGTCCTTGACGGCCGACGCCACCATGTCCGTGTACCACTCATCGAAATACTCCGCCGACATCGGCCGCCCTGTACCCATCGGATCAGTCTCGCAGCCGGCCGCGTTCCACGGGGTCCGGCTCCACACACAGCAGCCGATGGCGCTCGATCTGCCTCCATCAGACGCGGTGCCCGGCGCGGCAGATGCGGGTGCCTGCGGGCAATCTCAGTCAGGCGAGCGGATCGAGTCCCAGCCACTGATGTCGCATTGACCGTGCTGGTTGTTGCCGGCCGCGAGAACTGTTCCGTCCGCGCGTAGTCCGAGAGTGTGGGTGGACCCGGCAGCCACCGCAACGACCTCGCGCCAGTCGGCCACCTCGCACTGGCCGAACGTCGTGCTTCCCACCGCCACCACTCGGCCGGCCGAGGTGACGCCGACGGTGTGGTAGCTCCCCGCCGCCACTGCCACGACGTCCCGCCAGGCATGGACGTTGCAGGCGCCCGTTGATCGATCACCCACCGCGAGTACGCGTCCGTCGTTGGTGGCGCCGACCGTGTGAAGGTAGCCGGCGGCAACGCTGGCGATGTCGCGCCACGCCGCAACCGCGCACTGCCCACGGCGATCGTTGCCCACCGCAACGGCGGTCCCATCGGCTCGCAGCCCCACCGAATGCCAGTCGCCACAAGCCAACCCCACCACCTCACGCCACTGGCCCACGTCGCATGCGCCCTCGCGAAGGCGTCCGGCCGCCAGCACCGTGCCGTCACCGGTCAGCCCGAGGGTGCGGCGCCAGCCCGCGGCGACAAGGGTCACGTCACGCCAGGACGTGACATCGCACTGCCCGTCACCGTTCCAGCCTGTTGCCATCACCGTGCCGTCAGCGCGCAGTCCGACGCTGTGGGATCGCCCGGTGTTCGACGCCGTATGCACGTTGCCCGCCGCCACGGCGACCACCTGGGCCCAGTCCTCGACTCGACACTCACCGGATGCGTCCCCACCGGCCGCGACCACGGTGCCGTCGGCACACACCCCCACCGAGTGTCGCCGTCCGGCGGCGATGACGGAAGCAATCATCTGCACAGCATTACGTGCTCCACGACGCCGGACGGATTCGGCCCCGGTGGACCTCCCTCCGGACTGCGGAGCGGCGCGCGCGACGGAGCTCCAGTACTCGCTTATCGGCCTGCTTGAGGCTTGCCCGGGTCGATGCCGGCACCGACGGAGGCATGACGGGCTGGGGTGTCCCACGAGCGGAGGGACAAACCGCGGACGCGATCATGGCAACTCACCGGTCACTGCGTACAGCGACCGCGCCAGGCGTTCGAGGTGGTGGGCGGGGGAGCCGAACAGCTGTGCCGAGGCGTAGGCGCGGCGCAGGTAGAGGTGGGCGTCGTGTTCCCAGGTGATCGCGATCCCGCCGTGCATCTGGACCATCTCGCCGGCGATCGCCTGCAACGCCTCGGAGCAGTAGATCTTGGCCACGGCGGCCAGCGCTGGCGCGTCGGGGGCACCGGCAACCAGGGCGTCGGCGGCAGCGTACGACGCCGAACGGGCGGCCTCCATCCGTACGTGTGCCCCGGCCAGCCGGTGTTGCAAGGCCTGGAAGCTGCCGATCGGGCGGCCGAACTGGACCCGGATCTGCACGTACCGGATCGTGGCCGCCAGTGCGTGCGACGCCGCGCCGATCTGGTCGGCGCTGAGCGCGACGCAGGCCAGGTCGCGCATACCGGCGAGGTCGGCGCTGCCGCCGATCCGGCGCGCGGGCGCATCGGTCAGGCGCAGCACACCGAGCCGCCGGGTCGGATCCAAGAGGCTCGCCTCGTGCCGGGCTACTCCGGGCGCGTCGCCCGCCACTTCGTACAGGATCGTCGTGTCGCCGGTGCGGGCGGGGACCAGCAGGATGTCGGCGGACGCGAGGTCGAGGATGTGGGAGACCTCGCCGGTGAGCCGACCCGCGGCCGAGGCGGTGCAGGGCACATCATCCGGATCTCCCGCCCAGGCCAGCGTGGCGATCCGCGCCCCGCCGCACAGGTCCGGCAGCAGTCGCGCGCAGGCGTCGGAGTCGCCCGAGCGCAACAGCGTCTGCGTGGCCAGCACGGCACAGCCGAGCATCGGGCCGGGGGTCAGCGTGCGTCCCAGCTCCTCCAGCACCACGCACGACTCCCGGAGGGTGGCGCCGGACCCGCCGTACTCCGGCGGCACGGCCAGGCCGGCGACGCCGATCTCCCGGCACAGCCGCGTCCACAGGGCCGGGTCGAAGCCGGCCGGCGTGTCCGTCGCGTCGCGGGTGGAGTATCCGGACAGCAGGCCGCGTACGGCGTCGCGCAGCGCCTGACGCTCCCCGGTCAGGTCTTCCGCCTGCCCGGCGGTGTGCTGTTCCTGATCGCCAACGTCGGTCGTCATTGCGGCCTCCTCAGCACCGGCGTCGTTCGCAGGGCCGCCGCCACCCGGGCCCGGTGCTCGGCCGGGGTCCCCCACGCCAGGGTCAGCACCCGGACCTTGGTGAGCCATCGGCCCAGTCCGTACTCCCGGGTGTAGCCGATGGCTCCGTGCACCTGCAGCGCGGCGCGGGCGGCACGGTCGGCGGCGTCCGCGCAGGCGACCTTCGCAGCCGAGACGTCCCGGGCTGCGTCTTGCGGGTCGTCGCCAGCGGAGACGCCCGCGTCCGGGTCGTGCGGGTTGTGCGGCTCGTCGCCGGCGAGGGCGACCGCGGCCGCGTACAGCAGCGGCCGGGCGAACTCCAGGGCCACCGCCACGTCGGCGAGCCGATGCTGGACCGCCTGGAACTGCCCGATCGCGCGGCCGAACTGGTGTCGGGTCTGCGCGTAGGTCGCCGCGGCCTCCAGCAGCGCACGGCCGGCGCCGAGGAGCTGGGCGGCGCAGAACAGCACGCCCATGTTTAGGGCACGGGCCACCGCTGCGGCGGACTCCGGCCCGGCGGCGAGCGTCTCGCCGGGGAACACCTCGAACAGTCGCCGGGCGGGGTCCATCGAGGTGCGCGCCGGACCGACGCGGGCCAGCCGCACGGCGTCGCGCTCGGCGAACAACACGAGGTCGGCGGCATGCGCGTCGGTGGCGTACGGAAGCCACGGCGGCGCGGCCAGCGTGGCAACCGCCCGCCCGGCGGCCAGCTCGGGCAGCCACGTGCGGCGCAGCCGGTCGTCGCCGACCGCCGTGAGCAGCGTGGGTACCGCGGCCATGGACTCGGCAACCGGCCCGGGCAGCGCGTGGTGGCCCAGCTCTTCGGCCGCGAGCACCAGGTCGCTCGGTGCACCGTCCAGGCCGCCCCAGCGCGCCGGCACGGCCAGCCCGCAGACGCCGGCTTCGGCCAGCCGCGACCAGACCGCCCGGCCCGGGGCAAGGTCGCCCAGCGCCCAGCGGTCTGCGAGCGAGCCCACGTCCACACCGCAGAGCAGCTTGTGCAGGACAGCCGCGAACCTTTCCTGCTCCGGTGAGGGCGCCAGTCTCATCGCGCTGCCCGTCTCACCGCATGCCGCCGATCAGCGGCGGCGGGGTCGCGGGCCGCGACGGACTCCGGCACGCGCTCGTGTCGCGCCGCCGCCCGCTCATCGCGGTACTCCCGGGTCATGACGTCGGCTCGCGGGGCAGACCGAGCACCCGCTCGGCTACGATGCCGCGCTGGATCTCGTTGGTGCCGGCGTAGATCGGACCGGCCAGCGCGAACAGGTATCCGCCGGTCCAGCCGGTGTCGGTCTCGGCGCGGGCGCCGAGCACGTCGAGCGCTGTGGAGTGCAGGGCGATGTCCAGCTCGGACCAGAACAGCTTGGTGACGCTCGCCGCGAACGGCCCGGGTGGCACGTCCAACGCGGCGAACGCGTGCATCCGGTACGCCTGCGCGCCGATCCACGCGTCCACCACCCGGTCCCGCAGCCCGGTGTTGCCGGGGTCGCCCGCCTCCCGCCAGAGCGCGACCAGCCGCGCGGCGGCCGCCACGAACCGGCCCGGGCTGCGCAGCGTCAGCCCACGCTCGTGTCCGGCCGTGCTCATCGCCACCCGCCACCCGTCCCCCGGCGCGCCGATGACGTCCGCGTCCGGGACGAACACGTCGTCCAGGAAGATCTCCGCGAAGCCGGGTTCGCCGTCGAGCTGATGGATTCCGCGTACGGTCACCCCGGGCGCCCGCAGGTCGAACATCACACAGGTGAGGCCGCGGTGCCGCCGCGCCTGTGGGTCCGTGCGGAACAACCCGAACGCCCGGTCTGCCACGACCGCCCGGGAGCTCCAGGTTTTCTGCCCGGACAGCAGCCACCCGCCGTCGGTGCGCCGGGCGCGGGAGCGGATCGCGGCCAGGTCGCTGCCCGCGTCCGGCTCGGACCAGGCCTGCGCCCACACGTCGTCGGCCCGGGCCATCCGGGGCAGGATCCGGTCGCGCTGCTCCGGCGTCCCGTGCGTGAACAGCGTCGGGGCGAGCAGGAACAGGCCGTTCTGGCCGATGCGGGCGGGCGCGGCGGCGGCGTGGTACTCCTCCTCGAACAGCAGCGTGTGCAGCGGCGGGGCGGCGCGCCCGCCGTACTTCTCCGGCCAGGGCACGACGGCGAGGCGCGCGTCGGCGAGACGGCGCTCCCAGGCCCGGTGTGCGGCAGCACCGGCGGGGGTGTGCACGCTCGGCAGCGCGGAGGCCGGGACGTTGTCCGCGAGCCAGCCGCGGACCTCGTCCCGGAACGACCGCGCGGACGGGTCGAGGTCGAGATTCACGACGCGGACCGTTTCATGGCGGCCGCGTCCAGGCCGCCGAGCGGGTTCCCGGTGACCTCGGCGTTGTACGCGTGGGCCAGGTGGTGCAGGCCGAAGGCAGCGTCCATCCCGGCGCGCATGCCCATCAGGTCCTCGCACTGGTTCATCGCACGCTTGGCCAGGCTCAGGCCGAACCCCGGCATCGCGGCGATCCGCTCGGCCAGGGCGAAGGTCGCGGTTTCCAGTTCGGCGCGGGGCACCACCCGGTTCACCATGCCGACCTGGTACGCCCGCTGTGCGTCGAACCGGTCACCGGTGAACAGCACCTCACGGGCGAAGCGGGGACCGAGCATCCACGGGTGGGCGAAGTACTCGACGCCGGGGACACCCATCCGCAGCACCGGATCGGCGAAGAACGCGTCGTCGGCGGCCACGATCAGGTCACACACCCAGGCCAGCATGAGCCCGCCCGCGATGCACGCACCCTGCACCATCGCGACCGCCGGTTTGGGGATGTCCCGCCACCGCCGGCACATCCCCAGGTAGACCTCCGCCTCCCGGGAGTAGCGCCGGTCCGCCCCGGCGCGGCCGGTGTGGTCCCACCACAGGAGGGCGCGCCGGGGGAACGGGGTGTCCGCGTCCCGTTCCGGGGTGCCGATGTCGTGTCCGGCCGAGAAGTGGTCGCCGGCCCCGGCCAGCACGATCACGGCGACCTCGTCGTCGTCCACGGCGCGGGTGAACGCCGCGTCCAGGGCGTAGGTCATCGCGGAGTTCTGCGCGTTGCGGTACCGCGGACGGTTCATGGTCACCAGGGCGAGGCGGCCGCGCCGTTCGTAGCGGACCGGGTCGGTCACGGGATGCCTTCCTTCCGGAGCAGGTACTTGAGGACCTTGCCGGAGGCGTTGTGGGGCAACTCGGTGCGCCACTCGACCGTACGGGGAACCTTGTAGCCGGCCAGCCGTTCCCGGCAGTACGCGATCACGTCCGCGCTGGACAGGTCGTGCCCCGGCCGTGCGACGACGTACGCCTTGCCCACCTCGCCGAGGCGCGGATCGCTCACCCCGACCACCGCCGACTCGGCCACCCCGGGCAGCCCGGCCAGCGTCCGTTCGACCTCGGCCGGATAGACGTTGAAGCCGCCGCAGATGTACATGTCCTTGAGTCGGTCGGTGAGGTGCAGGTATCCCCGTTCGTCCAGGCGGCCGATGTCGCCGGTGTGCAGCCAGCCGTCGGCGTCGATGGCGGCGGCGGTGGCGGACGGGTCGTCGAGGTAGCCGAG
This sequence comes from Krasilnikovia sp. MM14-A1259, assembly GCF_047159535.1. Taxonomy (NCBI): domain Bacteria; kingdom Bacillati; phylum Actinomycetota; class Actinomycetes; order Micromonosporales; family Micromonosporaceae; genus Krasilnikovia; species Krasilnikovia sp. MM14-A1259. The sequence continues at coordinate 7,822,129 of NZ_BAAGAJ010000002.1, forward strand.
CATCACGTGGGGGCCGCGCAGGAGCACTTCACCGGTGGGCGGGCCGATCCGGACCTCGAATCCCGCGGCGGGCCGCCCGCAGGTGTGTGCCACGGTCTGCGGGTCGTCGCCGGGCCGGCACATGGTGGCCACCACCGCCTCGGTCAGCCCGTATGCGGTGAGCACGGTGCGCACGCCCAGATCGGCCTGGATCCGCTCGACGAGTGCGGGCGCCACGGTGGCCGCGCCGGTCACCGCGAGGCGCAGTGTGGACAGGTCGTGCCGGGGCCGCTCGGGGTGGTCGAGCAGGCTGAGGTAGAGCGTGGGCGGTCCGGGCAGGACGGTGATGCGATGCGCGGCGATCAGCGCAAGCGCCCGGGCCGGGTCGAAGACCGGCATCGGCACCACCGTGGCGCCGCTGAGCAGGCACGCCAGCAGGCCGGCCTTGAGCCCGAAGCTGTGGAAGAACGGGTTGACCACCAGATACCGGTCGTGTGGGCCCAGCTCACCGATCTCGGCCCAGGCGGCGGCCACGCCGAGTGCCTGCCGGTGCGCGCTCATCGCGCCCTTGCTGCGCCCGGTGGTGCCTGAGGTGAACAGGATGTCGCTCACGTCGTCCGGGGTGACGGCCCGGGCGCGGGCGTCCGCCTCGGACACCGGCACGTCCGCGGCGCGGCGCAGGAAGGCGTCCCAGTCGAGGGCTCCTGATTGCGGCGGGGACGGACCGGCCGGCACCTGCACGAGGAAACCGGGAAGCGCGATGCCGCGCTGGGCTGCGGCGGCACGCAACGTGGCGAGCCGGTCCACGCCCAGGAACGGGCCCGCGACGACGAGGCCGCGGGCGCCGCTGCGATGGATCACCTCGAGGGCCTCGACGCCGGTGAAACGGGTGTTCACCGGCACCAGCGTGGCACCGGCGTAGCTCGCGCCGAGCGCGGCCAGGACCCAGTGCGACGTGTTCGGCGCCCACACGGCGAGCCGGTCGCCCGGCCGCAGCCCGGCGGCGATCGACGCGCGGGCGACCAGGCGCACCTGCTCCAGCAGGTCCGTGAAGCTCCACTGCCGCCCGCCGGGCTCCACCAGAGCCGGAGCCGCCCCGAAGGTGCGGGCCGCGTCGGCCACGGCCGCCGGGAGGGTGGATTCCACGGTGACCTCCCAGTCGGGCCGGGCCAGGCGGGCAGATAGCCGACCAAGCAAGTGCTTGGTAGGGTGACGGTACCCGGAGTGCGGGAGGTGGCGCCAGTGGACGGTGACGAACAGTTCCGGCACGAGGTCCGGGACTGGCTCGCCGCGAACGTGACGGACGGGCTGCGCGGCATCGGCGGCCCGGGCCGGGAGAACGAGGCGTATCCGCAGCGCCTGGCGTTCACCCGCCGGCTGGCGGCCGCGGGATGGACCTGTCTGGCCTGGCCCGTCGCGTACGGCGGGCGCGGTGCCTCACTCGCGCGGCAGGTCATCTTCCACGAGGAGTACGCCCGATCCGGCGCACCTTCCCGGGTCGACCACATCGGCACCACGATGGTCGGGCCGACCCTGATCGCGCTCGGCACCGAGCGTCAGCGCCGCCGGTTCCTGCCCCGCATCGCCGCGGTCGACGAGCTGTGGTGCCAGGGCTACTCCGAGCCGGGCGCCGGTTCCGACCTGGCCGGTGTCACCACCCGCGCGCGGCGCGACGGCGACCACTGGGTGATCAGCGGTCAGAAGGTGTGGACGTCGCTGGCCCATGTGGCCGACTGGTGTTTCGTGCTGGCCCGCACCGAGGCGGTCCCGGACGGCGCCCCCCGCCACGCCGGCCTGTCGTATCTGCTGGTGCCGATGCACCAGCGCGGCGTCACCGTACGCCCGATCCGGCAGCTCACCGGCGACAGCGAGTTCAACGAGGTCTTCTTCGACGACGCCCGCACCGAAGACCACCTCGTGGTCGGCGAACCGGGGCAGGGCTGGCGGGTTGCGATGGCCACGCTCGGCTTCGAGCGCGGCGCGGCCACGGTGGGCCAGCAGATCGGTTTCCAGCGGGACCTGGACGACCTGGCGGCGCTGGCCCGGCGTACCGGAGCCCTCACCGACCCGGTGCTGCGCGAGCGGATCGCGCGCGCCTGGGTCGAGTTGTCCGTGCTGCGCGCGCACACCCTGCGCGCCCTCGCCGGGCCACCCACCGCGGGGACCGCGTCGGAGATCAAACTGCTCTGGTCGCGTTGGCGGCGGGGCCTCGGTGAGCTAGCCATGGTGGTGCTCGGCCCGGCCGGCGCCGCGGCGGATCCCGGCGATGAGGAGGTCCAGCGGTGGCGGCGGCTGTTCCTGTTCAGCCGGGCCGACACCATCTACGGCGGCTCCGACGAGATCCAGCGCACCGTCGTGGCCGAGCGGGTGCTCGGGCTGCCCCGGCAGGACCGCGGGTGAGCGAGGACCGGCCGCCGCCCGCCGGGCACGGGCTGCTCGCGGGCAAGGTCGTGGTCGTCACCGCGGCTGCCGGCACCGGGATCGGCTCCGCCATCGCCACGCGGTGCCTGGCCGAGGGCGCCGAGGTCGTGCTCAGCGACCATCACCGGCGTCGTCTCGCCGAGGCCTGGGAGCGATTGGCGATGACGTACCCGGGCCGGGTGTGGTCCGTGCCGTGCGACGTCACCGACGAGGCCGACGTCCAGGCGCTCGTGGCCGGCGCGGTCGGGCACTGCGGGCGGATCGACGTGATGGTGAACAACGCCGGCCTGGGCGGCACCCGGCCGGTGGTCGAGCTGACCGACGACGAGTGGCGGCACGTCCTGGACGTCACGCTGACCGGGACGTTCCGCGGCACCCGGGCGGCGCTGCGGCAGATGATCGCGCAGGGCGGCGGCGGGGCGGTCGTCAACAACGCCTCGGTGCTGGGCTGGCGCGCCCAGCCCGGGCAGGCCCACTACGCGGCGGCCAAGGCCGGCGTGATGGCGTTCACCCGGTGCGCCGCACTGGACGTGGCCGCACACGGCATCCGGGTCAACGCCGTGGCGCCGAGCCTGGCGAGCCACCCGTTCCTGGCCAAGGTGATCGACGAGCGGGAGCTGGCCGGGCTCGCGCTGCGGGAAGCGTTCGGGCGGGCCGCGCAGCCGTGGGAGGTGGCGACCGTCGTGGCGTTCCTGGCCAGCGACTACGCCTCGTACCTCACCGGTGAGGTGATCTCGGTGAGCAGCCAGCATCCCTGACGATCACATCCGCTCGATGATGGTCGCCGTGGACATCGCGCCGCCCGCACACATCGTGATCAGGGCGGTGCTGCGGTCACCGCGTTCCAGCTCGTGCAGGGCGGTCGTGATGAGGCGGGAGCCGGTGCTGCCGACCGGATGCCCGAGCGCGATCGCTCCGCCGTTCACATTGACCCGGTCGGGATCCGCGCGGTGCGCGCCCAGCCAGGACAGCACCACACTGGCGAACGCCTCGTTCACCTCGAACAGGTCGACGTCGTCAATCGTCATCCCGGCCCGGGACAGCACCCGGTGGGTGGCCGCGATCGGCCCGTCCAGGTGGTAGTACGGTTCCGCGCCGACCAGGCACTGGGCGAGGATCCGCGCACGCGGGCGCAGGCCCAGCGTCCGCGCCCGCTGGGCGTCCATCAGCAGCACCGCGGCGGCCCCGTCGGAGATCTGCGACGACGTGCCCGCGGTGTGCACGCCGCCGTCCAGGACCGGGCGGAGCCGGGCCAGGCCCTCCACAGTGGTCTCCCGCAGGCCTTCGTCGCGCTCGACCGGACAGACCTTGCCCGTGGGCCGGCCGGTCTCGTCCACGACCGGCGCGTCGACCGGCACCACCTCGCGGGTGAAGCGGTCCTGCGCCCAGGCCCGCGCCGCGTTGGCCTGCGAACGGGCACCGAACCGGTCCAGTTCGGCACGGGTGAGGCCGCGCCTGGTCGCGATGCGTTCGGCGGCGACGAACTGGTTCGGCAGGTCGATGCTCCACGACTCGGGCCGCGGCATGCCGGCGTCCGTGCCCAGGTTGGCCCGCAACGGGACACGGCTCATCGACTCCACGCCGCAGGCGACGCCGACCTCGACCGCGTCCGCGGCGATGAGCCCGGCCATCAGGTGGACGGCGTGCTGCGCCGAACCGCACTGTGCGTCGATGGTCAGGCACCCGGTCCGGTACGGCAGCCCGGCGTGCAGCCACGCCGTACGGGTGATGTTGTTGGACTGCTCGCCGCCCTGCGTGACGCAGCCGCCGACGGCCTGCTCGACCAGTTCCGGGTCGAGGCGGGCACGCGTGAGCAGCGCACGTTGCGCCGCGCCCAGCAACTCGGCGGCGTGCAGCCCGGCCAGTCGTCCGCGGCGCCGGCCGATCGGCGTGCGGACCGCGTCGACGATCGTCGGAACACCCACCAGCGCCTCCTGCAAGCAAAGTAGAACGTGTTCCTATATGGAAGCACGGAAGCGGTATCCGTGGGCACGTTTACATGCTTGAATTGATAGAACGGGTTGCCAAAGGAGGAGCCGTGTCCGCACCATGCATCCCCGAGGGTTTCGACTTCACCGACCCGGAGATCTACCTGCACGGCATACCGCACGCCGAGTTCGCCGAGATGCGGCGCAGCGCCCCGGTGTGGTGGATCCCGCAGGCCCGGGGCAGCGCAGGTTTCGACGACGAGGGGTACTGGGCGGTCACCCGGCACGCTGACGTGATGACCGTGTCGCGCGACACCGACACGTTCTCCAGCTGGGAGAACACCGCGATCGTCCGGTTCCAGGCGGATCTGCCGCGCGAGCGCATCGAGATGCAACGGTGCGCACTGATCAACATGGACCCGCCGCAGCACACCAAGCAGCGATCCATCGTGTCACGCGGCTTCACCCCGCGAGCGATCACCAGCCTGCGCGCGGCGCTGGCCACCCGCGCCGAGCAGATCGCCCGTACGGCGGCTGCGTCGGACACCGGCGACTTCGTCACCGAGGTGGCGTGCGAGCTGCCCCTGCAGGCGATAGCCGAGCTGCTCGGCGTCCCGCAGGACGACCGGCGCAACGTCTTCGACTGGTCGAACGCGATGATCGGCTACGACGACGCGGAGTACGGTGGCGGCGCCGACCCGTTGGTGCCCGCCACGGAACTGCTCGCCTACGCCATGACGATGGCCGAGCAGCGGCAGGCCTGCCCTCGCGACGACATCGTCACCACCCTGGTCCAGGCGCAGATCGGCGGGGAGCACCTGTCCACCGACGAGTTCGGCTTCTTCGTGCTGATGCTCGCGGTCGCCGGCAACGAAACGACCCGCAACGCGATCTCGCACGGCATGCTGGCCATGCTGGAGCACCCCGACCAGTGGAAGCTGTTCAAGGCGCAGCGCCCGCGGACCGCGGTGGACGAGATCGTCCGATGGGGCACCCCGGTGAACGTCTTCCAGCGCACCGCGCTGCGCGACACCGTCCTCGGCGGCCAGCACATCGCAGCCGGCCAGCGAGTGGCGCTGTTCTACGGGTCCGCCAACTTCGACGAGGAAGTCTTCGACGACCCGCAGCGCTTCGACATCACCCGCAGCCCGAACCCGCATCTCGGCTTCGGTGGCAGCGGCGCGCACTTCTGCCTCGGCGCCAACCTGGCCCGGCTGGAGATCGACCTCATCTTCAACGCGATCGCCGACCACATGCCCGACATCGACCTGGCCGGCCCGGTGCGGCGGCTGCGCTCCGGCTGGCTCAACAGTGTCAAGCACCTGCCCGTCCGGTACCAGCGGCCCTGACGCCGGCTACCGGCCGTCCGGCTGGGTGGCGACCAGCCACAGGGAGAAGAACTGCGACCCCCCGCCGTACGCGTGCCCGACCGCCGTGCGCGCACCCGCCACCTGATGCTGCCCGGCCCGGCCCATCACCTGCATCGCCGCCTCCGCGAAACGCAACAGACCGGAGGCGCCGATCGGGTTGGAACACAACACCCCGCCGGACGGGTTGACCGGCAGCCGGCCGCCGATCCGCGTCTCGCCGGACTCGGTCAGTTTCCAGCCGTGCCCCGGCGCAACGAAGCCGAGGTTCTCCAGCCACATCGGCTCGAACCAGGAGAACGGCACATACAACTCGGCGACGTCCACCTCGGCCAGCGGCTCCTTGATGCCGGCCGCATGCCACAGCGCCTGGGCGGCCTCGGCACCGGCCTGCGGGCTCACATGGTCCTTGCCCGCGAAGAACGTGGGCTCGGTGCGCATGGCGGTGGCGCGGATCCATGCCACCTGCCGGTCGCTGCCCTCGGCCGCGGCCTGATCGCCGATGACGATCGCGCACGCACCGTCGGAGGAGGGGCAGGTCTCGTCGTACCGGATCGGGTCCCACAACATCCGTGACGCCTGCACGGACTCCACCGTGATGTCGGGCTGCCGCAGATGGGCGTACGGATTGCGGGCGCCGTTGCGGCGGTCCTTGGCCGCGACCATCGCGCCGATGTGCTCCGGTGCGTCGAAACGCCGGATGTACGCCCGGATATGGGGGGCGAAGTAGCCGCCCGCGCCCGCACCGATCGGCGCGGTGAACGGCGGCTGGATCGACAGTGCCCACATCGCGTTCGACTCCGATTGCTTCTCGAACGCGACCGCCAGCACTCGCCGGTGCACCCCGGCACGCACCAGGCTGGTCGCCATGACCGCGGTAGCCCCGCCGACCGACCCGGCGGTGTGCACCCGCAGCAGCGGCCGGCCGGCCGCGCCGATGGCGTCCGCCAGGAACAGCTCGGGCATCATCACGCCCTCGAACAGGTCCGGCGCCTTGCCCAGCACGACCGCGTCGATCTGCGACCAGTCGGTGCCGGCATCGGCCAGCGCCCGGTCGATCGCCTCGCGGCACAACCCCGCCATCGACACATCGGTACGCCGGGTCCGATGGTGTGTCTGCCCGGTACCGAGCACGGCCGCCCGTCTCACTGTTCCGCCTCCAGCACACAGACCAGATTCTGTTGCAGTGCCGGGCCGCTGGTGGCGTGCCCGACCGCCCGCCGCGCCCGCCCGGACATGACCTGCTCGGCCGCGGCCCCGATCCGGGCCAGACCCGCGGAGAACATGGGGTTGCCGCACAGCGCGCCGCCGGACGGGTTGATCCGCACCGCCTCGCCGAGCCCCAACGCCGCGCGCAGCAACAGCTCCTGATGCGTGAACGGTGCATGCAGCTCGGCCACGTCGAGGTCACCGGTCACACCGGCGGCCTCGGCCGCGGCGCTCGCCGACGGCACCGCGGTCAGATCCCGCTCACCGAGGCCCTGCGGGTCGATGCGATGGGCCATGCCGGTGATCCAGGCGGGCCGGTCACACAGCTCGCGGGCACGATCGCCGGAGGCCAGAACCAGCGCGGCGGCACCGTCGGACACCGGCGCGCAGTCGTGCGCCCGTAGCGGGTCGGCGACGTACGGCCCGGCGAGCAGCGACTCGACCGTGGCCGCTCCGGACACCTGGGCGCACGGGTTGGCGGCGGCGTCCGCCCGGCTGCGTACCGCCACCTCGGCCATGTCCCGCTCGGTGAGGAGGCCCCGGTCGCACGCGAGCCGGGCCTGCAGTGCGGCGATGCTCACCGAGTCGGGCCACAGCGGCGCCGTCACGTACGGGTCGAGCTGCAGCGCCAGCACCCGGCGCAGCTGACCGGCCGAGGACTTGCCGAACCCGTACACCAGCGCGGTGTCCGCCTCGCCGGCGAGGATCTTCACGTACGCCTCGTAGCACGCCCAGGCCGCGTCCATCTCTACGTGGGACTCGCAGATCGGCGGGTACGCCCCGGTGGCATCGACCGCGTTGACGAACGAGAACGCCCGCCCGGCCAGGTAGTCGCAGGAGCCGGAGCACCAGAAGTCCACCTCGCGCCGCGTCAGCCCGGCATCGGCCAGTGCCTGTCGGAAGACCGGCACCAGGGTCTCGACCCCGCTGGTCGTGCCGGCCTCGGGCCGGCACGGGGACTGGGCGAACCCGACGACCGCGACCGCGCGCTGCGCGTTCACAGGTGATCCGCGAACGACTCGTAGGGTGCGTCCGGCTCACCCGTCGGCGCGAAGTGCGCGATGTTCTCCGGGGTGACCGTCCACTGCGCGCGCTCGCGCCAGACCGCGGCCACCCGCATGCCCATCCGCACCTCATCGGCGGGGCAGCCGAGGATCAGATGGGACAGCGGGATGTCCGCGCCGTCCAGCAGCACCTGCGCGACGACGTACGGCGGGTCGAGCCGTTGCCCCGCGAACGGGACGTTGACCACGCAGAACGTGGTGACCGTGCCCCGGTCGGCCACGACCACCTCCTCCTCGGTCGGTACCCCGTCGGCGGGGCAGACCCGCGGCGGCAGATAGACCTTGCGGCAGGCGGGGCACCGCCCGCCGAGCAGCCGACCCTCGGCCAGTGCCCGCAGGTACCGGCTCTCCTGTTCCGAGGCGGTGTGCCGGTAGCGCAGCACGATCGGGGTGACGATGGTCGTCACCGGCGCGTCCTGGGCGGGTGAGGTCTCGCGGGGCGGGGCGGGTGGGGCGTCGATCGGCTCGAAGCACTCGATGTCGCGGATGTGGCCGACCGGGTCCGCGGCCCAGCGCACCCGCACCCGCATCCCGGTCCGCATCCGGCCGGGCTCGCCCGCGTCCACGGCGTGCAGCAGGGCGGTGTCCGCCCCGTCGAGCCGGATCAGTGCCCACCCGAACGGGTGCGCCAGCGGCTGCCCCTCCAGTGGCCGGCGCGTCCAGGTCCAGGTGACCACGGTGCCGGTCGGGAGCACGCCCACCAGATCGGTCACCGGCGCGTGGGTGACCGGGTCGTACTCCAGCGGGGGGACGTGGATCCGTCCGTCCGAGGTCCGGCTGCCGAGCACGCGGCGCTCGCGCAGGCCGGTCATGAACGGTCCCAGGACCGGGCCGAGCGAGCGGGTGTAGTCGAAGCCGATGACCATCGGCGCGGAGAGCGGGGGCGCCGAAGCGATGTCCACGATTCTGAGTGAAACACGTCCTCGTTCATGCGGGCAAGAGCTTCCCCCACCGACTGTTTCGCCGATAGAACACGTTATAGAGTGACGACATGGATGCCATCGGGCTGTGGGCCATCGCGGCTCGGTCTCCGCACAGTGCCGCAGTGATGGACCCCGGCGGTCACACCCTCACGTACGGGGAGCTGGCCGCTCGCGCCGACCGGATCGGGCGCGGGCTACAGGGTCTAGGGTTGTCCGCCGGCGACCGGATCGCGTTGCTGCTGCCCAACGGCGCGGACCTGCTCACCGTCCACTTCGCCGCACTGCAGACCGGGCTGCACGTCGTACCACTCAACTGGCACCTGACCGCTCCCGAGATCGCGTACATTCTGCGCGACTGCGACGCGCGGGCGTTCGTGGCGCACGAGCGTTTCGCCGACGCGGCGTCGGCGGCGGCGCAGCAGGCGGGAACGCCGGGTCGCTTCGCGGTCGGCGAGGTGCCCGGGTTCGCCGCACTCGACACGCTCGGCGCCGGTGGGTCCGGGCGCCCCGTTGCCCGTACTCTGGGCGCGCTGATGGCCTATACCTCGGGCACGTCGGGGCGGCCCAAGGGCGTGCACCGCCCGCTCACCGGCACCGATCCCGATGATGTGCCGTCGGTCTCGACGTGGTTCTTCGGCCTGTTCGGGCTCGAGCCGTTCGACGGTCACGTGCACCTGTGCTGTTCGCCGCTCTACCACACGGCCGTGCTGAACTTCGCCACCATCTCGCTCCAGCTCGGGCATGCCGTGGTGGTGATGGACCGGTGGGATCCGGAGGAGATGCTGCGCCTCGTCGAGCGTCACCGGGTTACCCATAGTCACATGGTGCCGACGCAGTTCCGCCGCCTGCTCGCCCTGCCCGAGCCGGTCCGCACCGGATACGACCTGTCCTCGATGCGCGTGATGATCCATGGCGCCGCGCCGTGCCCGCGGCACGTCAAACGGCAGATGCTCGACTGGTGGGGCCCGGTGGTGGTGGAGTATTACGCGGCCTCCGAGGGCGGCGGCACCCTGATCACGGCGGACGAGTGGTTGCGGCGGCCCGGCTCGGTGGGGCGCGCGTGGCCCGGCACCCGGGTGCGGGTGCTGGACCCCGACGGCAACGACGCGCCGGCCGGCGGCCTGGGGCAGGTCTACCTCCAGATGGGGGAGGCGAGCTTCGAATACCTCGGCGACGCCGAGAAGACCAGAAACGCCCGGCGCGGCCGGATGTTCACGGTCGGTGACGTCGGTTACCTGGACGACGACGGTTACCTGTTCCTGTGCGACCGGGCCAGTGACGTGATCATCTCGGGCGGTGTGAACGTGTACCCCGCCGAGATCGAGGGCGAGCTGGCTGCCCACCCCGGCGTCGCGGACGTCGCGGTCTTCGGCGTCCCCCACGATGACTGGGGCGAACAGGTCAAGGCGGTCGTGCAACTGGAGCCGGGCGTGCGCGGCGGGCCCGAGCTGACCGCGCAGCTGCTGGAGTTCCTGACCGGCCGGGTCGCCCGGTTCAAGCTGCCGCGCATCATCGAGTACGTCGACGAGCTCCCGCGCGATCCGAACGGCAAGCTCTACAAGCGACTTCTGCGAGATCCCTCCTGGGCGGGGCGGGAGCGGCTGATCTGAGGCGTCAGCGTCCCCGGAAGTCCGGGGTCCGCTTCTCGGCGAACGCGCGCGGACCCTCCTGCGCGTCCGCGCTCATGAAGACCGCCATCCCGAGACGGGACTCCAGTGTGAATGCGTCGTTCTCGGCCATGGCCTCGGTCTCCCGCATGGTGCGCAGAATGGCCTGGACCGCGAGCGGGCCGTTCGCCGCGATCGCCCCGGCCAGTTCCAGCGCTTTTCCGAGAGCCTGACCGTCCGGGACGACGTGCCCGATCAGGCCGATCTCGCGGGCCTCGGCCGCGGACAGGTGTCGGCCGGTGAGCAGCAGATCGGCCGCGACGGTGTACGGGATCTGCCGCGGCAGCCGGACCGCCGACCCGCCCAGCGGGAACAGCCCCCAGCGGGCCTCGGAGACACCGAACCGGGCGCTGCTGCCTGCCACCCGTACGTCGGTGGCCTGAAGGATCTCGGTGCCGCCCGCCACCGCCGGACCCTCCACCGCGGCCACCAGCGGCTTGGTCAGTCGCCGTCCCTTGAGCAACGCGTCGATCCGCGACAGGTCGGTGCCGCCGGCGCGGAAGCCGTCGCCGGGATGAGCCCGGGTCATCGCCTTCAGGTCGGCGCCGGCGCAGAACGCGCCACCGGCCCCGGTGAGCACGCACACCCGGATCTCCGGATCGCCGTCGACCCGGTCCCAGGCGCTGCGCATGATGGCGAGCATCTCGGGGGACAGCGCGTTGCGCACGTGCGGCCGGTTCATCGTCACGATGAGGACGGGTCCACGCTGCTCGACGAGCGCGTGCTGCTCCTGGGCTTCCACGCGGCCACCTCCGGCGCCTGGTTGGGGCTTGCCTGCGTACGGTAACACGTTCTACTTTCTGTTGATGGCGGCCAATATTGCGGACCTGTTCGAGCATGCGGTTGATGCCTTCGGTGGCCGCGTCGCGGTGGCGTGCGGCGCGCGCACGGTGCGGTACGCCGAGCTGGAGGAGTGCGCGAACCGGCTCGCCCACTTCCTGCGGGACCGCGGCGTCGGGGCGGGCGACCACGTCGGTCTCTACGCGGGCAACTCGATCGAGGCCGTGGCGGCCATGCTCGCGGTGTACAAGCTGCGCGCCGCGGTCGTGAACGTCAACTACCGGTACGTCGAGAACGAGTTGCAGTTCCTCTTCGCGGACGCCGACCTGACCGCGCTGATCCACGACCGCGGGTACGCGTCCCGGGTCGCCGCCGTGCTGCCGTCCGTGCCGGACCTGCGTACCGTCGTGGCCCTGCCGGACGGCACAGACGCCGACATCGGCCGGTACGGCGGCGTCGCGTACGCCGCCGCCCAGGCCGCCGGCGATCCGCGCCGGGACTTCGCGCCGCGTTCCGGCGACGACCGCTACCTGCTGTACACCGGCGGCACCACCGGCTACCCGAAGGGCGTCATCTGGCGCCACGAGGACGTGTGGCGGGTGCTCGGCGGCGGCATCGACTTCATGTCCGGGATCCCCCTCGACGACGAGTGGGCGCAATGCCGGCGCGGCGCCGAGACGGGCGGGATGGTGCGCCTCTGCCTCGCCCCGCTGATCCACGGCAACGCCCAGTGGGCGGCGCTGGCGGCCCTGTTCGCCGGCGACACCGTGGTGGTCCTGCCGCACTTCGACGCCGACGAGGTGTGGCGGGCGATCGACCGGCACCGGGTGAACGTGGTCGTGCTCATCGGCGACGCGATGGCCCGTCCGATCGTCGAGGCGTATCTGGCCGGCGGCCACGACGGATCATCACTGGTCGCCATCTCCTCCAGCGCCGCCCTGTTCTCGCCCGTGGTCAAGCGCCAATTCCTCGAAGCGCTGCCGAACGTGCTGGTCACCGACGCGATCGGCTCGTCGGAGACCGGCTTCGCGGGCCTCGGCGTGGTCACCGAGGGCGGCGCTGTCGACGGGCCGCGGGTCATGCCCGGCCCGCACACGATCGTGCTCGACGAGCGCGGCCGGCCGGCGCCGCCCGGCGTGATCGGCCGCCTGGCCCGTGGCGGGCACGTGCCGGTCGGCTACTACAAGGATCCGCAGCGGACCGCCGCGCTGCTGGCCGAGGTGGACGGCGTGCTCTACGCCGTACCCGGTGACCTGGCCCGCCTCGAATCGGACGGCACGATCACGCTGCTCGGCCGCGGCAACACGTGCGTGAACACCGGCGGAGAGAAGGTCTTCCCCGAGGAGGTCGAGGCCGCGCTCAAGGCCCACCCGGGCGTCTTCGACGCGCTGGTCATCGGCGTGCCCGACGAACGGCTCGGGCAGCGGGTGGCGGCGCTGATCCAGCCCCGGCCCGACGCTGCGCTCGACCCGGCGGACCTGGACGCTCACCTGCGCGGGCGGATCGCGGGCTACAAGGTGCCGCGCACGCTGTGGGTGGTGGACCTGATCGCCCGTACGCTCAGCGGCAAGGCGGACTACGGCTGGGCCCACGCGTACGCGCAGGAACACCCGGCCGAGGCGGTGTGCCGTGCGGACTGACCTGTGCGACCGGCTCGGCATCGACCACCCGATGGTCGGCTTCAGCCCGTCGGAGCACGTGGTGGCCGCGATCAGCCGGGCGGGTGGGCTCGGTGTGCTGGGCTGCGTACGCTTCAACGACCCCGACGAACTCGACGCGGTGCTGTCCTGGCTGGACGACGCGACCGGTGGCCGCCCGTACGGGGTGGACGTCGTGATGCCCAGTCACGCCCCGGCCGACGGCGCCCCGTCCGACCTGGATGTCCTGATCCCGGCCGGGCACCGGGATTTCGTCGAGCACACCCTGCTGCGCCTGGGCGTGCCCCCGGCCCTCGACGGCGAGTCGGATCGGGCGGGAGTGCTGGGCTGGCTCCATTCCGTGGCGCGCTCGCACGTGGAGGTGGCGCTCACCCACCCGATCCGGCTGATCGCCAACGCGCTCGGCCCCCCACCGCCCGACGTGACCGACCGGGCGCACGCGCACGGGGTGCCGGTGGCCGCCCTTGCGGGGCGTGCGGACCACGCCCGCAGCCACGTGGCCGGCGGCGTCGATCTGGTCGTGGCGCAGGGCTACGAGGCCGGCGGCCACACCGGTGAGATCGGCAGCATGGTGCTGATCCCGGAGATCGTCGATGCGGTCGGCGCGCAGGTGCCGGTCCTGGCCGCCGGCGGGATCGGCAGCGGCCGGCAGATCGCGGCGGCGCTGGCGCTCGGTGCGCGCGGCGTGTGGCTGGGCTCGATCTGGCTCGGCACCGAGGAGTACCGCAGCACTCCCGCGTTACGGGAAGCGCTGCTACGGGCCGGTTCCGGGGACACGGTGCGCAGCCGGATCTACAGCGGCAAACCGGCCCGCCTGCTGCGCAACCGCTGGACCGATGCCTGGAACGCGCCGGGCGCACCGGTGCCGCTGCCGATGCCGTTGCAGAATCTGCTGGTGGCGCAGGCGCACACCCGGCTGATGGAGTCCGGCGATCCGAGCGTGGTGCCGATGCCGGTCGGGCAGATCGTGGGCCGGATGAACGCGGTCCGGCCGGTCGCCGACGTGCTGGCCGACCTCGTCGCCGAGGCGGACGTCACACTGTCCCGCCTGGGCAGCCTGGGTCGGCCGGCGACTGGCGGGCAGGATTGAACGGGAGACGTCTATCGGGCGGGCGTGCGCACCATGTACACGTCCACCGGATCCTCCGTCTCGACCGTGAACGCGTGCCGCTCGTAGAGCCGCCGCGCCGCGCTGCCCTGAAGCACGTTCAGCCGGACCGGCGTGCCCTCGCGATCGCACTGCTCCAGCAGGCCACGCAGCACTGCCGTGCCGATGCCGCTGCCCTGCAGGTGCGGGGCCAGATAGAAATGTTCCAACCAATGGGCGTTCGCGGCTGGTCGAAGCGCCACGCAGCCGGCGAAAGCGCCGTCCACCTCGATCACCGACGTGTGTTCCGGCGCGAACCCGTCCCGCAGCCGTTGCCGTACCCGCTGCTCGTCATAGCGTCCGAGCCGCTGCAGATCCGCCCGCAGCACCACCGCCCGCAAATCCGCCGCCGGCTCGACGTCGGCTGGTGACGCCGGTCGGATCCTCCAGTCCGCCATGCTCGACAACCTACCGTCCGGCAGACTTCCTGGACCTGGGGTGGTGCTCCGCGCCCGTGAACCAGGCGGGACGATGACCGGGCGCACCCGTCCGCCGGAACCCACGCGCGTCGGACTTGGCTGAACAGTCGCCGCGGGACCGCGAACACATCGCGATGGCGGATGCGCAGGTCGAGATTTTCCGAGGGTGACGTGGTTCGGCCCGTTCCCACGGCGACGTGGGGTGATCATGTCGGTATGGAACGTTACACGTACAAGGTCGTCGAGCTTCGCGAAAAGATGATCGGCGGAAAGATGTCCGGGGCGAAGCTCGAAGAGACCCTGAACGAGCACGCCACGCAAGGCTGGCGTCTCAAGACGATCACGTCGGCGGAGGTCAAGGGCCGCATAGGTCCCGGCGGCGTCGAGGGACTCCTCGTGACATTCGAGCGCCCCGTCGCCTAGCTTCCCCCGGGGCCGCCCGGTTCTGCCGCCGCACGAGCATCACGTATTCCATGATCAGGGAGACCACCAACCAGGTGGTGACCCATCCGGGTGCGCGTCGGGCTGACCGTGCGCGGCCAAGGCTCGCAGCTGCGCGGTCGCGCCCCCGAGCAGGAACTCGTGGTACTTGGCGGCGAGAAAGTAGCGGTGCAGCGGGTACTCCAGGTCGATGCCGACGCCGCCGTGCACGTGTACGGCCGTGTGCACCACCCGGTGGCCTGCCTCGGCGGCCCAGAAGCCGGCGGTGGCGACCGCCGGATCCGCTGCCGGGTGTTGCCCGGTCAGCCGCCACACCGCCTGCCACAGCGTGAGCCGCAGCGCCTCGACGTCGATGTACGCGTCGGCCAGCCGCTGGGCGACGGCCTGGAACGCGCCGATCGGCCGGCCGAACTGGACCCGGGAGCGGGCGTACTGCGCGGTCATCTCCAACGCACGCTCGACCACGCCGAGCTGCGCCGCGGCGGCCCCGACGGTCGTGTACGCGGTCAGCCACGCGCCGGCCGCAGCGTCGCCGAGCCGCCGCTCGTCGGGCACGGCGACCTCGGCGAGCCGCACCAGGCCGGCGCCGGGCCCGCCCGCCACATGTTGCGCCTCGACGTGCACGCCGGGGTCGCCGGGCTCGATGAGAAACACCCCGGCCCCGTCGGCCGGCACGAGGATGAGGGCGGCGTCGGGGGCCGCCGGGACGGCCGGGATCGTGCCGTCCAGCCGCCAGCCGCCACCGGGATCCCGGCGCGCGCGGGCGGGAGCGCCCGCGGCGGTGAGTACCACCTCGCCCCGGCTCGCGGGCACGGCCCACTCGCTCACCTGCTGCTCGGTGCCGAAGCGGGCCAGCGCGCCCGCAGCCACCACGATGGACGGCAGGTACGGCACGGTGGCCGCGGCCCGGCCCAGCTCGGTCAGGATCGCGCACTGCTCCAGCAGGCCGTATCCGTCGCCGCCGGCCCGCTTGGGCAGCGCGGCACCGAGCACGCCGGCCTCCGCCAGGGCTCGCCACAGCGGCCGGCCGGAGCCGGTCAGGTCCCGGGTCAGAGTGGTCAGGTCGTGCGCCTCGGCGCTCAACGAGAAGTCCACGTCGTACTCCCTATCGGTGGACCGGCAGGCCGAGCGTGCCGGCCGCGATGATGTCGCGCTGCACCTCGTTGGTGCCGCCGCCGAACGTGAGGATCAGCGAGGCCCGGTGCAGTCGTTCGATCCGGCCGTGCAGCAGTGCGCCGGGCGAGCCGTCCCGCACCGTTGCGGCAGGTCCCAGCACCTCCATGAGCAGCCGGTACGCCTCGACCGACAGTTCGGTGCCGTACACCTTCCCGGCTGAGGCCCGCACCGCGGCGGGCGAGTCGTCGGCGCCGGCCGCCACCCGCCAGTTGAACAGCTTCAACGCCTCGGTCCGGGCGTGCACGCGGGCCAGATGCAGGCGAACCCACTCCTGATCGATCACCGGCCGGCCGTCCGGCAGCAGGGTTTCCGCGGCCCAGCCGGTGACCTCGCGCAGTGCCCGGCGCAGCGGGGCGGTCGGGGTCAGCGCCACCCGCTCGTGGTTGAGCTGGTCGGTGATCAGCGCCCAGCCCTGGTTCTCCACGCCGACCAGGGCAGACGTCGGCACCCGCACCTCGGCGTAGTAGGTCGCGCTGGTCGTCACCCCGGCGACGGTGCGGACCGGTGTCCAGGAGAAGCCGGGCGCGTCGGTGGGCACGAGGATGATGGACAGGCCCTTGTGCCGGGGCGCGTCGCTCGTGCGGCAGGCCAGCCAGACGTAGTCGGCGTACTGGATGAGGCTGGTCCACATCTTCTGCCCGGTGATGACGTACTCGTCGCCGTCGCGGACCGCCCTGGTGCGCAGTGCCGCGAGGTCGGTGCCGGCGTCCGGCTCGGAGTAGCCGATGGAGAAGTGCAGCTGCCCGGACGCGATCCGCGGCAGCAGCTCGGCGCGCTGCTGCGGCGTACCGTGCCGCATGATGGCCGGGCCCACCGTGGAGAGTGTCAGGAACGGCACCGGCACCCCGGCCATCGCCGCCTCGTCGGCGAAGATGAGCTGGTCCATGGGGGAGCGGCCGGCGCCGCCGAACTCGGTGGGCCAGCCCAGCGCGAGCCAGCCGTCGCGGCCCAGCCGCCGGACCACTGCACGGTACGCGCTGCCGTCGCCGTACTCACCTTCGTTGCCGGTGAGCGAGGCGCGCAGCGCGGGGGTCATCAGATCACCGAAGTACGCCCGCAACTCGTGACGCAACTGCTCCTGCTCCGGTGTGTATCCCACGTGCATAGGTCACCCCGCCCCGGTAAATTAGAACAAGTTCTAGTAGACGGCACCGGGTGGGAGGCGTCAACCGTGGAGGCGTATCTGGTGGGTGCGGTCCGTACGCCGGTCGGGCGCCGCGGAGGCGCCCTGTCCACGATGCATCCGGCGGACCTCGGGGCGCACGCGATCACCACACTGCTGGCCCGCACCGGCGCCGACCCGGCCGCGATCGACGACGTGATCCTCGGCTGCGTGGACACGCTCGGCCCGCAGTCCGGCGACATCGCGCGTACCTGCTGGCTCGCCGCGGGTCTGCCCGAGCACGTGCCGGGCGTGACGGTCGACCGGCAATGCGGCTCCGCCCAGCAGGCGGTGCATTTCGCGGCGCAGGCCGTCATGAGCGGCACGGCCGACCTCGTGGTGGCCGGCGGGGTGCAGAGCATGAGCCACGTACCGATCGGCAGCGCGATGGCCCCGCACGGGCCGTACGCCGGCTCGGCCGGCTGGCACGCCCGCTACGGCGAGCAGGAGATCTCCCAGTTCCGCAGCGCCGACGAGATCGCCGCCCGGTGGGGCCTGACCCGCGCCGACCTGGAGGAGTACGCGCTGGCCAGCCACCGGCGGGCGGTCCGCGCGATCGATGCGGGCCGGTTCCGGGCCGAGATCGCGCCACTGGCCGGATGCGACACGGACGAGTGCCCGCGCCGCGACACCTGCGCCGAACGCATGGCCGTCCTCGGCCCGCTGCGCCCCGGCGGCGCCACGACCGCGGCCACGTCCAGCCAGCTCGCCGACGGCGCCGCCGCCCTGCTCGTCGCGTCCGGCCGGGCACTGCTCACGTACGGGCTGCGGCCCCGCGCCCGGATCCGGCACCTGTCCGCGCGCGGCGACGACCCCGTACTGATGCTCACCGCGCCGATCGCGGCCACCGCCCACGCGCTCGCCCGCGCCGGGCTGACCGTCGCCGACATCGACCTGTTCGAGGTCAACGAAGCGTTCGCCGCCGTCGTGCTGGCCTGGCTGCGCGACACCGGCGCCGACCCGCAGCGGGTCAACGTCAACGGCGGCGCCGTCGCGCTCGGCCACCCGCTCGGCGCCACCGGGGCCCGGCTGCTCACCACGCTGCTGCACGAACTGGAACGCACCGGCGGCCGGTACGGCCTGCTGACCATGTGCGAGGGCGGCGGCCAGGCCAACGTCACCGTGATCGAACGGTGCTGAGCTCGTCCAGGCGGTCGTCCGCCTCCCGCATGATCCGCTCGATGAGCGCGGCGCAGGACGGCAGGTCGTCGATCAGCCCGACCACCTGACCGGCCGGCATCACGCCGGAGGCGGGGCGACCCTCCACCATCGAGACGCGCAGCAGGGCCGGGGTGTTGGCCGCCATCAGGGTCTGCGCCCACGACAGCTCACGACCGTGCCGCGCGGCGCGGCCCGCCCGCAGCATGGCCGGCCACGACAGGCCGGCCTCCCGACGGTACGCGCCGGCGTGCCGCACCGACCGCACCAGTGCGGCGAGCCGCCCGGAGCGTTCGAGGTCCTCGACCAGCGGGGTACGCAGCACCCGGTGCGGCACCCCGTCGACCCGTGTGGTGACCACCGTGTCCGTTACCGAGGCGGCCAGGTACCGCTGCTTGACCTGCGCGCCGACCGGGCTGTCCGAGGTGAGCAGGAACCGGGTGCCCATCGCGATCCCGGCCGCGCCGTACGCCAGAGCGGCCACCAGCCCACGGCCGTCGAAGAATCCGCCGGCCGCCACGACCGGAACGCCGACCGCGTCGGCCACCTGCGGCAACAGCAGCGACGTCGGCACCTGCCCGGTGTGACCGCCGCCCTCGCCACCCTGCACGAGCACCGCGTCCACGCCCCAGCCGGCCACCTTCACGGCGTGCCGTACGGCACCGATCGAGGGCATCGTGAGCACCCCGCCGTCGGCGCACCGGCGGACCAGGTCGCGGCTGGGCGCCAACGCGAATGAGGCAAGACCTACCCGTTCACGAACCAGCAGGTCGACGCGGTCCACGGCGTCCGGGGCGTCCGCGCGCAGGTTCACCCCGAACGGCGCGCCCGTACGCTGCCGAACCTCCCGGATCGTGGCGGCCAGCCGGTCGAGACTCATCGTGGCCGAGGCGACGATGCCGAACCCGCCCGCCTCGGAGGTGGCCGCGACCAGTGCGGCACCGGCCACGTAACCCATGCCGGTCTGCACGATCGGGTACGGGCAGCCGAGCAGCTCGGTCAGCCGGGTCCTCATCGGATCTCCCGCTCGCGCAGGCCCTGCGGATCCAGGCGGTCCCGGATCAGCGCCAGCTCGTCGTCGGTGGGCCACCGGGTCGGCGGCACCTCGTCCGCCATCGCCAGCGGGAAACCGGTGGCGCGCACCACCTCGGGCACGGTCACACCCGGGTGGACCGAGCGCAGCCGCAGGGAGTGGTCCGGGGTCGCGAAGTCCAGCACCCCGAGGTTGGTGACCACGATCCGGATCTCGTGGAACCGGTTGGCCGGCGCCCCGAGCGCCGCGGCCCGGTCGTACCCGATACCGCACACCATGTCGACCCGCTCGACGAACGTCCGCGGCGAGTGCCGCGGCACCCAGTAGCTGGTGACGTGGTTGATGGTGTTGCCCGGCGCGCCCCGCACGCCGAGAAGCTGGGAGTCGGGCCGGGCCCAGTCGCCGATGCAGGAGATGTTCTGATTGCCGTACCGGTCGAGCTGGCTGGCCCCCATCATCACGTGCCGCCGGCCCGCCGCCACCACCTGGAAGACGGCACGGTACGGCAACCAGCCCTCGCCCTCGCCGTCGCTGTTCACGAGCGTGGCTTCCCCGTCGCTGAGCACCAGATCGGGCGCGAACGTGAGCTGCGCCAGCCGGGCGCCCAGGCGGGGGATCGGTGCCATCGGACCGGCCAGGATCGCGCCGTCGCCACGCCACGCCTCGGCGCACGCCACCACACACACCTCGGCCCGGCTCGCGTCAGTCATCGCCGCCGCACCGCCGCCTGGTAGTCGTCCTCGTCCCCGTCCAGGTAGGTGGCGCGGAACCGGTCCCAGTCCGCCGGGCTGGCCGCCGCTTCCGCGTACTCGCGCTGGAACGCCTCGTCGCGCTCGTAGTCGGGGGCGCAGCTCGTGAAGTGCGCACCGTGCGGGGTGACCACGACGCCGTCGACCATCATGCGGTTGACCAGCAGTCCCTGCGGGGGGCCGGCGGCCACCAAGTCGTCGGTGCCGACCAGTCGCTCGCAGGACACGAAGCAGCGCCGCGCGGCGAGGCAGAACAGGTCGTCGAAGTATGGGTCGGGGCCAAGGTAGCGTCCGTTGCCCCGGCCGTCGGCCCGGTTGAGGTGGATCAGCGCGGCGTCCAGCGGCCACGCCGGCGCGGCGACCAGCTCCTCGCGGTCGGGATACGGCGAACGGACCGTACGCAGGCCGGGATTGACCCGCAGCACGTCGGAACCCAGCCCCGCCCGGGTCGGCAGGAACGGCAGCCGGTGCGCCGCCGCCAGAAGCCCCCAGTAAAGCATTCCTTCGTCCAGCTCGGTCAGCTCCAGGGCCGCCTCGTGCCGGGCCCGCCGGAAGTGCGGCTCCAGCGCGATGCTGTCCAACGAGACGAAACCGGTGACCAGCCGCCGCACGCAGCCCGCCGCGACCAGCAGCCCGACGTCGGGACCGCCGAAGCTGACCACGGTCAGGCCGGTCAGACCGGCGCGGGCGATCGCGCGGACCAGCGCCATCGGTTTGCGCCGCGACCCCCAACCGCCGATCCCGATGGTCATGCCGCTGCGCACTTCGCCGACCACCTCGGCGACCGTCATCAGCTTGTCCGAGGTCAACGTCCCTCCACGAATCGCTGCCGGGCGGAGTCGCCCGCGCCATCGAGGTTCAGTTCGAACGTGAAGCCCTGCTCGAACCGGTACGACCGTTTGACGTCGACCGGGTCGATCCCGTTGAGCGATTCCTTGGCCCGCCGGATCACCGTCGGATCCTTCGCCGCGATCTGCTCGGCCACCGCACGTGCCGCCGCGCGGAGCCGGGCGGCAGGGACCACTTCGAGCACCGTGCCGAAGCGGTGCAACTGTGGGGCGCTGACCGTCCGGCAGGTGTAGACCATCGTGCGCATCAGTTGCGGCGGCACCAGGCGCGCCAGGTGGGTGGCCGCGCCGAGCGCTCCGCGGTCCACTTCGGGCAGACCGAACGTGGCGTCGTCGGCCGCGACGACCAGGTCGGCGTTGCCGGCCAGTCCGATTCCGCCGCCCAGGCAGAAGCCGTGCACCGCGGCGATCACCGGAACCGGGCAGTCGTACACCGCCGCGAACGCCTCGGCGCAGCCGCGGTTGGCGGCCAGCAGCGCCTCATGGCCGGGGGCGCGCTGCATCTCCTTGATGTCCACACCGGCGCAGAAGCCGCGGCCCTCGGCCGCCAGCACCACCACGCGCGTGCCCCGGTCGGACCCGGCCGCGGTCAGGGCCTCGGCCAGCTCCCGCCAGCCCTCCGCGGGCACCGCATTGACCGGCGGGAAGTCGATGACGACTTCGGCGACGGCAGCCTGACGCACGTGTACGCCCACGTCGCCAGGCTAACCTAGCGCTTGCTTGGGAGGCTACCGTTGGCCGATGGACTCCATCGGCTTCTCCGGCCGCGGTGTCGTGGTCACCGGCGGGACGCGGGGGATCGGCGCCGCGATCGCCCACGCCTTCCTCACTGCCGGAGCCCGGGTGTTGGTCTGCGGACGGCACGCGCCAGCCTGGGCGTCTTCCGACGGCGCGACGCAGGAGCCGCCTGCGGGCGGCGCGACGCCAGGATCGCCCACGGGCGGCACGATGCGCGGATCGCCGCCGGGCGGTGTGATGCCCGAGTTCGTCCAGGCCGATGTCCGCGATCCCGAGCAGGCCCGCGCGCTGGTGGACGCGGCAGTAGACAGGTTCGGACGCCTCGACGTCCTGGTGAACAACGCCGGGGGAGCGCCCTTCGCCGCGGCGGACACCGCCTCCCCCCGGTTCCACGCGAAGGTCATCGAACTCAACCTGATCGCCCCGCTGCACGTGTCCCAGGCGGCCAACGCGGTCATGCAGGATCAACCCGGCGGCGGGGTCATCCTCATGGTGGGCAGCGTCAGCGGGGTACGCCCGTCGCCCGGCACCGCCGCGTACGGTGCGGCCAAGGCCGGGTTGCACCACCTGGCGACCAGCCTGGCCATGGAATGGGCGCCGAAAGTCCGGGTGAACAGCCTGGTCGTCGGGCCCGTGACGACCGCAGCGCCGGGCTCGAATGTGGACGCCGAGGCGGTGGCCCGCACTGTCGCGCTGGGCCGGGCCGCGATGCCCGCCGAGGTCGCCGCCGCCTGCCTGCTGCTCGCGTCTCCGCTTGCCGGATACGTCAGCGGGGCCGCATTGGCCGTGCACGGCGGCGGCGAATGGCCGGGGTATCTGGCGGACCTCTGGGCTCTGGCGTACCCTCCGCAGAAATAGAACCTGTTCCAGATTGTCGCTCGCCGGAGGTGTCGCATGGTTCTCTCGATCAAGCCCAGGCGGGACGCGGCCGGACTGACCACCGGCGAACTGCTCATCGACGGCAGGTGGCGGCCCGCCGCGCACGATCGCACCTGGACACACCGGCACCCGGCCACCGCGGAGGAGGTCGGCGAGTTCGCGGTGGCCGAGGCCGTCGACGTCGACGCGGCCGCCCGCAGCGCCCGTCGCGCATTCGACGAGGGGCCGTGGCCCCGCTCCCGGGCCAAGGAACGGATCCGGGTGCTGCGCCGGATCGCCGAGCTGGTGCGTGCGCACGGCGCTGAGCTGCTGGCCCTGCAGGCGCTGGACAACGGTGTGCCGATCAGTTTCGGCGAGGCCTACGCGATGTCGATGGAGTGTGTCGCCGACGTCTTCGACCACCACGCCGGCTGGGTGGACAAGCTGGGTGGCGAGACCCTGCCGGGCTACCAGGGCGGCGAACACCTCGTACTGACCCTGCGCGAGCCGCTCGGCGTGGTGGCCGCGGTGATCGCCTGGAACGCGCCGCTGCTGCTCGCCGCGCAGAAGCTCGCGCCCGCACTGGCCGCCGGCTGCACCGTGGTGCTCAAGCCGTCCGAATTCGCGACGTTCGCGGTGCTGCGCCTGGCCCGGCTGATCGAGGAGGCGGGCCTGCCGCCCGGCGTGCTCAACGTGGTCACCGGCCCCGGCGAGCCGACCGGCGACGCGCTGATCAACCACCCGTTGGTCGACAAGGTCTCCTTCACCGGCAGCCGTGCGGTGGGCCGGCGGGTGCTGGCCGCCGCGGCCGACGGGGTGAAGCGGGTCAGCCTCGAACTCGGCGGCAAGAGCCCGTCGGTCGTGTTTCCCGACGCCGACGTGTTCGCCGCAGCGACCACCACGATGGGCACGGTCACGCTGGGACTGTCCGGCCAGGCATGCGTCGCCCACACCCGGGCACTGGTCCACCGCGACGTGTACGACCAGTTCGTGGCGCTGGCCGAAGGCACGGCGGGCCTGGTCAACTACGGTGATCCGTTCCACCCCGAGACCACCGCTGCGGCGCTGATCAACGAACGGCAACTCACCCGCGTATTGGACTACATCGCACGCGGGCAGCAGGACGGCGCCCGGCTGGTCTGCGGCGGCACCCGCGCCGACGGCGAACTGGCGGCCGGCAACTTCGTGGCCCCGACGGTCTTCGCCGACGTACGCAACGACGCCGCCATCGCCCAGGAGGAGATCTTCGGGCCGGTCCTGGCCGTGGTGCCGTTCACCGACGAGGACGAGGCCGTCCGGCTGGCCAACGACACCTCGTACGGGCTGGCCGGGATGGTGTGGACCGCGGACCTCAAACGTGCGATGCGGATGGCCCGCGCGGTGCGCGCCGGCACGATCGGCGTGAACGGCTATCAGTTGGAGCCGCACGTGGCGTTCGGCGGATTCGGCCGGTCCGGGCTCGGGCGCGAGGGCGGGCGCGGCTCGATCGAGGCGTACACCGAGGTGAAGACGGTCCTGGTGCCGACCACCGACGAGCTCATGTGACCAGGCGGCGATGGTCCCAGGTGACCACCTGGCGTGGCTCGACCAGGAAGGCGACACGCTTCGCCGCGGCACGCGCCACGTACTCGTCGAGCACACCGGGCAGCGAGCCGCTGTCCGGTGCGCCCGGCAGGCGGGCCGCCACCAGCCGGCCGATCTCAGCCACTCCGGCCGGGTCGTCGATCCGCCGCACGGTCCCGGTCACCTGGACGCCGCGCAACTCGAAGTAGTCCTCGCCGTCCTCGACCAGGCAGGTCACGCGGGGGTCGCGGGCCAGATTGCGCGCCTTGCGCGAGGCGCGGTACGTCCAGAACGCCACCTGGCCGTCCTGCAGCCCGTAGAACATCGTCACGAGGTGCGGCGTGCCGTCCGGGTTGATGGTGGCGAGCTGCATCTTGCGCGCGCCGGCCAGCATCGCGGCGGTCTCGTCGGCCGGCATCGTCACGGCGGCCCGCTGGTTCACCGATCCTCGCCGAACGTGGCCGCGGCCAGCGGCAGCGTCTCCTCGCAGACGAAGCCCGGCTGCGGTGGATCGCCCGTGAACACCGGCGCCAGAGCGGCGTCCAGCTCGGTCGCCGACCACTGCCCGTCCTGGGCACGGAAGCTCGCCCGCACCGTCGGCGGCCCGAGCACCGCCACCACGTCACTGTGCACCACGAAGACCTCGCCGGTGATCCGCGCGCCGGCCGGGCCGGCCAGGTAGGTCACCAGAGGGGCGACCCGCTGCGGTGAAAGCGGATCCGGCCCGTCCGGCGGCGGGCCCATCAGGTCCCCGGTCATCGCGGTGCGAGCGCGCGGGCAGATGGCGTTGGCGCGCACGCCGTGGCGGGCGCAGCCGCGCGCGGTGGTCAGGGTCAGCGCGACGATGCCGCCCTTGGCGGCGGCGTAGTTGGGTTGACCGGCGGAGCCGAGCAGGAACGCCTCGGACGAGGTGTTCACGATCCGGGCGTACACCGGTGCGCCGGTCGTTTTGCTCCGCTCCCGCCAGTACGCCGTGGCGAACCGGGTGGTGACGAAGTGGCCGCGTAGATGCACCCGGATCACCGAGTCCCATTCCTGCTCGGACATCGCGAAGACCATCCGGTCGCGCAGCACGCCGGCGTTGTTGACCAGGATGTCGAGCCCGCCGAACGCCTCGACCGCCCGGCGCACCAGGGCCTCGCCGGTCGAGAAGTCCGCGACGTCGCCGGGGCAGAGCACCGCCTCACCGCCGGCTGCGCGGATCGTCTCGCCCACCGTTTCCAACGCCGCGCCGGGCAGGTCGTTGAGCACCAGCCGGGCGCCCGCGGCGGCGAGGGCGACGGCTTCGGCCGCGCCGAGACCGTTTCCCGCGCCGGTGACTGCGGCGACCCGTCCGGCGAGCAGCTTCGCGCCCATGTCAGCGCGCCCCGCGGTGCTGGCCGTCGTGGGCGCCTCCGGTGGTGCGCGTCGTTCTGCAGTCCAGCCGCCCCATCGCGTCCTCCCCGGATTCGTCACACGGATTCCACCAAGCGCTTGCTTGGGGACACTAGCAGGTTGCCGGACCCGTGTGACCCACGATGCGTCGCGCCGCCTGCCTACCTGCTGCGCGCGTTGCGTCGCTGCGGCGCCGGTGCAGCAGGCGCGCTGATCCCATCGAAGATCAGCCGGAGCAGGCCGTCGACGATCTGATCTGTGCGCCAGGCTCTGGCCGGGCGTTGCCGCCACGAGGTCGGGATCCACAGGATGTCGCGCAGCAGCCGGTAGGTCAGGCGAGCGTCGAGGTCGTCCCGGAACTGCCCGGACTGCTTGCCTCGCTCGAGCTGTTGCACCCAGATCCGTTCGATCTCCTTCATCGCCGTGCGCAGGTACGCGAAGCGCGGCTGTCCGCTGAAGTAGGTCCAATCGTTCTGCAGCATCGTGAGCGCGGCCCGGTGCCGGCTCAGCGTCGCGGTGCTGGACCGGACGATCTGTTCGATCGCGGCACGCGGATCGTCGGCGTCGTGCACCGCGGCGCGATAGCCGGCGAGCACGTCGTCCAGGAACGTGCTGAGGATCTCGTCGCCGATCGATTCCTTGGAGTCGAAGTGGTGGTAGAGGCTGCCGGAGAGGATTCCCGCCGCGTCGGCGATCTCGCGGACGGTGGTGGCCCG
This sequence comes from Krasilnikovia sp. MM14-A1259, assembly GCF_047159535.1. Taxonomy (NCBI): domain Bacteria; kingdom Bacillati; phylum Actinomycetota; class Actinomycetes; order Micromonosporales; family Micromonosporaceae; genus Krasilnikovia; species Krasilnikovia sp. MM14-A1259. Next base: position 7,848,507 of record NZ_BAAGAJ010000002.1, read on the forward strand.
GAAGCCCTTCTCGGCGAACAGGTCGCCGGCCAGCTGGACCAGATGCGCGCGGCGCTCCGAGGCCGGCGCGACTGTGCTGGCCCGTACGGCCTTCTTTGCGGTCGTCACCAGGCACATTATGACGGCAAGCAGGTGGTGGTGACCAATCGCTTGCTCGGTACGGCGTGGCCGGTTAACGTAGAACACGTTCTAATTCCGAGGAGTGGTCAGAATGCGGGCGGCTGTTCTCCACGCGATCGGTGACCAGAAGTTCGAAATCCGCGACGATGTGACCGTGCTCGGGCCGGGTCCCGGCGAGGTCCGGATCAGGGTCCGTGCTGCCGGTGTCTGCCATTCGGACCTGTCCGCCCGCGATGGTGGTCTGCCGCAGCCCGTGCCGGCCGTCCTCGGGCACGAGGCGGCCGGTGACGTGCTCGAGGTCGGCGACGGCGTCGAGGACCTTGCCCCCGGCGATCGGGTGACCGTGAATTGGCTGCCGGCCTGCGGCGCATGTGCGCCCTGCCGGCGCGGCGAGCCGTACCTGTGCATGGCGCACGTGATGTCGGGCTACGCCATGCCCCGCTTCATGGTCGGCGACGCCCCCGCCTTCGGCATGGTCGGCTGCGGTGCCTTCGCCGAGGAGATGGTCGTCCACCGCGCCGGTCTGGTGAAGATCGCCCCGGATGTGCCGTACGAGGTGGCCGCCCTGCTCGGTTGCGGGGTCACGACCGGTGTCGGCGCGGTCGTCAACACGGCCGCCGTCCGGCCGGGGGACACCGTGGCGGTCATCGGCTGCGGCGGCGTGGGCATCGCCGCGATCCAGGGCGCCCGGCTCGCCGGCGCGGCGGTCATCGTGGCGGTGGACACCGTGGCGGCCAAACACGACGTGGCGCGCCGGTTCGGCGCGACGCACGCGGTCACCCCGAACGGCCTCAGCGACCTGACCGCCGAGCTCACCGACGGCGAGGGTGTCGATTACGCGTTCGACGTCGTGGCCGTGCCCGCCACCTTGCGTACGGCGTGGACCGCGGTCCGCCGGGGTGGCACCGTGGTCGTGGTCGGCGCCGGGCGCGCCGAGCACCACGTCGAGTTCAGCCCGTTCGAACTCCTTTTCGAGGGCAAACGGATCATCCCGTCGCTCTACGGCTCGGCCGACCCTCCGCGCGACTTCGGCCGCCTGGTCGCGCTGTGGCGGGCCGGCCGGCTCGACCTCGAGGGCATGGTGAGCCACCGGCTGCGCCTCGACCAGCTCGACGACGCACTGGCCGCGCTCGGCCGTGGCGACGTGATCCGCCAGGTCATCGTCCACGACACCGGTGCCTGAGCCGCCATGCGCCTCGGTGTTCAGCTCGGATACGACGGCGAGGGTTTCGCGCAGGCCGCCGAGGAGATCGTCGAGTACGAGGCGGCCGGCGCCGAACTGGTCGTGGTGCCGGAGGCGTACAGCTTCGACGCGGTCAGTCAGCTCGGCTACCTGGCGGCCCGGACCACACGCCTGGAGCTCGCCTCCGGAGTCATGCAGCTCTACACCCGGACCCCGACGCTCACCGCGATGACCGCGGCCGGACTCGACCACGTGTCCGGCGGCCGCTTCTCGCTCGGCCTGGGGGCATCCGGTCCGCAGGTGATCGAGGGCTTCCACGGGGTCGCCTACGACGCGCCGCTCGCCCGCACCCGCGAGGCCGTGGAGATCTGCCGCCGCGTCTGGCGCCGGGAAACCCTGACCTTCGACGGAACGAAGTACCGCATCCCGTTGCCGCCGGACTCGGGGACGGGCCTCGGCAAACCACTCAAGCTCATCAACCGTCCGGTGCGGGCGCGTATCCCGATCCTGCTGGCCGCGATGGGCCCACGTAACGTCGCGCTCGCGGCCGAGATCGCCGAGGGTTGGCAGGCCCTGTTCCTGGATCCGCGGGCCGCGTCCCGGGTCTTCGCCGAGCCGCTCGCCGCGGGTCTGGCCCGGCGTGATCCGGAGCTGGGCCCGTTGGACGTGATGGCGCCGGTCCCGTTCGCGATCGCCGAATCCACCCGGGAGCTGCTCGGCCGACACCGTGCGCAACTCGCCCTCTACATCGGTGGGATGGGCGCACGCGGCCGGAACTTCTCCAATGACCTGATCCGCCGCTACGGCTACCCCACCGAAGCCGCACGCATCCAGGAGCTTTTTCTGGACGGCCGCCGGGCCGAGGCGGCCGCTGTCGTTCCCGATGACCTGGTGCATGCCACCGCCATGGTAGGCCCGGCGGGTGGGATTCGGCGGCGCCTGGACGAGTTCGCCTCGGCCGGAGTCACGACGATGGTGGTGTCACCGCTGGCCGCCACCCGCGCCGAGCGGGTCAAGGATGTCGCCGAGCTTCGGCGCATCTTCGACGAGCGGTGCGGCGAGCAACGCTGAGCGTCGTCCCGACCGGGTGGAGGCGAACCAGTTCACCACCTCGGACCGGGTGCGCGCGCTGCTGGAGCGGCGCTACCTGACCATGACCTACCTGGCCCGCCTGTGGCGCACCCGCGTCGAGGTGACGATGTGGGACGGCCGGCGCCGGACCGGCCGGCTCTCCTCGGCCGTCTTGTCGGCGGATCCAGCACCTACCGGCAAGGCGGCCGTCGCCGTGCACCCGTGGGGGGTGATCTTGGTCTGACCTCCGCGTCATCATCCCGTGTGTAGCGTCCGCGGTCTGCCATCACCTGCTACCGTCCGACTGCTTGCGGGTCGTAATCACTCAGGAGGTTCGCCAGTGCCGGACACCACCTGCCACATGTCGATCTCGCTGGACGGCTTCGTCGCCGGGCCGGACCAGAGCCGCGACGATCCCTTGGGCAAGCGGGGGCGGGAGTTGCACGGCTGGCACATCGGCGACCCTCGAGCCAACGATGCCGACAAGATCGCGAACGGGTGGCTCATGCGCCCGCGGGGCGCGTATGTGATGGGCCGGAACATGTTCGGCCCGGTCCGCGGGGACTGGGATGAGGAATGGACCGGGTGGTGGGGCCCCGAGCCGCCGTATCACGCGCCGGTGTTCGTGCTGACCCATTACGGACATGATCCGATCCAGATGGAGGGCGGGACGACCTTCCACTTCGTCACCGAGGGTTTCGACGCGGCCTATGCCGCAGCGTGCCAGGCCGCCGGGGACAAGGGCGTGGACATCGCCGGTGGGGCCTCGACCGTGCGGCAGGCATTGATCGCCGGAGTGGTCGACGAGCTCACCCTCGACATCGCACCGGTGCTGCTCGGTTCGGGCGAGCGCATCTTCGACGGGGTCGAGTCGTTCGGGTTCGAACCCGCCGAGGTGCTTCACTCGCCGCTGACCACCCACATCCGCTATCGCCGCGTCCGCTGACTCCGCAGGCGCTGTGCGACGTGACGTAGCCGCGCGCTCCTGGTCCGCAGACCGGTGCGCGACATGAAGGGCAGATGAAGCCGGCGTGGTGCACGCCCGACCGACCCGTATGGTGGTGGCCTCCGTCCCGTCGCCGCCAAGGAGGTCGCGTTGGCGCACCTGACCTACGTCCAGGCCATCGTCATCGGTCTGCTACAGGGCGTCACCGAGCTGTTTCCCGTATCGAGCCTCGGTCACAGCATCCTCATTCCCGCGCTGATCGGCGGGACCTGGGCCCGCAACCTGGACATGGCCGGGACCGACTCGCCGTACCTGGCGTTCCTCGTCGCGGTGCACGTGGCCACCGCCGTCGCCCTGGTGGTGTTCTACCGCCGTGACTGGGAGCGCATCATCCGCGGGCTGATCACCTCGATTCGCCACCGCCGCGTGGACAGCCCCGACGAACGGCTGGCCTGGCTGCTGATCGCCGCCACGATCCCCGTCGGCGTGGTGGGCCTGGCCCTGGAGCACACCATCCGTACGGTGCTGGGCCGACCGGTCCCCGCCGCGGTGTTCCTGATCCTCAACGGCGGTGTGCTGTTCGCGGTGGAGAGGCTGCGCAGCCGCACCGGCGCGGCCGCGAGCGCGGCCGTACCGGTCGGTGTGGTCGAGTATCGCGGGTCCGCCCGGGTCCAGGTCTACACCACGGCCGGGTCTTCGGAGGGTGGCCTGCACGGCCAGGACGACGCCGCGGCCGATGCCCGGCTGGGCCGCCTCGGTTGGGGTGAGGCGGTCGGCGTCGGTGCGGCGCAGATCCTCGCACTGCTGCCCGGGATCTCCCGTTCCGGCGCCACCATCACCGCCGGGCTCGTGCGCGGTCTGCGCCATGACGATGCCGCCCGTTTCGCGTTCCTGCTCGCCACCCCGGTCATTGCCGCGGCAGGTCTGCTGAAACTGCCCGAGCTGGCCGGCCCGGCCGGGCACGGGATCCTCGGCCAGGTCGTCGTCGGCAGCGTGGCTGCCGGCGTCGCCGCCTACGTGTCGCTGCGCTTCCTGACCCGCTACTTCGAGACCCGCACCCTCACGCCGTTCGCCATCTATTGCGTCGCCGCGGGTGTGGCCAGCCTCGCCTGGCTCGCCCTGAGCTGATGCCCTAACCCGGCATCCTCAGCGTGGCACCGGTCAGGCAGTGCCGACGAGCGGGGCCCGTGCGGCTGCAGACGGGCGCTGCCGTGCGGCTGCTGGTCGGTCAACGCTGACCGGGCGGTTCCCGCGCCGGGCCGGCACATAGCCTGTAGGGGTGTCTCTGGTCCGTTCCGCCGGTTTGCAGAAGTTCCGGCAGGTCGTCGAGTCGCTCGGCGGTGACGCCGTCGGCTGCGCGCGGCGGGTGGGCCTGCCGGTGGAGGCGTTGGACACCGACGAGTTGCTGGTCGAGGACTCGAAGCTGGCGGCGGTCCTCGAGGTGGCGGCCGCCGACCTCGGCTGTCCCGATCTCGGGCTGCGGGTGGGTCAGGCCCAGGAGCTTGGCCTGCTGGGACCGTTGGCGCTCGCGATCCAGCATTCGCCGTCGGTGGCCGATGCTCTGGAATGCACGTCGCGCTACATGTTCGTGCACGCCCGCGACCAGAGCGTTTCGTTGGTCGAGGACCCGGAAGGGGACCGCGGTGTGGTCGCGCTCCGCTACACCTTTCCCGGGGTACGGCCGCTGCCGCAGGCGACCGACATGACGGTGCTGTTCCTGCACCGGACGGTGATGTTCCTGGCCGGCGGGAAATACGGGCTGAAGTCGGTCGATCTGCCCCACGATCCGGTCGCACCCCGGCAGCGGTACGAGGAGGCGTTCGGCGCGCGCGTGCGTTTCGGGCGTACCGAGGCGGTGCTGCGGCTGCCGTCCAGCCTGCTGTCGCGCACACTGGACGGCGTCGATGCGACCGTACGCGGGCTGGCGCTGGCTTTCCTGTCGCGGCAGTCCCCGGGCGTGGGCAAGGCCGTGACGTCGCGGGTGCGCGCGGTGCTCGAGCAGTCGCTGGGTACCGCCTCGACCGAGCTCGCCGACGTCGCGCGCGTGCTGACGGTGCATCCGCGGACACTGCAGCGGCAGCTCGCCGTGGAGGGAACGTCGTTCGGTGCCGTTCTCGACTCGGTGCGCCGGAATCGGGCGCGCTCGTATCTCACCACCACGACGATGCCCTTCGTTCAGGTCAGCAACCTGGTGGGTTTCGCCGAGCAGGCGGTGCTGACCCGGTGCGCGAGGCGGTGGTGGGGGCGCACGCCCTCGCAGCTGCGGCGCGAGGCCCGGAGCCGGGACTGAGATGTCGCGTACGATCAAGTCGTTGTCGCGTACGATCAAGTTTTTGCCGGATTGCCGCCTACGCTGAGGTCATGGATTTCAGTCCGTCCCCCCGCGCCGCCGACCTGACGGAGTCCGTCCGCGCTTTCGTCGCGGCCGAGATCGCCCCGGTCGAACGTGACCTGAATGCCCGGGCGAGCGAGGCACGCCGGCACGGCGGCGGAGCCGACCTCTGGCGCGTGCCCGACGAGGTACGCGAATTGCAGGCCAAGGCCCGCGCCCAGGGCCTGTGGAACCTGTTTCTGCCGGCGGGGCACGAGGGCCCGTACGCCGAGCGGTTCGGAACCCGCGGTGGCGCGGGCTTGACCAATGTGGAATACGCGCCGATCGCCGAGGCGACGGGTTGGTCGGCGCTGGCCCCGTACGTGTTCAACTGCAACGCACCGGACACCGGCAACGCCGAGCTGCTGCTGCGGTACGGCTCGCCGGAGCAGTGCGAGCGGTGGCTCGACCCGCTGCTCGACGGGCGGATCCGGTCGGCGTTCGCCATGACCGAACCTGCCGTTGCGTCCTCGGACGCCACCAACATGCAGCTGACCGCGGTGGTCGACGGTGACGACGTGGTGCTCGACGGCCGCAAGTGGTGGACGACCGGCATCGGCCACCCGGACTGCGACGTCCTGATCGTCATGGGTCTCAGCGCCCCGGACGCCCCCAAGCACTCCCGGCACTCGATGGTGCTCGTCCCGCGCGACACCCCCGGCGTGAAGGTCGAGCGGATGCTCGACACCATGGGATTCCTCGACGAACCGTTCGGGCACGGTGAGGTGTCGTTCACCGACGTCAGGGTTCCCGCCGCGAATGTCATCGGCGGACCGGGCCGGGCATTCGAGCTTGCGCAGGGCCGGCTCGGGCCGGGCCGGGTGCACCACGCGATGCGCATGATCGGCCTGGCCGAGCGGGCGCTGCACCTGGCGTGCGAGCGCGGCCTGTCGCGCGAAGCGTTCGGCAAGCCGCTGGTGAACCTCGGCGGCAATCGGGAACGCATCGCGGAGGCCCGCATCGCCATCGACTCCGCCCGGCTGCTGATCCTGCACGCCGCCTGGAAACTCGACACCTACGGTCCCACCGGCGCGGTCAGCGAGGTCAGCGCCATCAAGGTCGCCGCGCCGAACGTGGCCCAGCAGGTCATCGACTTCGCCATGCAGATCCACGGCGGTGCCGGGCTGTCCAGCGACTTCCCCCTGGCCGGCGCGTGGACCGCGGCCCGGGCCGTGCGCCTGGCCGACGGCCCGGACGAGGTACACAAGGGCATCGTCGCCCGTGCGGAACTCGGCAAGCACGGAGCGCTGCGGTGAGCGGGCGTCGCGTCCTGATCACCGGCGGTGCCTCCGGCCTGGGCCGGGCCCTCGCCGAGCGGCTCGCGGCCCGCGGGGAACGGGTGCTCGTCACCGACCTGGCGCCGGACCTGGAGGTACCGGCCGGCGCCCTGTACCAGCGGCTGGACATCACCTCGTTCGATGACTGGGCAGCCGCCCTGGACCGGGTCGAACGCGACCTCGACGGCTTGGACCTGCTCGTCAACAACGCGGGCATCGCCGCGGGCGGGCGGGTCGACCGGCTCGACGACGCGCACTGGCGACGGATCCTCGAGATCAACGTCCTCGGCACGGTCAACGGCTGCCGCATGTTCGCGCCGATGTTCAAGGCACAGCAACGCGGCCACATCGTCAACGTCGCGTCGATCGCCGGGCTCACCCACCCGGCCGCGATGAGCTCGTACGACGCCAGCAAGGCGGCCGTCGTCGCGCTGTCGGAAGGGCTGCGCCACGAGCTGCGCCCCTGGGGCATCGACGTCAGCGTCGTCTGCCCGTCGTTCTTCCGTACCAATCTGGCCGCCTCCCTTGGCGGCGACGACCCGCTCATGGAACGGATCGCCACCCGGCTGATCGCCCGCGCGCCGCTCGACGCCGACGAGATGGCCGCCCGGGTCCTGCGGGGCGTCGACGCCAGGCGTTTCCTGGTCCTGCCTGACCGGCCCGCCCGGCGAGCGTTCTGGACCAAGCGCCTGGCCCGTCCGCTCTACGACCGCCGCATGATCGCCGCAGGCGCCCGGATCCGCGAGATCGAACTGGGCGAGGACGCCACCGTCCGGGAGACGCCGTGACGCGCGGCGTCGTCCTGATCACCGGTGCGAGCGCCGGACTCGGCGAGGAGATGGCCCGCCAGTTCGCCGCGCTCGGCTACGACCTGGCGCTGTGCGCGCGGCGCACAGACCGGCTCGACGTGCTCGCCGACCGGATCCGCACCGACACCGGGCGGCGGGTGGAGACGGCCGCGCTGGACGTCACCGACGCCGGGGCGGTCACCAAGGTCTTCCACACCTTCGCCGTGACTTACGGCAGGCTCGATCGCGTGATCGTCAACGCCGGCCTCGGCAAGGGCGCCCCGCTGGGCACCGGCCGGGCCGACGCGAACCTCGCCACCGCGATGACCAACTTCGTCGGCGCCCTGTCGCAATGCGAGGCCGCGCTGGAGATCTTCCGCGAACAGGGGCGCGGCCACCTCGTGCTCATCTCCTCGATGTCCGCGCTGCGCGGCATGCGCCGCTCGATGACCACGTACGCCGCGACGAAGGCGGGCGTGGCAGCGATCGCCGAGGGCCTGCGCGCGGAGCGCATCAAGGGCCTCGACGTGTCGGTGATCTATCCGGGCTACATCCGCTCGGAGATGAACGCCCACGTCGAGCAGAAGACCCGCTTCATGGTCGACACCGAGACCGGGGTGCGCGCGATGGTCCGCGCCATCGAGCAGCGGCGCATCAGAGCGTACGTTCCGCAGTGGCCCTGGGTGCCCTTGGGCGCCGCCATGAAGGTGCTGCCACTGCGCGTCGTCCGGAGGCTCACATGAGCGACCGGGACGTGCGCGCGGAGGACGCCTTCGACACTCGCGCCGTTGCCGCCTGGCTGGCCGCGAACGCCACCGGAACCGACATCGACCTCACCACCGTTCCCGAGGTACGGCAGTTCTCCGGCGGCGTGTCGAACCTGACCTACCTGCTGCGCTACCCCGGCGGTGACCTCGTGCTGCGCCGGCCGCCCAGGGGCAACCACGTCAACGCCGCGCACGACATGGTCCGCGAGCACCGGATCCAGTCCCAGCTCGCCCGGCATCTGCCGTACGTTCCCCGCACCGTGGCCCTGTGCCAGGACACCTCGGTCATCGGTACGCCCTTCTACGTCATGCAGCGGATCGGCGGACTCATCCCGCGCAAGGAACTTCCTGCGGGCGTACACCTGGATCGCGAGCAGACCGCCGCACTGTGCCGCAACGTCATCGACCTGCTGGCCGATCTGCACTCGGTGGACGTCGCCGCCACCGGTCTCGGCGATCTCGGCAAGGGCGACGGTTACGTCGCCCGGCAGGTCGCCGGCTGGTCCGAGCGCTACCGCAGGGCGCGGACCCGCAACGTCGGCACGTTCGAGGCGGTGATGCGCTGGCTCGACGAGCATCAGCCCGAGGACCGGCCGCACACACTGGTCCACAACGACTTCCGCTTCGACAACGTGGTGCTCGACCCGGCCGATCCGACCCGCCCGATCGGCCTGCTCGACTGGGAACTCGCCACCGTCGGTGACCCGATCCTCGACCTCGCCAACTCGCTGGGGTACTGGGTCGAGCCGGGCGACGAACCACTGATGCGGCTCTTCCGCCGCCAGCCCACACACCTGCCCGGGATGATGACGCGCGAGCAGGTCGTCGCGTACTACTGCGCGCGCACCGGCGCCGCGGTCACCCGCGCCGAATGGGCCTGGTACCAGGTCTTCGGTCTGTTCCGGGTCGCCGTCATCGCCCAGCAGGTGTACCAGCGGTATCTGCGCAGGCAGACCACGAACACACAGTTCCGGTTCTTCGGGATCGCCGTCGTGGTCCTCGAACTGCGATGCCGCCGCATCATCCGCCGCGCCCGCAAGATGTCCCCGCAAACCGCTGCCACCCTTATTTCGACGACCAAGGAGCCCTCCAGATGAGCCGCATCAACAGTCAGTACCGGCTGGCAGCCCGCCCCGTCGGGTTGCCGAAGCCCACCGACTGGGAGTACGTCGAGGAACCGGCCACCGAGCCGGGCGATGGCGAACTGCTGATCCAGTCGATCTACCTGTCGCTGGACCCGGCCATGCGCGGCTGGATGAACGAAGGCAAGTCCTACATCCCCCCGGTCGGGATCGGCGAGGTCATGCGCGCCGGAGGTGTGGGACGGGTCGTCGCCTCCCGCCACCCCCGCTTCGCGGTCGGCGACCATGTGTACGGAACCCTCGGCGTGCAGGAGTACTGCCTGTCGGACGGCCGGGGGCTGACCAAGGTCGACCCGGCGCTGGCGCCCCTGCCGGTGTACCTGGGCGTGCTGGGCATGCCGGGCATGACCGCCTACTTCGGGCTGCTCGACATCGGCCGCCCGCAGCCCGGGCAGACCGTCGTGGTGTCCGGCGCGGCCGGTGCGGTCGGCAGCGTGGTCGGCCAGATCGCCAAACTCCAGGGTTGCCGGGTGATCGGCATCGCCGGCGGCGAACGCAAGTGCCGCCTCGTCGTGGAGGAGTTCGGCTTCGACGCCTGCATCGACTACAAGTCCTCCGACGTCCGCACGGCGTTGCGTGAGGAGGCACCCGACGGGGTGGACGTCTACTTCGACAACGTGGGCGGCGACATCCTCGACGCGGTCCTTTCCCGGCTGGCCCGGGGCGCCCGCATCGTCATCTGCGGCGCGATCTCCCAGTACAACGCGACAGAACCGGTCAAGGGTCCGGCCAACTACATGTCCCTGCTGGTCAACCGGGCCTCCATGACCGGCATGGTGGTCTTCGACTACGCCGACCGGTACGCCGAGGCCGCCGCCGAGATGTCCGGGTGGCTGGCGGCCGGGAAACTGCGTTCGCGCGAGGACGTGGTGGACGGCGGCGTGAAGGCGTTCCCTGAGGCCCTGCTGCGGCTGTTCAACGGCCAGAACACCGGCAAGCTCGTGCTCAAGGTGGCGGATGACTGAACAAGATCAGCCCACGCCGGGGCGTGTCTCTTACCTGCTCGCCTTTACAGCGTGTCGCGAAGCTCGCCCACAGCGGAACGTCGTCAGGCTTTGACACAATGCCGTAACAAACTTAACATTCAGGCATTGATGGAGCGCTCTATCTGGACATTCGCCATGGGAGATTCCCCGGCTCCCACGCCCACGCGCATCCCCCGCGTCGGCACCGCCATGTCTAGGAGACGCCATGAACATCGTCGCCGTCCCCCCGAGAAGATCACGTAGCCGATGGCACCTGGCTGCCGCCGGCGTTATGGTGGCCGCCGTCGTCACCGGCGTCGGCGCGATCGGCGCGCCCGGCGCTGCAGCCGCGGAGACGCTGCTGTCGCAGGGCGCACCGGCGGTCGCTTCGTCGTCGGAGAACCCCGGAGTCTACGCCGCGTCCGCCGCGGTCGACGGGGACGCCGGCACCCGCTGGTCGTCCGCGTTCGCCGACCCGCAATGGTTGCAGGTCGATCTGGGCGCCAGCGCAGAGATCACCCGGGTGGAACTGACCTGGGAGGCCGCGTACGCCAGGTCTTTCACGATTCAGACCTCTGCGGACGGTGTGGGCTGGACCGACGCCACCGCGGCCACCGCCGGCGTCGTCGGCGTGCAGAGCCTTGCGGTTGCGGCCACGGCCCGCTACGTCCGCATGTACGGCACCGAGCGCGCCACCGGATACGGCTACTCCCTCTGGGAGTTCAAGGTCTTCGGCACGACCACCGGGCCGGCGCTGCCGGGCGGCGGCAGCCTCGGCGCGAACGTCATCGTCTTCGACCCGTCGATGTCGTCCGCCTCGATCCAGAGCCAGGCCGACACGATCTTCCGGCAGCAGGAGTCGAACCAGTTCGGCCCGCAACGGTACGTGCTCGCGTTCAAGCCGGGCACCTACAACGGCTTGAACATCCAGGTCGGCTTCTACACCTCGGTGCTGGGTCTCGGCCAGAACCCGCAGGACACCCGGATCAACGGCGACATCACCGTCGACGCCGGATGGTTCCAGGGCAACGCCACCCAGAACTTCTGGCGTTCGGTGGAGAACCTCTCGCTCTATCCGGTCTCCGGCGCCGACCGCTGGGCCGTCGCGCAGGCCGCGCCGTTCCGCCGGATGGACATTCACGGAGACCTCAACCTCGCCCCGGCCGGCTACGGCTGGGCGTCCGGCGGGTACATCGCCGACTCCCGGATCAGCGGCGCCGAGCAGCAGTACTCGCAGCAGCAGTGGCTCACCCGCAACAGCATCATCGGTTCGAGCCTTAACGCGGTGTGGAACCAAGCGTTCGTCGGGGTCAAGGGCGCGCCGGCGTCAAGCTTCCCGAACCCGCCGTACACCACGATCGGCACCACGCCGGTCATCCGGGAGAAGCCGTACCTCTACCAGGCCGCCGGCGCGTACCAGGTGTTCGTCCCCGGCCTGCAGACCAACGCCGCTGGCGTGACCTGGGCGAACGGCAACACCCCGGGCACCTCCGTCCCGCTGACGCAGTTCTACGTCGCCAAGCCCGGCGACAGTGCCGCGACGATCAACGACGCCCTCGCGCAGGGCCTGAACCTGCTCTTCCAACCGGGCATCTACCACATCAACCAGACGATCACCGTGACCCGGGCGAACACCCTGGTGCTCGGCCTCGGCTACGCCACGATCATTCCGGACGGCGGTGTCACTGCCATGCAGGTGGCCGACGTGGACGGTGTGAAGCTCTCCGGCCTGCTCTTCGACGCGGGCACCACCACTTCGCCGAACCTGCTCGTGATCGGCCCGAACGGCTCCTCGGCCGACCACGCCGCGAACCCGACGACCGTGCAGGACGTGTTCTTCCGGATCGGCGGCTCGATGCCCGGCAAGGCCACCAACAGCCTGCTGGTCAACAGCAACAACACCATCATCGACCACATCTGGGCGTGGCGCGCCGACCACGGCACCGCCGGCACGTACGGCTGGACGATCAACACCGCGGACACCGGCCTGATCGTCAACGGCCGGAACGTGACCGCGTACGGCCTGTTCGTCGAGCACTACCAGAAGTACGAAGTGCGCTGGAACGGCAACGGCGGCCGCACGTACTTCCTGCAGAACGAACAGCCGTACGACCCGCCGAACAACGCGAGCTGGCGTTCCGGCGCCAACGGGTACGCGGCGTACCAGGTCGCGGACGGCGTGACCAGCCACGAAGCCTGGGCGATGGGTAGCTACTGCTACTTCAACGTCAACCCGCAGGTGCATTCGGACCGTGGCTTCGAGGTCCCCGTCAACAGCGGGGTGAAGCTGCACAACGTCTTCACGGTGTCGCTGGGTGGCGTCGGGGTCATCGACCACGTCGTCAACAACACCGGAGGGCCCGCGCAAGGCACCGACACCGTACCGGTCAGCGTGGTCACGTTCCCCTAGGCAGCTGCTGCTGGTGGTGGCGCCGGGCTTCGTCGGCACCACCAGCAGCCGCCACGCATGAGAACAACACATCACCGGTCCCGGCGAAACGGGTCAGGCCCAGTTAGCATCCGATGGGTCCCTCCGACATCCGGCGCGTTCCCGACCAGGATCGTCGGCAGGACCGACGTACGCGGGACGGGGGCGGGCGGGAGGGGACGTGAACGGGTCGGCCCGGGCACGGACGGCGCCGGCCGCGTCGCTACCGGTGAATCTGGGGCGGGCGGTCCGGGCCGAGCTGCGCCGCGCACTGCACCCGCCGTACGAAACGCCCAGCGTGGTCATCGGCAACGGCCTGCTCATGACGGCCTGCTGGACGCTGCTCCCGGCCGGTCTGGTCGATGCGCTCTTCCGCTTTCACGGGCCGCTGGCGTTCGCGATGATCCTGGCCAGCTGGATGTATTCCGACGTGCCCGCGACGAACCTGCTCGGCGGCGACGCGGCGCGGAGCGTGACCGCGCTAGCCGACCCGGTCATGCTGCGGCGGCTGTGGTTCGCCAAGAACATCGTCCTGTGGCTGTTGGTCACGCCGTTGTGCGTCGCGACAGCCGCCGCCATCGGCGTCCACGAGCATGATTCGGTGGGCGCCGCCCTGACCGCGTTATGGATCATGATCGTCCCGGCGGGTGCGCTCGGCTTCGCCGCCTGGCTCGGAATCCGGTTTCCGTACCATCCTCTGCCCCTGCGGGACCGGTGGTCACAACGGCGCCGATGGCGTCCGATGCTCGTGCGGTGGATGGTGCTCGTGCTGGCCCCGTACGGCCTCGTGCCACTGCTGACATTCGCGGTGACCCTGCCCAGTCTCTTGGTGTGGTGGGCGATCGCCCGCGGCGAGCAGGATGGCCGCCTCAACCACCTGCAGTTCGCCCTGGGCCTGATGGTGGCGGCCGGTCCGGCCGCGGGTGCGTGGCTGCTCGGACACCGCTACGGCTCCCGCCGCGCACATCGCCGACGGGCGTGGCTGACCGAGTTCCTCGGTGATCCCCGCCGGGGCTGACCCAGCACCCGGGAAGGGAACCGGCCACAGCTGCCATCGTCGCGTCAAGGACTTGAGATCGTCGATGGGACAGCATCACCGAATCTGATCTTGTAGCGTGGGCGGCTCAGCGGATACGGGGAGGGGCAACGACAGGATGGGCGCCTACAGCGAAGAACTGCGCCAGTCCCGGATCGAGGTCACCTCACCGGATGGCACGGTCACACTGCGTGTGTCCGCCGACGGGGATATTCAGGTCGCGTTGGCCGACCGCGCGCTCGCCCGCCACACCGAAGCGTCGCTGGAGCGGCAGGTGAGCATCACCGTGCGGTTGGCCATCGCAGCCCGCGCCCAGGCGTACGACCGGGCGTTGAGCAAGGTCGCGGCCGACGATCATTCGGGCACGTGGTGAAGGTGCCGAGGTTGCTGACGGTGGCGGCCGGCATCGTGCTGCTTGCCGGATGCGAAGCCCGGGCCACGCCGGAGCCGATACCCAGCCGGACCCCGTCGCCGTCCCCGACGGCGGAGCAGTTCCAGCAGGTGGCGTTGCCCCACGACTGCGCCGCCGTATTCGGTCGGCTGACGCACAGACCAGCCGCTGACCTGGTATTGAAGGCCAACTCGGTGCCGGACGGCGTCGACGGCAGCTCGCTGCTCTGCATGGCCGGTCTGCCGCCCGGAGGCCCGTTGACGATCAACGTGCGGTTCCGGCTGCAGGTGGCGTGGAAGGACGTCGTCGCCGTCGAGAACACCGATGAGGTGAAACGGAAGTTTCTGCGGGGCAAAGCGGACGAATGGGCGGAGTGGCTGTGCCACGACCCGCCCCAGGCGATCCCGGGAGAGAGCCGCTACACCGTGGGATGCCAGCGCTCGCAACCGCGGGCGGAGTTCGCCTCCCGCGCCACGGTCAGCGAGCCGGGCCGCATGGTCGGTGTGGAGGTCGACGTCTCCCACCAGACTGCGGTGACCGGCAAGCAGGCCCGCGCCGCGGCGGACGCCATCGCCCGTGAGGTGATCGAGGCGGGACTGGCCGCATGACGAACGAACGGGGGAACGGGGTCATGACCGACAGGAAGAGACAACCCGGCGACGGCGTGGACGGGTTCGGGGTGTCCGCCGAGTCCAGCGACGGATCAGTGCGCTTTGCGCGGGACGGGCGGACCGGCGAGATAACGGTGCGGATCCGCCGGGGAGCGCTGCGCGGTCGAAGTGAGCACGAGGTGGCCGAACGGATCAGATCCGCCTTGGTGGCTGCGTCCCGCGCCTACACCACGCAACATCGCGAGCAGATGCGCCGTACGCAAGGCGACCTCCCAGCGGAGCTCGTGGCCTGGGGGCAGCGCTGATGACCGGCCACGGCACCCTCCAAGTGGCTACCGACGCGATGGTCAACTACGGGCGGGAACAGTACGAAGACGCCGCGACCTACCACGCCGCGGCCATTTACATCGGCCGCAACGGGCAGATCCCGGCCGGCGCGTGGGGCGAGCTGCCGTGGTCTGCGTACTGGCAGCAACGGTGGGAGAAGGGCCTGGACCACCGCATCCGTGAGGCCCGCCTGATGGCCGACCACACGGGCGAGCACGCGGCGGCCATGCTCAAGGCCACCGCTGACTACACCGAGACCGACATTCAGGTGGCGCTGAACTTCGACCTGGACAACCCCTACCTGCGGCCGTACGTGTCGGCCTACGCGGGCCTGCCGGCGAGCACCGGGGTGTACCGGCCCGGCGTGGGCGGCTCTGCCCCGCTGTTCGCGTCCGGTCCGATCCAGTTCAGCCCGCCCACGGACCTCGAAGAGTTTCGCAAGCTCGTCGGCGAGCGGCTGCCGGGCCGCGACTTCGTCCCGTGCACGACCAGCAACCCCACGGGGGTCGATCTGCACAGCGGCGTGTCCGGGGACAACCTCGACGCCTTCGTGGCCGAGTACGGCGAGGACCTACTGTGCTCGGAGTACGTCGCCGAGCAGAAATCTCCCGGTGCGCCCCGTCCTTTCACCGATTTCATCCTGCCGGCGTGGCGCTGCGCCCCCGGTGTCATCCGCAACCGCGCCGAGTTGCTGTTCGCCTGCACCAGGGCGTACAAGGAGTGCGCGGACGCCATGAAGTCCGATATCGGCAGGGTGCGCGACCAGTGGTTCTCCCCTGGCGCTGCCCTGGCCTGGTACCGCCAGGCCATGTCCCGCCACCAGTACCTCACCGACATCAACGCGGAGTTGACCTGGACCGCCGATCAGGGCATCCAGGCTGCCAACCTGCTGGAGGGCATGCGCAACAAGTTCGCCGAATTCGGTCACCAACGGGCCAAACAGATCATCGAGCTGGCCAAGGCCGTCATCCATTACGGCGCCGACCAGCTCGGCGGCATCGGAAACTGCAAGAGCGATCCCGTCAAGGCCCTCACCGGCGCCCTGACCGGCTTCCTCGATCTGCTGTACCTCGAGCAGTCCCAACGCCACGATCAGGCCATCGGGCTGATCGGCATCGACGAGCAGCGCCGTAAGGAACAGGGTGATCCTGGCACCCTGGCCCACGACACTCTGCCCTTCCCGAAAGGCTCGCCGGGCGAATGGGGCAACGGCAAGCAATGGGTCGCGAATCCATCAACCGGACCTGTCGCCTCGTAGCGGGCGGCACCAACGCGCCGACCCGGTACGGCCCCACCGAACTGTGCAGGTTTACGTGCGAACAGACGGCGGGGGAGAAGGCCGACGGCCCAATGACTGGGCTGTTGTCCAGCCAGGCGGCGGCGGTGAAACGTCAGGCGGCGGGGCGCAGCAGCACCTTGGTCCAGCCGCTGTCGCGGTTGTCGAATCGCTCGTATCCGGTGGCCGCGTCGTCCAGGGGCAGCTCGTGGGACACCAGGAACGACGGCGTGGCGTGACCGGTGATGATCAGATCCCGGAGTTGCCGGTTGTACCGCTTGACCGGGCATTGGCCCGTACCCATGGTCTGGCCTTTGGTGAAGAAGGTGCCGTAGTCGAATGCGATCCGGCCGTGCTTGGCCTGGTCGGTGGCCGCCCCGGGGTCCTGGGGAACGTAGACGCCGACCACGCCGATCCCGCCGGTCGAACGTACGGTCTTGACCAGGTTGTCGAGAACGAGTTCGGGGTGTTCCTGGCCGGACGGGTCGTGTGCCTGGTATCCGACCGCCTCGACACCGCGGTCGACCCCGATGCCGTCGGTGGCGTCCATGATCTGGTCGACCGGGTCGGCGGTGCTGAAGTCGACCGGCGTCGCGCCGATCTTGACGGCCAGGTCGAGCCGGTCGCGTTCCTTGTCCACCACGAACACCTGCGACGCGCCGCGGATCATGGCGCTGTGCGCGGCGAGCAGGCCGACCGGCCCGGCGCCGAACACGGCGACCCGGTCGCCGGGCTGCATGCCGGAAAGCTGCACGCCGTGCCAGCCGGTCGGGAAGATGTCCGACAGCATCGTGAAGTCGTTCTCGTGGGCGTCGCCGGGCGGCAGTTCGAGCAGGTTGAAGTCGGCGTACGGGACGCGTAGGTACTCGGCCTGCCCGCCGGGGTAGGGACCCATGTTGGCGTACCCGTAGGCGGCGCCGTCAACGCCTTCGGTCGGGTTGGTGCGGGTGCAGTAGCTGGTCCAGCCGGCCACGCAGTTGCGGCAGGTGCCGCAGGTGATGTTGAACGGTACGGACACCCGGTCGCCGACCGTGATCCGGCCGACCGCGTCCCCGACCGCCTCGACGACGCCGAGGTTTTCGTGGCCGAGCACCGTGCCTTCCTCGACCGCCGTCCGGCCCTCGTACATGTGCAGGTCCGAGCCGCAGATGTTGGTGGTGGTGATCCGTACGACCGCGTCGGTCGCGGTCTCGATCGTCGGGTCGGCCACCTGTTCCACCGCCACCCGCCGGGGACCGCGGTACACGACTGCCTTCATGAGCGAACCTCCTGCCGTTTGCGGGATGTGTCTTCCCTGAACCGCTACCCGGAATCGGCCCGCGCACACCGCGGGTCCGCGGTTTCACCGGCCCTGTAGTGGGAAGCGGGAAGAAATGATTTCGAGTACAAGCGGCCGCCTGGGACAGCCGGCCGTGACCGGCCGCGGCTTCGGGTGCCCGGCCGCCGTCGTCGAGGCGGCCTGCTGGTGGGTGGCGCTGACGGTGGCGTACGCGTCGACGCTGTCGGTGGCGACGCTGCCCGAGCTGCTCGTGGCCGTCGGCTGCGGGGCGGCGTGCGCGGTGGCGGCGGTGGCCGCCCGTCGAGCGGCGCGGCTGGCGTGGGCGCCGGCCGGTCGGTGGCTGTCCTGGGCCGGACCCCTCGCCGTGGCGGTCGTCGCGGACACGTTCCGCCTGCTGACCCGTTTCCCGGCGGCGAAGTCGCGCGTCCGTACGCTGCCGCAGCCGTCCGGCGAGCAGCCGCAGCGGGCGGCGTTCCGCCGGGCCTGGGGGACGTTCGTGCTGTCCGCGTCGCCGGGCACGGTGGTGCTGGACTGGCCGGACGACGGGGCCCCGGTGCGCGTACACATGCTGGCCTCGGGCTGGCCCGATCTCGGCCGGGTGGTGATGCGGTGATCTGGCTCGGCGCGGCCTTGGTGTTGATCGTGGCGGCGGTGGCGCCGGCCACCTGGCTCGGCCTGCGCGGCGATCCGCTTCGGAGGCTGATCGGGCTGCAGCTGTGCGGGGCGCTGCTGGTTCCGGTCCTGCTGCTGCTCACGTTCGGTTACGGGCAGAGCTCGTACCTGATCGTGCCGCTGGTGCTGGCGGTGCTGACGTTCGCGGGAACGCTGGTCTTCCTGCGTCTGCTCCACGACGAAAGGGTGCGGTGAGGGATGCGTACGGTCATCGCTGATGTCCTGGTCGCCGCCGGCGTGCTGACCTGCGTGCTGGCCGCGGCGGGTGCACTGGTGGTCCGTGAGCCGCTCGACCGGCTGCACTTCCTGACTCCGGTGACCTCGGCCGGTACCCCGCTGATCGGTACCGGCCTGGGGGTCGCGACCGGCTGGCACCTGGCGACGGCGACGCTGCTGCTGTGTGTGGCGGTCGTGTTCGTCGCCGGCCCGGTCCTGGCGTCGGCGACCGGCCGGGTCATCGCCGGGCGGGACACGCCGTGAGTACCGCGCTGGTCGCGGCCGCCCTGCTCCTGGTCGCGTTCGCCGGTACCGCGGTGGTGTTCACCCCGGATCCGCGGCGGCAGGCGGTCTCGCTGTCGGTCTACGGTGTACTGCTCGCTCTGTTCTTCCTGGTCATGCAGGCGCCGGATGTGGCCCTGTCACAGATCGCGGTGGGTACCGCGCTGGTCCCGCTGATGGTGATGCTGACCGTACGCACGACGGGCCGACGCCGGTGAGTGCCCGCCTGCGCGCCTGGGTGTTCGGCGTCGGCGCGGCCGGCGCGGCCCTGCTGTACGCCCTCGCCGTGGCGGGCGTGCCGCCGTTCGGCGGGGACCGGCATCCGTACCGGGACCTCGCGGTGGCCGCCGCACTGCGGCAGTCGACCGCGAACGTGGTCACCTCACTGACGTTCGACCTGCGTGGCTTCGACACGCTCGGCGAGGAGGTGATTCTGCTCGGCTCCGTGGTCGGCGCGGTCGCGCTGCTGCGCGTCGACGAGCCGGGCGGCGGCCCCGCAACCCCCAAGCCGCTGGACGCGGTCGCGTTCCTCTCGTACGTCTTCCTGCCGGTGACCCTGCTGCTCGGCCTCGACCTGCTGGTGCACGGGCACCTGACGCCGGGCGGCGGCTTCCAGGGCGGCGTGGTGCTCGCCACCGGCCTGCACCTGCTCTACCTGTCCGGTGGCATGGACGCGCTGCGCCGGTTGCGCCCGGTCGACTGGTACGAGTGGGCCGAGGGCCTGGCCACCACCGCGTTCGCCGCCCTGGCGATCGCCGCAATGGTGTTCGGCACCGGGGTGCTCGCCAACTTCCTGCCTCACGGCCGGGTGCAGCAGCTGATCTCGGCCGGCACAGTTCCGGTGCTCAACGTGATCGTCGGTGTCGTCGTCGGAGCGGGCTGCGTGGTGCTGCTCGCCCAGTTCCTGACCCAGGCGGAGCAGTGATGCATGTTCTCGCGTACGGGGTGGCCGGCTGGCTGGTGCTGGCCGGGGCGTACGGCATCGTGCGCAGCACCCACCTGGTGCACACCGCGGTGTGCCTGTCGGTCGCCCAGTCCGGCACCTACGTGCTGCTGCTGGCGATCGGCTACCAGCGGGCCGCGCCCGCCCCGGTCTTCGCGCCGGGCTCGCCGGTCTCGCTGCCCGTGGTCGACCCGGTCGTGCAATCGCTCGCGTTCACCGACATCGTGGTCTCCGCGACCGTGACCGCGCTGCTGCTGGCCCTGACCATCCAGATCCACCGGACGCAGCACACGCTGGACCCGGACGAGTTGCAGAGCCTCAAGGGCTGAGATGCCGCGCAGCGCAGGCGATCTCGCACCGCTCGCCATCGTGGTGCCGATCCTGGCCGGCGCGGTGCTGCTGGTGGTCGCGAGGCGCGTGCCGCGGGCGGTCGTCGACCACGCCGCCCTGGCCACGGCGGTCGTGGTGGCCGCCCTGAGCGGTGCCCTGGCGGCGGCCGCCGGAAGCGGACGGCTGGTCGTCTGGGGCGGCGGGTGGCGGCCGCACGGTGGCCACTCGGTCGGCATCGTGCTGGTCGCCGACCCGCTCGGCGCCGGGCTGGCCTGCCTGGCCGCGCTGCTGACGTGCGGGGCGTTGCTCTACAGCCGCCGCTACCTGGAGGACGCGCACGCCCACTTCCAGGTGCTGATGCTGCTGTTCCTGGCCGGGCTGACCGGGTTCGCGCTCACCGGCGACCTGTTCGACATGTTCGTCTTCTTCGAGCTGATGGGCGCGGTCGCGTACGCGTTGACCGGGATGCGCGTCGAGGAGCCCGACTCGGTGCAGGGCGGCTTCAACTTCGCGGTGGTCAACTCGCTGGGCGCGTACCTCACGCTGGTCGGCATCGCCCTGCTGTACGCGCGTACCGGCGAGCTCGGCATGGCCCAGGCCGGCGCCGCGCTCGCACATCGGGCGGACGCCCTGGTGGTGGCCGCGTTCGTGCTGGTCGCGATCGGGCTGCTGGTCAAGGCGGCGGTGGCGCCGATGCATTTCTGGCTGGCCGACGCGCACGCGGTAGCGCCCGCCCCGGTCTGCGTGCTGCTCTCCGGCGTCATGGTCGAGATGGGCGTCTACGGGGTGATCCGGGTCTACCACGTCGTGTTCGCCGACGTCCTCCCCAGCGTCGTGGCCACCCGCGCCTTCGGAGTGCTCGGCCTGCTCACCGCGCTGGTCGGCTGCGTGATGTGCGCCGGGCAGCGGCATCTCAAGCGGCTGCTGGCCTACTCGACCATCGCGCATTCCGGACTGTTCCTGATCGCGGCGGGCCTCGGCACCCCGCAGTCGCTGGCGGGCGTCGCCCTCTACGTCGCCGGTCACGCCGGGGTGAAGGGCGCGCTGTTCCTCGTCGCCGGCCTACTGCTCGACCGCCACAGCAGCGTCGACGAGGGCGAGCTGCACGGCCGCGGCGGCGGCCTGCGCGAACCGGGCTGCTGGATGTTCCTCACGGCCGCGGTGCTGCTGGCCGGGCTGCCCCCGTTTGGTCCCGGGCTGGGCAAGGCCGTGTCGGAGGAGGCCGGCGGCCCATGGCTGACCGTCGTGTTCGTGCTCGTCTCGGTCGTGACCGCGGGCGCGGTGCTGCGCGCGGGCCTGCGGATCTTCCTCGGCGCGGGCCGGCGGCTGCCGCCGCCACGGGCCGATCAGACCTACGGCGGCGGCGAGCAGCCGGAGACCGAGCAACCCCTTCCGCGTACGCCGGTGACGATGCTCGCCGCGATCACGTTCCTCCTGGCCGGCAGCGCCGCGGTCGGCGTCGTCCCCGCCCTGGCCGCGCGGGCCGGCACCGGCGCGGTCATGTTCCTCGACCGGGCCGGCTACCTCAGCCAGGTACTGCACGAGACGGCCCCGGCGGCGCCCGTCGCGGTGCCACCCGTCGGGTGGACGTGGTCGGGTGTCTTGATCGGCCTGCTCTGCACGGCCGCCGCCGGCCTGTTCGCGGCCGTGCAGCTGCGTGCCCCGGTGTCGATGACGGTCCCGTCCGGGCTGCGCCGGCTGCATTCCGGCCACGTCGGCGACTACGTGGCATGGCTGTTCGCCGGGGTCGCCGTACTCGGCGCGCTGATCGGCTTGCCGCTGGCTCTGAGCGGGTAAGACAGCCCTCGTGCTCGCTCCTCACGTGCTGCGCGAATACGCGTTCCTGGCCGACGGCCGGCGCGGTGCGCTGATCGGGCCCAGCGGCGACATCACGTTCCTCTGCGTACCCGACTGGCACTCCTCGGCGGTCTTCGCCGAGCTGGTCGGGGGCCGCGGATCGTATTCGATCCGCCCCGCGAACGACCGGTTCGTCTGGGGCGGCCAGTACGAGCCGGGCAGCCTGATCTGGACCAGCCACTGGGTCACCACCTCCGGCGTCATCGAGTGCGACGAGGCGCTGGCCTACCCCGGCGACGCCCGCCGCGCCGTGCTGCTGCGCCGGGTCCGGGCCATCGACCGCGACGCCGTCCTGGAGGTGGTGCTCGACGTCCGCGCCGGGTTCGGCCGTACCCCCGCAACGGCTGTGCGCCGGGAGCGGGACGGCTGGAGCGGCCGCGCCGGCCGGCTGCGCTGGCAGTGGACCGGCGTCCCCCGCGCCCGGCCGGACGGCACCGGGCGGCTGGTCGCGAGGCTGCGGGTACCCGCCGGCCGGCATCACGACCTGACCTTCGTGATCGGTACGGGCGAGGACCCGCCGCCGGTCGAGCCGGCCGCCGCGTGGCAGGCGACCCGGCAGGCGTGGGCCGCGGCCGGCACCGGGCCACGGCACTGCATCGCGCCGCGCGACGCCCGGCACGCCGTCACCGTGCTGCGCGGCATGACCCACCCGGACGGCGGGCTGGTCGCCGCCGCGACCACCTCGTTGCCCGAGCGCGCCGAGTCCGGCCGCGACTACGACTACCGGTACGCGTGGATCCGCGACCAGTGCCTCACCGGCCAGGCCTGCGCCGCGGCCGGCGTGTCCGACCTGCTCGACGCGTCGGTCCGGTACGTCACCGCGCGGCTGCTCGCCGACGGACCTGACCTGGCTCCGGCGTACACGGTCGACACCGGCGAGCGGATACCCGCGCAACACCGCCTCGCGCGGCTGCCCGGCTACCCCGGGGGCGGCCCGGTCCATACCGGCAACAACGTCCACGGCCAGTTCCAGCTGGACATGTTCGGCGAGGCACTGCTGCTGTACGCGGCGGCAGCCCGCCACGACCGCCTCGAACCGGACGCCCGCAAGGCCATGACGATCGCCGCCGACACCGCCGCCGCGCGCTGGACCGAACCGGACGCGGGCATCTGGGAGCTGGACGACCGGCACTGGACCCACTCCAAGCTGATCTGCGTGGCCGGCCTGCGCGCCGCTGCCCGGCATGTCCCGGCCGCGCAGGCCGCCGCCTGGTACGGCCTGGCCGACACGATCCTCACCGACACCGACCGGCACGGCCTGCACCCGTCCGGCCGCTGGCAGCGCTCCCGCGACGACCCGCGCGTCGACGCCGCCCTGCTGCTACCCGCGATCCGCGGCGCACTGCCGACCGCCGACCTGCGCAGTACGGCAACCCTCGCCGCGGTCCACGCCGAGCTCGTGCAGGACGGCTACGTCTACCGCTACCGGGCCGACGACCGGCCGCCCGGCGAGGCCGAGGGCGCCTTCCAGCTGTGCGGCTTCCTCGCCGCGCACGCCACCCACCTGACCGGCGACCCGGTGACCGCGGCCCGGCTCTTCGAACGCTCCCGCGCCGCGTGCGGCCCGTCGGGCATCCTCAGCGAGGAGTACGACGTCGGTGAGCGGCAGATGCGCGGGAACCTCCCGCAGGCGTTCGTCCACGCCGCGCTGCTCGGCGCCGCCGTCGCGCTCGCCGAGCCCCGTACCGGGTAGCCGTCGGTTTGTCTGCGGGAGCCACGGTATCTTGAATCTGCTGGCCGATCCGCAGTCCGGGAGGTGTGTATGACCGTGGAGATGGTCGCGCCGGCCTGGATGCACGAGCAGGTCACGGCCGAGCAGTACGCGACGTGGACAGCAGAGCAGTGTGCGGGCATCGAGATCGTGGATGGGATGGTCCTCGTGAGTCCGAGCGCGTCCAAGCGGCACAACCGCCTGGCCAGGCTCCTGGCGAACGCCTTGGATGTTGCCGCGGGACCGGACTGGAACGCTGACACCGACTTCGATGTCCGGCTCCAGGACGTGCCGCTGAACAACCGTCGTCCGGATGTGACGGTGTATCGGGCGGAGACCATCGACGTCGCTCCCACACGACCCGAGCATGTGCTGCTGGTGGTCGAGGTGGTCTCTCCCGGCTCGGAGACGACCGACCGGATCGTCAAGGCCGATCAGTACGCGAGGGCCGGAATTCAGTTCTACTGGCGTGTCGAGCAGGCCGCCACCGGTGCACCTCTCGTGTACACGTACGTTCTTGACCCGGCGACCGGCCGCTACCGCGACACCGAAACGTTCACCGGCGTCGTGAAAATGGTCGCGCCCTTCCCCATCGAGGTCGATCTCGGCCAGATCTGATCCGTGGATCTCCACGGGTCGGGACCTCCCTGGTTCCGCCGGCCGGCGCATCTGACCGTGAACGCCAGCTGTGCTGCTCTCGCGGTGTCAGGATGGTGGGCATGGGCGAGGTGACTGACTACATCGCCGGCCGGGACGAGCCCGCCCGCTCGGTGCTCGAGCGGTACCGCCTCCTTGCGATGGCCCTCGCGCCGGAAGCGGAGGAGGGCACGAGCTACGGGATGGCAGCGTTGCGGTACCGGGGCCGGCCGCTCGTCAGCGTGGTCTCGACGAAGCAGGGCTACTCGGTGTTCCCGTTCAGCGCGGACGTCGTTGCCGGCGTGGTGGCCGAGCTCGACGGCTTCGATTCCACCAAGGGCGGGATCAGGTTCACCGACGAGCGACACCTGCCCGACGGGGCGTTCGAGGCGCTCGTCACACGGAGGCGAGGCGAGATCGACGCCGCTCTCGCGCAACCTCGGCGCAAGTAGCGCGAACGACGACGGCCGGGCCGACGTCGGGAGCGAGCGGCACCGGACCCACCCGCACATTGCGGAGGACACGCCGGCCGGAAGTTTGGCGGACGGTGCCGACCACTGCTAACTTGCCAGAGGCCGTGCGAGAGACCGAGGAGGTGGTACCCGTGAACTTTTCGACGTGGGTGCTCCCCTCTGGGGTCACGGTCGGGCGATAGGTCGTCCGGGAGCGCCGTTCACGAGCACTCCCGAAAGGCACGACCATGAAATTCACTTCTGAACAATGCCTCGACGATGGCGTCGTCGAACGCGAGTTCATCCTCGATGGGATCCCCGGCATCCTGTGGACGCCCGGATCCGCATCCGCATCCGCGCCGGCCCGGCTGATCCTGCTCGGCCACCCCGGTGGACTGCACAAGATGTACCCCCGGTTGGCGGCTCGGGCCCGGCACTCCGCGGCGGAAGGATTCGCCTCGGCCACCATCGAGCTGCCCGGCAGCGGTGACCGGCCTCGTTCCGCCGCCGCCGAACAGGCCCGCGCCGACCTGCACCGGGCGCTGGCGGCCGGCGGTCCGGTCGACGACGAGATCATCGACCGGCTCGTACTCCCACTGGTCGACACGGCGGTCCCGGAATGGCGGGCCGCCCTGGACTCCATCCTCTCGCTGCCCGAGATCGGCGGCCCGGTCGGGTACTCGGGAGGGGTGATCGCCATCGGCATCCGGCTGGCGGTCGTCGAACCGCGCATCCGCGCCGCCCTCCTGTTCGCCGGCAGTTTCGTGCCCCTCACCATGTTCGAGGAGGCCCGGCAGGTCACCATTCCGCTGCAGGTCCTGTTGCAGTGGGACGACGAAGGAAACGACCGCCAGATGGCCCTGGACCTGTTCGACGCCTTCGGCTCCCGGGAGAAGACGCTGCACGCCAACATGGGTGGGCACACCGGCGTCCCGCAATTCGAGGGGGACGCCGGAAACCGGTTCTTCGCCCGACACCTGAGTGGCTGTCTCTCAACCTGTTTGTGCAGCTAGCGCGCATTTTGCTGTGCGGGGGCCCGCGTCCCGGCGTTCGGGCTGCCGTCACCGTGACGCCGATCCGAACGTTTGGGCGTAGGGTTTAGGCGATACGGCACTTCGTCGGGTTCCTGGGCCTGCACTGAGGGGTTCTCCTTCTCGGCATCACCCGCTTGCAGGGTGATCAGTACGACTCGTTCGTCGCCCCCCTCACCTGGAAACGGCCCAGCATGGTTTCTGCTCGCCTGCCTCTTGACCGCATTCAGTTGCTGGTCGAGGTCCACCTTCCAACTCCGCCGGCCACTAACGTCGTGGTCTCGTTGGCAGGTGAACTCGACTGGGAGACCGGCACCGAGGTGCATAGAGTTGTCGTGGAGGTTTTGGACCGCCATGATCCGGAACGCATCAGCTTGGACATGGATCGGGTGACGTTCCTGAGTTCTTCCGGGATCACCGCGCTGCTGCGGTGCCGCCGCCGCGTTCAGGAACGGGGCGCCGTGTTAGAGATCAGCAACGCGCACGACATCGTGCGTCAGGTGCTGGCCATCACGGGTTTGCTGGACGTGTTCCACGTGCGAGACGCTGCTGTGGACGGGGGTGATTGTTGACCCGCAAGGGTTACGCGGCCTGAAGGCCTGGTGGCGCGGCTCGCCGGCTGGTCGCCCGGGTGAGTCGGCGGGTCATCAGGGTGATGTTCGCCCAGGTGATGTGCGCTTCGGAGTGCTGCGGGAGGCGTTCGTAGTCGCGGGCGTTGCGGCGGGCGCGCATCAGCCAGGACAGTGAGCGTTCCACGATCCAGCGGCGGGGCAGCACCTTGAACCCGACCTGGTCGGGTGGCTTCTTCACGATCTTCACGGTGAGGTTGAGGAAGCTGTGCGCCCAGGCGGGCACGCCGGTGTAGGCGTTGTCGGCGAACATCAGGGTCAGCTCGGGGTGGGTCATCCGGAGCCGGGCAAGCAGGTCCCGGGCGGCGTCGCGGTCGCTGAGGTCGGCACGGGTGGCCATCACGCCGATGAGTAGGCCCGAGGTGTCCACGACGAGGTGCCGCTTACGGCCGTTGATCTGTTTCGCGCCGTCGTATCCGCGGCTGGCCCGGCCGACGGTCTCGGCGGCCTTGATCGATTGTGAGTCGATGATCGCGGTGACCGGCAGGGGGCAGCGCCCGGCCCGGACGCGGATCATCCGGCGCAACTGGTCGCGCAGGACGCCGATCACGCCGGTGCGGGCCCAGCGGGCGAAGAACCCATATACGGTCTGCCAGGGCGGGAAGTCGGCGGGCAGGGCACGCCACTTGCAGCCGTTGTCTACCACGTAGCGGATCGCGTCGACGATCTCGCGGCGCGGGTGCGTCTCGGGCCGCCCGCCCCGGGGGGTGTCGCAGGCCGGGACGGGCAGCAGCCCGGCGATGATCGTCCACTCGGCGTCGGTGGTGTCGCTGGGGTAACGACGCCGGCGCGGCAGCGACAGGATGGTCATTGCCCGACCCGGACCAGCAGCGACAGCGCGGACTTGACCCCGGTGAGCTGGCCGAGGATCAGCTCGGCCCATTCGTCGTCGGGCAGCCGCTGAGCGTGCGGGATGACGGTGCCCGACAGCAGCCGGGCGATGCGGGTCAGCTCGGTGCGGATGAACGCACGCTCGTAGGCGACCAGGACGGCCGGGTCGTCGGTGTGCCGGTAGCCGTCGCGGCGTGACCAGACCAGCGGCGGCAGGCCCAGCGCGGCCAGGGTGTCACGCAGGAACCGCAGCCCGGTGCTGACCTGCGCGGGGGTCAGCTGGGTGGCGGCCACGAGCTGCCGCAGGGTCAGCCCGGCCGGGTGGGCTTCGCGCAGTGCGACGCGGACCAGGTCGCCGGAGACGTTCGGCGCGAGGCGGCCCATCGCAGCGGGCTACTCGCCGCGAAGGAGGCGGGCCAGGCCCTCCTCCGGAGTGACCTTCCCGGTCTCCACCGCGGCCTCGATCCAATCCGCGGCGGCGCGGACCCGAGCCAGGTTGCGATGCACCGTCGCCCGGTCATCCGGGGTGTAGTCCTGCCCGCGCAGACTCGGCACGATCCGGCCGACCGACGCGACGAACTGCGCGCACGCGCCGACCAGGTCCAGGAACTCGGCGGTGTGCTTCACCTGGTTGAGGGCGGGGGTGCGCTGCCGGACGATCTCGACGCCCTGGCGGGCGTGGTCGACCTGGGCGCGGTTGACCAGGTGCCGGGCCGTGGTGTCGGTCATCGCCTGGAACGCCACCTCGGGCCGGCGCAGCAGGTCCGTGGCCACCCGGGAGGCGACTTCCTCGTCGCGGACCAGCTCGTGCACGGCCACGACCTTCTCCTGCACCGATTCCGGCCGGCGGACCTGATAGCCCACCACCCGTCTGGCCTCGTCCTCGGTCCACCGGCGCTCCCCGGTACGCGCGAGCACCGGCGGCTTGGTGATCACCCTGAACCGTTTCCGCTCGTCGGCGATCCCGGCCAGGATGCGGTGGATGTGGAACGGCACATCGCCCTGACGCTTGCCGGCCGGCCAACGCGACGCCACCCACCGCCAGTCCTTCACCGTCGCCAGCGGCACCCCGATGTCCTCGGCGAACAGGCGTAACGCGTCCATCACGCCGGACCCGGCCACGTCGTGCGGCGCGGAACCACCGTGCGGGCCCATCGGCTCGATCTCCAGAGCGTGGTCCCCCATCTTGAACTGGATGCGGTCACGCTCGCGGATCAACCTGCGGCACTCGGCCACGATCGCGGTGTAGCGGCTCTTCGTCACGTTTCCGATCTTGGTTGGCATCGCGTCACCACCCAGCGCGTCGCCGCGGGGGCGGCGCACCGGTCGCCGACACCAACCCCGGGGACGTTTCCCCAGGCTGGACGCTCTTCCAGCTAGGTCACAGTCCCCCTGGCGCTGTCGCCCGATCGCCCTACCCCGATCGACGCCCGTGCCCGCCACGCCCGTGTCCGGCACCGCGGCGAGCAGAACACGGCGCCCAGACGCCGCTGCAACCCGACCGTCCACTCCGCACCACACTGCGGGCACACCGCTTGCCCCGCCGCACGCGTAAGCGCTACCCGGACTGCCACCGCCCGCTCTCTGCGCCAGTGCCGGGACCGGCACCGCGGCGAGCAGAACACCGCCGAAGCCCGCGCCCCGGCGCGCAGCGGCCCCCCACACGCCGGGCACACCCGCAGCGGCGGATCACCCGAGCGGGGTACCGCCGACAACGCCGGCACCAGCGACAACGAGCCGCCCCGCGGACGTGCACCCATACCCACACCGCGAGCGTACGACCATGACCCCGGCAGCCGCCCAGGGTGGGAAGACCCGCTCTGGGACTGCGCCGGGCGCGGCTGCCATCACTGATCACCGAGCACCGGGACGCAAGATCAAAGGCATTCCAGGGGTTGCCGGGTCACCGTGGCCGCTTCCCAAAAGACCCGATTGCGGCGGGTTTGCCCGCCACCGTGACGGGAATTGGCCTCATGGAGGGCAGCCTGAGAGAGGTGGGCTTCCGTGAGCAGAATTCTGGTGGTCGACGATGAACCGGATCTGCGGTTCCTGCTGCGGCACGTCCTCGCCTCGGCAGGCCACGAGGTCACCGACGCCGGCGACGGTGCCACCGCCCTGGACTGCGTGCACGAAACGCCGCCGGACCTGGTGGTCACCGACATGATGATGCCGGTGATGGGCGGCGTCGAATTCATCCACCGGCTGCGAGCCGACCCGCACACCGCCGCGATCCCGGTCCTAGCGGTCAGCGGAGACTCGCACCTCGCGGTCGACGCCGACGCCACGGTGGCCAAACCCTGGCAGCCCGCCGAGTTACGCGCGGCAGTCGACGACCTCCTCCGGAAGGGACGTGACGGGCCGTGAAACGGCTGTCGACCGGACTGGCGGACCTGGACCTGATCCTCGGCGGAGGCCTCGAACGGGGCTCAACGGTCGTCTTCACCGGGCCGCCCGGATCCGGCAAGACGATCCTCGCGCAGCAGATGTGCTTCGCCATGGCCACCGCCGAGCACAAAGCCGTCTACTACACGACCCTGTCAGAGCCGCACTCCAAACTCGTCGAGCACCTGTGCGACTTCACGTTCTTCGACCCGCAGGCACTAGGACCCAAAGTCGAGTACGTCCACCTCGGTGACATGCTGCGCGGCCCCGACGCCGCCGACCTCAGCCGGCTGGTCAACGAGGTAGTCCGCAAGGCCGTCGAGGAAAAACCGGTG
The DNA here is from genome assembly GCF_047159535.1 of Krasilnikovia sp. MM14-A1259. Classification (NCBI taxonomy): domain Bacteria; kingdom Bacillati; phylum Actinomycetota; class Actinomycetes; order Micromonosporales; family Micromonosporaceae; genus Krasilnikovia; species Krasilnikovia sp. MM14-A1259. Next base: position 7,878,792 of record NZ_BAAGAJ010000002.1, read on the forward strand.
CTGGTGGTGATCGACAGCACCAAGATGCTCCGGGACTTCTCCAGCGACCAGGCCCTGCGCACAGCGCTGTACGACCTCACCAGCCGCGTCTCGCACAGCGGAGCCGTGCTGCTGCTCCTGGGCGAATACACCACCGAGGAGATGCAGACCCGGGCGGACTTCACCCTCGCCGACGCGATCGCGCACCTGACCTACCAGCCCCGCGAACCCATCGACCGGCGCACTCTACGCGTGGCCAAGATGCGCGGCGCGATCCACCTCAACGGCGCCCACACCGCCCAGATCACCGCCGACGGCTTCCACGTGTATCCCCGCCCCGAGTCGCTGATGCCCGAGGACGTGCCGTCCAAGGCCGGCCGGATCCCCACCGGCATCACCGGCCTGGACCCGCTGATGGCCGGCGGCATCCCCGACTCCGACGCCACCCTCCTACTGGGCCCCTCCGGCGTCGGCAAGACCATCGGCTGCCTCAACTTCATCGCCGAAGGCCTCGCCCGCGGCGAACGCTGCCTCTACGCAACCTTCCAGGACACGCCCGACCAGGTCGTCTCCCTGGCCGCCGGCTTCGGCTGGGACTTCACCGCCGCCCGCGACAGCGACCAGCTCATGATCTCCCACGTTCCCGTCGGCGAACTCGAACTCGACGTCCTGGCGGCCGTGATCCGGCACCGCCTCACCAACGGCACAACAACCCGGGTCGTGATCGACAGCCTGGCCGAGATGGCCGCCACCGCCCGCGAAACCGAACGGTTCCCCGCCTACCTGCGCAGCATCCTCGGCGTGGTCCGCGCCTCCAGCGCCTCGCTGTGGGTCACCAGCGCCACCAACACCTTCGGGGCGATCGGAGAACCCCTGGCCGGACTCATGTACCTGTTCCACAACGTCATCCAGCTCCGCTACATCGAACACCGCGCCGCACTCGGCCGGGCCCTCAACGTGGTCAAGATGCGCAGCAGCCCCCACGACCAGGCCATGTACACCTGCCACATCACCGACCACGGCGTCACCGTCGGCGACCCACTCGAACACGTCACCGGCATCCTCGGCGGAAGCCCCCTACGCGACCAAGGCGCCTCCGACCACAACGACACCGCAGCATGAACTGAACTCTCCCAGAACCGCCCTAACCAGAATCAACCGCCTTTGAAAACAGGC
>NZ_BAAGAJ010000003.1:0-74539 GCF_047159535.1 Krasilnikovia sp. MM14-A1259
ACTGACGTAGGTCAGTGGTCTGCTCGAGCCGCTCCGGTTCTGACGGGTGAGATCGCCGGCACGCCAAGACATCGATGGGTACGAAGCACGGCTTAGTCCCGGGCGGCCCGGAGTGCCTGGTGGGCCGCGAGGTACGCGGCGATTCGCTTACCCCTGGCTCGCATCCGGGCATTGCGACTCTCCGTCATGAATGCTGCCCGCCGCTCGTACTGCGCCACCATGAAGTTGCAGTCATTGCAGAGCAGCCCCCGCACACACAGCCCGCAGCTGTAGCCCTGATCGCAGCACGCGTGGTCGTGGTCGATCGACAACGCCACCGGCTCACAACACAACCGGCTGAACGGTGCCGGGCACAGGGCGCACACGCCGCTCTGCGCGCGCAGCATGTCGCGGTAGCTGCGCACGGTCATCCGATGCCGGCGCACCGCATGCATCGGCACCACGTCGATGCACTGCGGCCACGTCCGCCACCGGCTCCGACCCTTCACCCGGATGCCGAAGTCCACCCGTACCAACCGCTCCTTGGCGGGGCAATTCCCGTTGTGCTCGCCGCCGACCCGCCGCAGCGGGTGCACCGCGAGATTGAGCAGACCACCGTCGTATCCCCCACGCGGCAGCTCACACTTTCGCGGCTGCGGCGGCCGCCGTACCGGCCCCGGCTGACTTCCACGCCGCGCGGCGATCTCGCGCATCCACTGCTTCACCAGCGCTCCACCCCGCGTACGTGCTGCCGCTCTCCTCGCTCAGCATACGCAGCTGCGTCCGGCACTCGGACTTTTCACTCCGGCGGCGCGACAACAAGCGCTTGCGCCGCACGCAGCTGCGCGACGTGTGATTGCCGTTGCCGCGCCGCGCTCCCCCCGCCTCGGCGGAGGTCAGATTGCCAGGTCGACCTGGGCGGGCCGCCGGGTGGTCATGGCGAGCGCCCACGTGCACGCGGCCGCGTACCGGTGCAGGGCCGTGGCCAGTTCCGCTCCGATATCGACCGACCCGGCCGGCCGGTTCGCCGCGCGCCGCGGGTCGTCGAACATCTCGACCGGATGCGAGCGCAGGGTGTGCTCGACCAGGACGTGTACCTGCCGGTGGCTGACCGCCAGCTCCACATTGTACTCGGCGACCTGGATGTGGCGCTCCGCGTCTGCGGGCAGCTGCACGAGCGGTAGATGTTCCGCCAACGACCCCAGCACCGCAGAGGGTGCCGCGCCTACCCGATCCGGCAGACGCGGCGGCTGGCCACTCTGCGTCACCGGCTGGGTGACCTGCGCAGCGGTCACCGCATAGTCGGTGGCCGCCGCCGTGTACGCCACAACCATCTGCTCGGAGTAACTCAACGAAGCCAGCACCCAGGCCGTGTCCAGACGTGACCGCACCGACGAGCACGTGCGCTCCTCGCTCGCCGCTGCCCGCTGACCGAGCAGATCCGCCTCGCTGACCAGCAGAGCAGCATGGTTGCAGGCGTGGCCGAGGTCGATGAGAGCGGCGGCAACGTCCATCGGTATCTCAAGGCCCCAGTCGGTGGGCAACAGATCGAAGCTGCTACTCACAGGAAGTCTCTCCTGTCCTGCCAGGCTGCTGCGGTCCCCAGCAGTGTAGGAGCGGACCGACGCCGTGGGGAGTTGACGCCCACAAGCCGTATCTGCCGAGCAGCAGCCGCGTTGTCGGGACCGCGCCACGCCCCTGGACCATCCATGGGCCAGCCCGACCCCGCGTCGTCTTGCCGGGTCCGACGGTGATGTCGGATCCACGACGATCTACTCCGTACTTGGTCACGACCACTTGTGCCGCGCCGCCACCCGGCTGTCAGGATGATGGACCGAACAGGCGATCAGCCCTGGTTAGTGACGAGATCGGTGCGGCGGGCAGCCCAGAAACGAGACGGCCCCGACCTGAGACAAGAGGTGCACACAGAAGATCGCCGAAATGGGCGTGGAGGTGCCGGTGCCGTTCGACGGCCGTCGCGTGTGCCAGACGCCTGGCCACCGGCGCAGCCGACCGGTCGAGATCCAGGTGGTGGCCACCGCCCGGACGGCTGGCTACGCCTGTCGCGTGTGGCTCGACACCGACACCACCGACGCCATCCTCGTCAGCGCGGTGAGGACACCCCGGAGCGGCTGCTGGATGCGGTGTGGCGCCCTGATTCAGGCCGCCACCCACCCAGCACCAGAATCACCTCATCGCCCACGAAGTCGGACGCTGGTCTTCGACCAATACGACGACCTGGGCGAGCGCCAGCTTGCGGACCATCCCCGGCGTGCAGCGGGAAACGCGTCTTGATCTGCGACGGACCTACTCCCTCAGGGCTGCAGCCGCTCTGGCGAGCCAGTCCTCCGACGGTTCCGGCAGACTCGGGCGTACCCTAGTCATGACGTGCACGGCGCCTTTCGCCAACACTGACAAGGCGGACTCGATCGCCTCGCGCTGTGCATTGTCGACCAGGTCACGGGTCGCCTGATCGGGCACCTCCAGCAAGACCAACGCGCCGACGACGGCCGTGATGCTGGACGCGTGCAGCATCACACGCTCGTCGTCGGACAAGGGACGAGCTTTCTCGATCATGCCGATCGCGGCGTACCAGACCAGTTCCTCTCGAGCATTCACCGTGCCCACCTTTCGTTGCGGCCGGCGGTTCCGCAAGCGCCAGGTGCCGGGCGGTCCGACTTTGTCGCGGCGTCGACAACTACCCCCGCATGCGCGGGGAACACAGGTGTTCCCGCACCTGCCGGGCAGAGCTTCCGTGGCCTACCCTCGCATGCGCGGGGAGCACCTGCGCACGGTCGTCTGCGACACCTACGACGTGGGACTATCCCCGCATGCGCGGGGAGCACGGCCGGTGGCTGCTGGACATCGCCGCACCCTATGGGACCACCCCCGCATGCGCGGAGAGCATGAGGACGAATCCAGCCGGTACGCCTCGACCTTGGGACCACCCCCGCATGCGCGGGGAGCATAAGCCCGAGCAGCGCGATGGCACGGAGTACGAGGGACCACCCCCGCATGCGCGGGGAGCGCTGGCGCTGCATGGGATCGGGTGGTGCGTGCCGTGGGACCACCCCCGCATGCGCGGGGAGCACGACCTGCAGCATCAGGGCGTGATCCGTTCGGCAGGACCACCCCCGCATGCGCGGGGAGCACTACAGTACAGCGCCCGCTTGACTGCACCGTTGGGACCACCCCCGCATGCGCGGGGAGCACGTGATGAACGCGGTGCCGGTGCCCTTGGACCGGGGACCACCCCCGCATGCGCGGGGAGCACTCCATAGGCAGGATCGCCGTCGCCCCGACGTCGGGACCACCCCCGCATGCGCGGGGAGCACGCCACTCACCGTCCTGCTCGCACTGCACCCGGGGACCACCCCCGCATGCGCGGGGAGCGCGATCCGGTGCGCGCCGAACGCCGTGCGCAGTCGGGACCACCCCCGCATGCGCGGGGAGCACGCGAAAGGTGTTCGGATCACCGGCATGACGCAGGGACCACCCCCGCATGCGCGGGGAGCACATCAACCGGTTGTCGATGTCGGTGATGGCGGTGGGACCACCCCCGCATGCGCGGGGAGCACTGGAGTACCCCGCTGCAATCGTTGAAGACACCGGGACCACCCCCGCATGCGCGGGGAGCACAGGGACCGCCCGTCGGGTTGGGTGATGCCGTGGGGACCACCCCCGCATGCGCGGGGAGCACGCCAAGTACGGCTGGTTCCAGTGCCCGACCACGGGACCACCCCCGCATGCGCGGGGAGCACGTGCTCGGTTCGGCCGATTACACCCTGCTCCCGGGACCACCCCCGCATGCGCGGGGAGCACGGGCAGATCTACCGGCTCTGGTGCACCATCGAGGGACCACCCCCGCATGCGCGGGGAGCACGTTCCCGCGTAACCCTCGCCCGGCCGGCTCGTTGGACCACCCCCGCATGCGCGGGGAGCACGTGCAGCCGCGGAACAGCGCGAAGAACATCGCGGGACCACCCCCGCATGCGCGGGGAGCACTTTTGCCCCGACCACGATCACTCCGCCGTCCGGGGACCACCCCCGCATGCGCGGGGAGCACCGCTCCAGCGTTTCCGGGTCGAGCTTCTTCGTGGGACCACCCCCGCATGCGCGGGGAGCACGTCGGCTCCTACCTGCCGAATCAGTACAACCCGGGACCACCCCCGCATGCGCGGGGAGCACGGGGTGGTCCTTCCCGTCCACGCCACGATCCCGGGACCACCCCCGCATGCGCGGGGAGCACGTGGCTTGGAACCTCCCCGACCAGTTCGAGGACGGGACCACCCCCGCATGCGCGGGGAGCACCCGGCAGGCCGCGTTGATGGCGCTGTTGATCAGGGACCACCCCCGCATGCGCGGGGAGCACTTCTCGGCGACGGCGGCCACCTTGCGGAGCAGGGGACCACCCCCGCATGCGCGGGGAGCACGCGAGCGTCAGCCCACCCGGGCCTTCGCCGAGAGGGACCACCCCCGCATGCGCGGGGAGCACGCTCCTTGCTGGGGTGGCTGGCCGGACGTGGAGGGACCACCCCCGCATGCGCGGGGAGCACAGGTACATGGCGGCGGCGCGGGCCTGCCACAGGGGACCACCCCCGCATGCGCGGGGAGCACTCTTCCTGAGCTGCGTTAATGTAGATCAACTTGTCGGGTTTTGTTTAGTTGGTGTGGACGCTGCTCCGCTGGTGCCGGGTGAGCGACGGGCGAAGCGGCGGCGTTTGGCTGCCTTGCTCCATCCTTGCGGAATCGCGGGGTTGTAGACCGGCTGTGATGCCGGGCGGCGCATCAGTGTAATGCCGTCGTGGTCGACGGGCTGCCAGTCGTGATCGTGTGTTTCGAAGGTGAGGCGCTGTTCGCCGGGTCGCTGGTAGACGAGCAGCGCCCGGCCCGGAACGGCCAATTCGATGACTCGGGCCCAGAGTCGTTGTCTGATGCGGGAGTTCACGTGGCCCACGTATACCCCTGCCGCGATTTCGAGCAGCCATTGCGTGAGGTGCCCGCGCAGCCCTGGTGGGCAGGCGGTGAGAATGATGACGGTCATCAGAAGTCAACCGCCTGGTCGCCGTGGTTGTAGCGTGCCGGTATCTCGGCTCCGCTGTCGTCCCACAAGTTGACCTCGTCGGCGTCGAGCCAGTCGTCGTCGATCGGGCCGGGGGTCGGCTGGGTGTCGATCAGCAGGTTGCGGATGTCGCGTACGCATCGGTCGAGCAGGGCTCCGTCGTGGACGCGGTCACGGATGGCGCGGCGGGTGTCGGGGCCGATGTCGGCTGTTTCACCGGCGGCGATGTCGAAGGCCACCGGGATGGTGATCTCTGCTTTGTACAGGTCGGCGATGTCGTAGACGAAGGACCGCTCGTGGCCGGTATGGACAAATCCGAGCCCGGGTGAGGCCCCGACGGCGACGATCACGGCGTGCACGATTCCGTACAGACAGGCGTGGGCGGCGGACAGCGCCTGGTTGATGCGGTCTCCGCCGGCGAAGTTCGTCGGGTCGTAGTCGCGCTGGTTCCAGGCCACGCCGGTGCGCGCGGAGTGTTGCCGGTAGCAGCGCCGGACCCGGGCACCTTCTTTGCCGCGCAGCTGCTGCATGGTCGAGGTGGTGGTGTCTTCGCAGGGGAACCGCATCCGATACATGGCCCTGGCGACGGCGAGCCGGCGGTTGCGGTTGGAGACGGCGGCTGCCTGGGCGATGAGCAGCCGGCTGGACTTGGCCAGTGAACGGCCGTGGGCGTAGTAGCGCACGCCGCGCTCCCCCACCCACACCGTGGTGGCGCCGTTGTCGGCGATCAGCATCATCGCCTGGTGCGTGATGGATGTGCCGGGCCCCAGCAGCAGCACCCCGATTGTCGCTGCGAGGATGTGTGCGATGCCCTTGTCGTCGGTGGCGGTGATCGCGTTGGCGTCGCGGTGGATGACGCAGCGTTCCAGGTAGAGGAAGCTGATCCGGTCCTGGGCGCGCAGCAGATCGGGAAGCTGGGGCGGTGGGACGCCGGGATTGTTCACGGACGGCTCAGCGGGGCGAGGGTGAGCAGGCCGCATCCGTACGCCCGGGCGTGGCCGATGCCGCCGGTCAGCACCGTCCGGAAGGTCTGCGTGTCCTGGATGGTCAGCACGCCGTCGTAGGTGGCGGTGATCACCGTGACGGGGCGCTGCCCGTGGTTGCGGACGAATCTGAGGGTTTGGCGCTGGTGCAGCAGGAGGTTGGGTTGGCCGTCGGCCTGATCGGTGATGGTGAAGCCGTGCCGCTCGGCCCGGTCGGTGAGCCACCGAACCTGCTGATCGGCGGTGAGGTGGCCGTAGCGCTGGGTGTCGGCGCCGTCGGTGCGGCGTCCGCTGCGGACCGGGTTGGCGGTGAGCCGGAAGGCCCAGTGCTGGCCGTCCTGCAGGGTGGCGAGGAAGGGCTGGTAGGGGCGGGTCGTCCAGGTGTCGATGGCGGGCCAGCCGGCCTGCTCGACCAGGTGTGTCAGGTCGGGCCGCCCAGGGCTGACGATGTACAGGGTGATCTGCCGGTCGGTGCTCTGGTCGAGGCGCCACAGGGTGCGCGCGCCGGCCCGGGTGTGGTCTTCCACGGTCGGGAAGCCGGCCAGGACACCGGCGTGCATGGCCTGCGGCGAGTCCAGCAGTTTGCGGGCGCCCCGACGAGCGCCGTTGATGCGGAAGCGGGTCAGGTACATGTCCATCCTTCGAGGACGTCCATCGGGTCGTGGTCGATGGCCGGCCGGGCGAGGGGATTCTCCACAGCGGTGTGGTCGCGCACGACGCTGCGCCATGCGTGGCGCCGGTGGGTCGGGTCGAAGCTGACCGGCGCGTCCGGCATGGTCTCCGTGACGGGATCGTCCGGGCCGGCATCGCGCTGAATCTCCAGGCGTACGGTCCGGTGTCGTCGGTGTTCGCGTTGATGCCACGCCGCGGCCTGCCAGGGCCAGGTCCTGAGCCGGTCGCCCAGGTCGCCGTCGTGAACCCCGAGGCTCACCACACCGGCGGGCGGGCACGACCGGCGCCCCAGGAAGATCGGGAAGTGGGGGCGGGCCAGGGCCGCGTCGAGGCCGTGCAGCAGGGTCTGCTCGCCGCTGACCGCGGCGAGGAACACGGCGTCGGACAGGTAGTGCCGGTAGGTCAGTGGCATGCTGGTCCGCCCGTCGAGGGTGCGGGCCACTTGGAAGTCGCGGATGATCTGGCCGGGCTGGTCGACGCGGACTCCGAAGCGGAGCTGGAGCAGGTCGGTGAGCGGGTCGGTGCGGCGCAGGCCGCGGGCGGCGGCGAGCATGCCGATGACGCCGCTCTTGGTGGGTGCGGTCTCGGTGTGCCGGTGCACGAAACGGCTGCGGGTGCCCCAGGCCTGCAGCGGGCCGGCCAGCCGCATCAGCAGCACGCTCACCGCGGGCTGCCGAGGCGCTCGGCGATGGTGTCACCGACGGCCTCGGCGAGCGCCGGCAGCGGGAGCGGGGCGCCCAGCGCGGCCAGCGCGGAGGTGCGGGGGCCGACGTGGGTGACCCAGGCGGCGACCGGCTGCTCGCCGTAGGCCTCGTGGACCTGGGTCGTGTAGTCGGCCAGCGCCTTGGTGGCCGCGCCGACCCGGCCGGAGCCGTCGTCGGCGCGTCCCACCGGCTCCTCGAACGCGCCGACGAGGTTGATCGCGCGGGTGTCACGCAACTGGACCAGCACGGCGTCGGGGCGGGTGCCGTTGGCGAAGGTGTTCTGCTTGCCGGTGGGCATGCTGAGGGCGAAGGCACGCAGGAACGCCTCGACGGCCCGCCGGGTCGCGGCCGGGTCGCCGAGGGTGTCGTGCAGACGGTCGACGTCGATCGTCGCGTAGCGGTAGAGGGTGGAGGAGTTGAACTCGATCGAGCCGATCATGCCGGCACCGGTTTCCTGGACGTCGTGTTTGCGGTCGTCCACGGCGGTGAAGTAGTCAAATTCGTTGTCCACCGGGTGCACGCTGATGGCGTGGGCGACCTGCACGGCCGCGTCCACGTTGATGTCGCTGACGTCGGCGACCATCCGGCCGAACATGGCGATGTCCACCGAGTGTTCGCGGTTGGCGGCGTCCTTCGCCGTCTTCGCGTCGGGGGTGGTGCCGGCGCGGGCAGCGTCGACGGCCAGTTCGGCGAGGCGTTGCTGCTGGCGGTGGCTGAGGAACAGCAGGTACTCCGACTCGGCCGCAGCGCCCTTCTTGGGCTCCTTCTTGATCAGCCCGGCGGCCTTGAGGACACCGTGCGCCAGCGCGGCGGACTGGTCGGTCAGGTCGGGGTCCAGTGCGTCGATGCGCGCGGCGATGGCTTCACCGACGCGTTTGGTGCGCTCACCGAGCTGGTCGTCGTCGAGGTGCTGCTCGAACGCCAACCGCACGGCGCGTTTCCATGCCTGGCTGGACACCCGCGCCCGGCGGACGCCGCCGTAGACGGCGGTCTTGGGGGAACCGGTCTCGTCGCGGTTGAGGTTGCTCGGGGGAACGGTCTGCAGCGCGTGGACGTCGATGATCGAGCGGGTCATGGCTACTCCTGGGAATCGTCGGCGACGGTCTGGGGGGTGAAGCTGCGGTAGAACTCGCGGCCCCACTGGGCGCGGACCCGGTCGTGCCCGCCGGGCCACTGGAGGCGGACGAGATCGTCGGCGAGTGCCCCGTAGTCGAGCGGGATGCGGTGCTGCCTCAGCAAGCTGATCAGCGCCCGGACGTGGTAGGCGGTGGCGTCGTAGGTCATCGTTGCCCCGAGGGCGGAGAATCGGCGGCGTACCGCGTCGGGGCTGTCGGCGGTGCGGGCCAGCCGGCTGATGGCGGTGCCGAGGCCGATGCCGTCGACGTGCATGGGTTCGCCGACCGACTGCTGGTGCCCCGCGTACAGGGTCAGTGCGGTGTGTTTGGCCCACTCCTGCCGGGTCGGCTCGTCGCCCGGCGCGGCCTGGAAGAAGCGGTCGGGGACGCTGGTGACGGTCAGCACCGTGTAGACGGCGCCGGGTGCTCTGCCCGCCGCGGCACGCAGCCGCGCCAGGGTGGCGACCGCGCTGCTGTCGCGCCTGATCAGGCGGTCCTGCAGGTCGGCGACCGTGCGGGCGACGTGGTGCCCGAACGGCTCGCGGCGCCGCTGGGTCGCAGGGGCGGGTGCCTCCCCGGGTGCGGATGTGGCGTCGGCGGTCATGCCGGTACCTCCTCGGTGTCGACGTTCTGGGCGGCGCCGGTGTCCGCGAGGGCCAGGGGCAGCTCACGGTGGAGTCGGCGCCGGAACCAGATCTCGGCCAGCGGGGCGCAGATGAACTGCGGTTTGTCCCCGCCGATCTCCCGCCCGGTCCAGGCCGCCGGCCCGGCCTGCCGGATCAGGTCTGCCCCCAGCCGCAGCAGGCCACGCTGGACCGTGCCCTGCCAGTCGCTGCGCGCCGCCGCGAGGTCGGTGTCGGGGCCGAGGCCGCCCAGCCAGTGCCGGAACTGCTGATCCAGCACCGCGTAGGCGGTGTCGGCCGCCCGGCCGGCGGCGTCGGCCGGGCCATCTCCCTTCGCGCCGGCTGCGCGGGCAAGGTTGGCGGCCAGCACGCGCAGCGCCTTGACCGCGGCGTCGGCGTCGCCGGCGCTGCTCACGATGAGCATCCGCAGCCCCGCATCCGGGTGGAAGACCTGCACCGTCATGGTCAACGCGTCGTCGATGGTCTGGTCGATCACCGACTGCTGCGTTCCGTACGCCGCGCCGACGGCGTGGACGGTGACGCGGGCGTCCCGGGCGACGTGTTCGTGGTAGCGGATCCTGGCGAGCCACTCGGTGACCGGCGGCGCGAGGTGCGCCGCACCCGCCGTACCGGCCGCGGACGCCGGGGCGGGCAGCAGCGTTTCGAGACCGCGCCACAGGGCGCGAGCCGGGTCGTGGCGGGCGGGCACGTACACGGGGCTGCGTTTGAGCTCCTTCTCCCGGGGCTCGCTGCGCCGCCAGCCGCTCAGCGGCTCGAGGCGATGCCGGTCGGCGGTGTCCAGCTTGTCGCCGTTGGCGATCAGCGCGCCGGTGATCGCTTCGGCGTCGCCGAACAGGCGGATCCGGCGGGACTGCCAGGTGTAGAGGCTCAGCGGGCCGAACGGGCCACGGGCACGGATGTCCTGCTCCGCGGCACCCATCGGGTCCCGTTCCCAGACGGGGGCGTCGGCGTCGCCCCGGCCCAGGCCCGGGAAGTCCTCCGGGATCAGGTTGAGCAGCAGGGTCTCTCGCAGCGAGGCGCCTTCGAGGAAGATCCCGCCCAGGTTGCCGCACCAGCCGGGGCCGATGGGATAGCCCTTGCCGCCCTTGACCCGCGGGTCACCGACCGCACCGGACTTGATGCCCGAGGTGTCGTACGCCTGGCAGTGCACCAGCCACCGGGCTGCCTCCGCCGGCGTGATCCGGGACAGGGCTGCGCCCACCCGGGCGGTGAGGTACGGCGTGCCGTTGGGCACGTCGGCGATCAGCCGTTCCAGGCCGACCGGCTCGTCCTTGGCCGTGCGCAGGCCGGCGACCTGGTAAAACGGGGTGACCGGGTGCAGCAGGTCGAACCGGTCCCGGTAGCCGGCCAGGTAGCCGCCGATGTCGTCGGTGGGCAGCCGCGGGCTGCGCCACAGCCGGCGCCACTCGGTCTCGTCGGCCGGTCCGGCGACCGAGCAGTGCAGGATCGCCAGCAGCAGCCGTAGGATCGCGAACGTCTGCGTCGGGAGGTCCCCCACGATCGCCCTGATCTCGCCGGCCTCGGCGAACAGTTTCATCACCGAGATCGTGTCCTGTACGCCGGTGCGGTACAGCACGACGATCCACGGGTCGTCGATCAGAGAGAAGGTGGACGGGTTGTCAGACACGTAGCACTCCTTCCACTGAGGAGCTGGCGTGAGCGCGTGAGAACCTACTACTTCGAAGGCCCGAAATCGTGTTCCCACTCGCTGGTGGGGTGGCCCGCTACTGCTTCGTTCGTCCACATGCTCCCCGCGCCAGGCGGGGTTTGAGCAGGCCATACGCGACCTTGCAAGGTCATGCCAGGCGGCCGCGCTCCCCCGGGCCGGTTTCAGTCGTCCGAGGGATGTCGCATGACGCGCAGGCCGTCGTCCTTGTCGTACTGCAGATGGAAACCGGCGAGCTCGGCCCGACCCGACGGGTCGAGCGCGAGAATCAGCTCACCGCCCAGCCACGGGTCCTTCGCCCACGCGCCGATGTAGCCGCGCTCCAGCTCACCGATGAGCCGGTCCATCCGGCCCGAGCCGGAAGTCATCGCCGCGGGCAGCGACAGCACGCACGACGCGACCGTCCGGGCCAGCCACGCCGGCGGCACGGTATCGATGGGCACGACCAGGCCACCGTTGGCCGGCAGCCACGACGGCGTGCACAGGCCCTCAGCGGTGCGGACCAGGACCAGCACGTCGAGGGTCTCAGCGCCGTCATCGCGCACGTGCGCACGTCCCCGCGCGTCGTCGGAGCCCCGCTGCGCATCGCCGATGTCCCCGCTCAGCCAGGCCACCAGATCCGCACCGGGCGCCCCCACCGCGCCGAGGCGATAGTCGTCCGCGCGCTGCGCCCGGTCGAAGTCCTGCTGCGCCAACCGGTCTGCGGCCTCGGCCAGCCGTGGCTGCCACCCGGCCGGGCCGATCGGGTCGTCCGCATACGCGGCCTGCACCAAGGGTGAGATGTCGGCGGGCAGGTCCACCGGCCGGCCCTGCGTCAGGTACGGCCACAGCACTGCCGCGCTGCGCAGCAGGCTGGACTCCGCGTACACGGCAGTCGATCCCCTGACCGGGGCGGGTGGCTGGGCGGCCCAGTCCGCACCGGTGATCAGACACCGCGCCTGCGACAGCCGGGCCGGGCGGTCCCGCTGGTGGCGGTGCATCCGGCCGATGCGCTGCAGGATCAGGTCAACCGGTGCCAGGTCAGTGATGAGCAGGTCAAAGTCGATGTCCAGCGACTGCTCCGCGACCTGGCTGGCGACCACGACATGCCGGACCGGCCGGGTGCCGCCGGTGCGCGCGAGGTGTCCGGGGGACCCGACCCGGTCTACCAGCCAGCGGTCCTTCGCCGCCCGATCCGGTCCCATGAACCGGGAGTGAGCGACGGAGACCTCAACCTCGCCACGCAGCAGCCGCCGCAACACGGCGGCCGCCTCTTGCACCCGGGTGACGGTGTTGCGGACCACCAGGGCGCATCCGCCCTCGGCCAGCGCCTCCCGCAGGAGGCCCGCGAGCTCGACCAGGTCGTCGTCGTGGCGCTCGAGGCGCACCGGGATCCTCCGGCTCGACGCATCACAGGCGACCGTGGTCGGGTTCCTCGAGGTCCCGGAGACGCTGAGCAGCGGATACCGCAGATCCTCCCGCAGCGCCTGATAGGGCGACGGTTCCCCGCTTCCGCGGCCCTTGCGGCGACGTACCCGCGGCGCCGACGCGAACCGGCCGTTGTCGTACGCCTCCATCATCTGGGCACGGCGCTGCGCCGGCAGCGTCGCCGACAGCACCACCACCGGCACGCCGTAGGCGCCCAGCCATTCCAGGGCCCGGTCCAGGTACTGACTCATGTACACGTCGTAGGCGTGCGCCTCATCGATCACCACGACCTTGCCGGCCAGGCCGAGATGCCGCAGCACCAGATGCCGTTTCTTCAGCGCGGCGAACAGCAGCTGGTCGATGGTGCCGATCACGAAACCAGCGAGCATGCTGCGTTTACGCCCGGCCAGCCACCGGTGCGCGGCAACCTCAGCCCCGCCCTCGTCCACCCCGATCTCGGTGGGCAGCGGCGCCTTCAACAGCGTCGCGAACTCCGTGTTGAGCTGCGCCTTACCGTGCGCCAGCGACACCCCGTGCGCACCCCGGCCGACGTCGGCGTCAGGGAGGCGCCGCACCCAGGCCAGCACCCGCGAGAACATCGCATCGCTGGTCGCCCTGGACGGCAGCGCGACATAGCATCCGCCCGCCCCGCAACGCGCGGCCAGCACCTCCACGGCCGCCAGCGCCGCCTCGGTCTTACCCTCCCCCATCGGCGCCTCCACGATCAGCACCCCCGGGACGGGCATCTGCCAGGCCGCCTCGACCGCGGCCCTTTGCACCGGACGTGCACGTGCGTGGTCCGGGAGCTCGAAACGTGCCGCGAACAGCTGATCCACATCGGTGGGAGGGACAACCGCCTGCCACGGAGTGGGCAGATCGACGGTTTCCCAGCCCTCCGCGAGACGGGCCGCTCCATCGGAGAGGCGCCGATCGTACGGGAAGTACTCCTCGTTGCTCGCGATCCAGTCCGCAACAATGACGATCCCGGTCAGCAGTGCCTGCACCGGAGGCGACAGGCTCACCTCCCGCCACGCGGCCAAGCGGTCGGCGACACCGACGCGCGCCGCCATCCAGTCCAGCAGCTCGCCACGCACCTCGGGCCACGGTCCGTCCACCCCCATCAGATGAGGCAGATCGATCACCTGCTGGATCTCGGCCAGGGTGGGCGGGACGCCGTGATGGCCGCCCACGACCACGGCGAACGGCGTCGCAGCCGCACGATCCCACCCGTGCCGGCGCACCAGCCAATCAGCGAGCACCACAAACCCGGCGGTGGCGTGAGGTGCCCGGCGGCGATCCGCGGCCACCTGCGGATCGAAACGAAAACCATGACCGCGCATCAGCTCCGCGAGCGACGGCACCTGGCTGGCGAAAGCCGGAGTGGCCTTGCCGATGTCATGTACGCCGGCCAACCAACGAACCAACAGCCGCCCGTCCGCGACACCATCAGGCAGCTCCACGGCGATACGCTCCCGGACCGCGACGGGCAACCACCCGTCCCAGAGCAGCCCCGCAACGTCACCGGCGTCCACCAGGTGCCGCCACAACGGCAATGGCCGCACCAGATCACCGGACTTACCCCAGACCGCACGAGCCATATCAGTCAGGGCTACGTCAAACTCCACAGAGACGATGGAAACATCTGGGTCCGACACTTCCGGAAATGGCCCTGGAGGGTGGCCCGCACTTGCCTGCAGTTCATGCCCCACGTTGTCCACCCGGGTCCTGTGAGGGGACCACCCGCCTCCGCGGTGACGGCTCGATGCCGACGACGAATCCGCCACCGCCGCGGGCTGAAGGGCGACCCCCGCGTACGCGGGGACGGCGACTGGATCAGCTCCTTCCAGTCCAGGCCGATGGGACCACCCCCGCGTATGCGGGAACGACGGCGCCTGCGGCATCGGGGTCGTCGCGTCGATAGGACCACCCCCGCGCCCGCGGGACGACAGGGCCACGCTGGCCCGTAGGGCTCAGGAACTGTCCTCCCGCATGCGGGGATTGAGCAGGGACTACCGCCGTGGACTCGGACTGATGGGAGTACCCGGGATGCCCCGGCACTGCCTTACCCAGGGTCAGCCCCTCTGGTGGCATTCCCGAGAACCACGCTACTGCTCCGGTGTGACATCCCGTCGTTGCCCGCGGGCTCGCGACCCCGGATCAGGTCCGCTGAAATGTGGGTTCTCGCTGGTCCTGCCTGGAGTGACCGCGACGACCTGCGCCTTGCTGGCGGCTTCTCACCTAAATGGCGCCGCCGGTTCGTCGAGGCCGTGTCGCGTTCTTCAGGAGATCCTGCGGTGCGGTGTCATGTGACAATCCCTCGGTGAGACGGTCCTTGATCGCGGCTGCAGTTGCAGCCGCGGCGCTCGTCGCAGCAGGAGCTGTGTTGCTGCACGTCCAGCGAGAGCGCGAGTGGACTCAGGGCGGCGATCAGCTGACGGTTCGTGCTGAGGTCGTTCTCGCCACCCACGACACCTTCGGAGGTGTCGTAGCCGGGCTTGGCGTACCAGCTGGCGAAGCGACCCGATCTGAAAACGCAGACCAATCCGTCGTGGTGCACGTCCGCTGGTCAGGGTCACCGCACTCCGATGGGTCGTTCGAGCTGATCGCGCTCGATCGGCGAGTGTTTCCGGCCCGGCCCCTCGCCGCCGATGGCGGCTGGAATTCTGAGGGCGGCACCGGGTCGGACTGGGCAGGCGCCTACGAAGCGCTGGCACAGCACTACGACTGGTTGAGCGGAGTCGCGGCGGCGAACTACACCGACGCCAACGGCATGAACACCTTTCCCACTGCCGCCGTGAACGCGCCGGCAGCTGAGGATGGGACGGTGACGGCGTGGTTCCGGCAATGGGGCGAGGGCACGATTCCATTCACGGATCCGGCAGGCGAGATTGTGGTGGCGATGTTCTACGTCGATGACAAGGGCCAGGTGCGGTGGGCCAGGCGCATCTACGGGCGGCCCCCGCGTTGACAAAGATCAATGGGTGACGCGCCGAACCGCTCTCATGCTTTGGTGCACGCGCTAGCTCAGGGGTCACGTCCGTGAGAAGCGCCATCTTCAGCGGGAAACCTACATAGCTACCTACCCAGCGGCGCTCCTACTCTGATCATGAAGTCGACTGGTGATCTTGCATTCTCGCTGCTCGCGAAGTGCCCTGCTGGCACTCGGTAGTGCACCTCAAAGTGCAGGTGAGGACCGCTGCTGTGGCCGGAGGAGCCGACGAAGCCGAGCAAGGTTCCAGCGTGCACCTGCTCGCCGACCGTGACGCTGGGCCGCTGTCCCATGTGGCAGTACCGGGTGACCACGTCGCCCGGGTGCAGGACCTCGACGTACCAGCCGCAGCCGCGGACGGTGACGCCGCCGTCGCGGTCGCAGGTGCCGATGCTGCTGTTGCAGACGACCCGGACGACTTGGCCGGATCCGGCGGTGACGATCGGGGTGCCGCGGGCGGCGATGAGGTCGACGCCTTGGTGGTTGGGCCGGTAGGGGGTGCGGAACCCGGAGCCCAGCGGTGCGTGCACAGGTTCGGTCCAGCCGGCTGGGGAGATGACGATGTCGTCGAGGCCGGGGCTGTCCTGCCCACACGGTGCGCTCGGTTGCGCGCCGCCGAGCTGGCCGATGTCGGTGACGCCTTCGACGTGAGCCACCAGTTCCCCGGCCTTTGTCTCCCATTTGGCGTAGGCGTCGGGGAACGATGAGCGCTGTACCCGCTGCGCGGCCTCGGCCAGGTCCATGGTCTGCCAGCCGGGCACATGTTGCAGCGCTCGGTAGAACTTGGTGGCTGCGGTGGCCGGGGTCATCAGCTCCTGCACGGTGCCCCAGCTGCCCTCGCCGTCGGGCGGGTTGGGTCGTTGCTGGAAGAGCCCGACGGAGTCGTGGTCATGGCCGCTGCCCTCGTGCGGGATGCCCAGTGACCTGGGCACGTTGGTGTTGGCCAGGTTCTGCAGGGTCGACTCCTGCATGGCGGTGGCCACCGCGATGACCCAGCCCCGGGCGGGAATGCGGAGCTGCTTTCCGGCGGCGACGATGGTGGTGGCGTGGCCGACCTGGCTGATGTCCCATTCACGGAATGCTTTGCCGGTGCCTGGCAGCGGTCCAGCCGAGGGTGCGCCGCCGGCCGGTTTGCCGCAGCCGGCGAGCGCCAAGGGCGGCGCGTAGACGTCCATGAACATCGACGCCACGGTGCCGATGGCGCAGGCGCCGGCGAGCAGCACCGCCAGGGCGGCGCCAAGCAGCGCGCGCCGCGAGATCATGTGCGCCGCCAGTCGAGGGTGGTGACCCGCCAGGCGCCGTCGAGGCTGGCCACGCCGAGCTGCAGAACGCCTGCGTCGGTGGGCACGTCGAAGGCGGCGAAGTCGGTGCGTGACTGGACGGGTGTGGGGGCGCCGGTGATGCGGCCGGCGGGGACCCGGCCGGGGTCGGCGGTGCGGAGCTGGTCGGCGAGTCCCGGCTCGCAGTAGGGCGCGATGCCGGACCACCACTGGGTGCCGGGTAGGTCCCGGCGTACCCAGGCGCGGGCGAATTGCGCCGCGACCGCGGCGGCTGCGGGTCGGGCCGGCGCTGAGGACGGCGGGGTGTACACGGGTGAACCGTCATCGTCGTCGCCGGACGGCGACCGGGTAGGGCTCGGCGAGGTGCTGGCGCTGCCATCGGCGGTACTCGGAGAGGCTTCCGGTGTAGGGGTGGTGGCGGACCTGGTCACCGCGGGCGGTGCGGCATCGGGGTGGCTGGTCATCCTTGCTACGACCAGCGCGCCGCCGCCCGTAGCAAGGAGCAGGGCGCCGAGGAGCAGGCGGGTGGGCACCCGGCGGATGAGGTCGGACAGCAGGGTCGTCACAGGTCGACCTCGCCGTCGTAGGGCGCGAGGACCGGCGCCGGGTTGCCGGCGGAGGTGCCGGTGTTGTGCGGGCCGGCCAGGATCGCCGGGCGCGGGCGCAGCGCGATGACCTGGTAGCCGGTGCCGGGCCGCCACACCCGGTGTGCCCGGCCGGCGGCTGGGTTGTCGATGACCTCGACGTCGATGACGTCGGGTGCACTGTGTCCCCCGGCCGGGGGTTGCTCGACGCGGCGGCCGCTGTCGGTGACCAGCTCGGCGTCGACGACGGCGTCCGGTTTAGCGCGGCCCCGGGTGCGGTTGCCGGCTGCCGGGTCGCCGGCGGCGTCCTCGAGGTCGATGGCCGGGCCGATGGCGGGGGTGCCGTCGCGGTACGGGCGCACCCCGATCGCGCCGACGCGGGGATCGCGGTGGCTTTCGTAGTGCCGGCGGAAGGCGTACGCGCGGACCGGGCCGAGATCGGTTTCGACGTCACCTTCCGGGCGTGCCCAATCCTCCTCCTCGCTGAGGATCTCGGCGGCTTCCTCGGCGGCCTCCTCCGCGCCGCGGGCGGTGCGCTGGGTGCGGCGCTGGCGGCGGCGCATCCGCCGGTACTGGCGGCGCATCTGTTTCTGCATGCCGTGCATCTCGCCCTGGACGCCGCGCATGGCCAGCAGCGGGTCGCCGCCGGCGAGGCCGCGCAGCTTGCGGTAGGGGCGCAGCAGGATCCAGCCGGTGACCCCGAACAGGGCGACCAGGACCATCTGCAGCCAGCCCGCGAGGGAGGTCTGGGTCATGACCATGTCGGTGGCCGACAGGTACGCCGGCCCGCCCACGGCGAAGATGACGACGGAGATGAGGCTGCCGATGACGGTGTTGAACAGCCGTTTGAGGCCGGCCGCGGCGGGTTTGAACAGGGCGACGGTGCCCAGCGCGGGTGCGGCGATGACCGCCCAGCGCAGGATGAGGAACCCGATAAGGATCAGGATCGAGCTGGTCAGGTCGAACGCGGCGAACACGATGGCCGAGAGCAGGGCGATGAATCCGGCGCCGACGCGGTCGGAGCCGCGGGTGCCGGCGAGGTAGGAGTAGGCGGCCGGGTCCTCGGTGCGCAGCTGCTCGCCGAGCTTCTTGAACTGGTCCTGTTTGCGTTCGATGATCTGGGCGCGCAGGGTCGGGTCGTTGGCGTCGCGGGCCTCGCCCCAGGTCAGGGTGGAGGCCTGGTGCAGGGGCCAGCCGTACTTGCGGGCGGTGGGGCTGTCCGCGGAGCCGAGGGTCCCGCGCAGCCAGGCCCGGTAGAGGATCGTGTTGACGGTGGTGTCGGCGGCCCGGGTGGGTGCGTCGCGGTGGTCTTCGCAGGCCTCGGGGCCGAGGATGCAGTCGGTCGGGTCGATCTTCTTGGCCTGGGGGCCGACGGCGGTGGCCACGGTGGTGACGGTGTTGGTGAGCGCCGAGTCGGCCAGGTGGGCTGAGGTGACCGGCCAGCGGGCGACGGCGGTGACCAGCACCATGACGAAGATGGCCCAGCCGGCGATGGTGATGCTCTGGCTGGCGTTGGCGTGCCGGGCCCGCCAGAGCAGCCACAGGCCGACGATGCCGAGGGTGAGGACCCCGAAGACGGTGAACACCTGCTGGTAGATGGCGGTGGTGGCCTGCGTGACGAGCGGGTCGGCCCAGTTCCACAGGCCGCCGGGTGCCCAGGCCTTTTCCCGCATCGCGTTGGCGGCGCCGAGCACGGCGGTGGCGCCCATCATCTCCCACGAGGCGATGGTGGAGCTGATCTCGTTGCCGGGTGAGGTGATCGACCCGGTGCAGCCGGTGTCGTAGACGACGAAGTCGAAGCCGGCGTAGCCGGTGTCGGTGTACATGCCGGCGACGCCGGACTGTTTGGCTGCGGCGGGTTCGCTGGCGAACCAGCCGCCGAGGCCTTCGTCGGGCGCGGCCGGGATCGGCGGGTTCAGGCACTGTTTGCGGGCGTCGAGCACGTCGGGGATGCGGCCGGCGCAGCCGACCGGGTCCTGGCGCCACTGTTCGACCGAGCACATGTCGGCGGCGTACGCCGGGGCGGCCGGCAGGTACAGGGAGGTGGTGGCGGCGACGAAGACGGCCAGCAGCACCGCGATCAGGCGGCGCGGCCGCCGCCGGGTACGGGGCGGGGGCATCGGGTCCTCCTTCAGGCGGCGGCGGGGGCCGCGCCGGTAGTCGAAGCGGCGTGGGCGGCGGCGTGTTCCTCGTCGAGGGCCCGTTCGCGCAGCCACAGCGCGACCTGGATCCGGTCGGGGTCGCGCAGGTCGAGCTGGGGCAGGGCGGTGTCGGCCAGCTCGTGCAACAGGTGCGCGCGGACCTGGTGCCAGCTCGGTGTGGTGAGTAGCCGCCCGGCTTCCTCGAGGGTGGCCAGCGCGGCCGCGGCACCCGCGTCGTCCTCGGGGCGCAGGACACCGTCGCGGGCCTGCGCGAGAGCGCGGGCCAGCATCCGGGCCACCGGCAGCGCAGCGGGCCGGCCGCCGGGCCGCTCACGCCGCGACATCGCCGGACTCCTGCAGGCGCGGACCCGGGACGGGGGTGGGTGGGGCGGCCGGGGTGGTGTCGAGGTAGCCCAGCAGGTTCTTCACGTAGGAGATGTCGACGCGGATCTTCTGCACCCGCCCGTCGACGTCGCGCATGACGAACTCGCGGTACGGCAGCCGTTGCTCGCTGGACGCGTCGACCTGAGACAGGGCGCCGAGGATCTGTTCGTAGCCGGCGTCGACGGGGACGCGCAGCAGCCGCAGCGCCTCGCTGGCGATCTCGGAGTCCTCGGCGATGCGGCCGACGAACACGGTGGAGACGAGGTTCTGCACGTCCAGGCCGAGGATGTCGGCCGGGTTCTGGGAGCCGACCAGGGCGGCGAGGTTCCACTTGCGGGAGTCGCGGGCCAGCCGGACCAGGAAGGAGCGGCCGGAGCCCCAGCCCTGCATGAAGTGCGCCTCGTCAAGCCCGACCAGCTTGCGGCGCGACATGTCGCCGGAGTAGCAGCGCCGCACCGCGAGGCGGTGTGCGGTGTGCAGCATCGGCAGGGCCAGCTGTTCCTCGGCCGACCAGTACTCCCGCTCGATGGCCAGGTCGGGCAGCCGCAGCCCGGCCATGGTGATGACGGTCAGGGTGGTGTCGTCGGCCAGGGTGCCGGCCGGGGCCGGGCCGAAGAACAGCTGCGCGAGGGGCATGTCCGCGGCGTCGGTGAGCAGGTTGGCCAGCTCGGTGCCGGCGGCGCCGACGCCGCGCAGGGCGGCGATGAGGTCGTCGAGGGTGGAGGTCTCCTCGGCGGGTACCTGCCGTACCGCGTGGCGCAGCGCGGTCGCGGTGTCGGCTTGGCGGGCCACCTGCGGGGGCAGCAGCATCATCGCGATGTCCTGCACGAGCATGCGCCGTTCGGCGCGGGCGTTGGAGGTGGTGATGTCGAACTCGCGGTCGCCCGCCTCGCCGGGGATGTAGTGCTGGCGTAGCGGGGTGGGGATCAGCGCGTACGGGGCCAGGGTGCCGCGCTCGGAGCCGGTCAGGTTCAGCACCCGCGCGTACGGGGCCAGTTCCGGCATCTGGCACAGCTTGGCGAGGGGCCCGGACGGGTCCAGCAGGGTGACCTGCACGCCGCGGCGCGCCGCGAGGTAGCCCAGCGCGCCCATCAGGGTGGACTTGCCGCCGCCGGGCTCGGCGACGAACACCGCGAGCCCGGAGCGTTCCCGGACCTCCATCGGGAAGTGCAGGTCCAGGAAGACCGGGCGGCGGGAGGTGCCGGCGGTGCGGCCGATGAGGTCGCCGCGGCGGTCCCCCACGGTGGAGGCGGCCTGCGGCAGCCCGGCGGCGAACATCCGCACCGGCATGCGGCGCAGGTAGCCGGTGTCGGCTGCCGGCTCGCCGGGGACGAATTCGCGGATCAGCAGGTCCTGGCGTTTGGGGTGTTGCAGGCTGACGCGCAGGCCGCGGCTGTAGAGCTTCTGCAGCCGCCGGACCCGGTCCAGGCACTGCTCGCGGGTGGCGCCGGCCACGGCGATGCGGTGCCAGCCGTGCACGCGGGACGCGTCGATCGGTAGGCCGGTGGTGACCTGGTCTCCGACGACCAGGGCCCGCCCGGCGAGGCGCTCCAGCTCGGGCGGGGAGTCCAGGCCGTGCTCGGCGTAGTCGCGCTGCTGGGAGCGGATCATCTTGAGCCGGTGGTCGAGCTGCCGGAAGGTGTCGCCGGGGCCGAGCACGTCGATGCGGGAGGACAGTTCCATCGGCCAGGGCAGCCGCTCGTTGAAGTGCAGCCACGGTTCGTGCCGTTCGGGGATGTCCAGCTGTTCCATGCGCCCGACGGTCAGTACCGCCACATGGGACTGTTCGCCGGTGAGCCGGTTGACCAGCCGCACCGTGGAGCCGTAGGGGGTGCGGAACCGTTCGATCTGCTCGGTGAGCGCGAGCAGGTCGCCCAGCTCCCACCGGCCGGACGCCGGGGTGGGCAGTTGCTGCGGTGGGGTCATGCCCAGCGCCACGGACCGGTAGAGCAGCCACTCGAGCTCGCCGGCGGTGGCGGGCCGCCCGCGCATCCCGAACGCGGCGAGGACCTCGTCGAAGGTGCCGACGCTTGCTGACGGCGGCGATTCCTTCGCCGCCGCTCGGTTGGCTGAGCTACTCGGACGACAGGAGCGCTCGTCCGCCGGATACGGCTGGAGCGGCTACGACGATGGGAGCTTCGCCGGATACGGCTGGAGCGGCTACGACGATGAGACCTACGGCGGGCGGGGCCTCGGCCGCCCACCGATGACTTCGAGACCCCCTTGGCCAACGACTCCCGATCGGCAGCAAGGACCGGGCCCACCACCAAGTCGCCACCTGCCTGGACGTGGTTCCGCTGAACCCGGCACGGGTGACGGCTTGGCATGACTGTCATGTCAGGCCCCAGGCCACCTGATCCAACGGAGGGTGGCATCGCTCCCTGACGCTGCCAGCCCAACGACCGCCATGGTTCAGTCAAACACTGAACCCATGGCGACCCCTCCCCGCGTCGACGATGCCCAGCGTGGATGGCAAGCTCAGCGCCGCGGCGAGCATCGGCCAGATCGTCGCCCGCACGCGGACGGCGGACGCCGTCGTAGGCGCCCACCGCCCCGTCGGAACGCTGGCCCCGGCACGTCCCGCCACCGCCCTCGACATCTCGCCACCCGGGGCTGCGCCGGTCCGGCACCGGCCGAGCGCCAACGAAGTGACCGCCGATGATGAGCGGTTGCCCCGGGTGCGGCAGTTCCTCGACGAGCACCCCGACATGAAGCTGGCGGAGGTCGACCAGAGGCTGGCTGATGAGCTCGGCGTCAAGCCCCGCACCGTGCGCCGACTGCGCGAGCAACTGAGCCGGATGCATCAGGCAGTGGGCTGAGCAAGGGCGCCATGTCAGTGCCGCGGGCAGACGCGGGCCGCGGCCGCGGCCACTGACGAGCCAACGCGCCTCGGCTGCACACCACCACGCCGAGCCGCCGGGAGGGCCCCGCCAGAACGGACTTGGGCCAACCCGGCGCCGATGCCGCCGTCGGTCGTGGATGGCCGGCCGTCCACCTCCGCCAGTCCTGTTCGGAACGTCGGGATCCGCGGTCGGTCAACTCCCACGGGGGCTCAGGCGGCGCCACTGCCTCCCTTGAGCTGGGAAAGCTGCAGGTCACGTCCTGGTTATCGCACAGGTGAGCCGGGTGAGCCCGGGATGTCACTGACTTTGCAGCGCTGCGCTGTAACCTTTGAGGAATGAGCAGAAGCGGAGCTGACGCGGTGACCGACGCCGACGCCTGGCTTGATCCCACGGAGGCGGCTGCCCTGGCCGGCGTCGCGCCCAGCACCTGGCGCTCCTATGTCTCGCGGGGCTACGCCCCTGCACCGGACGACCCTGACTCGGGGTCTGCTCCGCAGCGGCGACGACCCCGGTGGCGTACGTCTGCCGTCGAGGCCTTCCGCATCGATCGACGCGGCCAGGGCACGCGGTCGGATCTCTCCAAGGCGCGAGCCGCTCGCGCCCAGCAACTCGCGGCAGAGCTCGCCGCACCGGTGTCCGCACCCAGTCTGACCCTGCAGGGCTGGCTCGCAGACAACCACCACGCCCTGCTTCACGTAGCCGAACTTCTGATCGACCACCGCGACGAACTGCTGGCCGCCAGCCCTGCCGGGGAACGTGACAACCTCACCGAAGCCATCGACCATGCCGGCGAGCAGATCAGCCACCGCCCATCGCGGGCGCTGGCGGCGGCGGTCGCCTATGCGCTCTATCTCCTCCGCGCCGACGGCCCTGTGCGAATCCCGGCTGGCAGCGAACTGCGCCAGACACTCACGCACCAGCAGCGTCTGCGGGACGAGTACACCGCGCTTCGGGGACACTGAGTCACTCATCCCGGTTTGCCTGCCGACGGCTCTGGCCAGCGGCCGGCACTCCCCCAGCCCGCTGTCGCCGCGGCAGCCCAGTCGTTCGCCTGCGCAGGGGTCGCCACGGCCGGTCCGCAGGCGCGGGACGAATATTCCACGGGAATACCCGAGCCAATCGCTTCGACTCGTGGGTGGCTGGTGGTGAGCACCAGACACCTTGGAGTCGACATGGCAGGGCCCGGATATTCCACGGGAATATCCGGGCCCTGGTTCAGTACCCGCTCGACCGACCTGCGGTGAGGGGATCCTCCACCTCGGGCCATGGCGTGTCGCCGTTGTAGCGGTCCTCCATCTGCTGGCAGTAGGCGGCGAACGACTCCTCCACGAACTGGCGCAGAGTGAACGCCGGGTTGGCGTCGGCCCGCATGCCGCCCTTCAAGTGCGTATCGCGCGGGCCGGAGGGCGGCGCCGGCACATCGACGTGATCGTGCCCGTAAGCCCGGGGTACCTGAGCCTGCCTGGCGACCGTCAGATGCTCGCCTTGTAGTCCTGCAGGAGCGTCGCGAGCAACGCTGTCCGGTGCCTGGCGTCCCCCAGGATGTTCTGGACGCCCTCGCCTTCCGCCAACGCCTGAGTGGCCAACTCGTTGGTGGTATAGGCGAGCGCGAGCAGAGTCGTGCGCGCGTCGCGCACCCGGGTGAAGGCCTCGCCCAGGTGAATGGCACCCGAGGTGAGGTCATCGGTCGCGGTTCGCGTCTGTGAGTACAAGTCTGCGCGGAATTGCTCGGTGAGCGTCTCGGCGGTCCGAGTGAGGTCGAGTCCGTCGGCCAGCCGCTGTCTCGCCTCGTCCGTGACGGCCAGAACGTGCTGGACCGGTTGCACGTCGAGGAAGACGGCAAGCGCCTCGTTGGCGTGCTGGATCCGGTCGGCTGCCGCCTCCCATTGGGCCCGTGCGGCTTCGAAGATCGCGAGTGCCGCGCCGACTTCGCAGCGCAGGGCTTCCAAGGACGATGATCCGTCCGAGGCAGAGGCCGACTCGTTCGAGGCGGGTGTCGAGGGCTCTCGCCACGAGCGCGGGGCCTCAGATCCGCCCGGAGGAGTTACGGGAGGCAGGTGCAGCTGCCCACGCAGGTAGTCACGGTCCGATATCACCCGGCTCAGCTCGGCCTGGACTTCCCGCAGTTTCCAAGCTGTCTCGCCGTACATGATCAATGCCTGGGCATGCTGCCGCTTCAGCTCATCAACCGTGGCCACATCGGCGGAGTCCTCACGGGCCTGTGCGAGTCGGACCTCGAGCTCTTCGATCTTGGCGGCCTGTGACTCGAGTTCTTTCTCCAGCTGTGCGCATCTCTGCGTCAGCGTCGTGATCTGCTGCTTGGCGGTCGCGAGCTGAGACTCGCGTGCGTTGTCGCGTCTGTCGTCCTTCGCCTCTGCGGCCTGTTGATGGAGGCTTTCCCAGCGTGTGCGGGCGAAGTCGGGCGAGTCAGCGGAAACGATGGAGCGGCCGGGGTACTTCTCGGCATACAGCTGGCAGCCGCAGACCCAGGTCCACACGGTTCTCCACAACGGGCAGTCGTGTTTTCCGCTGTTCAACTCCGAGAGGCTTACCTCGGAGCCTGCGCGTCCGAGCTCCTCCTTGTCCCACCCGCTAGCGCTGGCCGCATTCCTCGCCATCCAGGATTGCTGCGGCCTGCCGACGTCCGCGTGCAACCTCCTCAGCTGCGTCAGCAGTTCGGTCGACGGGCCTGCCGCATCGTGAGCCACCCGCCAAGCACAGCACGCCTGCGGCCAGCGCAGCGGCATTTGCTCCGCTCCCGGTTCGGCAGTTCGGCCCGAACCCCACCGAACTGCCCGGCAGGTCAGCCTGAGGTGGTCAGTTCACCGGTCTGGTCACGGGGGTGCATGATGCAGCGACTGTCATCGGTGTCGGCTTGGGCCGGCGGGACCGCAGGCGGCGTTCTGGTCAGTACCCGGGAGCCGGTGCTCGCCGTTGTCGTCACGGCGCTAGTGGTATCCGGCCTGGCGCTGCTCGCGGCCGTGGCTGTGCTGTCGAAGCGTAAGAGTCGCCGGGACTCGGCGTACGCGGTGCTGCGGTTGCTGGTGAGTCGGGATGGCCCGCCGGGCGACGGTTAGGCGAGGCAGGCCTCACGGCCGGATGTACGCAACAAGGGCATGATCGAGTAGAGGTGCCAACCCGGGACGAACACAGAACTCGAACGAAAGGGCCTCGGGTATTCCACGGGAATATCCGAGGCCCTTTCCGTCAGTACCCGCTGGGCCGACCTGCGGTGAGGGGATCCTCCACCTCGGGCCAGGGCTTGCCGTCGTGGTACCGGTCCTCCAGCAGCTGGCAGTAGGCGGCGAATGCCTCCTCCACGAACTGGCGCAGGGTGAAGCTCGGGTTCGCGTCGGCCTGCATCCCGCGGACCGTGCTGCGGACCCGCAGGGCGATGTCCTTGCGGAGCATCGGGTTGGAGAACTTGACCCGGGCGTAGCCGTTGGCGCCTCGTTCGGGCATCAGATGACGCCCAGCTTGAGCAGCTGGTCGGTCAGAACCTCGGTGTCGGTGCTGGCGCGGGTGGTCGGCGCGTAGAGCGGCAGGGGGATCTTCCGCTGGTAGGCCTCGGCGACGCGTACCGTCCGGCTGACGCCGTACTGCTGGTCGGTGCCGGCGTCGGTCTCGATGTCGACGAGCGGCACGATGCGTTCCCGCCCGTACTCGTTCACCAGGACCTTGATCGCGTCCTCGTAGGCTATGCCGGCGTTGCGCGGGGGTCGGTCCGCGACGATGATCGCGCCGAGCTGGACCGGGTTGTTCTTGCGCCACTGGTTGATGTCGGCGATGGTGCCCTCCAGCTCGGCGAGGGCCCGGATCTCCTTCATGCCGGGTTTGACGCACGCGTTGACGAAGTCGACGCCCATGAGGATGTTCATGGCCAGCAGGCCGAGCGACGCCGGCCCGTCGACGAGCTCGTGGTCGCGGGCGTCATCGTCCTCCTCGAATGCGATGGCGAGCCGTTCCTCGCGCTTCATCTTGTTGGCGAAGGTGACGTCGAAGCTGGCGAGGTGAACCGAGCCGGGGACCAGTTCCAGGTTCGGGATGGGACGCCAGGCGTCGTCCGGGGTGGGGATTCGGGCGGGGGCCGTGGCCTCCTTGGCCTTGGCGTCTCCGTGCAGGACGTCGACAACGTTGGCGAGGTCGGGGATGTCGTCGGGGTTGTCGTAGCCCAGGTACTGCGAGGAGTCGCGGTTGGTGTCGCAGTCCCAGACCCGGGCACGCCGGTGCTTCTTGGTCGCGAGGGTCACCGCGACGCCGGTGATCGAGGTGGTCTTGCCAGCCCCTCCGGACTGGTTCATGAAGGCGCTCTTGGCCATGGTCGGATCCTCTCGGCGATATTCCACGGGAATATCGGTGTGCGGGGGAGTGGGCGGGCTATGCCGGCTGAGCGGCGTCCTGGAGCCGGGCGGCTTCCCAGGGGGTGGGGCTGTAATCGGCCTCGGTCATCAGCCGCCGGACATGCGCCAGGGTGTCCGGGCCCCACCGGTCACCGGCGGCGCGGGCGGCGAGCTCGTCGGCGGCCAGCGCCGCGGCGTGGGCCAGCTGCACCTGAAGGTCACCGCCGGCCTGCACCACCGCGTCGAAGTAGCGGTCGGGGTTGGCGTCCTCCGGACCGACCCGCGACGCGTACAGCCATTGGTGGGCCAGCAGGCTCGCCGTCTTCGTGGCGCCTTGCAGCACCACGCACCGGGAGATCCGGCGCAGCGCCTCCGCCGCGGTGGGCTTGCGTGCCGCGATCCGGCGGCAGGCATCCTCCCGTGCCTTCGCGGCCTCCGCCGCGGGGTTTTCCGCCGTCGGCCGCGGCGCGGGCGCCGACGTCCGGGCAGGAGCGGCAGTGGGCGCCGCCTTCGCCGCGGGTGCGGCGGGCGGGGGAGTGCGCGGTGCGGGTGCGGCTGCGGCGGCCTCCGCGGGCAGGGGTTGGGTCGACACGTAGCAGAACGTGCCAGCCGCGTCGATCAGCGCAGCGAGAGTGCCCGCAGCGCGGGCCTGGGCCACCGCGTCGTCGTCCTCCAATCGCCAGTGCTGGCCGTCGCCCGACACGTCGACGAGAGAGAGCCCTTCCTTCTGGGCACGCTTGCGGGCGGCGGCCACCCGTCCGGCAGCGGCGCCCTGCTCGCGTCGCACGGCGATGGCCTCGGACACGGATACCGGCCGCACCGCATCGTCGGCGCCGAGGGCGCCGTTGGCCACCATGGTCCAGGCGGCCAGCCGGTCGTCGTCGGTCTTCAGCTTGCTCTCCAGCGCGATGGCATCCCGGACGGTGAGCTCATCGGATTGCAGGGCCGCCTGCAGCGGACCGGGCAGGCGCAGCAGGGCGAGCCGCTTCGAGACGTGGGACTGGCTGCATCCCACCGCGGCGCAGATCTGCTCCTGGGTCCGGCCGAACTCCTCCTGCAGCCGGGCGAAGCTGC
The DNA here is from genome assembly GCF_047159535.1 of Krasilnikovia sp. MM14-A1259. Classification (NCBI taxonomy): domain Bacteria; kingdom Bacillati; phylum Actinomycetota; class Actinomycetes; order Micromonosporales; family Micromonosporaceae; genus Krasilnikovia; species Krasilnikovia sp. MM14-A1259. Next base: position 27,868 of record NZ_BAAGAJ010000003.1, read on the forward strand.
GGGCCTCGTCCAATGCGGAGAGGTCGTTGCGCTGCCCGTTCTCCGACAGCATGACCTCGAGGTCGCGGCCGTTGTCCGACAGCTCCGGCCGGATCCGGATCGGAATCTCGGTGAGCCCGGCGCGCACCGCGGCGGCCAGCCGGCGGTGACCGCAGATGACCACGTACTCGGCCTCGCCGATGGCGTCGCGGTGGGCGGGCCAGGCAGCGAGGTGGGCCTCGCTGGTGGTGACGACCAGTTCTTGCAGGACGCCTTGCGCGCGGATGGACTGCTCCAGCTCGCTGACGTCGCCGAGCGAGGTGCGGGCGTTGTCGGGGTGGGGGGAGAGGTTCGTCAGGAGGGCCATGGTGCGGCCGTGGTCGTCGGGCCGTCCAGCGCCGAAGAGTCCGTGAGCGCTGCGAGCAGCTCGGCGCGCCGACAGGCCCTCGGCGGCTTTGTTGCTGAAGCCGGGCATTCGGCTCCTTCCTGGGCACCAGAATGCACCCATTATTTTTCAGGAATAGGTGTATTAGAGATCGACTGTAGGGCAAGCCCGCCGCAGCGGCGCCATGAGCCACGCCGAGCGTCGAAATATTCCACGGGAATATTCGGTCGCCCGGATCGGCCAACTGTGGTGAAGCGGTCGAATAGGACAGTCGTGGGCCGCCGTCGAAAGCCACCAGTGGGGGATCACCCGCGCAGCAGGGGGCGGGGATCTCGGCCCCGTGGCCTTCCGTCCACCGAATCGATGGGCCGACCCCATCAACCGTCGCGACCCCATCAACGACCTCGCCCATATTGAGTGGTTGCATGTAACCTCCAAACATGCCCAGTCATCCGCGTGCCCGCGAGGACGGCGTGGCCAGCGCGACGACCCCGATCGCGACAGGGAACCCGGCGCAGACCGCCGCGCTGCACGCCGCGCTCACCGCGCTCAGCCGCGGCGACACCCTGCCGGCTGGGGACCGGCATCTCGCGCACCACCTGGCCTTGCGGCCGGCCACGTCCTGGGGGCCCGCTGAGGAGACCGCCGCGGCCGACATCGCCGCACGCCACCGCCACGCGCTCGCTACTGCCCGCATCGACTACCGCCGGCTGCCACCGGCGCCGCTACCCGAGGCCGCGACGACGGCCCGTGACGCTCTCGCCGACGGGGCACGCCGTGCCGCGCTGAGCCATCTGACGATCCGCCGCGACGGCCGCATCGCCCTCACCTTCCCGTACCACCCCGACCTGGCCGCCCAGGCGCAGGACATCGCCGGCCACGAGCGCGATCCCGACGGCCCCGCCCACCTGTATCCGGTCACCGCGTTGCCCGCGCTACTGGACTTCGCGCACCGCCACGCCATCCCGGTGCCCGAACACCTGCGCGCCGCGCTGTCCACCGATCTCGCGCCGACGGCGACACGCGACCCGGATCCCGTCGTGCGGGTGCGCCCCGACGGTGACGTCGAGGTCGTCTTCCCGGCCCGCACCACACTGGTCTACCTCGTGCGGGCACTGCCCGGGCGGCGCTGGGACCCCGCCGCCCGGGCCAATGTCTTCCCGCCCCGCGCGGCGGCCATGCTCGTCGCGTTCGCCGACGCGCACGGCATTACGGTCGACGACGCGGTCTGGGCCCTGGGCGCCGCCAGCAGCAACGACCGCCCGCAGGTCACCCTCGACGACGCCACCGGCGCCCTGGTCGTCGGCTGCGACTACCGGCCGGACCTGCACGCGGCGCTGCGCACCGCCAACGACGACCGCACCGCTTGGCACCGTGACCGCAGCGCGTACGTCCTGACGGCCCGCGCGGACGCCGGGCAGCTACTGGCCACCGTGGACCGCTTCGGTCTGCGCATCGACGACGGCGCCGCTACGCAGCTGCGCCGTTGGCGCGGTGTCCAACAGCGCAACCTCGCCGAATCACTGGCCGCCGCAGGGCCACCGGTCACCGTTGCCGGCCTGGCCGTGCCCCTGCACCCGCATCAGCAGCTCGCCGTGCGGTTCCTGACCCGCAACCGGCGGGTCGCGTTCGCCGACCCGCCCGGCTCCGGCCAGCATGACGCCGTGCTGGCCGCGCTGGAAGCCACGCGCGCCCCGAGGCCTGCGCGCCCAGGGCCGCCCTCAGGACCGGCAACGCCGGTCTGAGTCCGCCTCGGCACTACTTGCGGTACCAGGTGCGGGTCGTGCTGGACTTCATGTTGCCGAGCTTGTCGTACGCCCGGACCTGCACCTTCATCGTCTTCTTCTGTGTGGCGGTGTTGACGCGCAGGGCGTACACGGAGGTGGTGTCTCGGGCGACGACCTTGCCGTTGACCAGCAGTTCGACCCGGGCGACGCCACTCGCGTCCGAGGCTTTGGCGTAGACGGTGACCGTGCCTTTGACCTTGGTGTTGTTCGCGGGGGCCTTGGTGATGGACAGGGACGGACCCGCGTTGTCGGCGACCACCGTGCGCGGCGGCAGCGTCCGGGACAGGCCCCAGCGGTCGGTGAGCGTCCAGCTCAGCGTGAGGTTCCCGGAGTAGGTGCCGGTCTTGACCGGCAGCGCGTACGGCGCGGTCGTGTCGGTGCCCACGAGTGTGCCGTTGACCCGCAGTTCCGCGGTGACCACGCCGCTGAGGTCGCTGACACCGGTCAGGGTGCTGGTGAACGTGCCGCGTACCCGCGCGCCCGGCGCCGGGGTGAGCAGGCTGCCGGCGGGCGGGTCGTTGTTGACCTGCACGCTGCCGAACAGCTGCGAACGGTTGCCGGCCTTGTCCGCGAGCCAGAGCAGGATCTGGCCCTGCGGGGAAACCGCGACCGTGCCCTGCCACAGATTCGTGTCGCCGACCCGGGTGAGCGAGCCGGTTCCGTATTCGGAGGTGATGGACTGCAGGTCGGTGTCCAGGCTTTCGACGGTCACGTCGACCATCCCGCTGTGCACGACCACAGAAGGTTCCGGCGAGATCAGCCTGCCGGTGGGCGCTACGGTGTCCGCCTGAACCATGGTGGTCGCCTCGCCGATGTTGCCTCGGTAGTCGTAGGCGCGGACGGTCACGGCGAGGGGGCCGCTGTGCCTGATCGGTGGCTCCACCAGGACCTTGACGCCCGGGCGGGCAGTGAACGGGGTCCGGCCTTCGACGGTCACTTCGAGGTGTTCGACCCCGTGGTCGTCGGTGGCCGTCGGCAGGATGCTCACACCCTGGGCCGGGATGAACTCGTTGTCGGTCAGACCGGTCGAGGTGACCGTGGGCGCGACCGTGTCGGGGGCGCCGAGGTCGAGCATCATGCGGGCCGCGTTGACAGTGGGGGTGCCGTACGGCGGCTGGATCGAGCTGAGCTTGGCGGTCCGCTGGATCGACGACCGCACCTCGGCGGCGGTCGCGTCCGGCTTCATCGCGAACGCGAGAGCCGCGACCCCGGACACCAACGCAGTCGAGCCGGAAGCCCCAGAGATGATGTCCGGGACGTTGTTCCGGTCGAGGACCGGCCAGCCGCTGTAGGCCTGCACGTCGACCCACCGATCGGTGGCGGTGTTCTTCGTGGGCACGATGTCGCTGACCGACAGCACGGGCTCGTAAGCGGCCGGGTACCGCGGCGCGGTCGACGCCACGTTCCCGGCGGAGGCGACCACCAAGGCACCCTTGCCGACGGCGTGCTCTACCGCGTCGTGCAGCAGCCCGCTCGCGGCTGAGGTGCTCACCGATACGTTGATGACCTGGGCGCCGTGGTCGGCGGCCCAGGCGATGCCGGCGGCGACGTCCCCGGTGCTGCCGGTGCGTCCGCTCAGCGCGCGGACCGGCATGACCCGGCATCGGCTGCACAGGCCGCCGTAGCCGACGCCGTTGTTGCCGTCGCCGGCGATGAGGTTGGCGACCATCGTGCCGTGCCCGTTGCCGTCCGCGGGGTCAGTGTCGCCGTCGACGAAGTCGTAGCCCGGGGTCAACCGGTCCGCGACAAGGTCCAAAGTAGGGCTGACGCCAGTGTCGACGACCGCAACCATGATCTTTGGATCCCCCGTGGTCCAGGTCCAAGCTGGCGGGATGTCCATGAGGCCGAAGTTGCCGGAGATGAGATCGCTGTCCGCCTGGACGACTGCGCCACGCTCGGCGTAACGCACGCCCGGCGTCTCGCCGAGCCGGATCAGCGCCGCGTCGGCCTGGTCGGCGACCACGTCGATCGTCATGGCATCTAGACCCGGCACCGGACGGCTGCGCACGACCGAGTCGCCGAGTACTGCAAGCACCGAGGCTGGCACCGTATCCGCGGCGAGACCGACGTCCAGCCGCACCGGGTCGGTAACGGCCCCGGCGGCAGGCGTGGCGAAGCCGGCGACCAACAGGGCCGCGGCAATACAGGAAGTAACAGTACGCAAGAGTCGTCCCAGTGCCGAAGTTGGCGAGCCGGCGGAATGTTACGGCATCGCGCCGAGCCATGGGGGTCCCGTTTATCCAGCTCAGGGGCAGATATGCCCTGAGGGTCACCCAACGATTCGCACAGAGGAACCGGCCAGTCGCTGCAATCATGGCACTGCACGCTGAGTAGCGGTTGAGGGCCGCTCTCTCCATTGGCGACCAAGTTCGAGCACCGGTGCGGTACGAGCGGCGGCGTTCGGGACGTCTACGTCGACGGACTCGACCACTGGAGACGCGAGCAAAGGCAGCAGGTGCCGAAATGGCTCATGCCTGTCTTGATCCACCGCCTACTGCCCCCTGCCAGGGGGAATCAGCGGTAACAGGCCGTGCCGCCGGAGCCGGTCCTAACGCGGGCGGCCTGATCCAAGACTCCACCAGAGTTGCCGACCGTAGTCAGGGGATGACCTGGGGTAATCTTCGATGTTGGTCGAAATGGCCGATCGGTCGAGGTGGACAGTCTCCTTCTGGCCGGGTGAGCCCCTACCCCGTGTGGCGGACGTCTGCGCCAATCGGATGGATCTTCACTTTCGCTTGAACGCCTCAGGAAGCACCACCCTTCACTCCCGCCGCTCAAGGTGCCGTCAGAACCGGAAAAAAGGAACCGCAAGGTTTCGTCAATAGGCGTTCCGCTGTGCGATTGCTGTGGGCTAGCGTCCCGACCCACTGTTGGTTGATCTTCGGGGTGGGGTATGCCGGTCGCTTCTCTGGGTTTGCGTCGACGGCGGTTGGTGGCTGCGGCTATGTCTGCGCTGGTGACCATGGCCGGGCTGCCGGTGCTGGCCGGGGCGACGCCCGCAGCAGCGGCGCCGACGACCCCGTCCTCCTGTGTGGCCGAGCAGCCGGATGCGACGGCGGCGAGCCGGATGACCGGGGTGTGTCACAGCCGGGTGGAGATCCTGGCCGAGCGCACCGAGTACGCGCAGGTGTTCCTCAATCCCGATGGGACCCGCACGCTGGAGCAGGGCATCGAACCGGTCCGGGTGCGCCGGGGCTCGGGCTGGGTGCCGGTCGACACGACCCTGACCGCGACCTCGGCAGGGGTGGGGCCGCGGGCGACGGTGCTGCCGATGACGTTTTCGGCGGGCGGTGACACGCTGGTCGGCAAGCTGCGTGACGGTGCGCGTGAGTTGTCGTTCACCTGGCCGGACGTGCTGCCCAAGCCGGTGCTGAAGGGCTCCACCGCGATCTATCCGCAGGTGCTGCCGGGCGTCGACCTGCAGGTCAGCGCGAACGCCACCGGCTTCTCCGAGGTCCTGGTCGTGCGCGACGCGAAGGCGGCGGCGAACCCGAAGCTGGCCTCATTGCGGTTCGGCATGGGCGCCAAGGGTGTCACACTCGCAACCGCGAGCGGCGGCGGGCTGGTGGCCCGCGACGCCACGGGCGCGCCGGTGTTCAAGGCCCCCGCGCCGCTGATGTGGGATTCCTCCGAGCAGGTGCCGGGCGAGGCGGCGCAGGGGGACAAGACCCTCGACAAGCCCGACGCGCAGCCCGACAGCCGGGGCGAGCGGGCCCGCCGGGCGGTGATGCCGGTCAGCGTGAGCGATGCTTCGGTGACTCTGCGGCCGGACACTCGGATGTTGCGCGACCCGCGGACCGAGTACCCGGTGTTCATCGACCCGGGCGTCACCGGCAGTCTGGTGAACAACGAGTGGACGTCGGTGTGGAGCAAGTACCCGTCGAGTTCGTTCTGGAAGAACTCGACCGCGTTGCTGCACGGCACGACGTACGGGGCGGCGGGTGCCGGCCGGACCGAGGACTGCGACGGCTGCGCCGATCACATCATCCGCTCGCTGTTTCACATGGACACCAGCGCCGTCAAGGGTGCTGTCACGGACGCGAAGTTCCGGATCAAGCAGATGCACGCCTGGACCTGCAGCCCGGTGAGCAACGCGAAGGTGTGGCGGACCGGCAGCTTCTCCTCGTCGACGACGTGGAACAACCAGCCGACCTGGTTCGCCAGCAAGACCGCGCAGACGAAGGGCAACCGCAAGGTCGGCGCCGTGCACGGGTGTCTCGGCCCGGGCGACATCGAGTTCGACGTCACCGACATCGTCGGTCCCCTCATCAAGGAGGGGGCACCGGTCAACCTCGGCCTGCGGGCTGTCGACGAGGGCACGCTGCTGCAATGGAAGCGGTTCGACCCGTCAACGGCCAAGCTGGTCGTCCAGTACAACGCCAAGCCGTACGCCGCCACGGCGCTGACGGCGGACAACAAGGCCTGCGCGGTGGGCGCCGCCCGCCCGTACGTCCTGCGGACCACCCCCACGCTGTCGGCTCACCAGAAGGACCCGGACGGCGACCAGATCCTGACCACCGACTTCTACTGGTGGGCGCAGGGCGGCACCCGCAGCGAGTCGAACAAGCTGACGCAGTCCAACGGCAACGACAAGACGGTGTCCGCGACGATCCCAGCGGGGAAGCTGGTCGACGGCGGCACCTACGTTTGGTACACCAAGACCACCGACACCTACGGGCAGTCCACCTTCTCGGGCACCTGTGAGTTCACCGTTGACATGACGCCGCCGAACACCCCGGCGGGTATCACGTCGACCGACTACTCGACCACCACGCCGCGCGGCGGCGCCGGCATCGCCGGCACGTTCACCATCGCTCCGCCGACCACGAAGCCGGAAGACGCCCTCGGGTACGCGTGGACCCTGGACTCCGGGGTGCGGATCGATTCGCAGGTCATCGCGGCCAACGCGGACCACAGTGCGACGCTGAAGCTCGCGCCGGTGCACGACGGGATCAACACGCTGCGCGTGTGGTCGAAGGACCGGGCCGGCTGGTTCTCGACGAACCCAGCGACGTTCCAGTTCACCGTCCGCGGAGGTTCCGGCCCGGCGGCGCAGTGGACGTTCGACGAGGCCGCCGGCACGACCACCGCCTCCGATGTCACCCAGCACAACAACACCGCCACCCTGGGCGGTAGCGCGACGCGAGTGGCGGGTCGCGGCAATGCCGGCAGTGCGCTGTCGCTGAACGGCACCACCGGTTTCGCTTCCACGGCGGCGGCGCCCAGTTACGTGAACCCGGACACCGGTGCAACTGTGTCGGTGCACTCGAATGCCAGCTTCACCGTGACTGCCCGGGTGAAGCTGACCTCGACCACCGGGGTGACCGGTCAGCGCGTCGCGGTGGCCGGCAACGGCACGGTCAACTCGGCGTACACGCTGGGCTACTCGGGCCCGGACAACAAGTGGCGCTTCGCGATGGCCGGTGCGAACGTGACCAACGCCGCCCAGTTCCAGGTGCTGTCCAACATCGCGCCGACGGCCGGCAAGTGGACTGAGCTGGCCGGGGTCTACGACGCGTCGACCAAGAAGCTGACGCTGTACGTCAACGGGGCCCTGCAGACCCAGACCGCGGTGCTGACCGGTGGCTTCGACGCGACCGGGCCGGTGACCATCGGCAAGCGGAAGTTGAACGGTGTCGACGACGGCTTCCTCAACGGCGCGGTCGACGACGTGGCCATCTACGACTTCATCGAAGGCCCCAACCACCCCGCCTTCCTCGCCGATCTGGCGAAGCCGCTGCAGCCGGCCATCACCGTCACCAACGGCACAGAGTTCGCGCAGAGCAGCACGGCCACGGTCACCTTCGACGCCGGCGGCGACACCAACGTCACCAAGTTCAAGTACAGCCTCGGCGACCCCACCCTGACCCCCGGTACGACGGTCAACGCGACCGTGGCCGGCGGTACGGCCACGGTCAGCATCGACGTCGGCACGGTCAGCGGCCAACGTTCGGTGTACGCGGCAGCCATCGACGATGGCAACCGGCAGGGCCCGGCGAACCAGACCCAGATCATCGTGAAGGCGCCCAGCGTGTCCGGCTCCGTGCTCGATGAGGTGACGTTCCTGCCGGTGGTCGGCGCCACGGTCAAGCTGCAGCCCGGGGGCTACACGACCACCACGGACGTCGACGGCGCATTCACCTTCGCCAACGTCCCCAACAACATGTACAGCGTCACGGCCAGCTTCGGTGGACGCTGCGGAACCGCGGGCGCCCAGACCTTCGAGGTCGACGGGCAGGAACTGACCCTGTTCATCCCGCTCAAGAAGATCAAGGACAGTCTCGGCACCACCTGCACCGAGCGCACCACCACGTTCGCCACGGGCTCGACAGTGTTGCCACTGACCGGCGACGACGCGGTGACCACCATCGACCTGCCGTTCGCGTTCCCGTTCTACGGCGGCGCGTACCGCAGCGCCTGGGTGGACACCAACGGTCTGCTGTCGTTCGTCGACCCGGCCGGCTCGCACCCGCACACCGCCGGTGACCAGCTGATCGGTTTGGCCGACCCGAACGCGGTCATCGCCGCGTTCTGGGACGACCTGGTGGTCGACGACGCCGCGAGCGTGCGCACCGGCATCGTGGGCAGCGGCGCCACCCAGCAGGTGGTCGTGGAATGGCGCAACGTCTACCGCAAGGGCAACACCGCGCAGCGGCTCAGCTTCTCGGTGACCCTGGCGCCGGACGGCACCGTCACGACCAACTACGACGGCCTGGACAACGCCGCCGAGCAGGGCGCCAACGCCGTGGTCGGAATGGAATCCGTGGACGGCGCCGACGGGATCGTCTACTCCAGCGAGGAAGCGGCACTGGACAACGGCAAGGCCATCGTGTTCACGCCCTCAGACCTGGCCGGGACGCTCGAGACGCACAACCTGAGCGGCACGCTCACCGACGCGGCCGGAGCCCCGGTCGCCGGCGCCACCGTCAAGCTCGACCCCAGCGGCCTGAGCACCACCACAGCCGCCAACGGCACCTACACCTTCTACGGTCTGGTGGCCGACAGCTACCGGGTCACCAGCGGCCAGCCGGGTCGGTGCGGGGTGAAGGTGGACAGCCAGGTCGAGTTGTCCGCCGACACCGTGCGGGACCTGCGGTACGCCGCGGACTACCGGGTCATGGGCTATGCCTGCGCGACCGGCGCCTCCGGCTACGTCGCCGCCAACACGGTGGTGCCGCTGACCGGTGACGACGTGGAAACCGATGTGACGCTGCCGTTCCCGGTGAAGTTCTACGGCCGCACCGGCACGATCGCCACGGTCTCGACCAACGGCTGGGTGCTGGTCGGCGGCGGCTACCTCGAGCCGTACTGGTCCGACCTGGCCATCGACGCGTCGGCCAGCGTGCGGACCCAGGTCACGGGCAGCGCACCGAACCGCTCGTACGTGATCGAGTGGCGTAACGCGCTGGTGGTCGGCAGCACCGACCGGGTCACGTTCGAGCTGATCCTCAACGAGGACGGCCGGTACTCCTTCCAGTACGGCGCGATGTCCACAGACCTGCAGAAGGGCGCCCAGGCCACGGTCGGTGCGGAGGACCTGTCCAACCGGGTGACCGACTACTACTCGAACTGGGAACCGGCGCTGACCGCCAACAGCTCGATCACGTACACGCCGGCCGCGGCCGGTGCCGTGCGCGGTGTGCTCACCGAGGCGGTCACCACCGCACCGATCGCCGGGGCGACGATCACGCTGAACCCGGGCAACCTGAAGGTGACCACCGGGGCGGACGGCAGCTACCAGTTCACCGGCGTGACACCGGGCGCCTACCAGGTACTGGCGTCGCTGGGCGACAACCGCTGCCTCGGGCAGTACGCCCGGGCGGAGGCCCACAAGTCCGGCGTGGATCTGAGCGTGGACCTGTCGCTGGACTCCGACGGTGACCAGTACTACGACTGCACCACCGCGACCGGGCAGACGTATGTGCCGGCCAGCACGGTGCAGACCGCGTGGACCGGTGACGACCAGGCGTGGAAAGCCACCGCCCCGTTCCCGATCAAGCTGTACGGGGAGAGCACCACCACCCCGTACATCAGCAGCAACGGTTTCGTCAGCCTCGCCCCCGAAGGGGCGACCGCCGCGCAGGCCACACCGATCCCGTCGGGCACGGCAGGCGGCGCCCCGGCGGGTGCGATCTACGGGTTCTGGGACGACTGGGTGGTCGACTCGTCGGCCGCGATCGCAGTCGGCACCACCGGCACGGCACCGAACCGGCGCTGGACGGTGGAGTGGCGCAACGTGTCAATGTACGGCGGGGACACGGTGCGGGCCTCGTTCGAGGTGATCTTCGACGAGAACGGGACCATCACTCTCGCCTACAGCAACATCGACCCGGACAACCCGATCGACCAGGGCGCGGAGGGCGCCGTCGGTATCCAGAACACCAACGGCACGGTCGGCTTCCAGTACCTGTACGCCGCTGACCTGCTCGCCAACGGTCTGAACATCAAGTTCGCGCCGCGAGTGTCCGCGCAGAACACCATCAGCGGCACGGTGACCTGCACCGGCACCCCGGTCGCGGGGGCCACGGTCACCGCGGCCGGGCTGAGCGCCACCACCGGCGCGGACGGCACCTACCAGATCGCCGGTGTCGCCCCGCGTACGTGGACGGTCGCGGCCACCATCGCCGGCGGTGCCTGCCCGGGCACGATGACCCGCCCGGTGTCGGTCACCCGGGCCACCCCGGTGGCCAACTTCGCGGCCCAGCCGCCGGGCACCGGCTACAAGCTCACCGAGACGGCCGTGACGTACACGGCGCTGCCGGCCAGCGCGAACCTGTTCACCGGCTACGACACCAGCCGGGCGGTGACCCTGCCGTTCCCGGTGACCGTGTACGGGCAGTCCACCACCGCGATGAGTATCGGCTCGGACGGCAGCCTGGAGTTCGGTAATGCCTACCTGGACGCGTTCCGCGCGGACTGGGAGGCCGACGCCAGCTCCATGATCATGGGCGGGGTGCGGGGTACCGCACCGAACCGGCAGTACGTCGTCGAATGGCGCAGCGTGCGCCACCACAACGATCCGTCGACCCGGTACACGTTCCAGGCGATCCTCAACGAGGCCGGCGGGTTCAGCCTCACCTACCCGACCAACGACGGCACCTTCCTGCAGGCCGGCGGCATGTCCGCGATCGGTCTGCAGAACAAGGACGGCGTCACCGCCCTGCCCTACTCCGATCGGCTGGCCGTGCTGCGGCCCGGCGTCGGGTTGCGCATCGACCCCACCGCCTGACCCCTCGACCCGCGTCTGAACCGCCGGCCTTCGGCCCCCCTTTTGGAGCAACCGTGAAGTCACCCCTGCCCCAGCGCAGCCCGTCGACGCGCCCGGTGCGCCGCGCCGCCCTGGCAGCAACCCTGGTCACCAGCCTCATCGCGGGCCTGTTCCAGCAGGCACCCGCCCAGGGCGCCGTGCCGCACCTACCGCCCGCGCCCAAACCGGTCCCGCTGGTGCCGACCAAAGCCGTGACCCATGCGGCGAAGCCCGCCGCCGCCCAGCCCAAGCCCGCCGCCGACCGGCCGGCTCCGGTGTGGCCGGCGGCCGGGACGCAGCTGGTGAACGTGCCCGCGACCGGGGCCTCCGCGGCACCCGTCGCTGCGGGGACGCTGCCGGTGCGGGTCGCCGGGGCGGCCGCGAAGGCGGCGGACAAGGCGCCGTCGCGGCTGCAGGTGGAGGTCCTCGACCAGGCGGCCACGCAGCGCGCCGGGATTCACGGCGTGGCGTTGAAGGTCGCGCGCGCCGACGGCGTCACCGGAGCCGGGCGTGCGAAGGTGAGCGTTGACTACAGCTCGTTCGCGACCGCCTACGGCGCGGACTGGTCGACCCGGCTGCGGATGGTGTCCGTGCCCGACTGCGCGGCCACCACCCCCACCAAGGCCGGATGTGCGGTCACGCCACTGGCGTCGACCAACGACACCAAGGCCAAGACGGTCTCCGCAGAGCTCAGCGTGAGCGCGGTCCAGACCATGGTGGCGGCCACCGCAGCGCCGTCCGGCCCCGCGGGCGACTACACGGCCACCTCGCTGAAGCCGTCGTCGACCTGGGACGTCAACGAGAACACCGGCTCGTTCAACTGGTCCTATCCGATGCGCGTGCCCCCGTCGCTCGGCGGACCTGCCCCGGTGCTCAGCTTGGCCTACTCGTCGCAGTCGGTCGACGGCCAGCAGGCGGCCTCCAACAACCAGCCCTCCTGGATCGGTGAGGGCTTCGACGAATCCGTCGGCGGGTTCATCGAACGCCGCTACGTGCCGTGCAGCAAGGACATGGGCAGCTCGGCGAACAACACCACCAAGACCGGTGACCTGTGCTGGGAGACCGACAACGCCACCCTGTCGCTGCCCGGTCACGCCGGTGAGCTGCTCTACAACGCCACGGAGGGTCGCTGGCACCTGCGCGGCGACGACGCCTCCCGCATCGAGCGCAAGACCGGCGCGGTCAACGGCGACAACGACGGCGAATACTGGGTGCTCACCACCAGCAACGGCGTGCAGTACTGGTTCGGCGCCAACCGGCTGCCCGGCTGGGCCGCCGGCAACCCCGTGACGAATTCGGCGCTGACCGTCCCGGTGTTCGGCAACGACCCGGGCGAGCCCTGCCACGCCACCGCCTACACCAGCTCCGACTGTGTGCAGGCGTGGCGTTGGCAGCTCGACTACGTCGTCGACCCGCTGGGCAACTCGATGTCGTACTGGTACCTGAAGCAGACCAACAAGTACGCCCGCAACATGAAGGCTGACGACCCGCGCAGCTACGACCGCGCTGCCACCCTGGACCACATCGACTACGGCACCCGGCAGAGCGGCGGCGTCGACTCGGTGCTCAGCACCACGACGGTCGCGCCCGCCCGGGTCAAGTTCGTCACCGACGACCGCTGCCTGTCCACCTGCACCACCCACGACGCCGTGCACTGGCCCGACGTGCCATGGGACTCCTCCTGCACCGGCACGTCCTGCACCGACGACTGGTCACCGACGTTCTGGTCGACCACCCGGCTGACCAGCATCACCACCCAGGTCCGTAACGGCATCGGGTTCCGCGACGTCGAGCGGTGGACGCTGACGCACCTGTTCCCGGATCCGGGCGACGGCACCCGCGCCGGCCTGTGGCTGTCCAAGATCTCCCACGCCGGGCTGGTCGGCGGCACCGCCACGGTGCCCGACGTCCTGTTCACCCCGGTGCAGATGGCCAACCGGGTGGACACCATCGACTTCGCGGCCGCGATGAACTGGATGCGCATCCGGGAGATCCGCACCGAGAGCGGCGGCACCACGACCGTCGACTACTCCAAACCTGAATGCCTGCCGGGCGCCCCCCGGCCCACACCCGAGACCAACACCACCCGCTGCTACCCGGTGCGCTGGGAACCCGACGGCTACAGCCAGCCGGTCACCGACTGGTTCAACAAGTACGTCGTCACCACCATCTACGAGAACGACAACACCGGCGGAGCTCCGCCCGGCGGCAGCCCACGCGTGGTCACCTCGTACCAGTACTTCGACGGCGCCGCCTGGCACTACACCGACGACGACGGCCTGGTCAAGGCGAAGTACAAGACCTGGTCGGACTACCGCGGCTACGGCCGCGTCGGGGTCACCGTCGGCGACCCGGGCGAGCAGACCTACACCGAGACCCGCTACTTCCGCGGCATGAACGGTGACCGGCTCAACGCCTCCGGCGGCACCAAGCCTGTCTCGATCGACGGGATCGCCGACGAGGACTGGTACGGCGGCATGACCCGCGAAACCAAGACCCTCAACGGCCCCGGTGGCGCCGTGGTCACCCGCAGGCTGGAGACGCCGTGGGCGTCCCCGGCCACCGCCACCCGCACGATCAACGGTGACACGGTCACCGCCCGATTCGTCAACGTGGCCACCGTCGAGTCCCGCACTGCGCGCGACGGCGGGCGCGCCGACCGGGTGACCAAAACAAACACCACCTTCGATGCCTATGGCATGCCCACAGCCATCGACGACCTCGGCGACGACAGCATCACCGGCGACGAACGCTGCACCAAGACGGACTACACCCCCCGCAACACCACCGCGTGGATTCTCGACCGTGTCCACGAGCAGCAGACCTACGCGGTCAAGTGCGCCAGTACCACCGGCACGCTGACCGATGCCGACATCATGAGCGACAGCAGGGTGTCCTTCGACGGGCAAGCGTTCAAGGCCATCCCGACCAAGGGCCTGGCGACCCAGCGGCAGGAAATGTCCGCCTACACCAATGGCGCCGCGACCTTCATCACGACCGAGAAGGACGCATACGACGTGCACGGCCGCGTCACCTCGTTTACGGACGCGATGAACGCGGTAACGACGACCGCCTACACGCCCGCAACCGATGGGCCGGTCACCTCGACGCTGACCACGAACCCGCTGCTGCACAAGACGACCACCAACCTGGAACCGGCGTGGGGTGCGACCACCTCCACGATCGATCCGAACCTCAAGCAGACCAGCTTCACCTACAGCCCGCTCGGCCTGCTCACCGAGGTGTACAAGCCCGGCCTGGCGAAGGCCGCGGTGAAGTACAGCTACGACATCAACGCCACCAGCCCGACGGTGGTCTCCACCTCGAAGCTGAACCCGGCTGGCACCTACGTCACCACATACCAGCTCCTTGACGGGATGCTGCGGCCCCGGCAGACCCAGACGCCCTCGCCGACAACCGGGCGCGTCATCACGGAGAACTTCTACGACAGCGCCGGCCGCGCCTCGCTCTCCTTCGACGCCTACAACGCGGCCGGGGCGGCGAGCGGCACCCTGCTCGCCGCCACCGACCGGGCGTTCGTGCCCCGGCAGAACCGTACCGTCTACGACGGCGCCGGCCGGGTCACCGCGCAGATCTTCCAGCCGTACGGCACCGAACGCTGGCGCACCACCACCGCCTACGGCGGTGACCGCACCGACGTCACCCCGCCCGCCGGCGGCACTGCCACCTCGACCGTCACCGACGCCCGGGACCACACCATCCAGCTGCGGCAATACCGCGGCGCGACCCCAACCCCGCAGACCCCGGGCAGCTGGGACGCCACCACCTACAACTACGACCGGCGCGGCAACCAGACCAGCGTCGTCGACACGCTCGGCAACGACTGGACCTACACCTACGACGCCCGCGGCCGCCAGACCGTCGTCGACGACCCCGACAAGGGCACGACCAGTTACACCTACGACAACGCGGGTAACGTCCTGACCCAGACCGACGCGCGCGGCAAGAAGGTCGCCTACCTGTACGACACGCTCAACCGTCGGCGGGCTTCCTACGACAACCAGGTCGGCGGCACCCTGCGCGCCCAGTGGATCTACGACACTGTCGCGAAGGGACAACTGTCGCAATCCACCCGCATGGTGGGCTCCGCTGCCTACCAGATCAAGGTCCTCGACTACAACGACCGATACAAGCCCGGCAACGTCCAGGTCATCATCCCGCAAAGCGAAACCGGGCTCGCCGGCACCTACACCTACACCAACACCTACAACGACGACGACTCGATCAAGTCGACCTCCATCCCCTCAACCAACAGCGGTCTGGCGGCGGAGGCGCTCACCTTCGGCTACACCTCGCTCGGCCAGCCCTACTCGCTGAACAGCCTGTACGGCTCCCAGAACCTGTCCTATGTCCAGGACACGACCTACAACGCCCTCGGTGAACTCGACCAGGTCGACCGCTACACCGGCACCGGCGGGCACGTCTGGACCGCCTACACCCGGGAACTGGAGACCGGCCGCACGACCGGCATCCGCACCGACGCCGAACAGGCCACCCCAGCCATCGTCGCCAACGTTCAGTACCGGTACGACAACGCCGGCAACGTGCTCCAGACCACCGACACGGCACCGGACCCGGTCGACGACACCCAGTGCTTCACCTACGACAACCTGCGCCGCCTCACCCAGGCCTGGACCCCGGCTGGCGGCGACTGCGCGGTTGCCCCCTCGACGAGCCAGCTCGGGGGACCGGCGCCGTACTGGCAGTCCTGGCAGTACGACGCCATCGGCAACCGCACGCAGGAGACAGTGCACCGCTCGGTCGGAGACGCCGTCACCAGCTACACCTACCCCGGCAACGGCGCCACCGTGGCCCGGCCGCACGCGGCCACCGGCACCACCGGTGCCACCACCGGCAGCTACACCTACGACGCCACCGGCAACATGCTGACCCGGCCCACCACCACCGCCGGCACCCAGACCATGACCTGGGACCCCGAGGGACACCTCGACACCTCCACGGACAGCACGGGGCTCAACACCTACATCTACGACGCCGACGGCAACCGGCTCATCCGCCGCGACCCGACCGGCCGCACGCTGTACCTGCCAAACCAGGAAATCCGCTATACGAATGCCACCGGGGCGACGTCGGGCACCCGGTATTACAGCTTCGCCGGCTCCACCATCGTGCAGCGCACCGCTACCGGGCTGACCTGGCTGGCGGCCGACCGGCTCGGCACCGCTCAGGCGGCAGTCGACGCGACGACCCAGAAGGCAACGATCCGGCGGCAAAGCCCATTCGGCAGCCCGCGGGGCACCACCGGCACCTGGCCCAACGACAAGGGCCTGGTCGGCGGCACCAACGACAACACCGGCCTGACCCACATCGGCGCCCGAGAGTACGACCCCACCCTCGGCAAGTTCATCTCCGTTGACCCGGTCCAGGACCTGAACGACCCGCAGCAGTGGAACGCGTACACCTATTCCAACAACAACCCGATAACCATGAGCGACCCGACCGGGTTGCACACCGACTACCTCGACCCGGCCAGCAACACCGTCGCCGGCAGGCCCAACGCCGTCCGCGTGGGCGGGGGAACGCCCGGGTCGACCAGACCGGGGGAGTCGACCTACTCAGGATCGCCCAGCCGCAGCTACAACATCCCTGTCCGCTCGTCACAGCCGAGTGTCGCCCCCGCACCAGCCGCCACTCCGCCGGCGCCGGCCGCTCTCCCAACGCCACAGCCCACACCGTGGGGCGAGAGCCCGGACGCTCAAGCCGCCTGGTTCGCACGCGCGAATGAGATGTGCGCGAATCCGCTGCTCATCGACTTGTGCATGGAAGCCGACAAGCGGCACCTCGCGGAAGTCGGGAGCTGGATGCCCTACGTGGGCGTGCCCGCCACGGCGTACCTCGTCAAGGACGACTGGGACCACGGTCACCCCGTCAGTGCGGCCGTGGGTGTTGTCTCCCTAATCCCGCTCGGGAAGGTCTTTTCGAAAGCAGCTAAGGGTCTGAAGCTCACCCGAGGTGAGCAAGTTGCGGTCAACGATCTCGTGGGAAATGCCTATCGTGACCATATCGCCGACTTCTTCCGGCAGAACGGCAGAACTGTCGTCACGGACGCGGAGAACCGCAAGGCGTTGACCTTCCGCACACCCGATGGTGATCGCATCCTCGACATGGCGGTCTACGACAAGAACGGCGGCCTGCTGGGCTACGTCGAAACGAAGTCCGGAAAAGCGGGCCAGGACCCCGAGCAGATGGCAAAGGACGCGTACCTACGTAGCCAGGGTGTCAACATCGCATACGTGTATGATGACATGGAGAATATGCTTTACTGAGCAGCTTGACGCCGTCTGCCGGGGGATAACTTCCATGGAGCAAGCAAGCGAAAAGGAATTGCATGATGCCCTTTCGCGCCTGGGTGTCACTGGCGCGGACAGTGACACCCAGCTGCGCCAGCTCTACGATTCATCTGCCGATACTCAAAAGAACCGCCTCGTGGTTGCGCTGGGCGATACACCCAAGGGTCATGGCCTCTCGCTGCTGCAAGACATTGCGAGCGACCGTAATGCGCCGACAGACAGGCGCTGCGCCGCGGTGGTCGCCCTAGCCAAGCAGTTGGGGGTGGAAAGCTCGCCACTCCTGCGTGAGTGCCTGCGTGACGACGAACCGGTCCGCAACTACGCGATCCAAGGTCTCGCAGCGGTCGGCGACGACGGCGCCTGGCCGGAGGTACTAGAACTTCTCACCGCAGAAATTTCTGTCCAGGCTCCCATTCCCCCGTTCGCGCTGCAGTGGGAAACGCTGTCTCTGCAGTCTACGGTGCTCCCGGCGATCTGCTATCTGGGCCGACATCTCACCGTTGCGGGACGACGGGAGCGTGTCACACAGATGGTGCGGGACAATTGGTCCCGCCTATACACGGCGGAACAGCGCTGGTTCGACCAATTCTGGCCCGAATGCAACCCAGGAAATCCAGAGCGCAACTCCGGCTATCCAGACCCCAAGGCGCTGGCTGAATGGGCTGGAGGCCCCCTCCTGAAGATCGCCCGCCCAGAAAGGTGACATAGGGCCGGCACACGGTTTCGATGCGCGACGGTGGGGCTCGGGCCCCCGCCATTCTCGGCATGCCGCGGCGTTCGAGGAACCCCGATACGTCGACGTGTGCCGCTGTGACAGGAAAGCTCATTCCCGCATCTGGCTAGCGCCGCGGGCGGGTATCGTGCCGATGTGATGCGTGATCGCGAGGTGTTCCGATATCACGTCGACTTCGGTGGCGGTGACCGAGACGTCGTGTCGCTGCTTGACCCCGACTGGATTTCTCAACACGGGTTGCACCCGGAAGCGGTCATGGCGGTGGTGACTCGCAGCGCGGACCCGCGCCACCCGCTGCCTGCCGACATCCACGAAAACGGCCCGTTCCTTCGGCTCCTGTCAAGGACGATCTTCGAGTCCATCGACCAGTGTGACGCAGTTCGCCACGAGGCCCAGATTCAAGGCAGCGGACATGTCTACCTCCTGGACGGCCGCATACCTGATCCCGGTGGTCGCGTTGCCTCAGAGGATGTCATCGGCACCATCGAGGTGCAGGACGGGAAACTCGTGGCGGGCACCTATCAGCACAACACGCGGCACCGGTTGTTCACAGCGAACGGATGGTTCCGCCTGCCGGTCGAGATTGAGACAGCGCTGCTCAACCGGCTACGCGCCCGAACGGGCGCGTGATCAAGGATCGCCACGCAGGTCCGAAGCTATCCGACGGTCACTGACGTGATCCGGCATGACCGATAGGGGAAACCACTCCATCCTACTGCCGCGTCGATGTTTGCCCGTACCGTGATGAACGCCTTCGGCCAGGCACCGTCGAAGTCCACGGACGAGACCTGGGGTAAGCGCCCTTCCACATGCCCAGCGCATGCGCAGAGGCCCCGTTCCCGCCTATCGGCAGCCGAAGGCCCGCGGCCTGCTGGCAGTGCATGGGTGGTCCCAAACACCAGCCGCCGAGATGTTGCATGTAACCTATGGAGGTGCGGAAGAACGCGCTGGCCCGTGGGAACAACACGGCCGTCGCCGTTCCCGATGCCGCCCCCACTGGCAGTCCTGCTCAGACCGTCCTGCTGCACGCCGTACTCACCGCGCTCAGCCGCGGCGACACCCTGCCGGCTGGGGACCGGCATCTCGCGCACCACCTGGCCTTGCGGCCGGCCACGTCCTGGGGGCCCGCTGAGGAGACCGCCGCGGCCGACATCGCCGCACGCCACCGCCACGCGCTCGCTACTGCCCGCATCGACTACCGCCGGCTGCCACCGGCGCCGCTACCCGAGGCCGCGACGACGGCCCGTGACGCTCTCGCCGACGGGGCACGCCGTGCCGCGCTGAGCCATCTGACGATCCGCCGCGACGGCCGCATCGCCCTCACCTTCCCGTACCACCCCGACCTGGCCGCCCAGGCGCAGGACATCGCCGGCCACGAGCGCGATCCCGACGGCCCCGCCCACCTGTATCCGGTCACCGCGTTGCCCGCGCTACTGGACTTCGCGCACCGCCACGCCATCCCGGTGCCCGAACACCTGCGCGCCGCGCTGTCCACCGATCTCGCGCCGACGGCGACACGCGACCCGGATCCCGTCGTGCGGGTGCGCCCCGACGGTGACGTCGAGGTCGTCTTCCCGGCCCGCACCACACTGGTCTACCTCGTGCGGGCACTGCCCGGGCGGCGCTGGGACCCCGCCGCCCGGGCCAATGTCTTCCCGCCCCGCGCGGCGGCCATGCTCGTCGCGTTCGCCGACGCGCACGGCATTACGGTCGACGACGCGGTCTGGGCCCTGGGCGCCGCCAGCAGCAACGACCGCCCGCAGGTCACCCTCGACGACGCCACCGGCGCCCTGGTCGTCGGCTGCGACTACCGGCCGGACCTGCACGCGGCGCTGCGCACCGCCAACGACGACCGCACCGCTTGGCACCGTGACCGCAGCGCGTACGTCCTGACGGCCCGCGCGGACGCCGGGCAGCTACTGGCCACCGTGGACCGCTTCGGTCTGCGCATCGACGACGGCGCCGCTACGCAGCTGCGCCGTTGGCGCGGTGTCCAACAGCGCAACCTCGCCGAATCACTGGCCGCCGCAGGGCCACCGGTCACCGTTGCCGGCCTGGCCGTGCCCCTGCACCCGCATCAGCAGCTCGCCGTGCGGTTCCTGACCCGCAACCGGCGGGTCGCGTTCGCCGACCCGCCCGGCTCCGGCCAGCATGACGCCGTGCTGGCCGCGCTGGAAGCCACCCGCGCCTACCCCGCCGTGGTGGTCTGCCCGCCGTCGGCGACGCCGCTGTGGGCAGACCACGCTGCCGCGGCGCTGCCGGCCCGCCGCGTCCACGTCGTGGCCGGAAGCGGACCGCGCCGGCTGCCGGAGCACGCCGACCTGTACATCGTCAGCGCCGCGACGATGGCGCGGCGCGCCCCGGCCCGCCGCCCGGCCGGCGTCCGGCGCGCACTCCAGTTCCTGTGGCTACCCGCCCTGGCCGCCCGCCGCCCGGCCGCGCTGGTCGCCGATGACGGCCACCTCGAGCACGCCCCGCGCAGCGCCCGGGCCCGGGCCCTGTTCGAGCTGGCCGTCGACGTCGCCGGCCGCGACGGCCTGCTCATCGACCTCACCACCGCCGACACCACGACCGGCGGCGCCGAGCTGCTCACCCGCCAGCTGTCCCTGCTGGACCGCCTTGAGGAATCCGGCGGCACCGCACACCTGCGCACCCGGCTCGGCGCCGACCCGGCCGCCGTCCGCCGGCGCCTGCGCACCCACGGCATCCTCCTGCGCCGCGACCCCACGGCGCTGCCGACGCTGCCGGGTGCGCGCACCGTGCCGGTGCGCCTAGACCTGACCGGCGGCGACCCGGCCGCGCTGGCCGCATACCGGGCCGCCGAGGCCACACTGCTGGCCCGGGTGGCCGATCACGTCACCACGGCCGCCGCCCGGCAGCGCGTGGCCGTGACCCACCCGCGGGTCGCCCGATCCCTGCACCGCGACGGCGCGCACTACCTGGCCGAGCTGCGCACCCTGCGGCGGCTGCTCGCCGCCGCCAAGCACCACGCCGTGCACCGCCACCTGGCCGCCCGCCTCGACACGGGGGAGAAGCTCGTCGTCGCCGCGGCGCGCCGCGAGGCCGTCGACGAGCTGGCCGCCGCGTTCGGCGCTCTGCGCATCCACGCCGGCCGGCACGCCGACGCGGTCCACGGCGCCGTCGCCCGGTTCCGCACCGACCCGCGGACCACGCTCATCGCGATCGCGCTGGCCGAGACCACCGGCCACGACCTGACCGCCGCGCGTCTCGGCGTACAGACCGAGCTCGGGTTCACCGCCGGCGAGGTGTACCGGATGCTCAGCCGGCTGCACCGGCAAGGGCAGTTCCGGCCGGTCACCTATGAACTGCTGCTCGCACCGGACACGGTGGACGAATACCTGTGGCAGGCGTTGACGCTCGAGGAGGAACCCTCCGGTCAGGCCGCCGTGGTGGGGGAGCGAATCCGCCAGAACGTCGCGGCGCAGGCGGCCTGGCTGATGGCCTGTGCCGCCCTGGCCGGATGACCAGCCACGGGCGCGCGTCGGCATGCCAACGGTCACCGAGCACATTGAATCGCTCATAGGTTGCATGTAACCTCTTGTCAAGTGGAACGCGATTTCTCAGCCTCGCCGACTGTCTGCAGTCGCACCGGCGACGGCCACCAGTGCGAAGGGATGGTCCCCATGCCCGCACCCGACCAGGGCGGCACCACGTGACCCGCCGCCGGATTCCCCGCTCCACCACGATGCTGGCCACCGGCCTGCTCGCCATCGGCGCCACCTGGATCGCCGACCGCGACCGCCTGCGCCGCCAGCTCGCCGCAGCACACCGCGAGGCAACCCACGACCCGCTGACCGGACTACTCAACCGCCGCGGCCTCGACCGGCTCCTCCTGCACGCCACGCCCCGCGCGATCGGCCTGCTCGACGTCGACGGCCTCAAGGCCATCAACGACATCTGCGGGCACGCCGCCGGCGACGTGGTCCTGCGGACCCTCGCCGCCCGCCTGATTCACCTCGCCGGCCCCCGCAGGCCGGTGGCCCGCCTCGGCGGCGACGAATTCGTCATCGTCTTCCCCGACGACGAGACCCAGACCGCGGCCACCGTCGCCCGCCACTGGCGCGCCCACCTGGCAGAGCCGATCCACCTGGCGCGCCGCGCCGTCAGCGCGCCGCCCAGCATCGGCCTCGCACCGGTCACCGGCGCGAACACCGGTGTGGCGCTGAGCGCCGCGGACGCCGCGATGTACCGCGCCAAGACCACCGGGACCGGGGTGCAGATCTACCACGCCACCCTGGACGGTCCGGCGAGCTCCGGTGACCGGCCCGCCCACCGCCGCCGCGACACCCGGCCCCGGCGGCCCCGCCTGGTGGCAGCGGCCGCCGCCAGCTGACCAGGAGACCCCCCATGGATGACCCGGACCGGCCGTGGCGCCTCGCCACCGAGCCCCAACGGTGCAGCGGCTGCGGCCAGTACCTGATCCCCGGCGACTGGTTTCAGGCCGACGACGACGGCATCGGCATCTGGGGCCAGTGCTGCGGAGACTGGCGCCCCGCCCTGGCCGCCCACCGGATCCCGGCCAGCACCGACCGAACCGAGACCGGCCCCCTCACCCTCGTCCCGCTGCCCGCCGACCCTGACTAGGAGTCTCCTGCCATGACCATCACCACTCCCGCGCTCACCGTGCCGACCACCGGCGACCAGGTCTTCGCCGCGCTCGGCGAGCCCAACAGGCTGCTCATCGTCATGGCGCTGCAGGAGCACGGCGAGGCCTCCGTCAGCTGGCTGACCTCGCAACTGCCGGTCAGCCAGCCCACGGTGTCGCACCACCTGCGGGTCCTCACCACCGCCGGCCTGGTGACCCGCCGCGAGGAAGGCGTCTACGCCTACCACCGGGTTACCCCGGTCGCGACCGGCCTGCTGCGCGCCCTGCGCCGTACCCTCACCCGTTCGGTCGAGCCCGCCCCGCTCGGCGCGTAACCGACGATCAGTGCTGCCGTGTGGCCCCCCGACCTCAACCGCCTCCACCTGGCGCCGGTCGCGCCCGAGCGGCACCAGCCACGGTGGCGCTCCACCGCGACGACCACCGAGGGGCCGTCCTTCACCTTCGCCGCGTTCGACGGTACCGAACCGGAACCGGTCGTACCCGCCCGCCTCGCCGAGGAGAACGACGACGCGTACCAGCTGCCGCAGGCCGAGTACCGCGCCGCGCACGCCCTGTGGTGTACCGCCCGGTACCGGGCCCAGCTCGCTGCGCTGATCCGGCTGCCCTACCGCATTGGACGGCGTACACGGCGGCCCGGCAAACAATGAACGGCCTGGGCGTCGCACCGCGAACCCAGAACGACGACACATGGCTTGCCACCGTCTTGCGGCTGCTCAACGCCCACGACGCCGCCCGGATCGCGCAAACCGCCCGGTCGCCGAACGACACCGTGCGGCACGACGCCAGGGGAGCAGGCGGAGTCGCCCAGCTGCTCGGCGTCGGCATCGGCCCCTGGCGGATCGGCAGCCCCAGCGACTACCCCGCCCCCAGCGACCGCCAGGCGACCCCCGCTGGTGCGCCAGGTGACCGCCGACATCCGTCAGCAGCAGGAGCCCGTCTACGACGTCGGACGGCTCGCTGGCGACCACCCCCGGCGGTCGCCCCGGGATTCCCGCGCCCAACCGCGGGCTTCTCGACAGCGAGTTCGGTGTCTGGTGACGTGTGCCGGGTTCCTGTCGTACCTGTGTGCTGGAATGCCGGGCATGCCGAGACGCAGGGATTCTGGCAGTGCGCCGGTGGTGCTGCGTACCGCTCGGGTCGGATTGCGTCTGAACCGGGGTCAGCGGCGCCGTTGTTTCGGTCTGCTGCGTTCTGCGGGTGACGTGTGGGCGTGCGTACTGGAGATCAACCTCTGGCGTCGCCAGCGCGGCGACAAGCCGGTGACCTCCTATCAGGAGCTGTGCCGGCAGTTGTCGGGCTGCGGTCCCGCGGTGTTCACGGAACTTGACTCGACCGGCGCCCGGTCGGTGCTGCGTCGTTATTCAGACGCCTGGTTCTCGGCGGCCGCCCGCCGTAAGGCCGGTCATGGCGAGGTTCGGTATCCGCGGCGGCGTCGCGCGTTGATGCCGGTTCGCTGGTATCACGGCACCTTCCGCCTCGAGGGGCGCCGGTTGCGGCTGCCGACCGCGTCTGGCAACCCCCGACTGTGGGTACGTCTGGATCGGCTGCCACCGTATCCGCCCGAGACGATTCGGTCGGTGACCCTGCTGTATGAGGCGGGCCGCTGCTGGATCGATATCACCGCCGAGCTACCGGTCAGGACCTACCCTGCCGGCCAGCAGCCCGATCCCTCCCGGGTCGCGGGGGTGGATGTGGGCATCATCCATCCGTACGCGGTCACCAGCCTTGATGGCCGGGCGCTGCTGGTGTCCGGGCGGGCGATCCGCGCCGAGCACCGCATGCACCTGAGGGACACGAAAGCGCGCCGCAGAGCCACCGCCGACCGGGCACCCAAGCCCGGCCAGCGCGGTTCGCGTCGTTGGCGCAAGTCCCGCCGCCGGGCGCGGCTGGTCGAGGCCCGTCACCGGCGCAGACTCCGGCAAGCACAGCACGAGGCAGCGAAAACCGTCGTCGACTGGGCCGTCGAACACCGGGTCGGCACCCTGACCGTCGGCGACCCCCGCGGTGTGCTCGGCCTACCCGCCGGGCGCCGCCACAACCTACGATTGCGGCAGTGGCAGATCGGCCGCACCCTGCAGAGCCTGCAGGACAAGGCCGCCCTCGCTGGCATCCGCGTGCACCTGGTCGATGAACGCGGCACGTCCTCGACCTGCCCGCTGTGTCGGCTACGCAATCCCAAACCGGCAGGCCGTCGCATGCGCTGCCGGCACTGCCAGTTCGCCGGGCATCGCGATCTCGCCGCGGCGTTCACCATCGCCACCCGCACCCCGGGCGGCGTCACCACCATCCCCACACAGATAGCGACTGGGGTGGTCACGCACCGTCGAGCCGGACGACACCTGCCCGGTGCCGGACCGTCCCGGCGTGATCCACGCCG
The DNA here is from genome assembly GCF_047159535.1 of Krasilnikovia sp. MM14-A1259. Taxonomy (NCBI): domain Bacteria; kingdom Bacillati; phylum Actinomycetota; class Actinomycetes; order Micromonosporales; family Micromonosporaceae; genus Krasilnikovia; species Krasilnikovia sp. MM14-A1259. The sequence continues at coordinate 53,335 of NZ_BAAGAJ010000003.1, forward strand.
CCCACCATCGGCGGCACCAGGATCAGTTGGCCGGCTGAGGCCCGCCCCACCACCAACAGTGGGGAGTCGCTCGCCCACACCACCCGGTATGAGCGAGGATCCACCACCCCACGGAATACCCAGTGAAGGCGAGTGGAGACAGCACTAGGCTCACGGCTGCGAACGTCGACAGGGGAGGTGACGCCCGTGGCCGACACCCGTACCCGCCGCAGGTTCCTGGTCCTGGCAATGGTGATCATTCTGGCCGGCGCGGGCATCGCCGCCGTGCTACTCACCCGCAAACCCGAGGCCGCCCCGGTGAAGCCCGCGCCCGTGGCCGGGCCACCCGCCGGCATCGTCACCATCGGAGCGGACCCGTCGGGCACCGGATCGGTGCTGTACGTGCACGACCCCCTCACCGGGGCGCTCACCCGGACCCTGACGCTGCCCGACACTGTCCTGCACCCCACGAACCTTGGGCAGTTCACCCCCGACCTGAGCCTGGTCACCTGGCGCGACCCCGACACCATCCACGTCGCCCAACTCCGCGGCGACCGCTACGAGCAGATCGCCGCGTGGGGCCCCGACCAGCTCCACAACGGGATCACGGCCCAGTACGAATCACTCGCTATGGCCCCGGACGGGCGCGTCTGGGCCAAGGCCACCTTGCGGGCGGGCGATGCCAGGCAGATCGAGGTGCTCTCGTTCGACCCGGCACACCCTACCGCGCCGGCCCGCATGGAGCGCGGCAACGACGTACCCGCGGGATTCGACCGCACCGGCACATCGGCGAGCCCGGCCCGCCTGCCCATCACCGGCGCGCCGGGCACCACGGCGACGGTCCTGACGACGACCGCGGAGCTGCTGCCCGGCGATGTCACCGTCACGGCCTCCGCCCACGACGAGCTCCACCTAAGCTGCCCCGAGCAGCTCGAGGCGAGCACGCTGCTCTGCTTCAGCGCGCAGACCTCGCGCTACGGACGCGTTGCCGTGCTGCGCCGCAACGCCGGAGGCCTCGCTCTCGACACGATCGTTCCCGCCACCGAGGCGCCGGTCGACGCGGTCCTGCTCTCCCCGGACCACAGCCAGCTGCGGATGAGGACCAGCACCGGCTGGCGCGGCGTACGCCTCGACGGCACACCTGTCACCGTGGCCCCGCTCGCGCACCCGGACGGCCCGCTGGCCTGGCGGTAGCCCGTGGACCAGTTCGCCCGCGTGGCGGCCGGGAAAGCACTCCCGGCCTGGGGGGCTACCGCGCCCGAGGGGCGGCACCCCGAGCAGGCACGCGTCCGCCGCCAAGGTTGCCCGGGAACGAGGTCCTGACCGCCCCGAGATCTCACGCAGTCGCGTACAGCGTGGTAGCCCCTTGCGGGGACGGGCCGGTCATCCACTGCAGGCCGCTGACTTGTTCTCTGAACTTGATCACCTGGTCGGCCCACACCCGCGCCTCGTTGTCCGTCTCGGCGCTGCCACCACCGTCGACCCGCGACAGGGAGCGAACCAGACGCCATCCGTCCGGGTACTGGCGTAGGAGGTACTGCGCCACACTGATGAAGTCGATGTTGAACCAGCCACTCGCAGGCTCGCCGTCGACCGTGGGCTCCCAGCCGATCAGCGTTTCGCATCCGATCACCTGCTCGGCCCACTGTTGGGCCTGCTCCAGGGTCAACGCCGCGGCGTTGTGGGCCAACAGCGGGCCCACCGTCAGATGGCGCGGGCTGCGGTGCAGGACGTACGTGGTTCCCGCCGCGGCCGGGTTCGACGGAGCCGCCTTCCGAGGCTGGCGCTCGCGCACCTCGGCCAGCGGCACCCACCCGGCGACGGTGCGCGAATCGGGGAGCACGTCCAGCAACTCCTGCTGGTGCTGCACGGCATCCGGATTGAGCGCGTGGGTCACGACGAACAGAACGCCGCCGCGGGCGCGGACCTGCGCCCGATACTGCTCCGTGGCACGGCAGAGAAACGTCTCCGGGGGCAGGTTCTCCATCGTCACGGCCACCCCGTCAGTGGCCAGCCGCACCGTGGCCTCCGGTACCGGGCGGTCGATCGTCAACTGCGGGCCGGCTACCAGGCCCGCGTGGGCGAACCGTTCTGCGAGCCGGACCCGCCACCGTCCGTCGTCATCCCGGTCGAGAAACACACTCTCCAGACCCGGGTTGAGGATGAACACCGGCTGCATCGTCGTCGGCTCCCCGGTGTTGTTCGACCACGGAAGCAGCACCGTCAATGTCCGGTGGCTCAACGTGGCCTCACCCGACGACCGGACGAGGCCCGAGTCGTTCCACTCCGACTTGCGGCACCGACGGTGGTGCAGCTCCGCTTGCAGAAACATCATGAGGTCCGTGACCACCAGCGACGCCGTCGTCCCGGCCAGCGGTCTGTTGCAGGTCTGGCAGTCCACGGCGTAGAGGCTGTCCATGGTCTCCCGAACGCCGTCCTCGCCCAGCCGCTTGACGATGTGCTTGCTGACGGCGACCTCTTGCTGATGTGCCACGACGACCCCCATCTGAATCGAAGATGATCGAAGGAGATTTGCGCCATCAGGGTGACAGAGCCGTACGACAGTACGGACGCGCACGCAACATGATCATTTGTCGGGAAGTGTCATACCGGTCGTCCATCATCGATGCCATGACTGTGAATGACGACATCGCCTCTGCCAACGCCGACCGGGCAGCGCAGCGCCACGGCCAGGAGGAACTGACGGAATCCGTCGGCGAGGGCCTGGCCGCAGTGGCTTACGCCGTGCTGGACCTGGCCGCAGCAGTGCGAGAGCTGGCCAATGCCCACCGCGGCGACTGACCACGCATCCGCGGGATGCCGTGGCTAACCATTGAGGTTGAACAGGAGGCTCGAGAGAGGGGTGCGGGAACGGCATAGAAGGTGGGGTGCCGTTATCCACACGTCGGACACACGCTGGCCAGGACGAGGACCTGCCGCGGTCGTCTCGAGGTCAGTAAGGGCCTACTCCGGTGCTGTGGCCTTGCGTCCGCTGCCGGGTGGCCGGCCGGTCCGGCGACGATCCCAGGTGTCGTTGAAGCGTTCCCAGCTTTCGGCCAGCCACACCTTGGCGCCCTTCTCGCCGGCGAATTGTGTGACCAGCGGCAGGTGTTCGCTGTGCTGCACGGCGATCACCTTCGCTCGGGAGTTGGAGACGCCCAGGATGGCGGCGGCTTCGCTGACCCCGGCCAATCGCGGTACACGAGGCTGGCGTTGCCGGCGGTCCTCCTCCGCGGCGGTGAGCACCCCGACGGCGACGACCTCGAGGTCGGCGAGGCCAACGGCGTCGAGGGCGCCGGCAACCGTCTTGTCACCGCGGTCGAAGGCGGCGCGGCGGCTGCTCGCCTCGACGGTGACGGCGATGGTGAGGTGGCCGTCGTACTCGACGACCACCTGGGGGTCGTGGCCCTGCAGCTGCCGGCGGATCTGCGTCAGGACGGAGTCCGGCGGGGCCCCGGCTGGCGGGGCGAGCTCGACACGAACGCGCCAGGTCGTCATGATGGGTGTGCCTCTCTTCGTGCTCGCTGTACGGGGTCGGGCGTGGGGCCGTCTTCGGACGGCCCCTTCTTTTGTCGTTGGTAATTGGCAACGCAGTGTACGGCCCTGCCCGTCCTGGTCCCCGCGCCGCGGCGCACGGGTACGCAAAGGCGCGCCGTGCCCGCCGATCCCGGGGCGGGCATTGAGAGGGCGGGCGCGGCTCACCGAGCAGCGGGGTTCGGCTCCATCACGGCGCCGGGATCCTGCTGTCGTCTCCCACCACCGTAGCCTTTGACATTGCCAATTCGCAATGACTTCGATAGGCTCGGGTCGGCGAGCACGACGACTCGAGGGAGTTTCGATGGCTACTTCGGAATCGGCCGACGGCCACACCGCCGGGCTGCTGACTCTGGGCAAGCTGCTCGACGGCGACGCTGCGGTAGGCCCGGACCGTACCCGCATAGCGGTGCAGGCGCTGACCACCGGCGCGGACTACCTGGCGACCGCGCTGGGTCCCGGAGTGCCGGCGTCGGTGCCGAGCACCGTGGACGTCGCGGACCTGCTGGTCGGGCTGCACATCACGGTGCACAGGCTGCACACCGGCCTGCAGCAGCTGCACGCGGGCATCGCCCGGCGCACCATCGTGGGCGACGTCCCGATCGTGACGGCGGCCAAACTGCAGTCGGCACTGGGAATCGCGGTTGAGCGGCTCGGTACCGCGGCGCTGACACTCGGCGCCGCGGGAGCGCTCCTCGGCTCAGAGCCACCGGCTCCCGAGCGGCTGTCGGGTGGCTCCGGTCGTCGGTAGCGAGTCGGGCATCCGGTCCTGACTGCGCCGCTCCCGACAGCATGATCCACCGCGATCGCTTCGCGATGCCCGGTGTGGGATGCGGCGGCCGGCCCATGGTGGTCTCCCGCCGGGGTGGTCTCCCGCCCGGAGTGTCGGACCCCGCCACCACGGCACAAACAGTGAACAACGTGGAGGAACACTGTCATGGTGAGGTGGGCGAGCGGATACGGGCCCGGACCCACGTATCTCGGCGGTAGGGCACCCGAGCACCTGCGCACCCGCCGCCAGCTCCGGGCTGAAGGTCTGAGCGTTGCCGGCCTGCGCCCGCTGGGTTGGCTGCAGTACAACCCCCACCACGCCGTCTGTCCCCTCTATGACCGGCAAGCCGCGCGCCCGGTCCGGCCGTTGAGCGACCGCCAGCGCGCCGCCCTGGCCGCCGGCCGGGCGCTGGCGAACACGGCCCCGTGCTTCCCGCTGCGGGCGGGTACGGGTGCCCTGGTGGCCGAGCTGGACAGGCCAGCCGTGCTGCGACTGGTGCACAAAGATCGTCGCGGCTGAGCGTTCAGCGGCCCGGGCGCGACGTGCCGCGGAGGAGGCCCGACGCTTCCGGCAGATGATCGACCAGGACCGGGCCGCAGCGACGGGCTGGGCGGCCGAGGTGCTCGCCGATCCGACCGCGGTGGTGCTGGACACCGAAACTACGGGTCTGTGGGGAGCGGTCATGGTGGAGATCGCGATGGTGAGCAGCTCCCGTGACGTGTTGCTGGACACCCTGGTCAATCCGCAGCGCGAGATCCCCGAGGACGTCACTGCCATTCACGGGATCACCGACGACATGGTCCGCGACGCGCCTACCTTCGCCGAGCTCCTCCCACAGATCGAGCAGCACCTGACCGGACGCCGTGTCGTGATCTACAACGCCCGGTTCGACACGGGAATCATCGGCACCGAGCTGTGCCGGCTGTGGCACGGCCCAGACGCGCACCGCGAGTGCGGTGGATTGCTCCAGGCGCAGGAATGCCAAGGCCAACGCGACGACTGGATCTCCCGGGTCCCCGCGCGGATCGAGTGCGCGATGGAGCAGCACGCCGCGTGGTTCGGTGACTGGCACGTTACTGGGGGGACTACACCTGGCAGCCGCTGCGCGGTGGCCACCGCGCGGCCGGCGACTGCCTCGCCGTGATCGACCGGCTCGAGGCCATGGCATCCTCGGATGCGCCGACGTCCAGTGCCGAGGCGGCAGCGACCGCCTGACGTTCTACCCCCGCCGACCAGTGCGAAGTGAGGCAGTCGCGATGTCGACCGAGCCCCAGCGGCCCACGTTGTTCACCGATCCCGCCGCGCAGGCCCGCGGTGCCCAGTTGGGCAAGCTGCGTAAGCCGGCGCTGGTGCAGATGCTGCGCAGCGGCATCCGCACCCCCGACGGCGGCGTACGCACCGTCACCGGCCGCGTGGACGCGTGGCGCAAGGACGAGCTGATCAATTTCATCCTCGAAGCCGAGTTTCCACACCTGCCCTGGTCACCGCATCAGACCCCACCGGCGGCGACGCAGCCCGCCGCGACGGTGCCGGCACAGGCCACCGCCGAGCCAAGGCATCCCGCCGCCCCGGCACCCCCGTCCGGGCCCGCCGACCCGACCCGCGGCCGGATGCCCCCGGATCCGCACCGCGGACTGCGGCACATGTCACCGGCGGACATGAGCGCCAACATCCGATGGGGACTCGAGCTGGGCAGCCCAGATGCGGTCCGGGAATGGTTCGAGTTGTGCCGGGAGGTCGCGGTCCGCGCCGGCGTCGCGTTGCCAACCGAGCCCGTGGCGGTGGTGCGGTACAGCCGCTGGAAGGCCCACCCGACTCCGGCGCGCCGGTGCCTGGCCTGCGAGTGCCCGTGGCTAGCCCACTACGACGGCGGCTGCGTCGGCTGCTACACCTGCCCCGCATACCGTCCCGGCCCCGCACCGATCACCTGACCAATTCACTGATCCTGTGACCAGCTCACTGGGCCCGGCCCGCTTTGACGGACATCCGAGATCAGGGGACCTGGGGTCTCCGGGAGGATGTCCAGCATCATGGAGAACGTGGGGAAGAAGCGGTCAAGGCCGAGGCGGGCGTTCACGCCTGAGTTCAAGGCCGAGATCGTTGAGTTGTGTCAGCGTGGTGACCGCAGCGTCGGGCAAGTCGCGAAGGATTTCGACCTGACCGAGACCGCGGTGCGGGCGTGGGTCAAGCAGGCCGAACTCGATGCGGGCAGCCGCTCGGACGGGCTGACCTCGGATGAGCGGGCGGAACTGGCCGCGCTGCGCCGGGAGAATCGCCGGCTGCGGGAGGACAACGACATCTTGAAGCGGGCAACGGCTTTCTTCGCCAGGGAGATCCGGTGAACGTGTACCCGTTCATCGAGGCGGAGCAGGCCGGCAAGCACAACGTCAAACGCGCGTGTGAGCTGCTTGAGGTCTCCCGGTCCGCCTACTACACCCGCAATCAGCAGAGCACCCGCGCCCGCGTCGACGCCGAACTCACCGAGAAGATCATCGAGGTGCATGCGGCATCGAAGGGCACCTACGGAGCGCCGCGCATCCATGCCGAACTCGCCGACGCCGGGATGCGGCACGGTCGTAAACGCATCGCCCGCCGGATGCAAGCGGCCGGGATCCGCGGCAAGAGCCCGCGGCGCTGGCGGGTCACCACCGTCGCCGATCCGACCGCGGCGGCCCGGCCCGACCTGATCGGCCGGGACTTCACCGTCGACGCGGCGGCGATCGACACCCGCTGGTGCGGCGACATCACCTACATCAACACGTGGGAAGGCTGGCTGTATCTGGCCACCGTCATCGACCTGGCCTCCCGCCGCGTCGTGGGCTGGGCCGTCGCCGACCACCTCAAGACCGACCTCGTCGACGCCGCCCTCACCGACGCCCTACGCCGCCGCCGACCCGGCGACGGCCTGGTGTTCCATTCCGACCGCGGCAATACACCAGCGCCCAGCACGCCCGCCTCGCCCACCGGCACGGGATCAGGCTGTCGGTCGGTCGGCGCGGCCAGTGCTGGGACAACGCAGTCGCCGAATCGTTCTTCGCCACGATCAAGACCGAACTCCTCCACCGGCAGGCCTGGCCCACCCGCGATACCGCCCGGCAAGCGATATTCGAGTACATCGAGAGCTGGTACAACACCCGCCGCCGGCACTCCAGCCTCGGCTACCGCAGCCCCGCCAACTATGAGAACGACACCAACGATCGGCAGCTACCCGCGCTCAAGGTAGCTTGACGATCAACACATAGACCCTGTTGTCCGTCGAATCGGGTCAAGCCCACACCAGGACATGCGCTCGACAAGGATGCGGCGCACGCCTGCCTCGATGAGCGCCTGGGCGCGGTGCTGGCCGTTGTTGTAGCCCTTGCGCGACGGCCACGGCCCGTACGGGCGGATCGTGTCGAGCACGAGGGAATGCAAGGCCTCCCGCTCCCATCTGGGGAGGGCATGGGCGCCCGGGTGGTTCAGCATGTAGGACATGGTGTCGTCGAAGGTTAGGCCCGCGGCGTGGGCCTGCGTGAACAGACGTTCGGCGAGCCGGGCCACGACGTGCCAGTCGCCGCCGTGGTACCAGCAGCAGTCGCGGGCGCTACGCAGCGGCACGACCTGCCGGCTGAGGCGGCGCCACCACCGCACTCCTGCCGGCATGCAGGCGTCCTTGCGGAAAGGATGGGGCCGGGGGAGCAGGACCACCGGCACGATCGCATAAACCTGCTCAGGCTCCGGGTCGGGTTCCGGGGCGACGAAGCCGGCACCGCGTTCGAGGTCGACCGGTTCACCGACGAGTGCGTCGACGTCGGCGGGATCGAGGTGCACCCACTGGGGGTCGTGCAGGGTGTGCGCGCCGGGGTCCTCGGTGAACGTGACCCAGGTCAGATCACGGTGCCCATCCATGATCATGTGTGCGATCCAGATGGGCGGGGTGAGGTCGTCGGGGAAGTGCTGCTGCCAGACCGTCGCGGCGCACTTCTCCGCCACATTGGTGAGCGAACTTCCCTCGCCGGCACCGGGTATCTGGGTGGCGACGGCGACCGGGCGGAGCCCGGCCGCGGTGAACAGCTGCAGCCGGAACGTTGCGCGTCGGCCGGTACCTCGGGGCAGCTGGTACATGTGCTCATCGAGGGTCCGGCTGCGCGGGCCCGTAAGGCTGGCCAATACCGCGGCCGGCGGCGACGCGGCGGGGACACCAGGTTCGGGATCGAGCACTGCATCCACTCCCTCCGTCCGCCACGGCCCCAGGGCCAATCGGCAGCACGGCTCGCGTCGCCCTGCCGGCACGCGCGTGGCTCAGTTTCGGCTACGGCCTTGCCCATGGATCAGGGATGAGCGTACGGCGCATGAGGCGCGGCGTCGTCTCAACGCGACCCCGTGGGTGCTGGAAGCGGCCGAGAATCGGGGGCCCGCTCGACCAGTCGCCGCAGGCGTGGGCGTGCGCTTACCCGCCGGACCAGCCGCAGCAGTGTGTAGTCCCGCAAGCAAGCCAGTGGATCAACCGAAGGCGATGTGGGCATCGGCGAGCAGTTGGTCGCGGTCGTCGCCGTGCGCGATCGCTGCGTGGTAGGTGGCGTCGATCGCGGCGGCCAGCGGGTCGGTGTTCGTCAACGCGATCAGGGCGGGAAACGCCGCAGCCTGTTGCAGCATCGCGGTCGCGCCGGGCGCCCTGAACACGGCCGGGTCGTAGCGCAGCGGGACGGTGGTGTGGGGCACCTCGGGGTCGGACAGCAGCCGGCGGAACGCCGTGCTGCCGTTCTGCTCGGTGAAGGATCCAGGCAGAGGCCGGCCTGCCTCGGCGTCGGCGAGCGCGTCAGCGATCCACCCGATCTGCTCCAGCCCGGCCACGCTTATCGCGCGGCGGGCCGCCCAGCAGGCCGCGTGACGCTGGCGGTCGGCGGGCAGCGCCTCGATGCTGTCGAGCAGGGGGCGGTCGATCTGGGCCAGGGACCGTGCCTGGCTGTCCAGCTCGCGAACCCGATCCGATGGTGGCGTCCCGCCCCACCGCGCGGCCTCCTGCTCGGCCCGCAGGCGGCGGTAATGCTCCGCCTGCATGGTCGCCTCGGCGGCCTGGGCGTGCAGCTTGTCCAGCCAGGGACGCGAGCCGGGGGCGTCGAGCAGGTGGTCCCAGATCAGACCCAGGGCAATGGCGTGCCGGCCCAGCACGCCCTCGTGGCGCAGGGTGAAGCCGTCCGGGCCCGGGGTGAGCCGTACGGTGCTCGGCTCGTCGTCCGGCAGCGCGGTCAGCGGATGCGGGAAGATCGGCTCGTCTGCGGCGGCCCACGACCAGGTAAAGGTGTCGTCGTCGGTTTGCTCCAGCCGAATCTCCAGGTCGCCGGCGGGCAGTACGCCTGCCGGGACCGCGACCGGGCTCGGCCGGTGGCGTACCACCGCTACCCGGGGTAGGCCGGTGTCGTCCTCGTACGGGTCCGGTGGGAGCGGTGACAGGATGGCCGGCCGGTTGGACGGGCGCGGCACCAGCGACATCAACGCCCACTCGGCCGCCTTCGCCGGGTTCCGCTCCCAAACACGAGCTCGCGGGTCGGCGAGCACGGTACGCCATGGCGTCTCCTCGGACACGGCCCAGACGTGGAGTTCGTGGCGCTCAGGTGGGTCGTCGTCGGTGCGGATGGTCTCGTGCAGGCGGTCGCGTGCGTGCACCCGTACCCTGATCAATCCGCGCGGGACGGCGACGTCGGTCAGGGCCTCCGTAGAGCCGCCCAACAGGCCAGTGACTGACAGCCGGCCGCTCGGGCACCACAGGGTCGTCTCACTGATGGCGTCCCAGCCGACGGCGACCTGCGCCGGAGGTTCGGGAAGGACCCGGACCCGGGCCTCGATCGGGCCGGTGTGGATGCCGCAGAAGCCGGTGCACCGGCTCGGCCCACCGAGGTGCAGCAGGTCGTCGCCGACGATGTAGATCTCCAGGCGGGGTGCGCCCAGCACGGTGGTTACCTCGTACTGGTTGTAGTCCACGTGCAGCCGCGCCCAGGCGGCATCCGAGAGCGAACCTTGCGGTGGTGCGCCAAGCAGTTCGTCCACTCGGCGATCCTATGACTGTCCTCACCGGACCGAATGGCTCCAGTTATCGTTCCCCGGCGCTCGCGCGCTTATGTTATTGCCAAATAGCCATGACTTTGGAAAGATTGGAGGACAGCGAGCACGACAGAGCAGAGGAGAACATCCGTGATCCCGATCCGTGCCACGATCACCGTTCACGCAGACCCCAGCGGGTTCGCCGCCGAGTACGGCGAACCGGTCGACGCGTTGCGGATGCTGGAGTTCCTCACCAACGACCTGGGCGAGACCTTGCGCGGCGGCCTGTCCTACGCGGCAGCCCTCGCCGACGTCCACGTCAGTGCCGAGATCATCAACGACGGCAACGCCCACCTCTACACCGACGCCCAGGTCGCCGGCGCCCTCAACCAGGCGGCCGACGACATCCTCGAGGCCGTCAGCGCCGGGGACGAAGGGCTGCGCGACGGCCTCAACCTGATGGCTAACGCCACCGCCCACTACCTGCGCCACGGCGACCAGGCGACCCTGCACGCCGCGATCGAGGCCAGCTACGACGACGACCCCGCGCAGATACTGAGCTGGGTGGCGACCGGTGTCTGATGGACCGCATCACCGTACGGGCGGGCAGCAGGCGCCCAGTGACCGGCCGTACGGTGAACCAGTGAAGATCAACCCCGGCAGTCGGCCCGTCACCGACCCCGACGAGGACCTGGCCGCAGCGAACATACGCGAGTTCACCGCCGCCGTGGCCGCGCATCACGGCCACCCGCTGACCGCCGACCGCGCCACCGACCTCGACACCGGCGACGGCCGCTTCGGCTACCGCCTCTACGGTGAGGGCAGCAACCCGGTTGAGATCCTCATGCCGGGTGCCCCGCTGGCCGTCGTCCGTGACGACCTGACGGCACAGGCGTATTGCCTGCGGGTCGGCGACTACTGGTGGTGGTCCTCCGCCGTAGATATGGCCGCCGCCCGGCTCACTGCCACGGCCTGACCCCGGGCCCATCACTCGAATCGACGGCGGACGCACCCGACGTCGGCCGGGACCGCACGGGCCACCGATGCGCAGCTCCCGTCTCGCCGCCTCCATCACCGTTGGCGACTCGGTCAACTCCAGCAGCGACCCGTCGCCGTGAGGCTGCGCGTGGTCGCGTTGGGCGCCCGGGACTATCCGCCGGGCTGCATGTGGGCGGCCCCGCCATCGGGCCACGACGCAGGGCCGCCCTCCTCAGCGAAAGAGGTAACGCTCATCATGACCGAACGGACCGTTACTCCGCCGGAACTCGACGAACGACGCCGGGCGGACGTGGTCGCCGCCGGTTGGCTGATGCCGAATTTGCGGGAGTAGCGAACTACAGACGACCGTTACTACCTCCGCCCCGGGGTGCAGGTCAACCCAAGGAAAGGTTGAGCCCTCCGGTGTCGGTGACGGTGCGCGTGCGTACCTTGCACGTGCCTACCCCCACGCCGTTGGCACCCCGGACGGTGAGACCGTCGGCGTGGTAGTCCAGTTCCGGCCGCGACGAGTGGACGTCTACCGGATGGGGAGCCAATCCTGCGGCGGCGTCGCCGACGAGGCTCAGAAGGGTCTGAAATGCCTCACGGGCGGAAACATCGTCGCCCTGTTTCACGAACTCCTTGTAGTCCAGGACCGCCTGGCGGATGGTCCGGTTCTGAAGGAGCGCGACGGCGTTGAGGCGACAGCCGGTGATTTGGTGGTGAACGTTGGCCTCGACGTTGTTGTGGTCGCCGATGACCAGGCCGTCGCTGTGCCGGATCGCGATGAGTACCCCGGAGCGGACGTCGGTCGAGAGATGCTCAGCTGTGCCGGGCTTCTCGACGAGAGGCGTGGACCGGAGCCAGATGAGAAACCAGTTCGTGTCGGCATGCAGCAGATCGGCCACCTCGACTGTGGGGCTCTGGACGTGGCAGTGGTGAATGACGGTGAGCTTGTTGTGCTCGCCAATGACAACGGCGCGGGAGGTCTCGAGGGCGACGTCGGTGACGGGTCGGGGGGTGCCGTTCACGTCGATCTTGCCGTCGAGTCCGGGAGCGACGACTACCCTCTGCTGCCTCTCGTCGTAGTCCGTCAGCCGGCGCAGGTAGTCGTTCAGTTCCGTCGCGGCCACGGCGAGGTCGGCGGCCGTCGCTGGGGACCATGGTCGCCCGATGGGAAGGCGGCGCTGTGCGAGTGCGGCGGCGAGTGGCTTCCGAAGTGCGTGGTAAAGCCTGATGCCGTGCTGAAGGGTGGGGACGTCTGCCTCGATGACTTCCGCCGCCGCCCGCACGGCGGTAGATGGCAGCACCGTGATGGAGTTGGCCAGCACATCGACGAGTGCAGCGGTTGCCGCTGACAGTTCCCTGCTCGCCGCTGCCGTGGCCTCTCGGCCGCCGCGGGCACGAAAATCGGGCGTCGCCGGACTCAGGGTGGCCCTCGTTAGCCTGCGGCGAACACGTTCCTCAGACGGCATCTGGCCCGCTGGTTCACACGGAATCGCGGTGTCGCGTTCACCTGCGTGGTGGCGACCGATGTCGACGGCAGGGACAGTGACGGTCAGTTCTGGGATTCCGTGCAGGTCCGTGGATTCCGGCGTGGCGGTCTCACCCGGGTCGCTGTCCTGACGTTCTTGTCGAGTGCCCTCGGCCTTGGGGCGCCGGGGCTTGGACGATTCCATGCTCATCGAGGATCCTCCGGGGATTGGGCATCGTCGCCGACGGATGGGGGTACTGGCTCCGTTCCGAAGTTCAGGGTCACCTCATTGCCGCTTCCGGCGACCACTCCGTTAGAACCATGGATCTGGATGGAATACGACGAGGGCGGCGTCATCGTCGGTGCCGGCGTGCGGTGGGGCGGCTCTGGATCGTGCTGCTGCCGGCTGCGCATCGTGGTGTATCTGGCCTTCCATAGATCGAGGTCGTAGGGCGCCAGATCGACATGTTCGTTAGGGTTCCTGGCCTGGCGCAGCACGTGCGCCTGGCAGGCCAGAACGAATGCCTGAATGAATTCCCAGGACTGCGGCCTGTCGGTCTTCCGCAGATTCTCACTGATCGTGGTAGCGGCACACCGATGATCACCTTTTCTGCTGATCTGGTCCAGTTGCCGATTGGAGGGGCCGCCAGCTTGCGCGCGTAGCCCTTCCAGAAGGTTCGTCATGTCTTCCGGTGTGATCGACGCATTGGGGCGGTCCGTGGTGGTCATGCCACAGAGCGTATGGATTTGAGCGGGTGGGGGGAATGCCGTGACGCGGCCGGATCTGGCCGGGATCGTGCGGTCCTGCACGGCGGTGGGCGGACCCGTGCGGCCTCGGTCGCACCGGTGGCCGGGACCCGGTCGCGCCGGTGAAGGTGGACTCACCAACGATCGTGACACCCACCGGAAAGAGAAGCTGATGAACAGACAAGACGATCAACAGCCCCGCCTCGGGTCCCATGAGGGATGTACGAGCCGACCTCATGGCGAGTGGCAGAAGGTGGACCAGGATGCCGCCCTCCACCTCGGCGGGCCGACCTGGCCGCAGCTGTGCGACAGAGCGCGTCGTGGGCCGGGAAGGTCGTGATGACGCTGCCCTGGCTGCCTATCAGCAGGTCTGTCGTTCAGCCGATCGCCGGCGCGCTGTCCGCCGTAGTGCTGGTCGTCTTCGCCGGGCTCCTCGGACTGCTGGCCCTGGGGTGTGGGGAGGGGCGTCGTCTGTATGCCTTGGACTATGCCGACAAGTTCATCGACCTCGCGGGCCGGCTCGTCGGGGCACGGCCCACAGCTCGGACAGCGCGTCGCCGTGATGCCCGCCCTTGCGATCGGTGACGAGCACGGCGGCCAGACCACGTTGTTCGGCCTGAACCTCCGTCCAGCTCACCGCCGCCGGAGCGGCGGTGGCGAACTCCCAATCCGGCTGGTAGGGCATCCACACAGCGGCGAAGGCCGGATTCATACCGGTCACGATCGGCTGGGTCCCTGGGACACCTTCACAGCGGAACGTTCTCCTACCGCCGACCACGGGCGTCGACGGCGCTGCGCGGGCACGGCGCCGGACTTCGTCGACCGCGAACCCGGCTGTCTGCCTGGCGCGGCCGCCGCTGCGGATGTCGGCTCGGCCGTGCGGGCGTCTTCGCGCGGTGCCGCCGCGCTCGCCGGGAGCGCAGCGCTGTCGGGCCGGCCGTCCCCGCTCCCTCCGAATATCCGCGACAGCCACGACTGGCGCGGTGATGCCTGTGGGTGCAGGTGGGCATTGGCAGCGTCGACCAGGTCCCGAAGCGCGGCAAACATGGCTGCGTCCGCCCGTTCTCGGGCGGCGGCTGCCTTGCGGGGCTGCCACAGGCTGTCCGCCCCATACGCTTGGCCGGCCTCGCCCACCACCTCGCCCAAGCGCAGCGCGGCGTCCCGGACAGCGCTGACGGGCAGCAGCGAAGCCCTGGCTGCTGCCGCCATGACCCGCTGCAGCGGCAATGTCAGCGTCTGCACGGCAACCAGCTCACGCTGGTTCGCCTCGACAACAGTTCGGCCAACCTGGGCCATGCCAGCGGCAAGGCCGCCGCTGTCCTTCGCGGCCATGAACTCAAGGAAGACCGACCCGACGAGCATCAGCCGCGGCCGCAACGCCGCGTGTACGGGCTGGTACAAGTTCAGGGTCAGGTGCAGTTCGCTCACCGCCTCGAACAGCTCCCGCGTCGCTTCCTCGATCTTCGTGTTGGCCGCTGCTGCACGGTCGCGGGACCGTTGCCGCTCGTTGTGTCGCTGGGTCAGCACCACGGCGCTCAGCCCAGCAGCGATGGTGAACAAGCCAGTGACGAGCTGCGGCATCACCGGAACGAGGACGGTACCGATGCTCATAGACAACAGGGTGAGCTACCGCCCTGATCGGGCTGCCGCGCCACACCGAAGGCCCATTTCCTCGCACTGCTTTGGAACGAGTCCACAGCAACCCGGGACGGATTTCGTACACCATCGGAACTCAGTTTGAACCCCGACGTCTGGGTCAGCTACAGCTCTACCGCCGGTGGTGTTCGGGGCGTAACGGGTCGCACTCGCGGGGCAGCGGGCCGGGGTGGTGGTAGCGGCGCCAGCTGCGAAGTTAGCGCTGTGCCCACACGCGGAGAACGTGATGGACACGGTGAGTTCCCGGCGATCTCCGTCGGCCGCCCCCCGGGTCGGAACGGGCTGACGTCGACGGCGGAGGCCGGAACCGGCGTCGATGCTGATGCTGCCGGTGGTGTAGACGGGGGAGCCATGCGCGTCTCTAGCTCGTAGATCGGGCATCCAGGATCGAGGTCTGTCCGGCGCCGGGGGAAGTCGGCGCCGGACAGCTCGGGGGTGGGCGTGGTCAGGTGAGGCTGTGCAGGGCGCGCGCGGTCTGCTGCAGTGCTGCGGCGGCGTGCGCGACGGTGCAGCCGGGGCAGGCTCCGGGAACGGCGGTGAGGTCGAGGGCGTGCAGGCCCGTGCTGGGCATGGCGGCCTGGTGCTGCGGCGCGCATCCGGAGTGGGCGTGCTTGAAGGTATTCGGCTGGGCGGTCGTCGTGGCGGAGGTCGGTGCGCCGGAAATCGTGATGGTGATGTGTAGCCCTCGGGGACTGTCGCTGTCGGGGGCGGCCGCGGTGATGGTGGCCGCGCCGCAGCGCGGGCAGGCGCCGTCGCGCTTCTGCGGCTCGTCGGTGTCGGAATTCCAGGGGCAGCGCAGAGCATCACCGCGGCCGGTGTGCTTGCAGTGGCCGTGGTAGACGAATCCGGGGCAGGTGCAGGTGGTGACGTCCGGCGTGAACGCCACGGTGTACCGGACGGACGGGTCGCGGTCGGAACCGACCTCGACGGCGTCGCCGCGGCTGCACCGCTGGGCGGGGGTGGTGCCCGGCATCGGGGTGTCCTCTCGGTGGGCGGTTCATGTGCCCTTATCCTCTCATAAGTCAGCGCCAATTAGCAATGATTTATTGAACGCGGTCCGGAAGGGCGAAGAAGTCGATCAGGCCGTCGGCGGCGCGCGGGTCATCGCCAGCCCTGGCGTACGGCACTGCGCTGCACTGCCGCCAGGAGCAGTGACCCTCGGCAGGCGGCCCACGGCGGTCTATACCCGGCCGTGCTGTAGCGCAGCTCGGTGGTGTTGACAGCGTCGGCCACGCGGGTCAGCGCCTCGGCCACCGCGTCGACGGCGGGCAGCCGCAGCGCGCCGGGGCGATCGTCGTAGTCGCCAGGGCGCCCAGCGATCAGCTCGCCGGCCTGGAAGTGTCCGGCGGACAGCTCAACGCCATCGGTGGTCACGGTGACGACGCCACCTCCGTCACCGGCCGGGCGGCCTTCGGCGTCGGTGGTACACCAGATAGTGACGGGGCCGACTGGTACACCAGATAGTGACGGGGCCGACGCCGGGACCGGTACGCAACACCTGCGGCACGTCGTGCAACGCGAACAAAACCCGCCCGGTGCGAGCGGCTGCACTGTCCTCGGAATTCCCGGAGTCGTACGAACCGGCGAGCACGTGCACCTTGCCGTTGGTGCGCAACCACGCCGAGGGCTCTGTGCACCAATGCCGGAACGCCTCACCGGCGAAGGTGACCGGCGGCTCGGGATGGGTCAGGGCGGCGAGCCGGTCGGCAAGCTGGTGCTGGTTATCGGCGCGCAGCACCTCCAGGTACATGCGCCGTGCCCAGCCGGCGAGATCAGACAGCGCTCCGTCAACGCAATGCAGGACGTCGCCGTCAGTGATGACCACGCCGTGTGCGCTCTGCGGTTCCTCGGCGCCCGCGACATGCTCTCCCGGATGGACGACATAGGACCGGGTGATGCCGACGGGTGATCCGCTGGTGCTGATGCCCATGGTCGGTGCTCCTCTGTGGGTCGTGCTCGCTGTACCTCGATGGTTGCATATGTCATTGCTAATTCGCAATGACTTAGGTAAGGTTGAGGTACAGCGAGCACGACGAAAGGACTTCATCCACCATGACCAACACCGACGATGTGATCGGCCGGATCGACGCGACCCTCGGCACCGTCACCGCTGACCCGGTCAGCGCCGACGCGATGCGTTGCCAGCCCGACGCCACCCGCCCGGACTTCGCGGCCCTACTCGTTCCTGCAGACCTTGCTGAGCCGATCCGCCTGGTCGACCTCGACGGCCAGGCCCTCGCCGGCGCCCGCCGATTCATCGGCTGCCAGCTGATCTCGAAACTCACCGTCTACGGAGCGGGTGACGTGTCGACCGACTTCCTGTTCGACGACGAAGGCGCCCTGTATGACGGGGCGGTTCTCAACCAGCGTGCCACCGAGCTGATCCACGTTCTCAAGGCTGCCCAGTTCACCGGCGAGTACCCCGCGCCCGCCGACCTCCGCCCGCAGGATCTCGCCACCGACGCCGAAGCGTGGCGCCGCCACGTCCGGCTCGTCGGCACCGTCGTCATCATCGGCGCCGACGAGCGCACCGGCGATTTCGTGCCGGTCCCGCAGCGGCTGCTGGAGTTCCTCACCGAGGCCCTCGACGTCGACCTGGCCGACGGTCCCACCTCGCAGGGCGGCTGACCGGCGCACTGCCCGGGCGCAGCAGAGACGCCCGGGCAGTGCGATCTGCCCTTCCATGCTCGCTCACGTCCCGATGAGCCGTTCCCAATGCCGCACCGTTCAGGTGCTCCGGGCTCCGGCGCCCCCCGTGGCCGAGAACCCCTGCGGCGATCGGCTACAGCGACCAGGCCGCCGCGGATCGGGCGTAACGCAGGCTTAGGCGTGACCGGCTGGAGGCCGGGTCAGTACCCCCAATCGAAGGTGCGACCGATCAGGTCGGGATCGGTGCTGTCGGTGATCGTGAGGTCGTACCACGAGTCGCCCAGCGGACGCCCGACGCCGGTGAACTTGTCCATGAGGTCCTGATGCCAGTCCGTGTACGCATCGGACGCCTCGTCGGCGGGCGGTTTGGCGATGACGGCGTCCACCACGTACGCGGTCACCTCGTCGTACAACTCGTACGCGTGCTCGACGGTCATGGTGACGCGCGCCTGACCCGCACGCACCGGCACCGCGACACAGCTCAAGTCGGTGTCGAACTCGGCCATGTAGCAGCCGTCGTCCGGCCAGAAGCGCAGCTGCGGCAAGATCACCGGTCTACCAGTGACCACCCCACCGATCCGCAGGGCCAGCTCACGAAGCCCGCCGATCTCGACGAGGCAGGGGTCGATGACCGCGCGAGCGTACAGGTGCTCGACGCCGTGGACGAGGTAGGCGCCCAGGTTGACTGGCTCCGTGATGGCCAGTGGACGGGTGACGTCCGCTCCAGGGCCGTCGAAACGCCAGCAGCCGAACACGAGCCTCTCGGTGAACACGAGCGCCGAGTCTTGCTCGGCGAACCTCAGCGCGGCGAGGTCCCGATGCTCGCGGGTGGGGTAGTAGTGCCGAAGCGGTCCGCCGTCGCGCGACGACCCGCGGGTAAGACGCCACGTCCCTGCTGTGCTGGTCATGTGTACGGCCTTCCGTGGATCCGTGGTGACTGTGGTGGGAGCGCCGCGCAGCGCGGCGCTCCCACCACCGGAGGTGTCAGAAGGGAAGGTCGTCGTCGGCCGGGGGCAGGACCGAGAAGGGATCCGCCTCGATGGCGCGGTACGTCAGGGACTTGCTGGTCAACTCCGTGCGGACGGAGTCGATCTCGTGCTCGCTACGGAGGCCCTCCGGCGCTTCGACGAGGATGTTCATGGATTCCTCCCGCTCGCTCGTTGTGCTCGCTGTGCCTCCAGTCTAGCCAATGTCAGCGCTAATTAGCAATGATTTTTGTGTGGACTAACCCAGCCTTCCTTCACTGAGTGCAGAGGAACGTGACCGAGGTGGCGCGACCACGAATGAGATCGGCGCATGACGGCTTCGGCGACCCAGCGGCGAGGGCCAGCCGTGAGCCTCTCCTCAGCCATGGGGGCGTCCGCGCGGAGACGTTGCCGCCCTTGGCGGCTCGGGCTGGCCGCGATGGTGACGGATCGCCAACCCGAAATAAGAGGCCGGATGCCCACGGGGGAAGGCATCCGGCCTCATCACTATATGCCATGACCTTCCGGGAACAATTGGTGCTCCGCCCACGCGGAGGGTGTGGACATACCAGCGACACCGCACACCCGAGAGCGGGGCAGTGCGGGGGCGATCTGAACGTGGCCCGTCGGCGGGGGCCGTTTCCCGACCGAGCCGAGGGGCGCCCATGGTGGGACGCCCCTCGGGGAGGTGGCTAGATTCGGGCAGCCAGGCGCATCGCGTCGAGCCCCTTGGACTCCATGGCGTGGGCGTCGTCGGCGTCGCGCAGGGTGCGGGCCACGCTGGTGACGGCGTGGAGCACGCCACCGGCGGACAGGTCTCCTCCGACGATGAAATGGCTCAGGATCGCCGCACGCTGCTGTTCGTTGAACCGCAGCTGCTTGCCGACAGACTCGATGGTGGTGGTCGGGTCGGTGACCGGTGCTCCTGCCTCAGACTCGATCTCGCGGAGAACGCGGGTCGCGTACTCGGGAGACAGAAACGCGGTGACCGCGTCGGCGGTCTTGGCGGTGACCAGGTCCAGCGCGGCCTTCTGCGTTTCCTCGCTCCACTCGATCAGGCCCTCGTCTTGGCGGCCACCGAGGTGCACAGACCGGATGGCGTCCCGGGTGATGGTCAGGCCGTTGGAGCAGATCTCGACGACGAGGCGCGGAATGATGCTGAGCGCACCCCCGCCCACCTCGCTGTTGCTGATGGTGAATCCGGCGCTGACCACGGGATTGTCGGCGCCGGTACGGCCGTTGAACGGGCTGCGGTAGCCGGTGAGCAGTGCCGGGGCGAGAACCTGGACGCCGTCGCAGCGGACCCGGATGTACATGCGACGCTCGGTCAGGTCGCAACCCTCGATGTCGACGGTGACGCCGGTGCGCTGGATACCGGCCAGTGCGGCCATGAGCACGTCGAGGTTGTCGACGATCATGTAGCGATCGGACAGCAGCGCCCGGGCGATCCCGGTGCCGCCGTCGCCATCGGTCAGGCAACGCAGCATGAAGGTCCGATCGTCGGCACCGAGCCACGCGTTGACGTTGGTGTCGTACAGACCGATGTTGTCGGCGCGCATCCGCCGCAGGTAGGCCTGCGGGATACCCAGCTTGGTGGACAGGCCTTCGTCGCAGACCTCGGTCGGGGTGTAAATGCCGGGGTGAGAGGTGACTCCATGCATGGAGAGCTCGGTGTGCCCCTCGACCAGCAGCCGGCCGTCCTCGGCCCGAATGGCCCTGGCAGGTACCACGATGTCACGGCGGCGCGTGTGCTGTTCCCGCAGCAGCTGCACGAGCTGCGGGAGTCCGGCGTTGCGGGCGGTGAGGTGGTCGACGGCGGTGGGTGCGGCTTCGATGGTGCCGTTCATGTCACTGCTCTCCCTCGTGTGGGGTGTGTCGTGCTCGCTGTGGTTACAGTCTAGTAGATGTTAGCGCCAATTAGCAATGACTTTAGTTCAGTAGTTGAGTGACTGCATTCAACCTGTCGCTATGGCGGTTTCCGTTCATAGTCTGTGAGGGGTGGCTGGGCGTGGGGGAGGGGTGGCGGGGGCGTGCGGGGGTGCCTGGATGGCGATGTTCGTCTGTGTATATGTTGTTGCTAGATGGCTTTGTTTTGATTGTTCTGGCTGGTAGACTGGGTTATCGGTTCGGTACGAGGAGCTCGCGCCGGCGCAAGCCCCCGGTTGACCTCCCACCGTGGAGGGCATCGTCATAGGACGGTGGGTCTGCCGGCGCCTGATCTGGATCTTGGGGGAGTAAGGTTACCTCCCCTCGGCGCATCCCCTTGCCCGCATAGTGAGACGCGAAGCGTCTCAGCGAACACAAAAGCGTTGTGCAGCAACGCATCTACGCCTCATCTCTATTGTGGAGAATCCACAATAGAGATTCCGCGAGCCGCTTCAGCGGCGAGCCCCGGATGGGCTCCGGCGGGCCGGCGCGCCAGCGCCGGAC
>NZ_BAAGAJ010000004.1:0-108969 GCF_047159535.1 Krasilnikovia sp. MM14-A1259
GCGGCCGGCCACTGCGGCCGATCGCCTTGGCGGCCTCGATGAACCTGGCGCTGATGCTCAACGCCGAGGGCATGTGGCGCATCGCCATCGACGATCTGCAGCTGCCGCCGCTGTTCGCGGTGCTGGTGTTCGCGGTGTTCGAGATCTGCTTCCTGACCGCGACGAGCATCGCCGCGGACCAGTACCGCAGCACCACCGTGTACGGGCCCGACGGCAAGGTGATCACGCCGGGTGACACGGGCCCGATGCTGTACGTGGCCGCGACGATCGCCGTGATGTCCGGAGTGGTCGTCGCCAGCAATGCGCACACCAACACCGAGAAGATCCTGCGGCTGGCGATCCCCTGCATCATCTTCTTCATGTGGTGGGCGGCGCTGACCGCCGCCGGCCGTCGGGTGCGCCGCGGGCGCTTCGCCTACACCCCGCGCCGGCTCGCCGAGCAGCGGGGCCTGTTCATCCCGGACGACGATCCGGACCTGGACGCGATGAAGGCCGCGCGGCGCCTGAAGAAGATGACGATGCTGACGTATCGCCTGCACAACACCACGCTGAGCACGCGGCAGAAGGCGAGGACGTCCACGAAGCTGGCGGTCCTGACCCTGTCCGCGACCTCGGACGAAATCGGGGAGGTGCGTCGCCGGGTCGGCCAGGCCACCCAGCTCACCGACCCGGCTGCCCTGGCGATGGAGACCCCGGCGGCCGCGGTGCCGGTCGCGCCCACGCCGGCCTTCTCGCCGGTCGAGCTCGGCGCCGGGCAGCGAGACGACGCCGCGGCCGACACTGCCGCGCCGGGCACGTTGGGCAGGGCCGCCGCGGCGCGGAAGCCGGTGGTGAAGGCGCCCGACACGACCGTGGTGGACATCCCGGCGACGGCGAAGTTCTACGAGCAGTGGCTGACCATCTGGCTGGCGATGCAGGCCGACCCGGATGCCAAGAACGAGGAGCTGGCCGAACGCCTCTCCGTGGCGCCGCGCACGATCAGCAAGGTCCGCAGGGCCGGCAAGGACGGGCTGCTCACGGCCGAGCACCTACACGCGCTGCGGGCGAAGGAGGGGACGGTATCCGCGGCGGACACCGGCGCCGACGGGCCCGCCGATGGCGATGCACCCGTGCCGACGGTGCCGGCGCAGTCGTCCAGGTTGACGGACGCCGCCACCGCGCCGGTTGCCAGCGACCAGGACGACCGCGAGCCGGCCCTGGCAGGCTGACCGGCTCGCCGGGGCCGGGGGTGCGGCGCCGGGGCTGGCGTCTGACCTTCAGCACGCGCTGTCCCAGAGAACCTCTGCCCATCCCGCGGGTTGCAACCCGCGGGATGGGCAGAGGGTCGCAGGTCCAGATCGGCAGGGGCGCAACCGGTGTGCTGCCGGGGGGTCGCAAGTCCCGGGTAGCAACCGGCGTCGGCGGGGTGGCAAGTCCCGGGTAGCAACCGCCGGGTCGGCAGGGTCGCAGGTCCAGATCGGCAGGGTCGCAACCAGGCGTCGGCAGGGGTCGCAACCGGCCGGTCCGAGGGTCGCAAATCCGCAGGCTGCGAGGGTAGAAACACCTCGCCCGACAAGGTAGAAACACTGGCTCTGCGGGGTAGAAACACGTGCCCCGCACGGCCCGGCGAGACGGCTCCCGGCGACCCGGGTCCAGGGTAGAAAACAGCAGGTCAACCGCCTAGTAACACCTGCCGTCGCAGGGTAGAAACACCCTCGGTTCGGCCGGGTCGCACATCGACGCCAGGCACGGGTAGCAACCGCAGCCACCGGGTCGCAGACCAGGGCCGGGCGCCGGGTAGAAAACGGCCGTCCGGCCAGGGTCGCAAGTCAGGCCGGCGGCGGGTAGCAACCACGGCGTCGGCAAGGGTCGCAAGTCCACGATCGGCAGGGTCGCAACCGGGTGCCGGCGGGTCGCAAGTCCGGGTCGCAACCGCGTGCCGGCGGGTTGCAAGTGCGGGGTCGCAAACCACCGGGCGCGGGTAGCAAACGGCGCCTCGCAACCTCGCCCGCCCAGGGGTAGCAACCCCCAGATCCGCGTCGCCGCCCGGGCCGCCCGGCCACTTCCGGTCACCGACTGACCCGGTCCCGCACCCGCCGATCCTCGGCGCCCTCGAAGACCAGACCCGACCCCGCAGTGGGCCGGCGGCCCGGCCGCACGGTGCCCGGCAGACGTCGGCATCCCGGCGGTTGTCGGCCACCTGCGTCGGGCCCACCACCTCGACACGAGGCCCGGGGCAGGGCGCCAGTGAGCCACCCGCAACCGGATCCGGGCCTGCGGCCAAGCCCCGGCTGTAGCCGGGAGCGGGAGGTGTTTCTGCCCAGGTGAACCCGGTACTCGGGGGCGTTTCTGCCCAGGTCAGGGCCTACGGCTGGCCGCCGCGGTGGCGGCCAGCCGGGCGGTAACGGGTGTCGCGGGTAGAAACACCTGGCAACACCGCCGGGCACAGCAACGCCTACAGGTCGCATAACACCTGCTCAGCAGGCTTCTCCCCAGCACCACGAACGGGGGAGGTCGACATGCGACAGGGACTGGTTCGGCAGATGCAAGACGAGTGGCAGGCGCTGACCGCCTCGCCGGCGACCGGCCGGGCGCTGACCCGGTGGGCAGCGGCATACCCGGCGTTGGTCGGCTACGCCGACCTGGCGGCGCTGCAGGCGGCCACCGAGGACCGCAGCGACAAGGAACGCTCGGACGCGATCCTGGGCGCGCTGGCCCGGCTCGCCGCCCGCGACGGCGGCGACGACGCCCTCGCCGCCCGGGTGCTGCTGCAGCTGCTGATGGCCGGCGCGGTCCGGCTCGCGCAGCGCATCACCGCGGTGACCGGCGACCCGGTCGGCGCCCAGGCCGACGTCCTCGCGGAGCTGGCCGCGCTGATCCGCACGTATCCGTGGCGGCGGCGGCCGCGGCGCATCGCCGCGAACCTGCTGCTGGACTGCCAGCAGCGGCTCAGCCGGGCGGCCCGCCACGACCGCGGGGAGGTCCCGGTCGGGCTGCAGCCGCTCCCGGACGATGAGACGGATCTGGCCGCGAGCCGGGAAGCCGACGAACGCGTCGAGGTCATCGACCTGTTCGTGTGGGCGCAGACCCGCGGGGTGCTGTCGGCCGAGGAGGCGCTGCTCCTGGCGGCGCACCGCGTCGACGAGATCCCCGTGAAGCAGCTCACCGGCCGGCTCGGCCGCTCCGCGACCGGGCTGTTCGCGCTGCGCAACAACGCCGAGGCCCGCCTCCGTGACGCCCTGACACATGCCGCCTGACCTGCGGGTTGTACTCCAGGCGGTCTCCGATGCGCTTGGTGTAGGTAGAGGCACCTTTCGCAAAGGAGGAACGCGCCGTGGACGACGACCTGCACCAGGTGGCGGCTGGGCTGGCCCACATCACGCGGACCGAGGCGGAGCTGCGGCTGCTGCTCGACGAGCTGCTCGCCTCCCGGCGGGCCCTGGACCGGCCCCTGCTGGAGCGCCTGGACACGTTCCTGCACGGCCCGGCCCACCAAGCCCTCGTCGTGCTCGACGAGCTGGCCGGCGTGGACCTGGCGGTGCTGCTCGCGGCGATGCCGCAGACCCGGCGCCGGCTGGCGGTGGCGTGATGCGCCGCCCACCGGCCCGCCAGGTGCCGACGTTCGTCGCCGCGCCTGCCCCCGGCCGCGCCCCGCAGCCGCCGGCGGAGACCCTCGACGACTGGCCGGCCGACGGCCTGCGCGGCTCCAGCCGCACCCAGGCCGCCACCAGCCGCGGCGTGCACGGGCTGCTGTGGACGCTGCTGATCGGCGCGGTCGCGCTCGGCCTGCTCGGCCTGGCCAACCTCGGAGGCCGCCGTGCCGCGCCCGCCGTCGCCGCACCTGCCCCCCCGCCGGCGGCCGCGGCACCGCCGGGCGGCTGCGCCGAATTGCTGGTCAGCGCCTGGCTGGCCGGAGACGCCACGACGCTGGGCGCGCTGGTCAGCGCCGACGTGCCGCGGCTGCCGGCCCGGGCGCGGGCCGCGACCCGCACCTACACGGTCAGCGCCCAGGCCGATGCGGCCGGCACGGGCTGGGCGTACGTGATCGGCGCCGACGTGGTGACCCTCGACAAGCAGGGCCGCGCCGCCGGCGTCGGCGTGCAGTTCTTCGCCGTCACCCTCACCCGGCCGGCCGGACAGGCGGCCGGCGGGACGTGCGCCGGCTGGGCGGCGCCGACGCTGCCCGCGCAGGTCGCCGGCCTGGCCCCCGCCGGCCGGCAGGACTTGGCGTACGGGCGGGCGCTCGCCGTGACCGGCCAGCCGATCCCGGACACCCTCACCCCGTTCTTCGCTGCGCTGCTCGCCGGTGGCCCCGAGATCGAGCGGTACCTGGCCCCGGGCACCACCATCGCCGCGGTCGTCCCGGCGCCGTACACGGCGGTGCGCCTCGAGCGGCTGTCCGCGGTCAAGGACGCCGAGGTGGGCGCCGGCCAGGACCTGCCCGCCGACGGCACCCGCGTGCAGCTGCTGGCCACCGTCGCCGCGAAGGTCGGCGACCAGCCGGGGGAGTGGCGCTTGACCTACCCGCTGACCCTCGCCGTCCGCGGCGGCCGGTGGGAGATCACCGCCATCGACACCACCCCGGCGGTCCCGGCGCCCACGCCCAGCTCGTCCACGCGGCCCGCCGTGATCGCCCCGTCCGCCCGCACGGGCGCCTCGTCCGCCCCGGCGTCGGGTACGCCGGGCACCCCCCGTTAGAAGGAGCTCTGCTGTGGAACCCGTTGTGCTGGCCGGAGACATCACCAACTGGGTGGACAACACCACCAACTGGTTGAGCACCACCATCCCGGTCGTCTTCCTGACCCTCGTCTTCGGATTCGGGGTCTGGATGCTGATCATGACCCGGGGCGCCATCCGTAAATTGATCGTCTTCGCGATCGGCGCGGCCGTCGTCTACATGCTGCTGACCAACGTCGACGCCCTCGCCCGCATGTTCGGCACCGAGGTCGTGGGTGCGCCCGCCCCCGCCCCGATCGTGGCCGCGGTCGACGCCGGGCGGGAGATCTGATGGCCGGCGCCGAGCAGCGGCACACCGCCGTCGGCCGCTCGTACACCGCCGGCCGGCGCCAGCCGTACCTGATCCGCAAATGGCCCGGGTCGCGGTGGACGCTGCCGCTGGGGCCGTACACCCTGACCCAGCTGACGATCCTGGTCGGCAGCATCGTGCTGCTGGTCAAGACCCGGGCGGTGTGGGCGCACTTCGGGCCGCTCAACCTGGTCATCGGGGTCGGCCTGCCGGCGGTGCTCACCTACGCGGCCCGCCGGACCCGCATCGAGGGCCGCGACCCGGTCCGCACGCTGCTGGCCGCCGTCGGCTACCTGCTGCAGCCCCGGGCCGGCTACCTGCGCGGCCGCGCCCACCGGCTGCCCGCCCCGGTGCGGCTGGCCGGGCGCGGGTTCGTCGTCGCCGAGCTGCCCGACCCGGCCGCCCTGGCCGCGCAGACCGCCCCCGCCGCCCGGGCGGCCGCCCGGGCCCGCCCCGCCGCGCCGCGCACGGTCGGCCTGGCCGACCTGCTCGCCGCGGCCGCCGAGAACGGAGGCCGCTGATGCTGGGCGCCGCCCTGCCCGCCGAGCCGCTGCGCGCGGTCGTCGGCAATTTGGCCTGGACCCACGACGGCAGCGTGTGGGCACTGTGGCGCGTCGACCCGGTGCCGTACCGGTATGCCACCGCCGAGGACAAGGTCTCCTACGGCCGGTCGGCGGCCACCCTGCTGCGCGCTCTGCGGGGCGAGCCGCTGCTGCTGAGCCTGTGCGGCCGGGTCGGCGCCGACGACACCGCGCGGCGCACCCTGGCCGGCATCGACGCCGCCCGGCACCCGGTCTACACCGAGATCTCCGCCGCGTACCGGCGGCTGCTGTCCGGCACCGACCTGCGCGAGCGCTCCTACTGGCTGGCGCTGCCGCTGCCGCACGGCAACACCCTGACCGCCGCGGTCGGCGCGCTCGCCGGCGCCGGGTCGCAGTTCGCCCGCTCGTTCGGGCTGGCCCCGGCCGCGCCGTCGCTGGCCGAGGTCCGGGCCCGCTCGGCGCAGGCCACGAAGGTCACGAGGGCGATCACCGGGCTGACCCCGGCGACCCCGGACGAGGTGCTGTGGATCCACCGGCGGGCGCCGCGGCGCGGCACCGCCGGCGAACCGGTGCTGGCGGCCGCTCGCCGGCAGGGCCGGGCCGCGGCGACCTGGCGCGGCGGGCGGCTGCGGGTGCCCAGCTACGCCGCGCTCGGCGAGGTCCACCTGGACGAGGGCGGCCGGGCCGCGGCCGCCGCCGGCACCCGCCCGGCCGGGCGCAGCTCGCTGCTCGAGTCGGGGATGCGCTGGCTGCGCGACGGCGGCCCAGCCACCGGCGGCAACCCCTTCAGCCACCGGTACGTGCGGATCACCACCCCGGACGCCGGGGTCTCCCACCAGGCGTTTCTGGTGTTGAGTGATCTGCCCACCGAGTGGTTGTTCCCGGGCGGGGAGTGGCTGGCCGGGCTGCACGAGGACGTGCCGTTCGGGATCGACTGGGCGATTCGGGCCACGGTACTGACCGGCACCGAGGCCAAGACCAAGGTCGGCCGCAAGCGCCGGCAGATCGCCGACCAGCTCGGCGAGTACACCCCCGGCGAGAACGAGGAGCCCGGGCTGACCGAGGACGTGCCCGACTGGGTGCTGACCGGCCAGCAGCAGCTCGCCGACGAACAGGCCAGCCTGGACGCTAACCAGGCCGAGGTCGAGTACCAGATGAGCGTGGTCCTCGGGGTGTGGGGCGCCACCCGCGCCGAGTGCGAGGAACGCGCCGAGGCGCTGCGGCTCACCTTCTCCGACGACCTGATCGCGGTGCGCCCGACCGGCGACCAGATCGCCTGCTACGCCGCGATGCTGCCCGGTGTGCCGGCCCCGCGGGTCGTCGACGACTATCGGCAGTTCCTGCTGGCCGACGATCTGGCCAAGGCGATGCCGCTGGTGGGCGGACGGCTCGGTGACCGCACCGGGCAGGTCCTCGGGCTGACCGCCGACGGCGGCCTGGCCGAGCCGGTGCAGCTCAACATCGCCGGCTGGACCCAGCGCGACATCTCCGCCAGCCTCGGACTCTTTGCGGAGTTGGGCGCTGGCAAGTCCGTCACGTTGAAGAAGATCCTCGCCGACGTCGGCGCCGGCGGCGGCCGCACCATCGGCTGGGACCGCACCCGCACCCAGGAGCAGTCGGTGTTCCTGCGCGCGGTGTTCGGCGACCACGCGGTGCAGGTCGTCGACCTGGCCCGCCCCACTGCATTCTCGCTGGACCCGCTGCGGGTGCTGCCCGGCCTCGACGGGATCACCGCCGCGGAGACGTTCGTCGCGCAGCTGCTCGGCGTCGACGCGACCAGCGAGACCGGCACCGTGCTCGCCGAGGCCCTGGCCAGCATCGCCGAGGACGCCAAGCGCAGCATGAGCGTGCTGATCCAGGCCCTGGCCGAGGACGCCGAACGCGGTAGCGCGGCGGCCGGGACGCTGGCCCGGCAGCTGTCCGCGGCCGCGCGCCGTCCGGTGTGCGGGGTCATCTTCGACCCCGACCTGCCCGCGCTGGACCTGACCGCGGCGCACATCGTGTTCGCGACCCACCAGATGGCCCTGCCCAAGCGGCACGAGCTGCGCAGCGATCTGCAGGCGGCGAAGCTGCCGTTCGCGGCGCTGTTCGGCCGGGCGGTGCTCACGTTGAGCGCCCAGCTCGCCAAGACGGTCGCGTTCGGCGACCCCCGGTTCGTCCTCGTGCACGCCGACGAGTGCTACTGGCTGACCCGCGAAGGGGAGGGCTCACCCGGCTATGACACCGTCCTCGAGCTGATCCGCGACGGCCGCAAGAACCACGCGGGGATCCTGCTGGCCGGGCACGACCCCGACGACACCGGCGACGACACCCTGCTCGGGCTGCTCTCGGCCACGTTCATCGGCCGGCAGCGCAACAGGCGCCTCGCGAGCCGCTACGTCGACGCGCTCGGCGTCACCGACCCCGACGTACGCGACCGGCTGCTGCGCACCATCACCGATGACCTGTCGCCGCTGTCGCACATCGACCCGGCCAGCGGCGACGCGGTCGTGCAGCCCGGCAGGGAAGGCGAGTTCATCGCGAAGATCCACCAGCGGATGGGCCGGCTGCGGGTGCTCATCGCGCCGATGCCGCGGCTGCAGGCCGCGATCCGCACCACCCCGGACGCCGAAGCGGGCCGGCTATGACCACCACCAGGCCGACCAGCACGCCCGCCGGCGGCGTCCGACGGTGGTGGTACCGCGCCGTGGTCATCCTCGCCGCGGTGTTCGTCGCGTGGCTGCCGACCAGCCCCGCGGCCGCCGACCCCGGCGACGCGATGTGCTACGTCGGCTCCGGCAAACCCTATGTGGAGCAGCCCGCCCCCGGCGGTCCCGGCACGGGTGCCCCACTGCCGCCGACCAGCCCTATCGTGCCGTGCGACCAGCTGACCAGCTACACCAAGCCCGGCACGTTCTTCGGCGGCGGCTCGACCGTCATCGACCGGCAGGGCAACCCCCTCGACAGCTACTACTTCGACTCCGGCTACCACGGCATGACCGACAGCCTCACCCACGGCGACGTCAAACTCGCCACGATGGTCGCCGACTGGATCTTCAGCCTGAACTCGATGATCGTGTGGGTGGCCTGCTGGCTGCTCGGCGTGTCCGTGAACTTCGGTGTGGCCGACGCGATGCTCGGCCCGGTCGCCCAGATCGCCCAGAAGTATCAGACCCAGGTCGTCGACCGGTTCGGGCTGCCCACCCTGGCCTTGATGCTGTGTGTGTTCTGGTTCGGGTTCGCCGCCCTGCGCGGCCGGGTCGGCAAGGGCGCCGGCGAGATCCTCATCTCCTTCTGCCTGGCCGCGGTCAGCGGCGTCGTGCTCGCCGCGCCGGCCGACACCGTGCTCGGCGACGACGGCCTGCTCGGTGGCACCCGCGACGTCGGTATCACCTTCGCCGCGCTGCCCCTGGACGACACCGGACCGGCGACCAACACCGGCCACCTGACCCCGGACAACATCATCACGCCGTTCCAGAACGCCATCATCGACACCTTCGTGCGCCAGCCCCACGAGCAGCTCGCCTACGGCGTGATCTTCGACGACACCGGCGACGGCGCGCACCCGTGCCTGGACACCTACAACAAGATCCTCAAGGCGGAGCACGCGGACGACGAGAGCCCCATGTACGACCTGATGAAGCAGTGCGACCCGCGCCTGGCCGAGCACCTGCGTCAGGACACCGGCACCCGCATCGTCGGCTCGATCCTGGTCCTCATCGGCTCACTGATCATGCTGACCTACGTCGTCATCGGCGTGGTCATCCCGCTGCTCGGCGGGCAGATCGCCCTGGCCGTGCTCGCGATCCTGCTGGTCCTCGCCCTGCCCGCGTCGCTGCTGGGCGGCCCCGGCCGGCGCGCCCTGTGGCTGTGGGTCGGCTCCACCGCGACCGTGCTGGCCGCCATCGTCATCGGCTTCGGCAGCCTGTCGTTCTTCCTGGTCACCACCGGCGCGCTCACCGGCGTGCAGGGCACCGGGTTCCTGCTGCGGCTGCTGCTGGTCGACATCGTCGCGGTCATCCTGCTCGCCTGCCACCGCCGCATCGGCCAGAGCACCCGCTCGCACGTCCGGTTCGCCGTGCGCCGCCTCGACCGCGCCAAGGTCGGCGGGTCCGGGATGGGCGGCATGGGCATGGGCGGCCGCGGCTGGAGCGTGCGCGGCGTCTGGCG
The DNA here is from genome assembly GCF_047159535.1 of Krasilnikovia sp. MM14-A1259. Lineage (NCBI taxonomy): Bacteria > Bacillati > Actinomycetota > Actinomycetes > Micromonosporales > Micromonosporaceae > Krasilnikovia > Krasilnikovia sp. MM14-A1259. The sequence continues at coordinate 9,697 of NZ_BAAGAJ010000004.1, forward strand.
CGACGTACAGACCCTCGACGCCAACGCCGGCCGCGCCTTCCAGCGCGTTCAGATCCTCGGCCGGGAGTTCCGGCGCGGCTTCACCGGCGAGGACCGCGACGACGCCGGCTACCAGCGCGACCCGTTCCCGGTCGAGCGGCGTCCGGCCTCGAGGGGCACCTGCCCGACCTGCGGCGGTGAAGGCACGATCAGCGTCTACCTCGAGTCCGCCGACGACTTCGAGGACCGCGAGTGCCCCACCTGCGGCGGAAGCGGCAACGCGTGAACCCCCGCCGGGTCGCCCTCGTGCTGGCGGTCGCGGCGGCCGCCGTCATCGCTGTGCTGCGCCTGGCCGGCCCCGACGACGTCCCCGCACCACCGGCCGCCGTGACCTCGGCATCACCACCGGCCGGCGGCACCGCCACCGCTGTGCAGACCCCCGCGGCGGCCGCGGCCACCTCGCCGGCGGCCCGGGCCACACCGCCGGCCACCACCTCCCCGGACGACATCGACGACGACTCCACCCACGACCTCGACACCGCCGCCGCGGCCGCGGCCGCCACCCGCTTCGCCCGATCCTGGACCCGGCACACCGGCACCGACGCCACCAGCTGGGCGCCGCGGCTGGCCGCCCTGAGCACCCCCGTCCTGGCCGGCAAACTGCGCCACGCCGACCCGGCCGGCGTGCCCGCGACCACGGTCACCGGCACGCCCCAGATCACGGCCCTCCCCGGCGGTGCCGACGCCCGCATCACCACCGACGCTGGCACCCTGCACCTGACCCTGCTGTACCAGGGCCGCTGGCTGGTCCACGCCCTCGACTGGATCCCGGCCCGATGAGGCTGCGGACCGTCGCCGTCATCGCCGCGGTGATCACCGTGCTGTGCTGCGTCGGCACCGGCGTGATCGGCGGCGGCTACCGGATGCTGACCAGCAGCGCCTCCGCCGGCTGCGACGTCAGCGTCGACCCCGACCTGTCGCTGCCCAAGGTCGGCGACCTCAGCGACGAGCAACGCCACTACGCCGCCGTGATCATCGCCGTCGGGCAGCAGAAGAAGGTCCCCGCCCGCGGCTGGGTCATCGCGATCGCCACCGCCCTGCAGGAGTCCAACCTGCACAACCTCGGCGACCTCGGCGCGAACAACGACCACGACTCGCTCGGGCTGTTCCAGCAACGCCCCAGCGCCGGCTGGGGCACTCCGGCGCAGATCCTCGACCCGGTCTACGCCGCCGGCAAGTTCTACGACAAGCTCGTCACCATCCGCGACTGGGCCACGATCCCGCTCACCGAGGCCGCCCAGGCCGTGCAGATCAGCGCCTACCCTGACGCGTACGCCAAGCACGAGCCCCTGGCCACCGCGCTCGTCAACGCGCAGCAGGGGGCAGGCGGTGACCTCGGGCTCGGCTGCGCCGACGCGACGCTGGGCACGGCCGAGCCGGCCCCCCGCAACCCCGACGGCACCTGGCCGGAAGAGAGCTGCAGCATCGTCCCCGACCCGACCACCGGCGCCGGCTGCCTCACCCCACGCACGCTGCACCTCGTCCAGCAGGCCACCGCCGCCGGCTTCCCCAAGCCCGGCTGCTACCGCGTCGACGACCACGGCGAACACCCCAAGGGCCGCGCCTGCGACTTCATGATGACCTCTGGCGGCGAAGCGTCCGGAGCCCAGAAGGCGCGCGGCGACGCGATGGCCGCCTGGGCCGTCTCCAACGCCGACCGCCTCGGCATCAAGTACGTCATCTGGTTCCGCATGATCTGGACCCAGACCCAAGGCTGGCACGCCTACAACAACCCGTTCGGCGGCAACGACCCCTCGGGCTGGCACACCAACCACGTCCACATCTCGATGTACTGAAACCGTTGAAAGTTTCATCTGATGATGGATTCGCAGCGTGCGCGTGGTGGGAGTTGGCGCGACGACCCCGAGCCGCGGTTTATGTCAGACCCGACATTTATCGTCCGCCTATGACCAACAATGTGAGCATTGAGCAGATGGCCGTGGGCGTCGTTCCTGCCTTCCCGCGGCAGTTCTATCTGTACGTGGACAGGCCGGGCCCGGCCTTCGACCAGCTGGTGGAGATCCTCGAGGCCCGCGGCATCGCCGAGCGGCACATGACCACCGGCGCACAGATCATCGGTGCCCGGACGAGCGTCGAGGACATCCGGATCAGCGTCCCGTTCGGTGAGCGCCCCTGGCCGCAACTCATCGACAACCTCGCCGATGCCTTCCGCGACCTCGCGATCCGCGGCGACCTCGGCGTGCGCGTCTACCTCCGCACAGAGCACGAGACGAAGAAGGAGGGCGGCGTCGTGCTGGCGCCTGGTGCCGACATCGATGCCGACCACGCGGCCCTGCGCCGCCTGCTCAACGAGGCCGCCGCCGCGGCCGGGCTCCTTGCCCGTGCCGGCGACTGACACGATCAACAATCACTGACCCGACGGGCCGGCGTGCTTCTCACCGTGCGCTGACGGTGTGCCCGGCGGCGCCGGGCACACCGGGAAGCGTCTGTCGCCCATCGCCGGGCTGGTCATCGCCCGGCGACTTCACAGTGGCCGGGAGTGCGGCCGCGCGGCGTCCAGGACCGCCGGTATTGCCTGCTCAGACGGCTAGAAACACCCTCCTAGAAACACCCCCGGTGACCCCGTCGCGGGCCGCCGCCAGCCGACCGGACTCACCCGCGGGTTTAGCGGCCCGCGGCGGGCGCCGCCGTCCAAGTGCTCTGACCTGGGGTTTGTACTCCAGACGACCCCAAATGCGCTTGGTGATAGTAGGAGCCCTCTTCGCTCTGCTCCCCCGGTCAGAAGGAGACTGCCGTGCCCCGGTTGCCAGGCCCGCATCGTGTTCGCCCCCAGCCGGCGCTGCCCTGCCCAGTGTCGCGATCATGTCGTTTTCACGTCGCGATCACGTCGCATGGGACGGTCCGGCCGTGACCGTGTTTGCGCAGCTCACTGGCGGTGGAAACACCCCGCCGCGGATCCCGACATCTTTACCCACCCCAGAAAGCGTGATGCCTCACTTCCTGCTGGAGTGGTTCAGCCATCTGACCGTGACGGCCATCGCGGCGTGGAGCGGCGTCACAGCAGGTGTGGCCCTTGGCGTGGTCATCGTCCACGGTGTCCTGACGCATCTGGGCCTGAAGACCCGAGCAACCTACGAACTGATCCCGGACTCAGTCTTCGACCCACCTCCCGGTCCAGTTCTGCAAGCAGTCGCTCAGCTCGCTCGAGCCCGCCGTGCCGTCAGCCTGCTCCCGCGCTCGGCGAGCGCGGTTCGGGTGTCGCTGGTCGGCGACGGCGACGGCCTGCTGCGCTACCGCATGTCGGTCCCCGACTACGCCCGGGCGGTCCTCAAGACCGCCCTGTGGCCCGGGGTGGCGCCGCTTGCGCCGGGCGAGAGCCCGGCCACCGCGGCCCCGCCGCGATTCCACCCCGACGAACCCACACCGGCCGGCGACGGCGCACGGTGGTACGGAGAATCCTCCTCCCCCACCGGCAAGACCACGGTGCTGCGCGCCGAACTGACCCTGGCCCGCACCGACCGGCTGCCGCTGGCCGACCGCGGCCTGGACCCCGACCCCCTCGACGCGTTCGCGCGGGCACTGGCCGAGGTCACCGACGGCGACCGGGCGGTGGTGCACCTCGACCTGGCCGCGGTTACCCACGCCCGGGAACGGCTGTGGCGCCGCTTCGCGGTAGCGACCGCCGAGCGCGAGCAACGCCGCCAGGACGAGTCCGCCGAGGCCCGGCAGAAGCAGGGCAGCATGATGGGGGGAGGATCCACCCGCCTGCGCCGGGTCGGGATCGTCGCCGAGCAGATGCGCATCCAGACCCGGGCGCTGAGCACCAAGCTGTTCGCCACCGACCCGCTGTGGCAGGCCCAGGTGCTGATCCGGGTCGAGTCGCCGTCCAAGGAGCGCGCCCGCGCGCATCTGCTGACCCTGCTCGCGGCGTTCGAGCAGTTCTCCGGCGAGAACTACTGGCGGGTCTGCGGCGTCAACGTCGGCCGGACCTGGTTCGACGGCGCCGACTCCTGGTGGCGGCGCGGCTGGTTCGACCACCGCGAGCGCACCGGCCGGTTCAGCCCGCGCCGCAACCGTCGGGTGCGGACCACCGAGATGCTCGGCCTGCTCAAGCCACCCACGCTCAAGTGCACATCCGAGGCGGTCGCCCGCACGCCGGCTTTGCCGCCGGCGCCGGCGACCATGCCGACCTACATCAGCCCGGCCAAGACGCCCGGGTTCCTGCCGCAGGGTTTCGCGGTCGTGCCCGGCGGCGGCTGGCGCCCGGTCGGCACCCGCGCCAAGGAGAGCCTGTTCTCCCTCAACCTCGGGCGGGCGGAGTACGGCAAGAGCGAGCGGGCGATCGTGCAGGCGGTGCACCTGGCCAATATCGAGGACGCGCGGCGCCCCGACCGCGGCCACGTTGGGTTCTTGTACCTGGACCCGCACGCCGACGCGCTTGAGCGGATGAAGCCGTTCCTCGGCGCGGCGGCCGACCGGGTGCTCGAGCTCAACCTGTCCGCTGGCGGGGACACGCAGGCCGGCTGGAACCCGCTGGACATGGCTGGGCGCCGGCCGGAGGAACTCGAGTCGCGGGTGTCGGCGGTGGTCGCCTCGTTCGCGTCCGCGATGGGCTGGGGCACGGTCAACAACCGGGCGCAGACGCTGACCCAGATGGCCGCCCAGTCGCTGTGCGAGCTCGGCATGAGGCTGCCCGCCGACCTGCAGCCGACGATCTTCCAGATGACCACGATCCTCGCCGACGAGGACTGGCGCACCGTCGTGCTGCCGTTTCTTAGCGAGCACACCCGCAGCTTCTGGGAGACCCGGTTCGCCAAGCTGTCGGCGGAGGCGATCACCCCGGTCACCAACCTGCTCGACCGGCTGCGGGCCTCCGACCGGGTCGCCGCCCTGTTCGGTAGTCCGCAGTCGACCTATGACGTGCGGCACGCGATGGACAACGGCTACATCGTGCTGGCCTGCCCGTCCGGGACCGGCGACAAGGACAAGCTGATCACCGCGTTGCTGCTGTACGACACCCTGCGCGCCGCGCTGAGCCGCCGCGACCTGCCGCCCGAGCAGCGCCGCCCGTTCTGGCTGTTCGCCGACGAGATCCAGCAGTACGCCACCCGCGACCTGGCCCGGATGCTCGAGGAGACGAGGAAGTTCGGGCTGCGGATGGCCGCCGCCGCGCAGTCGATCAAGCGGCTGCCCGACTACCTGGAGGAAGCCTTCCTGACCAACCGGTCGCATCTGATCACGTCGGCTTCCAGCGTCGAGAGCGCCCGTACCGTCGCCCGGGAATGGGGCAAGTTCCCGCCGGAGCAGATCACCGCCTTGGACAAGTACACCGCGATCGGCTCGTTCCGCGTCGACGGCAAGAGCACCGATCCGGTTTTCCTGTACGGCTTCGAGGTCTCCGACATCTACCAGGAGCTCTACAACCCGTTCGCCCCGCAGGTCATCGACGCCGCCGTCGACCGCAACCTCGGCCGTCGGCCGATCCGGGAGATCCTCGCCGGGCTGGACACCCTCGACGAGCGCATCGCCACCGCCCTGCTGAGCCGGCGCGGGCAGAACCGCCCACCGGCACAGGCCGTGCCCGCCGCACCGGCCGCCGCGGGCGGTGGCGGCACGGTCGTCGCGTTGCCGCCGCGGCGCGGCACCCGACCGCTGAACCAGAGCTGACCAGGGAGGTAACCCGATGACCCCGACCGCCGTGCGGCAACTGTCGCAGTTGGAACTCGACATCCTCACCGCCTGCCTGCACCACCGGCTGCTCACTGCCGAGCAGCTGCGGTCCCTGCTGGCGCCCGAGGTGCACGTGCGTACGCTGCAGCGCTCCACCCGCCGGCTGGCCGACGGCGGGCTGCTCGGGCACGTCCCCGACCGCGACGCGCGCCGCCCGCCGCGGCCGCGGCGGGTTTGGTACGTCACTGCCGCCGGCCGGGCCGCGGTGCAGCACCTGGTGCTCGAACGCCGTCACCTGATGACCGCTGAGAAGGCGGCCAACGCGCTGCAGCGGCACACCCTGCTCGCCAACGAGGTGGGCATCGCGTTCGCCCGGCACGGTGAGCGGCTCGGGCACTACTGCGGCCCGTACGACTGGGACCACGAGGTCGGTCACCGCTACGGCGTCGCGCCCCGGGCCCGCGTCGTCGTGCCGGACCTGGTGGTGCGGTGCTGGCTGCGCACCGCTGACGACGACACTCTGCTCACCCGCTTCGTTGAGATCGACCGCGGCCGGTACAGCCCGCTGGTGCTGCGCAACAAGATCCGCCAGTACGCGGAGTTGCTCACCTACACCGGGCCGGCCGGCCCCGGCACGGCCAACCCGCGACCGGTGTGGACACGCGCCTACCCCGCCTTCCCGAAGATCCTGATCGTGTTCGCTGACCAGAGCCGCACCGTCATCGACCGGCGCATCGACGTCGTCGCCGAGCTGTGCCGCACCGACCCGGCGATCCGCCGCCACCTGCCCACCCTCTGGCTCGGCTGTGCCCCGATCGAGCAGGTCCTCGCCGACGGCCCGTACGCCGCCATCTGGCGCACCCCGCTGGCCGAGCACCCGGTGGATCTGCGTGACGACCCCGAATCCGAGGCGGATGTGCAGATCGGCCCCGGCCTTCGGCTGGCGCGGACGTAGCCCCGCCTACCCGCCGCCCAAAAACGATCTTTGCCGCTAATCCGTCCTCACCGGACACGGTTCTGTACTCGCGAGGCCCTCCGATGCGCTTGGTGAAAGTAGGAGGAGGTGAGCGGTAATGGACACGGGGGAGAGCCAGGTGTCGCTGTTGCGGCGCCTCGGCGCGTTGTCCCCGCGGCTGCGGCAGCGCCGCTTCGAGCTGCTGCCGCTGCGCGGGCCCGGCTCGCCCGGCACCGACGTGCAGGGCCGCACGCCGGGCGACTCGACGGTGCCGCGGGAGCTCGCGGACCTGATCTCGTCGATCGCGGAGATCGGCTACCTGCAGCCGATCCTGGTCGAGGAGATCCCGGCCGCCGACGGTCCGCCGCGGCGGGTCCTGGCGCTGGGGGAGCGGCGGCTGCGCGCCGGCCGCTGGGGCGCCGTCCACATGGAAGACAACCCGCACTTCCAGACGATCCCCGCGGTCGTCTGCCCGGGCCCGCTGACCGAGGAGGAGCGCCGGGTCTGGCAGCTGGTGGAGAACCTGGCCCGCGAGCCGCTCACCCCTGGAGAGCAGGCCGCGGGGCTGCTGTTCCACCGCTGCGCCGTGCTGGTCGGCAAACTGCTGGCCGCGGGCAAGCCCGTCCCGGCCGAGGTGTACGCGCTCGACGATCCGGCCGAGCGCTTTAGGGCCCTGGAACGTCTGCGCGCCGGCGACTCGCGCTGCGCCGCCCCGTGGTCGGAGGTGCTCACCCGGCTGGGCCTGCAGATGAGTCCGCGCAAGGCCCGCGAGCTGGTGCGCGCGTTCGAGTTCCTGCCCCGCGACCTGGTCGAGGACATGGACGCCCACAAGGTCGCCCTGCACACCCGGATCCGGTTCGTGGGGCTGCGCCGCGACCAGGGCGCCGTCGCCGACGAGATCTGGGCGGCGGTCAAGAGCCGCGGCCGCCCGGACCTGCTCGCCGCCGCGGTGGCCGAAGCCGAAGCGCCCGCCGGCGCGGGCGATCCCGGCGCGGTCGTCGACGCCGCCGAACGGGGCCGGGACCTGTCCAACCTGGCCCGGGCCGAGAAGCTGCGGGCCCCGGCCCCGGCGGCGCCGGGCCCCACCGTTGCCGGCTCCCCGGGCGCCGGCGGCCCGCCCGGCGCCGGGAGCGGCAGCTCCGGGCCCGGGCCGGCCGCGCTGGACACTGCCGTGGTTACCGAGGCGCTCGGCGCGTTGCGGCGCCTGTCGGCCGACCTGCGCGTCGGTGCCCGCCCCGGCCGCTTCGACGCCGCCTCGCTGCGGCTGCTCGCCGAACAGATCCTGCAGCTGCTCGACACCACCATCACCGAGCCCGCGGCGCCGGCCGCGGCCGCCGCCTGAGATCGGGGGGACTGACCGATGCCCATCAACCTGCCCTTGCTGGCCCCCGCGGCCGGCTGCGACTGCCGGCGCTGTCCCTGGTACGCCGGGCCCGACCCGGTCGACGCGGCCGCGGTCATCGCCCCGCTGTGCTCGGGCACCAACCCGGACTGCTCCTACTGCGGCTGCGCTCGGGCCGAGGCCACCGTGACCACGGCCGCCGGTACGGACGTGTGCCGCACCTGCCCGGTGCGGTGCGGTTCGCGGACCGACATCGGCGCGTGGATGGCCGATGTCGGCGGCACCCTCGAGTTCGACGACATCGACCTCGGCGAGCGGCGCCTGCCCGCAGGGCTGCCCCGGTTCGTGCCGCAGACCGACGGCTCCGCGGTCACCACCTGGGACGCCCAGCTGCGGTGGCCGGCCTACGGGGTCGGGCTGCGTCGGGTGTTCAGCCCGGACACCGCCAGCCTGTACCGGCGGTTCACCGACCGCGACGTGCACGAGGTGCTGGGCCTGCGGCCCGGGCAGCTGGCCGTGCTGGTCGGCTACGGCCTGGACCCGCTCGTCGAGGCGCTCTGGAGCCGCCGCCGCGTCGACCGGTTCGTCGAGCGGATCGCCGCCATGGGCTGGGACCTGGTCCTGGCCCCCAACTACTCGATCTTCGGGAACTGGCCGCGGGCGCAGCACCTGCTGTCGATGCGGATGTCGCTGCTGATCGCCGACGAGTTCGTCAACGCCGGCATGAACACCGTGCCGAACCTGTACTGGTACCGCCTCGAAGACCTCCGCCGGTGGGCCGCCTGGGTCGACGACACCGACCCGCCCGCCGTCGCGATCAACCTGCAGACCGTGCGGCAGGACTCTGACTGGCAGACCTGGGTGCTGCCGGGGCTGCACTGGCTGGCCGAGAACCTCCCCCCGCACCTGCCGGTGATCATCACCGGGTTGTCGCGGGCCGCGCGCATCGACCTGGCCGTCGAACTGTTCGGGTCGCGGCTGCACCTGGTTAGCCAGAACCCGCACCAGTTCGCGTTGCACGGCGCGGTGATGACCGCCGACGGCCGCCAGGACCTGCACGCCCGCCCGGTCGACGCGTTCACCGCCAGCGTCACCTACATGGCGTCGCTGCTCGACACCGCCGAGGCCCGGCGATGAGCGCCACCGCGGCGCCGGCGCGCCGCTTCCTGCTGCAGGCATGGGACGCCGAGCTCGGCGCGTGCGTCGACGTCGTCGCAGTCCTGGCCGTCGCCGGCGACGAGCACGCCGCGGTGTGGCTGCCGCGCGTCTGGGACCGGGCCACGAGCTGGCAGCAGCGCCTCGACGAGGCCGACGACGTCGCCGCCGAGCTCGAGCAGTGGACGGACGAGGCCGGCGGCCTGCAGCTGACCGAGATCGACCCGGGGCCCGCCGGCGTGGACGTGCGGACCGCCGCCGAGTTCGCCCTCGACGAGCTGCTGGCCGTGATCCTGCCCCTCATGGACCCGGCGGTGTAGCCGTGGGCACCGGAGGCAAGACCGCGCACCAGGCGTACGACGTCACCCCCACCACCCCGGGGCCGGACGGCGGCACCGGGCCGGCGGAGACCGCGGCGCAGGCAGCGCAGATCCCGGCGGAGCTGCAGGCGTTGACGGCGTCGTTCACCGACGGCGACCTCGACCCCGCGGACATCGCCGGCTTCCAGGCCGCCGCCGCCAAGGTTGCGGCCGCGCTCGATCAGTACGGCGACGGCAGTGACGAGCTCAAGGCAGCCCTCGGCGACGCCCACGCGCAGCAGCTGGCCTGGCTGCAGCAGCTCACCCCGCAGCAGCTGCAGCAACTCGCCGCGGCACAGGGGTTCCAGCATCCGGAGCTGGTCGGGCTGTCCGGCAAGCAGCCACACCCGCTGGTGCACTGGCTCGACCCGTTCTACCCGGCCGACATCACCTCCAAGCAGAAGATCCAGGAGGTCGCGCAGGCCCGGTACGCGGCCCTGGCCGCCGGCGAGACCATCAACGGGCTCACCCTCGCCGACCTGACCCCACCGCCGGCGCCCGACGACGGAACCTGGACCGCCAGCCTGGCCGACGTCGTCGGCCTGCAGGCACAGATCGCCACCACCCTCGCCGACCTGCCCTACGCCAAGTGGGGCATGAGCGTCGAGCAGCTCACGGCCGTCGACACCGGACTCACCGCGGTCATCGACGCGGAGAACAAACTGGCCACCGCGTCATGCCCCGACGACCCGCACACCCTGGCGGTGGCGCAGGCCGCCGCCGCGCACAGCATCAGCCAAGCCCTCAACGGCAAGGTCAAGACCGGGGCGATCCCACAGCTGCGGGAGGCCGCGGTCGCGTCCGGGATGCTCACCGCCGAGCAGGCCGCGGTCCTGGGCAACAAGGAGCTCATCGCCGCCGCCCGGCGCAGCACCCCGCAGGGCGAGGCCGGCGCGCTGCTGCAGACCGCCGACGAACGCGTCGGGCAGGTCGCCGACCGTCAGCAGGCCGCCACCGCGATCAACGAGCTGCTCGGCGGCCCGCTCAAGCCCAAGGACCCCGCGAGCTGGGACGCCGCCGGGACCGCGAAGCTCGCCGAGCTCGCGACCCTCATCGGCAAGGGCTACCAGGCCGAGGCCGCCATCAACCTGTGGCACGGCCAGGCCGGTGTTCCGCTGCAGAAGCTGTCCACGGTCGGCGCAGCGGACTGCGCCACCGCGTTCCGGCAATGGGCCAAGGCCCAGCCGGTGGGCGAGTTGCGGGCCGCCGCGGCCGCTCTCGGCCTGGACAACGCCGGCTCCGGCACCCGCGCGCAGGTGCAGAACTACATCGCTGGGCAGTGGGACACCGCCATCGACACCGCGGCGCTGCAGAGCGCAGTCACCGCGAAAGCCACCGCCCCGAAGCCCACCCCGGCAGCGGGCGGCGCCGCACCGACCGCTGCCCCCGCGGGCGTCAACGGCGCGGCCAACGCACCGGCCAGCCCAGCAGCGAAGCCCAAGGCAGCGGGCACGGCCAAGGCGGCGGGCACGGGCAAGGCGGCCGCCCCGATCGTGGCGAAGTCCGCCGGATGGGTCGCCCAGCACGCCGACCTGGTCGCCGCCCTCAAGCACGCCGCGGCCAGCAACAGCGGGCTGCCGGCCCGCCAAGACGACAAGGTCGTCGCCGGCTGGGACTTCGGCAAGGGCACCTCCGGCAGCCACCTGGGCGGCACACACAGCAAGAGCCTGCACACCGGCCCGGACGGCAAGCCGTGGATGTTCAAAAGCGACTCCAGCGGCGGGGCCCGCGCCGCCGCGGAGTCCGACGCCGCCCGGGTGTTCGCCGCGGCCGGGCTGCCCGCCGTGCCGGTCTACCGGGCCACCGTCGCCGGCAAGAACGGCTCGGTGCAGCCGCTGGTCACCCAGGCCGACCACTTCCCCGCCTCACCGAAGTCCTGGGGCCAGGCCGACGCCGACGCGATCGTGCGCTACCACGTCGCCGCGTGGGCGGTCAGCAACCACGACGGGCACGCGGCGAACCTGCTGCGGACCCCGGCCGGCGGGATGCTCGCGATCGACCTCGGCCAGGCGTACAAGTTCTGCGACTCCGACAAGCTCAGCATGTCCTACAACCCGGTCGGCTCCACCATCACGCACACCCTCTACCAGGCCCACCAGAGCGGATCGCTGCCCCTGGGCGTCAAGGTCAACCCGGCCGCGGCGCACCCGGTGCTCGCCGCGATCGAGAAGATCCCCGACAGCCAGTGGCGGGCCATGCTGCACGACACCGCCCACACCGGAGCGAAGAAGGGCGTGTCCTGGGCGCCGGCGATGCGTCAGCGCGCCGCGAAGACCCACGGCATCCCCGCCGACAAGGTCAGCACCGCCCAGGTCGCGGAGGCGTTCCTCGACGCGGCCGTCGACCGCAAGAAGGGCCTGCGGCAGGCCTTCACCACGTTCTTCGGCGGCGAGCTCAAGCTGCCCGGCGCCAGCACACTGCTCAAGGGAGGCCAGTAAATGGGAACCGGCGGCAAGAGCAGCCACCAGTCCTACGCCGTCGCACCCACGGCGGCGCCCGCACCCGACACCAGCACCATGACCGCGACCGCCACGACCGACGCCACGACCGACGCCACGACCACGACCGCGACCGCGGCCGCCGCCGGCCCGCTGCCGCCGCAGGTCAGCGACTTCCTCGACGAGCTCATGGGCGCCATCGACACGGTCATGGGCCACGAGCCGGTCACCGAGCCCGCCGTGGCCACCGAGACGGCCGCCGCGGCCGATGCTCCCGCGGACGTGGCGATAGAACCACCGCCCGAGCCGCCCGCCTCCGCCGAGGCGACGCCGCCGGAGGCGGTCGAGGACCCGGAGCCGACACCCGCGCGGGACGCACCGCTGCTGCCGGTGCCCGACGAGGTACCGGTGGGGCTGGCCACCGGCGTGCCGGCGCTGGTCGGCGGCGCCGACCTCGTCGACTCCGCCGCCACCGTGATCGCCTACGACGGCCCGGACGGGCCGCGCGAGGTGCTGCTGGCCACCGTCGACGAGGCCGCCGAGGCGAAACTGCTCGAGGCCCTGGCCGACGGCTCGACCGAGATGGTCGCCACGCAGGTCCAGCAGGAGGTCAACGGCCGGCTGCCCGTCGACGAGCAGCAGCAGCTGCATGAACAGGTCGCCAAGGCCGCCAAGAGCGTCAACCACCGGCTCAAGAACGGCGACGCGATCCCGGAACACGTCCTCGGGTACCTGACCGCGGCGGAGCAGGCCGTCGCCGCGGTCCAGAACGACCCCGGCGCCACCGCGGACGAGAAGGCCATGGCGGCGCACTACGGCCAGCACCTCGCCGCGATCCGCGACCGGGTCGACGGGACGGTGAGCGCCGGCTACACCGAGGGCGGCAAGATTCCCATGGTGGAGCCGTACCTGCACACCGGCCTGGCCACCGTCACCACCATGGTCCCGGTACCCGGCCAGGCCAACGACGGACTCGCGATCACCTCGCGCCAGGCGACCCGGATCAACGCCAGCATCGACCCGGCCACCGGCACCGCGAGCTGGGACGGCACCGCGCGCAGCAAGGCCGGCGGCACCGAATACGCCATCGACCTCGGCGACGGCTACCAGGCCGTCTACCGCCCGTACGCGGCCAACGACCCGAAGCACACCGACTACAGCCTGCGCGGCAAACTCGAGGTCATCGCCCCGCCCGGCACCGGACACGCGGCCGAGCTCGTCGACCGGCTCGGCCAGCTGCACCTGGTGAACCGGCCGATGACCGCCGGCGAAGGGGAGTGGAGCTACCTGCAGGCCAACATCACCGCCCAGGGCCTGGCCACCAACCCGGCCGTGGCCGGCGCCCTGGCCGACTCCGCCCAGCTGCAGGACCTGGTGCTGCAGGAGCTGTACTACAGCCACGCCCACGAGGCCGTCGGCAAGAGCGACACCGAACTGGCGGCGATGGCCCGCGGTCTGCAGCTGGAAGCCGCCGCCCGCGTCCTGCCGAAGAAGGTCACCGCCGTACGCGACGCCGTCGCCCAGGCCACCGGCCACGCCGACGGCGCCGCACTGGCCGCCAGCGCCGGCTACGACCCGACCCCGCAGCGCAGCGGCGGCTGGCTCACCTGGTCGCGCTTCGACGTGGGTGCCGATCCGAAGGCCGTCGCGCAGGCGTTCAAGGGCAAGAAGCTGGTCCACCGTCTCGGCGGCGGGGGCCTGACCCAGATGCTGTCCACCGGCGTGCTGGCCAGCACCGAACGGCGCGCCACTATGGGCACCGCCACCGGCATCGGGATGAGCGAGGCCGCCGACAAGAAGTCCGGCGGCGCCAACAGCGTCTTCCTGCGCGTCTCCGGCAAGGCCCCCAGCGGCGGTCCGGCCCTGGTCTGGGACGACCCGCACGTACTGATTCGCCGCGCCGACTGGTACGGCTACAACGGCGACCATTTCGGCGCCATCAACCCGGCCAACAGCAACTACTCCGGTTCCCTGACCCGCGACCCGATGAAGGTCGCCACCTTCGGCGCGAGCAACAACGAGGTGATGTTCCGCGAGGGCATCGACCTGCTCGGCGCCGAGGCACCCAGCCGCATCGTCTGCTCCGGGGCCGGCGAACGTGCCCAGATCCTCAAACTGCTGACCGATCGCGGCATCACCGAGCTGCGTGGTCGCCCCATCGACCAGGTCGTCACCTGAAGCCTCCACTCACCTCGACCCGCCGGGAGCACTCCATGAACCCTGACTGGCAGCACACCCTGCAGCAGCTGCTCGACGCCGACGCGGAACTGGTGGTCGCCGACCCCGCCGGCGAGACCACCTTCGTCGCGCCGCTGGCCCGCGCCTGGCGCCTGGACGCCGACGACGCCGACTGCCTGTGGCTGCGCCCGCTGTCCGCACCGGTCACCGGCGAGGACGGCACCACGGTCTTCGCACTCAACCAATGCCCGCGGCGCGCCCTGCAGCTCGCCGGCGTGCACACCGACGGCGGCGAGCTCGTCATGGCGCTGCGCAGCGGGCAACGCGCCCGGATCCGTCCGGCGACCGGTGCCGCCGCCGACATCCTCGCCGCCTGGGACACCTTCGTCGGCGCCCGCCTGGACGCCGCCGAAGAGCTCGCCCTCGACGCGCTCGACGAGGACTCCTGGACCGGACGGTACGCATAACCCCTTGCGCTTATATCAATCTAACGTTACCTTGATATAAGCACGGTGGTGGAGCCGTAGACAGGAGGACCGACATGAAGGTCGACAAGAACACCTACGTCGCCGCGTACACCCTCGCCCCGGCGCAGATCGAGGGCCTCGGATGGGTGGCGACGGGCACCGACCGCAGCTTCCACAAGGGCCTGTTCGGCATCGGGGAGACCCCGGAGCTGGCCGCCCGGAACCTCGCCGGAGCGATCCGCGACGCGCTGCGCAGCCCGGCCGCCGCGAAGCGCGGCTGGGCGCTGGACCGGTTCAACCGGGTGGTGCTCATGCAGGCTGTGCAGTACCAGATGGACGAGCTGCCCGAGGCGGCGTAACACCCTGCCCGGGCGGCAGCCCGGCACCAGCGCCGACGAGAGGAAGCCATGACACGGGCCCGCCACGTGATCGAGGCATTCAGTGCCGAACGGCTGCGCACGCTGCGCCGCGAGCGGCGACTGAGCCAGGAACAGCTGGCCCGCAGCGTCGCCGAGACGGCGTCGGACAGCGCGGTGACCCGGGAACGGCTCAAGATCGTCGCCTACGAGGGGGGAACCCGCCGCCCGGCCGCCAAGGCGCTGCACGCGCTGGCTGCGGCCCTCGGCGTCAAGGCCGCCGAGCTGCTCGACCCCGAGGCGCCGATGACGGTGGAACTGTTGCGGGCGCTGCGCAACCTCACCCAAGGCCAGGTCGCCGCACACCTGGGCATCACCCAGGCCCGATACAGCCAACTCGAATCCGGTCAGGCGCAACTGGACCATCAACGCCGCGAGCAACTCGCGGAACTGCTGCGCGTACCGCTGCCTGCCCTGGACAAGCTGCTGGCCGCCCGCGGACAGGAGCAGCCGTGAGCGCGCTCGTGCAGCACCGCCAGAGCCTGCTGCACCACCGCCTGGACCCGGCCGACAGTGCCGTGCGCGCCGACCCGTGGTGGCTGCTCACCCGCACCCACGCCTACGCCGCGGCGGCCGGTGTTGCGGTGGATGTCGTCCTCGACCCGCGTTCCTACCAGCGTCGGACCGGCCGCACCGTCGGCGCCTGGTGCGCCGGCAACGCCTACACCGGCCCGGCCGGCGCCCGCTGGCCGGTCCCGCTGATCTACCTCAGCCCGCGGCTGTTGCCGACCCGCGGCGACGCGGAAACCGTCATCGCGCACGAGGTCATGCACGCCCGCTGGCCCAGCTACGGCCACAAGAAGATCGCGTTCGCCCGCGCGCAGCAGCTGCTCGACACCGTCGCCGGCATCGCCTGAACCATCCCGCCCGGCCCGCCCGCCGCCGTAGACAGCCGCGGGAGTGGGACCGCCCTCCACTTTCGTCAGGAGTACCGCCATGCTGCACGCCACCGGATCGCTGTTCGGCCTCGCCTACGGCGACGCCCTCGGCAAACCCACCGAGTTCCTGACCGTCGAGAAGATCGTCGCCCGGTACGGGCCGGGCGGGCCCCGCGACCTGGAAGGCGCGCCCGCCCTGGTCACCGACGACACCCAGATGGCACTCGCCGTCGCCCACGCGCTGCACGACGCCGCGCTGACCCCGGACGACCTCGAACCGCAGCTGCGGGCCCGGTTCGTCGCCTGGTGGCGCAGCCCGGACAACAACCGGGCCCCGGGCGGCACGTGCCTGAGCGCCTGTTCCCGGCTGGCCCGGCCCGGCCGGTGGCAGCACGCCACCGTGGTCGCCTCGAAGGGCTGCGGCGCGAACATGCGCGTCACCCCGGTGGGACTCGTCCCCGGCCTGGACCTCGACATGCTCGCCGGGGTCGCGCAGCTGCAGGCGGCGCTGACCCACGGGCACCCCACCGGCCTGGCCGCCGCCGAGCTGACCGCCTACGCCGTGCGGCTGCTACGCGACGGCGCCGACCTGGATGCGCTGCCCGCCATGCTGCGGGCGCACTGCGCCAGCCAGCGCCGCCGCTACCACCACGACTGGCTCGGTGACCTGTGGTGTGTGGCCCGGGCCAGCACCCCCGAGTCGTTCATCGCCTTCGGCTGGGACGAGTGCGCCGCGGCCGTCGACCGGCTCAGCGAGGCCCTGATCCACCCCGACCGCGGCGCCGATCCGTGCGCCGCGACCGGCGCCGCCTGGATCGCGGAGGAAGCCCTGGCCACCGGCCTGTACTGCGCGCTGCTGTTCCCGGACAACCCGGTCACCGCCCTGGCCCGCGCCGCGACCAGCTCCGGCGACAGCGACTCGATCGCCTGCCTCACCGGCGCGTTCCTCGGAGCCGCCGGCGGCATGAGCATCTGGCCGGACCGATGGTTCACCCGCATCGAGTACGCCGACCAGCTCGCCGCCCTCGGCGCGATCTGGGACACCGAAAGTGTCCGACCCGGGGCATAGGGTCGCCACGCACGGGGACAGGAGGAGCGTTCATGTCCGAACAGGACCGGACCGCGCGGCGGACCCCTCACGCTCCGGTCCAGCCGGGAACCGCAGACCGGTTCTTCGACTACGCGCCTTACCAGGTGTGGGCGCTAGACCGGGACACCCGCGAGTGGCTGTACCTGCCCGACGGCGCTGCCGCGCTCCCCGTGTCCCGCGCGCCAGGGGCGCCGACCTGGAAAGACCGCTGCAGAGCCGGTGAACTGCTCTGCCCCTACCCGGCCTGCGGCATCGCGTTCGGCAGAGTCAACAACTACCGCAAGCGCCGGCATTGCTTCGCCCACCCACCCGGCGTAGCCGAACACAACGGGGCGGGCGCCGGGGAGACCTGGTGGCACCTCAACGCCAAGCAGAGGATGGCGGCCTGGGCCCGGACGAAGTTCCCCGGCGCGGAGGTCCGTGTCGACGACATCCAGCTGCGGATCGAGGACCAGCGGCGTCAGCCCGACGTGCTGGTCACCATGCGCGACGGCCGGAGGCTGGCCGTGGAGCTGCAGTATTCCGCCCTGGACGAGACCGAGTGGACGGCCCGGCACGACTTCTACCGCCGCGCGGGCATCGTGGACGTGTGGCTGCTCGCGAACACCGGTCCGATGTTCAAGCGCACCACCTCGCACGGCCACGAGGCGGTGCGACTGCTTCCGCTGCACCAGGCGATGCTGCGCGCCGGCGTCATCCCGTTGTGGTTCAACCCGGTCTGGGCGTGCCTGGCCACCGCCCACACCCGGCGCAAGGCTTACCTGACAGGCGTCCGCGGGGTCTGGGCCAGCCGCGCCTACGAGCTGCCGCCCCTGGCGACCTTCCCCGACTGCTGGCTGAAGATCGAGGACCTGGACCGGTCCCACCTGGATTGGGCGGCCGGCGAACTGCTCACACCCATTCGGCGTCGCCACCGCCAAAGCCAGGTCACCCTCGAGGAGGAAGCCGCCGCCGCACGCGCCGCCGCGGCCGCCGCAGAGACGGCGGCCGCGGAGGCCGCAGCCCGCGCGGCCGCCGAGCGAGCCGCCGCAGAGGAGGCCGCCCAGATCGCCGCAGCCGAGGCCGCCCGGATCGCCGCAGCCGAGGCCGCCCGGATCGCCGCAGCCGAGGCCGCCCGGATCGCCGCAGCCGAGGCACAGGCGGCGGCCGAAGCTCCGCAGGAGTCTCCGAAGCCGGCACCACCGGTGTCGCCCCGGCCCGCGCCGCGTCCGGCCCCGCCACCGCTGGTTCCCGCTGCGCCGCCGGTTGCGTCACGGCAGGGATGGTGGCGACGGATGACCGCGGCGCTGCAGCGGTTGACCGGCACGGATCGGGGCTGACCGTCGCGGCGCTTAGCCGACCGACGGCCACCAGGCCGCGACGATGAGCGCCCCGGCGACCAGGAACGGCCCAAACGGCAGGCCGCTGCGCCGGCCGGCCCCGCGGGCCAGCAGCACCACCGCATATCCGGCGGCCAGGCCGAACGCCACGAAGAACCCGACGTACAGGGCGGCCCAGCCCAGCCAGCCGAGCACGGCACCGACCGCGACCGCGGCCTTGACGTCGCCCCAGCCCAGCGCCCCCGGCCGCAGGACGGCGATCACGGCGAACAGGACCGCGACGCCGACGCCGGCCAGCGCGGCGCGGACCCAGTCGCCGCCGCGGTGCTCGACCAGCGCGACGAGACCCAGGCCCGCGAGGACACCGCCGGCCCACGCCGCGGTCAGCACGTTCGGCAGCCGGCGCACCCGGATGTCCACGGCGGCCAGCAGGATCCCGAGGACGGCGAACCAGCCGTACGCCGGCAGCTCGACGCCCGGGCGCGGGCCCAGCACGAGCGCGGCGAGCGCGGCCGTGACCGCGAGCTCGAGGACCCAGGCCCGGGGACCGAGCCGCGCCCCGCACCCCGCACACTCGCCGCGCATCGTCACGCCGGGCCCGGTCGGGGCGAACAGCCGGTGCCCGCACTCGGGGCAGGCGCGCAGCCGGGGTGTGCCGGCCGGCACGCTGCACGCGGTCGCCGCGGCGCGCAGCCAGCCGGCGACGGACGCGACCCGCCACCACGCCGGGGCACGGTCGGCGCCTCGCCGGCCGACGTCGACGGCGGTCGACTGCTCAGTCATTGGCGGGCCCGTTGGCGCGCAGTTCCCGCTCGACGGTGGCCAGGTCGAAGCGCAGCGGGGTGCGGGTGCCCGGGGCGCGCATCGCGGAGATCGCGCCACTCTTGGCCATCTTGTAGATCGTCTTGGTCGACAGGTTGAGGCGCTGCGCCAGCTGTGCGGTCGTGAGCAGGGGAGACATGCTCGCGGGCCTGTCGGGCATTTGACCAAGCTCCCTGTCGAAAACTTTTCGATGATCACTGTCCGCAGTGGCGGCCCGGCGGATTCGTGACGACCGCGACGGTTATCGGGCGAAACGAGGGCTCTGTTCCGGTTCTTTCCCCTGGGGACGGTGCCGATCTCGTGACGATCAGTTATCCAAGTGGATCAACTTCGGAACTGCTCGGAAGATTATGCCTGGTGGTGACCTGCGTCAATCGGCTAGATTGGCGCCCCTCGAACTTGATCTCGGGCGCAAAGGTGCCGGGGATGCGGGGCAGGCGCGGGGGAGTGCCTGCAAGAGCGACGCCACGCCAGGGGAGGCGTAATGGGGCGGGATTCCAGGCATTCGCAACGTTCGATACCAATCATGAGGCTGGGCGTAGGCCTCGCCGTCGGCGCGGTCCTGCTGACGGCCGGCTGTGGCGACAAGAAGCCCGCCGCGCCGAGCAGCTCGTCGGCGCCGCCACCGGCGCCGGCCTCGGCAAGCCCGTCAGTGGAGCCGGCCGCGGCCGCGGCCTCCGAGACGGTGCTGAATCGCTACCGGGGGTTCCGGCAGGTGTACGCCGAGGCGGGCCAGAGCGCGGACTACCAGAACAAGGACCTGCTCAGCTACCTCGAGGCGCCGATGAAGCAGGAGATCGTCGCGTTCCTGTTCCAGATGCGGCAGAAGAACATCGTCTACAAGGGTGTCCCGCAGTCGACCCCGACGATCACGAAGGTGGATCTGGCGGGCAAGCCGCAGACCGTGATCGTCGAGGACTGCTACGACGCCACCAACTACATCCTCGTCTACAAGAGCAGCGGCAAGCCGGTGCCCAACAAGAGCGGCGGCCCGCGGCGCATCGTGCTGCAGACCACCGCCACGAACTACGGCGGCACGCGGGGCTGGGTGCTCACCAAGTCCGAGATCCTGCAGGGGCGCACATGCTGACCCGCCGATTGTTGACAGCTCTGACCGTCCTCGTCGTCGCCCAGGCCGTTGCGGCCACGCCGGCGTTGGCCAACCCGCCGGGCGGCTGTTCCGGCCCGGACTGCACCGTCGTCGGTGACGTGCCGGGCGATCCCGGCGGCGGAGGCGACAACAACGGTGGTGGGGGCGGCGCCGGCGGTGGCGGTGGATGCCATTACCAGGGCAAGACGGTGCCGTGCAGCATTCCCAGCCTGGGCTTCTTCAACGCCGCCGACGGCTGCTACTACCTGGTCTCACCCCCGCCGCCGCCCGGCGGCGCCGAGGAGCCGCCGGCCGGCGAGCAGGGCAACTGGTACACCATCACCTGCAACGGGGAGGCCCGGCTGCAGTGGGTTCCGGGTGCCCCGATCCAGGCGCCGCCGGACCCCGAGGTGCTGGCTCGACGCGCCCTCGCCAAGATCACGCTGAAGGGCGCGGACATCGGTATGGCGCCCGCGCCGGGCAAGGCCGGTCTGGTGAACCTGCCGGCCTGGATGTGGACGACCGTCACTGCGAACACATGGGGGCCGATCAGTGCCTCGGACACCGAGGCCGGTCTGACCGTCACCATCACCGCCCGGGCGCAGAGCATCACCTGGGACATGGGCGACGGGCACAGCGTCACCTGCACCGGCCCGGGTACCCCGTTCCGTGCGGGTAACGGCGGCAAGTCCTCGCCGACCTGCGGATACACCTACCCGCAGTCCAGCCGCAACAAGCCCGGCGGCAAGTACACGGTGACCGCCACGACGGACTGGCGCGTCGACTGGGACGGCGGCGGCGTCACCGGCGTCATCGACCAGACGCGCACCTCGCAGACAACCGTCCGGATCGACGAACTCCAGGTGGTCAACTAATGAGCCTGACCGACACCTCCCGCAACGGTGCCGCCCTACCGGCACCGTCGATCGCCCCAGTGGTCAAGGCCGCGCTGCCCCGACGCCGCCGGCCGGGACTGATCGCCGCGGGCGTGGTCGTCCTCGTGCTGGGCTGCCTCGGCGCGTACGCGTTCGCCCGCGCCGCGGGCACCAATGAGCCCGTGCTCGCGGTGACCGCTACGGTCACCGCCGGACACCAGATCACCGACGCGGACCTGCGGGTGGTTCAGGTCAACGCCGGGTCCGGGCTGATTCCGATCCCTTCGACGCAACGCAACACGGTCGTCGGCAAGTACGCGAAGGTGGAACTGGTCGCCGGCACCCTGCTCACCAATGAGCAGCTCACCACCACCGCCGTCCCTGCGGCCGGGCAGCAGCTGATCGGCCTGGAACTCAAACCGGCGCAGCTGCCGTCGCGGCCGCTGCGCCCCGGCGAGCCGGTGCTGCTGGTCATCACGTCCGACCCGCGCAACGTCACCCTGGACGGCGGGAAGAAGGCCACGTCGGCGGATCTGCCGTCGCCTCCGACGGTGGCGGCCACGGTGGCCGGCGTCGGCGCCAAAGCCACCGACGACACCGTCGTCGTCGACGTCGTCGTGCCGGAGGCCAACGGGCCGGGCCTGCTCGAGCGGGCGTCGCAGGGCCGCGTCGCCGTCGCCCTGGTGGCGAGGTGACCCGATGGCACTGATCGCTGTCACGGCCGCCAAGGGAGCGCCCGGGGTTACCGTCACCAGCCTGGCGCTGACCCTGGCCTGGCCCCGGGCCGCACTGCTGGCCGAATGCGACCCGTCCGGCGGCAGCGTGCTCAGCGGCTACCTGGGCGGGCAGGTCCCCGCGGACCGTGGCATCGCCGGGCTGGCCGTGGCCGACTACCACGGCCGGCTCGTCGACGACTTCGCTCAGCAGTTGCTCTACCTCGACGACGAGGAACCGCATCGGCTGCTGCTGCCGGGCATCACCGACCCCGCCCACAGCGCCGGCCTCACGGGACTGTGGGACCGGCTCGGCGAATACCTGCGCCAGCTGGACCGCTCCACGCCGCCGGTCGACGTCATCGTGGACTGCGGCCGGATCCCGGCCCCGCACGCCCCGCTACCGCTGATCCGGCACGCCGACGTGGTGCTGCTGGTCATGGGCCGCACCCTCGGTGCAATCGACGCCGCGGCGAGCCGGCTGAGCCTGCTGCACCGCGAGCTCGAACACAGCGGCGGCGTCGTGCGTCTGGTCCTGCGCGGTATCGGCGACTACGAACCCCGCGAGATCGCCAAGCGCCTGGACACTCCCGTGCTGACGACCCTGCCCGAGGACACGAAGACCGCCACCATGCTGTCGACCGGTACCGGAACCCCCCGAGCAAGCGCCACCCTGCTGCGGGCCCTGCGCTCCGCGGCGACACCCCTGCAGACCCTCATCGATCAGCGCCGGCACGTGTTCGCCGTGCCCGCACCACGGGAGGCGGCCCGTGCCTAACCCTCCGGTCTTCTTCCGCCCCGCCCCGAGTCCAGCCGAGCACACCCCCAACGGTCACCACCGGGCCATCGACCCGGTCACCACCGCGGCGGCTGTCCCGCCGCCGGCCCCGGCCGCCCCGGCGCCGCTGGTGGCGCCGGCCGGTATCACCGGCTACCCCGGGCAACGCGCCACCGCTGCGGTGTCGGGTCAGCCTCCGGTGCTCGACTACGACCTCGTGCGCACACTGCAAGGCGAGGTCAGCGACCGGGTCGGCGAGCGGCTGCGCGGCGGTGCGGTGTCCAGTACCCAGCAGCGGGCGATCGCCGAGGAGGAGACCCGCAGGCTGGTCCGGGAGCACGTCGACAACCGCATCGCCGCCGGCGAAGGGGCCAGCATCGCGCCCGGCTACGAGGCCGCGTTGCTGCAGGCGGTCACCGCCTATTTGGTCGGCTTCGGCCGGCTGCAGCCGCTGATCGACGACGAGACCGTCGAGAACATCATGGTCATCGGCCACGACAAGGTCAGGGTCGAGTACGCGGACGGCCGTATCGACCAGTCGTCGTTCACCGCGGCGGGCAGCGACGAGGAACTCCTCGAGCTGCTGCGACGGCTGGCGGCCGGCGGCCAGACCGAGCGGACCCTGTCATCGTCCAAGCCGATGCTGCACCTGCGGCTGCCCGACGGCTCCCGGCTGGTCGCCGGCTACATCGTCACCCCGCGACCGGTCGTGGTCATCCGCCGGCACCGGATCAAGCGGGTCACCCTCGACGAGCTCGCCGCGTCCGGCACGCTGAGCCCGCAACTGGCCGACTTCCTGAAGGCCGCAGTCGCTGGCCACCTCAACATCATGATCGCGGGTCTGCCGTCGTCCGGGAAGACGACGCTGCTGCGCGCGATCGCCTCCGAGATCCCCTCCGACGAGTGGTTCTCGACCATGGAGACCGTTTACGAGCTCGCGCTGGACCCGGAACGGCACCCGTGGGTGGTGCCCTTCGAGGAACGCCAGGGCCACGGTGAGATCGGACCGAACGGCCGCCCCGAGGGCGAGAAGACCCTGACTGATCTGTTCCCGGACATGCTGCGGATGAACATGCAGCGGGTGGTGGTCGGTGAGGTCCGCGCCGGCGAGATCGTGTCCATGTTCGACGCCGGTGACACCACCCAGGGCACGCTGTCGACCATCCACGCCCGGCACGCGCACGCCGTGTTCGACCGTCTGGCCAGCCTGCTGATGCGCTACGGGGCGGCGCAGAACGCCCAGAACGCCTACATGCAGGTGACCAATGCGGTGGACCTGGTGGTGTTCCAGGCGATGCAACGCCGCCAGGGGCAGCCCGCGCGCCGGTACGTCTCGCACGTGCTGGAGGTCAACGGCCTCACCGAGAACGGCATGGGTGTGGCTCGCAGCGAACTGTTCGCGCCGCGCCAGCCCGGCGGGATCGGGCTGCCGACCGGGGTGCGTCCCAACGCCCAGATCCTGGAGGCGCTCGCCTACGGCGGCCTGGACCCGCAGCTGCTCGACGGCGGGTCCTGGGAGCGGGGGCGCTGATGCAGCCGCTGATCTTCGCCGTGACCGTGGGCGCCGCGCTCGGCGGCCTGTTCCTGCTGCTCACCGGGATCGTGGGCACCACCCGGCCGGCGGCGCCGGCATCGAAGCTGCGCCGGCGGGTGGTGCGGCTGTGGACCGGAACCGGCCTGTCGCGCGCCGAACGCCGCACCCGGCAGCTCATCATCGTGGCCGCGGTCGTGGCCACCGCCGGCGTGTGGCTGATCACCGGTATTCCGGTGGCCGGTCTCATCGCGGGTGGGGCCGTCATCGGTGTGCCGTGGCTGTTCGGCGCCGGCCGGGTCGAGCAGCGTGCCATCGCCCGGCTGGAGGCGCTGGAGACCTGGACGCGGCGGCTGGCCGACCTGGTTCGGACCGGCCTGGGCCTCAACCAGGCGATCATCGTCAGTACCCGCGACGCGCCCGCGCCGCTGGCGAGCGACCTGCGGGAGCTCGAGACGCAGCTGCGTGCCGGCGTGCCGATCCTGACCGCCCTCGACCGGTTCGCCGCCGCCCTCGGCGACGCCAGCAGTGACGAGGTCATCGTCGCGCTGCGCCTGCACGCGACCGACCGCGGCCAGCGCCTGACCGACATCCTCGACAAGCTCGCCGAGAACACCGCCCGGGAGGTCACCGTGCGCCGCGAGGTCTGGGCCAGCCGTGCCGACCCGCGGCTGACCACGAAGTTCATGACCGGCCTCGGCCTCGGCGTGTTCATCCTGTTGTTCGCGAACCCCACCTACATGCGCCCCTACACCAGCCTCGGCGGGCAGAGCGTGCTGGTCGGCTGCACGCTCGCGTTCGTGGCGCTGCTGGCGTGGATTCGCAAGCTCAGCACCGCGCGCAAGGCGCCGCGCCTGCTCAACGCCAACATCGAGGTGCACCAATGATCTCCCTGGTCACGCTCGCGATGGTCTGCGGTGGACTCGCCGGCCTCGGCCTCTGGGTGCTGCTCAGCGGTCTGCTGCCGGCCGGCCCGCGCCTGGACGCCGCCCTGCAGCGCCTGCACGCCCAGCAGACCGCCGCGGCAGACCCGACTCTCGGCCCGACCGGCCGGTGGATCGCGGCCCGGTTCGGGCCCCGGCTGCGCCCGCCGACGCGGGAGCTGCGCCTGATCGGCAAGAGCAACGAGCGGTACGCCTTGGAGAAGATCGGCCTACCGCTGGTCGGGGTGCTGTTCGTGCCGGTCATGACCTACCTGCTGTCGGTCATCGGCCTGCAGCTGCCGATCGTGGTGCCGGTGGCCGGCTCGCTCGCCCTGGCCGTGGTGTTCTTCTTCCTGGTCGACGTCATGATCAAACAGCAGGCGGCGGAGGCCCGGGATGAGTTCATCCGCGCGGTCGCCGTCTACTTCGACCTGGTGGCCCTCGAGCGGTCCGCCGCGCACGGGCCCGTCGAGTCCCTCGAGCGGGCCGCACAGGTCGGAGACGGCTGGGTGTTCCGGCGTATCCAGGAAAGTCTCGACGCTGCCCGCTTCGCCGGGATCCCGCCGTGGGACGGGCTGAGCCGGGTCGCCGACGAGATCGGGGTTCCCGCGCTCGGCGATGTCGGCGACATCATGCGCCTGTCCGGCACCGAGGGCGCCCAGGTGTACCAGACCCTGGTCAGCCGCGCCCAGTCGCTGCGGGTGCAGCTGCGCACCAAGGAGCACGACCGCGCCAACACCAGCACCACCCTGCTGTACGTGCCCACCAGCCTGACCGTGCTGATCCTTTTCGTCTTGATCGGCTACCCGTTCCTGATTCGCCTGGTCAACCCGTAACACAACAAGGGGGAGAGTTTCATGAATCAACTGATGGCGTACGCGCTGTCGTGGGCGCGCGAGCGCGGCCGCGAGGCGATGCGCCGCGACGATGGCGCGCTCTCGGTGGAACAGGTCATTCTCACCGTCGTGCTGCTGGCGCTCGCCGCAGCTGTCGCCGCCGCCATCACCGCGGCCGTCACCGGCCGGATCGGCGGTATTACGTGAGGCAGACGCCTCGCATCCCCCGCTGCCACCACCGCAACCGGTGGTGGCAGCGGGACCGCGCCCGGTGGCAGCAGCTGCTGTCCACCGTCCGCAACGACGACGGCTCCGCAGCAGTGGAAACCGTCGTCGTGATCCCCAGCGTGCTGCTGGTCATCTTCCTCAGCCTGCAGATCGCGATGTACTCCTACGCCCGGTCCATCGCGCTGGGAGCCGCGCAGGAAGGGCTGTCCGCGGCCCGTTCCTACGACGGCAGCGCCGGCGCGGGTTCGGCACGGGCCCGCGACTTCATCGGCCGAGCTGGCGGCGACAGCCTGTCCAGCGCCGGCGTGCGCGTCAACCGCGGCGCCGAGACCGCGACCGTGACGGTCACCGGCAACAGCCTGTCGCTGATCCCGGGACTGCGCTGGCGCGTCAGCCAGACCGCGACCGGCCCCGTCGAACGGTTCGTCGACTGACGACCACGCACCGAACTGACGTACGTCCAACGAAGGAGGCGCCGACCATGACCAGTCCGCGGACCCCACGCCGCGGCGTCGCTCGGCTGCGGTGGCGCCGCGACGACGGCTCCGCCGCGCTGGAGACGGTCATCCTCGCCCCGCCGTTGTTGCTGTTCGTTGCCCTGGCCGCGATCGGGATGCGGGTCGAGGTCGCTGGCGGGTCGATCGAGGGCGCCGCACACGACGCCGCGCGAGCGGCGAGCATCGCCCGCGACAGCCGCGAGGCGTACGCCGACGCGATCACCACCGCCCGCCGCAGCCTCGGCGCGCAGGGCCTGAACTGCGCGGACCTCGACGTCGCCGTCGACACCTCCGGATTCTCCGCCCCGCCCGGCCGGGTCGGGGTCGTCAAGGTCAGCATCGGCTGCACCGTCACGTTCGCCGGCGTCACCGCCCCCGGTCTGCCCGGCTCCCGACGGATCAACGCCAACTTCACCAGCCCCGTCGACCCGTTCCGGGCCCGCTCATGAGCACCCACCTGCGCCGGTGCCGCGACGGCGACGAGGGACGCATCGCCCTGTTCGTCGTGATCATGGCATTCGTCGTCCTCGTCATGATCGGGCTGGCCGTGGACGGCGGCGGCAGGGTCCGCACGCTGCAGCGTGCGGACAACATCGCCGCCGAGGCCGCCCGCGCCGCCGGAGAGGCCATCGACCTCGACCAGGCCGCCACCGGCGGCCGCAAGGAAGTCGACCCGGACCGGGCCGTCGCCGCGGCCCGCCAGTACCTGGCCGCTGCCGGCGTCAGCGGCACCGTCACGCTCAGCGGCGACCGGCAGCACGTCAACGTCACCGTCACCGCCCAGTACAACCCCGTCATCCTCGACCTGATCGGCTACGGCCAGCTCACCGTCACCGGACACGGCAGCGCCCAGCTGCTGACCGGCTGACCCCAGGAGATCCCCATGGCACCACACCCCGTACGCCGGACCGGTCAGATCCTGACCGGTCTGACGGCGTTGCTGGCGCTGCTCGCCCTGCTGTTCGGCGCCCCGATCGCGTTGGCGCTGCTCGGCGGCAACCCGCTGCCCGACACCCTGCCCAGCTGGACGCAGATCAGCGACGCCCTGACGCGTCCCGACGACAGCGGCGCGCTGTTCATCGCCGCGGTGACCGTCGTCGGGTGGATCGCCTGGGTCGCGTTCGCCGTCCCGGTCATCGTCGAGGTCGTCTCCCGGGTCCGGGGGATCCGGACGCCGCGGCTGCCTGCGCTCAGCGGGATGCAGAGCATCGCGGCCGGCCTGGTCGCCGGCGTCAGCCTGCTGGTGGCCTCACCCGCCGTCGCCGTCGCGTCCAGCACACCGGCGCAGGCCAGCCCCGCCATCGCGCCCGCACACACCACGATCACGGCCCTCGCGTCGCCGGCGACCACCACGGTTACCGTCGCTAGCACGGCCGCCGCGACCGCGGCGAGCCATCACGCCGGCGCCGACACCGACGCCCCGGCCACCTACCGGGTCCACAAGGGTGACAACCTGTCCGCGATCAGCCAGCGGGTCCTGGGCGACGACACCCGATACACCGAGATCGCCCACCTCAACCCACACCTGATCAAAGACCCCGACCTGATCCACCCCGGGCAGCGGTTCGTCCTGCCCGACGACGCCCACGACCACGGCGCACGCCGCCACGCCACCGGCCACGTCACCGACCCGGAGGAAGCCGCCACGCCACCGGCGAGCATCCCGGCGCCGCAGCCCGCCGAGGCCGACCCGGCCCCCGCCGCGACCACCCCGCCGGCCCCGGCAACCACCGCGCCCACCCACGCCGCACCCACCGAGGCCGCGCCGGCGCCCGCCGCGCCGCACGCGAGCTCCGGCACGAGCACGCCGACCCGGCCGGCGAACCCGGCCGGCGCAGCCAGCGCCGCACCGGCGACGGCGCCCACCGCGGACGCCGACGACGCGGGCAGCGACGACGACGCCGTCGTCCCGGTCGCCGCCACGGTGGGCAGCCTCGGAGTCCTCGCCGCGCTGGCCCTGCTCGCCCTGCGCCGGCGCCGGGCCCGCCAGCAGCAGCACCGCCGGCCCCGCCGGCGCATCGCGCGGCCCGTCGACGGCAGCGCCGAGGCGAAGCTGCACGTCGCCGCGGTATCCATCGACTGGAGCCGGCTCGACGCCGCCCTGCGTACCCTGGCCGCCGGCCTGGCCGACCGCCCGGACGAGCAGTGGCCCGACGTGGTCGCCGCCTGGGTCGACGACGAGGCGATTCACCTGGTCCTCACCAAGGAATGCCCCGCCCCGCCGCAGCCCTGGATTAGCGACAGCCCCACCATCTGGACCCTGCCCGCACAGGCGGAGCTGCCCGACGGCAGCGAGCACCTGGCGCCGCTGCCGTCGCTGGTCACCGTCGGCTCGCAGCCGGGCCAGCACCTGCTGATCGATCTCGAGCGTCTCGGCATGGTCACCGTGACCGGCGACCCGGCCCGCGCACTGGACCTGGTCCGCTACATCGGCGGCGAACTGGCGCACAACCGCTGGTCCGACGAGGTGGACGTGGTCCTGGCCGGCTTCGACCCGGACGAGGCGGCGTGGCTGGCCAAACTCGACAGCCGCCGGATCACCACGGCCGACTCCATCGAGCAGGCCGTCGCCAGGCTGCGCCGGCGCCTGGCCGACACCCGCGACGCGCTGGCGGCCGCCGGCGCCGCCACCACCATGGTCGGCCGCGGCACCGAAACCGGCGAGGCGTGGCCACCGCAGGTGCTGCTCATCGCCAACCCCGGCGCCGAGCACCACGAGCTGCTCACCGAACTGGAGCAGGAGCTGGCCGACGCACCCTCCAGCGGGTACGCCGCCGTGGTCACCGGCGCCGAGCAGCCACCCGGCAGGTGGCCGCTCACCGTCGATGCCGACGGGCAGCTACGCGTCGCGTTCCTGACCGACGCCGCCCTGACCGCGTCGGCATTGCCGCCGGCGATGCTGCAGCCCCTCGCCGACCTGCTGGACACCGCCGAGGACACCGACGACCAGCCGACACCGCCGGCGGCCGACACCGAGGCATGGGCCGAGGGCACCGATGCCGCCGGCGGCCTGTACGAGCCCCCCGCCGAGCAGGACGTCGACGACGTCGCCGGTGGGATGGACGACATGTTCGGCACCGTCGACGACGGCGAAGAGCACGAACAGGACGACGGCTCCGACTTCGAGCCGGTCACCGCGGCGGGCCCCATCCCGGCACGGGCTGCCAGCGCCGTGACCTCGTGGCACCTGGCGAACACCGACGCGGCGCCACGCCCCCTGCGTCCGGCGCCGGCCTCGACCGACCCCGAGACCATGGAACGCCGCCGCCGGGAACGCGACGAGCGCGACCCGCACCTCGACGCCGACCTCGCCGCCTGGACCAGCGGCGACACCACACGGCCACGCATCAGCGTCCTCGGCCCGGTCCAGATCACCGGCGCCGGTCAGGAACCCAAGGAACGGCACCGCTTCTACGCCGAGTTCGTCGTCTACCTCGCCTCCCGCGGCGCGAAGGGCAGCACCGCGGCCCAGCTCGAAGACGCCATCTGGCGTGACCAGACCGCCAGCTCCCGCTCGCGGCGCTCGGCCATCTCCCACGCCCGCGCCTGGCTCGGCGAGACCCCCGACGGCGGGCTGTGGATGCCGCGGATGGCCGGCGCCCAGCCGTACCACCTGGTCGAGGGCTACCTGTTCGACTGGGTACTGTTCCGGCGGCTGCGCGCCCGCGGCGAGGCCCGCGACGCCGACGGCGCCGCCGACCTGCGGGCCGCGCTCGAACTGGTCCGCGGCGCGCCCTTCGCCGGCGTCGAGGACGGCTACCACACCCAGCGCACCCCGTACGCGTGGCTGCCCGACTCCGACGTCGCCCCGATGCACCTGGTCGCCGCGATCGTCGACACCGCCCACCAGCTCGTCGAGCTGTACCAGGCCGCCGGCGACCTGCCCGGCGCGCACTGGGCGGTCGAACAGGCCTGGCTCGCCGATCCCGAACGCCACGAGAGCCAGCCGTGGCGCGACGCCATGCGCCTCGCCCACGCCGAGGGCCGCGACAGCGAACTCGCCGCGCTGATCAACGACCTGATGCGCCACCGCGACGCCGAAGACGCGGAAGACCTCGACCCCACCACCTACAAACTGGTGCGCCGGCTCACCTTCCCGAGCACGCTCGCCAGCTGACCCGACCGGAACCGCCACCACGAAGAAGCGAGGCCCGCCATGATGCCGCTCTGGGTTCCGCTGCTGGTCATTGCGATCACCATGGTCGTGGGGGCCGTCGTCTACCACCGCGGCGTCTATGACGAGGTCGCGTCCTGTCTGAGCCTCATCGCGATGACCGGCCCTGCCATGGTGCTGCTGATGCGCCTACTGAAGCGCTTCCTGCCGGCGTCGCTGCAGGGGCCGCCCCCGATCAACGACTGGATACTCCTGCTGGCGCCGCTGACCATGATCCTGGTGCTGGTCGTCGTCGGGTTCGTCGGTGGTCGCCGGAAGCCCGCCCCGAGCCCGGAGCCCCAGACCACCTGCAGCCGCTGCAATGCCGGTCTGTTCGAGGACCACACCGGCCGCGGCCGGTACTACAGCGAGGACGCGAACCGCTACCTGTGCCCGAACGGCTCGACCGGCGATCGCCGGCATCACCCGGTCGCGCACCCAAGCCCGGCCGCGGGCGTCGCGGTATGAGCCGACAGCGAGCGGGCGCAGGCCCGCCCGGCCGCACCGTACTGCTGGACCACCGCTAGGACCCCGCCGGGTACGGGGCGTCGTACCCGGCGCGAGGCCATCAGCCCTCGGGCTGGCACCTGCGCGAGTCATCCCGGTTGGTTCTCCTCCGGCTATCGCGACCTGCCGTTTCTGTTGTTCAGGGCGGTGCACCGCCGTCGCCATCTATCGCAAAGCATGTTATGCTTTACGATAGATGGCCAGTTGTTGGCGGTGTCGGGGCGGTCGAGTCGTTCAGGGATGCGATCGCCTCCGGACAGCGCCCGCCGCTCCAGGAGGGACAACCATGTCGCGTTGCCAAGCCCGCGTCCGGCGCGAAAGCGACGTTCCGGAACCCGATCCCAGGCGGCGCACGCCGCCGCTGCCCGCCGACGCCGTGCGCCTGGACGACGACCAGGTGCTCAACGCCGAACAGCTCACCACCGGGGCGTTCGTGGCGCTCCGGACGGTCACGCCGGAGCCGACCGGCAGCGACGTGGACAGTGGCCTGGCCATCTCGCAGCGGCTGACCGGCCGCCGGGAGCTGCTGCCGGACCTGTTGTGGTGGCGCGAGACCGACGGCAGCTACCGGGCCGAGTTCCGGCCGGGCACGCCGACCGGCGACACCGTCACCGTGTCGCTGACCATCGTCAACAAGTACGAGCTGTACGACACCGTCGTCTCGTACGTGGTGCAGGCCCGGCTCCCGGTCCGCCGCCCGGATCAAGACGTCAGCGACTGGGCGAACGAGACGGTGCGGGACTTTCACGGCACTGGCCGGTCCTCCGGCGATGCCTGGTACGGCTTCACGATCGACGACAGCAGCGATCCGGAGCTGATCGGTTACACGCAGCGGGCCTGACCCCGCCCAGCGATCCGCGCCGCCGATGCGGCCCACAGACCAGCGGGGTTCCCCGGTATGGCAGCGCCGAGGAACCCCGCCTTCCCACCCGTCAACCCACCAAGAAGTGAGGCTGTGCATGTCCACCGAACCGACCACGACCGGCACACTGGCGACCGATCCGGTCGTCGACGCGGAACACGCCGAGGCGTACCGCAGCGCCGAGGACTACCACGCGGCGATCGCCGCAATCCGCTCGGCCGCCGCGGCGTACTACAACGGCACCGAGCTGGCCATGGACGACGCCGCCTACGACGCGCTGCTGGCCCGGGTCGCCGCGACCGAGGCGGCACACCCCGACTGGCAGCAGCCGGACTCGCCGACCAGCACGGTCGCCGCGGGCGTCGGCCGCGGCGGCGACGTCGAGCACAGCACGCCGATGCTGAGCCTGGACAACGTCTTCGACCCCGCCGAGCTGCGCGCCTGGGCGGCCCGGCTCGCCAGGACCCTCGGCCGGAGCGTCGACGGGTACACCGTCGAGCCGAAGATCGACGGGATGGCGATCGCCGCCCGCTACGTCGACGGACACCTGATGCAGGTCGCGACCCGCGGCGACGGCCGCACCGGCGAGGACGTCACCCTCCAGGCCCGCCGGGTCGCCGGACTGCCCGTCCAGCTCACCGAGCCGGTCACCGTCGAGATCCGCGGCGAGGTCTTCATGACCGACGCCGACTTCACCCGCGCCAACGAGCTGCGCGTCGCGCACGGCGGCCAGCCGTTCGCGAACCCGCGCAACGCCGCCGCCGGAACGCTGCGCGCCCAGGACCGCGCGTACGAGGCCCCGCTGTCGTTCTTCGCGTACGCCGCGCACGGGCTGCCCGGCGCTGCCGCGCAGCGGCACAGCGACGCGATGGCCGCGATCGCCCGGCTCGGGGTGGCCACCACCGGCCAGTCGGCCGCCGGGCTGCGCCGGTGCGCCAGCGCCGAGGAGGTCGTGGCCTTCGTCGGGCTGCTGGGCGACGGTCGCGGTGGTCTGGGATTCGCCGTCGACGGCGTGGTCGTCAAGGCCGACGAGGCCGCCGACCAGGCCGACGCCGGGTCGTCGAGCCGGGCGCCGCGCTGGGCGATCGCCTACAAGTTCCCCGCCGACACCCGCACCACCCGTCTGGCGGGCATCGAGGTCCAGGTCGGACGCACCGGCGTCATCACCCCGGTCGCCGTGCTCGACCCGGTCCAGGTCGGCGGCGTCGTGGTCACCTCCGCCACGCTGCACAACTTCGACGACCTGGTCCGTCGCGACGTCCGCGTGGGGGACACCGTCTTCGTGCGCCGCGCCGGAGAGGTCATCCCGGAGATCACCGGCGCGAAGCTCGACGAGCGGCCCGCCGACGCGCAGCCGTTCACCCCGCCGGTGCCCTGCCCGCGCTGCGGCGGCGACATCGACCGCAGTCAGAAGCGGTGGCGCTGCACCAGAGGACGCGCGTGCGGGGCCGCGGAGGCGCTGCACTACTTCGCCGCCCGCGACTCGATGGACATCGAGGGCCTCGGCGACAAGATCGTCAATGCGCTGGTCTCGCAGGGCCTGGTGACCGACCCGGCCGACCTGTACGACCTGGAACAGGTCACCCTCGCCCGGCTGGAGCGGATGGGCGCCACCTCCGCGGGCAAGCTGGTCGCCAACATCGCCGGATCGCGCAGCCAGCCGCTGTCGCGGGTCCTGACCGGCCTCGGCGTCCGGATGACCGGCCGGTCCATGTCGCGGCGTCTGGCCCGGCACTTCGGCACCATGCAGGCGCTGTGCGCGGCCACCGTCGAACAGTTGCAGAACGTGGAAGGCGTCGGCCCGGAACGGGCCGCCGTCATCGCCGCCGAGCTGGCCGAGCTGGCCCCGGTCATCGCCCGGCTCGCCGAGCGGGGCGTCGGCATCATGACCGAGCCCGGCACCCCGGCGGCCGGAGACAGCGGAGCCGACACCGCGGCGGTCACGCCGCCGCTGCGCGGCCCGGACGGGCCGCTGACCGTCGTGGTCACCGGCTCCGTACCCGGCCTGACCCGCACCGAGGGCAACGAGGCCGTGGAAACCCTCGGCGGAAAGTCGTCCGGCTCGGTCTCCACGCGCACCGACCTCGTCGTCATCGGCCCCGGCGCCGGTTCCAAGGCGCAGAAGGCCGAAGAACTGGGACTGCGCACGATGCCCGCAGAGACGTTCGCGCAGCTGCTGGCCGCGTACACCGCAGGCGACCAGGCCGCGATCGACACGCTCCTGAAGTAGCCGTCAGCGCGGCACAACGACCGAGGCCCGTCGGCTGGAGAGGAACGCCGGCGGGCCTCGACACCGGCCACCGCCGTCGCCCAGCGAACGGCCGCACCCACGTCAACGCGCGGCCGGCGGTGGGCGAGCCGTCGCCACGAAGGCCCGAGGGGATCGCTGAGGATGTACGGCGGCGGGTGGTGCACACCCCGCCCGCGAATTAGGCCGAGATCTTGTCGCCTAGCGGCCGGGTGTCGAAAAGGCCGCACAGGTGTGCCGGGCCGGATGCTGCCGGACCCGCGAGGCCAGATAGTCAGGGTCGGGGTCAGCCACGCTCGGCTTCAGGACACCGCCCGGCAGCGGCGGCACCGGACCGGGCGGCCGGGCAGCGCCCGGTCGGCATCCCTCCGCCATGGCCGACAACCCCCGCTCGATCATCGGGGCGAGCACGGTGAGGGCTTCTGTCGGCGCTGCGGCGGCGATGGCGCGTTCGTGCAGGATGCCGAGCAGCCGCCGGGCCTCGGCGCAGCTATCCCGGTGGTAGATCGCCACGGATCGCAGCGCTGTAGCGTGCGCGAGCCGGAGGAGGTCTTGTGCGAGGTCGCGGGCCTGCTCGGCGTACCGCGTGCACACCTGGACCGCCTCGACGTGGCCGTCCCACACCGCCAGGTCCGCGCGGATCGCGAACAGCGCGGTCCGGCATGGATCGCCGGCTGGCAAGTTGAAGGCGTCCGCCGCAGCGGACGCCTCACCAAGTGCCAGCCGGGCGTCGGCGATCCGGCCCTGGCGCTGATGGGTCTCCGTCAGCAGGAGGTGCCGGTCGACCCTGGCGGCCGGGGTGATGCCGTTGTCGGTGAGATCACGGCGGACCAGGTCGCCGGCCTGCGGGTTGCCGGCCAGGATGGCTACACGTAGGTGGCTGAGGTCGTCAGCGGTCACGCGGCTGAACCTCCTGGAGTCAGGGTTTGACCGCGCGGAAGCGGCGCCCGCGGTTGTTGACGAGGAAGTGTGCCCGGCGGCCCTGCTGAAGCTGGTCATCGCGCCGCAGGCCGCTGACCCGGACCAAGATCGTCCGGGGGATGCCGTTGCCGAGGCTGTCGAGGAGATGGCCGTCGAGGTGGCACCAGCCAGCCTGTGCCGGGCGGTCGAGCACCTTGTGTAACCGGAACCGGAAGGTCGAGCCGGTCTTCCCTGTTGCGGGCGGGCCGACGATCAGCACGTTTCCCGGGTGCAGGTCGCTACGTCGCATCGCCGCCGCTTCTCTCGAGTACATATGGGCGGATGCGGGCGGCCGGGTTGTCGCCGTCGACCCAGGACCGGGCATCGGAGAGCCATGCCCGGTAGTGGTGGCCGAGCTGCGTGGCGAACCGGGTTGTGTCACAGGGATCGTCGCGGCCGCAGGACGCGCAGCAGCCGACACCGTCGGGGTGGTGGACGGTAAGCGTCTGCTCGGCTTCCCGGATGCGCAGCTCAGCGAAGGCGCGCATGTCTTCTGTGCCCGAGCGGTAGGTGCTCATCGCCGTTCCCCCGCGGCCGGCAGGTCGCGGACCTGGTCGCGGTCGGGAGTCCGCGGCCGTACGGGAAGGCGTGCGCCAGGTCGGGGCTGCGCGCCGTCCATCGGGTCGTCCTCGGTCCGTGGCGCGAGATGGGCGGCGGTCACGGTGTCGACCGCCGTTCCCCGGTGCTCGGTGGGCCGGTAGGTGACCATCGCCGCCATGGGGGTGGCCGAGTCGATGCGTCCCGGCCGCCACAGGCTGCCGCCGCGGTGCACCCAGACCCGGGCGCCCTGGCCGTAGCTGTCGGCCGGAGGAACGTCATCCCGGTTGTCCGGGTGGATCGTGGGCACCGGCATCCTCACGCCCCCCGTCCGTCAGCGGCGCCCAACAGGAATGCCAAGCGGCGAGCCGCGCACCCAGTCGGGGCGCGCCACACGCCGCCACATCGGCGACAGCGAGGAACATCCGGCCGCGGCTGATGCAGCACGATGACGCGGCGCAGGGCGGCATCGATTTCTTCGGGGTCGCTCAGCAGCACCATGTGCGGCTCCTCCCCGGTCGTGGGATTCAGAGGGCCCGGGAGTGCGGGCGGGAGGACGGGGGGCCTCAGCGCACCGCAACTCCCGGGCCGGGTTGGCCCGCGGCCCCGGGGGCGCCGGGTGTGTATCGCCGCGGACCTTTCCCGCGGCTGACGGATCTTGATCACAACCTGCTGCGCCGTCGACCGCTCTGCGTAGCATCCCAGAGGAACAGGCGCGGTGCAATGTTTCACGAAGCCTCTTGCTTCGCGAAAAAGGCGTAGAGCCTCTCGCGTTGGAGAGGCCTAGTGCGCTGCGATGTTTCGTCGTGAAACACTGAACGCGGAGGTACGAGCATGCCCGTTTCCGGACCCACCGTTGTGCGTCGCCAGCTCGGCCGCCGTCTTCAGCGGCTCCGCGAGGCCGCCGGCAAGACAGCCGTGCAGGTCGAAGAGGCGCGCCTGGCTTCGCGCACCAAGGTATGGCGCATCGAGGCCGGCAAGGTGCCGGTTCGGGTGCCCGATGTGTGGGCCCTCTGCCGGTTCTACGAGGCCGCCGCCGACCAGACCGAGGCGCTCGCGACTCTCGCCGTGGGCACGTCCGAGCAAGGCTGGTGGGAGGAATACGGCGAGCTCGTCCCCGACTGGTTCAAGCTCTATGTCGGTCTCGAAACTGCGGCCAGCCGCATCCAGACCTTCGAGGACGGCGTCGTCCCCGGCGAGCTGCAAACCGCCGAGTACGCCCGGGCGGTCTACCGCGCGGCCCAACCGGAAGACGACCAGGACGCGATCGACCGGCACATCAGGCTGCGTCTCGATCGCCAGAAGGCGCTATTTAGCCGGACCCCGTCACCCGAGCTGGTGATAGTCCTCGGCGAGAGCGTCCTCAGACGCCGGGTCGGCGGCAAAGCCGGACAGGCTGCACAGCTGGCGCACCTTCGCGAGCTCGATCAGCGCGACAACACCGAAATTCGGTTCCTGCCGTACGACATTGGCGCTCACGCTGCCATGACCGGCGCATTTCGGATCATCGACTTCGACGATCACGAGGACCCCGACGTGGTGTACCTGGAGGCCCAGGTCGGAGCCCGCTATCTGGAGAAGCCGGCCGAGCTCGCCGAGTACCGCCGCGTGTTTGACCTGGTCTACAAGCATGCAGTACCGATCGGAGAGTACAAGCCATGACCACCACACCGTGGATCAAAGCCCGAAAGTCCGGGGGCAACGGCGGCAGCTGTGTGGAGATGCGCCGCCACGACAGCATGATCGAGGTACGCGACAGCAAGGACAACGGAGCCGGCCCCATACTCCGATTCACCGCGGCAGAGCTCGACGCGTGGCTAGACGGAGCCCGCAACGGAGAGTTCGACCACCTTCTCCACTGATCTGACTCCTAGACGATCGACGGGCCGCTCCCCTCTCGGGTTGCGGCCCGACTGCTGGACGTACTGGCACCAAGGGGCGGCTCCCCTCTCGTTCTTCGCGGGTCAAACGCGGAGCCGCTTCTCAGATGTTCGGCACCGATAGGTCGGCAGCGGCGTGCGCGACGCGGCACAGCGGGCCCTGGACGGTCTACAGGCCCCACGGGTGGCGGGCGAGTACGAGTCCGTCGACGCTTGCCGCGCCCGAGTCGAGGAACCGCCGGCCGACGGCGTGCAGCTGTGCGCCGGTGGTGAAGATGTCGTCGACCAGCAGGATCCGGGCGCCCCGCAACGCCGGGCCGGAGTCGGGGGCGGCGCTGAGCTGCAGCACCCGGGCGTGCTCAAAGGCCGCGTCGAGCTTGGCCTGCCAGCCTTTGCCGGCCGAGGGCGGGGTCTCGACCGGCTTGACCAGCGCCACCGGGTAGATCGGCCACCGGCCGTGGATGTCCTCGGTCTTGGCGGCCTGCAGCATCGACTCGATGTGCCGGTAGGGCTGCCGGTTGATGTGGCTGGGGTTGGCCACGATGTGGGTGAAGGTGGCGGCCGCCGTGGCGTGGCGGTCGAGCCAGCCCAGCACCAGCCGGCCGAAGATGGCGCCCCACCCGATGACCCCGTCGTACTTGTACTGGCGCACCTTCTCGCGCAGCGGTGACGAGTCGACGGAGATGGCGGCCACGCTGGTGAATCCCCGCTGCCCGGCCGGCATGGTGCAGATCCGGTTGCGGCAGCCGCCGGCGTCGACCTGTTGAGCGCAGGTCGGACAACGCCGCCCGGTCAGCGGCGGGACGGTGCTCAGGGCACAGTCGATACAGATGTCCGAGGCGCCCTGGGCGTAGTAGGGGCAGGTGGGGCAGTTCGGAAATCCCAAGGGTTTGCCGGTCGCGGCCGGGAAGGTCATCGCAGCGCCGGCCAGGCGTGCGCGAGCTCGTGCCGCAGGCCGGCGGCCGCGCGTACGGCGTCGGCGGCCGCGACCCGGTCGAGGACGTCATCGACGTCGCTGACCTCGACCACGGCCAGCGGCAGGCGCCGCTCGTCGACAGGCTCGGTGCCGAGCTCGAGCTGCTCGGGCTGCTGCATCTGGGCGCGGGCCTCGTCGACCATCGCGCGGGCCCAGGGCTGGGCGGCGGCCAGCGACCGCAGCAGGAACACCGTTTTGGCGTGCCGGCGCGCGGCCTGCGCCTGCATCTTGGCCCCGGACGTCTCGGATGCCTCGACGACCACAGTGCCCTGGGTGAAGCCGCTCATGGTGATGTTGCGGGCCGGGAACCTCCACCGGTCCGGCGGATCGGTCGGCCAGAACTGCGAGATGACCGCGCCACCGCCGGAGACGATGCGCTCGGCCAACGCCGCGTTCTCCGGCGGGTAGATGCGCGCGGCGATGCCGGTGCCGATGACGGCCACCGTGCGGTGGCCTCGCTCGATGGTGGCCGTGTGCGCGGCGGTGTCGATGCCCCGGGCCAGCCCGGACACTACGACGACGCCGTCGTCGCTGAGCCCCCGCGCCATCCTCTTGGCCCGGGCCAAGCCGTCCTGGGTGGCGCGACGCGTACCGACCACAGCGATCGACCGGGCGTCCGCCGGCTGCAGAGCCCCACGGTGGAACAGGAACGGCGGGGCGTCCGGAACCATCCGTAGATTGGCCGGGTAGTCGTCGTCCAGGACGGTCGTCAGCTCGGCGTCGACCGCCGCGGCGGCGTCCAGCTGCTCACCGACGAAATCCTGCGCCCGCTGGCACGCGGCCGGGTCGTTCAGCGCCCACTCCAGGACCCGGCGGGCCTTGGTGGCCTTGGGCGACTGTTCCGGCACCTCGCCCGCGTACCACCGATCGAGGGCGTCCGGGGTCTGGGCGGTGCGGGCGAGCAGGTTCCCGTCGATGCGGCCGTACTCGCCATGGTGGACCGCGCACAACACCAGCAGCCGCTCGCGATCGACGCTAGCGACCTGCGGCGGTGTGGGCACGTCCGCCAGCTGCGACAACCACGTCGTCTCCGACTGCCCTTCCGTGTAGAGGACGACGAAGCTCATGCCCGGCTTCCAGCCCGACGGGCCGGGATCGTCGGCGGTGGGATGCCAGGACTTGGCCTGAAACACCGTGATCTCGTCGCCGGTGACGACGGCGTCGACGCCGCTATCGGGATGACTCATGACGACCTCGTCCCGCTGGCGGGGCTCCGCTGCTGCTCGAGACGGTCGAGCACGTACCGCACACTGCTCTTGGACCAGGACCCGCGACCGGACAGCGTCGGCACCTTCTCCTCGTCCAGCGTGCCGGCGATGACCGCCAGCGACAAGCCCTGCTCGCGCAGCTCGTCAATGCGCTGAGCAGACGTCGGCAACCCCACGCGCGGCCGGCCCAGCCGCACGCCCTTCTGCCGGGCAGCGGCCATGCCCGCCGCCACCTCGGGGCGCTGCGGTGGGGAGTTGATCGTCATACCCGCAATCGTACAGAAAAAGGTCCAGAAAAGTGCATCCGCCTCCTGCAGTAGCCCGCCGAGGGCGTACTTCAGCATCGCGCTCGACTGCGCGCCGGCCGCTGCTGCGAGGTCTGGCTCATGTCGATCAGCACTTCACGGGCGGCCTGGCAGTCCCCGACGGCGCGATGGCCGCCGCCGAGCGGGAGCCACCGGCGCGAGCCGGCCCAGTCGGAGCGGGCCTGCATGACGCACGCCCACCGATCGGCGTCAGCGAGGTGGCCGGCCTTGCGACCGGCTCGCTCGGTGTCGCGCAGCACGACGCCCTGGTCGTAGTCGGCGTTGTACGCCAAGACCTGCTTGCCTTTGGTGACCCGTTTGAGCCGGGGCAGCACCTTGTCCCAGGTCGGGGCGTTGGCGACGTCCGCGTCGCTGATCCCGTGGATCGCCTGCGCCCCCGGCTCGATCGGGCAGCCGGGATTGACCAGGGTGTCGAGCAGGGTTCGGCCGGTCGCGGCGTCGATCACCGCGATCTCCACGATCGCTCCGAACAGGTCGGTGGTCTCGGTGTCGCAGATGACCGCAGCGCCGGCGGCGAGCATGGCGGTGGCCCAGCGGATCGCGCCGCCGCGCTCGGTGCCCACCTGCAGGTCCTTGCGGTACTGGGCGGTGACCGGGTCCTCGGCAATTGCCGCGGTGATCTGCTTCGCGGTCGGCCCGCCGAGCTCGTCGACCGTCCAGTCCAGCTCCCACTCGTGACCGTTGAACCACACGTACACGTCGGTGCGGAACCTCGTTCCCAGGTCACGGGCGAGCCGGTGAATGATGCGGGCCCGCGACGGCGGTTTCGCGACAAACTCCCGTAGCCGCGACGTCCGGCCCTTGGCGACCTCGCGGACGCGGCGCCAATCGACGCCGGGGATATGCAGTACGTCGTCGAGGTCGCCGGCCCGGTACAACGGCACGGTCACCATGCTGGACCGGCCGACCGGCATCTTCCGGAACCGTGCGGCGTCCAGCCAGCCGGCCGCGATGACATAGTCGAAGTCGGTGCGGCGGATCTCCAGATACTCGGCGGCCTGATTCGGGCCCAGCAGCCGGCCCGCCATGAACTGCTCGTCAGCGGCGAGCCGGTCCAGATCCGCG
The DNA here is from genome assembly GCF_047159535.1 of Krasilnikovia sp. MM14-A1259. Taxonomy (NCBI): domain Bacteria; kingdom Bacillati; phylum Actinomycetota; class Actinomycetes; order Micromonosporales; family Micromonosporaceae; genus Krasilnikovia; species Krasilnikovia sp. MM14-A1259. The sequence goes on from NZ_BAAGAJ010000004.1 coordinate 50,979, forward strand.
ATCGCGTACCGGTCCTGCCGGCCCGGCCGCACGCCGGCGGCCGCAGCCGCGCTCGCCAGATCCTCGGTGTGCCAGCCCAGCCGGCGGGCCGCGTCGAACGCGTCCAGACTGCCGGCCATCCACGCCCTGTGGTCAGCCACCGCCACGGCGAGATCCGGCCCGCCCACCAGCGCCACCAGGTCGCCCACCCGATACAGCGGATGCCCCTTGTACGTGTCGACGGCGGCGACCAGGCCCTGCTCGGCCAGGTCCTCGATGTCGTCCGGGCCGATCGGCAGTCCGCTGCGGACCGCGAGCCGCTCGGCGCAGCGCAGCGCACCCCACCGGCAGTCCGCGTCGAGCGCGTCGACTAGCTCGTCACCAACGGCGATCGTGGCGGCCAGAGCAGCTGACCAGCGGGTGCCGTCGACGTCGGCGGCCGGCAGCAGCTGCTTCGCCACCGCGCGCTGCACGTCCCAGCGGGACAGGCCGATCCGGGCGGCCAGCTCGTCGACGTCGTAGCCGCCCACCGCCGTCTCCGCCGTCTCCGTGCTCACCGGCCGCGCCGCCGCACATCACGGCGGCCGCCGGCGGGCAGTTCCCGCGCCGGCACGCCGATGCTCGAGTCCGCCCACACCGGACCGGCAGCGGGCGCGCCCGGCCAGCACCCGTCCGGCAGCCGCACCACCGCGTACTGGTGCGAGAACCCCTCGGCCCGGACCCGCACCCCGCCGGCCTGCACCTCGGCGCCGGCGGCGGTCAGGAACGCCAGCAGCGCCCGGGCCTCGTCCAGGTCGCCCTGTAACCGAATCTCCAACATGATGCTCACCATAAGGAAGCTGTCATGCAACTGTCAAACGATGTTTTCGCAGTTCAGAGCATATGTAACGGCGGAAAGTAATATCACTATCCGCCAACTGAGTGGGTCTCAACGGCGCGGAACATGGCGCTGCGTAGCACCTGACCGGTGGTGGTGATCTGTGCGGCCCACCGGTCGCGTTTGTCGAGTTCCTCGATGGTGGGCCGGAGCTCGGACCAGCCGCGGCGGCCGCCGTGCAGGTCGCCGCGCCAGTGATCGCCGTGCGCGTCGTACCACTTCTGCAGCGCCCGGACCGCGGGCGCTGATGACCACCAGCAGGCACGCACGAGCAGCTCGGCGACATCGTCGGGTAGCTGCAACACGACCAGGCCCTCGTAGCCGGCATCGCCTGCACCCCACGGCCGGCCCCGGCGAGCGCCTGGCGGCAACGGCCGCCACCGCCGGTCCAGCCAGCCCCGCTCGAACAACATTTCGGACAACGCCGGCAGCACCCAGGCGCCGCGGGCGCCCCGCAGCACCCCGGCCTCGCGCAGCCGCGCGTGCTCACCGGCCAAGGTCCGCCGCGCGGCCGCCAGCCGGGCGGTCGGCCAGTCCTCGGCCTCGGCGAGGTCGTCGAGCTGGCGGCGGTGGAGCTGCCACCAGTCGGCCTCCACCGCCGCGGCGATCGCCACCCGCGCCGCCACCGCCTCCGCCAAATCCGGATCGCACCGCACCGAGAACGTCCTCACGCTGACATGATGGCAGTTCAGACCATAAGACCCGGCATGAAGCAGTACGACTTTCCGCCGTGCCGGTGCGGGGGCCGCAGCGGTTATGCTGACTATTAGTACACATGTTCGTCATCTCTTCCCCGGTGGCGTACCTCCGCGGACCGACCCCGGGGAAGGAGCGAACGAGATGGCGAGCGCTGAGCGATCGTGGACCGGTGCCGCACGGATCACCGGTCCTGCGGACGTCGCGCGGGTGATCGAGCAGGTCAACGCCGCCGGTCTCGGCCGCGACCGCACCGCCGCGTTGGCGCGTAGCGTCGCCACGGCCGACGAGGTCCAGCTCACTGGTCCGAACGTGGCGCGCACCTTGCCGGTGCTGCCCGAGCTCGCCGACCTGTTTCCCGCCGGGCTGCGTCGTGGCAGCGTCATCACCTCGACCGGCAGCACGTCGCTGCTGCTGGCGCTGATCGCCCCGGTCGTCGCGGCCGGATCGTGGGCCGCGGTGGCCGGCATGCCCAGCCTGGGCCTGCTGGCCGCGATCACCGACTACCGCATCGACGGCAGCAGACTCGCGCTGGTTCCCGAACCGGGCCCGGACTGGCCCACCGTCGTCGCGGCGCTGCTCGACGGCGTCGACCTGGTAGTCGCCGCGGCCCCGGGCGGCCCGCCCGCCGATCGCGTGGTGCGGTCGCTGGCCGCCCGGGCCCGCCAGCGCGGCAGCGTCCTGGTAATGGTCACCGACACGGCCTGGCCGGGCACCGACCTTGCCCTGCAGCTGATCGACCGGCACTGGACCGGCCTCGGCGCTGGCCGCGGCCGGCTGCGCCACCAGCAGATCACCGTCCGCGCCACCGGCCGGGGAAACGCAGCCCGAGCCCGGACCACGACGGTCACGCTGCCGCCGCCGTCGCTCGCTGCCGACCCTGCTGGCCCGGCAGTCGATGCCCAGCCTCCAGCCCCGACCGCGCTGCCGGCAGGGCCGTCCACTCCGGTGCGGCAGGACCTGGCCGAGGCGGTCGACGTCGCGCACCTTCGACCCGTCCCGCCTCCGGTCGATCCGTGGAAGTCGCTGGTGAAGCAGGTGCCGTCATCGCGGCCAGCCCGGCGGCCCGACCGACGGTCGTGACCGGCGCTCACCGGCGCAGCACCTCGGTCGCGGAGGCAAGCACCGCGGCCGCCGTACCGATTCCGACCGCCCACACCGGGCTGTGCGCGGCTACCAGGCCCGCCCCGCCAGCCACACCGGCAGCGGCTGCCCATCCCCACCAGCGCCGTACCGACCGCGGACGATCTGACGTGCGTTCCCTGCTCATGACCTGGTTCCTTCCGACGACGTGCCGCTCGGGTCGAGCGGCGACATCACCAGGGGACCAGGCCGCCAGACGCGGATCCTGTCCGAGCTCGCGGGGCTCCAATGTGCGGCGAGCCGACGCCGACCCGGTACGTTCGGCCGATGCCGCGCAAAACCAGCAGCCCCGCCGACGAGGACCTGCTGGCCGCCGCCCGAGCCCAGGGCGCCGTCGTGTCCGCGACCCAGCTCGAGCGCTGGCGCAGCGCCGTGCTGCTGCCGCGCAACGTGACCCGCTCGCTCGGCCGCGGCCGCGGCAGCACCTCCATCGCCCCGGACGGTGCGCTGGAGCTGGTGGTGTGGCTGGCCGAGCACGCCCGGCCCGGCCGCCGACCCCATGACCTCGCTGTGCACGCCTTCGGAGACGGCTTCGCCGTTCCTGAAACCACCGTCCGCGCGGCATGGCGCGCCGCCGTGCAACGGGTCGTGCTTCCTGGAGAACGCGACGCACCCCGGCCGGCCGGCGACGCCGACGACCGCGCCGACTGGGCGTGGAGCGTGGCCGAACGCGCGACGGCCGACGCCGCCTCGGTCGTGTTACCGCGCCGGATGCGCCGCATCGACAAGCGGATCACCGCCGCCGGCGTGTCCTGGGCCCCGCCCGACCTGGCCCAGTTCGACCGCGGCCCCGCCAGCACCGAGCCGGTCACCGCCAAGGACTTCGCCACCTTCGCCGTCGCCGGCGTGCTCGCCGGCGTCTCCGAGCTGTCCGGTCCTGCGATGGCCCCGCACGTGCGGGCGCTGCTGCCCGCCGGCGCGGTCAGCCCGATCGCGTCGTGGCTGGAGTATCCCGAGGAGCCCGGCACCGACCCGGCGGAGATCAACGACGGCGCCGGGACGAGCCTGCTGCCGGCCGGCGACGTCCGCGAAGACCTGCTGCGCACCATCGACGCCGCGACGCCGGAGCAGCTACGGGCCGCCTGGCGCGCCGCGGCAGACATGCGCGAATGGGCGCTGGCCCAGTGCGCCGCCGTGGAGGCCGAGCTGGACAGCGGTGACCTCGGCGACGCGACGGTCGCGTGGATGATGAGCTCCGCCCTTGGGCTGCCGCGACTGCTCATCCGCGATGTGCTGCGCGACCGCCGCCCCTCGCTCAGCACCAGGGTCAGCACCGCCGTCATGCTGCTGTCCCTCGGCGCCGGCATGGACCGGCTCCGCGAGCTGGTGCCCGACGGCCAGTTCGAGCTGCTGCCCCAGATCCTGCCGCCCTTCCTACACGGCCTGGCCGGGGTGCCGCTCCCCGCATCGCCGGCTTGACCGGCCGACCGAATGACTCGAGCCGGAAGGCAGACTTCAGCGATGACCAGTGGCAGCGAGGAGCCCGAGCACCTGCTCGTTGCGCAGGACGTCTTTGCCGGCGAGCGGTTCTGGGCCGCGCTCGATCGCCTCGCCGGCCGGCGTGGGCACGACGAGCATCCCCGCATCCTGGTCGGTCTTGTCGATCCCACTAACCGCTACGAGCTGCGGTGCGTGCAGTGCGAGCGTCCGATCGCCACGATGGAGGTCCGCCGGGACGCCGAGGCCGGCTGACCCGATCCGCCGGACTCGCCCCGCCGGATCAGCGGTGCACGTAGCGGGAGTACCTGCCCGTGGCGAACTCGAGCTGCAGGTCGAAGTGGTTGCCCGGTACCCATTCGCCGTCGCGCTCGCCACGGACCGGCGGCGACCAGTCCACTCCGATGGCGCCGTCGAAAACAATCTGCTGGTCGCCGTGATCGGAACCGGGTTCGTCGGCGAGCCAGGCGAGCACGGGCATGTCGGCGGCCAGATCCTCCAGCGCGGCGAGCAGGGCGGCGACGGTGATCGGCTCGGCCTCGTGCTGGAACTCGTCGCCACGGCTCGACCGACCGAATGGGCCCCGAATCCGCCGCTGGTAGGTGCCGGTCGGGAAGTCGAGCAGCAGAACGAGCCGGTTCTTGCCCTCGTCGGCGACCACCGGCGAGGCACTGAGGAAGGTGCCCTTGACGATCTGAGTCTCGCCCTCGACCTCGCCGCCGGGCTCCTCAGCGGTGATCGCCCACACGGGCATATCGGCCGGCGGAGGCAGCAGTGCCGTACGGAGATCGCCGACGGTCCAGGCGGTCACGGTGTGCTCGAACTCGATCTCCACCTCTTCGTCGCGGCCGCCGGTCGGGGCGCGGCCGACCTCGCGCTGCGTGGACTCCGGAGCCGGCGGCCGGCCGGCGCGGCGCGCGGCCGCGGCCAGCTCCGCCAGTCCCGGCCAGCGGCTACGGGCACCCTGGCGGGTGATGCCGGCCGCGGCGCCGAGCTCGGTGTACGACGCTCCCAGCTGGGCCGCGGCGGCGGCCTCGGTCTTCGCCCAATCCTCGGCGATCGCGGCGGCCGCCATCGCAGCGGCGACATCGGCCAGGTGAGCGCGCTTGGCTTCGGCACCGCTCCGGAGAGCGGCCACGTCACCGCGGTCGCGCACCTGCAGGATCTGGGCGGCGGCAGCACCGAAGACGTCGACCAGTTGGATCTTCAGCGCTGCGTGCTGCTCGGGCGTAAGCACCCTCTGCCCCTTTCGACAAGAAGTGTTGTCACCCACCCTGGTAGGTGACAACACTTCTTGTCAAGATCCGCTCAGTCGCCTGGCGCCCAGTTCGTCCGGGTGACCGACCGTCTTACCACTGAGCCGGTCGCCCCAGGGACCTTCCCCGCCAGGTAGTAGGCCATGCGCCGGGTCCACTGCTCGTCTTCCGACGGGGCGCCGGTCCACTCGTTCATGAGGCCGCTGTCGTCGCTGCGCGGCCACTGAACCCGCGGCGCCCACTCCGTCGCCGGCTCGGCACGGTCCGGGTCTTCGAGAGGTGGCATCGGCGTCACGACGTCTCCGGCCGGGTGCGAAGCAGGGTGTCGTACTGGCTGACGGACGGTGGGCCGGGTCGGGTATCGGGGGGCAGCGCGGCGATTCGGTTGGCGCGGAGGCGGTCGGCGTAGATGCGGTACGCCTTGCGGTCGGCGGAGGTGGCGCTGTCGGCGCCGAGCGCGGCCGCGGCCGTCAGCAGCTCCTGGTGGACCTCGGGCAGGGCGGTGACGTGCAGGCTGTAGCCCTGGCCGCGGCGCACGGTGCGGCCGAGGCGCAGAACGTCGCGCTGCGTCTCGCTCAGGTCGTCGACGCCGGCGAGGTGATCGGCGACCTTGCCGGGGATCTCCACCCGCACCGGCGCGACGGCGGCGGCCGGGGGCCGCTCGGGCTGGCCGGGCATCAGGTCGGCGATCGCGGTCCGGATCGCGCCGCGGCTGACCCGGTGCTCGCGGGCCAGGGCGGCGATGCTGGCCCCGCCCTCGCGGTAGGCGCGGCGGATCTGCTCGGTCGCGCCGAGCTCGGCGATCCGGGGCCGGCGGCCGGAGGTCTTGCCCTCGGACCAGGCGGCGGCCAGGCCGTCGCGGGTGTTCTCGTTCTGCAGGTCGCGCTGGAACTGCCCGACCGAGACGACGACGTTGACCAGCATGGTGGTGGTCGCGTCGCCGGCGGCCAGGTCGACGAGGTTGCTCAGGGCGCCGGAGAGCACCCGCAGCCGGATCCCGTGTTCCTGGCACCAGGCGCGCACGGCGATGATGTCGGCCAGGTCCCGGCACAGTCGGTACAGCTCGGAGACGGTCAGCCGGTCGCCCTTGCGGGCGAAGCCGGCCAGCTTCATGAACCCGGCCCGCTCGAGCGCCGGGATCTTGGAGGAGGTGGCGGGGTCGCTGAACAGCCGCACCCCGTCGGCGCCGTCGACCAGCCCGGCCTCGCGGAGCAGGTACGTCTGGCGCAGAGTGCTCTGCTCGTCGGTGGAGACCCGCGTGTAGACCAGATCCGCCATGCCACCCCGTCCTTCGATCCGTTCCAGCGCCGGATCAAGGTCTACCTGTCATCAAAGGCTGTCGTCAACTTTGAACGGCTCGGATTGGATTGCGGGATCCTCGGGCCATGGTCGGAGGCCGGGTCGCGGAATGGATCCGGTGCCTGTCGGCAAAGGGTCATTTGACGACAGCAACGGATCGGCCCGCGCGGGGCGAAGGCGGTTGCTCGCCATGACTGAACGCGCCCGGCAACCCAGAGAGCGCCTTTCGCCTGGTCACGCCGTGCGCCGACCGGTAAGCTTGGGAGCAGCTAAGGGAAGAGGTGGATCATGGCCCGCACGATGGCAGTTGCTCGGCCAGTGTCGGCTGAGGTCGACGAGCGCCTGGCGTTCGCGGACGCGGCGCTTGCCCTCGCCGGCCACGAGGTCACCGACCCCGCCCTGCGCGAGATCGTCGAGCGTGCAGCACACCAAGAGCTGACGGGGGATGACGCAATCGCCGCGATTCGTCGCCACGTACAGGGTTAAATGCCCCGTTCTCACATCTTTCGTACCTGGGATGACTACTTCATCCCAGGTACGTCTGTATTGAGGAACAAATTCACGCTGCCGGGCAGCCCTCACGGCGAACCAGACCCTCAGAAGCTGCAGGCGATGGAGGAGGCCGCCTCCGCTGTGCGGTTGCTCGAGCTAGCTGCGAACCCGATCAACGGCCAGTTCGACTACGACCACATGAAGGCCATCCACCGCCACCTGTTCCAAGACGTCTACGCGTGGGCCGGCCAGGAGCGCGTCGCGCCAGTAGATCAGTGGATGCTCAAGGAAGGGCACCGCTACTACCAGGCAGGCCAGGTTCTAACAGACGCGGCCGAGAGGGAGTACGCGAAGCTCGCCGCCAAGAACTTGCTGCGCGGCTTGGACCTGACGGCGTTCGTCGAGGCTCTCGCAGAGAGCTGGGGTGAGCTGAACGTGATCCACAGCTTCCGTGAGGGCAACACGCGCACGCAGTTCGTCTTCTTCTCCCAGCTCGCAGAACAAGCCGGCTACCGAATCGACGCGACGCAGTTCGCGCCCGGTGCACCGCTGCGCGACGAGTTCGTGCAGGCGCGCTTCCACAGCCAGGACTACGGCCGAAATGACCAGCTGGCGCAGGTCCTCCGAAAGGCCGTAGTGCCTTCTGGATGAGGCCAGCCGATGGCGGTCTCACCCGGATGGGTGAGGGGACTTCGGCTGGTGGCGCGTTGCGTTCTTGGTGGAGACGGCTAGCCTGGTGATTAGGAAGCCACGGCTTCCGACCCAGCCTTGGGCCCCGCCGCGTGCGGGGCCTTCGTGCGTTCGGGGGCCGATCACGGGTACCAGCAATGCCGGTGGACGACCTTCGGCTCGACCCGGGCCCACAGCTGGGCGTTGGCGCGGGACGCGCGCTCGTCCGTCTCGGTGTGGGACTGCCGCCGCCGGTAGAGGAAGACGACCAAGTCGATGGCCTGCACCAGGCGCGACGCCGAGGACGGCGCGAAGTGCATGGTGTCGACGATGTGGGTGAGTCGCCGGCTGCGGTAGCCGGCGGTGCCGCGCCGTAGGTAGCGCTGCAGGTCAGCACGGTGCTTCGACTGCTCACCCACCTCGTCGGCGATCACCAGCACGTGCTTGCCACGGTTGCTGGCGTACTCGTCGACGCGTTCCAACAGATGCTGCAATACGACCTGGTGGGGCGGATCTGGGGAGACGTACCGGCTCCGCTGGCCAGCGACATTCATGCCGCGCAACACCAGCCCGGTGCAGTGCTCACCGATCGCGGCGAACGCCTCGTTGTAGACGCCGATCCGGGCGCGGACCGGAACGCCCTTCCACCAGCCGGTGCCGTTGAACAGCTCGTAGCCGTGCAACTCGGCGACCTCCGGCACCCCGAAGCCCTTGACCGCCTTATCTACCGCGGCGTCCAGCGCGGAGGTGATGGCCTGGGCGCCCGGCCCGTCGCAGAGCATCGCCGCCATGTAGTACCAGTCCCGGCTGTACGACTCGTCGACGTAGGCCAGCAGCACAGCGGAAGGCTACCCAAACAGCGGCCATCCGCGACCCGCCGTGACCACGAACGGGTGACAGGCGGGGGCTCACCGCTCGACAGGCTGATCTGGTTTGAGGCGCATTCCCTCGCCGGCCAGCAAGCCGATCGCGTCGTGCCACCAGGCCGCCTCGGCGCCTACGTACAGACACGGCACCGCGGCGGACAGGCCACGCATCGCGTCGAGTTCCACGCCGGGGACGCGCAGACGTACCCGGCGGCCGTCGGAGAACGGCACGTCCCAGGCGAAGCGGCCGTCCTGGTCCGCCTCCGGCACCCGGACCGGGTCACCGTCGATGCCGGCCTCCCGGTACCGGATCGGCACCTGCTCCAGCTCGACCGCGCGCTCGCGGACGGCGGCGAGGAACGGCTCCAGCGCCGCGGCGGCAAGGTCCTCGCGAGCGTCGGGAACGGGCTGCGTGCCGGGGTTGATGATCATGGCATCACCGTACGGCTGACGGCAGCACTCCCGCGCCCCCGCGGTGAAGCAGCTCCGCGGTGGTCCAGGTCGTACGCCATCCATGCCAAAAGTGTCGACTGTATCGACATGTCGAACGAGTCGACACTACGGTGAGGGAGTGACGACGTTCGACCCCCGTACCGCCGCGCTCGCTGATCTCCGCGAGTGGGCGCAGAACCAGGCCACCGCCCGGCAGCGACTCCTCGCCGCGGCCTGGCGCGCCGGCGTCCGCAACGTCGCCGAGCTGTCTCGTACGGCCGGCGTCAGTCGCGACACCGTCTACGAGGACCTGCGCCGGGAGAGCATCGACCCCACGAAACGGAGCACCATGCCCACCATCACCGCCCTGTCTCGCCGCGCCCAGGTCCGTGAGCACCTGAGCCGGATCATCGCGGCCGCGCCCCTGCGCGCTTCTCGCGATGACCATGTCGACCTGGCCGTCTACGACCGCCAGGTCCAGCAGCTCGAAATCCTGTGGCTTCTTTTCGGCCGCGACGAGGTCGCTGAGTTTTACAGCTCCTGGCTGAGCGACGAAATCGCCGAGCAGGCCAAGACCGCCATCGGGCTGACGTCCTGGTCGGACGCCCCGATGAGCACCGCCCCGATCCCGCGGTGGAACCGGGACCGCCACGGCTTCCTCTGCGTGGGCTGCGGCGACTCCTTCTGGCACCTCGCCAGTCTCAACGTGTCGCTGGACCGCTGGTGCAAGAGCTGCGCGCGCGACCTGGAGGAACTGCAGCCCAGCGAGGTCTGGGAGCCGCGGCGGCCCGACATCCACGGCAACCTCGAGTTCCCCGGCCTGCTGCCCGACGAGCCCCGCGACAACATGCTCCACGTGCAGGTCACCGCCGGTCCGCCGATGGACCTGGTCCTGGGCGAAGCCAACGCTTTCCTGCTCGCCGAGGGCTGGATGGGTCTGACCGCCGACGAGAACCGCCAGCTCGGCGGCCCCTTCGATGCTGCGACCATGGACGCCACCGGCACGGCCGCTCCGGCCGGCGGCCCCGAATTCATGTGGACCGCGTCGTTCGTCTACGACCGCTCACCCCAGGGCTGGCACAAGACGGCGTACGGGTTCAGGCTCGTCACCGGCACGCTCAGCTCCGCCGCCGGGGTCCAGAGCTTCGACGACGCGTTCCAGATGCTCGACACCATCGCGCTCAGCGCCAAGAGAGACCAGCGATGAGAACGATCCTGCTCGCCGCGCTGCCGGTGACTGCGATGACGCTCATCTTCGGGTTCGTCGTGCTCTGCGACCGGCTGCGCGAGCCGCACCGCGACCCGACCCGGCCGATGGCCGTCGTCGACGCCCGCACCTACCGCGACGCCCAGCGGCGCATCGAGCGACTGATCGAGGCGGGCGACACGATGCGAGCCCGCCACCTGATGCACGCCATCTGCCTCTGGCTGCGCGACGAGGTCCACACCGGCCGCCAATCGCGGCGGGCCAACCGCGCGGCTGATCTGGAGCAGTGGGAGCTGCGACTGGAGCAGATCCCGCTGCCGATCGGCTGACCGGCGGAAGCCGTCGGCGGAGACGCCGCCTGCCGTTCTTGCGATCGGTGGCTCCGGGCGGCCCCACTATCGGGCCACGACGTAGGGCCGCCCACCTCAGCGAAAGAGGTTGCGCTCATCATGACCGAGGACTCCCTGACGGCACGCTGAATGCGCCGAGATTGCCCGCTCGGGCTCCCCTTTCCCGAGTGGCGGCACGCCGAGGTTCCGCGTGGTCGACGACGAGATCGCACTGGGCGACCGTCATGGCCGCGGCCGCCAGCTGACAGCATCGACCCAGCACGCCGAGTGCAGAGAGGACGGCCATGACCCCGGGAACCGGTCCCCGCATCACCGCGACCGCAGGCGAGCTCGCGGCGGCGGCCGCCGCCGTCGACCCTGCCACCCCGGTCTATCTGGAGCCCGACGAAATCGAACCCGGCGCCGAGCCCGACGACCAGGACACCTGGGTGGTGCTGGCACAGGCAACCGCCGTCCCCGCCGGGGAGGACGGCGCCCCCGCCGGCCCCGGCGAGCGGATCGCCGTGCACGAAGTGACCGACCCCGACGGCGGCGTGCACCGGCACCTGGCCTCCACCACCGTGCTGACCCTGCGAGGCCGGCACCTGGCCACCGCCGGCGTGATCGGCGAGGCGGCCTTGCCCGCCGACCCGGAACAACGCCGGCTCGACGCCTTCGAGGACGACGACGACAAGACCCGGTACCTCATGGAGCTGCTCGACGCCGTCACCGGGCTGCGCGACGAACTGACCGACGGCCACGAGCGCAGCGGATTCGGGCCCGCCGCCTGGCGCCGGCTTCAGGCGGCCCAGGCCGCGCTCGAGCAAGCCGCGCGCCATATCGACGCCGCCACCGCCTATGGCCACACCTGCGGCCTGGTCAGCGCTGGCATCGTCGACGACGATCGGCCCTGCATGACCGCCCACATTGACAAGACGTTCGTGTACCTCCCCGAGCTGGCCTACGACGAGTGCGGCTGCCCCCGGCACGCCGCCGCGGTCCTCGCCGGCAACCCCGACGCCGTCGTCACCAAGATCAGCGACGGTGCCCGCGCGACGCTGGCCGGGCTGCTGCCCGCCGGAACCACGGTGCCACTGGACGCGGCGCGCCTGGGCGAGCCTGACCAGGACGAGCCGGCCACGTAGACCCCGACCCTGCGGCGCGTGCCGGTGCGCTCAGCAGCGGCCCAGGTCACCCGCCTGTCGGCGCTCTGCGTCCGGAGAACGGAGTGGGAGTGTGCTGATCGCGGCGGCCGCTTTGGCGCGGCGGGCGGTGCTGCAGGCGGGGTTGTCGCCGGAGGGTCTGAGGCCGCTGCGGGTGCACAGCAACGCGGTGTTTCTGTTGCCGGGTCAGCGGGTGGTCGTGCGGGTGGGCGGTGGCGCCGACGCGCCCGGCCGAGCGACCCGGGCGGTTGCCTGTACCCGGTGGCTGGTGGGGATCGCCTACCCGGCGGTGGAACCGCTGCCGGGCGTGCACCAGCCGGTCCTGCTGGCTGACGAGGCGGGCGGACACTGGGCGGCCACGTTCTGGCGCCAGGTAGACGTCGAGGACAGGCCGCCGGCCGCCGCGGACCTGGGACGGCTACTGCGCCGGCTGCACCACCTGCCCGCGCCGCCGTTCGAGCTGCCGTTCTTCCGGCCGCTGGAACGGCTGGTGGCCGCCGCGAGCGACAGCACGTGGCTGTCCAAGCCGGACCGGGACTGGCTGCTCGACCGGGCGGCGCACCTGCAGGCCGAGCTCGACGGCGCCGCGGGCCCGGCCGAATGTCCGGTCGGGCTGGTGCACGGGGACGCCCAGCTCGGCAACGTCCTGGCCGCCGTCGGCGGCCGGGCGGTGCTGGGTGACTGGGACGGGGTGGCCCTGGCGCCCCTGTTGTGGGATGTGGTGCCCACGGCGGTGGAGCCGCGTTTCGGCGGCAGCCCGCAGCTGTTGGAGGAGCTGCTGGCCGGGTACGGCGATGACCTCACGGGCGTGCCCGGCTGGCGGGTGCTGTACGACGTGTACGAGCTGCGGTCGGTGGCGGCGCACATCCGGCGTGCCCCGGAGTCGGCGCCGCACGCGGCCCAGGCCGCGCTGCGGATCGCGTCGCTGCGTGCCGGTGACCGGACGGTGCGGTGGAGCGCGGTCGGCTGAGACGTGTTCAGGCGGCGAGGTGCAGGCGCAGCCGGTCGCGGAAGTCCCGCACGGCGGGCCGGTCCGCGTACGGCTGCGAGTGGACCATGAGGGTGCCGAGGCGGGCTTGGACCCGTTGGGAGGCGGCGATCTCGTCGGCCAGCTTCAGGGCGGTGGTCCCGTCGGCGGCGGCCTGGTCCGGGTCGATGCCGGTGAACCGGGCCGTGGCCAGGCTGATGGTGTCGAAGACGGTGGAGCGGCCGAATCCGTGCGGGCGGGCGGCGAGCGCGGCGAGGGCCTGCCGTTCGGCGTGCACGGCGAGATCGCGGCAGTGGCCGGCGGCGTCCTGCCAGGCGAGGGCGGCGTTGCCGGCGAGTTCGGCGGGCCCGGTGTAGGCGATCAGGGCGTTGTCCGCGGTGAGGTCTGCCTGCGCGAGCAGGTCGTCGGCGAGCTCGAGCGCGGAGCGCATCTCGGGCAGCGCGCCGGGTCCGGTCGCGGCGAGCATCCGCGCTTTCAGGTTCCACAGCATCGCCTGCGCCGCCCGGTACTTGCCGCGGGGGAGCGTGTCGAGGCCGGCGTCGACGAGCCGCAGGGCGGTGGCCGGGTCGCCGAGGGCCCGGGCCTGCCGGGCCAGGTCGGCGAGCAGGCTCACCTGCAGCAGGGTGGCGCGCGGGTCGGTGGATTCCCGGGCGGCGTGCAGCCCGAGCACGAAGTACCGCTGTGCTGGGCCTTCCATCTGCACGTCGTGACTCATCCAGCCGACCATGCCCGCCAGCTCTGCGACGGCCGCCAGGGCCCGGTTGCCGACCGTGTCGGTGTAGGACGACTCGCGCAGTAGATCGACGGCGTACTTGAGCTGCCCGGCTGCGGCCTCGCGGCTGAGCCCGCCGCCGTCGCTGGCGTCCTCGGCGCCGAAGCGGGCGGTGGCCCGCTCGATGCTCTTGACCATAGGCAGCGTCAGCCGCGGCGTGCTGGTGTGCTCGCGGGCCGCCAGGCCGATCGTGGGTGCGGCGAGCCAGCGCAGCAGCGGGTCGGCCAGGGCGGTGCCGAGCGCGGTGGTGACCGCGCCGGCGAACAGCTGTCGCCTGGTGAGCATGTCTCTCCCGATGGTCGACGCCAGTTCCTCGAGCGTACGGCCGGCGACGCACGGGATCTGCTGCGGCGAGGCGGCCGGGGCGCCGTCGCGCAGGTGCGGCCAGATCACATCCACGGGGATCGTCACCTCCCACGCCGTGGATAGGACCGCGGCGACCAGGTCCGGGTGCTGGCAGTCGCTGCCGGCCAGCCACCGCTTGACCGTGGTGTGGTCGTAGCCGAGCACCAGATCGTGGCGCGCCGACCCGAGATCCGCGACGGCGGACCCGAACGCGTCGAGCGATGGGTAGCCGCTGCGCGCGATCAGGACGGCGAGGACCGGGTTCGCGATGCGCTCCGGCGGCGGCAGTTTCATGGTCCTCCTCGCTACGTGGTGGTGCCGAGGGGCGGTGCCGGGTCCGTAGGTTACTGCCCGCGAGAGATCGTTAGGGGCTTGTCGCCATCGCGCACCTTTCACGCACCCTGCCATCGACTTTCAACGATCTGTTGGTCGTCTTCTGCTGCTGCCAGTCTCGGCGGGCAACACCCGATCCGGCGCAGCGTCCCTGGTAGAGCCAGGCGCAGCTGCGCCCTGGCAGCAGGGAGATTTGGCCGTGCAGAGAGTCTTGGTCACCGGCGGTGCGGGGTTCATCGGCGCGCACTACGTCAAGCGGTTGCTGGCCGCCGGCGACAGCACGATCACCGTGGTCGACGCGCTCACCTACGCGGGACACCTGGGGAACCTGGGAGCCGCCCTGGACGACCCGCGGGTCACCTTCGTCAAGGGCGCACTCGAAGACCGGCCGCTGATCGACGGCCTGGTCGCCGACTGCGACGTCGTCGTGCACTTCGCCGCCGAGTCGCACGTGACCCGCTCACTCGGCGACGCCGGCTCCTTCGTGCAGACCAACGTGGTGGGCACCTTCCACCTGCTGGACGCGGCCCGCACGCACGGGGTGGACAAGTTCGTGCACGTCTCCACCGACGAGGTGTACGGGCCGCTGCGCACCGGCTCGGCCCGCGAGGGCGATCCGCTGCGCCCGAGCGTGCCCTACGCGGCGTCGAAGGCCGCCGCGGAGCAGATCGCCCTGTCGTACTTCCACACCTACCGGGTGCCGGTGTGCGTGACCCGCTCGGTCAACAGCTACGGCACCGGCCAGCACCCCGAGAAGCTGGTCCCGGCGTTCATCACCGGTCTGCTGGCCGGCCAGACCGTGACTCTGCACGGCCGCGGCGAGCACGTGCGCAACTGGCTGCACGTGCATGACAACTGCCAGGGCATCGACCTGGTCATGCGCAGAGGAGTACCCGGCGAGGCGTACAACATCGGCGGCGGCACCGACCTGACGAACAAGGAGATGACCGCGCTGATCCTCGCCGAGGTCGGCGCCGGCTGGGACCGCGTCGAGTACGGCCCGGACCGGCTCTCCAACGACATCCGCTACTCCATCGACACGAGCAAGGCCCGCGCCGACCTCGGCTACCAGCCGGCCTGGACACTGGCGGACGGCCTGGCCGAGACCGTGCGCTGGTACCGCGACAACCCCGACCGGTGGGACACCCGGCAGCCGGCCACGATCGGCGCCGGCGCGGGAAGTGGGGCCGGTCATGTCGGCTGACCTCACCGACCGGCCGGTGCTGGTCACCGCCGTCGGCGGAGCCCCCGGCTTCGACCTGGCCCGGATGCTGCAGCACCGCGGCTATCAGGTCATCGGCACCGACGCCAACGCCTACGCCGCCGGGCTGCTGCTGCCCGGCCTCACTCCCCGGCTGATCCCGCACAGCAGCGACGCCCAGTACACCAGCGCCCTGCTCGAGATCTGCCGCACGCTGCGCCCGGCCGCGCTGATCCCCACCGACGAGGGCGAGATCCTGCGCCTCGCCGAGATCTCCGACCACCTGGACGTCCTCGGCGTACGGACGTGGCTGCCCACCCCGGCGGCGATGACCGCCTGCCACGACAAGGCCGAGTTCCACCAGCGTGCCCGTCAGCACGGCGTCCCGACACCGGCCACGTGGCTGCCCGACGAGCTCGACCGGATCCCCGACGGCCTCGACCTCGTGGTCAAACCGCGGCGCGGGCACGGCGCCAAGAACGTGCAGTTCTGCCGCACCGTCAGGCAGGCGCGGGTGCTGTGCGAGCTCGTCGACGACCCGATCGTGCAAGAGCGCATCACCGGCAGCGAGTTCACCGCCGACTGCCTCATCGACCGCGCCGGCACCGTCTCGGTGATCCCGCGCTGGCGCCTGGCGGTCCGCAACGGGCTGGCGATAGCCGCCGCCACGTTCCACGACGACCAGGTGGCCCAGACGGTCACCACCACCCTCGCCGCGCTCGGCATGACCAGCCTGTGCTGCGTCCAGGGCTTCGTCAGCGACGGCGACGGCCCGGCCCGGGTCGTGATCACCGAGGTCAACGGGCGCATCGCCGGCGCGTTTCCGGTCAGCGTCGCCGCCGGCGCCGACCTCATCGGCCAGTTCCTGGGCGGCCTGTTCGGCCGGCCCGTCGACCACGACCGGCTCCGCTTCACCCCCGGCATCCACCTGATCAAGTACGTCGACACGATCGCCGCCGGCCCGGCACCCCTCGCCGCCGTCCGGCCGATTCCCGCCCCGGTGCCCGTCACCGACCTGGTCGGAGGACCCCGATGACCATCACCCTGCCCGGCGGTGTCGGCCGCAACGCCGGCCCGATCCTGTACGGACCCGAGATCGACGCGGCCGCCGCCGCCCTGCGCGCCGGGCACTACGGCCACGGCCCGCTCACCGTGCGCTTCGAGCAGCAGCTCGCCGCGTTCCTCGGCGTGCCGGACGTCGTCGCCGTCGCCACCGGCACCGTCGCGCTGCAGTTGGCGCTGCTCGCCGCCGGGGTCGGCCCCGGAGACGAGGTGATCGTCCCGTCGCTGACGTTCTGCTCCAGCGTCCAGGCCATCGTCGCCACCGGCGCCCGCCCGGTGTTCGTCGAGGTCGACAAGACCAGCCTGTGCGTCCGCGCCGACGAGGTCCTGGCCGCGCTCACCCCGGCGACCAAGGCGGTCCTGCCGGTGCTCTACTGCGGCCGGGCCGTCGACCTCACCGCCATCCAGCCACACCTCGACGAGCGCGGCATCGCCATCGTGGAGGACGCGGCGCAGGCCTTCGGCTCCGACCTGCACGGCCGGCTGGTCGGCAGCAACCCGCAGCTGCTCACCTGCTTCTCGTTCGGGCCGATGAAGAACCTCACCTGCTGCGAGGGCGGCGCGATCGTGCCCCGCACCCCCGAGCAGGCCACAGTGCTGCGCCGGATGCGGACCGTCGGCATCGCCCAGAGCCTGGCCCAACGGTCGGCGTCGACCACCTACGACGTCATCGGCTTCGGGCTGCGTGCGCACCTGCAGTCGCTGAACGCCGCGATCGGCTCGGCCCAGCTCGCCCACTTCGATCAGGTGTGCACCATCCGCCGGCGGCTGTGGCATCGGTACGCGACGGCCCTGGCCGGCCTGCCCGACGTCGCGCTGACCGACGTGGACATCGACCACACGATCCCGTTCAACCTCGTCGTCCAGGTACCCGACCGCGACCGGGTCTTCCACCAGATGCACGACGCCGGGATCGGGGTCGGCGTGCACTACCCGCCCAACCACCTGCAGCCGGCGTTCGCGGCCTGGACGACCAGCCTGCCGGTCACCGAACAGATCGGCGCGCGGGTGCTGAGCCTGCCGTTCCACCCCTCGCTGCCCGTCGACGACGTCGACCAGGTCGTCGCCGCCCTGCGCGACGCCCTCCACGGCTGACGCCGGCACCGTCCCGCCGGCGCGGCCGCGGCCGCCCCTCTCTTGAACGGAGCTCCTCTGATGCTGCCGACCCAGCAGCCGCCCCCGCCCCTGATCCCCACCACGGCCAAGGTCCTGCCGGCCCCGCTCGGCGCCGACCTGCGCCGGCTGGCCGCCCAGCCGTCGGCCCAGTTGTCGGCCATCCGCGAGGTCGTCGCCGACCCCGGCCTGCCCGGCTGGACCGTCGACACCATCCAGCGGGTCCTGGCCGACGACGAGCACCTGGCGGAGATCGCCGCGCAGTCGTTCGCGCACCCGAACGGCTTCGACTCCGTCCCGTTGGAGAACAGCCACCCCAGCCACCGCGTCCGCCTGCACGTGTGGTGGCCCGACAGCCCGCTCACCCTCGAGGACGTGCACAACCACGCCTGGAGCTTCGGCTCCCGGATCATGACCGGCGCGCTGAGGTTCCAGACGTACCGCCTCTCAGCGGAGGGGGCGCCGTTCTTCCACTACCCGTGGCAGCTCGGCGGCGGATTCGCCTACGACGCCAGCAGCGTGGCCACGGTCCGGCTGGCCCCGGTCCTGGACGCCACGTTCGCCGAGCACACCCACTACACCTTCGACCTGCACGAGCTGCACCGCGTCGCGCCGGTCAAGACGACGCAGCCGGTCAGCACGCTGGTGATCATCGGGAGCTGGCAGCGCGACGGCTCGGACGTCTACACCGAACAGCCCCGCCACGGTCAGGGCTACCGGCCGCTCCAGGACCCCTATTCGCCGCGGCAGCTCGCCGAGCGGCTGCGCCGCTACCTCGACTGCCTCTGATGACCCACCCCGGCCCGGGCCGGCGCCGCGCGGCGGCCCGGGCTGCCCCGACCGCCACGAGAGAGGGGGCGGCCCGATGCCGCCAGCATCACCGGCCCGCCGGATCCTGGTCGTCTGCCTCGGCAATCACTGCCGCAGCCCGCTCGCCGCCGCGATCCTCGCCCACCGCGGCGGCCCGTCGGTCGCCGTCCGCTCGGCCGCCCTGCACGCCGGCCGCCTCGCCGGCCAACCCGCACACCCACTGATGGTCGAGGCCGGCGCGGCACGCGGCTACGACCTCACCGGCCACCGCGGTGTCCAGCTCACCGACGACATGCTGCGCTGGGCCGACACCGTCCTGGCCATGGACCGCACGATCCTCGACCACCTCCAGGCCCGGAACGGCGACCGGCGCAAGCTGCGCCTCTACCTGCCCCACGCCGACGTCCCCGACCCGTGGGGAAAGACCCCCGCCGACTTCGTCGCGTGCGCCGCGCTGATCGCCCACGGCGCCGATCAACACCTGGCATAACGCCCACCATCACCAGAAACCGGCGTGCGCCGGGTCGCTAAACTGCCCCGAACCCGGTCTGGCACCCCACGATCCCGAATTGGCGAGGCATGTCCCTCTACGGCACCCAGCACCTGCGCCAACTCCGCATGATCGTCACCGGTGGCGGGACCGGCGGGCACACCTACCCGGCGCTGACCACCGTCACCACCCTGCAGGCGCGGCTGGCCGAGACCGGCGCTACGCCCGAGCTGCTCTGGGTCGGCGTCGCCGACGGCCTGGAAGCCACGATCGCCGAACGCCACCACATCCCGTTCCGGGCGATCACCACCGGCCGGCTGCGCCGCTCGCCGAACCCGCGCGAGCTGGCCCGCAACGTCGTCGACGCCTTCCGCATCCCGTACGGCGTCGCCCAGGCCGCGCTCACCGTGGCCCGCACCCGGCCGTCGGTCGTGCTCAGTACCGGCGGCTACGTGTCCGTCCCCATCGGCCTGGCCGCCCGCCTGTTCCGGGTGCCCTACCTCCTCCACGAGCAGACGCTCAGTCTCGGCCTCGCCAATCGCATCCTCGCCCGGGTCGCCACCCGTATCCTGCTCAGCCACGAGGCGTCCCTCAAGCACCTCCCCGCGCCGTCCCGCCGCCGTGCGGTCGTCACCGGAAATCCGGTGCGGCCGGCGGTCCTGCGGGGCGATGCGGCGAAGGGGTTCGCCGCGTACGGCCTTGACCCGGCCATCCCTCTGGTGCTGGTCACTGGCGGCGCCACCGGCGCCCAGCAGATCAACCGGATGCTCGCCGGGGCGCTACCCGGCCTGCTGCCGCACTGCCAGATCGTGCACCAGTGCGGCAGCCTCAACCACGCCGAGATGCAGCAAGCGGCGCGTGAGCTGCCACCGCAGCTGGCGCACCGCTACCGCGTCGTCGACTTCATCCATGACGAGCTGCCCGACGTGCTCGCCGCCGCGGCGATCGTCGTCGCGCGTAGCGGCGCCGGGACCGTCGCCGAGCTCACCGCCCTCGGCAAGGCATCCGTGCTCATCCCCTACCCGGTGTCCGCCGGCGACGAGCAGCGCATCACCGCGCGGCACCTCGCCGACCAGGGCGCCGCCGTCATGCTCGACGGCGACCAGGCCACCCCGGAACAGCTGCACGCCGCCATCACCAGCCTGCTGACCGACCCCCGCCGCCGTGCCGCGATGTCGCAAGCGGCCGCCGCGCACGGCCGACCGGACGCCGCCGCGAGGGTGGTCGGCGAGATCCTCACGGTCGCCAGCCGCGGCCGAGGGCCGGCAGAACCGGCGGGGTGAGCTTCCGATCGGTGGGGCGGGTCAGGCCGTCCACTCGACGCGATACGCGTCGGCCTGGGACTCCCAGTCCTCGCCGGTGCGCTCTTCGCCGGTGTGCTCCTCGTCCGCGTGCTCCTCGCCCTGCCGCTCCCACACGGCCTGCGCGTACTCCGGGCTCTCGAGGTAGGCGATCGCCGCCTCGACCTGATCGCGCCACTCGCCGACCGGCAGCCCTCGCCTGTGGGCCTCCACGATGTCGCGCTGCTCGTCGGCCTGCGCCATCTCGACGAGCTCCGCCTGCTCCACCAGATCGGCGGTGCGGGCGAGCGCCGGGCCGAGCCCCGGGTCCATCAGGACCGCGGCGTGGGCCCGCTCCACCTCCTGAGCCGACTCCAGCAGGGACTCGGTGACCATTCTGGCGATCGTCACGTCGTGCTCAGGACCGGTCGTGGTCATGGTCTTCCTCCCGTGGCGCAGTGCTCGTGGTGGTCGGCCGCGGCGTACAGCAGCAGCGTGACCTGATGGGCGGGCAGGGACAGTTGTAGCTGGGCGACCAGTTCCTCGCCGGTCAGGGCGCAACCCGGGGAGGCCTGGCCGCTGAGGTAGGCGCCCAACGCCTGCACCGCGGCGTCGGCCATCCGCCGGGCGTCGCCCCCGCCCAGCCGCAGCGCGGCCGTGGCGATCGAGTCCCGGACACGGCAGCCGAACAGGCGCTCGTCCAGCCTCGCCGCGGCGGCGCGCAGCACCACGCCGGTCCCGAACCGGCCGGTGCGGAACGGGCAGAGCGCCAGGCAGTCGACGTCGCAGTGGGCGGCGCACCCGACGCACCGTCCGTCGTGGCCGTACTCACGGGTGAGGGTCGAGGGCAGCACGCGAGTCACCGCTTCCCCGCCGTGGGCCGGGCCTGCGGGCATCCCTCGTGGATGGTCGTGCACCAGTGCATCCCGGCGAACGTGATCCCGCCCGGCTGGTAGGCGCCGATTGCGAGGCCGCGGGCGAGGGCGTTGAACGCGTCGGCGCAGTGCTTGCCGCCGTACTGCAGATCGTCGCCGTGCGAACCGATCACGGTGGCCGCGTCGGCCGCCTCGGCCATCCGGCGGGCGGCGTCGACGTGGCGTAGCCGCCCGATGTGCAGCGGCACCGCCATCTCCAAGGCGATCGGCAGGACATCCGGGAACGTGGCGCCGGGGGTGTTGCCGTCAGGCATCGTCATGCTCCTTCCTCTATCGCAAATCATAATATGAAATGCGATAGACGGGAAGGGTGATCGAGGGCCGTCAGGCGGGCTGCACCCCGTGTTTGCGGGTGATCAGGACGTCGAGCTGGGGATTGGCGGTCCAAGCTGCGCCCCAGCCGCCGTCGAGCTCGTCGACCAGGGACAGCCGGTAGGTGCTGTGGCAGGCGCGGCACTGGACCAGCCGGTCGTCGGCCGGCGGCTGCAGGGCGACGCTCTGGCCGGGGCAGCACGGCACCCAGGCGCGCACGCGGTCGCCGGGGGCCGGCGCGGTGTGGGTGCTCCACGTCTGGGTCTCGAGGTCGACGGCCTGCTGCTGCCAGCGCTCGGCGGACTCCAGCAGCGCCCGGCGCCGGGAGCTGCCGTCGAGCAGGGCGTCGGCTTGGTCGCGGTCTCTCTGCGCGGATCGTCGGCACCCGTCGGCGCCGGTGCCGGTGCCGGGGTAGGGCTCGCGGCCGGGCCAGTGACCCATGTCGGGCTCCTTGCGATGAGTAGGGGATCGGTCCAGGTGCGGCGGGAAGCCACCGGTCAGCATCGGTCCTCATTGGGCGGTGCCCTGCGTCCCCGAACTGCGGCCGCATCGACATCGAACAGGGCCAGCTGCCCGGGAAAGCGAGGCCCGGCGGGCGGGGGCGGTGGCACGTAGTCGCGGCCGCGCACGTTCCGTGGGGTGATCGCGAGGAGAGCCAGGCGGGCCATCTGCTGTCCGATCCCGCGGGTGCCGCCGAGCGGCTGCTCGACGTTTCGGCCCCACGCCTGGCTGGCCAGGGCGACGTACGCCCGGCCGGCCATCACCGTGACCCGCGGCGCGTCGAGGACGCCCAGCCGGGCCGCCTGCTCGCGCACCTGCTTCGCGGTGACGCTGCCCCGCTGGCCCATCCGCAGGTCGTACGGCTCGATCACGGTCGACGGGTCCAGCAGCCCGAACTTCGCCGAGATGATGAGCACCCGCCCGCCGCGGGTGGCCGCGGCCCGCGCGCACGCCCGGTGATAGCTGCCGACGTACATTTCGCCCGCGGGTGCCGGCCGGTCCAATTTGCGGCTGCCGCACGGAATGACGACGACCTCGCGCGGGTCCGCGGCGGCCGCCCGCTCGGCGATGATCCGGGCATGGTCCTCGGCCCGCTGCTGGGCCCGCGCCCTCTGGGCGGCGTCGTACGCCTCCTGCAGGTCCGCGACCCGCTCGGCCAGGGCCAGGGCCAGGGCGCCGTGCCCGCGCTGCGTCGCGAGTTGCTGCTGGTGGTTCAGCGCCGTGTACCGCACGGCAGGGGTGGGCTCGACCTTGAGCGTCCGGATGGACGCGGCCACGTCTTCCTCGATGCGGGCGGCGGCCGTGCGGGCCTCGGCGAGCTGATCGGCGTCGTACAGCACGGTCGCGGGCGCCAGCCACATCGGCACGGCGCTGGCGTAGTGGGCCACCGCGGCGCCGGTGACGGCGTCGAACACCCGGCACCCGTCGGCGGAGAACCGGGACAGCAGGGGACGCGCGGGGTCGATGTCGCGGCCGTAGTACAGCGCGAGGGCGGGGCGGCCGGCGGCGTGCCACGTCTGCCGGACCGGGACCGGGGTGACGCCGGCGGCCGCGATCTGCTCGGCGGTCGCTCGCAGACTGGCGACCTGCGCGGCCACCGCCGCGGCGTGTTCGGCCTCGGCGCGTTTGACACGGGCGGCGAGGCGCTTGGCGAGCCGGGCCGCCTCCGCGCGCTCGGCGTCGATCCGCGCGTTCTCGGCCAGGGCGACGGTGTGCTGCACGACGAGCGGGAACGCGCGCACCGGCAGGCGTCGCAGGATCGAGCAGCACCGGCGGCAGGTCGCCTCGGTCGCCTCCGCCACCTGGGCGTGCCCGGCGAGGAACGCCGGCCCCTGCTGGTCGACCATCACGGCGAACCACTCGCCGTCGTCCGCGTCGCCGCTGTCCCCGTCGGGCGCGACGTTCACGACGGCGACCTCGCACAGCGCCGCCGCCGGCCGGCGCCAGCTCACCACGTGCAAGCTCCCGCGGGCGGTACCCCGCAAGGGTTTGGCCAGGACGAACGTCCAGTCGGTCAGCGTCACCCGCAGGTCCGGGGACTTCTTCACGGTGGTGCTCATGCGACGTCGAGGGGCAGGCCCAGCGCGCCGAGCCACCGCTGCACGACCTCCGCGATGTCGGCGGCGTGCAGCCGCCGGTGCTGCCGCCGCAGGCGCTCGAGCTCGGCGTGCAGCGCGAGGATGGCCTGCCCGTCACGGGTCTGCGGGTCCGGGAACTGCGCCGGCTCCGCCGGCGCCTCGCCGCGGATGGCGAGCTGCTGGCCACGACGGTGGAACTCGGCCGCCAGCTCGCTCATCCGCGGCGCGATCACCCGATGGAGCCGGTCGATGTTGTGCCCGGCATCGGCGATCCTCGACGGGGCCAGGTGCCAGGCGTGGAAGCCGCGCAGCTCCTCGTGGTCGTCGCGGGCCAGCCAGTCGGTGACCAGGGCGCGCACGATGTCCGCGGTCCGTCGCCGGGTGCCGTCCGGGGCGTCCGCGCCGCCGACCCGGCACACCGACAACCACCGCCCGCCAGGCTCGTCCAGGCGCTCGACGCCGAACGTGGCGCCGCCGGCGAGAACGACGGTGCACACGACCGGCGCGTCGGGAAGGTCCTGGTCGCGGTAGAAGGGGATCGGGCCGTCGACCCGGCCGTAGCGCAGATACACCCGCCGCCCGGTGTCGTCGTCGGGGGCGCGGGAGTACGCGTCGGGCTCGACCGTGAACGCGCCCACCTTGGCCACCTGGTAGACGACCCGGCCGTACTCATCCGGGGTGGCGGTGAACGCCAGCCGGCGCCCGGCGGCGGTCATGACCTGCTGCTGCATCGAACGTGTGCCTCTTCCCTGGTCGAGCCGCGCTCGTGCGGCCCTCCGGTCCAGCTGCAGACCGGAGGCCGCATCGCGGCATCTCACATGTCCTATCGCAGATCATAATATGTAATGCGATAGAAGGGGAAGGTGTCGGGGCAGGGCGGACCTGGTGGTCGCGAATCGGTGTTCCTCCGCGGAGCGCGCACTCCCTCGCTGCCGGTGGGCGGCCGAGTGGCGCAGGTCGACGAGCTCGTGCCGTGGGGCGGCTGTCGACCGGGACTGTCCGGTCGAGACGGTCGGCCGGGCGCCGGTGTGGTGTGGCTCGGCGGTCATCCGCGCGGGCGCTGTCGTGGCCGGCCTGGTGCTGCTCGTCCACATCGCAGCGTTGAGGCCGGCGCCACGGGGGAAGCGCCGGCCTCAACATCAAGTGTGCCGCTGCTGGTCAACGACCGCCATCGACATTCGCTGTCGGGGGACCGGTTGCGCGCGGTGCAGCCAGAACCCGGGGCCGTGCGCGTCGTGGTGACGGCGTCCAACCTGCCAGCCCGGGACGCGGGCGAGCTGCTGCCAGCTCCACGGCTCGGCGCCGGCCTGCCATCCCCGCTCGGGATCGTCCATCACGAACGGCTGCTCTGGGGTGACCTGCGCGCCGAGGCCCGCCCCGTACAGGCGCCCAGGCTTGAGCCGGACCAGGACCCGATCGCCGGGCACGTCGAGCCGGCGGGGCTCCGCGGTCAGCACCGGGCAGGCCAGGCACTCGCCGGTGGCGGCGCACGGACCGTACCCGCCCCACCGCGCCCGGCGGGTGTCCTGCGACTCGACCAGCGTCGGATAGCTGCGTGGCCGTAGCGCGCACTGGGCCCGGTCGGCGCCGATGTGGGCGTTGAGCGACAGGCGGTTCCAGCCGTCCCCGTCGGGGCCACCGGGCCGGTGCGCGGGGGCGGACAGGTGGATGGGCACACGACCTCCAGGGCGAGAAGGGGGAGTCCCGGGCCGCGTCGTGTCGCGGCCCGGGTGCGGTGCCGGTCAGCGGTTCCAGACGCGAACGGTTTCGATCTTGCGTAGCGGCGCGTCGGAGGGTCCGGCGAAGTAGGGATCGATCCAGCGGTGCTCGACCCGGGTCCGGCCGCGGCCGACGTGGTAGCGGCGCCAGTGCCCGATGACCTCGGTCTGGTGGGTCCACCGGTAGCCGCTGGTGCGGCCCGGGCCGGTGCCGGTGCGCTGACGCGGCCGCATCCGGATGATCTGCACACCGTCGGTGCTGACCCGTGCGCGCCGCAGCTTGGGCTTCAGCGTGGGCGGGGCTGCCGCCGGGGTCGTCTGCGCGAAGGGCTGCTGCATCAGCAGCCACGCCGCGCGGACCGTCAGCGCCCACGCGGCCGTCGAGTCGGGCGGGAACTCGATGCGGGGCAGCTCCCCGAAAGGCCAGCCGGCCTCGTTGTCGGGCAGCAGCGGATCGGCGGTAGCCAGTCCCAACTCGACGGCGGTCCGCCGGCACTCACGGAGGTAGCGCGCGTGCGGCTGCGCCGCCCAGAAGGTGAACCACACCCCGCCCGGGTGCCACGCGGGCGGCCGCGGTGTCGGGCCGTCCCACGGACCCCAGCTGACCGCGGCGATCTCGATCGACGTTCCCCACTGCGACGGGAACGCCGCCAGCGGCTCGGCGAAGACCATGAAGCCGCGCTCAGACGGCGGGTCGTAGGGGTGGAGCTCGTGGCGCGGCAACTGCCGTCCCGCGTGGATGGCCAGCTGCGTCATCTCCGGGCTCACCCAGTAGAGCGAGCCGTCGGCGACCCGGGCGTGCTCCTGGTGGGCCAGCGTGGCGACGTTGTCCTTCAGCGAGGCGCTGCGGTCGACGCCTTGCGACTGGCTACCGGACTCGATCATCGCCCGGTAGAAGTTGCGGCCCTCGATCTTGAGCCAGTGGCTGATCATGCCCCGGATCGCGGGTACCCGGCGCGGGTCGGGCGCCCGCCACGGCCCGGCCGCCAGCGGTGACGGCGGGCCGACCACGACGGCCGGACCCGCACTGCCGAGCGGATGCGTCAGGCCGAACATCTCGACGCCGTCCAACGGCATGTCATCCATGACCTCGCGCAGCAGCCTCGACAGCTGGCGCCGCCCGATGCTCGGAATCTGATCCATGACCCCCGTCGCCTCCCCAACCGATCGCTATCATAAACCATAATATGACCTGCGATAGGAAGGGAAGAGGATTGATCCGGTCTTTCGCGGCGGTGGCGACGCGGGACGTGAGCCCCGTCAGGCCTGGCCCTGCTCCGGCGTCCCTGGCGGGCTACCTGCGCCATTGCACGGGTCTGCAGGTGGCGGGGTGGTCGCGGTCGTGCGCCGCGGCGGCTGCTCGAGCACCGGGTGTCCCGGGTGGCCGGTCAGCGCTCGGCGCCGGTGGGCGGCGATCGCAGCCTGCGTCGCCACGACCACGGCGTGCGCGGCCCGCCTCGGCGCCTGCTCCAGCAGCCGGACGTCCTGCCCGGCGATCTCGTACGCGTTGTGGTGGCCCATCGTGGCCGGCGCGGGTTCCTGCGGCCCTGCGGCCAGCTCGCGGGGCCGGCCGAGCTGGCGCAGCTCCGCGGCGTACGCCGCGCCGGCGCTGGCGAGGTAGTCACGCCGCCACCAGCGGCACATGCTGGCGTGCCAGGCCGGTTCGCTGTCCTCGCCCACCCGTAGCCACGCCCGGTACCGGCGCGTCGCCGCCAGCGCGGCCGCGTCCAGCCGCTGCAGCACCCCGGGCAGGCTCGCGGTGAGGTGCTCGACCACCGGCCGCAGCCCGTAGAACGCCAGCCGGGTATCACCGCCACGATGCCGCCAGTCCACCCGCGTGGTGTCGACGTCGTGCGCGGTGATGATGGCGATCGCGACGTCGGTGCGGATGCGGCCCAGCCCCGCCGATCCCGAGACGTCCACATGCCCCCAGCTGCGGGCGTCCTCACTGCACGGATCGATGCACTCGGGCTCGGTGG
The DNA here is from genome assembly GCF_047159535.1 of Krasilnikovia sp. MM14-A1259. Taxonomy (NCBI): domain Bacteria; kingdom Bacillati; phylum Actinomycetota; class Actinomycetes; order Micromonosporales; family Micromonosporaceae; genus Krasilnikovia; species Krasilnikovia sp. MM14-A1259. The sequence continues at coordinate 78,240 of NZ_BAAGAJ010000004.1, forward strand.
CCTCCGCGGCGATGTCGGGATAGCGGCCCTCGAGGTCCTGCATCCGCCGGCGTGCCAGCGCCTGCTCGATCGGGTCGCCCAGCCGGGCGCCGGCGAAGGCCCGCAGCTTGGCATACCGGGCGCGCAACGCCGCCGGGGCGATGGGGTCATGCGCGACCTGCTCGTTGACGTGGCTGGCGGCGGTGCGGCGGTGCACGGCGGCGGTCATGGACGTCCTTCCTGGCCAGCGCGTCGCCGCGCCCGCAGTCCTCTATCTAAAAGCATATTATGCATGACGATAGACGGCGGGTTGGGTGGACCGACCTCGAGAGCGAGGATGACCGGCGAAGCCGACTGGCCGCGGCGCGGCGGCTGGGGTGACGATGCGTTTCGCTGAACTTGACGCCGAACTACCGGCCGGCGCTAGAGATGTTGACGGCGGCGGGCCGGGCCCCGGCGTGCACCCGGTTCGAGCTGACCCGCCGCGGCGTCGGTGCTACGCGCCGGCGCGGTCGGCCGGGGCCGTCGGCTCGGACAGCTTCGGTAGTGCCAAGGTCAGCCGCTGCGGGGTCACCCGCAGCAACTGCGCCAGCATCGGCGCATGGGCCTCGGCCAGGCCGCTGCGTCCCTGTTCCACAAAGGCGTACGCGGCGCGGGTGATGCCCAGCGCTCGGGCGACCTCGGCCTGCGTCATGCCCCGCCGGGTCCGGAGCTCCTGCAGCGTGGGCGGGCCGGTCCTCGCGTCGGATTTGTCGGCGGGCTCGCCGTTGCCCTCAGCGGCCTTGCCGGGGACCTGCAGCCCGGCGAGCTCGGCAACGTCGACCTCGAAGAGGTCGGCGAGTACCCGCAACACCCGCGCTGAGGGCCGCCGGCCGGCCTCGTACTGACTCACCGCGACCGTCAGGGTGGCAATGCGCCGGGCCGCCTCGGTCAACGACGGCGTCTGCTCCCGATCCGTGGTCTCGGCCTCGAACAACTTCTCGGCGATCCCGCGCTGCGTGAGGTCGCGTGCCACGCGGCACCGGCGGAGCCGCCCGCCGAGGGTCTCGTCCTTCACCGCCCGCTCCTGTCCGTCGATCGGGGCGACCCGGGGCGATGTCCCGCAGGTCGGTAAACGGCCCGATGCTATCACAAGACATAATATGCTTTGGCGGTTGGTTGGGCTCGCGCATCAAAACTGTCGGATGCGCCGCTTATGGTGCCGGCCATGGATGCGTTGCCGCAGACACGCGAGGACGACACCCGAGAAGTCTGGGCCTACGGGATGAACGTCCACATCGACCGGGACCACGACGAGCTGCCCGCGCCGCTCAGCGAGGAGCAACGAGCCGCCCGGCAACGACAGGTGAACCTGTACGCCAAACTCGTTCTGGTCAAACTCGACGCGGACCTTTCCCGGCTCGCCGAGGCGGCCCGACAGTGCCGGGAGATCGCCGCCCACGCCGTCGCGCAGGGCGACGACCCGCACAGCGACTACGCGGGCGGCTACGCGTGCGGGGCCGAACTGGCCGACACGGCGATCGCCATGATCCGTCGAGCCCACGCCGACGTACGCCCGGCCGCCCGGCAGCGGCTGCTGCGCCGGGCGCAGCGCGACACCGCCGGGTTCTCCGAGCCGAGCATGGCGACGCGGGCCCGCCGCTGGCTGCAGACGTCGCTGCACAACACCCGCTGGCTGCGTAAGCCGCGTCGGCTGCGCTCCTCGTGGCGCCGCCGCCGCGACGAACTGGCCGGGGTGCAGATCCGATACCGGGAGCCGGCCACCGTGGCCGACTACGGGCAGGTGGAGGCGCACCTGCACGACAAGGTGATCGGCCGCGCCGGGTACCAGGCCTGCCCGCAGTGCCGGCGCGGTCTGCTGTGCAAGGTAAACGCGTACGCCCCGTACGAGGGCGTCGGCCTGGGAACACTGCTGGTCAGCGCCTGCCTGACCGCCGGTGGCCTGCCCACCGACGGCTACACCTGGTACACCACCGCCCAGTACGACGAGGCCCGCGGCTTCTGGCGGGCCATGGGCCGTACCCACCGCACCCCGTTCACCGCCCCGCTGCAGCCGCAGTGCCCGCACATGCGACGACCAGCGTCTTCTCTATCTGACCTCGACATCGTGTGACGGCATCGTGACCGCCCGCCCGGGTATGCCGCTAAGAACCCGGGCCGGCAGGGTGGATTTCCCGCGTCGGGGGAGCTACCGGCGTGGAGCCGCGCCGACGTGGGCGCCGTGCTGGAGCTGCCGTACGCGGCGTTTGGCGCGCCGATCGGCACCCGCCGCAGCTGCGGCGCGGTTCGCCGGATGCGGCAGGCCGGGCGAGCGCGGCGGCCGGCGGCGCGACCGCAGGACTTCCGCGGCCTCGACACCAATCGACGAGGCGACGGCGACGACGAGGGCCGCGATCAGGATCCAGCGCTCCCACGGACTGCCCACTACCAAGGTGATGTGCACCCGACGGCCCCTTCCCCCCGTTGACCAGCCGCGGCGGGTCGTGATCACCGCGGATCTCCACTATCGCCGGGCGGGTGCGCGGTCGCGTACCCCGCAGGGTGCAAACCGGGAGCCGCTGCGGGGCGGCCAGCCCGGGGCAGGCGCGAGGCGGACCCGCGCTGGTGATGACGAGCGGCATGGCCCGCAGCGGCCCGGGTGGGCAGTGCGACGGGGTGTGTCAGCGGCGGTCCGGGTCGGGTAACCCGTGCCAGCCGATCACCAGACGGCCGGCGTCGGTGACCTCGATGCCGAGCTGGTCGAGCGAGGTGATCCCGGACGCGGCGAACTCGTTCACCCGGCGCAGCACCTCGGCCTGGCTGTGCTCGGCGGGCCCGTAGGACTCGACCGTGGTCACGACCCAGTCGGGCCGGCCGCCGTCACGGTGGGCGTGCAGCAGCGTGCAGGCACCGGTCTCGGGCTCGATCAGCCCGAACCGGGTGCCGGCGCCGGGCCCGCCGTAGACGGCGATCTGCTCGGCGTAGTCGGTGCCGAGCAGCAGGTTCCACACCGCGGGCCAGGCGGGCAACGGCCCGACCTCGGCGGTGGCCGTCGGGCCCTGCAGCAGGCGGCCGGGCAGAGCGCGGCGGGCCGCGACGGTGCAGGTGACGATCCCGGCCCCGTACGCCTGCATGTCGATCAGAGGGGTGCCGGGCAGGGCCTGGCGGATGGTGAGCGACGCGACCGCGTCGACCGGCGCGGCGACGTCGTCGCGCAGCGGCATGAACCCGCCCGGGATCAGGGCAACACTGCGCAGCCCCGCCGGGGTGCGCTGCAACACGGCGATGATCTGCAGGGCGCTGACGCGCAGCGGCACGATCAGCAGCCCGCCGGGGACGAGCTGCGCGCACCAGTGGTCGGGCACGTGGTCGGTGGAGGCGGTCACGATGATCCGGTCGAACGGGCCGCCGTCGATGGGCGCCCGGCCGTCGGCCACGGCAGTCGCCACCGGGTACCCGCCGGCCTTGAGCGCCGCGGTGGCGTCGGCGACGAGGCCGGGGTCGATGTCGACGGACGTGACCCGGCCAGCGGCGCCGACCAGGCGGGACAGCAGGCCCGCGTTGTAGCCGGTCCCGAGCCCGATCTCCAGCACCCGGTGGCCGTCGCGAACGTCGAGGGCCTCCAGCATCTCCGCCATGATCCACGGCTGGCTCGACGAGCTGGTCGGCGCGCCGTCGCGCTCCTGCACGATCAGCGACACGTCCGCGTACACCGCGGCCAGCCCACGGCGCGCGGCGATCTCGGGCACGAAGTCCTCCCGCGGCACCGACAAGAACGCGTCCGTGACGGCGGCCGACCGGATGACATCGGCGGCGGTCAACTTGGCGACGAGCGCCGCACGCAAGTCGAGGGAGGAGTCCACGGGCCTACGCTATCGGTCACGGGTCTACAACGGAGAGCCACGACGGCGTGAAAGGTGCAGATGGTGCAGCGCCCGCAGGTCAAGCCCGAGCACACCCCGTACCGGACCGCCGGCGCCCGGATCCGGATCGGCGGCGTGGCGTACGGCGCCGCAGCCGAACTCGAGGACCCGACCGGCGCGGTGTGGACGATGCTGGGCGCCGCGGACGGCACCCGCAGCCCGCACGACATCCTCACCACGGTCCGTGGCGTGCACCCGGACCTGGACCCGCAGTGGCTGGAGTCCTGGCTGGACACCCTGTGCGCCTCCCCGCACCTGGAAGACGCCGGCGCGGCCGCCCCGGCCGCGGTGACCAGCCGGGACCGGATCCGCCACGACCGCGGCCGCCGTCTGCTGCGCTGGATGGACCCGCGGCCCGGGGTACAGCCGTGGGCGGCGCAGGCCCGGCTGCGCGCCAGCACCGCCGTGGTCCTCGGCGTGGGCGGCACCGGCGCCGCGGCGGCCACCGCCCTGGCCGCGTCCGGGGTCGGCCGGCTGGTCCTGGTCGACGGCGACCACGTCGAGTTGTCCAACCTCGGCCGACAGGTGCTCTACACCGAGGCCGACGTCGGCCAGCCGAAGACGGAGGTCGCCGCGGCCCGGCTGCGCTCGCTCAACCGCGACATCGCGGTCGACGTCGAGGCCCGCCGCGTCGAGCTGCCCGCCGAGGTCGCGGCGCTCGCCGCCGCCGCGGACGTGCTGCTGCTGTGCGCGGACACCCCGCGCGACCTGCGGATCCGGGTGAACCGGGGCTGTCTGCAGGCGGGCACCGCGTGGGTCGACGCCGGCTACCACGGACCCCTCGTGCAGGCCAGCGCCTACACGCCCGGCACCTCCGCGTGCTGGGAATGCGTCCGTACCGTCGAGGCCGACCGGCACCGCGCCATCCGGGCCGTCGGCGCCGACACCGCGGCGGCCGCCGTGCACCCCAACGCGGTCAACGCCGTCTCCGCCGGGATGTCCGGCCACCTCGCCGCGCACCTGGCGATCTCCCTGCTCACCGGTATCCCCGCCCTGCACCACGGCACCGTCTACACGATCAACCTGCTCAACCCGGCCGCGACACCGGTGCACCACAGCACGCCGCAGCGGGCCGACTGCCCCGCGTGCGGCAACCACCCCGGCGGCCCGCCGCCAACACCAGGAAGGAACCCCACATGAGCACCGATCAGCAGCAGACCCCGCCCGCCCTGCCCGCGCCGGTGATCCGGCCCCTGCCCGAAACCGACACCGGCACCCTGAGCAACCCTGACGGCAACCCGTCCGGCGACTGACCAGCACACCCGACAAGCACGCCGACGAGCCGCGCAGCCCTCCTGGACGGGCGGGGGTTGAGGCTCGCCGTTCCGGCGCGTAGCGGTGTGGCCTGCCCTGACGCGATGAAGCCCCGACCCAAGAAGGTCGGGGCTTCATCGCGTCAGGGTTGGTGCCGGCTACCGCAGCCGTAGGCCCTGATGCCGGCGGACCGAGCCGATCATCCGGTCGAAGATCTGCCGGATCATCTGGTCGCGGTTGCCGCGCAACGTGGTCATGCCGAGCTCCTTGCCGACCGCGTGCAGGTCCGCATTGCGCAGGCCGGCGAGCAGCTGCGCGACGCCGGCCTCGGTGTACTGGCCGCCGTCGCCGGCGCGGGTCTGCTCGCGGATCTGGTTCAGTAGGCTGACCGCGGCTTCCGCCGATGCGGCTGCCTGTTCGCCGGCGTACGAGGTGGCGGCGGCCGAGCTGGTCGGCTGCGGGTTGGCCCACCGGTCGGCGCGGTCCTTGACGAACGCCCAGTTGTCCTCGGTGGCGGCGCGGTGCTGCAGCCGGGCGGCGGCCGCGGCGACCTTTCGCCGGTCGTCGTCGGTCCAGGAGGCGACCCATTCGGGCTCGTTGTCCGCCCGGTACAGCAGGGTGCCGTCGAGGCGGCCCTGCTCGGCGTCGGCCAGCCACGCCCGATGGTTGTGCTCGGCGCGGGCGGCGACCCGCTCGCGCAGCTGGGCGGGGCTGCCGCTGGTGTCGACGTCCATGCGCTCGGCCAGGTAGGCGACGTCGCGGTCGGACAGCGGGGCGAGCATGGACTCGGCCTGCACCTGGTCGGTGGAGCGGATCCGCTGCAGGGTGTCGGCCAGGTTCCGGTTGCGGTAGATCCGGATCGTGTGCTGGTAGCCGCCGCCCAGGGCCAGGGCCGCGTGCTGGGTGCGCTCGCCCGCCTGCTGCTGGTCGGTGTGCGGGGTGATGGAGACGTCGCTGTGGCCGCAGAGCTTGAACAGCGCGGCGTCGACGCTCTCCCGGTCGAAGTGCGCGGGCAGCGCGTCGCGCAGGTCGGCCAGCGGCACGCCGTCACCGTCTTCGCGGGCCAGCCGCCCGTAGGCGGCGCGGATCTCGGCCTCCAGCTCGCGGGTGTCGGCCTTGATCGCGGCGTCGCTGGGCCGGTCGGGAAAGAACGTCTCGGTCGGCGTGAACGTCGCGGGCCTGTGCTGGCAGCTCGGGCAGCCGCCGGGCTGCTGCTGCCGCGGGCCCACCACGTAGCGGCAGTTGTCGCACTGGTAGTAGCCGTCGACGCTGCGGCCGGCGGACCTTACCGGCTCGGCCACTGGTGACTTGTTGCCCTGCTCGGCCGTGGCCATTGATTCCTCCTGCCGTTCGGGATCGGGTGCTTGGTGGCCACCCGCCTGTGTGGATTGTGCCAGCGTTGCCGGACCGGCACCGAGAGTGAACGTCTCGGTCTCGCTGCCGGGTCGCATGAGGTTGCCGGTGTCGGCGACGGCGTCGGCGACGCGGCCGTCGCGGGCGTTGAAGTCGGCGAGGGCGGCGTGCAGGTGCTCACCGGCGGTGTCGAGGTGACGGCGGGCACCGGCCAGCGCGGTGGCCGCGTCGCGGAGGGGAGCCAGGGTGGTGGCGGCCATCGCCTGGGTCTCGAACAGGTCAGCGGCCTTGGCCAGCACCGCGGCCATGCCGGCGATCTCGGCGGCCTGCGTCTCGCTGGTGGCCGCGGCGGCGGTGAAGCCGGCCCGGATCTGTTCCGGGCCGACGGCGTCGATCACGGTGGTCATCAGCTGGTCCTGTCGTGGCAGCAGGGGCAGGCGTCGGGGTCGCCCAGGGCGGTGTCGGGGTCCGGCAGCGGGCAGCTGCAGCCGCAGCGGGGGCAGCGGGGAAGCCGGCCCTGCCTGCTGGGCTGGTGCTTGCAGTCGCACAGCCCGCCGGCCGGGCACTCGTACACGGCCAGCACGGCCCGGTCCCGCTGCGGGTCCGGGAGGCTGGCGGGTTCGCCGGGGTCAGGCATCGCCCGGCTCGCTCTGCTGCGCGGTGGCGTGGGTGGTCAGCACGTCGTGCGCGTCGACGTGCACCTCGTCGCCGGTGCCGGTCAGGATCTGCAGCCCGGCCCGGGTCAGTGTGTACCGCACGTCGGTGTACTCCTGGACCGTGTCGTCGTGGCGGACCACGGTCAGCGTGGTGGCGCGCTGCATCCCGTCACGCTCCCCGGCTGGTGGTCCGGGCGGCCGCGCGGCGTCCCTGGTGGCGCTCGACGGCCAGGGCGGCCGGGATCAGCGCGGCGGCGGCCGCGGTGACGACGGCCGCGGACAGGCCGGTAGTGGCGCGGGCGGCGGCGACGGCGGCGAGCAGCATCGCGGCGTAGTGCAGTGATTGATCGACGTGATAGTTGAACTCCGACCAGCTCGTGCCGCCGTGCAGAGCCACGACTTTCCGCACGATCCATCGCCGGTCGATGACGGCGTGGGTCGCGCCGCTGACCGCGAGGGCTGCGACGAAGCCAGGGCGCGTCAGCGGCACGACCAGGGCGAGCAGCACCATCGCGGCGGCCTGGCAGGCCAGATAGGTGGACACGTGGGCCAGGCAGTGGATCCAGCCGGTCCACGGGTGCACGCCGGCGGCGAGCCGTTCGTCGGCCGGGCGGCCCTTGCCGGCGGCGATGGCGTTGGGCTGCATCGGGTGGTCGCCGATCATGTGCCCGGTCAGCAAGCCGGCGAACACCACGGCGGTGATCGCCGTGGTGGCGATGGTGGGCTCGGTCATCATGGGGGTGCCTCTCTGTGAGGTGGTGGGCGGCCCGGGGCTTGTCGTGGGCGTACGGGCCGCCCGCGCAGGAAAAGGGGGAGGTCAGCGGCGCTGCCGCTGCGGGAACGGCACGACATTGGTGCCCGCGTCCGTGTCGTTGTCGGTGTCGAGCCGGGCGAGGATCTGCGGCAGCTCGTCGGGCTTGACCAGCACGTCGCGGGCCTTGGAACCCTCGGACGCGCCGACGATCCGGGCGTCCTGCATCAGGTCCATCAGCCGACCGGCTTTCGCGAAGCCGATGCGCAGCTTGCGCTGCAGCATCGACGTGGAGCCGAACTGGCTGGTCACGACCAGTTCGACGGCCTGCAGGAACACGTCGTGGTCGGCGCCGGCGTCGACGGTGCTCACCGGTTCCGGCGCCTCGGGCGCGGCCGGGGCGGGGGCTGCTGTCTGGTTGTCGGCCGGGGCCGCGGCAGGGGTGGTGGTGCCGGTGGCGGGCTGCTGGCGGCGCCAGTGCTCGACCACCGCGGCGATCTCGGCGTCGGAGACCCAGGCGCCCTGCAGCCGGACCGGGGTGGACGCGCCGACCGGGGTGAACAGGCCGTCGCCGCGGCCGAGGAGCTTCTCCGCGCCGGGGGTGTCGAGGATGACCCGCGAGTCGGCCAGCGACGCGACGGCGAACGCCAGCCGGACGGGCAGGTTGGCCTTGATCAGGCCGGTGACCACGTCCACGCTCGGGCGTTGGGTGGCCAGGACCAGGTGGATGCCGGCGGCCCGGGCCAGCTGCAGGATCCGCACGATGAGGTCCTCGACGGTGGGTTCACCGTCGTCGTCGCCGGCGGCTTTGGCGGCCTTGGCGGCGGCTTTGGAGACCATCATCAGGTCGGCGAGCTCGTCGACGACCGCGAGCAGGTACGGCAGCGTCTCGGTGCCGGCTTTGCGGGCCTGGTGGTTGAAGTCGTCGATGTTGCGCACCTCGGCCGCCTCGAGCCGGTCGTAGCGGCGCTCCATCTCGGCGACCAGCCACTGCAGGGCGTCGACGGCCTTGGCGGGGTTGGTGACGATCGGCATGACCAGGTGCGGCAGGCCCTTGTAGGCGGCCAGCTCGACGCGTTTCGGGTCGATCAGCAGCAGCCGTACCTCGTCCGGCGTGGCCCGGGTCAGGACGCTGACCAGCAGCGCATTGAGCTCTGCCGACTTCCCGGAGCCGGTGGCGCCGGCGATGAGCAGGTGCGGCATCTGGGCCAACACCACGGCGATCGCGCGGCCGTCGACGTCCTTGCCCAGGCCGACGAGCAGCCGGTGGCTGGTGCGGTTGGACCAGGCGGCGTAGGCGGCGATGACGTCGCCGAGGGTGACGGTGTCCGGGTCGCTGTTGGGGACCTCCACCCCGACCGCGCTCTTGCCCGGGATCGGCGAGAGTATCCGCACGTTCGGGGTGCCCAGCGCCAGCGCGAAGTTCTTCTGCAGGCCCACGACCTTCTCGACCTTGACACCGGCGCCGATGGCGATCTCGTAACGGGTCACGGCCGGCCCGCGCCGGTAGCCACCCACGCTGGCGTTGACTTTGAACTCCTCGAGGACGCCCTGCAGCTTGGCCTTGACCTGGTCGCTGGCGGCGCTGCGTGCCTTCGGCGGGTCACCGGCGCCGAGCAGACTCACCGGCGGCAGCCGCCAGTTGCCGACCACGACCGGCGCGGCTGCGCCGGGCATGGCGGACGTGCCGGCTGGGCGCGGTGGCCGCGGGCCGGGCGCGGCAGCTGGACCGGTGGACACGCCCGGTGCGGTCGCCGCGGTGGGAGCGGCCGGCGCGGCGGGGGAGACCGGGGTCGCGGCCGGGGTGGCCGGCAGCGGGAACGGCTCATCCTCGTCGAGGCCGTCGAGCAGCGCGTCGGTGGCCGTTACCGTGACGCGGCGCCGGGGGCGGGGGATGGCGAACCCGGTGACGGTGATCAGCCCGGCGGTGCCGGCGAGGACCAGGACCGGCAGCATCACCCAGGCGGTGACCAGCGACGCCGGCGCGGTGCCGGTGATCCGGCCCAGCAGCCCACCCGCGCCGGCGGCCAGCTCGGCGACGCCGGCGATGGCGGCGCCGGCCAGGGCGGTTCCGCCGGTCTGCCGGATCAGGGCCGGGCTGGCCAGGCCGTCGGGCAGCCGCAGCACCTGCACGGCCAGCCAGATCAGGGCGGCCGGGGCGGCGTAGGCGAGGATCCCGCCGATGCCGGTCGCGAGGGCGGCGATCGCGGCGAGCGCCGTGCCGGGGGCACCGGCCGGGTGGGTGAACATCGCCCCGGCCAGCAGCAGCCCGGCCAGCAGCAGCACGGTACCGAGGCTGTCGTGTGGCTGGCCGGCGCCCCGATCGGCGCCGTCGGCCAGGGGCGTGACGCCGCGGACGGCGCGGCCGGTGCCGGTGCTCATGCCCTGCCAGGCGGCGCGGGCGATCGGGCCGAACGCGGCGGGTTCGGGTTTCGATTCCTGCGGCTTGCGGCGGCGTGCCATCGGGCGGTCTCCGTTTCTGGGCAGCACGAGGTCCGGGCAGCGGGTCGAGCTGTGGCTTTGGGGGCGAGGGCTGGCGGTCGCGGCGACGGCCGGCCGGGGAAGAGCCAGCCGTCACCGCGGCGGTCAGCGCCCGGCGCTGACGACCGTGGGCAGGGTGTAGGCGCCGTTGTTCTCAGCGGGCCGCACGATGGCCCCCCGCTCGGCGAGCGTCTTGAGCAGCGCGTACAGCTGGGAGCTGCCGACCGGGCAGTCCGGGCGGTCGAGCAGCGCCTTGGCCGAGGCGGGCCCGGCCTGCAGACAGGCGATGACCCACTCGGTGCTGTTGGACGGTGCGGCGGGGGCCTCGGTCTTGCCGCGGCCCACCCCGAACTTCACCGCCCACTTGTTGACCAGCCCGCCGGGGGCTGCCGCCGCGGCGGTGGCGGGAGCGGTCCGGGTGGCGGCCGCGGCGGACCCGATGATGATCGGGCTGGCCGGGTCGACCGGGCCGACCTGCCAGACCACCTCGACGCGCGGGGCCGCGGCGGCCGCGGCGGTCTCGTCCAGCTTCGGAACCCGGCCGATCATGCCGACCTTGAAGGTGTTGCGCAGGTAGCCCATGCCGGCGGTCGGCCGGCCCTGCTCGTCCTCCGGCTTGATGTTGTACGGATCGCCCACGAAGTCGTCGGGCAGGATCGTGGAGCCGCTGCCCCGGTTGGACACCCGCAGGATCAGGCAGTTACCGCCGACCAGGGCGTCCCGCAGCCGCATCGACCCGCCCAGCGACGCCATCTGCGGCAGCTGGGTGGCCAGGATGAGGGACATGCCGAGCTTGCGGACAGTCTCGCCGCACTCCTGTAGCAGCTCCACGATCTTGCTGCCGCGAATCGCGATGAGCTGGCACTCGTCGATGACCAGGGCCATCCGCTTGAGGCCCAGCTTCTTGACCCGGGGGTCGTTTTCGTCGAACACCTCGACGCCGGCGTCGGCGAGCAACCGCGAGCGGCGCATGGCCTCGGCGTGGAAGCGGCGCACCACCAGGTTCACCGCGTCCGGACCGGCGTGGTACTCGGTCTTGTCCCGCCAGGCCGGCAGCGACTGGCCGTGCTGGCTGTCGCCGACCACGACCATCCATCCGGCGTGCAGCAGGTTGGCGATCAGCACGCCCAGCGCCCGGCTCTTGCCGGAGCCGGTGGTGCCGACGACCAGGCCGTTCTTGGCGCCGAAGCCGGGCGGGTTGAACGTCCACATCCCGGGCGACCCGTCAACGTAGGTGATGATCTCGCAGCGGCCGTCGCGGTAGGTCGGGCCGGTCCAGGCCACGCCGTTGGTCACGTACGACGTGTGGGTCAGCGAGCACCGCACCCGTGACGCCTTGACCGTGGGCGCGAAGCCGACGCTGCTGGCGTCGAGGTCGAGGCAGACCTCCACCTCCGAGCCCTTCTTGACGATCGCGTCCGCGGTCACGCCGCGGCCGGGGATCAGCTGCAGCAGCAGCTCGGTGACCCCGGCGCGGGGCTCGACGGCCCGGATGACGCGGGTGTCGGCGCACACGCCCACGCCGGCGACCTCGGCGTCCCAGCGGCCGGCCCAGTGCTCGGTGAGCGGGTCGACCCTCGGCGCCATCGGGTGCGGTCCGACGTCCGGCTCCGCCGGCGCCGCGGTGGCGTGCCGCAGGTGGTGCCACCACGGCCAGCCCAGCACCATCGAGGACAGCAGCGGCAGGAACACCGTCACGAACGGGTGCGTGGCCAGCGCGTGCGGGCCTGCGGCGACAGTGCCGAGGGCGAAGCCGCCGAGCACCCCGGCGATCGCGGCCCGCCAGCCACGGACCGTCCAGCTGCGGGCCGGCCACACCAGCGCGGTGATCAGGATGGCCAGCGCGGCCACGCCCACCGTGCCGGCCGGGATTCCGAGCGGGCCGGACAGCCACACCAGGGCGAGCTCGGCGGCGACCCAGTACAGCGGCAGCGCCCGCCGCCAGGTCCGGCGGACCAGCCAGCGCAGGGCCAGGACGATGCAGGCGGCCGCGGCCACGAACAACATGCCCGCTTGCCGGGCCCGCCGGGCCCGGATCTCGGCGACCGTGCGGCCCTTGTGGGTGTTCGACATGACGTCCTCCTGCAACCGGATGGGCCAGGGCGAAAAGCGAGAAAAAAGACGCTGGGTGAGGGGCCCGGGCGGTGCCCCTCACCCAGCCGGTTCAGTTGCCGACCAGGACGGTGCTGTCGGCGAGGTTGCCGACCTCGGTGACGGTGTCGGCGACGACGCCGTCGCGCTTGTTGAAGTCGGCCAGGGCCGTCTCCAGGTGCTCCTTGGCCTGCTGCAGCTGGGCGACGGCGACCTGCGCCGCCTCGGACGCCTCGGTGATCTCCTCGACGGTCGTTGCAGCCATCTGCCGGTTGGCGTAGTCCTCGGCGGCCGCGGCCAGGCCCTTGGCCAGCTCGTCCAGCTCGTTGGCGTGGTTGTCGGCGTCCGCGATCGCGTCAGCGAAAGCCGCGCGGATCTCGTCAGCGCCCATGGCCTCGAAGTTCACAGTGGTGTTCCCTTTCCTGTTGTGCTGGCCGGTGCCGGCCGGAGTGCCGGCACCGGAGTCTTGGGTGGCGTCGACCAGCGCCATCAGGTCGCTGTCGTCGGCCGGCGGCGTCGTACCGCCGGCCTGGGCCGCACTTCCGGCCGGCTGCGGCGCGGACGCGGGGGTGCCGCCCGGTGCGGGAGTCGCCTTGGCGCCACCGGGGATCACCCGAAGCTGCGGACGTTCTCCCGCGCTCGCACCGGCCTGCGGCACGATCCGACCGCACCCGTCGCACTGGCCCTCGCGGATCACGCCCCGCGGGCACTGCCCGCACGCCAGGACGGTGGCCATGTCGACCACGTCGGGGTCCGGCGCTGCCTGACCCGCGCCCTGCGGCTGCTCGGTGGGTTCGTCCGGGGTGGGGTCCGGGTGGTACTGCTCGGGGTGTTCGGTGCGGGTGTGCTCCCGGCCGGCGGCGAGCGCGTTGGCCTCGATCCGGAACCGGCGCGAGCACCAGCCGCAGATGTCGCAGTCGGCGACGAAGCCGTCCTCGTCGTGATCGACAAAGACACCGTCGGTAGCCTGCGCGCCCGCACGGCGGGCCTGCGCGCGGCGCTTACGTGAGCGGGCGGTGGCGGTGGCGTCCTCGACCACCCCGGCCAGGTAGTCGCCGACCGCGGTCTTGGTCCTGCCCCAGTTGCCGCTCGGTGGTGGGGCCGGCTGCCCCGCCGCGGCCGCGGCGCGTTCGGCGGCCTGGTGCGCGGCCCGTTCCCGCTGCCGAGGCGACTGCTTGCCGCGCACGACGCCGTAGGCGGCGTCCTCCAGGATGTAGACGGCGCCCTTCGCGACCGCCAGCCAGACCAGGATGGTGAAGAGGGTGACGGGGTCCATCAGGACACGCTCCTGATCACGCTGCCGAGCGAGGTGACCACGATCGGCAGGAGCACCGCGCAAACCAGCGCGGCGTGCGCCAGGCCGCCCTTGCCGCCGCCCTTGCCGCCGCCGCCCTTACCGCCCCCGCCTTTGCCGCCCTTGCCGCGCAGGTGGACGACCACGATCACGGCCAGGACGAACCCGACCACGCTCGGCAGTGCCACCTCGACCGCGTGGGTGCTCTGCCCGATCGACTGCGAGATTGGCCCGGACACGGCGCCGACGCCCTGGGCGAACCAGTGGGTGATCCAGTGGGTGACGACCCCGGCGAGCATCGCGCCGACCACCAGGCCGACCAGAACGCGCAGCCGGGGTGTGAACTTGAAGAACAGCGACAGCGCGATGAACGCGATGCCGAGCAGCACGGTCAGTGCACCGGACATGAGAAGTGCCTCCTTCCAAATCAGAGGGTGAGAGAGCCGATCAGGACGCCGAGGACCAGCAGCGCCGCGGCGGTCCGGGCCGGGTGCTGCAGGAACCAGGAGGCCCCGTGCAGCACCACGCGGGGGATCAGCACGAGCAGCGACCAGCAGGCCATCGCCACCTGCCGCGGGTCCTCGCTGCCGCGCGCCGCCCGGACCTGGCCGGCCAGCGCGCTCAGCGGCTCCGGCGTGCCCGTCCAGATCGCACGGACGCTGTCCCAATCCCCCGGAATGTCGCTGAGGGTGATTCCGGGGCCGGACTGGCGGCCGGAATCGGCGCCGACCTCTTGTGCTGTTTCATCCCGATGCCAGTCCGGTGGGGGAGGGGTCTCTCGCGCCGCTGACCTGCGATCGGCGAGGTCCACGACGTGCGCCTCCGGCCGGACTGGAAAAACCGGCGACGGTGACTGTGGGTAGTTTTCTGCAGGGAGTGCGCTCACCGCCCGGCCTGCCCTTCCGTGTGTTGGTTGTCGCCCCCCGAGACGAGGGCCCGAATGATGTGGCCGCGATCGAGAGGGGAAAGCCGGCCCGGCATGGGCTGCCACACCACCGGGCCGGCCCCCGGTCATCCGGTCGCGGCGTCGACGTCGTCGACCGCGCGCAACGGCGGCCGCCACCCGGCGACCAGCTCCGCGACCTGGCTCGACCGCTCCCGTGCTCCGTTGCGCTTCATCACGTGTTGGTAGATCGCGTGCGCCGACGGATCGGCCGTCAGTCGCCCGTCCGTGATTGCGGCGCGCGTGGCGTCCAGAACCTTCCGGATGTGCGCCGGAAGAGCCGTCCGGTCGACCGGCAGCGGAGCACGTTTTCGCCGCCCGATCGCGGTGTGCGCCGTCCGCTCGGAAGCTGGCGCGGAAGGAAATCCGGAAGGATTTCCGGAAGGGCGCAGACCGAGATCGGCGACCCGCGGAGCGCCGTCCCAGGGCCGCGCTGCGGTGGTGTAGTCGATCACCACGCCGATCAGCCAGGCGGTGCCCGCGGCACCGAACGCGCCGAACGAGTGGGCGAGCGCCTGGGCCAGCGAGACGGTCCAGCCGCCCGCGTTGGGCTCCCAACCGCCGAACAGGTTCAGCGCGACCGAGCCGCCCAGCGCGACGACCTCCGCCCGCCGGGCCCGCCCGTCGGTGTCGCCGCCGGACATCCGCAGGATCGGGCGCAGCACGATCAGTCCGGCCACGATGGCGATCACCAGCGGCTCCAGGGCCCAGCCGGCCCACCACAACGCCGATGCCTGCTCCAGGTGCAGCAGCCTGACCAGCCCGGCGTGCACGCCCGCGGTCGACCAGGCTCCGAAACCGATCAGCCCGAGCAGGGCGATCCACAGCGAGACCCGCTGCACCTTGGCGATCCGCAGCGCCCGCATCTCCCCGGTCCGGGCCAGTTCGGCCGCGATCCGGGCCCGCTCGCCGGCGCTGGCCGTGTGCCGGTACAGCGCCGCCAGCTTCTCCGCCTCAATCGCGTCGCGGCCCCGCTCCTGGCGGCCGCGGTGTACCGCGGCGACCTGCTCGTCCACGCCGTCGAGCGCCATCTGGTGCTCAGCCGCGGAAATGCGCCGGGCCAGCTCGTCATCGCGGCCGACCTCGACAACCGCCCGGGCCGCTTCGAGCCGCTCGTACAGCACATCCGCGGACTTGGCCGTGACCACCGGCCGCCGGCGCCACCACGCACGCCGGACCTGTACCCGGTCCACACCATCGGGGTCCGAGCTGTCACCGTCGGCGTCCAGCTCGACCAGCTTGGTCTCCACGACCGGCTCCAGCTCCGCCGTCGGCGGCTGCAGCTCGCAGCCCGGCACCGCCTCATAGGGGGCCAGCACCGTCCCTGTGCCCAGGTCGTCCGGCACCAGCAGCCCGCCGTCACGTCGTACGAACTGCGGCGCGGCAGGCCACGCCACCAGCTCGGCCTCGAAATCGATGCTCATCGCGCAACCCCCGCTGACACCTGGCCGGGCTGCAGCCCGCCGTCGAACCGCTCGTCGGCGACTCGCGGCGCCGTCGGCGCCGCGGTCTGCGCCAGCGCGGCCCGACGGGCTACCGAACTCCGGAACCGTTCGTCAGCCAGCCGCTGACCGAACCGGAAGATCTCCCGGGCGAGCTCGTCGCCCGCGCAACGCGGGTGGCACGCCAGATCCGTGTTGTCACGCATGTGCGTCGGCGTTTTGCACACCCGGCAAGGCAGCGAATGCTCCGCGTCGTAGTGGACCGGGTCGCGCCACTGAACTGTCACGTTGACCTGCAGCTCAATGCTCACCGGACCACGTCCCCGTCAGCCACGCGCTCGCCGAGCACGCGCACCACCCGGTTGTGCCGGTAGCGCAGCCAGTCGCGGAACCGGCCGGCGAACGCGCCGAGCACGACCGCAACAGCGGCTGCGCCGACCAGAGCGGCCAGCCACCACAGCAGACGCTTGTCGAACTCGTTCATGACGGAGACCAGCCCGGCGGCGGCCAACGCGCAACCGGCCACCACAGCCAGCACGAACGCCACGGCCACCGGCGACACCCGCCGGCGCAACGTCGGCTCGATCGCGGCCACCACAGCGGTGTCGGGCAGCCAACGCCCGCCCAACCCTCGGAAGTCCCAGGCTGCGCCGCACATCGGGCAGGCCCAACCGTCCAGACGCGGCCGCAGGGCCGTGCCGTCGATCGGGCACCGCGTCCCGGCCGGCATGTCGAGCCCCACATCCGGCGGCGTCAGGTAGATCTCACGCCAAGCCGGCGCACCGGCCGGGGGAACGGCGAACGTGGTCATCGCGTCACCGTCCGCAGGGACCGGGCGGCCGTGGCCATGTCGCGCAGCCGCGGGTTCGGCCGCCGCGAGTGCACCGTGGCCAGCTCGCCCGGCAAGCCGTACTCGACGACCTGGTTGCCGCCGCGAGCCTTGGCTCGGTACGTCGCGATGTCAGCCGAGCGCCGCACCCGCGGCAGCTCGGCACCCGGCAGCACCGACACCACACCGACGCTCGCCGTCACCGTGACCTCGTCACCCGACGCCAGCCCCATCGCCTCACGGACCGCGATCAACCCGTTCAGAGCCCGCAGCCAGGTGAGCAACGGCAGGTACGGGCCGTTGTCGGTTAAGACCACGAACTCGTCACCACCCAGCCGGCCGACCACATCGCCCGGCTGGTCGAACGCCATGAACAGCCGGTGCGACGCCTTGACGAGCACCTCGTCGCCGACGTCATGTCCGAAGTTGTCGTTCACCTGCTTGAAGTCGTCGAGATCGAACATGATCATCGACCATGCGCGGCGGCTGTCGGCCCGCTCCTCCAGCGCGGCGTCCACACCGGCGCGGCCCAGTAGGCCGGTCAACCGGTCATGCGTTGCGTCATATCGCGCCACGCGGAGCTCGGCACGCGTCCGCCGCAGCAGAACCGCAGCCGAGGCGGCCGTGATGGCGGAGCCGACCATCGCGGCGGTCAGGATTTCGGGGATCATGCGGTCACCCCCCGTGTCGCAGGGGTGATGGCAGCAGTCCTGGTGGCTGTTCCAGCGAGGACCGAGTTTGCCGAGGCGGAACCTGCCTTCACGCCGGTCACGTCATCGCGGGCGGCGCTGGGCCGGAGCGCTTCGGTGATCTGGCCGATCCGCTCGGCGGTCAGCTCGTACAAGGTGCCTATGCGGGTCAGGCTCCAACCAGCGGTGGTGCGCAACTCTGTGATGTGGTGATTGCGCTGCTGCAAGAGCGTGCGCAGTTTGGTGCGGTGATGCTTGGCTTCTGCGGCGAGTCGGCGGCCTTCACGGCGGTGGTGCTCGATGGCGGCAATCAGAGTCCGCGGATTGGAGTTGCTGGCTGGGACCGGCGGGGATACCCGCCCCCGGGGTCCGGCGTCGCCGGTCCGGTTCTCAACTGCGAGCATGGACATGGGGTCGTTACTTCCTTTCCGAGGGCAGGACGACCTTGTTTGAAGGCGAGGCCCGGTGTGACCGCACCGGGCCTCGCTGTTTCTTGCCTCCAGATCAACTAGATGGTTTGATTCGTCTGTACGAATCAAACGATGGACCTTCGGTACTGCGGAGTCAAGCTTTTGCGTTAGATTCGTATAGACGAAATGACGGAAGGGGTGACGGGTGGGAACCACGCCGCGCTACCGCGAGATTGCCGACGAGCTGCGGGACGCAATCCTCGGCGAACAGGAGCTGCTCGGCACCAGGCTGAGCGAGGGAGCGCGCCTCCCCACTGAGCCCGAGCTCGGCGGCCACTTCGAGTGCTCACGAGGCACCGTTCGCCAAGCGCTCCAGTCGCTGACCGTTGAGGGGCTGATCGAGACCCGCGGCCGCAACGGCACCTTCGTGCGTCGCCTCCGCGTGTTGGAGCACAGTGCTCACACCGAACATCCGGACCGTAAGGGAACGGCCGACTCCTGGCACTCGGAAGTAACCCGGTCCGGCCGGACACCCAGCCACGACTTCAGCTTCCGGATCATCCCTGCAGTTCCGGCTGTGGCGAATCGCCTGCAAGTCCAGGTCGATGACCTGGTCGTGGTTCGCGACCTGCTCCGTTACGTCGACGGCGTGCCGTGGTCATGCCAGGTGAGCTTCTACCCGTACGAGGTGGCCTCGGCGGCCGGCCTGGACACGCCCCACGACATCAAGGAGGGCACTGTCCGGCGGCTGGCCGCCCACGGATTCCGGGAGATCGGCTGGGCCGATGAGGTCTCCTGTCGGCCGGCGACCGTGGAGGAGGCGCGGACCTTCGGCATCAGCCAGGACGCCAGCATGATCGTTTACCAGCGTGTGGGGTGGACAGACCAGCGGCCGGTGCGACTGACGAAAGAGCTGCTCCCCGCGGACCGCAATGTCGTCCTGTACGAGTCCGGCGACCTCACCGCCAAATACGCCCTGAACCTCAGCGAGACACGGTGAGGATCATGCAGGCGGCCCCCACCCCCGAGAGCCTCGCCACCGTCATCGCGCTCAGGCGCGACACAACCGCATGGCTGCAAGCCCATGGTCAAGACCAGTGGTCGCAGGACTTCCCCGACACCGACACCATGATCGACGGGTTTCGGCGAGATCTGCAGGACGGCTCCACCTGGTTCGCCCGGGCCGAGCGCACGGGCGACGTCCTCGCGGCCATCACGATCAACCGGGGAACCCACCGCGGCCTATGGAGCCCGGAGGAGGAAGCGAGCGCACTGTTCGTACACCGGCTGACCATCAACCGGGCCGCCGCGGGCCGCGGCATCGGCGCGCAGCTGCTCGACTTCGCGGGTGCACAAGCCGAGACGGACGGCCTGCCATGGGTCCGCCTCGATGCTTGGACCACCAACCGGGAGCTCCACCGGTACTACCTGAACCGGGGCTTCCGCCTCGTCAGGATCGTGCCGAACCACTTCACCCCGTCCGCCGCCTGCTTCGAGCGCCCAGCCGCCTACCGCGGCGCGACGGGTGCTACGTGACGTTTTGCATTGAATTCTCAAAGAACCGTGCCGTCCTTTGAGGAAACGATCAGGATGACCAAGATCGGCAGATGCGTGCCCGGGTGCGAGGTTGTGCCGGGTTGTGCACTGCGTACCGAACCCACCACAGACAGACGCGGGCCACTAGCGTGACGGACACCATGTCGACCATGGGAGTTCGCTGAGCTGCGGCCCGTCGGGAGGGAGGTTGACCGTGGGCAGTCGTACGACCAGCAACACGTACCTCGCGGCGTTGATTGGCGAGGCGGGCTTGTCCAATGCGGCACTGGCCCGGCACGTCAACCAACTCGGTGCGCAGCCCAGGCACGGCGAACTACACCTGCGGTACGACTCCAGCTCCGTGAACCGCTGGCTTCGGGGAGCAATACCCGATGCGCCGACCCCGGCACTGATCGCCGAGGTGCTGACCCGCCGCCTCAACCGGCGGGTCACCGCCGCTGAGGTGTTCGGGGCCGGGGACGCCTTCCTGGAGTTCCCGACCAGCGCGTCCGCCGCAGCCGACTCGGCTACCGCCCTGTGGAGGCAGACCGTGCACCGCCGTGACTTCCTGACCTACTCCTTCATGGCCGGCGCTGGCCTCGAAGCGGGCTGGCGATGGGCCTTCGCCCCAACGACCGCGCAGGTCACCGCCACCGGCAGCAGTCGGGTGGGGATGGCGGACGTTGAGCGGCTGCTGGCGGCCAGGCAGGACTTCGCCGACCTCGACCGCCGGCACGGCGCGGACACGCGCGGGCCTGGTTGACCGACTACCTCGATCGCGAGGTGGCGCCGCTCCTGCACGGCTCCTACCGCGACAGCGTCGGCCGCGCACTGTTCGCCGCCGCTGCGGTGCTCACCGAGACGGTCAGCTACATGGCCTTCGATGACGGAGACCACGGCCTCTCGCAGCGCTTCAGCATCCAGGCCCTTGCCCTGGCCAAGCAGGCGGGCGACGCCGCGTTCGGCTCCTACGTGATGAGCAACATGGCCGCCCAACTGGTCTACCTCGGCGAAGGGCCGAAGGCGGCACAGGTAGCCCGGGCTGGATGGATGTCCTCGCAGAACGCGCCGGCAGCGCTGCTGGCCCGGCTGCACACCACCGAGGCTCGTGGCCACGCCCTTGCTGGGGAGACCGGCGAGGTGCGCGCTGCCCTCGACCGCGCGGCGCAGGCTCTCGATCGCGCCGCCACCCAGCAAGCGCCCGAGTGGTTGGGCGCGTCGAGCCCGGCGCACCACGCCGGGTCCACCATGCACTGCTTGTACGACCTCGGCCGGTTCGCCGAGGCCGCTCGTTACGGCTCCGCCGCGCTCGACCTGCCCACCGACAACGTCCGCGCCCGCGCGCTGCACCAGATCCTGCTGGCCCGAGTCCAGGCCAGTCTCGGCGACGTCGAGCACTCCTGCGATACAGCCCGGACGGCACTGCACGCAGCCGCCCGGATTCGCTCCCGTCGGCTGCGCGAGCGAATCCGTGAATACCACGGCGGCCTAGCGGCTCACCGAACCGCGCCGGTCGTGCAGGCGTGGCAGGACGAAGCGAGAGAGCTGTTGGCGGCGGCCGCGTGAACGATCGACGTGGGCGTCTACCGTCGGCCCGACACGGAGCTGACGGGGTCGACTCGGACGCCGTTGTGCAGATACACCACTCCTCCGAGGGCCCTGGCCTCGAGCGCGGCCTCGATCCGATCGGCGGTGTTGGCCGTCAGGTGCTCGCGCAGCTCGCCGGCCTGGAAGAACGTGAACGCATCCAGTTCGTCGGACTGCAGCGTGATCGCGGACGCGTCGTCGAGTACGCCGCCGTCGAAGACGTAGCCGAACCACGCCCGCCGCTGTGCGTTCGGAGGAACCCAGTCAACGACGAGCAGCCGGCCTACCTCCCGCTGGATGCCGAGCTCCTCAGCGACTTCTCGGGCGCAGCACTCGTGCGGCGGCTCGTCGGCCTCCAGAATTCCGCCGGGCACGTTCCACCACGGCCGGTAGTTCGGTTTCACGGCGAGCACTGCCCCACCTGGGTCGGTGATGAGCATGCAGGCGGACGCCAGGAAGCTCGGCAAACTCGCGTACCACTGCGCAGGTTCCAACCGCTCGCCCATGCTCGTCACCGTACGCGGCTGATGCCGGTTCGGCGCCAATCGCACCGTGCCGCGGGCACAGCATGGGTTACGGCGAACAACCGTCCTCGTGAGACCCTCTGCCGACACGCCGATAAACAGTTAATGAGATATGAGCCGTGTCTGCCATGATGATCCGCATGAACGGATCGCCACGGAAGCGGGGACCGAAGCCCGGGACGAGATATGGCGGCTACACGCCGACGTACGACCCGACGTCGGGCAAGCCGTACTTCACGGGGGCGAAGTTCGACAATCCGGATGAGGCGATGAAGCTGCTCCGGGCAGCCGAGGCGGCCGGCATCAGCGTGGCTGAGGTCATTCGCCGGGCTATCCGGTTCCTGCCCATCGACGACCAGGGCTGCCCGCTGTGGCCGAGCCCGGAGTCGACGGCAAACGAGCAGCTCCGATTCGAGCTGAGTCCCGGTCAGCAGAACGCTGCTTAGGAAGTGACGTGATGGTTCGGTAACGAGAAACGCCCCGGCTCAGAGCCGGGGCGTTGCCCAGATAACTACATACCGTTCGTGACCGGTGTTCAACCGAGACCCCCTACAGGCTGCCAACCCAAGGGTCTTTGGTTGTGCCCCGGCTTGCACACCGGAGGCTTGCCATCAGGCTAGCACTTGCCCGGTGGGCGGGCCGAGTGCTGCCTTCAAATCGCCTCTCGTGGCGCTCTGCAGGTGCACGGCCCGCGTGCTTGGGCACGCTTTCGCGGTTGGTTGAGACCGCCCCTTTCTCGACTCAGGTTTCCGAGCGTCGCTGGGCGCGACGTGCGGTTTTCCCTGTCTTCCCGCTCTGCGGGCGCCCCTGTGGGCCTTGCCGTGGTTCGGCCTGGTTTGCCTGTCCTGGCTATGGCCGAATTTCGTCCAGTCGGGCGATCGCCCGCGTGTCGCGGGCTGGCGCGGTCTGGTGCGCACTGAGTTCGCTGCCCCTGCAGAGGAGCCCGAGCTTGCCCGGCTGGCGCCGAGTCCGGGCGCGGCTCTCCTGCACCGGCTCTGACCTGCAGGTTGTACTCCAGGCGACCCCAAATGCGCTTGGTGAGTATGTGGGGGAAGAAATCTTGGCGGCCGGGCGCGATGCGCGCGTGGCTGCTGAGTGGTCGGTGTCGTGTCCGCGGCTGCCAGTGGTGGCGCGGTGGGGCGGTCGGTCGTGACCGCCGCGGTGTCGACGTCTTCGTTCAAGCCCACCGCTGGCGGGCGGCTGGCCACTGTGCGGACGGTGCCGGCAGCGCTGCAGGGCATCGGCTGGTGCGTGCCGTGCTACGCGGCGGGCCTGCAGGTGCCGGCGGTGGATCCGGTGGCGGGCTCGGCCTGCCGTACGCATGTGCGGCTGCTGGCGCCGCGGCCGGTGCTGCCCGGGCAGCTGTCGATGCTGGACGTCGACCCGGTGCCGCCGTCGCTGCGGGCGCTGTACGACACGGGGCAGCAGGAGCCGTGCGGTCCGTGCGCGGCCGCGGGCCTGGACCGGCGTGGTGTGTCGCGCGACGGGCCGGGTTCGCCTGCGCTGTGCCTGTCCTGCTGGGGGCGCCGGCAGCGTAGCGCGCCGCGGCGCGGCTCGCTGACGCCGGAGGAAGCCGGCTGGGTGGCGGAGCTGGCCGAGCAGCTGGCCTGTGAGGCGTGCCGGCCGCAGCCGCCCACCACACCGGACCTGCCGCCGTCTGCGGTGCAGGAGCGCCGGCGTTGGCGGCGACTGCAGCAGGCTCGGGGCCGGGACCGGTCGCGGCGGCCGGCGCCGCCGCGGCGTACGGGATGTTGGCAGTGCGCGGACGCGGCCTGGATCGCGTCGGCCCGGGCGGTCCACGACGACGACCAGGCGCAGGCCGGCGCGGAGGCGGCGCGCGTCAACGAGCTGCGTGTGGTGCACCGGGCCGCGATGCGGCGCGTGGCGCGGGCGCTGAAGCGGCTGGGTTACGTGCAGCGCTGGCGGGACCGGGTCGGCGGGGTGGTCGAGGCGATGCCGCGGCTGACGAAGACCGGTCCGCGGGGCCGGCTGCAGATGCGGCAGGGTCCGGGTGGGCAGGCGCGTGCGGTGTGGCTGGTCGCCGACTTCCTGGCCCGGATGGCCGACGAGCGGGCTACCCGTGGGCTGAGCAGCCGGGGCCGGCCGCCGCAGCACCCGCTGGTGGTGGCGGTGATGGCGATCGCCGCCGACCCCGCGGCCGGGCAGCGGTCGATGGCCGGGCTCGGCCCGACGGCGCTGTTCGCCGGCGTGGTGACCAAGACGGTAACCACGTCCTGGGCGTACAGCGTGCAGGTCGGCGCGACGGTGCGCGACGAGGTGGGCCGTACATGCGGCCTGGCCGAGCGCGAGGAGACCGGCCTGCGGCGCCGGCGCAGCGTGTACCACTTCGCCCCGCTGGAGGAGTCGCCGTTCGACCTGACGCCGTTCCTGCCGAAGGCGGCGACCATCGTGGCCCGGCTGCTGCAGCGCGCGGTGGAGCTCGTCGACGAGCGCCAGGCCGTGCTCGCCGAGGCGCAGCGGGCGGCGACGGCCGCGGAGGCGGCGGTGCTCGAGGCGGAGGCGGTCGTGGCGGAACGGACCGCCGAGGATCTGCAACTGCAGGCGCAGGTGAGCGATGACTTCGCCGACGACGCCTACAAGGCGGCCAAGGCCGCGCGGGCCGTACGAGAGCGGGCGACCCGGCTGGTCAGGGCTGCGTACACGGTGAGGTCCGCCCAGGACAGCGACCGGATGGCGGCGCTGCGGGCGGGGCTGGCCAGCGTGGAGACCGCGTTCGAGGTCGCTTCACGCATGACGAATTTTTACGACCCTCCCCGAACGGGGTCTAGGAGGCGATCTTCTTCCGGTTTCAGGGGTTTGACCTTTTCTTCTCGGCCAACGTCACCCATAGCCGGTACCCAGCGGCCTGACGGCCGGGGTGAAGGGCACAACGGCGGCGCTTCGCGCCCAGCACCGACCAAGGGAGCGGCTCAGCCCACAGGGTCTAGCCGTCCTAGGACGGCCAACCGGTTGTCCGCCACATCACCGGGCAGTCTACGCCGCTCAGAGGTCATGTCATGGGCGAAACCCCTGGCCCGGGCCTTGTCCGGACGGTGGGAGTTCCTGCAGCGGTTCATCAGCGATGCCGCCGCCGGCGGTCGTGACGAGCGCCAGGCCGCCCGGGCGCGTGGCCTGGCGCTGCGGCAGATCGCGGCCACCCTCGGCGCCCGGCTCGGCCCGGGCTGGACCGCCGCCGACGTGGTCCGCCTGGTCGAGCGGCACGGGCTCACCGGCCGCTATGCCGAGGTCCGCACGGTGATCGCCGCCGGCGACGCCCACTCCCCGCTGAGCTACCTCGCCCGGACCTTGGACCGCGCGCTGACCAGCCCGGACGCGGTCGTGCCCCACCACTCCCCGGTCCGCAAGGGCTACGAACGTCAGGTCCTGGCCGCCGAGCTGGCGGCCGCGGCCGCCAGCACCGCGGCGCTGCGCGCCGAGCGAGACCAGCGCGACGCCGCGGCGGCCGCCGACCGCACCGGCGACCAGCCCGGGCGGCACGCCGCCCGGGCGGCCGCCGCTGCAGCCGCGGCCGCCGGCAGCCGCACCGCGTCCCGCCCGAACCGCCGCCACGGCGGCCCCGTCGACGCCGAGCGCATGGCCCAGGCCCGGGCCGAACTCGCGGCGCGGGCGCCGGTCGAGGTGGACGAGTGCGAGTGGCCGGCCACGCGCCAGCCCGGCGACGGCCTCTCCCCGCTGACCTGGAGAGATAGAGCCGCTAAGCCTGGATCAGAGATCCACTGAGACGCCGCGCAGATTCAGCGACGCCCCCTCGCAACAGGGCAAATCTGACCCGCTCAGATGGCCTACAAGCCAAGGTTTGACGTCAGGCGCTTGGGGATTGTATCCGCCACTCAAATCTACTGGCTCTGAGAGCCATACAGGCCGAATTCTCGAAGACAATAGCCATGTCGACCAACCTAAAGCTAGTTTCCGGAAACAGAAAGATAGTAACTGTTCCCGGAAACTAGATTCTATGGTATCATGTTCGTATGACGACGGAGAGCGTGGAGCCAGTGCCCGGCAGAAGCGGCAGCGACGTGCTCATGGCGGAGGTGACCTGCGAATACTGCGGCGACACGTTCACCGAGCCGCGCACGGCGAATCGGCGGAGCAAATACTGCAAGCGGACCTGGCCGGAGGCGCCGCGAACCTGTCAGGGCCGGGCTAAGGCCCGCCGGCTGGCGCTGCGGGCCGCCGGCCTGGAACAGCCCATGGAGGTCATGCAGGAGGACTCCGCTCAGATCGAGCCCGCGATCGAGGCCCTGGCTGGCCTGCTGACCGGCTACCTCTCGCGCCGCGATGTCGAGCGCGCCGCCCTGGAGCGGGCCGCGGCCGCTGAGGAGGAGATGCGGCAGGCGATCGCCCGCGCCGAGGCCGAGACCGACGCCCGAGACAAGGCGCAGAAGAGCGGCCGTGACGCCGTGGCCGCCCACAAGCAGGCTGACGAGGCCCGGCGCGTCGCCGAGCGGATGGCCCGCGATGCGGAGAAGGAAGCCGCCGACCGGATCCGCGCCGCCGAGCGTGAGCGCGACCAGCACGACCAGGAGCGGGAGAAGGCTGAGCGCGAGGCCCGCGCGCAGACCCTCGCGGCCACCCACGCGATCGAGGAACGCCAGGCCGCCGTGAAGGAGACCCGCGCAACGGTCGCCCGCAACCGCGACCTCGACAAACAGCTCGCGCTGCAGGGCAAGGAACTGACCACGGTCGCCGCCGATCGCGACGCCGCCCGCAAGCTGGTCGAGCGTCAGGCCGCCGAGGCCGTTCAGCTACGCGAGCAGCTGACCGCCGAGCAGCGCACGGTCGCCGGCCTGTCCGAGCAGCTCACCGCAGTGCGCGCCCAGCTGCAGACCGCCGAGACCGGCCGGGAAACCCTGCGGGAGCAGGCCGCTGGCCTGCGTACCGACCTGGCCAAGGCCGGAGAGCGCGCGGCCGCGGCCGCCGCCGATCGCGACGCCGCTCGCAAGCAGGTCGAGCACCAGGCCGGCGAGGTCACCCAGCTGCGTGAGCAACTCGCCGAGCTGCGCGCCGCGGTGCGCGCCGTCACCGCCGACCGTGACAGCACGACCGTCGACCGCGACGCTCTCCGCGAGCAGGCCGCTGGCCTGCGTACCGACCTGGCCAAGGCCGGAGAGCGCGCGGCCGCGGCCGCCGCCGATCGCGACGCCGCTCGCAAGCAGGTCGAGCACCAGGCCGGCGAGGTCACCCAGCTGCGTGAGCAACTCGCCGAGCAGCGCGCCGAGACCACCGCCCAACGCGAACGCGCGGAACGTGCCGAGGCCGGACGCCGGCGCGCCTGAGGGCACCCGGTCAGTCGAGAGGCGAGGGGGCGAGGGCCAGCGGGGACCAGTCCCCCCACGCCTACTTCGCGACCTCGCCCTTCTTGGGCTTCGGCAGATATCCGTCGAGCGCCGCCGTCACCAGCTCCGAACGCGACACTGCCTTGACCCCAAGCCGTCCACGAACGATCTTCTTGCTCGTGTCGTCCACCAGAGCGTCGATGATCTTTAGCTCCCCGACCGTCGGACGGATTCGGATCACGCCTCCGCCGGGCACTGACGGCCCACCCCGCGGTGTTGCCCGATGGGGAAACAGATCGTTCGGATCGGCGTGTGGGCGTCGACGTGCGACCAGGTCGGCCAGTTCGTGCTGGTGTTTGCGGAGAGCGTCCAACACCAGGCCGGTGAAGGTCACGCCCTTGCGGTCCGTGGCGCGGCGGAACCGGGCCATCACGGTCCCATCGGCGATGTTGAACTGCACCACCACCGGCAGCAACGCGGCAGGGTCATCGTCGGCCGGCACAGGTCGCGGCTCGGACGGCGCCAGCACCTCGGCCGGCTCGTCCACCTGCACGTTCACGGAGGTCAGAGGCTCCTCGGCAGTTGTGTCAGTCGTTGTGACAACGGTTGTGTCATGACCTAAGACAGGTCCTGTGTCGCGGTCGGCTCCGAGGGACACCTCGATAGCCGCAGGAGCAGACGTCGCCGCTGCGGCGGTCGTGCCGCGGCTGGCCTCTGCTGTGGAGACGGACTCAGCCGCCGGCGCTGCTGCCGACTTCGCCGCCGGCCCCGAGAGTGCCGGCCGAGGGTTACGCGGGTGCGGCATGTTCTGCTGCCGTCTCGACGCCGTCTCCCCGCCTCGTTGCGACGGGTCGTCCGGCTCCTCCTCGGCGCCGGCCTTCTTGGCCTGCGCTGCGGCCTTCCTGGCGACGGCCGCGGCCTTGCGTGCCTCGCGGTTCGCTCGAGCAATGGCCCGGCCGTCCACCTGCTCCGACAGGCCGCCGCCCTCCGTCGCGTCAGGCAGCGGCGCGGACATAGCTCACCGCCGCTCCTGCGACCGCCTGCAGATCCTGGCGGAGCCGCTCAAACCTCGCCGTGGGCCTGTTCGCGGTAATCGCCATCCGTGACTTGCGGACCTTCACCCAGTGGCGCATGTCCGTAATCGGCGGGGCGACCGGCACGCCCGCCTCCTCCGTCACCCGGTCCAGCCAGTCGAGATACCGGTCCTCCTGGGCCGTTCCGGTGACCCGGTTCGGCACCAGCAGCAGCGGGTACGCCTTGAGCTCGTCGACCATCTGCTCGCCGGCGCTCATCTCCTGCTGACCGAGCTCCACCACACCCAGCACGACGTTCGAGGTTGCCATCGGAGCGAACGCCTCCGGCCCGCCGCCAGGATGAGTGTCGAAGACCACCGCTTTCTGATACTTCTCACCCAGCTCCTGCGCCAGCTTGACGAGGATGTCGGTGAACTTCTTCGCCGGCGGGACCACGTACTTCAGGTCCGGGGTACACGGCACCAAGTCGGGACGCCACAGCTGCCCGCTCAGTGGCTTCGGGATCCTTCCCTTCTCCACCAGGTCGACCAACGGCGCGTTGACGCGCAGGTCCGGGTCGTAGCCCCACTTGACCGTGGCGCCGCCCTTGTCCCAGTCGAGATCGACCAAGATGCCATCAATGAGGAACGCCAGCTCGTAGGCGATCAGCGTCTTGCCGATGCCGCCCTTGTACGAGGCGCTGGTGAAGACCTTGCCGGCCAGGTCGACCGGATTGAGTCCGACCGAGCGTAGCCATGCACCCTTGCTGTACGGCACGGGCGCGTCTATCCGGGCGAGCATGATCTTCCGGGCCCCCTTCACGGGCGTAGTCACTACTGTGTGCTGTCTCCGTACCACAAGCGCCCCTGCCTGTGCACATGACGCACTGCGCATTCAACCGCAGGGTCTGCCAGCAGTGATCACCGCCCGTGGGACGTCGGCTGTTACGCGACCTAAGACACGCGTTGTGACAAGCGTTGTGACGAGACACCAACCCCAGGTAGGAGACACGCGCTAGGACAACTGCGGCGACCTAGGTGCACACGCGACACATGACGCATTTGCATCCATCGGTTAACGCACCTGCTAAGCCACAGAGCCCACCCCCGCCCGTTGCGCGCGTGGGCCCCCCGCTGCCAGCGTCGCTCAACAGGGGGGAGAGGGGGGCTGTGACGCGCCCCCCAACCCCAGCGCCCCCCCCCGACGGGACTTCCCGCTGGGCCGCCGCGGGGTGAAGGGGGGATTGGGGGAGAGGGGGGTTCCGGCCGCCGCCTGAGAGGGGCCCGAAGACCCGGTAAAGCGCGGTCGGTTGAGGTGATCATCCGTCAGTGTTTTGCTGACAGGATGGCGACCCCTCCGCGCGTGACGGCCGAGCGGGCGGCGCAGGCCGTCCAAGCGATTCATGAGCGTCATCGCCGTGTGGACGATCCGCACCGTGGCGAGCTGGGCTCCGAGCCTGCCGAGGTGCTGTCCTACCTGCGCAAACACGGCTCCGGCCTCCCCGAGGGAGTGCGGGTCGACGACCTGTTCGACGCCGCGGTCCTGCATGTCTACCTGTGGTGGCAGGCCGCAGACCGGGAAAGGTGGCTGCTCAACGCGGCGGACCGGCTCGGCGTAGCGCACCGCGACTTCGGCGCCATGTTCGGAATGCGGTCGCGGCAAGGGTTCCGAGATCGCGCGGATCGCCTGCACGCCCTGCTGGCCGACGCCGGGTCCGGCCGGCCCGACGAGAAACTCGCCCGGGCCGACCGCGCCGCCGGCCGCGGCGAGGGCGACGCGGAGGCAGAGTGGCTGGCCGCGGCGCGCGACGACGTCCTGCAGCTGGCCGGCGACGTGGTCGCCTTCTACGACGTCGTGGACGACGAGACCGCTGACGAACTGTCCGAAGTCCGCCGCGACCTTCGAGAGGACCGGTACGGCAAGGACACGTTCGTGCTGCTGGGCTATGCCGTCGATGCCCTCGCCGAGTGTCGGGTGGACGGTATCGCCGAGCAGGCAAGGCCGCTGCAGCAGCGCCTGGCCAGCTTGCGCCAGCAGCGCACCGCCGCGCTCGAGCGCCCGTCCGGCTGACCTGCGGACGAGGGCCCGCGCCTCGCACAGAAGCCCCGACCTGTTCCGGCAGCTGCCCAGACGGAGGGGGGTCTCCATCAGCACCAGGCCCGCGTTGAACCAAGGCGTACGCCCTGGCCAGGGACTTCGCGAAGGCGGTCGCGTAACACGTGTTGTACCCGTACGCCGTGTCCTACGTGTTATACGCTTCCGCGATCATGATGACGTCATCGAGCCCCGGGGGAGTTGCGATGAGCGCGCCGGTCACAGACACGAACTCAGCCTTTCCCGAGATGAAGCGCAACACGCTGTACCACGGTGCCGACATGGAGAAGCGGTTCGACGACGTAGTCGACCGGGAGTGGCTGGACCGCAAGGCGAAGATCAAGAAGCACGAGCTGATCGACGCGTTGCTGCTGCTGGCGATCAGCAACCGTGACCAGCTGCCGGCGTACCTGGCGCAGCTGCGCGACGAGCGCCAGAAGGCGGCACAACTGGCCGCGTCATCGGACCCGGTCGAGGGAGGCGATGCCCGGTGAGCTGGGCGGACCTGACGACGTTCCTGTTCGACTACGCCGTGCCGCTGCTGGTCGCTGCCGGCCTGCTGGGCCTGATCCTGCTGCTGGCCATGACCCTGTGGGTCAAGCACA